>NZ_CP043641.1:0-2400000 GCF_014217625.1 Leifsonia shinshuensis | reverse complement strand
GCCGGCGATGAACTTCGTCTCCTACCTGTCGTACGTGCTGATCGCGGTCGTCGGCGGCCTCCGGGTCGCCTCCGGCCAGATGACGATCGGCGACGCGACCGCGTTCATCCAGTACTCGCGGGAGTTCTCGCAGCCGATCGGCCAGATCGCAGGCATGGCGAACATGCTGCAGTCCGGCGTCGCGTCGGCGGAGCGCACCTTCGAATTCCTCGACGCGGAGGAGCAGTCGGCCGACGTCGAGACGCGGCACCTGCCCGAGCGGGCGGATGGCCGCGTGGAGCTCGAGGGCGTGGACTTCTCCTACGACCCCGAGACCGAGCTGATCCGCGACCTGTCGCTGTCGGTCGCACCAGGGCACACGGTCGCGATCGTCGGGCCGACCGGCGCGGGCAAGACCACGCTGGTCAACCTGATCATGCGGTTCTACGAGCTGAACGGCGGCACCATCCGCCTCGACGGCATCGACACGACGGACCTCTCCCGCGCCGAGCTGCGCGGCCAGGTCGGCATGGTGCTGCAGGACGCCTGGCTGTTCTCCGGCACGATCCGCGAGAACATCCGCTACGGCCGGCTCGACGCGACGGACGAGGAGGTCGTGGAGGCCGCCAAGGCGACGATGGTCGACCGGTTCGTCCGCCAGCTCCCGGACGGCTACGACACCACGATCGAGGCGGACGGCAGCAACGTCTCCGCCGGAGAGCGCCAGCTGCTCACGATCGCGCGCGCCTTCATCGCGAACCCGTCGCTGCTCATCCTGGACGAGGCCACCTCGTCGGTGGACACCCGCACCGAGCTGCTGGTGCAGCATGCGATGGCCGCGCTGCGGAGCGACCGCACGTCGTTCGTGATCGCGCACCGGCTCTCCACGATCCGCGACGCGCACACCATCCTGGTGATGGAGCAGGGTCGCATCGTGGAGCAGGGCGACCACGCGACGCTTCTGGCGAAGAAGGGCGCGTACTACGAGCTGTACATGACGCAGTTCAAGGGCGCCGCCGCCGAGCAGGAGACCGAGACCGACGCGGAGTCCGAGGAGGTCCCCACCGCGTAGTCGCGCGGCGCGTACTCCTGATTGTTCGAAAAGTGAACGAGTTGAACGAGTGCGGGAGCCGGTCGTAGAACGTCAGTATGACGATCGACTCCCGCGCCGCGCTCCCGCCCGGTCCGACCTACGACTACGGCGGCCACAGTGTGCGGATCGAGCCGGAGCCGGGCGGGGTCACCCGCTGGCGGGTGATGGACGACGACGGCTATCTAGGGGTCATCGCCACGGCGGATCCCGTCAAGGGAGAGCCGGAGGTCCACTTCGCCGTGCATTTCGCGGGCGAGGAGGACATCCCGCCCACGAAGATCGTCCCGCTGTGGACGACCGCCGTCGAGTTCCTCATCGACGCGGGCGAGCCGCAACGCCCGCCGCTGACCTGAACCGGGGCGACGCGAGCAGGTGTGCGGGCGGCGTCGGGGTTGAGCGTCCGCCCGCACACCACCACGAAAACACTGTGCAGTGTCTCCGTCGACACGATTGACAGTCGCGAACGGCCGTGCCCGGACACGACTCGGCCCCGGCGCACGGGGCACCGGGGCCGGGGAAGCGGGCGCCGCTGGAGCGCCGGCTTCGGGCAGTCGCGAAGGCTCGCTAGGCGAGGGCGCCGATCGCGAAGCTCACTGCGCCCTGGTCGTCGACCTGGGCGTCGAGCACCTTGTCGTCGAGCGCGACAGCGGCGCCCGGCTCGAGGAAGAGTCGTGCGCCGTCGGACTCGACCACCTGGTCGGCGGGCTCCGGCTCGGGCGTCACTGCGGCGGCGAACGCGGTGTTCTGCGGGTTGCTGCTGCTGATGCGCAGCCCGGCGTCGTCCTGCGGCGCCTGATCCGTGAGGGTCTTGACGATCGTGCTGGCGTTCTCGGTCAGGGTGAGCACGTGCTCTCCTTTCGTTGTTCCTCCAGGAGTCGCCCACGGTCCCGCGGTCCGAGCGGGAGCGCAACCCCGCGTGCCGTCATTGCCAGGAAACGTCCACGCGGCACGGAGGAGGGGCGCAGGGCCGGTCGGCGCAGTGCCGGTCAGCGGAGGGCGTTCAGCAGTTCCCGGTTGAAGGCGGGCAGGTCGTCCGGCTTCCTGGACGACACCAGGGTGAACGGGCCGGAGTCGACCACGTTCTCCTCGTCGACCCAGGTGGCGCCCGCGTTGCGGTAGTCGGTCTGCAGGCTCGGCCAGCTCGTGAGCGTGCGCCCATCGACCACACCCGCCTCGATGAGCACCCAGCCGCCGTGGCAGATCACGGCGATCGGCTTGCCCGCGTCGGCGAACTCCTTCACCAGGGCGACAGCGCGCGGGAAGGTGCGCACCTGGTCCCCGTTGGCGACGCCGCCCGGCAGCACCAGCGCGTCGAAATCGTCCGCCGAGGCGTTGTCGAGGGTAAGGGCCACCGCGAACTCGTCCGCCGGCGTCAGATGGTTGAAGGCGCGCACCGTCCCGGCGTCCTTCGAGATGAGCGTCGCGCTCGCTCCCGCGTCGGTCACCGCCTTCCACGGCTCCGTCAACTCCGCCTGCTCGATCCCCTCCGGGCCGACCAGGAATGCCACGCGCTTGTCGTCGTAGGCCATTTCGTCTCCTTTCGTCACCCCCCACCTCTACGCCGGGGCCGGGGGAGAATGAACCCATGGCGAACATCCCCCAGGTCGTGCTCAACGACGGCAACCGCATCCCGCAGCTCGGTTTCGGCGTCTACAAGATCCCGGAGGCCGAGACGGTGGACGCCGTGCTGACCGCGCTGGAGGCCGGGTACCGTCACATCGACACCGCGACGTTCTACGAGAACGAGCGCGCGGTCGGCGAGGCGGTGCGGCGCAGCGGGCTGCCGCGCGACGAGGTGTTCGTGACGACGAAGGTGTGGTGGACGGACAACGGCTACGACTCGACGCTGCGCTCGTTCGACGCCAGCCTGGACCGCCTCGGCTTCGACGCGGTCGACCTGTTCCTCATCCACTGGCCGGCGCCGAAGCACGACAAGTACGTGGTCACCTGGCGGGCTCTCGAGCGCCTGAAGGCCGAGGGCAGGGCCCGCTCGATCGGCGTCGCCAACTTCCACACCCACCACCTCGACCGGCTCGCCGCCGAGACGGACACGGTGCCCGCCGTGAACCAGGTCGAGCTGCACCCGTGGCTGCCGCAGCGGGAGGTCCGCGAGTACGACGCGGCGCACGGGATCGTGACCGAGGCGTGGTCGCCGCTCGCGCGCGGCCGGGTGCTGGAGGACCCGGTGCTGGCCGGTCTCGCCGCGAAGCACGGCGTGACGCCCGCGCAGGTCGTCATCCGCTGGCAGCTCCAGCTCGGCAACGTCGTCATCCCGAAGTCGTCCACGCCGGACCGCATCCGCGCCAACCTCGACGTCTTCGACTTCGACCTCGACGCCGACGACCTCACCGCGATCGCCGCCCTCGAGTCCGGCGAACGCACCGGCAAAGACCCCGACCACCTCGGCTGACCCGTCGCCACCGGAGGACTTCCACCCTCCGCACCCCCGAAATCGCAGCCAACGGAGGACATCCACCCTCCGCGCGCCCCGACCTCCTCCGTACCCCCGGCCCCGCCGTCGCGAACGGAGGACATCCACCCTCCCTAACGCGCGATCTCCTCCGTTAGCTGCGGATATGCGGCGTGTCGGCCCGGATCTCCTCCGTTGCCGCGCGCCTACTCGTAGCTCGGGTGCGCCCCCACCACGTCCAGCAGCCACGCCAGCGAGAACGCGCGCTCCCGCCAGGCCGCGTACCGGCCCGACACGCCGCCGTGCCCGGCCGCCATCTCGGTCTTGAGCAGCGCGTCCGCGCCGACCTCCCGCAGCTTCGCCACCCACTTCGCTGGCTCCACGTACAGCACCCGGGTGTCGTTGAGGCTCGTGACGGCGAGGATGCGCGGGTACGTGCTGTGGTGGATGTTCTCCACCGGCGCGTACGACTTCATGTAGTAGTACACATCCTCGTCGTGCAGCGGGTCGCCCCACTCGTCCCACTCGATCACGGTCAGCGGCAGCGACGGGTCGAGGATCGTCGTCAGCGGATCCACGAACGGCACCTCGGCCAGCACCCCGGCGAACAGCCGCGGCGCGAGGTTGGCGACAGCGCCCATCAGCAGGCCGCCCGCACTCCCGCCCTGCGCCGCGAGCTGCGAGGGCGTCGTCCAGCCCTGGTCGACGAGGTGCCTACCCGCGGCCACGAAGTCGGTGAACGTGTTCTTCTTGTGCAGCTTCTTGCCGTGCTCGTACCACAGCCTCCCGAGCTCGCCGCCGCCGCGCACGTGCGCGATCGCGAACACCACGCCGCGGTCGAGGAGGCTGAGGCGCGGGATGCCGAACGACGGGTCCATGCTCGCCTCGTACGATCCGTACCCGTAGAGCACCAGCGGCGCCGGCTCGCCGGGCGTGACCAAGTCGCGGCGGTAGACGAGCGAGATCGGGATGCGCGTGCCGTCCTCGGCGGTCGCCCACTCCCTGCGCTGCTCGAACAGCTCCGGCTCGAACTCGCCGAGCACCGGCTGCTGCTTGCGCAGGGTGAGTTCGCGGGTGCGGACGTCGTAGTCGTACACGCTCGACGGGGTGACGAAGCTGCCGTAGCCGAGACGCAGGAACGGCTGCGTCCACTCCGGGTTGCCGCCCGCGCCCACGGTGAACAGCTCCTCGTCGAAGTGCAGCTCGTGGAGGATGTCGTCCACCTCGCCCACGACGCTGCCCTCCGTCGGGGCCGGGAGGCTCGCGACGGCGAGCCGGGTCATCCCCTCGCGGCGGTACTCCAGGGCGACGAAGTCGCGGAACGCGTCCACTCCTTCGATGCGCACGGCCGGGTCGTGGGGGAGCAGCGTCCGGCGCGGCCCCTGCGGGTCGTCGGCCTCGACGCTCACCAGCTCGAAGTTGACGGCGCCGTCGTTGTGCACGATCAGCAGCCGGTCGCGGCCGCCCGCGACGACGTGCTCGATGTCGTACTCGACGCCCTCCTTGCGGGGCCAGACCACCCGGAACTCGCCCGTCGGGTCACCCGCGTCCAGCAGCCAGCTCTCGCTGGTGATGTTGGACCCCGCCTCGATGACGAGGAACCGACGGCTGCGGGTGAGGCCCACGCCGATCCAGTACTTCTCGTCCGGCTCGTGGAACACCTGCGCGTCGACCTCGCCGTCCGGGCCCTGGCCGACCCGGTGTCGCCACACGGTGTCCGGCCGCCAGGCGTCGTCAACCGTCGTGTAGAAGAGGTACGCGCCGCTCGGGTCGAACAGCGCGCCGGCCCCGGTGCCGGCGATCTCGTCGGGGAACGTCTCACCGTCACCCGCGAGCGACCGCACCCGGATCGTGTACCGCTCGTCGCCCTCCGTGTCGACGCCGTAGAGCAGGCGCGTGCCGTCGGCGCTGATGTCGAAGCTGCCGAGCGCGTAGAAGTCGTGGCCCTCGGCCTCCGCGTTGTCGTCCAGGAGGATCTGCTCGCCCGGGAGGCCGCGCTGCTGCGCGTCCTCGTCCAGCGCCGGCGGCTCCCAGTCGTCGGGTCCGTCGATCGGCGCGCGGCAGTGGATGCCGTACTGCTTCCCCTCGACGGTGCGCGTGTAGTACCACCAGTCGCCCTCGCGGGTGGGCACGCTCAGATCGGTCTCACGCGTGCGCGACTTGATCTCGTCGAAGATCTGCTCGCGCAGCACGGCGAGCTTCTCGGTGCGCGCGTTCGTGTACGCGTTCTCCTCGTGGAGGTGCGCGACGACCGCGGGATCGTCCTTGTCGCGCAGCCACTCGTAGTCGTCCACGACCACGTCCCCGTGGTGGCTGCGCTCGGTCGGCTTCTTCGCGGTGATCGGCGGGGTGAGCATCCCACCAGGCTACCCAACGGGGGCGGCCGCGGGGGTGGTGGGGGTGGTGGGCCCGAGGGCGACGGCGACGGCGAGGAGGGACGAGCAGATGCGCTCCAGGTCGGCCGGGGCGCCGAGGCTCCGCCGGGCCTGGCCGATCGCATCCCGGAGGCGCGCCCGCGACTCGGGGTCGCGCGGGCGGCGCGGTGCGCGGAGGCGGGCGTCCAGCGCGCCGCCCAGTGCGACCGCAGCGTCGATGCAGTGGATGGGCTGCACGCGCCCGCGTGTGCCGAGGAGGCGGCGCGCCCGGTGGGCGGGAGCCAGCTCCTCCACGCGGGCGAGAGCGGTGTGGAAATCGGCGATACGGGTGGCGCGGTCGGGCGGAGGTGGGGAAGCGGTTGCGGATGAGGCGGTGGCCGCATCCCCCTGTGTCTCGGCATCCGCCGCCAACGCCGCGGTCAGCGCGACGAGCAGCTCGGACAGGCGCCGTCTCAGCACATCCGTCGATCGGACGGGGAGGACGAACCATGCCGCCGCCACTCCGAGCAGCGCGCCGACCACGATGGCGGCCATGCGCTCGGCGAGCATCCCGGCCTCACCGGTGAGGCCGCCCTGGAGCAGCGGGGAGACCCCGAACAGGTCCTGGAGGAGGGTGAGGACGAGCGTGACCGTCAGCGCCCAGTAGGCGTAACTGTAGGCGCGCAGCCCGGTGCCGACGAAGAGCGCAGCGAAGATCACGACGACCGCGGCGAACCCGCCCGCGCTCGGCACGGCGAGCGCGAGTCCGACGGCGACGATCGACCCGCCGAGTGCTCCGACGACGCGGAGCACGCTCTTGTGGAGGACGTCTCCGCGGCCCCGGTTGCCCGCGTTGACGATGTAGGCGGTGAGGACGACCCACATCGAGTGCGCCGGGAAGACCAGCCAGCCGACGACGAAGGCGGTGGACAGAGCGGACGCGAGCTGGAGGGCCATGCGGGTGCTGGCGGGGAGGCGCTTGCGCGGCCGGGGGGAGTTGCCTGGCTGGGAGCCCGCAGGAGGCGCCGCAGCTCTGCGTGCGTCCGATCCCCGCTGCGCAGGAGCGGCGCGAACGAGCACGAGCACCTCGCGCGCCAGCCCGACCCAGAGCACGGCGACCACGCCGCCGAGCAGTGCGAGCAGGGCGGAGGCCCAGACGGGAACGTCCGCCGCCGGTGCGACGGGCACCACGAGCATCGCCGTGAGCGGGAGCGCTGCCAGCGCGCCGAGCCGTGCCGCACGCGGACCGAACCGGCGCAGCCACACGGGCACGCTCATCCCCGCGACGAACACCGCGGCACCGACCACGGGAGCAGAGGCGAGGAGCCAGCCGACCCCGGCGGCTCCCACTCCGATGACGGGCAGCAGCAGCGCCGAGCGGGCGAATTCCGCGCGGCCGGTGAATTCCCGGCGTCCGAGGCTGAGCGCGACGACGGTGGACAGGACGGCGGCGGAGCCGGCGCCTCCTCCGACGAGCGGGGCGAGCACCCAGACGGTGGCGCATGCACCCGCGGCGGCGGCGGTGGTCACGAGCGCCGCGAGGCCCGTGCGGAGGTGGGTCACGGTGACATCCTGGCACCGCTGAGCCCGCTGCGGACGAACGCCCCTACCGCGCCGCGGTGAACGCGAGCAGCCCGGCCCCCACCCGTCCGGCGTCGCCGCCGAGTCCGCTGCGGACGATCTCCGGCCGCTCCCGCCACGCGAGTCCCGCCGACACGGCGTGCTCCAGCGGGCCGAACAGCGCGTCCCCGGCGTGCGAGACGCCGCCGCCGAGCACGATCACCTTCGGGTCGAGCAGGAGGGTGAGGATGGTGAGGCCCTGCGCGAGCACGGCCACGGCCTCGCCCCAGACGCGGTCGGCCAGCGGGTCGCTGCCGAGGCGCGCCACGATGCGGCGCGTGCTGAGCGGCGAGCCTCCGGCCTCCCGGTAGCGGCGCGCGACGCCGGCTCCGGACATGTAGACCTCCAGGCAGCCGCGCTGGCCGCACGTGCACGGCTCGCCCCCGGGGATGACCGGGATGTGCCCGAACTCGCCCGCGGCGCCCGTCGCGCCCGTGATGGTCCCGCCCGCCGTCACGAGCGCCGCGGCGACGCCGGTGCCGATCGGCACGAGGACGAAGTCGTCCGAGCCCTGGGCCGCCCCGAAGGTCCGCTCCGCCAGGCCGGCCGCGCGGACGTCGTGCCCGACGGCGACCGGGAGTCGCAGCTCGCGCTGCAGGATGTCGAGCAGCGGGACGTCGCGCCAGTCCAGGTTGGACGCGTAGTGGACGATCCCGTGCTGCTCGTCCAGCATCCCGGGGGTCGCGACGCCCGCGCCGACGACCTCGGCGTCGCCGGCGATGCCCCGGAGGTCGTGGAAGAGCGTCACGAGCGCGTCGAGGATGTCGCTTCCGGGCGTCGGGCGCGTCAGCTCGGCGACCACGGCGCCGCCCTCGGCCACGACGGCGCCCTTCATCGCCGTGCCGCCGAGGTCGACGGCGAGGGCGACCGGAGACGTGGACGCCCCGGAGGTGGGGGCCAGGGCGTGAGCAGCGCTGGATTCGAATGAGGTGTCTGCGGCGATATCGACGTCGGTGCTCATGCCGCCACCCCGCGGACGGCGTCGACGGCAGCCGCGACGATCGCGCTCGACGTCACCTCGCGCTCTCCCGTGTCGTACCTGCTCGTGGCCTGCGACCCGCTCGCCACCGTCGTCACCGCTCGCAGATGCACTTCGCGCACGCCGCTCCGGCGCACCAGCTCCGCCGCGTTGACCGGCCGCACGCCGCCCCCGGCCAGGACGGCGATCCGGTCGCCGGCCTGAGCCACCAGCGCCGCCAGCGCGTCGGCGCCCTCGACGGCGGAAGGTGAACCGCCCGACGTGAGAACCCGAGCGACGCCCAGCCCCACCAGCACCTCCAGCGCCTCCGCACGATCCGGCACCTGGTCGAACGCCTTGTGGAAGGTCACCGGCGCCTCCCCGCACGCCGCCACGAGAGCGGCGGTCGCGCCGGCGTCCACCGAGCCGTCGGGACGCAGCGCGCCGACCGCGAACCCCACCGCGACGCCGTTCGGGTTCGGCAGCGCCCGCACCGCGTGGATGTCCGCGACCATCGCCGCGAGCTCGTCCGCGTCGAACACGAAGTCGCCGGCCCGCTGGCGGATGAGGACAGTGACGCCCATCCGCGACGACAGACGCAGCGCGGCCGCCACCGTGCCGATGGACGGGGTCAGGCCGCCGTCGCTCAGCGCACTGCACAGCTCGATCCGGTCGGCGCCGGCGGCCTCGGCCAGGCGGACTCCGGCGAGGTCCTCCAGGCAGACCTCGACCAGCACTCCGCTCACGCGACGCGCTCCAGCGCAGCCGCCAGGTCGGTCCCGACCTCGATCCGCCCGACCTGAACGCCGCCGCCGAGCACCGGGAGGTCGACCAGCGTGGCAGCGCCCGACACGTCCGTGCCCAGGGCCTCCAGCACCCGGAGGGCGATCAGCGTCGTGGCGCGCGGGCTGCCGTCCACGATCTTCATCGCGACCGCGGTCCCGTCGGCGGCGGCCACCCCGATCACACCCTCCGCGCCGCCCTTGGCCAGCGCGCCGGGGACCGTCTCCATGAGCGTCGAGTTCTGGTGCCCGCTGCCGCCCACATAGAACGGGTGCTCGCGCATCGCGTCGGCGACGGCGCGCTCCGGCGTGCCGGGCGCCGCGGTGACCAGCCGGCCGAACGAGCGGGCGACACCGCGCACCGTCGTCTCGAACAGCGGCGCGCCGCAGCCGTCGATCGCATCGTGTCCCACCGGCACCCCGGTCAGCTCGGCCATCGTCTCCCGGACATGCCGCTGCACGGGGTGGGACGGGTCCAGGTAGCCGTCGGTCGGCCAGCCGTTCACAGCCGCGGCCAGCAGCATCGCGGCGTGCTTGCCTGAGCAGTTCATCCGGATGCGGGTGCGCGACTCTCCTGCGCGGATCATCCGCTCGAAGGTGCCCTCGTCCTCCGGCCGGTCGACCGGGCAGCCCAGCGCCGACTCGTCGACGCCCGCGGCCGCGAGGATGTCGCGGACGACCCGCACGTGCTCGTCCTCCCCGGTGTGGCTGCCCGCGGCGATCGCCAGCGACGGACCGGCGAGCGGCGCGCCGGCGGTGAGGCACGCGAGCGCCTGCAGCGGCTTCACCGTGCTGCGCGGCAGCACGACCGCGTCCGGGTCGCCGAGCTCCAGCAGCGTCCCGCCGTCCGGGTCGAGGGCGACGAGGCTGCCGAAGTGGCGGCTCTCGATCAGCCCGGAGCGGCGCACGGCGGCGAGCTCGGCGAGCCCGTGGACGGGGGAGGCGGTGCTAGACATGGGTCTCTTCCTGGTGCTGAGCCGCCGGCAGCGCCGGAAGCACGGGTTGTGCGGAGGCGCGCCGCCGCGGACCGCGCTGCAGGCGGGAGGCGAACGCCGAGAGGCTGCCGTTGACGACCAGGTAGATGACCGTCACGGCGACGTAGGTGGGGATAAGCAGGTGCAGGTACGACGCGAGCACCTGGCCGCGGTAGAGCAGCTCGGTGAACGCGACGATGTAGCCGAGCGAGGTGTCCTTCAGGAGGCTGACGAACTGCGTCACCAGCGACGGCGCGACGTTCCGCGCGGCCTGCGGGAGCACCACGAAGCGCATCGCCTGGCCGGGTCGCATCCCGAGGCTGAGCGCGGCCTCGCGCTGACCGCGGGGGAGGCTCAGGATGCCGGCACGCACGATCTCCGCGAAGACCGCCGAGTTGGCGATCGTCAGCGGGACGACCAGCTTCCACAGCACCGGCAGGTTGACGCCGAGCTGCGGGAGGCCGAACAGCATGAGGTAGATCACCAGCAACACCGGAACGGTGCGGGCGACCTCGATGTAGAACCCGCACAGCCACCGGACGACGCGCAGCCGGCTGATCCGGCCGAGCGCGAGGAGGACCCCGAGGAAGCCGCCGAGCACGGCGACGATCGCGGCGGCCTCCAGGGTCCCGAGCAGCCCGACCAGCAGGTAGTTCCAGATCGGCCACTCGGTGAACGGCGCCCATCGTTCGGGCGCGAGCTGCCCGTGCGACGCGAACTGCCAGAGTCCGTAGCCGAGCAGCCCGGCGATCGCGAGGACGCTCAGGACGGTGCCGACCAGGATGTTGCGGCGCCCGCGCGGACCGGGGACGTCGTACATGAACGCCGCGGCATATGCCCGGCGCGGACGCGATCGGCGCGCGGACGGGCGCGGAGCCGGACGGTCGGGGATGAGCTGTGCGGTCATCGGGCGATCGCCACCTTCCGCTCCACCCAGCCGGCGGTCAGGCCGATGGCCAGCGCGATGGCCATGTAGAGGATGCCCGCGCCGGAGAAGATCAGGATGGGCTGCGCCGCGACGAGGTTGATCTTGTTCACCTCGGCGGTCAGCTCCACGACACCCACCGCGGCGGCGAGGGCGGTGTTCATCGCGAGAGCGATCATCACGTTGCCGATCGGCTGCACCACCGCGCGCAGCGCCTGCGGGATGACGACCAGCCGCAGCGACTGGCCGAGGGTGAAGCCGAGGGCACGGGAGGCCTCCACCTGCCCGACCGGGACGGTGTTGACCCCCGAGCGCACGGCCTCTGCGACGTAGGCGGCCTCGTAGACGGTGAGCACGATGATCGCGGTCGGCGTCAGCGGCAGCAGGAGGCCGGCGTCCGGCAGCGCGAACACGGCGAGCAGCAGCAGGGCCAGCAGTGGCACGTTGATGAAGAACTGCACGTAGAGGAAGGCCGCAGCGCGCAGCACCGGGATCGGGCTCACGCGCGCGATCGTGACAAGCACGCCGAGCACGATCGAGCCGACGCCGGCCACGACCGCCATCATCAGCGTCGTGCCGAGGGCCTGCAGCAGCGGCCCGAGGTTGTCGATCAGGGGATTCATCGCTCGCTCACTCGTGAGGGGGAGTCGTGGGGCGGGCGGAGCCGGAGGACCGGCTCCGCCCGGGGGTCCCCCGGCTCATCGCCGGGGAACTCTGGGCCGGGTCAGGAACCCGGGACCGAGCCGATCTCCGGCGGGGTCGGGATGGCCGAGTCGGTCACGGTGCCGAGCGTGGTCTTCCACGCCTGGCCCCACTGGCCGCCCTTCTGGATGGTCTTCAGCCAGGTGTTGACGAACGTCTTGAAGTCGCTGTCGCCGTGCGGGAGGCCGATGCCGTAGGGCTCCTTGGTGAACGGCTGGCCGACCACCTTGATCTGCTTCTCGCTGGCGGCGTCGCTGGCGAGCAGGGTGTAGTCCTGCACGTAGGCGTCGCCGCGGCCCTGGATGAGCGCCTGGACGGCGGCCGGGTCGGTGCCGAACGCGGTGACCGTGGCCTTCGGTGCGATCTTCGGCACCTCGGTGACGGCCGGCGTGTTCGCGCCGACGATCACGTTCTTGCCGTCGAGGTCCTTCTCGCTCTTGATCGACTTGTTGTCGCTCTTGACGGCGACCGACAGGCCGGACTCGAAGTACGGGCCGGCGAAGTCGACCTGCGTCGCGCGCTGCTCGGTGATCGTGTACGTGTTGAAGACGACGTCGACCGTGCCGTTCTGCAGCATCGCCTCCCGGGTCTCCGACGCCGGCGGCACGATCTCCACGTTCGGCTTGCCGAGGATGTAGATCGCCAGCAGCTTGGCCAGGTCGGCGTCGAAGCCGGTGACCTTGCTCGGGTCGGTCGGGTCCTGCTGCGAGAGCAGCGGGGCGTCGAGCGCCTCGGCGACGATGAGCTTGCCGCGCTTCTTGATCTTCTCCATCGTGGAGCCGGGGATGATCGCGGCGGCCTTGGCGACGGGGGCGCCGGAGAAGACCGAGTCGGTCTTGGCCGTGGAGCCGGCTCCGTCGCCGGGGAGGGCCGAGGTGCCGGAGGAGCAGGCGGTGACGGCGAGCGTCACGGCCGCGAGCAGGGCGCCGGCGAAGGCGGCCCGGCGGCGGGTCGTGCGGGTAGAGCTGCGGGTCATTGCATCCCTTTCTTGTTCGGACGTTTCGTGTTCGGACGTGCTGTGGAACGTTGGTGCTGCGGCGTCAGTGCGAGAGCACGGAGGCCAGGAACGACTTCGCCCGCTCGGTGCGGGGCGAGTCGAAGAACTCGGCGGGCGTCGCCTGCTCGACGATCTGCCCGTGGTCCATGAAGACGACGCGGTCGGCGGCGCGGCGGGCGAAGCCCATCTCGTGCGTGACGACGATCATGGTCATCCCCTCGCGGGCCAGGGAGGTCATCACATCGAGCACCTCGCCGACCATCTCGGGGTCGAGCGCGCTGGTCGGCTCGTCGAAGAGCATCACCTTGGGCTGCATGGCGAGCGCGCGGGCGATGGCGGCGCGCTGCTGCTGGCCGCCGGAGAGCTGCGCCGGGTGGCTGCCGGCCTTGTCGGCGATGCCCACCCGGTCGAGCAGTTCGAGGGCCTGGCGCTCGGCCTCCGCCTTCTTGAGCTTGCGCACCTTGACCGGCGCGAGCGCGACGTTGTCGAGCACGGTGCGGTGCGCGAAGAGGTTGAAGGACTGGAACACCATGCCGACCTCGGCGCGGAGGCGGGCCAGCTCGGCGCCCTCCTGCGGGAGCAGTTCGCCGTCGACGCGGATCTCGCCGCCGTCGATGGTCTCCAGCCGGTTGATCGAGCGGCAGAGCGTGGACTTCCCGGAGCCGGAGGGCCCGACCACGACGACCACCTCGCGGGGAGCCACGTCGAGGTCGATCGAGCGGAGGACGTGCAGGTCGCCGAAGTGCTTGTCGACGCCGCGCAGGCTCACCATCGGGCGAGCGTTCGGTGTTTCCATCGGTTCCTCGTATCGTCATCGGTCGGGATGCGATGAGCGTACTAAGTAAGTCATGTTCTTGCAATTTCGAATTTGGTTGATTCGAAATCGAAGAAAGTGGGTACAGTATCCTCAACCGAGACCTGCACGCGACGGATGCGTGCGAACAGGGGGATGCGCTGAAATGAGCGGCACGCACACCGCGGCACCCGGGAACGCACCGGCGACGCCGGGCGGCATCCTCCACCTCGTCCGTTCGGGCCGCGCCGGCTCCCGGGCCGACATCGCCCGTCACACCGGCCTGTCGCCGTCGACCGTCGCGCAGCGGGTCGACGCCCTGCTCTCCGCCGGCTTCCTCCGCGAGGCGGGGGAGGGCGTCTCGCACGGCGGCCGCCGCCCGCGGGCGCTGGAGGTCGACGCCAGCTCGGGCGTCGTCGCCGCCGCGGACCTCGGCTCGCACCACGCCACCTTCGGGCTCTTCGACCTGTCCGGGCGGCTGCTGGCCTCCCGCACCGCGCCCATGGAGATCGCCGCAGGGCCGGACCACGTCCTCGGCTGGATCGCCGCGAGCGCGGAGGAGCTGCGCGCGCAGCACGCCGCGCCCGGCCAGGAGCTGCGCGGCATCGGCATCGGGATGCCCGGCCCGGTCGACTCCACGACCGGCCGGATGGTCTCGCCGTCGCGGATGCCCGGCTGGAACGGCCTGGACGTCGCCGCCGCGCTGGCCTCCCGCACCGGGC
The DNA here is from genome assembly GCF_014217625.1 of Leifsonia shinshuensis. Lineage (NCBI taxonomy): Bacteria > Bacillati > Actinomycetota > Actinomycetes > Micrococcales > Microbacteriaceae > Leifsonia > Leifsonia shinshuensis. Next base: position 2,385,691 of record NZ_CP043641.1, on the reverse strand, counting down.
TGACCGTCGCGGTGGACAACGACGCCAACCTGATGGCGCTCGGGGAGTTCGACGCGACCGCGCACACTCCGGACGCGCTCGCGGGCGACGGCCAGCTCGTCTTCGTCAAGGCCGGGTCGAGCATCGGCTGCGGGATCGTCGCGTTCGGCGGCGTATACCGCGGCCACCACGGCATGGCCGGCGACATCAGCCACGTCACCGTGCCCGGCGCCCCCGAGGTGTTGTGCTCGTGCGGCCGCGTCGGTTGCCTCGACGCCGTCGCCGGAGGCGCCGCGATCGTCCAGGCCCTGCGCCGGGACGGCGTGGACGTGGCCGACACCCGCGACGTCGTCGCCCTCGCCAGGGACGCCCACCCGCTCGCGACGCTCATGCTGCGGGAGGCGGGCCTGCGCACCGGAGGTGTGCTCGCGACGATCATGAACTTCTTCAACCCGCAGCGCCTGGTGCTCGGCGGCATCCTCGGCGAGGCGGAGGCGTTCGTCGCCGGCGTCCGCTCGGCCATCTACTCCGACTGCCTGCCGATGATCACCGACCAGCTCGACATCGCGGTCAGCGTGGCGAAGCAGGAGGCCGGCATCCGGGGTGCGGGACGGCTCGTCCTCGACGCGCTGTTCGACCCGGCGCAGGTCGACAGCGCGGTGCGATGAGCGACGCGCCCGCCACGGGCCACGGCGCGATCGTCGTCGGCGCCGGCCGGATGGGCCGCGCGCATGCGGAGGCCTGGGCCGCGTGCGGCGTCCCGGTCCGCTGGGTGGTGTCGCCCCGCAGGCGTCCCGATCTCGCTGCTCCGGGCGCACGCTGGGCGACCTCCCTCGATGAGGCGCTGGACGATCCCGGCGCCGATCTGGTCTCGATCTGCACGCCGACCCCCACCCACACGGACCTCGCCGTTCAGGCGCTCGCCGCGGGCAGGAGCGTGCTGCTCGAGAAGCCGATCGCGCTCACGATCGCCGACGCCGAACGGGTCGCCGACGCTGCGGCGCGCGCGCCCGGTGTCCTCATGGTCGCCCATGTCGTGCGGTTCTTCCCGGGCTATGCGGCGCTGGCCGAACGCGTCGCGGCCGGCTCGGTCGGGCGTCCGCGCGCCGTGCTCGCCTCGCGGCTGTCGGCCGCTCCGGCCTGGGCGGAGTGGCTGGCCGATGAGACCCGCTCCGGCGGGATGATCGTGGACTTCGCCATCCACGACGTCGACCAGGCGAACGCGTACCTCGGCGACCCCGTCGCAGTCACGGCGGTCCGCACGCCGGGCGACGGTTTCGGAGCCCCGGCCGCGATCACGGTCGAGTACGCGTCGGGAGGCGTGGCGCAGCTTCTCGCGGTCGCCGACCTCCCGGCCGGCGCGGCCTTCCGCACCACGCTGGAGGTCGTCGGCGACGGAGGAACGGACACCGTGGCCGACGTCCCCGGCGACGCCTTCGCGGCCCAGGCCCGCTACTTCCTGGAGTGCGTCGAGCGCGGTGCGGAGCCGGCCCGATCGCCGGTGGCCGCCGCGATCGAGGCGCTGCGGGTCTGCCTGGCCGCCAGGGAGTCCGCGCAGGCGGGCGCGCGGGTCGTTCTCGACCGCCGCGACGCCTGAGCGGCCCGCCCGCCCCGCGCCCCACGGGTAAGGTGGGCCCGTGAGCGAGACATGGTGGAAGTCGGCGGTCGTCTATCAGATCTATCCGCGCAGTTTCGCGGACAGCGACGGCGACGGCATCGGCGACCTGCGCGGCGTCATCCAGCACCTCGACCACCTGCAGGAGCTCGGCGTCGACGTGGTGTGGCTCTCGCCCATCTACGCGTCCCCGCACGACGACAACGGCTACGACATCAGCGACTATCGCGCGATCGACCCGCTGTTCGGGACGTTCGGCGACTTCGACGAGCTGCTGGCCGGTCTCCACGCGCGCGGCATCAAGCTCGTCATGGACCTCGTGGTCAACCACACCTCCGACGAGCACCCGTGGTTCATCGAGTCGGCCTCCTCGCTCGACAACCCGAAACGCGACTGGTACTGGTGGCGCCCCGCGCGCGACGGCCGGGAGCCCGGCGAGCAAGGGGCAGAGCCGAACAACTGGGGGTCGTTCTTCTCCGGCCCCGCCTGGCAGCTCGACCCCGCTACCGGCGAGTACTACCTCCACCTCTTCTCGCGCAAGCAGCCCGACCTCAACTGGGAGAACCCGGAGGTCCGCGAGGCCGTCTACGACATGATGAACTGGTGGCTCGACCGCGGCGTCGACGGGTTCAGGATGGACGTGATCAACTTCATCTCGAAGGTGGTCGACCTCCCCGACGGCGAGGTCCCGCCCGGGAAGCTGTACGGCGAGGGCTACCCGTTCTTCGGGCAGGGGCCGCGCATCCACGAGTTCCTGCACGAGATGCACGAGCGGGTCTTCGCCGGCCGCGCCGATCGCATCCTGACCGTGGGGGAGATGCCGGGCGTCTCGGTGGAGGAGGCGCGGCTGTTCACCGACCCCGCGCGCGACGAGCTCGACATGGTGTTCCAGTTCGAGCACGTCGACCTCGACCACGGGCCTGGCGGCAAGTGGGACGACCGCCCGGCGAGCGTCCTCGACCTCAAGCGCAACCTCGCCAAGTGGCAGGAGGGCCTCGCCGCGGCCGGCTGGAACAGCCTGTACTGGAACAACCACGACCAGCCCCGCGTGGTCAGCCGGTTCGGCGACGACCGGCCGGAGCACCGCGTCGCCTCGGCGAAGGCGCTCGGCACGGTCCTGCACCTGATGCGCGGAACGCCCTACGTCTACCAGGGTGAGGAGCTCGGGATGGCGAACGTGCCCTTCGAGTCCATCGACGACTTCCGCGACATCGAGACGCTCAACCACTACGCGGAGGCCGTCGACATCCAGGGCCAGGACGCCGGCGTGGTCATGGCCGCGCTGCGCCGCACCAGCCGCGACAACGCCCGCACGCCGATGCAGTGGTCGGCCGCGCCCGCCGCCGGCTTCACCACGGGCACGCCGTGGATCGAAGCCAACCCGGACTACGTGCTGGTGAACGCCGCGGCCGAGGTCCCGGCGCCGGACTCGGTGTTCGCCCACTACCGGCGTCTGATCGACCTCCGGCATCGGTCGGCCGTGGTCGCCGACGGCGACTTCACGCTGGTGCTGGCCGACCATCCGCAGATCTTCGCGTACGTGCGGGAGCTGAACGGCCGGAGGCTGCTCGTCCTCGTCAACCTGACGAGCGAGCCGGCTCCGTACGACCCGTCGGAGCTCGACGGATGGGCGGGTGCGAACCTCGTGCTCGGCAACCTCGACGACTCGGCCGCGCGCGGTGTGTCCGGTTCGCTCGAGCCCTGGGAGGCGCTGGTCTTCGAGCGGGCCTGACCCCGCGGGTCCGTCCGACTGGTCTCATCCCGGGGTTGTGCTCCCGGCGCCGTGAGGTGTGTGATGGGCGACAAACGTCGCCCGACGCGGCGGCGGGAGCGGGAGTGGCGCGCCATGGGGAACTACGTCGCGAGAGCCGAGGTGGACGTCCGCGCGCCTCGACGGGAGGTCTGGAACCTGCTGACGTCGAGCGGCTCCCATCCCGAGATCCTGTTCGGGGCGGAGGTCGTCTCCGACTGGAGGCTCGGCTCGCGCATCGTCTGGCGCGGCGAGTGGCAGGGGAAGTCGTTCGAGGACCACGGCCGGGTGATCGAGCTGGACGACCGGGAGGAGCCCTGGCGGATCGTGCTGACCCACTTCAGCCCGCTGAGCGGCCTGCCGGACGTGCCGGAGAACTATCACGCGCTGCACTTCGAGCTCGATGCGACGCCGGAGGGCACCCACGTCACGCTCGATCAGGACAACAATCCGACCGTGGAGGCCGCACGGCACTCCCGTGACAACTGGATCGCCATGCTCGAGGGCGTCAAGGAGGTCGCCGAGCGCTCAGCGGAGCGCCGGCCGGCCTGACGGTCAGCCGTTGCCGCCGCCGCCCTTTCCGCCGCCCTTGCCCGGCGGCCCCGGGTTGGGGGCGGGCGCCGGCGGGGCCGGCGCCTTCGGTGCGGCCGGTGAGGCGGGCGCCTTCGGAGCCGCGGGGGCTCCGAGGTACTTCGCCGGAGGCGCCGGGAACGCTGCGCCGCCGTAGTCCTTGTCGAGGGCGGTCTGGATGCGTTTGACGATCGCGAACTTGACGTCGCCGCCGCCGATACCCTGGAAGGACTGGCTTCGGAGGGCGACGCCGCCCGAGATGTTGCCCACCCAGGTGGCCTGAGCGATCTTCGTCGTGGACGTCACCAGCCAGTTCTCGACCGAGTTGTCCGTCGTTCCGGTCTTGCCGAAGATCGGAACCCCGTCGTTCGGGTTGGCCGAGGCCGCCGTCCCGCCTCCGCGCAGCACACCCTGGAGCGCGTAGATCGCGGCGGCGGCGACTCCCGGGTCGATCGGGGTCGTCGAGCACTGGGTTTTCGGCACGGCGTGCTCGACGCCGTCGTTGGTGACGATCTTGTCGATCGCGACCGGGCTGCAGGCCTTGCCGTTGTTCGCGATGCCGGCGTACGCCGTCGCCATCGTGATCGGGGCGATGTAGTTGGTGCCGAGCACGGAGGAGGGGTTGGCCCGGAACGGGTTGGTCGCCTCGTCGGCGCCGTGGACGCCGAGGTCCTGCGCGCGCTCCTTGATGCCGCAGAGGTCCAGCTTGGTGGCCATCATCGCGAAGATCGAGTTGATGGAGGCCGCGGTCGCCTGCATGACCGTGGTAGAGGTCACCGTCTCGCCTTCGTCGTTGGCGACGGGCCACGGCGCCCCGCCGATGTCGTTGCACGGGTCGCTCTCGTGGAAGGCGGTCTGCGGGAAGAGGTGCTGCGTCCCGTTCACCACCTCGTTGAGGGTGTGACCCTCCTTCAGCCATTCGAGAAGGTCGAACGCCTTGTACGACGATCCGGTCTGGAAGCCCTCCGAGCCTCCGTAGTCGTAGTCCGTGTTGTAGTTGACGGCCGTCGTCCCCGCGGCCGGGGCCGCCGTGTTGTCGTACTGCCTGTTCTGCACCATCGTGACGATCCGGCCGGTGCCGACCTCGACAGAGACGTTGGACGACCCGAGGTCGAGGTTGGGGCTGGTGGCCGGGATGTACGCCGACACCGCCTGCTGCGCCTGCGACTGGAGGTCGAGGTTGAGCGTCGTGTAGATCTTGAGGCCGCCGCGCGTCAGGAAGCTGGAGCGGTCGTCGGCGGTCTTGCCGAATATCGTGCTCTGCTCGATGGTGCGCTCGACGTAGTCGCAGAAGAACGCCGCGTTGAACTGCTGCGCCGTCATGCAGCCGTTCTGCATCTGGCTGATCTTGGGCTCGACCTTGGTCGCCTTCGCGGCGTCGTGCTCCTCTTTGGTGATCTTGCCGTTCACCAGCATGCGGTCGAGCACGTAGTTGCGCCTCGCGAGGGTCTGCGCGTAGCCGTTCGCCGCACCGTTGACCTTGTTGTCCGGCTGGTCGATGCGCAGGTTGTCCGGGTTGTTCAGGATGGCGATGAGCGTCGCGGCCTGGGGGAGCGTGATGTCCTTGGCCGACACCCCGAAGTAGTACTCGGCCGCCGACTGCACGCCGTAGACGCGGCCTCCGAACAGAGCGATGTTGAGGTAGCTCTGCAGGATGTCGTTCTTCGAGTACTCCTTCTCGAGCCCGATCGCGTAGCGCATCTCCTTCAGCTTGCGCACCGGGTCGACCGCCGTCGCGTCGCTGTAGCAGGCCTGGTAGGCCTTGTACTGCTTCTTCTGGACCGCGTCCGTCGCGGTCGGGTCTGGCTGCTTGTTCTCGCAGCGCTGCACCAGGATGTTCTTGACGTACTGCTGCGTGATGGACGAGCCGCCCTGCACCGACTTGTGCAGCGCGGTGAGCACCGCGCCGCGGATCGTGCCGGTGACGTCGACGCCGCCGTGTTCATAGAAGCGCGGGTCCTCCGTCGCGATCGCCGCGTCCTTGAGATTCTGGGAGATGGCGTCCCAGCCGACCTCCACGCGGTTCTGCGAGTAGAAGCTCGCGATCGGCACCGGCTTGCCGCCGGAGTTCGCGTACATCGTGGAGGCCTGCGCCAGCGGCTCCACCTTCATGTACTCGGGGAGGCCGTCGAAGACGTTGATGGTCGAGTCGGCGGCCGACCCGGTCAGTGCGACGGCCGGCGTGACGGCGGCGGCGGCGAGGAGCCCGGCGACACCGCTCAGTGCCACGAATCCGAGCAGCGCGGGCGCCCACTTCCATCTTCTGCGTCCGTCAGCCGTCATGCGCGCCATAATACGCGCGCGCCTTGTCGGGTCCCCGAGGGTCCGCCCGCGTTGTGGAGAACTTCTTCAGGAATGCAAAATGTGCAGGACGGGTCCGTCACTCCTCGCCGCGCAGCTTGTCGCAGAGGGCGGCGAGCTGCTCCAGCTCGTCGGTGTCCAGCCGCGTGCCGACGCGTTGCGCGATGGAGCGCATGTGGTCGAAGGCGACCCGCCGGAACATGTCGAACCCGGTGTCGGTCATGCGGATGATGGTGCCGCGCGCGTCGGACGGTTCGGGACCTTTGACGACGAGCCCGCGGTCAACCAGCCGGTCGATGAGCCTGCTCACACTCGGCTGGGTGAGGAGGACGTGCTTGTTGAGGTCCCGGAGCCGGAGCGAGCGATCGGGCTGGCGGGAGAGGTTGAAGAGCACGTCGTACTCGTTGAACGAGATATCCCTGGTCGGGAACTCGGCGGCGAGCGTCCGCATGACGGCGACCTGCGCGCGGAACAGCGACTCCCACGCCGAGACCGCGGTCGTCCTGGATCGCTTGGCCGGACCGGCCGCAGTCGTGCCCGTGCTCATGACGCCACCCCTTCGCGCTCGAGTGTCAATGCGTTCGCATCTTCTCATCATGCGCCGACAGCGCTCATCCGTGCCAGCACGGCATTCGGGCCTCCTGTCGTCGTCGGAGAACCTGTCGGCGCCCCGCCGAGCGCGGCGGATAGGGTGAACGAATGTCGTCGGCGCTGCGCTGTTTCCAACCCGGTGAACGAATAGCGATTCGCGAGGTCCGTGCGGGGCGTGTCTGGACATCACGGCCGGTGACGGTCGTCCACGACTCCGCGGATCAATTCGTCAGCTACCTGGAACCGGGCACGATCATCGACTATCCGGTGGGCGTAGAGCACGGGCGACGCACATTCGCGATGTGGCTCTCGGGGGAGTGGGAACTCGCCGGCCGCGAGTTCCTCGCTCCCGGAATGCTTCGTATCGCACCCTCGGGTCAGCCGTTCGAAGTGTTCGCACCGTGGTCCGCAGAGCGCGGCGTCCTTTCGTGGTACGTGAATTTCCAGGAGCCGCTGACACGCACACCCTCGGGTTTCGAAACGATGGACGAGACGCTCGACCTCGAGGTGACGGCGGATCTATCGTCCTGGCGCCGGAAAGACGAAGACGAACTCGAACTGGCGGTGGAGATGGGCGTGTACAGCGACGCCGACGCGCAGCGTATCCGTGCGGCATGCCTGGCAGTGGAGTCGGGCCTCCGCTCGGGAGCTGTGCCGTGGGACCTCAGCTGGCGGGACTGGCGACCGCCGGAGCCGGGCTCGAACCCACCCGCGACTTAAAAGATTGAGGGCCGGCCGCAGAGGCTAGCGGCCGGCCCTCTCCCTTGCACCAAGAGTGTCCTGCAATCACATTCCGCGATGGCTGCCACAGCAAACAACCATTGCTCTTGAACTATATAACGAAGAGGTAACGGGTGCTAGTTATCAAGTCGTTATTTTTGCTGCGAATTGTCTATGGGGCGGTTATCCCCTCGCTGAGGGTGGACAGGTCGGTCTGAAAGGACTGCTTGACCCCTCACTCGATCCCGAATACTCTAATCAAAGTATTCGGAGGTGAGCATGACCAAACGCGCGGTGTCGAACCCCCTGGCGCTGGCCGTCCTGGCCTGCCTCTGGGAGAAGCCGATGTACCCGTACGAGATGACGACGACCATGCGGGAGCGCGGCAAAGAGGACAGCATCCGGCTCAACTTCGGCTCCCTCTACGCCGTCATCAAGTCGCTGGAGAAGCACGGCTTCGTCCGGGTGGCGCAGACCGAGCGGGAGGGGAACCGGCCCGAGCGCGTCGTCTACGAGATCACCGAGGCCGGCCGCGCGGAGGCCGACGACTGGATGCGGGAGCTCATCGCCTTCCCGGTCAAGGAGTATCCCGCCATCGAGACCGGGCTGTCGTTGCTGCCCATGCTCTCCCCGGAGGTCGCCGCCGACCTGCTGGAGCGCCGGCGCGATCTGCTGGACGCCGAGCTCGTCGAGCGCGCCCGCGTGTACGAGCGCTCGCTCGCGCTCCCGCTGCCCGAGCTGTTCATGATCGAGTCCCGGTACCGCGTCGCGATCATGGAGGCCGAACGCGCGTTCGTCGCCGACCTCGCCGCGCGCATCCGCGACCGGTCCCTCGGCGGGGTCGACTGGTGGGAGCGGCTCTGGGAGCTGTTCGGCCAGGGCCACGACATGGCGGAGATCCGCGACCGGATCGCCGCAGGAGATTTCGGACGGGAGGTGGCCGACCTGCTGGGCTGACAGAACGATGGCCGGAGAGCGGCAACTCTCCGGCCATCCACACCTTCGATTCGTTCCTTGCGGAACCTGCGTCAACAGTCACCGAGGGCTTTCTCCATGATATGCCCGCCGCGGTGGCTGCCCGAGATGAAAGGAAGCCACCCGTGGCATCACAGAACGGCTCGGCGATCGCCGCCGAGCACCTCGTCAAGTCCTACAGCGGAGGCCGGGGCAAGCCCGCCGTCCGCGCCGTCGACGACCTCGGTTTCGAGGTCGCCTCCGGCACCGTCTTCGGACTCCTCGGCCCCAATGGAGCCGGCAAGTCCACCACCATGAAGATCCTGTCGACGCTGACGCGCGCCGACGCCGGCTCGGCCTTCGTCGCCGGCATCGACGTGAGCCGCAACCCCGGCCGCGTGCGCCGCGCGATCGGTTTCGTCGCCCAGAAGCCGGTGTCCGACCCCAACGACACCGGCGCCGAGAACCTCGTCCTCGCCGGCCGCCTCCAGGGGATGACCGGCCGCGACGCGAAGGCCCGTGCGCGCGAGCTGCTCGACCGGTTCGGGCTCACCGAGCACGCCTCGCGCTCGGTGCGGACGTACTCCGGCGGCATGGCACGGAAGCTCGACGTCGCGATCGGTCTCATGCACCGCCCGGAGGTGCTCTTCCTGGACGAGCCGACCACCGGCCTCGACCCGGAGGCGCGCGCCGAGCTGTGGGCCGAGCTGGAGCGGATGACCGGGGCCGAGAACCTCACGGTGCTGCTCACCACGCACTACCTGGACGAGGCCGACCGCCTGGCCGACCGGCTCGCGATCGTCGACCACGGCCGCATCGTCACGGGCGGCACCCCGGAGGAGCTGAAGAACGGCCTCCGCGGCGACGCCGTCATCGTGGAGCTGTCGCCGGACGCCGACCCGTTCGCCGCCCTCACCGCGCTCGAACGAGTGGACGCCCTCCGCGAGGTCGGCGGCGACGGCCGGACGCTCCGTGCCCGCGCGGACAACGGAGCGGCGACCCTCCCGGCCGCCCTCGCCGCCCTGGAGGCCGCGGCCGTCGCCGTCGCCTCCGCCACGGTCGCCCGGCCCAGCCTGGACGACGTCTACCTGCGGCACACCGGCCGCACCTTCACGCGGGCGCAGGAGTCCGCCGAGCACGTTCTGGAGTCCGCATCATGACCGCCATCGCCGTTCCCGCCCGCGCCGCGCGCCGCCCCGGCCCGACGTTCCTCACCCACACCCTGCTGCTCACGGGCCGCCAGCTGCGCTGGGCGATGCGGATGCCGGCGTTCCTGGTCATGAACCTGGTGCAGCCGGTGATCTGGCTGCTCCTGTTCGGGCAGCTCTTCAAATCCGTCACCGAGATCCCCGGCTTCGGCGTCGGCCAGAGCTACCTCGAGTACCTGACGCCAGGAGTGGTGATGATGCTCGCGCTGTTCGGGAGCGCGTGGTCGGGCACGGTCTACATCCAGGACATGGACCGCGGCGTGATGGACCGCTTCCTCACCTCGCCCACCAACCGCGGCGCCATGATCGTCTCGACGCTCGTGTACCAGTCGATCCTCGCCGTGGTGCAGTCGCTCATCGTGGTGGGGATCGCGTTCTGGGCGGGCGCACGCTTCGACGGCGGCCTCGGCGGGATGATGCTGCTCCTGCTCGGCGTGGTCCTGCTGACCGCGGTGTTCTGCTCGTTCTCGAACGCGGTGGCCCTGCTGGCGCGCGACCAGACCGCGCTGATCGGCATCTCGCAGCTCATCACGCTGCCGCTGATGTTCCTCAGCTCGGCGATCATGAACACCGAGCTGTCGCCGGAGTGGGTGCGGAACGCCGCCGCCTACAACCCGTTCGAGTGGGCGGTGATCGTGGGCAGGGAGGCGCTCAGCGCGAACCCCGACTGGGCGAGCCTGTGGGGGCACGCGGGCCTGCTCGCGGCGCTCGCCGTGGTGATGGCGGCACTCGCGACGAGCGCGTTCAGGGTGTACCAGCGCTCGGCGTGACAGCGGTCGGCCGTCGGGTGCGCAGCCTCTGCGCATCCGGCGGCCGGCGCCTCAGAACAGGTCGGGAGACGGCGCGCTCGCGTGGCGGATCGACACGTCCGCGTGGCGGTCGAAGCGGTAGCCGACGCCGCGGACGGTGCGCACGATGTCCTCGTAGCGCGCCAGCTTCGCGCGCAGGCGGCGGACGTGGACGTCGATGGTGCGCTCGTTCGGGATCTCGTCCTCGTCGGCGTTCGACCAAAGCGAGGAGATCAGCTCGGCGCGCTCGATGGTGCGGCCCTCGCGCAGCACCAGGTACTGCAGCAGCTCGAACTCCTTGTAGGTGAGCGAGACGGTCTGGTTGTCGAGGATGAGGCGCTTGCGGGAGATGTCGACCACGACGCCGGAGGAGGCGCGGTCCTCGTCCTCGTCGACCGTCGCCACGTGGCGGTGCTTGGCGATCGCGGCCGGGTCCTGCAGGGCGAGGCGGACCACGTCCACGTCGCGCCCGCCGGCGCCGGCCGGGGCCAGGGCGACGGCGGCGTAGGTCTCGGAGGCCGGGGCGAGCTCGGCGGTCAGCTGCTTGAGGGCTTCGACGATGCGGCCGAGATCGGTGCCGGAGGCCGCGGCCTTCAGCTCGTCGATGCCGACGTAGAGGACGAAGCCGCGGGCCTCTGTCCCCTCGGGGACAGCGCGGAGGCGCGGTGCCGGAGCGGCAGCGGCGGTCGGGGCGACGGAAGTGGAGGGACGGAGGGTGTCGACGGTTGCGAGAGACATGGGAGGGGAGTCCTTCGGTGATGATGATGCGTCCGGACCCGGGTGCGGCTGTTCCTCGAGGATGAGAGGAGGATGCGCCGGAGACGGGTTTTCCGGTGTGACGAGGTGTCCCTGTTCAGAAAGGGACTGATGCGCGGGTGCGTTCGTGTGGCGCGCCCGGGGAGCTGTACCCGGAGCCGACGCTCGTCTGCGTCGGAGGGAGACCGCTCGGCGAAAGGGTCGTCAGATTAGCGACACATTCGGCAACACATGACCGAGTCGCGGCCGGGCATCATCATGCCGGCATCCCCAGGGGCCTCGAAGGAGGTCAGGGTGCGCGAGTTGTCAGTCATGTTGAGAAGTAAACCGTCCCGTGACACGTCGTGTCAAATCGTTACGGATTGTTGCAGAGGCTTCGGAGACTCTACACAGTGCCGTACAAACGGTCTCCAGCGTCGCCGAGACCGGGCACAATGTATCCGTTCTCGTTCAACCGCTCGTCCAGGGCGCCGAGCACGATGGTGACATCGCGGCCCTGGGTCGCCTTCTCCAGGGCCTCCAGGCCCTCGGGCGCGGCGAGGATGCAGATGGCCGTGACATCGACGGCGTTGCGGCTGAACAGGAAGTCGATCGCGGCGCCCAGCGAGCCTCCGGTCGCCAGCATCGGGTCGAGCACGAAGCACTGCCGGTCGGAGAGGTCCATCGGGAGGCGCTCGGCGTACGTGGTCGGCTCGAGGGTCTCCTCGTTGCGCGCCATGCCCAGGAAGCCGACCTCGGCGGTCGGCATCAGCCGGACCATGCCCTCCAGCATCCCGAGGCCCGCGCGCAGGATCGGCACGACGAGCGGACGCGGCTGGCTGAGCGTGACGCCCATGGTGGTGGTCACCGGGGTCTGGATCTCGACGGGCTCGACGCGCACGGCGCGGGTGGCCTCGTACGCCAGCAGGGTGACGAGTTCCTCGGTCAGCGCCCGGAAGACAGGCGACGGGGTCTCCTTGTTGCGGAGCACGGAGAGCTTGTGGGTGATCAGGGGGTGGTCCGCTACGTGCACTCGCATAGGCTCAAGGCTAGCCGAACCCGCCTCCGACGAGGACCCCAGCCAGGAGCAACCGTGACCCTTCCCGTGCCCGCCGACTACGAGCGGTGGATGCGCCGTGCCGTCGCCGACGCGCGGCTCGCCTTCGACACCGGGGACGTGCCGGTTGCGGCGCTCGTGCTGGACGAGGACGGCGAGGTCATCGGAACGGGACGCAACGAGCGCGAGCTGCACCGCGACCCGACCGCGCACGCCGAGGTCCTGGCGCTTCGAGCGGCCGCGGCGACCCGCAGCGACTGGCATCTGGAGGGCTGCACGCTCGTCGTGACGCTGGAGCCGTGCGTGATGTGCGCCGGAGCCGTGCTGGCCGCGCGCGTCCCGACCGTGGTGTTCGGGGCGTGGGACGAGAAGGCCGGAGCCGCTGGCTCGGTCTACGACGTGCTGCGCGACCGGAGGCTCAACCACCAGGTGTCGGTGTACCCGGGCGTGCTCGCCGAGGAGTGCGCCGACCTGCTGCTCGACTTCTTCCGCGCGAAGCGCTGACGGGCGGGGGCTAGCGCGGCAGCGCCTCCAGCCACTCCGAGAACGCGGCGCGGGAGGCCTCCTGCATCCGGGCGGAGTACTGCGCCCGGTCCTCGCGCATCGCCTCCGGGTCGATCGCGTGCTCGTCCAATTCGTTGTACCCGTCCGCGACCCACTTCTCGTGCATCTCGTCGGTCACCTCGGGATGGAACTGGACCGCCAGCGCGAAGCCGCCGATCGCGAACGCCTCGTTCGAGTAGTCGCTGGACGACGCCAGTCGCGTCGCCCGCTCCGGCAGCTCGAACGTGTCGCCGTGCCACTCCACCACGGGCACGCCGTCGAAGTGCCGGATCGGCGACGTCGCCCCGGCCTCCGTCGGCTCAACGCGGCGGAAACCGATCTGCATGGTGTCGCCCTTGTAGACGCGCTCGCCGAGGGCGCCGGCCATGAGCTGCGCGCCCAGGCACACGCCGAGCGTCGGCCGCTCCGCGTCGAGACGCGCGCGCAGCAGGTCCTGTTCGGCGGAGAGGAACGGGAACTGCTCGGTCTGGTACGCGCCCATCTCGCCGCCGAGCACGACGACGAGGTCCGCGTCCTGCGGGTCGAGGGCGGACACGTCCTCCGTCGTCACGTCGACGATGCGCAGGTCGTAGCCGTGCTCCACGAGCACGGGACCGATGTTGCCGAGGTGGATGGACGGGTCGTGCTGCAGGATCAGCGCGGTGCGGGTCACTCGAGTCCTTTGACGATGATGGTGTCGGTGGCGGGGTGCTGCTCGTTGGGGTCGACCCAGACGTCCGGCTCGATGTAGATGACCCGTGCGACGGGGACGGCGTCGCGGATCCGGCGCTCGATCGTGTCGATCGCGGCCGAGACCTCCAGCATGTTCTGCTCGCCCGCGACGGCGAGCTTGGCTCCCACGAGCAGTTCGTCCGGCCCCAGGTAGAGCGTGCGCATGTGGATGATGCGCTCGACCTCGTCGCCGGCGAGGATCGCCTTCTCGATGGCGGCGACGTCGACGTCGGAGGCGCCCTCGCCGACCAGCAGGCTCTTGGTCTCGATGCCGAGCACGATCGCGACCGCGACCAGCAGGAGGCCGATCAGGACGGTTCCGATGCCGTCCCAGACGCCGTTGCCGGTGATGATCGTGAGCCCGACGCCGATCAGCGCGAAGACCAGACCGGTGAGCGCCGCCACGTCCTCCAGCAGCACGACCGGCAGCTCGGGGGCCTTCGCGCGCCGGATGAACTGCGGCCACGACATCCCCTTGCGGAGCGGGTTCGACTCGTGGACGGCCGTGCGCAGCGAGAACGACTCGAGGCCGATCGCGATGAAGAGCACCAGCAGCGGCAGCCACCAGTTCTCCAGCGGGTGCGGATGCGTCAGCTTCTCCACGCCCTCGTACAGCGAGAAGACGCCGCCGACCGAGAACAGGATGATCGAGACGACGAACGCGTAGACGTAGCGCTCCCGGCCGTAGCCGAAGGGGTGCTCCTTGTCGGCCTTCTTCTTGGCCTGGCGTCCGCCGAGCAGCAGGAGCAGCTGGTTGCCGGAGTCGGCGACCGAGTGCACGCCCTCCGCGAGCATCGAGGACGACCCGGAGAACGCCCACGCGATGAACTTGGTCAGGGCGATCCCGAGGTTGGCGGCGAAGGCCGCGACGATCGCCCTGGTGCCACCTTCTGCGCTCATGACCTCATCCTAGGATGGGCCCATGAGCGACACGAAGAACGTCACGCTGCCCACCATCGCGATGCTCGGAGCGGGCTCGATGGGGCGCGCCATCCTCTCCGGGCTGACCGCGCCGGGAGTGAAGGTCGACGGCGGCATCCGGGTCACCAACCGGTCGAAGAAGCGCGCCGCCGAGCTCGCCGGTGTGCCGGGCGTCACCGCCTTCGCGACCGAGGAGGACGGCGACGCCAACCGCGCGGCGGTCGACGGCGCCGAGCTCGTGATCGTCGCCGTGAAGCCGGGGATGGTGCCCGACCTGCTGCGCGAGATCGCCGACTCGCTGACGCCCGGCGCCATCGTGGTCAGCGTGGCGGCCGGCGTCACGATCGCGAAATTCGAGTCGCTGCTGCCGAAGTCCGTGACCGTCGTCCGCTCGATGCCGAACACGCCGGCGGTCGTGGGCAAGGCCGTCACCGGCATCAGCCCCGGCACCCGCACCGAGCCCGACGACCTCGCGCTGGTGCGCGCGCTGTTCGAGACCGTCGGGGAGGTAGTGGAGGTGCCGGAGTCGCAGCTCGACGCGCTCAGCACCATCTCCGGCTCCGGCCCGGCGTACGTGTTCTTCCTGGTGGAGGCGCTGACCGCTGCGGCGATCGGAAAGGGCTTCACGCCCGAGCAGGCCCGCACGCTGGTCAACGGCACGTTCCTCGGCGCCTCCGAGCTGCTGGTCTCCTCCGGTGAGGATCCCGCCGAGCTCCGCCGCCGCGTCACCAGCCCGAACGGCACCACCGAGCGCGCGATCGGCGTGCTGGCGGAGGCCGACCTCCCCGAGCTGTTCGCGCGCGCGACCGACGCCGCCCTGGCCCGGGCGCGCGAGCTCGCCGGCGAGTAACCGGCCGATTACGAGTCGAGCGCCGCGAAGCGCTCGATATCGCCGGAGGTGCCGGAGACGATGATGAGGTCGTGGTTGGAGACCACCGTGTCCGCCGTCGCGTAGGTGAACGGCTTGCCCGGGCTCTTCACCCCGACGACGGTGATGTTGTGCTTGGTCCGCACGCCCGACTCGGTGAGGTTCAGCCCCCGGATCGGCTTCGGCGGGTACATCTTCACCAGCGCGAAGTCGTCGTCGAACTCGATGAAGTCGAGCATCCGACCTGACACCAGGTGCGCGACGCGCTCGCCGGCCTCCGCCTCCGGGTAGATCACGTGGTTGGCGCCGATCCGCTCCAGGATCTTGCCGTGCGACTGCGAGATGGCCTTCGCCCAGATCTGCGGCACGTGGAGGTCGACCAGATTCGCCGTGATCAGCACGCTCGCCTCGATCGACGACCCGACGGCGACCACCGCGATGGAGAAGTCCTCTGCGCCGATCTGGCGGAGCGTCTCGATCGAGCGGGCGTCCGCCTGCACCGTGTGGGTGACGCGGTCGGCCCACTTCTGCACCAGCCCGGCGTCGGTGTCGATCGCCAGGACCTCCCGGCCCAGCCGGTCGAGCTGCCCCGCCGTCGCCGCGCCGAACCGGCCGAGGCCGATCACGAGGACGGGCGCGTTGTGCTTGATCCGGTCAACCAACGAGCGGCCTCTCCTCGGGGTTCTGGTAGAGCTGCTTGCGCTGGCTCTGCGCCAGCGCCGCGGCGAGAGTCACTGTACCAACGCGGCCGCAGAACATCGTGGCCGCCATCACGTAGACGCCGGGGTCGGGCAGATGCTCCGTGAGGCCGGTCGACAGGCCGCAGGTCGCGAACGCGGAGATGACGTCGAAGAGCACGTGGTCCAGCGGCGCCTTCGTGATCTGCAGGATGAGGATGCTCGACACCGCCACGATCGTCGCGCCCCACAGCGCGACCGCGACCGACAGCCGCAGCACGTCGATCGGGATGCGGCGCTTGAACGCGTCCATCGACTCCACACCGCGGGCCTCGGCGAACGCCGCGAGGAACAGCACCGCGAGCGTCGTGACCTTGATGCCGCCCGCGGTGGAAGCCGACCCGCCGCCGATGAACATCAGCATGTCGGTCACCAGCAGGCTCGACCCGTGCAGGTCGGAGATCGGGATGGTGGAGAAGCCTCCCGAGCGGCTCATCGTCGACAGGAAGAAGGACTGGAACACCGTGTGCCCGGCGTCCAGGTGGCCGAACGTCTTCGGGTTGTCGTATTCGAGCACGATGTAGAGCACCGCGCCCGCGACCAGCAGGATCACCGAGGTCAGCAGGGTGAGCTTGACGTGGATGGACCAGCGCCGTCGCCGCTTGCGCAGGTTGGAGGCCAGCGCCAGGATCACCGGGAAGCCGATCGCGCCGAGGAACACGCCGATCATCAGCGCGCCGAGGAACCAGTAGTCCTCCACGAACGGCGTCAGGCCCTCGGTGTTCGGCGCGAAACCGGTGTTGGTGAAGGCCATGGCCGAGTAGTACAGGCTCTCCCAGATCGACGTGCCGACGTCCATCCCGGCGATCAGCATCCGCGGGAACAGCAGGAGGGCGACGCCGCCCTCGATGACGACCATGCTGATCGCGACGGTGCGCAGCAGCTTGCCGACGTCGCCGAGCCGCACCGCCTGGCCCTCGGCGACCGGGCCGGCGTGGATCCGCAGCGGGTTGCTGTCGCTGGCGGCCATCAGCTTCGCGCGCAGCCCCAGGCGGCGCGAGACGATCATCCCGAGGATGCTCGCCATCGTGAGCACGCCGACCGCTCCGACCTGCACGCCGATGTAGACGAGCAGGTGGCCGAACACCGACCAGTGCGTCGCCATGTCGACCGTCGAGAGGCCGGTCACGCAGATGACGGATACGGCGGTGAACAGCGAGTCGGCCAGGCCGGTCCACGTGCCGGACGCCGAGGAGACCGGCAGCGAGAACAGCAGGGTGAAGACGAGGATCAGGAGGGTGAAGACGAGGATCGCGAACCGCGACGGACTCCGCTGGGCGAAGCCGTTCAGCGCCGCCCGGACACGTCCCCCCGCGGCAGCGGGCCCGCGCCGAACCGGCTGCGTCGTGCGCATCGTCCGTTCCTCCCGACAGCTTCGGATCGACAGCTTCGGACATGGTACTCCGACACCCGTACGACTAGCCTGGTGCAATGGCCGACATCTTCGACGTGATCGCCGACCCGACTCGGCGCGACATCCTCAAAGTGCTGCTCGACCGCAACTCGGATGACGCGCGCCCCGCCGGGGAGATCTCGGTCTCGGAGATCGTGGCCACGCTGGAGCTCAGCCAGCCCACCGTGTCCAAGCATTTGAAGGTGCTGCGCGAGGCCTCGCTGGTGTCGGTCCGCGAGGAGGGACAGCACCGGTACTACCGGATCGACCCGACGCCACTGGAGGCCGTGGAGGACTGGATCATCCCGTTCACCGCTTCGGACGTCGACCTGTCCGCCTACTCGGTGCAGCTCGCCGACGAGACCCGCGAGTTCGCCAGCACGGTGGGCAAGGTGCTCGCGGACACCCGGCGCCGGGTGGAGCGCGTCACTCCGAAGAAGTGGCGCAGGGACTAGAGTTCCCTAGTTCCCCGTCGTCACGACCCGAGTACGATGACGGGCAAGAAAGGGACACCGCATGGCTCACGATGGAGGCTCGAACGCTCTTCGCGAGGTGCGCTTCCTGACGGTCGCCGAGGTGGCCGACATGATGCGCGTCTCCCGGATGACCGTCTACCGGCTCGTCCACTCCGGTGAGCTTCCGGCGATCCGTTTCGGCCGGTCGTTCCGCGTTCCGGAGTCCGCCGTGGCGCAGACGCTGGAGGCCGTGCGGCCGCATCTGGACGGCGGCGTCGCGGACTCGGCGTGAAGTCGGGTAGACTGTCTCCTTGTGTCGCCGCGTACTCCGCGGCAAACCCCTAACTTTGTGAGGTCTACGTGGGTTCCGTTATCAAGAAGCGTCGCAAGCGTATGGCGAAGAAGAAGCACCGCAAGCTTCTTCGCAAGACGCGCCACCAGCGTCGCAACAAGAAGTAGACCTCAGCGTCTGCTGCTCGAGCGCCGGTCCGTGAGGTCCGGCGCTTTCTGCTGTCCGCATGCGGGCTAGGCTGGATGCCGTGTCCACCGTCACCGTCACGCTCATCGGCAAGCCGGGCTGTCACCTGTGCGACGACGCACGGGAGGCGATCCGCTCGGTGATCGACGGCCTCCCCGCCGGCGCCCCCGAGGTGCGCGTGGAGGAGCTCAGCATCCTGGAGGACGCCGGGCTGCACGAGCGCTACGTGGAGGACATCCCGGTCGTGCTCGTGGACGGCCGGCAGCACACTTACTGGCGCGTCGACCAGGCGCGCCTGCGCACCGCCCTGCTGGAGGAGGACCGTTGACCCTGCGTCACGTCGTCATGTGGAAGCTCGCGTCGACCGTGGAGGCGGAGCGCGCCGACCAGGCCGCCCGCATCAAGGCCGGGCTGGAGTCGCTGCCCGCGGTCGTCCCGGAGATCCAGCGCTTCGAGGTGGGGCTCAACTCCCTGCCGGCGAATGAGTTCGACATCGTGCTCGTGAGCGACTTCGCGGACGAGGCCGCCCTGCAGCGCTACGTCGAGCACCCCGAGCACGAGAAGGTCGCCGCGTACATCCGGTCGGTGGTCTCCGGCCGGGCCGCCGTCGACGCCGAGTACTGAGCCCGAACGCACGTGTGCCCGGCGCCTGAGACAGGCGCCGGGCACGGACGTGCGGGTCCGGATCAGACCACGGGGCTCTCTTCGATGTCCTCGTCGCTGCGGCGGTAGTCCGAGAGGAACTGCGCGAGCGTCGGCGCGAACAGAGCGCGCACCAGGTCACCGGCCTTGTCGCCGTCGTGCGCCTTGGCGGCGTCGTGGATCTCCGTGACGCGGGCGGGCAGCTCGTCGGTGTCGAACGGGCGCTTCCACACGGCGACATAGCGCAGCACCTGCGGGCTCAGGCCCTCGCTGATCGCGAGCAGCACGTCGTTGCCGCTGTTGCGCTCGAACTCCACGAAGAAGTCGTTCACCGCGCGGCCGAGGGCCGGGAGGTTGTTCGACTTGGCGGCCTTGCGGATCTCCTTGACCGCCTTGTCCTGACGGCCGAGCGCGGCGTTGTCGAGGTTCGGGACCGAGGTGCGGGCCGCGTACTCGTGCAGGAGCCCTGTCGTGTAGATCGCCTCGTCGATGGCGCGGAGGTCGATGGGCGCGACGCGCGTGTAGCGGTTCGGCGCCATCTCGACCAGGCCGATGTCGGCCAGCTTCATCAGCGCCTCGCGGATCGGCGTGCGGGAGACGCCGAGCCAGGCCGTGAGCTTTTCGTCCAGCAGGGTCTCGCCCGGCTCGAGGGTGCCGTCGAGGATGCCCTCGTAGAGGCGGTTGTAGACGACATCGCGCAGGAGCTGGCGCTCGACGGGTGCGGAGTCTTTGACGGGGAGCGGCATCAGCGCCCCTCCTTCCCAGAGAGTGCGGCCTTCGTTCCGAACTCGTCCACCACGGTGACGAGCCCCTTGTTCCAGAAGTCGGACACGCCAGCGGCGGCCTTGGCGCCGTTGCCGGCGACGGCCGCGGCGACGGCGGACGCGAGGTGCGGCGCGCCCTTCGTGAACGCCTTCGAGGACGGCGCAGCGATCAGCGCCCGGCGCACCTCGGGGAGGTGGCGCGTGAACAGCTTCGCGAGCGTGCGATTGTCGAGGCGGCGCAGGAAGACGTTGACGAAGCCGTCGGTGAGCACGCGCTCCTTGACGAGCTCTGCCATCCCGTCGCCGTCCCCGAACCGCTCCGTGAAGGCGCGGAGGGCGTCCTTGTCGTCCTCGGTGAGGAGCGGCGTCGCGTCGCGCACGATTCCGGTGAGGAGGCTGCCGACGGTGTCGATGAGCGCGCGGAGGCGTTCGGGGTCGATCGGAGTGACGCGGGTGCGCTTCTGCGGCATGATCTCCACGAGCCCCATGGCCGCGAGCTGGTTCAGGGCTTCGCGGACGGGCGTGCGGGAGACTCCGACCCACTTCTCGATCTCAGCGTCGTAGAGCTGCTCTCCGGGAGTGAGGTCCCCGTCGACGATGGCGTCGAGGAGACGAACGAAGACTTCGTCTCTGATGAGCCGTCGGGGACTGACGGCCTCTGCGATGGGTACAGGCATACATGAATATTACATCCACCTGAGTCGAATGCAAGGCCATCGCGTGATGAAGTTAGGCGTGTCGTATCGCAGGATAGCCTGAGTCGCCCTCAAAAGCGCCTGAGTCGTGGCCGAAGACCTCCGGTCGCCGTCAGAAACGGTTGCCGAGCGCCTTCGCCTTCAGCGCGTCGAACTCGTTCTGGCTGATCACGCCCTTGTCCAGGAGTGCCTTCGCCTGCTCGATGTCGGCGGCCGGCGTGGCGGACGGTGTGGGATGCGTGTAGTAGTCCGTGTCCTCCGGGACGGTGCGCCGGTCCCGCGCGTTGCGCTCGGCCATGCCGCGTCCGCGCGCGATCAGGTAGACCAGCGCGGTGAGGAAGGGCACGAAGATCAGGAAGATCACCCACACGGCCTTCCACCAGCCGTTGAGCTTGTCGTCGCGGAAGAGGTCGACCAGGATCGTGAACAGCACCATCAGGTAGGCGACGAAGGCGAACGCCCAGAAGATCAGCCAGATGAAGTTCCAGAAGCCGTTCACGATGTGCTCCTCTCGATCGGTGTGCACAACGTAGCGGTGCCGCGGCGCACCTGGCTAGACGGCAGTGCGCGGACGCCGTGGCAGGGGTCGCGGTTAGGCTGACCGCATGCTCAGCCAGCTGCCCCCTCGTGTATGGCGGGGGAGGACCCCCGGCGGCTGGGCGGGGCTCGTGGCCGGTCTGATCGTGGGCGTGCCGGTCGCGCTCGCGGCCGGGCTGGCGCTCCTCGCGCTCGGGATCGTCGCGGTCGTCGTCGCTGCGGTGGCCGGCCTCCTGGCGCTCGCAGCCGAATGGGTCTGGTACGCCGTCCAGAGCGGGACGCGCGAACGCTACCCGTTCCGGGTGCCCGCGCCGCGGCGCCGCCGAGCCAGACGGACGGTGCTCAGCAGCCTCTACCTCACGGCCGCGCCCCGGCTCACCGGCGGCCTCGCACGCGCCGCCGGCTGGGTGCTCGCGCCGCTCGCCCTCCTGATCGGGCTGGTGGGGATCGTGCTCCCGCGCTGGCGTGCCCGGCCCTACCTGGCGGTCTTCACCCTCCCGGCGCTGCTCCGCAAGACGGTCGGACTCGGGCGTAGGCGCGGGCTGCTGCGCGACGGGCACGACGCCGTGCTGCTCGGCTACGACGACCTCCTGGAGCGGCGGTTCCCGCTCCTGCACGACTTCCTCACTTGGTGGAGTGACCAGAGCGCCGGCGACGTCTACACGCCGACGCCCGGCCTCCCCGACGTGCCGGCCGGGCTGCTCGGCCTGGAGCTCGGGCCGTCCCCCGACCCGCTCGGGACGCCCGGGCTCGCCGCCGGCGCGATGCGCCGCCGGTCGGTGCACACGCTCCGCGACCTGCTGCTGAGCCAGCGCGAGATCGACGACCTCTGCGACCCGGACCTGGACGAGCGCATCGACACCGCGGTCATCCGGCTGGTGGAGCGCGAGCACGAGGGCGTGCGGCACTGGATCGTGCAGTTCCCGAGCACCAAGTCCTGGCATCCGCGGCCGGGGATCGCGCCCAACGACCTGACCGCCGACCTCGTGATCGGCGCCGAGCGCGAGGCGACCATCACCCGGGCCGCACTGGAGACGATGCGGGAAGCCGGCATCCGGCCCGACGAGCCCGTCGTGCTCTCCGGGTTCAGCCTCGGCGGCATGGTCGCGGCGCAGATCGCGGTGCGCGCGCACGCCGCGGGCTTCGCCGTGACGCACCTGGTCGTCGCCGGCACCCCGCTCGGGCGCCTGCCGATCCCGCCCGGCATCCGCACGCTGGCGATCGAGCACGTGCTCGACCTCGTCCCGCGCATCGACGGCCGCGAGAATCCGGTGCGGCTGGACCTCGACGGCTCGCGCGTGCTCGTGACCGTCAAGGCCGGACCGGCTCTCGCCCCCGGCTTCCGGCTCGGCGCACTGCACCAGGCCATCGCGTACGCCGACACCGCGGGCGCCATCGAGACCGACCCGCCGGACGCCGCCGTGGCCGCACTGCTGGGCGAGCTCCGGCCGTTCTTCGGCGACGGCCAGCGCGTCCACGACCGCGCAGCGCTCCGGGCCGGGAGCCTGACCGCGCAGGCCGCCGTCCCGCTGTACCTGCACTCCACCGTGGAGGAGGGCATCACGCGCGGCGCCCTGCGCCAGTCGCTGCGCAGGCTCCCCGGCGTCTACGCGGTCGACGTGTACCAGTCCCGCGGCGGCCTCGCGACGACCATCCTGTGGAGCGCGGACGTGCTGGTGCGTGCGCTCGAACCGTGGCTGGCGCCCACCCGGCGCACGGCGATCTACCGCGGCCTGCTCTCGCTGCTCGGCCGCCGCCGCGCGGTCGGCATCCACCTGCGGCTGCAGGCGCGCGAGACGCCGGGCCTCACCTGGGAGGCGACGCTTCAGCGGATGCCCGACGGGCGCTGGCGCGAGACGATCGACGTGATCGTGGACGACCGGGCACGGCCGGCGGATGTGGCCCGGCTGTTCCCGGAGGGAGTGAGGACGCGGGTGCTTCTGCACCGGCCGGACGCGTTCGAGCCGGTGCTCGACGCGGCAGGAGTGTGATCGCGCCGTACGATCGGCGGTACGGTCCACCGACGGACGGTGCGACCCGGGCGAGGAGGCGACGATGGGACGCGAGACGTTTTGGGCTGAGGACCCCGACCCGCTGCTGCGCGTCGGCGGAGGTTTCGCGCTCGCCGCCGCCGACACCCGCGGGACGCCGGGATACGACGGCAGCAAGAAGGACGGCGTGACGGCACTCGCCGAGGGCGCCGCGATCCTCGCCGACCTGCAGGAGCGCCTGTTCGCGGCCGGGACGCTCGGCGACAAGCGCAGTGTGCTGCTCGTGCTGCAGGCGATGGACACCGCGGGCAAGGGCGGCATCGTGACCCACGTCGTCGGGCAGATGAACCTGGGCGGCGTGCGCTACGCGGGCTTCAAGAAGCCGACGCAGGTGGAGCTCTCACACGACTTCCTCTGGCGGATCTGGAACCACGTGCCCGCAGCGGGGGAGGTCGGCGTCTTCGACCGCTCGCACTACGAGGACGTCCTGATCGGCCGGGTCCGCAGCCTCGCGCCGGAGGAGGAGATCGACCGCCGCTACGACGCGATCAATGAGTTCGAGCTGGAGCTGGCGGAGTCGGGGACGACGATCGTCAAGGTGATGCTGCACCTGAGCAAGAGCGAGCAGAAGAAGCGCCTGGCCGACCGGCTGGAGCGCGTGGACAAGCAGTGGAAGTACACGACGGGGGACGTGGACGAGCGGCTGCTCTGGGACAGCTACCAGGACGCCTACCAGGTCGTGTTCGACCGCACCTCGACGGCGTATGCGCCCTGGTACGTCGTCCCGGCCGACCGCAAGTGGTACGCCAGGCTCGCGGTGCAGCACCTCCTCATCCACGCCCTGGAGGACCTGGAGCTGGAGTGGCCGGCGCCGGACTACGACCTGGAGGTCGAGCGGGCGCGGCTGGCGGCGAGCTAGCGCGCGCTCAGCCGAAGGCTTCGACGATCGGGCGGAACTTCATGGTCGTCTCCGCGTACTCCCTCGCCGGGTCGGAGTCCGCCACGATGCCTGCGCCCGCGTAGGCCGTCAGGTCGCCGGTCTCCTCCAGCTGCGCGCAGCGCAGGGCGATCGCCCACTCGCCGTCGCCGTCGCCGCCGACCCAGCCCACCGGGCCGGCATACCGCCCGCGGTCGAACGGCTCCAGCTCGCGGATGAGCGCGAGCGCCTCCGGCGTCGGCGTCCCGGCCACGGCCGCGGTCGGATGGAGGGCGTCCGCGAGATCGAGCGAGCTCGACCCGTCGCTGAGCGTGCCGGCGATGTCGGTCGCGAGGTGCCAGAGGTTCGGCAGCTTGAGGGTGAACGGCTCGTCGCTCGCGGCGAGGTCCGCGCTGTGCGGGCGGAGCGCGTCGAGCACGCTGGACACGGCGAAGCGGTGCTCGCCCTGATCCTTCGCCGAGCCCGCGAGGGCCAGCGCCGAGGCGCGGTCGCTGTCGGCGTCGCGGCCGCGCGACATCGTCCCGGCGAGCACCCGGGCCGTCACCGTGCTGTGGTGCACGCGCACGAGCGTCTCGGGGGAGGATCCCACCAGACCGTCGACGGCGAACGTCCAGCAGTCCGGGTAGCCGAGGGCCAGCTCGACCAGCGCCCGGCGGACGTCGGACTCGAGCGGCAGGTGCGCGGCCAGCTCCCGCGCCAGGACCACCTTGGAGAGGTCGTGCTCGCGGATCCGTTCCACCGCGGTCGCGACGGCCGACTCGTAGCCGCCCTCGTCCAGCCCGGCCGGGAGGAGGCTGAGCCGGTACTCGTCGCCGAACGCGATCGGCCGCGGCAGCTCGTTCCGCTCCGCGGCGCCGCTGCGCGCCCTGGGGTCGTCCAGCGGCGTGATCCGGGTGATCCAGCTCCGCCCGCCACGGCGCCCGAGGACGATCTCCGGCACGATCAGGACACTCGTGGCCGAGCTCTCGTCGTCGAACGCGAAGGTCCCGAACGCGACCAGGCCGGTGCCCGGCGTCCGCACGGAGTCCGTGATCGTCGCGGCCTGGACGGTCGCCCGCCAGGCAGCCGACGCCTGCCGGATGCGCTCCGGCCCGCGGAACTCGAGGCGCAGCGCCTCGCCGATGCCGGCGATCCCTTCGCCTTTGCGGATCCACACCAGGGGGCGGCGGGAGTCGAGGAACGGAACGAGATGCCGGACGTCGTCGAGGGGGGTGGTCTCGACCGACAGGGCGGTCACGCCCGTAGCCCGGCGGGTGGTCGAGGGTGCTGTCACCGGACCAGCCTACGCCCGGGCCGCTGGGGGCCGGATGCGCGGCGGCTGGGCGTTGGCCCGGTGCGGCATGGGCCGGCGAGGCCCCCGAAATGCACGGCATGTCGGCGCAGCCTAAGCTGGGGGGGTGAGTAAGGCCGACCTCCGCAAGCAGCCCTCCCAGGTCGCCGCCATGTTCGATGAGGTGTCGACCCACTACGACCGGACCAACACGGTCCTCTCGATGGGGAACGCGACGCTGTGGCGGCTGGCGACGACCCGAGCCGTCGGGCCGCGCGCCGGGGAGACGATCCTGGACGTCGCGGCCGGGACCGGCACGTCCAGCGCCTCGCTGGCACGTAACGGGGCCAGCGTGGTCGCCGCCGACTTCTCCGAGGGCATGATCGAGGTCGGCAGGCGCAGACAGGCCGGCAACCCGTTCATCACGTTCGTGCAGGCGGACGCCACGGCGCTGCCGTTCGAGGACGACACGTTCGACGCGGTCACGATCTCGTTCGGCCTGCGCAACATCGTGGACCCGCGGGCGGCGCTCGCCGAGTTCTACCGGGTGACCAAGCCGGGCGGCCGGGTCGTTGTGTGCGAGTTCTCCCAGCCTCCGGTCGCCGCGATCCGCGCGGGCTACGGCGCGTACCTCCGCTACGGGATGCCGGTGCTGGCCCGGGTGGCGAGCTCCAACCCCGCGGCGTACGAGTACCTGATGGAGTCCATCGAGGCGTGGCCGAACCAGCCCGCGCTGGCATCGTGGATGCGCGAGGCCGGCTTCGAGCGCGTGGCCTGGCGCAACCTGACCGCGGGGATCGTGGCGCTCCACCGCGGGTGGAAGCCGGTGGAGGCGGAGGAGCCCGCCGAAGCCCAGAAGCCGGCGGCCGAGAAGGCGACCGGTGAGAAGCCCGCTCCGAAGAAGCCGGCCGCGAAGTCTGCGACCACCACGGCGAAGGAGCCCGCGGAGGCGAAGCCCGAGACGTCCGCCGCCGCGAAGGCACCTGCGGCGAAGTCCACCACCAAGCCCGCTGCGCCCAAGCCCCCCGCCGCGAAACCCGCGGCAAAGCCTGCTGCGGCCAAGTCCACCGCGGCCAAGCCCGCTGCCGCCAAGCCCGCCGCGATTAAGCCCGCTGCGACTAAGCCCGCTGCGGCCAAGCCCGCGGCCGCCAAGCCCGCTGCTGCCAAGCCCGCCGCGACCAAGCCCGCGCCAGCGAAGTCCGCGACGCCGGCCACCCGCAAGCCCACCTCCGGGTCCGCCACCTCCGGGTCCGCCGCGAAGTCGCGATCCGGCCGCCCCGTCGGCTCCGAAGACTCGACGTCCGCCGTCCCATCCGAGGGGGAGTAAGTGCCACGTAGCGTTCCGGCCGTGCGGCGACCCGCGTCGCTCAGCAGCCAGCTCGGCCTGACCGAGCGGATCTTCATCCGCGGCGAGGACCGTCAGGTCGCCAACGCCGTCGACGACGGCCTCGCGCAGGTCGAGGAGGCGCTGCACCGCGAGATGCGGTTCGCCGACAATCTCGCCGACGTCACCACCCGCTACCTCCTGGAGGCCGGCGGCAAGCGCGTGCGTCCGATGCTCACGCTCCTCACGGCGCAGCTCGGAGACGGCAACACCCCGCGTGTCCTGCAGGCCGCCCAGGCCGTCGAGATCACCCACCTCGCCTCGCTCTACCACGACGACGTCATGGACGACTCGCAGATGCGCCGCGGTGTGCCCACGGCCCAGTTCGTGTGGGGCAACTCCGTCGCGGTGCTCACCGGCGACCTGCTGTTCGCCCGGGCCAGCAAGCTCGTCTCCGCACTGGGCGAGCGCGCCATCCAGCTGCAGGCCGACACGTTCGAGCGCCTGTGCCTCGGCCAGCTCCACGAGACCATCGGGCCGCAGGACGGCGAGGACCCGATCGCCCATTACATCCGCGTGCTGGAGGACAAGACCGGCTCCCTCATCGCCGTGGCCGCCCAGATGGGCGTCGCGTTCTCGAACGCCGACACCGCCTACGAGCAGCCCGTCGTGACCTTCGGTGAGAAGATCGGCGTCGCGTTCCAGCTGATCGACGACGTCATCGACCTGTCGTCCGTCGGCGTGGCCGAGACCGGCAAGACCCCGGGCAACGACCTCCGCGCGGGCGTCGCCACCCTCCCCGTGCTGAAGCTGCGGCAGCGCGCCGACGCCGACCCGGAGGCGCGCGCCCTGCTGGAGCGTCTCGAGCGCGACGTCATGGGGACGGCCGAGGAGGGCGAGATCACGCCGGAGGCCACCGCGGCGATCGCCGCGCTCCGGGAGCACGCGGTCACGGCGGAGACCCTCGAGGAGGCGCACCGCTGGGCTCGGGAGGCCGTGGAGGCGCTCGAGCCGCTGCCCGACGGCCCCGTGAAGAAGGCGCTCGTGCGGTTCGCCGACACGATCGTCGAACGTTCGAGCTGAGCACGAAGGAATCAACGCATGACCAAACTGCGACTGGCGATCGTCGGCGCCGGCCCGGCCGGGATCTACGCCGCTGACATCCTGCTCAAGGCGGAGCGCGGCTTCGACGTCTCGATCGACCTCTTCGAGGCCCTTCCCGCGCCCTACGGGCTGGTGCGCTACGGCGTCGCCCCCGACCACCCGCGCATCAAGGGCATCATCACCGCGCTGCGCGAGGTGCTCGACCGCGGTGACATCCGGATCTTCGGCAACGTCACCTACGGCGTCGACATCACCCTCGACGACCTCAAGAACCACTACAACGCCGTGATCTTCGCGACCGGCGCCGTCCACGACTCCGCCCTCGACATCCCGGGCATCGACCTCGGCGGCTCCTACGGCGCGGCCGACTTCGTGAGCTGGTTCGACGGCCATCCCGACGTGCCGCGCACCTGGCCGCTGGAGGCCGAGTCCGTCGCGGTGATCGGCAACGGCAACGTGGCGCTCGACGTCTCGCGCATCCTGGCCAAGCACGCCGAGGACCTGCTGCCGACGGAGATCCCCGACAACGTCTACGAGATCCTGAAGAACTCGCCGGTGACCGACGTCCACGTGTTCGGGCGGCGCGGCCCGGCGCAGGTGAAGTTCACGCCGCTGGAGCTGCGCGAGCTCGGCGAGCTGCGCGACGTCGACATGATCGTCTACGACGAGGACTTCGAGTACGACGAGCACTCCAAGGACGCCATCGCCAGCAACAAGCAGGTCATGGTCATCGACCGCGTGCTGCAGCAATGGCGGCAGCGCGAGGTCGGCGCGGCCTCCCGTCGCCTGCACCTGCACTTCTACGCGAAGCCGCTGGAAGTGCTCGGCGACGAGGACGGCAACGTCCGCGCCATCCGCTACGAGCGCACGGAGTCCGACGGCGCGGGCGGCGTGCGCGGCACCGGCGAGATCCGGGAGCTCGAGATCCAGGCGCTCTACCGCGCGGTCGGCTACTTCGGGTCGCCGCTGCCCGGGATCCCGTTCGACAAGAAGCACGGCGTGATCCCGAACCACGAGGGCCAGGTGCTGCGCAACCGCGACAACGAGCGCATGTACGGCGTGTATGCGACGGGGTGGATCAAGCGGGGCCCGGTGGGCCTCATCGGTCACACGAAGTCGGATGCGATGGAGACGATCAAGCATGTGATCAACGATCAAGGCAACTGGTGGTCTCCCGCCGACCCCTCCGAGGAATCTGTGGAGAACCTGCTTCGCGAGCGGGGTGTGGAGTACACGAACCTGGACGGCTGGCACAACCTCGACGCGCACGAGCAGGCGCTCGGCGCCGAGCGCGGACGCGCCCGCATCAAGGTCGTGCCGCGCGACGAGATGCTCCGCGCGTCGAACGGCGCCGCCGTGGAGGCCACCGCGGCGGAGTAGGTCCGTCCGGCGGACGCCTCTCGCGACCGACACCCTCTCGCATCCGGCCCCTCCGGTCTGGCACGCTGGAGTCATGGTGGGCCCAGCGGAGTGGCGCCCCGACGTCCTCGGCGCCGGGTTCCAGCAGGCGACGCTCCCGCTCGGCCACGACGCGGAGGGGGAGGTCGTCGCGACGCTCGTGCGCTACGAGCCGTGGCCGCACCTCGCCGACCTCCGGCCCGGCCGCCCCGCCGAGGACACCGATGTCCTGTACGTGCACGGCTGGTCGGACTACTTCTTCCAGACCGGCCTCGCGCGGTTCTGGCACGACCAGGGCGCGCGCTTCTTCGCGCTGGACCTGCGCAAGTACGGCCGCAGCCTCCGGCCCGGCCAGACCCCCGGGTTCGTCGACTCGCTGGACACGTACGACGCCGACATCGAGGCGGCTTTGAGCGCAATGGGCCACGCGGAGGGCGAGCGCGCGCACCGCCGGCTGATCCTGCTCGGCCACTCGACCGGCGGCCTGACGCTGAGTCTCTGGGCGGATCGGCATCCTGGCCGGGCGTCGGCGCTCATCCTCAACAGCCCGTGGCTGGAGTTCCAGGCGCACTCGGCGGGCCGGGCGATGCTCGCGCCGCTGGTCGACCTCCAGTCCCGGATCGAGCCGAAGGCCGCGATGCCGAACGTCGACCTCGGCTTCTACACCCGCTCGGTGTCGCGGACGCTGGACGGCGAGTGGGACTACGACCTCACCTGGCGGCCGGTGCGCGGGTTCACGGTGTATCCGGCCTGGCTCACCGCGGTCCTCGCCGGGCACACCCGCGTCGCGGCGGGGCTGTCGATCGACGTTCCGGTGCTCACGCTGCTGTCGGCGCGCTCGACGCTGCTGCCGTACTGGACGCCGGACATGTTGAGCTCGGACGTCGTCCTGCTCGTGCAGGACATCGCCGTGCGTGCGCTGCGGCTCGCACCGACCGTCACGGTCGCGCGTATCGACGGCGCCCTCCACGACGTGTTCCTGTCGCGCGAGCAGGCGCGCGTCGAGGCCTACGGGCAGGTCGCGCGGTGGCTGCGCGGGGCGCTCAGCGGAAGTTCACGAACTGCAGGGCCACGTCCAGGTCGGCGCCCTTCAAGAGGGCCATTGTCGCTTGGAGGTCGTCCCGGCTCTTCGAGCTGACGCGCAGCTCGTCGCCCTGGATCTGCGACTTGACGCTCTTGGGCGCCTCGTCGCGGATCAGCTTGTTGATCTTCTTGGCGGCGTCCTGCTCGATGCCGTTCTTCAGCCCGACCTCGATGCGGAACTCCTTGCCCGACGGGAACGGCTTGCCGGTGTCGAGCGATTTGAGGGTGATGCCGCGCTTGATGAATTTGGACTCGAGGACCTCGAGCACGGCCTTCACCCGCTCCTCGGTGTTGGCCTTGAGGAGCACGGACTCGCCGCTCCACTCGACCGAGGCGCCGACGTTCTTGAAGTCGTAGCGCTGCTCGACCTCCTTGCGGGCCTGGTTGACGGCGTTGTCCGCCTCCATCTTGTCGACCTTGCTGACGACGTCGAACGAGGAGTCTGCCATGGTGCTGTCCCTTCCCGCGCACGGGTCCGGCGAGCGGGAGCCGGCCGGACACCCTCCAGTCTACGGGCGGGTCGGTCTATGGGCGGGGCGCGGTCGCTCGCCCGTCAGGCCGTCTGCTGGAGCTCGGCGTAGTAGGTGACGTGGCAGCCGTCGCCGCTGCACTCGACGCAGAGGGCGATCTCCTCGGTGTGCTGCTGCGGGTCGGCGCCCGTTCCGTCGCACCGTTCGCAAATCTCCAACGTTCTCATGCCCACGATTGTGCGCGCGGCCACCGACATCGGCGGCAGGCGTCGGGGAGTGTCGCGAAGTCGTGGGCGGCTGGACGGATTCTGCTGTGGGCGGAATCCGAAAATCGGATCGGCGCGGACCCCGGGCGTCGGCTTAGGCTTCAGGCATGTTGATGCGGCACGCGATCGGCTCCGTGCTCCGCCGGTTGCGGACGGAGCGGGGCGCGACGTTGCGCGAGCTCTCGGAGACCTCGCGCATCAGCATCCCGTACCTGTCGGAGATCGAACGCGGCCGCAAGGAGGCGTCGTCCGAGATCCTCGCGGCCCTCTGCCGGGTGCTCGACGTGACCGAGCGGGAACTGCTGACGCAGGTGGTCTCGGAGTTCGCCGAGGCGGAGGTCCTCACGCTCGTGCGCGAGGGCGCCGAGCCGCGTTCGGCCGACGCGCCGACGGTGCTCCTCGCGGCCTGACCTCCCCGATTTCGTTCGGCGGCGCGCGCCGAGTATCCTTACATGGCGCCTTCGGGCGCGAATGGCGAGTTACCCAAGCGGCCAAAGGGATCTGACTGTAAATCAGCCGGCGTAGCCTTCGGGGGTTCGAATCCCTCACTCGCCACCCGTATAAGAAAAGGGATCCGGTTCGTCCGGATCCCTTTTCGCAGCTGTAGGGCGGTTCCGCCTGCTGTGCCAGGCTTGACCACATGCCCATCCCCACCGAGCTGCTCGAGATCGCCACCACCGTCGCCCGTCGTGCGGCCGCCCTCGCGCTGCAGCGGAGGCGGGACGGCGTGGAGATCGCGGCCTCCAAGTCGACCATCACGGACATCGTCACGCGGGCCGACCGGGAGGCCGAGGACCTGATCCGGGGGGCGCTGGAAGCCTCGCGTCCGCTCGACGGGTTCCTCGGCGAGGAGTCCGGCGGGGAGCGGGGGAGCAGCGGGCTCACCTGGGTCGTCGACCCCATCGACGGGACGGTCAACTACTTCTACGACATCCCCGCCTGGGCCGTCAGCGTCGCCGTCGTGGAGGGCGACCCCGACCCGGCGACCTGGCGGACGCTGGCGGGGGCGGTCGTGAACCCGTCCACCGGGGAGGTGTTCACGGCGGCTCTGGGAGGCGGGGCGCGGCTGAACGGCGAGCCCATCCGGGTGAACAGCGGGGTGGAGCTGCCGCTCGCGCTGGTCGGGACCGGGTTCGGGTACGACCCGGAGATCCGGCGCAAGCAGGCGGCGTTCGTGAACGAGCTGATCCCGCAGGTGCGCGACATCCGGCGGATCGGGGCGGCCTCCCTCGACCTCTGCTCGGTCGCCTGCGGGCGGCTGGACGCGTACTACGAACGCGGGCTGAACCCGTGGGATCACGCGGCCGGCGCGCTCATCGCGCAGGAGGCGGGGGCGACCCTGGGCGGCCTCGACGGGGCTCCGGCGGGCAAACGGCTGCTGCTCGCGGCGGCGCCCGACCTGTATGCGCAGCTCGACCCGCTGGTGCAGGGGTATTACCGGCACTGGGAGTGAGCGGGCGGCCTGCCGAGTGGTGAGGCAGTTACCGTTTCGTTATATTGGGTCGGGTGCGCCACGGAACCAGACCTCGGACGGGTATCGGCGCACCGTCGACCTCGAGCGCGACCCGGGGCGTGACCCGGCGCGAACTGCGGCAGCGTGAGGCAGCGGCCCAGCGGTCGCGCGAGCCACGCTTCCGCCGCGGGGTGGTCGCCGTGGCGATGCTCTCGGTCCTCGGGATCGCGGTCGCGACCACCGTCCCGGCGATGGCCCTCCTGACGGAGGACCAGGTCCGCGCGCGCACGGCAACTGGGCACTTCTCCAGCGCTCCGGCGTCGGAGGGGGAGGTCCAGGCGCTCGACACCATCACGCCCGCCGAGCGCGAGGCGATCATCCGGGACGGCAGCGCCGCGACCTCCGGCGAGCAGCTCGCCGCGCTGCGCTCGATGCGGATCGCGGACACGTTCCGCAACAACCCGGCAGGCGCCGTCCAGTGGCCCTTCCCGATCGGCGTGCCCATCACCTCCGGCTTCGGACCGCGCACCGCGCCGACCGAGGGCGCCTCCACGAACCACCTCGGCGTCGACTTCGCCCCGGGCGCGGGCGTGCCCATCCAGATCATCGCCGACGGCGTGGTCCGGGAGGTCGTGACGAGCGACCGCGGCGGCTGCGGCGTGAACGTCACGATCGACCACACGATCGACGGACGGCCGGTCAGCAGCATGTACTGCCACATGCAGACCGGGTCGGTGCGGGTCGCCGAGGGTCAGCAGGTGAGCGTCGCGGACATCGTGGGAAAGGTCGGCAACACCGGCATCTCGACGGGGCCGCACCTCCACTTCGAGATCCGGCTGAACGGGACAGAGGCGGTCGATCCGGTTGCCTGGTTGAAGGCGAACGCGAGCTAGGCAACGGAGGACATCCGGGGCGACGCGCCGGCTCAGAACAGCGAACGGAGGAGATCCGGCCCGATCGGGGCCGGGTCTCCTCCGTTCGTGTACGTGGGGGAGCGCGCGGCTCAGATCACCCAGGCGGTCGTGTCGCGCGGCAGCATGCCGCCCTCGAGCGGGCCGCTCGCCAGGATGACCGTGCCTTCGGGCAGGGGTAGCGGCGCCTTGCCGAAGTTCACCGCGACCGTGACCTTCCCGGTGCGGAACAGCAGCGCGTCCTCGCCGGCGTTCGACCACTGCAGCTGGCCGAACGCGAGGTCGTGCTCGCGTCGCGCGGCCAGCGCCTCCTGGTACATCGTCAGCGTGGAGCCGGGCACGCCCTCCTGCGACGAACGGGTGTACTCCGCCCAGGTCGCGGGCTGCGGCAGCCAGCTCTTCGGGCCGGGGCCGAAACCGTACGACGGGTCGGCGCCCTCCCACGGGATCGGCACGCGGCAGCCGTCGCGGCCGTAGCGCTCGCCGTTCGTGCGGAACCAGGTCGGGTCCTGGCGGGCGTCGTCGGGGAGGTCGATGGCCTCCGGGAGGCCGAGCTCCTCACCCTGGTAGAGGTACGCCGATCCGGGCAGCGCGAGCATGAGCGCGGTCGCGGCGCGTGCGCGGCGGAGGGCGAACGCCGGGTCCGGGAGGCCGGTCGACTTCGGTCCGATGCCGTGGCCCTGCGGGTTGTCGCCGGTGAGTGCGAGCCGGGTGGCGTGGCGGACGACGTCGTGGTTGGAGAGCACCCAGGTGCTCGGGGCGCCGACGCTGCCGAACACGGCGATCGAGCGGTCGATCACCGAGCGGAGCGCGACCGCGTCCCACGGGGTCTCCAGGTAGCCGAAGTTGAAGGTCTGCTGCATCTCGTCGGCGCGGACCCAGTTCGCCAGCTTCTCCATCGGCTCCACCCAGGCCTCGCCGCAGAGCACGCGGTCGCCCTCGTACTCGTCGAGGACCGTGTGCCAGTCGCGGTAGATGTCGTGGACGCCGTCCTGACCGAAGTAGGGAGGCGTGACGGGCTCGCCCTCGGCGTGCGCGCTGATCTCCGGCTCCAGCACGATGCCGCCGGTGGTGGTCGCGATCGCGCCGCCGCCCATGCTGCCGGCGTTCGCGGGCGGGGTGTAGTCGGGGAGGCCGGCCTCCTTGATCATGCCGTGGGCGACATCCACGCGGAAGCCGTCGACGCCGCGGTCCAGCCAGAAGCGCAGGACGCCGCGGAACTGCTCCCACACCCACGGGTTCTCCCAGTCGAAGTCGGGCTGCGACTTGTCGAACAGGTGCAGGTACCACTGGCCGGGGGTGCCGTCGGGCTCGGTGACGCGGGTCCAGGCCGGGCCGCCGAAGATGGACTCCCAGTTGTTCGGGGCCTCGTCGCCGTTCGCGCCCTTGCCGTCGCGGAACAGGTAACGCGCGCGCTCGGGGCTGCCCGGCGCGGCGGCCAGGGCCTCCTGGAACCAGACGTGGTCGCTGGAGGAGTGGTTCGGGACGATGTCGATGATGACGCGCAGCCCGAGGCCGTGCGCGGTCTCCAGCATGGTGTCGAAGTCGGCGAGCGTGCCGAAGCTCGGGTCGACGTCGCGGTAGTCGGCGACGTCGTAGCCCGCGTCGTTCTGCGGGGAGGTGAAGAACGGCGACAGCCAGACAGCGTCGACGCCCAGGTCGCGGAGCGCCGGGAGGCGGCGCGTGATGCCGGGGAGGTCGCCCATCCCGTCGCCGTCGGCGTCCGCGAACGAGCGCGGGTACACCTGGTAGATGACGGCGGAGCGCCACCACTCGCGGCCGGGAGTGCTGGGCGAGAGCGTGCGGGAGGATTCGGAAGTAATGGGGATCACCTGTCTTGGCGGAGGACGGGATGTCGCTTCGGCACGCGCGCGGGTGAACGATCGGTGGGGCGCCGTCGTTCCTCGCACGCCGCCGCTCGCGGCACCGGGATCGGCGCGCCGTCGTCGGCGCTGGCTGCAATGCTAGCCCTGTCTGCTGGGTGGACGCTTTCGTGTCGGGATTCTGCAGCGGTGCACGGGCGGGGCACGAGGTCAGCGGGACGGGTGATGCCAGTGGGACGGGCGCATGAGTGCGGCGGGCAAGCGCGTGGTCTCGTCGCCTCGTGCCGCATCGACCTGGGGCTGGGTGAGGTAGATGGCGCGGTGGAGGTCGGCCCCGTCGAGCCGGGCGTCGCGGAGGTCGGCGCCGATGAGCTCTGCGGCGGTCAGGTCGGCGCTGCGGAGATCCGCGCCGATCAGGAGGGCGCCACGCAACTCGGCCCCGCGGAGGTCGGCGCCGCGCAGGTCCGCGCCGAGGAGGTCGGCGCCCGGGGCGAGGCGGGAGCGCTTGATCCGGAGCGGGGTGTGGGTGCCGCCGGTCGGCTCGGCTGTCGCCGCCTCGCGGGTCAGCCGGGCGGCCTCCCGGAGCAGGGCGGCCGCAGGGGCGCGCAACTCGTCGACGTCGAGCGCGAGGATGAGCGCGGGTTCGGCGTCGGCGGCTGACGTGACCGCGTCCCAGGAGGCGCGCAGTGTGGCGCGGATGGACGCCGCGGCGGGCATCGCGATGGCCTCGCGGAGGTACCAGAGCAGTTCGTGGAGCTGGCGGACGATGGGGAAGACGGCGAACATCTCCGTGCGCACGCCCGCGTTGTCGCGCCACGACCTCCCGTCGAACGTGTGCCGGGTGACGAGCTGGCCCGCGCCGAAGCAGTCGAACACGGTGCAGCCCTTGAAGCCGCGCTCGCGCAGCTGCGGGTGGATGCGGCAGCCGAAGCCGTCGTCGAGGTTGACACACTCCTCGCCTGCGGGCTTGTCGAAAGCGAAGTCCGCGGAGCGGGCGAAGGCGAGCGCGACGCAGCAGAGCCCCGAGCAGGAGGCGCAGTCGGCGGCGAGCGTGCGCTCCGGTGCCGAGGATGGGGCCATTCCTCCACAGTAGGGGCGCGCGAGTGGCCTCTCCACATCTTCGACACATTCGGAATAGCCACGGGGACCCGGCGTTAGCGTGGAAGGACAGCCACGAAAGGAACACGGAATGACTTCACCGCGCCGCGCCATCGGAACCTCCGACCTCCAGGTCTTCCCTCTCTCACTGGGCGGAAACGTCTTCGGGTGGACGGCCGACCGGGACACCTCGTTCGCCGTGCTCGACGCCTACACGGCGGCCGGCGGCAACTTCGTGGACACCGCCGACGGCTACTCGGCCTGGGTGCCGGGCAACACCGGAGGCGACTCGGAGCGCATCATCGGTGAGTGGTTCGCGGCCCGCGGCCGGCGCGACGATGTCGTGCTCGCGACCAAGGTCAGCCAGCACCCCGACTTCAAGGGCCTCGCGGCCGACAACATCCGCCGCGCCGCCGACGCCTCCCTGGAGCGCCTGCAGAGCGACCGCATCGACCTCTATTACGCGCACTTCGACGACCAGTCGGTGCCGCTGGAGGAGACGGTCGCCGCGCTCTCCGGGCTGGTCGACGCCGGCAAGGTCCGCCACATCGGCATCTCCAACTACTCGCCCGAGCGCATCGAGGAGTGGCTCGCGATCACCGAGCGCGAGGGCCTGCACCGCCCGGTCGCCCTGCAGCCGCACTACAACCTGGTCGAGCGCGCCTACGAGGAGAAGTACCGTCCGATCGCCGAGCGCGAGGGCCTGGGCGTGATGCCGTACTTCGCGCTCGCCGCGGGATTCCTGACCGGCAAGTACCGCGACGGCGTGACCGTCGACAGCCCGCGTGCCGGCGGCGCCGCCAAGTACCTGGACGAGACCGGCCGCAGCGTCCTATCCGCCCTGGACGAGGTCGCGGCGGCGCACGGCGTCTCGGTCGCGACCATCGCGCTCGCCTGGCTCGCCGCCCAGCCGACCATCACCGCGCCCATCGCGAGCGCCCGCACGCTCGAGCAGCTGCCGGACCTGCTGGCCTCGGTGGACGTCGTGCTGACGGCTGACGAGCTCGAGGCGCTGGACGGCGCGTCGGAGGCCGCGAAGGCGGCGTGAGACCGGGGCCGATCGGCTCGTGATCCGCGGCGGTTCCTACGCGTTCCGCCGCTGATGCCGGGGGTCCGGGTGGTACGAAGCACCCTCGCGGGGATGGTATCCTCGTACGGTTGCCGAAAACGGCCCGGACCCTTCCGGATGCCCGGCTTCGCCCCCTTAGCTCATTGGTAGAGCACTTCCTTGGTAAGGAAGAGGTAGTGGGTCCGATTCCCACAGGGGGCTCCGTCTCCCGGTCGCGACGACGGGAGGCTACGGCGGGGTAGCTCAGGTGGTTAGAGCACACGGCTCATAATCGTGGTGTCGCGGGTTCGAGTCCCGCCCTCGCTACAGTCTTGAAAACGAAACGGCGGCTGATGATCAGCCGCCGTTTCGTCGTTTCCGGGAGCATTTCGCTATTTGGGATAGCTATGTAATATAGCTACATGGACACATCGGAGGCACTGCGGCTCGAGGAGCAGCTCAAGCGGTTCATCCGCTGGAACCGTTCCGCCCATCCCCCGATCGACGGCCTCTCGCGCAGTGCGATCTCCGTGCTCGCCGCGACCGTGCGTGCGGGGAGCCCGGCGCCACGGCCAGGCGACTTGGCGCGAGAGCTCGGAATGACCACGTCCAACACCGCCTCAGCCCTGCGGGAGCTCGACGCAGGAGGCTACGTCACCCGCGAGCCCAACCGGCACGACGGCCGGCGCGTCGACATCGTGCTGACCGAGAAGGGGAGAGCCGCGATGGCGGAGCGCCGGGCGACGAAGTCGTCGCGGCTGCACCAGGCCATCGAGGCGACGCTCGACGATCGCGAACAACGCGAGCTCCTTCTGGCGGGCGATCTGCTCGAACGTCTCGCGACGTATCCGGCGTCGTGAGCATCGTCGGAGAGTCGATCCGCCACCGGCTGATCGCTGCGGGGAGTTCCCTGCGTGTGCGGAATTACCGGCTGTACGCGGTGGGGCAGTCCGTCTCCGTGGCGGGCAACTTCATGCAGATGCTCGCGATCGCATTCCTCACGCTTCACCTCACGGGAAGCGGGACCGCGCTCGGGGTCGCGGTCGGGGTTCGACTGCTCCCGTACCTCCTCGCCGGGCCGATCGGCGGTGTGATCGCAGACAGACACGACAAGCGTCGCATGCTGCTCTTCACGCAGTCGGCGTGCGCGCTGTTCTCGGTCGCGTTCGGCGTGCTGGCCCTGACGGGATGGATGACCTACCCCTTGCTGCTCGGTCTGAGCTTCGGGCTGGGCTGCCTCACGGTGTTCGACAATCCGGCCCGGCAGAGCATCATCTCCGAGCTGGTGGCCGAGGAGGATCTCGCGAACGCGATCATCCTCAACTCGGTGATGATCAACCTCGCGAGGGTTCTGGGATCGGGTGCGGGCGGGGCCTTGGTCGCCGTCATCGGGATCCCGGCGTGCTTCTTCGTCAACGCTGCGTCCTTCGGCTCCGTGATCCTCAGCCTCCTCCTGATGCGCCCGGCGGAGATGTATCGTTCGTCCCCTGCGCCGCGCGCTCGCGGCCAAGTCCGCGAGGGGATGACGTACGCGTTCACGACCCCCACCCTCGCGATCACGCTGATCATGATCACGGTGACCGGCACCCTGGCCTGGGAGTTCCCGACCACGCTGCCGTTGCTGGCCACGGGGGCGTTCAACGGCGACGCGGCCACCTACAGCGCGTTGATCATGGCGATGTCCGGAGGCTCCATCGTGGGCGGTCTCATCGCCGCCAGCCGGAGGTCGGCGTCGCGCACCGTCGCGCTGTGCCTCACCGCGATCGGCTGGGGGGTCACGATGATCTTCGCGGCGCTGGCGCCGACACTCCTCATCGCGATCATCGCGATGGTGCTCGTCGGCGTCGCGAGCGTCGTCTTCAACGCGGACGCGAAGGCGACCCTGCAGCTCACCGCGCGGCCGGACATGCGCGGTCGCGTGATGGCGTTGTGGTCGATGTGCTGGGGAGGCAGCACCGTCATCGGCGCGCCGCTGGTGGGCTGGATCGCGCAGGAGTTCGGCAGCCGGTGGGGACTGCTCGCCGGCGGCATCCCGACCGTCCTACTCGGAGTCGCGCTGCTGCCGGTGCTGCTGCGCGGCGCGCGCGGAGTCCCCGCGGTCGTGGACACCGCACCGCCGAGCGCACCTGAGGAAGTCCCGGAATAGGCCTACTGTCCAGGAGGGATCCTGGTCTCGAGAACGAGGTGACGATGACGTACATCGCGATCATGGGTACTGGATCGATGGCGCGCGCCCTCGCGTCGTCCTGGACGCGCGCCGGCCACTCGGTCTGCATCGGGACGCGCACACCGGACGACGAGCGGAACTCCGGACTGCGTGAGCACGCGTCGGTCCGCGCGCACGAAGCCGCGATCCGCGAAGCGCAGGTCGTCGTCCTCGCGCTGCCGTTCCCGGAGATCGTCCGTTTCGCGAGCACGCACCGCGAGCTGCTCGAAGGCAAGACGGTGATCGATCCCTCCGACCCGTTCGACTACCAGTTCGACGGCGCCCTCGGCAGCAGCGAGTTGGTCGCGG
Source organism: Leifsonia shinshuensis (assembly GCF_014217625.1). Classification (NCBI taxonomy): domain Bacteria; kingdom Bacillati; phylum Actinomycetota; class Actinomycetes; order Micrococcales; family Microbacteriaceae; genus Leifsonia; species Leifsonia shinshuensis. Next base: position 2,345,967 of record NZ_CP043641.1, on the reverse strand, counting down.
ACGGGCTCGGGCGGCGATCCGGGCTCGTGGCGGCGTTCAAGGACAACTTCGCCGAGCAACTCGATGTGACATCGGGGGACGCGCCGGCGGTCATCGACGTCCGGCTCGTCGCAGACGACCCGGAGGCGATCGCCCTCGTCGCCGGCCTCGTGCGCGACATGGGGCACCACCCCGTCGATTGCGGTCCCCTCCACAACTCGCGGCTGCTGGACGCGGCCGCCTGCCTCCTCACGGAGGCCAGAAGGCGTGCGGGGCACTCGCGGACGGAACCGCGCGCCGACGAGAGCTAGTCGGACCCGCACAAGACAGGAGACTGGATGTCCACATCGGATCGGCCGCGCTTCGCTGCCATCGTCAACGAATACTGGCCGGGTTCGCACGCCGACCTCCTCATCGGCCGCATGCACGAGGGCTATGAGCTGCTCTGGACTCCGGCGGAGCCGCTGAGCTCACTGGACGCCCTCCACGTGCTCGATCCAGGGCCGACCGATGTCGGGGGCGAGCGGGCGCTGGAATGGGGTGTCCGCCAGGCGGCAGGTGTCGCCGAGGCGCTCTCCGCCGGCGGAACAGGGGTCGACGTCGACGGGGTCGTTCTGATCGCGGAGCGGAACCCGCGTTCCGGACGGCCGGAGGAGATCGACGGGAGAGGCCGGCCCCAGGACAGTCGGCACGAGCTGTTCCTTCGGGTCGCTCAGGCCTGCGAGCAATCGGGCCGGACCGTCCCGGTGTTCCTCGACAAGCACGTCGGGAACTCCTGGTCCGAGATCAAGGAGGTCTACGACACGGCCCGGCGGCTCTCGATCCCCCTCATGGCGGGCTCGTCCTTGCCGGTCACCGTGCGCTGCCCACCGGTCGAGATCCCGTTCGGCTCTCGCGTGAAGGAGGTCGTCGTCGTGGCGACCGGTTCGGGGGAGCCGCCGATCTTCCACCCGCTCGAGCTGGTCCAGTCCATGATCGAGCGGCGGGCGGGTTTCGAGACCGGTGTCGCATCCGTCCGGTTCGTCTCGGGCGAGCAGTTCTGGGACGCCTACACGAATGGCGGTGTCTGGTCGCGGGACCTCGCGGACGCCGCCATCGATGCCGTGCCCCATTTCGCCGAGGGAGCCCGCGAGTACTACAGACGCTTCCCGACGGAGGTCGTCGGCGGTGGCGCGGCCGTGCCACCCCGGGGGCGCGAGGAGGCGGTGGTCGTCGACTACAACGACGGAACCCGGGTGAGCGTGCTGCTGCTGACGGGGTTCATGCTTCGTCGTTCGGTCGCCGTGCGACTGGCGGATGCGCCCGAACCGGTCGTCACGTGGACTCCGACCGGCGCCAAGCTCAGTGATGTCCCGATGGTGGGCGCCGAGGTGGCGCGACCCGGCCAGAAGAAGCCGCCGACCTGGAACTTCGATCATCTGGCGGCCTTCGTCGATCGATTCCTCTTCACCGGGCGGTCGCCGTTCCCGATCGAGCGGACCGTCCTCACCAGCGGGATCCTCGACGCCGCGATCTCCTCGCGTCGGCTCGGCGGCGCGGCCGTGGAGACGCCGCATCTCGACATCGCCTACCGTCCGGCCGTGACTCCGGGTCAGCTCACCCGCCGCGTCGACCAGCCGGTGGGGTGACCGCGCGGCTCGGCGGCGATCGGCCGCCGAGCCGCACGCCAGCGGTCTAGGCGGGTGTCGACAGGCTCATCAGGCGCTCGAGCTCCGGCCCGGCGACCTTCTCGGGCAGCGGGAGGTAATCGCCTTCCGCGGCGACAACGGCCTGGCCTTCCCGGCTGAGCACGAAGCGCATGAACTCCCGCACCTTCGGGTCCCACTCGGTTCCGGGAGCCTCCCGGACGAACGCGTAGACGGACCGGCTGAGGGGGTACTCGCGGGTGGCCGTCGTCTCTCGTGAGCCGTCCACCGCCTCGCCGTCCTCCGAGATCGCCACGGCCTTCAGTCGCGGTGTCACATTGCGGAACCCGGCGAGCCCGATTCCGAAGCGGTCGCTCTCGAGCGCCGTGACGAGGGCCTCCGCCGCGTGGCCGCCGGAGCCGGCGTACATGCGTGTGGGCGCGCCCTCGGGGAGCACGGCACGGTCGGACCACGGCCCTTCCTGCAGGACGCGGAGCCACATGTGCTGTGCCGTCCCGGTGTCCCGGTCGAGGCCGTAGGTGTGGATCGGCGCGTCCGCCCACTCGCCGGTGAGCCCGAGCTGCCCCCAGCGGGTGACGGGCTCGGCGCCGCCTCGGCGTCGTTCGGCCGAGTAGATCGCGTCGAGCTGCTCGAAGCTGAGCTCGGAGATCGGGTTGTCCGCGTTGGTGAGCACCGCGACCGCCACTGTCTTCGCGAACGTGTCGAAGGCGCCCGTCGCGATGGCGAACCCTTCCGGCTGGTGGTCGAAGATCCGCTTCCAGGAGGTGCGCTCCAGCTTGCGGATCTCGCGCCCGAAGAGGCCGATGTCGGCAACGCCCGTGTACAGGCCACCGACCGCCGTCGAGGTGCCGCGCAGGAAGGAGTCGAACTCGAGGCCGGGATGGAAGGCCCCGAACCGCTCGGCCCAGCCGTCCCAGAGCTCCTGGAAGGCCGGGTCGCCCCAGGCCACGAGCTTTCCGTTCAGTTCCGTGCGCGGTTCGTATTCCGGCAGCGCCTGCCAGGAGCGTGAGGTTTTCGTCTCGATCGTCGACATCGTCGTCCTCTCTTCCGGAACGGGACGCATGCCATCCACGCGTCGATCATTCGCGGCTGTACTAACAGTTGTTAAATCACTATTGCATTTCTGTTTGTTAAAAATCTACGATTGTGTCTTGCGTGATTGTTGTTTCCGGTTACCGTCGCTCTCACACCCGCGTTCTACGGGCCCTGCCTGCAGCGGCTGGATCCCGCCGCAGGCGCCACGAGCGGACTCACCCTCACCGCTGTGGGCGGCCTCCCGATCCTCAACGTCAACGAAAGAAGAACGATGAAGTTCCTTACTACGACGAGGCGGTCCCTCCGGGCCACCGCCGCCCTCGCCGCCGCGGTGGCCTGCGTGCTCGCCATGGCGGCGTGCACGGGCACCACGGCCAAAGCGACCGCCAAGACCGGCGGCACACTCAAGGTGAGCGCCGGGGCATCCGGTCCGTTCACCGACAACTTCAATGCGCTCATCGCGAGCTCGTCGAGCGCGAGCGGCTATGCCGCCTACGCGATCTTCGAGCCGCTGCTGCAGGAGGACTTCGGCAGCGGCAAGACCCGTCCCTGGCTGGTGACCTCGTACACCTGGGGTGCGGACGGCAAGACGCTCACGCTCAAGACGCGCAAGGGCGTCAAATGGTCGGACGGCCAGCCCTTCAGCGCGGAGGACGTGGCGTACACATTCAACCTGATGAAGGCGAACCCGGCGTTCAACTCGGTGTCGCTGCCGCTGACCGGCGCGAAGGCGACGAATGAGACGACAGCGGTCATCTCGTTCAGCAAGCCGGCCTACCAGGTGATGTGGTGGCGCACGGAGACCGTTCCCGAGCACATCTGGAAGACCGTGCAGGACCCGGTCAAGTACGCCAACGAGAATCCGGTCGGCACCGGGCCGTACATGATGAAGTCGTTCACGAATCAGGTCATCACTCTGAAGAAGAACCCGTACTACTGGCAGTCGGGGGGCAAGTTCGACACGGTGCAGTATCTCGCGTCCGATTCGTCGAGCAGCATGGTCGCCAACCTCCAAGCCGGCGCTGTCGACTGGATCGGCACGAGCGGCGTCGACGGAGCGACGGTCAAGCGGCTCTCCCCGAACGCGATCGGCTACTGGAACACGACCACCAACCCGTCGGTCGCACTGCTCCTGCCCAACTTCGCCCACGCGCCGCTCGATCAGCTCCCCGTTCGCAAGGCGATGGATGCCGCGCTCGACCGCGACAAGATCTCGAAGGTCGGAACCGCCGGGCTCAACGCCCCCGTCGTCTCGCCGACGGGCATGGACACCGGGACCCGCAGCAACCTGATCGCGTCGGCGTACTCCAAGCTGAAGTACGGCAAGGGCGACCCCTCAGCCGCGAAGAAGATCCTCACCGCTGCCGGCTACAAGCTCGGCGCTGATAAGGTCTTCGTCTCGCCGTCCGGTCAGCGGCTGGAGTTCACTCTGACCGTGCCGGCGACCTACCCGCAGGCTGACCTCCTCGGCATGTCGCGGGAGGTCGTGCCCGAACTCGCGGCGGCCGGCATCAAGGTGACGGTGAAGTCGGAGCAGCAGCAGGCGTACGTGTCGGACGTCGCGCTCGGCAACTACGAGTTGACGATGCGGACCAACGGCGGCACGCCGTCCGTGTACGACTTCTACAACCGGATCATCAACCAGCAGCCCGTCGGAGCTCCGGCCGGCACGCGGACCCAGCTCAACTACGAGCGCTACCCCGACACGAACGCGCCGGCGCTTCTGAGTGCGTACGCGGCTGCCGCTCCGGGAAGCAAGCAGGAGCAGACCGCCGTCGGCAACATCCAGAAGGTGATCGTCGGCCAGTTGCCTGCGCTGCCCCTGGTGTTCGCGGCGGGCGCGGGCATCTACCGGACGGACGTCGCCACGGGCTGGCCGACGTCGTCGGATCCGTACGCCTGCCCTGTGCCCGGCAGCGTCAACGCGGAGCTGGTGCTCCTGAAGGTGGCGCCCAAGTAGCACTGCCGACCGAATGAGACAGTGCCTCCGGGAGCGCCCCGCTGCCGGAGGCACTGTCACATCGCCGCGTGAAGCGTCTCGTTATACGCGACTATCACAGTCTGATAAATGCAAATCAAACAGTTGATAAACAGGCGATGAGCGGTGGATAATCTAGTAGAACATCACCAAGCCACGATGGAGTAGCTCATGACAGTGTTGTCTCGAATTCACAAAAGCGCGGCCCTTCTCGCCGGAGTCGCCCTGGTGGCCGGCCTCGCCGCCTGCACGGGCGCCCACTCGACGACCGCCTCCTCGCACGGCCCGACGACCCTCCGGATGGCGGCGACCGCGACCGGCCCGTTCACGGACCAGCTCAATCCGTTCCTGCAGGCGACGATGAGCGCCGCGGGATACTCGGTCTCCGTCATGTACGAGCCGCTCATGATGGTCGACTACGCGAACTCCACGACGACGCCCTGGCTGGCGAAGAAGTCCAGTTGGAACAGTTCGGGAACCGAGTTGACGATCGACCTGCATCCCGGGGTGAAGTGGTCCGATGGCACGCCGCTCACCGCCGATGACGTCGCCTTCACCTTCGGACTCATGCAGAAGTACAAGGCGCTGAATTTCAACGGTCTCCCCCTGGCGTCCGCGACCGCGACCGATCCGACGACCGTCACGGTCGACTTCACCCGGCCGGCGTTCCAGACGCTCTGGTATTTGACCATGCCGGTGCAGAAGAAGCAGTGGTCCACGGTCGCTGATCCGGTGACCTTCGCCAACACCGCACCGATCGGCACCGGTCCGTACGCATTGAAGTCCTTCACCCCGCAGGCGATCACCTACCAGAAGAATCCGCACTATTGGCGGGCGGCCTCGCCGAAGATCGATACGGTCCAGTACCTGTCGTTCGACTCGGAGAGCAGCATGGATGCCGCTATCGAGGGCAAGCAGGTCGACTGGATCGCCTCGTCGAACACGAACCCGGCGACCATCACGGCCACGTCTCCGAAGACTCTCGGCAGCTACACCGCCAACCTCGGTGTGTCGATCTACCTGATTCCCAATGACACCACCGGCCCGACCGCCGACAAGGCGGTGCGGAAGGCGATCAGCCAGGCGATCGACCGCTCGGCGATCGCGGCCGCCTCCCTCGGCCCTGGAGCGACGCCGACGAAGAACGTGACGGGTCTCGACGGCTCGCCGTCCCTCATCGCCTCGAAGTACAAGAAGCAGACCTTCGGAAACGGAAGCGCCGCCACGGCGAAGGCCACGCTGAAGGCCGCCGGTTACAAGGCAGGGTCGGACGGCTACCTCGTGAGTCCGCAGGGCGCGCCCCTCGCCATCACGCTCACAGTCCCCGCCTCGGCGACCTATGGCGACTGGACCCGGACGGCGACCCTGCTGGCCGGCCAGCTCAAGGCCGCCGGAATCAAGCTCGAGACGAAGACCGAGTCCGTCGCCGCGTGGCGCGACGACACGGCCAAAGGCAACTTCCAGCTCACGATGCGCGCATCGGGCGGCACCGGAAACGTCTACGACGCGGTGAGCCGGATCGTCACGCAGCCTCCCACGCCGATCGGCGGCTCCGCGCTCTTGAACTGGGAGCGGTACACCAACCCGGCCGCGAGCGGCCTGCTGCATTCGATGTCGGCCTCGCAGACCGGTTCGGCGGCCTACACGAAAGCGATCGCCGGCCTGCAGGACCTCCTGGTGGAGGACGTGCCGGTCATCCCGCTCGGCTACGCGGCCGCGGTGGGGATCTGGCGGACGGACACCTTCACGGGCTGGCCGTCGGCGAGCAGCCCCTACGCGCTGCCCGTCGCCAGCAAGCCCAACGTGGCTCAGATCCTCGCAACGGTGAGCGCTGCGGGCTGACGCGGGCCGTCTGATCGGAAGCCGTCGGAACGCGAGTTTCGGCGGCTTCCGTCGTTTGGTTCGACATATCTCCTGAACCCCTTCAAAAACTAACAGCCGTTAGTTATCATGTGAAGCGATCAATTCATTTCAATGGTGACTGATTGGCGTCAGTCTCCGAGGGCAGGAGAGAGTCGATGGGGACTGCACGTGCGAGCACCATCACCGCGCTGGCTGATCAGCGAAGCCAGCGGGAGTCCACCAGAATCGGCGTCGGCGACGCCCGATCGTGGCTGCTGCTGTCGGCCCTGGAGGCCGGCCGATTCGACCACGCGCAGCTGTCGTGCGCGGACCAGGTCGTGCTCGACCTCGAGGACGGGGTGGACGACACGCGCAAGGGTCTCGCCCGTTCGAACGTCGTCGACTGGCTCCTGGGTGGCGGCAGCGCCTGGGTGCGGATCAACGACTGGAGCTCGCCGCACTGGTCCGCGGATCTCGAGGCACTGAGCCGGATCCCGTCGCTCGCCGGCGTGATGCTCGCGAAGACCGAGGCCGCCGAGCAGGTCACCGACACGTTCCAGCGGCTCGGCGGCGAGATCCCGGTGGTCGCGCTCGTCGAGTCCGCGGTCGGGATCGAAGGCGCCTGCGCGATCGCGACAGCGCGAGGCGCAGCGCGGCTCGCGTTCGGGAGCGGCGACTACCGGCGAGACACGGGCGCTGAGAACAACGAGCTCGCGATGGCCTACCCGCGCACGCGTCTCGTCGTCGCCTCTCGCATCGGGCGGCTGCCCGGCCCGATCGACGGGCCGACCGTCTCGAAGTCCCACGGCGTCCTGCGCGAGCAGTCTGCGGCGGGAGTCGCCATGGGGATGACGGGCAAGCTGTGCCTCGACGTCGAGCAACTGGATGTCATCAACGAGAGCCTCAGCCCGAGCGCGTCGGACGTGCGCTGGGCGATGGGGTTCTTCGCCGAGTTCAGCGCGAGCGGCGGGATCATCCGCGACGGCAGCGACAAGCCGCGGCTCGCTCGCGCCGAGACCATCCTCGTCCGCGCTGAGCGGTACAGCATCAGCGTGGACTGAGCCGGGATCAGACTGAACTGTCGTTGAGCAATTGGCGACTTAACGTTGAAATCAAAATCAAACAACTGTTACAATCTGAACATGCAAACCGATAAGAGCGTGAACAGACAGAGAAAGGATGGATCGCATGTCTAGTGCCGTTTGGGGCCTGGCAATCTCCGTGTTCGTCGCGGCGATCGTTGAAATGGTCGAGGCGTTGACGATTGTGCTCGCCATGGGAATGACCCGGAGCTGGAAGTCGACGATCTGGGGCATCGTCGCCGCTCTCGTCGCGCTGACGGCCTTCACCGCCGTCACCGGCTATGCACTCGCCACCTGGCTGCCGCGATCGTCGCTCCAGCTCGTCGTCGGCACGCTGCTGCTGATCTTCGGCCTCCAGTGGCTCCGGAAGGGCATTCTCCGTGCTGCGGGCCGCAAGGGCCTCCACGATGAGGCGGCGATCTTCGAGAAGAAGTCGAAGGAGGCCGCCGCGGCCGAGAACCGCACGTTCCTCGGGCTCGACTGGTTCTCCTTCATCATCAGCATGAAGGGCGTCTTCCTCGAAGGCGTGGAGGTCGTGTTCATCGTCATCACCTTCGGACTGAACGCGCACAACATGCCCGTCGCGATCATCGCTGCTGTCGCGGCCGTCGTCGTGGTCCTCATCCTCGCGGTCGTCATCCACGCACCGCTGACCAAGGTCCCGGAGAACACCCTGAAGTTCGGTGTCGGCATGCTGCTGACCACCTTCGGAACGTTCTGGGCGATCGAGGGCCTCGGAGCCGTCACCCCGTCGGGCCAGAGCCTCGAATGGCCGATGGCCGACTTCATCCTCATCCCGATCCTGGCGTTCTGGATCCTCCTGTCGATCGTGCTGGTGCGCATCCTCAAGGTGGAGCCGTCGCCCATCGTCCGCCAGGTCGCCTCCGCGACCGCCCGAGAAGAGGTGTGAGCCATGAAGGTCATCAAAGCAATCGGAATGTTCATCTACGACTTCATCATCGGAGACGACTGGAAGATCGCGGCCTCCGTCGCCACGGTCCTGATCATCGGCGGCTTCCTGGCCGTCGCCGGCGTCAACCCGCTGATCCTGACGCCACTGCTTGCGCTCGCCGTCGCGGCCGGGTTCGTGATCGTGCTGTTCATCGACACGAAGACGCATCCGGAAGGCTGACGCGCCACCGAATCCAGTGGGTCCGGCGCCGACTGAACACGTCGGCGCCGGACCCACATCCACATACGTACGAGAAGCGAGGTACCCCATGTCGAAAGCCGCACAACTCAGAGCTCTGCTGGACGGGGATGGTCCCGTGCTCGCGGCAGGCGCTCACAACGGAATCGGCGCCGCGCTCGCGCGCCGCGCCGGATACGACGCGGTGTGGGCGTCGGGTCTCGAGATCTCGGCCGCCCACGGCCTCCCCGACATCGGACTGCTCGGGATGTCGGACTTCCTCCAGGCGGCGCGCACGATGGACAACGCGAGTTCGCTGCCGGTCATCGCGGACTGCGACACCGGGTTCGGCGGAGAGGCGAACGTCGCCTACGCCGTCAGCAGCTACGAAGCAGCCGGCATCGCGGCCGTGTGCTTCGAGGACAAGGTCTTCCCCAAGCGGAACAGCTTCGCCGAGGAGCGGCATCAGGAGCTCGTGACCATCGGTGAGTTCAGCCGCAAGATCCGTGCGGCCAAAGGAGCCCAGTCGTCGCCGGACCTCGTGATCATCGCCCGCACCGAGGCGCTCATCGCCGGCGCCGGGATGGACGAGGCGCTGCGGAGGGCGGACGCGTTCGCCGCCGCGGGAGCCGACGTCATCCTCATCCACTCGAAGGCCAAGGAGAAGACCCAGATCGAGGAGTTCCTCGACCGCTGGAGCGGCGGACTCCCCGTCGCCATCGTCCCGACCACCTATCCCGACTGGACCGTCGCGGACGCCTATGAGGCAGGGGCGTCGCTCATCATCCACGCGAACCAGGGCCTGCGAGCGACGGTCACCGCCGTCCAGGCGACCTTCGAGACGATGATCGCGGCCGGCTGCCCCCGCCCCGTGGAGTCCCGCATCGCCACCGTCGCCGACATCTTCGAGCTGCAGAACATGGAGTACTGGCTGGAGCTGGGCGCATGATCGAGTGCTGCCGGTTCGTCGACGCGCTGGCCGACCGGGGCTGGGCACATGCCGGGGGAGTGCCGTGCAGCACGTTCGGCGGGCCCATCGGGCATCTGACCGCCGAGGGGCGTTATCGTCCGGCGGCGAACGAGGGTCTTGCCCTGTCCGATGCGGCGGGAGCCTGGCTCGGCGGTCGCCGGCAGGCGGTGTTCCTCCAGAACAGCGGATTCGGCAATCTGCTGAACCCCCTGACTTCGCTCAGCCAGCCGTACGGGATTCCCGTCCTGGCCTTCATGAGCATGCGCGGCTGGCCGGACCCGGCGGCGGACGAGCCGCAGCACGCGATCATGGGCTCGACCCTCGAATCGCTCCTGGCCGAGCTCGGTGTCTGGGCTGCGCCGCTCACCGATGCGGACCCGGAGTCCGTCCTCGATCGTGCCGCTGACATCGTCGACTCCGGCCGGCCCGCGTTCGTCCTGGTGCCGTTCCGCTCGATCGGCGCGCATCCGCGGACGGAACGAGGGCACTCGAATGCGCCCAGCCTGCCCGATACCGCGGAGGTCGCGCAGGCGATCTCTCGCGCGTGCGACGCCGACTGGACCGTGTTCGCCACGACCGGCTACGCGTCGCGGTTCCTCCATGCGGCGGGCGACAGGCCGGCGAACTTCTACATGCAGGGGTCGATGGGCCACGTGTCGTCGCTGGCTCTGGGATACGCGACGGCCCAGCCGGAGCGTCCGGTCGTCGTCATCGACGGCGACGGCGCCGCGCTCATGCAACTGGGCGCCTTCTCGACGATCGGCGCCGCACGACCGCGGAACCTCCTCCATGTCGTCATCGACAACGGAGGCTATGAGTCCACCGGAGGTCAGGCCAGTTCCGCGCCGTCGACCGACTTCGTCGCCATCGCCCGTGCCTGCGGGTACGCGTCGGCCTGGGTGGTCGAATCCATCACCGATCTCGACTACTGTCTCGTGCGGCCGTTCGACGGGCCAGGGCCCCGGTTGATCGTCGTCAGAGCGGGTCCGGTGCGCGGCGAGATCCCCCATCGGGCGGGTGCGAGCCTCGGTCTGGCCGACGTGGCCGCGCGAGTCCGGCGGCAGGCGGTGGATGTCGATGTCCTCGCCTGAAGTCCACCGGCTGCTTGCGGAGGCGGCGGCGCGCGGCGCGGCGCCCGCCCTCGAGGCCGGCTTCGGCGCCGCCGGCCTGCTCGACCCGCGCGCACTGACCGCGGCAGGGCCGGTGCTGCTGGTGGCGAGCGAACGCGCGGTCAGGAACATCCCGCTCGCCGCCGACCTGCTCGCTGCCGGGGCGTCGCACTACGGGCGAACGCACCCGAACCCGACGACCGACGATGTCATCGCGCTGTCGGCGCTCATCGAGCAGTTCCGGCCGCGGACGATCGTGGCCATCGGCGGCGGTTCGACGATCGACCTCGCCAAGGCCGCGCGCCTTCTGTGCCCCGATCGGCTGTCCATCGACGCGGGCCTGCGCGGCGACACGTCGTCCATGCGTGCGGATCCACCCGAAGTGATCGCGGTCCCCACCCTGGCCGGCACGGGAGCGGAGGTCACCCCGTTCGCCACGCTCTACCGGAACCGGCGCAAAGTCTCGCTCGACGCCCCGGCGGTGAGGCCGGAACGGGCGGTCCTCGACGGCTCCCTCGTGCTCAGCGCGCCCCCGGAGCACAGCGTTCCCGCGCTCCTCGACGCGCTCTGCCACGCCGTCGAAGCGGGGTGGAGCAGGGCGAGGACGCCGGAGAGCAAGCGCGCCGCCGTCGTCGCCCGGGAAGCCCTCGTGGCCCATCTGTCGGCGCCGCTCGCGGTCCGTGACGTGCACCAGGCGCAGGAGCTGCTCTCGGCGACCACACTGGCGGGCACCGCCATCGCGGTCAGCCGGACGACGGCGGCGCACGCGTTCTCGTACCATCTGACGGCCGAGTACGGGATCCCGCACGGCTTCGCGTGCGCGATGAGCATGTCGTGGGTGGAGAAGCATCTCGCCGATCGGCGTCCCGGGATCTGCAGCCCGAAGGTCAGGGCGGCCGCGGAGGCCATCCGACGGGTGCTCGCCCGTGCGGAGGTCGACGGGCTGGTGGAGTCGCCGCGATTGTCCGGCGGCCGGCTCGAGGCGTACATCGACGCCGGGCTGTCCACCCAGACCAGACTGTCGGGTCATCCGGTCCGCATCGACCGGGACAGCGCACGTCGTTTCGTCATGTGGGACGGATTCCTGACCTATCCTCGGGGAAATGCCGTTGCATCGGCGCATTTGCTTGACAGCTATGCGTGAGCAAGCGTACGTTCGTTTCTAAATAAAACAGCTGATACATCCCAAGTGTGTCAATCACATAGTCTCGTGGCCATCAACGTCGAAGGCCAGCGGTGCCCTCGACGGAAAATGCAGAAGGGGGCGCAATGCGCTTTTTCGCTCGGCGCTTGGCGTTCTACGTCTTCACGGCGTGGGCGGCCGTGACGATCAATTTCCTGCTGCCCCGGCTGATGCCCGGCGATCCGGTACAAGCGGTGATGGAGCGGTTCAGCGGACAGCTGTCGCCCGACGCCACTGCAGCACTGGCCACCGCGTTCGGCCTGGACAAGAATCAGAGCCTCTGGAGCCAATACATCGACTACTGGTCGAATCTGCTCCACGGCGATCTCGGTCTCTCGTTCACCTACTTCCCGACCCCCGTCTTCCAGGTGATCGCCGGTGCGCTCCCCTGGACGATCGCCCTCATGGGGATCTCCACCCTCATCGCCGGAGGGATCGGGACGCTGCTGGGTGTGATGGCCGGCTGGAAGCGCGGCGGCTGGATGGACTCGCTCCTTCCCATCGGCGCCCTGCTCCGCGGCGTACCGCACTTCTGGATCGGCCTCGTCCTCGTCTCCGTCGTCGCCCTCGGCCTCGGCTGGTTCCCGGTCAGCGGCGGGTACGACCCGAGCACGACCCCGGGCTGGAACCCGGAGTTCATCCTGTCCGTCCTGCAGCACGCTGTGCTTCCGGCGCTGACGATCGTGATCGGCTCGCTCGCCGGGCACATGCTCCTCCAGCGCAACATGATGGTCACCACGCTCTCCGAGGACTACGTCGTCGTCGCCCAGGCCAAGGGCCTGTCCTCCCGTCGTGTGATGACGAACTACGCGGCCCGCAACGCGATCCTCCCCGCCGTCGCCGGCTTCGCGATGGAGCTCGGGCTGGTCGTCAGCGGCTCGCTCCTCGTGGAGAAGGTCTTCTCGTATCCGGGAATCGGATACGTCCTCTACCAAGCGGTGAGCAACCAGGACTACCCCCTCCTGCAGGCCATCCTGCTCGTCACCACCCTCGCGGTGCTCGCGGCCAACTTCCTGGCCGACATCGCATTCTTCGCACTCGACCCCCGAACCCGGAACGCGTAGGAGTCGCCATGACCGTCACAGCTGCGATGCCCGCAGTCAAAGCCGCGCGCCGACGCGTGTCGAAGCGCCAGTGGATGCGATCGAGCAAGGTGATCATCGGCGTGAGCATCCTGATGGTCTTCCTCATCCTGGCCGTGATCGGCCCGTGGATCTCGCCGTACAACCCGTCGGCGACGAGCTCCGATGTGCTCCAGGGGCCGTCGATGCAGCATCTGCTCGGCACGACCGCGCTCGGCGAAGACGTCTTCTCCCAGGTGCTCACCGGCACGCGGCTGAGCCTGGAGGTCGGCTTCCTCGCGGCGATCATCAGCGAGCTGATCGCGATCGTCATCGGTGTCACCGCCGGATTCGCCGGCGGGTTCACCGACGAGTTCCTGTCCCTCTTCACGAACGTCTTCATCGTGATCCCGGTGCTGCCGCTCCAGATCCTGATCATCGCCTACATCGGGACCAGCAGCTGGGTGCTCACCGCGTTCGTCATCGCGATCACCGCGTGGTCGCACGGTGCGCGGAAGCTTCGAGCGCAGACGCTGTCCATCCGGAACCGCGATTACGTGGAGGCTGCGCGGAACGCCGGGGAGCCCACCTGGAGGATCGTCTGGGTCGAGGTGCTGCCGAACGTGTCGGCGATCGTGACGACCAACTTCCTCTTCAGCGTCCTGGCCGGCATCATCGTCCAGACCGGGCTCGCTTTTCTCGGCCTGGGCGACGTCACGAGCTGGAGCTGGGGTGCGATCCTGCACTGGTCGGAGAACGGTAACGCGTTCCTGACCGGAGCGTGGTGGTGGTACGTCCCGCCCGGGATCTGCCTTGCTCTGGTCGGCATGGGGCTGGCGATGATCAACCTCGGCATCGACGAGGTCGTCAACCCGCGGCTGCGCGGCGTCGGTCAGGTGCGGCAGGGCCGGGCGCGGGCGAAGGCGGCGCAGGCGGCGCAGGCGGCGGCCGCTGCGACGACCATCCCCACGGTCGCCCCCGCGCAGCTGCAGCAGGCGCGCTCGTCGGTTGTCGACCCGTCGAAGACGATCCTCGAGATATCCGACCTCTGGGTCGATTACGGCAGCCACGACGATCCCCTGCACGCGCTGCGCGGCATCGACCTGTCGCTGCGCCGCGGCGAGATCCTCGGCCTCGCAGGCGAGTCGGGCTCGGGCAAGTCGACGCTCGGTTTCGCCATCACCCGGCTGCTGCGGTCTCCCGGGCGCGTCGCCAAGGGGTCGGTGACGTACTACGGCCGGACCGGCGCGAAGAGCGAGGAGCTCGATGTTCTCGGCGCCTCCGACGAGGAGCTCCGGCGGTTCCGGTGGGAGGAGACGTCCGTCGTGTTCCAGGCGGCGATGAATTCGCTGAACCCGGTGCTGACCGTTCGGACGCAGCTCGAGGACACGATCAAGAGCCACCGGCCCCAGCTGCCGAAGTCCGCGCGCGCCGAGCGCGCCCGCGAGTTGATGGAGCTCGTGGGGATCGACCCCTCGCGGCTGGACTCCCACCCGTTCGAGCTCTCGGGCGGCCAGCGGCAGCGCGTGATGATCGCGATGGCGCTCGCGCTCGACCCGGCTGTCGTCATCCTCGACGAGCCGACGACTTCGCTGGACGTCGTCGTGCAGCGCGACATCCTCCGCTGCATCGTCGACCTTCAGCAGAGGCTGGACAGCTCGTTCATCTTCATCACGCACGATCTGTCACTCCTGCTCGAGGTCGCGGACCGCATCGCCGTGATGTACGGCGGTGAGATCGTCGAGCTCACGACCTCGGAGGAGATCATGGACAACCCCCTCCACCCGTACACGAAGAAGCTGCTCCAGTCGTTCCCGACGCTGCGCGGCCCGAGGAAGACGCTGGGGACCCTCAGCGGCGCTGCGCCGAGCCTGCGGAGCATGCCGACCGGCTGCGCCTTCCATCCGCGCTGTCCGATCGCCGTGGAGGCGTGCAAGACGATCGACCCGCCGCTGCTCGCGATCCGGCCGGATCCGGACGGGGCCGGCGCGACGAGCTGGTCGGAACCGTCGACGGACGGCGAACGCCTCGTGGCGTGCACCGTCGTGCACGAGGAGTACGCCGCAGCCGAGAAGGTGGTCAACCAATGAGCGAATCCACGGACACCCCGATCCTCCAAGCCGTCGGGCTGGGTAAGCGATACCGGGTCCGCGGCCGGCGGACCGTCGTCGCGGTCGACACCTTCGATCTCTCGCTGCGCGAGGGGAAGACCGTCGCGCTGGTCGGCGAATCCGGTTCGGGGAAATCGACGGTCGCGCGACTGCTCTCCCAGCTGACGCTGCCCACGAAGGGCTCCGTGCTGCTGCGCGGCCGACGCGTGCGCATCCGCGGCAGCAGGGCTCGTCGCCGCTATGTCGGCGACGTGCAGTTGCTGCTCCAGGACCCCTTCGCGTCGCTCAACCCGGCCCACACGATCCACTACCAGCTGGCGCGTGTGCTGCGACTGCACGGATTCAGAGGCGGCCGCGCGGCGCTGGAGAGCGAGCTGGAGAGCCTCCTGACCACGGTCCGCCTCCTCCCGCCGCAGCAGTTCCTGTCGAAGTTCCCGCACGAGCTCTCCGGCGGCCAGCTGCAGCGGGTCGCCATCGCGCGCACCCTCGCCGCCGATCCGTCGGTGCTGCTGCTGGACGAGCCGGTCTCGATGCTCGACGTGTCGATCCGGCTCGGCATCCTCAACCTGCTCGCCTCGCTGAAGGAGCAGCGGAACCTCGCGTCCTTGTACATCACGCACGACATCGCGTCGGCGCGCTACTTCGCGGACGAGATCGTCGTCATGTACCGCGGTCACGTCGTGGAGCGCGGCACCGCCGAGAGCGTGACCCAGCATCCGGCCCACCCGTACACGCAGCTCCTGATCGAGTCGGCCCCCGACCCGTCCAGGCGCGGCGACAACGCGCTGATCTCCGGTGGAACGGGGAAGGGCGGAGGCGCAGCCTCCGCGGGAGAGCAGACCGGATGCCCGTTCGCGCGGCGCTGTCCGTTCGCGATGGCGCGCTGCTCGGCCGAGATGCCCGGGGTCTCCCGGGTCGACGACAATGGACACGAAGTGCGGTGCTGGCTGAACTCCGACGAGCAGACGGAGCGGCCGGAACTCGTCGCCTCCGCCTAGGCGGACGGGCATGCCGTCCCGGATCGTCGTCGCGCCCGACTCGTTCAAGGGCTCGCTCACGGCCGCGCAGGCCGCCCGTGCCATCGCGGAGGGCATCCGCGCCGAGGGCGGGTCGCATGTCGTCGTCGAGCGCCCCATCGCCGACGGCGGCGAAGGCACGATCGACGCGCTCGTGGCCTCCGGCGCGCAGCCGCACGAGCTGGTCGTCCCCGGAGCCCTCGGCGCCGACGCCCGCGCACGTTGGGCGAGTCTGGCCGGGACCGCCTACATCGAGGCGGCACAGGGGGCAGGGGCGCACCATGTGCCGGACCCGGGCCCGCGCGGCTGCGTCCGCGCGACCAGCAGGGGCGTCGGTGCGCTCATCTCCGCCGCTCTGGACGCGGGGTACCGCGACCTCGTGCTCACGACGGGCGGGACCGCCGTCTCGGACGGCGGCGCCGGCCTGCTCGGCGCCCTGGGACTGACGGCCCAGCCCGACGGCAGCCTCTTCTCGGGCGGCGGAGCACTGACGGATGTCCGCGGCGTCGACGTCGGCGCGCTCGATCCACGCCTGCGGGACGTCCGGCTCCGGGTCGCGCTCGACGTCGGCAATCCGCTGCTCGGCGAGAACGGCTCTGCGGCGGTGTTCGCCCCGCAGAAGGGCGCGGGCGAGCGCGAGGTCGCCCTCCTGGAGGCGGGCCTCGCGCACTGGGCCGGCCTCTTCGACGGTGGTCGCGATGCCGCGCTCCTGCCCGGCGCGGGCGCCAGTGGCGGGATCGGCTTCGCGGCGCTCGCCGTCCTGGGCGCACAGCCGGTGGGCGGGGCCGACGTCGTGCTGGAGCTGATGGACTTCGCGGCGGACGTCCGGGCCGCCGATCTCGTCGTGGTCGGCGAGGGCTCCCTCGACCGTCAGAGCCTCGCAGGCAAGGCCCCGGTGGTCGCCGCCGGTCATGCCATGTCGCGGGGCGTGCCCGCGGTCGCGATCGCCGGGCGGGTGGCGCTGGACGCGGACGAGCTCGCCTCGCGCGGTATCCGGGCGTCCTGGAGCCTGGCGGCCCTCTCCGGCAGCGTCGACGCGGCGCAGGCCGAACCGGTGCGCTGGCTGGTGGAGGCCGGCCGGCGGCTGGCGGAGTGGCTGCCGTCGCTGCAGCGGCCGTGACGGCTCGCGTGAACGGGTGAGGCCCCGGGGAACGATGTCCCCGGGGCCTCACCCGTTCACGCGGTACCCGGTCAGGCGGCCGCCTCCAGCTGGGACGGACGGATCCAGGTGCGGATCATCAGTCGATCGAGGTCGGTCGGATCGTCACCGAAGGCCGTCCGGCCGTGCAGCAGGCGCCGGTTGTCGATCAGGGCGTACTGGCCCGGCTCGAGCTTGATCTCGATCCGGTCCGGCGCCTCCACGAGTTCGGCGATCACCGCGTCGAACCGGTCGAGCGCGTCCCGCTGAGCGGACGTGAGGGGAGTTCCGTCCGGGTGGCGGTGGCCGAGCTCGATGTACTCGCGCAGGTAGTTCACGCGCCACTCGCCATCGGCGTCCTGCTGGAGCACCGGTCGTGCGACGGGCGCCGCGCCCTCTTCGCGCTGGTCGAAGAGGAACGGCTGCTGGAGCACGGCAGCCGTGCCGGCGTCCAGTCGCTCGATGATCTGCGAGGCGAGCACCAGGATGAGTCCGCCTCCCGACTTCGCCTGGCGCACGCAGAGGAGTGCGAACCACTCCGGCGCGGTGTCGGGGCGGTGGGGCCCGTCGGTGTGGAAGCTGCCGCCGTCCTTGCTGTCGGAGTACCGGCCGGTCGCGCCCTCACCGAGCTGCTTGCCCCGGTAGCGCACTTCGCGCACCAGCGCACCGTCGCCGTCCTGCGGCAGGAGCCTGCCCAGGAGCTGCGAGATCGTCACAGCGGTGTCGTGCGTGGAGGCCGTGTCGCCGTCCACGGGGACGTCGTCGACCACGGCCAGGCCGTGGTCGATCCACGACGGCGACGAGAAGACGGCGTCGCGGAACTCCACCACGGCCTGATCGAACGGCCTGCCCTCGTTCAGAGCCTGCTTCGCAGACTCGGAGAATGCCACCATCGTGTCGTCCTCCCTCTTCTCAGAGGCCCTGCGCGAGCGGCTGCAGCGCGTTCACGACGAACGAGTTGTCGTAGAGCGTCTCGGGATCGATCTGGATCTCCTTCGACTTCGCGCGGGTCTGCCCGCTTGCGGAGTCGTCGAACGGCGCCGCCTGGATCGCGTCGATGACGAGCTGCACGGACTCCCGCTGGAAGTCGTAGTCGTGCGAGAGGGTGGGCCAGCGCTTGGCGATGGCTTCGACCGCCTCGGCGTCGGACTTGCCCGCCAGGAGCGTGCCGCGCAGCTGTCCGGCGACCTCCTCCGGAGAGCTGGCGTGGATGTACTCCATGGTCTTCACGAACGCGTCGACGAGCTTCTGCACCGTGTCGGGGTTCTCGCGGCGGTAGTCCGGGTTCACCAGCAGCGACTCCGCCGGCCAGACGAGCCCGAGTTCGGCCAGGGTGCTCTCACGGGTGCCGAAGTCGTAGAGCACCGAGACCTTGTCGCTGTTGCGGACGAAGGTCGTCATCGGCTCCATGAAGGTGAGCACGTCGACGCTGTCGTCCTGCAGCGCCTGCGCGACCGCCTCACGCCGTCCGTCGAGGGCTGCGTAGACCGGCGTGTAGCTGCCGCTCGGGAGACCGGCCTTGGTGGCGAGGTAGTTGGTGAGGATGCCCTTGGAGGAGTGGCTCGCGCCTTCGGCGATCCGCTTGCCCGCGAAGTCGGCGGCCGACGTGATCTGGTCCTTCGCCCCGTCCGCGACCATGATCGTGATGCCGGTCGCGTCGTGGAGCATCATGACCGCGAGCTGCGGCTTGCCGTTGGCCGTGCCGTAGACCGCGTGCTGCAGCCAGTTGACCTGGACGTCGATCCGCTCGCCCGCGGCCTCGAGCTCCTTGATGGTCGGCTTGTCCAGGAGGGTGACGTCGAGTCCCGCCTCCTCGAAGTAGCCGAGCGCGTCTGCGAGGTACGCGATCCAGGATGCTTTCGACCCGAGCTTGACCGGCGTGAGTGTGGATGTTGTGTCAGCCATTGACCCTCCTTGGTTGGAGCGGCGTCGGCGAACCAACGGAACAGCCGACTCCCTCGTCTTCACTTTCGTTCACCGTAACACTAACCGGCGATGATTAGAAGATGTGTCGGCTGTTTGATTTCTGCAGCGATGAAATCAGTTCGTCACAGCGAAGCGTTGTCCGCTTCGTAGACCTCCGCGGCGAACGCCTCGAGCTTTTCGGCGCAGCCGGCGAGTGCGGCGACGACCTCCGGGGCCCTCGAGGCGCCCAGCACGTCGCGCGTCTTCACCTTGTCGTACCAACCGCGGAGCTTGTGGAGGTCTTCCTCGTTCTCCTCGAGCTCGCCGTAGGTGTAGTGCTCCTCGCGGATCTCCTTGTCGATGCCCGTGTGGAAGTCCTTGCACTTGTCGAGGATCTCCTCGTACTCATCGTTGCGGGCCTCGTTGAACATCTCGCGGAGGTCGGCGTCGCTCGCGACGGACGACGAGCTGATCAGGAACGCCTTACCCGACATGGACTCGACGATCTCCTTGCGGAGGGCGCGCATCGTCCGCTCGGTGTGGACGGTGCGGGGGATCGCGGCGGCGGAGTTCTGCATGTAGACCGCGCCGAGGTTGCGGAGCTTGCGCCAGACGGCGCCGCGGAGCCGCGTCGGTTCGCTGGGGACCCGGTAGACCAGGATGAGCCACGTGAGGTTTTTGGCCTCCTTGGCGGCCAGAGCGGTCTCGCCGGCCTCCTTGGCTTCGGTGAGCTGGTCCACAGTCGTGTTCATCGCGTCTCCATCCTCACTGCACGCGCGGGATGCGGTGCGGTGCGGTGTCACTGTAACAAAGGACAGGTCCGAAAGGCATCGGTCGGCGCGACCGGAGTGTGACGAATCCGGAAACGCTCAGGTACGCGTCCGTCATGCCGGGTAGGAGGGAAGGGCGAGAAGCTCGGCGACGGTGTCCACCCGATCGAGAAGGCGTTCCGGGATCCCGCGGGCGTCCGGCCCCGCCGCGACCTCCTTCAGTGTCCGCAGGTCGACGAATCGCGTGCTGATCCGCTCGCCGTCGTCCGGAGCGGGCGGGAACGCCCTGTCGAACCCGCTGGCCAGGAAGACGTAGACGAAGTGCTCGATCTTCGTGTGCGGCTGCCGGACGTCGAGCAGCCTCCAGTCGGCGAAGGTCAGTCCTGTCTCCTCGAGGAGTTCGCGGCGCGCCGCGTCCTGCTCCGATTCGTCGGCGCGGTCGTGCCGGCCGCCCGGGAGGGAGTGGTACCAGGGCCCTCCCGGCTGCCGCTCCCGCAGGAGCACGACCGAGTCGTCCCTGACGGCGATGACCTGGACGGTGTCGGGTCGCCGCAGCATCTCGAACGTCCGGTGACTGCCGTCGAAGACTTCCTGCTGCCACTGATACGTGTCGAAGAGGACGCCGCGGAAGGCGAGCGCAGCCTGCGGAGGCACGAGCGTGGCGTTCGGCGGGAGGACGGTCCTCATCGGGGAGCCTCGGCGATGCCGGCGGCGGAGAGGGCGGCGAGGAAGTCCGCCGAGACCTCCGGCGATGCGGCCACGATCGTCTCCGTGCTGTCCTCCAGCCCGGCGGCGAGGCGGAAATCGCAGCCCGACTCCGTGAGGACGAGCTGGGCCGCGGCGTAGTCCCAGACCTTCAGGCCGGGCTGGAAGAACGCCTCGATCCGGCCGGCGGCCACCCAGCACAGATCCACGGCCGCCGATCCCGAGCGTCTCAGGTCGCCGACCTGCGGGAGCAGCCGCGCCAGCACGGCGAGCTGCGCCGATCTCAGGGCGGGGGTGTGCGCGAGCCCCGTCGCGACCAACGCGCCGTCCAGCGCGCGCACGGGCCGGCGCCGGAGGCGTGCGCCGTTCAGGACGGCGCCCGAGCCTCGTGCCGCGCCGAAGACCTCCCCGCCGACGGGGTCGAAGACGACTCCCGCGCGTGGAGCGAGCCTGCGGTCGTCGACGTGGTCGCACACCGCGATGGAGACGGCGAACGGGGTGGCGCCGTGGACGTAGTTCGACGACCCGTCGAGTGGGTCGATGATCCAGGTGAGCCCGCTGGCGCCGGCGATCGTCCCGCTCTCCTCCGCGATGACGCCGTCGTCGGGCCGGGCCGCCCGGAGGCGTCGCAGGATGAGGGCTTCGGCGTCACGATCCGCCGCCGAGACGACGTCGCCGGCGCCGGCCTTGGTCTCGATCGCGAGGACATCCTGATGATGGCGCAGCAGGAGCGCGCCTGCCTCCCTCGCGATGTCGGTGGCGAGGTGGAGGAGTTCGTCCGGGGACTCCGCGTGTGCCGGGACCATTGTCCTAGCCTCCCAGATCGTTTGCGAATTGCAACCCTCGCGCTCCATGCTGAATGTAACGATTGTTCGAATCAATCTAGAAATCTGTTGCAGCGAAGTATAGATTTCGTTTACACGCAAACGAAGGGAACATGCACAATGGCGAGCAACTGTTCAGGAATGAGCCTGTGACCGCGGTGCAGCCCGGGGTCGCCCCGGTGCGTTACGCGGAGGTCGCGACCGTCGATGTCGGCACCGGCCCGCACCTCCACATCGGCTACGTCAAGGAATCCGGACACGTCTGGGTCTCCGATTCGGGCGGCGACACGATCACCGTGCTCGACCACGCGGACGGGCACGTGATCGACCGCTGGCGGATCGGGGGCGGCGCTGCGCACTTCTCCTTCGACGCCGGATGCAACGTCGGGCTCGTCGCGCTCCGCTCCGCCGATGAGGCCGCCATCATCAACCCGCAGACCCGGGAGGTCATCGACCGGGTCGGCCTTCCGGTGGGCAGTGCGCCCACCGGCACGATGCCCGCGTTCGACCGAGGGCTGGTCTACACGCTCAACGAGGGGAATGCGACGGTCACCGCCGTCGAGATCGCCACCGCCCGGGTCGTGGCCACGATCGAGGTGGGCGGGCTGCCCAAGTGGGGCCAGCCCTGGGGCGCCAGCTACAAGCCGATCACCCAGCCGGTCGGCAAGACCTATGTCGTCAGCACCGAGTCGGACGACGCGACCGTCTTCGATGACGCGACGAACGCGGTGATCCGCCGGATCCCGCTCGGTCACCGGCCGAACCGCAACGCGATCTTCCGCGAGCACGGGAACATCTACTTCTCCAATGAGGCAGACGACACGGTGACGGTCGTCCGCATCGCCGACGACGAGATCCTCGCGACCGTCCCGGTGAACCACCGTCCGTTCCGGATGCTGCCCATCGCGGCCATCAACGGCAAGGACGAGATGTGGGTGCTCGGAGCCGGGGACGAGAAGACCGGCGCCGGAACGGTGGCGGCCGTCTCCGGGACCGACCACGTCGTCACGCGGACGATCGACGTCGTCGACGCGCCGGGCAACTGGGTGGTGAACCCGCAGAAGCGGCTCTTCATCGTCGGCTCGAAGAGCCGGCAGCTGCTCATCCACGACTTCGTGACCGATGCACCGATCGGCCTGACCGAGCTCGGCCACGATCCGGCGCCCGGAGCCATCAGCGGCCTCATTCACACGGCGGCGGGGAGCCTGTTCATCCTCAACGACGACAACACGGTCACCGTGCTGCGCGACCGGAACGCCTGAGGATCGCATGGAATACAGCGAAGAGATCGTGCGGTCGGTCGAGAGCCTGCCGCCCTACAGCCCCCGGTCGAACTACTCGGGCGTGCTCCGCCACTTCGGCGTCTCCCTGGCGGACATGGTGCCGCGCTGGGAGGAGGGCTTCCGGTTCTTCCACCCCGGCGCGCAGTTCGAGGACGACCTCTGCAAGGCGTCCGGCATCATCGGCGTGATCGCCGGCACCGCCGACCTCGGCGCGAGCGGCCGCGAATCGGTCCTCACCGAGTTCCTCTCCTTCGGCGAGAAGGTCAAGCGGATGCCCGCGGAGATCGCGGTCGCGACCGGAGCGCTCGACGTCGCAGGGGGAAGCTACGGGCTCGCGGTGTTCGTCCACGAGAGCAACCCGATCACCGGTCTCACCGTCGAGCAGCTGGACGGCATCTTCGGGGCGGAGCGGACGGGCGGCTTCGACGAGATCCGGTGGAACCCCCACGTCGCGCGCGACGCGAGCGAGGACATCCGGGTCTGGGGCCAGCTGGGCCTGGACGACCCGTGGACCGACGCGCCCATCCAGACCTACGGATTCGCCCAGACGGGGATGACGACGTTCTTCGAGCGCGTGGTCTTCAGGGGCGGCCGCAAGTGGAATCCGAACTACCGCGAGTACGTCGAGGCAGGGTCCAAGCAGGCGTCGCCCGGGGCGCCGACCACGAAGGACATGATGGCGGCGCTGGCCGAGGATCCGTACGGGATCGCGCTGGCCGGCCTCTACCACGCGAACGGCGTGGACGGCGTGAAGGCGCTTCCGCTCGCACCGCGAGGCGGCGACGTCTACTACGTCCCCGACATGGGGTCCTTCGGGCGGCGGGAGTACCCGCTCGCGCGGAACGTCTACCTGGTCGTCGACACCGGCGCGGAAGGCGAGCAGGCGGAGGGCGTCCGAGAGTATCTGCGCTACGTGCTGAGCAGGGACGGGCAGCGCGCGATCCTCGACCAGGGCGTGTACTTCCCCCTGCCGGAGAAGATCATCCGGGAGGAACTCGCGAAGCTGGACTGACGCGGGAAGGACGCCCAGGAGGTGAAAGGAGCGGAACCATCATGGCTCAGCACTGGAGTGCCACGGGAGCGGAGGGCGCGCTCGTCGCGTGCGCCCCGCAGGAGTGGGATCGGGAGACCGAACTCCCGGAGACGTGCGTCCTGGGCTACGACTGAGCGCTTGACGAACCGGCAAGAACCGCGATTCTTCTCGCGTCACACCTCGGAGACTCCGCGTCTCCTTCCGCGAGGATGATCGCATGCACACACCGGGATCGACCATGCCAGCAGCGCGCGCCGGGGACGGGCGTCCCGATGGCGCCATCACGCTGCGCTTCCTGGTCGCGCCGTCGGACATGGACGCGACCGGCCAGACCGTCCAGGCCGGCCGGGTCCTGGAGTGGATCGACAAGGCCGGTTACGCGTCCGCCGTGGGCTGGAGCGGCTCCTACTGCGTCACCGCCTACGTCGGCGACGTGCACTTCGCCCGGCCAATCGCGGCGGGGACGATCGTCGAGGCGCACGCGCGGGTCGTCTACACCGGGCGCACCAGCGTCCATGTCTTCGTGTCGATCGAGACGGCGCAGCTCGGTGGGAGGGAGTTCTCGGTCGCCACGCACTGCATCCTGGTGTTCGTCGCCGTGGGGGAGGACGGCACGCCCCGCGAAGTCCCGCAGTGGGAGCCCTGGAGCGACGGCGACCGGACCGTCCGGGAGAGGGCGCAGGCGAGGATCGAGCCGCGCAAGGCCATCCAGGCCACCATGCTCGCGCTGAACGGCGTCGGCGCCGCCAGTGCTCCGCCCACGGTCTTCCGCTTCCTGGCGAGCCCCGGCGACACCAACTGGGGCGGCAACGCCCACGGCGGCACGGTGATGCGCTGGATCGACGAGACCGCCTACGCGTGCGCGGCGGGCTGGGCCTCCGATCCGGTCGTGGCCGTCTACTCGGGAGGCATCAACTTCTTCCGGCCGATCCCGATCGGCAACATCGTGGAGGTCGCAGCGCGGCTCATCCACACGACGGACCGCAGCATGCACATCAGCGTCGCGGTCCGGTCGGGCCATCCGGCGACGCCGCACCAGCTCAGCCTGACGACCCAGTGCATCTCGATCTTCGTGGAGAAGGGTGCGTCCGGCAGCGCCGTCCCCGTGCGCTCCCTCCCGTTGGTCACGCCGGAGGATGTCGCCCTCGACTCGTACGCGCGTGAGCTGATCGAGCTCCGTGGGGCGATGTCCGCCATTCCCTCCAGACTCGCGTCCACCGTGTTCTAGGGCGCCGCGGTCGCGTTCCCTCCGACCGCGATCGCGATGATCGAGCGCGCGAGCGGCGTGACGGTCTCGGGGGCCCAGGCGAGGTCGATCCCGACGCGTGGCGGATCCGCCTTCCCGGCCCCGAGGCGGATCGGGAGGAGCGCGATCCGCGACGAGGCGATGTCGCGAGCGGAGGCGGGCACGATCGCGCAACCGAGACCGACGCTCACGAGCGCCAGGATCGCCATGATCTGCCCCGCGTACTGCATGATCCGGGGGCGCACGTGCTGTTCGCGCAGGATCGTCTGCATCAGGTCGTGGAGGTAGCGGGACTCCCCGGGCGAGTACATGAGGAAGGGCGTCCCCTCCAGCGCGGTGAGCGACACGGGGGCGGCGTCCGACGCCAGCGCCCAGTCGGAGGGGACGGCGAGGACGAGCTCCTCCTCGAAGACGCGGCGCGAGGCGATGCCCTGCCGCGCGCCGATGGGGCGCATCAGGGCGAGGTCGATGGTCCCGCGCGCGAGCTCGTCGACCTGATCGGTGCTCACCAGCTCCCGGAGGAACAGTCTCACGCCCGGGAACTCCTCCCGCTTCCGGCGGATGAGGTCGGGGAGGATGGTCAGGCCTGCCATGGCCGTGTACCCGATCGTCAGCGTCCCGGCGATCCCTGCGCCGACGGAGCGCACTTCGGCCTCCGACTTCGTCGCGAGGTCGATGATCTGCCGCGCCCGCGGAAGCAACGCACGTCCTGCGGCTGTGAGTTCGACCCGGCGGCTCGACCGGTGGAAGAGGGGCGTGCCGATCGTGCGCTCCATCTGCTGGATGTGACGGCTCAGCGGCGGCTGGGTCATCTGCAGTCGCTCCGCCGCCTGGCCGAAGTGCAGCTCTTCGGCGACGGCCAGGAAGCATTCGAGCTGAACCATCGAGAACATCGATTCCTCCATTGGATCGATTGCACCGCAATTTGGTTTGTTTGCGTATTCAACAGCAGTTTAGTGTCAGGAGCATAATCCGTTTCCAGCTCTAAGGCAGGTCATGAACGACATCTCGGAAAAGAAGGCGCAGACGCTGAGGTTCGGTTCGAAGGACTCGTACCTTCCCTACCTGGCGCAGGCGCTGGGCTACTTCGACGACGAGGGCCTCGACGTCGAGGTCCTCGACAAGGCGCAGATCAAAGCGTGGGAGGCGGCGGGCCACGTGCTCCCGGCGAGAGTCGCCTGGGCGCACTACGCGGTGTTCGGGGTCGGCAACGGGCTCCCGCAGGTGAGCGTCATGACGCTGCACGATGCGCCAGGGATCTCGATCATGGTCGCGAACAGGGTGAAGGACGACATCCGCAGCGCAGCGGACTTCGCTGGCCGCACGGCGGCGGTCGGCGCCCCCTACTCCACGAAGGGCATGCTGACGAACTACCTGGCGGTGCGAGCCGGCCTGCCGAGCGGGAGCTACGAGTCGATGTCCCTGCCCTCGGACGGGCGGCTCGAGATCCTCACCGCGGCCCTCGAGAGGAACGCGGTCGATGTGCTGACGTTCATGGAGCCCGTGTCGTCGCAGGTGCGGGCGACCGGTCTGGTGACCGACCTGTACGACCTGACGACGGCCGACGCGGCGGCGGCCGTCCTGGGCGCCCGCTATCCGGCGGAGTCGCTGCTGGTCGATCCCCGATTCGCATCAGAGCGGCCGGACCTCGTCCAGTCGCTGGTCACGGTCTTCCTCCGGACCATGCGCTACACGAGGGACAGCTCAGCGGCCGAGGTCGCAGCCCTTCTCCCGCCGGCGTTCTTCCCGGACAAGAGCCGTGAGGCCGCGGCGACGATCGTCGCCAGTCGCTGGGGGACCATGGCGTCCGATCATTCGATCTCGGCGGACTCCTTCGAGCTCCTCATCGAGTCGATCGAGGCCGCTGCGTTCGACGAGAGCGCCGCCGCACAGGCGCGCGCCGCGGCGCAGGGGACACGGGTCGACGCGGAAACGCTCTTCACGAACGAGTTCCTCGACAGCGTGAGCACCCCGAACAGCTGACCTGTGGCGTGCTCGGCGACACGTTCCACACATGGATAGGGAGAAATGAATGAGCAACGAAATCGCAGAAGTGCCCGTGAGCGGCCATTACGACCTCAGCGGCCTTCCTCTCTACACGCCCGCGCGGGTCGAGGACACGGATCACTGTCACAACGACGTCTGCCAGGGCGAGTGGGGGGTCATCCGCATCCAGGCGGGTGAGAACTTCATGGGCCTGATCACCGCGTGGCAGAACGCG
Organism: Leifsonia shinshuensis; assembly: GCF_014217625.1. Lineage (NCBI taxonomy): Bacteria > Bacillati > Actinomycetota > Actinomycetes > Micrococcales > Microbacteriaceae > Leifsonia > Leifsonia shinshuensis. Next base: position 2,318,701 of record NZ_CP043641.1, on the reverse strand, counting down.
TTCCTGAAGATCCACTCGAGCATCCGGTTCGCGAACTACTTCAATCCCAGCGGGATCGGCGGCCTGACGACCAAGAAGTTCGACATCGGCACGCTGGGTCACGCGGTCTGGCGAACGGACGTCACCGCGTTCCGAGACGTCTTCGGCCGCAATCCGCACGAGATCCGGCTGAGCGGGCCCTTCGACCAGAAGGGCGGCATCCAGCCGGCCCCGGTCTTCATCGTCAACAAGGAGAACCCCCTCGCCGGGCTGACCCTGGATCAGATCGACGGGATCTTCGGCGCCGAGCGGACCGGAGGCTGGACGGACGCGTACGAGTGGTCGACCGAGCTGGCGCGCGGGCCCGAGAAGGACCTCCGCACCTGGGGACAGCTCGGGCTCGGCGGCGAGTGGGCGGAGGCGCCCATCCGTCCGTACGGGTTCGACGCCACGCTCAGCGGCTGGTCGCACCTGATCCAGCAGGTCGCGTTCAAGGGCGGCGGGAAGTGGAACCCCGAGATGGTGGAGAAGGTGCGCGGAGGCCTGAAGAAGGTCGCGGACGACGAGATGGTCGAGGCCGTCCTGAACGACAAGTACGCGATCGGGTTCAACCTCCCGAAAGTCGTCAAGAAGTATCCGGACCTGAAAGTGCTGCCGATCGCGGCGACGGCCGAGGGGCCGTTCGTCTCCGCCTCGCGCCAGACGCTGTTCGATCGGAGCTACCCCCTGACGAACAACGCGTACATCTACCTCGACAAGCCGCCGGAGGGGCTGTCGGACCGCTTGAAGGAGTTCCTGCGGTTCGTGCTGAGCCGCCAGGGTCAGCAGATCCTCGCGGAGCAGGACCGCCTGACGCCGCTCAACGCGGAGGAGTCGCGCCGCCAGATCGCGGCGCTGGACTGAGGATTCACGACGAGAGAGGTGCAAGAGAAGATGACACTCATCGAAGAGAACGAGACGCTCCCGTTCGATGTGCTCCGCGTGAGCGGATCGCCGAACATGCGGGAGCTGATGGACGTCTGGATCCCCGAGTTCCAGCGACGTCAGCCCGACGTCCACTTCGCACTGGACCTGCAGGGCACGTCCACTGCGCAGTTCACGCTGCAGGCGGACACCGCGGACCTCGCGCTGAGCGCACGGCAGTCCTCGACGTACGAGGAGTACGGCATCATCCGCCGGTCGCAGTTCATGTCGAAGGAGATCCCGGTGGCGATCGGGAGTCATGCCGCGATCGGCAAGTCCGCGGCGCTCGCCGTCTACGTGCACGAGGACAATCCGATCGCCGGCCTGAGCCTGCCCGAGCTCGACGGGATCTTCGGCGACCAGCGCTCCGGGGGCTGGGGCGGCAGGATCGCGTGGGTCGAGGGCTCCGCCCGGGGTCCCGAGGGGAACATCCGGCGCTGGGGCGAGCTGGGCCTGACCGGTGCGTGGGCGGACGCCGCGATCGTCCCGTACACGCCGCCCGCGCTGCATCCCGGCGGCGTGAGCTTCTTCCAGCGGAGGGTCATGGGCGGCGCGGACACCGTGAACCCGCGGACGCGCGAGTATCCCGACGCCGGCGACCTGGTCTCGGCCCTGGCCGACGATCGGTTCGGCATCGGATACGCGAGCCTCGGCTACGCCCGGCCCGGAGTGCGCGCGGTTCCGCTGTCCGACGGAGGGCCGTTCGTCCCGCTGACCCAGCAGACGGTGGCCGACCTGTCGTACCCGTTGACGCGTTTCGGGTACATCTACGTCGCGCCGGACACCGTCGTCGGCGATGCCGCACCGATGAGCGGCAGCCTCCTGGCCTTCATGCGCTTCGCGCTCTCACCCGAAGGCCAGGCGCTCATCGGCTCGACGGATTACCACCCGCTTCCCCCGGAGGTGGCTGCCGAGCAGTACGGCGCCCTGACGCATCCAGGCGAGTTGATCGGCACGGAGAGCTAGCCGCGGCCCAGCGCGGATTCCGATTCCTCCGTCCGCGCGCCGCTCAGTCAGGTTCCCGGCTGAGCGGCGCGCCGAGCAGTTCGAGGGTCCGAACGCGGCCGGGTGCCTCCGTCGGTCGCTCATCCCGGTAGGCGCCGGCCACGGGCGAGATCATCACTTCGTCCACGCCGAGGCGAGCGGCGAACGCCCGCAGTCCGGCCGACACGGTCTCGCCGGTTCCGATGAACCAGGTCGCTCGCGCCTCGGACATGATCCGGCCGGCGTGCTCGTCGAACTCGGAGGCGGACTCCGTGGCCTGCTCGACGGACTCCAGGGGCGTGAGGGGCAGGTTGAGGCGTAGCCGCGCGATCGCATGCAACTCGGGGAGGGCACGCTCCTCGGCCTCGGTCGCCGTGGTCGCCGCAATGACGTTCGCCGTCGCGAACGTCCGCGGGTGCGGTTGCGTCGCCGTGGGTCGGAAGTGCGTCCGGTACAGATCGAGGGCCGACTCCGATCCGTTCCCGGAGAGGTGGTTCGCGAACACGAACGGCAGGCCGAAGGCAGCGGCCAGCCGCGCCGAACGGTCGCTCGAGCCGAGCAGCCAGACCTCTGGAGCGGTCGTGGCCGAGGGCGTCGCGCGGACCTCGTAGCTGCTGCTGCCGGTGCGGGACGACGGGCGCACCAGGTCGAGCGTGATGCCGTCTCGCGTCATGAGCCGCACGATGTCGCGCACGTGGTCCGGGAACTCCTCGACATCGCTGGACGTGCCCGACATCCGGAGGAGCTGGCTGATCACCGGATCGCTGCCCGGGGCCCGACCGAGACCGAGATCGATGCGCCCGGGTGCGAGGGCCTCCAGGGTCGCGAACTGCTCGGCCACGATCAGCGGGGAGTGGTTGGGCAGCATGACACCGCCGGATCCGAGCCGGATCCGGCGCGTGCGTCCGGCCGAGGCGGCCACGAGCACCGCCGGCGAGGTCGACGCGACCGCGGGCAGGTTGTGGTGCTCGGCGAACCAGTACCGTGTGAAGCCGGCCGCTTCGGCGGTGCTCACCAGCTGGAGCGATGCTGCGAATGCCTGAGCGCTCGTCTGACCCCCTCGGACGGGCACGAGGTCGAGTACCGACAGCGAGAGCCGGTTGCTTTCACGCATCACGAACCGATCATCATCCATCGCGGCAGCCCATCGGGTGAAAGTTCGATGCAGAGCGTGCATGGCTCCAGTCAATTGCGGCAATGATCGTTTCGATCGCTTTGTATCGATTGACACTTCCAGATCAAACGACTGATACTTTCCGCACAAGCGATCCCTGGTGGACGTTTGATTCCGCGCTCAACGGCCTCGTCGACTTCCGAGGCGGCGCCGTCGACGCCTAGCCACGATGGAGTTGCAATGACAGTGAAGTCGCGCATGTCCCGAGCGGCGGCGGTCGCCGTCGGCGTGATTCTGGCCTCGGCCCTGGCCGCCTGTACGAACACAGGCAGCACGCCGCCGAGCTCGGATCCGCAGGGCCCGACCACTCTGCGGATGGCCGCCACCGCGTCCGGACCGTTCACGGACCAGTTCAACCCCTTCCTCCAGGCGACCCAGAGCGCAAGCGGATACTCGATGTCTGCGATCTACGAGCCGCTGATGGTCGTCGACTACGCGAAGTCCACGGAGGCCCCGTGGCTCGCGAAGAAGGGCACGTGGAACAGCGACGGGACGAAGCTGTCGATCGAATTGCGGTCGGGGGTGAAGTGGTCCGACGGCACAGCGTTCAGCGCGGACGACGTGGCTTTCACGTTCGGTCTCATCGGCCAGGACAAGGCGCTGAACTTCTACGGTCTGCCGATCAAGTCCGCGACCGCGACCGACCCGACGACCGTCGAGGTCGATTTCACCCGGCCCGCGTTCCAGACGCTCTGGTTCCTGACGGCGCCGGTGCAGAAGGCGCAATGGTCCACGGTGGCGGACCCGGTGACGTTCGCCAACACCTCGCCGATCGGTACGGGCCCGTATGCGCTGAAGACCTTCACCCCGCAAGCGATCACGTTGCAGAAGAACACGCACTACTGGCAGAAGGGCTCGCCGAAGATCCCATCCGTCCAGTACCTGTCGTTCGACTCGGAGAGCAGCATGGACGCTGCCGTCGAGGGCAAGCAGGTGGACTGGATCACGACGGCGAGCTCCGATCCCGCGGCGATCACCTCGACGTCCCCGAAGACCCTCGACAGCTACACCGTCAACACCGGCGTCGGAATCTATCTGTTCCCGAACAACGCCGCAGGGCCGACAGCCGACGTCGCCGTCCGGAAGGCGATCAGCCAGGCCCTGAACCGGTCCGCGATCGCGAGCGCCTCGCTCGGGCCGGGCGCGACACCGACGAAGAACCAGACCGGTCTCGACGGATCGCCGAACCTCATCGCCTCGAAGTACAAGAACCTGACGTTCGGCAAAGGAAGCGCTGCCGCGGCGAAGTCCACTCTGAAGGCCGCCGGATACAAGCAGGGGGCCGATGGGTACTTCACCTCGCCGCAGGGGGCTCCGCTCGCCATCACCTTGACCGTGCCGGCGAGTGCGGCCTACGGCGACTGGACGCGGACGGCGACGCTGATCACGAGCGAGCTCAAGCCCGCCGGGATCAAGGTCACACCGAAGACGGAGTCCGTCGTGGCCTGGCGGCAGGACCTGGCGTCGGGCAACTTCCAGTTGACGATGCGCGCCTCGGGAGGCACGGGCTCCGTCTACGACGGTCTCACCAGCCTGGTGATCCAGCCCGTCGCTCCGGTCGGCGGGAACGCGATCCGGAACTGGGAGCGGTACAGCAATCCGGCCGCCGGCACGCTCCTGCAGGCGATGGCGGCTTCCCCGACAGGGTCAGCAGGCTACACGAAGGCGCTCGACGGGATCGAGGAGATCCTCGTCGACGACGTGCCGGTCGTCCCGCTCGGCTTCGGCGCCGTGACAGGCATCCGGCGCATCGACTCCTTCACCGGTTGGCCATCGGCCAGTGACCCCTATGCGCTGCCGGTGGGAATCAAACCGAGCCTGGTCCAGATCCTGACGAGATTGTCCGGGAAGGGCTGAACCGGCGGCGGAACGTGGACATTCGTCCCGTCGATGAGGGGACGGACGGCGGCGTATGGAGCACGGGGGTCGGTCGGCTCGGGGGCGTCTGACCGGACCTGACGCGCTCGTGCGTCACTCGGCGCCGAGGTAGACCGTCTTCTCCCAGGTGTAGAACTGCGTGGCGGTGTGGCCCTGCTCGCGGAACGTCCCGGACGACGAGTCCTTGACGCCTCCGAACGGCACGTGCAGGTCGAGCCCCGCGGTGGCCCGGTTCACCTTGATCACACCGGCGTGCGCGTTCTCGGCGAAGTCCGACGCACGGGAGAGGCTCGTGGTGCAGATTCCCGCCGTCAGCCCGTACGCGGAGTCGTTGATGGCGGCGAGTCCCGCTTCATAGTCCGGCACCTCCATCACCGCGACGATCGGGCCGAAGATCTCCTCTGCGGCGAGCGGGGACGCGTGCTCGACGTCGACGGCGATGACCGGTTGGAAGTGGAGCCCGTCGCTTTCGGGGCGTCCATGGAGCAGGGTCGCCCCGCTGTCGACCGCGTTCCGGACGGCGGAGATGTCCCGCTCCAGCTGCGCGTCGCTCGCCACGACCCCCATGGCCGTGGCCGGGTCCAGGCCGTCGCCGGGGGCGTAGGTCGCCGCGATGGCGGCGAGCTCTTCGAGGAACGCGGCGCGGATGCCGGGCGTCACGTACACGCGCGATGTGGCGGTGCACGCCTGGCCGGTGAGTCCGAAGCCGCCGGAGGCCACGACCTGCGCAGCGCGGCGTGGGTCGGCGTCGTCCAGGACGAGGACGCCGTTCTTGCCGCCCATCTCCAGCTGGCTGCGGCCGCCGCGCTCGTTCACGACGCGCCCGATCTGCCGCCCGACCGCAGTCGAACCGGTGAAGGAGAGCGCCGCGATCCGGTCGTCCTGTGCGAGCGTCTCGCCGACGGTGCGGCCGCTGCCCTGCACCACATTGAGCACACCGGCCGGCAGCCCTGCCTCGTGGAGCGCGGCGGCGAGATGACGCGCCGACATCGGTGTGAGCTCCGAGGGCTTGAGCACGACGGCATTGCCGGAGAGGAGGGCGGGCGCCGTCTTCCAGGCCGGGATGGCGATGGGGAAGTTCCACGGGGTGATGAGTCCGACCACGCCCAGCGGCCGGCGCCGCGTCGAGATGGTCGTTCCCGGCAGCGCGCTCTCGTACGTCGTCCCTGTCGCCGCCCAGCCGAGGGACCCGAAGAACTGCAGTACGCCGACGGCGCGACCGACCTCGCCCGAGGCCTCCGCGATCGTCTTCCCCTCCTCCCGGACCAGGTCGGCCGCCACTTCGGCGGCACGCGAGCGGAGCAGCTCGGCGGCACGCATCAGGATGGCGCCCCGGGCCGGAGCGGGCACGGCCGCCCACGCGGGCTGGGCTGCTTCGGCCGCGGCGATCGCCGCCTCGGCGTCTGCGCGGGTGCCCGACGCCGAGACGACGGCGACCTCGTCCGGTCGCGCGGGGTTACGGCGTTCCTTCACCGGTTCGCCCGTGAACTCCCCGTCGATGAGGTGCTGTGCGATTGCTGTCGATGACATCTGCTGGTCCTTCCGATGAGACTTACTGAGTGCGCACGAGGCCGCCGTCGCAGCGCACGGCCACGCCGGTGATGTAACTGGCCCGGGTGCTGCAGAGGAACGCGGCGGTGTCGCCGAACTCCTCCGGGGTGCCGTAGCGCCCGACCGGGATGGTGGAGCGCGAGCGCCGTTCTGCCTCGGCTGCGTCGATGCCCTCCCGTGCTGCCTGGGCGGCGTCGAGCCCGGCCACCCGGTCGGTGGCGATCCGCCCGGGAAGCAGCATGTTCACCGTGACGCCGTCGCCGGCGACCTCGTTCGCGAGGGTCTTCAGGTATCCGGCCAGTGCCGCTCTGCCCAGGTTGGAGGCGGCGAGGTCGGGGAGTGGCGCGACGACCCCGCTGGATCCCACCGCGAGGACGCGCCCCCAGCCGCGATCGCGCATGCCGGGAAGCGTCCGCGCGATGAAGTCGTGACCGGGGGAGACGAGTCGGTCGAAGGCGTCGGTCAGGTCGTCCGCGCTCAGCCCGGCGGCCGTCGACGGGCGCGGGCCGGGGCCGTTGAGGACGAGGATGTCGACCGGGCCGAACGCGGCCTCGGTCGCGGCGATCGCCGCAGCGCGGGACGCCGCATTCGTGACGTCCAGTTCGACACCGATCGCCGACGGGAGCGATCCGGCGATCTCCCGGGCCAGGGCGAGCCTGCGTCCGGTGACGACGACGTTCGCGCCCTCCCGCCCGAGCGACTGGGCGACGGCACGTCCGAGACCGGCGGTGGACGCGGCGACGAAGGCGGTGCGCCCCTGCACTCCGAGGTCCACTAGTGCCCCGCTTCCCCGATGCGCTCGGCGCGACGGAGGTGATCCGCCGCGATCTCGCGCAGCTGCTCGGGGAACGACGCGGCGGGCGGGCGCGTGGCGCCTTCGTCGATGAGGCCTCGGCGCGCCAGCAGGTCCTTGCGGAGGGCGAGCGCCACCCGAGGCTGCTGTTCGTAGTTGACGAGAGGGAGGTAGGGGATGAACGCCTCCCTGGCGCCGTCCCCGTCGCCGGCCCGCCACGCGCGCACGCAGGCGATGAGGGCCTCGGGAAAGGAGAATCCGGTCATCGCGCCCGCGGCGCCCGCGGCGAGCTCGTCGAGCAGACTCTGCCCGCCGAGCCCTCCGAACACCGAGACGCCGACGCGGTCGACGATCCGGGCGATGGCCGCTGCCGTCGGCGGCGCCTCGGCCTTCACCGCGCAGACGAACGGGCACGCTTCGACGATCTCGATCACGCTGTCGGTGGAGACGGTGACGTGGCTCGCCACGGGATAGTCCTGCAGCACGACCGGTGCGCCCGTCTCGGCGTGGATCGCCTGGAGATGCTCGATGACGACCCGGGGGGAGCCGCTGTTGATCTGCACCATCGCCGCACGGAACCGGCCGCCCGCTGCGCTCCGAGCGGCCCTGATCTCCGCGATCGCGGGCGCCGTCGCGAGCGCGCTCACGCCGACCACCATCGGCAGCCGCGTCGTGGCGGCGACGGAGCGCAGCACCGTCGCGCGCTCCTCCGAATTGAGCGAAGATGCTTCGCCGAACACTCCGAGCACGGTGAGGCCGGTCGTCCCGCACGTCTCGTAGAACTGGACGAGCCGGGTGAGGCTCGGGAGGTCGAGGTGCTGGTCCGGCCCGGCGAACGGGGTCGCCACGACGGCCCACACCCCGGGCTCCAGAGGCGCGGCAGCCGTCATCGTCCCTTCCATTCCGGCCGGCGCTTCTCCTGGAAGGCGGCGATGCCTTCGACGGCGTCCTCGCTGTCCAGCGCGGCCATCAGCGCCGGGAGCCGCATCCCTCGCGCCTCCGCGGCGGAGAGCTGCGCCGTGCGCGTGACCATCTGCTTGACCGCGCGGACGGAGGTGGGCGCGCAGGCGAGGATGTCCTCGATCCAGCGCTCCGTGGCGTCGTGGAGCTCGTCGGCGGCGACCACTTCGTTGACGAGTCCCATCGCCGCCAGCTCAGCGGCGGAGGCCTTCCTGCCGGTGAGCAGCATCCCCATCGCCTGCGTGTAGGGAACGCGGCGCACCAGGAGATGGATGCCGCCGTCGAGGGCCAGCCGGCCGACCCGGGGCTCGGTCAGGCCGAAACGGGCGTTCTCGCTCGCGATGACGATGTCGGCGCCGAGGACGATCTCCATGCCGCCGCCGAGGGCGTAACCGTTCACCATGGCGATCACCGGGATGTCCAGGGTGCTCCGGAGGCTCAGGCCTCCGAACCCGTTCGGGTCCAGCTCCGCCCAGTACTCGAGGCCGGTCTTGCCGACGCCGGCCGCGGACATGTCGGCCCCGGTGCAGAAGGCCTTCTCGCCCGCTCCGGTGATGACGACCGCCCGCACGGTGGTGTCGGCCTCGATCGCAGCCCAGATCTCGTTCAGCCGCTCGTGCGTCCGCCGGTCGACCGCGTTGAGGACGTGCGGACGGTCGATGGTGACCGTCGCGACTCCCCGCGAGTCGAGCTCGTAGCGTACTTCGTCCGTCATCACAGCACTCCCAGTTCCTGCAGCCGCCCGATGGTCTGCTCGTCGAAACCGTGCTCGCGCAGCACCTCCACGTTGTGCTCGCCGAGGCGGGGAGCGACGCGGCGTACGGAGGCGGGTGTCTCGGAGAGGTGGATCGGCGCGTTCAGCATCTTGAACCGGCCGGCCACCGGATGGTCCGCTTCGACGATCATCCCGTTCACGAGCGTCTGCGGGTCGGCGAGCGTGTCCGCGAGGGTGAGCACCGGGGCGTTCAGGACGCCTTCGGCTTCGAGGCGGGCCGTCCAATGGGCCGTCGTGTTGGTCGCGCACCTCAGCGCCAGGATGTTCTGCAGTTCCGCGCGGTTCTGCACCTGCTTCTCGAACGTCGCGAACTCCGGTCGCAGGGTGAGATCGTCCTCGAACTCCAGCGCGGCGCTGATCCGCCGGAGCGGGTCCGTGGAGAAGCCTCCGACGAAGCACACGGCCGAGTCCGTCGTCGCGAAGACTCCGGTCAGCGGCATCGCACCCCAGTTGACCTCGAAGCCGCGGTTGAGCTGCATCGACGCCTCCTGCATCTGCATGTGGAGCATCGAGTCGTACATGCTGACATCCACCCGCTGCCCCTCGCCCGTGGCGTCGCGGGTGCGCAGGGCGAGCAGGATGCCCTGGAACAGGTGCATGCCCGTCGTGTAGTCGCACAGGGTCGTCGGATACACCGACAGCGGCAGCTCGTCGGAGCTGCGCCGCCACATCACGCCCGAGTAGGCCTGGTTGATCACGTCCTGACCACCGAGGTCGGAGTGGGGACCGGTGGGCCCGAACCCCGTTCCGGAGGCCCAGATGAGCCGCGGGTTGACCGTGCGGAGCTCCTCGTAGTCGAACCCCATCCGCTCCATCACCCCGGCGCGGAAGTTGCTGACCACGACATCGGCGCTCAGGATGAGCTCCCGGAGCGCGTCGCGGCCTTCCTCCTTCTTGGTGTCGATGGCGATGCCGCGCTTGTTCCGGTTGATCGAGAGGAAGATCGGGTTGTCCTTCCCGTCCCGGTCGGGCATCGAGTTGCGCGACGTGTCGCCGACCCCCGGCCGCTCGACCTTGATCACGTCGGCGCCGAAGTCGCCGAGCATCTGCGTGCAGCTCGGCCCCATGAACACCTGGGTGAAGTCGATGACGGTGATCCCCGACAGGGGGAGCGCCTGTCCGGGGGCGGCGGATTCCCGCGGGTCCGCCGTCACGAGGCGACGGCGATCGACTCGGCGTCCTCGATGAGGGCGTTGGCGGCGGGCCGGTCGCCCGGGTCGGCGTTGTGCGAACGCATGCCCCGTTGGATCTCGGTCGCATCCACGTCGCGCACGCGGATCCCCTGCTGGACGGCGAGGGAGGCGGCCACGGCGGTCGCCTGCCCCATCGCCATGCACGGCGGGATCTCGCGCGACGACTTCTGGGCGTCGGAGGTCGCGGAGAAGTGACGGCCGGCGACGAGCAGCTGGTCGACGTTCTTCGGGAGCAGGGAACGGTACGGGTAGTAGTAGTCGCGGCCGCGGGCGACCGTGTCGGCGAAGTGACGGCGGTTCACGACGTCGTCCTTCGTCATGACGTACTCGCCCTGCAGCAGCCTGGTCTGGCGCACGCCGATCTGCGGAGCGGTGTCGAGCACGAAGCTGTTCTCGAAGCCCGGCAGGAACTCCCGCACGTACTCGACCGCCTCGGTGATGCGGTCGCGTCCGGCGAAGTCCGCCCGGGTCAGCGACTCGGGATCGGTGCCGTCGAAGCCGCTCATGTGCGGAGCGTTGCACCAGACCACGCCGGGGAGCGGGGTCTTCAGCCACCACAGGTCCCAGGCTCCGCCGAGGATCCGCTTGACGCGCTTGTTGATGGCTCGCGCCTCCTTCGGATTCTGCTGCTCGTACTCCTCGGCCGATCGCGTGTCCACGCCGCCCAGCCGGAAGACGAGGGTCGTGATGTACGCGCCCTGGATGAAGTCGGCGCCGGCGCGGGAAGCCACGTCGATGTCGCCCGTGGTGTCGATCACGACGGTGCCGAGGTGCGCCTGCGGGCCCGCCTTCGTCTCGACGATGACGCCCTTCATGACCCCGTCGTCGACGATCGGCCGCGAGAAGAAGGAGTGCAGCACGAGGTTGACCCCGGACTCCCGCACCAGGTCGTTGGAGACCCGCTTCCAGCCGTCCGGATCGAAGGCGGCCGCGTAGCAGATCGGCTTCGGGTGGGAGTGGCTGTGGAAGTCGAATGTGCCGAAGCGCCCCCACTTGTTCCAGAGCTCCTGGGACATCGCCCGGTCCTCGGCGGGCGGGACCACAGCCAGGCCCAGCTTCTGCAGGCGCTCGATGTACTCCGAGACGATGCCGGTGACGGTGATCTCCTGGCCGTTGATCATGTCGTCGAGCACGAGCACCATCCCGCCGGAGGCCAGGCCGCCGAGGTAGGAGTAGCGCTCGATGAGGGTGACGGACATTCCGCTGCGCGCCGCCGTCACCGCCGCCGACACCCCTGCGGGACCACCGCCGACGACGAGGACGTCGGAGCGGGAGACGACAGGTGCGGAGACGTCGTCCGAGTGGATGAGCAGGTGTTGCGAGGACATGCGTTGTTACCTTCCGATGTGGATGCCGTTGAAACGGCGCGCCAGGACGTAGAGGACGATGCTGAGGACCATCAGGACCGCCCCGTAGACGGAGAACAGCCAGGTCTGGTGGATCTCGGAGCACCAGACCACCAGGTAGGCGGCGGTGCCGCCGAAGACCGCGACGCCGATGCCGTAGCCCAGGGCGGTCCCGGCTCCCCGCGACGCCTTCGGCATCAGGGTCGAGGACACGACGTTGTAGAGGGTCATGTTCAGCACCATGACGATGGAGCCGCCCAGGACGACGCCGGCGAAGGCGCCCATGCCGGGCCGTACGTACAGCAGGACGAGGAACATCGACGGGATTGCCAGGGCGCGGGTCCAGATGTACCACTTCGACAGGGCCTTGCCGTCGACGAGCTTTCCGACGATGAGGGATCCGATGACCATGACGACTCCCAGCAGCGTCGTGATGCCGAACACCGCAGTGGGCGACTCCTTCATGACGATCCGCGCCGTGTTCGGCAGGCCGGTGGTCCAGGCGTAGTTGTACACCTGAACGGCGCCGACGACGAAGACGATCGCCAGGATGCTCAGCCAGTTCCGTCCGACGCTGCTCCAGATCTTGCCGGTGGACGCCTCTTCGAGCTCCTGAGGCGTCATGGTCTCCGGCAGGCGCCGCCGCAGGTAGAGGACGACGATGCTTCCGACCACCGCGAGGGCGAAGGGGACGCGCCAGCCCCAGTCCGCCATGGCGGCCGGGCCGAGCAGGAGGACGGTCAGGAACGTGACGAGGGAGGCGGCGAGGATGCCGAAGTTGACGAACGCGCTCATGACGCCGGCGACGGTGCCTTCGCGTCCCTCGGGGACGAGCTCGAGGCCCTGAGCGGTCGCGAGCGGCCCCTCCACTCCGGTGGAGATGCCCTGGACGATCCGGGCGAGCAGAAGGATCACGCCCGCCCACGGGCCGATCTGCTCGTAGGTCGGGCAGACGGCGATGACGAGGGTGGTGGCCGCCATCAGGACGACGCTGAGGATCATGATCTTCCTGCGGCCGATCCGGTCCGCGTACGTGCCGAGGACGATGCCGCCGACCGGACGGAAGAAGAACCCGACGGCGAACACCGCGAGGGCGCTCAGGGTCGCGGTGATGGGGTTGCTGTCGGGGAAGAACTTCGGGCCGAGGTAGGAGGCGACCAGGCCGAACAGCATCCAGTCGTACCATTCCAGGGTCCCGCCGAGCCCGAGCGCGATGAGGCCTCGGCGTGTCTCGGGGAGGAGCCGGGCGCGAGTGCCCGGCCGAGTGCTGACTTCGTTGTCAATCAAGGGTTTCTCCTTATTCGCGAGCGCGAACCATCACCTGCGCGTCACCCCGGCCGGGCCGTCTCGTACGTACGGTCCAGCAGGGGTTCCGGCACAGCGATGTTGCCGGTGGATCGGTCATGGGTGTCGAGGATGCGCGTCCTCGGGAGGGGGTGTGTTAACTATATCGAACGCGTTAACAATAGTAAAGAAATCAGCCCACGACTTTCCGGGCCTTCAACCCGTCGATCACCGAGGCGGTGTAGCCGAGCTCGTGCAGCACCTCCGTCGTGTGCTCGCCCAGCTTCGGGGGCGCGTGGCGAACGGCCGGATCGACGGCCGAGAGCGCGATCGGGGGCGAGACCGTCCGCACGGTCCGCCCCTCGTCGTCCTCGAACTCGAGGATCATGCCGTTGTGGATGGTCTGGACGTTCTGGAGCGCCTCCGCCAGATCCAGGACCGGCCCGCACAGCACGTCCTCGGCCTCGAGCGCGGTCAGCCAGTGCTGCGTCGTCTGCTCGGCGAACCGGCGTGCGAGGATCTCGCGGATCTCGGTCCGGTTCTCGCGCAGGCTTCCCATGGTGCTGAACCGCTCGTCCAGGGAGAGGTCGGGCAGCCCGAGCGCGGCGCAGATGTCCGCGAGCGGGTTCGGCTTGAACGCCCCGATGACGACGATCTCCGCGTCGAGGGTCGGGAAGCAGCCCGTGAGCGGCATGAGCGCCCAGTTCAGCTCCTCGTCGATGGTCATCCGGGCCGTTGCCTCCTGCATCTGCAGCGCCAGCATCGAGTTGAGCAGGCTGACCTCCACGACCTGACCGACACCCGTGCGCTCGCGCTGCAGGACAGCGAGGAGGATTCCCTGTACGAGGTGCTGCCCGGCGGTGTAGTCGGCGATCGGGGTGGCGTAGATGGCGACCGGATGGCCCGGGTCGGCACGGCGTTTCATGACGCCGGAGTAGGCCTGGCCGAGGATGTCCTGCCCGCCCTTGTGCGCGTACGGACCGCTCCGGCCGAACCCGGAGCCCGCCGCCCAGATGAGTCTCGGGTTGATCGCCGACAGCTCGTCGTAGCCGAGCTCCAGCCGTTCCATGACACCGGGCCGGAAGTTGCTGACGATCACATCCGCGTCGCGGACGAGGTCGCGGATGACGCCTCTGCCCTCCGCGGAGGAGAGGTCGATGACGATGCTCCGCTTGTTGCGGTTCAGGCTGGAGAAGACGGGATTCTCGTTGCCAGCTGCGGCGAAGACTCCGACCCGGGACAGGTCGCCGGCGCCGGGGCGTTCGACCTTGATGATGTCCGCGCCGAAGTCACCGAGCGTCTGCGTGCAGGACGGCCCCAGCATCACCTGCGTGAGGTCGATGACCGTGAGTCCCTCGAGCGGTAGCGTCATCGGACGTCGTCACCAGCTCGGCGGGGAGATGACCCAGATCGCCCGGCAGACCTCGTCCGAGGTGTTCTTGTACCAGTGCGGGACGGTCGAGTTGAAGGTGATCGAGTCGCCTTCCTCGAGGACGTACTGCTCGCCATCGACGTAGACCTCTTTCCTCCCCGAGATGATGAGCCCGAACTCCTCGCCCCGGTGGGTGAAGGGGGTCCCGCTCGAGTCGTGCCCGGGTGGAGTCTCGACCCAGATCGCCTCCAGCGTCCCGTGCAGGTCGGGCGAGAGCAGCTCGAACACCGTCCGGCCGCGTGCCTCCGCCACCGTCGAGAGGAGGTCGCGCCGTTCGGACTTCCGCACGACGGGCGACCGCGAGACGGGCTGCTGCGCGAAGAGCTCGCCGACGGGGATGTCGAGCCCGTGAGCGAGCTGCGCCAGTGTCGTGAACGAGGGATTCGCGAGCCCGCGCTCGATCTGGCTGATGATCGCCGTGCTGAGTCCGGTGCGCTCGGTCATCGCGCTGAGCGTCAGCCCTCGCGCTTTCCGGCGAGCGCGCACGGTATCCCCGATGCCCTCCAGGATCACTTCCAGCGATGCGTTCGGGAGGGAGCCGGATTCGGTGTTCGCCATTCACGCCGCCCTTTCGTCTTCATTATCCTAAACTCGTTAACCGCTCCTTACGCACCTGTGGCCCGGGTCGCGCCCAGGCCACAGGGTTCGATTCCGGTCACGCGACTACTGCGCCACGCCGTCGCTGTAGGTGGTCACGGTCTGCGCGCTGCCGCTGTTCGCCCCCGTCGCCGCGGGACCCTGGCCGTCGATGACGTGGTCGATCGTGCCGGCGTTCGTGTTCAGCGCGACCGTGCTGAGGTCGTGCATCACCACGCCGGGCGTGTTCGGGACCTCGAACGACTGGGTCGCGTGGAGGGTCGGGTCGACGTTGGTGTAGATGTAGCTGCCCAGGCCCCACGCCTCGTGGCTCCGCACGGTGTCCGCCACCTTGTAGGCGGCGTACCCGTCGAGGCCGTCGTGCTGCCACGCGGCCTGGTCGGGCGCGTCGTAGGGGAGCTCGTTCTGGAAGAAGACGGTCCGGCCGCGTTCTCCGTTCCACACGACGTTGTACTGCTGGTAGTGCTCGACGAACAGGCCGGTCGCGGTCACGTCGTCGCCGTTCACGACGACCCCGGTGTCGGCCGTGTTCACGGTCCAGCCGACCGAGCCGGCCACGCCGTGGTCCGCGCGCCACGCCCAGATGTCGTCGAGGATGGTGTGGTCGCTGTTGACCTCCAGGCTCGTGGTGGCCCTGCCGACGTGCGGGCCGCCGATCCGGAAGAACACGTCCTGCAACGCGGTCGGGTCGCTCGCCGCGGCCACATGCGGGCCGCCCTTGTCGTGGCCGCTCCCGACCCGGAGGAGGGTGGGCGACTTCACCGGACCCGCGTCGAAGGTCAGGCCGGCGATGTCGACCCCTCGGACATCGGCCACCGTCATCGGGATGGCGCCGCCCTGCGCCGTCAGCGTGGCCATGCCGAGCCCGAGCACGACGGTGTCGGCCCGCTTCACGGCGATGCTCTGCGCGATGTCGTACACGCCCGGGGTGACGAGGAGGTTCTTCCCCTGCGCCAGAGCGGAGTTGATCTTCGCGATGGAGTCACCGGGATGGGCGACGAAGAAGCCGCTCAACGGCAGCGACCGACCGGGGGTGTGGCCGCTCGCCCAGGTGGGCCCCGTGGAGTCCGTCTGCGCGCTCGGCACGAAGACGCGGTAGTCCCCGCCTGCGTCCACGTACAGATACGGCTTCTCGCGCGAGGCCGGTGTCTCCGCCAGCGTGGTGTAGGCGGGGTTCGGGAACGACTGCGCCGGGGCGTTGATGTCGCCCGAGAACACCTGGTTCCACACGGCGTTGGACCAGCCGGCGCCGAGGTCGGTGTTGCGCACGTAGAACTGCTGCTGCGAGCCGTTCAGTGCTCCACCCTCCAGCCGCGAGTCGGCCACGAACCCGCCGCTCGCGTAGTTCGGGTTGTCGCAGTAGGGCATGAACGTGGTGTAGTCCTTGACGTCCACCCGACGCATCGGCGCGGCCTGCGACACCGCCCACATCTCGTTGCCGGTGTGGCACCCGTCGGACGTCGGCACCACGTGGATGGTCAGGTTGGAGACGGAGCGCCAGAACGTGTCCAACGCGCCGCTGCCATTCTTGCCTGTCGCGGTCACCCCGCCGTTGATGGTGACGGCCGACGGGTCCTGCCCCAGGCCGTCGACCTCGGTGTAATAGCCCACCTTGATGTCCAGCGGGTCGGTCGCGGACCCGTAGGTCCCCGGCTTGAACAGGAGCGCGTACCGCTGGGCGCCCATCTCGTTGTCGACCTGCTGCGCGTATATCGCGTCCGCCTTCGCCTGGATGTCGGCCTGCGGCATGTCCGGCGAGAAGACGATCACGTTCGGTCCGAGGTCGGGCTGCGGGGGAGGCGGGGCGGCGACGGCGGCTTGCGTGGACGCGAGCACGCCGAGGACTGCGGCGCCGACGGCGACCGCCGATCCGATGGAGCGTCGATGCGATCGAGCTGTGGCGATCGGCTGTCGGGGGGATGTGGGCACCGCGCACCTGCTTCCGTTGAGGCGGCAGCCGTGCCGTCCTGTCCGCGGATGCGTTCTCCGGGTGGGCATCATCGGCCGCCGAGTGAGGAACGGCCGCAGCTTAACCGGTTCAACTCGGCACCGTCAACAGGCTGCGTGTGGCCCGCCGGAATAGTCCGGACGCGAGCGCCGTTCCGACCAGGGGCTGCGCCCGACCGCGCAGTCGACCCCCGACCGCGGGTCCGCGTCCGCACACCGAAAGGCATCCCCTCGATGGATCTGTTCACACCCGTTTCGCTCGGCGACCTCCACCTTCCCAACCGCGTCGTGATGGCGCCGCTCACCCGCACGCGTTCGGGGGAGGCGGGCATCCCGGGGCCGCTGGTGGCGGAGCACTACGCGCAACGGGCGAGCGTCGGGCTGATCATCACCGAGGGCACCTACCCCAGTCACGAGTCGCGTGCCTACCCCGGCCAGCCGGGCATCGTCACGCAGGAGCAGATCGCCGGCTGGCGCGCCGTCGCGGACGCCGTGCACGCCGAGGGCGGGCGCATCGTCATGCAGCTCATGCACAGCGGCCGTGTCTCGCATCCGCTGATCAACGGGACGGACCGCATCGTGGCCCCGAGCGCCGTCGCGATCGACGGTGAGACCCGCACGACCACCGGCAAGGTCGCCTTCCCGGTGCCGCACGCGCTCACGCTGGACGAGCTCGCGGAGGTGCGCGACGAGTTCGTCGCGGCGGCGAGGAACGCCATCGCCGCAGGCCTCGACGGTGTGGAGGTGCACAGCGCGAACGGCTACCTGCTCCACCAGTTCCTGTCGCCGGTCTCCAACGTCCGCGAGGACCGGTACGGCGGGTCCCCGGAGGCGCGAGCCCGCTTCGTCGTCGAGGTGACGACCGCGATCGCGGAGGCCGTCGGCGCCGGGCGGGTCGGCATCCGGCTGTCCCCGATGCACAACATCCAGGACGTCTTCGAGACGGACCTCGCCGACGCCACCGCCACCTACGAGGCCGTGGTCGACGGCATCGCGCCGCTGGGCCTCGCCTACGTGAGCGTGCTGCACGGCGACCCGACCGGCGAGCTCGTCCAGGACCTGCGCGAGCGCTTCGCGGGCCCGTTCATCGTGAACAGCGGCTTCGGTTCGGTCACCTCGCGCGACGAGGCGATCGCACTGGTCGAGGACTCGCACGCGGACGCTGTGGCCGTCGGCCGTCTCGCGATCGCCAACCCCGACCTGGTCGAGCGGTGGAAGGGCGCGCACCCGGAGAACCAGCCCGATGCGGCGACCTTCTACGGCTCCGGCGCGGAGGGCTACACGGACTACCCGCGCCTCAGCGCGTAGCCGGCGGTCGCACCGCGCCTCACTGCGGGCGGCGCTCCGCCGACTGCCCGGTCAGGAGCGCCGTCAGGATCCGCTCGAGGCGCGGTTCGACGTCGATCAGCGCGTGGGACATCCGCGGGTCGGAGCGGTACAGTGCCGCGACCTCCACCGACGGTGTCGCGATCTGCCAGAACGTGCCGGCGAGAGAGGTCGCCGTCGCGACGAGGTCGACGCCGTCCAGCTCGCTCAGCGCGGGGAGCGCCGCGCGCACGGCGTCGACGATGCGGTCGAGGCACTCGCGGGTGGTCAGCTTGAAGGTGCGCACCGCGTCGAGCGAGACGTTGCGCTCCAGGTTGAGCGGCGCCTGGGCGAGGAGGTCGCAGAAGGCGCCGCGCGCCGCCAGGGTGCTCGCGAAGGCGGCGGCGACGACGGCGACCGCGTCCCCGCGCTTCGGCGCGGCCGCGATGCGCTGGCAGAGTGCGGGCGTCCACTCGCGCCAGCCGTCCGCGGTGAGCCGGAGGAAGATCTCCTCCCGGGTCTCGAAGTAGCGCAGCATCGCCGACTTGTGCATCCCGGTCTCGTCGGCGATGTCGGTGAGCGTCACCCGGCGGATGCCGTCGCGCGCGGCGAGCGTGCGCGCAGCCTGCAGGATCGCCGCCTCGCGGGCGTGCTTCGCCTCGGGGGAGCGGGCGCGCTGGAAGTCGGCGGTCGTCATGCTGAAAGTTTACCGCAACCGTGTTGCACAAAGTAATGAAACGGTGTTTTATTAACGACATGCAGAAGACATGGTTCATCACCGGTTCCTCCCGCGGCTTCGGCCGCGAGCTCGTCGTCGCCGCCCTGGAGGCCGGCGACCGCGTCGCCGCCAGCGCGCGGCGCCCCGAGCAGCTCGACGACCTCGCCACGCAGTACGGCGACCGGATCCTCCCGCTCGCCCTCGACGTCACCGACCCCGACCGCGTGCGCGCCGCGCTGGCCGAGGCGCACGCGGCGTTCGGGTCTCTCGACGTGATCGTGAACAACGCGGGCTACGCGAACGTCGCTCCGATCGAGACCGCAGACGACGCGGACGTGCGCGCCCAGTTCGAGACCAACTTCTGGGGCGTCTACACGGTCTCCAAGGCGGCGATCCCGCTGCTGCGGGCGCAGGGCGGCGGCCTGATCGTGCAGTTCTCGTCGGTGGGCGGACGGGTGGGCGGCTCGCCGGGCATCGCGTCGTACCAGGCGGCGAAGTTCGCGATCGACGGGTTCAGCCGCGTGCTGCGCGCCGAGACCGCGCCGTTCGGCGCCCGCGTGCTGGTCGTGGAGCCGAGCGGGTTCCGCACCGACTGGGCCGGATCATCGATGACAGTGCACGACATCCCCGAGGGCTACGAGCAGACGATCGGCGCCGTCAACGAGCGGCTCCGCCAGAACCCGGAGGGCCCGGCGGGCGACCCGCGCCGCGCCGCCGAGATCCTGGTGGCGCTCGCCGGCCGCGACGACCTCCCCGAGCACCTGCCGCTCGGCGTGAACGCGGTGGAGATGTCGCTGGCTCAGGATCGCCGCCTGCTCGCCGACGACGACCGCTGGGCGGCGGTCGGGCGCTCGGCGGACTTCGCGGAGGACTACCCGGTGGCGTTTCCGGTGTGAGCGGGGGCCGCGGGCACGTGGAGGGGGCCCGAACCGCTCACCGCCCAGGTGGCGCCGTCGAATCCCTCGCCTCCAGCGTGAGCGCCGGGCCCGGGCGGGACTCCAGGGTCTCGCCCTTCTCGATCTGCTCGAGCAGGAGGCGGGCCGCGCGCTCGCCGAGCTCCACGGTGTCGCGGTGGAGGGACGTCAGGGCCGGGCGTACCAGCCGCGCCATGACCGAGTCGTCGAAGGACACGATCGAGAGGCGCTCCGGCACGGCGAAGCCCATCTCGGCCGCGACGCCGAGGCCGGCGACGGCGAGGATGTCGTTGTCGTAGACGATCGCCGTCGGCGGCTCGGCGCGGGAGAGCAGCGCGCGGGTCGTCGACGCGCCCTGCTCAGCCGAGTAGTCGGTGCCGAACGACTGAGCCCAGGTCAAGCCGGAGGTCGCGGCGAAGTCCTGGAGGGCCGCGGTGCGCATCCGGGTGTGCTCGAACGCCTCCAGCCCAGCCACATGGGCGATGCGGGTGTGGCCCAGGGCGTGCAGGTAGCCGAAGACGGTCGTGGCCGCCTCGGAGTCGTCGATCCAGACGCTCGGGGTCGTGCCGGGCGGGTTCGGCCGGGAGCCGATGAGCACGGCCGGCATCCCAAGCTCGCCCAGGAGCTCGACGCGCTGGTCGGGGGTGCGCGGGTCGACCACGACGACCCCGTCCACCTGATGGCCGTTCCACCACTCGCGGTAGGTGTCGAGCTCCTCGGCGAGGTCGCGCGCGACCAGCAGGTTCACGCCGGTGTGCGAGCCGCTCAGCCCGAGCTGGATGCCCGAGATCAGGTCGCCGAAGAACGACTCCGTTCCCAGCGTGCGGGCCGGCCGGTTCAGTACGAAGCCGATGGTGCCCGCCCGCGCGCCGCCGAGGGCGCGTGCGGCCGAGTGCGGCCGCCAGTGCAGCTCCTGGGCGATGCTCAGGATCCGCGCACGGGTCTCGTCGGAGACGCCCGGCCGGTTGTTGAGGGCGAAGGAGACCGCGCCGGGGGAGACTCCGGCGCGCGCGGCGATGTCCGCGATCGTCGAACGCTTCGGCGGATTCACACCGGTCTCCTCTGGGTCGGGCGCCACGTCTCTATCTTGGCGGAGATGACTTGACTATATCGCTTTAGTAGGCGATAACTTCTACAAGCGAGATCGGCGGAATGATCGACTCATCCGTCACTAAACCGCTCTAGTCATCCCCTGTACAAAGGAGTCAGCCACGATGAAGTTCAGCTCCACACCCCGCGCGCGGCGTTCCGTCGCCCTCCGTGCCGCCGGCATCCTCGGCGCCGCAGCGGCCACCGCCGCACTGCTCACCGCCTG
Source organism: Leifsonia shinshuensis (assembly GCF_014217625.1). Taxonomy (NCBI): domain Bacteria; kingdom Bacillati; phylum Actinomycetota; class Actinomycetes; order Micrococcales; family Microbacteriaceae; genus Leifsonia; species Leifsonia shinshuensis. Next base: position 2,297,593 of record NZ_CP043641.1, on the reverse strand, counting down.
CTCCGCGGGCGAGTCGGGCTCGTCCGACGTCACCGGCAGCATCTCGGTGCAGACCTGGGCGCTCACGCCCAAGTTCACCGGCTACCTCGACGGCGTCATCTCCGCCTTCGAGAAGGCCCACCCCGGCACGAAGGTCAAGCTCATCGACCAGCCGGGCGACGGCTACTCCGACAAGGTGCTGAGCCAGGCGGCCTCCAACTCGCTGCCCGACGTCATCAACCTCCCGCCGGAGATCGCGCTGCCGCTCGCTCAGAAGGGCTTCCTCGCCGACATCTCCAAGTCGTCGAGCACGCTCAGCAAGACCTACGTCGCCGGCGGTCTCGACGCGTACAAGTACAACGGCCTGGACGGCGTCTACGGCTACCCGTGGTACCTCAACACGGACGTCGACTACTGGAACAAGACGATGTTCCAGCAGTGCGGCCTCGACCCGGCCAAGGTGCCCACCTCGACCGACGAGCTCATCCAGCAGGCCGCGACCCTGCACAAGGCCTGCCCGGACAGCTACCTGATGAGCCGCAAGCCTGGCGTCGGCGACTTCGTCCTCGCCGGGGTGCCCGTGCTCAACGCGAAGGGCACCAAGTTCGTCTTCGCCGACAACCAGAAGGCCGTCGACCTCATCCAGCGCTACGCCGACGCCTACAAGTCCGGCCTGATGCCGTCGACCGTCCTCAACAGTGACTACCTCGGCAACTCGACCCTGTTCACCCAGGGCAAGGTGGCGTGGACCACGGGAGGCGCGACCAGCCTGTCCGACTTCGAGAAGAACAACCCGTCGCTGAAGGGCAACGTGGTCGTCTCGCCCGCGCTCGACACCCCGCCGCTGTACGTGCAGGGGATGAGCGTCTCCGCCAAGTCGAAGCACCCCGCCACCGCCGAGGCGTTCGCGCAGTTCATCACGAACGCGAAGAACCAGGAGGCCTTCGCCCACCTGGTCAACATCTTCCCGTCCACGATCTCCTCCCAGTCCGACCCGTTCTTCTCCAAGGACGACGGGACCGAGAACGGTCAGGCGCGCGTGCTCGCCAACCAGGCGCTGAAGACGGCGAAGAACCTCAACCCCGTCCAGGTGAACCAGGCCATGTCGACGATCCTCGACCAGCAGATCGCGCTCGCGATGAAGGGCGACGCCTCCGCCAAGGACGCGCTGCAGACCGCCCAGACCAAGATGAACGGCCTCCTCTCGAACGGCTGAGCACCATCACTCACCCGGCCGGAGGTCCGCCTCCGGCCGGGTGACCGACAGAAGGGAGGCCCGCGTGCTGCGTGCCAACCGCTGGTTCACCCCCTGGCTGCTCGTCGCGCCCGCGCTGGTGTGGCTGATCGGCTTCAGCGTGTGGCCGTCGCTCAACACGGTCAGGATGTCGTTCACGAACGAGAGCCCGCTCGGCGGAACGAGCCGGTTCGTCGGCTTCGACAACTGGAGCCGGCTCTTCGCCGACCCCGACGTGTGGCAGGCGCTGCTCAACAGCGTCGTCTACATGATCGTGTGCCTGCCGCTGCTGACGATCCTCCCGCTGCTGATCGCCGTGCTGGTCGAGAAGAAGCTGCCGGGCATCGCGTTCTTCCGCACCGCCTTCTACACCCCGGTCATCGCCTCGGCGGTGGTCGTCGGCCTGATCTGGACGTGGATCCTCGACGACCGCGGCGTCATCAACGAGATGGTGAAGACGCTCGGCTTCGTGCACGGGAGCATTCCGTTCCTCACCGACCGCTGGCTCGTCCTGTTCAGCGCGATCAGCCTGACGGTGTGGAAGGGCCTCGGCTACTACATGATCATCTTCCTGGCGGCGCTCGGGAACGTCGGCAGCGAGCTCCACGAGGCCGCGGCGCTCGACGGCGCAGGGGCCGCCCGCCGGTTCTGGTCGGTGACCGTGCCGGGCGTGCGCGGCACGATGACCCTGGTCGCGATCCTGATCTGCGTCTCGTCGCTGCGCGTGTTCAGCGAGCTCTACATCCTGACGAACGGCACCGGCGGCCCGGGAGGCCAGGACCAGTCGCTCGTCATCCTCATCCAGCAGTACGCGCGCGGGTTCACCGGCAACCTCGGCTACGCCTCGGCCCTCAGCCTCCTGCTGTTCGTCGTCACGCTCGTGCCGATGCTCGTGCTCGCCCGCATCAACAGCAAGGCCGACCGATGACCCAGACCACGACAGCCACCAGCAACGCGGCCGCCGAGCTCGCGCTCGCGCCGGCCGCCGACATCGGAGCCCCGCGCGCGCCGCAGCGCAGGCGACGCCGCCGGGCGTGGGGCGTCATGTCCACCCGCGAGCGGATCCTTCGCTACGTGCTGCTCGTGATCGTGCTCTTCATCACGGTCGGCCCCTTCCTCTGGCAGCTCTCGACCTCCCTCAAGGGCGCGGGGGAGGACATCTACACCGCGACGCCGTCGTTCATCCCGTCGCAGCCGACGCTGGCGAACTACGGCAAGGTCGCCGACGCCATCCCGGTCTGGGTCTACATCGGCAACTCGCTGATCGTCGCGGCGATCGACGTCGTCGGCAACATCGTGTTCGCCACGTTCGCCGGCTTCGCGCTGGCGCGCCTGCGCTGGCGGGGCCGCAAGATCGTGCTGGGGCTCTTCCTGGCGACGCTCGTGCTGCCCGGCGAGGCGACGATCATCTCGCAGTTCGTCACCGTCAAGGACCTCGGCCTCGCCGACTCCCTCGCCGGCGTCGCCCTGCCCGGGATGATCGCGGCGCTGAACGTGCTGCTGATGTACAACGCGTTCCGGCAGATCCCCGATGAGATCGACCAGGCCGCGGTGGTGGACGGCGCCAATTCGTGGCAGCGGCTGTGGTCGATCGCCCTCCCCGCCGTGCAGGGCACGATCGCCGTGATCGCGATCTTCTCGTTCATCGGCGCCTGGGACGACTTCCTCTGGCCGCTGATCGTGCTGCAGTCGCCGGACAAGCTGACGCTGACCGTGGGTCTGCAGTATCTTCAGGGCACCTTCTCCAACGATCAGCGGCTGATCGCGGCGGGCACGATGATCGCGTTCATCCCGATCGCCGTGATCTTCGCCGCGCTGCAGCGGTTCTTCTTCAAAGGCGTGCAAGAGGGAGGCGTGAAAGGCTGATGCGGTTCGGCGTCAACTACACACCGTCGGGCAACTGGTTCCACTCCTGGCTGGACTTCTCGGCGTCCGCGGTCGCCCGCGACTTCGAGGCGATCGCCTCGCTGGGCGCGGACCACGTGCGGATCTTCCCGCTCTGGCCCGTCGTGCAGCCGAACCGGTCGCTGGTCCGGGCGAGCGCGCTGGCGGACATCGTGGAGGTCGTGGACATCGCGGCCTCGTTCGGCCTGGACGCCAACGTGGACGCCCTCCAGGGGCACCTGTCGAGCTTCGACTTCCTGCCGTCCTGGCTCGACTCCTGGCACCGCCGCAACATGTTCACCGATCCGGACGTCGTCGGCTCGACCGCCGCGTACGTCCGGCAGCTGGCGTCGGCGCTCGCCGGGCGCCCGAACCTCCTGGGCGTGACGATCGGGAACGAGCTGAACCAGTTCGCGCACGCGCCGCATCCCTCGCCGCACACGGTCGGCCCCGGGCAGGCCGCGAGCTGGCTCAGCACCATGGTCGCCGCTGCGCGGGACGGGCTCGGCGGCGCGGAGCGGCACGCGCCCTCCGTCACCGTCGCGCAGTACGACGCGGCCTGGTACGACGACGACCAGCCGTTCGGCCCGGAGCACGCCGCCGAGCACGGCGACATGACCATCACGCACTCGTGGGTGTTCAACGGGGCCGGGCAGCTGCACGGGTCGCTCGGGGCGGGATCCGTCCGCCACGGCGAATACCTGATGCAGCTCGCCGCGGCGTGGAACCGCGAGCCCGGCCGGCCGAACTGGCTGCAGGAGGTCGGGGCGCCGACGACCGTGGTCGCGCCCGAGGACGCCCCCGACTTCGTCGAGCGGACGATCCGGCACGCGGCCGACGTCCAGAACGCGTTCGGCGTCACCTGGTGGTGCTCGCACGACGTGTCGCGCGCGCTCGCCGACTTCCCCGAGCTCGAGTACGACCTCGGCCTGTTCTCCTCCGACGGCGTCCTCAAGCCGGTGGGCGCCCGCTTCGCCGAGGTCGCGCGCGAACTCGGCGGCCGCCCGAGCGAACAGGCGCCGCCGGCCGAGGCGATCGTGCTGGACGACGTGGACGCGCAGGGCCGGCCCAACCCGCACGTGCGGCGGTCGTGCGCCCCGGGCGGCGGCTTCGCCCGGGCCTGGCTCGCCGTGGCGGAGGAGTCCGGCCGCGGCCCGCAGGTCGTCCTGCGATCCCGGTCGACCGACCGGGCGATGCTGGACGCGCGCGGCATCGGCCGGCTGATCGAGGCGGCGGGGACGGCCGACGCTCCGGTGAGCGTGCCGCACCCGGCCGTCGCCCCCTGACCTCCGATTTCCTCGACATTCCTGAACCACCCCCAGAAAGGCAGCGATGCACGACGACATCCCCCTGACCACCGGACGCGCGCGCCGAGTGCTCGACGAGCGGATCCTCCCGGCCGTCCACAGCGAGACGGCGCCGGTGGAGATCGCCTGGAACGTGCTGCCGGGCGAGCCGATCCCGCCCGCCGAGGGTCTCGCGCTGGACTACACGCCGTACGAGGTGGGCACGCCGTGGGGCCGCGCCTGGGGCACCACCTGGTTCCGGCTGACCGGCGCCGTGCCCGCCGCCTGGGCCGGCCGCCGCGTGGAGGCCGTCATCGACCTCGGCTTCGACAAGAACATGCCCGGCTTCCAGTGCGAGGGCCTGGTCTACCGGGCGGACGGCTCACCGGTGAAGTCGATCAACCCGCGCAACCAGTGGGTGCTCGTCGCCGAGAGCGCGGAGGGCGACGAGGAGGTCGAGCTGTTCATCGAGGCGGCCTCCAACCCGGTGCTGCTCGACTACCACCCCTTCCTGCCGACGCAGGAAGGGGACATCCTCACCTCCTCGGCGAAGCCGCTCTACACGACGCGTCGCATCGAGCTGGCCGTGTTCGAGGCCGAGGTGCACGCGCTCGCGCTCGACATCGAGGTGCTGCTGGAGCTGCAGCAGGAACTCCCGGACGGACCGCGGAAGATGCGCATCCTGCAGGCCCTCGACGACGCGCTCGACGCGCTCGACCTGCAGCGCATCCCGGAGACCGCACCAGACGCCCGCGCCCCGCTCGCGGGCGTGCTCGCCTCGCCGGCCGAGGAGTCCGCCCACCGCATCTCCGCGGTCGGCCACGCCCACATCGACTCGGCCTGGCTCTGGCCCGTGCGCGAGACGGTCCGCAAGGTTGCGCGCACGACCTCCACCATGACCGAGCTCATCGACCAGACCGACGACTTCCTCTACGGGATGTCGAGCGCGCAGCAGTACGCGTGGGTGAAGGAGCACCGGCCGGAGGTGTGGGAGCGGATCACCGCCGCCGTCGCCGCCGGTCGGTTCCTGCCGCTCGGCGGAATGTGGGTGGAGTCCGACACCGTGATGCCGACGGGCGAGTCGATCGTCCGCCAGTTCTCGCAGGGGCAGCGGTTCTTCCGCGAGCAGTTCGGGATCGCGCCGAAGGGCGCCTGGCTGCCGGACAGCTTCGGCTACTCGCCCGCCCTCCCGCAGCTCATGCGGCGGGCCGGGTTCGAGTGGTTCTTCACGCAGAAGATCTCGTGGAACCAGGTCAACAAGTTCCCCCACCACACGTTCCTATGGGAGGGCATCGACGGGTCGCAGCTGTTCTCGCACTTCCCGCCGATGGACACCTACAACTCGCAGCTCTCCGGGTCGGAGGTCGCCCGCGCGTCGCGCCAGTTCCGCGAGAACCGGCACGCCACCGGCTCGATCGCGCCGGTCGGCTGGGGCGACGGCGGCGGCGGGACGACGCGCGAGATGACCGGAAAGGCCGCGCGGCTCGCGAACCTCGAGGGGAGCGCCCGCGTGGCCTGGGAGCACCCGGACGCCTTCTTCGAGCGCGCCCGTGCCGAGCTGCCGAACCCGCCGGTGTGGGTCGGGGAGCTCTACCTGGAGCTGCACCGCGCCACCCTGACCTCCCAGCACCGCACGAAGCAGGGCAACCGGCGCACCGAGCACCTGCTCGTCGAGGCCGAGCTGTGGAGCGCGACCGCGGCGGTCCGGGCCGGCCTCCCGTACCCGTACGAGCAGCTGGACCGGCTGTGGCAGCAGGTGCTGCTGCTGCAGTTCCACGACATCCTGCCCGGCACGTCGATCGCGTGGGTGCACCGCGAAGCGGTCGCTACCTACGCGGCCGTCGCCGCCGAGCTGGAAGAGCTCATCGCGTCGGCGCTGGCCGCGCTCGCCGGCTCCGGCGACGAGGAACTGGTCGCCAACCCGGCCGCCACGGCGCTCGGCGCACTCCAGGCCCACGCAATCGCGCCCGCCGAGCGGTCCGCCGCCGAGCCGGTCTGGTTCGACCAGGGCCCGGAGGGCTTCCGGCTGCGCAACGGCGTGGTGTCCGTGGTCGTCGGGCACGACGGCCTGGTCACCTCGGCGGTGGACCTCGCGACCGGCAGGGAGGCGATCGCCCCCGGCGCAGAGGCGAACCTCCTCCAGCTGCACCAGGACTTCCCGAACATGTGGGACGCCTGGGACGTCGACCGGTTCTACCGCAACCGCGTCGAGGACCTCCGCGAGGTCGACTCGATCGAGGGCGGGATCGGGGAGGACGGGGTCGCCCGCGTCATCGTGAAGCGCTCCTTCTCGACGTCGACGGTCACGCAGACCCTCTCGCTCGCGGCGGGGTCGCGCACGCTGGAATTCGAGCAGTCGACCGACTGGCACGAGACCGAGAAGTTCCTCAAGGTCGCGTTCCCGCTCGACGTGCGTGCGGAGCACACCATCGCGGAGACGCAGTTCGGCGCGCACAAGCGCGTCACGCACACGAACACCTCGTGGGAGGCCGCCAAGTTCGAGACCTCCATGCACCGGTTCGTGCTGGTGGAGGAGCCGGGATTCGGCGTCGCGCTGGTCAACGACTCGAGCTACGGCTACGACACCGAGCGCTCGGTGCGCGACGGGGAGGTCACCACGACCCTCCGGCTGTCGCTGTTGCGGGCCCCGCGCTTCCCCGACCCGGAGACCGACCAGGGGGTGCAGACCCACCGGTACGGCTTGGTGATCGGCACGTCGGTGGCCGGCGCGACCGCGGCGGGCGTGCTGATGAACCAGAACGCCCGGACGATCCGCGGCGCGCACGCGGTGTCCCCGTTGGTCTCGGTGGAGGGCGGCGCCGTCGTCTCGAGCGTGAAGCTGGCCGACGACCGCAGCGGCGACCTGATCGTGCGCGTGTACGAGCCGGAGGGCCGGCGGGCGACCGCGCGGCTCCGGGTGGACGCCCCGGTCGGCGCCGCGCGCACCGCGACGCTGCTGGAGGAGCAGCTGCCCGGGGAGCCGGCGGCCGACGCGGGGAGCGTCGAGCTGACCCTGTCGCCGTTCGAGGTGCGCACGCTGCGCTTCGCGGTGCGGTGATGACGGCCTCCCGTCATCGGGCGGGCGGCCCGGCCTTCGCGCCGGCGGCCCGTCCCGGCGCCGGCTTCCGCTCGGTCGAGGCCCTGGCGCTGACGACGACGGCGGGAGGGCGGGTCGAGAGTCCGCTCCCCGCCCTCCGCGATCACGTGATCCGGCCCGGCGATCAGTTGGTGTGGCACTGGTTCCCGGAGCGCACCCTGCCCGCGGGCGCTGCCGAGCCGGACACGGCCGACCTGGCGTCGTTCTGGGCGGCGACCGCGTTCGCGGTCGACCTGGTGCTCGACGACGGGACCCGCCTCTCCGAGTACGCGCTCCGCGACCAGTACGGCACGGCGGCTACGCCCGAGGCGCAGGACGACGCCCGGATGACCTGGGTGGACCAGTGGAACCGCCGCGCGGTGCCGCTGGCCGCGCTCGCGGGCCGACGCGTGGTGGAGGCCATGGCGGTGCTCGGGCGCGAAGACCGCGACGGGACGGCCGCGGCCGAGCCTCTCCGGATCACCGGCTGGCTCGACGCCGTCGCCATCGAGCCACGGCCGCAGAGCCCGGCCCGACCGATCGACGCCGTGCGCACGACCCGCGGCACCCAGTCGTCCGGCGAGTTCTCGCGCGGCAACACGGCGCCCTTCGTGGCGGTCCCGCACGGCGGCGTCTTCGGCCTCCCGATGACCGACGCGGATCAGAACCGCTGGCCGTACGCCTTCCACGCGCACAACCGGAAGGCCGACAACCGGCCGGCCATCCAGGCGTTCGCCACGTCGCACCTCCCGTCGCCGTGGATGGGGGACCGCGGGGTGTTCCAGGTGATGCCCAACCCGTCGGAGCATCCCGCCACCGGACGCGCCGAGCGCGCCCTGGCCTTCGACCACGACGACGAGCTCGACGGCCCGCACCGCTACCGGGTGCGGCTTGCTGCGCCCCACGGCGGCGCGGTCGACGCGACCATGACGGCCGGCGCGTTCGCGCTCGGCTGGCGGTTCGGGTTCGAGACCGGCCGCGACCGGGCGTCGATCATCCTCGACCACCACGGCGAGCTGCGGGAGGCCCGCGTGCGGCTGGAGGGCGGCGACGCCGTCGTCGAGGCGCTGCTGGACGACCGGCCGGGGACTCCCGTGCACTACCTCCATCTCCGGATCGCCGGAGCGCTGGCCGACCGCACCCGGTTCCGCAGCGGGCTGCTCCGCGGCTACGTCGTCGTCGCGGCCGATCACCCGGTGGACGTGCTGCTCGGCATCTCGACGCTCTCGTTCGCCGACGCCGAGGCGAACCTCGCCGCGGCCGGCGGCTTCGACGCCATGCTCTCCGGCGCGGAGAGCGCATGGGAGGAGAAGCTCGGAACGCTCGTGATCGACGGGGCGACCGACGACCAGCTCGTCTCGGTGTACTCGGGCCTGTACCGGCTGTTCCTCCATCCGCTGCGCGCGGGCGAGTCCGCGCTGACCGCCGAGCCGCGGCACCGGGCGCTCTCCACCGGAGAGCCGACGGCCGGCGACCTCTCGACCACGAACGGCTTCTGGGACACCTACCGGACGGCGTGGCCCCTCCTCGGCCTCCTGACCCCGGACGACGCGGGCGCGCTCGCGCAGGGTTTCGTGCAGCACTTCCTTGACGACGGCTGGACGCCCCGCTGGAGTGCGCCGGGCCCGGAGGACGTGATGACCGGCACGACGAGCGACGTGGTGTTCGCCGACCTCCTGGTCAAAGGCGTCCCGGGGCTGGACCTCGTGGAGGCCTACCGCAGCGCCGTGAAGAACGCGACCGTGCCGTCCCCGGATCGGCGCGTGGGCCGCAAGGGGATGCTGCCCGGCGCGTTCCGCGGCTACGTCGACACCGACACGCACGAAGGCATGTCCTGGACGCTCGACGCCGCCATCGCCGACTGGGGCGTCGCCGCGATGGCACGGCTGCTGCTCGACCGGGCCGAGCAGGGATCGGCGGAGGCGGCGCGGCTGGCCGCCGAGGCCGAGTGGTTCGCCCGCCGCTCGCTGGGCTATCGCGCCGTCTTCGACCGCGAGCTCGGATTCTTCCTCGGCCGCCGTCCGGACGGAGACTGGCGTGCGTCGGCGGAGGACTTCGATCCGGACGACTGGGGCGTCGACTACACCGAGACCAACGCCTGGGGCACGATGTTCACCGTGCCGTACGACGGCGCCGGGCTCGTCGAGCTGCACGGCGGCGAGGACGGGCTGAAAGACGCTCTCGACCGGTTCTTCGCTCGGCAGGAGACCGGCTCGTCGCGTCACCGCGGCTCATATCCGCACGCCATCCACGAGATGACGGAGGCGCGCGACATCCGCTCCGGCATGCTCGGGATGTCGAACCAGCCCGCGCACCACATCCCGTTCGTCCCGATGTTCGCCGGCGACCACGACCGCGCGCACGCGGTGGTGCGGGACAGCCTGCGCCGGCTGTTCGTTGGCTCCGACATCGGCCAGGGCTACCCGGGCGACGAGGACAACGGCGAGATGAGCGCCTGGTACGTGTTCTGCACGATCGGCCTCTACCCGCTCGCGCCGGCGACGGGAGGCTACGTGCTCGTGCCGCCCTCCGTCCGCCGGGCCGAACTGAGGCCGCCCGGCCGCCCGGTCACGGTGATCGAGGTCGTCGCGGGCTCGGGCGACCACATCGCGGCGGTCCGCGTGAACGGCGAACCCTGGGAAGCGGTGACCATCCCGCACGCGGTGATCGCGGCCGGCGCCCGGATCGAGTTCGAGCTGACGGATCGCCCGGCCGGCTGGGCGGCGGGCTCCCGGCCGGTGAGCGCCTCCGAGCTGCACGGGTACGCCGACCGGGCCACGGATGTCCTGAGCGCGGACGCGCATCCGCTGACGGACGACAGCGGTGAGACCACCGTCGCGCTCCGGGTCGGCGAGACCGTCGACCTGCCGGTCGATGTCGCCGACGCGTCACTGCTGACGGTGACCGTCCCCGAGCCTGCCGTGCTCTCCTGGCAGGTCGGATGGGTCGGGACGGACGGCGAGGAGGTGGACGCGGGGCGGTACGAGGACGAGGTGTTCGACTGGCCCGGCCAGACCAGGGCCTTCCGGATCGCCGGGGGACTGCGCGGCGCCCTGCGCCTGACCGCGCTCTCCGACTGCCGCCTCACCCAGCTGGAGGTGATCCCGCGCAGCCGGCGGGCGTGAACGGGCCAACTGTTCCGCTGCAGTCAACCGCCGTGCACCGCACGGCAAGCGCGGGACGCGCCCGCGCGATTGGATCGTCTTCAATCGCGCATCCCCCTGAGCGCGTCCCATCGAGGGAGAAGCCCCGTGACCTCCACCTCTGACACCGCTGTCAGCGTCACCCCCCACACCGCTGCCCACCGCCGGCTCGGCGTGCCCGCCGTCACCTTCATGATCGTCGCCGCCTCCGCGCCGCTGACTGTCCTGGCCGGCGGCGTCACGACGACCTTCGCCGTCACCGGCGTGCTCGGCGTGCCGTTGTCGTTCCTGCTGCTCGGCGTCGTGCTCGCGATCTTCGCGGTCGGCTACGCCGCGATGAGCCGGTACGTCACCAACGCGGGAGCGTTCTACTCCTACGTCTCGCAGGGCATCGGGCGTCCGCTCGGCGTCGGCGTCTCCATCGTCGCGCTCGTGTCGTACAACGCCATGCAGATCGGCGTCTACGGGCTGTTCGGCTATCAGGTCGCCTCCCTCCTGAACACGAAGTTCGGCTGGGATCTGCCGTGGTGGCTCCCGATCATCGTCTGCATCGCGATCGTCGGCGTCCTGGGCGTGAACCGGGTCGACCTGTCGGCGAAGGTGCTCGGCGTGCTGGTCGCGCTGGAGTTCCTCGTCGTCATCGTCTACGACGTGGCGGCGTTCGTCGTCGCGCCGGAGGGGGTCAGCGCGCAGGCGCTCAGCCCGTCCGCCCTGTTCGTGCCCGGCATCGGCGCCGTCTTCGCGTTCGGCATCGCCGCGTTCATGGGCTTCGAGGGCGCCGCGATCTACGGCGAGGAGGCCAAGGACCCGAAGCGCACGGTCGCCCGGGCCACCTACACGGCCGTCGGCGTGATCGCGCTGTTCTACGCGCTGTCGTCCTGGGCGATGACCATCGCCTCCGGTCCGAGTCACGTGATCAAGGACTCCACCGAGCAGGGACCGAACCTGATCTTCTCGTTCCTGGAGTCGAACGTCGGCGTGCTCATCAGCGACATCGCCCAGGTGCTCTTCATCACCAGCCTGTTCGCGTCGCTCGTCAGCTTCCACAACGCCGTCGCGCGTTACTTCTTCTCCCTCGGCCGGGAGGGCGTGCTGCCGTCGTGGCTGGCCCGGGTGCGCGCGCACAGCCGGGCGCCGTGGGCCGGGTCGCTCGCCCAGACCGTCCTCGCGCTCGTCGTGATCGCCGCGTTCGCGCTCGCCAGCGTCGGCTGGGTGCCGCCGAAGGGAGCGCCGGCGATCCTGTTCCCGGTGCTGACGCTGTTCTCGTGGCTGACCAACACCGGCGCTCTCGGGCTGGTCCTGCTGATGGCGATCGTGTCCTTCGCGGTCATCGGCTTCTTCCGCCGCTCGCACCACGGGCTCGGCGCCTGGCAGCGGGTCGTCGCCCCGGTGGTGTCGGGGCTCGGACTGACGGCGGTCTTCGTCCTCATCGTCGTGTACTTCAACACCCTGCTGACCAGCGACCCCACGGCGCCGCCGTCGGCGACCACGTTCCTCCTCCCGGCGATCGTCATCCTCTCCGGTGTCATCGGGGTGGTCTGGGGCTACGTCCTCAAGCGCCGCAACCCGCGCGTCTACGCCCAGATCGGCCACGGCACCGAGGAGCAGAACGCCCCCGAGCTGTAACCATCCGCCGAAGGGCACGTAAACGCCCCTAAAACTGGGTTTTAGGGGCGTTTACGTGCCCTTCGAGCGTTTAGGCGTTCAGGCGACTGACGTGAGGGCGTCGGCGAAGGTTGCGAGCAGGAGGTCGACCTCGGGAGCCTGGATCGCGAGCGGCGGGCGCATCTTGAGGACGCTGTCGTGGCGGCCGATGCGGCTGATGAGCACGCGGCGGTCGCGCATGGCCTCGACCACCGCCTTGGTGCGGGCCGGGTCGGGCAGCGCGCCCGCCGCGAAGGCCGGGCGGTCGTAGACCTCCACGCCGAAGAACAGGCCGTCGCCCTTGGGGGCGCCGATCCACGGGTGCTCGGCGCCCAGCCGCGCCAGGGCCTCGCGGATGACCTGGCCGTTCCGCTGCGCCCGCTCCACCAGGCCCTCGTCCTCCAGCACGTCGAGCACCGCGAGGCCGGCCGCCGCGGAGACCGGGTTGCCGCCGAAGGTGTTGAAGTACATGTTGCGCGGGCCGAACTCGTCCAGGAGGGCCGCCGGCATCGCGACGCCGCCGAGCGGGTGGCCGTTGCCCATCGGCTTGCCCATCGTCACCAGGTCCGGGACGATGCCGTGGTTGCGGTGGCCCCAGAAGCTCCGGCCCGTGCGGCCGAAGCCGGACTGCACCTCGTCGGCGATCACCAGGCCGCCGGCCCGGCGAACCCGGGCGGCGAGCCCGCTGACATAGCCGGACGGCACCCGGTTGAGCCCCTCGGTCGAGAACAGCGAGTCGAAGAGCACGGTGGCGACGCCGAAGCCGGCCGCCTGCAGAGAGGCGATCGCCTCGTCCGCCTCCCGGAGGGCGGCGTCGAGTACCTCCTCGGCGGGCCGTCCGCGGTCGGCCCCGTCGAGGTCGGGGATGCGCAGCGTCCGCACGTGCGGGCCGAGTCCTTCGTGCGTGCGCAGCCCGGTCGTGACCCGGGCGAGCGCCTGGGTGTGGCCGTGATAGCTGAAGTCGGAGATCAGGATGCCGGACGCGCCGGAGTGCTGGGTCGCGATCCGGAACGCCAGGTCGTTCGACTCCGAGCCGCTGTTCGTGAACACGATCCGGTCGATCGCGGCGTCGAAGGTCGCCAGCAGCCGCTCGGCGTAGTCCACGACGCGGTCGTTCAGGTAGCGGGTGTGGATGTTGAGCGTGGCGGCCTGCTCCGCGATCGCGGCGACGACCCGCGGGTGCGCGTGGCCCACGTGCGGGACGTTGTTGTAGCCGTCCAGGTACCTGTCGCCGTTCGCGTCGGTCAGCCAGACCCCCTCGGCGCGCACGAACTCGAGGGGCCGGTCGTAGAAGAGCGGGCTGTACGGGCCGAGGGTGCCGAAGCGGCGGGTCAGGAGGTCGGTCATGAGGCTGCTCCGGGTGTGGGGTTCGGGGACGTCAGGCGGGCGACATCGAGGTCGGGCCAGCCGGTACGGCCGGTGGCGAGGTACAGCGTCGAGGCGCGGAGGATATGGGGGAGGAGGTGGGAGAGGTGGAAGCGCGTCGCCTCCTCGTCGGGACGCTCGACCGACCACGCGAGGTACGAGAGCGCCCGGGCGAGCAGCAGCGGATGCCAGGCGCCGGCGTCGTGGCGGGTGAGCGGCCGCTGCGAGCGGTAGCCGTCGAGCACCGCTGCGACCAGCTCGTCGCCCTGCGGGTGCCCGGTGAGGAAGAAGCACGCCGTCGCGAGGTCGAACAGATACCAGCCCTCGCCGCAGTCGTCGAAGTCGATGACGACGACCCGGCCGTCCGAGACGAGCACGTTCTCCAGGGTGAGGTCGGCGTGGATGGGGCCGTAGCTCGCGGCCGTGCGGTCGAGTCCGGCCAGGTCGCGGGCGAGGACGTCCTCCACCCGCGCCAGCGTCGCGCGCTGTTCGGCGGAGAGCGTGGGGAGGTCGTGGGCGCGTCCCCAGAGCGCGTCGGGTCCGCAGAGTCCGGCGGCGTCCCACGCGCGCCGGTCGTAGCCGGCGGGCGCGCCCGAGCGCTCGGCGCAGTCGTGCAGGAGGGCGATCGTGCGGCCGAGCTCCCGGAGGCCGGCGGCGGCCGGACTCGCGCGCCCGGTGAAGGTCTCGGGCGACGACCCGAGCGGGGTCGCGGCGGGCAGCCACTCCTGCAGGGACACCTGGACGGCCCGGCCGAGCGGGTCCGGAACGTGCGCGACGTGGGTGCCGTCGCCGAGACCGAGCGGTCGAGCCACGCCCACGCCGGCCCCGGCCAGCGTCTGGAGGAACGCCGACTCCGACTCGATCTCGCTGTCGGTGTGGTACCCGGGCCGGTGCACCTTCAGCGCCCAGTCGCCGGTCGCGGTCGTGACGCGGAAGACGACGTTCTCCCGGCGGTTGACGAGCCGGAGTCCGGCCTCCGACGGGATGCCGAACTCACTCAGAGCCCGCCGCGCGACATCCGTCGCCGGGTCGACGGCCACGGGGTCGAGCACCGTCGCCTCAGCCGTTGATGACGCGGTGCACCGCGACGGCCTTGAGCCCTTCGACGCCGAACTCGACGCCGTAGCCGGAGCCCTTCACGCCGCCGAACGGGATCATCGGGTGCACGCCGCCGTGCGAGTTGATCCACACCGTGCCGGCGTGCATGCGGTTCGCGACGGCGACGGCTTCGTCGCGGTCCGGTCCCCAGACCGATCCGCCGAGGCCGACGTCGAGCCGGTTCGCGCCCGCGATCGCGTCCTCCACGTCGGTGTAGCGGATGATCGGCAGCGCAGGACCGAATTGCTCCTCGTCGACGAGAGCGACCCCGTCGGAGACGTCGGCCACCAGCGTGATCGGGTAGAACAGCTCGCCCAGCTCGGTGGCGGGCGAGCCGCCGGTGACGACACGGCCGCCGTGGGCCTTGGCATCCTCCACCAGGCGGTTCACGATGTCGAACTGCTGCTTGTTCTGCAGTGGGCCGAGCACGTTGTCCTCGTCCAGCCCGTTGCCCATCGGGGTGGCCTTCGCGACCTCGGCCAGGGCGTCCACGACCTCGTCGTAGACGGAGTCGTGCACGTACAGGCGCTTGAGCGCCGCGCAGGTCTGGCCGGTGTTGATGAAGGCGCCCCAGAACAGGTCCTGCGCGATCGCCTTCGCATCCGTGCCCGGCAGCACGATCCCGGCGTCGTTGCCGCCGAGCTCCAGGGTGAGCCGGGCGAGGTTGCCCGCCGAGCTCTCGATGATCTTCCGGCCGGTCGCGGTGGAGCCGGTGAACATGACCTTGTCGATGTCGGGGTGGGAGGCCAGCCGCGAGCCGACCTCGCGGCCGCCGGAGACGGCGACGAGCACGTCGGCCGGCAGCGCCTCGTTCAGCACGTCGACCAGCGCGAGCACGCTCAGCGGCGTGTACTCGGACGGCTTCACCACGACGGTGTTGCCCATCCGCAGGGCAGGGGCGAGCTGCCAGATCGCGATCATCAGCGGCCAGTTCCACGGGCCGATCGCACCGACGACGCCGGCCGCGCGGTAGTGCAGCTCGGCGTGCGTCTGGCCGTCGTCGACCAGCACCTCCGGCTCCAGCTGGAGGGCCGCGTTGGTGCGCAGCCAGGCGGAGCACGCGCCCAGCTCGAAACGCGCGTTCGGCCCGTTCAGGGGCTTGCCCTGCTCGCGCGAGAGCAGCCGGGCGAGCTCCTCGGCGTGGGCGTCAACGGCGTCCGCAGCGGCCACCAGCGCGGCCGAACGCGCCTCGTGGCCGAGCGCCTCCCACGCGGGCTGCGCCGCCCGGGCACGCGCGACGGCCGCGTCCAGCTCTTCGACGGTCGCCTCGGGGGCGAATCCGATGACTGCGCCGGTGGCCGGGTCGTGGATGGGCCGGCCCCCGCCCTCGGGTGCGCTGACGCGGTCGAGCAGGTCGCGGACATCGGTCATGATGGTTCTCCTCCGATGGAAAGTGGTCCGTTCAGTCTTGCTCGGGCCGGCCGGGGGAGGTTGTCCGTGCGCGCAGGGGGTATGACGAGGGGTGCACGGACGGTGCTAACATCCTCGTCACGGATCGTATACAAAGTAGTCCCCGGTCCAGAATGAGGTCGATCGTGCTACCCGAGCTTCTCCGGTCCTCCGAATCCGCGCCCGTGCTCGATTTCAGCGGCTTCCGGACGGCGGTGTCGGAATCCTTCGTGCCCCTCCAGGTGACCAGCGACCGGCCCGAGCCGTTCTTCGGGCGGATCCGCTCGGCGGAGGCCGACGAGATCCACGTGTCGGAGGTGAGCGCCTCGCAGCACGTCGTGGAGCGCACCCCCGAGCTGATCGCGCGCGCCGACCGCGACTACTTCAAGCTGAGCCTCATGCTCTCGGGCACCGGGCTGCTCATCCAGGAGGGGCGGGAGGCCGTGCTGCGGCCCGGCGACCTCGCCGTCTACGACACCCACCGGCCGTACACGCTCGTCTTCGACGACGACTTCCGCACCGTGGTCGTGATGTTCCCGAAGCACCTGCTGGGGCTGCCTCCGGAGCTGGTGTCGCAGCTCACCGGCGTGCGGTTCGACGGCAGCGCAGGGGTCGGCTGCATCGTCGCGCCGTTCCTCGGACAGCTCGTCGGCAACCTCGATCAGCTCTCCGGCGCGACAGGGGCCCGGCTGGCCCACAGCGCCCTCGACCTGACCGCGACCCTCTTCTCCGACCACCTGGGCACGGCCGCCGAGCTCGCCAACCCGCACCACGCGCTCATGGGGCGCATCCGCGACTACATCGAGGCGAACCTGTCGTCCGTGGACCTCGGCCCCGCGCAGATCGCGGCCGTCCACTTCATCTCCACCCGCCACCTGCAGGGGCTGTTCCAGGAGCAGGGCACCACCGTCTCCGCCTGGATCCGCTCG
Organism: Leifsonia shinshuensis; assembly: GCF_014217625.1. Lineage (NCBI taxonomy): Bacteria > Bacillati > Actinomycetota > Actinomycetes > Micrococcales > Microbacteriaceae > Leifsonia > Leifsonia shinshuensis. Next base: position 2,280,566 of record NZ_CP043641.1, on the reverse strand, counting down.
CGCCGCCTCGAGCGCTGCCGCCGCGAGCTGATGGACCCGCTGTCGGCCGGCCGTTCGGTGGCCGCCATCGCGACCCGCTGGGGGTTCGTGGACGCCGCCCACTTCAGCCGGGTGTTCAAGGCCGCGTACGGGGAGTCGCCGTCGGACGCCCGCGCCGCCGGGCTCGCCTGATCCGCCGGGGAGGCGGGGAGGCCGGCGATTGTGCCGGCCGCGCACGTCGGTTGACCGTAGCGGTACGGTCGGCCTCCACCCGCTGAGCCGGGCCGCCACGCGCCGGATACTGGTCGGAGAGTCACCGACGTAAGGATCCGCATGTCCGCGCACGCTCACGCCTCCACCACCACCAGCCCGGTCGCCGTCACGCACCCGCTCGACGCCCTCACCGCCGACGAGCTCGTCGCCGGGCGCGCGATCCTGGCCGCCGCGGGCCTCCTCACCGAGACCACGCGCTTCCCGAACGTGCTGCCGGTCGAGCCCGAGCGGGAGGCCGTGGCCGCGTTCCGGCCCGGCGACGCCATCGAGCGCCGCATCCTGTTCGTGCTGCTCGACACCGCCACCGGACGCGCGGCCGAGGCGATCGTGTCGGTGACGGCGGGCGAGGTCGTCGGCCACCGCGAGCTGAACACGGCCGAGGCGCCGTACGGGCAGCCCCAGTACCTCTTCGAGGAGTACGCGCGGGCGGAGGAGATCGCCAAGGCCTCCGCGGAGTGGCGGGCGGCGATGCGGCGGCGCGGCCTGGAGGACCGGATCGACCTGGCGTTCTGCGCGCCGCTGGCGCCCGGCCACTTCAACCGCGCCGACGAGGTGGGCCGCCGCGCCATCCGCAGCCTGACCTTCCTGCGCGACCATGCCGACGACTCGCCCTGGTCGCACCCGGTCGAAGGCCTCATCGTCCACATCGACCTGACCCGCGGCGAGGTGATCCGGGTGGAGGACGACGGCGACATCCCGGTGCCCGACCTGGACGGCAACTACGGCGCCGCGACGACCGGTCCGGCGCGCACCACGCTCAAGCCCATCGAGATCAGCCAGCCGGAGGGGCCGAGCTTCCACGTCGACGGCCACGCGGTCGAGTGGGAGAACTGGAAGTTCCGGCTCGGCTTCAATGCCCGCGAAGGGCTGGTGCTGAACCAGGTGACCTTCCGCGACGGCGGTGAGGACCGCTCCGTGCTGTACCGGGCGTCGGTGCCGGAGATGGTCGTGCCCTACGGCGACACCACGCCGACCCGGTTCTGGATCAGCTACTTCGACGCGGGCGAGTACCTGCTGGGCAAGAACGCGAACACCCTGACGCTCGGCTGCGACTGCCTCGGCGTCATCCACTACTTCGACGGTGTCGTCGCCGACGACCACGGGAACCCCGTGACCATCCCGCAAGCCGTGTGCATGCACGAGGAGGACTACGGCGTGCTCTGGAAGCACACCGATCTGAACGGCACGGCGGAGGTTCGCCGGTCGCGGCGGCTGGTCGTCTCGTACTTCTCGACCATCGGCAACTACGACTACGGGTTCTTCTGGTACTTCTACCTCGACGGGACGATCCAGGTGGAGGCCAAGGCGACCGGCATCGTCTTCGCCGGCGCCGGCATCCCGGGCAGCAGCGATCCGCACGCCACCGAGATCGCGCCGGGACTGTTCGCCCCTGTGCACCAGCACCTGTTCTGCGCCCGACTGGATGTCGCGATCGACGGCGATCGCAACTCGCTGTCCGAGGTGGATGTCGTCGGCATCCCGACCGGCCCGGACAACCCGTACGGCAACGCGTTCACCTGGACGACGACCCCGATCTATCGGGAGTCGGAGGGCGGCCGGCTCGCGAACCCGGCGACCTCCCGGGTCTGGGAGGTCACGAGCTCCACGCGCAGGAACGCCGTCGGCAGGCCGACGGCCTTCCACCTCATCCCGCAGCCCGGCGCGACGCTGATGGCACAACCGGACTCGAGCGTGTTCGCGCGCGCGACGTTCGCGACCAAGCACCTGTGGGCGACGCGGTTCGACCCGGCGGAGCGGTTCCCGGCGGGGGACTACCCGAACGCCCACGCGGGCGGCGCCGGTCTGCCGGCCTGGACCGCGGCGGACCGCTCGCTGGCCGGGGAGAACATCGTGCTCTGGCACGTCTTCGGCCCGACCCACATCCCGCGGCCGGAGGACTGGCCGGTCATGCCCGTCGACTACTCCGGGTTCGCGCTCAAGCCCTACGGCTTCCTCGACCGGAACCCGGCGCTGGATCTGCCGGAGGGCGCCCACGGCGGCGCGGCGGGCGGGGCGTGCTGCGAAGACGGGGAGTGCCGCTGCGGGGAGAGCTGACCTCCGGCCGTCGAATCGTCCAGATAAGGCGTGGGAACGCATATTCTCCGGCAGCAGCCGCACCCATAGGGTCCTGAATATGTCCGTTCCGCACCCCCCGTTCCCCCTTCCGCCCGTCCCGGAGAACCAGCGCGACCGCGTCGTCGCGGCGTGGAGCGAACCGGTCGAGCTCCCGACCTACGAGCCGGGCGAGCCCGGGCGGCTCCCTGCCTTCCTGGAGTCCCGTGTCTACCAGGGGTCGTCCGGGCGCGTGTACCCGCTGCCGTTCATCGAGTCCGTCAGCCACGACGCGACGCCGCGCAGCTGGCAGGCCGTCCACCTGGAGAACGAGTACCTGCGGCTGGTGATCCTGCCGGAGCTCGGCGGGCGCGTCCACATCGCCGTGGACAAGACCACCGGGCAGGACTTCTTCTACCGCAACGACGTCATCAAGCCCGCGCTCGTCGGGCTGGCCGGGCCGTGGATCTCCGGCGGCATCGAGTTCAACTGGCCGCAGCACCACCGGCCAGCGACCTTCCTCCCGATGGACTGGACGATCGAGCGGGAGGACGACGGCTCGGTCACCGTGTGGTGCTCCGACCACGACCCGTTCTCGCGGATGAAGGGGATGCACGGCATCCGGCTGCGGCCGGGGAGCTCCGTGCTGGAGGCGCGGGTCCGGCTGTTCAACCGCACCGACACCACCCAGACGTTCCTCTGGTGGGCGAACGTCGCCGTACGGGTGCACGACGACTACCAGTCCTTCTTCCCTGCGGACGTGCACGTGGTCGCGGACCACGCGAAGCGCGCCGCCACCGCCTTCCCGCGCGCCGACCGTCCCTACTACGGCATCGACTACGCGGCGCGTGCCGACCGGGACAGCCCCGAGTACGTCGCCGACGACGCCGACCGCATCGACTGGTACCGCAACATCCCGGTGCCGACGTCGTACATGTGCGTCGCCAGCGACGACGACTTCTTCGGCGGCTACGACCACGCGGCGGGGCTCGGCTTCGCCCACGTCGCCGACCACCACATCGCCCCGGGCAAGAAGCAGTGGACGTGGGGCAACTCGCCGTTCGGCTGGGCCTGGGACGCGAACCTCAGCGACGACCGCGGCGCGTACGTGGAGCTGATGGCCGGGGTCTACACGGACAACCAGCCCGACTTCTCCTACCTGGCCCCGGGCGAGACGAAGACGTTCAGCCAGTTCTGGTTCCCGTACCACGGGATCGGGCCGCTGACCCAGGCCTCCACCGACCTCGCGCTGAGCCTCGCCGTCGGGACCGGACCGGAGCGGTTCGCGGAGGTCGGCCTCGCCGTCACGCGCGTCCACGACGGGATCGACCTCCGGCTGGTCGACGAGGCGGGAGCCGTTGTCTGGCAGGAGCGGGTGTCGGCCGCGCCCGGCGAGCCGGTCCACGCGCGCGTTCCCGTGCCCGCCGCCGGCGACCTCGACCTGGTCGCGGAGTCGGACGGCGTCGAGCTGCTGCGTGCGACCACGCGGCACCGGGACGCCGCGGCCGACGGCTTCGAGACCGCCACCGAGCCGCCCGCTCCCGCGGAGATCGAATCGATCGACGAGCTCTACCTCACTGGCGTCCACCTCGCCCAGTACCGGCACGCGACGCGTTCGCCCGAGCCCTACTGGCAGGAGGCGCTGCGCCGCGACCCCGGGGACTCCCGCTCCAACATCGCCGTCGCCTCGGCCCGGCTCGCGGCTGGCCGGCTCGCGGAGGCCGAGGCGCACCTCCGCTCGGCGCTCCGCCGTCAGACGCGCAGGAACCCCAACCCCGCCGACGGCGAGGCGTCGTATCTGCTCGGCGTGGTGCTGGCCGAGACCGGACGGGACTCCGAAGCGGACGACGCGTTCGCGAAGGCGGCGTGGACCTACGCCTGGCGCGCGGCGGCGGAGCTCGCCCGCGCCCGGGTCGCCGCGCGCGCCGGACGCTGGGACGACGCGCTCGGGCACGCCGCCGAGGCGGCGCACCTGGACGCCGACCAGCTCCAGGCGGCGGCAGTGCGGGCCATCGCGCTGCGCCGGCTGGGCCGGGCGGCGGAGGCGGAGCAGGTGCTCGCCGCCGCGCGTGCCCTCGACCCGCTGGACGCCTGGCTGAACGACCTCGCCGGCAGCCCGGAGGACACGGACGCCGGGACCCTCCGCGACCTCGCGGCGGAATACCGCAGCCTCGGGCTGACCGCCGAGGCCCTGCGGGTCCTGGACGCGGCGGCCGCAGCGGCGGTGCGGCGCCCGGTCCTCGGCGCAGGGGATCCGCTCGCGCTCATCCACTACGCCCGGGCCGAGCTGCTGGACGAGCTCGGCCGGCCGGGGGAGGCCGAGGCGGCGCTCCGTGCCGCGCGCGGCGTGTCCGTCGACCGGTGCTTCGCCGGCGGCCGGGACGACGCCCGCCTCCTCGAGCGCCGCATCGCGACCAGCGGCGACCCCCGCGCGCACGCGCTCCTCGGTCACTGGCTCTACTTCCACCGGCGCTACGAGGAGGCCGTCGCGCACCTGGAGCGGGCGGTGGAGGGCGACCCGGGCGACGCGGTCGCGCTGCGCGGCCTCGGCCTCGCCGCGTACAACGTGCAGGGCAGCCCCGATGCGGCCGTGCGCCGCTACCGGCAGGCGGTCCAGGCGGCGCCGGGCGACGCGAAGTTGCGCTACGAGGCCGACCAGCTCGCCCGCCGGGTGGGCGCCGGCCCGCAGGAGCGGCTCGACGCGCTGGCCGACGCCGGCTCGCTCATCGCCGAACGCGACGACCTCGCACTCGCCTACGCCGAGCTCCTCGTGCTCGTCGGCCGCCACGAGGAGGCGGTGGCCTTGCTCTCCTCCCGCCGGTTCAGCCCGTGGGAGGGCGGCGAGGGCGAGACAATCCGGGTCTGGACGCTGGCCCGGCGCGCGGAGGCGGCCGAGGCCCTGGCTCTCGGCGATCCCGGCGCGGCGGTGGCCGCCCTGGCGACGGCCGTCGACGTCCCCGCATCGCTCGGTGAGGCCCCGCATCCGCTGGCGAACCGGTCGGACCTGCTGCTGGCGTTCGGCGACGCCCACCAGGCGGCCGGACGCACCGAGGAGGCCGAGGCCGCCTGGCAGGCGGCGGCGAGCAGCGCGGGCGATTTCACGACCATGTCGGCGGTGCCGCACTCCCCGATGACGTACTACTCCGTCCTCGCCGCCCGGCGCCTCGGCGACCTCGGGCGCGCCGACCGGCTGACGGCCGAGTTCGCGAACTACATCGAGGTCGCCCGCCGGACCCGTCCCGCGATCGACTACTTCGCGACCTCCCTGCCGACCATGCTGATCTTCCGGGAGGACGTGGAGCAGACGCACCGCGACCTGGTCGCCGTCATGGACGCCGAGCTCGCGCTGCTGAACGGCGACCCCGCCCGCGCCGCGTCCCTGCTCGCCGCGATCGCGGACCGCGACCCCGCCGCGCCGCTTCCGCGCGAGCTGCTCGCCGAGGCGGAGGGCGCCTACGCGAACTGAGCGGACGCGAACTGAACCGCCGCGACTGGGCGCCGGGATCAGCCCTTGTGCTGCTCCCGGTACTCGCGCGCCGTCATGCCGTGCACCTTCTTGAACTGGCGCGCGAAGTAGAACGAGTCCGGATACCCCACCTCCGCCGCGATGGCGGCCACCGTGGCGGAGGTGGTGTCGAGCAGCTCCCGCGCCCGCGACATCCGGAGCATGGTCTGGTACTGCAGCACCGGGTAGCCGACATGCCGCTTGAACAGCGCGCTGAAGTGCGAGGTGCTGAGCGAGGCCATGACAGCGAGCTCGGGGACCGTCACCCGCTCGGCGATGTGCGCCCGCAGGTACTCGGTCGCGTGCTCGATCACATCGCCGGCCTCGTCGGCGCGGGCCCGCTCGCTCGCCAGCAGGGTGAGCGCGTGCCAGGCCGCGCCGGCCGCCGCGTTGAGGCTCGTCGTGGTGCTGTCCCGCTCCATCCAGGCCAGCACTTCCGACATCAGGGAGACGACCGGGTACAGGTCCCTGGGGCGGCGAACCGGGTTGTCCGCGGTCATCCCCGCGGCTGCCAGGTAGTTCTCGACCTCCGGTCCGGCGGCATGGAACCACCACAGTGTCCACGGGTTCTCCGCGTCCGCTCCGTAGGCGTGCGGATGCCGGGGCGGCAGGACGACGACCTGTCCCTGGTGCACGGGGAATCGTCCAGCTTCGGTTTCGCACCAGCCCGAGCCGTCGATGCACGCGATGACGACCGCCTGCGCGATCGGCGTGGTCCGGCGGCGGCCGTGGGAGTCCGCTTTCGGGAAATACCCGCTGTCCGTCACGACCAGTCGCGTCGTTCCCGGCTGCTGAAGGAACTCCCGGACGCGCGGCCGCGGGAGGACCAGCATGCGCTGGCCGGGGAAACCATCGGGGATGAGCACCGCACGATTCTGCGTCATGATCGTCGAAATGTCCAGATACACCAACGGTTTCTGCTACGGCGGCCACGGTGCGCGTCATAGCGTTGATGTCGTTCGGACGTAGGATTCTCCTTCGGCCGACCCCTCGCGATCACCCCCACGAAATGGAGTCGAAGATGACCCGAAAGACCACCCGATGGCTGACGGCGCTCGGCAGCGCGGTCGCCGCGACGGCGCTGCTCGCGGGCTGCGTCTCCACGTCGGGTGAAGCACAGCAGGCCAAGAGCGGCCCGGACGCCTCCGGACCCCTGATCCTGCAGTCCCGCTTCACCGACGCGGAGAAGGGCGGCCTCGACAAGCTGGTGAAGGACTTCAACGCCAAGGGCGAAGGCCAGGTCAAGGTGAACACCATCCCGACCAACACCTTCAACCAGCAGTTGCCGTCCTACCTCACCGCCAAGAACCCGCCCGACGTCTACACCTGGTACGCCGGTCAGGCCACACGCGACTTCGCCGACCAGAACCTCCTGCTCGACCTTTCCAGCGTCTGGAAGGACCACGGCAGCGACTTCCCCTCCTCGCTCAAGAGCCTCAGCCAGGACTCCTCCGGCAAGGAGGTGTTCGTCCCGACCGGCTACTACTGGTGGGGCGTCTACTACTTCAAGAGCGACTTCCAGAAGCTCGGGATCACCCCGCCGAAGACCTGGGACGAATTCCTCGCCGACTCCGCCAAGATCAAGGGCCAGGGCGTGACGCCGTTCACCGCCGGACTCAGCGACAACGCCTGGCTGGCCTCCGCGTGGTTCGACTACCTCGACCTGCGGATCAACGGCGCCGACTTCCACCTCAAACTGCTCTCCGGCAAGGAGAAGTACGACAGCCCGCAGGTGCGCAAGGTGTTCGCCGCCTTCAAGCAGGTGCTGCCGTACTTCGACCCCGCGGTCCTCGGCACCACGCAGAACCAGGCGATGAGCGACTTCTCGCAGGGCAAGGTCGCGATGTACCTGCTCGGCGCGTGGGCGCAGCCGTCGGTCCCCGCCGACAAGCAGAGCGATCTGGCGTTCTTCCAGTTCCCGACGATCGACCCCTCGGTGCCGGTCGCGGAGGAGGGCCCGACCGACGGCTTCATCGCCAGCGTGAAGACGGACAAGCCGAACCTCACGAAGAAGTTCCTCGACTACGTCGCCAGCCCGCAAGCTCAGACGGACCTCGCGGCGAGCCAGCAGGGCACCTACCTGCCGGCGAACTCGAAGGCCTCGCTGAACCTCGACGCGCTCTCCAAGCAGGGCAAGGACATGCTGCAGTCCGCCAAGCAGGTCACGCAGTTCTACAACAGGGACGCCGGTGACGCCCAGCAGACGCCGGCCGACACAGCGCTGACCAGCTTCATCGCCCACCCGGAGAACCTGGACCAGATCCTGAAGGACTGGGACGCCGCGTCGGCGAAGATCCGGGCGACTTCGTGACCACTCTCACCTCTGTTCGCGGTCGGCGGCGGATCTCCATCCCGCCGCCGATCGTGTTCGCCCTCGTCCTCATCCCGTTCCTCGTGGAGGCGGTCGGCGTGTTCTGGCCGGCGTTCCAGGGGATCAGCCTCTCGTTCCTGCACTGGAACGGCATCGGGCCGGCCACGCCGGTCGGCGTGCAGAATTACGTCGACCTGTTCTCGGACCCGATCTTCCTCACCGCGCTGAAGAACACCGCGATCTGGATCGTGCTCTTCGGCGGCATCTCGTTCGCCGCCGGCCTCGGGGTGGCGCTGCTGTTCCAGTCCGAGCGCCGCGGCGTCGGCATCTACCGCACCGCCCTCTTCCTGCCGATCGTCTTCTCGCTGGTCGTCACCGCCCTGATCTGGGGCGCGTTCTTCCAGCCGAACGGCGTGCTCAACAACATCCTCGACGCCGTCGGCCTGCACAGCTGGACGCACGTCTGGCTCGGCGACTCCAGCACCGCGCTCTACGCGGTCATCGTGGCCGCCCTGTGGCGGGAGATCGGCTACGTGATGGTGCTGTTCATCGCCGGCCTCAAGGCCCTCGACCCCGCGGTCCAGGAGGCCGCGCGCGTCGACGGCGCGACCGGCTGGCAGCGGTTCTGGCACGTGACCATGCCGCAGCTGCGCAGCGTCAACCTCGTGGTGCTGTCGGTGCTGATCATCGACTCGCTGCGATCCTTCGACATCGTCTGGGCGATGACCAGGGGCGGCCCCTACCACTCCACGGAGCTGCTGAGCACGTACATGTTCTCCACCGCGTTCGGCTCGCACGCCCTCGGCTACGCCTCCGCGATCGCTGTCGTGATCTTCATCCTCGCGATCGCCGTGATCGTGTCCTATCTCGTCCGCGCGCTCTCCGAGGAGAAGGAGTCATGACCGCGACCGCCGCCCAGACCCGCACCGCGGGCGCCCGGCCCGCGACGGCCGTCCGCCGGCGCAGCCGCCGCAGGACCGCAGCGACCGTCGGCTTCCACACCAGCGGCATCCTCATCTCGCTGGCCTGGTTCGCGCCGATCCTCGTCGTGCTCATCACCTCCTTCCGGACGTTCGACGACGTCTCCGCCAACGGCATCGCCAGCCTTCCGCACACCTTCACGCTCAGCACCTACGTGCAGGCGTGGAACCAGGGCGGGCTCTTCCAAGCGCTGGTCAACAGCATGATCGTGACCATCCCGACCGTGATCCTGACGCTGCTCTTCTCCGCGGCGGCCGCGTTCGGGCTCAGCCGGTACAAGGTGCCGTTCCGCCGGACCATCCTGCTCATGATGCTCGCGGGCAACCTCCTGCCGGTGCAGATGCTGCTGATCCCGGTCGCACGCCTGACCCAGCAGCTCAACGTCTACGACACCCTCGGCGCGCTCGTCGCCGTGCAGGTCGCGTTCGGCATCGGCTTCTACACGTTCGTGCTGTACGGCTTCATGCGCACCATCCCGCACGAGCTGCAGGAGGCCGCGACCCTCGACGGCGCGAGCACGGTCCGCATCTTCCTGCAGGTGATCCTCCCGCTGACCCGGCCGGCGCTCGCCGCGCTCGGCGCGCTCTCGTTCACCTGGGTCTTCAACGACCTGCTCTGGTCGATCACGCTGCTGCAGACGTCGGAGAAGCTCCCGATCACGGCGGCCGTGCTCTCCCTGCAGGGCGAGTACGTCTCCAGCTGGTCGGTCATCGCGGCCGCGACCGTCGTCGCCGCCGTTCCGTCCACCATCGTCTTCCTGCTCTTCCAGCGCAGCTTCATCGGGGGCCTGGCCCTCGGATCGGTGAAATAGAACACATGTACGTCGACACGGACCTGGTACACCTGCGCGCGGGGGGCACGAGCGTCGTCGTCCTCCTCGACGACCACCGCCTGCCGCGCATCCTGCACTGGGGCGACGACCTCGGCGACCCCGGAGCCGAGGAGCTGGCCGCCATCGCGCGCACGGCCCTTCCGGCGGTCGGCGACAGCCTCGTCACCTACCCGCAGCCGGTGCCCGTGCTCGCGCAGCTCCCGGAGGGCTGGCTCGGCCGGCCGGGGCTGTCCGGTGACTCGGCGGGCCGCCGGTGGGCGCCGCTGTTCCGGGTCGTCTCGGCGGACCTGGACACCTCGGCAGACGGCGTGACGCTGACCGTCAGGGCCGCGGATGAGCCGTACGGGCTCTCGCTCACCCTGGAGCTCTCGGTGCTGGCGGCCAGCGGGCTCGTCCGGCAGCGCGCGCGGCTGCGGAACGACGGGGCCGACGTGTTCCGGGTCGATGGCCTCGAACTCGCGCTGCCCGTCCCCGCCGAGGCGGACGAGGTGCTCGACCTCACCGGGCGCTGGGCGCTGGAGCGCGTCCCGCAGCGCCGTGCCTTCGACGTGGGCGAGTGGGTGCGGACCTCCCGCGGCGGCAAGCCCGGGCTGGAGCACACCCTCCTGCTCGCGGCCGGCGAACGCGGCTTCGGCTTCCGCTCCGGGAGGGTGTGGGCGACGCACCTCGGCTGGAGCGGCAACCAGACCCTCGCGGCCGAGCGCACCCCGGCCAACATCCGACGGCTCTCCGCCGTGGAGGGCCTCGCGGCCGCCGAGGTCGAGCTCGCGCAGGGCGACGAGTACGTCACGCCGTGGCAGTACGGCTCGTGGGGCGACGGGCTGGACGAGCTGGCCGCGCGCTTCCACCGCCACCTGCGCGCGTCCGGCGGGTATCCGTCCGGACCGCGACCGGTCCTGGTCAACACGTGGGAGGCCGTCTACTTCGACCACGACCCCGCGGCGCTCACGCGGTTCGCCGAGGCGGCCGCCGCGATCGGGGCGGAGCGCTTCGTGATCGACGACGGCTGGTTCACCGGCCGCCGCGACGACACCACCTCGCTCGGCGACTGGGACGTCGACCCCGAGCGCTGGCCGGACGGGCTCGGCCCGATCGCCGATCGCGTCCGCGAGCTCGGAATGGACTTCGGTCTCTGGTTCGAGCCGGAGATGATCAACCTCGACTCGCGCCTCGCCGCCGAGCACCCGGAGTGGATCTTCGACGCCGGCCACGGCCCCGGCCTCCCGTCGCGCCAGCAGCACGTCCTCGACCTGGGGCATCCGGAGGCGTACGCGTACGTTCTCGACCGGATGAGCACGTTGATCGGCGAGCTCGGCATCGCCTATGTGAAGTGGGACCACAACCGCTACCTGCTCGACGCGGGCCACACGCCGACCGGGACGCCCGGGCTGCGCGCGCAGACCCTCGCGGCGTACCGCCTGATGGACGAGCTGCACCGCCGCCATCCCGGGCTGGAGATCGAGTCGTGCGCGAGCGGCGGCGGCCGGATCGACCTGGGCGTGCTGGAGCGCACGCAGCGCGTCTGGCCGAGCGACTGCAACGACCCGCACGAGCGGCTGGAGATCCAGCGCTGGACCGGCCTGATCGTCCCGCCGGAGCTGCAGGGCACGCACATCGGCGCGGAGGAGTCGCACACGACGCACCGCAGCCACCCGCTGTCGTACCGCGGCGAGAAGGCGGTCTGGGGGCATCTCGGGGTCGAGATCGACCTGCTGACGGCGTCGGAGGAGACCCGGAGCGCGCTGGCGGCCTGGATCGCCTTCCACAAGGAGCATCGCGCTCTGCTGCACTCGGGCGTCGTCGTGCACGCGGACCTCTCCGAGGAGGCCGCCCGTCTGCAGGGCGTGGTCGCTCCGGACGGGAGGGAGGCGCTGTACGCCTACTCGCTCGTGGAGCGGCCGCGCACCTGGCCGGTCGGCCGTGCCGGACTGCCCGGTCTGGACGATTCGCTGATGTACGACGTGCGCGCGGTGTTCCCCGCCGGCGAGCGCCCGGCCGGCGATCAGCCCCCGTGGCTGGCCGACGGCGCGGTGCTGAGCGGACGGGTGCTGCGGCTGGTCGGGATCGAGCTGCCCTCGCTCGACCCTGACCGCTCCGTGCTGCTGCATGTCCGCGCGGTCTGAGCCGGTCCTCCTCGCACAGAGCTTCGCCGGCCGGCGGGTCGACGCCGTCGTCTCGCCGGTCGGCGCGAGCCTCCAGGGGCTCGCCGTGGGCGGGCTGGAGCTCGTCTGCGGCGACGCGGACGGCCCGGTCGCGTCGTCGGGCGCGGTGCTCGTGCCGTGGCCGAACCGGGTCCGCGGCGCGTGCTGGTTGCTGGACGGAGAGCCGCAGCGGCTGGAGGTGACCGAGCCGGCGGGCAACGCCCTCCATGGGCTGGTCGCGGCGACGCCGTTCGAGGTGATCGCGCGGGACCGCTCGTCCGTCGAGCTGGCGGCGACGGTTCGCGGTGCCGTGGGCTATCCCTTCGACCTCGATGTGGTGGTCGCGTACCGGCTCGTGCCGACGGGCGTGCGCTCGTCGATAGCGGTCGTGAACCGGAGCCGCGTCCCCGCGCCCGTCGCTGTGGGCGTCCATCCGTACCTCCGGGTCGGCGACGCGCCGGCGGCGGATCTGACGATCCAGGTGGACGCCGAGCGCACGCTTCTGCTCGGCGAGGACCATCTCCCGCTCCGGGAGACGGCCGTCGAGGGGACCGGGTTCGATCTCAGGCTGCCGACCGCGCTCGCCGAGGCGCCGTCGCACGCCGCGTACACGGGCCTGCGGTCGCAGGCCGTTCGCGTCCGCCTGCGACTGGCCGATGCCCGCTCGTCGGAGGCCGTCGAGGTGTGGGCGGACGACCGGTTCCGCTGGGCGCAGGTCTATGTCACCGACGAACTGCCCGGGCTGCCGGCCGGCGGCGCCGCCGTGGCGCTGGAGCCCATGACCGCCCCGCCGGACGCGCTCAACTCGGGGACCGACCTCCACTGGCTGCCGCCGTCGTCGCGCTGGGTGCTGGACTGGGGCGTCGACCGCGCCAGGGCATGAAGAAGGGGGCGCGCGCGCACGCCCCCTTCTCGGTGGTGGTGTCAGCTGCAGCTGATCAGCGGGGCCGCCCAGTCGGCGCGGTCGTTGTAACCACCGTCGCCGGCGTCGCCCACGTGCAGGACGAGCTCGCGCGCTCCGGTCAGGTTCACATCGAAGGTGACGGCGTGACCGCGGGTGACGACTCCGCTGTCCCAGACGGTCTTACCGTCTGCGACGAGGGAGAAGGTGGCCGTCCCGCCCTCCGGGCCGACGTTGTTCACCACGTCGTCGATCCCGACCGTGCCGGTGAGGCGCGTGCACGCCCCGCCGACGTAGTAGCGGATGTCCGACGGGCTGGCGACGCCGAGGCCGGTCGGGTAGGTGACGCCCGCGACCCGGATCGGGTTGCCACCGCCGACGCTCTGATCGACGGCCGGCGTCATCCACCCGCTCGTGGCGGAGACCCACGGCTGATGGGAGAGCGGCTGGTCCGCGCCCGACGGCGGCGCAGGAGCCACGGTCACCGTGGCCGCGGGAGACGCGACCGTGACCGCGCCGCGGATCCCGGTGAACGAGACGGCCGCGCCGATGGACGAGGATCCGACCGCCGTCCCGGCGGGGACCGTCACGGTGAAGCCGGCCGTGGCCATCCCACCCGGGACGATCAACCCGGGCTGCCGTGCGGACGCCGTGCTGGTCCAGCCGGACGGCGTCGTCAGCGTCACCTTCGGCGACAGGGCCGGGGTGGTGCCGTCGTTGCGCACGGCCACGGTCACGGCGAGCGTCGAGCCGGCGGCGGCGAGGAGGTCGCCCGTCGGCGTGATCGCGGTGCCGTTCACCGCGGTGAACGACGGAGCGCCCACGAGCACGCGCGGGCTCTGCGGCTGGCCGGTGCCCTTCCGGACGATCAGCACGGAGACGCCGTGCGCCGGGACGCTGGAGCGGATGCTGTTCTTGGCCTCGCTGAGCGCGTGCGTCCAGGCGTCCTTGATCGTCACGCGCGTCGCGTCGATGCCGACGGCGGACGGAGTGGTCGCGATGTCGGCGGCGGTGTCGCCGCGGTTGACGAGCGCGACGGCGAGGGAGCCGTCCGCGAGGGGCTTCGTCCACGTCTCCGTCGTCCCGGCCGCGCCGACCCGCACGGCCTGCTTGCCCAGCGGGTCGCGGTCGATGGCGAGGAGGTCGGGGTTGGTGAGCGTCGCGACCGTCGCCGGGGTGAAGGTGCGCGGATCGCTGCCGACGACCAGGGGAGCGGCCGACATCGACCACAGCGCCATCTGCGAGCGGAACTCCTCGTCCGTCATCCCGAGCTGCGGGCCCAGATAGTCGGGGTCGTTCCAGTGTCCTGGCCCCGCGGCCTCCGGGTGCCGCGCGTTCGCGTCGAAGTTCCGGAGGACGTCGGTGTACTTGATCGAGTTCACGAAGCCCACGTCGGTGTAGGTGCGCCAGGCCTGCGCGATCGACGGCGCGTAGCTCCACGTGTTGGTGGACTGCTGCGACTCCGGGTAGTTGCCCCAGTCGGGCGAGGTCACCGGGTTGCAGATGTCCAGGATGATCGGCCGCCCGCTGCTGTTGTGCCGCAGTGCGTCGGCGAACTGCGTGTAGACCGTCTTCGGGTCGAGGTTTGCCGTGATGCCGCAGAGGAAGTCCACCTTGACGGCGTCGAAGCCCCACTTCGCGAAGGTGTCGGCGTCGGTCTGGTAATGACCGTAGCTGCCGAGGCCGCACGAGCCGGGGATGTACGGACCGGCGTCGGTGTAGATGCCGGCCTTCAGGCCCTTGGCGTGGATGGCGGCGGCGAGAGCGGCCATCCCGTCGGGGAAGCGGGTGGGGTCGCCCTGCAGCAGGCCGTCGGCGCCGCGCGGAGTGGAGGCCTGCCAGCCGCCGTCCAGCCACACGATGTCGTAACCCGCCTTGGCGAGGCCGCTGGAGACCAGATGGTCGGCGACGTCGAGCACCTGGGCGGCCGTGTAGTCGCCGCCGAGGCCGAAGTACGTGTTCCAGCCCGCGTAGGGGGTCGCCGCGAGCCCCGGGGTGGGTGAGGTGGGCGCCGGCGTCGCGGTCGCGTGCGCCGGCGCGGCGTCCGCGGGGAGGGCCGTCGCGGTCACCGCGCTGAGGGCGAGCAGGGCTGCGACCCCTAGCCCGACCACGCGTTTGGTCAACATGTGAGCTCCTGACTTCGTCGTCATCCACGCAGGTGCGGGGACACCCCATGACACCGCGCGGCACCGGCGCGCCGGAATGGAGAGACGACGGAATACCTGGACACATCGATGATCCGGGCGGACGCCGGCCGGGGATGCGAGTGGCCGCTTTGCAGGGCGGCTACGGCGCGGGCGCCGGGTCGTCGCCGCGCAGCGACCGGATCATGCTCGTCAAGCTGGCGAAGGCGGCGGATTGGTCGGCCGGGGTCATCCCGGCCAGCATTCTCACCTCCACCGACCGGACCGCCGCGCTCGCCGTCGCGAGGCTCCGCCGGCCCTTCGCGGTGAGCCGCGCGGGGAGCGCCTTGCCGACCGGCGCCTGCTCGGGGCGCGTCACGTATCCGTCGCGCTCCAGGGCCTGCAGCAGCACGTTCATCGTCTGCCGGGTCACGAAGGCGCCGCGGGCCAGCTCGGAGTTGGACAGTCCGGGGCGCTGGGCGAGCAGTTCGAGGCACGAGTAGTGGGTCACCGTCATCCCGAGCGGACGGAGGACCTCCTCCATCGCGGCGCGGAGGGCGCTCGACGCCTCCTTGAGCAGGTATCCCAGCGACGTCTCGAGGTGGATGACCTCAGCGGCTTCACTCATGTCAGTAGTCTGACATAGACTCGGTCGTGTCAGATAACTGACACACGAGAGGAGTTCCACCATGACCGCCATCGGCCCCGATTTCATCTCGCTCCAGACGCGAGACCTCGACGCCTCGCAGGCGTTCTACGAGCAGTACCTCGGCCTCGTCCGCTCGCCGGCCGGGCCCCCGCACGCTGTCGTGTTCGACACGCAGCCGATCGCGTTCGCGCTGCGGGAGGTCGTCGAGGGCACCGACCTCGGCTCCGTCGCCCGGCCCGGCCTCGGCGTCGCGCTGTGGCTGCGCGCCACGGACGTCCAGGCGATCCACGACGCCCTCGCTTCCGACGGCCGCACCATCGTGTCCGCCCCGATCGACGGCCCGTTCGGCCGGACGTTCACGTTCGCCGACCCGGACGGATACCACGTCACCCTCCACGACCGGGCCTGAGCCTGCACGGAAGACTGCGCTTGACTTCAAGCGCTTGAGGTCTGTTCTGATGGGGACATGACCAGTTTGAGCATCCAGGACGTGTCCCGGCAGAGCGGTCTCAGCGAGCCCACCCTGCGGTACTACGAGGAGGTCGGCCTCCTCGGCCCGATCGCCCGCGACGGCAGCAGCGGACACCGGCGTTACAGCGAGGGCGACCTCGACACGGCGCAGGTGCTCGCCTGTCTGCGGGCGATGGGCGTCGGGATCGAGGACATGCGCACGTACCAGGCCAACCGGCTGCGCGGGCACGACACGGCGGGCGAGCAGCGGGACATCCTGCTGCGGCACGCCGTGCGCGTGGAAGAGCAGATCGCGACGCTGCGCACCCACCTCGACTACCTGCGGGCGAAGGCCGCGCTGTGGGACGCCCGCGCGCGAGCCGATGTGGCGGCGGAAGCCGAGGCGCACATCGAACTGGAGGCCATCCTTCCCCGACTCGAGGAGACATTCCGATGAACGCGACCCCCACCACCCGCACCACCAGCACTCTGGTCACCGGCGGCAACGGCTACCTGGCCACGCGGCTGATCGCCGACCTCCTCGCCTCCGGGATCGCTGTGCGCGCGACGGTGCGCACTCCCGAGCGGGCCGACGACGTCCGCGCCGCGGTCCGGCGCGCCGGGAGCGACGACGCCGGGCTGACGTTCGTGGCGGCCTCCCTCACCGACGACGACGGCTGGCAGGATGCCCTGGCAGGGATCGAGGACGTGTATCACGTCGCGTCGCCGATGATCCAGACGGCGGACCCGGCCGAGGTCGTGGTCCCCGCGCGGGACGGTTCGCTGCGCGTGCTGCGCGCCGCCCGCTCGGCCGGCGCCCGGCGCGTGGTGCTCACCTCGTCGTTCGCGGCGGTCGGCTACTCGCCGAAGCCGGTCCGCGACTACGACGAGTCCGACTGGACCGACCCGGAGACGCCGGGCCTGCCGGCCTACCCGCTCTCGAAGGCCGTCGCCGAGCGCGCGGCGTGGGACTTCATCGAGCGGGAGGGCGGCGACACGGAGCTGGTCGTGATCAACCCGACCTGGATCGCCGGCCCGACGCTGACCGCCTCGGCGCGGTCGTCGCTGCAGGTCTTCACCGGAATGCTCGACGGCACGATGCCGGCGGTCCCGCGCCAGCGCTTCGGCATCGCCGACGTCCGCGACGTGTCGGCGGCCCACGTCGCCGCGATGACGACGCCGGAGGCCGCGGGCAAACGCTACCTGGTGCTCGCGGACGGCCCGACGATGACCTTCCTCGACGTGGCGAACGTGCTGCGCGCGGAACTCGGCGAGCTCGCGCAGCGTGTGCCCACCGTCGAGCTGCCGGGTGAGGAGCCCGCGCCGCTCGTCATCCACAACGAGCGCGCGAAGGCGGAGCTCGGGCTGCGGCCGCGGCCGGCGGTGGAGACGATCGTGGCGACGGCGGAGAGCCTGCGGGGGATGGGGATGCTGGCGGGGGCGTAGCCGCGGCAGTGCCTGACGCGACGACGCCCCGGGTCCCGGCCATCGACCGGGACCCGGGGCGCCACCAACAGACTCCGCCGGATCACCCCTGCTGCAGCGACAGGTAGAACACGTCCTCGTTCTCCGTCTGGTTGAGGTCGTGCACCGTGGGGTCGGCGTCCATGATCGGCACCTGGACCTGGATGGCGTTCCTGCCGACGCTCTTCCACGTGAGCGGGGTGCGGTTGCCGAACAGGTCCACGCGGTCCAGCGACGTGACGTTCTTCACGTTCCTCAGCGTCACCGTCATCGTCGGGTCGCCGAAGTTCAGGTGGATGGTGTCACCCGTCGTCTGGTCCTCGAAGATGTCCGCCTGGTTCTGCCGCTTCAGGTCGATCGCCAGGACGACGCGCTTGTCGTCGAGCCGGAAGCCGTTCGCCGTCGACAGGGCCTCGTTCAGCTCCGGCTTCAGGCCAGGGGAGGTCGTGAAGTCGGTGTAGGTCTCGGCCTTCGTGCCGCGCAGCAGCGAGGCGAGCGTCACCAGGGTCTTGCCCTTCGCGCTCAGGTCGCTGCCGTTGTAGAGCGTGCGGTTGTAGCCGTACGCCGCCGAGTCGTTCGGAGACCAGTTCGCGAAGTACATCAGCTTGACCTGGTCGGGGTTCGCGCCGCCCTTGGACAGCGCCCACTCGAACACGCGCGGGTAGATGTCGGCGATGAACTTGTCCTCCGTCGTGAAGCCCAGCTCGGTCTGCCAGACGGACGGGTTCTTGATCCCGCGCTTCTGGGCGGCTGCGTAGATGGTCTGCATGGTGCCGATCGGCATGTAGTGCATGTCGTAGACGTCGATCGACTTCCACGCGTTCCACTTGTCCAGCAGCGCGATGTACTCGCTCAGCGGGGCGCCGCAGATCCAGCCGCCGTAGACCACCTTGGCGCCGGCGGCGTGGATGACCTTCGCCGCGGGGAGCTGGATGTCCTGCATGTACTGGTCCATGCCGCCCTCCCAGAAGCCGGACCCGGGGTACGCCTCGTTCCAGACCTGGAAGTAAGTGATGCCGAGCGGCTTGAGGGTGTCGACGGCGAGCTTCACGAAGTTCGCGTAGTCGGCCGGGTCCTGCGGGGGAGTGCGGCCGATGTTGGTCTGCGCCGTCTGGTCGGAGAGGACCTTGCCGGAGGCGTCCTTCACGGTGAGCTCGCGCACGAAGTTGTAGCCCTGCGTGCCGGTCACCGGCCCGTACGTGTAGGTCTTGCCGTGGAACTCGTAGCTGTAGCCGGTGCGGTTCGCGGCCCAGTCGGCGGTGTAGCCGAGCACGGGGAGGATGGTCTCGCCGTGCGCCTTGGCCTCCGTGAACTGGCGGACGTACTCGGCCAGCGCGGCCTGGTCGATCTGGCCCTTCGCCGGTTCGACGCTGCCCCAGTTGAAGTCCTGGCGCGACCACTGCAGATTGGAGGCCAGGCCCGTCGTCCCGGCCTGGTTGACGCCCGCGAACGCGCGGAACGGCTCGTTCAGCACGAACGGGAGGTCGGTGACCGCGCTCGGGGCCCCGGTCGGCGAGATCGCGACGGCCTTGATGTCGGTGTCGGCCGTGATGGTGATCGGCGTGCCGTAGGTCTTCGCGGTGCCGGAGGTAGTGGGGTCGGAGCCGTCGGTCGTGTACGCGATGCACGCGCCGGCGGTCGAGCTCGCCAGCTTCACGGCGTCGCCCACGGTGATCGAGCCGGCGCCGGGAGTGGCGGTGACCACGGCGGGAGGCGTCGAGAGCTCGGTGGTGACCGTCGCCTTCAGCTTGCCGGGGACCCACCAGGTCGAGACGCCGTCGTCGACGAACAGGATGTCGTCGCCCTTCGCCGCAGTGAAGTTCAGGTCGAAGTTCGTCGCCGTGCCGGTGTAGGTGAGGAGCTGGGCGAAGGCGCCGGGGTTGCCGATGGTGTTCGGGTCGCCGTCGTGCGAGACGAGCACGCGGAACCGGCCGCCGGGGGAGGTGAAGGAGCCGGTGATGTGGACGTTCTTGCCGTCCGCGGCATCCGGGACCGTGTACGTCTCGGCGATCTGGCGCCAGTCGGTGCCGATCGAGCCGTCGGCCTTCACGAACCAGGCGTGCTCGGGCTTGCCGGTGTCGGCCGCCCACTCGTCGGCGGCGAAGGCTCCGGCCCCGCCCTTGTTCAGCATCCCGACGGAGGTGCCGTCGATGGACTCGTAGGACCACCGGCCGGCGCCCACGACGTTCGTGTCGAGGTGGTAGTCGGCCACGTTGTCGGAGACCGGGTTGGGGACGGGAGCGGGGCAGTCCGCGGGCGCGGGTTTTGCGCTCGTATTGACGTTTGCTGGATGCGCAATTGCTTGCGCTGAGGTCGGAATCGCAACCGCGCCGAGCAAGGCCAACGCGGTGACGACGGATAACGATCGAATCTTCACAGTGAACTCCGTCGTTCGAAATCGGATCGAGAACGCGCGGATTCGCGCGGCTCGGCCAGAGTAGGGCCAGCTGTGCGCCGGTGTCAATCGTTTGCGACCGCTGGCTGTCGGGAGGCGAACGGGGCTTGTGCTCGCGGCCGGGGAGGCTCATTCTTAGGCGTGCAAGTGATTGCGCTATTTGTGCAGCCAGCCACCACGACGACGTGTGCGCGCCGTGACGAACCCAGGAGTCACGAAGATGAACGAACGCCATGATCCCTCGCATCCCATCCCGCGCCGGGTCTTCCTCGGCGCCGCGGCGGCCGCGTCCGCCACCCTGGTCCTCGCGGCCGCCGCGCCACCCCGCGCATCGGCGTCCACGCTCGGCGTCCGGCCGATGGCGGACTCCCCGAACGCGTCGCCGGACGGGACGACGATCCCGTCCGCGGCCTCCATCACCGACAACGGCGGCCACGTCTGGACCGTCTCCGGCGGGGTGATCTACCGCGACGGCGCCACGGTCGGCAACACGTTCAATGTGTCCGTGCTGCTCTGGTACGGCGGGATGGTCTACCACTGCGGCACGGGCGGCCAGTGGTACGTGGTGCTGGGCGACGTGTGGCGGCCCTCCACGGATCCGCGCATCGCGCTCTCGGCGCCGGCCGGCCTCGGCTACGGGGTGAACTCGCACCACGACACGTCGCTGTCGCCCGCGACGATCGCCGCGGCGATGGCGGGGCTCGGGGCGTCGGTGCTGCGGGTGAACACTGGCGGCGATACGGGGACGATCGGCGCCGCGGCGGCTATCGCGCAGTACCTGCACGGTGCCGGCCTGGCGACGTTCCCGGTGATCGACGCCGGCATCCGCTCGGGCGACGCTCTGGCCTTCGGGTCGGAGGGTGACGCCTACACGGCGGCGCGCGCCATCGGGGTGAACGTCGCGACCGCGTTCGCCCCCTACGGGGTGACGATGTACGAGTGCGGCAACGAGCTCACCCGCGACCCGTACATCATCCAGCCGGACCACGTCGCCGACGCCGGCACGAAGGTGGTGGACTTCAACAACGCCAACTGGCCGATCATGCGCGGCTTCATGCGCGGACTGATCGACGGAGTCAAGGCGGTCCAGCCGGGAGCGCTGTGCGGGATCAACTTCTGCAAGTCGGACGTCGCCGCAGCGGACGCGCTCTGGGACGGCATGCAGCCGGACGGCTCTGGAGGCCATCCGACCGTGCGCTGGGACCTCACCACCTGGCACAACTACGAGGGCGACGGCGACATCTTCCACATCGGGACGGACGGCGCCGGGCCGTCGTTCAACCTCCCGATCTACTGCAAGGCACGCTACGGCAAGCCGTTCCTGATGACCGAGTGGAACTCGGACCCGAACCAGCCGCTCACCTACCGCGCGTCGTACATCCCCGGGCAGCTGGACGAGTTCCGCACCGCGCGCACCACCGTCGGCTTCCAGTCCGCGATGATCTACGAGCTCGACGGCGGCACGCAGTGGGGCCTGACCGAGGCGGACGGGACCCCGCTCGACCCGCCGTACACGGCGTACCAGAGCTACGTGACCGCCCACCCCGACGCCGTCGCCAGCCTCGCGCCGATCGGCTCGACCATCTCGCTGAAGGCGTCGAACGGTCTCTACGTGAGCACGCGGGTGAACGCGGACGGCACCGCACCGGTGGAGGCCGTCGCCACGGTCGTGGACACGTGGGAGAAGTTCACGGTGGTGGACGCCGGAGGAGGCGCGATCGCGCTCCGGGCGCTGGCCAACGGGAACTACGTGAGCGCGTGGCAGAACACGACGGGCGCGCCGCTCGTGGCGCTGGTGACGGCGATCGGCGCCTGGGAGAAGTTCCGCTGGGCGGTCACCGGCGGCAGTGCGGGGCTGGTCGCGCTGGCGAACGGCCAGTTCGTCAGCGCACGGCAGGACACGGCGGACACGCCGCTGCTCGCGGAGGCGCCGCGGCTGCAGGGCTGGGAGACGTTCCAGTGGGCGACGGCGTGACCGTCGCCAACGGAGGACATCCACCCCGCCACGCCGCCCGATGACGCCCAGCGGAGGAGATCCGGCCGCCTCAGCCCGCGATCTCCTCCGTTGGCGACCGGGCAGGCTCCTCCGGTAGCCGCCGGCCTCACATCACGTCGTACGGGTCCAGGGTGGGGCCGACCGTGGAGCGGCCCACCACGAAGCGGGGGGCCACGTACTCCACGCCCGGCTCGCCGCCGCCCCCGATCACGCTGAGCAGCCGCTCCGCGGCCTTCTCGCCGACGGTTCCCAGCTCGGGGTCGAAGGTGGTGAGCGGGTCGTCGGGGCGGGCCACGCCGGCGAGGCGGTTGTCGTAGCCAACGATCGCGATGTCGTCGGGGACGCGGATGCCGTGGCGGTGGAACGTCGCGAACAGGCCCATCGCGATCTCGTCGTTGGCGGCGAAGATCGCGTCGACGGGCTCGCCCGCGGCGATGATCCGCTCGGCGGCGTCGGTGCCCCAGCGCTGCAGGTAGCTGCCGTAGAGCGGGCCGCCCATCGCGATCTTCATGCCGGCGGCGGCCATGGCCTCCGTGAAACCGGCGGCGCGGGCGTCCACGGCCGGCTCGTGGACTGCGGCCGTGACGTGCGCGATGTTGCGGCGGCCGAGGGTGATCAGGTGCTCGGCGGCGGTGCGGCCGGCGCCGCGGTTGTCCGGGGCGACCACGTAGTCCGTCTCGGGGGTGGCCGAAGAGGAGGCGAACACCACGGGGACCGAGAAGTCCTCCGACAGGACCAGGCTCGCCCGGTTGGGGTCGTCGCCGACGACGAGGATGCCGTCGATGCGTCGCGAGCGCAGGCGCTTCAGGTACTCGTTGAGCATGCGCGGCGTCCCGTGCGCGTCGAGGGTGACCGCCGCGATGTTCTCCCGGCCGAGGTAGTCGGTCGCTCCGACGATGAGGGGCATGCTGAACCGACCGAGAGCGGCCTCCGCCAGCACGCCGACGATGAAGCTGCGGCCGGTGACGAACGAGCGGGCGATCATGTCCGGCTGGAACTGGAGGCGCTCCGCCGTCTCGATCACCTTCGCGCGTGTCTCGGGGGAGACCCGGCCCACGCCGCCCAGGGCTCGGGAGGCCGTGGTCAGCGAGACGCCCGCCGCGCGCGCGACGTCGCTCATGCTGGCCCGCTTCGTCATCAGTCCTCCTCGAGTGTGGCGCTCACCCAACGGTAGGGCACGCGCGGCCTGGGTGTCATCAGCGTGAGAGCGATTCCATCACGAGCCGTGACGCGCCGATTCCACCGGTCCGGCGCGCCGCCGAGATCGCGGGCATCGCGCAAACTATTGCAATCCATCTGCCAGCCAAACTACGCCGGACACGCCAGCAACGCGCAATCAATTGCGCAGATTCCAGAAATGCTTGCTTTTACCCAACGCATCCGGCAGACTGCCGTTGCGAAAGCATTTGCGCTACTCATCCCAACCCGGAGAACGCGGCCCCCAGGGGCCGCTGCAATCAAGGAGTTTCAATGATGAAACCATCGCGAAAGGCGGTCATCGCCGCAGCGAGCGGCGCCGCCGTTCTCGCAGCACTGGTCGGATGCTCCAGCTCGCCCGGCTCGGACGCCGGCAGCGGAAAGGTCACGATCTCGATCGGCGACCGCCCGGCGGCGTCCGACGCCGACAACCGCGCCTACTACGACAAGCAGGTGAAGGCGTTCGAGAAGGCCAACCCGAACATCACCCTCAAGCCGACCGAGACGGTCTGGGACGCGACCACGTTCCAGGCGCTCGTGGCCGGCGGCAACCTCCCCGACACGCTCAACGTGCCGTTCACCGAGCCGCAGGGCCTGATCGCCCGCAAGCAGGTCGCCGACCTGACGGACGCGCTGAAGCAGACCAAGCTCGGCGGCCAGCTCAACCCCACCGTGCTCAAGGTGGCCCAGGACTCCAGCGGCCACACCTACGGCGTCCCGACCGCTGCCTACTCGGTCGGCCTCATCTACAACCGCGACCTGTTCACCAAGGCGGGGCTCGACCCCGACAAGCCGCCGGCGACCTGGGACGAGGTCCGCGCCGACGCCAAGCAGATCGCGCAGAAGACCGGCGCCGTCGGCTACGCCCAGCTCAGCACCAAGGGCCAGGGCGGCTGGATGTTCACCACGCAGACCTACGCGTTCGGCGGCACCATCGAGAACGCGGCCGGCACCAAGGTCACCTTCAACGACACCCCGTCGAAGGACGCGCTCCAGGCCCTCCACGACATGCGCTGGACCGACCAGTCGATGGGCACCACCACGCTCTACGACCTCGACAGCATGGCGCAGGGCTTCGCCGCCGGGAAGATCGGCATGTTCATGTCCGCGCCCGACCAGTACTCGGCCTCCGTCGTGACCAACGGCATGGACCCGAAGAACCTCGGCGTCGGCGGACTCCCGCAAAACGGCGGCGACCACGGCACCCTGTCCGGCGGCTCCGTCGAGGTGGTCAACCCGAACGCGACGGAGGACCAGAAGGTCGCGGCGCTCAAGTGGATCGAGTTCTTCTACCTGGCGAAGTACCAGGACCAGACCGCAGCGGTGGCGCAGGCCAAGGCGCAGGCGGCGGACAAGCAGCCCGTCGGCGTCCCGGGCCTCCCGGTCATGGGCGCCGACCAGCAGGCGAAGTTCAACGGCTGGATCAAGCCGTACGTGAACGTCCCGGTGAGCAACTTCGACCCGTACGTGAAGGTCGCGGCCGACCAGAAGATCATCCCCGAACCGCCGGCGCAGGCGCAGGAGGTCTACGCGGCGCTCGACCCGGTGGTCCAGGCGGTGCTCTCCGACCAGAACGCCGACATCTCCTCGCTGCTCTCCCAGGCGGCCAGCACGGTCCAAGCCAAGCTCGGACGCTGATCACCGACGGCCCGGCGCGTACCGTGACCCGGTGCGCGCCGGTCCGTCCATCCCGTAAGGAGTGACCATGGTGATCAGGGAGCAGGCCCCGACCATCCCGCGGGCGAGGGAGCGCGTGCAGCCGCGCCGCCGCAACCGCTTCGTCGCCTGGTACCGCCAGGGCGGACCGGCCGTCGTGCTGTTCGCGCTGCCGGTCGTGCTGATCTTCCTCTACTTCTCGTGGGGGCCGATCGTGAACGGGCTCGTGATGAGCCTGCAGAAGACCAACCTCGTCGCCCCGGCCCAGTGGGTCGGGCTGAGCAACTTCCAGTACGTCCTGGCCGACCCGACGCTCGGCCAGGCGACGATCAACACCCTGTACTTCACCGTGCTCGCGATCGTCTTCGGCTTCCCGCTGCCGATCTTCCTCGCCGTGTTCATGGCCGAGCTGCGCGGGAGGTCGTGGATCTACACGACGCTCGCCTACCTGCCGGTGATCGTGCCGCCTGTGGTCTCGATCCTGCTCTGGAAGGTGTTCTACGACTCGTCGGCGGACGGCCTGTTCAACTCGATCCTCGGCCTGGTCGGCATCCCGCCGCAGCCGTGGCTGGACTCGCCGGCGACCGCGATGCCCTCGATCGTGCTGGAGGCCACCTGGGCGGCGTCCGGGACGGCCGTCATCATCTACCTGGCCGCGCTCACCTCGGTGCGCACCGAGCTGTACGAGGCGGCGGAGCTCGACGGCGCGGGGATCTGGTCACGGGTCTGGCACATCACCCTCCCGCAGATCCGCGGCGTGATCCTGGTGATGCTGCTGCTGCAGATCATCGGGACGATGCAGCTCTTCACCGAGCCGTACCTCTTCACCGGGGGCGGCCCGCAGGGCGCGACGACGACGATCCTCCTGCTCATCTACAACTACGCGTTCGTCAACGGCGACTACGGCGCGGCGACCGCCCTGAGCGTGCTGCTCGCCGCCGGCCTCTGCGTGCTGTCGGCGATCTACCAGTTCGCGACCCGGAAATGGAGCACCGACTGATGAGACGAGTGGAGCCCCGGAGACGAGTGGAGCCCCGGAGACGGGTGGAAGCGGCCGAGCGCAGCGTGATCTCCGACAGCGACCGCAAACGGCGCCGGGTGCGCGTCCCGCTGACGGTCGTGCAGGTCCTGATCCTGGTCGGCCTCCTCGTCGCCGGTCTCGGTCCGCTGCTGTGGCTGCTGAAGGCCGCCATCTCGCCGACGCAGGACACCCTGCGCGAGCCGCTGGCGTTCTTCCCCTCCGGGGTCGTGCAGTGGCAGAACCTGGCCACGGCGTGGAACCAGGGCCACATCGGCTACTACCTCGGCAACACCGCGATCCTGGCTCTCGGCGCGATGATCGCGAACCTGTTCGTCTGCACCACCGGCGCTTACGTGCTGAGCGTGCTGCGGCCGAAGTGGGGGCCGATTCTGTCGGGCGCGATCCTGGCGACGCTGTTCATCCCGGGGATCGTCTCGCTGGTGCCGCTGTACTTGACCATCCTGAAGATGCCGGTGATCGGGGCCAACCTGTCCAACACTTACTGGGCGGTCTGGCTGCCGGCCGCGGCCAGCGCGTTCAACGTGATCGTGATCAAGCGGTTCTTCGACGCGATCCCGCGCGAGTACTTCGAGGCGGCGCGGATCGACGGCGCGGGGCACCTCCGCGTCTTCACGACGGTGGTGCTGCCGCTGTCCCGGCCGATCCTCGGCGTGGTCGCGCTCCTGGCGGTCATCGCGTCGTGGAAGGACTACCTGTGGCCGCTGCTCGTGCTGCCGAACCCGGACCTGCAGCCGGTCTCGGTCGCGCTGCCCAAGCTCGCGCAGCACAGCGAGCTGAACATCCAGCTCGCCGGGCTGTTCCTCGCCCTGCTGATCCCGGTCGTGCTGTTCGTCGTCTTCCAGCGCTCGTTCCTGCGCGGGGTCGGAATGTCGGGAGGAGTGAAGGGATGAGCGACATGGCGATGAGCGACATGCAGAGGCCGCTCCCGCGGCGTGTGCTGGTGACGGGAGCGGACGGCGCGATCGGCCGCGCGACCACTGAGCGCCTGGCGGGGCTCGGGGTGGAGGTCACAGCCCTGTCCCTGGCGTTCGACGGCGAGACCCCGGCCGACCGGGTGATCGCGGGCGATGCGCGGGACGAGTCCGTCGTGGCCCGGGCCCTGGAGGGCGTGGACGCCGTCGTGCACCTCGCCGCCATCCCGCATCCCTCGCTCGGGACGCCGCCGACGGTGTTCGGGACGAACGTGGTGGCCACCTTCACGGTGCTGTCGCTCGCCGGTCAGGCCGGCGTGCGCCGCGCGGTGATCGCGAGCAGCATCAACGCGTTCGGCGTCCCGATGAACAGCCACGAGGTCGCGCCCGCGTACTACCCGCTGGACGAGCAGACACCGGCCGACATCGACGACGCCTACTCGCTGTCGAAGCAGTACGACGAGGCCACCGCCCGGATGATGTGGCGGCGCTGGGGGATCGACGTGGTCGCGCTGCGCTTCCCGCTCGTGAAGGACGCCGAGACGCTGCGCGAGACGGCCGAGTCGGTCGGGCAGGACCCCGCGTCGATGGCGCGGGAGGGCTGGGCCTACCTCGACCTCCGGGACGGGGTGCGGGCGATCGAGCTCGGGCTGACCGCTCCGCTCGCCGGCGCGCACGTCGTCAGCCTGAGCGCGGACGACCTCCTGCTCGACCGGCCGGCGGACGAACTGCTGCGCGCCTACGCGCCGGCCGTGCCGCTGCGGACTCCCATCGGCGCCCGCGGCCCGCTGGTCGACACCGCCCGGGCGCGCGAGCTGCTCGGGTTCGAACCGCAGTACTCCATCCACCGGCCGGACCCGGCCGCCGACCCGCTCGAGTTGGGAGCCCTCAGTGCTTGACACCGTCCCGTTCCGCACCTTCGACCAGCCCTGGCCCGCGCCGCAGGACGTGCGCATCACCGGCGTGCGCGCCATCGTCACGGCGCCGGAGGGCATCCCGCTCGTCGTGGTCCGCGTCGACACCGACGAGGACGGCCTGCACGGCTACGGCTGCGCGACCTACACGCAGCGCTGGCACGCTGTCGTCGCGTTCGTGGAGGAGCACCTGGCGCCGCTGGTCGTCGGGCGCTACCCAGGCGACATCGGCGACCTCCTGCGGCTCGTGCGCTACTCGGGCTACTGGCGGGAGGGGCCGGTCGGCAACAACGCGCTGTCCGGGCTCGACATGGCGCTGTGGGACATCGCGGGCAAGCGCGCGGGCCTGCCGGTGCACGAGCTGCTCGGCGGCAAGGTGCGCGCGGCGGCGGACACCTACATCCACGCGGGCGGCCGGGACATCCGGGAGACGCTCGACCAGGCCGAGGAGTTCGCCGAGCGGGGCTGGCGGCACGTCCGGCTGCAGGTGGGGCAGCCGGGCATCGGCACCTACGGTGCGGCGCCCGTCGACGGGCCGGCGCGGGTGGGGGCGCCCTACCCGCGCGGCTGGGACCCGCGCGCCTACCTGGCGACGACGCCCGCGCTGTTCGAGGAGGCCCGGGTGCGCTTCGGCGACCGGCTGGAGCTGCTGCACGACGTCCACTCCCGGCTGACGCCGAAGGAGGCCGTCGTGCTGGCACGGGCGCTGGAGCCGTACCGGCTGTTCTTCCTGGAGGACGTGATCGCGCCGGAGCACTGGGACCGCCTCCCGGAGGTGCGCTCGCAGTCCCCGGTGCCGATCGCGGTGGGGGAGCTGGCGACCTCGCTGACCGACGCCGCACGGCTGATCACCGGGGGAGGCGTCGACTTCATCCGCGCCCACATCTCGGCCATCGGCGGCCTGACCCCGGCGAAGAAGCTGGCGACGCTGGCGGAGTTCTCCGGTGTGCGCACCGCTTGGCACGCGCCGGGCGACACCTCCCCGATCGGCGCGGCGGCGAACGTCGCGGTCGACGTGACCACGAGCGCGTTCGGCATCCAGGAAGGGCACGTGTACTCGGAGGCGGCGCGGGAAGTGTTCCCCGGGACGCTGGAGATCGTCGACGGCTGGCTGACGCCGAACGAGGCGCCGGGCTGGGGGATCGAGGTGGACGAGCGGGCGGCCGCGCGCTTCCCGGCGGGGCTGTCGGGGCACGACGAGTGGGCAGCGGGGGTGCGCGGGCTGGATGGCGGGCTCCACGCTCCGTGACCGGCGATCTCACCGAAGCGGCCCGCGCCTGGCTGGGCTCGGCGCCCGCGCTGCCGCCGCTGCCGGGCCGGTCCGAGGACATCGTGGGGACGTTCGCGCGGTTGCTCTACGGTCGCACCCCGGCGGGCGCGCGGCTGACCGGGGTCACCGAGCCGCAGCCTCCCGAGACCGTGCTCGACGGCGCCGCGGTGCGCCGGCGTCTGGTGGCGTCGATCGCGTGCCCGGAGGGGGTGCTCGCGCTCGACGTGCTCGTGCACGTCCCGACGGGCTCCCCGGGCCGGGCGCCCGTCGTCGTCGCGCTCAACTTCACGGGCAACCAGGACAGCATCGACGGCGACCAGTCCGACCGCTGGCCCTACGCCCGGATCGTGGCAGCCGGCTTTGCGGTGCTGACCGCCGATTACCGGCAGATCGAGCCGGACGAGCCCGCGCCGGCGACCCCGGGAGTCCGCGCCCTTTTCCCCACAGGCGACGCGCCGGCCTGGGGCGCGGTCGGCGCCTGGGCGTGGGGCCTGTCCCGCCTCCTCGACCTGGCCGGATGGGTCGGCGGCGTCGACTCCTCCCGCGCGATCGCGCTGGGCCACTCGCGACTCGGCAAAGCCGCACTGTGGGCCGCCGCCCAGGACCACCGATTCGCCGTCGCGGTCTCCAACGACTCCGGCTGTGCCGGGGCCTCGCTGTTCCGGCATCCCGGCGGGGAGGACATCGCCGCGATCACGACGGCGTTCCCGCACTGGTTCGTGCCCTCCTTCGCCGCGTACGCGCACCGCGAGGGCGACCTCCCGCTCGACCAGCACCAGCTCCTGGCGGCCATCGCCCCGCGTCGCGTGCTCGTCCTCAGCGCGCGCGACGACCACTGGGCCGACCCGGTCGGGGAGGCGGCGGCGGCGCTCGCCGCGGCCCCGGCGTTCCCCGCGGGCGGGCTCGCCCACCACGTGCGCGACGGCGGCCACGACCTCACACCGGAGGACTGGCTGCGCGCCCTCGACTTCTCGACCTTCCGGAAGGACACATGAACGCCCACCCGCCCATCGACTACCCCTTCGGCCCCTTCACGCCGTCGCCGGCGAACCCGGTGCTCCGCCCCGGCCCCGGGGCCTGGGAGTCCACCAATGTCTACAACCCCGCTGCGATCGTCCACGACGGCCGCGTGGTCATGCTGTACCGCGCGCACGCCGCCGACATCGTGTCGTCGGTCGGGTACGCCGTGAGCGACGACGGCCTCCGCTTCGAGCGCGACGCCGAGCCTGTGCTGTTCCCCGAGCACGACTACGAGCGCTACGGCTGCGAGGACCCGCGCGTCGTGAAGATCGGCGACACCTTCTACCTGACCTACACGGGCTGGGACCGCACCACCGCACGGCTCTGCCTGGCGACCTCCACCGACCTGCGGACGTGGACCAAGCACGGCCCGATGCTCCCGGGCGTCGACACCTTCCGCGGCACGCGGCAGCCGCCGGTGGAGGAGTGGAGCAAGGGCGGCGTCATCCTGGAGACCCCGGTCGACGGCCGCTACCTGATGTACGTCGGCGAGGGCAACGTGTACCTCGCGGAGTCGGCGGACCTCCTGCACTGGCGGCTGGCCGACCCGGAGCCGGTGCTGACCCCGCGGCCCGGCACCTTCATGAGCGGCCTGGTGGAGACGGGGCCGCAGCCGCTGCTGACCCGCACCGGCCACATCCTGCTGATGCACAACAGCGCGGTCCACCCGCCGGAGGGCGGCTTCTACTACTCCAGCGGCCAGGTGCTGTTCGAGCCGTCCCGCCCGACGGTGCCGGTCGCCGCGCTGCTGGAGCCGTGGCTGCGGCCGACCACCGACGAGGACAAGCACGGGATGTCCGAGAACGTGACCTTCGTGGAGGGCCTGGTGTGGTTCCGCGGGACCTGGTTCGCCTACTACGGGCAGAGCGACACGACCGTGGGGGTCGCGACATTCACGCCGGCAGGGTGATCAGCCGCCGTACGGGTACGACACGTACGCGAACCGGGTGGAGTCGGGCGACCAGCTGTTGACGTTGATCGTGCCCTGCCCGCCGGGGAGCGGGAGGCGCTCCAGCGGTGCAGTCCAGTCCGCGGTGTCGACCACGACGAGGGCGACATCGAGGTCTGCCGGGTGGCCTTCCGTGCCGGGAGGGAACTCGATGTAGACGGCCCGGCGCCCGTCGGGCGACAGGTGCGGGAACCAGTCGACGGTGTCGCTGACGACCAGCCGCTCCGGCTCGCCGCCGGCCTCGCGGATGCGCGCGAGCTGCGCGTGGCCGGGGCGGGAGGCCCAGTGCTCGCTGTTGAAGTAGATCCAGTCGCCGTCCGGCGACCACTCCGGTCCGTCGATGTGGCCGGCGCCGGTGTCCACGATGGTGGACGCTCCGCCGGTCGCGGGCAGCACGGCGAGCGTCCCCGGCTGGTCGAAGCTCGTGATCCGCACGTAGGCGAGGCGCCGGCCGTCCGGCGAGACCCCGTGCAGGAAGTGCCAGACGTCGTCGTCGGAGGTCACCCTCTCGACCGCGCCGCCGGCGAGCGGCGCCCGGTAGATGTGCCGGTCCATCGCGGAGACGTAGATCGCCTCGCCGCCGGGGTCGAGGACGTGGTCGTTGTTGAGGGCGGGGAGACCGTCGTGGACGATCTCCGCGGGCTGTGCGCCGGCCTCCGGGGCGAGCGACCAGAGCACTCCCGTGCCGTTCAGCAGCAGCCGGCTTCCGTCGAGCGACCAGTTGGGCGCCTCGAAGAGCACGTCGTCGCTCTCGTGGATGACGACGTCCTCCCCGGTGCGGGCGTCGTGGATGTGGATCCGCGCGGTCTGGCCGGGTTCGAGGGTGCGGTAGCTCATGGCGGTCTCCTTCGAGGGTTCGGGCGACGGCGTCACTGCTGCGTGCTTCCGGCTTGCACGGCGGCGAAGCCGTCGCGGACCGCGGCGACGAGGTGGCGCACGGCGGGGGAGGGCCGGCGGCGCGCGTCCTCCGCCGGCGTCGCGACGAGGATCGAGCGCACGAACGAGGGGTCGTCGACCGGGAGCAGGACGATGCCGGGGTGCGCGGCGGCCGTCGCGAGGCCCGGGATGATCCCGACCACCATCCGCGCCGCGGTCATGCCCAGGAGGACCTGGAAATCGTCGGTGCGGATCGCGACGTCCAGGACGTGCCCCTCCGCCGCGAACGCGTCGGCGACGACGCGGTCCATCGCGTCCTCCGCGGACGTGGCGAAGACCCAGCGCTCGTCGGAGAGCGAGAGCACTGCCGCGAGGTCGACCGACGTGCGCGACGCGAGCGGGTGGCCGACGGGCACCGCCAGCAGCAGGGGATCGCGGAACACCTCCATCGTCACCACGTTCGGCCGGAACGGCAGGTCGTAGCCGGGCACGGTGTAGACGAGGGCGGCGTCGAGCGCACCGCGGTTGATCCGGTCGACGAGCGCGGGGACCTCGTCGAACATGGCGTCGATCTCGATGCCGAGGTCGCCGACACTGCCGGCGACGAACGGCAGGATGCTCGCCGCCGCCGTCGCGAAGGTCCCGAACCGCAGCCGCACCCGGCCGAGCGCGCTGAATTCGCGCGCGTCCCCGATCGCCCGCTCGCTGAGCGTCAGGATCTCCTGCGCGCGTTCGAGGAGCAGCATGCCGACCGGCGTCAGCCTGCTGCCGCGTGGCGAGCGCACGAGCACGGGCGCCCCGACCAGGCGTTCGAGGTTCTTCAGGTGGTAGTCGACGGTCGGCTGGCCCCAGCCCAGGCGGCGCGCGGCGGCGGTGACCGAGCCCTCGGCGTGGACCGCGCGGAGCGCCTCGAACTGTCGCAGATCCGCCATCGGATGCCCTGTCTGGAGGTGGGTGAGTCACATACAGTCTATGTGGGCAGCGCGACGTTCGGGGGATTCTGGCCGAGGGACGCCGCCCGCACGATGGAGGAATGGCCCCCACCCGCTCCGCGACCGACCGCTTGCTGCCGACCTCCGCCGACCTCCGGCACTGGGAGACGCCGTACGCGGACGCGCTGGAACGCCACGCGGCACGCGCGCCCCTCCCGCTGATGGTCCCGGGCCACGGCGGCGACGAGCTCGGCCTCAGCGCGCGGCTGGCCGACTTCCTCGGTCCGCGGGCGCTGCAGCTCGACGTCCCGATGCTGGTGGACGACATCGACCTGGGCGAGGACTCGCCGCTCAGCCGCTCGCTCGAACTCGCGGCGGACGCCTGGGGCGCGCGCCGCACCTGGTTCCTGACCGGAGGCGCCTCGCAGGCCAACCGGATCGCGGCGCTGGCCGTACGCGGGCTCGGCCCGAACATCCTGTCGCAGCGCAGCGCGCACTCGAGCTTCAGCGACGGCGTGCTCTCCGCAGGGCTGGCGCCGTCGTTCGTGCTGCCCTCCATCGACGCCGGCCACGGCGTCGCGCACGGCGTCTCGCCCGACTCCCTCGACGCGGCGCTGACCGCGGCGGCGGAGGCCGGGCGGCCGGCGGACGCGGTCTACATCGTCTCGCCCAGCTACTTCGGCTCCGTCGCCGATGTCGCCGGGCTGGCGCGGGTCGCGCACGCGCACGGCGCTCCGCTCATCGTCGACGGCGCCTGGGGGCCGCACTTCGGCTTCCACCCGGACCTCCCGGAGTCGCCCGCCCGGCTCGGCGCGGACCTGGTCGTCTCCAGCACCCACAAGCTGGGCGGCTCGCTCACCCAGTCCGCCATGCTCCACCTCGGCCACGGCCCGTTCGCCGACACGCTCGAACCGCTGATCGAGCGCGCGGTATCGATCACCGCCTCCACCTCCACCTCGGCGCTGCTGCAGGCCTCGCTCGATATCGCGCGGCACTCGCTCGTCACCGGGGCCGAGCTGATCGGCCGCTCGATCGCGGTCGCCGACGCGTTCCGGGACGCGCTGCGCGACGACCCGCGATTCGGCGTGCTGAGCGACGGTTTCGGCGCGTTCGACGACATCGTCGCCGTGGACCCGCTGCGCGTCGCGATCGACGTCTCGCACACCGGGGTCAGCGGGCACTGGCTGCGCCAGCGGCTCATCGACACCGAGGGGATCTTCTTCGAGATGTCCACCGCGACCACGCTCGTCGCGCTGATCGGCGCCGGCAAGACGCCGGACCTCGTGCGGGCGCACCGGGCGCTCGTCGCGGCGGCGGACTCCGCGGAGGCCCGCGCCGAGCGCTCCACCGGCGGGGCCGACGAGTTCCCGGCCCTGCCCGCCTCCGGCCCGCTGCGCATGCTGCCGCGGGACGCGTTCTTCGCCGCCACCGAGCTCGTGGCCGCGGCCGACGCGGTCGGGCGCATCTCGGCCGACACCCTCGCCGCCTACCCGCCCGGGATCCCGAACCTCATCCCCGGCGAGGAGATCACGGAGCAGACCGTGGCCTTCCTGCGGGCGGTCGCCGCCTCCCCGTCCGGCTACGTGCGCGGAGCCGTCGACCCGCGGGTCGACCGGTTCCGGGTGACCGTCACCGGCTGAGCCGCCCGCCCCGATTCGCAACCCCACGCCAATCAAAGGAGACTGGTAGATATGCCCACAATCGCTCAGCAGCTGCTGCGCAGAAAGCCCACGACGCCTCCCGGAGCCGGTGAGGCGCATCTGAAACGCAGCATCGGCCTCTTCTCCCTGACCATGATCGGCGTCGGCGGCACGCTCGGGACGGGGATCTTCTTCATCCTGTCCCAGGCCGTCCCCGTCGCCGGCCCCGCCGTGATCTGGTCGTTCGTCATCGGCGGCGTGGTCGCCGGGCTCACCGCCCTCTGCTACGCCGAGATGGCGGGCGCAGTCCCCGCCTCCGGCTCGACCTACTCGTACGCGTACGCGACGCTCGGCGAGGGAACGGCCATGGCGGTCGGCGCCTGTCTGCTGCTGGAGTACGGCGTCTCGACCGCGGCCGTCGCGGTCGGCTGGTCCCAGTACGTCAACCAGCTGCTGCAGAACCTGTTCGGCTGGCAGCTCCCTGTGCAGCTCTCGCAGGCGCCGGAGCAGGGCGGCATCGTCAACATCCCCGCGGTGATCGTCATCGTGCTGTGCTCGCTGCTGCTGCTGCGCGGCGCCCGCGAGTCCACGACGGTCAACAGCATCATGGTGGTCGTCAAGATCGCCGTCGTGGTGTTCTTCTGCGCCGTCGCCTTCACCGGGTGGAACGCCGACCACTTCCACAACTTCGCCCCGGCCGGATTCGCCGGCATCGTCGGCGGCGCGGGGATCATCTTCTTCTCGTTCGTCGGTTTGGACGCCGTCTCGACTGCGGGCGAGGAGGCGAAGAACCCGAAGCGGAACCTGCCGCTCGCGATCATCTTCGCGCTGATCATCATCATCCTGCTGTACGTGGCCACCAGCGTCGCCGCGCTCGGCGCCCAGGCCCCGGGGAAGTTCGCGAACCAGGACGCCGGGCTCGCCGCGATCCTGCAGAACATCATCGGCTCCAGCTGGCCCGGCACCATCGTGGCGATCGGCGCGATCATCTCGATCTTCTCGGTGACGCTCGTGGTCCTCTACGGGCAGACCCGCATCCTGTTCGCCATGTCGCGGGACGGGATGATCCCGAAGGTTTTCGCGAAGGTCAACCCGCGCTCGATGACGCCGGTGCGCAACACCGTCATCGTCATGATCGCCACAAGCGTGCTCGCTGCCGTCGTCCCGATCGACTTCCTCGCGGAGATGACGAGCATCGGCACCCTGGTGGCCTTCATCGTGGTGTCGCTCGGCGTCATCATCCTGCGCGTGCGGGAGCCGGAGCTGGAGCGCGGCTTCCGCCTGCCGCTCGGCTGGACGATCCCCATCCTGTCGATCGCCGGCTGTATCGCGATCATCACCCAGCTGCGCCTGATCACGATCATCGTGTTCCTGATCTGGACGGCCGCGTTCCTCGTCTTCTACTGGTTCTACGGCCGGAAGCACTCGACGCTGCAGACCGGCTCGCCGGTCGCCGGCGCGGACGCCCCGTACACGAGCAACTTCGCGCAGCCGAGCAAGAGCGAGATCCGCGAGGCGGCCGAGCGCAGGAAGGCGGGCCGGAAGTGAGCATCGTCGTCGGGGTGGACCCCGCGCACCGCTCCGCCTCCGCGCTGCACCTGGCCGCGATGCTGGCCCGCTCCTCCGGCGCCGACCTCATCGTCGCCGCCGTGGTCCCGCCGGCGTGGCCGACGACGGCGGGAGGCGCGGACGCGGAGTGGCGCGGCTACACCCGGGAGAACGCGGACGGCGCCCTCGACCACGCCGCCGCCGTCCTCGGCGGCTCGGTCGCCGCGGAGTACCTGCTGCACGAGGCTCCGTCGGCCCGCCGCGGCCTCGTGGGGCTCGCGGAGCAGCGCGAGGCATCGCTCATCGTCGTCGGCTCGGCGACGGACGGGCAGCCGGGGCGGATCGCGCTCGGCTCCGCGAGCGACACCCTGCTGCACGCGTCCCCCGTCCCGGTCGCCATCGCACCACGCGGCTACCGCACGGCGGAGGATGCCCGCGTCAGCCGGGTCACCGCCGCCTACCGGGGCACCGGGGCGTCGACCGGTCTCGTCTTCGGCGCCGCGGGAGTTGCAACAGCGGTCGGCGCCGAGCTGCGGGTGGCCTCCTTCGCCGTCGTTCCCCCCGACTCCGGCACGTCGGGCGCCGGGCTCGACGCCGAGCTGCCGATCGCGGACGCCTGGGCGGCGGACGTCGAGAAGCACGCGGCCTCGCTGGTCCGCCAGGTGTCGGAGCTGCCGGACGCTCCGGAGGTCTCCGGCGTCGCCGTGGGCCTGGGCGAGACATGGGAGTCGGCCATGGCGGACGTCGGCTGGGAACCGGACGAGGTGCTGGTCGTCGGCTCGAGCACGCTCGGCCCGATCGCCCGCGTGTTCCTCGGCTCGCACGCCGCCAAGATCGTCCGCCACTCGCCCGTCCCGGTCGTCGTCGTCCCGCACGGCGTCGGCGGCCGCGAGCGGGACTGATGTCCCGCTGCCCGATCCGAACCGACTGAAAGAAACGATATGGCCCACCCCCTCCTCGACCTCTTCCCGCACGGGGCGGCCGTCGACCCCGACGGCACCCTGGTGATCGCCGGCTGCCGGGTGGACGACCTGGCGCGCGAGTTCGGCACGCCCGCGATCGTCGTGGATGAGGCCGCCCTGCGCGCACGGGCGCGGGAGTACCGCACCGCGCTCACCTCGCGCCGGACGAACGCGCGCGTCGTCTTCGCGTCGAAGGCGTTCCCGGCGACCGCCGTGCAACGGGTCATGGTGGAGGAGGGGCTCGGCCTGGATGTGGCGGGCGGCGGCGAGATCCTGAGCGCCCTGCGCGCGGGGGTGGACCCGGCGCTCGTCGTCATGCACGGCAACGCCAAGACGACGGAGGAGCTGCGGATCGCCGTGGAGGCCGGCATCGGGCTCGTCGTCGTGGACAACGCGGACGACGTGGACCGGCTGGAGCAGCTGGTCGCGCCCGGGAGCGTCCAGGCCGTCCTCGTCCGGATCGTCCCCGACGTCGTCTCGTCCACGCACCCCGCCGTGCAGACCGGGCAGGTGGGCTCCAAGTTCGGGCTGACGGCGGCTGCCGCGCGCCCCCTCATCGCCCGGATCGAGGCGAGCCCGCTGCTGGACATGCGCGGACTGCACGCCCACGTCGGCTCGCAGATCATGGACCCGGCTGAGCTCGCCGCGGCGGTCGCGCCGCTCGCGGCCCTCGGCACCTTCCCGGTCTACGACCTCGGCGGCGGCCTCGGCGCCCGCTACACGACGACCGACCGGCCGGCCTCCGTCGACGAGTACGTCGAAGCGCTGCTCGCGGCCGCCGATGAGCACCTGCCCGCCGACGCCGAGCTGATCATCGAGCCGGGCCGCAGCATGGTGAACGGGTCGGCCCTCACGCTCTACACGGTCACCACCGTCAAACGCGACGCACGCAACTTCGTCGCCGTGGACGGCGGCATGGGCGACAACCTGGAGGCCGCGCTGTTCCAGCAGCGCTACGAGGCCGTCCTCGCCGGCCGCCTGAACGACGAGGACACGGAGGAGGTCGTCGTCGTCGGCCGGCACTGCGAGTCGGGTGACGTGCTGATCGACCCGCTGCGGCTGCCCGCCGCCCGGGTCGGCGACCTGCTCGCCGTGCCGGCCACCGGCGCCTACACGCACACGATGGCGAACAACTACAACGGCTACCGCCGCCCGCCCGTGGTCTTCGCGCGTGACGGCCAGGCCAGGGCCGTCATCCGGCGGGAGACGTGGGAGGACCTGTTCGGCCGGGACGTCTGAGGGCTGTTTCATCGACCCGGCTCATGACTGGCAGAGAAAACAGTTGTTGGACTTCCGAATGCGGTCTTCGTAGCGTGGGAGGCGCGTCCCTTCCGGGCGTGCCTCCTCCGCTCTCCAGAAGGGATCACCCGTGAGAACGTTCACGCTGCCCGGCACCGAGATCACCGCGCCCAACGTGGTGCTCGGCCTTATGCGCATCCAGGACAAGTCCGACGAGGAGGTGCGCACGCTGGTGCGAACCGCCCGGGACGCCGGGATCAACTTCCTCGACCACGCCGACGTGTACGGCACCCCGCTGCACGGCTGCGAGCGCCGGTTCGCCGAGGCCATGAAGCTCACCTCCTCCGAGCGCGAGGAGTTCGTCATCCAGTCCAAGGCGGGCATCGTGCCCGACGGGCCGTACTTCGACTTCTCGGCCGAGCACATCCTGGAGTCGGTGAACGGCAGCCTGGAGGCGCTGGGCACGGACTACCTCGACATCCTGCTGCTGCACCGTCCGGACGCCCTGGTCGAGCCGGAGGAGGTCGCGCGCGCCTTCGACGAGCTCGCGTCTTCGGGCAAGGTGCGGGCGTTCGGCGTCTCGAACCACACCCCGGGCCAGATCGACCTGCTGCGCCGCTCCGTGACCCAGCCGCTCGTCGCCAACCAGCTGCAGCTGTCGATCACGCACGCGCCGATCATCGCCCAGGGCGTGGCCTCCAACATGCAGGCCCTCGACCAGTCGGTCAGCCGCGACTCCGGCATCCTCGACTACTGCCGCCTGAACGACATCACCGTGCAGGCCTGGTCGCCCTTCCAGGCGGGCTTCTTCGACGGGCCGTTCCTGGGCTCGGACCGCTATCCCGAGCTCAACGCGGTCGTGGACCGGCTGGCCGCGAAGTACGGCGTCCCCGCCGAGGCCATCGCCGTGGCGTGGATCACCCGGCACCCGGCCCGGATGCAGGTCGTGCTGGGCACGACGACGCCGTCGCGCGTGGCCGCCGCCGCGCTCGGCTCCGAGCTGCCGTTGACGCGGCCGGAGTGGTACGAGCTGTACCGGGCGGCTGGGTACCTGGTTCCGTAGGTCCGCCCTAGCGGCTCCCCGCCAGCAGGGGAGCCGCGGTCGCGGCCACGACGTCGGCAACGTCGACGCCCGGTGCGACCTCCACCAGCAGCAGGCCGTCCGGGGTCACGTCGATCACCGCGAGGTCCGTGATGATCCGGTCGACGACGCCGCGTCCGGTCAGCGGCAGCGTGCACTCGGGGACGATCTTGGGGGTGCCGTCCTTCGCGACGTGCTCCATCAGCACGATGACGCGGCCGGCGCCGTGGACGAGGTCCATCGCGCCGCCCGGTCCCTTGACCATCCGGCCCGGGATCATCCAGTTGGCGAGGTCGCCGCGCTGCGAGACCTGCATCCCGCCGAGCACAGCGACGTCGATCTTGCCGCCGCGGATCATGCCGAAGCTGAGCGCAGAGTCGAAGAACGCCGCTCCGGGGAGTGTGGTGACCGTCTCCTTGCCGGCGTTGATGAGGTCGGGGTCGACCGCGTCCGCGTCGGGATAGGGTCCCGTGCCGAGGATGCCGTTCTCCGACTGGAGCACGACCGACCGGCCGTCCGGGAGGTGGTTCGGGATGAGCGTCGGCAGCCCGATGCCCAGGTTGACGTAGGCGCCGTCCGGCAGCTCCCAGGCGGCGCGCGCGGCCAGCTGCTCGCGGGTGAGCGCCATCTCAGCCCTCCGTCCGTGCGACGGTGAACCGCTCGACGCGCTTCTCGACGTCCCCGACCTCCAGCAGGCGGTGGACGTAGACGCCGGGCAGGTGGATGTCGTCGGGAGCCAGCTCGCCCGGCTCGACCAGCCGTTCCACCTGGGCGACGCAGACCCGGCCGGCCATCGCCGCGACGGGGGAGAAGTTGCGCGCAGAGGCGTGGAAGCGCAGGTTCCCCGCTCGGTCGCCGACCTCGGCGTGCACGAGCGCGAAGTCGGTGCTGATCGCCTCCTCCAGCACGAACTCCTGGCGCACGCCGCCGACCTCGAACGTCTGCAGCTGCTTGGGCGGCGACGCCAGCGCGACCGAGCCGTCCGCGGCGTAGCGTCGCGGGAGGCCGCCCTCGGCCACCATCGTGCCGACGCCGGTGCGCGTGAAGAACGCGGCGATCCCGGAGCCGCCCGCCCGCAGCTTCTCGCCGAGCGTGCCCTGCGGGGTCAGCTCCAGTTCGAGCTCGCCGCTGAGGTACTGGCGCTCGAACTCGCGGTTCTCGCCCACGTAGGACGACGTCATCTTGCGGATCCGGCGCGCCGCGAGCAGGACGCCCAGCCCCCAGTCGTCGACACCGCAGTTGTTGCTGACCACCGCGAGGTCGCGGACCCCGCTCTCCAGCAGCGCGTCGATGAGCACCATCGGGATGCCGCACAGCCCGAAGCCGCCGACCGCGATGGACGCGCCGTCCGGGATGTCGGCGACGGCTTCTGCGGCCGAGCCGACCGTCTTGTCGAGACCGGTCATCGCGCGCTCCACCCGCCGTCCATGGTGTAACTCGCACCCGTGACCATCCCGGCGTCCGGCCCCGCCAGCCACAGCGCGAGGCTGGCGACCTCCTCGGGCTCGACCAGCCGCTTGACGGCTGATTCGGCGAGCAGCACGCGCGCCAGGACCTCGTCCTCGCCGATCCCGTTCAGCCGGGCCTGGTCGGCGATCTGCTTCTCCACCAGCGGCGAGCGCACGTAGCCCGGGTCGATGCAGTTGCTCGTCACGCCGTGCTCGCCGCCCTCCAGCGCCGTCAC
Source organism: Leifsonia shinshuensis (assembly GCF_014217625.1). NCBI lineage: Bacteria > Bacillati > Actinomycetota > Actinomycetes > Micrococcales > Microbacteriaceae > Leifsonia > Leifsonia shinshuensis. Next base: position 2,239,593 of record NZ_CP043641.1, on the reverse strand, counting down.
CTTCGACAGGCCCTCCAGGCCGTGCTTGGCGGAGACGTACGCCGCCTTGTACTTCGAGGCGCGCAGCCCGTGGACGCTGGAGAGGTTGATCACGCGCCCGAAGCCGCGCTCGTACATGCCGGGCAGCGCGGCGCGGATGAGCAGGAACGGCGCCTCCAGCATCAGCCGGAGGATCAGGGAGAACCGCGCCGGATCGAACTCCTCGATCGGGCTCACGTGCTGGATGCCCGCGTTGTTGACGAGGATGTCGGTGTCCAGCCGACGCTCGGCGAGGGCGCCCGTGTCGGCGAGGTCTACCCGCCAGCTCTCGCCGCCGATCTCGGCGGCGACGCGGGCAGCCGCGTCGCCGTCGATGTCGGCCACGGTCACGTGCGCGCCGCCTGCGGCGAACGCGCGGGCGCATGCGGCGCCGATCCCGCTCGCGCCGCCGGTGATGAGAGCGCGGCGTCCCTGGAACGAGGTCATGTGGTGCCTTTCGGTGCGGTGGTGGATCGTGTTCAGCGCGCGACGGACGGCGTGGCGCTCCGGGCGTCGCGGAGAGCGTCGGCCTGGTCGACGGCCTCCAGCGAGATGCCCTTCGTCTCGCGCAGCGAGACCACGGCGACCAGGGTCACGACGCAGGCGATCACGATGTAGACGGCCACCGGCAGCCAGCTGTGGTAGTCCTTCAGCCAGGCGGTCGCCAGGATCGGCGCGAGCGAGCCGGCGACGATGGAGACCACCTGCGAGCCGAGGGAGACGCCCGAGTAGCGCATCCGGGTCGGGAACAGCTCGGCCATGATGGCGGGCTGCGGAGCGTACATGAACGCGTGGAAGACGAGTCCGATGGTCACCGCCAGCACGATGAGCGGCGGGTTGAGGGTGTCGAACAGCGGGAAGGCGAAGAACGCCCAGGTGGCGGCGAGCACCGCGCCGATCAGGTAGACCGGCTTGCGTCCCACCCGGTCGCTGAGCCGTCCGATCTGCGGGATGACGAGGAAGTGGACGACGTGCGCGACCAGCAGGGCCAGCAGCAGCTGGGCGGTGTCGTAGTTGTGCACTTCCTTCAGGTAGACGATCGTGAAGCTCACCACGATGTAGTAGAAGATGTTCTCCGCGAAGCGCAGGCCCATCGCCTTCAGCACGCCGCCCGGGTAGCGCTTGAGCACTTGTCCGACGCCGTAGTCGGCGCGCTGCTCGCCCTCCGCCTGCGCCTTGGCCTCGATGAAGATCGGCGCCTCGCTGACCCGGGTGCGGATGTAGAAGCCCACGAGCACGATCACGGCGGAGAGCCAGAACGCGATGCGCCAGCCCCAGCTGAGGAACGCCTCCGGCGCCATCACCCAGGAGGACACCAGCAGCACGAGCGTCGCCAGGAGGTTGCCGACGGGCACGGCCGCCTGCGGCCAGCTCGCCCAGAACCCGCGGCTGCGGTCGGGGCTCTGCTCGGCCACGAGCAGCACGGCGCCGCCCCACTCGCCGCCGAGCGCGAAGCCCTGGATGAAGCGCAGCGCGACGAGGAGGGCGGGCGCCCAGTAGCCGACGCTGGCGAAACCGGGCAGGCAGCCCATCAGGAAGGTCGCCGCTCCGACGATGATGATCGTCGCCTGCAGGGTGGGCTTGCGGCCGAGCCGGTCGCCGATCTGGCCGAAGACGATGCCGCCGAGCGGGCGGGCGATGAACCCGACCGCGTAGGTGACGAAGGCGGCGATCACGCCGTCCAGCGGGCTCCCGGTGGCCGGGAAGAAGAACGCGCCGAAGACGAGGCTCGCGGCGGTGGCGTAGAGGAAGAACTCGTACCATTCGACGACGGTGCCGGCCATGGACGCGGCGACGATCGTCTTGAGGGTGCGGGGACTCGCGGTGGTTTCCATACTCTCTCCTTCGATGTCGACGGTGACATCCGCGGGCCAGTCTCCCGGGAGCCCGAGTGCGAATCAATGCCCAAGGTCGCGACGGCGCAGTGCAGAATTGCACACATGGAATCGTCGAGGAAGCCGAGATCCGATGACCTGCTGATGCTGCTCGCTGTGGCACGCGCCGGCCGCTACGCCCGCGCGGCCGAGCAGCTCGGCGTCGATCACACCACGGTGTCCCGCCGCATCGACGCCCTGGAGGAGGCGCTCGGCGGGCGCCTGCTCACGCAGGCGTCCGGCGGCTGGGAGCTCACCGCGCTCGGGAGCCGCGCCGTCGACGCGGCGGGTCGGATCGAGGCGGCCGTGTCGGCGCTCACCCGCCCGGAGGAGGAGGCCGATCCGATCGAGGGCGTCGTGCGGATGTCGGCGACCGACGGGTTCAGCGCGTACATCGCCGCGCCGGCGATCGCCGCACTACGACGGGAGCACCCGCGGCTCTCGGTCGAGATCCTCACCGTGACCCGTCAGGCCCTGCAGCACCGCTCCGGCCTGGACCTCGAGATCGTCGTGGGACCGCCTCAGACCAGGCGGGCGCACACCGTCGAGCTGGGCTCCTACACGCTCGGGATGTACGCGTCCCGCGCCTACCTGGAGCGGACGGGCGTGCCGCAGACCCGGGAGGATGTGTTCGCGCACCCGCTCGTCTACTTCGTCGAATCGATCCTGCAGGTGGACGACCTCGACCTCCCGCGCCGCCTCGCCCCGCAGATGCGCGACGCCCTCACCTCGACCAACGTCTTCGTACACGTGGAGGCCACCCGGGTGGGCGCCGGCATCGGCCTCCTGCCGTGCTTCATGGCCGACCGCCACGACGACCTCGTCCGGCTGCTGCCCGCGGAGTTCAGCGCGAGCCTGCCGTACTGGATGGTCATCCACCCCGACTCGCTGCGGCACCCCGCCGTCGCGGCCGTCGCGGACGCGCTCCGCGAGCAGGTGCGCCGCGCGGCGGACGCCCTGGCGGGCCGCGCCGCCCGCTGAGCCGTCCCTACCCCCGCAGCGTGTCGCCCGGGTTCTGCCCGTACTGGTCCCGGTAGTACGCCGAGAACCGCGGGATGTGGCCGAAGCCCCAGCGGTGGGCGATGTCCCCGACGGTGTGGCCGAGGGTCGGGTCCCCGTCGACGAGTTCGCGGTGGGCGGCCTCCAGCCGCGCCAGCCGCAGGTACTCCATCGGGGTCTTGCCGGTCTCGCGGCGGAACAGGTCCTGCAGCCCGCGCACCGACATCCTGGCCGCCGCCGCGATGTCCGAGACCTGGATGGGGAGGTGCCGGTTGTCGTCGACGAACTCCTTCGCGCGCCGCACGGCCGCCACGGAGTGGTTGGACGAGTTGGTCGGCTTGCGGTCGTCGAGCCACGTGGTCGGGAACGTCGTGAGGTAGGCGCCGACCAGCAGCTCCGACAGGGCGGCGCCGATCAGCGGCTCGTCCGCGGTGCCGTCGAGCATGCTGTGGTGGACGAAGTCGGCCACCGTGTGCCAGCGCTCCCCGGCCTCCACGGTGAGCGGGGCGGTGCCGATGTTGTGCAGGTCGATCCGGTCGGCGCCGAGGTCGACGCGGACGAACCGGAGGACGGCCTCCGTGTCGAGCTGGATGGCGCGGGCGTCGACGCTGGTCAGCACGGCGTCGAGTCCGTGGTGCGGGATCGCGACCGGCTGGGTGGTGTCGATGGGCTCCCGCCCGATCGTCATCCGGCCGTCCATCGGGCTCTCGCCGACCATGAACCCGGGCATCTCCGTGGTCATCTGGAGCTCGAGTCCCTCGATGGTGTAGTCCGTGAGGACGACGCCGCTCGCCGTGTGCGCCTCCAGCTCGAAGCGCAGCTCGTCGCTGCCGACCGCCCCGAACCGCACGTCCGGGAAGAACGGCGCGAGCGCTTCGATCGTGGCGTCGGTGGTCTCCGCTGCGGCGTAGGCGACTTTCATGCGATCCCCCTTGTGCTGGTCACCGTTCCAGGACGCGTCTCGGGCTGACGCCGTAGACGGTGCTGTAGAGCTTGGCGAATGCCGAGGCACCCGGGAACCCCCAGCGGTGTGCGATGGCGGTGACGGTGTCCCCGCGTCCCGGGTCGCCGTCGAGGAGGTCCTGGTGGGCGGCGGCCAGCCTCGTGCGGCGGAGGTGCTCCCCGACGAGGCGGCCGTCGGGCGAGTGGGCGGAGAAGATCGCGTCCAGTTCGGCCAGGCCCACGTCGGCGGCGTGGGCGATGTCCACGTCAGTGATCGGGAGCGACGCGTAGTCGTCGATGAACTGCGCCGCGGTGCGGTAGCGGCGCAGTCGCGCCTCGGCTCCGAGCGTGCGGGAGGTGCGGTCGCCCTTCAGGCGGAAACCCTCCAGCACGCTCACCGCGAGCAGCCGGTAGAGGGAGGCGCGAACGAGGTCCTGCTCGAAGGAGTCCGCCTCGGCGAACTCGCGCGCCAGCTTCACCATTTCGGTCAGGCTGCGCGCGTGGGCGCTGTCGACCGGCCGGGCGCCGTCGAAGACCAGCTCCAGCCGCTCGTCGCCGTACAGCGCGCAGGCGAAGTCCCGGAGCGTGCGTGCCGGAAGGAACACCGCGAGCTCGTCGACGGGCCCGAAGTGCGCGAAGGTCGCGGTGCCGGGAGCCTGCAGCCACGGCGACGGCCCGACCCCGGTCTCGTCGCCGACCTCCCAGTCGAGCCGTCCGCCGACCGCGACCGCGACGGTGACGACCTCGGACGGGTCCTCGGTGCCCCACAGGCGGCCGGAGAACTGCATCCGGGCCACGCTGAACCGGTCGTCGCCGTCGATCTCCAGCCGGTGCCGGAGGTCGGACGAACTGGCGATCTTCACGTTGGGGGAGATGAGCCGCAGGCTGTGCTCGGCCTGCCCCACGTCGGCAGCGTCGATGATCCGGTGGAACGTCGGCTTCTGCGCCAGGGGGTCGGTCACGACCCCAGTGTGAACCCGTTCGCGCAGAACGGATACCTGTTGCGCGAATTGCGGGATCGCTACCCGCCCAGCGCCGCCAGCAGGCCGGCGTAGTCGTCGCCGCAGGCCGCGCAGCGCGACAGGTGGAGGGCGACGCCGGGGTAGCGTGCGGCGGCGTCCCGGCCGGACAGCACGAGCTCGGCGTAGACGTGCAGGAGCGACATCGTCTCCGCGCAGCCGGCGTCGCGCGGGTCGGTGCTGAGGAAGTCCCCGATCCGGGATCGCGCGCTCATGTCACCTCCTCGCCGTCGTCGTCCAGATAGTGATTAGTGACAAGGTAGCGCCGTAACTTCCCTCTCGCGTCGAAGAGGACCTTGTAGAGCGCCCCGCGGGAGGTCTTCCGCGCCACCGCGAGGGCTTCGAGCGGGACGCCCTCCACCACGACGGCGAGCAGCACCTCGCGCTGCCGGCGGGTGAGGACGGTGTCGATTCCGCGCCGCAGCGCCGCGATCAGCTCGGCCGCCATGCCGGCCTCCTCCGGCGAGATGCCCAGCCGGTCAGGGAGGCGGTCCCAGCCGGCCGCGTCGAGGGAGAGCGTCCGGCGCTGCCAGTAGTGCCGGCCGATCTTGGTGGAGACCTCGAAGATCGCGAACGTGTAGACCCAGGTCGTGAAGCGGCTCTCGCCGCGGAACTCGTGCAGGCGGCGCAGGACGCCGACGACCGCGTCGGCCGCCGCCTGGTGCGCGATGTCGTCCAGCTCGGGACCGGCGAAGGGCAGCGACGCCGACCGCCGGCGGACCTCCCCGCGCGCCACGCGCAGGAGCAGTTCGTAGAGCCGGGCCTCTGCCGCGCGCTGGACGGCGCCACCGGCGGTGAGGGCCCGCCGCCACTCGTCCGTCTCCGCGCTGTCGTCGCCGGAGGGGCGCCAGCGTTCGCCCTCCGCGTCGACACCCATGCGTCGATCGTAGGGCGCGCGAGAAAGATCTCGCGAGCAGGTAAGCATCCCGGCCGGCCCGACACACACCTCTCGAGCGCGCCGTGCGCGCCGAACGGATGATCGAAGGAGAATCATGAGAACACCAACTCGTCTCGCCCTCGCGTCGGCGGTCGCCGTCGCCGCGACGGCCCTGTTCGCGGGGCCCGCCCTCGCCGCGACCCCTGGCGGCGCCCCGGACGGCGCCGCCCACGCCGGCTCGGCGGTCTTCGTGCAGACCGACGGTCTCGCCGGCAACGCCGTCGTCGCATACGACCGCGCGGCCGACGGCACGCTGCACCAGGCCGGCACCTACCCGACCGGCGGCCTCGGCGGCGCCCTGGACGGCTCGGTGGTGGACCACCTCGCGTCGCAGGGCTCGCTCGTGCTCGACCGCGGCCTCCTCTACGCGGTCAACGCCGGCAGCAACACGGTGACCGTCTTCGCCGTCCACGGCGACCAGCTCGTCCGGCGCGAGGTGATCGGCTCCGGCGGGACCTTCCCGGTCAGTGTGAGCGCGCACGGCGGCCTGGTCTATGTGCTGAACGCGCGTGCGGGAGGGGCGGTGCAGGGCTACGTCCGCGTGGCCGACTTCCTCATCCGCATCCCTGTCTGGAACCGCCCGCTCGGACTCGACCCGACGGCGACTCCCGAGTTCACGCACACGCCGGGTCAGGTCGCGTTCACCCCGGACGGATCGAAGCTGGTCGTCACCACCAAGGGCAACGGCAGCGCCATCGACGTGTTCGCGGTCGATCGGCTGGGCGGTCTCTCCGCGCACCCGGTGACGAACGTCGAGCCGGGGGCCGTGCCGTTCGCGGTGTCGTTCGACGCGGGAGGCCACCTGGTGGTCGCCGAGGCGGGCACGAACGCGGTCGGCACCTTCGCCATCGCGCCGAACGGCGTCGTCACCCCGATCGCGAACGCCGCGACCGGGCAGGCGGCGACGTGCTGGATCGCCCGCGCCGGCTCGGCGTTCTACGCCTCGAACGCCGGAAGCGGGACGCTGTCCGGCTACCTCGACCCGGGAACGGGCGGCCTGACGGCGCTCGGGACGACCGCGGCCGGCGCGGGAACGGTGGACGCGACGGTGACCGGCGACGGCGGCTATCTCTATGTCCAGACCGGTGCGGCAGGAGCGGTCTCCGGGTTCCGGGTCAACCCCGGCGGCGGCCTGACCAGTGTCGGGTCGGTGCTGGTCCCCGGCGCCGTCGGCGGAGAGGGGATCGCGGCGGAGTGAAGGCTGTGGCATGAGTGGCGTCGCCGCTGCCGCCTGGCTCAGTCCGCGGCAGCGGCGACGCCCGCTTCTTCGGCTTACGAAGCTCCCGAGCGTCGGCGCGATCGAGACCAGGTCCACCACAGCCTCCCCAGCACCGCGGCGATGAGACCGGCAGGAGCGAGCAGCCCGACGATCAAAGTCAGCAGAATAGTACCCGTCGCGTCGTTCCCCATCGGGCGAGGGTAGCGCCCCGGGTCCGATCCTCGGCCGCGGGCGGAAGCGGCCTTCGCCCGTGAGGAGGGCCGAGGTGAGCGACCCGCGGAGGCGAACATCGCCCGACCCATCATCCGGACATCGGATGTGAGCGACTCAATTGACAGAGCTTCGGTTGTGCAGGCGTACCGCTCCGGTCGGGCTTGTCCTCTCGATCCGCTCGACATAGAGCGGGTTCGCTCGGCTCCCACGCGAGTTGTACGGCTCCTGAGAGATGAGCCATCCGAGAGGAGAGAGGAAGTAGAGCGCGGCAAGAATCAACGTCATCGCGATGTTCGCGACCCGCTCCCACGCGGAGCCCGTCCATTCCGGTCTGTCCCAGCCCGATCGACGTGCGACGAGCGTCGCGAGCCAGGTGACCAGCGTGAGGCCCGCAAGACCCACGATCAGGGCGTTGAACATCGATGCGCCTTGACCCACTTCCGCCAGCATGACGATGGACAAGAGCGCGGTCGATCCGGAGCGGCTCTGCCAGTCACTGGCCGCTGCGAAGGCGAGGGCGACCATCAGGACAAGGGTGGCGACCACACCAACCACGGTCACCCGCTCAGCCACCCACTCCCCGACTGAAGCGAGCCAACCGGACGGGATCGCGAGATAGTCCAGGACGCCACCGAGCTGCGCGAGCGGAGTCGAGTTTCCCGCATATGCGGCAAGCGCAACGATGAACAACACGCTGCAGGCGAAACGGTACACGTTGTCGAGCGTCAGCTTGAAAAAGCGCTCCACGAAATCAAGCCCCATCAACGGCACCCCCGCGCGTGCCGCCAGCCACTCGTTGATGCAGTCGTACTGCCCCTACGTCCATACCGTGAACCGTATCTCGGGCCGCAGACCTCAGCTGCCGGTGCGGCGCCGCTGCTCCGCTACACCCGCGGCAGCAGCGGCGCCAGCATCTCCACCACGAGCTGGGCGGACGTGTTGAAGCGGTCGGTCGGGTCGTGTTCGAGCTCGCTGAGCTGGAGGCCGATCACGCGTTCGCCGGCGAGCGTCCGGGCGGTCGCCACGACGTTGTCGATGGTCAGGCCGTTCGCGATCTGGTAGTCGGTCAGGACGATGCCCGGCTGCAGGACGTCGGCGGAGAAGTGCACGAACACCTCGCGACCGGCGATCGTCGCCGCCAGCTCCTCCTGCATCCTCGGTCCGGCCGGGATGTTGCGGATGGGGGAGTTGGCGATGATGTGCTTCTCGGCCTGGTCGAGGTCGCGGGCGCCGAGCAGCACCACATTCGAGAGGGCGACGTCGCCGCCGTGGCCGGACTTCCACAGCCCGGTCGCCCCGCCGAGCGCCATCCCGCTGAGGTCGCCGGTGCGGGTGGTCGTCGGGGTGTGCAGGCACGGGTGGGCGCCCAGCCACACGATCGCGGCGTCCGGGTGGGCCCGGGCGACGGCGGGGAGGGTCGCGAGGGCCGCGGCGTTCCTGGTCAGGCAGAAGGCGCTGAACGCCGCGGTCCGCAGCGAGTGCTCCGCCCTCTCGGTGAGGGCGTCCAGCTCGGGCCGGGCCTGGTCGAGCGCGGCCCACCAGCCGAGGCTCTGCCCCTGCGACGCGCCTTCGCCGATCACGCCGACCTTCGCCTCCAGCCGCCGGCCCAGCGTCTTCGCGAGGGTGAGGGTGGCGTGGCGGGCGCGGTCGTTGTGGCCGGAGACGCCGTCCACGAACGCGGTGACGGTCGGCCCGGCGGTCTTCGCCTGGCCGGACTCGCGCGGCATCTGAGAGAGAGGGTTGGCCGGATCCTGGTCGACCACGGTGCTCATTTTTACAGACGCCCTTCGGGTAAGCGTGTGAGTGCGGCGAGAGTCACGATAGCAACAACTAGTTGCCACTCAGCAAGCACATGTGGACCGAGTCTTGAAATCGGTTTTCGACCGCGTGTTACCATGTTACCGTGGTAACAATCGAACGAATCCAGACCGGGATGCGCATCGAGCGCAGCACCCTCAAGGTGCTGAAGGCGCTCGCTGAATATCTGGACATGCCGTTGGGTGAGCTGGTCGAGGGGATCGTGCTGCACGCGTTCGAGGGCAAGACCGCTTTCGGCGCCGAGACGCTCGGGAAGATCGGCCAGCTCAAAGCCGTCTACGACCTCCACCTCGGCGCGGAGGACGCGCACACGCTCATCGAGGGATCGTGACCGGCGGGCGGCGTCTCATCGGCCGGCTCGGCGTCCCGCTCGCGCCGCCGGAAGCGTTCGACCTCTTCACGCCGGTCGGAGAACGCGAGTGGGTCCACGGTTGGGAGCCGCGATTCCCGCGCGGGATGCACGACGACACCGAGCCGGGCACGGTGTTCGAGACGGAGGGGCACGGGCGGCGGACGACCTGGGTCGTCGTCTCCCGCGACCGCCCGAGGAGCATCTCCTACGCGCGCGTCACGCCCGGCGACCGGGCGGGCACGGTGACGGTGCGGGTGGCGCCGGCCGCCGGGTTCGCGGAGGTCGAGGTCGAGTACGCTCTGACGGCGCTGGTGCCGGAGGCGGAGGCCGGGCTTGCGGAGTTCGCCGCGGGCTACGCGGAGTATCTGGGAGAGTGGGAGCAGGCGATCGCGGAGTGCGTGCGCCGTCGCGCCTAACCCCTGCTCAGCGCCCCTGCCTCCAGGCCCAGCGTCCACTCCACGACGTCCGCGACGAAGCGCACCTGCGCCGGGTTGCTGAGGTCGCCGGCGCTGTTGACGTAGGAGCCGCTTCCGTCGACCGCGATCAGGATGCGGATGCTCGCCCACTCGGGGTCGACCTCGGCGAACACGCCGGCGTCGACCCCTTCCTGCACGATGGCCCGCAGCCGGGAGCGGTCGAGGGCGTCCTGCTCCTGGAGCGTCGCCTCCAGCGAGGGTGTGAAGCGGGAGAGGTGGCGCGCGTTCAGCCACAAGCGGGCCAGCGGCCACGAGGCCCCGGAGTCGATGTGCTGCACGAAGTGCGCAAGGCGCTCCAGCGCCGGCCCCTCTGTCGGGAAGAAGCGCTCGCGCTCGATGGTCGCCGCGCGCGCGAAGGCCTCGTCGACGAGGTCCTCGGCGGCGGGGAAGTAGTGCGAGATCAGGCCGGGCCGCACTCCGAGGCGGGCGGCGACGGCGCGGAGCGTGATCCGCTCCAGGCCCTCCTCGATCGCGATCTCGGCCGCAGCGGCGAGGATCTCCTCGCGGCGCTCCTCGGCGGGCTTGCGCGAGCGGGGCCGGCTCGTGGCCGGGTCCTGCTCGCGAACACTTTCGGACGTCGCTCTTGACTCCATGTCTCCCATGCTATTGAATGACTGACCAATAGCCAATTGGGCACATGACCAATAGCAATGGAGCTGAGTCAGAGAGGAACGCCATGACCCGAGAACGGATCGGCGCCGAAGAATTCGTGGATGTGTCCACCCAACCCGAGACCCGCGGGATCGAGGTCATCGGCGACGCCGACCGGCACGGCCGGGCCCGCGATCTGTTCTTCGTCTGGGCGGCGCCGGGGGTGAGCATCCTCAACTTCACCATCGGCGCGACGCTCATCCTGCTCGGACTGGAGATCTGGCAGGCCGTCCTGGTGATTCTGGCCGCGTCGCTGCTCTGGGTGTTCCCCGGGATCATCGCCGCGAGCGGCCCCGCCTCCGGCACCTCGGGCTCGGTGGTCACCCGCGCCATGTACGGGATCATCGGCAACAAGCTGTTCGTCGCGTTCGTCGGCTGGTTCATCGGCGCGGTCTTCCTCGCGCTGACCTGGCTGGCGTCCTCCTTCATGGGCGCCGACCTGCTGCGGAGGGTCGGGCTGAGCGACCCGGTCTGGGTGCCCATCGGCGTGACGATCGTGGTCTCGGCGGTGACCATCGCGGTCGCGATCTTCGGGCACGCGCTCATCCTGCGCATCTACCCGGTCATGGCGGTGCTGCTGTTCGTGATCTTCGTCGGCGTCGCGCTCTTCATCCTGCCGACGGTGGACTGGGGCTACACGGCCGCGCACCCGCTGAGCGGCATCGCGCTGTGGTCGGCGATCACGGTCGGCTTCACGATCCTGGCCTCCTCGCCGCTGTCATTCATCAACAGCCCGGACCTCGCCCGCTACCTGCCGCGCTCGACCAAACCGTCGCACATCGCCGCGGCGACCGCCCTCGGCGGGGCCGTCCCGTTCGTCGTGTTCACCATCGTCGGCGTCCTGCTGGCGACCGGGCTGAAGTCGGGCGCCTTCGACGCCGGCATCGACGTGGCGCTGTTCGATCTGCTGCCGGGCTGGATGGGACCGCTGCTGGTCATCGGCGTCGTCGTCAACACCATCGCGCTCAACGCGATGACGGCCTACTCGTCGAGCATGTCGCTGCAGGCGATCGGCTTCAAGCTCAAGCGCATCCCGGCCGCGATCATCGTCGGCGTCGTCGGGACGGCGCTCACGATCTACCTGGTGCTGTCGTCCAGCCTCCTGGAGGCCGCCAACCTGCTGCTGCAGTTCCTGGTCGTGGTCTCCGGACCGGCCATGGCGATCTTCGTGGTCGACGTGATCCGCCGCCGCAACGTCTACGACGGTCTCGACCTGTTCGACGACCGGAGGGGAGGCCGGTTCTGGTACACCGGCGGCTGGAGCGTCCCGGGCATCACCGCCCTGGTGGTCGGCGGCGTCGCGACGGCGCTGTGCCTGTCGACCGATGTCTGGACCGGAGCCATCTCGGGCGCGATCGGCCACATCGACCTGTCCGTGCCGGTCGGGATGACCGTGAGCGCGACGATCTACGCACTGTTGGGCCGCACCCGGCTCGGAGAGGAGGGCCGGCTGTGACCGACCAGACCCTGACCACGCTCTACCGCAACGGCCGCGTCTTCACGGCGGACGCGGACCCCGCCACGGCCTGGGCGGAAGCCTTCGTCGTGACCGGCGACACGATCAGCTGGGTGGGACCGGAGGAGGCCGCGCCCTCCGCCGACCGCGCCGTCGACCTCCAGGGCCGCCTGGTCCTCCCCGGGATCACCGACGCGCACACCCACCTGCTGATGATGGGCGCCGCGCTCGGCCAGGTCTACCTGACCGACGCGCGCGATCTCGGCGGCATCCTCCGGCTGCTCGTGGAGGCGCGCGAGGCTCAGCCCGGCGCGCCGGTGCTGCGCGGGCGCGGCTGGCTGTTCGACGCCGTCCCGGACGGCGCGCCGACCGCGGCGATGATCGACGCGGTCCTCCCGGACATCCCCGTCTACCTGGACGCCAACGACTACCACTCCTGCTGGGTGAACACCGCGGCGCTGGCCGAGCTCGGCATCACGCGCGACACCCCCGACCCGATCGGCGGCGAGATCGTGCGCGACGCGGACGGCGAGCCGACCGGCCTCCTGCTGGAGACCGCGGCGACGCAGTACGCGTGGACGCAGCGCGACGAGGCCACCACCGACGCCGACCGGGACGAGCACGTCGAGCGCACGATCGACGCCTACCTCGCGACCGGGGTCGCCGGCGTGGTCGACATGGCGTTCGACGAGTTCGGGCTCGCTGCGCTGAGGCGCGCGCAGGACCGGCGCGGGGGAGAGCTCCCGCTCCGCGTCGCCGCGCACTGGCTGATCACCAACACCGGCGACGATGCGGCCAATCTCGCGCAGGTCGAGCGGGCGGCGCAGCTCGCCGCCGAGCCGGCCACGCCGTGGCTGCGGGTCGTCGGCATCAAGCTCATCCTGGACGGCGTGATCGACGCCTGCACGGCGGCGATGCGGCAGCCGTACGCGGACGGCAGCAACGCCGACCCGATCTGGCCGCTGGAGCGGCTAGCGCCGGTCGTCGCCGCGGCGGACGCTGCCGGCCTCCAGATCGCGCAGCACGCGATCGGCGACTACGCGAGCCAGCTCGCCCTCGACGCGCTGGAGCAGGCGGTCGCGGCCAACGGCGACCGGCCGCGCCGGCACCGCATCGAGCACCTCGAGTACGCGGCGCCGGGGACGGCCGAGCGGATGGCGCGCCTCGGCGTGACCGCGTCGATGCAGCCGGTGCACTCCGATCCGGCGATCTTCGAGAACTGGGCGGAGATGCTGGGCGACGAGCGCGTCGACCGGGCGTTCCCGTGGCCGGAGTACGAGGACGCGGGCGCGCTGCTGGCGTTCTCGACCGACTCGCCGACCGCTCCGCACCAGGCGCTCGCCAACCTGTACGTGGCCTCCACCCGCGCGTCCGCGCTCGACCCGTCGGTGCCCGCTGTGCACCCGCAGTACGCGCTGCCGCTGGAGCGGGCCGTGGCCCACGCGACCAGGGATGCGGCCGCCTCGGTGGGCGACGGCGACTGGCGCGGCCGGATCGCGCCGGGGTACGCGGCCGACCTCGCGGTGCTCGACGCCGACGTCTTCGCGGAAGGCGCGTCGTCGCTGCTGCGGGCGCGCGTGGTCGAGACGATCGTGGCCGGGCGGACAGTGTTCGCGGGGTAGCAGGCCGGTTGTTCGGCGGACGTTAACTTGCCTTTTGCGCTCCCGGGCGGACAATCGCGCCATGACGAGCGAACACGACAAGCGCACCCAGGGCGCCGGCCTCCAGGACGAGACCGTGGCTCTCGAGCACGCGGCCGAGCGGCTCAGCGACCGGTTCCCCGAGGTGCCGAAGGAGGAGATCGACCAGCTGGTCGAGGAGCACTACGAGCAGTACGACGACGCGCCCGTGCGCGACTTCGTGCCCGTGCTCGTCGAGCACGAGGTCCGCGCGGAGCTCGACGGCGAGACCGGCGAAGCCGAGTAGCGGTCGGCTCTTGCCGCGCGCGGTGAGGGAGTCTCAGGATGGCGGCATCCAGCTCACTCACTGACACGAAGGAAGAGCCATGGCTTCGCAACGCACGATCGTCCTCGTTCACGGTGCCTTCGCCGACGCGTCCGGATTCGCGGGCCTGATCGGCGACCTGGAGGCATTCGGCTACGCGGTGGTCGCACCGCCGAACCCGCTCCGCAGCCTCCTCACCGACGCCGACACGATCGCCAAGGTCGTCGGCGCGATCGACGGGCCGGTCGTGCTCGCCGGCCACTCCTACGGCGGCGCCGTGATCACGCAGGCGTCGGCCGGGCTGAGCAACGTGGAGGCCCTCGTCTACCTGGCCGCCTTCGGCCTCGACGTCGGCGAGAGCTGCGTGAGCGCGCAGGAGCCGTTCCCGGCCCCGCTGCTCGCGACCGAGAACCAGCCGACCCCGTACGACGCGGTCGGCTCGCCCGGCGGCCCGGAGCTCTACGTGAAGAAGGAGCGCTTCCGCGAGGTCTTCTGCGGAGACTCCTCGGAGGAGGCCGCCGCCGTGATGTACGCCACGCAGCGCCCGCTCGCCGTCGCCTCCCTCACCCAGAACGCGACCGCAGCCGGCTGGAAGAACATCCCGAGCTGGTTCGTGGTGTCCGACCACGACAACTCCATCTCGCCGAAGGCCGAGGAGTTCTACGCCGAGCGGATGAAGGCGACGACCTCCCACGTCGACGGCTCGCACACGGCGTTCATCCCGAGGCACGCGGAGATCGCGGAGGTGATCCGCGCCGCGGCGGAGAGCTGATCGCGATCCGCTCTCCGTGCGCGGGTCCCACGCTACGATCGTCAGGGCGGTCGAGCGGCGCGAGTGGGGGTGGATCCAGTGGTCACGATCCGGGACGTCGCCGAGCGTGCGGGGGTCGCCCTCGGCACCGCGTCGCGGGTGCTCAGCGGGAGCGCCCACACCTCGCCGGAGTCGCGCGCCCGGGTGCTCGCGGCGGCCGCGGAGCTGCGCTACGTCACGCACGCTCCCGCGCGGTCGCTGCGCCGCGCGAAGACCGACGTGCTGGGCCTGCTGGTCTCCGACATCCGGAACCCGTTCTTCTCCGAGCTCGCGCACGCCGCGGAGCAGGCGGCGCGGCAGGCCGGCTACACCGTGCTGCTCGCCAACGCCAACGAGGACGAGCGTCAGGCCGACGAGTACCTGCGCACCTTCGCGTCGCAGCGTGTGGACGGGCTCCTGCTCGCGCCGCAGAGCGGACTGTCGGCCGAGGTCGCGTCGGTCGTGGCCTCCGGCATGCCGCTCGTTCTGCTGAACCGCACCATCGAGGGCCTCGACGCTCCGATGTACGGCACGGACAACGCCGGCGGCGTGCGGCAGGTGCTGGACTGGCTGCAGAAGCGCGGCCACAGCGAGGTCGCCTTCGTCGGCGGCCCCTCGGCATTCTCGACCGGCGCCGAGCGGCTGGCCGCCTACCGGGAGGGGCGCGAGGCGCACGGGATCAGCACGGACGAGGCGCTCATCGACATCGGCGACTTCCGCGCGGAGGGCGGTGAGTCCGCGATGCTGCGGATCCTGGACAGAGGCCTGACCCCGACGGCGGTCTTCGGCGCGAACGGGCGCACCACCCTGGGCATCGTCCGCGCGCTGCACCGGCGCCTCGGCGAGGAGGGGTCGCACCAGGTGGAGGTCGTGTCGTTCGACGACCTGGAGTGGTTCGAGTTCGCGACGCCGCAGATCAGCGCGGTGCGGAACAACGCGGCCGAGATCGGCCGGCTCGGCGTGCGTGGGCTCCTCGACCTCATCGAGGGACGCGAGGCGGAGTCGCAGCGCGTCGCGACGACCTTCATCGACCGGTCGGGCGAAGCGGCCTGACGGCGAACACCCGCCGCCCGGCCGACGGGCCGGACGACGGGCGAGCCGTCTGCGTGCGAGGGCGTCAGGCGACGGGCACCGTCTCCGTCGTCCGCGCCTCCTCGACGAGCTGCTGCACGCGGGCACGCTCGGCGCGGCCGAACGTCTCGCGGGTGACCAGGATGGCGACGAGGCCGATGACAGCGGCGAGCAGGTACAGGGCGGCGGCGCCCGGCCAGCCGAGCCACCCCGTCGCCGCCGTGGCGAGGAACGGCGCGAAGCCGCCCAGCGCCGCCGCGATCTGGTAGCCGAGGGAGGCGCCCGAGGTGCGCGTCGCGGTCCCGAACTGCTCGGTCAGCAGCGAGCCCTGGACGCCGGTCAGCGACGCGTGGATGATGCCGATCCCGAACACGAACACGAACACGACCAGCGCAGGGACGCCGTCGTTCGTCAGCAGGTACATCGGGAAGGCGAACAGGATCGCGACGCAGCAGGCGACGATGTAGATCGGGCGCCGGCCGATCCGGTCGGTGAGCGACCCGGCCGCGAACGTGATCACGATCGCGGTGATGCTGGCCGCGGTGATCGCCCCGAGCGCCAGCGGCCGGATGTCCGGGTGCTTCTGGGTGAGGTAGCTGAGCAGGAACGTCGCCGTCAGGTAGTACGCGAACGACTCGACGATGCGCAGGCCGATGACCTTGAGGATGTTCCGCCAGTCCTTGCGGAGCGTCGTCAGGAACGGGTTCTTCACGGTGTCGCCCGAGGCCTTGGCCTCCGCGAACTCCGGCGACTCGGAGAGCCGGGAGCGCACGATGAGTCCCACGACGATCAGCACCGCGCTGAACAGGAACGGCAGCCGCCAGCGCCAGTCGCCGTCCAGGTTGGCGGAGAGCAGGAACATCCCGCTGGCCAGTGCGATCCCGAACGGGTTGCCGGCCTGGGGGATCGCGGCGAACATCCCGCGGCGGTTCCACGGCGCGTGCTCGTACGCCATGGTCACCGCGCCGCCCCACTCGGCGCCGAACGCGAGGCCCTGCACCATGCGGATCACGATCAGCAGCACGGGCGCGAGCGCGCCGACCTGCGCGTAGCCCGGCAGTAGCCCGATCACGAACGTCGCGCCGCCCATCACGAGCATGGCGCCGACCATGACCGGCTTGCGGCCGAACCGGTCGGCCAGGTAGCCGCCGACGGCGCCGCCGAGGGGCCGCATCAAGAAGCCGACGGCGAGCGTCGCGAAGGCGAGCAGGGTGCCGACGAACGCGTCCGTCCCGGGGAAGAACACGGCGCCGAAGTACAGCGCCGACGCGGTCCCGTAGGCGATGAAGTCATAGTTCTCGACGCTGGTACCGAGCGCCGCGGCGATCGCGGTCTTGACGCGGTCCGTGGTTCCGAGGGGTGAGGGGTGTGCGTGTGTCATCGGTGATCTCCTTCGATCGTGCCAGTGGCGGGAGGGGATGGGTATTGCGTCCGGTGTGGGTCAGGGGGTGAGCAGGTCGAGGTCGTTGAGCTTCGCGACGCGGCGGCGGGTGTCCTCGTCGTCGTCGAACACGGCGTCCAGGAAGTTGCCGACGACCTCGTCCACGAACGCGTGCGGGATGAGCCACGCGCCGATCGCGATCGCGTTCGCGTCGTCGTGCTCGACGGCCTGGTGCGCGGAGTACGGCTCGTTCGCGAGCCCGCAGCGGATGCCCGGGATCTTGTTCGCGGCCATCACCGCGCCGGCGCCGGTGCCGCAGACGAGGATCGCCCGATCGGCGGCGTCCGTGAGCACCGGAGTGCAGGTCGCACGCGTGATGTCGGGGAAGTCGACGGGCGCGGTGCTGTCCGTTCCGCAGTCGACGACGCTGTGGCCGCGGCGCTCGATCGCGTCGATCACCGCCGCTTTCAGCGGGAATCCGGCGTGGTCGGCGCCGACGGCGACTCTCATGAGGTGGTCCTTCCTGTGGGGGCGCCGGCGAGGATCGCGTCGACCTCGTGCCGGCGGGGGACCGCCGCGGCGGCCCCGCGACGGGTGACGGTGATGGCGCCGGCGGCTGCGGCGCGGGCGGTAGCCGTTTCGAGCGAGACGGCGGCCGACATCGCGAGGCCGGCAGCGAGGTAGCCGACGACGGTGTCGCCGGCTCCCGTGGTGTCGACGGCGTCGACGCGCGGGGCCCCGACCTCGCCGCGGGTGTCGCCGTCGATCCAGAGCGCCCCGCGCGCGCCGAGGGTGCACACGATCGCGCAACCGAGGGCCGCGGCGACGGCGGACGCGGTGTCGGACACGCTCGCGCCCGCCGCGCTCGTGGTGGGAGCGCCGAGGAGCTGTGCGATGTCATGGAGCTCGGTCTCGTTCACGATCAGCAGGTCGACGTCGTCGATGAGCTCGGCGCGCGATCGCGGCGCCGGGGCGGCATTCCACAGCACGCGGACGCCGGCGCGACGGGCGAGGGCCGCCGCGTGCCGGCCCAGGGCGGCGGGGATCTCGTTCTGGAGCACGAGGACGTCATCGGGCCCACTCGCCGCGAGCGTCGCCTCGATCCGCTCCCGCGAACCGGAGGCGTTGGCTCCGGGGGAGATGACGATCGAGTTCTCGCCCGCGTCGTCGACCAGCACGATCGCGGTTCCGGTCGGGGTGCCGGGTGCGCGGATCGCACCGGCGACATCCACCCCGAGCGCGGCGAGCTCGGCGAGGAGGTCGTCCCCGTCCGGGCCGACGGCTCCCACGAACACGGTCGCGGCTCCGGCGGCAGCGGCGGCGACGGCCTGGTTGGCGCCCTTGCCGCCGAGGCCGGACGCGGTGGCGGATGCCGTGCTGGTCTCGCCGGGACGCGGCAGCGCGACGACGTCCAGGCGGATGTCCCGGTTGATGCTGCCGACGACGATGACGGTCATGTCTGCCTTTCATGGAACCGTTTCCAACATGTCGTGGAACCGTTTCCACGACGCGCGATCTGGAACAGTATGCACGGCTGGGCGTGCGAACTCAACTTCGCGACGAGGCGAGGACGTGGCGCCCCTGCGATGTCGCCCGTGCGGCGCACGTGTCGGCGCCTCCGCGAGGTCCGACCCCGCGGAGGCGCCCACGGGATCACTCCCCGTCGCCCGCCGCGAACACCTCCTTGGCCATAGCCATCGCCGACATCGCCTTCGGCCAGCCCGCGTAGAAGGCCAGGTGCGTGATCGCCTCGATCAGTTCCTGCTCTGTCGCGCCGTTGTCGCGGGCGAAGGCGAGGTGGAAGCGCAGCTGTTCGATGTTGCCGCCGGCGAGGAGGGCGGCGACCGTGATCAGGCTGCGGTCGCGCTTGGCGAGGCCGGGGCGCTCCCACACCTCGTCGAAGAGCACGCGGTCGGTGTAGTGGGCGAGGCCAGGGGCGAAGTCGCCGAAGGCGCGCTGCCCGCCGGTCCAGCCGCCCGTGCCTGTCCCCGAATCCTGCTGGTCGTTCATGCCGCCTCCGTCTCCAGGAGCACCTTGATCGCGCGGCGCTCGTCCATCGCCCGGTAGCCCTCCGCCGCGTCCGCGAGCGGGAGGGTGAGGTCGAACACCGCTCCGGCGTCGATCTCGTCGTTCATGATCAGCCCGATCAGCTCGGGGAGGAAGCGCCGGACGGGGGCCGGGCCGCCGTGCAGGTGCACGCCGGAGAAGAACAGCTCCAGACCGGGCAGCTCGACGTCGTGCGAGACGCCCACGTAGCCGACGTGGCCGCCGGGGCGGGTGGCGCGGATGGCCTGCATCATGGACTCCTGGGTGCCGACGGCCTCGATGACCGAGTGCGCGCCGAGGCCGCCCGTGAGTTCCTTGATCGCCGCCACGCCCGCGTCACCGCGCTCCTCGACGATGTCGGTCGCGCCGAACCGGCGGGCGAGCGCCTGACGGTCGGCGTGGCGGCTCATGACGATGATCCGCTCCGCGCCGAGCTGCTTCGCGGCGAGGATGCCGAGCAGCCCCACCGCGCCGTCGCCGACGACCGCGACGGTCTTGCCGGGGCCGGCCTCTGCGGCGACGGCGGCGAACCAGCCGGTGCCGAGCACGTCCGAGGCGGCGAGGAGGCCGCGCACCTGCTGCGGCGTCGGCGTCCCCGGGACGGCGACGAGGGTCCCGTCGGCCAGCGGCACGCGCAGCCTCTCGGCCTGCGTGCCGAGCGAGCCCATCGGCACGGCGTGGACGCAGCGGGACTGGTAGCCGGCCCCGCAGATCTCGCAGGTGTTGTCGGAAGCGAAGAACGAACCCACGACGAAGTCGCCGACCTTCACGTTCGCGACCTCGGCGCCGACCTCCTCCACGACCCCGACGTATTCGTGACCCATCGGAGTCGGCTCGGTGACGGCGTCTGTGCCGCGGTACGGCCAGAGGTCCGACCCGCAGATGCAGGCCGCCGACACGCGGATGATCGCGTCCGTCGGCTCGAGGATGGCCGGGTCGGCGCGCTCTTCGACGCGGACGTCCCGGGGTGCGTACATGACTACTCCACGCATGTGGATGCTCCTTCTGTTGCGAGGGGGAGGGGGCCGGCCGGTGCGGTCTGAGCGACCGGACGGAGGAGGAGGGCAGCGACGACGGCCGCCGCGGCGATCGAGAAGGTGGTGACGAGTCCCAGCGGCAGGATGCTGAGCGAGCCCGCGACCCCGACGAGCGGAGCCGCGACGCCGCCGAACGCGAAGCGCGCGGCGCCGAGGAGGGAGGAGGCGGTGCCTGCGATCTGCGGGTAATCGGCCAGGGCGAGCGCGGTGGACGGCGGGCTCGTGATCGCGGCGCCGGCCGCAAGCAGGAAGAGCGACACGATCACGACGGCCAGCGGCACGTGCGTGAGGCCGGCGAGCAGCAGTCCGGCGGCGCCGGCACCCGACACCGCGAGCCCGGCACCGAGTGTGCGACCCGCGCCCCAGCGCTCGCCGAGCCGGCCGGCGAGGTAGCCGCAGGCCATGTACCCGGCGGAGTTGAGCCCGAACGCGAGCGCGTAGCCCTGCGGCGTCAGGCCGTAGACGCCCTGCAGCACGAAGGTCGCGCCGCTCAGGTACGCGAACAGCGCCGCGTAGACGAAGCCCTGGGCGACCACGGCGCCGACGAAGCGGCGATCGGAGAGCAGCAGGCGCACGTCCCGGCGGACGACCGCGAATCCGGCTGCCGTCCGCGCCTCCCGTGCCAGCGTCTCCGGGAGCCCGAACGCCACCCAGCCGAGGATGACCGTGCCGACGACCGAGAGGACCAGAAAGAGCCCGCGCCAGTCGAGCACGGCGGTGAGCGCGCCGCCCAGCAGCGGGCCCACAATGGCGGCGAAACCGCCCGTCACCGTCAGTCTCCCGTAGAACCGGATGAGCCGGCCGCCCTCGTACACGTCTCGGCCCGCCGCCTGCGCGATCACGATTCCGACGCCGCCGGCGAGCCCCTGGACCAGCCGGGCGCCGATCAGCGCCTCCACCGTCGGGGTGAGGGCGCAGAGGGCGGAGACGAGCACGTAGGCGGTCACGCCGATCAGCGCAGGCGCGCGGCGACCGAACCTGTCGGAGAGCGGACCAGCGATGAGCTGCCCCGCGGCCAGCCCGATCAGGCAGGCGGTCACGGTCAGCTGCGCCGTGGAGGTCGCTGCTCCCAGCTCCGTCGTGAGAGACGGCAGGGCGGGCAGGTAGAAGTCCATCGAGATGGGACCGAACACGGTCAGGACGAGCAGGAGCGTCGCCAGCGGACGGCCGGCGCGCACCCGGGGGACGGCGGCGAGGGAATCTGTCACGACATCGAGTGAAACGCGATCCCGCCGCCCCAGGGAGTCACTGTCGAGACGTGCACTGACAGGGCACCCCACGCTGCGTGCCGGAGACCTACCCTCGAAGGATGGATAACCGAGCAGAGGTCCGCGAGTTCCTGATGTCGCGGCGCGCCAGGCTGACGCCCGAGCAGGTCGGCCTCCCCGCCGGCTCCGGACGCCGGGTGGCCGGACTGCGGCGCTCGGAGGTCGCGATGCTCGCCGACGTCAGCGTCGAGTACTACTCGCGGCTGGAGCGCGGGGCGATCTCCGGGGTGTCGGCGTCGGTGCTTGACTCGGTGTCCACCGCCCTCCGGCTCGACGACACCGAGCGCGCCCACCTGGCGGACCTCGCCCGCGCGGCGGACGGCATCCCCGCCTCCGCCCGCGCCCGCCGCCGCGCGACCAGGGACCCCGCCACGCGGCCCAGCCTGCACTGGGCGCTGGAGGCGTTCACCGATGGCGTCGCGGTGGTGAGGAACGCGCAGTCCGACGTGATCGCGTTCAACGCGCTGGGCCGCGCCTTCTACTCGCCCCTGATCGGCGACGGCGGCCGCACGCCGAACTTCGCGCGTTTCCAGTTCCTGGACCCGGTCTCCCGGGACTTCTACCCGGACTGGAACCTGTTCGCCGACATGTGCGTCGCGATGATGCGCGCCGAAGCCGGCCGCGACCCGCACAACCGCGCGCTGCAGGACCTGGTCGGAGAGCTGTCCACGCAGAGCGAGGTGTTCCGTCGGCTGTGGGGCGCCCACAACGTGCGCACGCACGGCGCGGGGACGAAGCGCTTCCACCATCCCGTCGTCGGCGACCTCACGCTCGCCTACGAGGAGTTCGCGATCACCGCGGAGCCCGGCCACATCCTGCTCGTCTACACGGCGGAGCCCGGCTCGCCGTCGGCGGAGGGTCTGCGACTCCTCGCCTCGTGGGCGGCGGAACGCACGCCGGCGCCACACCCCGTCACGGAGGACTCATGACCACCAGCGTGCGGGTGGACCCGCGCTGAGCGCGGGGCTCAGATCTCCACGTCGCTCCCCATCGTGACCGTCCGCAGCGCAGGCAGCCCGAACCGGGCCGCCGGGTTCGCCGCGTTGTGGGCGAGCGCGACGAACAGCGAGCGGCGCCACGGGACCATGCTGTCCTTCCGGGTGATCCGGATCGCGCCGCGGGATATGAAGTACGACGCCTGTTTGAAGTTCGCCGAGTCGAGCGGGAGGACGCCCTCCCGGACCGCGGCGCGCAGGGCGCGCGGGATGTCAGGGTCGTCCGAGAAGCCGAACGTGATGTGCAGGAACTCGATGCCGTCGTCGGCGTAGCCGAGGGGGTCGTATTCGAAGGCGTCCGAAGCCGGCACGTGCGGCACCTGGGCGGTGCTCACCCCGACGATGATCACGTGCTCGTGGAGGACGTGGTTGTGCTTGACGTTGGCCCGTAGCGCCAGCGGGGTGGTGGACTTGTTCGGGTGCGGGAAGATCGCGATGCCCGGAACCCGCGGCAGCCTCTTCTTGCGGATCTCCTCGACGAAGTCCGCCATCGAGCCTTCCTTCTTCAGCCGGTCGGCCTGCACGAGCTGGCGTCCGCGCCGCCAGGTCGTCATGACGAGGATGACGACGCCGGCGATCAGCAGCGGCACCCAGCCGCCGTTGATGATCTTGGAGAGGTTGCCGGCCAGGAAGCTGAGCTCGAGCCCGCCAAACGCGACGGCGGCCAGCACGATCTTCCACGGCGCCCAATGCCAGAGCGGCCGCGCGACCAGCAGCAGCAGGACCGTGTCCACGACGAGCGCGCCGGTCACAGAGATGCCGTACGCCGTCGACAGCCGGTCGGACGAGCCGAACGAGAGCATGACCGCCATGACGCCGATGAACAGCAGGAGGTTGACGGCCGGCAGGTAGACCTGGCCGCCCTCGTGCTGCGAGGTCTGCTTGACGGTGAGCGGCGGCAGCAGGCCGAGCTGCACGGCCTGGCGGGAGAGCGAGTACGCGCCGGAGATGACCGCCTGGCTCGCGATCACCGTCGCCGCGGTCGCCAGGATCACGACGGGGAGCCGGCCCCACTCCGGGATGAGGAGGAAGAACGGGTTCGCCCGCGCCGCCGGGTTGTGCAGGACGAGGGCGGCCTGGCCGAGGTAATTGAGCACCAGCGCCGGGAACACCAGGAAGAACCACGCCCGGCTGATCGGCGCCCGGCCGAAGTGGCCCATGTCGGCGTAGAGGGCCTCCGCTCCGGTGATGACGAGGACCACCGCGCCGAGTGCGACGAACGCGACGAGCGGCTTGCTGACCAGGAAGGCGATGGCGTAGGTCGGCGAGAGACCGAGCAGCACGGCCGGGAATTGCACGACCATCACCAGACCGGCCACCCCGATGACGACGAACCACAGGACCATGACCGGTCCGAACAGCACCCCGACCCGCCCGGTGCCGAACCGCTGCACGGCGAACAGGGCGATCAGGATGACGGCGGCGATCGGGATGACCAGGTGCGAGATCGCCGGCACGGTGACGTGGAGGCCCTCCACCGCGGACAGCACCGAGATCGCGGGGGTGATGATGGAGTCCCCGTAGAAGAGGGAGACGCCGACGATGCCGACCACGAGGAGGGTGCCTGCCTTGCCGGCCTTGCTCGCGTAGAGCCGCTGGGCGAGCGCGGCCAGGGCCATGACGCCGCCCTCGCCGTCGTTGTCGGCGCGCATCAGGATCCCGATGTATTTGATCGAGACGATGATCGTCACGCTCCAGAAGATGAGCGAGATGACGCCGAACACGTCGTCCTGCTGCGCGCGTACCGCGCCGTTGTCGAGCAGGAAGACCGTCTTCAGCGCGTAGAGCGGGCTGGTGCCGATGTCGCCGAAGACGACACCGAGGGCTGCGAGCGCCGCCCCGAAGACCAGACGCTGCCGATGGTCGGACCTCCCGGGCGACGGACTCCGCTCGGCGACCTTCTGCGCTGAATGCTCGTGGTTCTGGTGCACGCGGGTCACGCTACCCCCCTTGTCGCGCGCCGTGGCCAGCCGACTCGCTGAGGGTTCGGGATGCCCTGCGGCCGCGATCCTGTGAGAGTCCGCAGGGAGCGTTCACCGACCGGTCGGCGACGGTTCACCGGCGCGACGCCTGCCGCTTCGAGGCTCACACCTGTCCGGGGGTCGACTCACCAGTTCCAGGAGGATCTCGATGCGTTCCAGAACACGCAAGCTCACATTGATCGCCGCCGGCGTCGTCGCCGCGACGTTCCTCGGCACGGCCGCGGCCGTCGCCGCTCCGGCCATCGACAACGGCTGGCCGTACGACTCGGCCGTCAAGGCGCAGAACGACAAGACCTTCACGCTCGCCGCCGTCGGCGACATCGCGTGCGAGCCGAACGACAGCGAAAACGCGGCCAACCCGTCGTCGCTGAAGTGCGGCAGCCCGAGCCTCGGCGGCTACGACGCCGAGTTCGCGACCGCGAAGCAGGCGGACGCGATGAAGCCGGACGCCGTGGCACTGCTCGGCGACGAGCAGTACCAGGTCGGCAAGCTGAGCGACTTCGAGGGCTCCTTCGAGCAGGCCTGGGGCGGCCTGAAGTTCCTGGAGAAGCCGGCGCCCGGCAACCACGAGTACTACTCGTACACGAAAAAGGGCGACAACGAGGCCGGCCAGAACGGCAACGGCTACTTCGCCTACTTCAACGGCCACGACCAGTCCGGCACCCCGAACACGTCGGGCCAGGCCGGCGACGACACCAGCGCGAACCAGGGCTGGTACTCCTACAACCTCGGCAACTGGCACATCGTCTCGTTGAACGTCGAATGCAACTCGGCTGCCTTCAACAACGACTGCTCGACCACGGACGGCGGCCTCCTCGCGCAGGAGACCACCTGGCTGGCGAACGATCTGAAGAGCAACCAGCAGCAGTGCACGATCGCCTACTGGCACCAGCCGACGTTCAGCGCGACCACGGCCTCCACCGCCACGGTCGGCGCAGGGGACCCGGGCGCGGGAGGCCAGGAGGGCCAGGTCGCTGACGCGTGGTGGAAGCTGCTCTACGCCAACCACGCCACGCTGGTGCTGAACGGCCACGAGCACGCCTACGCGCACCTGAAGCCGATGAACCCGGCCGGCCAGTACGACCCGAAGCGTGGCATCCCGGAGTTCATCATCGGCACCGGCGGCGAAGCGCTGGACACGCTGGCGAAGAACGCGGACGGCAGCTACGCGAACGCGAACGTGCTGACGGGCTTCGACCAGGGCTACGGCACGATGAAGTTCACGCTGAAGCAGCACAGCTACTCGTACTCGTACACGCCGGCCCTCGCGGGCGCGGGGCAGCCGGCGTCGGTGCTGAACTACTCCGACAGCGGGTCGGGGGAGTGCAACTAGCCTCCGCACATTCGTGCCGAATGTCGCCTCTCGCCGCGCGGAAGTCGACATTCGGCACGAATTCCTGATGCATTCGTGCGTTTCTGAGAAGACCCTCAGACAACCCGTTCTATCCCTGCGTGCGGGGTGCGGCATAGTGTGCATTCCGGGCCGCCGCGACGGAGCGGCGGCGGGACAAGGGAGCACCATGAAACGTTCGTCTTTCGTCTCACTCGGCCTTGCCGTCGCCGGAGCCGCAGCGCTCGCGGTCGCGGTGACGGCACCGGCGTCCGCGGCCACACCCAGCGCCGCGACCCCCGACACAAGCGGCGTCTACAGCGTCCATCCGATCGTCGAGAAGGCGGGATTCTCCACCAGCGCCGTCACCCCGTCGCTGACACCGGCGCAGTGCTTGGCGCAGACCGCCGGCCGCGTGGCCTGCCAGACCCCGGACAGCATCCGGGCGGCGTACGACATCCCGGCCACGATCAACGGCGTCCCTGCGGGCACCGGGCAGACCGTCGTCATCGTGGACGCGTTCGGCAGCCCGACGGTGCAGTCCGACCTCGCGACCTTCTCCGGCGCGTTCGGGCTCCCGACGCCCAACCTGACGGTCTACTACCCGGGCGGCAAGCCCACCTGGACCGGCAAGAAGACGCAGCTGGGCTGGGCCGAGGAGACTTCGCTGGACGTCCAGTGGGCGCACGCGGTCGCTCCGGGCGCGAACATCGCGCTCGTCGTCGCGGCGAACGACCGTGGGGCCACGATCGACAACGCGATCAAGTACGCGGTGGACAACAAGCTCGGCAACGTGCTGTCGATGAGCTTCGGCGAGGCGGACAACCTCATCTCGTCGCCGAACGCCAACAACGGCCAGACCAGCCAGGGCGAGAAGTCGTTCGTGAAGGGCGCCGCGCAGGGGATGTCGCTGTTCGCGTCCTCCGGCGACGAGGGCTCCGACAACGGCGCCGGCTTCGCGAACTACGCGTTCCCGGCCTCCGACCCGAACGTCACGTCGGTCGGCGGCACCAACCTCTGGGCCGGCAGCGGGCTGAACCAGCCGCGCGAGACGGTCTGGGGGGACTACGCGAACTGCCCGCTGACCTGCGCGTTCGGCGTGGTCGGCGAGACCGGGGGCGCGCCGAGCCTGTTCACGGCGAAGGGCGGCTCGGACGTCGCGTACAACGCCAGCGTCTACACCGGAGTGCTCACGTACCTCGGCTTCCTGGGCGGCGACAACAACGGCCTCTACTTCTTCGGAGGCACGTCGGCCGGGTCCCCGCAGTGGGCGGCGCTGACGGCGGACACCATCCAGGCGGTCGGCCACACGGTCGGCAACGTCGGCCAGCAGGCGCAGAGCTGGGCGTCGAAGGGCCTGCTGTACGACGTGACGGTCGGCAGCAACACGACCCCGACCTTCAGCGGCGGCTACTCCGCGACGGCCGGCTGGGACCGCCCGACCGGATGGGGCACGCCGGACGTGAACGGGATCATCGCAGCGCTGAAGTGAGGCGCGACGGGCGCGTGGCGCGTGACGGCGGCCCCGGTGTCCAGAGGATGCCGGGGTCGTCGTGTGTTCGCAGACCCCCTCAATCCCCACGCACGATCCGCCCCATGACCTCCTCCGCGACCTCCGCCTCCCGACCCTGGATGGCCGCAGCCACCTCGGCGTGCAGCCGCGCGTCCGCCGGCGCGTCCCGCCAGCGCACCGGCGCGTGCGGGGTCCGCTCGCGCAGCGCCTCCCGCAGCACCGCCTGAAGCCGCACGAACATCCGGTTGCCGCTCGCCGCGATCACCTGGCTGTGGAACGACGCGTCCGCCTCGAAGAAGGCGGCGGCGTCCCGGCGCGCGGCTGCGTCGGCCAACTCGCGGGCGGCCGCGGCCAGCGCCGCGGCCTGCTCCAGGGTGCGCCGGGTCGCCGCTGCCCGCGCCGCGGCGGGCTCGACCGCGAGCCTCAGATCGAGGAGTTCCGCGATCTGCGCGTCGTGGTCCGCCGAGTCGAGGCGCCAGCGGACGACGTCGCCGTCGAGGGCGTCCCACGCGTCGCTCGCGGTCACGGTCAGGCCGACCCGCTGGCGGGCGACCAGGAGGCCGAGCGACACGAGCACGCGGGTCGCCTCGCGCACCACGCTGCGGGAGGCGCCGGTGCGCTCCATCGCCCATTCGACGTTCACCACGCGGCCGGCCGGGAGGTCGCCCGCGATGATCGACCGGCCGAGCTGGTCGAGGACGCGCCGATACGCCCGGCCGCCGTCGGGGGAGGGCGCAGACGCAGCAGCCGCGCTCACGTCTGCGACACCGGCGACACCACCAGCTCGTCGAACCGCACGTGCGCCGGGGCCTCCAGCACGAACCGGATGCTGCGGGCCACGTCCGCAGGCTGCAGCATCACCGCGCGCGCGTCGTCCGACGGCACCTGCGGGCGGTGGCCGAGGAAGTCCGTGTTCACGTCGCCGGGGCAGAGGTGGCACGACCGCACGCCGGCCACGGCCTCCTGCGCGTTGAGGGTGCGGCTCAACGCCGACAGCCCGGCCTTGCTCGCGCTGTAGGCGACGCCCGCGATCGGGTTGAACGCCCAGGCGGAGTACGACGACACGAACACGACGACGCCGCCGGAGGCGCGCAGCAGCGGCAGCGCTTCCGTCACCAGGTGCGCCGGGCCCGTCAGATTCACGCGCACGATCTCGTCGAAGGTCGGGAGGTCGTGGTCGGCCCAGCGGCGCTCCGGCGCGTTCAGGCCGGCGGCGAGCACGAGCGCGTCCAGGCGGCCCCAGGTCGCGTCGATCCGTTCGAGGGAGGCGCGCACAACCGGATCGGAGGTCGCGTCGCCGGGCAGCACCAGCGCGGAGCCGCCCGCCTCCCGCACGGCGTCCGCGGTCGCCTCCAGCGCCGCCTCCCTGCGCCCGGTCAGCGCCACCCGCCAGCCGGCCGCCGCCGCCTCGATGGCCGCGGCCCGGCCGATCCCGCTGCCCGCGCCGGTGATCCACACCACGCGCCCGTCCGCGGAAGAACCCATCGCAGACCTCCTCCCACCTCGCTACGATGTCGTCAATAGTATGACTATTGGAGGTCACATGCTCATCGATTTCGCCGGGCAGGTCGTCATCGTCAGCGGGGGAGGCCGCGGCATCGGGCGCGGGCTGGTGGAGCGGTTCGTCGCCGAGAACGCCACCGTCGTCGCCCTCGACCTCGCGTTCGACGACCAGGACGACGACGGCGCGCTCGCGGGCGTGCGCAAGCTTCAGTGCGACGTCACCGACACCGCCTCCGTTCGCGCCGCGATCGACGCCGTCGAGAGCGAGTTCGGCCGCATCGACGTCCTCGTGAACAACGCGGGCATCAACGTGGAGGGCGAGGTCGAGTCGCTCGACCCTGCGCGCTGGCGGGCCTGTTTCGACGTCAACGTGTTCGGGGTGTTCGCCCTCTCGCAGGCCGTGATCCCGGCCATGAAGCGGGCCGGGCGCGGACGGATCGTCAACGCGGCCTCCTTCGCGGCGATCATCCCGAGCGTCGGCGCGGCTGCCTACGGCGCGTCCAAGGCGGCGGTCGTGCAGTTCACGCGCGTGCTCGCCTCCGAGCTCGGCCCCTGGAACATCACGGTCAACGCCTATGCGCCCGGCATGATCCCGACCGCGATGAACGGCTTCGCCGACCTCCCGGAGGCCCGTCAGAACCGCCTGCTCGACACCCTGTCGCTGCGCCGCTGGGAGCGTCCGGAGGACGTCGCCGACCTGGTCTGCTTCCTCGCGAGCGACTACGCCGGCTACCTCACCGGCGCGCTGATCGACGTGTCCGGCGGCAAGTTCGCCACCCAGATGCCGAACGTCGCGCACGAGCGGGCCGCGCTGTGACCGGGCCGGCGATCCTGCAGGCAGAGGTCGCCGTGGAGGCCGCTGCCGAGCACGCCGAGGGACCGCTCTGGGACGACCGCGACGGCACGCTGCTCTGGGTCGACCAGTACCGCGGGATCGTCCGCCGCGCGAAGCCGACGGACGGCGCCCTCGTGGAGGAGTCGCCCTTCGACCTCGGAATGGCGGTCGGCGCGATCGTGCCCGACCGCGCGAGCACCGACGACGGCTGGCTGGTCGCCGCCGGCGCCGGCTTCCACCGCCTCGACCGGCGCGGCCTCCTCACCCCGATCGCGGACGTCCTCCCCGCCGACGGCCTGCGCCGGCGCATGAACGACGGCAAGCTCGACCCCCTGGGCCGGTTCTGGGCGGGCACGATGGCGTACGACAAGACCCCGGGCGCGGGTGCGCTCTACCGCCTGGACGGCGACACGCCCCGCCTCATGCTCGACGGCGTGACCATCTCCAACGGCCTCGCCTGGACGCCCGACGGCGGCGCCCTCTTCTACATCGACACCCCCACGCGGACGGTCCGCCGCTTCACGGTCGACGGGGACACCCTCCGCGACGGCGAGGTGGTCGTCCGCATCCCGCCCGAGCAGGGCGCCCCCGACGGGATGTGCGTCGACGCCGACGGCTGCCTCTGGGTCGCGCTCTGGGGCGGCGGCGCCGTGCACCGTTACGACACCGCCGGCCGGCTGCTCGCGCGCGTGGAGGTCGCCGCCGCGCAGGTGTCGAGCTGCTGCTTCGGCGGCCCGGACGGCGCGACGCTCTACATCACGACCTCGGCCGAGGACTACGACACCGCTGACCTCGCGCGCGACCCGAACGCCGGGAGGATCTTCAGTGCGACTCCCACCGGAACCACCGGATCCCGATGAAGGTGAACACCACCACGTAGCCGACGCAGGCCAGAAGCGCGTTCGTGTCCTGCCCGCTCCACGCCGCCGCGCTCACGACGTCCGAGAACAGGATCATCAGCGCGCCGACCGGCGTCCAGTCCGCGATCGACTGCATGGTGTCGCCGAGCACGCCGCTGCCGCCGAGCAGCCCCGTGAGCAGCAGGACGATGAACAGGATGCGGCCGATCGCGTTGATCGCGCCGGTCGTCCGGACCAGCGCGACGAGCGCCTGCCCCAGCGCCAGGAACACCGCGGCGCCGAGCACCGCGGTCGCGAGCAGCAGCACGTACTGCAATGGGCTGAGGCTGAGGTGGTGCAGGATCGCGCCGACGATGATGACCGCGAGCGACCCGACGAGGTTCGCGGCGACCTGGATGGTCAGCCGGCTGGTCATGATCGTCCAGGTGGGCGCCGGGCTGACCCGCAGCCGCTGCAGCACACCGACCTCCCGGTCGCGGGCGAGGGTGAGGCTGTAGCCGAGCAGGCACGAGGTGATCAGGCCGATGCTCAGGGCGAGGCCGATGATCTCGCCCGAGCCGCCCAGCCGGGTCTGTGCCTTTCCGAAGGTGGTGAACACGATGATGATGATCGGCAGCAGGATGCTGAGGATCGCGGACACGCGGCTGCGCAGCAGCACGAGCAGGTCGGCGCGCAGCAGCGAGCCGAGCGCGAGCCCGACCGGCGGGCGGAACGCGGCGGTGGTCGGTGCGGGTGCGTCAGTCACGGATCTCACTCCCGGTCAGGCCGATGAAGACGTCCTCCAGCGTGACGTCGCCGTGGGCGACCTCCCGCACGCGCGGGTCGTCCCGGTGCTTGGCGATCAGGTCGGCCGGCGTCCCGACCGTGAGCAGCGCGCCGTGGTCGATGATCGCGACCCGGTCGCACACGGCCTGGGCCTCCTCCATCGAGTGCGTGGTGAGCAGGATGCTGCTGCCCGCCGCGCGCAACGCCTCGATGCGCCGCCAGAGCGCCCGCCGCGACTGCGGGTCGAGCCCGGCGGTCGGCTCGTCCAGCAGCAGGAGCAGCGGGTCGTGGATGGTCGCGACGTAGAGCGCGAGCCGCTGCTGCTGGCCGCCGGAGAGCTGCTTGAACCGCTTGCCCGACTCCTCATCCAGCCCGATCGCGCGCAGGTCGTCCGCGATCCGCTCGCGCGTGAGCCGGACGCCGTACAGGCCGCCGAAGAGCCGCGCCAGCTGCTCGATGCTCAACTCCGGCTGGAAGCTGGAGGACTGCAGCTGCACGCCGAGCCGCGCCTTCGCTTCCAGGGGGTCCTGCCGGGCATCGACGCCGTCCACCAGCACCCGGCCGGAGCGCGGGACCAGGAGCCCCTCGATCGCGCTCAGCGTGCTCGTCTTGCCAGCGCCGTTCGGCCCGAGCAGCCCGAAGATCTCGCCGCGCTCGATGCGGAGCCGGATGCCCGCGACCGCGGTGCGGCTGCCGTAGGCGACCACCAGGTCGTCCACGCTCAAGGCCGGCGGCGCCGCCGGCACGTCTGAATCGCTCATCATCGCCAGTATCCGGTATCGGCCCCGACGGCCAGGGGCCGTGTCGCGAAGCTGAAGGGATTGGCAGGATGGTTGCGGTCGTGCAGCCGGTGGAAAGGTTGGCCCGTTAGCGTCCTGTCGTGCCCGACCAGTCCCTGACCGAGTCGCCACGCTCGACGCGGGCGCGGCTGGAGTCCGTCATCGTCTGGGTGGTGTTCGGCCTGTACCTGGTGTTCCTGCTGAAGCTGCTGCTGTTCTCCCGCGTGCCGGGCTCGGAGCGGTCGGTCAACCTGATCCCGTTCGCGAGCATCGCGGACTACCTCGGCGGCCCGGCGAGCGTGCGACGGTTCGCGTTCGCCAACGTCGCCGGGAACATCCTCGTGTTCGTGCCGCTGGGCGCGTATCTGGCGTTCCTGCGGCGCAGGGTACGGATCTGGTCGAACGTGCTGATCGTCGCGGGCGCGAGCGTGGCGGTCGAGATCCTCCAGGGGGTCCTCGCCGTCGGGGCGTCGGACATCGACGACGTCATCCTGAACAGCCTGGGCGGCCTGCTCGGGGTGCTCGCCGTCGTGGCGCTCCGGAGGAAGGCACGGCCCGACCGCGTCCGCACGGTGATCGCGGTCGCGTCGGTCGTCGCGGTGCCGGTGCTGCTCTTCCTCACGGTCGTGGTCAGACTGCGGATCTGAGCGGCACTCCTACTCCTCGTCCAGCGCCCGCACCTCCACGGCCATCTCCCAGTCGCCGCGGTGTACCGCCAGGAATCGCTTCGCCCACTCCGTCGCCTCACCGATCGACTCTGCGCGCACCAGGCAGTACCCGCCGACGAACTCCTTCGTCTCGGTGTAGGGGCCGTCGCGGACCGTGAGGGCCGCGCCGGAGAGGCGCACGCGCACGCCCTCCTCCGGCGGGCGGAGGCCGGCCGTGTCGATCAGCGCGCCGGCCTCGGCCAGCTCGTCGATCAACTCAGCGAGGGCGGCGCCGAGCGCGGCGTCCGGCTCGGGCTGCGGCCGGTCCGCCGGGTTCTGGATGAGCAGCAGGAATCGCATCGCCCTCCCCTTCGTCCGAGGAGACTACGACACCCGGTAGCGCGTGTACACCGCACCGCTCGGGAAGGCCCGCGACTCAGCGAGGTCGAGCGTGAGCCGCGTCGTCGGCGGGATCAGCGGTGTGCCGCCGCCCAGGGTGAGCGGGTGGATGAGCAGCCGCAGCTCGTCGATCAGGCCGGCCTCCAGGAAGGAGTGCACGAGCGTGGGGCTCGCGTAGATCGCGATCGTCCCGCCGTCGCGCCGCTTCAGGTCGGCCACCGCGGACGGGAGGTCGTCCCGCACCAGCGTGCTGTTGTTCCAGTCGGCCGCCGGCAGCGTGCGCGAGAAGACCACCTTGGTCACGGCGTCCACCCACACGGCGTGGCTGCGCTCGGTGGGGGAGGCGTGCGGATCGGTCAGCATGGGCCCCCAGAACCCCTGCATCCCCAGGTAGGTGGTGCGCCCGTACACCGCCGTGTCGACGTCGGCGCGGACGTGCTCGTTCGAGAACCGGTCCACCTCGTCGTCATAGGCGCGGGCGGTCCATTCGAAGCCCAGGCCTTCGCGGGAGTCGGCGTAGCCGTCCAGCGAGATGTTCTCGATCGCGACCACAGTGCGCATGGGAGTCTCCTTCCGTCAGGTGCGGGCCGGTGCGGCCCGTCACTGAGGACATCGCTCCGTGATCGGTGGAATCGACTAATCCGATCGGGGCGGGCGGTCAGCCGGCCGCGTGGGCGACCGTCGACCGCCGGACGACGAGCTCCGGCTCGACCACGAAGTGCCCCGGCACCTCGGCGGCCTCCGTGATCCGGGCGTGCAGGAGCTCGAACGTCCGGGCGCCGAGTGTGCGGAAGTCGAGCCGGACCGTCGTCAGCGCAGGCAGGAAGTATGCCGCCGACGGCATGTCGTCGACGCCGACGATGGAGAAGTCGGCCGGCGCGTGCCGGCCGCGCTCGTCCATCGCGTTCAGGAAGCCGAGCGCCAGCTCGTCGTTGGCGCAGAACACCGCGGTGAAGTCCGTGGGGTCGGCGAACCGCCCGGCGCGGTGACCCGAGGCGGCCGTCCAGTCCGTCGCCTCGTGCAGCACGGCCGGCTCGAGCCCCGCCGACGCCATCGCGTCGCGGTAGCCGCGTTCGCGCTCGGACGCCTCGTTCCTCGTCGCGGGTCCGGCGACGTGCAGGATCGCGGTGTGACCGAGCTCCAGGAGATGAGTGGTCGCCTGGACTCCGGCCGCATACGAGTTCGTCCCGGCCGTCGCGATCGCGGTCCTGGGCCGTTCGGAGATCGTGATCACCGGGATGGCCCGCGCCCAGTCGGTCAGAAGCTCGTCGGCGCCGAGCACCGGTGTGGACAGGACGATGCCGTCCACCGGGATGGAGAGCAGGCGGCCGACCGCCTTCGTGGTCTCCTCCTTCCAGCCGGGCGTCTCGAAGTCGAGGTCGAGCTGGATGATCGAGAGCGCGAACGACGCCTCGCGCGCCGCCTGGCTCAGCCCGGTCAGCAGCTCGGCGCTGCCGTAGTTGAGCGGGCCCATCGAGAGCACGCCGACGGTGTTCGTCCGCTGCGACCGGAGGCTGCGCGCCGACTGGTTCGGGCGGTAGCCGAGCTGCTCGATGGCGGAGGCGATGCGCTGACGTGCGGCGTCGCTCACGTAGCCCGTGCCGGTGAAGTAGCGGGAGACGGTCATGGTCGACACGTCCGACAGGCGCGCGACATCGGCCATGCTCGGCCGTGAGCCGGCGGCTGACCTCGGCATCGGTCCCCCTTTCGCAGACCGATTCTAGCGGCCTGGGTTGGCGTCACTCCGTTTGTAATCTATAGTCGGTCTTGCATTTCTATCCAGCAAAGGGGAACAACGTGGTCGCACCTCGGATGCGCGTCATCATCGACAACGACTTCTCGGGAGATCCGGACGACCTGTTCCAGCTCGTCCACCACGTCCTCTCGCCGTCGGTGGAGATCCCGTTCGTCATCGGCTCGCACCTCTCTCCGACCGACCCGTTCGACTCGTCGGACGTGCAGGCCGAGAACGCCGTGCGGATCGCGCGCGAGACGCTGGCGCTCCTCGGGCGCGAGGACGACTACCCCGTCCTGCTCGGCTCGAACGTCGCGCTCACGAGCCTCGACACCCCGATCCGCTCGGAGGCCGCCGAGGCCATCGTCGCCGAGGCGATGCGCGACGACACCGACCTGCCGCTCTATGTGGCGCTCGGCGCGGGCTTCACCGAGCTCGCCAGCGCGTTCCTGATCGAGCCGCGCATCGCCGACCGCCTCACGGCGATCTGGATCGGCGGCAACGAGCACGAGGGCCTCGCCGAGCCCCCGTCCGGCGCCGACCAGGTCGAGTACAACCTCAACATCGACATCCTCGCCGGGCAGGTGGTCTTCAACCACTCGTCGATCCCGGTCTGGCAGGTGCCGCGGAACATGTACCGCCAGTGCCTGGTTTCGTACGCCGAGCTGGAGGAGCGGGTGCGTCCGATGGGCCGCATCGGCGCGTACATGGTGGAGGCCATCGAGCGCGTCACCGGCATGGCCGGCCGTCACGGCTTCGAGATGGGCGAGACCTATGCCCTGGGCGACAGCCCGCTCGTGCTGCTGACCGCGCTCCAGTCGGCCTTCCAGCCCGACTCGTCGTCGAGCTTCCACGTGACCGTCCCGACCCCGACGGTGGAGCTCGACGGCTCGTACACGCCGAACGCGTCCGGTCGCCCGCTGCGTGTCTACACGCAGGTCGACGTGCGGCTGATGTTCGAGGACCTCTTCCTCAAGCTCGCGGCCTTCCACCGGGCGAACCCGGCGCTCTGAGCCTGCGGCCGGCGGGGTTCAGGCCGACGCGAGCAGGAAGTCCGCGGTCTCCTCGTCGGTGACCAGCACGTTGACCCATTTGCCGCGCACCGCGGCGAGGATCGCCTCGTGCTTGCGGCTGCCCCCCGCGACGCCGATGCGGCGCGGCGTGCGCCGCAGCTGGTCGGTGGTGATGCCGATGACGCGCGCGTCGAGCTCGTTGGCGATCGGCTCGCCCGCTGCGTCGAAGAACCGGAGGCAGACATCGCCCACGGCCCCGCTGGCGCGGAGCGCCGACTCGTCGGCGGGGGAGATCGCGTTGCCCGACGATCGCAGCAGCTCGGAGGGGTGGAGGCTGCCGATGCCGACCAGGGCCACGGTGAGCTTGTTCCACAGCGCGGGCGCGTCGCCCGTGTAGGAGTCGTCGAGCAGGACGCGGACGACGGACGGGTCCGCGACGATTCCCGGCAGCGGGAGGTATACCGCCTCGCCCCCGGTGACGCGGGCCAGGCCGTCCGCGAGGTGGGTCGCCTTCACCTGCGCCGCCGGGTTGCCGACGCCGCCGAGGATCTGCACGACCTGCCGGGCCATCCGCGTCGTCCGCGGCGCCATCGCGTTGAGCACCGCGAGCAGGGACGACGACCACGACGAGATCCCGATGCGGTCGTCGGCCCCGAGAGAGGCCTCCAGGTATCCGGCGCCGCCGCTCCCGAGCGCGGCCAGCAGCGACTCCTCGTCGCCTTCGGCGGGGGAGTCGACCACGACCACGTCGCGCAGCCCGAAAGCGGAGCGCAGCCGGTCCTCGAGGTCGGTGTGCACGCCGGCGGGCGCGACGACGATCGTCCGGACGACGCCGATGTCGACGGCCTCCTTCAGCAGCCGGGAGACCCGGGACTGGGACAGGTTGAGCTGCTCGGCGATCTCCGGCTGCCGCAGTCCTCGCTCGTGGTACATCCGCGCGACCTTCGTCAGGAGGGAGAGCTTGTCGGCGGCCAGCGGGCGCGTTCCGAGGGGTCGCTGGACGTTGGTCATGGATGCCAGCGTACTGCATAGACATGCGTCGACTGCGGTGGAGTGCGCATGGATGCAGTGCTTAGAAATGCATTTCTGCCCGCCATTGACGAAAAATGCAGAAATAGGTTATCGTTAGCACGCAACAGTCACCCACCCACACGCATCAAAGGAGATCTCATGCGGGGACGCACACTGGCTGCGGTCGCAGCAGCAGTCACTGCCGCAGTCGCAGTCGCCCTGTCCGGTTGTTCCGCGAGCGGAAGCTCGGACGGCACGGTGACCCTGAACTACTGGACGACGACGCAGCAGACCAACACGGAGGCCGCGCTCAAGTCGATGATCGCCGACTACGAGAAGGCGAACCCCAAGGTCAAGATCGTCGTGACCGAGAAGAGCACGGACAACCTGAAGACCGCGCTCCGTCAGGCCGCCGGCACCTCGGCGATGCCCGACATCTTCTTCCAGTGGTCGGGCCTCGGCCTCGGCGGCACCTACGTCAAACAGGGCGTCACGCTCGACCTGACCAAGTACTACGACAAGTACGGCTGGAAGAGCCGGTTCACGAACTCCGCCCTCGGCTCCGTCACCCAGTACGGCGGCTATCAGGGTGTCCCGTACAGCGCAGACACCGAGGGCATCGTCTACAACAAGACGCTGTTCCAGAAGGCCGGCATCACCGCCACCCCCACGACGTACGACGACCTGATGGCCGACAACGAGAAGCTCAAGGCCGCCGGCATCACCCCGATCGAGTTCGGCGGCTCCGTCAACTGGTACGTCATGCGCCTGCTCGACAACCAGCTCGAGACCAAGTGCGGCGCCACCCTGAACGACAAGCTCACCGGTCTCAAGGCCGACTGGTCCAAGCAGTCCTGCGTGACGGCCGCGTTCACCGACCTGAAGAAGTGGGCCACGGACTACTTCAACCCGGGCTGGACCAGCATGAGCGACTCCCAGGCGCAGACGGTGTTCTACCAGAAGAAGGCGGCGATGGCGCTGGAGGGCGACTGGTTCAACCAGTTCCTGGCGACGAACAAGTACGACCCGACCTCCGAGCTCGGCCTGTTCGCCTTCCCGACCGGCACGGACCGCATCTACGGCCTCCAGACCGCGAACTACGTCAGCAAGACCACCAAGAACCCGGACGCCGCGGCGAAGTTCCTGGACTACTGGTCGAGCCCGGCCGTGCAGCAGAAGTACTCCGGCACCTTCTCCACCATCCCGGTGGTCAAGGGCGTGACGGTCACCGAGTCCGGTGCGGGACTGGCGAAGGACTTCGTGTCGCTCGCGACGGACGCCAAGGGCCAGTTCCAGAACAACGACCAGACCTTCCCGCTCGACGTCACCACCGAGTACTGGCGCATCTTGAACGGCGTCGCCGGCGGCTCGATCGCTCCGGCCGACGCCGGCAAGCAGATGCAGACGTTCATCAAGAACCGCTGATCATGTCCACTGTCGGTATCAAGTCCACGGGCCGGCGCCCCGCGCGCCGGCCCGGAAGGGCCTCGGCGCAGTGGCGGGCGTTCCTGTTCGTCGTCCCGGCCGTCGTGCTCTTCGCGACGTTCCTCATCTATCCGATGGTCTCGACCGTCGTGATGAGCTTCTTCAAGTGGGACGGGTTCCAGACGTCCTCGCCGACCTGGGTCGGCATCCAGAACTACGTCCGGATCTTCACGCAGGACCCGGTGTTCTGGCGGGCGTTCAGCAACACGATCGTCTGGCTCGTCCTCTCCCTGATCGTGCCGACCACGCTGGGGCTGCTCCTGGCCCTCGGCCTCAACCACAAGCTGTTCGGCCGCAACCTGCTCCGCTCCGCCTTCTACATCCCGGCGGTGCTCGCCTCGATCGCCGTCGCGACGATGTGGCTCTGGCTCTACAACCCGCAGTCCGGACTCATCAACGAGGTGCTGCACGCGGTCGGCCTCGGCGCCCTCGCCGGCGACTACCTCGGCAACCCGAACCTGGCGCTCTACGCGATCTTCATCGCGTTCGTCTGGCAGACCACCGGCTTCAACATGATCCTGTTCCTCGCCGGGCTGCAGAACGTGCCGGAGGAACTGGTCGACGCGGCGAAGGTGGACGGCGCAGGACGCTTCCAGACCTTCCGCGCGGTCACGATGCCCGCCCTGCGGCCCACGACCGTGATCGTGTTCGTGCTGACCATGATCAGCTCGCTCAAGGTCTTCGACCTCATCGTCGGCATGACCCAGGGCGGCCCCGCCCAGTCCACCCAGGTGCTGGCGCTCTGGTCGTACACCCAGTCCTTCAGCAACCACGTCTTCGGACTCGGCAACGCGATCGCCACCGTGCTGTTCGTCGTCAGCCTGGTCCTGGTCGTCCCGTACATGATCTGGAACCTGCGAGAGAGGGACGCACGATGAGCTCCGCGATCGAAGCCGTGCCCGCCATCACCGAGAGCCGGACCGACCGGCCGGAGACGACGACGGCGCGCGAGGGCGGCAGGCGCCGCCGGACGCAGTGGGGCCTCGTCGGCCTCTGGATCGGACTGGTGATCTCCGCGATCGTCTGGATCGTCCCGTTCCTGTTCATGTTCGTCACGTCGGTGAAGTCCGCGCCGGACATCGCCAACAACGCGGCCTGGTCGCTCCCCACCGTGTGGGACTGGCAGAACTACATCGACGCCGCCAACATCGGCCAGCTCTGGACGAGCGGCCTGAACAGCCTCATCATCACGGTCATCAAGGTGCCGCTCGGCCTCCTCATCTCGGCGTTCGCCGCGTTCGCGATGTCCCGGCTGAAGTTCAAGTGGCAGAAGGCGCTGCTCGGCGTCATCGCGCTCGGCTCGCTGATCCCGGTGCAGGTCGCGCTCGGCCCGCTGTTCTCGACGATGCTGAACCTCGGCCTGCTGAACACCAAGGTCGGGCTGATCCTGCCGTACCTCGCGTTCGGCATCCCGTACCAGATCTTCATCCTCTACGGCTTCTTCAAGGCCATCCCCGAGGAGCTGGACGAGGCGGCGCGGATCGACGGTGCGAGCAACTGGCGGCTGTTCTGGCAGGTCATCCTTCCGTTGGCGAAGCCTGCGCTCGCCGCGCTGTTCATCCTCGACTTCGTCGCCACCTGGAACGAGTACCCGATGGCGCTGACGCTGCTGCAGACCCAGGACCAGTTCACGATCCCGCTCGGCATCACGAACTTCCAGACCCAGTACGGGTCGAACTACGGGCAGCTCAACGCCTACATCATCATGTCGATCCTGCCCGTGCTGATCGTCTACCTCATGTTCCAGCGCTACTTCGTCCGCGGCGCACTCGCGGGCGCGGTCAAGGGCTGAACCTCCACCACCCGACAAGGAACGGACACATCATGCTGCAGGCCGACCTGGCTCAGATCGACGAGTGGCGGCGCACCCGGTCGCGCGTCGAGACGTCGTCGCCGGAGGAACGCGACGCGCTGCTCGCGGCGCAGGCGCTGTGGACCCGCCGCTCGATCCTCGCCATGATCGCGAAGGCGAAGCAGGGCCACATCGGCGGGGACTTCTCGGTCACCGACATCCTCACGACGCTGTTCTTCGCCGTGCTGCGGGTCGACCCGGCGCGGCCCGACTGGCCGGAGCGCGACCGCTTCATCCTCAGCAAGGGGCACTGTGCGGCGGCGCTGTACTCGACCCTGGCGGCGAGCGGGTTCTTCCCGACGAGCGAGCTCGGCACCTTCATGGAGCCGCTGTCGGCGCTCAACGGCCACCCGAATCGCAACAAGATCCCCGGCGTGGAGACCAACACGGGCCCGCTCGGCCACGGCCTCCCGGTCGGGGTCGGCACCGCGATCGCCGCGAAGCTCGCCGGCCGCGACGCACGCACGTACGTGGTGCTCGGCGACGGCGAGATGCAGGAGGGCTCCAACTGGGAGGCCCTCATGGCGGGCGCCCACCACCGGCTCGACAACCTGACGATCGTGGTCGACCGCAACCGGCTCCAGCAGGGCGCGCGCACCGAGGAGACCAACCGCCTCGACCCCCTGGACGACAAGCTCGCGAGCTTCGGCTGGGAGGTCCGGATCATCGACGGCCACGACTACGAGCAACTGCTCGCGGCGTTCGCGCCCTCCACCACCGGGCGCCCGGTCGCCGTGATCGCCAACACGATCAAGGGCAAGGGCGTCTCGTTCATCGAAGACCGCGTCGAGTGGCACCACAAGGTGCCGTCGGCGGAGCAGGTCGACATCGCACTGAAGGAACTGGCATGAGCATCGAGACCGTCTCCCCGTCCACGACCGAGACCTTCGACAACCGCGTCGCGTTCGCGGACGAGCTGATCCGGCTGGCCGAGGCCGACGAACGGGTCGTCGCAGTCTGCAACGACTCGGTCGGCTCGAGCAACCTGGTCGAGTTCCGCAACCGGTTCCCCGACCGGCTCATCAACGTGGGCATCGCCGAGCAGGACCTCGTGGGCGTCGGCGCCGGACTCGCGAACGCGGGCATGGTCCCGTTCGTCTGCGGCGCCTCCCCCTTCCTCACC
This sequence comes from Leifsonia shinshuensis, assembly GCF_014217625.1. NCBI lineage: Bacteria > Bacillati > Actinomycetota > Actinomycetes > Micrococcales > Microbacteriaceae > Leifsonia > Leifsonia shinshuensis. The sequence continues at coordinate 2,198,255 of NZ_CP043641.1, read as the reverse complement.
GGCCGCTCGCTGGAGCAGATCAAGGCGGACGTCGCCTACAGCCAGCTCCCGGTCATCCTCTGCGGGATGAGCCCGGGGATGGCCTACGGCGAGCTCGGCCCGACGCACCACTCGGTGGAGGACCTGTCGTGGCTGCGCGCGCTGCCCGGGCTCGACATCGTGGTGCCGGCCGACGAGCGGCAGACCCGGCAGGCCGTCCGGAACGCGGTCGCCGAGCCGCGGCCCACGTTCATCCGGGTCGGCCGGTTCAAGGTCCCCGAGGTGAGCGAGGCGGGCTCGACGCTCGATCGCGGCCGGATCCAGACGGTGCGGGAGGGCGCGGACGTGACCCTCGTCGGGACGGGGACCACGGTCTCCCGGGCGCTGTGGGCCGCCGACCTCCTGGCCGCAGACGGTGTGAGCGCCCGCGTGCTCAACGCGGCCTACCTCGCGCCGTTCGACGCCGAGTCCATCCGGCGCGCCGCCCGGGAGACGGGCGCGATCGTCACGGCCGAGGAGGCCAATGTGTCGGGCGGGCTCGGCGCGGCGGTGACCGCGGTCGTCGCCGGGCTCGAGCGCGACGCCCGCGTGCCCGTCGAGGTGCTCGGTCTGCACGAGTTCGCACCCACTGGTTCGACATCGTTCCTGCTCGGCTACTTTGGGCTGGATGAAGGGTCGATCGCCGACGCCGCCCGCAACGCCCTCAGCCGTGCCTGAGAAGCGCTCCCTCACGATCGCCGTCGATCAGGGGACCAGCTCCACGAAAGGCGTCGTCGTGGACGACCGCGGCCGGATCGTCGCCGTGCGGTCGGTCGCGGTCAGCCAGTCCCATCCCCGTCCGGGCTGGGTCGAGCAGGACGCGCGGGAGATCCTCGACTCGGTCACCGGCCTGCTCCGCGACCTCGGCGGCGAGTACGGCGACGCGACCGCCGGCCTCGGACTGTCCACCCAGCGGGAGTCCGCCCTGGTGTGGGACCGTGCGACCGGACGGTCGCTCGGTCCGATGCTCGGCTGGCAGGACCGCAGGACCACCGACCGCGCCCGCGAGCTGATCGCGGAAGGGACCGCCGACGACGTCCGCCGGCGCACCGGCCTCCCGCTCGACCCGATGTTCTCGGCCCTCAAACTGCAGTGGCTGCTCGACGAGGTCGACCCCGACCGCCGCCGGTCGAAGGCCGGTGAGCTCGCGGTCGGCACCGTCGACTCGTGGCTGCTGTTCCACCTCACGGGAGCCCACCGCATCGAGGCGGGGAACGCGAGCCGCACCCAGCTCCTGAACGTGGCGACGACCGCCTGGGACCCGGACCTGCTCACGCTCTTCGGCATCCCGGAGGCCGTGCTGCCCGAGGTCGTGGACTCCGACGATCCGATCGGGGTGCGCGGCGCTTTCGGCCTCGCCGCCGCGCTTCCCGTGGCGGCCGTGCTGGCGGACTCGCACGCCGCCCTGTACGGCCACGGTGTGCGCGCACCAGGCTCGGTGAAGGCCACCTACGGCACCGGCTCCTCGATCATGGGGCTCGCGCCCTCCGGCGCGGACGCGCCATCCGGCCTCGCGACGACGATCGCCTGGCGTCTCTCCGGGCGGACCGTGCACGCCTTCGAGGGCAACATCCTCTCGACCGGGGCCACCCTGGTCTGGCTGGCCGGCATCCTCGGTGTGGAGGTCGGCGAGCTCACCGCACTGGCCGAGACGGTCGGACCGCTGCACGGCGTCGACCTGGTGCCGGCCTTCGCCGGCCTCGCCGCGCCGTGGTGGAAGGAGGACGCCGAGGCGGTGATCCGCGGTTTCACCCTCGGCACCACGCGAGCTGAGCTCGCCCGCGCCGCGACCGACTCCGTGGTGCTGCAGGTCGAGGATGTCCTGGCCACCATCGAGCAGGCCGGTGCGCCGGTCGCCGAGGTTCTGGTGGACGGCGGCCCGAGCGCCAACGACTGGCTGGTGCAGGAGCAGGCCGACCTGAGCCAGCGGAGCGTCCGCCGGTCGAACGTTCCGGAGCTGTCGGCCTACGGCGTCGCCCTCCTCGCCGCCGAGACGCTCGGCATCGATCGCGTCGAGCCCGCAGACGGCGATACGTTCTCTCCCCGGCTGGATGCGGCGACCGCCGCCGAGCGCCGAGCCCGCTGGCACCGCGCCGTCGCGTCGGCGCTCGCCGAGACCTCCTCGTCCAACTACTCACTTGCTTCCAGCCACGCACTCGCATCCACCCATGCAAAGGAGCACACGAATGTCCGGTAACCAGAAGTTCGGCGCGGGGATCTGGCACTTCGCCACCTATGTCGATCGCTACGCCACCGACGGCTACGGCGACCCCCGCACGATCATCGACGCGATCGACCTGGCCGGGAAGGTGCGCGATCTGTCGGTGGTGGACCTGAACTGGCCGTTCTTCGGCGGCGACTTCAGCAACGAGCAGGTGCAGGAGGCGCTGGACCGCAACAGCCTCGGCGTCATCGGCATCACGCCGGAGATCTACACGCGCGAGTTCGCCAAGGGCGCCTTCACCAACCCCGACCCCGGCGTGCGCCGCGCCGCGCACGAGCTGATCACCCAGGCCGCCGACGTCGTGCGGTTCTTCGGCGCCGACTACGTGAAGCTGTGGCCGGGGCAGGACGGCTGGGACTACCCGTTCCAGGTCGACTACGGCACCCTCTGGAAGAACTCGATCGACGGCGTCGGGCAGCTGGCGGCGGAGAACCCGGACGTGAAGTTCGTCATCGAGTACAAGCCGCGCGAGCCGCGTGTGCACATGTCCTACGACTCGGTCGCGCGCACCCTGCTCGGCATCGAGAAGATCGGCCTGCCGAACGTCGGCATCCTGCTCGACTTCGGCCACGCCCTGTTCGGCGGGGAGAACCCGGCCGACTCCGCCCAGCTCGCCATCGACCACGGCCGGCTGTTCGGGATGGACGTCAACGACAACCTGCGGAGCTGGGACGACGACATGGTCGCCGGCACCATCCACCCGATCGAGCTGTTCGAGTTCTTCGTCACGCTGCGCAAGAACGGCTGGGAGGGCGTCTGGCAGCTCGACCAGTTCCCGTTCCGTGAGGACAGCATCGCCGCGGCCGACCACGCGATCGACTTCCTCAAGGCCGCCGACCGCGCCCTCGACGTGCTCGACTGGGACGCGCTCCGCGCGGCGCAGGACAAGCACGACGCCATCGCGGCGCTCGCCATCGCGCAGAAGGCGCTGTTCGGGTCGTACTGAGCGGGAACGAACGAGAGGCCCCGGAGTCCGCCTGGACTCCGGGGCCTCTCCGTGGTTGGCGGTCGATCAGCCCACCAGCGCCCAGGCGCTCTTCTTCCCCGCCCCCGGCGCCTCGCCGGCCGTGTACCACTTGGCCTGGAACACCTGCCCCTGGTACGTCACCTTCTCCCCGCCGTAGTACACCGTCGCCGCGCTCCAGGCCGGGATGCCGCCCGGCTGCGCGGGGGCGACGATCTCGCTCCACGGGCCGCCGACGCCGCCTGGAGTCGTGCCGCGGGTGTACCAGAGGGCCTTGAACGTGCGGCCCTGGTAGACGACGACGTCACCGGTGGTGAACGGGCGGGTCGCCGTCCAGAGTGTGGATCCGTCCGCGGCGATCGCGAGCTCCGACCAGGCGCCGTTCTTCGCGGAGCCCGGCGTCTCGCCCGAGGTGTACCAGAGCGCCTGGAACACCGAGCCGTTGTAGCTGACCTTGTCGCCGTTGAAATAGACCTTCGTCTTGCTCCAGGCGTCCGGCTTCGGCACGCCCTGGCCGCCGAGGTGGAGGTCGCAGTTCACCCGGCCGCTGTAGAGCGCGTGGCCTTCGGTGGCGCTGCCCGGGCCGGCGCCGTAGACGCCGTCATCCGACCAGACGGCCTCCTTCGTGCCGTCGACGCACGTCGAGTTCGGCGCCAGTGCGAAGCCCTCGAGGTTGTTCACCGGGAGGGCGGCCGGCTTGCTGTAGGCGACATCCGGGACGATCGCGCCCGTCGAGCCGACCTTCAGCAGGGTGGAGGTCACGCCGCAGGTGTTGTCGCAGAGCGCCCAGATCCGCTGCGTGTCCGCGTCGAACGCGACGTCCATGACATGGCCCATGCCGGTGTCGACGACGGCCACCCGGTGGAAGCTGTGGTCGGCGTTCAGAGCGTAGGCGTAGAGCTTGCCGTCGTTCTCGAGCGCCGCGAAGTACAGGCCGGTGCCGTGCTGCGGGTAGTCGATCGGACGGTAGGCCTTGCCGGTCGACTGGTCGACGAAGCCGTTGCCGGTCAGATACGCGTCCGGCACGAAGGTCACGCCCTCGAAGCCGAGGTTGGCCTCCGTCTTGTTGCCGGCGTGCAGCTCGGGGAACTCGGCGGTCAGGTCCCACTGGTCGGTCGCGACGAGCTGCGTGCCCGACTGGGTCGGGTCGAAGCGCAGGATCGAGTTGAGCGGGATGGTGTTGGCCGCGTTGTTGCGCTCGGTGGTGACGTAGAGCGCGCCGTCCGGTCCGACGGTCAGGCCCTCGGAGTCGGGCTGGTTGGTCGCGACGTCGGTGCTGCCGGGGAAGAAGATCTCCTTGCCGTTCGCCCAGCCGTTCGCGGTGTCGGAGACCCAGAGGCCGTCCTGCTTCACCATGCGGAAGACCCAGCTCTTGTTCTTGACGCTGTAGAGCACGTTCGCGTTGCTCGGGTCGAAGACCAGGCCGCTGACGTCGCGTCCCTCCGGACCGGTGGAGGTCGTCCACGCGCACTGCTTGTCCGAGACGGCCACGTCGGCGCTGCCGGGCCACGCGGCAGGGGTGAGCGCTCCGGCCGGGAGGGCGCCGGTGCCGGACGGGGCCTCCGGCTGGCAGTTCAGGGTCGGGCCGCCGCCGGTGCCGCCGTCCGCCGGGTTGGTCAGCACGGTCTTGCACGCGTCGGCGTTGGAGGCGCCGAAGCTCTTGTCCTTCACCGAGACGAACGCGCCGCTGCCGTCCGGGCAGCGTGCGAACGCGCCGGCGCCGAAGTCGTTGCCCTCGTCGGTGCCCGCCTCGCCCGCGGTGTACTCCACCGAGTCCACCAGGGTGCCCGCCGTGCCGTTGGGGCCGTCCGGGAGGTAGAGCTTCACGCCGTCCCCGCCGCTGCCGAGCCCCTTCGTGGAGGAGAAGTACACATAGCCGTGCGCCGGGACGACCGTGGTCGCCGTGCCGTCCGCGAGCTTGGGCGCGAAGGCCGTCGCCGCGGTGGCCGCGCCGCTGTCGATCTGCAGCCAGCCCGCCACGCTGACGTCGGTCGAGCCGCTGTTGTAGAACTCGACGGCGTCGCCGACCGGGGTGGCGGTGTTGTCGGAGGAGACCTCGTTGATGCGGACCTTCGCCCAGTCCGGCGTGGAGCCGGCCGGCGCGAAGCGGCTCATCCCCGGCGAGCCGATGTCGCCGGCGGTCGACGCCCAGGAGGACTCTGCGTCGCCGGCCGCGGAGAGCTGCCACTGCGACGCGTCGTTCGCGCCGAGCGCGGCCGCCGTCTTCGGGATGCCGGAGACGCCCTGCGTGCGCGGGCCCTTCACCGTGCCTGCGCCCTGGTCGTTGTAGGTGAGCCGGTCCACCAGGTTCGCCACCGCGTCCGGGCCGTCGAAGACGTTGATCTCGTCCGCGCGGCCGAGGTTGGTCGTGTTGCCGGCGAGGATCTTCACATCCGCGCCCAGCTTCCACTCGCTGCGGAAGGTCGCGTCGGCCGATTCGGTCACGATCGCCGACTGCCCGACGGCGAGCGTGCCGAGGCTGTCGAGCGGCACCGTCCCCGGCGTCCGGCTGTCGTCGTCGAACGACCAGCTGGCGAGGCTCACCGGCGACGAGCCGAGGTTGGTCAGCTCGAAGTACTCGCCGGAGGACAGCGCCGGGTTGTACATCCACTCGGTGATCCGCACGCTGGGCGCGTCCGCGGCGGAGGCCGCGGTCGGCAGCGCGACCGCGAGGGCGGCGCCGGCGGTGGCGACCGCCGCGAGCGCGGCGACGGAGCGGTTCATGTGAAGTCTCATAGGAACGGAACGTACTGATTTCTGCGGTACGCGGGCCGAACTCCCGGTGAACGGCGGACGAACGCGTGGCGCTCGCGCCGGACCGCGACTTCCGCGCCGGCCGCGGACGGCGATACGGTCGCAGCGGGAGGCAGGGAATGAGCGGTCACGTCGTCCTCGGCGGCAACGGCGTCGCGGGAAAGGAGACGGTGCGCGCCCTCGTCCGCGCCGGCCGGTCGCCCGTCTCGGTCGGCCGCCGCCCGTCCACCGTCGACGGCGCGACCTCCGCCACCGCCGACCTCCTCGATCCCGCCGCGGTCGCTCGCGTGCTGGACGGCGCGGAGGTCGCCTACCTGGTCGCCGGCCTCCCGTACTCGACGCGGGTGTGGGCGCAGCAGTGGCCCGTCATCACGCGGAACGTGGTCGACGCCGCGCTCGCCCGGGGCGTGCGGCTGGTGTTCCTCGACAACGTCTACGCCTACGGCGCGCTGCGCGGCCCGATGACCGAACAGACCGCCGTGCGCCCGAACAGCCGCAAGGGCGCGATCCGCGCGGACGTCCTGCGCGCACTGGACGACGCGGCCGCCCGCGGCCTGGACGTCACGATCGGCCGCAGCGCCGACTTCTACGGCCCGGGAGCCGCCACGAGCGCGTTCAACATGTTCGGCCTCGCCCCGATCGCCCGCGGCAAGCCCGGCACCTGGCTGGTGGACGCCGACCAGCCGCACTCGCTCACCTACACACCCGACCTCGGGGAGGCGCTCGCCGTGCTCGGGACGGACCCGGCGGCGCGCGGCCGCACCTGGCACCTGCCGACGGCGCCGCCGCTGACCGGCCGCGAATACCTCCGCATCGCCGGGGGGCCGTCCGCGCGCGTGAAGGTGATGGGCCGCGGGACCCTCCGGATCGGGGCGCTCTTCAGCACCCCGGCCCGCGAGACGCTGGAGATGGCGTACCAGTACGAGGCGCCGTACGTGTTCGAGTCGGGCGCCTTCGAGCGGGCGTTCGGGTGACGGCTACGGCGGTGGATGAGGGGATTGCGGCGACTTTGCGGGCGCTGCGGGGGGAGTAGGGCCCCTCAACGTTCCTTGAAGTACCGGAAGAGGTGTTTCTCGCGGACGGTGAGCATCCCGACTGCAGTGCCGAGGACTCCGCCGACGAATGCAAGAGCGGGTCCTGCGGCGACGACACCGAGCACGTGGACGGCCGCAGAGTCCGCCGGGAATTCGATGGTCGACGCCAGCGCGATGGCGCCGAACGCTATCAGCGCGCCGACGCCTTGCCAGGCGACCGCCTCCAGAAGGGCTACCGCCGTGATGGTCGGTTTCGATGCACCGGTGTGCAGGGCGGCGGCGTATTCGAGTCGTCGGCGTACGACGGCGAAGAATGCGAGCGCTGCGCCGGCCACGGCCGCGCCCCATGAAGCGAATCGGGTCATGCGCTGCTGGAACGCCTCGGCGGGAGCAAGGCCGCTCCCGGCCGAGGAGTTGAGCACGCCGTCGGTCACGCGTGTTGACGCGTCTGTTGCGACGACGGATGTGCGGATGAGGTCGTTGCGTTGTTGCGATGTGGGCCAGACGATCGCCCAGCATTCGTCTGCTCGCTCGCCCGGTGTCGTTGAGGCGATGGCGGCATACTCCAGCCGGGGATCGCGTCCGTCGCTCGGGTAGTCGAAGACGCCCGCGACCACGGTGCGGCCATGCGAGGTCTCGACGCGGGCACCGGTGTTGAGTCCGGTCTTGTCTGCGACCTGTCCTGAGAGCCAGAGGCCGGTGTGCGCGTTTTCGGGCAGCCCGAGCACTCGTGCGAATCCGGGTGAGGCTGTGTAGAGCGGAATGGGATTGTCTGGCATTGCCAGGAGGGTCACCGGGTCGCCCTGGCTGAGCGATCCGGCACCCTCGATGCCGCTGACGTTGGCAAGCTGCTCGCAGGTGGCGCTGTCGATGTTGCCAGGTGAGCCGACTGTCCGGATGGTTCCTCCGGCGGAGATGTAGGCGTGGGTCTGCCACTGGAGTGCGATGATGCTTCGCGCGTCGAGAACTCCGAGTGCGCCGACGATGAGGCCGAATCCCGCTGCCAGCACCGCGAAGCGGCTCGTCCCCGACAGCACGTTGCGGAGGGCTTCGGAGAGGATCGCGCCGATCTTCAATGGTCGTCCGTCGCTACGACTTCCGGGTGCACGAAGTCGTCGTGAGCCAGGTCGAGGACGCGGGTGCACGCCCGCCTGGTGTCGGCGTCGTGCGTTGCGATGACGACGATCACACCATCGTCGGCGATCCCCGACAGCGTCGCGTTCACGGTCGACGCGGTAGCTCGGTCGAGTTGCGCGGTGGGCTCGTCGACCAGCAGAAGGTCGGGTGCTGTGCAGTAGGCGCGGGCGAGCATGAGCCGTTGGGCTTCGCCGCCGGACAGTTGGTGAAACTTCCTCTCGGCCACGTGATCCAGAGCAAAGCGTCCGAGTGCTTCCCGTGCTCGGGGCTCGGCGAGCCGGCGTGTGAAGCCTTTCGCCAGCAGCGGGAAGACGACGTGATCCAGAGCGGTCCTTCTGGGCACTCCGTGCGGGTTCTGGAACACCCACCCTCTTCGGCTGATGCGATCGAAGGAGATGCTGCCCTCAGCGGGAGCCAGCCAGCCAGCCAGAATCGACAGCAGAGTCGACTTCCCGGATCCTGACGGCCCGCAGACGCCGATGATCTCGCCCGGGATCAGCGTGAACGACAGCTCTCGGAACAAGCGGGACGCGCCGAACGAATGACCGAGCCGGTCGGCGACCACGCGAGCGGTCGGCATCTCAGCGGCACCTCTCGGTCGTGATCGCCGTCCCGATCTTCGCTGAGGTCAGGCGCCGCTCGCTCGTGAAGCTGGTCACGCCCAGCGCGGACCCGACGATCGAGACGGGGATCGCGTCATCGCCGGATTGAACGCAGCCGTTCTGGCCGTCGACGCCGAAGATCGCGGATGGCGACACCCGGTAGACATTCACCGGCGTCACGAGCTCGCTGGTCCCGGTTTGGATGTGCTCCTGGCTGGACTTGGCGAGGCTCATCTTGTATTCGCTGGACTCGGCAACCGCCTGCAGGAAGTCGGGGTCGCTCACGGCACCTTCGGAGTCGATCGGCCCGGCGGCGCCGAACAAGGTGAGCTGTCGCGCGCCCGGCATCTGTTTCATCGACGAGGCGTCCTGTCCGACCCGGACGTTCGAGAGGCCCCCGGCGATCGTGGCGAACGACTCGGTGGGGTCGATCGTGTCGCCCACTACGCCGTCGCAGGAGTTCGCGATCACGGAGGTCTCCGGAAGCCAGGCGATCTCCGAACGACTCAGCGAGCCGTCGGGATCGGTGAAGCCGACGCGTTTCTGGAGCGAGGTCACCGCCTTTTCGACGGCTCTCGAATAGGGCCCCGTCGGGTCCACCTCGAATCCCAGGCGAGCCAGCTCGTGGCGGAGCGCGTCGACGTCGGTGCCTTCATCGCCGGCGGTAAGGTCGCGGAACAGCGGCACCGACGTCGAGAGGGCGAGGATCGGTCGTTCGTCGACTCGGGCGGCGACGCTTCCGGACGCGAGCGCCCCGCCGGGGACGCACGTCGAGAAGGTCAAGGTCCCCGACCCGCCGAGTTGCACAGTCCTCTCCTGTGTCGTCATGAACGCGACAGCGACGGTGCGGGGGTCCGCGAACGTCCCGGTGGACACGGGCACGGATTGAAGAGCCCGAGCCTGCTTGAACTCGGACGGCGTCGTGTCAGGTCGCAGAAGTAGGGCTACCAAGACTCCGGCGGACACGGCGGCGACCACCGAGATCGCCCAGAGGGCCGCAACGTTCTTCTTCACGCTGCGCTACTCGACGCCGAAGGCGTACCCGGCCCCGTGGAGGCAGCTCTTCACGTCGGGATTGTCGAGGTCGAAGGGGAACGAGTCGCGACCGCCCCGCTCTCTGATGAGCTTCTCGAATCGGTCTCGTGTGTAATCCGGGGGGAGGTGTCCGCTGCGGATCAGGCACGACACCGCGACTTGGGCTCCGTCACTCAACAGGTCGGGATTGGTCTGCTGGGCCCCGTAGAGCGTCTCGATCACCTTGATCGTGCCCTCCGAGCATTGGCCATACTCGTCCACCCACTTGTCGATTTCGGTGCCTTTCAGCGAGTCCGGCGCGCTGACCTGATACAGCCCGTTGTTCAGCTTTGAGACTGGGAGAGTCAATGATCGAGTCGCCATGCAGCGACGCAAGTGGTTGTACGCCTCCTCGTAGTCGGCTGCCTCGAGCCGGCCGGTTTTCTCCGTGCGTTCGAGGACCTCTTTTTCGAAGGCGCTGAGCTTGTCGTCCTTGAGAAACTGGCGCACGAGATCGGTGAGACTTTCGGCAACACGGGGGCTATCCGTTTCCATTACGGTCGGCCCGGAGGAACAACCGGCGAGCAGGAGAGCCGTAAGGGTGATCAGCATCCACGGGCCGAGGCCGCGAATTCGCATATCGGGGTTCCTTCAGTACGGAGTGATCGGGAAGTGGGCCGGGTGCCCGGCCGCGATTCGACCGGGCACCCGAGCACGCAGCGCTGCTCTCAGTACTTGTTGTAGGCCTCGCCGTCCCACGTCCACATACCGTTCTGCGCCCACGCCTCCGAGTACAGCCCCCAGCCGCTGAGAAAACTCCGGTTGCCGTGACGCGCGTACGACCGATGCAGGAGGTTTCCTTTGATGGTGCTCGCCCAGGCCTCCGCGCGATCCAGTTGGACGTTCTTGAACTCGTACACGACGGTGCCCGGATCGGCCATCGCTGGCGCGGCACCGCCGAGCACGAGGCCGGCGGCGAGGGCGGATGTGGCGGCAGCGGCCGCGAGACGGGACTTCTTGGTCTTCAGCAACATTGATGATTCCGTTCGTTCTTCGGCTCGTCCGGCGCTGGATCGAACGATGCGCGTCCGGCTGAACCTCGTTTCAGGGCTCCGCATCGCGGTGGCCCACTGTGTCACCCGTCAAACGATAGAAGGTCCCATTGAAATGCGCAACGATACATTGAAATGCAAACAGTGGAAGCTTCTGCTTGCTTTGCGAATCAGCCCGCGCACGGTTTCGTCGCGCCCGCCGAGCGGAGTACCCTCCGACGCACAGAGGGGAGCCGTGACACCATGACATTCCACGACCTCGAAGCCTTCCGCGCGCTCCACCACGGCGACCAGCCGCTCCTGCTGCCGAACGCCTGGGACGCCGGCTCCGCCATCGCGTTCGCCGCCGCGGGCTTCCCGGCCGTCGGCACCACCAGTTTCGGCGTGAACGCTTCCGCGGGACGCCCTGACGCGGGCAGCGCGAGCCGGGAGGCCACGGTCGCGCTCGTTCGTCGGATCGCGACCCTCGACATCCACCTCACGGCCGACGTCGAGGACGGCTACAGCGAGGACCCGGGGGAGGTGGCGGCCTTCGTCGCAGCGCTCGCCGCGGACGGCGTGGTCGGCGTGAACCTGGAGGACTCCGCCGCCGGCCGGCTGGTCGACCCGGCCATCCCCTCAGCCAAGATCGCGGCCGTCAAGCGGGGGGCGCCCGGCGTCTTCGTCAACGCGCGGGTCGACTCCTACTGGTTCCACGAGGACGACACCGTGGAGGCCGTCGCCGACCGCGCCCGCGCCTACGCCGACGCCGGCGCCGACGGGATCTTCGTCCCCGGCGTCACCGACCCGTCGACGATCGAACGGCTCGCCGCGACGATCGCGCTGCCGCTGAACGTTCTGGTGGTGCCTGGCCTCGGCCTCGACGACCTCCAGGTGCTCGGCGTCCGCCGGGTCAGCACAGGGTCGCTGCCGTACCGGGTGGCGATCGACGCGGCGGTGGACTCCGCCGAGGCGGTGCGCGACGGGCGCGACGTGCCGGTCGCGACCTCCTACGCGGAGTCGCAGCAGCGGCTGATCGCGTTCGCTCAGCGCGCGGACGCCGCCCCCGGCCGCCCCTCCAGCGCCGCCCGGTAACGCAGATACCGCGGCCGCCCGACCCAGCGCCACAGCAGCACGACCGGCCCAGGCAGGTTCTTCTTCATCCAGACATCGCCGCCGTCCGGCTGCGCCGCCAGGATCGCGCCGAGCATGTTCCACTGCTGGCCCTTCGGCGTGCTCTTGCGGCCGTGGTCGGCGAACCACTTCTCCTCGTCCTTCGTGACCACGTGCTCCATGACAGGGACGATGTTCGCCTCCTCGTCGGGCAGGTGCTCGGCGAGCGCGGCGTTGATGCCGGCGAGGGCCGTCCGTACCGGCTCGACGGTCGCGGCGCCGGGAGCCGTCCGCCAGGTCGGCAGCGCCGCGTCGAGTGCGGTCAGGTGGACCAGCATCTGCGCGTGCTGCGCCTTCATCCGCTCGACGTGGAGGGCGCACGACGGCGCGCGCTCGTCGATCGCCGGCCAGAGCTTCAGGTCCTCGCCCTCGTGGTGGGCGTGCAGGGAGGTCGAGATGAGGGCGAGCTGGGACGCGACCACGTCGGCGTGCGCGCTGTCGCCGTCCTTCACGCCGTCCACGAGCCCGCCGGCCTCGCCGAAGGAGTGCCGGTAGAGCCGGTGGATGTCGATCATCCCGCTGGCGTCGCAGGTGAGGGGGCCGTCGAGCGGGGGCTCGCCGGACGAGGGGAGAGGGGTCGCAGCCATGGGAGGAATCTACGGACTCCGGACCGCCGCGGGCACCCCCCACCTGTCACCCCCTCCTGTACCGCGTCAGGCTGGCCGGCCCGACCTGCTCCGACGACGTCAGCGTCAGCAGCGCCCCGTCGGGGAACAGCCGCCGCCCCGCGCCGACCGCGGTCGGGAAGGTCAGCAGCCGGTACTCGTCCACCCGGTCCGCGGCGGCGAGCCGCCCGAGCAGTGAGCCGCTGCCGATGACGACCACGTCGCTCTCGGGGAGGGTCCCGTCCAGCCAGTCCTCCAGCGTGCCGGGCACCTGGCGCGTGTTCGACCAGCGCGCGACGTCCACCGGGCCGTTGCTCACCACCGCCTTGCTCGCGCGGTTCATCGACTGCGAGAAGTCGTCGTCGCGCGCAGGCCAGAGCGTGCTGAAGTGCTCCCAAGTGCGGCGGCCGAACAGCAGCGTCCCGGTCTCCAGGATCGTGCCGAGCCGGAACTTGTCCCCGGCGACGCCCTGCGGCCCGAAGCGCATCGCCCAGCCGCCGAACGGCGCGCCGCCGGAGCCGTCCGGGTCCTCGACCACACCGTCCAGCGTGATGAACTGCACGACGATCAGCTCGCCCATGATGTCCTCCTCCCGACACCGCGTCTCGGTGTCACAAGTGGATACGGATGGGACGCCGCGAAATCATCGCGACCGGTCAGCGGACTCCGGCAGCCTCCTCGAACAGCGCGAACAGCCGGGGATGCTGATACACGAGCACGTGCCCGATCGCCCCGCCGGCGTCCCCGTCGAACAGCTGGACCGTGTGCGGCTCGCGCGCCTCCCCGACGCCCCGGTACAGCAGGAACCCCGGCTGCCCGCCCGTCGAGATCGGCGCCGTGGACCACTCCACGCCGCGCCAGGAGAACAGGCGCTCCATGAACGCCCGGTACGACGCGACGCCGATCGACCAGTCCGGCACCGGCGGCATCTCGAACACCAGGTCGTCGGCGACGAGGGAGGCCAGCGCCGCCACGTCGGCGCGCTCGATCGCCCGCGCATATCCTTCGACGGCTCCGGGCGCGGGCGGGTGGGCACGCTCCACGCCGGCGGCGATGGCGGCGCGCGCCCGCTGCAGGGCGGAGTTCGCCGACGCCACAGACACCTCCAGCACGGCGGCGGTCTCGGCGGCGCTGAGCCCGATCACGTCTCGGAGGACGAACGCACCGCGCTGCGCCGGGGACAGGTACTGGAGCATCGCGGTCACAGCGAACCGCACCTCCTCGCGCCGCTCGGCACGGCCCTCCACCTCGGAGACGGCCGCCCAGCCGGTCGGGGCCGGCAGCAGCCACGGCACGTCGAGCGCCGGCACCAGCGGGGCGCCGGCCTCCAGCCCCGGGTCCTGGAGGTCGCGCGGCAGCGGCCGCCGCGGCGCCTCGCGCAGCCGGTCGAGGCAGACGTTCCTGGCGATCCGGTAGCACCAGGTCGACAGCGACCCCTTGGCCGGGTCGAACGAGTCGCGGGCGCGCCAGCTGCGCTCCAGCGCGTCCTGCACCGCGTCCTCCGCCTCGAACGGCGACCCGAGGAACTGGTAGCAGAACGCCGTAAGCCCGCGGCGGAGCCCGTCGAGCTCTGCCTCGTCGAATGCGGTCATGCGCCGATCCTAGGGCGGCGACCGGCGACGGGGTCCACCGTCGCGAATGTCTGAGATCGCAGACAGAACCTGCCGGCCCAGCGCCCGGCGCTCGGATCCTTTCCGCTTGGATGGCGAAACGCGCTTGGATGGCGAAACGCTCGATGACGAGCACGGACGAAGGAGTTTCTATGACGAAATCCGACGAGGCGGTGACGCCGGTCGCCGACGTCGCGCCATCGCTGGTGGAGCGCCGCACGATCGACATGGTCCCGGAGGCCGAGCGGCACGGGAAGCCGACGAGCCAGTTCACCCTGTGGTTCGGCGCGAACATGCAGATCACCGCCGTGGTGACGGGTGCGCTCGCCGTCGTCCTGGGTGCCGGCGGCTGGACGGCCGTGATCGGTCTCCTGATCGGAAACGTGTTCGGCGGGGTGTTCATGGCGCTGCACTCGGCGCAGGGGCCGCGGCTCGGCCTGCCGCAGATGATCTCCAGCCGGGTGCAGTTCGGCGTGCGCGGCGCCTCGCTGCCGCTCGTGCTCGTCATCCTGATGTACCTCGGCTTCGCCTCCACCGGTGCGGTCCTCGCCGGGCAGGCGGTCGACCTGCTGCTCGGCACCTCCACTCCCGTGATCGGGATCGCGATCTTCGGCGTGCTGACGATGATCGTCGCGATCATCGGCTACCGGCTCATCCACCTGGTCGGCCGGATCGCGACCGTCGCCGGGATCATCGGCTTCGGCTACCTGGCCGTCCGGCTCTTCCTGACCGAGGACGTCGGGCACGCGTTCGGCGCAGGCGGTTTCGGCATCGTGCCGTTCATCACGGCCGTCACGCTGAGCGCCGGCTGGCAGATGACCTACGCGCCCTACGTCGCCGACTACTCGCGGTACCTCCCGAGCTCGACGCCCGTGCGCTCCACGTTCTGGTGGACCTTCGGCGGCAGCGTGATCGGCACCCAGATCGCGATGACCTTCGGGGTCCTCGTGGCGCTGGTCGGCGGGGAGGCCTTCCTCGCCAACCAGGTCGGCTACCTCGGCAAGCTCGCCGGCGGCCCGGTCGCCGCGGCCTGCATCGCCCTGGTGATCATCGTCGGCAAGCTCACCGTCAACTGCCTGAACGCGTACGGCGGGTTCATGTCGATCCTGACCACCGTGACCGGCTTCGACAACCGGCGCAGCATCTCGCCGCGCGCTCGCAGTCTGACGATCATCGGCTTCGTCCTGCTCTCGCTGGTCATCGCGACGGCGGCGACCGCCGACTTCCTCGGCTTCTTCAAGAACTTCGTGCTGCTGCTGCTCGCCGTGTTCATCCCGTGGAGCGTCGTCAACCTGGTCGACTACTACCTGATCTCCAAGGAGCGGGTGGACATCCCGGCCCTGTACGACCCGCGCGGCCGGTACGGCTCGGTTAACACCGTCGCGATCGTCAGCTACGTCGTCGGCATCCTCGTGCAGATCCCGTTCCTGTCGCAGACGCTCTACACGGGCCCGATCGCGAAGGCGATGGGCGGGGCCGACATCTCCTGGATCGTCTCCCTCGTCATCACCTTCGCGATCTACTACCCCTGGGCGCGCCGCACCATGCGGGTCCCCGAGCGGATGATCTACCCGGCGCCGCTGGAGGCCGCGCGGTGACGGCGGTGATCCCGGTGCGGCACGGCATCCTCGACATCCCGCGCTACCGGGCGGGCGCCGCGCCTGCCGCGCCGCCCGGGGTCCGGCCGCACAAGCTGTCTTCGAACGAGCACTTCCTCGACCCGCTGCCGGAGGTGCTGGCGGCGCTGGCGGGCAGCACCGGGGTGAACCGCTATCCGGACGCGACGGCCCGGCCGTTGCGAGAAGCAGTGGCCGAGGCGTTCGGCGTCTCCGCCGACGCGGTGCTCCCGGGCGCGGGCAGCCTCGAGGTCCTCAGCCGGATCCTGCAGGCGTACACCGGGGGCGGAGCCGATGGAGAGGCGGACGAGGTCGTGTTCGCCTGGCGGTCGTTCGAGGCCTACCCGATCGCGATCGCGGCCGTCGGCGCGACGCCTCGTCCGGTGGCGCTCACTCCGCAGGGCGAGCACGACCTGGACGCGATGCGCGCCGCCGTCGGCCCGCGGACGCGCGTGGTCATCCTGTGCAGCCCGAACAACCCCACCGGCCCGGCGCTGGATCACGCGGAGACGGCGGACTTCGTCCGCGCGCTGCCCGCGGACGTGCTCGTGGTGGTGGACGAGGCCTACGGCGAGTTCGTCCGCCGCCCGGACGCGCTCGACACGCTCGCCCTCGCCCGCCGGCACCGCAACGTCGTGGTGGTCCGCACGCTCTCCAAGGCGCACGGACTGGCCGCGCTCCGGGTCGGCTACGCCATCGGCGATCCGGACGTGTTCGACCCGGTCTGGCGGGTCGTGCTGCCGTTCCCGGTCTCGGCGTCCGCCGAGGTCGCCGCGGTCGCCTCGCTGCGTGCCCTGCCGCGCGTGCTCGAGCGCGCGGAGGCCGTTGTGCGCGAGCGCGAGCTGCTGGTCGACGGCCTCCGGGAGCGGGGGATCGGGCATCCGGACGCGCACGGCAACTTCGTCTGGCTGCCGGTCGGCGACCGCGCGGCGGAGCTCGCCGACGCCGCAGGCCGGGCGGGCCTGTCGGTGCGCGCGTTCGCCGGCGACGGTGTGCGCGTCAGCGTCGGAGAGCGCGACGCGACCGAGCGCACGCTCGCGGTGCTCGACGCGTTCAGCCGGTCGTGAGCGCGGAGGCCGCGGCCGCAGCCGCGGCCCGCTGCCTCCGGACGCGCCGAACGACGAACAGCCAGGTGAGCCCGCTCGCCAGCACGAACACGAGCGACAGGAGCAGGGTGAGGAGGCCGGTCGCCGGCCCGAACGCGCGTGCGCTCGCCGCCCACTGCAGCGCATCGAAGAGGCCGTGGGCGACGGCCACGCCCAGGTAGGCGGCGACGACGCCGAAGGTGATCCGGAACCGCCCGCCCCGGGCGGCGCCGAACACGGCCGCCCCGAGCAGGGCGGAGAAGACCGGGTGCAGGAACGGCCCGCTGATCTCGCGGCCCGCGGTCGTGGTGAGGAAGAGCCCGATCCCGGCGCCGTCCGCGTGCCCGAGCACGAACGACTGCTGCAGATAGCTCAGGTTCTCCACGACGCTGAAGCCGAGCCCGACCGCTCCTCCCACGAACAGGCCGATGCGGGCGTTCTTGACGGGCAGGCGCAGGCAGAGCAGCACTGCGCAGAGCATCTTGACGAGCTCCTCCACGAACCCGGCGGTGGCGAGCACGGCGAGGCTGGGATGCAGCGCCGTCCCACCCGCGGCGATGTCGATGAAGCCTTCGACGGGCAGCACGAGGAGCGTCGCCGTCGTGCCGCCGAGCAGCGCGACCGCGACCAGTCGCGGGACGCTGAGCCGGTCCTCCGGCCGCAGCTTGTACGCCATCGTGTAGAAGATCGCAGCGGCCGCGGTGCCGCTCCCGGTCACCAGCAGGTACGGCGAGAGCACGGCAGGCGCGCCGTCGTGCGCGTGCGGCGCCACGGCCGAGATCAGGAGGCTGAGGCCGAACAGCCACAGCCAGATCAGCGCGCTGCCCGCGACGATCAGCCAGCCGCCCCAGCGGCCCAGCCACTTGGTGCGCCGCGGCGAGCCCGCGGAGGTCGCAGCGTACGGCTGCGCGACGCCCGCGGTCTGCGCCCCGGCCGGCCCCTGCGCCGCACCGGCGGCCTGCGCTCCGCCCGGCCAGGTGTACGCCGTCCACGACCCGCCACTCCACCACCGGTACGACGGCGCGGGGGTCGGATCGGGGTACCAGCCCGGCGGCGGGGGAGGCGGCAGGACGCTCATCCGATCAGGATAGGGACGAGCGCCCTTCGATCGCGGCTTTGAGCTGCGGGAGCCGCCCGACTTCGGCGCGCATGGTCTTCTCGATCATCCCGTTCATGAGCTTCTTCAGGCCGGTCGGGGTGTAGTCGAGCACGAAGAGCACCCGGGTGCCCGTCCCGTCCGGCGTGAGCGTGTACGCGCCCTCGGGCCGCGCCGGGCCGGAGATGACCGCGAAGCGCAGCTCCTGCCCTGGCACGGCGGACGTGATCCGGTAGTCTCCCGCGATCGGGCGCCCTCCCGGCCCGGTGAGTGTCTGCGCGTACACGGCGTCCCGTTCGCCGGCCGAGCCGCTGCGCAGCGAGATCTCCTTCACCCCTTCCCGCCAGCGCGGGTTGTTCGTGCCGTCGGCCAGGAACGCGTAGACCTCCGTCGCGGGCCGGTCGATGGTGATGGTGTCCTCTGCGTGAGCCATGGTGCTCCTTCGTCGAGCCGTCCCGTCGACGGCGTGCGAAGCCAAGAGTATGCCGCCGGGAATTCTTCCGCCGCCGCGTAACCTTTCCGCCCTCCCGGCGATTAAGTCACTGAGGGGTGTCGGGCCTGAGGGCTCCGGCCCCCGTGATTCTCCCCGGAATTGAGGAAGGACCGATGCCCCTCACGACCCCCGTCCCCACCTCCGCCGTCTCCGCCGCCCCCGCGAAGCCGGCACGAGGGACGGGTGCCATCGCGGCGTGCTGTGCGACTTCGGTCGCCCCCGTGAAGTCCGCCGCCCATCGTCCCGTCACCACCGCTCCGACCGGCGACCGCTTCGCGGGAGTCCCGGCCGGGCTGGAGGGATCCGCCGCGCCAACCCCCCGGGGCGCGCGGATCCCGACCGGCCCGGCCGGGGCGTCGGCGGGCCGGAAGGCGTAGGCGATGGACCACTGCCTGCCGCGAGCTCGGGTTTTCGCGGCGGGCGGTGGTGATGGTGGCCTCGCCCTGGCCGCTGGAGGTTTCCTCCCGCCGGAGTGGCTGATCCCGCTAGAGTGGCCGCGTGAGGCCCGGCCCGTGAAGGAGCGCGCGCACCGCGACACCAGCGGAACCGCGGAGCTGTTCACCGACGCCTACCGCACGCACGCCGCGTCCCTCCTGGCCTACCTCCGCTCGCAGGGGGTGGACGATCCTGAGGCCGTGACGCAGGACGTGTTCGTCGCCCTCTACCCACGGCTGGAGTCGCTGTCCGGCGGCCAGGACGGCCTCAGAGCGCTGCTCTTCACGATCGCGCACGCGCGCGTGGTCGACCATCACCGCAGGCGTTCACGCGTCCCCGCCGCCGTCGCCTACGACCCGATCGCCGACACGCGCAGCACACCGTCCGCCGAGGACGATGTCGTGCGGGGCGCGACCGGCGTCGCCGAGCTGCTCGGCCGGTTGACCCCCGAGTACCGCGAGGTCATCGCCCTCCGCATCCTGGCCGAGCTCACTATCGAGGAGGTCGCCCAGATCATGGGCAGGACCCCCGGGGCGATCAAGCAGCTCCAGCGCCGCGCCCTGATCGCCCTGCGCCGGGAGGTCGCAGGCGACGAGGAGAGGGCCGCGGTGGCCGGCGCGCCCATCCATGAACGGGAGGGGGCGCGATGACCGGGACGCCCGACGACGCCGTCCTCCGACTTCTGGACGAGGCCGGACTCGCCGACGACGCCGTGCTCGCCGGCCTCCTGGGCGAGCTTACGGCGACCACGCCCGCCGACGCGCCCCAGCCATCGCGCGACGTGGCCCGGTTGATGTCCGGGAGGCGTCCGGCCCGCTCGTCGTGGTTCGCGCGGCGCGGGACGCGCACGACGACGATGGTGCTCCTGGCCGCAGCGCTGGTGGGAGGCGCCTCCGCCGCAGCGGCGGCGAGCCCGTCGTTCCACTCGGTCGCCGGCGACGCCTTCTCCAGTCTGGCGAAGCTCGTCGGTCCGCCGACGCATCCCGAGCCCGCCGCGCCGGCCGCCCCCGGGCCGGCCGCGCAGCAGGACGCGGCCGCGGACGGATCACCGCTTCCGCGGCAGGCAGGAGGCGCACAGGGTCCGCAGGATTCGTCGCTCGGAGCAGGCTCGGCGGAGACCGGCGACGCTGCGGTCGGCCGGGCCTCGGTCGACGACGGTGGCCCACAGGCCGCACAGGCCGCACAGGCCGCGCAGGACGCCTCCGGCGTCGGCAACAGCACGGCGGTGACCGCGACGGGCGACGACAGCTCGGGCGACAACGGCACGAACGCGGGCAGCGGAGCCGGTGCGAGCAACGGCCGGGGAGCGGGCGATGGCTCGACCGCGCAGAAGCCCGAGCCCGCACGCGTGAAGACGGGCCCGGCGCCGGTGCGATCGCCCGCGCCCCCGACGAGTGGCTCCGCAGGCTCTCTGGAGGGCTCCCAGGGCGGTTCGCTGAGCCGTTCGCAGAGCCGTTCGCAGAGCCGTTCGGCCGGCGGGTCATCCGGCGACTCCTCCGGGTCCGGCGGCCAGGACTCCGGCCACTGATCTCCCTCCGGCCGCCCCCTCCGCGGCCGGCGCTCGCCGGGCTAGGGTGTGCGGTGACGAGCGAGGAGGGCGGATGCGTGCGGCGAACTGGCTGAAGCGCCACGACCCCGATTTCGCGGCGCTGCGCCGTGCCGGACGTGCCGCGATCGTCATGCCGCTGCTGTTCGCGTTCGGCAGCATCGTCCTCCACGACGGGCAGGTCGCGACCTTCGCGGCGTTCGGCTCGTTCGCGATGCTGCTGCTCGTCGACTTCAGCGGGCCGCTGGTCGACCGGGTCCAGGCCCAGCTCGCGCTCGCGCTGGCGGGCGCCGTGCTCGTCTGCCTCGGGACCCTCGCGTCGCGGCCGGTCTGGCTCTCCGCCGTCGCCATGGCCGTCGTCGCCTTCGCCGTGCTGTTCGCCGGCTCGGTGAGCTCCGTCACGGCGTCGGCCAGCACCTCGCTGCTTCTCGCGTTCATCCTGCCGGTCACGCTTCCCGGGACGGTCGCCGCCATCGGCCCGCGCCTGCTCGGCTGGGGGATCGCATCGGTCGTCGCCGTGGTCGCGATCGTCGCGCTCTGGCCCGCGCCCGCACGGGAGCCGTTGCGCGCACCCGCGGTGGACGCCTGCCGGGCACTCGCGGCTCGCCTGCGCGCAGAGGCCGCGGCGATGCTCCGCGCGGGCAGCCCCGATCTCGCCGCCGAGCGTGACCGGGCCATCGCGGAGGCCGACGCAGCGGTCGACGCGCTTCACACGGCGTTCCTCCGCACGCCCTACCGGCCGACCGGCCTCAGCACGTCGGCACGGACCATCGTGCGGCTGGTCGACGAGCTGAACTGGCTGAACTCGGTGATCGCGCAGTTCGACCACGTCAAGATCACCGCGGCCACCCCCGGTCCGGTGCACGTCGCGGCGTTCGAGGTGAAGAGCACTTCCGCTGCGGTGCTGGAGGAGGGCGCCACCCTGCTCGCGCAGCACGGCGGCGACCCGGCAGCGCTGGACACCGCTCTCACCCTGCTGGTGGAGGCCCGTACGGGAGTCGAAGCGGCCACCATGGCCCTCCCCGCCGGACCCGACCCGGATGGCGGACGGCGCGGCGCCGCCGAGGTGGTGACCGCGCTCGACCCTGGCTTCCGAGCGCAGGAGCTCGCCCAGGCGGTGGAGACCGTGGCCGGGAACATCGCGCTCACCGCGCGGGCGGAGCGCCGCAGCTGGTGGCAGCGCCTCCTGGGGCGACAGCCCGGCGACCTGGCCGGCCCGGTCGCCGCGGCGGCGGAGCGCGCGAGCGGCTTCATCGGCTGGAACTCGGTGTGGCTGCGCAACAGCATCCGCGGTGCGATCGCGCTCGGGCTCGCCGTGCTGCTCGCCAACCTCACCGGCGTGCAGCACTCCTTCTGGGTCGTGCTCGGCACTCTCTCCGTGCTCCGCTCCAACGCCCTGAGCACCGGCCAGACCGTGGTGCGCGGCGTGGTCGGCACCGCCGTCGGCGTGCTGCTCGGCGCCCTGGCGATGCTCGCGATCGGCGACAACCGCGTCGTGATCTGGGTGCTGCTCCCGATCGCCATCCTGGTGGCCGGCATCGCGCCGGCCGCGATCTCGTTCGCCGCGGGGCAGGCCGCCTTCACCATCCTGCTGGTGCTGCTGTTCAACCTGATCGCGCCGTCCGGCTGGACCGTCGGCCTGATCCGCATCGAGGACATCGCGCTCGGCTGCGCGGTCAGCCTGGTCGTCGGGCTGCTGTTCTGGCCGCGCGGCGCGGCGGCGTCGCTGCGGCAGGCGCTGGCGGAGGCCTACCGGGAGAGCGTGCGCTATCTCGGAGCGACCGTCGCCTTCGGTCTCGGGCGCTGCGACGCGAACGCGGCGGCCGAGCATCCCGAGCCGCGGCAGCAGGCGCTCCGGGCCGCGGCGGCCGCGCGCCGGCTGGACGACGCGTTCCGCACCTACCTGGGCGAGCGCGGCAGCAAGCAGCGGCCGCTCGCCGAGGTCTCGGCGTCGGTCGGCGGCGTCGCCGGGGTGCGGCTGGCGAGCGACGCCATCCTCGACCTCTGGCGCAGGCAGGAGGCCGCGGGCGACGAGCCCGAGGGCGCCCGCCGGTCGCTGGGAGACTCCGTCGAGCGGCTGGACGGCTGGTACGAGCAGCTCGCGACGAGCCTCGTGGCGCGCGAGCCGCTGCCCGCGCCCGTGCCGGCGGACCCGGAGGACCGGGACCGGCTGGCGGATGTCGTCGCGGACGACCTCGGCGACGGCTCCGGCCACATCGTCGCGCGCGCCGTCCGGATCATCTGGACGGGCGACTACCTCGACGTGGTGCGCCGGCTGGAGTCGGTCATCGTGGGGCCGGTCGACGCGCTGGGCGATGACCTCGTGGCCGGCCGGCGCGGCCCTGGCTCACGGATGCGGTGACTTGGTGTGCCCCGGAGCCGAGCCGCTCTTCCCGGGCGTGGACGGCTGCGCGGGAGCGGGCGCCGGCGCCTGAGCCCCCGTGGCGGGTTGCGGCGCGGTCGGCGCCGGACTTCCGGCATCCACCGGCGGCACGGCGACCGCGGGGTCCGGCCGGACGATCGTCGCCGCAGGAGCGGGCACCGGATCCGGACTCGGCCGCGACGAGGTGCCGGTCCGCGTGGGAGGCTCCGCCGGAACGTGGACGCTCTGGTGCGGCGTGCTCAGCAGGGCGAGCACGTCGACGTGCGGGCCGGACGCGAACAGCGTGAGCCCGAGACCGACGCTCAGGGTGAGCGCCCCGACGACGATCCCGCCGTTCGCTCGTGACCGCCGGCGCCTGCGGCGGACCGGCACGGCGTTCGGGTCGGCCGAGTGCCGTCCCTTGGTCTCGCTCACGCCTCCACCTGCACGGTCACGCAGTTTAGACGACGAGGCTAAACAGGCTCCGGGACCCCGACGACCCGGCCATCCACGACGGTGACCAGCTCGTCCAGCGCGGGCGAGTGCACGAGGTCGTGCGTCACGAGCAGCGTGGCGGTCCCGCGCTCGTGCGTGAGCCGGGCGATCAGGTCCATCACGGCCGCGCCGCTCTCCTGGTCGAGCGCGCTCGTCGGCTCGTCCACGAGCAGCACCTGCGGGCTGCGGACGAGCGCCCGGGCGAGGGCGACGCGCTGGCGCTGGCCTCCCGACAGCTGCGCCGGGCGCTTGTCCGCGTGGGCGCTCAGGCCGACCGCGTCGAGCAGTCCGTCGGCACGCTCGCGCACGCGCGTCCTGGCGCTCCGGCGCTGCGATCCGCCGAGCTCGCCCATGACCTGGAGTTGTTCGCGCGCAGTGAGCGAGGCCAGCAGGTTGGACTGCTGGAACACGATCCCGATGCGCTCGCGGCGCAGGCTCGTCGCCTCGTCCGCCGTCAGCGCCGCCGCGTCCTCCCCGCCGATCAGCACGCTGCCCGAGTCGGGGCGGATGAGCGTGGCGGCGAGAGCGAGGATGCTGGACTTGCCCGAGCCGGACGGCCCGGTGATCCCGGTGACCACTCCGGCGCGGCCGTGCAGGGTGACGTGGTCGACCGCGGTGACGCGGGACGATCCGTCGGGGAAGGTGAGGGTGACGTCGTCGAGGGTGATCATCGGTTGCTCCCGAGTGCGGTGAGGGGGTCGGCGGTGGTGACGGTGCGGAGGGCGACGGCCGCGCCGGCGAGACCCAGCAGGGTCATCGCGACGGCGGGGACGACGGTCGTGAGCGGCGCGACCAGGAACGGCAGCGCGCCGGAGGCGAGGGCTCCGAGACCGAGCACGACGAGCATGCCGGCCCCGATCCCGGCGACGAGCACGACGAGCGCCTGCCCGAGCGCGTCGGCCACGAGCGAGCGCTGCGTGGCGCCGAGCGCCTTGAGCACGGCGATGTCGCCCGAGCGCTGCATCGTCCACACCGTGAAGAACGCGCCGACCACCAGGGCGGAGATCCCGAACAGCATGGCGACCATGAGGCCGAGCGAGCCGATCTCGCTCTTGAACGTCTCCAGCGCGGTCAGGCTGAGCAGGGCGGGCTGCGCGGAGGTCCCTGTGCGGTTCGCGACGGCGTCCCAGTCCGGACTGCCCGACACGGCGAGGACGGTCGCCCTCCCGTCGCCGCCCATCCGCTTGTCGGCCGCCGCCCACGCATCCGGGGTCAGCGCGATCACCGGCGTGTGGCTGTACCAGGCGTCGCCGCCGACGGTCGCGACCCGGAAGTCGGCCCCGAGGATGGCGACGGTGTCGCCGACCGACGCGTGCAGTTCCTTCGCGGCGCCGGCGGACAGGCCGACCTCGGCGTCGTCGGACGGCGCGAGGCGGGTGAGCGCGGTGTCGCCGGCGTCGGCGGGGAGCCCGAACAGCGCGACTCCTGTGGACGTGCCGTCCTGCATCGCGCGCGTCTGAGCGATCCCGACGGGGACGGCGTCCCGGACACCGTCGGCCTGCTGCCACGCCGCGACGGCCGACGCGGGCAGCGACGACTCGCTGAAGCTCGCGCTCCCGTCCGCCGGCTTCTGGAGCACGAGCCGGTCGCCGGGCAGGTCGAGCACGGCGGAGACGTTCTGAGCGGCGAGGCCGCCGGTCAGGCCGGCGAGGAAGCCCACCAGCACGGTGATGAGGGCGACGACGCCGCCGATCAGGATGAACCGGCCGCGGGCGTGCCGGAGGTCGCGCCAGGCGACGAACACGAGGAGTCCTTTCTGCGGGGCGGAGCGGTTCCGCCCTGGTCCCTCCAGCCTTCCCGCGACGCCCGCGCGCCACATCGTCGATGCGGTCGAACCTCCTCTCCGACTTTCCATTGATGACGGCGCCGGTGCGCTCTTCGTAGGCTGGGCGTGTCATGTCCCACAGTGCCCTCACCCCGGTCTTCGTCGGGCTGCGCGTCGGGCTGCACGTGCTCATCGCCGGACTGCTCGTCCTGGTGCTCGTGCGGCTCCCCGCGCTGCCGCCTCCCGCCGCCGCGGCCGGGCTGGCGCTGGTCGTCGTGTTCGCCGCCGTGTACGTCTCGAGCGCGTTCGTGCGGAGGGTTCCGGAGGGGTGGCGCCGGCTCGCGGCGACCGTCTGGGTGACCGTGCTGGCGCTCGTCTGGGTCGGCCTCGTGATCCTCGTGCCGGAGGCCGCCTACCTGGCCTTCCCGCTGTTCTTCCTCCTGCTCCACCTGCTCCCGCGGTGGCTCGGCCCGGTCGCCGTCGTCGTCACGACCGCGATCGCGATCCTCGCCCTCGGCCTCCACCAGGGCTTCTCGGTGGGCGCCGTCATCGGGCCGCTGATCGGCGCGGGCGTCGCCATCCTGCTCGGCCTCGGCTATCGCGCCCTGGCCCAGGAGGCCGCCGAGCGGGAGGCGCTGCTCGCCGAACTGCTCTCCACCCGCGACCGCCTCGCCGAGACGGAGCGCGAGCAAGGTGCGCTCGCCGAGCGCGCCCGGCTCGCCCGCGAGATCCACGACACCGTCGCGCAGGGTCTCTCCAGCATCCAGCTGCTGCTGCACGCGGCGGAGCGCGCCGACCCGGACCGCCCGGGCATCGAGCACGTCCGCCTGGCGCGGGACACCGCCGCCGACAGCCTGGCCGAGACCCGGGCTTTCATCCGCGAGCTGACCCCGCCGGCGCTCGACGCCGGTCTGGGCGAGGCGCTGCGGCGGCTGGGGGAGGCGCAGTCGACGCCGGGCGGCCTCCGCGTCGAGGTCGAGACGCCCCCGTCGCTCGACCTGCCGATGGACCTGCAGACCGCCCTGCTGCGGATCGCCCAGGGCGCGATCGCGAACGTCCGGAAGCACGCGCGCGCCGACCGGGCGACGCTCACGGTGCGGAAGGACGGGGACTCGACCGTGCTGGTCGTCGCGGACGACGGCGTGGGCTTCGATCCGGGAGCGGTCGCGGCCGGCCCGGGCGGCGCGGACTCGTTCGGCCTCCGCGCGATCGCCGAGCGCGTCGCCCAGCTGGACGGGACGCTCGACGTCGACAGCGCGCCAGGGCGCGGCACCCGGCTGACCGTGACCGTGCCCGCTCGGGCGGACGGAGGCGTCGCATGATCCGCATCGTCATCGCCGACGACCACCCGGTCGTTCGCGCGGGCGTCCGAGCCCTGCTGGACGCCGAGGACGACCTGGAGGTGATCCGGGAGGCCGCCACCGCCGACGACGCCGTCCGCCTCGCCGAGGAGCTCGCACCGGACCTGGTGCTCATGGACCTCCAGTTCGCCGACGGCCCGCGCGGCGCCGAGGCCACCCGGCGCATCCGCGCGCTGGACGACCCGCCGCACGTGCTCGTCCTGACCAACTACGACACCGACGCCGACATCCTCAACGCCATCGAGGCCGGCGCGAGCGGCTACCTGCTGAAGGACGCCCCGCCCGACGAGCTGGTCGCCGCCGTGCGCGCCGCCGCGGCCGGGGAGAGCGCGCTCGCCCCGGTGATCGCCGGCCGGCTCATGGCCCGGATGCGCGCGCCGCTGACCAGCCTCTCTGCGCGCGAGCTGGAGGTGCTGGAACTGGTCGCCGCCGGCGCGTCGAACACCGATATCGCGGGTCGCCTCCACATCACGGAGGCCACGGTGAAGTCGCACCTCGTGCACATCTTCACGAAGCTCGACGTCGGCTCGCGCACCGCGGCCGTGAGCGCGGCCCGCAGGCTCGGGCTGCTGCGCTGACGCGCGTATAGCCGAGTCGGGGCGCGCGGAGTTACATTGTGCGCGACGTCGACCGGCCTGGTCGCGCGGGAGTGCGGAAGGTGGTCGTCATGAGCACCAAGGATCGGGTCCGGCCGACGTTCGGCGGGCTGAGCGCGCCGGCGCGGCTCACCGTGGAGGGGGCCGCGATCGTCGTGGGCGCCGCGACGTTCGTGCTCGCCGGGGTCGTGGCGCTCATCGTGTTCTGGGGGCATAGCCTCCCGATCGCCGGCCCGGACTCGGTGGGCCAGTTCGTCGCGATCGCGGCCGGGGTGATCGCGTTCCTCGCCTACCTCGTCGGGCGGCTCTGGCGGCGGCAGGGGCTCACACCGTTCCAGCTGCCTGCCGGCTCCGGCGGGCAGCCGCACCGGGCGACGGGCGTCGACATCTTCGACACCGTGGCGATCGCGCTGGCCCACGGCATCCTCGCTCTGCTCGGCTGGCTCGTGCTGGGCGCCGTGCTCGCGAACGGCTTCCAGGACGCCACCGTCTACTTCCTCTCGGCGACCGTCCTGGCGGGTGCGGCGACCGGCGTGACCGCCTACGCCGTGTTCCTGTCGGCCGCCGGGATGGATCTGATGCGGCTCTCCACCGTGCTGGCCGCGTTCGCCGTGGTCGGCATCCTCGCCTCGATGCTGAGCGCGCCCGATCCGCACTGGTGGATGAAGCACCTCAGTGCGCTGGGGATGTCCCAGAGCGTGTCGTCGCTCACCTTCAACCTCACGCTGATCGTGACGGGCGTCATCGTGACCGCGATCGCCCGGTACGCGACCGACGCACGCGGCGTCGTCGACCCGAAGCAGCGGTCGGCCGTGCTGCGCGTGCGGGTCGGGCTGATCCTGATCGGCGTGCTGCTCGCCTGTGTCGGCATCTTCACGCTGAACATCTCGATCCTGCTCCACAACGTCTCCGCCGTCGGGATGGTCCTCGTCTTCGCGCTCGTCGTGTTCTGGGTGCGCGCAGCGCTTCCGACCGCGCCGGCCTCGTTCTTCGTGCTCGGCTATGTCTTCTTCGCCACGATCGTCGCGGTCCTGGTGCTCTTCGTCGTGGGCTACTACGTGCTGACCGCCGCGGAGCTCGTCGCCGGGGTCCTGGTCTTCAGCTGGCTCATCGTCTACCTGCGAGTTACCGGCGCGGCGGCGGCGGAGGCGCGCGCCGAACAGAACGTACACGTCGTCGAGGAGTGACCCGTCACTTCGACACCGTGTACACGATTCTGGGTGGCGTGCCCGCCTAGCATCCTCGTGAACCCCGATGGAGGAGTGATAGCCATGAACAGCATCGAACGTGACGTCGTCATCGTCGGCGCTGGAGCCTCCGGCCTCACGGCCGCGACGGAACTGAAGAAGGCCGGCCTGAGCGTCGCCGTGCTGGAGGCCCGCGACCGCGTGGGCGGCCGGCTCTGGACGAACGACATCGACGGCGCCACCCTGGAGATCGGCGGCCAGTGGGTCTCGCCCGACCAGGACGCGCTGATCGGAACCCTGGAAGAGCTGGGGCTGGAGACCTACTCCCGCTACCGCCAGGGCATCAACATCTACCTCGGCGAGAACGGCGCCCGCCGCACGTTCGAGGGCGAGATCTTCCCGGTCGCCCCGGCGACCGAGCAGGAGATCGTCGGCCTGATCGAGCGCCTGGACGCGCTCGTCGCCGAGATCGACCCCGACCGGCCGTGGGAGCACCCGCAGGCCAAGGAGCTGGACGAGATCTCGTTCCGCCGCTGGCTGGAGACCCAGACCGACGACGAAGAGGCCCGCCTCAACATCGGCATGTTCATCGCCGGCGCCATGCTCACCAAGCCCGCGCACGCCTTCTCCGCGCTGCAGGCCCTGCTCATGGCCGCCAGCGCCGGCAGCTTCAGCAACCTGGTGGACGCCGACTTCATCCTCGACAAGCGGGTGAAGGGCGGCCTCCAGCAGGTGCCGCTGCTGCTCGCCGAGCGGCTGGGCGACGACGTCCACCTGGACTCCCCGGTGCGCACCCTGCGCTGGGACGCCGAGGGCACCGGCTCCGGGGTCACCGCGATCACCGACGACCTCCAGGTGCACGCCCGCTTCGCGATCCTGGCCGTGCCCCCGGTCCTGATCAGCCGGATCTCCTACGACCCCCCGCTGCCGCGCCGCCAGCAGCAGCTGCACCAGCACCTCTCGATGGGCTTCGTCATCAAGGTGCACGCCGTCTACGAGACGCCGTTCTGGCGCGACCTCGGTTACAGCGGCACCGCCTTCAGCCCGTACGAGCTCGTGCACGAGGCGTACGACAACAGCTACGACGGCGACCCGCGCGGCACCCTGGTCGGCTTCGTCTCCGACGAGTCGGCGGACGATGTGTTCCGGCTGAGCCCGGAGGAGCGCAAGGCGCGCATCCTCGAGTCGCTGTCGCACTACTACGGCGTGCAGGCGCTGAGCCCCGTCGTGTACTACGAGAGCGACTGGGGCAGCGAGGAGTGGACCCGCGGCGCCTACGCGGCGAGCTTCGACATGGGCGGCCTGGCGCGCTACGGCGCGGACCTGCGCACGCCGGTCGGTCCGATCCACTTCTCCTGCAGCGACATGGCGGGCAAGGGCTACCAGCACGTGGACGGCGCGATCCGCGTCGGCCGCGAGACCGCGGCGGCGATCGTCGCAGCCCTCCAGCCGGCGGGCTAGCCGGCGGGCTGTCCGCAGCCCCTCAGACCGCGCGCGGCCAGTCGTGGATGGCCGCGCGCACCACTCCGGCCGGCCGGGACGCGCACCGTCGTGGGATGCGCGCCCCGGCCGCCGGGACATTCCGCAAATGCATGCATAGCATCGCGGAAGCTGTGAAATCTCTCATGGAGCATGTATCGTCTAAACACGAGCACCGTGAAGCATCCGGTGGCTCGGTGGTGGACGGAACGCTTGAACGGGTACTTGCCTCCGTCATGACGCCACGCTGCTCCTAGTGCAGCCATTCGATGCCCCCGGTCGGGTCGGGTTCCGCTGGGGGCATCGCCCGTTTCCAGGTGAATCGCCCGGGAGGGCACTCCGGGTCGGGCGGAAGAATGTGCTGGCGCTTGCGGAATCGGGCGTGAGCGGGCAGAGTCGCTGCGATGAGGTGTCGATGACGAGCCGACCGGCGGGAGTATCACGCGCGACGCTGAGCTGGGGCGGCGCGGCGCTTGCCGTGTCGGCGGTCGTGCCGACTCTCGGGGAAGCGTTCTTCCTCCTGCCGCCGCCGGGAACGTCGTGGCTGTACACCCTCGAGTCGCCGTTCTTCGGGACGGCGTCCGCCGCGCTGCTGCTGATCGCGTACGTTCTGCTGGCCTTCGGCGTCCGTGGTGAGACCGGTGTCGCCGGTGCCTCCCGGAGCGCGCGGACCGTCTTCGTCGTCTTGGCCCTGACCACCACTCTGACGGCCGGCTATGTCCCGCTGCCGGCCGTCACGATCGGCGTCTCCACGCCGGTGCTCGCACTGGCGGGCGTCCTCCTCGCCGTGTTCCAGATCGTGCACGTGCTCGCCCTGGCCGTCGTCGCGGTCCTCGTCGTCCGGGCGGGCGTCGTCACCGGGCTCGCGCGCTGGGCGTTCCCTGCGCTCGCCGTACTGACCATCCTCGTGATGGTGGCGAGCCGGATACCGCTTCCCGCCGCGATCGGCGTCTGGGGCGCGGGGCTGGTCGCCATCCCGCTCGTCATGCTGCTGACCGGCGTCCTCTTCCTCGTCCAGGGACTGCGCTCTCCGCGCGCGATCGAGGAGCCTGCCGTCTCCGCCGGTTAGAGCGCCCGGATCGTCCATCCCGCCGCGGCCGACTCCCCGGGCTCCAGCACGATCAGGTCCGTGCCCGAGTTGTACGCGTCGGGCGGGCACGTCATGGGCTCGACGGCGAGCCCGAGGCGGTTCAGCTCGGGGATGTCGCGGTCCGCGGTGTGCACCTGCACCCACGGGCACGCCGCGTCCCACGTCATCGCGACGCCGGTGCCCTCCGTGGTGGTCAGAGCGACCGTCGCGGTGCCGTCGGCGTCGCGGCGGAGTCCCGTGAAGGCGTGGTCGATGAACGTGTCGGCGATCGGGCGTGCCGCGCGGAAGTCGAAGGGGCCGCCCTGCACGTCGGAGAGGCCGACCGGGATCAGCCGGTCCTCGGTCACCGTGAGCACGCGGTCGGCCGGGAGGGCGAGCGTCCAGTCGTCCACGCGGCCGTCGCCCGCCACCAGGTACGGGTGCGGCCCCGTGCCCCACGGCGCGGGCGACGTGCCCGTGTTGGTTCCGGTGACGGTGGTGTGCAGGCCGTCCTCGTCCAGCACGAACGCGACCGCGACCTCCACGCGATGCGGGTAGCCGTCCTGCGCCTCGATGGTCGCGGACAGAGTCACGCTGCTGGCGGAGCGGTCGATGGCGGTGAAATCGAGCCAGGTGGCGAGGCCGTGCAGAGCGTGGCCTCGGGCAGGCTCGGTGAGCGGGAGCTGCTGCTCGGTCCCGTCGAAGGTGTACCGGCCGTCCACGACCCGGTTCGGCCACGGCGCCAGGGTCGCGCCCCGGAACGCCGGCCGCACCTCGTCGGCGCTGAACGGCACGACGAGGGGCCGTCCGTCGAACTCCAGCGTGCGCAGGGAGGCGCCGACGGACGCGATGGTCGCGTGGTAGTCGCCCGCGGTGAGGCCGAAGTGGGTGCCGGAGATCGGAATGCTCATCCGCCCATTCTGGCGGCAAAACCGGATCGCCCGGGACCGCGCGGGTTGTGATGTGGGCGAAACGTGGCGAAATCTGCGGGTAACCGGCGCTCGCTAACGTCCTGCCATGGGCGATCTGTTCGGCGGGTACGGCACGCAGGCCGTGCGGCGCCGGCGCGGCCGCACCGCGCCGTTCGACGAGATGTTCTCCGATTCCCGCGGCGCCACCGCCGAACGCACCCGCCCCGCCTACCGCGAACTGTTCGCGGCGCTGGCCGCGCTGACCCAGGAGGAGCTCCGCGGCCGCACTGACGCGCTGGCCAGCTCCTACCTCGCACAGGGCGTCACGTTCGACTTCGCGGGCGAGGAGCGGCCGTTCCCGCTCGACGCGGTCCCGCGGGTGATCGAGCAGTCCGAGTGGGCGCCGATCGAGAGCGGGGTCAAGCAGCGGGTCCGGGCGCTGGAGGCCTTCCTCAGCGACGTCTACGGCGCGCAGAACGCGGTCCGCGACGGCGTCATCCCGGCCGGCCTGATCACCTCGTCGGCGCACTTCCACCGCGCCGCGGCCGGCGTGGAGAGCGCGAACGGAGTGCGCGTCCACGTCTCCGGCATCGACCTGATCCGCGACGAGCGGGGCGGCTGGCGGGTGCTGGAGGACAACGTCCGGGTGCCGAGCGGCGTCTCGTACGTCATCTCCAACCGCCGGGTGATGGCGCAGACCCTCCCCGAGCTCTTCACTTCGATGCGCGTGCGCCCGGTCGGCGACTACCCGTACCGGCTGCTGCAGGCGCTGAAGGCGAGCGCGCCGGGCGGCATGGAGAACCCGAACGTGGTGGTCCTCACCCCGGGCGTCTACAACTCCGCGTACTTCGAGCACACCCTCCTCGCCCGGCTGATGGGGGTGGAGCTGGTGGAGGGCCGCGACCTGTTCTGCTCCGGCGGCACGGTGTGGATGCGCACCACCTCGGGCCCGCAGCGCGTCGACGTGATCTACCGCCGCATCGACGACGACTTCCTCGACCCGCTGCAGTTCCGGGTCGACTCGGTGCTCGGCACGCCCGGGCTGATGCTGGCCGCCCGGCTCGGCACCGTGACGATCGCCAACGCGGTCGGCAACGGCGTCGCCGACGACAAGCTCGTCTACACCTACCTCCCGGACCTGATCCGCTACTACCTGGCCGAGGACCCGATCCTCCCGAACGTCGACACCTGGCGCCTGGAGGAGCCAGACGCGCTCGCCGAGGTGCTCGACCGGCTGGACGAGCTGGTGGTCAAACCGGTCGACGGCTCGGGCGGGAAGGGGCTCGTGATCGGGCCGGACGCCGACCGCAAGGAGCTGGCCCGGCTGCGCGCGCAGCTGGTCGCGGACCCGCGCGGCTGGATCGCGCAGCCGGTGGTGCAGCTCTCCACCATCCCGACGCTCGTGGACGACGGGATGCGGCCGCGGCACGTCGACCTGCGGCCGTTCGCCGTGAACGACGGGCGGGACGTGTGGGTGCTGCCGGGAGGCCTGACCCGGGTGGCGCTCGCGGAGGGCCAGCTCGTCGTCAACAGCAGCCAGGGCGGCGGCTCGAAGGACACCTGGGTGGTGGGGCTGCCGGACGGGCCGGCAGAGCGGGTGGAGCAGAGGAACGTCTCGGGCCTCGTCGCGGACCAGGCCGCAGCGCCGCCGCTGCCCGCCCCCGACCACTCGCGGGAGGACGCCCCGCGCACCGACCAGCAGCAACAGCAGCAGCAGTTGGCGGCGTCCGACCGGGACGAGGCTCCGCGATGCTGAGCCGGATCGCCTCGTCCCTGTTCTGGATCGGCCGCTACGTCGAGCGCAGCGACGGCACCGCGCGCATCCTCGACGTCCACCTCCAGCTGCTGCTGGAGGACCCGTGGATCGACGAGGACACCGCCTGCCGGTCGCTGCTCGGCGTGATGGGCTCCGCCGCCGTCCCCGGTCCGCTCGCGCGCGAGGACGTCCTGCGCCTCCTCGCCGTCGACCGCGGCACTCCGGCCTCCATCGCCTACTCGCTCGCCGCCGCGCGGGAGAACGCGCGGCGCGCCAGGGAGATCGTCTCGACCGAGCTGTGGGAGTGCCTGAACACCACGGCCGCGCGGGTGCCACGGCGGGTGACCAGCGACAAGGTGCACGAGTTCTTCACCTGGGTGCGCGATCGTACGGCGCTCGCCGTCGGGATCATGGACTCCGGCGCGAGCCGCGACGAGGCCTGGCACTTCTTCACGCTGGGCCGCAGCCTGGAGCGCGCGGACATGACCGCCCGGCTGCTCGCGACCCGCTCGCTCACGGAGGCCAGCGGCCCGAGCTGGACGACCATCCTGCGCTCCTGCGGGGCCTACGAGGCCTACCTGCGCACCTACCGCGGCGTGCCCTCCGCCCGGAACGCCGCCGAGTTCCTGCTGCACGACCGGCTGTTCCCGCGGTCGATCCTCTACGCGATCACGTGCGCCGTGGCGAGCCTGCGCGACATCGAGCCGCGGCACGAGCGCGCGGGGGTATCCGACCGGGGCGCGCGCCTGCTCGGCCAGGTGCAGAGCGAGCTGGAGTTCCGGCCGGTCGCGGAGGTGCTCGACGACCTCCCGGCGCACATGGCGGCGATCCAGGAGGCGACCAGCGCGGCGACGTCCGCGATCACCCGGCGCTACTTCCCGGAGAGCACGGCGCCGAGCTGGACGGGGGAGCGCGGATGAAGCGGCTGCGGGTGACCCACTCGACCGGTTACCGGTACGGCGCGGAGGTGTCGGCCTCCTACAACGAGGCGCGGATGCTGCCGGTGTCCGGCGAGCGGCAGCTGGTGCTGCACAGCGCGGTCGACGTGCAGCCGGTGTCGTCGCACCACCAGTACACCGACTACTGGGGCACGCGCGTTCTGGCCTTCGACGTGCTGAACGCGCACCGCGAGCTGACGATCACGGCGACCAGCCTGGTGGAGGTCCTGGACCCGGAGCACGCGCCGGACCCGCTCGGCTGGGAGGCGCTGAACGCCGCCGTCGCGCGATCGGGCGAGTGCGCGCAGCAGCTCCGGCAGACGCCGCTCACCGAGCCTCCCGCGTCGCTGGTCGCGCTGGCGGCGTCGGCGGCTTCCGCGGCGGACGGTCCGTGCTCCGCCGCGAGCGCGATCGCGGTCGCGGTGGGCGCGGCGATGAGCTACGAGAGCGGCGTCACCGGCGTGCGCACCACGGCGCAGGAGGCGTGGGAGTCGCGCAGCGGCGTCTGCCAGGACATCGCGCACGTCGCGCTCGGGGCCTTGCGCTCGGCCGGCATCCCCGCCCGGTACGTGTCCGGCTATCTGCACCCGAAGGCCGACGCGGCGGTCGGGGAGACGGTGGTCGGCGAGTCGCACGCCTGGGTCGAGTGGTTCTGCGGCGGCTGGCACGGCTACGACCCGACGAACGGCATCGCGATCGGCGACCGGCACGTGCGGGTCGGCCACGGCCGCGACTACGCGGATGTGGCGCCCCTGCGCGGCGTGTACTCGGGCGCGGCCGGCTCCGAGCTGTTCGTCTCGGTCTCCATCACCCGCGAGGGGTGACCCGGCCGCGGCCGGCCCGGGGTACCGTGGCGGGATGCGGATCGCAGTGCTGTTCGGCGGCTCCTCCGAGGAGCGGGATGTCTCGATCGCGAGCGCGGCGCCGGTGGTGCGCGCGCTCCGCGGGCTCGGCCACGAGGTGCTGGCCGTCGACACGGCCTCCGGCGCCCTCGACGCGGCGGCCGAGGCGGGCGTCCTGACCGGGGCGGTCGGCGTCGCCCCGCCCGAGTCGACGGCGCTGGCGCGGCTGGCCGGCGCCGGGAGCGCGCTCCGGCTGCCCGCGGAGGTCGCGGGCGTCGACCTGGTCTTCCTCGCCCTGCACGGCGGGTCGGGTGAGAACGGCGAACTGCAGGCCCTGTTGCAGCTGGCCGGAATCCCGTACACCGGGTCCGGGCCGCTCGGCAGCGGGCTCGCGATGGACAAGGAGCTCACCAAGCGCGTCCTCCTCCAGGCCGGGGTGCGCACGCCGGACTGGTTCCTCGACCCGCTGGAGCCCGGCGCCGCGGCCGCGGAGCTCGGCCTTCCGGTCGTCGTGAAGCCGAACGCGCAGGGCTCCACGGTGGGGCTGAGCATCGTGCGCGACCCCGACGAACTGGAGGCAGCGGTCGACCGCGCCGCCGTGTTCGGGCAGGTGCTTCTGGAGCGCTTCGTGCCCGGCCGCGAGCTGACCGTCGGCGTGCTCGGCGACGAGGCGCTCGCCGTGGGGGAGATCGCGGTCGACCCCGACGGCGCGTTCACTTACGGCGACAAGTACCAGCCAGGCGCGGTGTCGGAGACGTTCCCCGCGGATGTCCCCGCCGAGATCGCGGCGGAGGCCAGGGCGGCGGCGCTCACCGCCCACAGGGCGCTCCGCCTCTCCGGCTACAGCCGCACCGACTTCCGCCTCGACCGCGACGGCGTGCTCTGGACGATCGAGGTCAACTCGCTGCCCGGCCTCACCGCGACCAGCCTCCTCCCGCAGTCGGCGGCGGCCGTCGGGATCGGCTACGGCGAGCTCTGCCGGCGGATCTGCGACCTGGCGCTGCGCTGACGCCGCGCGACGGCCGTTACCTGAACGACCGGTAACGATCGGCACGGCGGGGTTGCCCGACGCATCCCGTGGGTTTGAATGGGAACATGCGCAGTGTCGGTTGGTCGTTGTTCGGGTTCGCGTTCGTCGTGGCGGCGGTCGCGCTCGGCGCCCTGACCACCCCGGCCGTCGACCACGGCCTCGCGACAGTGGCCGTCGGGCACCACATGGGCTTCACCCGCCGCCAGTGGGTCGACCTGGCGATCGCGGCGCTGTTCTTCATCGCAGCGGCCGCGGCTGCCGGCGCACTCATCGTGACCCGCCTCCGCGCGGCCTCGACCGTCGCCACCGACGCCGTGCTGGCCCCGGATGCGCTGGCTCCGGACGCTCTGGTGCCGGTCGACCGCTAGGCGCTACTCTGCCGCCCGCAGCGCCGCATACAGGTCAGCCCGCGCCGCGAACCCGCCGAGGTCGCGCCCGAGCAGCCGTTCCGCGTCCGCGACCCGCGCACGCAGCGTGTGCCGGTGCATCCCGAGTCGCCGCGCCGCCACGTCGTAGACCCCGTCGGCGTCCAGCCAGGTGCGGAGGATGCCCGGCAGCGCCGGGTCCGCCTCCGCCAGCGGCGCCAGCGCTGTCGCGGCCACCGCGCGCGCGTCCGGCGTCTGCAGCAGCGCGAGCATCCCCGCCGCCGCCACGTCGTCGAACGACGGCACCCGGTCCTCCCGTGTCGACCGGCGCGCCGCCACTCCGGCCTGGGTCACACCCGACGCGAGCGCCGCGAACGTCACCGGCGCGGACGAGCCGCCGCGCAGCTCGAAGCGGTCCGCCAGCTCCACGATCGCGTCAGGGGAAGCGCCGAGCACCACCAGATCCTGCCCGTCGCGGGCGAAGAACGCGTCGCCTCCCGCCTCCAACCAGTCCGCCGCCGCGGCGCCCGCCGCTCCGTGCAGCACCGTCACCCGTGCCGGCTGGTCCGGCAGCGCCCCGAGCACGGGCTCCGCCACCGCCTCCGCCAGCGCCGCATCCCCGGCCAGCAGCGCCCGCCACACCGCGGTGCGGAGCCGCGCCCGCGCCGCGTCGGTCGCCCGGCTCTGCTCCAGCGCCAGCCCGGCGAGCGCGACGACACCGGTCACCACCTGCTGCGCCGCCTGGTCGAGCCCCTCCGACCCGATCGCGAGCACGCCGCGCAGCCGGCCGGCCGCGCCCAGGGTCTGCAGCGAGAACGGCCCGGCGTCCGTCACGGCCGTCCCCGCCGCACGGCGCCGGCTGCGCAGCAGGGGCTCGGCCGCTCCGGTCAGCACCGCCCGCGCGGCCGCGTCCAGGGCTCCGGCGGGCGCGAGCCTGTCGAGCGTCCCGTCCGCCCCGATCAGCGCGACCGGCCGGTCGATCTGGCGCGCCAGCTCTGCGAGCACCGCGCCGAGCGCGTCCGGCCGAAGCGCCGCCAGCGAGATCGCGCGGGAGGCTCGCAGCGCCCAGGTGTTGCGCGCGTACGCGTCCGCGGCGACCCGGTCGGCGACGAACCGCGCGACCGCGATGAACGGCGTCCGGTACGGCACCTCGAACAGCGGGAGGCCGTGCCGCGTGCACGCCTCGACCAGCGGCTCCGGGGTGTCGCGCAGCACCTCCGTGCCGAATCCCAGCCCGGCGATCCCGTGCTCCACCAGCCGGGACACGTACGGGTCGACATCTTCCGGCGTCCCCGTCACGAGCAGCACCTGGCCAGGCGACAGGAACGGCGTCGGATCGGGGAGGTCGGAGCTGTGCGCCCACGACAGCGGGGTGTCGAGCTCACCGACCTCGCCCGCGGTGAGCAGGCGGAGGCCGAGCTCGGGCCGGGCGAGCAGTTGGGCGAGGGTCGCGGGCATCGGAAGCACTCCATCTGCCAGGATGTCGATTCCTGACGCTCGAATTGTACGGGCCGTCCAGGCGCAGGTCACGTCCGGCTCCCTACGATGCCGCCATGACCATCGTTTCCCCCGCCTCCGCAACTCTCGTCGGCGGACCCTCGCTCCCGCAGGAGCGCCGGCTCGTCACCCCCATCCCCGGCCCCGAGTCGCGCAAGCGCGCCGAGCGCAAGGCGCAGGCCGTCGCGGCCGGCGTCGGCGCCACCATCCCCGTGTACACCGTCGCAGCGGGCGGGGGTGTGCTCGTCGACGTCGACGGCAACTCCCTGATCGACTTCGGCTCCGGCATCGCCGTCACGGGTGTGGGCAACGCCGCCCCGCGCATCGTCGAGGCCGTGACCGCCCAGGTCGCCGCCTTCACGCACACCTGCTTCACCGTCGCGCCGTACGACTCCTACGTGGACGTCGCCGAGGCCCTCAACCGCCTCACGCCGGGCGACCACGTCAAGCGCAGCGCCCTGTTCAACTCCGGTGCGGAGGCCGTCGAGAACGCGGTCAAGATCGCCCGCCACTACACGGGCAAGCAGGCCGTCGTCGCGTTCGACCACGCCTATCACGGCCGCACGAACCTCACGATGGGCCTCACCGCCAAGAACCAGCCGTACAAGAACGGCTTCGGCCCGTTCGCGCCCGAGATCTACCGCGCCCCGCTCAGCTACCCGCTGCGCGACGGCGGCCTCAGCGGCGCCGAGGCGGCCAAGCGTGCCATCACGATGATCGAGAAGCAGATCGGCGCGTCCAACCTGGCCGCCGTCATCATCGAGCCCATCCAGGGCGAGGGCGGCTTCATCGTCCCGGCCGACGGCTTCCTCCCCGCGCTCCAGACCTGGGCGAACGAGAACGGCGTCGTCTTCATCGCCGACGAGGTGCAGACCGGCTTCGCCCGCACCGGCACCATGTTCGCCTCCGAGCAGTTCGACATCGTGCCCGACCTGATCGTCACCGCCAAGGGCATCGCCGGCGGCCTCCCGCTGTCCGCGGTCACCGGTCGCGCCGAGATCATGGACGCGCCGCAGATCGGCGGCCTCGGCGGCACCTACGGCGGCAACCCGCTCGCCTGCGTCGCCGCTCTCGCCGCGATCGAGACCTACGAGCAGGAGGACCTGGCCGGGCGCGCCCGCGCCATCGGCGAGATCCTGTTCGAGAAGCTCGGCGCCCTCCGCGCCGCCGACCCGCGCGTCGCCGAGGTGCGCGGCCGCGGCGCCATGGTCGCGATCGAGCTGGTGGACCCCGAGACCGGCGAGCCGGACGCCGCGCTCACCGGCAAGGTCGCCGCCGCCGCGCACGCCGCCGGCGTCGTGCTGCTCACCTGCGGCACCTACGGCAACGTGATCCGCTTCCTCCCGCCGCTGAGCATCCCCGACCACCTCCTCATCGAGGGGCTGGACGTCGTCGCGGAGGCGGTGGCCAACGCATGAGCGCCGTCGACACCACCACCACCACCGAGTTCACTGCGGCCGAGGCCGACCTCCTCTCCCGCGTCCCCGACGGCTTCTTCATCGGCGGCGTCTGGGAGCAGGGCACCCGCCCGCAGATCCAGGTCCAGGACCCGGCCACCGGCCGCGTCATCAAGCGCATCGCCAACGCGACCCCCGAGGACGGCATCCGCGCCCTCGACGCCGCGGTGGCCGCGCAGGACGCCTGGGCCGCCACCCCGCCGCGCACGCGCGCCGAGATCCTGCGCCGTGCGTTCGACCTGCTGCAGGAGCGCCGCGACGACTTCGCACTGCTCATGACGCTGGAGATGGGCAAGCCGCTGGCCGAGGCCAACGGCGAGGTCACCTACGGCGGCGAGTTCCTGCGCTGGTTCTCCGAGGAGGCCGTGCGCATCGCCGGCCGCTACGGGCAGAACCCGGAGGGCACCGGCACGA
Organism: Leifsonia shinshuensis; assembly: GCF_014217625.1. Taxonomy (NCBI): domain Bacteria; kingdom Bacillati; phylum Actinomycetota; class Actinomycetes; order Micrococcales; family Microbacteriaceae; genus Leifsonia; species Leifsonia shinshuensis. The sequence goes on along the minus strand of NZ_CP043641.1, from coordinate 2,158,294 downwards.
TGGTCGTCTCGCAGCGACCGGTCGGGCCGAGCTTCTTCATCACGCCGTGGAACTTCCCGCTCGCGATGGCCACCCGCAAGATCGCTCCGGCTCTCGCCGCGGGCTGCACCGTGGTCGTCAAGCCGGCCGAGCTGACCCCGCTGACCACGCTGTTCCTCGCGCAGCTGCTCGCCGACGCCGGCGTCCCCGCCGGTGTCGTGAACGTCGTCCAGACCAACACCTCCGGTGCGGTCTCGGCCCCGATCATCGCGGACCCGCGCCTCCGCAAGCTGTCGTTCACCGGCTCCACGCCGGTCGGCCGCGCCCTGCTCGCGCAGGCCGGTCAGAACGTGCTGCGCACCTCCATGGAGCTCGGCGGCAACGCCCCGTTCGTCGTCTTCGAGGACGCCGATCTGGACAAGGCGGTCGAGGGCGCGATGCTCGCGAAGTTCCGCAACATCGGCCAGGCCTGCACCGCCGCCAACCGCTTCATCGTCCACGAGGATGTCGCCGGCGAGTTCGCCCGCCGCGTCACCGAGAAGGTCGACGCCATGAAGCTCGGCCCCGGCACCGAGGCGGGCGTCACCATCGGCCCGCTGATCGACGACCGCGCGGTGGCCTCCATGACGGCGCTCGTGGACGACGCGGTCTCCCGCGGCGCCCGCGTCCTCAGCGGCGGAAAGGCCCCGGAGGGCGACGGCTTCTTCTTCGAGCCGACCGTGCTCGTGGACGTGCAGCCGGGAAGCGAGATCCTCCGCGAGGAGATCTTCGGCCCGATCCTGGCGATCACGACGTTCTCCACCGAGGAGGAGGCCGTGGCACGCGCCAACGAGACCGAGTACGGTCTGGTCGGCTACGTGTTCACCCAGGACCTCGCGCGCGGCCAGCGCATGATCGACGCGGTGGACACCGGGATGATGGGCCTCAACACCGGCCTCGTCTCCAACGCCGCAGCACCGTTCGGCGGCGTCAAGCAGTCGGGCCTCGGCCGCGAGGGCGGGCTCGAGGGCATCCACGAGTACCTGAGCACGAAGTACACACTCATCCCCGCCTGACCCGGCGGCACGGGCGGCCCGCACGACACGGCGGGCCGCCCACCCCAACCTCCGCACCACCCGAGCCGGAAGAAGCAAACCATGACCACCACTCAGCGCATCCTCGTCGGATACGAGGCGACACCGGCCGGAGAGGACGCCCTCGCCGCCGGCGCCGCGCTGGCAGTCTCCTTCGGAGCGGACCTCGACGTGGTCCTGGTCATGCCGGACACCTCCCGGCGCGGAAACGTGCCGAACGACCCGGCGTACGACGCCCTCCTGCGCGACACCGCGGAGGGCTGGCTGGCGGACGCGCGCACTCGCGTCCCGTCGTCGGCCGCCTTCAGCGGGCGGGTCGTCTTCGGCGACTCGCTCGCCGAGGGCCTGCTCACCACGGCGGAGGAGCTCGGCTCGACGCTGATCGTGGTCGGCGCCGCGCGCGGCGGCCTCCTGGGCCGCTTCACCGTCGGCTCGGTCGCGGGCGCCCTGCTGCACGCCTCGCCGATCCCCGTGCTCCTCGCGCCGGAGGGTTGGCGCGACCACGCGCCGCAGCTCACCCGTGTGACCAGCATGGTCGGCACCCGCGCCGGCGCGACGGACGTCCTGGCGACCGGCGAGCGCCTCTCGGTCGCGGCCGGCGTCCCGCTCCGGCTGGTCTCGCTGCTCGCCCTCGACCTCCCCGGCGACGCCGCGGCCCCCAAGCAGAGCATCGGCGAGCACCACGCCGCCACGGTGCTGGAGGAGGCCAGCGCGGCGACGGGCGTCGTCGCGACGGCGGTGGTCGCGAAGGGCGACAACATCCAGAACGCGGTGTCCCGCCTCGACTGGGAGCCCGGCGAGATCGTCGTGGTCGGCTCCAGCCGCCTCGCGCAGCCGAGCCGGCTCTTCCTCGGCTCCACCGCGGCCGCGATGCTGCGGGAGCTGCCGGTGCCGATGGTCGTGGTGCCGCGGAACGAGTGAGGCCGTGGGCTCCGCTAGCGGAAGACGGTGCTGAGGATCAGGCTACGTCCGTCCGCCACAAGGTAGACCTTGCTCACAAACTGTCCGTCTGAGAACCGCTCATTCAGTTCGCTGGAGGTGAGCAATGGTCCGCTGGGGATCGCATCCCGCAACACCGGTGAGAAGTCCTCTGGCAGAGGATTCTCCGTCGCCGACACGGCCCTCAGAATCTCGGCGTGCTCCGCTTCCGAAAGCTCGACGATCGCATCGATCCAGTACGTGCTTGGTCCAGGCGCGCGAGAATCACCCAGCGTGCCTGACATCCACGACGCTGATTCCGCAGTGACAAGCTGCGGAAACCTCGTGGTGACGGGCTCGAGCGTGTGCTGCACCTTTCCGGTGCCGGATTTCCGGGCCGATTGCACGGTGTGTCCTCCTCGTTCGTTCGCATCGCCCGAGGGCTGTGCAGTGCAGGCACTCAGGAGGAGCGCCAAGATGAGGCCCGGCGCTCCCAGCAGCCGATGACCGGAGAAGCCTGTGTTCACTGTGCTCCTCGCTTTCAGCGTTTGATGTGTTGTTCGGATGGAATAGTCGCCTTTGCTGAAGAGAGATCGCCTGCTGTCCACGTTACGGTCCGGACGACCTCACCCGTCGTCTCGAAAGGTCGGGCCCAGCCGACTTCGGTGAATCTGCCGTTCTCGTCGTCGGACTCTCCCGACGCGATGTCTGACTGCCCCCGGTTGAAGTTGTAGTAATCCTCGGCATGAACAACCACGGTCATCGTGACCTGGTCGCCGCTCACCGCTACGTCTGCGCTCGTCCACTGTTGGTAGGCGCCGATGGCTTTCTGCCTCGGTGCTCGGGTACCCTCCCGCGGGCCCCGCTCTCCCGGTGATGGAGAAGGACGCTCGGCCCTCAGCGGCGAAACTGTCGGCCGAGATTTGTGCAATGCGAATGGCTTCATCGACGTTCCCGGCGATCACTGGGTCGTCGCCATACGCCTTCTGGAAATCGATGACGAAGGGATCGCCCGTATTCGACCAGTAGTGCTGGTAGGCGGCGAGTGCATCGGCGAGGTCACCGGCTCTGAGCAACTGCGCGCCTCTCAGCATGGCCATCCACTTCACGGAGTTCGCGTGATCTTGAAACGTCGGAGTGTCAGAGTTGTAGATGAAGTCTTCGTCCCATGTGATGCTGGGTCGCCTGGGCGGACCGAGCGAGAAGCCGTGCCCGTCCGCATCGGCCGGTCCCCCCTGAACCTTCTTGGCCGCCGCTACCATCGACACCGACGCCGCCGACACGATCGCACTCTGTTGGAAGATGCCGCCGGTGGCCGCGTCGAATTCGCGTAGTGCGAGGAGCCGGTCTTCCAGGCCGCGAATCGTGCGATCCATCTGGTCGACGACCATTTCGAGTTGACGATTCAGCATGCGCAGCGAATCGCCGAGCAGGGGCACCGGAGAAATCGCTCCGGCAACGGCGGTGTTGATCTCGATCAGGTTCTCGGTTTCGGCCTTCATCGCCTGACTCGCTCGCAACTGCACGTTGAGCTCGTCTTCGTGCAGCACCGCGTACGGGCTGACCTTTGCATCCTGCCGCACGTACGTATCGAGGTCTCGCTGAATGGAGTCGAAAAGCTCTTGATGCTCCGCGATCGCCGACCCCACCTGCTCCTCGAACAGCACTCGTGCCGCTGCGTAAGCCTTGCCCGAAAGATCCCCGCCATCCAGAGAACCAAGCGCCGCGATGTTCGCACTGCGAAGCTGCGCCAATACCGACTGACCGTGCTCGAGGTTCTTCGCGAGCGCAGCGATCACGTTGCTGGAGTCAACCGAACGATAGATCAATCCCACGGCAGGCCGCCCTGCTCGTTCCTCAGCCGCGCGATCGCATCCTCACCATCGGCGCGGATGGTGCGTGATGCCTCCGCCCGCAATTCGTTCTGCTCCTCGGCGAGCTTCCTTATGTACGCATCGACCTCTCTCAGGGCTGCAAGGTCGTGGTGCACGCGAGGATCGTCGGTCCCGACCGTGTGACCGGCTTCCTCGAAGCGTGCGACGTTCTCACGTATCGCACGCCGAAAGGTCTCCCACTGTTCGTCTAGGAGGTGGAGCGTCTGCAGATCGTCATCGACCCGGCTCTCAAGCGTCCTGATCCTCCGGTCGAACTCTGCCCGCATGCTGGCACTCGGATCGCTCATTCTTCCCACGTCCAGGTCCCCGCATCCTGTGAATCGCGTTGCTCGAGCGCCGGCGCCAGGTCGGTGACTCTTTCGGCGTGTGATTGCAGAGAAGACACCAGGCCGGAGAGGGCGATCAAGAGGTGGTTCGCAACCGCCGCGCCGGATTCCAGGCTTCCGATGTTGCTCGAACCGGTGTTCGTGGGCTGCCCCGGCGCTTCGACGCGCACTCCCGAAAACCCCGAAATCGCCTCCTGCGCAGCGTCGACACTCGAAGAAATCCTCACTGAACCACCCCACCACCGGACTACCGACATCGCAACGACACTAGCCTAATGGAATTATACGTATGAATTTCAGTGAGGGGGGCGTTTGCGTTCCTTCCTGCGACTCCTCACAGTTGATTCTTTGTAAGGGGAGGCTTACCTTACAATCGAATCCGGCCGGAGCCCGCCGGTTCGATGTCAACAGCCTCCACGAAGGATCTTCATGTCTCCCTTGGGTGTCGCCGCACTCGGCGCCGTCGCCGGTCTCACGATCTTCCTCGGCCTCCCGATCGGCCGTCTCCGCTCGAACGCCGTCGGACTGAAAGCCGCGCTGAACGCGCTCGCCACTGGAATCCTGATCTTCCTGCTCTGGGACGTGCTCTCGCAGGCGTGGGATCCCGTGGACAAGGCGCTGTCGTCGCACCAGATCGGCCCGGCGCTCGGGCAGGGGCTGCTGATGGCCGCGTGCATCGGCCTCGGGCTGCTCAGCCTCACCTACGTCGACCGGTACATGAAGCGGCGTGCGCTGGCGCTCGCGTCGCCGATCCGGCCTCCCGCGGGGCCGGACGGCGCCGCCGGGACCCACGGCGGCCCGCACGCCGGAACCCACGGAGCGCACCCGGCCCACGGCACCCAGCCCGCCCCGCACGGCGCGCCCGCCGTCGGCACCGCCACCGGCGTCGCGATCGTCGCCGCCACCGAGGTCGAGTCGCGCGCCGGCGCCCGCCGCCTCGCGCTCACCATCGCGATCGGCATCGGCCTCCACAACTTCGCCGAGGGCCTCGCGATCGGAACCGCGGCCGCGCAGGGCGAGCTCGCCTTCGCCATCCTGCTCATCGTCGGCTTCGGCCTCCACAACGCCACAGAGGGCTTCGGGATCGTCGCCCCGCTGAGCGGGACGCGCCCGTCCTGGGGCTACCTGGCGCTGCTCGGCCTGATCGGCGGCGGCCCGACCTTCCTGGGCACCGTCATCGGCCAGTCGTTCAGCAGCGACATCGTCTCCATCGCGTTCCTCGGCCTGGCCGCCGGGTCCATCCTGTACGTCGTCATCGAACTGCTCGCCGTCGCCCGCCGCACCGGGATGAAGACGCTGGTCGCATGGTGCATCTTCGCCGGGATCGTCGCCGGCTTCGCGACCGACGCCATCGTCACCGCGGGCGGGGCCTGACCCCGGACGGCCGATTCAGTAGGCTCGGGACAGAACCGAGCGAGGAGGGCCGCATGCGCCAGGTCGTCGATTTCGTGAACGTGTCAACGGAGGGTCTGGAGTCCAGCCCCGTCGCGCCGGCCCTCGCCGGGCTGCGCGCGAACGAGTCCCGCTACTTCAAGAACAAGTACGACATCGACTTCGCCACCGCGCCGGCCGCCGAGGAGCGGGAGGCGCTCGACTGGATCAGCCGCATCCTCGCCGACGAGCGCGGCATCGTGATCGCCTCGCCGGCCCTCGAGGTCACCTCGTTCGAGGTGGACGGCATCCGGATGGCCTACGTCTTCTACGAGTCCGGCCTGTCGATCAACGTCATGAACACGATCGACGACGCGGGCAAGCGCGCGGTCGGCTTCAAACTGTCCGACGGCATGGAGGTCCCGGCGGAGCTCGCCGACTTCAAGTTCGCTCGCCAGAAGTCCAAGCTCGCGGGGACGATCCGCGGCTCCTACTTCGTCATCAAGGGCGAGTACTGAGACTCGCCCTGTCGTTCCACTCTCACGCCAGCGGCTGGACCTCCGCGATCAGCTCGCGCTTGACGTCGTGCTCGATGAGGACCGGGATGAAGTCGCGCACGGGCGCGCCGGTGTAGTCGACGTGGCGCTGGTGCACCAGGTCGACGATGCGGTCCCGGGGGACCGTCGGGAATCGTTCCGCGAGCCGGTCGACGGCGTGGCCGATGGCGACCTCTTCGTCGTTGGAGGCGGCGGGGGTGGGGGCCTCGTCACTCATGGCGGGATTATGCCGCGCATGCCAGGGTGGAGGCTATGGATGAAATCGAGGTAGTGGTCGTCCGCGTCTTCACCGACGAGCGCGGCGCGAACGGCAACGAGCTGGGAATCGTCACCAGCTCGCCGGCGACGGCAGGGCGGGAGCAGGACATCGCGGCGGCGCTCGGCTTCAGCGAGACGGTCTTCGTCGACGCGCTGGACGAGTCGGGCGGCATCGCGACGATCCGCATCTTCACCCCCGCGTCGGAGCTCCCGTTCGCCGGTCACCCGAGCGTCGGGACCGCGTGGTGGCTCGCGCACGAGCGCACGCCGGTCGGCGCCCTCGCCGAGAAGGCCGGGGACGTCGCGGTCTCGGTCGACCTCGACGGCGACTGGGCCGCGATCGACGCCCGCGCCGCCTGGACCCCCGATTTCACCTGGCTGCCGCTGGACTCCCCGGAGGCGGTCGAGGCGCTCGACGCGTTCGCGTTCACCGAAGGCCAGCACTACGCCTACGCGTGGATCGACGAGGAGGCCGGCACGCTGCGCGCCCGCATGTTCGCCCCGGCGATGGGCATCGTGGAGGACGAGGCCACCGGCGCCGCCGCCGTCGCCCTTACCGCCAAGCTCGGCCGCGCACTGCGCATCGTGCAGGGGGAGGGCTCCGAGCTGGCCACCGAACCGCTCGACGGCGGCCTGGTCCGTGTGGGCGGGACCGTGGTGTACGACCGCACCATCGACGCGACGCTGTGAGCGGAGAGCCGCTGGAGGTCATCCCGGTCGGCGAGCCAGGGGAGGGACCCTACGGCATCGCCGTGACCGACGACGGCGCCGTGTGGTTCACTCTCGTGCACGGCGCAGCGATCGGGCGGCTCGCCCCGGACGGGACGCTGACCCGCCTCGACCTCGGCGCGGGCGCACAGCCGTCCGTGGTCGCCGCCGCGAACGCCTCGGATGTCTGGGTGAGCGACACGACCGGAGGCCGCCTGCTGCTGGTGGGACCCGGCCCGCGCCTCCTGGCCGAGGCGGCCGTGCCGACGACCGGCGCCCAGCCGTTCGGCGTCACCGCGCTCTACGACGGAACGACCTGGTTCACCGAGCTGGCCGCGGACGCGCTCGGCCGCGTCGGCGTGCTCGGCCAGGTGGACGAGTTCCCGGTCGGCCGCGAGGGCACGATGCCCTCGATGATCGCGGCCTCGGGCGACTCGCTCTGGTTCACGATGAACGCCATCGACGCTCTCGGCCACGTCCGCGGCGGCGACGCCGCGGTCGCGGTCACCGAGCTGCCCGCCGGCTCCGGCCCCGTCGGCATCGCCGTCGCGGAGGACGGCGCGGTCTGGTCCGCCCTGATCGGCGCCGACGCCCTCGCCCGCGTCGGCCGCGACGGCACGCTCACCCTCCACCCCCTCGGCGCGGGCGCGAAGCCCCACGCGGTCGCCGCCGACGCGACGGGCGGAGTGTGGGTCTCCCTGTGGGGAGCGGACGCGCTGGCGCACGTCACCGCCGGCGGCGAGACCGCCCGCGTGCCGCTGCCCGCGGCCTCCGAGCCGCACGGCATCGCCGTCGCCGCCGACGGCACGGTGTGGTCCGCTCTGGAGTCCGGCGCCCTGGCCCGCCTCCGGCCCTGATCGGTCCCCACCGTTCCGGCCCCGCCACGCACGCAGCCAACGGAGGACATCCCCGCAGCCCCGCAACGCGCAGCGAACGGAGGACATCCCCTCCCAATCCGCCCGAATCTCCTCCGCTACCCGTCATCCAGCCCGCCCTCTGGCCCGATCTCCTCCGTTAGCGACCGCGCAGCCAACGGAGGGCATCCACTCCGACCCGGCCTCCTCGTCCTCCGCTGCCCGCCTGGCCCACACGACCAACGGAGGACTTCCGCCTCCTGACCCCCCCGGAAACGCAGCGAACGGAGGAGTCCACGGCCATTCCGGCCGTGGACTCCGTTCGCGTCAGCGCGGCCTCGGGCCTACTCGCCGACTCCCACGTACTCCGCCGCCTCGTCCGGGTCGGCCACGTCCGACTCCAGCCGCGCCCGCAGCGCCGCGCCCAGTCCGGCGTCGACGTTCGTCCAGTACTGGATCGCCCGCTCGCGGATGTCGTCCCGCGTCACCCCGCCGACCGCTCCCGCGATCGTGTCGAGGAACCGCTCGCGTGCCGCCTCGTCGTAGACCTCGCGGTAGAGCGTCCCGGCCTGGCCGAAGTCGTCGTCCTCCGCGTGCAGCGTCGCCGCCGCGCGCACGAGGGCGCCGTCCGACTCCCACGAGCCCTCGCCCGCGGCAGCCGGGTCGGCGACCGGTCCGCCGAACGAGTTCGGCGCGTACACCGGCGCGCCGGCAGCCTTGAAGCCGTGGCGGCCCGCGCCGTCCTGCGAGTAGTTGTGCACCGGGGCGACCGGCGCGTTGACCGGCAGCTCGTTGTAGTTGGTGCCAACGCGGTAGCGCTGGGCGTCCGGGTAGGAGAACACGCGCGCCATCAGCATCTTGTCCGGGCTGATGTCGATGCCCGGGACCGTGTTGGCCGGGGAGAACGCCGCCTGCTCGATCTGCGCGAAGAAGTTCTCCGGGTTCTCGTTCAGCGTGTGGACGCCGACCTCGATCAGCGGGTAGTCGCTGTGCGGCCACACCTTCGTCAGGTCGAACGGATTGAACCGGTACGTCTTCGCGTCCTCGTAGGGCATCACCTGCACGCTCACCTTCCACGCCGGGAAGTCGCCGCGCTCGATCGCCTCGTACAGGTCGCGGCGGTAGTAATCCGCGTCCTCACCCGCGATCCGCTCGGCCTCCGCGCCGCGCATCTCCTCGTTGCCCTGCAGGGCGTGGAAGTGGTACTTCACCCAGAACCGCTCGCCCGCCGCGTTGATCCACTGGTAGGTGTGCGAGCCGTAGCCGGGCATGGTCCGCCACGAGCGGGGGAGGCCGCGGTCGCCCATCAGGTACGTCACCTGGTGCGCGGACTCCGGCGACAGCGTCCAGAAGTCCCACTGCATGTCCGCGTCGCGCAGGCCGGAGCCAGGGAGGCGCTTCTGCGAGTGGATGAAGTCGGGGAACTTGATGCCGTCGCGGATGAAGAACACCGGGGTGTTGTTGCCGACGATGTCGTAGTTGCCCTCGGTCGTGTAGAACTTCACCGAGAAGCCGCGGACGTCGCGCCAGGTGTCGGGGGAGCCCTGCTCGCCGGCGACCGACGAGAAGCGCTGCACGGTGCGCGTGGTCGCGCCGGGCTGGAAGACCGCTGCCTTCGTGTAGGCGGTCACGTCGCCGGTGACGACGAACTCGCCGAACGCCCCGCCGCCCTTGGCGTGCACGATCCGCTCCGGGATGCGCTCGCGGTTGAACTGGGCGAGCTTCTCGACGAGGTACCGGTCGTGGAGCGCGGTCGCCCCGTCCCGTCCGGACGTCAGCGAGTGAGCGTCGCTGCCGACCGGGCTGCCGGTCTGGGTGGTCGTGTGGTTCTCCGTCATGGTTCTCCTAACCTCATTCGGCGTGCGACGGGGCTTTCGCCGCGCGCTCCTGACAGGACGGGCACAGCCCCCAGAAGGTGACCTCCGCGGTGTCCACCACGAACCCGGCCGCCCCCGAAGGGTGAAGGCAGGGCGCGTGGCCGACGACGCACTCCACGTCCGCCACCGCGCCGCACGAGGTGCACACGACGTGGTGGTGGTTGTCGCCGACGCGCCGCTCGTACAGCGCGGGCGAGTGCGCCGGCTCGATCCGCCGCAGCAGACCGGCGGCGGTGAGGTCGCCGAGGACGTTGTGGACGTTCTGGATCGAGGTGCCGGGCAGCGCGGGGAGCACCGCCCGGTAGACCGAGTCCGCGTCCACGTGGGGATGCGCGTCGAGCGCGTTCAGGACGGCGAGCCGCCCCTGCGTCACGCGCAGTCCCGCGGCGCGGAGGGCGCCTTCGAGCTGTGCGATGTCCATGCCTGCCACGCTACCGGTTTTCTTTTGAGCAATTCAAAACAAGGCGCATCCCGGGAGTGGCGCGAGGGGTCGTCCTCTAATCTTGCATGAGAAGTTTCAAGCCGAGGGGTGGATCAGGGTGACGGGTGAGTTCCAGGTGAACGCCCTCGGCGCGCGCTTGCGTGTGGCCGTGCAGGGGATGCCGGAGTCCGACGTCGACGCGCTGCGCGGCCAGTGGTCGCGGCTGGCGTCCGAGGGGGACCCGACGGGCGTCGTGACGGTGGGCGGAACGGGGGACTCGGCGGACGTGTCGGGCCGCGACCTCGACGAGGTGGGGATCGCCCTCCGCCGCGCGATCAACCAGCGGGCCATCCTGGCGCGACGCGGCGAGCTGGTGACGTTCCACGCGGCGGGCCTCGCCGACCCGGCGACGGGTGGCGTGATCGCCCTCATCGGACCCTCGGGCGCCGGCAAGTCGACGGCCGCCGCGGCGCTCGGCGCGGCCCTGGGGTATGTGTCGGATGAAACGGTCGCGGTCGCGTCCTCAGGTGAGGTGATCGCCTTCCCTCAGCCGCTCGCGTTCAAGCGGTCGGCGGCGCGCGGCAAGCACGTCGTCGGCCCAGACGAGCTCGGGCTCGTGCGGCCGGGGCCGCGGCTCCGGCTGACGCGGATCGCCCTCCTCGACCGCACCGACGACGGGACCACGCCGACGGTCGAGACGGTCGGGCTGGGGGAGGTCCTCGGCGACCTGGTCGAGCAGATCAACTACTTCAGCGCCCTGCCGGCGCCCCTGACGCTGCTCGACCGCCTCGTCCGCCGCTGCGGGGGCGTGCAGGTGATCGGCTACCGCGAGGCGGCCGACCTCGTGGGGCCGGTCCGCGAGCTGCTGCGGACGGCCGCCGAGGGCGCGATGTACAGCCGCGCGGAGGTGGACGACTGGGTGGACCTCGACGGCGAGGCGGTCGTGCACGCGCGGGACACGATCACCCGTCTGACGCCGGTTTCCTCCCTGGTGTGGAGGCTGCTCGACGTCCCGCTGACCCTGCCGCGGCTGGTCGCGGAGGCCGAACGGGAGTTCGGGCCGGCGCCCGGGGGGAGCAGTGAGGACGCGGTCCGCGGCGTGCTCCGCGAGCTGGGCGACGCCGGCCTCGTGCGGTCGAGCCGCGGGCGTCACCGCGCGCGGGACTGAGGCGGCGTGCCGGCGTCGAGCCGCGTGCGCGTCCAGCCGCCCCTCACCGCGCCCGCGACTGCAGCCGCGTCTCCTCGATGTCGAGCATGGACTGCGCCTCGCTGAGGATGCGCGACGGGTAGGCGCCGCGCGCCCGCTCCACGTGCAGGCGGTCGCGTTCGGCGTCCACCACCGCGAGCCGCAGCGTGCGGTACACGTGGTGCGGACGGCCCTCCGGCGGGGTGTCGTAGAGCACGATGCGCTCCCAGGCGGCCTCCGCGCGCAGGTACGTCGTCTGGCGCACCCGCTCCACGAGCTCCGGGTCCACCGGGGCCGTGGCACCCGCGGCGGTCTCCGGGTCGTCCAGCACGGCGAGACCGGCCTCGCTGAGGTCGTCGAGGAGCTGCGCGAGCAGCCTCCTGTCGTCCTTGACGTCGATGCCCTGCAGCCCCAGCGCCCGGATCAGCCAGGGGAGGGTGCCGCCCTGCACGACCAGGCTGACGAACGCGACGGTGAACGCGATCAGGATGAGCTGCGGGCGGTACGGGATGTCGGCCGGCAGCGACTGGGCCGCCGCGAGGGTGACGACGCCGCGCATCCCCGACCAGCCGAGGACGACCCCGCCCTTCCAGTCGATGGCCTCCTGGCGGAACTCCTCCAAGTCGCTGCGGTGCCGCTCGTAGCGCGCCTCGGCGCGCTGCTTGCGCTGGGCCTGCCAGCGGTAGCGCACGGGATGGTCGCGGAAGTAGCTGATCAGCAGCCACTCCCGCAGCACTTGCTTCTCCGCCCGTTCGCCGCGTCTTCGGAGCGAGTAGATGAGCGGGCCGATCAGGATGTACCGGATGACGACGAGGGAGGCCATGGCGATGAGTCCGATGCCGACCGCGTCCCAGACGCTCAGGATCTCAGGATGCTCGACATCGGCGATGAGCGTGCGCAGCTCCAGCCCGATGAGCAGGAACACGCCGTTCTCGAGCAGGAACTGGATGGTGCGCCAGTTGATCTGGTCGCTGATCCTGGCCTGGGCGCTGAACTGCCGGGGCGCGGCGTGGCCGGTGTAGAGCCCGGTGACGACGACCGCGAGCACGCCGGAGCCGTGCAGCGCCTCCGTCGGGGCGAATGCGGCGAACGGCACGACGACCGAGAGCGCGGTGTCGAGGACGGGGTCGCTCAACTTGGAGCGCACCCACACCGTGACGAAGCCGACCACGAGCCCGATCACGAGGGCGATGATGACCGCGGAGAAGAAGTCCAGCACGCCGGCGAGCGGCGTCGCGAGGGTGCCGACCGCCGCGGCGAGTGCGGTGCGCAGCAGCACCAGCGCGGTCGCGTCGTTGACCAGGCCCTCGCCCTCCAGCACCGTCAGCAGTCGGGGCGGAAGGCCGAGCTTGCGGCCGATGGAGGTCGCCGCGACCGCGTCAGGCGGGCTGATGATCGCGCCGAGGGCGATGGCCGCGGCCAGGTTGAGGTCGGGCAGCATCGTGTAGAGCACGAAGCCGGACGCGAACGCCGTGACGACGACGAGGAAGATCGAGAGGCCGGCGATCGGCGCGAGGTTGCGGCGGAAGTCGGTGAGCGGGACGCTGATGGCCGCCGCGTACAGGATCGGCGGGAGCAGCCCGTCGAGGATGATCTCGGGCGGCACCTCGATGTCCGGCACCCCGGGCAGCACCGAGAGGGTGACGCCGACGATCACGAGGATGATGGGCGCGGCGACGCCGAGTTTGCGGGCGAAGGCGGCTACGCCGACGATCACCGCGACGGCGATCACCGCATAGACACCGAGCTCCATGTCTTCCAGCCTACGGAAGATTTCAGACGTCTGAGAACACTCTCAGGTCGAATGAGCGCCCGGTGGGCGTCGCGCGTCGTGGCTCAGCGGGCGCGGAGGCCGTCGATCGCCATGGCGATGACGCGGTCGCGCTGCTCGTCGTCGTCGAACGCGACGCCCGCGATGCCGGACACCATCCGGATGACGTCGCCGATGGAGGCGTCAGGGCGCAGTTCGCCGGCCTCCTGGGCGCGGCGCACGAGCGGCTCGCCCGCATCGTACAGGGAGGTGCGGCAGCTGAGGAGCACGGGGGAGTCCTTGTTGAGGCCCTCCAGCAGGGCCTTCTTGGTGCCGACGTAGAGGAGGAAGCGGCGCAGCCAGGCCTGCACGGCCTCCCACGGCTCCAGCGAGGCGGCGTCGTCGGCGGCGCGGACGACGGCCTCCACCTCCTCGACGTACACGGTCTCGACCAGCGCGTCGCGGGTGGGGAAGTTGCGGTACAGCGTGCCGATGCCGACCCCGGCGCGGCGGGCGATGTCCTCGAGGGAGGCCCCGGCGCCGTCCTCCGCGAACGCGTCGCGGGCGGCGGCGAGCAGGGCGTCGAAGTTGCGGCGGGCGTCCGCCCGCTGCGGGCGCGCGATCAGGGGGCGCGCGGTGTCGGCTACGTCTGTGTCGGCTACATCTGTGCCGGTCACGGCTCGGTCCTTCCGGGTTGGCGAAACTGAGGGTTGCGAAACGGAGGCACCCTCCGGTATCGTATTCGATGTAACCGGAGGCACCCTCCGAACGGAGCCTCCCTCCAATTGTAACTCCTCTTCAGCAGAGATTCACCTGCTCGACCACACGTCGAGCTCCCTTCGAGAAACGGAAGACCGTACCCCATGTCTCGATCCCGTCCATCCGCCACCTTCGCCGTCCTGGCGTTGAGCGTGGCCTCCTTCGCGACGCTCCAGTCGCTCGTCGTCCCGGTCCTGCCGGTCATCCAGCAGGACCTCCACACCACCACCGCCGGCGTCACCTGGACCATGACCGCCTGGCTGATCGCCGCCGCCGTCGCCACGCCCCTGCTCGGCCGCGTCGGCGACCTGGTCGGCAAGCGCCGCATCTTCGTGCTCGCCCTCCTGGCCGTGGCGCTCGGCAGCGTGATCGCCGCCGTCGCGCCGTCCATCGGCGTCCTCATCGCCGGCCGCGTCGTCCAGGGTCTCGGCGGGGCGATGTTCCCGCTCGCGTTCGGCATCATCCGCGACGAGTTCCCGCCGCACCGCCTCCCGTCGGCCATCGGCGCGATCGCCTCGATCATCGCGATCGGCAGCGGCCTCGGCACCGTGCTCGCGGGTCCCCTCGCCGCGGCGCTGAGCTGGCGCGGGCTCTTCCTGGTCCCGGTCGCACTGACCGTCACCGCCGCCGTGCTCGCCCTCGTGATCATCCCCGAGTCGCCCACTCGCGCGACCGGAGGCGTCAACCCGTGGTCGGCCGCGCTGCTCTCGGGCTGGCTGATCGCCCTCCTGCTGCCGCTCAGCACGGGCGCGCAGTGGGGCTGGTCGTCGCCGGTCGTGATCGGGCTGTTCGCGCTCGCTGCGGTGCTGCTCGCCGCCTGGGTGGTCGTGGAGCTGCGCTCTCGTCACCCGCTGGTCGACATGCGCCTCATGCGCGAGCCCGGCGTCTGGTCGATGAACGCCGCCGCGATCTTCATCGGCGCAGCCATGTTCGCGGTGTTCGCCTTCTTCCCGCGCTTCGTGCAGACCCCGGTCTCCACGGGCTACGGCCTGGGCGCGACCGTCGCGGAGTCCGGCCTCCTGATGCTGCCGATGCTCGTGACAATGGCCGTGACCGGCTTCCTCAGCGGACCGCTGGAGCGCTGGCTCGGCTTCCGCACCCAGATCGTGATCGCGGCGACCGTCATGGCCGGATCGAGCCTGTCGCTGGCGTTCCTGCACGGCTCGCTGGCCGCGGTCGCCACCGCCTCCGGAGTGTTCGGGATCGGCCTGGGCCTGATCTACGCGGCGATCACGAGCGTGGTCGTGCAGAGCGTCCCGGCGACGCAGACCGGTGTCGCCAGCGGGATGAACGCCAACCTCCGCACTGTGGGCTCGGCGATCGGCGCGGCGGTGATGACTGCGCTGGTCACCGGGACGCTCGGCGCGGGCGGCCTGCCGGCGGAGACCGGCTACACCGAGGGCTTCGCGACGGCGGGGGTGCTGGCGTTCGGGGCGGCGGTGGTCACGGTGGTCGCGGCGGTGGTGATGCGGTCGCGGACGGCCCGTGCGGCGGCGGACGCTGCGGTCGCGGCCGAGCTGGCCGCGGTGGCCGGGCTGGCGCGGCTGGAAGGCGAGGCCGCCGAGTCGGAGCCGAGCCGCGCTGCGGGGGAGCCGAGCCGGGCTGCGGTGGAGCCGGTTCGCGCTGCCGAGCCGGCCGTCGTGGCCGCGGCGCAGGCGCCCAACTTCTCGGCCGCGGAGCCCGTGATCCCACTCGCCATCGCAGCCGCGGCGGAAGCCGCGGAGATGGCGCGGCTCGTGGAGAAGGTCGAGGCAGACCGCCCGGCCGAACCCGCCGCCTCCGCGGCGTAGGCCGGCAACTCCGGAGAACCTGCCTCCGCAACCGGGAAATCGATCGTAACTACGGAGACCCGCGCCCGCATGGCGCGGGTCTCCGGAGTTGCGGCGCGCCCAGCCTCCGTCACCAACTCCGGAGTACCGGCCGCCACGGCCGCGGATCCCCGTTCGAACGGACACCCTCGCGCCGCGTCGCGCCGACACTCCGGAGTACCGGACGTCGCCAACGGAGGAGATCGGGTGGTTTCGGGCACCGAAACGCGGCCAACGGAGGACATCCACGCGCACCTGGTGCGGATCTCCTCCGCTGGCTGTCCGGGAGCGGCGTGTCGTCGCCGGGCTCCTCCGTTGGCGCCGCCTCAGGCGCGGGCGGCCGCCTCGCTGCGCCAGCGGGCAAGCAGCAGCCACGGGTCCGTGACCCCGGTCTGCAGGGCGGCGACGTGCGCCAGGAGGCCGGCGTCGGTCTCGAACCACTCGGTCCCGGGGATGCGCAGCGCCGCGAACTCGGCGTGGCGCTGCTGCTCCACGGCGCGGTCGCCGCGTTCGAAGGCGAGCACTTCGTCGTGCGGGAGGCTCGCGAAGCGCTGTGCCGGGTTGGCCGTCGTGCCGATCTTGATGCGGTCGCGGTAGCGGAGGTAGTAGACCACGTCGACGCGCGACGCGCGGGCGCCGTCGGGCGGCGGCTCGCCCACCCTCCACTCGCAGATGGCGCAGAGCCAGCCGGACGGGTACCGCACGCCCAGCCGCGAACCGCAGAACGCGCACGGCGACGGGAGCAGATCGGTCCGGCCGTACTCGCCCTCCACCCACTCGTGCGCCTCCAGCAGGTGCGCGAGGCACAGCTCGAGCGGCGCCCCGGGATGGGCGGGCGCTCCGCAGAGCGAGCACGGCTCGGTCACGCGGTGACGTTACCGCGGGCCGCCGACACGGTCGATCGCCCGGTTCCGGTTTCGTGCGTCCACCCGCGCGCATCCCACACCCTCACCCTCCGCGCCACCTTCCATGACGCCCCGTTTCACCCGCGCAACACAGTGTCACGCCGGCTCGACCGCGGTTGCGGTCCGCCCGCATCCTGGGCTGCATCCCGTCCCGCATCCGATGCATTCCAGGAGTCTCCATGCGTTCCCGTTCTCTCCGCACCCTCGCCGGCGCCGCCGTCGCGCTCACCGGTGTGCTGGCGCTCGCCGCGTGCGCCGGCGCCTCCAACGCCGCGACCGGCGGCCAGAAGGTCGACGGCGGCACCATCGTCTACGCCCACCAGCAGGAGCCCGCCTGCGTGTTCGGCGGCTGGATCGAGCAGGCCTACCTCTCGTACCAGGTGCTCGACAACCTGACCTCGCTCGATGAGAACCACAAGGTCGTGCCGTGGCTCGCCACCGCGTGGAAGCAGTCCGACGACGGCCTCACCTGGACCTTCACCCTGAAGAAGGGGGTGAAGTTCACCGACGGGACGCCGCTCACCGCCGCGGCCGTCGCCTACAACTTCGACTACTGGGTGAAGGGCGGGAACACCACCGCGAAAGTCTGGCTCGACGGCTACTACAAGGATGCCAAGGCCGTCGACGACCAGACGCTCCAGATCGACCTGTCCCGCCCGTACCCGCGGCTCGCCGACAACCTCACCCAGGGCTATTTCGGCATCCAGTCGCAGCACGCGCTCGAGACCCGCACGAAGGAGCAGAACTGCGAGGCCCCGATCGGCTCCGGCGCGTTCACGGTCGACAAGTGGAACCGCGGCCAGGACATCATCCTCAAGAAGAACAAGGACTACACGTCCCCGCCCGCGAACGCGAAGCACACCGGACCGGCCTACGTCGACACGATCGACTGGAAGTTCGTCGCCGACCCGACCACCCGCGTCGCGGCGCTGCAGGGCGGCCAGGTCGACGCGATCTACGATGTGCCCTCCGTGCAGTGGAGCGTGCTGAAGGCCGGCGGCTACCAGCTCGAGAAGTTCGTCACCCCGGGCCGGCCGCAGCAGATCTCGTTCAATACGGCGAAGGGCCCGTTCACCGACGAGCAGGTGCGCCAGGCGTTCGCGTACAGCCTGGACCGGCCGCAGATCGTGAACACGATCGGCCGCGGGGTCATCCCGTCGGAGGGCAACGGCGGCGTCAGTCAGGCGACCCCGGGCTACAGCCAGAAGGCGGCGGCCTGGTACACGCAGGACGTGAAGAAGGCGAACGCGCTCCTCGACGCCGCCGGCTGGAGCCAGAAGAACTCCGACGGTGTGCGGGTGAAGAACGGCCAGCCGCTGACCGTGCGCCTGCCGTACGGCGCCGGCTCGATCATCAACGCCGACGGCGCCGCCATCCTGCAGGGGGTGAAGGGGCAGGCGAGCAAGGTCGGCTTCGACGTCAAGCTCATCCCCGTCCCGCAGAGCGAGTTCTTCTCCGGCAAGTACTCGGGACCGGACGCCTACGACCTCCAGGCCGGCTACTGGACGAGCGTCACCGCGGGCATCCTCTACATCAACTGGAGGCCGTCCACCGCCGACGACCCGAACTACAGCAACAGCGCCTTCGCCAACGACCCGGTGCTCGCGCAGTACATCCTCGACGGCAACTCGGCGGCCACCGTCGAGCAGCAGAACGCCGACTACCAGAAGGCGCAGGACTACATCGCGCAGCACGCGCTGTCGATCGGCGTCTACGACCGGCTGAGCACGCTCGCCGTCTCGCCCAAGCTCCACGACGTCTGGCAGGAGCACGCACAGGGAGGACCGACGTTCTATGACGCGTATCTCACCAAGTGAGCTCGCACCGAGCGAGCCGGCGGTCGCTGACGCGGAGGCCGCACCGGGCGGCGCGGCGGTCCTCACGACCGTCCGCACCCGGCGCGGCCGGGCCGTCGCCCTCACCCTCCTGAAGAAGGTCGGCGCGGCGGTCGTGGTCCTCTGGGGCGCGGCGACCGTGGCGTTCTTCGCCCAGCTCGCCCTGCCAGGCGACCGGGCGACGACCATCCTCAACATCCGCGCCGGCCAGGTGCAGCTGCGGACCCCGGCCGAGCTGGAGCAGATCCGTGCCCAGTACGGCCTCGCCCGTCCGGTCATCCTGCAGTACCTCGACTACTTGCGCGGGCTGGTCGCAGGTGACTTCGGGACCTCGTACCAGCAGTATCGCCCGGTCACCGCCATCATCGGCGAGCAGCTCGGCAACACGGTCACCCTCTCGGTGACAGCTATCGCCCTGGCCTGGGTGATCATGGTCGTCTGGGTCACCCTCACCGCCGGGCGCGGTCCGCGCGTCGGAGCGATCGGCTCGACCGTGGACGTCGTCACCGCGGGCCTCCCGGCCTACTGGCTCGGCATCATCCTCCTGCTGGTCTTCGGGCTGGGGCTGCGCTGGTTCCCGATCATCAGCGGCTCGTCCCCGAACGGGATCGTGCTGCCTGCGCTGACGCTCGCGATCCCGCTCGCCGGATTCATGGCGCAGAGCGTGCGCACCGAGTTCGAGCGCTCGCTCGACCAGCCGTTCGTGCTGTCGGCCCGGATGCGCGGCATGGGGGAGTGGGGGATCCGGCTGCGGCACGTCCTCCGCCACGCCGTCATCCCCGCCGTCACCCTGTCCGGCTGGGCGCTCGGCGCGACGCTCTCCGGCGCGGTGATCGTGGAGTCGATCTTCTCGCGGCCCGGGATCGGCTCGGTGCTGGTCACGGCCGTCAACTCGCAGGACCTGCCGGTCGTCACCGGCATCGTCACCCTCGTCGCCGTGGTCTACGTGGCGGCGAACCTCATCGTGGACGTCGTCTACACGGTGATCGACCCCCGATTGGAGCTGTCATGACCTCCGTCGCCTCACCCTCGAATCAGCGTCTCGCGTCGTCCGCGGTCACCCGGATCACCCGTGCTCCGTGGGGGCTGTACCTCGCCGTCGCCTTCGCGGCGCTGCTCCTCGTCGCGGTGATCGCCCCGCAGCTCCTCACCACTCACCTTCCGACCGCCGTCGACTATGGTGCCGCCCTCCAGCCGCCGAGCTGGGCTCACCCGTTCGGTACGGATGAATCGGGGCGCGACCTCTACACCCGGGTGGTGTGGGGCGCCCGCGACTCACTCACCATCGGCGTGGGAGCCGCGGCCGTGAGCATCGGCCTGGCGCTGATCCTCGGCACCCTCGCCGCGCTGGGCGTCAAGCCGGTCGCCGTCGTCATCGACCGGTTCGTGGAGATCCTGTTCGCGTTCCCCGCCCTCCTGCTCGCGTTGCTGCTGATCGCGATCGCCGGGCCGAGCGCGGCCACGCAGGTCCTCGCCGTCGGCGTCGGGACCGCGCCGGGTTACGCGCGGATGATCCGCGGCCAGATCCTCGGCGCGCGGAACTCGGCCTACGTGGAGGCCGCGACCGCCCTCGGGCACTCGCGCTGGCGGATCGTGCGCGCGCACATCCTCCCGAACGCGCTGCGTCCGCTGGTCGCCGTGTTCGCGCTGTCGATCGGCCAGTCCATCGTGTGGGCGTCGAGCCTGTCGTTCCTCGGGCTGGGCGTCGCGCCCCCCGCGTCCGAGTGGGGCGCGCTGCTCGACGCGGGGCGCGCCTACCTCACCACGGCCTGGTGGCTGGTCGTCATCCCGGGTCTCGTCATCGTCGCGGTCGCCCTGGCCGCGACCACCATCGGCCGGCACATCCAGGCGCGCCTGGAGAAAGGGGAGCGATCGTGAGCATCGCAGAGCAGGGGACCGTGGAGGCCGCGAGGACGGGCGCCGCGAGCACGGGCGACCCGGCCGCCACCACCTCAGACGACCTCGCGAACCTCGACTGGCCCGCGGCGCGCCTGCGCGTCCGCAACCTCCGCACCGGCTTCACCGTGGACGGCGTCCACCGCCCCATCGTCGAGGGCGTCTCCTTCGACCTCCTCCCCGGCCAGTGCGTCGCGATCGTGGGCGAGTCGGGGTCCGGCAAGTCGGTCACCGCGCGCAGCCTCGTCGGCCTCGCCGGGCGCACCGCGACGGTGGAGGCCGACCAGCTCGAGCTTCACCACGAGGACGCCCGCGCTTTCACCCCGCGCCAGTGGCGTCGCGTCCGCGGCCGGGATATCGGCTTCGTCCTGCAGGACGCGCTGGTGTCCCTCGATCCGCTGCGCCCGGTCGGCGCGGAGATCGCGGAGGCGCTGCGGCTGCACCGCTGGGGGGACCGCGCCGCGCGGAAAGCCAGGGTGCGCGAGCTCCTGGAGCGCGTCGGCGTCCCGTCGCCGGAGGTCCGGGCGCGTCAGCGTCCCGACCAGCTCTCCGGCGGCCTCCGCCAGCGCGCGCTGATCGCCTCCGCCATCGCGCTCGACCCGGACATCGTGATCGCCGACGAGCCGACCACCGCCCTCGACGTCACGGTGCAGGCGCAGGTGCTCGCCCAGCTGGAGGCGATGAAGGAGCGCGGTGCGTCGCTCATCCTGATCAGTCACGACCTGTCCGTCGTCGCCCGGCTGGCCGACCACATCCTCGTCATGCGCGGCGGCGTCGTGCTGGAGCAGGGTCCCGCCGAGCGTGTGCTCGCCGATCCCGAGCACGAGTACACCCGCGCGCTGATCGCTGCGGTCCCCGGCGAGGCCACCCGCGGACGTGCGCTCACCCCGGGTTCACCCGATCCCGCTCCGCGACCTCCCCTCGGCGCACCGGTGCTGGAGGCCCGCGATCTCACCAAGCGCTTCCACACCTCCGACGGCACCGTCACCCGCGCGGTCGACGGCGTCACCTTCAGCCTCCGCGCCGGCGAGACGCTCGGCATCGTGGGGGAGTCCGGCTCGGGCAAGAGCACGACAGCCAAGCTCGCGCTCGGACTCGAACGCCTCGACGGTGGCGACGTCCGGTTGCTCGGCCAGGAGTGGTCGGCCCTGCCCGAGTCCCGCCGCCGCGCGCTGCGCCGTCGGATCTCTGTCGTCTACCAGGATCCGCTGAGCTCGTTCGACCCGCGCTGGACCGTCGAGCGCATCCTGCTCGACGCCCTCCGCTCGGAGCGCTTCGCCGACGGAGCCGCGCGCGACGCCCGCGTGCGTGAGCTGCTCGGCCAGGTCGGGCTGGGTGAGGAGGTGCTGCCGCGCTTCCCGCTGAAGCTCTCCGGAGGCCAGCGCCAGCGCGTCGCCATCGCCCGCGCCCTCGCCCCGCGGCCCGACGTGATCGTGCTCGACGAGGCCGTGTCGGCGCTCGACGTCACGATCCAGGCGCAGATCCTCGACCTGCTCGTCACCCTCCAGCGCGCGTCCGGCGTCGCCTACCTCTTCATCTCGCACGACCTCGGCGTCATCAGCCACCTCAGCGATCGCGTGCTCGTGATGAAGGACGGCCGGGTCGTGGAGGAGGGGACGGCCGAGGACGTCTTCGAGCGCCCCCAGCAGACGTACACTCGTGACCTGATCGCAGCGATCCCGGAGTTCGCCCCGGGAGCCGGAGACGCACGCAGCGACAGCAGAACCCCGGAAGGCGACGCATGACCACCGAACCCAAGCAGCTCTTCGTCAACCTGTTCGAGATGGCGTGCGTGAGCCACATCACGCACGGCCTCTGGCCGCTGCCGGGCAACAACCGCGAGCGCTTCGCCGATCTCGACTACTGGCTGGAGCTCGCGCAGCTGCTGGAGCACGGCGGCTTCGACGGGATCTTCCTCGCAGACGTGATCGGCGCGTACGACGTGTTCCGCGGCGGCCCCGAGACCGCGCTGCGGGAGGGCCTGCAGAGCCCGAACCTCGACCCGCTGCTGCTCGTCCCGGCGATGGCGGCCGTCACCGACCGGCTCGGTTTCGGGGTGACGTTCTCGACCACGTACGAGCCGCCGTTCGCGTTCGCCCGCCGGATGTCGACCCTCGATCACCTGACCAAGGGACGGATCGGGTGGAACATCGTCACCTCCTACCTCCCGAACGCCGCCCGCAACTTCGGGCTCGACGACGAAGTGCCGCACGACGAGCGCTACCGCCGCGCCGAGGAGTACCTGGACGTGCTCTACAAGCTGTGGGAGGGCTCCTGGGACGACGACGCGGTGATCGCCGACCGGGAGGCGCGCGTCTTCACGGACCCGTCGAAGGTGCGCTACATCGACCACGTCGGCGAGCGGCACAGGGTCGCAGGCCCCCACATCGTGCACCCGTCGCCGCAGCGCACGCCCGTGCTGTTCCAGGCGACCGGCTCGCCCGCCGGGATCGAGTTCGCCGGCCGGCACGCGGAGGTCGTCTTCACGGGCGGCCGCACGAGCGAGGAGTTCCGCCGCAACGCGGACGGGATGCGCGACGCGGCCGCGCGCCACGACCGGCAGCGCGACGACGTGAAGTTCATCGCGATGGCGGGCGTGATCGTCGGCCGCACGACGGAGGAGGCCGAGGACAAGTGGAGGCTGTACCAGCAGCACTCCAGCCTCGACGGCATCCTGGCCCACAGCAGCCTGCCCGTCGACCTCACGGCGTTCCCGCGCGACATCACCGTGCGGGAGGCACTGGCGCGGGCGGAGTTCCCGGCCGAGCGGGTGCCGTTCCTGCCGCTGGACAGGACGGTCGGCCAGGCCCTCGACTTCATCAAGAACGGCCGCGACGACCGGTTCCTGGTGGTCGGCGACCCGAAGACGGTGGCGGACGAGATCGAGCGCTGGCTGGACGAGGACGGCCTCGACGGCATCAACCTCCGCCAGTACCACTCGTTCGAGACGGCACGCGACTTCGCCGAGCTGGTCGTCCCCGAACTGCGGAGGCGCGGACGGCTGCCCCAGGAGGGGGAGCGGTCGGGGACGCTGCGGGAGCGGTTGTTCGGCGACGGGCACAGCCGGCTGCCGCAGCGGCACCCCGGCACGCGGTATCGGGGCGGGGCGAACCTGCACGCGGAGGCGGTGGGCGCGGCGCGCTGACGCACGATCTGTGCGCACCCGCACGCTAGGTTGGACAAATGCGTGCGATGGGGGCGTTCTGGGTGCAGCGAGCCCGCGCGCAGGCCGGCACGCTCGTCGCCACCGGGCTCGTCGTGGTCGTCGTCGCCGCGCTGGCGAGCGTGATGACCGGGCTCGCCTTCCGCTCGCCGACCTCGGCCGTCCACGCGACCCTCGCCGCGGAGCCCGCCGCCGTCACCTCGGTGGCCCTCGAGTCGAGCGCGCTGTCCGACCTGAACGCCCAGGACGCCGAGGTCCGCCGCACCCTCGCGAAGCGGCTCTCCGGCCTCCCGGTCGCCGTGGCCTCCACGTTCTCGGCGCCGTCCGTCCCGGTCGAGGGAGGGGGAGGCCGGACGGCCGAGCTCCTGGTCGCCGGCGACGGTCTCCAGGGGCGCGTCACCATGACGCAGGGCCGCTGGCCCAGCGGTGACGCGGAGGCCGCGGTCGACACCGCGTTCGCCCGCAGCCACCAGGTCTCCGTCGGCGACCACGTGACGCTCCTCGGTCCCTCCGCGCCCGTCACGGTCGCCGTCACCGGCCTGTGGCGCCCGGCCGATCCCGCGGCCCCGGCCTGGCTCGGCCTGAACTCCGGCGACGGACGGCTCGTCGTGTCCGCCGCGACCGCCGTCGCCGCGAGCGACGGCGTCGTCGGCCGCTGGGTCCTCACCCCGGACGCCCGCCGCACCTCCGCCGCCGACCTCCCGCGCCTGCACGACGCCCTCGGCGGAGCGTACTCCCAGCTCAGCGGCGACTCCGCCGCGGGCGCCAGCCCGTTCTCCACGAGCGGCGACGGCGTCGCGACCGTCGCCGCCATGCAGCGGTCGGTCGTCGCGCTGCACGCCGTCATCCCGGTCCCGCTCGCCGTCCTCGCCGCGTGCTCCGCGATCGCGCTCGTGCTGCTCGCGCAGCTGCTGGCCGGGGCGCGCCGGGTGGAGACCCGGCTGCTGCGTTCGCGGGGCGTCACCGTCCCGGCGCTCGCGCGGGCGACCGCGGTGGAGTCCGCGCTGGTCGTTCTGGCGGCGACCGTCGTCGGGACGCTTGCCGCGCAGCTCGTCCTGCTCGCGACCGTCGGACCGCCCGCCGGCGCGCTCGACCTCCTGCTGCCTCCCGCGCTCACGGTCCTCGTCGCCGTCGCCGCCACCACGCTGACCGTCGTCTTCTCGGCGCGCGCGGCCTCCGACTCGCCCGGAGCGGTGGAGGCCGGGCGCGGGCGCACCGCGGTGTCCGCCGGTGTCACCGTGCTCGCCGTCGTCGCCGCGGCCGTCACCCTGTGGCGGTTCGTGGCCTTCGGGCCGACCGTCGGCGGCGGCGCGGACACGGTCGACCCGACCGGCGTCGTCGCACCTGCCGCTGTGCTGTGCGCGATCGCGCTGGTCGGCCTCCTGCTGTTCGGCCCGGCGTCGGCCGCCGTCGAGCGCGTGGCGGGCCGGGGCCGCGGAGTCGCGGGGGTCCTGCCCGCCCGTCAGGTGGGGCGCGGCGTCGCGCTGTTCGCCGGGCCGGTCGCGCTGATCGTGCTCGCGGTCGGCTCGCTGACTTTCGCCGCCGGGTACGCGGGGACCTTCGGCGGCTTCCTGCGCGACTCGGCGCTGCTGGTGAACGGCGCGGCGGTCCGCGCGGACCTCGGCGTCGGAGGCAGCCCGCACGGCCCCGGCGACGTGTCGGGCGCCGCGCGGCTCGGGCGTCTTCCCGGCGTCACGGCGGCCTCCCCGGCGATCGTGGACAGCGGGACGGTCGGCGACACCGACGTGGCCGTCGTTGCCGCGAACTCCGCGAAGCTGCCCGCGCTGCTCCCCGTCGGCGGTTACCTGCTCGACACCGCGACGCTGTCCACGCGGGTCACGCCGAAGGGCGCACTCGACGGCGCGGCCATCCCCTCCGGAGCGCGCGACCTGCGGGCGACCGTGACGGTCGGGGCGGGAGGCGGCACGGCCACGCCCGTCGGAGCGACCGCCTGGATCGCCACCGGCACCGACGAGGTCGTACCGGTCTCCGCGGCGCCCGGCCCCGACGGCTCCGTCGACTTCGCGCTGCCGTCCGGAGCCGACCGGCTCGTCGCGGTCGATGCGACGGTGGAGGCTGTGGACGGCGCCGACGAGGTGACCGTCACCCTGGCCGGACTGCCGGCCGCGGTCGCGCGCTGGGTGCAGGCTCCGACGGCCTTCGGCTCGGCCGGCGCCTTCCGGGCGGACGGTCCAGGGACCACTGCCCGCGCGGCCTCCCTGGCCGGCGACGGCAGCGTGCGCTTCGTCCCGCCGGGCGCCGCGGCCCTCCCGCTCGCGGTCACGACCGGGCTGGCGCAGGACGACTCCCTCCAGCTCGGCCAGCGCATCGAGGTGCGCAGCCCGGCCGGCGACGTGCAGGGCACGGTCGCGTCGATCGTGCCCGCGCTGCCCGGGACGACGTCCGAGCGCGCCGTGTTCGCCGACCTGCCCGCGCTGACGGCGCTGCTGCTGCGCACCTCGGCCTCCGTGCCGCGCGCCTCCTCGGTCTGGCTCGCGGCCGACGACGCGGAAACCGTCGCGGGCGCCGTGCGCTCGGCCGCCGGCTCGGGGGCGACCGTCACCACCGCGTCCGGTGCGTTCGTCGCGCGTTTCCTCGGCGGCGCGGTCGCCAGCACCTGGCTCGGCGCGGCCGGCTGCGCGCTCCTGGCCGTCGCGGCCGTCGCCGCCGCGATCACGGCCGCCCTCCGCCGTCGCCGCGGCGAGGTGATCGTGCTGCGCGCGGTCGGCCTGTCCGGACGCCAGCAGGCCTGGGCACGTCGGCTTGAGGTCATCGGCGTCGCCTGCGCGGCCGGTGTCTTCGGCCTCCTCGGCGGGATCGTCGTGGTGCTGCTCGTCGGCAACACCCTGGCCCGCCTCTCGGTCGTGACCGCCCCGGCGACGCTGTCGGTGCAGGGCCGGGTGGACCCGGCCGGGATGGCGGTGGGCGCGGTCGCGCTGGCCGCCGCGCTCGCGGTGGCCGTGTGGGGATACGGGGTCGCGGTGCGGAGGCAGGCGGCGGACACCGCGTATCGGGAGGAGACGCGGTGATGGCCCGCGCGCGCACCTCCCACCTCTCCGACGCCGGGCTCGCCCTGCGTGCGCTGCGCGCCTTCCGCGGCGGCCTCCTGCTCCTCGCGATCGTCACCGTCGTCGCCGCGACGGCCCTCTCCGCGTGGCCCCGCGTGTCCAGCGGGCTCCTGACCGCCGAGCTCCAGCACGAGCTCGGCCAGGCGGGCGCGGGCGGCCGGGACGTGACGACCTCCATCCCGACCGGGTCGTTCGCCCCGGGTCCCGTCCTGGACGCGTCCGCGGTGTGGCGCGACCTCCCGGCGATCGCGGACACGGTTCGGCAGGGGATGAAGCCGCCGCTGCGCGCGGTGGTGGGCCACGGCGACAGTTCGGCGCGCAGCTTCGACGTCCCGATCATCCCGCCCGCCGGGGCCGCGAGCAACAGCCGTTATGCGGTGGGCGTGGAGGCCTATCGCGGCCTCCGCGGCGAGGCGCGGCTGGTGAGCGGGGCGTGGCCGAGCCCGGTCGCGGCGACGGTCGCGGGCGCGGCGCCGGGCGCCGGCGGGATGCCGGGCGCCGGCGGGACGCCGGGCGCCGGAGGTGGGGCGGGCGCGAGCGGCACCCCGGCCGCCGCCCCTCCGACCGTGGAGGTCGTCCTCGCTCCCGAGGCGGCGAAGCTCCTCGGCTGGACGGTCGGCACCACCCGCGAGATCGCCTCGAACCCCGGGCTGACGCTGAAGCTCACCGGGCTGGTCGAGCCGACGCACGCCGCCGACGACTTCTGGAACCTCGACGCCGTTCGCGCGCACGGCCACTTCGTGGACAAGGGCGACGCGGGCAAGGAGTTCGGCGCCGTCGCCTGGCTGGACGCGGACTCCTGGCCGAAGGTCACCCCCGCCTTCGACGGCACGGTCGCCTCCCTCTGGTACCCGGTCGCGCCCGGTGGCTTCCGGGCGGAGGACCTCCCCGCCGTCCGCGGCGCGCTCGGCAGCTTCCTGGCGCTCCCTCCCACGGTGCGGGTGGGCGAGGTGCCGGCGCCGCTGACCTTCGGGACCAGCCTCCTGACGCCGTTGGACGCCTTCCAGTCCCGCGCGCAGCCCGCGAACACGCTGTTCGCCATCCTCGCCGCCGGCCCGCTCGTGGTCGCTCTGACCGTCCTGGCGCTCGGCGCCCGCCTCGTCGTGTCCCGGCGCAGGGAGGCGCTCGCCCTGATGGCGGCGCGCGGCGCGTCCCCGTGGCGGCTGCGCGGGAGCCTCGCTCTCGACGGTGCGCTCGCGTCCATCCCGGCTGCGGCCCTCGGACTCGGGATCGCGCTCCTGCTGACCCCGGGCGCCGTGCCCGTCCTGCTGCCCGTTGGTCTGGCAGCGGTGTGCGCGCTCGCGCCGCCTCTCGCGCTCGTGCTCGCGGCGGGCTCCCTCGTCCCGAGTCCGGTCGCGCCGCCCGCGCGGTCGCGCTGGGCGTGGGTGGCGGAGGTGATCGTACTGGGCCTGGCCGCGCTCAGCGTCGTGCTGCTCGCGCGCCGCGGCCTGTCCTCGCCCGGCAGCGGTCTGGAGGTCGACCCGCTCGCCGCGCTCACCCCCGTTCTCGTCGCGCTCGCCGCGTGCGTCGTCGTCCTGCGGGTGACGGCCGTGCCGCTCGCCTGGTTGACCGGGGCGCTGCGGCGCGGACGGGGAGCCGTCGCGTTCCTGGGCGCCGCCGGCTCGCTCGGCGCGTCCGGACGGCGCGGACGCGGCGCCCTGCTCTGGCCGGTCTTCGCTCTCATCGCCGGCGCGAGCATCGCCCTGTTCTCGGTGAGCGTCCTGGCGACGGCGCGCGACGGCCTCGACCAGGGCGCGCGAGCCCGGGTCGGCTCCGACCTGTCGCTGACCGCGGCCTCCACGCTCGACGCCGGCCGGCTCGCCGCGGTGAAGCGCGTCCCCGGTGTCGCCGCCACCGCGACCGTCGACTGGGCGGGAGGCGTCACGATCAGCGCAGCAGGGACCTCGCAGGTCGTCTCCGGCTACCTCGTCGACCCGAAGCAGCTGGAGGCCGTCCAGCGCGACCTCCCCGCCTCCGCGCGGCTGTCGACGCTGCTCACCGGCGGCCTGCCCGGCCGGACCGGGGCGGTCCTCGGCGGCTGGGAGAGCCGCATCCCGGTCACCAGCGCACTGATCGTCGGGCAGGGCAGCAATGTGCACCTGGCCGTGACCGAGCTGGACTTCGCGCCGGGCGTCTACATCCACGACTCCCGCTGGGCGATCATCGACCGCACGACGCTGCCGCACTCCAGCGACCTCAGCGGCACGCCGCAGACCGTGCTGGTCGCCCTCGCGCCCGGCGCGGACGCGGCGGCCGTCCACACCGCGCTCGCCCGGATCGGCGGCGCGGGGGCCGTCGTCGGGGACGCCGTGGCCGAGCGCGCGGCCCTGCACGGGTCTCCGCTCGTCGCGGGCACGGAGGCGGTCGCGCTCCTCTCGATCGCGCTCACCGTCCTGCTGTGCGTCGCCGCACTGCTGCTGACCCTGGTGATGAACACCGCCGCCCGCATCCGCTTGGTCGCCACGCTGCGGACCGTCGGCTTCAGCGCCCGCCAGACCGCCGGCGTGCTGGCCTGGGAGCTCGGCCCGGTCCTGGTGGTCGGCCTGATCGCCGGAACCGTGGTCGGCCTCGTGCTGCCCGCCGTGGTCCTCGGCCCCCTCGACCTGCGCGGCTTCACCGGAAGCCCCGTGCAACCTGCGATCGTGCGGGACCCGTGGCTCACTGCCGCCGCACTGGCCGGATTCCTGGCCGTGGCAGCGCTCGCCACGCTCGTGGCTCTGGCAGGAGCGCGCCGGTCGTCGCCGGCGGCCGTGCTGCGCGCCGCGGGCGACCTGCCCACGACAGGAGGACAATGACCGGGATGACCGCTCAGCACCCCGCAGCTCAGCACCCCGCCGGGGCGAACCCCGCTACTCCGCACCCCGACGCGGCGATCCGCTGCGCCGACCTCGTGCGCATCTTCACCGCCGACGGCGTGGAGGTCCAGGCGCTGCAGGGCCTCACCCTCAGCGTCGACAGCGGCGAGCTGGTGGCGATCGTCGGTGCGTCCGGCTCCGGCAAGTCGACGCTGCTCGGCATCCTCTCCGGCCTGGACAAGCCGACCGCCGGCCAGGTCTCCGTCGCCGGCCGCGACCTCCTCGCGCTGTCGTCGCGGGAGCGGGTGGACTACCGCCGCCGCACCGTCGGCTTCGTCTGGCAGCAGACCTCCCGCAACCTCCTGGGCTACCTCACCGCCCGCGAGAACCTGGCCCTCGCGATGTCGCTGGCGAAGACCCCCGACCGCGAGCGCCGCTCGGCCGACCTCCTGGACCTGCTGGAGGTCGCCCACTGCGCCGACCGCCGGCCGTCCGAGCTGTCCGGCGGCGAGCAGCAGCGCGTCGCCATCGCCGTGAGCCTCGCGAACGAGCCGCGCGTCCTCCTCGCCGACGAGCCCACGGGTGAACTCGATGAGGCCACGAGCGCGGAGGTGCTGGAGGCCATGCGCGGCGTCAACCGCGAGCTCGGCGTCACCACCCTGATCGTCACCCACGACCCGACGGTGTCCGAGCACGTCGCGCGCACGGTCCAGATCCGCGACGGCCGCACCTCCACCGAGGTCCTGCGCCGCACCGGCGTCACCGCGGAGGGCGACGAGCACACGGTCGCGGAGGAGTACGCCGTCCTCGACCGCGTCGGCCGCCTCCAGCTTCCGCAGGAGTACCTGACGACGCTCGGGATGCGCGAGCGCGTACGCCTGGCGCTGGAGGCGGACCACGTGGGGGTGTGGCCGCACGTGGCGGCGAACTCACCCTCGGATCACCCGGAAGCGGAACGGGGCCCAGAAGCACACGAGAGTCAGGAGGCCGCCTCATGACCACCGTCGACACCGTGGCAGACCCCGCCGGCGCCCGTCCCGCCGTCCCCCTCCTGGCCGCCGAGGGCGTCAGTCGCGTGTTCGAGACCGCCGCCGGCCCCGTGGTCGCCCTCGGCGAGGCGAACCTGGAGGTCCACTCCGGCGAGCTGGTCGTCGTCAAGGGCCGCTCCGGCTCCGGCAAGACCACCCTGCTCAACGTGCTGAGCGGACTCGACCGGCCCACCTCCGGAACGGTCGTCGTCAACGGCGTGGACGTCGCCACAGCGGACGAGGCGGCGCTCGTCCGGCTCCGCCAGCGCAGCGTCGGCTTCGTCTTCCAGTCGTTCGGCCTCATCCCCGTGCTGTCGGCGGCCGAGAACGTGGAGGTCCCCCTCCGTCTGCTCGGAACCGAGCCGGCCGAACGCGACGCCAGGGTCGCCGAGCTCCTCGACCGCGTCGGCCTCGCCGCCCACGCCCGGCAGCGCCCGACCGAGCTCTCCGGAGGCCAGCAGCAGCGCGTCGGGATCGCCCGCGCGCTCGCCGCCGACCCGCCGCTGCTGTTCGCCGATGAGCCGACCGGCCAGCTCGACAGCGTCACCGGGCGCCAGATCATGGACCTCCTGGTCGACCTCGTCCACGGCAGCGGGGTGGCCGCGGTGGTGACGACCCACGACCCGCTCCTGATGGCGAGAGCCGACCGCGTGCTCGAACTGCACGACGGCCGGCTGGGGCACGCGGCCTCGCGGCGGGGGCGTCACGCCGCGGAGGGCTGAGGCCGGGCGCCGCGCGTCATGCCGACGTCCGAGCACTCACGCCACGCGCCCGCACCCGCCGGAACCCGACGAACGCGAAGTACACCCCGAGGAACGCCTCCCACACGATCTCGGGCAGCGTCGCCACCGCCGACACCGGCGATCCCTGGCCCCAGAGTCCGAACAGCACGCCGATCCCGGACAGTGCGACGAGCGAGCCGCCGACCATCCCGACCACCGCCATCGGGCGCGGGACCAGTCCGGAGCGGAGCAGCAGCCAGCCGAGCAGGACGCCGTTGCCGAGCCCCGCGACGAAGCCGGGGCCGAGCAGGAACGTCCAGTTCCGCATCCCGATGAGGGTCTGCGCCGAGACCGCGAGAGCGTCCGGGTCGCCGATCGCCGCGGCGTGCTGGCGCAGGGTCACGACGGTCAGGAGGCACAGCATCCCGACCGCGATGAACACGCACTCCATCACCCGCGCGACGACATAGCCGAGCGCAAGGCCCTCGGCCCGGCGGCGGAGCAGGGGGAACAGGGCGAGCGCGGTGCCGAGGTTGGCGGCGATGAGCACCGCCTCGCAGAGGATGCCGGAGAGCACCCGGCCGTCGGCGCCGGCGCCGAGCACGTAGTGCGGATCGTCCAGCACCGGCG
Organism: Leifsonia shinshuensis; assembly: GCF_014217625.1. NCBI lineage: Bacteria > Bacillati > Actinomycetota > Actinomycetes > Micrococcales > Microbacteriaceae > Leifsonia > Leifsonia shinshuensis. The sequence goes on along the minus strand of NZ_CP043641.1, from coordinate 2,126,512 downwards.
CATAGAGCAGGACGCCGGCGATGGCGGACACGAAGGTGACGATGAAGAGCACGCCCGCCGTGAGCGAGCGGCGGCGGTCGGCGCTCGCCGTAGCGGACGGCGCGGGTTCGATGGTGGCGGTCTGGGCGGTCTGGGCGGTCATGGGGTCCTCGGATTCGGGTGGCGGCGCTGGTGATCTAGGATGGGTGTACGGTGTACACCTGAACGATAGGTGTACGGTGTACACCTTGTCAATACCCCGTCCAGAACCCTTCAGGAGCCGCCGATGCCGCAGCCCTCGCGCCCACGCCTCACCCGTGACACCGTGCTCGCCCGGGCGCTCGAGCGCGCCGACACCATCGGCCTCGACGCCCTCTCCATGCGCGCCCTCGCAGCCGAGCTCGGCGTCGTCCCGATGGCGCTCTACAAGCACGTCGCCAACAAGGACGAACTCATCGACGGGATGGTCGACCTCGTCTGGGCCGAGGTCGACCCTCCCGAGCTCGGCAACCCCGACACACCCTGGCGCGACGCCCTCCGCGCCCGCGCCGTCTCCCTGCGCGAGGCGCTGCGCCGGCATCCCTGGGCCGTCGGCCTGATGGAGTCCCGGATGCGGCCCGGGCTCGCCAACCTCGCCGCGCACAACGCCCTGCTGGGCCGCCTGCGCGAGGCCGGGTTCCCGTTCCGCGCGACGGTGCACGTGACGTCCGTGCTCGACGCGTACGTCTACGGCTTCGCCCTGCAGGAGCGGACCCTCCCGTTCGACACCCCGGAGGAGTCGGGGGAGGTCGCGGCCGCGAAGGAGCAGACGCTCCCGCCGGAGGTCGCGCTCCGGTTCCCCTACCTCCTGGAGGTCGTCGCCGAACTCGCCCAGTCCGGCTACGACTACGACGAGGAGTTCGCCACCGGCCTCGACCTGATCCTCCAGGCCGTCGAGCGCATCCAGCCGTGACCCGGCCGCGCGGATTCGTGCCGAATGCGGTGAATCGGCCGCCCGAACGCGACATTCGGCACGAAGGTGCGCGCCCGAGCCGATTTTCCCGCCGGTGTCGATTTCCCACTATGGCGCTCGACCTCGTCGATGAGAGGGTCGAAGGGACCCACCAGAACAAGGAGTAATCATGGCCAAGTACATGCTCGTCCTGCGTCCGACCGCCGAGGCGGAGGAGGCGTTCCGCAACGTCGACTTCGCCGCGGTCCTCGACGCGATGGGCCGGTTCAACGACGAGCTCGTCCGCGCGGGCGTGCTGCTCGCCGCAGAGGGCCTCGACCCGGCCGAGAGCGTGGTCGTCGACTTCACCGGGGAGGCGCCGGTCGTCACCGACGGTCCCTACGGCGAGACGAAGGAGCTGTTCAACGGCTTCTACATCCTCGACGTCGCCTCGGCGCAGGAGGCCGTCGAGTGGACGAAGCGGATGCCGTACATCCAGGGCAGCAAGGTGGAGATCCGTCGCGTGACCACCATCGACGAGTTCCCGCAGGACAACGAGTGGATCCAGAAGGAGCGCGCGTGGCGCGAGGCGACCGGCCAGCTGTAGGTCGCCGGGCGGCGGGGGGCCGCCGGTGACCGGCCGCACCCCGACCGACGCGCGCCGCGCCGTCGAGGCGGTGTGGCGCATGGAGTCCGCGCGGATCGTCGGCGCGCTCGCCCGCTACACCGGCGACTTCGCGCTGGCGGAGGACGTCGCCCAGGAGGCGCTCGCCGAGGCGCTCGTCAGCTGGGCGACCTCCGGGGCTCCGCGCGATCCGGTCGGCTGGCTGCTCACGGTGGGGCGGCGGCGCGCGATCGACGCGTTCCGCCGCCGCGCCGGCCGCGACGAGCGCTACGCGCTGCTCGCCCGCGACCTGGACGAGACGGCGCCGGGCGCTGACCTCCTCTTCGACCCGGACGACATCGACGACGACGTGCTCGCCCTGATCTTCACGGCCTGCCATCCGGTGCTGTCGCGGGAGGCGCGCATCGCGCTCACGCTGAAGGTCGTCGGAGGCCTCACCACGGACGAGATCGCGCGGGCGTTCCTCGTCCCGGTGCCGACCGTGCAGGCGCGCATCACGCGCGCGAAGAAGACGATCGCCGCGGCGCACGTCCCGTTCGAGGTCCCGTCCGGCCCCGACCGCCGGGAGCGGCTCGGCTCCGTGCTCAGCGTGGTCTACCTGATCTTCACCGAGGGATCGTCCGCGACGGCGGGGCAGGCCTGGATGCGCACCGACCTCGCGTACGAAGCGGTCCGGCTCGCGCGTGTGCTCGCCCGGCTGGAGCGCGAGCCGGAGGCCCACGCTCTGCTCGCGCTACTCGAACTGACCGCGGCGCGCTTCCCGGCCCGCACCGCCGACGACGGCAGCCCCGTGCTTTTGGAGGACCAGGATCGCCGCCGCTGGGACCGCTCGGCGATCCGGCGCGGCCGGGCCGCCCTCGCCACCGCGGTCTCCGCCGGCCGCGGGCTCGGCCCGTACGGCCTCCAGGCGTCGATCGCCGAATGCCACGCGGTCGCCCCGTCGGTCGCCGGGACGGACTGGCCGCGGATCGTCCTCCTCTACGAGGCGCTCGCGCAGGTGGCGCCGTCCCCGATCGTCGACCTCAACAGGGCGGTCGCGGTCGCGATGGCCGATGGGCCGGCTGCGGGACTCGTGGAGGTGGAGGCGGTGGAGCGCGGCGGCGGGCTGGCGGGATCGCATCTGCTGCCCGGTGTGCGGGCGGAGCTGCTGGCGCGGCTCGGGCGCGGTGCGGAGGCCGCGGGGGAGTACCGGCGCGCGGCGGAGCTGTGCGCGAACGACGCCGAGCGCGGGGTGCTGTTGGCGAAGGCGGCGGGGCTCACCCCGTAGGCGCGGCGCTGAGCGTGGCTGGCTTCTTCCCGCTCTGGGCCGGCGGCCGCGGAGGAGACGCGGACGCAGAAGCGCCGCCGGCCGCCGCTCCTCAGTCCAGGTGGTCGAGATACCGCAGGATGATCCCTTCCCGCAGCGCCCACGGGCACACCTCGAGCACCGGCACGTCGAACGCGCGCATCGCCTCGCGCAGCACGACGCCGCCCGCCACGATCTGGAACGTCCGGTCGGCGGTGATCCCCGGCAGCGCCGTGCGGGCGTCCGCGGTCAGCTGCGCCAGACGCGGAACCCAGTCGGAGAGCTCCGAGCGGCGCAGGAGGCTGCGCTCCGTCCCGCCCGGGCCGCTCGCGGTCGATCCGGCCAGGCGGGCGAGCGAGCGGATGGTCTTGGAGGTGCCGATGACGTGCGCGGGGCCGCGGTCGGTGAAGCGGCCGACGGCATCGGCGATCGTCGTCCTGGCGTGGTCGCGGAGCGCCGTGAGCTGGTCGGCGGTCGGCGGGTCCTGGTGCAGGAAGCCGATGGTGCTGCGGCCGGCGCCGAGCGGGAGGGACACCGCGGTGTCCGGGTACTCGTCCACGCCCGCCGCGATCTCCAGCGAGCCGCCGCCGATGTCCATCAGGAGGATGGAGCCGGCCGACCAGCCCGACCAGCGGTGCACCGCGAGGAACGTCAGCCGGGCCTCGTCCTCGCCGGAGAGCACCTGGAGGTCGACGCCCGTCTCGTCCAGGATGCGGGCCAGGATCGCGGGGCCGTTGGCGGCCTCCCGGATCGCCGAGGTGGCGAACGGCAGCAGTTCCTCGATGCCCTCGGCGCGGCCGACCTCCACCGCCGAGCGGATGGCGTCGAGGATCGCCGTCTCGCCCTCGGGGCTGATCGCGCCGTCCTCGGTGATGTAGCGCATGAGGCGCAGGACCGACTTGTGCGTGGCCGCGGGGAGCGGGCGGGCGCCCGGGTGCGCGTCGACGACGAGAAGGTGGACGGTGTTCGATCCCACATCGAGGACTCCGAGTCGCATAGTCAGACAGTAGTGGGCGCGGGAGGCCGTCCGCGACACGCCGTCGGGGAGGCCGACACGCCGTCCGGGAGGGTCGACACGCCGTGCGGATGTACCCAGTTCGGAGGTACGGATGTCGGTGGTGCCGTGATCGGTCTCACGCCCAAGGATCAATCTCACGCAGTTGCGATCAATGAATTACTGGGATCTCGCCAACCCACGGTCGGGTCTAAGTATCAGAGTTGATGACAGTAATCTGGGGGTGCTCCACTCTGTAACAAATATCCAGGTCAGAGGCAGTTTTTCGTTAAGGTTCGTGCGCCTGTGCTGCCACCGCTTCAGGAGCTTGCTTTCCGTAGGTCGGATTCAGAAAACGGAATCCAGCCAGACTTTCGAAGCGATGACTCCAAAGCCTGCTCCGCTATGGATGCGGCCTCGCGCTGTTTCGCGTCCCAGTTCGCCAAACTTGATGCTGACCGCTAGCACGGCGCACTCAAGGCGTTCTGCCTCGTCCGCGAATCCAGTCCGAATTAGCGGATGCCGCTGTCCATCTACCGCGAGTTCCGCAGCCAACTGCTCCGCCACCGGGATCAAGTAGCTGTTACGTTCTCCACTCATCGCGGCTCGCAGATGAACAGGGGTCGGAAATACCAGCCGCGTTATTTCGCGGAGTTGCTCTTTCAAGCTCTTTTGGGCTTCGCTGATTCTCTGTTCGGCGGCAGCCTTGTTGACCGAGTTACCCAGCCGTATAGCACCTGTTCGTGACTGTTCGGCGTTGCCGAGCGCCTTTCTCGTGTGGGCGTAGTCCAGATAATCACGCTGGAAGAGTGTGTCGTCCATCAGCAGCGCCGCATTCCGAAGCACCTCGAAAAGTTGCCACCATTGCTCCCGCTTCTCTGCCGGCACGGGGAACGCCTCGTCGAGGATCGGTGCCACGACCGAATACGGGCGCCGCCCGCCTTCGGGGATATTTACCGTGAAATGGTCGATGGCCAGGCAGCTGGCCAACGGTTCACGCCTTCCCGTGAACTGGCTCTCACGAGTCAGCGTGAACAGTTGCCTCAACAAGCCATAGCGTTGAGCAGCGACTGCGGCCACACCGGCCGTGTAAAACATCGCTGATCCGGCGATGAGGCGACGCTCCAACAACAGTGTGGACCCGCTACCTTCACCAGCCTGGGCGAATCGGGGCAGTTCGTCTATCCACCATCTGTCGGTAACCTCGTCTCCCCAGTAAGCCAGCGTGGCGATCAGCCCATCGACGACCTCAGCGGCTTCGTCGATGCGAGCGACAATGTCGCTGAGAGCCGAATCGGAACTGCCTGACGGGTTGCGGATGTCCTCCAGCTCATAGAGTCTGCGGAATTCCGCCGCTATTGTGTCGTGCAAGCTGATGCTCACCTTTCCGCCCGCGAGTTCACGCTTCGCTGTCTCTACGGCAGTGGCCAAGGTCAGCGGGTGGCGAGCGTGGCGAGAACGCATCGACTGCACCGCGTCGGCGAGGCGACCGAATCCCCTGTCAGCGTCCGTTTGGACGAGAACACCGTTCTTCGACAGGCGCAACTGTGTCGCTTCCTCGCCGGGGGTTCCCGGCTCGATCCAAGTCAGTGTGTACCGACCTGGATAACTTTGTTTAATGGCCTCGCGAAGGGCGCGGTCGTACACCGCCGACCAGCCGGCGGCAATGAGACCGTAATCGGTGAGGATCCGTTCGAGTAGCTGTCTGCGATCGTCCCCGTACTCTGAAAGCTCCTCGACCGTGTTCAGCATCGACGGCGGGTTCAAGTAGTCACCGTGTAAATGGACGACACAACAGGGGGCGGTGTGTAGCGGCGGCATCCCTGCGATGTCCGCTTCGCTCGCGATCACCAACGGTTCAATGCCGGCCTCACGGAGCGCCCGTTCAATGAGCCGGTCAAAGTTCAGGGTCACGATCACACGGACAGCGCCTTCACTGACTAGCCGCGCAATCGCCCGATGCGCTTCAGTGGGTTCCGCGCTGCCGTCCTCCTCGGGATTGGGCTCGAAGTAGGTGCGCAGCAAAGCTTGACGTTCGTACGTCGTCGGCGCTAGCCGTTCTAGGACGGACTCGTAGGTCGTCACTGTCTCGAACGTTTCCTCATACCAACGCACGGGATCGTCCGGCGTCTCGCCCTTCAAGTCGGCGACTCTACCGGTCAGGTCCACGAGGACATCCCATGCGGACGGAAGGCCGGCGCCTTTGGACACGCCCGCGCCTACGAGGAGCGCATACGTTCCTGGGCTGGAAGCCAAACCGAATGAGACGCTTATGAGGGTGTCCTCGTCCGCGGCGGCGGAGTTGAGGTTTTCAGTTTTCATGTTGCTGGTCACCCTACTGTGGAGTGTCTACCGCAATCCGGAGGCTCTCGTTTCACCCGAAGGCGCGACGTCCCCCATTCGCGGGAAGCGCAGACTTGTCTTCCTCGATCGCATAAATCGTGCGCACTCGGTCGGTGAGCAGGTCGACGTTCTCCTGGGTGATGTTGATTGCGGCTGACCGGTTCTTCAGAATCTGCCGTAGTTCGGTTTCGGGCCAGAAGAGCTCATCGAGATAACTGTTGAATCGACGTCCAGACGCCTTGCTGTAGCGCTTGACCGCACCGGTCCGTTCCTCCTCGTTCGGCCGGAACGCGATGATGAGTTCAACGTCAACGTCTCCGAGCGGATCGACATCCTCTCGTTGATAACTTCCGAAGACACGTAACCGGGCGACGGACACAACGTACGTCGGATCTGCGTTGAACTTCTTGGCTCGTTCCACCAATTCTGCGACGAGTCGGTCGGCTGTCTTTCGGCTGATTGGTTTGCCGAAACTTGCTTGGGCAAGTGCGTTTCCGGCGATCGTCGTTACCCACATGTCCGCATCGTCATCGCCCGCGGGTTCGAGGTATCCTGCGGAGGTCAACGCGTTGATGGCCAACTGAGCCTGGTCGTCGCCGACGATCCTTGCGACACGACTGATATGACCTGTCGAGGACATTCGCCTGGCGATTTCGCGTGCTTCCGGGGCCGGGATACCGGCAACAAGGTCGGTCCTTACTAGTCGCATCGCCCCTCCGAAGCTATCGCGCGATTGCCGAGCTGCGAATGTCAATTGGTGACAACCGGCTTGCTGCTGAACGTACCATTTGCGTGGCTTGCGTTTCGGCCCGTCGCCGGACGGCTTCGGAGAGCAGCACCAGCGAAGTCGCGGGCGGTCGAGCACAAATCGATCTGGGGAAGCGCTTCCCTCATGCAGTAGCGTGACGGCGTGACTTCCCTTTCAGCGCCAACTCTCGCCGACGTCGCAGCCCACGCTGGGGTGTCTTTGGCGACCGCATCGCGTGCCCTGCACCCGTCGGCGCGAACCGTCAGACCTGAGCTCAAGCAGCGAGTGGAAGCGGCCGCAGTTGAACTCGGCTACAGCGTCAACGCTCAGGCTCAGGCCGTTGCGCGCGGATCCAACAACACGGTTGCACTCGTTGTCGGCGACATCGCCGACCCGTACTTCGCGTCGATCGCGGCCGGGGTGATGGATGTCGCGAAGTTGCGTGGGCTGATTGTCACCATTGCCACATTGCCTCACGATAATCAGCCGGACGCGCAACAGCTCGAAGCGGAGACGTTGACTGCGTTGCGAGCGCAGCGACCGCGAGCGGTGCTGTTCGCGTCGAGCCGCGACGCGACCGCAGACTGGTCGGCCTTCGAGGCGATCAATCAGCTCGCGATCATCGGGCCGGAAGCCCCAGGACTTCGGAGTGTTGTCGTCGGAAATCACGAAGGTGCGGCAGATCTCGCGCGCACGCTAAGCGAGATCGGATACTCGGACTTCGCGATCGTCGCAGGACCAGCCGAACTGTCCACGGTTCGTGATCGGGTCGCTGGCTTCGCATCAATCGCGCCGGGCGCGACGGTGCACAACCAATCGTTCTCCCGTGATGGCGGGTATGAGGCGACCGCGGACTTGCTTGCCTCCGGACGCCGACCTGAATGTGTTTTCGCAGTCACGGACGTGATGGCGATCGGTGCCATCTCAGCGATTCGCGACGCAGGGCTCACTCCAGGTATAGATGTGGCGGTCGCCGGGTTCGACGACATCCCCCTTCTCAGAGATGTCAGCCCGCGGTTGACAACTGTGGCGTTGCCTCTGGATCGAATCGGTGCGTCTGCTCTTGAGCTTGCCCTCGACAATGATGGCGAGATGCCGTCGTCTGTGACGGTAAGCGGCCACGTTCTGCTTCGAGAGTCGACTCCCGGACTCAGGCGTTAGTCGAGCAGGCCCGTAGAGCACTTGGCGGGTGAAGCGCGGGCATCTCGGATTGCGTGCTTCGACAGTTCCGTCCGTCGGGCGCGCGGATGAACGTCCCCGGTTTCGCATGACTTGACCCTGTGACAGACGTCCCTGTACTCTCTGGTAAGCGCTTTCCACATTCGCACAAATCAAGGAGTACCCAGTGTCAACGTCGACCATCGGCATCATCATGAACGGCGTCTCTGGCCGTATGGGCTACCGCCAGCACCTGCTGCGTTCGATCCTCGCCATCCGCGAGCAAGGCGGGGTGCTCCTCGCCGACGGCAGTCGCGTCCAGGTTGAACCCATCCTGGTTGGCCGCAGCGAGGCCAAGTTGGCCGAGCTTGCCGCCAAGCACGGCATCGAGAACTTCAGCACCGACCTGGATGCGGTCCTCGCAGACGAACGCTGGCAGATCTACTCCGACTTCCTCGTCACGCAAGCCCGCGCATCCGCAATCAAGAAGGCTATCTCCGCCGGCAAGGCCATCTACACCGAAAAGCCGACCGCCGAATCGTTCGAGGAGGCGCTTGAGCTCGCCCGCCTCGCGCAAGCCGCCGGCATCAAGAACGGCGTCGTGCACGACAAGCTGTACCTGCCCGGCCTGCGCAAGCTGAAGCGCCTCATCGACTCCGGCTTCTTCGGCCGCATCCTTTCAGTGCGCGGCGAGTTCGGCTACTGGGTGTTCGAGGGCGACTGGCAGGCCGCGCAACGGCCGAGTTGGAACTACCGTGCGGAGGACGGCGGCGGCATCGTCGTCGACATGTTCCCGCACTGGTCGTACGTGCTGGAGAACCTGTTCGGCAGGGTCGAGTCCGTTTACGCGCACGCCGTGACCGAGATCCCGACCAGGGTCGACGAGAAGGGCGAGCCGTACACCGCAACCGCAGACGACGCCGCGTACGCGATCTTCCAGCTGGAGGGCGGTATCACTGCACAGCTCAACTCCTCCTGGACCACCCGGGTGAACCGGGATGAGCTGGTCGAGTTTCAGGTGGACGGCACCCTCGGCAGCGCCGTCGTCGGTCTGTTCGGCTGCAAGATCCAGCCGCGCAACGCCACCCCGAAGCCGGTCTGGAACCCGGACCTCGCCGACGAGCACGACTACGACACGGACTGGATCGAATCGCCCGCCAACGAGGTGTTCGAGAACGGTTTCAAGACGCAGTGGGAGGAGTTCATCCGCCACGTCGTCTACGACGCGCCCAACGCCTACGACTTCCTCGCCGGAGCGCGCGGCGTCCAGCTCGCCGAGCAGGGTCTCATCTCCTCACGCGAAGGCCGCCGCATTCACCTGCCCGAAGTGAGCATCTGATGACGTCCATCACTCTGCTCAACGCCGACGGAACAACCACCACGGCGCAACTCGAAGACGCGCCGATCTACACCCGACCTACGACGGGTTTGAAGTCTCGCGTCGCCTACGCCGCAGCGCACGTCATTCCGAAACCGTGGGCGGACAACGTGCCCGGCGCACCGGCCGACATCGACTGGGACGCGACCCTGGCCTACCGGCGGCACATCTACGGCTGGGGCCTCGGCGTCGCCGACGCGATGGACACAGCCCAGCGCAACATGGGATTAGACCCCGCTGCGACCCGTGAACTCATCGCACGCAGCGCCGACGACGCGCACGCGGTCGGAGGCCGCATCGTCGTCGGAGTGAATACCGATCACATCGAGGATGAGGTCATCCCCCTAGATGCAGTGATCGACGCATACAAGCAACAGCTCCATTTCACCGAAGATGCTGGCGCCGGCGTCGTTCTGATGGCCAGTCGGCACCTTGCTCGTGCTGCCCAGTCGCCCACCGACTACGAGCGTGTCTATCGGGAGGTGTTGGATGCGGCGTCCGCTCCGGTCGTCCTGCATTGGCTGGGTCCAGCGTTCGACCCGCAGCTTGCCGGCTACTTCGGTGACGTCGACACGGTGCTGCGCATCATCGAAACCGGCGTCGACAACGTCGACGGCATCAAGATGAGCCTGCTTGACGCGGACGCTGAGATTGCGTTGCGGTCCCAGCTACCCGAGCACGTCCGGATGTACACCGGTGACGACTTCAACTATGTGCGTCTGATCGCGGGCGAGGACGACGTTCATTCCGATGCGCTGCTGGGCGCATTCGCGGCGCTGGCGCCCACAGCATCCGCTGCGATTCAAGCGTTGGATGCCGGTGATGTCGGTCGCTACCGGGAGGTCCTCGGTCCGACCGAAGCGCTCTCCCGGCAGATCTTCGCCGCGCCGACGTACTACTACAAGACCGGTGTGGCGTTCCTCTCCTGGCTCAACGGACATCAAGCCTCCTTCACAATGGTCGGCGGGCTACACGCCGCACGGAGCCTTCCACACCTCTCGGAGATCGTCCGGCTCGCGAACGTGTCCGGAGCGCTCGAACGTCCGGAGCTCGCCGCAGCGCGATGGAGCCAGCTGCTGACTATGCATGGAGTGACAGCGTGACCACGGCACACCCTCGACTGTCCATCAACCAGGCGACGATCAAGTACGCGAACCTCGCCGACGCCCTCCAACTCACCGCGACCGCCGGCGTCCAATCGATCGGTCTGTGGCGTGAACCCGTTGCCGAGGTCGGTCTGCAGAATGCGACGCGTATGGTCGCCGACTCTGGCCTCCGAGTCTCAAGTCTTTGCCGCGGCGGCTTCTTCACCGCGTTCGAGGGCCCTGCTCGGCGCGCAGCGATCGATGAGAATCGTCGGGCCATCGACGAGTCGGCCGCTCTTGCGGCAGCAGGTGCCGCGGGATCGGCACCGGTACTCGTCCTCGTCGCCGGGGGCTTACCGGACCGTTCCACCGATCTGATCGGGGCTCGCAGCCGTGTTGCCGAGGCCATCGCCGAACTCGTGCCAGATGCACAGGCAGCCGGCGTCACCCTCGCAATTGAGCCGCTGCACCCGATGTACGCCGCCGACAGGGCCGTGATTTCCACCCTTGGCCAAGCCCTCGACATCGCTGAGCCGTTCCCCGCCTCGTCTGTCGGGGTGGTGGTCGACACGTTTCACATCTGGTGGGACCCGGAGGTGCTGACCCAGATCGAGCGGGCCGGTGCGGCCGGGCGGATCGCAAGCTACCAGGTGTGCGATTTCCTCACCCCGATCCCGTCCGACGCGTTGCTCGCGCGCGGCATGATGGGCGATGGGCACGTCGACTTTCGGAGTCTCACCCGGGCAATCACTGCTACCGGGTATGCAGGCGATGTCGAGGTAGAGATCTTCAACGCCGAGATCTGGGACACAGAGCCGGCGGAAGTGGTCGCGCGAACGGTTGATGCGTTCGCCGCGTGCATACCGCTGGCACTCCCATGACCGCCTCGCACGAGTCGGCCAGGGTGGTCATCGCCCCGGACTCGTTCAAAGGCTCCGCATCAGCATCAGAAGTTGCGGCTGCGATAGCTGCCGGCTGGCGATCGGTGCGACCCGATGATCACGTCGTTGTCGCGCCGATGGCGGACGGCGGCGAAGGCACCATCGACGCGTTTCGGTCCGCATACCTTGACGCGCAGGAGCGGCCGCTCACCGTGCTCGGACCCGCCGGCGAGCCTCACCGTACGTCATGGCTGCTGCTGCCGGACAACACGGCAATCATCGAGCTGGCCTCTACGAGCGGGGTCAGCCTTCTGCGCGAATTGGCTCCATTGGATGCCCACACTTTCGGGTTCGGTCAAGCCATTGCGGCGGCACTTGCGTCTGGTGCATCCCGTCTGGTGCTTGCCATCGGGTCCAGTGCCTCGACGGACGGGGGAGTCGGCGCGCTCACCGCCCTCGGCGCATCGTTCATGAACAAATCGGGCCGCCCAGTGCCGTTGGGAGGGCGAGGGCTCGCCGAGATCGCCGCGGTCGACCTGTCCACGTTGCGGCCGCTCCCACCAGGAGGGGTGCAGATCCTCAGCGATGTCACCAACCCTCTCTTGGGACCGAACGGCGCTGCCGGCGTCTACGGTCCGCAGAAGGGAGCATCAGCAGATGTGATCGCGAAACTTGAAGCCGGGCTGCGTAACCTCCAACAGGCGCTTGGTCGTGCGGACAGCGCCGGTGCCGGTGCCGCCGGTGGGACCGGCTACGGACTCCTAGCATGGGGCGCCACACTCCACTCCGGAGCCTCCGCCGTCGGCGACATTCTTGGACTGCCGGGGATCGTCCAGAACGCTGACGTCCTCATCACCGGCGAGGGGCGATACGACAGCCAGTCGGCGTCGGGAAAGGTCCCGCATTACGTGTCGCAGTTGGGGCGAGCCAACGGACGGCAGACGTTTCTCGTTGCTGGGGCGATCGCCGCAGACACACGCGGATATGGCATTGCACTTAGCCTGACCGACCTCGCCGGGGGCGTGGATGCCGCTACCCGTGAGCCAGAGCGATGGGCCCGAACGGCTGGTGCGTCCCTGGCCCGAGTCTACCCAGCATTGCGCCGATGAACGGGCCGCGCGCCGACCTGCCAGGCGGGCCGAAGCCCTCGTCGGGAGCATGGCAGCGCATTGGCGCTGGCACGCTAAATGCCAAGCTCCCGCGCGATGGTGATGATGTGGTGGGACGTCTGCCACGCCTTATAGCCGGCGCCGTTCGTGGCCCGACGGTCCCGATGTAGTGTCAGGAACTCGTCAAGCCCCGGAGAACTGTCAAACCGTGTCGGCGTCACCCGCACCTGCTCAGCCAGGTGGTCAAGCGCCTCGAGGAACTTGGTGGAGTTCGTCCCATCGCCCTGCGTGGTCGAGTCAGAGACGAAATGCTGGACGTTGATGTCACCGCTGTCTCGGAAGCTCATGTGCAGGGCAATCGCCGCGGCAGGGCCACCGCCACCACTGTTCATCCGCGGAGGCATCGGCGTGAAGTCCGAGAATCCCGGTCTGCCCGCGGCGGCATACGTTGCGTGATCGTCGTCGAAGGTTTCGATTCCGCTGTAGCTAGCGTTCTTGTCCTGCGCGTTGAACGCATCACGCACGACCACCACGCTGCCAGCCCCGAAAGCATTCACATACGCGTTAGGTGTAGCGGTGGCGTAAACGAAGATCAGCGCGTTCGCCCCCCCCAGCGCGGTCTTCACATCAGCGGCAGACAGCGTGCTGGAGCGCACAACGACGCCGACAGGCTGTGAGGGGTAGGTGGTCGCGAAGGCGCTCACCTCGCCGAGAGGCGTCGTCGGGAGGATCAAGAGCGTCGGACGGACGACTGGTGATGCCAGCCAACTCGAGAAGTCAGACTGCCATTGAGCCAACGCGGCCAGATCCGCCAGCTGCCCCTGCGACGGGTTTGTAATCACGTACAGCTGCGCGTTGGCGGTCGCGAAGTCGGTGAAGACTGCACGCTCCAACGCCTTGATCGATCGAACCGGTTCCAGAATGGGAAAGATCCGTTGCGGGGTTCCCAGGAGCGCCGCGACGCTCTTGAGCGCCTTGAGCTCACCCTCCTTGCCGTGCAGGTATGGAAAGTACATAGCGGATCCCCCTCTTATCGGTGCCCGCTAAGACTGTCGGTCCTGACCGGGTCTCTCAACCCTCCAAAACGAGGGTAAGCGGTTTCCTCAATCGGTCCACGAGGCGTTCGCGGCCCACCTTGGAAAGGTCCACTCCGTACGCCAAAGCCCGGAGCGCGTCGGGGAACCCGTCGCGCGAGGTGAGGTCGATCGCTGTGGTGGATCGCCCGCGCAACGCACGAATGGTTTGTTCGTGGGCAACATCCACCGGGAGGCCGCTGAAGAGTTCCCGCGCTCGTTTCCAGGCGTCTCCGGACGGCACGTCGAGTTGGTAGCCGACAGCGTTGCCGAGGGCTTCGATGGCTTCGCTGGTGCGCAGCATCTGGAATAGGTGATCCGAGCGCAAACGGTCGAGGCCGCCCACACTCGGCCTGATCGTCGTCATGGCGCCGTTTCGTTGCAGAGCGATGATCCCGACATGCGCGGGCAACGACGCCTCGGCAGCAGCAGCCTTCGAAGTCGACGTCACCACGTTCACATGCTCGCTCCGTGTGGAGTAGTCGCGGATCTGGCCTTCGAGACGGGCGAACGAGTCCAGCTCCGTTTTGATCTCGTACGTCGTCGACGTGCCGTTGAAGACCACGACGTCAGCGTACGAAAGTCCCATCTGCAGTTCCAGCTGGGCGGCAGCAGTCCGAGAAGTGTGCCTCCCGAACACGATCTTGGAGATGATCGTGTTCTTGTAGAGGTACTCGTTGCGATAATTCGAGCGAAGGTAGTTGTGGCCAGCCTCGAACGCCTCGGCCAATGTCTGCTCGCTGGGATCGCTGACCAGCGGGGCCAGGAGCTCTACCTTCCTCGCGCGACCGCCTGGGCGCGCGTCGGCGAGGGCGCGGAAGACAGCGGTCGTGAAAACCTCCGCGACCGCCGGACGGGACGCCGACGTACTCCTCCGAACCACCATCGCAGCTTACCCACCTTCTCTCCGACCGCCGGACGCGGACTCACTAGAGATGTATGCGGCCAAGCATTCTCCTCTCGGCGGGGCGCCTCCGCGCCTGACACGCGCGCAGGAGGTGAGGCCCAGGGCCGTGGGTGTGGCGGTCGCGGGCCTTCCGAGTCGTCAGGCGTCGATGCGGCGCGAATACACTCGGGCGGACATCGATGGCGCCTTGAGCACGAGGTCTCCCGCGTCCGTTTTGCCGGTCGCCCACTGCTGTGCATTGTCCCCATCGGCTGGGAACACGCACTTGAGGTGCGAGGTGCCGGGGATCACGATCGGTTGCTCTTCGGCGTCGCGGTTCCACACGAAAAGCAGCTCGTCGTCGTCTCCGTCGAGTTCCAGTGTGACGACGGGGCTATCCCAATCGGGCAGGCCCAATGGCCAACGTGGGATCGTCGTCTGCAGCCAGCTGGCACGATTCTTCGCGAACGCTACCGCGGAGTGGACCAAGCCAATTTGGCTGGGACGTAGCTCATTGAGGAAGCCTGAGAGGTAGAGTCGGCCGGCGAGACCGGACACGAGAGTGAAGATCGTCTCCTCGTCGTTCATCGCCGCCGATGGGTACGCCCAGTTGCCGCACTGTTCTGGAAGGACGGTCATCGGGCTGGACGCCGACACTGGCGGGTAGAGCTTGAAGTCCTGCTGATCCGAGGTCGAAAGGATGTGCGCGTGGCGAAGGACCGCGTAGTCCAAGCGCATACCGCCTGAGCTGCAATGCTCCAGCAGCAGGCCGGGGTGTCGGCGCTGGATGTCGGCCAGCCAGTCAGCGAACTCCCGAATGTGACCAAGCAGACCGTCTCCTGGCGCGATCACCCCCAGGTCAGTACCAGGTCCGTTGTTGATGTTGTAATCCAACTTGAAGTAGCCGATGCCGTACGTTTCCACGAGGTGATCGACAGTCTCGTCAAGATGCCGACGTGCAGCAGGGTGACGCAGGTCAAGCCGGTAACGGTTGTGCTCAACGATTCGTTCGCCGAACCGGCTGAAAAACGCCTCCTCAGGGAGGGAAATGGCCAGAGGGCTGAGTACCCCGACGACTTCTGGCTCCAGCCAGAGCCCGGGTGTCATCCCTTTTGAACGAATCCGGTCGGTCAGTGCGCGCAGGCCACCTTCGAACCGTCCTTCCAGTTCACGCCACTCACCAACGGTGTCCCACCAGTCTCCGAACCCTGACCAGCCAGCATCGATCATGAAGTATTCAGCGCCGACTTCCTCAGCAGCATCGATCAAAGGGGTGAGCGTTTCCGTTGTCGCTGCCCCCATCAACGTGTTCATGAAGTCGTTGTAGATGACCGGAAGGGCCGCCGGCTTCGGCGTGATCTGGCGCCGGTAGGCGGTGAGCTCACCAACCACGCCTTCAATGTGGTTGGTGGAGATCGCGATAGCTGCCGGGACCGACTCGAAGCTCTCCCCGGGAACCAGGCGACGCGCGAAGTGGCTCTCAAGGTCGGTGGGTCCCGACATCGTGACCGTCGCACCTGCCCGGCTCTGTACTACCTCCCACTGCCAACCGGCACCGGACTCGATCTGCCAACCCGCGGCAAGCGAGGAGCTTCGATCAATAAGGATGCCGACCGGGAGGTATGCGCCGGACGACCAGGCGCCGTTGCTTGAGACCGCGAACCGTCCACGCGCGTCCTGATCGTGGAACGTGAGGTTGAGCTGCGGTAGCAGGTCGCGCAGCGGCTGAACGTGCCAGCGGTTCTCGGCCAGCCATTCGTTGCTGGCCCACGCCAACTCCAAGTCATCGAGCTGCGGTTCGCTGTGGCCGACTCCGATCGTCGTCGCGAGCGCTGTGAGGACCTGCGGAACGCCCGAATCGTTGACGACTCGGTGAGTGATGCGAACGACGGAGAGGCCGTTCCAACAAGTCAGGCTGCTCTCCACGAAGAGACCGGTGATCGGGTCGCGCTGCTTCACACGCAACGTTTCGGTCGCTTCCTCAGTCGTCAGCTCTGTGTCAATCACTCGAAGTCGTGTCCCGACAGCTGACTCAATGTAGCTTTGGCTGCTGCGTGCGCGCTGCTCAGCTGCGGTGAACAGCTCAACGAGCGGCGACGGCCGCAGCAACGAATCGACGTCATCCAATGCTCCCACCGTCCAATGAGCCGGCTGCTCGTCAGACCATTGGACGCGGAATTCCTTTCCTTCGGCGTGGGGGAGTGCGAGCACGTTCGCGGGCGCAGCGGACATGGGTGAAGAGAGCCTTTCCGACAGTGACAGCTCGGGGTCAGGTGCAGAACTGGTCAGGTGAAGAACTAAAGGCGAGGAATCGTGGAGTCTCGAATCACCACTGAGCACGGCAGATACTCGATACCCGCATTCGATGAGAAATCTGGGTCATAAAGTCGTTGCGCGGCGGTTCGGCCCAACCGTTCCAAGTTCAGATCGACCGTGGTCAGCGACGGCCGCGAGTTCGCGGCCAGCAGCGTCCAGTTGTCCACTCCCATGACGGCAATCTGGCCGGGAACGTCGATGCCTCGCTCCCGGAGGGTATCGAGTGCGCCCCGCGCGATTTGGTCGCTGCCGCAGAGGATTGCGTCGATGGGTTCGTCGCGGTCCAGGACCATCGCCGTAGCCGCACGTCCCCACCCTTCGGACCAGTCTCCGAACAAAGGCGTGCCGACGAGCTCCATCTTGTTCTCGGCGAGGGTGTCAACGATTCCCTCAAGCCTTTTGCGCGCGGCAGAGTGCGGAGCCTCCCCGGAAATGTGAGCGATCCGGCGGCGGCCGGAATAGATCAGGTGCTGCGCCGCAATCTGCCCAACCTGATAGTTGTCAACGGTGACCGATACATCTTCTGGGTCCTCTGACATCGCGTACGCGTAGACGATCGGCAAGCCGAGGTCACGGCCGAGGGACGGGCGAAGGTCGGTCTGATTGCCGACAATGATGACGCCTTCAACCCGTCGTTGGATCAGCGCGTTCAAGAGCGTCTGCTCCCGGACGTCGTCACCGCGGGCGTCGCAGAGGAAGGCGAAGACCTTATCCGAGCCGAGTGCGTCTTCGACGCCCATCAGGATCGGCAGAGCGAACCGCCCGTCGAGATCACTGGTGATGACGCCAACTGTTCCGGTGCGGCCGTTCATGAGCCCGCGTGCCAACGTGTTTGGTACATAGCCGAGTTCTCGAGCCGCGTCTTCCACCCGGGCACGAGTGGCCTGACTCACATCGATCTTCGCATTTAGCGCTTTCGAAGCGGTCGCTTGGGAGACGTTTGCCAGCTTGGCGACATCCGCCAGGCTGGCGCCTCCTTCTTTGGTTAGGCTCATCGTCTTCCCCGGTTTTTCGCGGTATTCAGCGATCAAGAACTGATTCGACTATACGGCAGAAAGCTCTGTCTTGGAATTCGTAAGCGTTTGCGATATTTTCGAAGATACTTCCTGCACCCGTTCCGTTCTGAGGAGAAACAGTTGCACACCGAAGTGCTCGCCGCGCCCAAAAGGGCAGCGGCGCCGGTTACACCGACCATCGGCGAACTGGAACCGATCGGGGTTCCATCCGTTCACCTGTCGGCGGGTTTCTGGGGTGACAGGCAGAAGCTCAACGCGGAAGCGATCATTCCGCACGCCGTTGAATGGGTGGACCGGCTCGGTTGGACCGCGAACCTCGCCGCCGCCCGTTCTGGACAGCCCTACACCCACCGTGGCCGCGAGTTCGCCGACTCAGAGATCTACAAGCTCATCGAGGCGATGTCGTGGGAGGTCGCCCGCGGCTCGACGGCGCTGGAGCCCGTCCTCGACCGGTTCATTACCCTCGTTGAGGGAGCGCAGGATCCCGACGGGTATGTGCAGACCCTTTTCGGTCGCCCGTGGCAACGCCCGCGCTACTCGGACTTCAAATGGGGCCACGAGCTCTACTGTTTCGGTCACCTCATGCAGGCGGCTGTGGCACACCATCGCGCCACCGGTAGCGATCGACTGTTGAAGGTCGCAATCCGGCTTGCCGACCACGTCTGCGTGATGTTCGGGCCTGACGGCCTCAACCAGGTGTGCGGGCACGCCGAAGTGGAGCTGGGGCTGGTGGAACTGCATCGGATCACCGGCGAGCAGAAGTATCTGGACCAGGCGGCGTTGTTCATCGAACGTCGCGGCGAGGGCACCCTGCCGCTGTTCGAGTTCGGCCGGGCATTCTGGCAGGACGACATGCGGGTTCGCGACGCCGACGTCCTCCGCGGTCACGCGGTTCGCGCGCTGTACCTAGCGGCGGGGGCCGTCGACGTGGCTGTGGAGTCCGGTGACACCGAACTGCTGGACGCTCTGGAGCTGCAGTGGCGGAACACGGTGGCGAAGCGGACGTACATCACTGGGGGAATGGGATCCCACCACATGGATGAGGCTTTCGGCGAGGACTTCGTCCTGCCTCCGGATCGGTCGTACTGTGAGACCTGCGCCGGCGTCGCCTCGATCATGTTCAGCTGGCGTCTGCTGCTTGCCACCGGGAAAGTCGAGTATGCCGACTTGATCGAACGGACGCTCTATAACGTCGTCGCGACGTCGCCGGCTGCTGACGGTCGTTCCTTCTTCTACGCCAACGTCCTTCATCAGCGGGTCGAGCACGTTCCGCCACCGCTGAACGAGGACGGAGTCGTGATCCGCGGTGGCGCGTCTGGCCGTCAGCCCTGGTTCGAGGTGTCTTGCTGCCCCCCGAATGTTGCGCGCACTCTCGCGAGCATCGGGTGTTACATCGCTACGCACTCCGCGAGCAGTCTCCAGATCCACCAGTTCGCCTCCGCACGCATCACCGTCGATGGCTGGGACGTCGAAATGCAGACCGACTACCCAGCTGATGGTCGAGTGACAATCCTCGTGCACAGTGCGCCCGACGGTGCAGGTTCGCTCGAATTCCGTGTTCCTTCCTGGGCCGGTACCGCGGTGCTCTCCGACCGGGCCGGGCAGCGAGCCGTCCTGCCGGGATATGCGTCCGCGCCTGTTCGCGACGGTGACCGACTGACCATCGAGTTTCCGCTCGAGGTTCGGGTGAGCTACCCGGATGACCGGATCGATGCTGTCCGCGACACCGTCGCGTTTGAGCGTGGTCCCGAGGTGTATGCGTTGGAGTCGATTGATCTGCCAGAAAACGGAAGCATCGACGACGTACGTGTTTACGCCGACAGCGGCCGATACGACGGAACGACCGTCCGGGTGAGGGTGGGCCAAGTCGGACGAGAGCGAGATCGACCGTGGCCGTTCGCCGCCGAGTCCGTCCACATCGGTGCCGCCGCCGCCGAGGTGCCCCTCGTGCGCTATCACGAATGGGCCGAACGAGGACCTTCGACCATGCGAGTGTTCCTTCCTGCACTGCACTGACCGACGCTTCCCGGCAACCAGACTGAGACGCTCGCCGCCGGGACGCCGACCACTCGGCGAAGCCCTGACCAGCGAGCGTCGACGCGGAATGTCCGGCACTGCCCTAACGGCACGCCGGACATTTCTGTCTCCGCGAACCGATCCAGCCACTGCCCCCTCCGCGCCTGAGTTCCTCTGCTCCGATCGCGCCCGAAGAAGGGGGGGCGAACATAAGGGCTCGACGCGATCGCTCCTGCGGGGCGTAGGGCGGGTTGGGGCCGTTGACGTCGCGCTCATGGGGACCCGGGACGGTTTGAGCCGATTCGCTATCGACGTGTTGCCGGCGGTCGCGGCCACGTGACAGCTCACCCGGTGTGGTTCGGAAGGCGCGAGTTGCGCACATGATGCGTCATCGTGGCCGGCCTGCGAGACAAGAATGGGAGGCTGCCCACGGCAGCCTCCCATTCGCCCTTACGCCCCGCGTCTCCCTGCACTGAATAGACGGAGCGTGAGTCTGTTCAGTCGGCGCGTTTCTCCTCGGCGGCGACAGTAAGCGGTTCCTCAATCGATGCTCGAGCAGGCGGGGAATCGATGGTCAAAGCCTCGCGAATGATCTGGCGAGGGTCGTACTGGCGCGGATCCAAGCGTTTCCAATCGATCTCATCGAACTCCGGTCCCACCTCCTCGCGCATTCGATGGGAGGCGTCAGTGGCGAATGCTTTCGCTCCGCGCACGAATCGGCCCAACGCCGCGGCAGCTGCCGGCAGACGCTGCGGTCCGATCAGGAACGCGGCGATAGCGCCGATGATCAACAGTTTGTCGAAGGTGAGTCCAAGCATGGGAGAGAATCCTCACTCCACAGAAGTGGGTGCCAGCATTTGCCGAGTCTCGGCTTCAAGCCGACGCTCGCGACGGCGGTCGTTGACGACGGTGATGCCGCACGCGGCGATGTAGAGAACCAGCATCGGCGCCGCCAGCAGCAGCATCGACAGTACGTCGGCGGCCGGGGTCGCGATCGCAGTGAAGAGACAGATTCCAATGACGGCCCACCGCCAGGAGTGCAGCACCGCCGTGCCTGAGACGACACCCGCCAAGTTAAGGACCACAACGAAGACCGGCAGAACAAACGCGACACCGGTGACGATGACTAGCTTCATCACGAAGTCGAAGTAGCCGCTCGCGTCGATGTATGACGAGGACCCGGCAGGTGCGAACCCCGTCATCAGCTGGACGATGTGCGGCATCACGAAGAGCCCAGCCGCACAACCTGCAATGAAGAGTGGGATAGCCGCGCCAAGAAAGCCGAAGGTGTACCACTTCTCGCGGCGAGTCAGCGCCGGCACAAAGAACGCGAAGATCTGATAAAGCCAGACCGGGCTTGAGATGACCAGACCCGTGATGATCGCGATCTCTATCCGCAGATCAAACGCGGCCGACACCGACGGGAAGTTGATCGCCACCGGCCTGCCCTGAGTCGATGCAGCAATTGTCACAGGCGTTCGCAGCCAATTCAGGACGAGGGAGGAAACGAACCAGCCGGCGACGGCCCCGACGATCACTCCAAGCGCTGACCGGAATAGCCGCTTGCGTAGTTCACGTAGATGCTCCAGTAACCCCATCCGGGCTTCCCGGTTGGGGGTTCGTGAACGCCCCATGATCGCCTCGATCAGGCGTGTCGAGCGGACGCGTCCGTCGACTCGACCGCGCCGTTGTCCCTGTTGGCGACCGAGGTGTCCTCGCCAGAGGTCGCCGGCTTATCGCGAACTTCCTTCTGGAGGATCTTCACCGACTGACCAACGCTCCGCGCGAGAGCCGGCAGTTTTGCGGCACCGAAGACGAGAAGCACGACAGCCAACAGGATCAGCGCGTGCCACCCGGTCAAATTGCCAAACATGGTAACTCCTTTGTTCACCCACGCCCCACTGGCAGCGGGGCTGCCGACAATCGTCACACGCTCTTCGCAACTTCGCAAGCGCATTCGGCACTTTCGATAATCACGCTTTGATCACAGTGCGCACTCTCTTCCCTGTGTTGGCGGGCTGTCGCCCAGGTCGCCCCTTGTCTGCAAAGACTCAGAGTTGACGAGGCTGAGGGAGTGTGCCAATCTCTCCTCAAGCGCTTTCGAAATTTCGAGGCGAGCAACGACGCTAGGAGATGTGATGCACAGCGAGGTGCCTACCGTGGCAACGCTGCAGTCGGCAGTGTCAGCTGAAGGTCCCGAAAGACGGGACAGCAATGGCTGACATGCTCAGCGCCGACCAGGGAATCGCGCAGACGGCCGAGACCAACGCGCAGCGCCGGAAGAAGAATCGTAAAGCTACCCGCCTTCGATTCAGCCGCCGCGACTATGGGCTGGTCATCTTGGCGCTGCCGGCAGTGGTGTTCTTCCTGATCTTCTCGTACGGGCCGATGGCGGGCCTGGTCGTGGCGTTTAAGAACTTCAACATCACCGACGGCGTATTCAACTCACCGTGGAACGGTTTTGACAACTTCGCGTTCTTCTTCAGTTCCGGAGACGCGGGCCACATTCTGTTCAACACGATCTTCCTGAACGTGCTGTTCCTGGCAGCGACGATGATCTCCGGAGTTCTGCTTGCTCTGATGCTCAACGAGATCAAGGGGCGTCTGGTCAAGCGGGGGCTGCAGTCGATCGTGTTCGTCCCCTACTTCGTCTCGCCGATCATCGTCAGTATCTTCCTCCAGGTGTTCCTCGCCGGCGTCGGCGGCCGGGGCGGTCTGGTCAACGACGCACTCAACGTGTTCGGTGCGCCCTCTGTGTCCTGGTACACCACCCCGGGACCGTGGCCCTGGATCCTGACATTCGTCAAGATCTGGCAGCAAGCGGGCTATCTCAGCGTGATCTTCCTGGCCGCCATCACCGCCATCCCTGAAGAGGTGTACGAAGCCGGTGTCATCGACGGGGCGTCTCGAGCGCAGATGGCCTTCCGCATCACCGTTCCCTTGCTCATCCCGACTGCGGCGATCCTGCTCGTTCTCGGAGTGGGGCGCATCTTCTACGGCGACTTCGGGACGATCTACGCGATCGTCGGCGACAACGGAACGCTCTTCCCAACTACCGACGTCATCGACACTTACGTCTTCAGAGCTCTGCGCACCCTCGGCGATTTCGGCACCACCGCGGCAATCGGCCTGTTCCAGTCCGTTGTCGGTCTGGTCCTGGTCACCATCGCGACGCTCATCCAGCGCAAGGTTTCCAAAGAATCGAGCATCCTGTGACAACCACTACCACCGCCCCGCAGTCCGCTAACGACGGCCAGATGCTCGAGCTGCCGGCACCGGCCACTCGCCGATCGGCGCGACGACGTCCCGAGTCGTTCACTGTCATCAGCTACATCGGGGTGAGCCTGTTCGCCCTGATCTGTATCTTCCCGTTCTGGCTGATCGTTTCCGGTTCGTTCACGAGCGAGAAGGTTCTCTCGCGCACCGGGTACTCGCTCTGGCCTTCGCCTTTCTCCCTCGACGCGTACATCGCCATCTTCACCGGTCCACGGCTTGGACTGGCCTATTTCTCGACGATCTTCATCACCGCGGTCGGAACCTTCCTGGCGGTTATGGCAACCTCAGGGATTAGCTGGGTGATCGCCCGCGGGCTGCCGCGGATCAGTCGGTTCCTCGCGGTGTTCTCCTATATCCCGATGATCTTCGCCGGCGGCCTGGTCCCTTTCTACATTCTGGTCACCCAGTATCTGCAACTGCGCGACAGCTACTTTGCGGTCATCCTGCCGTTGATGGTCGCTCCGTTCCTCATTTTTGTTCAGGTCAGCTTCTTCCGAGGTATCCCGATCGAGCTGCTTGAATCTGCGCGGCTGGACGGGGCCGGCGAGCTCAGAATCTTCTTCCGCATCGTGCTCCCGCTATCCAAACCAGTCATCGCAGTCATCGCGCTGTTCTACGCCGTGACGTATTGGAACGACTGGTTCATGGCGCTGCTATTTATTAGCAACACCGACATGTACCCGCTGCAGTTGGTGCTACAGAACCTGATCTCGTCGGTATCCAACGCGGCGAACCTTTCCAACGCTCCCGCCGCCCCGGTCTACCAGCTCCGTCTGGCAATGACCGTCGTCACCGTCGGCCCGATCCTCCTCGCTTACCCATTCGCACAGCGCTATTTCGTCAAAGGTCTGACGCTCGGCGCTTCGAAGGGTTGACACGACCCTGCACCCACCCGCACCACGCTCACTGAAAGGTAGTCACATGTCAGCATCCACCAATGGCGCTGCGCTGTCGCGACGCGGTTTCCTCGCGGGAACCGGCGGAGCTCTCGCCATGTTCGCGCTGGCCGCCTGCACCCCGGGCGGCGCCGCTGGCAGCGGCAAGGAATACAGCCTGCTGCTGCCCGGTGTCGCTCCAACCGGCAACTGGAACGGCGTCCTCGCCGCGCTCAACAAGAAACTGCAGGCGGACAAGGGCTTCACCATCAAGCCCGAGTTCATCAACTGGACGAACTACCCGACCCAGTCCGTCCTGAAGTTCACCTCCGGCGAGAAGTTCCAGACCGCCCTCTCGGCACGGTGGCTGAACATGCAGAAGCTGGTCGCCTCCAAGGCCATCGTCGGCCTTAGCGACAAGCTCAACAGCGGCCAGTACAGCAACATCACCAAGACCGTCTCCAAGCGGGTCATCGACTCCAACCTGTGGGACGGCCAGCTCTACGGCATTCCCGCCGTGAACACCGCCGCCCGAGTGATCAACTTCACCGTCCGAGGTGATCTCGTCGACAAGTATGCCCACGGGGAGCTCGCCGACTACGACGCGCTCGAGAAGTTCTGGTACGACATCAAGCAGCACGAATCGGGAATGACCCCCTACGTCGACTCCGGTAACTCCGCTCTGATCGACGTCATCGGCTCCCCGACTGCCTCGTGGACTCGCGCGGCCTGGGAGAACCCGAACCGGATGCCCGTCGGCTTCTCCAACAACTCGATCCTCTACTTCCCGGCCCTCGACGCTACCAAGACCGGCAGCGCCAACCTCGTGCCGTTCTACGAGGACCAGAACTCGATCGACTCGATGAAGCTCGTCCGCAAGTACTACCAGGACGGCATCATCAACGCCGACGCTCTGAACACCGACGCGGCCACCCGCGACGGATTGTTCAACCAGGGCGGCGCCGCCACTGTTTGGGCGATCACCGACGGCACCGCGACCAGCTCGCACCTGCCGCTGCTGAAGAAGGCCGTCCCGAACGCCAGCGTCATGACCGTCCTTCCGTTCCGCGACGGCAAGAAGGCCAAGCCCAACCAGACCTTCCAGGCCGACAACCAGGTCGTCGTTAACGCGCGCGGCGACGTCGACGCCGCCCTCGAACTGATCGACTGGGTCTCCATCAAGGAGAACCACGACCTGCTCCAGTACGGCATCGAGGGCACCGACTGGAAGGCCGTAGGCGACACCAAGTACCGGCAGGTCAGCGACTACAACGGCTTCCCCGGATACGCACTCAGCTGGCGAGTCCCGCTCGAGCGTCGCTCCACCGACATCAGCGAGTCCGAGGCCGGATGGCTGGACTGGGCCCAGGACTACAACAACTTCACAACCGACCCGTTCGCCACCTTCATCCCCGACCTGACACCGGTTCAGAAGGAAGACGCTCAGGTCCAGGCAGCCCTCGTCCAGTACGGGCTGCCGCTGGCGGTGGGTGCAGTCGATGTCGACAAGGGTCTCAGCGACCTGAAGAAGGCCGTTGACACCGCCGGCGCCGACAAGGTGCGCGAGGAGCTCGAGAAGCAGGCCAACGCCTACCTGAAGAAGCAGAAGAAGTAAACAACACACCACGTGCAACGCGGGGCGAAGCCGAGACGGCTTCGCTCCGCGTTCCAAAACAGACTGCGAGGAGTGACGTGAGCAAGGGCGCTGTCTTTGGGCTTAGCGGATACCGCACCGTCAACGGTCACCGCACGTTCATGCTTGACCTCGGCGAGCCGAGCAGCGACACACTCTTTGTCCTCATCCACGGTTGGGGGAGCACCTGCTCAGCATGGGCGGAAGTGCTTCCTGGTCTCCTTCGAATCGGCTGCGCGATCGGACTGGATCTGCGTGGTCACGGAGGCACTCCAGCAGGCGACATTCCCGTCACTATCGACCTGCTGGTAAACGACGTCATCGCGGCAATAGAACAGTCGCGACGAAACCGCGTCATCCTCATCGGACATTCGCTCGGCGGGTCAATCGCCACGATGGTCGCCGTGAGACGCCCAGACCTCGTGGACGGTGTGGTGTCCATTGATCCCTCCTACGGCGCCCGCGCGTCGGAGATGAGGGACGTGCCGAACCGGCTGGCTGCCTACCGGCGAGATGGGGGACTAGACCCAGCCGAATCGATCGAGGGTGGATTCTCCGCGGGCGCGGATTACGGCCTCAAGCTGCGGGCAGCTCACGACGTTGCCACGACGCCCGCCGCGGTACTTTCTTCCATCTACGAGTCGAACTACCTCACCAGCAACGCAATCGGACCGATCACCGGAGCAGCGCGTTGGGTTGGGGCGCGAGTGACACCTACACTCGCGTTCTACCCGAACCCCGAACGCGCACGTGTCGATATTGAACACGGGCACCAGACCTCGATCAGCATCTGGAACGGAGCCGGCCACTTTCTCCATCAAGAACGACCGGACCAGTTCGTTGCAGAGATCAAACGCTGGTTGGCCGGCCTCGAGAACGACATCACCGAGTTCGATCAGGACCTCACCCGACAGTGAATATCGGTCAGCCACTCGGCTGAGGCGACGGTTACGAGATTCGGTCGCGTAGCACCGCATCGCGAGTGGAATCCCGCGTCACGCGGCGTTCACCCGTGCCCAAGCAGACCGCAGTGTCTAACCCATATTGGGTGTCATTTTCGAAGCAAATTCGAAAGCGATCGAAAGCGTCCAGGAGCCTTGGCAATGCTCATCATGTGATCTACGCTGACGGGGCAAGCGCTTTCCACAACGATGTGAGAGGAACATCAGTGGCCACAGAATTATCGCGCAGAACCGCCTTGATCGGCGGAGCAAGCGCTGTCAGCGCAGCGGTGCTCAGCAGCACCGCTTGGAGCTACACCGACGTCCAATCCGACAAGAAGATGACACCGCCGAGCACCGGCCCGCTGGATACCGTCATCTTCGGCGACCCCACTTCAGAGACCGCCCACGGCCTGACCGCCATCAGCTCCACCACTGTGGCCGGCGATCTGAGCCAGAGCGCGCGGGTTCTGAACCCGCTCAGCCCAGCACAGTTCTGGGGCGGCTCCGTGACGTTCACGATCAAGGTCGCGCCGACCGGCACCACCTACGTCAGCATCAAGCTGTTCGGCGGAGAGTCCACCCCGGACGACAACCACGACTGGCGTCTTCAGTTCTTCATCAACGGCCAGAGCCTGGGCTATCTCGAGCAGGGGAACATCGACAACGCCGACCTGCGGACAACGGAAGAGCGATTCCCTGGCCGTTTCTTCGTTCACACACTCCCGCTTCCCGAAAAGCTCACCCAGGGCAAGACTTCTTTGCAGTTGGAAGTGAAATCCTTCGGCAGCATCTACGCATACGGCCAGAACGCGGCGCAGTTCTTCGGGAACCAGACCACTGACTCGCGGAAGCTGTACCGTGCCTACAGCCACGCGGATCCGTACTTCGTGCCGGCGTCAGACGACGTGTTCGGCAATGCGCCCACGCCGACCACACGAGCGAACACGGACGCAGCAGCGCTGGCAACGATCCGAGCTCGCGTGCTCAGCGACCAGCAGAGCCTGATATACGGATCCGATCACTCCACCACCGACGGATGGGGTATGGAGACGATCGCCCGCGGTTACTTCTGGAAGGACGGCGCCGGATACAACAACCCCGACGCACTTCGGGCAACGTGCGAAGCAATCGACGGCCGTTACCGGGCGTGGAAGAAGGACGCCACGGTCCTCACTGGTTCTGACCAGCAGTGGCAGGGCTTCGGCCGCGTCGGCCTGGTCACTGCCCTGCTTTGGAACGAACAAGGCTTCCAGAGCGAGCTCGCCAAGTCCGTGTCGACCGGCGCCACCCAGTTCGTCAACCCCGGATTCGAACTCGGAACCGCCATGCCCACCGGCTGGACTTGGATCACCTGGGCCGGCCCAGGCACCGCCAGCCGAGACACCACCGAACACCACACGGGAACCTCATCGCTGAAGATCGCGGCAGGCGGCGGTCCCGGCGACACCCTCGTCGGGCCTTCCGGCCGAATCCAGGTCGGCGCCGGCTCCTTCACTTACTCGGTTTGGGTGAAGACGGACGCCGCCAACGCAAAAGCCGGCATGGACGCCGTGTTCTGGGACGGCAACAACGTGTTCACAGGCGGAGACCACAACATTTTCGCGCCCGCCGGGTCAACCGGCTGGACGCTCGTCACCAACACCATCACCGTCCCGGCTGGTGCCACCCAGGCCGAGATCTGGTTCCGCACCGCTCCGGGAACGACGGCGTACTTCGACGACCTCACTATCGTCGCCCAGCCGCCCGCGCAGGCATCCCCGGTCGCCCGGCGAGACGCATACACCGACATGCTCAAATCCAGCCGCGACTACTGGGTGCAGAACTTCCGGCACTACAGCAACCAGGCACAGATCACCGCCATCGGCATTTACCAGGCCAACCGTGGACTCAGCCTGCTCTCACCGCAGGACGCATGGCCGGAGGATCAGGCGCGTGAATGGGCGCGTGAGGCGGTCGGCATCAAGCCGTGGCTGGGAGTGCTGCAGGCCGACGGTTCCCGTTCCAAGCCGCTCGGCAGCAACTACTTCACCACTACACCGGCGGGACTCACTCGCGAACTCGGCTATGTCGGCAACTACGGTGAGGTGACCGACTGGCTGGTGATGCTCTACGAGTCGATGACCGACGGGGCAAATCCGGTCAACCCGACCGATATCCGGGACCAGATCGTGAAGATGATCAAAGCGCGGTCCTACTTCCGCTACTTCGACATCGACAAAGACGGCAACAAGCTCGGCCGGCTGGAAACCGAGATCGGCTGGCGCAACGAGGTCTACCCCGGTGAGATCGCGTACGCGGAACGTACGGCCTGGGACTCCAACCCGCTCATGGCCGCAGTCGCGTTCAGCGACGCAGACATCATCGGCTGGACCCAGGAGATGATCGGTGACGGCCAGTTCGCACCGCAACTCGATCTCCTGCTGACCAATTTCAGCGCACGAGTCGGATTGAACGCGTTCCGGCTGATCTCTCGCGACCTTCCAGGATTCCAGGCGCTGCCCAACTCCAACAGCCGGCTGCCCGGCAACTGGGACGCACCAAACTTCCTGTTCACCGATGAGACCAATGGGGTGGTGGCGGTCAAGTACGGCGAGGAAATGTTCTACGCCTCCACGTACTGGCGGGCCCGGCAGGGCATCAACAAGATCGCCCGCGTGCACCTGGTGCGACCCGCCGAGAACCGCTGCGCGATCGTCCGTGAGGAGATCGCGGGTCAGGTCTCCGCCAACACCTATACGGTGCCGGACTGGGTTACCTGGGATTTCGCCATCAACGACGGAACTGGCAAGCCCAGCTTCATCCCCGGAGGTGGTTTCCCGCCGCCCGGTGACGCTATCCACCAGGCGCTTGCGGGAGACGTTCTCGCGTTGGCGAAGATCCCTGCCGATATCCCCGATCCGACGCTCGGCGCTGCCGCCATTCCTGGTGTGGAATCGATGCTCGTCGGCAAAGCGCCGTTCTACAAGTTCGAGTACGGGCCCTACATCATCGGGCAGAACACCACCGCCAATCAGACGTTCACACTCAAGACCGACGGAAAGGGCAAGGCCGAACTGCTCACCTCGGGCAAGCCGGACAAGCACGGACGGCAGAATTGCCAGCGGACAACGATCGAACTCGGCAGCTCCGTCAAGGTGCCGGCGATGACGACAGTGGTGCTGCGCATCCCCGACGCCGCCAGTAAGTAGCGGCACACTCACCAAGGGCCGGGTCGCCAACGGGCGGCCCGGCCCGCAACCATGTGAAGGACCATGAACCGCACAGCCCTCATCCTCAGCGGCAGCGGCCGCTACGCTGATCCGTGGCACCCCTTTGCGGCCACCACAGAGCGGTTGGCAGGCATCCTCGCCGAAGAAGGCTTCATCGTGAATGTCGACGGCAACGTCGACGAGCGGCTGGCCCACCTGCCGGAGAACCCACCTGACCTCCTGGTCGTCAACATCGGCGATCCCGCTCTCAACTACCCTGATGACCCTCAACCGGCGGCTGAAGCCCGCGCTCGTGCTGGCCTACTGTGGTACGTGCGGGAAGGGCTTCCCATTCTCGCGATGCACACGTCGGTCACCTCTCTACGTGGCATTCCAGACTGGCCGCGCATTATCGGAGGCATCTGGCGGCGCGGCACGAGCTACCACCCGGACTATGGCACCGCCGCGATCCGCATCGGACCCGCTCACACCGAAGTCAACGATAAGATCCAAGACTTCTCCGTCGACGATGAGCGATACACCGACCTTGACGTAGAACCGGACAACACTATTCTGGCTACCCACGAAGAAGGCGGCCGAGATCATCCGATCATTTGGCAACGCACGTATGGTCCGAAGGGCGCTCGCGTCGTCCTCGACGCTCTGGGTCACGACACCGCCTCCTATGACTCCACGGAGCACGTCGCCCTGCTGTCCCACGCTGTTCGCTGGCTCACTACCTGACGCGAGGTCGTCAGGCTGGTCCGCGGGAGGCGCCCAAAGCGCTCCCACAGCTGAGGACAGGAGCGGGTCCGCGCGAAGACGGCGGGCTGCCGTTGCGACAGCCTGAATCGCCGTACGACACTACGCAATCAAGCTAGCGCCGGGCCGCAGCCTCGACTGTTCGCGCAGTAGAGGAGATGCCCCTGTCCTACGCGGGTGTTGCGAACGATTCATCAACGGCGACGCGACGCAGCTCCGCGATCACATGCTTGCCGATTCGCAGGAGTTCGGTACCGGTTGACCCAGCCATGTGTGGAGTGAGGACCACGTTGGGTAGATCCCAGAACGGTGAATCAGCGGGCAACGGCTCGGCCGGGTCGGTGACGTCAAGGACCGCGTTAATGCGACCGGAAATCAACTGTTGAAGCAGCGCCTCGTCATCGACAAGCGAACCTCGAGCGGTATTTATGATGGTGGCCCCATCGCTCAGTGAGGCAAGCTCGGATTTACCGACAAGGTGGTGCGTTTCTGGCGTAGCCGGTGCATGAATGGAGACGACATCGCTGCGCTTGAACAACTCGGCAAGCGGCACAAGCTCGACGCCCAGTTCCGCTGCTCCGACCTCCGACAGATACGGGTCGTAGAGGACGATTTCCAGGTCGAAAGGTCGAAGCAGCTCCACCACCCGGCGGCCGATGCGGGAAGCGCCGACGATCCCCACAGTCTTGTACGCGTTGCCTGCGAACGGGAACGCGACCTCTCGGTCGATGAAACGGCGATGCTGACGGTACAAACGCTCGGAGCGGAATACCTCTTTGTTCGCCAACAGAATCATCGCCAAGGTGTACTCGGCGACGGGTACCGCGTTCACATCGGCTGCGATCGAGACTCGCATCAATCGCCGCTCCCGAACGGCGGGGGGCACCGGCGAGTATCCGCCGGCGTGAACGATGGCATCCACATTCGGCAGTCGCTCGATGATTTCCACGGTCAGTTCCGGTGCACCCCACCCTGTGACGAGGACCTCAGCGTCGTGGATCCGTTCCAGCACGTCGTCGGTGAACGCGGTGACTACAGGCCCTAGCCGGGTCCCCGGAACGGACGACAAAGCGTGTAGGTCGGCGCCGAAGAGCCGTTCAGCCAGCAGCGCAGATCCCATCAAGACGGCGTATTTCACTTCGGCTCTTTCATCAGAGAAGCGGTAAGGGCACTCATCACAGTAATTTCGGCCCATCGAGCGGAATCGGAAGCAAACCGGATCGGATCCTCCAAGTGCAGAAAATGGCCCGCGCCGTCCCACACGCGTATATCCGACCCTGCGGGTGCAGGCAAGGCCCGCTCCTGCAGCGCACGCTCCAACGTCGAGTGGAAAGCGAGCACCGGCCGAGTGCGTCGCTTCGCCGCGCGGAAAGTCTGAGTCCAGAGGCCGACAGCATCCGCGTCGACGTACTCCGAGCGCAGGTAGCTGGAGATCACGGATGCTGGCGTCGCCGACAAGTCGTTGAGGATCCGTTCGCGATCCGGCCCGCTCAATGCGGGCCCGAACGACTCCGCGAAGAACTCCGCCAATGCTGAAGGACCGGCCTGATTGATCTGCGCCGCCCACTCGATCATGGGCATCAACTGATGGTCCTCGGCCGCGTACGCGGGATCAATCACGATCTCGCCGCCCAGCTTCTCGGGGACCAGCGCCTGAAGGCGGAGTGTGACCTGGGCCCCCATTGAATGACCGACCACGATCACCGGACTCCGTAGCTCCTCGATGAGCTCAGCAACGGACTCAACAGCGTCGGCGATGGTCGGACGTCGTCCGGACTGCTCCCCGGGCGAACCGGGCAGGCGCGCCGCCACGACCGGCGCATCCCAGCGGTCTTTCAAAGCGTCGAGCACGGGGCGCCACGACTCCGCAGAGCCTGCCCAGCCGTGGACGAGCACCATTGGAATCGGTTCGAAACTCACGCGCAAACACTCCATCACTTAACTACACTGTCTGCCCCACTCTGCCGGAAATGTAAACAGATTGCAAGCGCTGTCCCAGACGCAACGGCAATCAAACACTAGTTGACATCCACTGATTGGCGTCTTATGGTGATAGCGCTTGCTCCAAGAGTGGGCACCTTCATCAAAGGAGAGAAGATGGCAACACGCAGGCGCTTCGCGGCCGTTGCGGCGATCGGGCTCGCGCTCACCCTCGCCGCGTGCAGTTCCACCGCTGGAAGCAATCCGACGTCCACCAGCACCGAGAAGGTCCAGCTGACCTTCTGGGGCAACACCCAGGGGCAAAAAGACCAGGTCGCCCTCTGGAATGAAAGCCACCCGAACACACTGGTGACCTACGTTCAGCAGGGCGGTGACTCCGACCTGACCCAGGCAGTCCAGAACGCAGCGAAGGCTGGCAACGCGCCCGACTTGTTCCAGATGCCGCGCGGAACATCCGTATCGTTCCTCGTCGAGGGAGTCACCCAGGACATCTCGAAGTGGTTCAACAACGACGACAAGGCGTTCGACAAGACCGCCTACGACTTCGTCCACATCGGCAAGGTCGCGGTCGGCGTCCCCTACGCGACCAACCCGACCTTCAACGCGATCAATGCGAAGACGTTCGCGCAGTTCGGCTATTCCGCTCCCAAGAACTGGGATGAGGCGATCCAGCAGGCGATCGAGATGAACAAGAAGGGCGTGAAGAGCTTCAACTTCCCTGGCGAAGACCCGTCCTACCTTCGCGACTGGGCCACCCAGGCCGGCGCGCAGTGGTGGTCCTCCGATGGGAACAAGTGGAAGGTCGGATTCACCTCAAGCCAGTCTCTCGCGGCGGGTGATCTAGTCCAGAAGGTGATCGACAACAATCTGGACGCCAACTACACGTACATCGAGTGGGACGCGCTGATGCAGTTCTTCAGCTCAGGCCAGCTGTCCCAGTTCACGACGTCGACCTGGCAGCTTCCGGTGTACGAGCAGAACTTCGCGAAGTCGGTCGGAGACTGGGAACTCGCTTCCTACCCCACCTGGAAGGACGGCGGAAAGCTCGTATCTCCGAGTTACTTCAACGCGTACGGGGTTTCGAAGGCGACCAAGCACCCGCAACAGGCTGTCGAATTCGCTCGGTGGCTCGCGACGAACCCCAAGTCGGTTGCCCTCCTGGCCGACACCGTCAAGGGTGCGGCAACGTTCCCCGTCGTCGCTGACTCGTCGAAGTACATCGAAGGGCTGCTCCCGTCGAAACTGCTCGGCGACACCAAGAAGGACGCACCTGCAGTGATCGAGAAGGCGGTGCAGACCAGCAGGTCGATGAAGGATGGACCTGACCAGTCCGCAGCCCTGGAAGAGCTCGCGACCTGGTGGGCGAAGGCCGTCAGCAAGCAGGTCACCGTCCGTCAGGTGCTTGAGCACATGCAAGAGTGGACCGTCTCGGACCTCCAGTCCAAGCACATCAGTGTCGCCAAATAGAAGAGATCATGACAACTAGCGTCACACCAACAAGACGCGCCAGCTCCCGCGGCGGACGTTCCCCCCGTCCGCCGCGGGCCGCCTGGCGCGGCGCCCAGAACCGCAATGGCGCACTGTTCGCTCTGCCCTTCTTCCTCGGTTTCGCGTTCGTGTTCGTCATCCCGATCGTCTACGCAGTAGTGCAGAGCCTCTTCACCGTGCAATCGTCCGGCGGCCTGGGTCTGGGCGACTCGTCCACAGTGTTCGCCGGGTTCTCCAACTACATCCGGGCCTTCCAGGACAGCGGGTTCTGGGCATCGATGGTTCGGGTGGGGATCTTCGCCCTCATCCAGATTCCGATCTCACTCGGCCTGTCCCTAACCGCGGCGCTGCTGCTGGACGCAGTGACAAAAGAACGGCGCAGCGGCATCTTCCGGTTCTTCCTCCTCGTCCCCTACATGGTCCCCGCGATCGTCGCCGCGCTGATCTGGGTGTACCTCTACAGCCCTCGCGTCGGTCCGTTCACCGCCGCAGGCAACCTCGTGGGGTTGGACATCAACTTCTTCAGCCCGCAACTGTTGTGGGTCTCGATCGGCAACCTCATCGTGTGGATGGTGCTCGGCTTCAACATGCTCATCATCTACAGCGCCCTGCGAGGAATCGACCGATCCATCCTCGAGGCGGCCCGCGTCGACGGTGCCGGCGCATTCCGAATCGCTTGGTCCATCAAGATCCCGAATGTGCGCGGAACGCTCGTCCTCACCGGACTGATCTCCATCATCGGAATGCTGCAGATCTTCAACGAACCGCTGCTGTTCCGCGGCGCATCCCCGCAGACGGTGACCAAAGACTTCACCCCGATCATGTCGATCTACTTCCAAGCGTTCACGAGCAACAACTACAACTACGCCGCCGCGCTTTCCGTCATCCTCGCGGCCGTGATCGGTTTGTGCTCCTTCGCCTTCTTCAAGCTCACGAATAGAAAGGCGAAAGCATGACAGCCGTCGCCGACCGTCCTGCCCGCCCCGTGACTCCGGACGCAGCGCCGGCACAGCGGGCCAAACCCAAGCGACGCCGCGATCGGGAGCAGTTCGTCGCCGCCGCAGGTCTGGTTCTGTTCGCGATCTACTCGCTTGCCCCTGTGTGGTGGCTGATCGTCAACTCAACGAAGGACCGCCGCGACCTCTACAACACGAACGGTCTCTGGTTCGGTAACTTCAACCTGCTCAAGAACCTCGAACAGCTTTTCACCTACGAGAACGGCATCTTCTTCCGCTGGCTCGGCAACACCCTCCTCTACGCCGGTGGCGGGGCTGCCGTCTGCACGCTCGTCTCCCTCGCGGCCGGCTACTCCCTCTCCAAGTTCCACTACCCGGGAAGAGGCGTCGGTCTCGGAATTGTGATCGGCTCCTTCCTCGTCCCTAGCACCCTCATCACTGTCCCCCTCTTCCTGTTGTTCTCCCAATTGGGTCTGGTGGACAGCATGTGGGCGGTCCTCATCCCGCTTTTCATCTCACCATTCGGTGTTTACCTGTCCAAGGTCTACATCGACGGTGTCGTCCCAGATGAACTGCTCGAGGCCGCACGTCTCGACGGCGCAAGCGAGATTCGAACCTTCTTCCAGATCGTTCTCCCGATGATGCGGACCGGCGCGGCAACCGTGTTCATCCTGTTGTTCGTCAGCAACTGGAACAACTTCTTCCTGCCATTGACGATGCTGCGCGGATCGGACAAATGGACACTCGCGGTCGGCTTGTACAGCTGGTTCGTCGACAAGAACGATTCCTTCGTCGACCGCACCGCGTTGACCATCACTGGGGCGCTGATCTCCGTGATCCCGCTGGCCATCGTCATGATCGCTATGCAGCGCTACTGGCGCACCGGCGTCACTCTCGGCGCTCTAAAGTGAGAAACGTAAAGAGGTGACTGCAGAACCTCGGAACGGAGCGCGAATGTCCTCGCCACGGACGGTGACCCTCGAGGACGTCGCTCGCGAGGCCGGCGTATCCGTATCGACCGCGTCCCGGACCCTCAACGGCAAACCGGCCAAGGTGGGGGCAGCCACGCAGGCACGCGTTCGAGCTGCCGCGCAAGCACTCGGCTACGCCACCAACCTCGCTGCCCAAGCAACCGCCCTCGGTCGATCGAAATCGATTGGCCTGGTTGTTTCGACCATCCCCGAGGATTACCAAAACCCGGTCACCGCCGGGCTGTTCCGTTCCGCAGGCAACCGCGACCTCTTGGTCAGCACCGGCATCTCCGCGCTGACAGACGTCGACAAAACCCGGCAGGTTGTGAGGCAGCTGCGCGGTCAACGCCCGTCCGTCATCTTCGTTGTGGGAACCGAACCAGCCGATAGCCCCGGGATGGCCGAACTCATCGAAGAACTCAACTGGGCCGAACGCGAAGGTAGCCGCGTCGTGCTCATCGGAGTGCGCGGCACAAACCTCGACAGCGTCGTCATGGACGATCATCGGGCAGGCGGTGACATGGCGCGTGCCCTCATCGAGGTCGGGTACACCGAGTTCGCAGTCATCGCCGGCACCGCACCAGGGCTGCTGTCTAAGCACCGGGTTGCCGGCTTCCGGGAAGCGGTTCTTGAGGAGGGGCTCCCATTCACTCCCGACCGAGTCATCTGGCAGGAGTTCACCCACGACGGTGGTTACCGCGCGGTAGGAGAGCTGCTGCGTCGACGGGATGGCATCAACGCCGTCTTCTGCGTCAATGATGCGATGGCGATCGGCGCAGCGGTAAGAATGCGCGAGGCAGGGCTTACGATCGGAGCCGACATCGCTCTCGCGGGCTGCGACGACATTCCGGCCCTTCGCGACATTGACCCGCCGATGAGCAGTATGCACCTGCCGTGGACCGAAGCCGCCGAGGAAGCGTTCGCGTTGGCGGAGTATCCCGAGTCAGACGGTCGCACCGTGGTGCTCGAAGGGCACGCCGTTCTGCGACGGTCGACCCCAGGGTTAGTCAGCCGATAACAGGCGAACCCGGTCAACAGGCTCACATGCCTGACGTCGGCCGCCACGCGAACCGGTCCTCGCAACGTGGGAGCTACCCAGCAACCAACCAGTTTCTCGCGCCGCGCATAGAGCTCCCGTTGACCCAGACGGTGTCACCGATTGGAGGAGCCATGACTGTAAAACCATCCACCCGGCGTGCGCACGCAGAAGTCGTGCGATCCGATGTTCGCGCGATCGTAGGACGACTCAACGATGTGCTCGGGGCGGCTGTTGTCGCAGACCTGGCTGGGAGCAAAGACTCGAAAAGCAGCTACAGGTGGGCACGACCCGACGGAACGCAACCGAAGGATGATTCGATCAGGCGCCTTCTGTTCGCTCACCTGCAGTGGTTGGAAATCTCCCGCACATATGGTGAGGACGCCGCCCGAAACTGGTTCATCAGCGCTAATCCGCTTCTCGGGTATGCCACCCCGGTGGACGCGATCCGGAATGACCGCTTCCGGCAGACTTCGATCGCCGCACAGACGATGCTGTCTGAATGAGGGAGCCGGTGGCGAGTGCCGCCACCGGCTCACACCAGTCAGAAGGTTCCTTTCTCCAGCCCGTTCGCGATGCGTAGGTCTTTCGGACACCGGGCGCACCCGCGAGTCAGCCGTCGATTGTGGAGTTTCGATACGGTCAGGTGGCCGTTCGCTTCACACCGCCAGAAGTACTTCGCGTCGACACGGGCCTTCGCGGCTGGGATGCGGTTCTCGACCTCGTCGAACTCGCTCATGATGAGGGGAAAGCGCGTGACCGCGTTGCTGTCCGCGCTTGAGTTGTGTCCGCTGCAGTATCCGCAGCCCGCTTGAAGACGGCGGTAGGTGCTCTTGTAGGTGAGGTGGCCGTTCGTGCAACGCCAGGTTCGAATCTGTCGAACGGAGCCGAGCAAGTCCGCGAAGGCGAGGCCATCGTTGAGAGCAGGATCCCATTCTGCTTCCAGTTCGGGACGGACTTCGGCGATGCGCTGGGCCCGCTTCATGACGCCTGTTTCAAGGGAGCACACCCGGCATTTCGTGCCGTTCATCCGTGCGCCGATGTTGCCTCGGTAAGGCGGATGACCGTTAGTACATTGAAACCAGGCGTACTCGGTGGTGCACGCCTTAACTTCCCGAGGGGTGCGGTCATTCAGCGTCGGATGCCATTCGGCGACGAGCTGTGGAGCCTTCACCGCCACGGAGTTCACGTCGGGGTCGAAATCCCAGTTGAAGCAGACGGTGCATGGGCGCTTCGAGGTGCACTGTGCGGCGACTGAGCGGGTGTACTTGTGCCCTTCGGGGCAGACCCAGGCAAGCTTTCGGGCGCTTGTCGAGACGTACTCGGTGGGTGAGGCGGTGCCGTTAGCGTCCTGGTCGAACCACGATGCTCGCTCGGGGTGGGTCATGGTGATGTCGGTCTCGCCTGGGACTGCGATGCGGCGAGTGCAGTACGCGCATTGGAAGTTTGTCCTCGTGCCGACCCCTTTCAGCGCGCTCATCGAGATGCGATGCCCGTTGACGCAGATGGCCGGGAGCGCGGCGCGTGCGTGGAAGAACTTGAGGGCGTGACCTGGATTTCGATGCGTGAGCACTTCACGCCAGTTCTCAGCAGTGACCTCTGTGACATCACTGGCCGCCAGGTACCGGTGGAACGGCTCGAGCGGGCGCATCGGGATCTTCCACATGGTGACGACGACCGGGTTGATGCGGAAGTCATGTTCCCAGTGCGGTCGGAATTCACCTCCTGCGAGGACCCACTCCCGGATCGTCAGTGCGGTCGGCCTCAGATAGTGCCAAACCCGGCGTACCAACCCGGCATCGCCGAGCCCGCCCAGTACCTCGCGCAGGTACTCGAACGCTTCAGCGTAGGTCTGGCACGGGTCGAAGAAGCTGCGCTGGAAGTCCACAGTGGCCAGGACAGCCCACAGCCGCATCGCGGCGGGGAACGGCTGCGGGGGCATGATGTGGTGTTCGGCTTCGTCTGCGAGGGTCGGGTCGATGACGTGCACCAACTCCCATAGGGTGGCCGCTGACGCCCAGCCCTTCCGGCGTAGCTTCTGGAACGTTCGCTCCGCCGCCAGGTACTCGTCGCTGACCGTGAACTGGTCGGCCGGGCGGGTACCCGAACCCACCCAGAGACGGTGACGCGTGCAGACCAGCTGCTCCAAGTGGGGTCGCAGCTTGACCTCCGCCCCATGCGCGCAGAGCCGGCACATCCACTGTTCGCCGACCCCGACACGGCAGCCGTTGCAGACGCTGCCGTCGGAGTGGCTCAGCTCCACCGCGTCGCTCACAGCGAAGTGGTCCAGGCGTAGTCGTGCACGTGCAACAACGATCTCCTTCCATAACTCCGCCGGCAACCTGCCGGGGAGCTCGGGCCGGAGCTCCTTAAGAATGATGTGTCTGTGGCTGCGGTTTTCGAAGTTGGCCGCGGTGATTCGGGACTCGAAACTCGCGAAGGTCTCCAAGTGCCGCGGGCGGACCGGGAAGATGTACGGGCGGAGCCGGCGGGTGAAGGTGTCATGCTGCATGGGTGCCTCCGAGGTAGTTGATGGATTCTGATGTGACGTCGCGGCGCTGTCCGAGGAACATGCCCTTGGTGAAGAGCTCCGCGTCGGGTTCGGCGTCGTAGATGAGGTCGACTGTCGTGCGAGCAAGGAGCTTGCTGAGCGCCCCGATGGAGCCCTTGGTGGCTCGGTGGAGTTCGTCCGCGTGGGCGAGGATGCTCTTCGGCTTCTGCGCGAGGAGCGGCAGTTCACGCTCGAACCCCAGGAGGAGCTGCTGCCACCGGAGCTTCTCGTCCTCGTTTGCGAGCGTGTACGGAGTTATCTCCTGTCGGATGAATCGGCTGCTGAGTTGGTTGCCGCGTGCACCCGCGAGGATTTCGCTCCTTAGGACGTGGATGCCGGAGATGATGAACGTCGCCTTCACCTCGTTGGTGAGTTCCTTGATGTAGTCGACGGTCTCGCCGTTGCCAGGGTTCTTCGCTGCGATGTTCTGGAACTCGTCGATGACGACCAGCTGGGTCTTCGCCTTGCGGAGCAGGTCGATGACCTCAGCCGTGAGCTGGTCGGTGTTGTACCGGTTGGGTACCGGCCGGCCGAAGAAGTCGCAGAGCGCTCTCATCAGGGATTTGCCGTTGGACCGCGGGCGTGCTTCGACGTAGACGATGGGGACGGTGCCATCCTCGGCGCTGTTCGGGAAATCCGAGATGTACTTTCGATACGTCCAGTCCATCAAGTACTGGCAGAGGGTGGTCTTGCCCATGTGGCCGGCGCCGTCGATCATTAGCCCGGTCCGGTTCGGTGCGTAGAGGTTCGCTCGGAGCGTCTGTCGGAATAGTTTGACGGTCTCCTCACCGAGGGGGGTCTTCACCCGAAAGCCACCCGTGGAGTAACGGGCGCGCGCCTCGTCGAACTGAGTTCGGGCGAACGGGGTCAGGTTCCGGTATTCGTCCACGGTCGGGAGAGCCGGCTTGACGATACTGGTGCTGAGGGAGTGTCGGAGTCCGTCTAGCGTCGTGATGTGGGGCGTGTCGATGTCGTCTCGGAATAGGGAGCTCACAGCTCTTCTCCTTCGAAGTAGGGGACCTCGTCGGGGTTGAGGTCATCGGGGGTGGCGGGGTCAGCGGCGGTCGGTGCAGCTGCGGTGAGGGCGGGGGTGTGGAAGGGGGTGCCTGCGGCTTCGGCGAGCTTGAGGGCTGCTGCGGCGCGGGTTCGGGCCTTGGACTGGGCGGTGATGGACGCGTCCGTCTGGCTGAGGATTTCGAGCGTCAGGTCCTCGTAGTAGTGGTCGTCACGTCGGGTGTCCGAGGCGGCGACGATGCGTCGCGCTTCGGCGGCAATGGCCGTCGAGTGCGGTTCGGAGGTGACCCCGTCGTGGCGCCAGATGGCTTCAATCCAGCCACCGTCGGGGTCTCGGACCCAGATGGCGCGCACGTCGTAGGGGTTGGCGCGGAACTCGACCTTGTTGTCCGGCCGGCCGTTCACATCCACCTTCTTGGGGGCGATGCGAAGCTTGTGCAGACCGAGCGAGTCGTAGAACCGGTTGTTGTACTGGATGCCGTTCGCGGTGACGGTGCGCTCGTACGTGGGGAGCAGCTCGATGTAGTCGATGGTGTCGATGGGCACAGGGGGCTTGCCTTTCAAGTTGAAGCACGCTGCGTACATCTCGTTGGGTGACAGGCTGACGCTGGGGTGGAACGGGTCGATGAGCGAGTCGCTCGGACGGTTCTGGTACACCCGGGCCACCCACTCGTCGAACAGCAGGTCCAGCGTGATGAGGTCCAGCAGGGGATACTTGCCGTCCATGCGCCCGCGGTTGTCCGGCGAACCGCCGGTAAACGCGGCGATGTACTGCACGAAGCCGTCCTTGATGGTGCGGAATGCCCGCTCGACGTGCGGCTTGTCCGTCCCGGTGGCGGGGGCGGCGTAGAGAAGGTCGACTCCGAATTTGGCGCAGGCCGATTCGAACGTCGTTCCGGTGTAGTCCGTCCCGTGGTCCACGGTGATGGCTGCGGGAACGATGAACGGCCTCTGTTCGTCGAGCTTGTTCCGCTCCTCGAAGCTCACCAGCTCGGCCCACGGGAAGCGCCGCGCCATCATCCGCCATGCCTGGTTGGCTCCAGGTCGCAGCCGGCGCGGGGTCATCGCCTGGGCGAGCAGGAAAGCGTGGTCCATGCTGGTTGCGGCCACGAGCCGGAAAGAGTGTGCGACGATGCTGCCCGTGCAGACGTCGACCATGATGGTGAGGATGGGACGCTGCACGTTCCCTTCCTCGTCAAGCACCGGCGCGTCGAGGGTGGTGCTGTCGATTTCGACGACCTGACCGGGCGCGTACTTCCGGGTGTCTCCGAACGGTCTGCGCGGGGTGGCGATACGTTCCTGACGTCGCTTACTCGTTCCGGTGGTGTACTTTCCGTTAGCGATGTAGTTGAACTGGCGGTACTGGGTGGCGCGGGAGCCGACAGCGATGACCTGGCCCGGGTACTGCTCTTTCAGCCGGCGGCGGGCGATGGCGAGGAGACCGGCTGCCGTCCGGGTGGACTCGTTGGCCGCTTCGGCGATGACCTGTCGAAGAGCCGCGACCCAGCGTTCGTCGGCCTTGTCGAGCGGGCTCTCAGTTCGGATGCTGCGGTTGTCGATGAGGGCGGCGAGGCCGCCGTCCAGGTACTTCTTCCGCTTCCGGTACAGCGTTGAGGGCGACACTTTCCGGCCGAGGGCAGTGAGCTCTTCGGACTTTCGCTCAACTCTCTGCTCGAGCTTCACCGTGCCTGGGTCGTAGTTCGGGTTGACCGGAGCGTCCGTCTCGGACAGGTCTTTCCGTCCGGTGTTCATCTCGTTGAGGTGACCGCCCCAGAACAGTAGTTCGTCGCGGTCATCGTCGGGGATGTTCTCCAACTGCCTCGGGTCGGAGGCGACGCGGGGCGCCGGCTCGGTGAGCCTGGGGACGATGTCGCTGATGTGGATGTTGCGGTACTCGCCGGTGTTGATGTTGCGGAGGGTGTACATGCTGCCGGCGATTTCGGTGATGGTGAAGTCACCGTCGGTGAGGCGGAGGGTGGCGTTGGGGTCGAGGTGGCGCATCAGATGCCTTTCTGGAGGGTGGTGGCGTCGTTGAGGGGTTTGGTGAGGTCGGCGGCAAGTTGGCCCGTCCAAAGCAGGTGGTACAGCTGGGACGTGGTGACGACGGGCGCGATGGGGTTGCGTCTGTCGAGGAGGTCCGTGAGGGTGAGCCCGGGTGCTGTTCTCAGGAGTTCGGCCGCGTCCTCGGGCGGTGGCGCCCAGCGCGGATGCCGGTAGAGGCTGAGCAGGAGGACGTTCTTGAGAAGCACCTGGTCGACGCCGGTGAAGGTCTCGTACTTCCATCCGATGGAGTCGCACACTCTCTTGGTGTTCTCGAACTGCCGTCGGACGCGGTCGTTGATGAGACCGTCGAAGTGGACGTCGAGGATGGCGCGGGTTCCGTCGGCGTGGAGGACGAAGTAGTCCGGCCAGTGGTGGGTTCCGTCCTCGAACTGCACGAGGCACGGTTGCGGGATTACGGCTTCGACGGGGCTGAGGAAGTCCAGGAAGACGAGAGCCCACTTCTCGAGCATTGACTCGTGCCAGACGTGCCGGTTCAGCTGCGCGAACCAGTAAAGGCCGGGTCGGTGACGCTGGCCCCTGTAGTGCACGGGCTCGCGGGCACGGCGGTTGAGCTCGAAGGGCTGGTGGACAATTGCTGGCCCAGCGGGTTCGGTGTGCTTGGTTCCGTGTTTGTCCAGCCATAACACGAGGTTGCGAGTCCGTGGCTCGATGGGCTGGATGGCCTTATAGACCTGCTTGTTCTTTCCTGGCATGACATCTCCTCTGGGGTGGTTACAGAGGTTCTATGCGAGTGGATTATCGGTGGTTGGGCGCTCAATCGGGGACGGGCATCGATGAGAAGATTGTGCTGATCAAGGGCACAATCACACACCCTCCGGTGACGCCGACGGAAACTCAGCGCCCGAGTGTGGTGCAAT
Organism: Leifsonia shinshuensis; assembly: GCF_014217625.1. Classification (NCBI taxonomy): domain Bacteria; kingdom Bacillati; phylum Actinomycetota; class Actinomycetes; order Micrococcales; family Microbacteriaceae; genus Leifsonia; species Leifsonia shinshuensis. The sequence goes on along the minus strand of NZ_CP043641.1, from coordinate 2,083,133 downwards.
GTAGCACCGCAACACGCACTCGCGCCAGATGCGTTCGTCTCGGGGCGGCGAAGTGGTCTCACGCAGTTGACATCGGATCGCAGCTCACTCATACTGGTGTTTAGTTGCACCAGATGGGGAGTTGCAACTCGCGTTGCGCTGCCCGGATCCCCGCCACTCGTCTACGCTCGACGTATGCCTCGGCTCAAACGTCAGCGACCTCGTGAGATCGTTGACGATTGGCCGCGCTCACCGTCGTCACGGATCGACGATGCGAAATGGGAGAAAGTGCCCGACAAGCCCCTCGACGAGCGACTGATTGGCCCGGCCCATGCCGCACGGCAGTTCGCATCGAACCTGCGGGAGGCAATCGAAGGGTTCACGATGCGTGACGTCGCTGAACTCTGCCAGCTCGACCACGGACAGATCGTTCGAATCCTGAATGGCGACGTGTGGCCCGATATCGTCACAATCACCCTGCTGGAAGACGGACTCGGAGTCGACCTGTTTCCACGACGGTCCGAGCGATAGCCCATTCTTCACCGAGATTCGCCGACCGCCGGCTCCTCAGTCCCGCCCCAGCGGGCCGCACAACGCTCAGCTGACAAAGAAGGCATGTAGCGAGAGCGTCGTCGGGACCGGGAAGGGAGAAGAGCAAAACTCATCAGCGATGCACGGTCTGGCCCCGAAGTGCAGGGCGGGCTGAACGGTGTGGTTGGCTCGACGACCCCCGCAGCGGTTTGGTTGTGCAGAACAACCGACCACATAGCGACGACAACGGCCGGTCCGGCGCCGGAGCTCAGCCAGGTGTGCGCGTGGGCTTTGGGTGTTGACCAATATCGCCAGCCTGCGACTCGAGGTGAAAAGGAGGCAAGTGGGGCCCGGCTCAGTGGAGACTGTGGGACCGGTCGAGGAGACCGTATGACACCGGTACTCGTCGCGTCGGATCGTCTATTCGTCGGCCAGCTGCTCGGTGTGCTCGTAATGCCACGTCTCGACGATTCGGCCCGCGTGGAGGCGGTGCATGTCCATCGCGGAGAAGCTGCCTTCACGCCCGGTTGGGGGGACGCCCGCGAAAGGCCCGACGAAGCGACCCGTGACGCGTATCCGACACACGATGAGGGAGCCCTGCTCCACCGTCTCTTCGATGTCGACCCGGAGAGCGTTCAGCGCGGTGCGAAGATCCTGGATTCCGTCGAGGAACCCCGAGACGTCCGGAGACCGACCCTCGTCCGCCGGGTGGTTTGTCCACCCGGCGCCCAAAATATTATCGACACGATCCGGCCGTTCCGAGCTGAACAGGTCATAGAAGGCGCGCGTGAGCTCGCGTCCAACTGAGTCTGCCATGTCCCGATAATCCGTCCGTTGGTTGCGGTAAGGTCGGAATCCCCTTCTCGCCCGACTATTCACACACGAATCACTTTCCGGCTAGTCGCTGACGACTGCTGCGCTTCGGCTCCCCCGTCGCCGGGCGATCGGAGCGTCGAGTGAATAAGCGCCGGCTCCAGCGAATGCGAGAGCGAGGCACATCGCGATGATGAGCATGTTGATCTCCCAGCCGCCCGTCGCCGTCTCGGCAAAGAATCCGTGCGGCCAGTTGTACATGACTATCGCGGTGAACATGTCGATCGCAATGGCCGCCGCCGCGATGCGGGTGAAGAGGCCGACGCCAACACAGAGCGCGCCGACGAACTCGACCAAGCCAACCACGACCGCCCATAGCGGGCCAGGGTTCGCGCCGATGGAAGCGAGGAACGCCCCGGTTCCCGAGACACCACCTCCGCCGAAGGCGCCGAAGAGTTTCTGGGATCCGTGGACGACGAAGTCCACGAGCAAGCCGAGCCTCACAATGAGCAGGGAGATGTCGATTCGTGTGGCAGGGTTGAACGGCAGACGCATGGCGCATCCTTTCCGATGTCGAGCGAATGGGACATGAGACGCGGATGCGATGCGACGAGTCGGGGTACACGGCACACACACCGGGTGAGGGGAGTCTCCTCAGACCGATCGCGCCCGGTCAATGACCGAAGCGGCAGTCTGCGCGAAAATACAAGCTCGCTGCGCGGCTGGGCATCGTCTTGGCTCTGGGGCTCAGGTGTCTTGTCCCTCCGGGCAGTACCGCTCCCGTTGACAGAACGCTCGACGTATCCGCGACACGATGCAACCGTGGGCTTTCTCGTTGCAGTCTCGGGCAGGTATCATCGCCGCGGGGCGATGATAGCCGCGATCACGTTGCCTTCGATCGTGGTGTCGATGGACTTCTCGGTGCTGAATCTCGCACTGCCAAAGATCTCAACATCACTTGGCCTGGACGGCGTTCAACAGCTCTGGGTGGTCGACACCTACGGTTTGTTCATCGCGGCGCTCCTCGTACCGGCCGGATCGCTGGTCGACAGCATCGGGGCGAGGCGGACTCTCGTCTGGGGATGCTTCGCGTTCGCGCTGGTCTCCGCCGCGAGTGCGTTCTCGCCGTCCGGGGAGTTGCTGATCGCCTCGCGGGGACTGCTCGGGTGCGTCGGAGCGACCCTCATGCCGGCGACCCTCGCCTTAGTGCGGCAATCCTTCCCCGCGGGACGGGAACGCACGCGCGCGCTGGCCGCGTGGTCGGCAGGGTTCGCCGGCGGAGGGATAGCCGGTCCTCTTCTGGCGGGGGTCCTTCTTGCGAACATGTGGTGGGGAGCGGTGTTCCTGGTCAATGTGCCAGTGATGCTCGTTGTGGTCCTGATGGTCATGACCTCGTTCCGGGTCGTCGTCCGGGGCACCGCAAGGCCAGTGGATGCGGCGAGCGTGCTGCTTCTGATCGTGGGCGGAATCGCCATCCTGTTCAGCATCAAGCAGGTCTTCGCGGACCCCGGCAGCTGGCCAGTGTACGTTCCGACGTCGATGGTGGCCCTCAGCTCCCTCTGGATCCTGGTCCGGCGTCAACGACGGTTGGCGGTGCCCTTGGTGGACCTCCGCCTTCTGCGGCATCCACTTCTTCGATTCGGTGTCGGAGTGAACTCGGCTACTGTGTTCGCGGTTCTGGGAGTCGGGTTCTTCATCCCGCAGATCTTTGAGCTGGTGATGGGCTACGGCCCATTGCAGTCGGCGGGTCTGATGATCCCTGCCGCGTTCGCGCTGATCATCGGAACGAGCCTCGCTTCGCGCGTGCGAGAGCGTTGGACACTCGAAGCGCACATCCTCGTCGGCGCCGTCGGGGTCGTCGCTGGAGTACTACTGCTCCTGCTCGTTCGAGTCGACGGCACCGCATGGTTGATCTCGTCTGCCTATTCGCTGCAATCGTTCGGGTTCGGCGTGATCTCCGTCGTCACAGTGGACGCTGTTCTCGGAAGCGTCCCATCGGATGCCGCCGGCGTCGCATCCGGAGTATCTGAGACTGGTGGCGAACTGGGCGGCGCGCTGGGAACCAGCGTCCTGGGCAGTGTGGCGCTTGCCGTGTATCGATGGATCGGGACGGGAAGCTCGACGCTGCGATCCACCGCGTCGGAGCGGGCGCATGCCCGTGCTGGCCTAGCCGAGGCCCTCCTAGATCCTGGCCTCCTGGGCAGCCGCGCCGAACTCCAGAATGCGTATCTGACAGGTGTGCAGGCTGCTGCCCTCGCGGCCGTAGCCGTTATGCTGATCGTTGTGATAGCGGTCATCAGACGTCGCTGGCGACTCCGGAGGGTCTGACCTGGCGTCAGTGGGCCAGCCGGTAGTCGCGTGGTGAGATTCCATAGGCGGCCTTGAAGACGCGGCTGAACCGCGCTGCGTCCGGGAACCCCCAACGGGCGCCGATCGACCCCACCGGAACCATGTGATGCACCGGGTCGACCAAGTCGCGTCGACACCGCTCAAGGCGACGCTCCAGGATGTACCTGCTCACCGAGCGACCATCCTGTTTGAAAAGCTTGTGGAGATAGCTCACCGAGATATGAATGGTGGCGGCAACGAGCTCGGGACCAAGCTCGGCATCGTCCAGGTTGCGCTCGATGAGATCGTGCGCCCGAACGATGAGGGTCTGGTTAGGGCTGCGCATCACCGGCACCTGAAGGCGCTCGGCGAACAAGATCGCGACCAGGTCGAGAACGTTGCTCGCGAGTCTGCTATTGCTGCTCGGGTCGATCTCGTCGAAGTGCCGCACCAGATTGTTTAGAAGCGGCGAGACCAGAGTCCCGATCCCGGTCGTCCCCGAGTAATGCTCGAGGAGCACGTCCGGGAGCAGATCGCGCGAGAGATTGAGGGCCTGCGGCGGGAACATCATCACGAGCATCTTCGACGGTCCATCGAAGGAGAGCGTGAACGGCCGGTTGGTGTCGTACACCGTCAGATCACCCGGGTTGAGCAGAACCTGCTTCCCCTCCTGCTCGACGCGGCACATGCCGGTGAGCGGGGTGCTGAGCTTCAGATACTCGTTCTCCGCGGACGCGACATGCGCCGAGGTTCGTCGAGCCACGTGCGCGCCCGCCGAAACTGAAGAGATGAACGTCCCGCCGAGCGAATGCTCGAGGATCTCGCCCTGGAAAGTCTCATGTTCCGGCAGAACGGCCTGCATCGGAACGAAGGCATTAGAGAGGAGGTCTCGCCAAGTGTCGCGTCCGGAAGCCGCATCCAGACCCTGAGTGGAGATGAACATGTGCCACTTTCCCTTCGGCGGGCGTCGTCGCCCGTCCTCGGAGGGAGGCTAACGCGACGCTACAGCCGCCGGGCCCCTTTTTCGCGCATCGTGCGGTTGCGGACATGAGTCTTGCACGTGGCGACTAGGGCGTTCACCGCTGAAACAGAGGCTTCACAGAAACGAAACGATCGGGAAATACGGCGGAGCGGGCCGTCGCCGGCTGGCTGAAACGGCAAGGACACCGAGAGTCAAACCCAGGGTCGAGAAAGACAAACGATCGACGCTGTCGCGAATTTAGTGTCGTCCAACAGAACTGCGGACTCGGCGGAAGGCACCGAATGAATACGAGCGGCGCGCCGGTGGCGATCGTCACGGGTGGAGGCACAGGAATCGGCTATGCCACGGCCGAAGCGCTCGTCGGTCAAGGATGGACGACCGTCATCGCCGGTCGCCGAGCCGACCTGCTCTGGGATGCGGCGGAACGGCTGCGCGACGCCGCCGTCGATGGCGCAGAGGTCGCCGCGGTGCCGACGGACATCTCGGTCGAGTCCTCGGTGCGCGATCTAGTCGCCTCGACCGTCGAGTCGTTTGGTCGCATCAATGCCCTGGTGAGCAACGCCGGCATCCTCGACGTCCGACCGTTCGCCGAGATGACTCCTGACGCGTGGCGGACGATGTTCGACGTCGTGGTCACCGGGGCGGCCCTGGCCAGCATGGCCGTCGTCCCCCACATGCGAGCGCAAGGACAGGGCCGCATCGTCCTCGTCGGATCGGTGAGCGGGATCATCAGCGACGCCGGGCTGCCGCACTACAGCGCGGCGAAGGCTGCGCTGCATTCGCTGGCCCGCGGACTCACCGTGGATCTGGCACTGGATGGGATCGTCGCGAATGCGGTCGCCCCGGGCTGGATCAGAACGCCCATGAACGATGTGTTCATCGACGACGTGGACGCGGGTTTCATGCGCCGCCTCAATCCGCTTTCCCGCGCTGCAGATCCGGCGGAGGTCGCTGAGGTGATCCGGTACCTGGTGTCGGAGGCGCCGGCATTCCTCGCGGGCACCACCATCCCGATCGATGGCGGCCAGTCCGCGATGAACCACTACTACGGCTGACGCCGTACCACCTTTCACGACCCCCGAAGGAAGCCCTATGTCGCTCGAACCCCTCAACCCGGCCAGCACTGCGCTTCTCGTGCTCGACATGCACCAAAGCGTCGTCAGCGACGGCCCCGTCGCCGAACACCTCGCGGAGCAGGATCAGGTGAGCCACATCGTCGCCCTTCTCTCCACAGCCAGAGCGACCGGCGCCGAAGTGATCCACGTCCACCACAAGAGCGCGACGGGCATCCGCCCCGGGGGCATGATCACTCCGCTCTTCAAGGAGCTGGCCGAATACGACGACCTGCAGGACGGCGCCGACGGCATGGACGTCGTACCTGGGCTCGAGCCGCTCGACGGCGAGATCGTCGTGCACAAACAACGTGTCAGCGCGTTCACCGGAACCGACCTCGAACTCACTCTGCGCGCAGGAGCGATCGACAGCCTCATCCTCACCGGGACCTACACCAACCTCTCCGTCGAGAGCACCGCGCGTTACGCCGCCGACCTCGGCTACCGTGTCGTGCTCGCCTCGGACGCGCTGAGCTCCGTCAGCGCGGAGTGGCACGAGGGGGCGCTCGCGCACGGTCTCTCGATGCTGTGCGACGTGGCTACCACCGCCGATGTCGTCGAAGCGCTCGACCGCTAGGCGGAGAGAGCGAGTACCTCATGGCAGAGACGACGATCGCCGCAGCGCCCATGATCAAACGGACGAGCCGACGCAGAGGAGCGTCCTGGAACTGGGTCCTCCGGCGACTCGGGCTGGGTGTCCTCGTGCTCTGGGTCGTCTCGGTCATCGTATTCATGGCCACGCAGCTCCTGCCCTCCGATCCCGCGCGCGCGATCCTCGGAAAGTACGCGACACCTGAGCGGGTGGAGGCGCTGCGCGAGACGCTCGGCCTGAACCGGCCCGCGATCGTGCAGTACGGCGACTGGCTCTTCGGGGTGGTGCGCGGCGACTTCGGCACCTCGCTCGCCAGCCGGGGGCCGGTGAGCGACCTGTTGGGTGTACGGCTGACGAACTCGTTGTCGCTCATGCTCATCGTCGCCGTGCTGATGATCATCATCTCCATCGTCGTCGGAATCGTCCTCGCGATCCGCCGCGACGGGGCGACCGACCAAGTCGTGAACGGCAGCTTCCTCGCCATGATGGCGTTGCCGGACTTCGTCATCGGTTCTTTCGTGCTCCTCTTGCTCTCGACCGCCGTCTTCACCCTCTTCCCTGCGGCGTCGATCATTCCGACCGGCGACTCGCCGTTCCAGCATCCCGAGCTGATGGCTCTTCCGGTCATCACCCTTCTGCTGGCGACTGTGCCATTCCTGGCACGTCTGGTGCGCGCATCGATGATCGACATCCTCGATTCCGATTACGTCTCGATGGCTCGGCTTCGTGGGTTGCCGGAGCGCACGGTGATCTGGCGCCACGCCGTGCCGAACGCGGTGGTACCGGCAGCGCAGGGGACCGCGATGATGCTCGGCTACCTGCTCGGCGGAGTCGTGGTCGTCGAGTACGTCTTCAACTATCCGGGACTCGGTGGAGCCCTCAACGCTGCGGTCGCGCAGCGCGACCTCCCCGTGATCCAAGCGGTCACGCTCGTCTTCGCTGCCGGCGTGGTCCTCTTCAACCTGCTGGCCGACGTGGTGACAGTTCTGCTCACGCCGAAGCTGAGAACACGGAGCTGAACATGGCTGCTCGAGAAGCCCCTCCCGTCACCTCCTACACCGAGGTCGTGACCCCTCCTCCGAGCGGCCGGCAGCGGCCGCGATGGCTGAACCTCCAGTTCGTCATCGGGTCGATCGGCACACTCCTCATCGTGCTCGTCGCGGTCGTCGGCCCCTTCATCGCCCCGCACGATCCGACCGAGATCGTCGGGGGCCCCTTCCAAGCCCCAGGCGCCGGCTCCATCCTCGGGACCGACTACCTCGGCGCCGACGTCTACTCGCGCGTTCTGGCAGGCGGCTTCACTGTCGTCTGGATGTCAGCGGCAGCGACTCTCATCGGCGTCCTCCTCGGTGCCGTTCTCGGTCTGATCGCCGGCTACTCGTCGGGACGGGTCGACGCCGTCATCGTGTGGATCATGGACGTCCTGCTCGCGTTCCCCTCGATCGTGTTCGTGCTGCTCTTCGTCTCACTCCTCGGCCAGAGTCAGTTCCTCATCGTCGTGCTGGTCGCGATCGGCTGGAGTCCGGTCGTCGGCCGTCTGGTACGCAGTGTGACGCTCGACACGGTCACGCAGGAGTACGTCGAGGCGGTCGAGATGATGGGAGTACCCCGGTGGCGCATCCTGCTGCGGGACGTCCTCCCCAACATCGCCACCCCGCTCATCGTGCAGACCGGCGCCGTTCTCACCTGGTCGATCGGCGCTATCGCAGGGCTGAGCTTTCTGGGGTTCGGTGTCCAGGCCCCGCTCGCGGACTGGGGACTGATGGTCAACGAGAACCGTTCCGGGCTCACCCTTCAGCCGTGGGCTGCGCTGGCTCCCGTGCTGATGATCGCCCTCTTCACCCTGGCGACGAACACCCTCGGCGAGGGTGTCAGCCGCAGCGTCTCCGGCGTTCGCACAGGCCGGGCTCCCGGCCTGATCCGCAGAACCGGCTTCCGGCCGCCGCAGACCGCCCGCACCGACAAGGAGTCTTGATGAGCGCCGTCCTGGAAATCGACGACCTCCGAGTCGAACTCCTCTCGGGCAGGGAGATCCTGCACGGAGTCTCACTGACGGCCGACGCCGGCGAGATCGTCGCACTCGTCGGTGAATCCGGCAGCGGCAAGACCACCATCGGCACCACCGTGCTCGGACACCTTCGCCCGGGTGCGCAGGTCACCGGCGGCGAGATCCGCATTCGGGGCAGGAACATCTTCGATCTTTCGGACCGCGAGCTGCGGGCGCTCCGGGGGTCGGAGGTCGCGTTCGTCTCCCAAGACCCCGCCTCAGCACTCAGCCCGACCCGGCGCATCGGACGCCACTTCGAGGAGCTCGGCCAAACGCACCTCGCCGACCTCGACCGCGAACAGCTGACCGAACGGATCAGCACGGTTCTCGCGGACGTCAACCTGCCATCCAGCAAGGAATTCCTCCGCAAGTACCCGCACCAGCTCTCAGGCGGGCAGTTACAGCGCGTGATCATCGCCTTGGCCTTCCTCGTGCGCCCTTCGGTGGTCGTACTCGATGAGATCACCACCGGCCTCGACGTCTCGACGCAGTCGAAGGTGCTGGAGACCGTCCGTACGCTGTGCCACAGCAACCAGGTCGTCGCTCTGTATGTCACCCATGACCTCTCCGTCGTGCGTGAGCTCGCCGATCGCGTCATCGTCCTCGAAGAGGGAGACGTAGTCGAAGACCGCGATTCCGTCGAGCTCTTCGGTCAGCCCGCACACGACTACACCAAGCGGCTGCTGGGCGCGATCCCCGACATCGCTGGCCGCCGGCTGCTGACGTCGACGCGGGAGGCCACGGACGGTGCTCCCGCAGTCCTGGAGATCCGAGGCGTCGACGCGTGGTACGGAACTAAGCAGGTGCTGTTCGAAGTGGATCTGCGCGTCACGTCGGGGTCGTGTGTGGCCCTCGTCGGTGAATCCGGGTCAGGAAAATCGACGCTGTCGCGGTCGATCGTGGGTTTGAACTCCAACTGGTCGGGGGATATCGAGTTCGGCGGCGAGAAGCTCGCGACGAAGGTCCGGGCGAGAATCGCATCCGAACGACGCGAGATCCAATACATCTTCCAAAGCGCGGACCGCGCTCTCAATCCGCGCCTCAGCGTCATGGACAGCGTCCTGGTGCCGATTCAGCAGTTCTTCGGTCTGCGTGGTGCTGCAGCACGGGAGAAAGCCCTGGAGGCGTTCGAAAAGGTGGCGCTGTCCGCTTCGCTCGTCGATCGCCGTCCTCGCGAGCTCTCCGGCGGCGAACGCCAGCGGGCTGCCATCGCCCGGGCCATCGCGTGTGAACCGCGAATGCTGATCTGCGACGAGGTGACGAGCGCTCTGGACGTGTCGGTTCAGGCCGTCATCCTCTCGCTTCTCGACAGGCTTCGGGACGAGGAGAAGCTGAGCATGCTCTTCGTCACCCACAACCTCGCGGTGGTGCGCGAGATCGCAAACGATGTCGTCGTGCTCAAGGACGGTCGTGTGGTCGAGACGGGCAGCGTCGACGCGGTCCTGGATTCTCCTCGAGCCGACTACACGCGCCGGCTCCTCGCAGACACACCCTCGCTGTTCCGCACGCTACCCACCCGCCGCTGACCTATCCAGAAGGCACCACAGAACGGACTGACATGACGATCTCACGAAGGAATCTCCTCGTCGGCGCCGCGGCCGGCGGGCTGGCGATCGCCAGCGCCGCAGCCCTGGCCGCATGCACTCCACGAGGACTGGTGACCCCGACGAACGCCGCTACGGGAACTCCTCGGCGGGGCGGGCACTTCACCCACGGCATCTCGGGTGGCGGCTCCTCGGACACCCTCAGCGCGTTCCTCTTCTACTCCGTCCCCGACTACGGGCGATGGATGGCGCAGTACGACACCCTGTTCTATCCCGATCACAACTATGTGGTCCAGAAGCGGCTCGCCGACGAGTTCAGCACGAACAGCACCGCGGACGAGTGGACCATCCGGATCCGCTCCGGGGTGGAGTTCCACAACGGCAAGACTCTGACCGCCGACGATGTCCTCGCAACGCTACAGATGACGCTGGACCCGAAAACGGGTGCAAGCGCCGCCGGCATCATGTCGATCGTCGACCTGGCCAACTCGTCCAAAGTCGACGATCGCACCGTCAAGATCAAGCTGACGCGCGCAGCGGTCGACTTCCCGGAGATGCTCAGCGCCGTGGCGATCGTTCCCGCCGACTACACGGAGGCCAAGCCGATCGGTACCGGCCCGTTCATCTCGAAGAATTTCCAACCGGGCATCCGGTCGGACTTCTCGCGAAACCCCAACTATTGGCTCCCGGGCAAGCCGTACCTGGACGAGCTCAGCATCGTGGGGTTCAACGACGAGAACGCCCGGGTGAACGCCCTGCTGTCGGGCCAGATCTCCGGCGCCGACACGGTCGACTTCACGTTGGTGAAGCTGCTCGACAACCGCTCGGGCGTCACGTATCTGCACCAGCCAACGAACAGCTTCATCCCCCTCCAGATGCGCGTCGATCAGAAACCGTTCGACGACGTACGTGTGCGGCAGGCGTTCAAGCTGATCGCCGACCGACCGGCTCTGAATGCGGGAGCGTACGCGGGCCACGCCCGGCTCGCGAACGACCTTTACGCGCCGAGCGACCCCTTCTACGCGAAGGATCTTCCGCAGCGGCACCAGGACCTCGACAAGGCGAAGCACCTCCTGAAGCAGGCCGGAGCGGAGAACCTGGCGTTGACTCTGACCACCACCGATCTCGGCGCGGGAGTACTCTCGCTCTCGCAGCTGTTCGCCGCGCAGGCCAAGAAGGCCGGCGTGAACATCAGCGTGAACAAGCTGGACAGCACGACGTTCAACGGCCCCAACCTCGGCAGCTACACGTTCTCGCCGAACATCCTGTCGCCGGGCAGCTACCTCTACACCGCGCAACAGCTCGACGCGCCGGTCTCGGTCAACAACTACACCCATTTCAAGGACCCGGAGTTCGACTCCCTCTACCTTCAGGCGTCGGCGCAGACCGACCCCGCCAAACGCAAGGCCATCCAGCATCGGATGCAAGAGATCCAGTACGACCGCGGCGGGCTGATCATCGCCGGCTTCTACGACGCGTTCGACGGCCACACGACCAAGCTCGGCGGTCTGCTCCCGGACATCTCCGGGACGGGCCTGTACCGGTACGCGGACCTGTGGCTCTCGTGAGCCTCTACACCGTGGACGTCCTTGCGGACGGCTTGGGTCACCCCCAAGGTCCGGACCTGCTGCAGGACGGCTCCCTGATCTTCGCAGAGACCTACACGGGGGCGATCCGCAAACTGGCCCCCAATGGTGAACTCAGTACAGTCGCTCGCGTCGGGGGCGGCCCCAACGCTGTGTCGGCGGATCCCGATGGAAGCATCTGGTTCACTCAGAACGGCGGCCAGGCCGGGCAGTGGAGGTCGGCCCACTCCCGAACGCCCTCTCTTTCACGGCTCACTCCCGACCTCGAGATCGAGGTCGTCGCCACCCAGTCCGGAGGCGTGCCCTTCCTCGCACCGCATGACCTCGCCCGCGGAGCGGACGGCTCGATCTACATGACCGATTCCGGCACTTGGGACCCGGAGGATCGTAGCGAGCCGGGCCGTATCATCCGGCGCCGAGTGAACGGCGACGTCGAGACTGTCGCCGAGTTGGGCAACGTGTACCCGAGCGGAGTGGCTGTCGAACGGGACGGCGCGGTGGTCTGGGCCGAGTGCTACACGAATCGCCTCTACCGGAAGTACCCGGGCGAAGCACCTCAGCTGATCAGGACGCTGCCCGGAGACCACGTCCCGGAGTGCATCAAGTCCGGGCCGGAGGGAACCCTCTGGGTCGCAGGGCTCTTCACCGAGGGGATCGCGGTCCTCGATCGCTTCGGACGAGATCTCGACTTCATCCGCACGGGCGGTTTGCCGCTGAACTGCGCCCTGTCCGAGACCGACCTGTTCGTCACCGACCTCGGTCCGTTCGACGAAGAGCTCGACCCCGCCGTCGCCCAGATGGGCGGCCGAATCCTGAGGATCTCGTTATGACCCAGGCCACGCAAGCCCAGACGATCGTCGACCGGTTATGGCATCCGGAATCACCGATCATGCTCGACGACGGCGGGATCCTCTTCGTGGAGGCCGACACCGGACGGGTCGCCGTCCACTACCCCGATGGCCTGCTGGCGACGTTCGCTGTGACAGGAGGCCGGCCGTACGGGTGCCTGTTCGGTTCCGACGGGCGGCTCTACGTCGCCCAGAGCGGATCGGACGGCGTGAATCGCAGAGCTCCTCGCCGCGTTCCACCCTCGCTCCAGCGGGTCTCCTCCGACGGCGCACACGTGGAGACCCTCGCGACCGAAGCGGACGGCATCCCCTTCATCGCCCCGAACTCACTCGTCTGGGACACGGAAGGCCGGCTCTGGATGACAGACTCCGGACACTGGGATCCGGATGAGCGTGCCGATCCGGGCCGCATCTACCGCTTCGACCGTGCCGGACGCGCGCATGTCGCTCACGAGCCGGGCAACGTGTTCCCGAACGGGATCGCCGCAGAAGCGGACGGGTCGATGGTCTGGGTCGAGTCCTACACGCGCCGGATCGGAAGGATTCTTCCCGGGGGCGCGACCGAGATCATCACCACACTCGACGAGGGCCACACGCCGGAGGCGATCAAGCTCGACGCCCGCGGCCGGCTCTGGGTCGCCAACTTCGAAGCGGGCGGCATCGACGTGCTCGAACGCGATGGCACCCCGGTCGAGACCATCAGCACCGGTGGGGTACCGATCAACTTCCTGTGGCACGACGGACTCCTCGACGTGGTCGACTTCGGCACCGAGGACACCGATGTCAACGGGATCCGCCCCGGGCGGATCGTCCGACTCTCGACCTCGACGACCGGCGCCCCGACCTACGAGGGTCTTCTCCCTGAACAAGAAAGGCACACCCATGACAGCTGAACGCGACGCCGCGGTTACAGTGCTCTCGACTGACTTCGCAGAGATGCCGCAAGGCGCCGACACGCTCGAGGACGGCTCCCTCGTCTGTGTCGACGTCAACAACGGCGACCTGATCACCTGGTCACCAGGAAACGGGAAGCTCGTCGTCGCCCGCACATCATCGGGGCCGATCGGCCTGGTGATGGGTCGCGATGAGAACGCCTACCTCGCTCACACCGGCGGCCACATCGGGGACTTCTGGACAGCTCCTGATGCGATCGACCCGTGCATCCAGATCCTTCACCTCGGCACGACCCTGCCGCACACCGTGCTCACCGAGGTGGAGGGACGTCCGCTGATCGCTCCTCACGACATCTGCTGGGGTGCAGACGGCCGGCTCTGGTTCACCGATTCGAACATCTGGCGTTGGGATGAGGAGGAGCGCACCGAGCCTGGCGCGATCATCGCGATCGACCCGGACGGGACAGCATCGGTCGTCGTGGAGACAGGCCCGGACTTTCCCTGCGGAATCGTCGGAGACGCTGACGGGGCGGTCTACTGGGGCGAGTCCTATCGCGACAGGATCATGCGACGCGATCCCGACGGATCCGTCTCGCTGTACTACCAGCTCCCGGAGGGGCATGTACCCCATGCCCTTCGGTTCAGCGCCGACGGGTCGCTGTGGGTCGCATCATTCGGTTCATCGACGGTCGACGTGGTCGCGCCCGACGGTTCGTCGATCCGTGAGATCCCCTTGGGTGACGGCATCCACCCGATGTCGCTCAGCTTCGAGGGCACCACGCTGTACGTCACCGCGTTCCGCGAGATCGAAGGTGACGAGATGGTCGGAGACCTCTTCGCAATCGACGCGGGAATCGCTGGGGCGCCGGTGATCCGCGGATCGCTCATCCAGTCGACTCTTGGTCAAGAGCAGGCCGTCTAGCGCCAAACAGCAATTCCGAACAATCACAAGAATCGAACCAGCGGACGAACCGGGTCCGCATCACCGAGGAGGACGGCATGACGCTTTCACGACGGAGTCTGCTTCAGGCCGGAGCGCTGGGAGGCCTGGCCCTGGCCGCCACGAGCGTCCTGGCCGCGTGCACGCCGCAACACGCGAGCGGAATCGTCGACGTGCAACCGACGGGAACGCCTCGGCGAGGCGGCACGTTCATCCACGGTGCGATGGGTTCGGGATCCACGGGAAGTCTGAGCCCGTGGATCTCGAACACCTCCGCCGACTTCGCCCGCTACATGGCCATGTACGAGACGCTGTGGTACTCCACGGGTGACTACCGGATCAAACCGCGGCTCGTCGACACCTACTCGGTCAACGCGGCGGCCGACGAGTGGACGATCAAGCTCAAGAGCGGGATCACGTTCCACAACGGGAAACCCCTCACCGCGAACGATGTCTTCGCAACCTTCCGTTCCATCCAGGACCCGGCAACAGCGGCGAGCAGTTCAGGGGCGCTGTCGGTCATCGACCTCGGCGCCAGCACCATCGTCGATCCGCTCACGTTCAGACTGAAGCTGAAGACCGGCACGAGCAATCTCCCCGAGATCCTCTCGACGTTCGTCCCGATCGTCCCCGAAGGCTTCGACATCGCGAAGCCGGTGGGGACCGGGCCGTTCAAGCTGAAGAGCTTCGTCCCCGGACAGCAGACCCACTTCGTCCGCTACGAGAACTACTGGCAGATCGGTAAGCCGTACCTCGACGAGCTCGTGATCGTTGACTTCAACGAGGACGCTGCACGGGTCAACGCGCTCGCCAGCGGCCAGATCCTCGGAGCGGACACGATCGACTTCACTCTCAGCCAGACCCTCCGGAACAAGCCAGAGGTCGCGCTCCTGGTGCAGAAGACCAACAGCTTCTACCCGCTGCAGATGAGGATGGATCAGGCTCCGTTCGATGACGTCCGAGTGCGTCAGGCTTTCCGCCTCCTCGTGGATCGCGAGGAGTTGACGCGCGGAGCGTACAACGGATTCGCCCGGTCGGCCAACGACCTCTACTCTCCGAGCGACCCACTGTTCGATACCGGGCTTGCCCCGCGGCACCAGGACCTCGACAAGGCCAAGTATCTGCTCAAGCAGGCCGGCGCCGAGAAACTGCAGGTGACCCTGACCACCAGCGACTTCGGCGCAGGCGTAGTCAGCATGTCCCAACTCTTCGCCCAACAAGCGAAGGCCGCGGGGGTCACGGTGCACGTGAACAAGCTCGACTCCGCCACCTTCTTCGGGTCCAACTACGGGACATACCTGTTCTCGCCGAACGTCGCGCCGCCGTTCAACTACCTCTACACGGTGCAGACGACCGACGGGCCGACCTCCACGTCGAACTACAGCGCATTCAAGGACGAAGAGTTCACAAAGTTGTATGCGCAGCTGGCACCGGAACTCAACCCCACGCGGGCGAAAGAGATCGCCGCAGACATGCAGAAGATCCAGTACGACCGCGGCAGCCTGATCATCCCGAACTACTACGACGCGATCGACGGCCACAGCAAGAAGCTCGGCGGAATCGTCCCCGATGTCTCGGGGCTCGCTCTCTACCGCTATGCCAACCTGTGGCTCGCATCGTAGACGGCGCTGACACCGCCGGCGCACCACGACCGAACGCAACGACAAGGAACATCAGATGACATCATCAGAGCCCACGCCCGTTCTCGCGGCGGAGACATTGGGCCTCGGAACAGGCTTCGCCGCGAACAAAGCGGTGCCGACCGATGAGCTCGCGGGACTGCGGCTGTCGCTGACGGACGGCGATCGCACCACCGAGTACGTCTTCGACTCGGCCACCGAGTTGCGCTGGCGGTCGGGCGGGGATGGTGACCGCTACCACGCCGAAACGTACGAAGCGCTCAAGCCGGCGGTGGGGCTCTACGTCGTCGGCTTCTCCTCCTCGGAGGACAGCTCCTCCGCCGTTGAACTCGCCATCGACGTGACCCACGGGCGGGCGCTCGTCCTCCATCAGCGGCTCGAGGCGACCGCACCGGGAGTCCCTTCGGTGGTCCAGGTGACGGAGCTCCCCTCCGTGACGGGCGGCCCGGCAGGGACGACGACCGCCGAATTCGAGCCCATCGGCCGCTCTAGCGATCTCAACGGCGTGCGCGCACTGTGGGAGTACAGCGCGGACGACGTCTACGAGCACATCTACCTCAATGACGAGTGGTACGTCTGGCATTGTCTCGCCGGAGAGGAGTATCCGCTCGCCGACACCGATCCCTGCCGGGTCTACAAGCTCCGTGACGGCATCTACGCACTGACCTTCTCCGAGAAGGTCCTGAGCATGGGAGCGCTGATGGTGCTCGATTTCGACGGGCTGCGCTCCTACTGCGCCGCCTTCGGGAGCGAGAGCGACGGCAATCGGCCCAGCCACTTCCTCTTCGGCGCGTACGGCCGGATCCTGTCCCGGACGGTCTATCCGCAGCCGCTGTCAGCGCGCGAGGGCGGAGCTGCGGCATGAGCGCCGAGGATGTCACCGCCGTCGTCGCCGCCTACGTCCGAGCCGTGAGCACCGCCGATGTCCCGCTGCTGCAGTCGACTTTCCGCGACGACGCGCGGATGTGGGGATACCTCGGCGACCAGTTCGTCTCCGCTCCGATCCAGGAGTTCTTCGGAGTGGTGGATGCGACTTCCGCGGATCTCGACTGGGTGTCCGGCTACGTCACCCGGATCAGCGTGGTCCGCATCGCAGGCAGAACGGCGACCGCGGTGCTGGAGGAGGCCGGATACGCGGGGTCGTCGTTCGTGAACCTGTTCACCCTCGTGCACGAGGACGAAGGGTGGCGGATCGCGACCAAGACGTTCACGACGGTCGAGGAGGGCGTGCGATGACGTCCGAGCTGGCCGGACTGGCCTCTGACGACCTCCGCTACTTCGAGCACGGCGGGCCCGGTTCCGCTCCCACCGAGCCGTTCATCCTCGAACGCGGCGTAGGGTGCACCGTCTGGGACATCCACGGCCGGGCGTACCTCGATGCCCACGCGAGCGCTTGGCTCTGCCAGATCGGCCACGGGCGCGTCGAAATGGCCGAGGTGGCGGCCACGCAGATGGCCCGGCTAGAGCACTTCACCACGCACGAGGAGTACCGGAACCCGCACGCGGTTGAACTTGCGAGGCGGCTCGTCGAACTCTCTCCGCTCGAAAGCGGCAAGGTCCGATTCAGCACGAGCGGGTCGGAGGCCGACGACGACGCTCTCCAAGTCGTGCGCCGCTATCAGGCCAACCGCGGACTACCGCGGAAGACGACGATCCTCGCGCTGCGCGGCGCGTATCACGGTCACACGTACGGCGGCCTGGAGCTTGCCGGGCGGATTCGTCCGGTCCCGGGGCGCAAGACGATCGGGCTGACGATGCCATTGGAGGGCTCGCAACCGGTGGGCGCGAGTATCACCGACTATTGTCTGGCGGAGCTCGAAAGGGTCATCGCAGAAGAGGGCGCCGAGACGATCGCCGCCATGTTCGGTGAACCGGTGTTCGGACCCGCTGGGATGTTCGCGCCGCCGGCCGACTACTGGCCGCGAGTGCTTGAGGTGCTCCGCATGAACGACATCCTCTTCGTCGCGGACGAGGTGGTGACCGCGTTCGGACGCAGCGGAGCCTGGTTCGGGTGCGAACTGTGGGGGATCACACCGGACGTGATCGTGGTGGCGAAGGGGATCGCGAGCGGGTACGGCGTGCTCTCGGCCGTCATCATCTCCGACGCGATCGCCGACGGCCTGGCGGGCTACCATCACGGGGGATCGTACGCGGGCAATCCCGTGGCGTGCGCGCTCGCTGTGAGGAACCTCGAGATCATCGAACGCGAGTCCCTCATCGCGGCGGCACGGGAGCGGGGTGCGCAGCTCAGGCGAGAGCTCGATGTAGCCGCACTCCTGCAGCCCGCAGTGCTGGCTGTGCGTGGCATCGGCCTGATGGTCAGCGTCTGGCTGGATTCGACACGTGTCCGCGATCGGACGCTGCCGCTGGACCGCGCGATCCGTGAGACGGCGGGCGTCATCGTGATGGGGAACCACTCTCGTATCGTCATAACTCCACCCTTGACGGTCACCGCCGAGGAAGTCACCCGGATCGTCGACGGTCTCTTCGCGACGCTTGCCGAGGTGTTCGAGTAGGACACAGGACGGCGGGTTGAGCGATGTTCGATGGTTTCTCGTTCGAGAAGCTGGTTGTCGTGGCCGTGATCGCAGTGTTCGTGGTCGGGCCGTCGCGGTTGCCGGAGGCCGCTCGTCGCCTCGGGGCGCTGGTCCGTCAGGTCCGTGATCTGGGAGAGCGTGGGAAGTCGCGCCTCCGCGATGAGCTCGGCGAGGAGGTCACGGAGATCGAGTGGCGGCGGCTGGACCCGCGGCAGTACGACCCGCGCCGGATCATTCGTGATGCACTTCTCGACACCCCGGAAGACCGGTCCGGTGTCGACGCTATCGAAAGGAAGTAGTCATGTTCGCTGGACTCACGGGTTGGCATCTGCTGATCATTCTCGCGGTGATCCTTCTGCTGTTCGGTGCTCCGAAGCTGCCTGCACTCGCGAAGAGCATCGGTCAGTCGATGCGGATCTTCAAGGGCGAGGTCGACGGGCTCAAGCGTGACGGGACGGCGCCAAGGGTGTCGCAGGATGCCGGCTCGCGCGAGCCGTGACGGCCGGATGTCGCTGACGGAGCACGTCGCCGAATTCCGCCGGCGGCTGTTCCGTGCCGCCCTCGGCCTCCTCATCGGTTCGGTCATCGGTTTCGTGCTCGCGGGCACGGCGATGGACGCGCTTCGCGGGCCTATCACCGCGGTCGCGCGGCAGACCGGCAGAGCGGCGATGCTCAACTACGACAGCATCACCGGTGCCTTCGACCTCAAGATGCAGGTGGCGATGACCATCGGCGCCGTGATCTCGAGCCCGGTCTGGCTCTACGAGATCTGGGCCTACCTTGTTCCGGCGCTCACGCGGAAGGAACGCACGTACGCGTTCGGCTTCTTCTTCACGGCGGTGCCGCTGTTCCTGGTCGGGGGTTTCGTCGGCTGGCTGCTTGTGCCACATATCGTCAGCCTGCTCACGAGTTTCGCCTCCACACAGGATTCGGCGATCATCGCCGCGAAGGCCTATGTGGACTTCGTGGCCAAGTTGGTGCTCGCGGTGGGTGTCGCTTTCGTGCTGCCGGTCTTCCTGGTGCTCCTGAACTTCACGGGTGTCCTCCCTGCCAGGTCGATCATCGGTTCTTGGCGGACTGCTCTGATTCTCATCGCACTGTTCACCGCGATTGCCACCCCCGCCGCTGACGTGCTCGCGATGTTCCTGCTCGCCATCCCTATGATGGCGCTCTACTTCGCCGCCTTCAGCGTCGCCTGGCTTCACGACAAGCGAGTCATCGCCGCAATCGACTCCATCCAGAGAAGAGGAATCGCACGACCACCATCACCGTAATCGGCGCGTTTGGCTTCGCGGGCTCCGCGATCGTCGCCGACGCTCTGACCCGTGGGTTCACGGTGCGCGCATTCAGCCGGGGCGGCGTAGAGCCGCGTCCGGGACTGGACATCATCACCGGGAACGCGCTGCATCCCCAGGCTGTGGAGCGAGCGGTCTCGGAGAGCGATGTCCGTAATCGGGGCGTTGCCCCCCCCGTGCCGAGCTCGAAGACCGGCTTGCGGAGGCGTACATCGTCCTTCTCGATGCCGCCGTGCGGGCCGGCGCCATGCTCATCGTGGTCGGCGGCTTCAGTTCGCTGCGTGAGGCGCCGGGCGGACCTCGGTTCGCCGACGGCGATCGCGTTCCCCCCGAGTACGCCGGCGAAGCCCGTGAAGTGGTCCGCGTGCTCTCCGTCCTGCAGGGTGTGGCAGCGGACTGGGTGTTCGTCAGCCCGGCGGCCGAGTTCGGGGCGGATGGTCCCGACGACGTGCGCGGCGAGTACCGTCTGCACGGCGATGTCGCCGTGTTCAGCGAGGACGGCGAGTCCGTGATATCGGGAGCGGACTTCGCACAGGGGATCATGGGCATCGCGCTGAGCGATGAACGGCACAGTCGCGAACACCTGTCTCTCTCCTACTGAGGATTCATGCGAATGGGGGCGCGCCGACGGCGCGCCCCCATTCGCATGAATCCTGCTCAGCGTGCGAGCGCCACCGACTCGACGGTCTTCAACGAGTCGGAGAACCTGTCGAGGAGACCATCGAGCTCCGCCGAGTCGATGGCAAGCGGTGGGCGCATCTTAAGCACCGTGTCCGACCGTCCAATGCGGCTGATGAGCACCTGGCGTTCGCGCATCGCCTCCACCACCGCCTTCGTTCTTCGGGGATCCGGCGACGCCTCGTCGTCCAGGACAGAGCGATCGAAGACCTCCACGCCGAAGAAGAGCCCATCGCCCTTCGGCGCCCCGATCCAGGAGTGGTCCCGTCCGAGTTCGTGGAGCGCGGTTCGGATCTTCGCACCGTTGACCTGCGCCCGCTGAATCAGCTCCTCTTCGGCGAGGACGTCCAGGACGGCGTGACCTGCCGCCGCCGAAACCGGATTGCCTCCGAAGGTGTTGAAATACATATTGCGGGGGCCGAACTCGTCCAGCAGGGCTGCGGACAGCGCGACGCCGCCCACGGGATGCCCGTTGCCCATCGGCTTGCCCATCGTCACCAAATCCGGGACGATGCGGTGATTCTGGTGGCCCCAGAAGTTCCGGGCGGTGCGTCCGAATCCCGACTGGACCTCATCTGCGATGACGAGCCCACCGGCCGCGCGGACCAGAGCTGCGACCTGTCGCACGTAGCCGGCCGGGACGCGGTTGAGCCCCTCCGTCGAGAAGAGGGAGTCGAAGAGGATCGCGGCGACGCCGTGGCCGGTCTCCTGGAGGGACGCGATCGCCTCGGCGAGCTCGCGAAGAGCTCGCTCAAGGACCGCGGCCTCCGGGACGCCCGTGTCCGCACCGTCCAGATCGGGGACGCGGATCGTCCGCACGTGATCGCCGAGGCCCTCGTGAGCGGTGAGGCCGGTGGTGACGCGAGCGAGGGCCTGGGTGTGGCCGTGGTAGCTGAAGTCAGAGACGATGATTCCGCTGGAGCGGGAGTGCTGGGTCGCAATCCGGAATGCGAGGTCGTTGGACTCGGATCCGCTGTTGGTGAAGATGACACGGTCGATCTCCGCGTCGAAGGTGCTGAGCAGACGTTCCGCGTAATCCACGACCCGATCGTTGAGATAGCGGGTGTGGATGTTGAGGGTGGCTGCCTGGTCGGCGATGGCCTGGACGACGCGGGGATGCGCGTGCCCTACGTGGGGGACGTTGTTGTAACCGTCGAGGTAGCGGACGCCGTTTACGTCCGTCAGCCAGACGCCGCTCGCCGCGACGAACTCGATGGGGGTGTCGTAGAACAGCGGGCTGTATGGCCCGAGCGTTGCGAATCGGCGGGTGAGTAGATCAGTCATGTGTTGCTTCCATCTCGCGTTCAGTTTGTCGTTCCGGTGACGCGGGTCGGTCAGTTCATAGGGAGGTCGGTCCAGCCGGTGTGGCCAGTCGAAAGGTAGAGCAGGCTGGCGCGGAACGCATGGGGAAGAACACTGTCCAGGTGGAACTGCGTCGCTTCGACCTCCGGTCTGGCGACCGACCAGGCCAGATACGAGAGTGCGCGGGCGAGCAGGAGGGGATGCCACGCCTGTCTGTCCGCCACGCTCAGCGAGCGTTCGCTCTGGTATCCGCGCAGCACCGCGCCCACCATCTCGTCCGCCTCGCCGTGACCAGTGAGGAAGAAGCAAGCAGTCGCGAGGTCGAACAGGTACCAGCCCTCGCCGCAGTCGTCGAAGTCGATCACGGAGAGACCGCGTTCGGAGTCGAGGATGTTCTCGAGCGTGAGATCTCCGTGGATCGGGCCGTAGGTGCTCGGTGTCCGGGGGAGGACGGCGAGGTCCTGCGCCAGCCGCTGCTCAGCCTCCTCGAACGTCACGCGCTGCTCGGGGGTCAGGCCGTTCAGGCGGCTGGCGCGGCCCCACAGCGCGTCCGGGCCGCTCAGCCCGGCGGCGTCCCAGGCGAGGCGATCGTAACCGGCCGGCGTGCCGGTGCGTTCCCAGCAGCGGTGCAGGAGGGCGATGGTCCGCCCGAACTGCAGGAGCTGCGCGTCGGTCGGTCGTGCCTGTCCCGTGAAGGTCAGGGGAGAAGACCCCAGCGGGATCGCGGAGGCGAGCCACCGCTGCATGGTCACTTGGGTGCTGTTTCCGTCGGCATCGGCAACATGCGCCACGTGGCTGTCGTCCGAACGTCGAACGGGAGTCGGGACGGAGACTCCTGCGCCGGTGAGCGTCTCCAGGAGCGCCGACTCGGACTCGATCTCGCTGTCCGTGTGATATCCGGGCCGGTGGAGCTTCAGCGCCCAGTCGTTCCCGTCGGAGGTGACACGGAAGACGATGTTCTCCCGACGGTTGACGAACTCGATCCGGGCCCCGTCCTCGATGTCGAAGAGACGCAGCGAGCGTCGAGCCGTCTGCGCGGCGGGGTCGATGGCGGCGGCGCTGGACGTCATGGCAGCTCCTTCTGCGGCTCGGGGGAACGGGGCGCCTCCACCTCGGACTCCACTTCCGATTCGATGGTGATCCGTTCGATGTCGTCCGCGAGTCGCGCGTACTTTTCGGGGTCCCGCCTCTTGATCACCGCGGCGGCGATGAATCCCGCGATGAGGGCGACGGGCAGCAGGACGGGGAGCAAGGCGATCGCCGGAGCATCGGATCCCGCGAGCACCGGGAAGTTGACGATCGCCAGGATGACGATCGCGGCGAGTCCGATCGCGCCCAAGGACGGGGCGACGAAACTCGAGAGCACAGCCTTGTCGCGTCGACGGCGGAAGAAGACGACGATCGCGATCGCTGCGAGGAGCTGCAGGAAGAGGATGGCCAAGGTGCCGAAGCCGGTCATGCTAGGTACGAGCGAGGCGATCGGGTCGAGCCCGGCGACAGCGAAGATGGCCGCCACGAGCGTCGCGAACGCGAACTGCACGAGCGAGGCGAACTGCGGGAATCCGTTCTTCCGGGTGCGGCTGAGGCGGCGGGGGAGGATCCCGGCGCGGCCGAGGGAGAAGAGGTAGCGCGTTGCGGAGTTGTGCAGTGCCATCAGGGCGGCGAAGAGGCTCACGAGCAGCAGGACCATCATCAGGTCGGTCAGGACAGGGCCAAGATACTTCTCCGACAGTGAGAACACCAGGTCCCCGGTCGCCAGGTGCTTCTGCGCGACGGACTGGGCCTGGGCGGCGCCCGTTGCGCTCACGATGGCCCAGGTGGTGAACGCGGCGAACACTCCGATGAAGATGATCGCGGTGTAGGTGGCTCGCGGAATGGTGCGGAGGGGGTTCTTGGCCTCCTCGCTGAACAGGCCCGTCGCTTCGAATCCGACGAACGCGTTCGCCGCGAACAACAGGGCGACACCGACGGCGCCGGAGAACACGACGGTCGGGGCGAAGACTCCGAAGCTGAACCCGGTGGTGAACAGGACGGAGAAGTCGAAGACCAGCAGGATCGAGACCTCGAGCACGAGGGATACTCCGAGCACCTTGGAGCTGAAGTCGATGCCCTGACGGCTCAGGAGGAATGCAGCCACGACGGAGACGACCCCCCAGACGAGCCACGGGACATTCCAGCCGGTCAGGGTGGCGATGATGGTCTGCATGAAGAAGCCGCTGGTGCCGACCGCGCCCGCGACGAAGAAGTTGTAACCGAGCAGGGCGACGTAGCCCGCGGCGACGCCGGTCGGTCGGCCGAGGCCTTTGACGGTGTATGCGTAGAAACCGCCCGCGCTGACGACTTCCTTGGACATCCGGGCGTAGCCGACGGCGAAGAGCAGCAGTGCGATGGTCACCAGGACGAACGCGCCGACCATTCCGGCGCCGTTGCCGAGTGCGATGCCGATCGCGGCGACGACGACGATTCCGGTCAGGGGCGCCACCGCGGCGAGGACGAGGAAGACGACGCCGGGTACGCCGAGCGAGTTGTGTGCGAGCCGGGAGTGTCCGGCTTCGGTGTTGGTCATGTGAGCCCCTCACGTCGATGTGCGAACTAAACTGAACTGAGAGTATGGTAAATGACCTTGAAGTACAAGTAACGTAACAAGGATTTAATAATCGGCGAAGAAGGCCGAAATCGGGGCGCACGCATAGGGTGGTGGCAATGGCTGATGCGGTGATGACGCTGAGGGAGCGACAGCGAGAACGAACTCGCTCCGACATCCTGGACGCCGTCGTGGAAGTCGTCGCTTCGGACCAGGCGGATGGACCGCTCATCGAGCTGATCTCGACGAGGGCTGGCGTTTCGCGGGCGACGATCTACGCACATTTCCCGGGCGGTGTCGACGAGCTCGTGGAATCGGCGTACGTTCGCGCGGCGCACGACTTCATCGAACTCGTGCGCACCTACCCGAGCGGATCGTGGGAGGAGCGGATCCTCGCGCACGGCCTGGCAATGCTCGAACTGGCCGACCGGGGACCAGCGGGCCGCTTCTACAACGTGGCGGCCGCACAGTTCGGTGCGATCGTGCGTGTGCAGGGCGCGGGGTCGCGGCGCTCTCATGATGACTTCGTGCTGGCCTTGGCCGACGCCGAACGCGCCGGCGAACTCGTGGACATCGATCCGGAGGAAGCCGCATATCTGCTCGCCGGAATGGTCCGGGTGGTCGGCGTTCGAGCCACCGAGTCCCGTGAACGAGGCCGTTCGAGCCTGGCTGCGTTCCGGCGCCTCGTCGAAGGAATTCGCCGGGACTGACCGGCGGAGACTGCCTGGGCGGGCGGGATCCCTCTCGCCCGCCCAGGTGCCGCTGATGCCCCGGGGGGAAGGCCTCAGCCGTTGATGACCTGAGGGACTGCGACGGCCTTCAGGCCCTCGACACCGAATTCGAGGCCGTAGCCGGAACTCTTCACACCGCCGAAGGGGACGAGCGGGTGCAGTCCACCATGCGAGTTGATCCAGACGGTTCCCGCCTGGATTCGGGACGCCACCGCACGTGCCTCGTCGCGGCTGTTCGCCCAGACCGAACCGCCGAGGCCCACGTCGAGCCGGTTCGCCTTCTGGATAGCGTCCTCGACATCGGTGTACCGGATGATCGGCAGCGCCGGACCGAACTGCTCCTCTTCGACGAGCGGGGCGTCGTCCTCGATATCGGCGACGAGCGTGATCGGGTAGAACAGCTCGCCGAGCTCCCTCGCCGGAGAGCCGCCTGTCACGATGCGGGCGCCCCGGCTCTTCGCGTCTTCCACGAGCCGATTCACGATGTCGAACTGCTGTTTGTTCTGCAACGGACCGAGGACGTTTTCCTCATCGAGCCCGTTCCCCATCGGCGTCGTGCGAGCGACCTCCGCCAAGGCTTCGACCACGTCGTCGTAGACGGAGTCGTGGACATAGAGGCGTTTGAGCGCGGCGCAGGTCTGCCCCGTGTTGATGAAGGCCCCCCAGAACAGATCCTGTGCGATCGCCGTGGCGTCGGTGCCGGGCAGCACGATGCCGGCGTCGTTTCCGCCGAGCTCGAGCGTGAGCCGCGCCAAGTTGCCCGCGGAGCTCTCGATGATGCGTCGACCCGTTGCGGTCGAGCCGGTGAACATCACTTTGTCGATGTCGGGGTGGGAGGCCAGGCGGGCTCCGACGTCGCGGCCACCGGAGACGGCGAGGAGCACGTCCTCCGGCAGCACTTCATTCAGGACGTCGATGAGCGCGAGGACGCTGAGCGGGGTGTATTCACTGGGCTTGACGACGACGGTGTCGCCCATCCGCAGAGCGGGGGCGAGCTGCCAGATCCCGATCATCAACGGCCAGTTCCACGGGCCGATGGCGCCGACGACTCCCACGGCGCGGTAGTGGAGTTCGGCTCGCGTGTCGCCGTCGTTCACGAGCACCTGCGGCTCGAGCGCGACGCTGGCGGAGCTGCGAAGCCAGGCCGAGCACGCCCCGACCTCGAATCGTGCGTTCGGACCGTTCAGCGGCTTGCCCTGCTCGCGCGACAGAAGCCGGGCGAGCTCTTCCGCATGGGCGTCCACGGCGTCCGCCGCGGCGAGCAGATACTCGATCCTGCGGTCGTGGCCGAGCGCCTCCCAGGCCGGTTGGGCCGCACGGGCCCTGGCTACCGCATCGTCGAGCACGTCGACGCCGGACTCCGGAGCGTTGCCGATCACCTCCCCGGTGGCGGCATCGTGGATCGGACGACCCGATCCTTCTGGTGCGCTGACGCGAGCGAGCAGGTCGCGGACATCGGTCATCTCGGGCTCCTTCATCGGAATGGTTCCTCCGACACAGCTTCCCTCCGCAGTCTCCCGTCGGCGTTGACCAGACGCGCACCTCCAATGTCCAAAGGTGCACAGCGACAATGCGGAGCGCAGGGTGCTACCATCACCTTCCACGGATCGTATACAAAGTAGTCCCCGGTTCCAGTGAGGTCGATCGTGCTTACCCCCCAACAGCCGGCTCGTGGCGCTCACGGCGTCACCACCGACGCCTCTCATGACTTCAACGCGTTCCGAAACAGTGTGTCGAAGTCGTTTGTTCCCCTGCAGGTCACGAGCGACCGGCCGGAACCGTTCTGGGGCCGTATACGCTCTGCTCAGGCCGATGAGATCCACGTGTCCGAGGTGAGCGCGACGCAGCATGTCGTCGAGCGGACTCCGGAGCTGATCGCGCGGGCGGATCGGCACTATTTCAAGCTGAGCATGCTGTTGTCCGGAACGGGCCTGTTGATCCAGGACGGTCGCGAGGCTCTCTTGCATCCGGGCGATCTGGCCGTCTATGACACGCATCAGCCCTACTCGCTCGTCTTCGAGGACGATTTCCGGACGATGGTCGTGATGTTCCCGAAGCATCTGCTGGGGTTGCCTACGGACTTGGTGTCGCAGCTCACGGCGGTCAGGTTCGATGGCGGGTCCGGCATCTCCGGCATGATAGTTCCCTTTCTCAGGCAGCTCGTCGGCAATCTCGAGGAGCTCTCCGGGACGGCCGGCGGGAGGCTCGCCCATAGTGCGCTCGACCTCGTGTCGACGCTGTTCGCCCAGGAGCTAGATCTCACGACCGATCCCGCGGATACGCATCGCGCCCTGATGCGCCGGATTCAGGCGTACATCGAATCCAATCTTGGTTCCGCCGACCTCGGGCCCAACGAGATCGCGGCCGTCCACTTCATCTCGACCCGGCATCTTCAAGGTCTTTTCCAAGAGCACGGGACGACTGTGTCGTCCTGGATCCGCTCTCGTCGGCTCGAGCGTTGCCGCCGAGACCTGGTGGACCCGCTGCACGCGGCTCTCTCCGTGGCTGCGATCGCCTCGAAGTGGGGTTTCGCCGACGCGGCGCACTTCAGCCGGGTCTTCAAGGCGACGTACGGCCGATCCCCTTCGGACCTGCGGACCGCCGCCTGGTTGTGACCTCCACCGCGTTCCGAGTCACTCGTCGGCCCCGAGTTCCGGTGCGCCAGACTCCTCAGGACCGTGCCCGATCTGAGCGTATACGCGGGGGTTGGACCGTTTGAGGACGACTCCCCAGACGACACCGAGTATGCCGGGGATGATCACGATGGCAGGGAGGATGAAGGTCGTCGCGCTCGGCGGCGCAGTCGGGTCGCTGGTCAACAGCGTGTTGAAGTAGACCAGGATCAAGACGAAGACCACGAGGAGCCCGACGCCGGAGATGACAGGGGCGGAGGTGCGCTGCCAGGAACCGACGGCGTGATGGTTCCGGCGGAAGAACCCGATCACCGCGAACGAGACGATAGCCATCAGGAGAGTCAGGCCCATCGCCCCGGTGTTGGTCAACCACGAGAACAGCGTCAGCACAGGGAACAACGCGGCAGGAGCACCCTTCGGCGGTGTCCACCCCGCGCCGGCGATCGCGAACGCGACGATCACGATCGCCGCGAGAGCGGTCTGCGTCACCGAGCCCGCCCACGGCGCACCGCTGTGGTGCCGGATCCGCGCGAGCCAGGAGGGCATCACGCCCTCCCGCCCTAGCGAGAAAAAGTAGCGCGCGACGGCGTTGTGGAAGCTCACGAGTGACGCGAACAGGCTCGTCACGAACAGCAGCTGTGCGATGTCGCTCATGATCACGCCGACATGGGTCGCCAGGAACGAGAACATCAGGTCGGGGCCTTGCGTCCGCGAATCGGCGATAACCTTGCTCGGGCCAGAGCCGACGACCATCGCCCACGAGGAGAGGGCGTAGAACAGCGCGATGACACCGACGGCCGTGTAGGTAGCTCGCGCGATGGTGCGCTTGGGATCCTTCGACTCCTCGCCGTAGATCGCCGCCGACTCGAAGCCCATGAATGCCGCGATCCCGAATGCGAAGACGGCTCCGACTCCCGGGACGAACAGTGCCGACGGCGTCAGCGGGGCCGCGCTGACGCCTTCCGGCGACACGGCGAAAGCAGAGAAGTCGTACACGATCACGACCACGAACTCGAAGGCGACAAGAACGCCGAGCACCTTCGCCGACAGGTCGACCCGATTGACGCCGAGCAGGGCCACGATCGCGATGCAGCCGAGCACCGGGATCCACCACGGTACGTCCCACCCGAATTTGGTGTCGAGCAACGACGAGACTTGGAAGCCGAACAGTCCGTACACGCCGATCTGCATCGCGTTGTACGAGATCAGCGCGACGATCGAGACCCCCACCCCGGTGGGTCTGCCCAGACCGCGGGCGACGTACGAGTAGAACGCGCCGGCGTTGGTGATGAAGCGGCTCATGGCGGCGTAGCCCACTGCGAAGATCGCCAGCGTCACGCCGAGGATGAGGAACGAAAGCGGAACGCCCAGGACACCGGTAACGGCGAAGGTGGTCGTGACGCCGCCGGCGAGCACCGTGAGCGGTGCGGACGCGGCGACGATCATGAACGTGACGGCAGGGACGCCGAGCCTGCGATGGGCGGCGGTCCGGGTGCCGACCGGGTTGTCGGCGGATTCTGTGGAAGTCAACGGGTCCTCCTCGGCGGGTGCGCGAAACGGTGCACGATTTGACTCGATCCCACAGCCAACAGGAGCCGAGCGGCTTGGCTTCGCACGCACAGAGATTGTCTGAATCGGAACGGTCAGCCGCGACAGGCGGAAAGCGTGAAGGGAAGGTCGATACTGAGTCGACGACCCTGAAGTGAGGATCTCCATGTCCGGTCATGATCACACCACCAGGACGACGACACCCGAAGCCGTCGTCCATCCGCTCGATTCTCTCACCGCGAGTGAGATCGCCGTGGGGCGTCGCGTGCTGGAGGAGTCCGGCCTCGTGACGGTGTCGACCCGGTTCCCGAACGTTCTCCCGGTCGAACCGTCGAAAACAGCGGTCGCCGCGTTCCGGCCGGGCGATGCCATCGAACGCCGCATCCTGTTCGTGATCCTTGACACCACGACCGGGATGGCCGGCGAGGCGATCGTATCGGTGACCACGAGGGAGCTGGTCGCCTACACCGAGCTGGGCACCGCTGAGGCGCCCTACGGGCAGCCTCAGTACCTGTTCGAAGAGTACGAGCGTGCCGAGGAGATCGCCAAAGCCTCGCCCGCGTGGCAGGCTGCGATGACCAGGCGAGGATTGGCCGACCGGATGGAGTTGGCCTTCTGCGCGCCGCTCGCCCCCGGCTTCTTCAACCGTTCCGATGAGGTCGGCCGGCGCGTTATCCGCAGTCTCACGTTCCTGCGTTCGACGCCGGAGGACTCGCCGTGGTCGCATCCTGTTGAGGGCCTCATCGTGCACATCGACCTCACCCGCGGCGAGGTCATCCGCGTCGAGGACGAGGGCGATGTGCCGGTTCCAGCACTCGATGGCAACTACGACGCCGCCACGGTCGGTCCCGCGCGGACGAGCCTCAAGCCCATCGAGATTACCCAGCCGGAAGGCCCGAGCTTCCACGTGGACGGCCAGGCGGTCGAATGGGAGAACTGGTCGTTCCGTGTCGGCTTCAACGCGCGCGAGGGTCTCGTACTGCACGATGTCGGCTTCTGCGACGGCGACGATGTGCGGCCGGTGCTCGCCCGCGCGTCCGTGCCGGAGATGGTGGTGCCCTACGGCGACACCACGCCGACCCGGTTCTGGATCAGCTACTTCGATGCTGGCGAGTACCTGCTCGGCAAGAACGCGAACTCACTGACACTCGGCTGCGATTGCCTCGGCGTCATCCACTACTTCGACGGTGTGGTGGCCGACGATCACGGCAATCCGGTCACCATCCCGCAGGTGGTGTGCATGCACGAGGAGGACTACGGCGTGCTCTGGAAGCACACCGACCTGCTCGGAAAGTCCGAAGTCCGGCGATCCCGCCGGCTCGTGGTCTCGTACTTCTCGACGATCGGCAACTACGACTACGGATTCTTCTGGTATTTCTACCTGGACGGCACCATCCAGGTGGAGGCGAAGGCCACCGGAATCGTGTTCGCCGGTGCCGGTGTCCCGGGTGTGAGCGACCCGCACGCGCCCGAGATCGCGCCAGGCCTGTTCGCCCCCGTGCACCAGCACCTGTTCTGCGCGCGGCTCGACGTCGCCGTCGACGGCGAGCGGAACTCGCTCGCCGAATTGGACGTCGTGGGCATCCCGACCGGTGCGGACAACCCCCACGGCAACGCGTTCACCTGGACGACGACGCCGATCACGCGCGAATCCGAATCCGGCCGACTCGCGAACGCGCCGACCGCCCGGGTCTGGGAGGTCACCAGCTCGACCCGCACGAACGCGGTGGGCAAGCCGACCGCGTTCCACCTGATCCCGCAGCCGAGCGCCACGCTGATGGCACAGCCGGACTCGTCCGTGTACGCCCGCGCGACGTTCGCGACCAAGCACCTGTGGGCCACGCAGTACGACGCGGCCGAGCGCTTTCCCGCGGGCGACTACCCGAACGCGCACGCGGGGGGAGCGGGCATCCCGGCGTGGATCGCCGCCGACCGCTCGCTGGAGGACGAGGACATCGTCCTCTGGCATGTCTTCGGCCCGACCCACGTCCCGCGCCCGGAGGACTGGCCGATCATGCCGGTCGACTACTCCGGGTTCCTGTTCAAGCCGTACGGTTTCCTCGACCGCAACCCGGCGCTCGACCTGCCCGACGGCGCGGCGGCCTCCTCGTGCTGTGGTGGGGGAGACGGCTGCACCTGCCGCCACTAGGGCCCCCGCAGGGAAGCGTGCGCGGACGCTCAGGACATCGAGACGGTGGGCAGATCGACTATGTGGGCCCCACCGTCGACCACGAGTGTGGAGCCGGTGATGTAGCCGGCGTCGGGGGAGGCGAGGAAGCGGATCGCGGAGGCGATCTCCTCCGGTGCCGCGGGTCGCCCCAGCGGAACGTCGCGCGTCACGACGGCGTAGCCCTCCTCGCGACCGGGAAGTCCCGCCTCCGACGCGAACACATCCATCTCCTCGTCCGCCATCGGTGTCCGAACCCAGCCTGGACAGACCGCATTGACCCGAACTCCTCGTCGGCCGTAGTCGCGAGCGAGGCTGCGAGTCAGTCCCAGCAGCGCATGCTTGCCGACGGTGTACCCGGCGACGCCGGGCCCGGCGAACAACCCGGCGAGGGAGGATACGACGACGATGCTGCCTCGGGATTCGACGAGTTCGGGCAGCGCGGCGCGGGCGAGGACGAACGCGGTCGAGACGTTCGTCCGGAACGACAACTCCCACTGGTTGTCGTCGGTCTCCGCCACAGTGCCGACGCCGTGCCCGCCGGCATTCGCGATGACCGTATCCAGGCGCCCGTAGCGCTCGACCACTCGGCTTATCGTCTCTTCCGTCTGCGCACGATCGCTCGTGTCGCAGGGGATCGCAAGGGCGCCGATCTCGGCCGCGACGGTCTCCAACGGCTCACGGCGCCGTCCCAGCAGCACGACATCGGCTCCGTCCTGTGCGAATCGTCGCGCGGTGGCGGCGCCGATGCCGGTGCCCCCACCCGAGACGACGACGACGTGCTTGTTCACGTTTCTCCTCACGGTCCTGACCCCCGAGACACCGGTCGTTGGCCTCTCACGTCCGAGAATCCCGCACCAGGTGCGCGTCACGTAACCACTCGAGTCGAACCGTGCGCTCTCGCACTACCGTCGTTCGCTCTCCGGCAATCTGCGGGGGATGCCGAAACCTATGCTTGCAGGATCGGGCAGATCGACCTGAGGAGACTGCTGTGTTGAACACCTCCATCCACCGCGCGATCGCGGACGAGCTCGCCGACGCCGAGCGCGGGCGCACGACGGTCCCGCTGCTGACGGCCCGCCATCCCGGCATGACGGTGGACGACGCCTACGCCGTGCAGCGCGTCTGGGTCGAGCGCGGGCTCGCGGCCGGGCGTCGGCTGGTCGGCCGCAAGATCGGGCTGACCTCGAAGGTGATGCAGCAGGCGACGGGGATCACCGAGCCCGACTACGGCGCGATCTTCGCGGACATGGTCCACGAGACCGGGGCGGTCATCCCGTTCGACCGGTACTCGAATGTGCGGATCGAGGTGGAGCTGGCCTTCGTTCTCGCTGAGCCGTTGGAGGGGCCGGACGTCACGCTGTTCGACGTGCTCGACGCGACCCGGTACGTCGTGCCCGCCCTGGAGATCCTGAGCTCGCGCATCGAACTGCACGGCAGGACGATCGTCGACACCATCTCCGACAACGCCGCGATGGGCGGCATGGTCGTCGGCGGCCGGCCGGTCGCGGTAGATGCCGTCGACCTGCGCTGGGTGTCCGCGCTGCTGTACCGCAACGAGACCATCGAGGAGTCCGGCGTCGCCGCCGCGGTGCTCGACCATCCCGCCGCCGGCGTCGCCTGGCTCGCGAACAAGCTCGCGCAGCACGGGACACGCCTGGAGGCCGGGGACATCGTCCTCGCCGGCTCGTTCACCCGCCCGCTCTGGGTGGAGCGCGGCGACACCATCCACGCCGACTACGGGACCCTGGGAGCCGTGACATGCCGATTCGTCTAGACGCCACCCCGACCTTCGCCGGCCGCCTCCGCTCGGCCGACCGCACCCTGTACGGGATGTGGTCGTGCGCGGGCAGCCCGCTCGTCGCGGAGATCTGCGCGGGCAGCGGGCTCGACATCCTTCTGATCGACGGCGAGCACTCCCCTGTCGGGCTGGAGTCGATCCTGGCGCAGCTCCAGGCGGCGGCCGCCTATCCGGTCGTGCCGGTGGTGCGGGCGCCGATCGGGGACGCGGTGATCCTCAAGCAGCTCCTCGATCTGGGAGCGCAGAACGTGCTCGTGCCGATGATGTCCAGTGTGCTGGAGGCCGAGGAGATGGTGCGGGCGGTGCGGTATCCGCCGCTCGGGATCCGCGGGGTGGGCAGCGCACTGGCGCGGTCGTCGCGGTGGAGCCGCATCCCGGACTATCTGGCGCGCGCCCACGAGCTGGTGTCGCTGACGGTGCAGATTGAGACCGTCCAGGGGCTGAAGGCCGCGCGAAGCATCGCGGCCGTCGACGGCGTGGACGCCCTGCTCGTCGGCCCTGCAGACCTCGCGGCCTCGATGGGCCTCCTTGGCCAGCAGAACCACCCGGATGTGATGGCGGCGGTCGAGGTCGTCATCGCGGCAGGACGCGTCACGAACACCCCGGTGGGTGTGAACGCGTTCGACCCGGAGACGGCACGGCGGTATGCCGCCGCGGGGGCTGCTTACGTGCTGGTCGGCAGTGACGTGACGCTTCTCGCACGCGCCTCTGAGAGTTTGGCGAAGACGTACACGGGCGACGACTATTCGGGCGATGTGCCGGCCGCATACTGAAATCGCGCGTCCCCTTCCCGCTGGCTTCAAAAATCGTATACAATCTCAAATACGTTCAATCCATCCACCGAAGACGAGGAGCGTCAGCGCGTGAGCGCCATCAGCCTGCCAGGCAAGATCATCGCGGTGCACCTGAACTACCGCTCTCGTGCCGCGCAGCGCGGTCGCACCCCTGCTCAGCCCTCGTACTTCTTCAAGCCGGCCTCGTCGATCTCCGGCACCGGCGCCGAGCTCGAGCGTCCGGCGGGCACCGAGCTGCTCGCCTTCGAGGGCGAGGTCGCCCTGATCATCGGCCGGCCCACCCGCCGGGTCACGCCCGAGCAGGGCTGGGCGGCCGTCTCCGGCGTCACGGCCGCCAACGACTTCGGCCTCTACGACCTGCGTGCCGCCGACCGCGGCTCCAACGTCCGCTCGAAGGGCGGCGACGGCTTCACACCCCTGGGGCCCGCGATCATCCCCGCCGCGTCCGTGCAGCCCGACGCGCTGCGCGTGCGCACCTGGCTGAACGGCGAACTGGTGCAGGACGACACCACCGACGGGCTGCTGTTCCCGTTCGGGCAGCTGGTCGCCGACCTCTCGCAGCTGATGACCCTGGAGCCCGGGGATGTCATCCTCACCGGCACCCCGGCCGGCTCGTCGGTCACGGTGCCCGGCGACGTCGTCGAGGTGGAGGTGGACGCGCCGACCGTCGCAGGCGCCCCGAGCTCCGGCCGCCTGGTCACACGCATCACCGAGGGCACAGCGCCGTTCGGCGACTTCGGGTCGAAGCCGTCCGTGGACGACCTGCAGCGGTCGGAGGCGTGGGGGCGGCGGAGCTCGGGGGCAGCGTTCGAGCTCACCGCCGAGCTCCGCGCCAAGCTCGCCTCCGTCGCCACCGCGACGCTCAGCTCGCAGCTGCGCAAGCGCGGCCTCGACAACGTGAGCATCGACGGTCTCACCTCCACTCGCCCGGAAGCCCGTATCGTCGGCACCGCCAAGACGCTGCGCTACCTCCCGAACCGCGAGGACCTGTTCGCCTGGCGCGGCGGCGGGTACAACATCCAGAAGCGCTCGTTCGACGCCGTCGGCGCCGGCGAGGTGCTCGTGATCGAGGCCAGGGGCGAGCGCGGCAGCGGCACCGTCGGCGACGTGCTGGCCCTGCGCGCCCAGGTCAACGGAGCCGCCGGCATCGTCACCGACGGCGGCGTGCGCGACCTCGCGGTCGTGGCAGCGCTCGACATCCCCACCTACCACTCCGGCCCGCACCCGGCGGTGCTCGGCCGCAAGCATGTGCCGTGGGACGCGGACGTCGCGATCGCCTGCGGCGGAGCCACGGTGCTGCCGGGCGACGTGATCGTGGGCGACGCCGACGGGCTGCTCGTCATCCCGCCCGCCCTGGTCGAGGAGGTCGTGGCCGACGCGATCGAGCAGGAGCGCGAAGAGGAGTTCATCGCCGAGATGGTCGCGGCCGGCGAGCGCATCGAAGGCCTGTTCCCGATGAACGCCGCTTGGAAAGAGAGGTACGCCGCATGGCTGACACAGCGCTGAAGGCCGACACGACTGCGAAGGAGGTCGCGCCGAGCAAGTCGCAGCTCGCCTACGAGTTCATCCGCGAGCGGGTCGAGGACGGCCGGTACGTCTCGGGCTTCCGCCTGGTGCTCGGGTCGATCGCGGGCGAGCTCGGCATCAGCGTCGTGCCGGTGCGCGAGGCGATCCGCCGGCTGGAGGCCGAGGGCCTGGTGACGTTCGAGAAGAACGTCGGAGCCCAGGTCGCGTTCCTGCACCCCACCGAGTACACGTACACGATGGAGACGCTCGCGCTGGTGGAGGGCGCGGCCACGCAGCTCTCCGCCCCGCGACTCACCGCCGAGCACCTGCGCCGGGCGCGCCAGGTCAACGAGGCGATGATCGCGAGCCTCGACGGCTTCGACCCGCACCGCTTCACGCAGCTCAACCTGGAGTTCCACTCCGTGCTGTTCGAGGAGTGCCCGAACCCGCACATCCTCGACCTCGTGCACCGCGGCTGGAACCGCCTGGCCGTGCTGCGCGACTCCGTCTTCAGCTTCGTTCCCGGCCGCGCCCGCGAGTCGGTCGCCGAGCACGAGCACATCGTGTCCCTCATCGAGTCGGGCGCCGAGCCGCTCGAGATCGAGCTCGCCGCCCGCCGGCATCGGCTCGCCACCCTGGACGCCTTCCACGCTTATCAGCGCAGTCACGCGTATCAGGACGAGCACGCCCACCACTGACCACTCACTCCAGAGAAACAGGAGGCCGCGCATGGCGCAGCACTACGTTCCCGAGAACCTCCCCACCACCATCCAGCACTTCATCGACGGGACGTTCGTCGACAGTGTCTCGGGCGCGACCTTCGACGTGCTCGACCCGGTGTCGAACCAGACCTACGTGCAGGCCGCCGCCGGCCAGAAGGAGGACATCGACCTCGCCGTCGCCGCTGCGACCCGCGCGTTCAAGGAAGGTCCCTGGCCGCGGATGAAGCCGCGCGAGCGCGCCCGGGTGTTGAACCGCATCGCCGACGCCGTGGAGGCGCAGGACGCCCGGCTCGCCGAGCTCGAGACCTTCGACACCGGCCTCCCGATCACGCAGGCGCTCGGCCAGGCCCGCCGGGCCGCGGAGAACTTCCGGTTCTTCACCGACCTGATCGTGGCGCAGGCCGACGACGCCTACAAGGTGCCGGGCAGCCAGCTCAACTACGTCAACCGCAAGCCGATCGGCGTCGCGGGCCTGATCACGCCGTGGAACACGCCGTTCATGCTCGAGAGCTGGAAGCTCGCCCCGGCGCTGGCGACCGGCAACACGGTGGTGCTCAAGCCGGCCGAGTTCACGCCGCTGTCGGCCTCCCTGTGGGCGGAGATCTTCCGCGAGGCCGGCGTGCCCGACGGCGTCTTCAACCTGGTCAACGGCCTGGGCGAGGAGGCCGGCGACGCGCTGGTCAAGCACCCGGACGTACCGCTCATCTCGTTCACCGGCGAGAGCCGCACCGGCCAGCTGATCTTCGCCAACGCCGCCCCCTTCCTGAAGGGCCTCTCGATGGAGCTCGGCGGCAAGTCGCCCGCCGTCGTGTTTGCCGACGCCGACCTCGACGCCGCGATCGACTCGACCCTGTTCGGCGTCTTCTCGCTGAACGGCGAGCGCTGCACCGCCGGGTCCCGCATCCTCGTCGAGCGTGCGATCTACGACGAGTTCTGCGAGCGCTACGCCGCCCGCGCGAAGAACATCGTCGTCGGCGACCCGCACGACCCGGCCACCGAGGTCGGTGCGCTCGTGCACCCCGAGCACTTCGAGAAGGTGATGAGCTACGTCGAGATCGGCAAGGGCGAGGGCCGCCTGCTCGCCGGCGGCGGCCGCCCGGAGGGCCTGGAGCACGGCAACTACGTCGCGCCGACCGTGTTCGCCGACGTGAAGCCCGACGCGCGGATCTTCCAGGAGGAGATCTTCGGCCCGGTCGTCGCGATCACCCCGTTCGACTCCGACGCGGAGGCCCTGGAGCTCGCGAACGGCGTGCGCTACGGCCTCGCCGCCTACCTCTGGACCAACGACCTGGAGCGCGCGCACACCTTCGCCCAGAACGTGGAGGCCGGGATGGTGTGGTTGAACTCGCACAACGTCCGCGACCTCCGCACCCCGTTCGGCGGTGTGAAGGCGTCCGGTCTCGGCCACGAGGGCGGCTACCGTTCCATCGACTTCTACACCGACCAGCAGGCTGTGCACATCACGCTCGGCCCCGTCCACACCGCACGGTTCGGCGCCAACTGACGCCGCCGATCCACTGAGACCGCACTCGAAGAAGAGGAAGCACAGCACCATGAGCATCACCCCCGATGGCCCGGAGCCCGTGGTCGGCCTGACCGACCCGATCCCCGCACCGACCGACCGCATCCCGACGCCCCAGGCCGCCCCGCCGGACATCGTGCGCTGCGCGTACATGGAGATCGTGGTCACCGACCTCGAAGCGAGCCGCAACTTCTACGTCGACGTGCTCGACCTCCACATCACCGAGGAGGACGAGGACACCGTCTACCTGCGCAGCCTCGAGGAGTTCATCCACCACAACCTCGTGCTGCGCAAGGGCCCGATCGCCGCCGTCGCCGCATTCGCCTACCGGGTGCGCACCCCCGAAGACCTCGACCGCGCCGTCGCCTTCTATACCGAGCTCGGCTGCCGGGTCGAGCGCCGTGCGGAGGGCTTCACGAAGGGTGTCGGCGACAGCGTCCGCGTGGAGGACCCGCTCGGGTTCCCGTACGAGTTCTTCTACGAGGTCGAGCACGTCGAGCGCCTGGCCTGGCGCTACGACCTCTACACCCCGGGCGCGCTCGTCCGGCTCGACCACTTCAACCAGGTCACCCCCGACGTCCCGCGCGCCGTGAAGTACATGGAAGACCTCGGCTTCCGCGTCACGGAGGACATCCAGGACGAGGCCGGCACCACCTACGCCGCGTGGATGCGCCGCAAGCCCACCGTCCACGACACCGCCATGACCGGCGGCGACGGCCCGCGCATGCACCACGTCGCGTTCGCCACCCACGAGAAGCACAACATCATCGCCATCTGCGACAAGCTCGGCGCCCTCCGACGCAGCGACGCCATCGAGCGCGGCCCCGGCCGCCACGGCGTCTCCAACGCGTTCTACCTCTACCTGCGCGACCCCGACGGCCACCGCGTCGAGATCTACACGCAGGACTACTACACCGGCGACCCCGACAACCCCGTCGTCACCTGGGACGTCCACGACAACCAGCGCCGCGACTGGTGGGGCAACCCCGTCGTGCCCTCCTGGTACACCGATGCCTCCCTCGTGCTCGACCTCGACGGCAACCCGCAGCCGCTCACCACGCGCACCGACGACTCCGAGATGGCGGTCACGATCGGCGCCGACGGGTTCTCGTACACCCGCAAGGACGACGAGACCCACGGCTTCAAGCTGGGGGCGCAGGTTTAGAGATGACTGCATACGAAGGTCCGACTGACCTGTTCATCAACGGCGCGTGGCGCGCCGGCGCGGACGGTCGCCGCTTTCCCGTTCTCGACCCGGCCACCGGTAAACTCCTGGCCTCGTTCGCTGCGGCCGCACTGGAGGACTGCGAGGCCGCGGTCGATGCCGCCGGCGACGCGTTCCCGAGCTGGAGCGCGACGCCCCCCAGGGAACGGAGCGAACTGCTTCGACGAGTGTTCGAACTGATGACGGCGGAGGCTGAGACCCTCGCCGCGATCATTGTGGCTGAGAACGGTAAGGCGTGGCCGGACGCGATCGTCGAAGCCAAGTACTCCGCGGAGTTCTTCCGGTGGTTCGCCGAAGAGGCAGTGCGTATCCCCGGCGAGTATCGAGGTTCCCCCTCGGGTGACAAGCGGATCGTGGTCACTCACCAGTCGATCGGCGTCTCGCTGCTGATCACTCCGTGGAACTTCCCAGCGGCGATGGCGGCACGCAAGATCGCCCCCGCCCTAGCCGCCGGCTGCACCGTCGTCCTCAAGCCGGCCTCGGAGACACCCCTCACCGCCGCGTTCATCGTCGAGCTGCTGAACCGAGCGCGCGTGCCGGCCGGCGTGGTCAACCTCGTCACGCCCAAGCCAGTCGGCCCGGCCGTCGAATCGATGCTGGCGGACGCCCGGGTGAGGAAGCTCTCGTTCACGGGCTCGACGGAGGTCGGCCGCCAGCTGCTCGCCTCCTCCGCCCGTCGGGTCGTGAGCACATCGATGGAGCTGGGCGGTAACGCTCCGCTCGTCGTGCTGCCGGGCGCTGATCTGGACGTCGCCATCGCTGGCACGGTCGATGCGAAGATGCGCAACGGCGGCTCCGCGTGCACCGCAGCCAACCGCATCTACGTCCACGCCTCGTTGCATGAGGAGTTCCTTGCTCGACTCACGGACAGATTCTTGGCGTTCACGCTCGGGCCGGGAAGCACCCGATCGAACACGCTCGGTGCGCTGGTTTCGCAACGG
This sequence comes from Leifsonia shinshuensis, assembly GCF_014217625.1. Classification (NCBI taxonomy): domain Bacteria; kingdom Bacillati; phylum Actinomycetota; class Actinomycetes; order Micrococcales; family Microbacteriaceae; genus Leifsonia; species Leifsonia shinshuensis. The sequence continues at coordinate 2,043,312 of NZ_CP043641.1, read as the reverse complement.
GAACGCGACAAAGTCGCTGAACTCGTCGAGACCGCGGTCGGTGAGGGGGCGACCATCGTTCTCGGTGGCGCCGATGAGTCCAGCGGATGCTTCTATCCGGCGACGATCCTGAAGGGAGTAGCGCACGGTTCCACGATCAACTCGACAGAGATCTTCGGTCCCGTCGCTGCGATCGTGCGGTACGACGATGTTGAAGACGCACTCCTAATGGCGAACGATTCGGAGTTCGGACTGAGTGCGTACGTGTTCGGTCCGGAAGGCGACGCCGTGCGGTTCGCGTTTCGTCTCCAATCCGGGATGGTGGGTGTCAACCGAGGTGTCATCAGCGACCCGGCTGCCCCGTTCGGCGGTGTCAAGCAGAGCGGTCTCGGACGCGAAGGGGGTTTCGAAGGGATCCTGGAGTTTCTCGAAACGCAGTATCTTTCCCTTCCTGCCTAGCCCCAGATCCTGTCCAAAACGACGCGGCCGCCGCGCTTTCCGGTGCGGCGGACGCTGGCGTCGAAAGCGTCCAGCTTTCATTAGGTACTTGAAGCGCTGCTTGCGCGAGCAGGCAACCTGATCGTCGACGGGTTGCGTACACGCGGATCGGCTCACTCGGTCACAAACTGGTTACGGGGAAGCGCTTGCCCATCAAGTGGCGTGGCGAACGTGACTTCATCTTCCACCCCGACCCTGGCTGACGTCGCCGCCCGTGCCGGTGTCTCGTTGGCTACCGCGTCCTGGGCGCTACACCTGTCAGCGAGAACCGTCCTACCTGACCTCAATCAAAGGGTCCAAGATGCGGCAATCGAACTCGGATACAGCGTCAACGCGCAAGCTCAAGCAGTAGCCAGAGGTACGAACAACACCGTAGCCCTCGTAGTCGGCGACATCGCCGACCCCTACTTTGCGGCAATCGCTTCCGGGGGATCGCCGTCGCCAAAACGCAGGGACTGATCGTCACCATCGCGACACTTCCTTACGAGAACGACGAAGACGTGCTTCAGCTCGAAGCCGAAACGTTGACAGCGTTGCGCGCTCAGCGCCCTCGCGCGGTGCTATTTGCAACCAGCCGGCACTGGTCTGCGGATTGGTCGGCATTTGCCAACGTGAATCAACTGGCCGACATCGGTCCCGAACCATCTGGGCTCCGGAGCGTCGTTGTCCCCAACTATGACGGTGCCGCCGACCTAGCCTGCGCCCTCAAGGGGATCGGCTATTCCGACTTCGCGATAGTCGCAGGCCCGGCCGAGTTGTCCACGGTTCGCGACCGAGTCACCGGCTTCCAATCGGAGCTTCCCGGAGTTCCTGTCTATCACAACGCGTTCTCGCGCGATGGAGGCTACTCTGCCACCGCCAAGCTGCTGGCTAACGGGAGACTGCCCGACTGCATTTTCGCGGTCACCGATGTGATGGCGATCGGCGCGATCGCTGCGATTCGGGACGCCGGATTGACACCCGGTGCAGACGTGGCGGTTGCAGGGTTCGACGGTATTCCGCTACTTCGGGACGTCAGCCCTCAACTCACCACAGTGGCGCTGCCGCTTGATTGGATCGGCGCGTCCGCTCTCGAACTGCCCTGGCTGAAGCTGGCAATACGCCACCCACCAGCGCAGTGCAGCACCAGGTTCTCGTGCGCGAGTCGACCCCAGGTAGGGATCGCTGAACAAATCGGCGAAGCCGCGAGTTCTCCCGTAATCGCAGCCCAGGTCGCTCGGACATGGTCGCGAGAACTCACAAACTTGACCTCGTGATGCTGCGCCCTTTAGCACTGGTAAGGGCTTTCCCGTTTACGCAAACTCTAGGGGCACCAGTGTCAAAGTCGACGATCGGCATCATCATGAACGGCGTCTCCGGGCGCATAGGCTACCGGCAGCACCTGCTGCGCTCGATCCTCGCCATCCGCGAGCAGGGCGGCGTGCTGCTCTCCGACGGAACGGGCGTGCAGGTCGTCCCGCTGCTCGTCGGCCGCAACGAGGAGAAGCTCGCCGAGGTGGCCGCACGCCACGGCATCGCCGACTACACCACCGACCTCGACGCCGCCCTGGCCGACGACCGCTGGCAGATCTACGCCGACTTCCTGGTGACCAAGGCGCGGAGCGCGGCGATCCGGAAGGCCATCGCGGCGGGCAAGGCCATCTACACCGAGAAGCCCACGGCCGAGTCCTTCGAGGAGGCCCTGGAGCTCGCCCGGCTGGCCGAGGAGGCCGGCATCAAGAACGGTGTCGTGCACGACAAGCTCTACCTCCCCGGTCTCCGCAAGCTGCGGCGCCTGATCGGCTCCGGTTTCTTCGGCCGCATCCTCTCGGTGCGCGGCGAGTTCGGCTACTGGGTGTTCGAGGGCGACTGGCAGGCCGCCCAGCGCCCGAGCTGGAACTACCGGGCCGAGGACGGCGGCGGGATCGTCGTCGACATGTTCCCGCACTGGAGCTACGTGCTCGAGACCCTGCTCGGCCGCGTGGAGTCCGTCTACGCGGACGCGGCGTCGATCGACCCCTGGCATTCCCATCCGGTGACCCAGGCTGAGATTCCGGTGTCCAGTCGCCCGCCTTCGACGATGCCGTCGCTCGGCGGGCTCTCGCGAATGACTGCATCGAAACGCCAGAAGGCCGCTATGTGGGCGGCCGAATCGCAGCCGACTCTGCGCCTCGATGTGATCTAGACCTTGTCGTAATTTCCGTTCGACGCTTCTATATCGTCGAGGTGTTCGATCGACCAAAGCTCGAGTGCCCGAAGCGGTTCTCGCAAAGTGAGACCTGCGGCCGTGAGCGCATACTCGACTCGCACTGGCACTTCTGGGTACACAGTTCGGCTTACAAGACCGTCTCGCTCGAGAGCTCGAAGAGTTTGGGTCAGCATCTTCTGCGAGATTCCCTCAACGTGACGGCGAACGTCCGAAAAGCGGCGGGTTTCGGTTCCGAGCGCTCCCACGACAAGCACCGTCCAGCGATCTCCAATGCGATCGAGAATTCGACGAGTTGGGCAGCCCGCCAGGTAGGGGTTGCCTCGAAGATCCTTGGTTCCCAAAAAGTGCCTTCTTCCGACAAGAGGATTGGTCTCTTATCGTAACTCTGTCGCACCGATTCAGTAATCGTGGGTGTACTTGGCGCTTGAGCAAGGACCGCGCCACGGGGAACGGAGGCGACGTGGGATAGATACATAGGAGGCTCCACGTGAGTGAATTGACATATACGATCCTCGACTTCGCGGATTCGTCCCTGAACAAGACCAGCGTCTTCATCGCGGGGGAGCGTGAGGCTGTGATCGTCGACGCGGCTTTCACACTCGCGGACGCTCACCGAATCGTGGCGGCAGCGCTCGACTCCGGCAAAACCCCGACGGCGGTTCTGATCACAGCCGGTGACCCCGACTTCTATTTCGGCGCGGAAGTGATCGTTGACGCGTTCCCGGGGATCCGCGTCCTTGCCCCGCAGGATGTTATCGAGCACATCAACCACAGTTTCGAGGCCAAGCTGCAGGCATGGGCCCATCTGGGCGCCAATCTGCCGACGCGACTCGTCGAGATCGAGCCGTTCGAAGGTACCTTCGACCTCGAAGGGCACAGCCTCGAGCTCCGCCGTATCGCAGACGAGCTCGGGGACCGTGGCTGGCATGTCTGGGACCCGGAGTCTCGCTCGACAGTCGGCGGTATCCTTCTCTTCGACGGCCTCCATGTCTGGACCGCCGACACCGCGACGACAGAGTCCCGTGAGGCTTGGCTGAACGCCCTCGATGCTTTCGCGTCGCTGTATCCACAATTCGTCGCGGCCGGCCACCGCAAAGCAGGATCGTCGACTGACGACGCCGCCATTCGGCACACGAGCGAATATCTCCGGAACTTTGAGAAGACTATCGCTGAATCCAAGGACGCAGCCTCGGCTGAGCAGTCACTCCTCGGGCAGTACCCGGATGCAGGGCTCGCCATCGCGGTGAACCTGGGCACGAAGGTTGCGAAGGGAGAACTCTCATGGGGCTGATCTATGCAACGGGTGATGCACCCGCCGATGTCGTCCGCCGTCAGTACATCGCGTCAGCGAGCGGCGACCTCGAGGCGCTCCGCGCCACTCTGGCACCTGATGTCGAATGGAAGGAGATGGCTGGGTTCCCCCTCGCCGGAACCTACCGCACCCCCCAAGGAGTGACTGACAATGTGATGCAGATCCTCGGCCGCGACTGGGACGGTTGGACTGCGCACGACGACACCTACGTCGTGGACGGCGAGAACGTGGTAGTGCTGGCACGGTACACCGCCACCAATAAGGCCACGCAGAAAGCACTCGACGTCCGTGTAGCCCACCACTTCGTCGTGCGTGGCGGCGTCATCGTACGATTCGAGCAGTTCGTCGATACAGCACTGGTAAGAGACGCAGGACGCGCGTGAGCGATGCCGGAGCGGTCGGAGGCCATTGACCGCTCCGGCGTGAATTCGCCTCGGCGGGGCCGTCGCGATCGCTGAAACCGAAATGCAATAGATCGGCGATTTCCTCACTCTTGAGGAGACCGACAACGTCTTAAGTCTGGATCTTCTCGTCTCCGCGCAACACTGGTTGACGGTCGCGCGGATGGTCATCACCTAGCGGCGGTTGTTCACTTGTTGTCGGGTAGAACGCCGTCAGGCTCAATCGGTCGGATGTCCGTCACATATGTGGTCGTCCCCCGGGTGAAGGCAACAGCGGTGTTCTCGCTCAACGACTGGATGTCGAACAACGCTCGCTCCCCAACTTAAGACGAACCACTCGCAGCAGACGCACCGCCCGACGTGCGCCCGCGAAGGTTTCCGATTTCTGCGCCTTGGAGGCCGGCGCCGAATATGAGAGCAAGGAGCCGCGCGGCGTTGTTCTCGGCGATCGTTGCCGGCAGGGCCCGCGTCCAAACCCGGAGTTAGGTCTGTTCAGCTTCGGTGTACGGGGAGACGCGTTCGGATTTGCCGAGCGCGCGTTCCTGGGCGGCGTCGCGGAGATCAGGTACGAGGACTTCGCTGAGGCGGCGCAGCCGGGACGGCATGGTTCGTTTCCCGGCGCGCGTGTAATGGCGGAGCCCGAGCATCACGAACTGGTCGATCGTGTACGGGTCGAATGTGACATCGCGGTCGAGGGGCAGCCCTGCTTGTGTGTGCATCCATACGGCCAGTGGCGTGACGACGGCCTATGGTTGTCGATCCGTGTACGCGGTGAGGTCGGACGCATCGGCGATGACGCCTGTTACGAATGGGCGCAGCTGAGCCAGAAGTTCGGGTCGAGTTGAGGCACGCACGGTTCCATGCGCCGAAGTTGATCCCCACGTCGCTTGGAAGGCGACCGGTCAGCGGCGTCGTTTCCTGGATCGATTGACCAGCATTCGGGCGCCTGACGCGTTCATCCTCCAGGCGGCGGCGTGGACGCTGATCCCGTAGTCGCGGGCGACGACGGCGTCGGGCGTGTTCCGCCATGCGAGTTTCAGAGCGGCGTTGTAGGGGAGGACGAGTTCACCGGCGAGGAACGTCGCTTCGTCTTCTTGGTCGCCGATGGTTGTCCGGCACCCTTGTTCGTCGACGATCGCTGCCGGGAATTCGTGTTCGAGGACCACGTGGGACATTTCGTGGCTTGTGGTGAGTTTGCGGCGTCCTGGCGGTTCGGAGTCGTTGTCGATGATGATGGTGCCTGTCCCGGTTGGTACGAGTGCTCCGGAGATGGCGTCCTTGGGTGCTGTCGCCGGCAGGAGGACGCTGGTGGCCACGACTTCGATGCCGTACAGCTTTGCCAGTTCGTATGGGTCGAACGGGTCCATCAGGTCTAGGTTCAGTTCTTCCCGAACTTCGAGCGCTAGGGCTTTCGCCCGGGTCTTGAAACCACGGATCATCCGTTTGCTGCGGCCCGCGCTCGTCTCACGGTGGCGGAGATAACTTCTTCGATGTAAGCGACGTCTGCGTCGTTCAAGTCTTTCCGGGCTCGCAAAAGGGGCGCCAGTTGGACGACGAGTTCCGGCTCTTCGCGATCGGCGTCTTCGTCGCGATCGGTGAAGAACTGGCTGGCGTCAACTCGCAAATAGTCCACTAACTTGGCGAAGCTGTCTGCGTCTGGTTTGTATCCGTTCGCCATTCTGGAGAACAGCGACGGTCCAACGCCGGTGTCTTTTGCGAGTGTGCGCCATGATTTGTCTTCGGTTCTGCGGGCGGCGTCGAGTGCCGAGTACAGTCCGCGTACGTCGATGCGTGTCGTTTTCATGCTGTCTGCTCTGGTTTCTTCATCTGCTGGTGACGTGATGGTTTCGATGACCGGATTTACTGGATGGCTTCTTAGGCAGCTAATCGGCAGGTTTTATTAGTTATTTGGTTGTTTCAATTCTGCAACAGTATCCCGGTTTGATGGCAGAGGCGATGCTGCGAATTTTGTCAGCGCCAATGTTGGCGTCCTTATCGATCTTCATGTCGCGCGATGATGCGACCTTTTACTGATGCTCTGTTACGCGCGCTTATGCGCGGGATAAACGGCGTTGAGCGCATCCTGGAACCCGGGCACGCTTGCCTCGACGATGTCGGTTGCGATCGCGCGGACGGTCAATGTGGCAAAGTCGCCGAGGTGTCGGTGAACTATCGAGTAGACCGTCAAATGCACTATGCCCGGGCGGTCCTCCGCTTCTTCGAGTCCCACCAAGTCGTGTGGTTCAGGGGTCATTGTTGTGCTCTCCCTCAACCCGACGTGGACTACCTCACCTGCCGTGACGGAGATTCGTGCGACGAGTGACGAGTGTGTGGGGCGATTGCGGTAGTCCTTGATCTCGTTGAGTGATATGCGGAGTGCTCACCAATCTGCCCATGCGTTCATCTGTGGCAATTCCGCCAGCCGGATTACTTTCCCTCCGAAGGTCGTGGCTGGTTTGAGTGAAAGCTTGGTGAGGAGTTCTCCGAGAAGTTGGTCGAGGCCAGCGCTCGCCGCGGTGTAGAGGCCGATGTGCTCGTATATCCGTCTTTGATCTTCGCGGATCTTGTCTATCGACACGGTGGTGCTGGTGATCATGCTTTCACTGTGGCATCGCCGCGGGCTCATTGGCGAAATTCGGCTCGCTGTCCGCACGCTGTGTTCAGGCGTCGACGGGTGAGAACGAGGGCGCGCTCGTGGACTCTCCCGGCGGGCGCGCATCTACTCCACTGATCGCAATCGCGGGCCGGCCGACCGCGACACGCGCCAACGTGTTGCAGAAGTCAAACAATGACGCTAGTCTCGTACATATGTTGCAGAAGTGGAACGCTGATGCATCTAGCGTACGCATCACGCGACGCTCGACACGGGGAGATCCCCAAAAGGAGAAGATCATGGCACGCAAGCGTTTCGACGTCGTCCAGAACGGCGCACAGTGGCGAGTCACCCACGACGGGCGGACCCTGTCCAACCATCTGACGAAGCCGCCCGCGATCGCCGCCGGCGTCGCCGTCGCGAGTGCGAACCAGCCGAGCCAGCTGCTCATCCACAGGCAGGACGGCACCATCGAGGACGAGCGCACGTACGGGAACGACCCGTTCCCTCCGCGCGGCTGAACCGGACGGCGATCGACATGGGCGAGATGCTCGACAGGACGTTGCAGGTCCTCGCAGTGCTGGTACCGATCGTCGCGCTGATCCAGGCGCGCCGCACGCCGGGCCGTCGATACGCCGAACGGGCGCGCATCTCGTTGGAACTCGCCGCCGGGCTCGAGGCCGCCGGGAAAGGTGAACCACCGACATGGCAGGCAACGGACCGGAACGAGTCGGTGGCGCGGCTGCGCGACGACGCCCGGTTCAACGCCGCCCGTTACCTTCACGCGGGCACGTCGCTCGGGCTGCGAGCTCCGCTGATCATGACGGCATCGTTCTACACGGTCGCGTTCGGATGGATGGGGGTGAGCGACCTCGTCGGCACACCGACACGGTCGGATGTGTGGGCAGGCACTGTCCTCCTCGGCCTCAGCGGAGCCGCATTCATCACCTTCCTCATCGGCCTGCGCCGTCGCTACCTGGAGCACTCCGCACGCCGTGCAGCGGGACTGCCGGTGACGACAACGGTGTCGGAGATGCGAGACGCCGCCCGGATCATCCGAAACCGGCTGGTGATCGCCCAGCATCGACGACGCCCACAAGCCGAAACCAAGCCGCTGCTGACCGTCCGGCCTGCAGCACCTCAGAAAGCATCAGGTCGGCCCCGCCGCCGCCAGCGCGATACCGCAACCGCCTCATGAAAGGGGTACGAAATGACAACCACCGAGTCGATCGACGAGTTCGCGAAGGCGAAAAGCGTCGACGTGCTGTTCAACAAGCAGCAGATCGTTCTGCAGCAGCGTAAGTACACCGGTCTCGAACTGAAAGAAGCGGCGATCCGTCAGGGTGTCGCGATCCAGCTGACCTTCGTCCTGTTCGAGCTGAAACACAACGGACGCCGGACCCCGATCGGGGATCACGACACCGTCCAGGTCAACAAGGAATCCGAGTTCGCCGCGATGGACAACGACGACAACTCATGACGATCAACGCAGACGTCGCCCACGCGGTCGACGAGCTCCGCGCAACGTTCCCGGACGCCACCGTGTCAGTGGATGAGACCGGGGACGGCGGCGTCTGGGTGCTGGTCGACTCGATCCCGGTCGGAAATGCGTTCACCGTCCAGCACAGCTGGGTTCGGTTCAGGATCCCGTTCACCTACCCGGAAGCGGACATCTACCCCTTGTTCGTCCGCCCGGATCTGCGCCGCAACGACGGCGCCGAACTCCGGCCGGAGAACGGATTCCAGCAGCCGATCATGTGCGGGCCTCAAGGGGACATCGCATCAACCCAGCTGTCCCGGATCACCCGAAACGTCCGCAGCGAATGGAACAGCGCAGCAGGGAAGCTCCTGAAAGTGCAGCAATGGCTGGAGACACAATGAGCTGGACCGTCACCATCACCGGAGAACACTGGGAGCAGCTTCACGGCCACCTGTTCCCCGGCGACAACGACGAACACGGCGCCGTTCTCCGCTGTGGTCTCGCCGGCACCCGGCTGCTCGTCCGCGAAGTCATCCCCGCGATCGACAGCCGCGACTACGTCTCCGGGACACGCTCCTACCGGCAGTTGAAAGCTGACTTCGTGACCGAGCAGGCGTTACGGTTCGCAGACGACCATTCCATCTACCTCGCCGTTCACAATCACGGCGGCCGAGACCGGGTCGGCTTCTCCGACACCGACATGGCATCTCATGAACGCAGCTACCCGGCGATCCTGCAATTGACCGGCGCGCCCGCTGTCGGCGCGCTCGTATTCGCCGATAACGCTGTCGCCGGGGACATCTGGACCACCGATGGGAGACGTCACCCGATCGAGAAGCTGACCGTCACCGGGCCGGACCGACGCGAGCTTCGACCACAGCCGGAAGAGTCGATCGCAGCTGCACAGGCATATCACCGGCAGGCGCTGATGTTCGGAGACGCTGGCCAGGACATCCTCCGCCGGCAGAGGATCGCGATCATCGGTCTCGGCGGGGCGGGGTCGCTGATCAACGAAATGGTTGCCCGGCTCGGGGTCGGCAACCTGCTGCTGGTGGACCCGGACCGACTCGAGACCAGCAATCTCTCCCGCATCGTCGGTGCACGAAGGTTCGACGCGCACCCGTGGCTGACCGACTCACGCCGGCCCGGCTGGGTACGCCGAATTGGTGAACGGCTGGCGACCCCGAAAGTCCGCGTCGCGAAGCGGGTGGCGAAGCAGGCAGCGCGGGGCGCCCAAGTCGACACTGTGCTGGGGAGCGTCGAAGACCCCGGAGTGTGGAAGCAGCTCCTGGAATGTAACCACATCTTCCTCGCCGCGGACTCGCACACCGCCCGGCTGATCGTGAACGCGATCGCTCACCAGTATTTGATCCCGGTGACCCAGATCGGAGCGAAAGCGAGCATTGACCGTGGGAAGGGCGACGTGAACGCGGTTTTCAGCGTCATCCGGCTAGTCGAACCGGGAGCGACCTGCTTGCGCTGCAACGGGTTGATCACGCCGTCGAAACTCACGGAGGAAGCCACACCCGCAGCCGAACGAAAACGGCAACGCTACGTCGACGACGAAGACGTCCACGCGCCGAGTGTGATCAGCTTGAATGCCGTCGCGGCAAGCATCGCCGTCAACGAGTGGCTGCTACGAACAGTCGGGCTGGCAAAACGGAGCATCATCCCCGACTGGGTCACCGTTGACGCCCTGAACGGCGAGTACGACCTTGACGGGACACGGAAGGACCGGGACTGCCCGTGGTGCGGACCGGCGCGGTTCGGCCGTGGCGATACGGTTACCCTGCCGGTGAAGATCCGCTGACACTCCTTAGATGCCGCACGAGCGGCGACATAGCGAGTGATCAGATTATCGATCCCGCCAGGTCTCTCTGGTCGCGCGGGCGTATGGCGGCGCACCGCTGAAATCTGGCGTCAGGAGTCGCACCCGCGGGGACGCCGGCCGATGATCATCAGACCGCTAGAGCCGTCCGCGCCAGGAGGACAAGTGGAGTCCGAATGCTCACAATGCTTCCGCCGACGGAACAATTGTGAGTCGGTCGTTGACCTCCGCCGCGAGCTTGACGACAGCGGTCGCGAGTTCATTGCTGAAAATCAGGCGTCTGAGAGCCTATTCGCGCTGCTCGGCGGTCATCGCAGCAACCTCAACGAGATCCGGCTCGCCGACCACCTCGTACCACCAGGTCTCCAATGCGACCGCCGCGGCGGACAGGATCTCCTCCGGTGACGCATCCTCACCGCTGAGGTGGAGCTCGCATGTTACGCCGGGCGCCGACGGATGGCTCAGCACTACGGAGGCGTCGTCGAAGGTGTACCCGACGCTGGGTGCCGTAACGACAACCCCGGCCGGGAGGTACTCGCGAACGAACGAGCCGACACGCTTCGCCAGCGAGTCGAAGTCGATGTGCGGGTCGATGACGTTGATCAGCTGGTTGACGAAGTCCTCGAAGTCGTCGACCTCCGGCAGGGCGTCGAACTTCTCGGAAAAAGCCTCCCGCAGCAGCTTCGACTGGCGGAGGGCGGCGAACATGTGGACATCGCGTCGCTGGACGCCCCACTGCTCGCAGTACGTGGTTGCGTGGTCAGCCGCGTCGGTGTCGTGCTCCCAGGTGGTTTCGCTCGCGGTACGGATTTCGTCGGCGTGGGCGAGGAGGAGGTCGAAGGTGGAGGTCATGGTGTCTCTCGGGTTAGGGGTGGTCACTGTTTGCACGTGAACCTTTGCGAGCTTGGCCGAGCCGGTTGGGTGCTCAGATCGCGAGCTGGCGGTGGGCATTGCGCGTGAGGTGATTTCTGCTGACGTTTTCTGTCGTTCGACGGTGATGGGTAGCTGTCGTGTCCATCGGGTTCCTCCGGTGTGTGGGTGGGCGGCGGCGGTCGAGAAGGTAGATGCGGCAACCCTCACCGTGACTGTGTGCGGGGGCACGCGTGAAACCGTGGGTAGCCGCCGAATCGCAGACGTCACAGGCGACTGTGATCCACGAGCGGTTCATTCGAGGCTGTGAACGCATCCAAACGGTTGATGCGGTGGGTAGCCGCTCTCCCCACCCCTGAGCGGCGGTTGGCCGGGCGAGGAACGGGCGGGTCATGGTCATGGTGGCGCTCACTTCCTGTCGAGCGACTAGATGCGGCGGTCGACTGGGTGGGCAGCGATTGGATCATCTGCCCGGTGACAGCGACGACGGCGGAATGAAGCTTGGAGGCTAGCGACCCGCGATCCTGTAGTCCTGCGTGGGCTGGCTAACCCCATCCCGTGGCCATCGCTCAGGCTGGGCCCGCTGACAATCTCGGCGTGGGCGTCGATATCGCCCACCAACACCGGCGTCAGCTCGTCACGCCACGCGGTCGTCGAAGCGGACGGCACGATCGCGGACGTGCCGAAGACGTCGCGCGTCGCGCGGGGTTGGCGAGCCGTCTCCTGGTGGCGGCTGCGGCGTTCTGCCAGCTTTGGGGTCCCGGAGGCGTCGAGCGCTGCTGGGGACGGGCTTGCTGGCGCTGTGGGCGCTGTTGGCTGCGCAGAATGGGCGAGGCGGCGCCTGCGAGGCAGCGGCCTTCTGTGGGCGGTGAGCCTGCGTCTGGGGACGGTGGCGGTCTTCGGCGGGCCGGATCGACGCTTGCCCGGTGGGCGCACTGTGAGGCTGGATTCGTCTTTCGCGTCCCACGGTCGGAAGTAGTGTCGCAGGGTGCGGTGAGACGGGCTGCATCCCAGCGCCTGAAACGGGAGTGGGGGTGGCGGAGGTCGATTGTCTTATGGTTTTCGCCAGATTGGCCCCTATAGGGCTATTGGAGGGTATATATTTCCGGCCCCGGCCCCTTTATATATACTGATTCTTTCTTTTAAGTGATCTATTAAAGATTAAGGTAAGTACAGTAGGGGTTTTGGGGGAGAAAGCCCTGGTCTTTTGGGGTTTTTGTTTGTCTTATCCTGGCTTTGACACCGGATTTCCCTGGGACAGGACCCCGTTTTTGATCGCCGCCGGGGCCACGTCCAGACCCATTAGGTAGCTTTGGTCAACAATTACAATAGCGCAATCTTTGCATATGCGCAGCGATTTTCCCTATCGCAACCTTGATCGACGCCTAGGCCGGTGACGCGCTCGGTTCACCTGAATTCACCGATTGGGGCATAATCGACTTGTCGGTTCACGTGAATTTACCGATCGAGGAGAATACTGATGCTCAAAACAGCCCCGGCGTTGGTGGTTGACGTGCTATCTGCGTTGATTGTCGGTCGGAAGATTCGAGACAGACTGCCTTCCGCTACGGAATTGGAGGGTGCGACCGCAGCAAGTCGCGGGACGGTTGTGGCCGCCTTGGAGCAGTTGCGTCAGCAAGGTTTCGCCGTGAAGGACGAGAACGGGCGTGGGCACGCGATCGTTGTGCCCGCGCGCGTTCGCAACAGCCAACTGTTAGAGCAGGTCAATGAGCTCGCGGAGTTCGCGACGGCGCTTGGGGTCACGTTCCATGATGTGACCGCATTGCTTGCGAGCAGGATGGTCGTCAGCGGGGAGCGGGCAACGGATCGGCGGGGACAGCTCGCGTTGATCACAGAGACCACTGACAGGTTTCGCGACCTGGACCCGCGTGGCCAGAGGAGGACGCTCCCGCCGGCGGCAGCGCCCGAAGGTAACACGATTCGTGAGGAGCTCGAGGATCTCCACCCGGGCGGTTGAGCGTCCATGATCCCGTTGCAGCGGACGGGGCGCCGCAGGTGGATGAACGAGCCCGCTCGACGGCGGAAGGGCGCAAGCTGTCTGCCACAATTCCCGCATGGGCTTACTAGATAAGTTTCGACGGAAGGACGTCGCGGGGCCACCGCCTCGGTCAGCCGTCACCTTCACCACGTCGGCAGGCGCCGTCGGCCTGGAGAAGATCGCCTGCACCACAACGGTCGCGAAGGACTCGGCGAACGCGCTCGAAACCAGGATGGGTTTGGGTGAGAACGGGTACCTCGAGGTCGCCGCGACGCTGCAACGAGAACCGCAGAACCCAGCCGACCCGTATGCAGTGACGGTGAACGTCCACGGCGATCGCATCGGGTACGTGCCGTCTTACGTCGCGGTGACCCTGGACCTCTCCGAACATGCTGCAGTTGTCGCGCCCGTCCAGTTGTTCACTGCGATTACGCCGAAGGGTCTGCGTGTGGAGGGCTGGGTGTGGCTCGGTGGCGGCACGCCGCGATGGGAGTTCTCGTCGTCGCGCAGGCCGCCGATGACTCCGGATGAGAAGCGGAAAGCGGCGGCGCGGGGAACCGACGCGATGATCGCCGCTGCGGTTGCCGGCGGAGGTGCTCGAGCCGCACAGTTCCAGAACGCGAGCGTGAACGGCATCCACTACTTGCAGACCGTGGAGCCCATCAAGCAGCTGAAACGGGAGGGCCGGCTTGAGGAGGCGTTGCAGCTCTGCTATCTGGCGATCGAGGGGGCGGAACGGGATCGCAACGGCCGCGAACCGGCCCCGTGGTACACCGAGCAGGCGGCGATCATACTTCGGAAGCTCGGCCGCCGGGACGAAGAGATCGCAGTGTTGAAACGCTGGTTGGCCGCGTGTTCACCTGACCGCCGGGCGGGCACCGTTTCGGAACGGTTGGCGAAGCTTCAGGGGCTGAAACCCTAACGAGTTCAGCTCACATGGCGGAGGTCGTGGTGTTGCTTCCCCGCGTCGGAGACCTATCATTTACTCGAACATATGTTCGAGTAATGGAGGTAGTCATGAGCCTTGCCCACGCACCTGAGATCGTGTCGGTATGGACCGACGGCGACCGGCCGGCACGGCTCGTGTGGCGTGGAATTCGGTATCTTGTCACCGATGATCCGGAGCCACTCGTACAGGACGTCGTCCATGATGCGCTGACTCATCCAGGTACGCGCGTTGTCGGGTGGAGGTTCCAGGCGACGAGCGTCGTCGATGGTGACGCGCGCGTCTTCGATGTGCACCAGGTGGCCGGTACCCGCTGGCAGCTCACTGCTGTCTTCGTCTGATGGGGACCAACCATCGCTACGACGTCTACTCCCAGAAGCTCGCATCGGAGGCCACGAGTCGGGATCGTCGTCCCAGCCCGGTCAGCCTTCCGGAGGAACTAGTTCGGGCGACGGGCCGCCGCACGGACGAGAAACCGGGAGTTCCCGTCCGGGCGCTGGTCCCCATCCGCGTCGCCTACAACGACGTCGTCGAGATTGACGCGGAGGTGATCGCGTGGACACCTGGCGGAGCGGTTCTTGTGCGTTTCACCCCACCGGGGGAGCGGTTCGCCGAGCACGTGTGGCTGTGGGCGAATGCCGTGCGGCGGAAGGGCTATGACGGCCCAACTCCGTAACGATTTTCGCCGCGGTGACGGCTTGGTTCGAACTGTGCCTCCGATGCCACAGCGACTGAGAGTGGAGGGCTGCTCGTCCTTGCCGCATCTACTCGGACATGACCGAGCTCACTAGCGATCGCGAAGATTTCGACGGCACGAATGGCCGGGCGAAGCCAGTTTCAACTGACGAAGTCCTGTGGGTCATCGACTGGATCGAAGCGAACCTGCCACTTGAAACCACCTACGACGTCGACCGTCACGACGACAGCGCAAAACATGACGGCGGCTGGTACGTCGGAGGTCTGTTCAGGAACGGCGTCGAAGTCGTCGACGTCGTCGAAATCCCTGGATGGGAACGAGCGCGCAGAGCAATTGAACGGCTTGCGGGTTCATCTCTCGAGAACATTCCTCAGAACCCGCAGGGCGGGTACCGCCACGGGCCGTGGACCACATGGTTCATCCGAGTGCACGACATCTGCGCGAGGCGACCCGTGATCGAAGCGGAGCGAGACGCGCGCTGACTTTCGAGCCCGATTACATTCAGAGCCGCCCTCTTGCCAGATCAACTGCCCTATGACACACGTCGGCGGAGAGTACGACCGAAAGGAACCGTCGGCTGGAGGTGTCTGACGAGGCGCGGTGTAGCACCGACCTTCGGTGCGGCCCTCTTCGCGATTGGCGCCGCGGCCAGAACGGTGGTGCCGAGTTCTAGGGCGTGTCTTCGACGTCTGTGACGCGTCGGATCTCGACCAAAAACGTGGTAGTCCTGCGAGTCCAGAGCGCGTCGGGTCGCAGCGGCTCCACGTCGAACACCGCGGGCCGCCCTACTTCCAGCCGGATCACTCGTAGAAGCCGCAAGGTTTCGCCGTCGCGCCGCAGCGTCGACGCGGGAGCGACCTCCGGGTCTTCTTGATCATCTCGTCCGCGGACCCGCTGCAGCGTCCAGTCGATCGTGTCGATGACGTACCGGGATCCCGCCTCGGTGACGACTTCCAGCACCTGCCCGAGCCATTCTTCGGGAGCAACCTTCGTTGGCTGAGTCGTCCGCAGTACGGCGGCGACATGTGCCGTCGCGGCGCCGGCATCGGCTGCCTTCCCTTTCACCTCGGCGATGTGCTGCCGCATCGCTTCTGGTGGCAGCGTGAACGCCGCTGTGGCTTCGTCGTTGTCAGCGGCGGGGACAAGTGCCTCCCGGAGCCTCTGCTCGAGCTCCTCGTCGCGTTCATCGGTCATGAGTAGCCTCGGTTCTGATCTCTCCACGCCCACGCGGCTCTTCCGGCGGCGTTGACAACCCGTGCCTCTTCTCCGTCGCGGAGCAGCTCCCACGGCGCACGATCATCCGCCCATTCCGCTGGGATCGTCAGCCACCGCCAGTGCAACTTCGCGTCGTCGATCCCGTCGGCGAGCTCACCGAGGACGCTCCGCAACCCCGGCAGCAGCTGCCCGTCGACAACTTGGAACGCCGGGTACTTCGCTTCGGTGATGATCCGCAGAACAGTCCGGTCCTCTTCGAAGCCGCGAAGCGTCTCCGGGCCGATCACGAGACGCTCGAGGAGTTCCGCCTCGGTGAGGAGAGGGCCAAGGAACGGCTCTTCCGTGGACAGTTCAGGTTCCGGGACGCCGACCTCGATCGCGCTGATCGGTTTCAACTCCGTGCTCCCGTGCTCAAGGTCGTCGTCGAGGATCGTGACGGTCCCAGTGTGGAAGTCGAACACGAATGCCATGTTCACCCCGGTGGTCACACGCCATACGCCGTCGTCGGTGAGGGTCAGTTGGAGTCGGACGCCGTGCTCAGCCATCCTGAGTCTCCTCGTCGGTGGGAATGCATTTGGGGTCGCGGGTGCGGCCGGTAGGTGTGGGTGCGTCGTCAGTGCGGCCGGTCTCGGAGATTGCCGGTTCGATGCGTTTGACCTCGGACGACCACTGCCACACCTCATCCGGGTCGGTATAGCCGCCGGGGGTGTTGCGGACCCACCATTGGCCTCGCTCGCCAACGCGGAGGTTGATGATCCCGCGCAGCGACTGCAACGAATCGGACGGAGCAGCCACCGGGCGGCGCTCGCCTCCGACTCTCTCGACGGTGTTCTCGATCAGGTTGAACAGGTACTTGCTCTCGCTGCTCGTGGTGACAAGCCAGCACCCGACTGCATCATCGGTGAGTTCAAGCCGCGGCTCCCGGTCAGGCATCGGCCGACTGCCCGTTTCGGTGGTTGGAGGTCGCTGGTGCCTCCGCGCTCGGTGCCGGGGATGCGTGCCCAGCTGTGGTCTCGATGATCGACACGATTGCCGTCGTTCGTTGCCAGTACCAGTCGACATCGGGGTCGTTCGAGTGCATTGTCCAGAAGCCGGGCTCGCCGACAGTGCAGGACTCGACGGTCCGTATCCGGCGAACCCCGTCGTTGACGCTCGGGCTCGCACCGGGCGCCGGAATGCGGGTCACCGTGTAGTCAGCCCGATTAAAGAGGTACCGGGTCCCCGAACTCGTCGTGACGAGGTAGCAGCCGGGCTGATCCGGAAGTCTCAGGAAGCTGTTCCCCGGCTGGACGTTCGCCTCCGAGGTCTCCTTCAATGCCATAGTCAACCGCCCATCTCACCGGTGTGCGGTCGGCGACGCGCGTCCGCTTCGCGCCGGTCCGCTTCCGCCTGGCTGATGGAGTAGTCGACAGGTGTGGTGAGCTCCGCGTGACCCCAGTCGGCGAAGTCGGCGGCGGTGAACTTCGTCCAACCGTACGTCCGCCGATAGTAGAGCTCATCGACCCGCACCCAGCTGTCGGGTTGCTCACGTGGGTTTGCGTGGGTGAAGACGCTGCCGATCGGAAGGGCAGCCAGGAACGCGGGGACGTCCATCGTTTCCTTCCGGGTCTTCTCATTCGTCGGAGTTGAGTCCGGGAAGACGATGTGCCAGCCGCGCCGTTGGAGAGCGTCGCAGCCACCGCATCTGCCGACACGGTCGGAGCCGGCGGGAATGCGGCGCCCGCAATCGCGGCACGTTGCCGCTGTACGCGCGCCGAGGCTCTTCGCGATCGCCCGCCACCGGGACTCGTCGGTGGGAGATGAAAGCGCCGCAACGAGGTGCGATTCGGCACTCTCAAACGTCAGGTCGCCGGCGACGACGCCGATGCCGGCGAAATCAACCAAAGCGGTCAGAGCGGGGTCCGCCCACCCCTCCGGAACCCCCTCCACGTTCTTCCCGAATTCGACCGCGATCGTCACCAACGCCGCCGTCGCCGACCCTGCAATCGGGAGCCGGGGCGGGAACGTCATCTCCGACAGAGGAACACCGCGAACAGTCCGGTACGAGCGGTACAGGTGCCAGTCCACATCGCACAACGACATCAGTGTGTGCACCTGCAACGGGCGGCCTGGGCGGCCGCAGAGTTCGCAGAAAGAGTTCGCGAGACTGCTCGCATTCACCCGGGTGACATAGTCGGGCCCGTGCTTCGGGAGGTGGGTGCCACCAAATGTTCGAAGACGTAGAGCCCCGCCTCGGCTTTCGAATCGCAACGCTGCACCAGGACGGATGCTCAGCTGCTCGACAGCGAGAGCCAACACGGCCGGCGCCCACCCCGGAAAGCACAGCGCCTCAACACCCATCGCCTGCAACGCCTCCGCCGCGAGCTCGCACTCCGGCAACACATTCAGGTGCGGCCACCGGTAGACGCGCGACGTACGCGAAATCTGGCCCGTCATGAGATGGCACCATCAGGGGGTTCAGGTTCCCACGGCTCGTCAGCCGGGATCACATCCCAGCCAAGCGACTGCACCCACAAGCAGCCGGCGCAGATACCCGCCCGGTCAGTCCTGCCGTCGGGGATCGGTCGGCTGCAATGCTGGCACCGCGCTCGCGAATTCACGACCAGCCGCTCACTGAGAGCTTCAACCTCGGCAGGGAACGCACCCTCGAGCGGAACCAACGAGACGGCATCGCCGCGCACCCACAAACGGAAACGAGTCGTCGGCGCAACGTCGTTGAGGTCCCGCAGAGTCGAAGCGACCAGGCGAGACCACCCGATTGGGATTGCTGGCAACGATGCGTTAGCGGAAAGGAAGCGGTGCGCTTCCGCGGCTTGGTCGTCGATGAGGGGGAGGCGTGGCGGGAAGGGGAGTGCGATTGAACCGGTGTCACGCAGGTACCGGCACGCGTCGCACCAGACTCCGACAGGTTCAACGTGTCGCCGCCCGGGTCGGCCGCAGGTTTCGCAGGTGGAGCTTGCGCTGCTTTCAATGACTTCGCGCAAGGCGCGAGCAGTGATGTCGAGGAAGCTAAGATCGGTGCCGCCGGAAACCGTGTAGCGGAGAGTGCCGAACTTTTGCTTCAAAGTAAGACGGGCGCCCGGACGTGCGGCGGACACGACAGAGGCTACGGCCAAGCCGACCTCCGACCAGCCGATCCAGAACTCCGGCTCGATTCCGAGGCGGCGGAGTTGGACGGCGGCGGAGGCTGCTGAGGTGGTGGGCGTGAGGCGGGGCCAAGGAAAGCCGTTCACCGAGCCTCCTACTTTGGTGTGAAGTAACACCAGGATATCGGTATGTGTGCGAGCGCGGAAGACCTGATCCATGCTGTGACTTTCCGGTCTTGCGGAAGCCGCGGCCTGAGTGCGGCTTCCGCTCTCAGGCGATGTGATCCATCGCCAGTACAGGTGCTCGGCTGGGATCCCGACCGGGCACCTCTCTTAGGGGCTTGCACAACGCGGATGAGGTTCAGGCGAGTGGACGCTCCGCGGCCGAGTGGCGGACTGCGGGAAGCGTGGCGACGAGGACATCGGCGGCGCTGGTCTCGTCGAGGGCCTCGCGGCGAGTCTCGTCGAGGTAGCTGACGTGGCGCTGGAACGCCGCCTGGGCGCTTTCGGGGTCGCTTGCCGCGATCGCCTGATAGATCGCATCGTGCTGGTCGGTAACCGCGGCGCGGTCGAGGAACTCGACGAACACCGAGTTGGTCGCCGGCCGCGCCAGGTGGACCGACGTCATCGCGAGCTCCAGGATCTTGTTCTTCGCCGCCTTCGTCACGGCGGTGTGGAACTCGAGGTCGAGATCCAGCCAGTCCGCCATGTCCATCGTGAAGTCGCGGGAGGCTTCGACCGGTCGGCGGATCGCCTCGAGGTCGGCGTCGGTACGCCGTCGAGCCGCCAGGTCGACACAGTGCATCTCGAGCACCCAGCGTGCTTCGTCGACGTCGTGGACGGAGACGTTGCCGGCGCGGTACCAGAGCTGGATCGCGTCGCTGAGCTGCTCTGCGACCTCCTCTGCGTCGGGGATGGCGACGAATGTCCCGCCGTTGCTTCCCCGGGCCGAGACCACCATCCCGGTCGCGGACAGGAGTTTGAGTCCCTCGCGCGCGGTCGCGCGGGCGACGTCGAAGGTCTCGGCGAGCTCCTGCTCGGTGGGCAGTCGCTCGCCGGGCTGCCAGACGCCCTGCGAGATCGCATTCCGCAGCTGTCGGGCGATCTGGCCCGACGCATCCTTTCGGCCCAACTGCTCCGGCTCGAACCCCGTCATGACGGCCCCCTCTCGGACTCAATGGAAACACACTCTTTACAAAGTACAAACACCAAGGTAATAATTCGGATGTTGAATGTTGGACAATGACGTTCGCATGAGGAGAAAATCAATGACCCGAATCAGTGTGCTGTCCGCAGCTACCGTCGCTGCAGCAGCGATCACGCTCGTCGCGCTTGCCGGCTGCTCCGCCCCCACAACGGCGACCACGTCGACGGCGACCGCCGCGGCGGCCAGCTCAAGCGCGATGAAAGATACGCTCGCTTACCTCGATGGGGGGCTCCCCGACCTCGGCGGCGCCCGCATCGCCTACATCGCCGAGTGCGCTGCAGCCAACGCCTACTGCCAGTCCCGGCTGAAGGGCGCAGAGGAGACCGCCGCGAAGGCCGGAGCGAAGCTCACCGTCTTCGACGCGAACTTCGACCCGAACACCCAGCTGAGCCAGGTCCAGGACGCGGTCCAGCGCGGCTTCGACGGCTACGTGTTCTCACCCGTGGCATCCGCCACCGGCTGCTCCGACCTCAAACTGCTCCAGGCGAGCGGCAAGCCCGTCGCGACAATCAACAGCCCGATGTGCGGTAACCCCGACTACACGCCAGGCACCGTCGGCTTCGTCGGGATGCAGACCGAGTCGTTCTTCCAGGAGCACGCCGAGAACGCGTTCAAGAGCTGCACCTCGGCCTGTGAGGCCGTCGCCGTCGGCGGTTACGTCGGCAGCGATCTGTTCACCCGATGGGAAGACGCGATCAAGGCGGCCGCCAAGAAGTACCCGAACGTCACGGTCGTGTCGGACCAGCCTGGCAGCTTTGATCCGAAGGCCGCCCTCGCCGTGGTCCAGGACGCGCTCGCCGCACACCCGAAGGTCAGTCTCGTGCTGTCCTCCTGGGACGACATGACCCGAGGTGTCGAGCAGGCGATCACCGCCGCGGGCAAGACGCCTGGAAAGGACGTGCGCATCTACTCCGTGGGTGGCACGAAGGACGGTATCGCCAGGGTGAAGGCTGGAGCCTGGACCGAGACGAGCGTCCTCCTGCCGTACGAGGAGTCGTCCTACGGGGTCGTCCAGCTGGCCCGCAAGCTGAAGACCGGCAAGGACACCCCCGGCTTCGCCTACCTTGCCGAAGCCCCGAGCGTCGTGAAGGGGCCGGGATCGATCTTCGTCACCGCGAAGAACGCCTCCTCCTTCTCGCCGGAGTACTGACCATGACCGAGACCACAGCCGGAGGCCTCCTCGTGGAAGGCTTGTCGAAGAGCTACCCCGGCGTCGTCGCGCTGGACGCGGTGGATCTGCGCGTGCCCGCCGGAACGATCCACGGACTCGTCGGCGAGAACGGAGCGGGCAAATCGACCCTGCTCAAGTGCGTCGCCGGCGCCATCACCCCGGACGGCGGGACGGTCTCAGTCGACGGCACAGCCATCACCGCGGACCTCCACGCAGCCGAGTTGGCTGGCGTCGCGATGATCTATCAGGAGTTGACGATCGTCCCTGAGCTGACCGCCCTCGAGAACGTATTCCTCGGAGCAATGCCGACCCGGTTCGGCGTCGTCGATCGGAAGGCGGCCAGAGCTCGCTACCGCGAACTCGCGGAGCGCATCGGCGCCAGCGTCCGTCCCGGCACCCGCGCACGCCTGCTCTCAACGAGCGTCCAGCAACAACTCGAGATCATGCGTGCGCTGGCCGGTGAGCGGCGAGTCCTCATCCTCGACGAGCCGACCGCCTCACTCGGGCCGGCGGACATCGCCCGCCTCCACGAGGTGATCCGCCGCCTCCGCGACGACGGCCTCGCCGTCGTCTACGTGTCCCACGACCTGGACGCGGTGCTCGACGTCTGCGACGACGTGACGGTCATGCGAGAGGGAAGCGTCGTGAACCACCGCCCCGCCGACCGATGGACGTCGCGGGAGCTGGTCACGGCGATGGTCGGCCGGGTGCCCCTGGCGACGGCCGGAGCCGAACGGCACCGCCACGACCCGACCCCGATGTTCCTGGTCCAGGACCTGAGGGCACCTGGCGTCGACGTACCGCAGCTCCGGATCGACGCCGGGGAGGTGCTCGGCGTCGCCGGACTCGTCGGCTCGGGACGCACCCGCTTCCTGCGCGCCCTCGCGGGAGCCGATCCGGTCATTAGCGGCACGCTGACACGTGGAGACACCCGGATCGCCTGGCCTCGCACGACCGGAGCAGCCAGGCGGCAGGGGGTGATGCTCGCACCGGAGGACCGCAAACGACAGGGGCTCGTCCTAGATCGGGCAGCCGGCTGGAATGTCTCGCTCGGCCGCTTCGGCCGTGTGGGCGTCATCACACGTTCGCGGCTCAAAGAACAGGCCGGCGCCTCTGCGAGGTCGGTCGGATTCGACACGGACAGGCTGACGGCGGCCGCTGGGACGTTCAGCGGAGGCAACCAGCAGAAGCTGCTCCTGGCCCGCCTCCTCATCAACCGCACGAGGTGCCTGTTGCTGGATGAACCGACCCGCGGCATCGACGTCGGAGCCAAAGCCCAGATCTTCGAGACCATCCGCGGGCTGGTCGACGACGGTCACGCCGTCGTCTGGTCGAGCAGCGACCTCACCGAAGTCGCTCAGCACAGCGACCGCATCCTCGTCATCGCCGGCGGGCGTCTGGTCGCGGAGCTCCCGAAGGGGTCGAGCGTGCAGGACATCCTCGAGCACGCCTTCGCAACCGAATCCGAAGGAACGGAGGCCGTCGCATGACCACCACGCTCGTCCCCCGGCGGCGATCCGCCGACGCCCCGGTTGGAGCACGACTCCGCTCGATCGGTGTCGTCGTGGCCCTGGCGGTGCTGGTCGCGGCCGTGGCCATCGCACAGCCCGACTTCCTAGCCTTCGGCAACCTGATGAACATCCTGAGCCAGTGGGCGCCGGTCGCGATCATGGGCGTCGGGATGACGTATGTCGTCATCACCGGAGGCTTCGACCTCTCCGTGGCTGCGATCTACTCGCTCAGCGCGGTCGTCGCCGCAGCCCTGGGTCAGACGCAGGCCCCGATCCTCGCGTTCGCGGTGGCGATCCTGGTGGGAGGGCTCGCGGGAGCCTTCAACGGCGGTATCGTGACCGTCCTGAAGGTCAACCCGTTTATCGCGACGCTCGGCAGCTCCCTCATCCTGTCGGGTCTTGCTCTCGTGCTCACCGGCAACCGCCCGTTCGTCGTCGACTTCGCGCCCTTCGGCGTGCTCGGCGCCGGACGCCTCGCGGGCGTCCCGTACTCCGGGATGGTCGCCGTGCTGCTCATGGTCGTCGGCGGCCTCGCGCTCGCCTACACCGCCTACGGACACTCGATCTACGCGGTCGGCGGCAACGCCGAGGCCAGCCGACTGGCCGGCATCCGCGTCGGCGCCGTCACCGCCAGCGCGTACACGCTCTCCGGCCTCTGTGCAGGTCTCGCAGGAGTGATCAGCGCCTCGCAGTTGAGCTCCGCCCAGGCGAACATGAATCCCAACCTCGTGTTCGACGTCCTCACGGTCGTCATCGTCGGCGGAACGTCGCTCACCGGCGGCAAGGGCGCGATCTGGCGGACGGCCGTCGGGGTCGGCATCCTGGCGACCCTGCAGAACGGCTTCAACCTGCTCGACATCGACGCCTACTACCAGAACATCATCAAAGGCGTGATCATCATCGCAGCGCTCGCTGCGGTCAAGCTGCCCCGCCTGCGGCGCACGCCGAAGGCTCAGACCACCACGAACAAGGAACACTGAACATGACCATCCAGCGCCCCCTCGACGAGCTCACCATCGCCGACGCCCACGCGGCCTTCCAGAGCGGCGAGTTCACCGCGGAAGACCTCGTCGTCGCCTACCTTGACCGGATCGAACGGATCGACCGGACGGGTCCTGCGCTCAACTCGTTGATCTCGGTGTCGGACACCGCCGTCGACCAGGCCAGACGCCTCGACCGGGAACTGGCCGATACCGGGAAGCTGACCGGGCCCCTGCACGGCATCCCGGTTGTCGTGAAGGACCAGATCGAGACGGCCGACCTCCCCACCACGTTCGGCAGCATCGCATCGGGCGAGTTCCGACCCGATCGGGACGCGACGGCGATCGCCAAGCTCCGCCAGGCCGGTGCGATCATCCTCGGCAAGACGACGCTGCCGGACTTCGCGACCTCGTGGTTCTCGACCTCCTCGCGCAGCGGGGTCACGAAGAACCCGTACGACCTGGCCCGCGACCCGGGCGGTTCCTCGAGCGGGACGGCCGCGGCCGTCGCCGCAGGGCTCGCCCTCGTCGGCGTCGGAGAGGACACGGGCGGCTCCATCCGCCTGCCCGCCTCGTTCTGCGGCCTCGTCGGCCTGCGCGTCACGCCCGGCCTGATCAGCCGCGCCGGGATGTCGTCCCTGGTGAAACCTCAGGACACCGCGGGACCGATGACGCGGACGGTCGCGGACGCCGCGCGCATGCTCGACGTCATGGTCGGCTACGACCCGGCGGACGAGTACACCGCCGCGGCGGTCGTCGCCGGGAGCGGAAGCTCGTACGCGCAGTCGCTTGCAGGGGCGTCGCTCGCCGGTGTGCGGATCGGTGTGCTCCGCCAGGCGTTCCCCGACGGCACCGATCCCGACGGCGCGCGCGTCGCGGAGACGGTGGAGGCCGCCCTGACCTCGTTGCGGGGTGCGGGAGCGGAGCTGGTGGAGGTGACCATCGACGATCTCGACGAGCAGGTCGGGTTCACCTCCCTGTACACGACGCGATCGCAGGCCGACATGGACGAGTTCGTGAGCGCCCGGCCGGCTGCAGGCATCCCCTCGATGCGCTTCCTGATCGATACCGGGCAGTACCACGAGAAGCTCGACCTGCTCGAAGCCATCGTCGCCGGCCCCCAGGACCCGCAGGACGACCCCGAGTACGTCCGGCGCGTGCTCGCGCAGAGCGCGTTCCAACGCCAGGTGCTCGGCGTCATGGCGCAGAACTCGATCGACGTCGTCGTGTTCCCCGACGCGAAGCTGCCCGCGCCCACCCGCCACGACATCTTCGCCGACCGCTGGACCTGCCTGACCTACCCGACCAACACCGTGATCGCCTCGCAGCTGCTGTTCCCCGCCATCACGCTACCCGCCGGCCAGACCTCGGACGGACTGCCGGTCGGACTCGAGCTGATGGCCGCGCCGTACGCGGAGCACGAATTGCTCCGCCTCGCGGCAGCCGCCGAAGCAGCCCTGCCCGCCCGGCGCGCGCCCGTCCTGTAGCCATGACGCCCTCGAACATCACCATCAACTCCGACCTCGGCGAGGCCATCGGCCTCCACTCCTTCGGAAACGACGAAGGACTCCTCGCCATCGTGGACACCGTCAACGTCGCCTGCGGCTTCCACGCCGGAGACCCGGGCACCATGCAACGGACAGTCCGCGCCGCCAGAGCCGCCGGAGTCACCATCGGCGCGCACCCCGGGCTGCCCGACGTAGCAGGCTTCGGCCGGCGTGCGATGGCGCTCACGCCGGCGGAGGCCCGCGACCTCGTCCGCTACCAAGTGGGTGCACTCGTCGGATTCCTCGACGCCCAGGACGTGCCGCTCGACCACATCAAACCGCACGGCGCGCTGTTCGGAATGGCCGCGGCGGACGAAGCCTTGATGCTCGCCATCTGCGAGGTGGCGGTGCAGTACTCCGTCCCGATCTTCGGATTGGCGGGCACCGCGCACGAGACAGCCTGCGCGTCCGCCGGGGTGGAGTTCGTCCCCGAGCTGTACGTGGACCTCGACTATCGCGACGACGGAATGATCATCGTCGAACGCGAGCCGCGCGCGCGCCCCCTCGAAGCTGTTCGCCGCCGCGTCGAAGACGCCGTCGGACGGGGACACGTCGTCTCCCTCAGCGGCTCGACGGTCCCCGTGCACCCGCGCTCGATCTGCGTCCACTCCGACCTGCCGACCGCCGTCGACGTCGCCCGCGAAGTCCGGCGAGTGCTGTCGCAGAGACCCAGCGCGGACGGCGTGCACGCGAACGCTGGCTCCGCGCGGAGCTAGCGCGGAGTCGCCGTGGTCTTTGCTCGGCCGTCGAGACCTCGAAAATCGACCGCGAGGCGCACCCGGTACAAGGGGTGATGCCATACCGGACGACCGTGTGCTCTCAGTGGTCAAGGTCGTGCCTTTCAAACGATGGAGAATAGTGGCAGAACGTTCCCGAGCAGTCACGCCTGATAGGTCTATGCACGCCCGCAGCGAACGGCTGGGCGCTACCACTGGGTCATGCTCACTCGCCGCCGTCCGAGATGACACCCGACCATGTCCGCGCCCACCCTCCAGGGGCGGCCAGGGCACTAGCAGTAGCCGAATCGTTAGACATCTCGGGAAAGCTCATCAGGGTTCCTCCACTTCTGGACGGTCAAACCGTTGGTCGAATCAGTACATGCGGCAACGACAGCCACCTTGTGTGCGGCGCCTCAACGAAAACGCGGGCCAGTCCGGCCCGCAGAAGCCACTCCCGCAGCCCAAAGGCGCGCGGCACGCAAGTGAAGAACGGCGGGCCATCCGGAGCCACCAGCGATTACCTTCATCGGATCGCTACATGCGACCGACAAGCCACCCGACGAAGCCCCACGCCGGATCACGCCCGCTCGGGCACGCAACGGAATGGGAGACTGCGACCGAGGGAACGGCCAAACAACCGCCAACAATCCGATGACGGCTCGTCACAGCGCGCCACCGTCCCGCACCCGCGGCGCGATCTCCGTCACGTCCACGCGAAGTAGGCGTGCTGCTGCTGCGAGCCGTCGTCGACATGAGCGTGACGCTGCCAGATGCCGCCAGGAGGCGGTGCTGGTGGGAGCCGTCGTCCGGATGATGCCGGCTGTTACCAGCCGCGATGGGTGGAGCCTCTGCCGGGGTGAAGTGTGGCGCAGCCAGCTGGGTCCCGATGCGATGCGCTGTCGCGCTGGACTAGGGCGACGTGGTGGCCCGGACCGCGCCCGGGACGAGGCGTGCCCAGGAGCCCGTCACCGGGTGATGAGGTGGCTGGGCGACCCCAAAGTCGCTGAGGCGCTGCTGAGGGTTGTCAGGGCGTTCCAGACCCGAAGGGGGATCAACGCTTCAGAGCTCGGCTCGTCGCGAGGAGCGGCCGTCCAGGGCCCGGGTCGAGGTCTGCGATCCGGTACGGGACGGCGGGCGTGTTGCAGCGAGCCGGTGGTGGTGCGCGTTCGTGGGGTTTGGTTCCCAGCTGGCACTCGGGCAGGGCGGTTTGTTCGGCGCGATCGGGCTGCTGTGATTTGACCAGTTCGGGAGGCGCTCGCGTTGTGGGACTGCGGGCGTGATGGGTGGTGTCGAAGCTGCCTGGTCGTGTCTGTGAGGCGCGTTGAGACAGGTGCTTCCCCAGTCCCTGGCTGGGGTTCGTCCAGTCCGATTCTGGATTGTCTTAGCTTTTTCGCCCAGGAGCCCGCTATAGGGAAAGTTGGGGATGTATATTTCTCTGCCCCCGGCCCCTTATATATACCTTTCTCTTTCTTTAAGAGATCTATATCAAGTTAAGTTAAGTACAGTAGAGGCTTTGGGGCTGGGGGCCCCGGTTTTCCGGGGTTTTTGTTGTCTCATCTCCGCTCTGACACCGCAGTTTTCCCGGGTACAAAGCCCACGTTCAGACCCCGAGCAGACCCAGGTCGGGGTTTGTTGGACTGAGTCCACATATGGGGCAGGGGGCCAGGTTGGCCCAATTCAGCTGGCCCACAAAAATGTCGTCCTGCCTGCGCAGGACGATCGGATGACCGACCCGCGTTCTCTCGCAAACTCGTCCTGCGCAGACAGTACGATCAAGCCTCCGCGATGTCAGAATAGGGGAGCGTTCGCTGGCCCTTCAGCGTCCCGATTTTGAGGAGTGCTGGTGCCAGGATCATCGCCGCAGCTAGTTTTTGACACCCTTGCTGCGCTGATCGCGGGTCGCAAGATTCGTGGTGATCTTCCCTCGTTTTCTGAACTCGCTCGCGCAACCGATGCCGCGGCGAGGTCAACGGTCCCGGCTGGTGTGGAAATGCTTCGCGCTCGGGGCTTCGTCGTGAAGTGGGACAACGGCCGAGGCCACACCATCGTTACCCCACCGCGGCTACAGCACCCACCGCTCCTGGACCTCATCGACGAGCTTGAGCGTTACGCGGCCACCATGAAGGTCGACTACGAAGAGTTGATCGCCCTCCTTGCGAGCAGGATGTTGGTCGAAGGCGACTGGGCCGACGACCGGGACGAGAAGCTTGAACTCATCCGCGCCACGGCGGACAAGTATCGAGCTCGTGAACGCCGGGCGCCCGCGAAGACCTCGAACCGTCCGCCGTCGAGACGAGAGCACGCCGCCGCGGCACGGGAAGAACTCGAAGGAATCCACTCGACGGGGGAGTGACGGAAGCCTTAACCCCGTTCATTCGCGACCGCGGCGACGATCGCTCAGGATGCTGCCGGCGGACTTGTCGGCGCCCTCCACCGTTGCATTCATGGCGCAGGCATCCAGCACCTCGCGGCAGTAAGGAGGACACGAGACCTTGCCGCTCTGTGATCGGGGCGCCTCGGATGGCAGAACATATCGAGGCGCCCTGCCGGTCAGACCTGAGCCCTCGCTCTCACGGCTTCGGCGCTCTCGTCGGCGATCAGCGAGCCAGCTAACTGAGAAGGGCCATTCGCCGCTACCCCAACGCGGGAAGCACCGGAACTACACGTGAACGCAGACCCAGCTGGCTCCGATCGCACCCTGTGAATCCGGGCGCCCCACGTCGATGAGCGGCAAGCAATGCATGAGCCGATCAGTACAGAGCGAGAATCTCGCTGACTGACCGCACGGCAGCGTATCCGTCGGCCAACGACGCCATGTAGGCGGCATGAACATCTGCGGCATCGACCGACCTGTCGTTGAATTGGAGGTTGGAGGAATCGCATGCATCGTGGGCGACGGTGACGTTGTAGCCGAAGTCGGCTGCGGCTCGAACCGTCGCGTCGACGCACATGTTTGACATCATCCCGCAAATCACCAGTGCGCTGGGATGCAGGACTTCCAGCACGGTGGAGAGGCGAGTCTCCAGGAACGCGTTGGGGAACTCCTTGACGACCACTTCTTCCTCGTCGAGTGGGGCGACGAGAGGGTGATGCTCGATTCCGGGCGTGCCCGGACGTAGGTAGGTGGCTTCTGGGGAGTCCCAGACGTGTTTGATGTGGATGACAGGCCAGTTGTTGGAGCGGAAATGGTTAAGGAGTTGCCGTGCCTGCTCGGCTGCGGCAAGCGGCGCTCGCAGGGGCATCTCCCCATCTGGGAAGTAGTCCCGCTGGATATCGATCACGATCAGCGCAGGCGTCGAGCGCTCACTATCAGTCAACTGGCACCCCTTTGCGTCGCAGATGAGCTTGACGGCGCCCGAAGGCGCTCGACATTGGTAGCTTTATGGTAATCAACAGATGCCTGACGGGCAACAGTGAGGGTCTAGCCGCCTTCCGATGGTCGGTGATCGGGTCGCCACCTCATGGATTCGGTATATGACCGCTGCCCGCGGGCGGTCAGAAAGGCAGCGCGTCACGCCCCGTTCAGCGGACCTCGCAGTGGGTGGTGAGGTATCCGATGCCACCGATTGTCACGGTGACGGTAGAGCGATCCCGCAGGAACACGCGCGGATCTCGTGAGTAGCCGGCACCGCCGGGGCTTCCGGTTGAAATCAATGTCCCGGGCTGCAGAGTCGCACTCCGCGAAAGGAATTCGATGATCTCGGCGACCGTGCGAACCATCTCCGCGGTTGACGCGTCTTGAAGGATAGTTCCGTCCAGATTCGTAGTCAGCCAGAGGTCTTGCGGGTCAGCGATTTCGTCCGCTGTGACGACAACCGGTCCGGTGGGAGTGAAGCCGTCAAAGGATTTCGACCTGGACCATTGCGCCTCTGAGAACTGTAGGTCACGGGCGGTGATGTCATTGACGATGGTGTAGCCGAACACATAGTCGAGCGCGTCTTTCGCCGAGACGTCCCGGGTGGGCTGACCAATGACTACGCCGAGTTCAGCTTCGTAGTCAACCGCAGCGCTGAGATCCGCCGGCCAGACCGTGGTGCCTCGATGGCCGGCCAGAGAGTTCGGCCACAGTGAGAACACGGTGGCCGCCGTTTCTGTCCGAAGCTTCAACTCGGAGGCGTGGGCGGCATAATTCGCCCCGACCGCAAATCACCTGAGGTGGGCGGAGCACGGCGGAAGCGTGACGCAGGTCATAGACCGGATGAAGCGCAGCTCCGCCCGTGACGGCGTCTGCGACTGTCGTTCGCACATGTGCGAGTTCGGAGGGGCCCCGTTCAATGAATTCTTGCAGATCGCGAGGAGCGCCCGCCATCACGTCGTCGACGAAAAGGGCACCGTCGCCGATGACAGCTGCGAGTCGAGGCGACTGGCCCGGATTGTTGCTGAGGTGTGAAAATCTCACGCGAATTCCTGAAACGAGTTATCTAAACGCCTGCCAGATCAAGGTCTAAGCAGTGCGCGCGGCATGGTAGCGTGCGCACACCCATAGTATCTCTTTAGTAAACAAATGTAGCCTGAAAGGCGACTCTCGCTCTTACAAGGAAGTGATCACCCGATGCGATATGCAGTTACCAATCCCGCCACCGGTAAAGCAGGTCTGTCATTCGACACGCTGACCGATGCTGAACTCCACTCGAAGATTGCCGCGTCCAACGCCGCCTTCGCTGACTGGGCGCGCACCCCTCTTCGTGAGCGGGCGTCGATTGTGCGAAGGGTAGGCGACCTGCACATCGAACGTCGGGACGAGCTGGCAGACATCATCGTGCGGGAGATGGGCAAACCGCTTGAACAGGCGCTCATCGAGGTCGACTTCGCCGGTGCGATCTACCACTACTACGCGGACAACGCCGAAGAGTTCACGCGAGACGCCCCGATCGACATCGCCGGAGAAGGTAGCGCGTTCATGCGGAAGTCCGCGCTTGGCGTCCTGCTGGGCATAATGCCGTGGAACTTCCCGTACTACCAGGTCGCCCGTTTTGCTGGCCCGAACGCCGTCATCGGGAACACCATCCTGCTCAAACACGCAGAGCAGTGCCCTGAATCTGCGGCAGCGATCGAGGCAATCTTCCAGGCAGCAGGCGCCCCCGACGGTGTCTACCTGAACCTCTACGCATCCCACGATCAGCTGCGCGATGCCGTCGCCGACCCCCGGATCCAAGGAGTGTCGCTCACAGGATCAGAACGCGCAGGCGCGGCCGTAGCCGAAAACGCCGGTAGGCACCTAAAGAAGGTCGTACTCGAACTCGGAGGTTCCGACCCGTTCATCCTGCTGTCAACCAACGACCTGGACGCGACCG
The DNA here is from genome assembly GCF_014217625.1 of Leifsonia shinshuensis. NCBI lineage: Bacteria > Bacillati > Actinomycetota > Actinomycetes > Micrococcales > Microbacteriaceae > Leifsonia > Leifsonia shinshuensis. The sequence goes on along the minus strand of NZ_CP043641.1, from coordinate 2,011,791 downwards.
TGAGGGATGCCGTCGACGCGCGCGTCGACAACAACGGGCAAGCCTGCAATGCGGCGAAGAGATTCGTCGTTATCGACGCGCTCTACGACGCCTTCCTCACCAAGTTCGTCGAGCAGCTCTCGTCGATCAAAACCGCAGACCCGGCTAAGGCTGACACAATTCTTGGCCCGCTCTCGTCAGTGAAGGCAGCGGAGGGCTTGGAAGACCAGGTTCGGCGTGCAGTGGAGAACGGGGCGACACTGACGTACGGTGGGCAGCGGGACGGCGCCTACTTCGCAGCAACTGTCCTCACCGACATCGAACTGTCGAACCCGGCCGCGCACGAAGAGTTCTTCGGGCCCGTAGCGCAGGTGTTCCGCGCGCGTGACGAAGCCGACGCGATTCGCATCGCCAACGACACCCCGTACGGGTTGGGATCCTACGTGTACAGCACCGACCCGGAGCAGGCCCTCCGCGTAGCCGATCAGGTTCAGGCGGGCATGGTGTTCGTCAACGTGATCCGGGCAGACAGCCCAGAGCTGCCCTTCGGCGGCATCAAACGTTCCGGCTCGGGTCGCGAGCTCGGGGCATACGGTGCGGACGAGTTCGTCAACAAGAAACTGATCCGCATCGGCTGAACGCGCAATGAGAACGGGGCCGTCGCATCGGCTGCGGCGGCCCCGTTCCCGATTGGTCTACTCGTCGAAAACGCCGACGAACACTTTTCGGACGGGTTCAAGGACGTACAGGTAGCCGTTGAAGCCCTTCGGGATCAGGAACGCCCGACCCTCTCCGAACTCGGATCGTTCACCGTCGAGTGACTCAACGGCGATGCGGCCGCTTAGAATGACGCACACCTGGTGGTAAGGCCAGTCTTTGATGTACGCCCAACCAGATTCAGCTTCCCAGACGCCGCCAACGGCACGGTCGGCAGGAAGGGTAACCCGGTGCTCCTTTACGGACCACCACGGTGAACTCGTCGTGAAATGCTCCGGTCTCGCCGTCAAACCGTTGGTTGAAGTGATTTCGGTAACCGTAAGCTTCTCCATCCTCTTATCCCTCCGCTCGATTACGGGTACAGACCGCGGAGCCGATGTGCTTCAGCGACGCGCTCGACAGCAAGGGCGGTAGCCGCCGACCTGAGCGACAGATTCCGGGAGTCGGCATAGCTGTTCACAGCCTGCCAAGACGCGAGCATCCGGTCAGCGAGACGAGATTCAACATCCGCGACGTCCCACCGATAAGCCTGATTCGCCTGCGCCCATTCGAAGTACGAGACGACGACGCCGCCGGCATTCGCAAGAATGTCGGGCACCACGAGGATGTCGTTGGCCTCGAAAACCTCGTCCGCAGCAGTTGTCGTTGGGCCGTTCGCGCCTTCGACGATGACCCGTGCCTGCACCCAGGCCGCGTTCTTCTCGTTGAGCACTCCTTCCACGGCTGCAGGGACAAGCAAGTCCACCGGCAGTTCGAGCACCGACTCGCCCAGAAGGTCGTCTCCACCGTCAAAGCCGGGGACACGACCCGTGGAAGAGACATGCTCGGACAGGTTTGCAATGTTTAGGCCACCCCAGTTGACGACAGCGCCGTACTGGTCGGCGATCGCAACAACCCGAACGCCAGCCTGGCTCAGGAAAAGTGCCGCGTCCCGGCCAACCTTTCCGAACCCCTGCACGACCGCCGTAGCCCCATCAGGATTGATGCCCTTCTTCCGCAACGCTGCGAGGGCGATATGGGTGACACCTCGAGAGGTCGCGGTGGACCGGCCAAGGGAACCGCCAAGGCTGACCGGCTTCCCAGTGACGACCGCGGGAACCGTAAACCCGATAGCTGACGAGTACGTGTCCATGATCCAACTCATCGTGCGCTCGTCAGTTCCGATATCCGGAGCGGGAATGTCACGCTCCGGTCCGAGAATCGGCAGAATCTCGCTGGTGTAGCGGCGGGTGACCCGCTCCAACTCACCGATCGAATACCGGCGAGGGTCGATAGTCACACCGCCCTTGGCGCCGCCGTAGGGCACGTCGACGAGAGCACACTTCCAGGTCATCCACATCGAAAGAGCGCGGACCTCGTCCAATGTCACATCCGGGCTGAAACGCAGTCCACCCTTGGCCGGACCGCGGGACAAATTGTGCTGGACGCGGTGGCCGGTGAAAACGGCAACCGTACCGTCATCGCGGCGAAGCGGGACGGCGACTGTCATCTCGCGACGTGGAGTCGCGAGCATACGGTGCATGCCCGAGTCGAATCCCAACTGGTCGATCGCCGCGGTCAACTGCCGCTGCGCCTCTTCCCAAGCCTTGGACCCGGCGTGGGTCTGCGGCAGCGTCGTTTCCATCAAGCCTCCTTGGTTGTGTGGTAATGCAGACAAGATAGGCGCGCAGCCGGCACCGCCGAACCAGCCATCTCGTCGAAAACGATGCTGTCAATCCGACACGCTGTCGAGTGTGCCATGATTACTATAGGTAACTGTTTGATTCACCACGAGAAACATCTGCACGAGGAGGTCGCCGATGGTCTCACGCATCGGACCCATCGATTCATCCAAGACTCCGCGCTATGCCGGCCCCGCCGGATTCGCGAGGCTCCCGCGCCTGGACCAGGTGGGCCACGCCGACATCGTCGTCGCTGGAATCCCCTTCGACTCCGGTGTCTCCTACCGTTCCGGCGCCCGATTTGGGCCGACACACATCCGAGAAGCCTCCCGCCTCCTGCGCCCATATAACCCGGCGCTCGACATCTCACCGTTCGAAGCCGCCCAAGTGGCCGACGCTGGCGACATCTCAGTCAATCCCTTCGACATTCACGAAGCGATCGAAACCGTCCAGGCGGCCGCATACGACCTCACATCCGACGGAACCCGGCTGGTCACCCTCGGAGGTGACCACACGATCTCGCTGCCGCTGCTACGCGCGGCAGCCGAACGGCACGGACCGGTCGCGCTCCTGCACTTCGACGCGCACCTCGACACCTGGGACACCTACTTCGGCGCCGAATACACGCACGGCACCCCATTCCGTCGGGCGTTCGAAGAAGGCATCATCGACACTGAGGCGCTCAGCCACGTCGGCACCCGCGGGCCCCTCTACGGCAAGAAAGACCTCGAAGACGACCGCCGCTTCGGATTCGGTATCGTCACCAGCGCCGACGTCTACCGGCAAGGCGTCGACGAAGTCGTCGCCAAACTGCGGGACCGAATCGGAAACCGCCCGCTCTACATTTCAATCGACGTGGACGTCATGGACCCCGCGCACGCACCCGGAACCGGGACGCCCGAAGCCGGCGGGATCACCAGCAGAGAACTCCTGGAAGTCCTCCGCGGATTCGACGGTCTCAACCTCATCGGCGCCGATGTCGTAGAGGTCGCCCCCGCCTACGACCACGCGGAAATCACCGGCGTCGCAGCCTCCCACCTCGCCTACGACCTTGTCTCACTTCTCGCCCGCAAACACCAGAACTCGGGGGAGTAAGGCCGAGCAGATGGTAAACGGCGTTGCAACCACGCTTCCTGAACTCACCCCCGGAATAGAATCCGGGGTCCTGCGGCGCCTGATCGACGACGTTCGGTTCGGGCGCGTAACGTCCCGAGAACTCGTCGAACGGTGCGTCACCCGGATCGACCAATCGCATCACCTCGGCGCGGTCGTCGCGGACCGCCGCACCGACGCTATTAAGGAAGCGGAACAGATCGACTCCGCACGGCTGATAGGGGAGCCGCTGCCCCTGCTGGCTGGAATACCGTTGCTCGCAAAAGACAACACTGACGTGCGCGGCCTACCAACATCACACGGCTCGCGATGGCACGCGGACGCTAAGCTCGCCATCAAAGACGGCGACGTCATACACATCCTCCGCGACGCCGGCGCTATACCGATCGGCAAAACCAACGTCCCCGAGTTCTGCATCGAGGGGTTTACCGACAACCTCCTGTTCGGACCAACACTGAACCCGTGGAACCCTGACTACTCCCCAGGCGGGTCGAGCGGCGGCTCCGCCGCCGCGCTCGCAGCCGGAATCGCACCGATCGCCACTGGAACCGACGGTGGCGGATCAGTGCGCATCCCCGCAGCGTTCTGCGGACTACTCGGATTCAAACCAACTAACGGTCTGATCGTCAACCAAGAAACCCCAGACTGGATCGACTTCTCAACCGACGGTGTGATGGCAACATCAGCCGACGACCTTCGGCTGATCACCAACCTGCTCACCAGCCCCAACACCAGACCGCTCCTATGGTCGATGACACCGAAGCGGATCATCATCGCAGAGCGAACCGACGACCTCGGGCCGCTGCCCCCAGAGATACGCGACACATTCCACCAGTCTGCAGACCGCCTAACGCAACTACTCGGCGTGCCAGCACACCACCTAGAGCCGGGCGCGCTAAGCCCAGGGTGGAGCCCAGACCAGGACTGGTTCGTCATCGCCTCCGCCGAACACTCACAAGCCATCGGAGCCGCACGGATCACCTGGCAGGCGGACACGCTCCACCCGAACACGCGTGACTTCTTATCCCGCGGGATCGAGATCTCCATCGACGACTACATCGCGGCGAGATGGAGACGCTACCAACTGATCACCCGCCTCGAAGGGCTGCTCGGAAACACCGGCCTCCTCGTCACACCGACAGTCGCCGTCCCCGGGTTCACCCCAGATGGACGAAACGCCGACGGCGAAGGCGGCCTGCTCGGCGCAGACGTCTACTCCACAGCGCTCCAAAACATGACCGGGCTACCCGCAATCAGCCTTCCCGCAGGTCGCCTCCCAAATGGGATGCCATACGGCCTGCAAGTCACCGCACCGCGATGGGCGGACACAGCGCTCATCAAACTAGCCGAAGCGTGGGAGCGCCAGTTCCCGTGGCCACGGGTTGCCGACGGCTGGTCAGCCTTCGACGCGTAAACCCACGCGCTCCGCTGTGAAGCTACATAGAGTGAGCACATGGCACAGACCACAGCTGCCGCTACCCAGGTGCGACGAAAAGAACGCGAAGACCGCCGCCAAGAGATCCTCGAAACCTCAGCCGCCATCGCACTATCCGAAGGACTCGGACGCGTCACAGCGCGACGCGTCGCCGAACGCGTCGGAGTCCGGCCGGGGCTCGTTACTCACTACTTCGCCGCGGTGGATGAGCTTCTCGCGTCTGCGTTCTCCCTGCTCGTGATAGCGGACCGTGAAGCACTCAATGAACGTGCGAGCGAGCATTCGACGCCGATCGCTCAGATGAAGGCGATACTCGCCGCATACACCAGTTCAGATCGGGACCGGATGGGGCTGCTCTGGCTGGACGCGTGGCGTCAAGCCGCCGACCGTCAGCAGTTGCGCGAAGCGGTAATCGCTCAGATGGAGCTCGACAACGTCAACCTTGCGGGCGTCATCGACGCGGGTATTACAAGCGGCGACTTCAATGTCTCAGGATCCCGGGTCGCGGCGATGCGAATCCTCGCGCTTCTCGACGGTCAAGTCGCGGCATCAGCGGTCCGGGTCGCTCTCGCTGGCTCGTCGCTTGACTACCCGGCGGTCGAAGAAATGGTCGTTGCCGGTGCTGAACGTGAACTCGGGCTCGCTCCAGGAACACTCGCATGAACTCGATGCCAGCGAACTGAACTTTGTTGTCAGCTCCCAGTTGTACTTGAGACCAATAAGAGCTATTGTTCCCTCAGGTTTGGCCTATTGGTCTCTAGACCAATCAACTCGCAAGGGAGCGAACGATGTCCTCAATAGAGGTGTTAGACAAAGACCGTGCCGGTCGGATCGAATCGCACGGCACCGATTACGTCAACGACACTGAGCGTCGCGGGAAGCCGCGCGAGCTTTTCGGCGTGTGGGCCGGATCCAACGTCGCGTATCTGTACTTCGTGCTCGGTAGCCTCCTGATCATCTTCGGACTCAATGTCTGGGAAGCGATCGCGGTCGTCCTGGCAGGCAACCTCCTCTGGGTTGGCGTCGGCTATCTCGCAACCAGCGGGCCAGCAGCTGGAAGCCCCAGCGAGGTCATCGCTCGAGCATTCTTCGGTGTGAACGGGAACCGAATCGTCGCGTTCATCAGCGGTTGGATGGTGGGCGTCCTTTACGAAGCGATCAACCTCAGTGTCGGCGCGCTCGCCGGATTCGCGTTCGTCCAACAGTTCGTTGGAACCGCGCCCGCCTTCGTCAAGATCAGCATCGTCGTCGCACTGGCCATCGCCACGTTCACCATCAGCGTCTTTGGACACGGAACCATCATCAAGCTCGGTCCGTGGTTCACCTGGATTCTTCTGACCGCCCTGATCGTCCTCGCTTGGTTTGTCATCACTCACGCCAACTTCGGCTACGTCCCCAAGGGTGGTGGCCTCTCCGGCGGCGCCTTGTGGGCAACGGCCGCTGCTGGCTTCGCGATCATCGCATCCGCCCCACTCTCGTGGCCGGTCGGCGCCGACTACTCCCGTTACCTTCCTCGGACGACGAGTGCGAAGAGCGTCGCGTTCTGGACCGCATTCGGCGGCTTCATCCCCGCCACTGGTATCGCAATCCTCGGCGTTCTCGCTGCGACCGTCGTGGACATGAGCAACCCGGAAACCGCAATCGCTGGCCTGGTCCCGTCCTGGTTCTACGTGATCTTCCTGCTCGTGATTATCCTCGGTTCCGTCTTCAACAATGCGCTCACCGCATACAGCACCGGGCTTGCGCTGCTCGCGGCGGGAATCCCGTGGCGCCGTTCCCGGACGGTCATCTTCGACGCCGTCGTTGCCGTCGGAGTGACACTGTACGCACTCTTCATCTCCAACTTCCTGGATACGCTGAGCGGCCTGCTCGAAGTCAGCATCACCGTGCTCGCACCGTACATGGCGATCTACGCGGTTGACATTTACCTTCGCCGCAACCGCTACGACGGCCCAGGGCTCCAAGACATGACCAGAAAGAGTGCCCACTGGCACACCGGCGGATTCAACCTCGCAGGCTTCATCGCTCTGCTCGTCGGTGCTGTCGGTTCCCTCATGTTTGTGAACACCACCTTCTGGGTGGGGCCGCTTGCGTCCGCACTCGGGGGAGCTGACCTGTCGGTGTTCGTCGGAGGCATCCTCGGCGGCGGCATTTACGCTGCGGCAACCGCTCGGAAGCTGCGCGCGCACTCCGACGCTGCTCTGCACGCCACCGTTCGACCGCAGCCGGCCGGGGATGGCCAGGTGACCCTGTGAGCCGTCTCCAGCCCGCCCGCGACGCCTGGTTCCGCGCGACCGCCATCAAACCGGGCATGACGCTCATCGAAGAACCGCATGTGCACGAGTTCGTTCGTGCCAACATCTGGCACGTCAAAGGAACCGCCCGCGACCTCGTGGTTGACGCGGGCATGGGTATCGCATCATTGCGCGAACGAGTGCCCGAGATTTTCGACAACGACCCGATCCTTGTGGTCACGCACGCCCACCTGGACCATGCTGGCTCTGCATACGAGTTCACCGACCGGCGAGCATACGGTGAGCACTCGCTGTCCGTCGCCCCGAAAGCGTCACTGTACGGGGCGGAGCTCGCGCAACTGCTCGGGTTTCACGACTTCGAGCTGCCCCACCTCCTTATCGATGCACTTCCCGAACCTGGCTACCAACCAGCGCTCTACCGGGTCTCATCCGCGCCGGTAACCACCGCTCTGAACGACGGGGATGTGATCGACCTGGGCAACCGCCAATTCCGAGCGCTCCACCTGCCAGGGCACACCGGCGGATGCATCGGGCTCTTCGACGAGGAAAGTGGGGAGCTCTTCAGCGGGGATGTCCTCTATGACGACGTTCTACTTGACGATCTGCCCGAGTCGGACGTCACCCAGTACATCGCCAGCCTCCGACGGCTTGCTGCCCTGCCGGTCACCACCGTGTACCCAGGGCACCGTGACATCTTCGACGGTATTCGCCTCCGTGAACTCGTTGACGAGTACGTCGCTTCACGGACGGCACCGCAAGGAGTCGGAGCCCACTAGACCTCGGCGGCTCTCTCACGACGACGTGGGCGCGACTCGTGGGAGAGCTGCCGAGCACCACCAAGTCTCGGCGGTCAGGGATCTCAGCTCGACCAGAGCGCTGGGACCAGAACCCAGATCACCTCGGCGACCTCATCGCCCAACACCCGCCAGTTATGCGGTTCGTGTCCGCTGAACGTCAGCGTGTCCCCTGGGCCCAAATCCCAGACGTTGTCGGAAAACTGAACCTGAACCTGCCCGGCAAGCACATGGAGAACGTCGACGTCGGCTGCGACCGCATAGAGATCGTTGCCCCCGTTGCCTTCGGGGTTGATGGTCGAACGAATGACTTGAAGTCTGCCCTCACCGCGAGGCGAAACCAGCCGCTCCACGGTATCCACGCCCCCGAGATTGACCTTCGGACCGTCGCCGTCCCGCACCAGTTGCACGTCCGGCTGCTCAAAGAGGGTGCCGATCTGTATGGAGAGGACATCGCAGATGCTCACCAGGCTTGAAACGCTCGGTGAAGTCATGTCCCGCTCTACACGGGAGAGAAAGCCCTTGGTCAGATCGGTTGTTCTCGCCAACTCCTCGATGGTCATCCCGCGTGCTTGACGCGCAGCGCGAAGCCGGGGCCCCAGCGGGACCTTACGTTCGGAAGGCTCGAGCGGCATTGGTCGCATAGCAGTAAAGGTATCCGATTGGGCAACCGAATTTGCCGAACGGAACAAAAAGTAGATAAGGGAGCAAAAAAGATTGCATATAGAGAAACAGGGAACTATCGTTGGCACATCGCAGTTCCTAACGGGGCGTGAGCGCAACGACGGCTCCTGGCCCGCCCGACGCGATGTAGGACAGAACCGGTAACGGTGGCGACGGTGCAGTAACCGCAGGCCGCCCTAAGCACGCGAAGAGTGACTTTCATATGACCATCGATTTCACCCTCACTGACGAGCAGCGAAAGGCCCGACAAGAAACCCGAGACTTCGCTGCCAAGCACCTCAGCGGTGTCGAAGCGCTGATCGCTCCGTATCAGACACCTGAGGAGAGGCTTCTCGCCACCAAGCCCATCTACGAGGAAATGGTCAAGGCGGGCCTGCTGCGCAGCCTGATCCCCCAGCGTGACGGTGGCACCATGACCTCGCTCTTGGAGACGGTAGTGACGGGCGAGGAACTCTCCACCGGTGACGTCAGCGTCACCTGCGGCCTGTTCTCGACCGGACTCGGTCTCTACCCGATTGCGATCGGAGGCAACGCAGAGCAGCGTAGGAAATTCCTCACCCCGTTCCTCACCGATGAAGGCGCTCCGATGGCGTCACTCGCCTTCAGCGAAGCGGGTGGCTCCGCAAACTTCGACGACCCGAACCCCGACGCCGGTGTTCGCACCATTGCACGCCGCGAAGGCGACGAATGGGTCATCTCCGGCCACAAGGCATTCACGACAAACGGATACGGATGGCAGGGTGAGGGGCCGGACCTCTTCACCGTCGCGTGCCGAGTCGACGCGTCCCTGCCGCCCGCGCAATCGCTCGCGCTGATCGTCGTGCCTCGTCCGACGAGCGGGCTCAGCTTCGGCACTTCGCTCGACACGATGGGGCACCGCGCGTGCCTGTCGCCGCGGGTCAACTTCGACGAGGTTCGGGTGCCTGTCTCGAACGTCCTCGGTAAGCCGGGCGACGCCGAAAGTCTCCTCTCACGCACGTTCACCTGGTCCGGTGTCACCGTCGGTGCTGAAGCGGTCTGCATCATGCAGCAGGCGTTCGACGCCGCGCTCGAGTTCACCAAGACCAACAATCGCAACGGTTCGGTGCCGATCATCGAGCACCAGAACGTCGGGTTCATGCTCGCCGATATCAAAATGCGTCTCGAAGCGGCCCGCTATCTTGTCTGGAAAGCCGCCCAGATCTTCGACGACAGCCAGGGCGCAGATCTCGAACTTCCCAACATGGCGAAGATCTACTGTTCCGAGCTCGCAGTCCAAGTCGTCTATGACGCGATGCGGGTCGTCGGCGTCGAAAGCTACGCGAACGAGCTTCCCTTCACTCGACTGCTCCAGGACGTGCTCGCACTTCCCCTCTATGACGGTGGAAACCTCGGCATGCGCCGCCGGCTGCTGCACGACATCCTCAAAGACCCGGACTACGACTCGCGCGCTGCCGCGGAGAACAAACTGCGAACCACTCGCTGATCCGGCGGTGCGGGCTGTCGTCGTGGGCGGCCCGCACCATTCGCTCGACCCCCACCCCCCCCCGAAAAAAGAGGCGCCCATGTCGACGAAGACAACCTCCCCAGCTCCATCTACGCAATCGATCCTGATCGAGCGACGCTCGATCGACTATGTCCCCTTGTCGGAACGACGCGGAAAGGTTTGGCATCAGGGGCCGTTCTGGTTCACCGGCAACTTCGTGTTTCAGACTCTCGTTGTCGGCTTCGTCGGTCCGAGCCTCGGCCTCGGGATGCTCTGGAGCGTTCTCGCGGTGACCATCGGTGCAGCATTCGGCACCTTCTTCATGGCGTTCCACGCCAACCAGGGCCCGCGCATGGGTCTACCGCAGATGATTCAGTCCCGCGCCCAGTTCGGACGTAAAGGCGCGATCATCCCCTTTATTGCGACGATCTTCGTCTACGTTGGATTCATCGCCTTCGGCATCATCCTTGTTACCCAGGTGATCGACCTCTACGTGCCGGCATCGAAATGGGTTTGGTACCCAATCGTCGTTGCGATCGCCATCATCATCGCAATCGTCGGATACGACCTGCTGCACTTCATCCAACGATGGCTGTCCTACATCCTGGTCCTGACGTTCGGACTGCTGACGATCACCGCGTTCATCGCGCTTCCAACGAGCGCTCACGTGATCGTCCCTGGTGGATCCTGGAACGCCGCGGCCTTCCTGATCCAGCTGTCCGTCGCGGCAGGCTACAACATCAGCTACGCGGTGTATGTGTCCGATTACTCCCGGTACCTCCCGGCTGACGCCTCCGCGCCGAAGCTCATCTTCTGGACCTACCTTGGCGCTGCACTGTCAGCGATCTGGCTGATGTCTCTCGGTTCCGTCCTCGGCAGCTACATCGCCGGCGGCGACGCGATCAAATCGTTGCAGCAAGCTGGCGATCTCTGGTTCCCCGGCTTCGGACTGATCGTCGTCACTGTCGGAGCAGTCGCTCAGCTCACAATCACTGCCGTCAACTGCTATGGGACCATGCTCACCGGTGTCAGCGCCGTCGACGGATTCAAACCTCTCGCACCGACCCGGCGGCTCCGCATCACGGGCCTGATCATCGTCGGGATCTTCTCCACTGGCATCGCGTTGTCCATTCCCGACTCGTACCTTTCGACCTTCAACGGTTTCGTGCTGCTGATGCTGTACTTCCTCGTGCCGTGGACCGCGGTCAATCTCGTCGACTTCTACTTCGTCCGCCACGGAAAGTACGCAATCACCCATATCTTCAAGCCCAACGGTGTGTACGGAATCTGGGCATGGAGAGGCATGGTTTCCTACGTTGCCGGCTTCGTCGCGATGGTCCCGTTTTTCTCGCTGCCGTTCTACGTCGGACCCGTCGCCCAAGCGCTCGGAGGCGCGGACATCTCATTCATCCCGGGACTGATCGTCTCCGGCGGTGTCTACCTGATCCTCGCCCGGTCGATCGACCACCAAGCGGAGGCGGAAGCGCGCCTGCGCAGCGAACGTGACCTCGGAAACATTCCAACCGAGAACCCGGAGATCCCTCTGGTGTAACAAACACAGCAAGAAGCGCCCGCCCAATCAGATTGGGCGGGCGCTTCCGTTTGTGGACTAATCAGACTCGCGTCACCGACCGGCGGCGCTCCGTGTCGATGAACAGCTCGAACACGTCCGACCGGGAGTAATGGCCGGCGACGTCCACGTCGTGCTTGTAAGCGATGGTGTCCTTGATCGGGACATCGGCGATGATCGTCGTCGCCCGACCGTACACAGGCTCCGTCAGCCACGTCCCATCTGGCGCCAGGACTCCCGAACCACCGGCGAAGAGAACGTCTGATTCCAGGTCGACGTTGCCAAGCCCAGTGCGGAACACGTCCACCAGCTCTTCAGGGACGTCATCCTCGGTCAGATACTGGGCGGCGACAACGACAAAGCACCGACCTTCGATCGCGTACGACCGTGACATCGTCTCGTGCTGCGACGACATGTCCGGCCACGACGCGATGTGGATCTGCTCGTACTGATCATGCAGCGCATGGCGGGCGAGCGGGTGGAAATGCTCCCAGCAGATTAGCCCACCGATACGAACACCGTCGGCGTCCACAGCCTGCAAACCGGCGGCGTCACCCTGCCCCCAAATGATCCTCTCCGTGTGGGTCGGTGTGAGCTTCCGGTGAACGTTTATGACCTCGCCGCTGCTGGCGATAGTGACCTGGCTGTTGAACAAGGATCCGCCGAACCCGCCGTCACGCTCATTGAGACCGATCACGATCGTCGTACCGGTTTCGCGAGCTGCCGTACGCAGGGGAGCGAGGTCGTCGTTGAAGTCGTCCGGTGCGCCGATGACGATGCTGTCCTCCACCAGGAGGCGATACCAACTCCGAGCGACCGCATCATCCCACCCGGCCATCCCGAAGAACCACGCCGGATAACAGGAAAGCCACGACTCGGGAAACGCGACGATCCTTGCGCCCTCCGCCGCTGCGTCAGCGACATGCTGGACAGCTCGACGAAGCGACTCGTCCTTATCGAGCACACGTGACGGTTGCTGCACGATCGCGACACGAACCGTGTCAGGGGACATATGAATACCTCCTTGGATTCTGAAGTTATTCCAAGGTAAACACATGATCCCTAAAAGTAAACTATCAATCTGAATCCTACGAGTGTCTTTGGTGACGATTTGGGCGCGGGCGCTTCGACTGGTCAATGCCACCGGAACTCGATCGCTCGCGTCCTCGTCGTGGAACCACACCCCACCTTCGCTGGCGGCTCGGCGCGAAGGCCAGAGATTCACCTATGCTGAACTGAGTTTGCTGAAAAGAAACACAAGTTGCGTGGAGGAAATCAGTGTCGAGCCTCATTGTGGCGGTCGGATTGGTATCTGTGACCGTGGGAGCAATCTCCGGGTTCGCACTCATGCTGGCTGTAGAACGGCCCCAGATGCTTCGAAAGTTTGGCATCGTTGATCCGGTGCGAGTGCGACAGGCGCACCTCGACTGGATAATGATGGGCGTCGTCCTGATCGCCGTCGGACTCGCAGTTCCCGGTCTGAACCCACTCGCCGCAGTCCTCATCGCCTTCGGCGGCATCGTCAACCCGGCTAGCTTCGTCCCGATGGCCTTCTCGAAGGCTGTCGCCGATACGGTTTGGTTCCGCGTCATATCGTACGTGTCGTTCACGGCGCTCTCTGCCGGCCTGTTAATCGGCGCGGTTCAATTCTTCACCCAGCTCTGAAATGTCAACAGATACCTCTGCGCAGACCTCTGTCGGGACAGGGCAGAAGATCAGGCAGCGGTAACCAGGGTGCGGATGCGCCGTGACCGCCTTTCGCGTCGCCGGTACAAAGGCGAAGTAGCCCGTGATAGAACACGCGACGCGCGTTGGCGATCGCAAATGAAGCCACAGCAAGTCCGTGAGAAGCCGCACTTAGCGGAGAGCGCCTAGTCTCCGCAAGCGTCCGGAAGCAGGTCAAGAGCGGTGTCCGCCGATACAGGATTTCGGTCGCGCGAATGAACACCGCCGGCAGTGGCCAACCGTTGTTCGGTCCTACTAGAAGTGTCACAGCGCATGGTGTGGGTCGGCTTTGTCTCCTCGCCACCCCGTTTCCATAGCTCGTGCCATACCTGATCGACCCAGTTGAACGTCGACGGGTCACAGCTGACGTATCTCCAGCACATACGTCGACGTTCCGCGCGTGAATCCAACAAGCGGGTTCGCACTCAGCGATTCAATGTCGAACACTGCTCGATCGCCGACTTTCAGATGCGCCACCCGAAGCAGCCGAACCGCGCCTCTGTCGTGGTCGCGCAGCTTCGACGGGAACGCCACTTCCTGGTCGGCTGGCTGTTCCGTCCCTCGGATTCGAGTCAGCAGTTCGAGGTCCAGGTCGAGGATGTAACGCGACCAATTCAGCCTGACGCCAAGGATGGGAGATCCAGCGCTACCACGCTCCTCGAGATCGCCGGCACCCAGGGCACACCAGCAGTCCCAGTCGATTGCAGTCGCAGGCTGGATGTCGCCTCGAGCCACTGCGTAGTGCACGGGGTTGAAGGGTGCGGCTCGTCCCCATCGATCAGCTGTAGCACGGCACCGAAACCCCAACCGACCGGGAGCACTATTGATCGCCGATATCATCGCCATGCTCACCGAAGTGCTCGCCGACCCGAACAGGCGAGCGCCGAAGAGACTCCAGCCCCTATCACGCTGCGACGGCCCTCAACTGGGCCGCCGCCGCCCGAGCAGACGACTGCCGCTACGCGGAGGTGGCCGCAACTGCCCGGCGGGCAGGAACAATGCTCCAACTCTTGTTGAAATCCGGGAGCCGGTCGCGGCGCGTATGTGGGCGTGTGGCTGTTGTCTGCCGGTAACGGATACATGACGGTCTCGGGATTGGCGTGCGCTGATTGGTCGGCGGGTCTGCTGAACGGATAGGTGACACCTGATCTGTGGTGCCGTGTGGCATCGCTGGGAGGATGTCATCATGCCCAAGCCTTATCCCCGCGAGTTCCGTGAGGACGTTGTCGCGGTTGCTCGTGATCGTGGTCCGGGGGTGCCGTTGCGGAAGATCGCGGCGGACTTCGGGATCAGCGAGACCTGTTTGCAGAACTGGATGCGTCAAGCCGATGTCGAGGCCGGCGCCCGGCCCGGGGTCACGAAGGCGGAAGCCGACGAGTTGCGGGAGGCGAAGAAGCGGATCCGTTTGCTGGAGCAGGAGAACGAGGTGTTGCGGAAGGCGGCGGCGTATTTGTCGCAGGCGAACCTCAAACTCGGCGGCTCCCCAAAATGATCTACCCGCTCGTCCGCGAGCTGGCCGCGGGCGGCATCGCCGTCGCGGTGACGTGCCGGGTGTTGAAGATCGCGCGCCAACCGTATTACCGCTGGGTGGCCTCGCCTGTTTCCGAGCGGGCGTGGGATCAGGCCCACCTGGTCAACGCGCTGCGCGACGCGCATGATGAGGACCCGGAGTTCGGGCACCGCTTCCTCGCTGACGAGGTCCGGGATGCGGGGTTCGTCGTGTCGGACCGGACGGTGTGGAGACGATGCTCGGAGAACGGTGTGTTCTCGGTGTTCGGGAAGAAGCGCGGGAAGAACGGCAAGGCCGGCCCGCCCGTGTTCGATGACCGAGTCCAACGCTCCTTCTCCGCCTCCGCGGTCAACGAGTTGTGGTTGACGGACATCACCGAGCACCACACCGCCGAGGGCAAGCTCTATCTCTGCGCCGTCAAAACGTCTGCTCCAACCGGATCGTCGGCTACTCGATCAGCGACCGGATGCGCTCGAGCCTGGCTGTTCAAGCGATCGAGAACGCCGTCGCCCGCCGCGGCGAGGTCGCCGGATGTGTGGTTCACAGCGATCGAGGCAGCCAATTTCGCAGCCGGCGTTTCGCCAGCGCACTTCACCGGCACGGCCTGATCGGATCGATGGGTCGCGTCGGCGCAGCCGGCGACAACGCGGCGATGGAATCCTTCTTCGCCCTGCTTCAGAAGAACGTCCTGAACCGGCGCTCGTGGCGCAGCCGGCAAGAACTGCGCATCGCGATCATCACCTGGATCGAACGCACCTACCACCGACGCCGCCGACAAGCCCGCCTGGGCCGTTTGACCCCGATCGAGTTCGAGACCATCATGAACCAGAACCTGGCCCTCGCGGCCTAACCGAAACTGTCACCTAAACGCTCAGCAGACCCGGTCGTCGCTAACGTGGGCTGAAGTCGAGTGGAAGGCGTACGCATGCTTCGCGTAAACGGTGCGTGGACGGGCTGGGATGGGAAGACCGTTGTAACCCTCACCAACGGATCCAAATGGGAACAGGCCGAGTACTTCTACCAGTACCGCTACGCGTACCGACCCGAGGTGAGCGTAGTAGACGGGAAGATGCTGGTAGCCGGAATGCGCAAAGCAGTTCGGGTTCGCCGCATCCACTAAATGCCAGCAGGCCCGGCGTCGATTGGAGCGGATCGATGTCAGAAGAAGTGTAAAGCCGCAACGCGAACGCAGAAGGTAAGCGTCTTCGCGCCCACCGCCCGTCGCCGCGAGCCCCCGACGTTGAAGGACCTCGCTCCAAAGCCTCATACGATTTGAAAGAGGCAGCGCCCCCGCAGATCGCGTCAGCTATTTCACCCTATATAGTCAGGTTCCATTCCGATTCGGCTGACGGAGGGAAGCGATGCGCGCTCTAATCAATGCACCCGTTGTCGATATTGAGACGAAGCAGCAATTGATCGACTTGCTTGAGCCGACTGGGTGGCTCGTACGGCCATCGTCGGACGAAGGCGTCGATGACGCACTTACCCAGTCGCTTCTGGAGAAGTTTTCACCGCATGCGAGAACCCGCCTTCAGCTCGCGGACCGAGTCCTTATCGATGTCGGAAACAATGAGTACGGCATGGCGTCGTTGGAGAACGTGGGAGCCATTCATTTCCGTGTGGTGAAGGACAACGCTCGGCACGAGGAGATGCAGCATCTGGTTGAAGGAGTCTGCAAGACTCTCATTCCGGTGCTTGAGCCCAAAACGCCCGTCAGCCAGCCTGTGTTCACTCGCATTGAACTTCTTGAGGCCAACTCGTCTAGCCCTGCAGCGTCGGGGACGATGCAGAACATTCACTCCTATGGGTTTAGGCAGTTCGTCCGATTCGAGCGGGTTACCGAGTATCGCCTGTTCTGGTTTCTCTTGGTCGCATTCGCACTCACCTTCGCCGTCAGCATCGGACTCGCGTTCTTCGGAGGAGCGGACGCCACCGTTGTTGAAATTAAGGGATGGGTTGAACGGATTTCGTCCGCGTTTCTCGTTTCCACATTGACCTCGATCATTACCTTGGCCATCCAGTACCAGCGTTGGAGAAGCGTCGACGTGCGGATCGAATGGTCGTAGTAGCCATATGCGCTAGCGCCATTTCCCGGCACGCTGCGGCAACGGAGCGCACCCGCAACCAGAGTCACCTTGAGTTAGCGGCAAACGCGGCCATCAGGGCATGAGTTTCTTTGCCGGCCACAGCCCGACGCTGTGTCGTAATTTGAACGCTTCGGTTTCGTCAGCGAACTCCGGCAAGCTATCTCCTTTCTCAGGAGAACTTCGCGGACCTCGGTGGGAGTCGCGACGACGGACTCCTTTGGCGGGTTCGCCCGGTTCAGAGCCCGGTCAGCGAAGTGCTGGTGGAACTCGGCCTCCAGAGCGACGGCATCGTTCGAGAAGTGGAAGGTATGGAAGTCGAACCGGAACTGGGCGGAGGCTCCGCTGAGCTACACGCCGGAACGGCGGGACGAGGAGTCCCTCGATCGTGATCAGCGTGCTGGTCTCGCCCGCGCCGTTCGGCCCGAATGTCTCACTGCGCTCGATCCGCAGCGCGATGCAAGCGACCCCGCCGGCGACACGGCTGCCGTAGGCGAATACGAGGTCGTCGACGCTCAACGTCGGCGGCAGTGCCGGCACGACCGGATCGCTCGTCACCACCCGCATCCGACATCACGGCAGGCGGCCCGCGGCGTTTCTGAAGGCTGAGCGGATTGGCCGAGAGCAGCGCGACGGATTTCGCGACGTCCGCCGCATCTATGCCCTCATGACCTGGTGGTTCGTGAAAGCCGTTAAGATGAGTTCTGTGAGGCTGCTTCAGGTGGGACGTGCGCAAAGCCACAAACTCTTGCGCCTACGATCGCCGCGCGTTCGCGAGCCTCGGAAGCTCCGGCGTCGTCATCAAGGAATCGTGCTCCGCCGGGTTCGGAACCATCGCGAGTACCTCGCGGATCTGCATGCTGCGATGAACGATCCTCGAATCGTCGCTCGGACGCTAGAGCTCTGGCCCGAGTTGTCATCAGATTCGCGTTGACGGAGTGGGTATCGGCGTCCCGGGAGGATCGGCGCCTGCTGAATGAATTTGTCTGCCAGCCGGAACTGCCGCCTGTGGCGGTAGTCAAAAAATGGCGTAGGCCGGAATCAGCGCCGTGGCTGAAGACCGTCGAGGGGATGGTGCGCGACTTGCGGCCACCGCTCCGGCGGCCTGACTGCGCGATCTTGGCCAAGTCCGGCAACGAAAATGCCATCGAGGCGATCTTCGTTCTGGAGCTGGAGACAAAACGCGTTGCGGGTGTAGGAACGCGGCTGGCGCTTTCCCTTGCCGCACGACATCTCGGCTCCCGTGGGGCTGGTTGGGGTGACCGGATTCTTGAGGAATTCACGCACGAATGTCGACTGGTCATCCGTGAACGCGGTGAAGCGAATGCGTTGGCTGTCGCTTCGGTCCACGTACGGAATGAGCCAATGCGGTCACTGCTGAACAGAAACGGATGGCGCGAAGATCGAGGCGACGTCGGCCAGCAGTACACGCAGTGGAGCCTCGCGATATTCGCCAGGACAAGCTGAGCGCTGGCAACAGTTTGCACCGCGCAAAGCAATGGAAGGATGTTCCGCGAAACCTGATGCGTCAGCAACCGCGAAAACTGCCTCCTCGTGAAACCGCCGATGCCGTAGATGACCAGGCAAGCGAGGTTGAAAATGACCTTGCATCTGCCGGCCTAGCTGCTCCTGAAGACACAAACACGTCTGGGTCGCCCCCGTCTGGATCAATCAGCGGACGACACGCCGCGGCACGCCGATCGAGACGTCGTAGAGAGGGCGGACGTATCTCAAAGTGCGAGGAGTGTGGCTTGAACACTCGAAAGCGTGAGAAACGGGCAAAAAGTGCAGCTGACCTGCGACAACGGACCGGTACCGTGAGACAACTTGCACGGAAGCTGAGACCTATCATGCCGCGTAAATTCAGGGGTGTGGGAGAAGGTCCCGAAAAAATCCCCCAAACACTACATGTAGTGGAATGACAATCGTGTCATTCGGGTTATATAGTGGGTAAACACCGCGAGACGCGCTGGTGACAAGACTTCAGGGGAGGCCATCATGGACTACGAAAACGACACTGTCGGCGGCTACGCAGTTCCCGTCGACCCGATGGACCTGCTGCAGTGCGACAGCTGCCAGTAGTCCGCTGACGACAGCTTCGAGAACCCCGGCGCCGCGTGCGCCGGGGTTCTCCTTTTTGTGCGGCGACCGGGCCAGAACAACCGCTTGCGTAGAATCGACGGGTGCCAGTGAATCCAGAGCTCGTGGGGCGCAGCTTCCCGCCCACCCCTCCGTATCTCGTCGGGCGTGAGAAGGTGCGCGAGTTCGCCGCCGCCGTGCTCGCGACGGATCCGATCAGCTTCGATGTGGCCGCCGCGCGCGCCGCGGGTCACGCCGACATCGTCGCGCCGCCGACCTTCCCCGTCGTGGTCCAGCAGCTCACGCTCGACCAGCTGCTCGCCGATCCGGAGGCCGGCATCGACTTCAGCCGCGTGGTCCACGGCGACCAGCGGTTCACGTTCACGCGGCCCGTCGTCGCGGGCGACGAGCTGACGGCGACCCTGACCGTGACCGCGGTCAAGTCGCTCGGCGCGCACTCCATGGTCACCGCCGAGACGGTGATCGTGGACGACGCCGGCGAGCACGTCGTCACCTCCGTTTCCACCCTGGTCGTGCGAGGAGACGAGTGATGGCCGCCCCCGATTTCGCAACCCTGACCGTCGGGGACGTCGTCGCCGAGCGTTCGTTCGACCTCAGCCGCGACACGCTCGTCCGGTACGCGGGCGCTTCGGGCGACTTCAACCCCATCCACTACCGCGACGACATCGCGACGTCGGTGGGCCTGCCGGGCGTGATCGCGCACGGGATGCTCACCATGGGGCTCGCCGTCCAGCCGGTGGTCGACTGGGCGGGCGACCCGGCACGCGTCGTCGACTATCAGGTGCGGTTCACCCGACCCGTGGTCGTGGACCCGGCGGAGGGCGCGACCGTCCAGGTGACCGCCAAGGTCGGACAGCTCGACGCGGATGCCCGGGTCGCGCGCATCGACCTCACGACGACGTTCAACTCCGAGACCGTGCTCGGCAAGGCGCAGGTGCGCGTCTCGCTCGCGTGAACGACGAGATGACCCCGGGCGACGGCCTGACAGCAGGCGACGGGCTGATGGGCGCCGATGGGCGCGCCGCGACGCCGGCGCTGTCGGAGCTCACGACGATGCGCGTCGGCGGCGTCCCGGAGACCCTGATCGCGCCGGCCGACACCGATGCGCTCGTGGCTGCGGCCCGGGAGGTCTGGGCGTCGGGCGAGGACTGGCTGCTCCTGGGCGGCGGGTCCAACACGGTCGCGAGCGACGAGGGATTCGACGGCACGGTGATCCGGGTGGTCACCCGCGGCGTCGAGCGTCTCGAGGCGCCGGACGGCCGCGTGCGCCTGCGCGTGCAGGCCGGCGAGCCGTGGGACGACGTGGTGGCGCTGACCGTGCGGAACGGCTGGTCGGGGATCGAGGCGCTGTCCGGCATCCCGGGTTCGACCGGCGCTGCTCCCGTGCAGAACATCGGCGCGTACGGCCAGGAGCTCGAGTCGGCGCTGCTCGGGGTGGAGTTCCTCGACGCCGGCAGCGGGGAGGTCCGCGGCCTGTCCCGCGCGGACCTGGACCTCGGCTATCGGACCTCCATCCTGAAGCGCGGCCTGCTCGGCGTGGTGCTCTCGGTGGACCTGGAGCTCGCGGACAACTCCGTGCCCGGTGGCTTCGGGGCGCCGCTCAGCGCCCCCGTGGCGTACGCCCAGCTCGCCGACTCGCTCGGTGTGGCGCTGGGGTCGCGGGTGCCGGTGGCGGAGCTCCGCCGGGCCGTGCTCGCGCTGCGCGCCTCGAAGGGGATGGTGCTCGACCCGGCCGACCCCGACTCGGTCAGCGCCGGAAGCTTCTTCACGAACCCGATCGTCTCGGAGTCGTTCGCCCGCAGCCTCCCAGCGAACGCGCCCCGCTGGCCGGTCACCCCTCCGGAGCCGGACATCGTGATCGGCCTCCCGGCCGGCGGCGTGCACCCGCTGGACATCCCGCCGCTCGCCGACGGCCCCTACGATGTCAAGCTCTCCGCGGCCTGGCTGATCGAGAACGCCGGAATCCGCCGGGGCTTCTCGCTCCCGGGCTCGGGCGCCGCCATCTCGTCCAAGCACACGCTCGCGATCGTCAACCGCGGCCACGCGACCGCGGCGGACATCGGCCAGCTCGCCTCCTTCATCCAGTCACGCGTCCAGGCGGAGTTCGGAGTGCTGCTGCGCCCGGAGCCGATCCTGGTCGGGCTGGTGCTGTAGCCGCGCGCGGAGTCGCGGCGCGGGGCCCTGGGGCCCCGGCGTGGGTGGCCTGGTATGCCACGCGGGTCGGACCCGGCGGCTGCTGCCGCCCGGCGCGCGGTGTCCCTCGCGATCTTGTCGCTTCCGGCGGCTGGCGGCACGGATATCCGATCCCATCCGGCAGCCGATGGTCCTGGCGATCTGGACGCACCCGACAGCCGGTGGTTCTCGCGGTCTCGGCCCGCCGCCGGTTGGTGGCCCCACGGATCTGGTTGCACCGCCGGCCAGTCGTCCTCGCGATCTCATCCCCACCGGCGGCCGGTGGCCCCACCGATCTGGTCACACCGCCGGCAGGTGGCTCGTACTGCCCGGCGACGCCCGGCCAGCCGATTCGTCCGGCGAACCGCTCACACCACCCGCCTCCCAATCCGGTCGGGCCGGTGATGCTTCACGCCCCGCCAACCGACAAGGCCCGGCACACGAGCGAACCGGTCATGCCGTAATCCGATCACGCCCCCCAGCCTTCAGGACGGCCTACCACTCACCCCGGCCGCCGCCCCACGCCCTTCACATCCTTCACCCCCGACCACCTGACCACACCCGCAGAATCCGCCCGGCCGACCCACCGATCACGCCCTCAGCGCCGCCGCGAACGGCAGCACGGCCCCCGCACCCGCCAGGCGCAGCTCGCGCCCGGCCACGGTGACCGTCCAGCGGCTGTCGATCAGGTCGTCCACGAGCAGCACCGGCGCCCCTGCAGGGACATCGAGCGCCGTCGCGTCGAATCGGTTCCAGACGCCCGCGAGGCGGTACGTGCTGTTGCCGCCGGGGCCGCCGGACGGGCCGCCGCCGCGGAGCCCGAGGGGGCCGAGGTGCGGGAGGCGGCCGATCTGGGCGAGCCCGCGGGCCAGGCTCTCCGTGAAGCGGGGCCGGCCGCGCGACGGCATGGCGACCACCGCTGCGGGGCGGCTCGCCCAGTCCCAGTCGGCGAGGACCGTGACGCACGCCGCGAGAATCTCCGGGGGACACTCGGCGTCGGGCACGTCGGCGTCGAGCAGCTGGCGCAGGCGCCCGCCCCAGCCGAGGTCGGTGAGTCGGGCGAGCACGCGGCCGGTCTCGACCTGCTCGGCCGGCGCGATCTTGCCGCGGACGGGCACACCGAGACTGTCGGCGCCTGTCGGCCACAGCTTGCGGGGTTCGACGGGGACGCCGACCCGGTCGAGTTCGGCCGCGATCGACTGGCGGGTATCCGGCGCCACCGCCGCCGGATACCATTCGCCCGCACACCGGTCGCAGCGGCCGCACGGACCGGCGTCCGGGTCGTCCAGCTGCCGTTGCAGGAACTCCATGCGGCAGCCCGCCGTCGCCTCGTAGTCGAGCATCGCCCGCTGCTCGGCCTCGCGCGCGGCCGCGATGCGCTCGTAGCGATCGCGGTCGTAC
Organism: Leifsonia shinshuensis; assembly: GCF_014217625.1. Classification (NCBI taxonomy): domain Bacteria; kingdom Bacillati; phylum Actinomycetota; class Actinomycetes; order Micrococcales; family Microbacteriaceae; genus Leifsonia; species Leifsonia shinshuensis. The sequence goes on along the minus strand of NZ_CP043641.1, from coordinate 1,989,126 downwards.
ACCCACGGCTGTCCGGTCGACACCCAGCCGCCCGGGACCCGCCGGACCGCGCCGTCGACATCGAGCACCTTGAGCAGCAGTTCGAGCGTGGACGAACGCAGGTCGACACGGCTCTCCAGCACCCGCGTGGACTGCGTCTGCTCGCTCAGCGCCACGAGCAGCGCCGTCGCCTTCTCTTCCGTGGGCATGGCCGCCGTCGCGAAGTAGCGCCAGATCGCGCGGTCCTCCGGCCCCGGCAGCAGAAGCACGTCCGCCGACTCGGTGGCGCGCCCGGCCCGGCCGACCTGCTGGTAGTACGCGACAGGGGAGGACGGCGCTCCGAGGTGCACCACGAATCCCAGGTCGGGCTTGTCGAAGCCCATTCCGAGCGCGCTGGTCGCGATCAGCGCCTTGACCTCGTTGCGTTTCAGCCGGCCCTCGAGCTCCTCCCGTTCGGCCGGATCGGTCTGGCCGGTGTAGGAGGCGACATCGTGGCCTGCTCGGCGCAGGACCCGGGCCGTGTCGTCCGCAGCCGACGCGGTCAGCGCGTACACGATCCCGCTGCCGGGCAGGTCGGCGAGGTGGCCGGCGAGCCAGGCCAGGCGTGCGGTGGCGTCCTCGAGCGCGAGGACGCCGAGCCGCAGGGAGCGGCGCGCCAGCGGACCGCGGATGGTGCGCACCGCCGCCGGGAGGGTCGAGCCGCCGAGCTGCTCCTCGACGTCGGCGACCACCCGCTGGTTCGCGGTCGCCGTCGTCGCCAGCACCGGGATGCCCTCCGGCAGCGCGGCGACGAGGTCGCGCAGGCGGCGGTAGTCCGGCCGGAAGTCGTGACCCCAGTCGGAGATGCAGTGGGCCTCGTCGATGACGAGCAGGCCGCATCGTTCGACCAGGGCCGGGAGCTGCTGGTCGCGGAAGTCCGGATTGTTGAGGCGCTCCGGCGACACCAGGAGGACGTCCACCGTGTCCTCGCGCAGCCGCGCGGCCACCTCGTCCCACTCGTGCCGGTTGGCGGAGTTGATCGACAGGGCGCGGACGCCCGCCCGCGCCGCGGCCTCCACCTGGTCGCGCATGAGCGCGAGGAGCGGGGACACGAGGATGGTCGGCCCGGCGCCCCGCTCGCGCAGCAGCATCGTCGCCACGAAGTACACGGCGGACTTGCCCCACCCGGTGCGCTGCACGACGAGCGCCCTGCTCCGGTCGTCGACGAGTGCCGACACGGCCTCGTACTGGCCGTCGTGGAACTCCGCGTCCGGTCGGCCGACCAGCGCGCGGAGGCGGCTCAGGGCTCGATCACGGGTGGTCTCGGGGGCGGTGTCGGTGGTGCTCATGCAGCCATCGTTCCAGACGGCGCCGACGTCGGAAGCGCCGCACGCGAATCTGTGGAAAGGTCGCCGGAATCGCGTTCTGTGGAGGACTTCGCGCGCACTACTGCGCGGCCCGGTGCCGGGTGATCGCGGAGATGAAAAGTCCGCGCCGACCCGCGAGCCTGACGCGGATCGCGCCTGACGGACGCCGAACGCGCACCTACAGTTTCCGGGTGTCCTCTCGTACCCGAACCCGCGCACAGGCTCCGCTCCGCCCGTTCGAGCTGCGGCTCCGCCTGCCGAACGGCTCGTCCGCCGTCGTCGTGATGGACGCGCGCAACGTCGGCGAGGCGCTCGACATGGCCCGCAACGCGCTCGGCGACGTCCAGGTCATCGAGTCGCGGTGAGCCGTCGTCCGTGACAGCCGACTCCACGGGCCGCGGCCCGCTCCGCGTGATGCACGTGGTCGACAGCATGGGGCACGGCGGAGCTCAGCAGGTGGTGGTCGACCTCTCCAATTGGCTGGCCGTCGGCCAGGGTCTGAACGTGTCGGTGTTCGGCGCCGGAGGTGACGCGACCGCCCGGTTGACGCCGCCGGTCCGCTTCATCGAGCACGAGGGAGGCGGGTTCCTCGGTCGGACGCGAGGGCTCCTGCGTGCCGCGCGAGAGGCGCGAGCGCAGGTGCTCCACGCCCACCAGCGCAGGGAGGCGCTGCAATCGCTGGTGGTGGGGCGGCTGCTCGGGATCCCGGTCGTCGAGCACGCGCACACGCGGCTGCCGAGCGTGCGGCCCCGGATCCTGTCGTTCCGCAGCCGGGTCGTCTTCGCGGTCGGCCCCGCCGTCGCCGAGATGGTCGTGCTCGACGCCGGGCGCCCGGCCGAGCGCGTCGTGATCGTCGGGAACGCTCCCGCTCAGCGTGCCGGCGCGGCCGACCCCGTCGCGAACGACGTCACTTCCCCGCTCCGTCTGCTCGCGCTCGGCCGGATGGCCGAGCAGAAGAACCCGCTGAGATTCGTCCGGGTGGTCGCGCATCTCGCCGCTCAGCGCCCGGTCGAGGCGACATGGGCGGGCGACGGCGGACTGCGCGACGCCGCGCGCGCTCTGGCGAGCGAGCTCGGCGCGCCGATCGACTTCCCCGGCCAGGTCGACGACGTACCCGCACGTCTGGACGCCGCGCACTTCCTCGTGATGACCTCCCGGTGGGAGGGCACTCCGCTCGTGCTGCTGGAGGCCTTCGACCGCCGCCGCCCGGTCGTCGCCACGGCGTCCGCCGCGAACGGCCTGCTCTCCGATGGCCGCGGTTTCGAGGTCCCGGACGACGCGGCCGACGCGGAGTTCGCGGCCGCCATCGCCGGAGCGGCGGACGACGCCGCCAGGCGGGCCGCCGCCGTCGCGACCGCCAAGCGCTGGGCCGACGCCGAGGCGTCTCCCGACCGCGTCTTCGGCCCGGTGCTCGGCGCCTATCGCCGCCTCACGGGTCCGGCCGCCCGATCGTGAACCCGCTGCTGCTCTTCGGCGGCGCGATCGCGATCCTCGCGGTCGTCCTGCTCATGATCGCCGTGCCCGCCCGGCTCATCCGTGGTGTCGCGGTGTCTGCCGCGGTCGTCTCCGCAGCGTTCGGACTCACCACGTTCGCCGAGGACGCCAACATGCCGGCCTACTCGCTGGCCACGATGGGAATCCTTCTCCTCGCACTCGTACGCTCCCGAGCGAGTCGGTCCGGAGGCGTCGGATTCGGCGCGGTGGCGGCCTGGTGGACGTTCGTCTCGCTCGGAGTGCTGATGGGCAGCTACTACGGCTCCGTCCGCGTCATTCTGTACTTCGGCCTCGCAACCCTCGTGGCGTACGTCGCGTCGTCGCTCGCCACCGAGGAACTGCGGATGGTGTACGGGACCATCGCGGGGGTCGCAGCTGCCCAGGTGGCGATCGCAGTCGTCGAGATCCTCGTGCTCCCCGAGCCGATCCACGGGTACAAGGGCGGGATCCGATTCAATCCGTTCGTCGGCGACCTCTACGCGCGCGCCCAGGGCACGTTCGAGCATCCGATCGTCTTCGCGGTGTTCTGCGGCATCGCCGTGGTCGTCGCGTGGTCGAATCCCGCACAGTGGTCTCAGAAATGGCGGATCATGAACCTGTCCGTCGCGACGGCCGGCCTCGCGCTCTCCGGGACACGGAGCGCGATCGCCGCGGTCGCCGCTGCGCTGCTCGTCCACATGATGCTCAACCGTTCGTTCACCGGGTGGATCAGGTCGGCGCTGGCGGTCGGAGCAATGATCGTCGTGATGCTGAACATCGACATCGGAATCGCGACCCTCGTCACCAACCTGATCCAGTCCGGGTCCTGGTCGCACCGGCTCGGTGCGCTCGAATCGCTGCCTCAACTGCTCTCCCGCCCGCCGCTGGAAGCGTGGTTCGGTTACGGGTTCGGAAGCCAGAACGCGCTCTATGACCGTGGCCTCATGCAGCAGACCTACATGCGCGCGGTGGACAACATGTTCGTCTACGCGCTCGGGACCATGGGCATCGTCGGATTGGGCGCGCTCCTCGCGTTCTGGGCCGTGGCGTTCGTCGTCGCCGACCGTCTGCGCAGGGCGCTTCTCGCGCTGCTGTTCGCGATGTTCTTCTCGTTCGACCTCTTCACCTGGATCAGCATGGGCGTTCTCGCGAGCATGATGATCGCGCTTCCGCGCACCGACTCCCGGAGCCCGGTCGTGTCTGTGCGGCAGCAGCCCGCGCTGGCGCCCTGACACAGCGAGGCGAGCGGCCCTTCCGAGCGCGCCCCCCAGGCGTCCAGCCCCTCAGCGGTGCCCGGCAACTCAGCGGTGTCCGGCAACTCAGCGGTGCCCGGCAACTCAGCGGCGTCCGGCAGCCTCAGCGGCGATCGGAACGGCTCCGGCCACGGCTCGGCTGCGCGGACCGGCGGGTCGGGACGACGTCCTCGGCCACCGGCTCCGGCGCCGCCTCGTTCGCGGGCGCTTCGATCGCTGCCGCCTCGTTCGACGTGTAGTAATCGTTGCGGTAGTAGCCGTAGTCGTGCGAGTCGACGCCGTTCGGCGGGATCTTGTTCAGCACGGCGCCCAGGACCTTGCCGTTGACTCGGCTGACCGAGCGGTACGCCTTCTGGAGCTGCTCGGCGGTGACCTGCTTGGCGCCGACCGTGATCACGACGCCGTCCGCGATGGTGCCCAGGATGGCCGCGTCCGTCACCGAGAGCAGCGGGGGAGCGTCGAGGATCACGGTGGCCACGCCGGACAGTGCGTCGATCAGCTCGCGCATCGTCCGCGAGCCGAGGAGCTCGCTCGGGTTCGGCGGCACCCGGCCGGCGCCGAGCACGCGCAGGTGGGTGCTCTCCGACGGCGCCTGGAGGGCGTCGCCGAGGGCGACCCGACCGCTCAGCACATCGGTCAGGCCCACGCCGCCGCGCAGGTTGTACAGGGTCGACTGCATCGGACGCCGGAGGTCGCAGTCGATGATGACCACATTCGCATTGCCCGAGGCGATGGCGTCGGCGAGGTTGGCCGTCAGAGTGGACTTGCCCTCACCCGGGATCGAACTGGTCACCACGATGACCTTCGGCGGGTTGTCGACGTCGATGTAGCTCAGGTTCGTGCGCAGCTCGCGGAGGGATTCGGAGATCGCGAAGAGCTGCACGGAGTCCGCCGAGCCGTCCTGCTCGACGACGCGTCTGCGGTCGGAGAGCGCGGGACTGGCCGGGACGGTGCCGATCACGGGCGCGTCGAGCAGGCGCTCGATCTGGTCGACCGACCGGATCCGCCGGTCGAAGTACTGGCGGAGCAACGCGTAGACCAGGGCGAGCGCGCAGCCGGCGAGCAGCGCGAGCACGAGCGCCGTCTGGATGTCGGGCGACGACGGGAAGTACGGCGCGCGTGCGTTCGCCAGCGGGACGAACGAGATGGCCGGGTCGCCCACCGAGCCCTCCGGCGACTCCAGCGCCTTCACCTGGTCGGTGAGCGCGGTCGACCAGGCATTGGCCAGCTTCGCGGCGCCGTCGGGCGTGCCCGCTCTCGCAGTGATCTCGATGATCGCGGTGTCCGCGGGAAGGGTGGTGGTGATGTGCCCGAGCAGATCGGAGATGGAGCGGTCCGTGTTGAGGATGTCCTGCGCGCGCTTGGCCACCGCATCCGACTTCGCGACGCGGACATACGACTCCGCGCGCGACTTGGCGAGGCTCTCACCCGCGAACGCCATGGAGAGGCTCTCGCCGGTCGCCGCCTGGGTGAGACCGGTCGCTGTGGACTGGTAGACCCGTGGCTGCAGGGCGGTGAACCCGGCCACGAGGCCGATGGTGGCCAGCACGATGATCGCCTCGCCGAGCCAGTAGCGCCTGATCATCCGCACGAAGTCGCGGAGATCCCTGCCCTTCGACTGGTTCTCCGTGTTGTCCGTCGGCGTGGTCATCTCACAGCTCCATTCCGGCGTCGTCTGCCAGGTCGTGGTCGGGTTCGGGGTGTGCGGGTTCGAGCAGCCGGAGCCGCACCAGCTCGTCGATCAGGGCTCGGCAGTCGGCTCGGGCAGTGTCCGGATGCCCGGGGAACGCCGCGAGCACGTGCTCGACGATCCCGCCGTCGCTCGTGTGCCCATCGAACGACCGCCAGAGCAGCCCGGACGTGCCATTGAGGACGAACTGCCGGAAATCGGCGACGTCGGCCACCGCCCAGCGGGCCGCCGTCGTCTCCACCCACACGACCGAACGGGCGTGACGGTGCACTCGGCGCATCGGTTCACCTTCGATGTCACCCGCCCGGTCGGCGCACATCACGTCCGCCACTCGAGCACACCCGCGTTCAGGAGGACGTCGACCGTCTCGCACAGGGCCGACTCGTCGCCGGGTGCTGCGCCGTAGGCGTCGCGCAGGAGCTCGAGGAGGTCGGCCTCGGAGCGGGCTTCCGCGGTCGCCAGCCAGATCGTCTTCGCGACGCCCGCGAGCACGCGGACGTCGTTCCCGTGGGCGAGCACGAGCAGGTCGCCGGCGACGAGGGCGTCGCCGGCGGGTGTGCGGAGCAGGCCGGAGGCCGCGGAGGCGTGATCCGAGCGGCCGCAGTCGACCGCGGTGAAAGCGAGCTCCTCGGCGGACAGCCGCGGCGGCTCGGGCGGTCCTGCGATCGGGTCGAGGTCTCGTGCGTCTGGATAGCCGAGGAGCTCGATGCCGCCCACGCGCCGGATCAGCTCCGCGATGGCGCGAAGCGGCGACGGGTGGTGCTGCAGCGACGAGATCTGCGGCACGAGCGCGCGCAGGCTCTCCACGAGATCGAGACGCCGGGACCGTGGCCGTCCGGGGGTTCCTGCGTCGCGGTCCAGGACGATCACGCGCGCCACCTCGTGCGGGCCCTCGGCGTCGCGGAGGCCGAGCCCGGCAGGTGTGAGCTGCGCCTTGGCGGGTCCGCCCCGGTCGACGGAGAGCGGCTTGGGGTACGGCAGCACGATTCCGTCGGCGTCCACGAAGGCGGTCTCGTCGGTCAGGTATCCGTGGGCTCCTGCAAGACGCGTGATCGCGGTGGTCTTGCCGGCGCCGGACGGGCCGACCAGGAGGATCGCGCGGCCGTCGGGGCCGACGGCCGCGCCCGCGTGCAGCATCAGTCTCCGCCCGGTGTTCAGGTCGATCAGCGCCCGCGTGATCAGAGCGCTCGCGTTCGCGAGTGCGACGGCGATCGTGTCGGCGTCGGCCGTCGCGGCTCCGACCGTGACCTCGGTGTCGGATCCGCCGTCCGGGCCCAGCAGCAGGTGCGCCCAGGCGCCGGCGAACGCGGCGGCGAAGGTGTCGGCGCCCGCCCCGCTGATGCGGACCCGCACGCGTCGGCCGAGCGCGCCGACGACGAAGCCGCCGTCTGTCTCGTGCGGGGCAGGCGGGTGGGCAGGCATGATCTCCTCCGGGGCGATCGGGTGGGGGAAAGACCCAGTATCGGAGCCCTCCCCGCCCCGGTGTCGCGCGCGGTCTCCTGCGTGGCCGACCCGTGCACGGGTGATGTTTTACCCGCGACCAGGTGATACTCGGTCGATTTCCCGGGTGAAGAACGGTTCCCGGTACCGCTCCTCGGCGTCCGAGGTGTCCGCGTGCCGACCTGCGTCAGGCGATCCTGTCCGTCTGCATCTTCGGCCGCGGCGTCCCCCACCGTGGCTTCGACCGAAGGGAGTCCTCTATGCCAGGGAGCGGGTTCTCCGTCCTGTTCGTGTGCACCGGCAACATCTGCCGGTCCGCGATGGCCGAACGGCTCCTGACGGCGCGAATCGGCGACTCCGCGTCCGGCCGCCGCGCGGGCGAGGGGGAGGTCGTGGTCCGGAGCGCGGGAACCCGCGCGGTGGTCGGCCGGTCGATGTCGTCGCAGACGCGTCCTCGGGTGCGCGCGTTCGGCGGCGATCCGGACGGCTTCGTCGCGACCCAGCTCACCGAGTCCTCGATCGCCGCGGCCGACCTCGTCCTCGGCCTGACGCAGGACCACACGACGCGCGTCACAGCGCTCGACCCTGGCGCGTTCTCCCGCACGTTCACACTGCGGGAGTTCGCCCGCGCGGTCGAGGGGTTCGCCGAGGGCGATCCCCGCGATCCCGCCCGGTGGCGCGAGCTCACCGACCGCGCCGTGGACGCCCGGCGCCACGGCCGGCTCCCGCCGCGCGCGGACGATGACATCGACGACCCGTACGGCCGGCCGGACGAGGCCTTCGACGAGATGGCCCGCCGGCTCGTCCCGGCGATCGACATCCTGGCCGGGCAGCGGGCGACCGCATGACCGTGTCCGACAGCGACGGCGACGACGGCTCCCCGGTTGCTGCACGGTCCTCGCGACGGCAGGAGCGGCGTCGCGCGGAGCGCAAGCGACGGCGCCGGGTCTGGATCTGGATCACCGCAGCCGCGCTCGTCATCGTGCTGCCGGTCGCGATCATCGGCGGGTACCTGCTCTGGCTCGGGTCGTCGTTCGACGACACGGTGGGACGCATCAGGAACGCCTTCCCGAAGGACGCCGGCCGCCCGGCCGCAGTGGCCGGCGCGACCAACTTCCTGCTCATCGGATCGGACTCCCGCAGCGGTCTCCACGACTCGCTGTCGGGTGCGCCGACGGGCGAGCGGTCCGACACGCTCATGCTGGTCCACATCCCGGCGGACCGCTCCGGGATCGTCATCGTCTCGCTGATGCGCGATCTGTGGGTCCCCATCCCCGGCCACGGCGAGGCCAAGCTCAACGCCGCCTTCAGCTGGGGAGGAGTCCCGCTGACCGTGCAGACGGTCGAGGGGCTGCTCGGCGCGCGGATCGATCACGTGATGGTCGCGGACTTCGGAGGGTTCGGCGCGATCTCCACAGCGCTCGGCGGCGTGAAGGTCTGGTCCGACAAGGCGTTCACGTCCAAGAACATGCCGGGCTACAGCTTCGAGAAGGGCGAGAACCGGCTCGAAGGATCGGCCGCTCTCGCGTTCGTCCGCGAGCGGTACTCATTCGCCGACGCCGACTATCAGCGCGTCCGCAACCAGCAGGCCTTCGTGCGCGGCACGCTCCAGGGCTTCATCAGCGCCGGGACCCTGACGAACCCGGGCCGGACGCAGTCCTCGATCTCGACCCTCGCGCGGTATCTGGCGGTCGACGAGGGGATGACCGCGTCGGTCGCCGGGTCGCTCGCGCTCGGCTTCCGTGGCCTGACATCCGACGCGATCCACACGCTCACGCTGCCCACGGCCGGAACGGGCACGTCCCCGGACGGGCAGTCGATCGTCTACGTCGACGAGGCGCGCGCCGTGACCCTCAGGAAGGCGCTCGCCTCCGACGACGTCATACCGGCGATCACGAGCGGCGCGCTCGGCGACGGAAGGAACTGATGGCCCGGCCGGACTCACAACGCCCGCAGACGCTGACGGGCCGCCTGCGCGCCGCGCGCGTCCTCGTCCTCGCGGACGCGCTCGTCGTCGGAGGCGTGCTCGCCACCGCGCACCTCGTCCGCTTCGGCAGCCGCAACGACGCCTTCTGGATCGGTCCGCTCGACACGTCGTATGTGGTGGTCTCGATCCTGATCGGGGTGATCTGGCTCGCCATGGTCGCCACGCTCAACGGGTACGTGTCGTGGCCGAAGCGGCTCAACGGCCCCTCCTACTGGCCCCCGGTCAGGGCGACGGTCTGGCTCGTCGCCCTCCTCGCGGTCGGCTCCCTCGTCATCCAGCTCGACCTGTCGCGGGTCTACCTGGCGTTCGCCATGCCGCTCGGGATGCTCGGCCTGCTCGCCGTCCGCTTCGTCTGCCGGTCCTGGATCTACGCGCACCGCGCACGCGGACGCTACATCCGGCGCGCGCTCGTCGTCGGCACGCCGGAGCGCGTCGCGGAGCTCGCGGCGGTCTTCGCCGAGCGCGCGGCGCGGGTCGCGGTCGATGTCGTCGCGACGACCGGCATCGAGAACGCCCGCGGGCCGTACCTGCGCCGGCTGGTCGAGCGGTACCGGGTCGACATCATCGTCCTGACCGAGGAGCGCGACGGGGCGAACGTCCGCCAGCTGCTCTGGGACGTGGAGGGCGCAGGCGCCGTGGTCTGGCTCTCCATCGACGTGCCGGAGCTCGCCGCGCCGCGCGCCGAGTACTTCCCGATCGACCGGCTCCCCATCGTGGAGGTCGCGCCCGCCGATCGCTCCATCACGCGGCGGCGGGCGAAACGCGTGTTCGACGTCGTGCTGAGCGGTGTCGCGCTGACGCTGCTGCTGCCGGTCATCGCCGTCTGCGCCGTGGTGATCCGGCTCGACAGCCCCGGCCCCGCCTTCTTCCGCCAGGCGCGGGTCGGACGCGACGGCACGCAGTTCGGCATCGTGAAGCTCAGGACCATGCGGATGAACGCCGAGAAGGAAGTCGCGGACCTTCTGCACAGGAACGAGGCCGCAGGCCCCCTGTTCAAGATCAAGGACGACCCACGCGTGACCCGCGTCGGCACGTTCCTGCGCCGCACCTCCATCGACGAGCTCCCGCAGCTCTGGAACGTGCTCAGGGGCGAGATGAGCCTCGTCGGTCCCCGTCCGCCGCTGCCGTCCGAGGTGGCGGAGTACGACCGGGACAGCCACCGCCGGCTCATCGTCAAGCCGGGCATGACCGGGCTCTGGCAGGTGAGCGGGCGCTCCGACCTGTCCTGGGAGCAGGGCGTGCGGCTGGACCTCTTCTACGTGGAGAACTGGTCGGTGGCCGGGGACCTCCAGATCCTGTTCCAGACGGTCGGCGTGGTGCTCCGTCCGAACGGGGCGTACTGAGGGCCGGCGTCAGCCGTCGCGCCGGCCGCTCGCCCGCATCACGGCCAGCGCCTTCGGGAGCGCTCTCGCTCCGCGGATCCAGCGCCGGACGTACCGCCCGACGAGCTGCGGGAGCCCGAGCCTCTGCTGCGTGGTCTCCTTGATGAGCGCGGAGGGCGGCGGGAAGAGCGCGAGACGCAGCTTGCCGAGCCGCTCGCGCGGCGACGCCTGTTTCCACAGCAGCGCTCGCCGCTGCGACGACTCGGGGAACTCGGTGCGCAGCCGCCACTCGGCGGAGGCCTCGCCCCAGTCGTAATCCGCCTCCCACGGCTTGAGGCGCTCCAGGAACGGCCGGGCGGTGGCGAGCGCGCCGAGCTCCTCCGCACGTTCCAGGAGGAGCGTGACGTCCATGGCGGAGCAGCGCCCGACGAGGAATTCGAGCTCCTCGCGGTGCCGCCGGAAGAAGCGCGACCGGATCGCGTGGACCGCGCCGATCATGATCGCGTCGGCCAGGCTGGGGAGGCAGACCGGCTGGTTGCCGCACCACACGGTCGTGCGCTGTGCCCAGACCCGTTCGAAGACGCCGGCGGCCTCCAGGCCCGGATAGCGGAAGTGCGCGTCGATGTCGGCCGCCCACTCGGGGTGGAACATGCTCGCGCTGTGGAGCGGAAAGGTGTCGACGTCCGGGTCGTGGGGCCGCCGGCGCCAACCGCGGGCCTCCAGCGTCGCGAGCAGAGTGACGTGGTCGTCGGGGGATACGAGCACGTCGACGTCGCTGCTGACGTGCCGGGGGCGGAGACCGTACTCGTCGGCGGCGATCCCTTTGATGACGATCAGCCGGACGCCGATCGAGGCCGCCAGCCGCGCGACGGCGGCGGTGAGCAGCAGGGTCGGATCGGGAACCGCCGGAGGGGCGGACGGGACGCCGGCCTCTTTCACCATGCTTTTCACTCCAGGTCGTCCGATCGGCGAGGGCGGAGGCGCGTCGTCATGGTCGACCCCGTCCCGTCTCGCCGGGATTCCGCGGGGATCGCGCGCGATCGCGCCGGCCGCCCGCGGCTGTTCACCACCCATAGTCACCCGCGGAGTCACGGGTGTCCGCGTGCCACGACTCGACGGTCGCGCCAGGTGAGCGTGCAGGTGATCCTGCCGGACGGCTGCCGCGGGATTCCGCGGGCGTCCCCTGACCGGGCCTCGCCGCGTCCGCCTTACTGGAGTCCTGCGGTCGCCGCTTCCGGTACGGGTACCCGGAGCCGCGCCGCCAGCGGGTGGTCGAGCGTCGTCGCGTCCCATTGCGTGACGCCACCCACCCCAGGTGCCGGCTCGCTCATTCGGGTTGAGCGGCCGGCACCTTCTCCTTCGGTCAGGTCGCGCGCCGCCGGCGGTTGCGCTGGGCGGCGCTGATCGCGCCGAGCAGCGCCGAGACGACGATCACGAGGCCGAGCGCCGCGATCCACACGGCGAGGGCCGCGCCCGGCGTCAGCGTCGCGAGCCACACGGTGACCCCGGCGACGCGCGCTGGCGAGGAGACGATCACCAGCATGGCGAGGGCGAGCAGGATCATCAGCGTGCCCCACACGATCCCGCCCCAGCGCACGGACGGCCGCCCGGACGGCACGGGGCGCGCCGGGATCGTATAGGCCGGCTCGGCGAGCCACGGCTCGGCCGGCGCGGCGGGCGGAGCCGCGGCCGTCGTGGGCGCAGCGGTCGACGGGGTCGATGCCGTCGACGTCGTGGGCTCCTCCGCAGCCGGGATCACGAGCGTGTCGGCGGCGTCCGCATCGTCGGCCGCTGTGGGGATCACCAGCGTCTCCGCGTCGTCGGATCCGGCGTCGGCCGCCGGCGCCGGCATGGGCGTCGCGGAGGCAGCGTCGTGCTTCGTGGTCTCGTCGTCCGGCTGGTCGGCGTTCGTGGTCATGTCGTTCTCGCTCTCGTTCACTGCTGGACTCGCTCGACGTGGATGGCGTCGATCTGCGCGACGCGGACGATGGCCTCCGGAGCGCCGGCCGGCCCGACCACCAGGTTCGTGGAGCAGCCGCCGAAGGGCGCGGCTTCGCACTGGTGCACCTGGGTGTCGCCGGAGGGGTCCGTCACGGTCACCGCGGAGACCGTCGCGGCCTCCAGGCGCACGGTGGCGTCCGCGGGGACGATCACGGTGGTCCGCCCAGGACCCTTGGCGAGGTTCACTTCCGGCGTCCCGGAGGCCGTCACGGCCTTCGAGAGGTCGAGGGTGGTGTCGCCGACGGCCTGGAGGTAGCTCGCGCTCGCGGTGGGGGTCGCGGAGAGCGTGCTCCCGGTGGCGACGCTCGCGTCCACCCTGGCTGCCCGGGAGGTCGGCAGCAGCGCGGCCAGCACGGTGAGCGCTGCGAGCAGGATGCCGAGGAAGATCAGGAACCCGCTGCGCCGGCGGGCGATCCCGGCGATGAGGACGGTGAGCCCGAAGACCAGCGTCGCGGCGGCCAGGGCGGCGGTCAGGCCGTAACCGGGAAGGCCGGTGAGCGGGCCCCAGAGCGCCCACGTGAGGGCCCCGGCGACCAGCGCCAGCCCGACCGACAGCCAGCCGATCGCGGCGCCGACCCTCGGGTTGGCGGCGCGGTAGGCCACGCGCCGGGAGGCCGCCTGGGCGTTGGCCGCGGACGCCTGCGCCCGGAGCTGGGCCGATCGCTGCGCCTTCACGGCGCGCATGTCCTCGGAGAGGCGCTGCTTCCACTGGTCGTGCTCGGCCTTCCACTGCGCCTGGCGGGCACGCCAGTCGGTGACCTCCTGCTCGCTCGCGCCGGCGGCCGGGGCGGGAGGCGCGGTCGGCTCGGCGACCGTGGCGACGGCGGGCGCCGGGGGGACGGCAGGGGCCGCCGGGGCCGCGGCCGTGTCCGGCACGGTCGCCGCGGCCGCGGCCGACGGTGCGCCGGATGCGGGCGTCGTCCCCGATGCCGTCCCGGCGGACGGCGAGGTCGCGCCTCCAGCGCTCCCGCTCCACGACCGGCGGTCGGCCTGGCGTCCGGCGAACACGACCACCGCGACGGCGGCCGCGAGGACGATCAGCGTCCAGACGATCCGCCCGACCGCGTCGCCCCATCCCGGGTCGTGCCCGAACGAGGCCCCGAACCACCAGATCCCGTCGGACCACGGCAGCAGCGAGAGGACCACGAGCACCCCGATCGCGACCATCGGGGGCTCGAACTCGCCCTCGAACAGCCGCTGCAGGTGGATGCGGCCGTCGCGGTCCGGCAGCAGCGCCCAGGCGAGGGCGTAGAAGAGGATGGCGGGCGCGCCGAGCAGTGCGGCCACGACCAGGATGCCGCGGACGATCAGCGGGTCGATCCCGATGCGGTACGCGATGCCAGCGCAGACGCCGCCGATCCAGCCGTCCGTGCGCGTGACGCCGAGGCTGCGCATCCAGTCGAAGAAGCGGGTGCCGCGGCCGGAGAGCCCGGACTGCGGGCCGCCGTACGGCGCCTGCGCGCCGGCGGCGGAGCCGTGCGGCGGGACGCCGTCGGACGGAGGAGGGGTCGTGCTGTCGTTCACCATGACTCGATCGTGGCGTGCGGCGACATCCGGCCGCTATCGGGGGACACCCTGACCGCACCCTGATTCCCGCCGCATGCGCTGTGCGGGAGGGGCCGGGTCTGCTTGGATTCCAGGTATGGCCAGCACTCCCGCGACCCCCTCCGGCGCGGTGAACCCGGGGCGCACCCCGCGCCCTCCGCTCGCGCGCCCGCGCGACTGCCTGGTCGGCGGCGTGAGCGTGGCGCTGGCCGACCACCTCGGCTGGCCGGTCACCGCCGTGCGCTGGATCTTCGTCGGCACCGCCCTGCTCAGCGGCGCCGGCGTTCTGCTCTACCTCTGGCTCTGGGCGCTGACGCCGCTGCGGGAGGCGGCCCCCGGCGACCCGGACGAGCCCGTCACCCGGCGCGTGAACGTGCCGTGGGTGCTCGCCGCGATCGGTGCGGCCGCGGGGGTCGCGGCGATCGTCCTGGTCTCCGCCGGCGCTCCCGGCTCGGCGTTCGGCGCCGTCCTCACCTCGATCCTGCTGGTGGTCGCCGCGGTGGTCTGGGACCAGCTCGTGGACGACCAGAACCTCGTGCCGTCGCCGCTCGCGCCCGCGACCTTCCGGCTCGCGGCGGGCGGTTTCCTGGTCGCGCTGGCCCTGGTGCTCAGCGGGATGCAGGCCGGCCGTTCGTCGGGATACCTGTGGCTCGCCATCATCGGCGCCACCTTCGCGGGCGCGGCCGTGCTCGTCGCGCCCTGGGCGCTGCGGCTCTGGCGCGAGCTGATCGCCGAGCGGACGGCGCGCGTCCGCGAGGAGCAGCGCGCCGAGATGGCGGCGCACCTCCACGACTCCGTGCTGCAGACGCTCGCGCTCATCCAGAACCGGGCGGGGGCCTCCAGCGAGGTCGGCCGGATCGCGCGTGCCCAGGAGCGCGAGCTGCGCGACTGGCTGTATGCGGAGGGCGCGGACGGCGTGGCGCAGGAGGCCTCCGACCTCGCGACGGAGCTCCGCGAGGTGGCCGCGGCGCTGGAGGTCGACCACGCCGTCCACTTCGACGTGGTGAGCGTGGGGGAGCCGGTGCTCCGTGCTCCGGCCGAGCTGGCGGCGGCGGCCAGGGAGGCGATGCTCAACGCGGCCAGGCACGCCGGAGGCGATGTCTCGGTGTACGTGGAGTCCGGCGCCGGCGCCGCCGACGTGTTCGTCCGCGACCGCGGTCCCGGCTTCGACATCGCCGCGCTCCCGGAGGGCCGGCTGGGCGTGCGCGAGTCGATCGTCGGCCGGATGCGCCGGGCGGGAGGCCACGCCACCGTGACGTCCCGGGAGACCGGCACCGAGATCCACCTGACCGTCGAGCTGCCGGCCGAGCGAGAATGAGACCATGACCGACGCCACCGCACCGCGCCCGATCACGGTCGTGATCGTCGACGACCACTCGATCTTCCGCTCCGGCCTGCGGTCCGACCTCGACGACCGCCTCCACGTCGTCGCGGAGGCGCAGGACGTCGACGGCGCTGTCGAGGCGATCCTGCGGACGCAACCGGACGTCGTGCTCCTCGACGTCCACCTGCCGGGCGGCGCGGGTGGAGGCGGCGCGGAGGTGCTCCGCCGCACCGCCGCAGAGCACCACGGCACCCGGTTCCTGGCGCTCAGCGTCTCCGACGCGGCGGAGGACGTCGTCGGCGTGATCCGCGGCGGCGCCCGCGGCTACCTGACCAAGGGCAGCTCCGGGCGGCAGGTCAGCGACGCGGTCGTGGCTGTGGCGGGAGGCGACGCGGTCTTCTCGCCGAAGCTCGCCGGCTTCGTGCTCGACGCGTTCGGCGCGGCCGCGGGGGAGCAGGCGGAGAGCACCGACGAGCTCGACCGGCTCTCCGCGCGCGAGCGGGAGGTCATGCGGCTGATCGCGCGCGGCTACGCGTACAAGGAGGTCGCCGCCGAGCTCTTCATCTCGGTGAAGACCGTCGAGACCCACGTCTCGGCCGTGCTCCGCAAGCTCCAGTTGTCCTCCCGGCACGAGCTCACCGCGTGGGCGCTCGAGCGCAAGCTGCTCTGAGCCGGGCATTTCGCTCGGGGCGCCGCGTTTTTGCGAGGCGCTGTGGCGTCCCGTACACTTGGTGGCGGTGGTTGAATCCGCCAAGCTTTTCTGCGCCTATTTTTCGCGAATGCCAGGAGGGTTCCCCGGGTTCACGATCCCTAGGGCGGTAGCTCAATTGGCAGAGCAGCGGTCTCCAAAACCGCAGGTTGCAGGTTCGATTCCTGTCCGCCCTGCAAACCGGCATCCCGGATGCCGGTCCACGAAAGGTGTAACGAGGTGGCCCGAAAGGTAATCGACGAGCCGAGCGAGGAAGTCGTCGCCAACGCCAAGAAGGAGCGTGCCGCGAGGCGCAACCCCTTCGCGCGGATCGCCCTGTTCATCCGGCAGGTCATCGGCGAACTCAAGAAGGTCGTCACGCCGACGCGCAAGGAGCTCCTGAGCTACACCGGCGTCGTGCTCGTCTTCGTGGTGATCATGATGGCGATCGTGTCCCTGCTCGACTGGGTGTTCGGCCTCGGCGTGGTGTGGGTCTTCGGGAATCCGAAGTAATCCGCGCATCCCGACCGGCCGCACGGCCATACCGACAGAAATGGAATGAATTCAGTGTCTGAGACGAACCGCGACGACGTCGACTGGGCGACCGCTGCCGAGCAGTCCTCCGAAGACGACGAGGCGCAGACGGGCAACGTCCTGGAGCGCGACGAGGAGTCGTCCGACGCCGCCGAGCACGAGGCGCTGCACATCGTCGCCGAAGACGGCACCGAGATCGACCTGGACGCGGTCCTCGACGCGATGGCCGAGGCCGTCGACCCCGAGGCCGACCGCGCCGTCGACGAGGCCCTCGAGGTCGACTCCGCCGAAGAGGCCGAGGCCGCTCAGGAGGCCGTCGAGGACGAGGACGAAGTCGCCGCCGACCCGTACGAGGAGTTCCGCGCCGAGCTGCGCGCGAAGTTCGGCAAGTGGTACGTCATCCACTCCTACGCCGGCTTCGAGCGCCGCGTGAAGTCCAACATCGAGAACCGCATGGTCTCGATGAACATGGAGGACTTCATCTTCGAGGTCCAGGTCCCCATGGAGGACGTGGTCGAGATCAAGAACGGCCAGCGCAAGATGGTCAACCGCGTGCGCATCCCCGGCTACGTGCTGGTGCGCATGGACCTCAACGAGGACAGCTGGTCGGTCGTCCGTCACACCCCGGGTGTGACCGGCTTCGTGGGCAACGCCCACAACCCGACCCCGCTGCGCTTCGAAGAGGCCTTCTCGATGCTCAAGAGCCTCGTGCAGGTCGAGCAGGCTCCGGCCAAGGGCGCCGCGAAGGGCCAGAAGGCCGCCGCGCGCGTCATCCCCGCCGAGGTCGACTTCGAGATCGGCGAGACCATCACCATCAAGGAAGGCTCGTTCGCTGGCCTGCCTGGCTCGATCAGCGAGATCAAGCCGGAGAGCGGCAAGCTCACCGTGCTCGTGTCGCTCTTCGAGCGCGAGACCCCGGTCGAGCTCAGCTTCGACCAGGTCACGAAGCTCTAGGGAACATCCAGAGCCTCCCCACTGTTTTTCAGGACACCGGGTCTCGGAAGGGCCGAGAAACCGGGAGAGCGACGCGGGTTTGACACCCACGTGCTCGAATACACAAAGAAGGAAGAGACATGGCACCGAAGAAGAAGGTCACCGGTCTGATCAAGCTTCAGATCAAGGCCGGCGCCGCCAACCCGGCCCCGCCGATCGGCCCGGCCCTGGGTCAGCACGGCGTGAACATCATGGAGTTCTGCAAGGCGTACAACGCCGCGACCGAGGCCCAGCGCGGCAACGTCATCCCGGTGGAGATCACCGTCTACGAGGACCGTTCGTTCACGTTCATCCTCAAGACCCCGCCGGCCGCCGAGCTGATCAAGAAGGCCGCGGGCGTCCCCAAGGGCTCCGGCGTGCCGCACACCACCAAGGTCGGCAAGCTGACCAAGGACCAGGTGCGCGAGATCGCCGAGCAGAAGATGGTCGACCTCAACGCCAACGACATCGACGCGGCGTCGAAGATCATCGCAGGCACCGCCCGTTCGATGGGCATCACGGTCGAGGCGTAAGCCCGACCTCCCCGTCACCCCAGACATCACCGTGGCAGAGCCGGCCAGGCTCGCACCACATTCTCGTTAGGAGAAATCTCATGGCACAGAAGTCCAAGGCCTACCGGGCCGCGGCCGACAAGATCGAGGCCGGCAAGTTCTACACCCCCACCGAGGCCGTCACCCTCGCGAAGGAGACCGGCTCCGCCAAGTTCAACTCGACCGTCGAGGTCGCGCTGAAGCTCGGCGTGGACCCGCGCAAGGCGGACCAGATGGTCCGAGGTACCGTCATCCTTCCTCACGGTACCGGCAAGACCGCGCGCGTCATCGTGTTCGCGACCGGCCCGGCCGCTGAGGCCGCCATCGCCGCGGGCGCCGACGAGGTCGGCGGCTCCGACCTGATCGAGAAGGTCGCCGGCGGTTACACCGACTTCGACTCGGCCGTCTCCACCCCGGAGCTCATGGGCCAGGTCGGCCGTCTCGGCAAGGTGCTCGGCCCGCGCGGCCTGATGCCGAACCCGAAGACCGGCACGGTCACCCCGGACGTCGCGAAGGCCGTCTCCGACATCAAGGGCGGAAAGATCGAGTTCCGCGTCGACAAGCACGCCAACGTCCACTTCGTGGTCGGCAAGGCGGGCTTCACCGCCGAGCAGCTCGACGAGAACATCAAGGCCGCCCTCGACGAGGTCGTCCGTCTCAAGCCGTCCGCCGCGAAGGGCCGCTACATCCAGAAGGGCGCCGTGTCGACCACGTTCGGCCCGGGCATCCCGCTGGACGTCAACGCGATCTGATCGCGTCACGCTCTCGAAGGGCCGGCGCCGCGCACGCGGCGACCGGCCCTTCGTCATGCGCGGGCGCGGACGGGTCTCGTGCGACGGACCTGTCTACCCCATCTTGCGGGAGGTAGAACGCTTGGGCTACGTTCGCTTCTGTCGCGCGTCGCGCGTCGGCTCGATGCAGAGCCAGTCTCAGCGAAGGGGAACGTTGTGAAGCAACCTCGCACCATCCGAATCCTCCACAAGAGGGCCATCGGCATCATCGCCACCACGTCAGCCGTGGTGGCGTTGTCATTGGCGGGAGCATCCGCGGCGAACGCCGACGGCACGGTCACCTACTCCGGGTCCGTCCCGTCGTGGGCCACCGCCCAGAACGACGCGGGCGCGGCGCCGGCCGACGAGACCGTGCAGGGTGAGATCTACCTCCCGCTGCGCGATCGGAAGGGCGCGGAGAACCTGGCGAAGCAGGTCTCGAACCCGTCGCAGTCCGGCTACCGCAGGGCGCTGAGCCCGGCGCAGTGGATCGCGCGGTTCTCGCCGTCCCAGGCCGACTACGCGGCGGTGCTGTCGTTCCTCAAGACGGCCGGCCTCACCATCCAGGGCACGCCGGACAGCCGGCAGTACGTGGTGTTCCGCGGGACGCCGCAGCAGCTCGGCTCGGTGTTCGGGACGTCGCTGCACGCGTACGACTACGCCGGGCACCGGCTCGTGGCGCCGTCGTCCGCGCCGTCCCTTCCTGCCGCCATCGGCGCGAAGGTCTCCGCGATCAGCATTGAGCAGTCCCGCTCTCTGACACGGCCAGACTCGATCAAGCAGGGGGATATCGGCGCTTCGGCGACTCCGCAGATCTCCCGCAAAGCCGCGGCAGCGCCCGTGGTCCAGACCCCGTGCTCGCACTACATCGGCGAGAACACCGTGACGGTGCCGGCCGCGTACAACGGGCAGACGACCTACAGCACCTACAACTGCGGCTACACGCCTCAGCAGCTGCGGAGCGCGTACGGACTGACCGACCTGAGCCGCCGCGGGATCAACGGCTCCGGCCAGACCGTCGCGATCATCGACGCCTACGCGAGCCCGAGCATCCTGCAGGACGCGAACGGCCTCGCTCAGCAGAACGGCGAGCCCCAGCTGACGGCGTCGAGCTACCAGCAGCTCGTCCCGCCGGCGTCGCAGTTCACCGATCAGGCCGCGTGCCAGTACCCGAGCGGATGGCAGGGCGAGCAGACCCTCGACGTCGAGTCCGTCCACTCGGTCGCTCCCGGCGCCCGGATCCTCTACGTGGGCGGCACCGACTGCAGCGGCGGTCTCGACATCGCGATGTCGAAGATCCTGGACAACAAGCTGGCGAACATCGTGAGCAACAGCTACGGCAACGTCGGCGAGGCGGTCCCCGCCGACGTCATCCAGGGCGAGGTGAACCTCCAGCTCCAGGCCGCGGGCGAGGGGATCGGCCTGTACTTCTCGAGCGGCGACAACGGCGACGAGGCGGCGCCCAACGAGGTCGGGCACCCGTCGCCGGACTTCCCGGCATCCTCCCCGTGGGTGACTTCGGTCGGCGGCACCAGCCTCGGCATCGGCAAGAACGGCGCGATCGCGTGGGAGACCGGGTGGGGCGACCAGCTCGACAAGATCGTGAAGAACGCCGATGGGACGCTGGCGTACGACTCCGCGCTGCCCGGGAACATCTTCGCCGGCGGTGCGGGCGGCGGTGTCAGCGCCGTCTTCGCGGCGCCCGACTACCAGCGCGGGATCGTGCCGCAGGCGTTGAGCAACGGCTTCCGGGTCTCGCCCGACGTCTCGGCGCTGGCCGACCCCTACACCGGTTTCCAGATCGGCATCCGGCCCATCGTGGACGACACGACGCTGGCGACGGGCGACTACGTCAACGAGACCTACGGCGGAACATCGCTGGCCTCGCCGATCGTCGCTGCCCAGATCGCGATCGTGCAGCAGGCGACCGGGAAGACGATCGGGTTCGCCAACCCGACGCTCTACGCGGTCGACCGGGTGCTGCCGAGCGCGTTCCGCGACGTCACGCCGCAGAACCCGCCGCAGGCGCTGGTGTACACCAGCCGGAACAGTGGGAACAGCTACTTCATCACCCTCGATCAGGACACCTCGCTGAAGACGGGGAGGGGCTACGACGACGTCACCGGTCTCGGCGGCGTCTCCTTCACCCTGCTCAACCTGGTGGCGCAGGGAAGGCACTGAGCCGTCTGATCGCCACGGACGAGAGCGCCCCCGTGCCTGTCACGGGGGCGCTCCCGCGTGCGCAGCGACGCTACGCTGGCGGGATGACCGTCGTGATCCGTCCCGCGACCGCCGCGGACGCGCCGGCCCTCGCGGCCGTCGCCGCCGTGACCTTCCCGCTCGCCTGCCCGCCGCACACGACGGAGGAGGCCAAGGCCGCGTTCATCGCCGAGGTGCTGTCCGAGGCCCGCTTCGGGGAGTACACCGTCGATCCTGCGCGGCGGCTGCTCGTGGCGGAGGACGCCGGCCGCGCGGTCATCGGGTACACGATGGTGAACCTCGGCGAGCCGGCCGACGCCGACGTGCGCGCCGCGGTCCGGGTGCGCCCGACCGCCGAGCTGAGCAAGTGCTACGTGCTGCCCGGCCACCACGGCGAGGGCGTCGCCGGCCGCCTGATGGAGGCCAGCCTGGCGGCGGCGGCGGCGGCCGGCGCCGCGGGGATCTGGCTCGGCGTGAACGAGGAGAACGCGCGGGCGCAGCGCTTCTACGGCAAGCACGGCTTCGAGCGTGTCGGCTCCAAGCGCTTCCTGGTCGGCGATCGGCTGGAGGACGACTGGGTGATGGAGCGCGGACTGGTCAGCCTTCCGCGACCTTGAGCACGATCGCGCCCCTGGTCTGCTCGTGCTCGAGCGCCCGGTGGGCGTCCGCGATCTCGTCGAGCGGGAAGATCCGGTCGACGTGCACGCGCACGCTCCCCGTCTCCAGCAGGCGGGCGATGACGGCGAGCGTGCTCCCGTCCGGCGCGCCGGTGTAGCCGGTCGCCCGCACTCCCGCGGCGGAGGCGGCCTCGGCGAGCCCCGGGTCCACTCCGGCCGGGACGTGCAGCACGAGCAGGCCGCCCGGCCGGATGAGCGCCAGCGCACGGGTGGCGCGCTCCAGGTCGGAGGACGGGTCGATCACGACGTCCACGGTGTCCCCGAGCCCGGTGGGGTCGTATCCGGTGGCGGCCTCGTCCACCACCTCGGCCGCGCCCAGCGCGCGCAGCCAGGCGTGGTTCGCGTTCGGCGTGGTGGCGATCACGTGGGCGCCGAAGTACGCGGCGAACTGGATGGCGAAGTGGCCGACCGCGCCGGTTCCGGCGTGCACGAGCAGCCGCTGACCGTCGTGCGCCTTCGCGAGCTCGACCACCATGCCCCACGCGGTCAGCGCGGCGTGCGGGGCCGCGGCGGCCTCGATGTGCGAGAGTGTCGCGGGTTTGCGGACGAGGCTCATGCTCGGCACCGAGACGTACTCGGCGTAGCTGCCTCCGAACCGGGGCACCATCACCATCCCGAACACCTCGTCGCCCGGGCGCAGTGGATGGGCGGCGAACGGCGACTCCACGACGACGCCGCTGAAGTCCTGGCCGAGCACGGCGGGGAAGCTGTGGATCGCGCCGAACGCACCGCTGCCGGAGCGGGTGGAGGCGTCGAGCGGGTTCACGCCCGCCGCGACCACCTTGACCAGGAACTCCGCGTTCACCCGGTCGGGCGTCGGGGCCTCGCCGATCCGGAGGGCGGCCGGGTCGCCTGCCGCGTCGAGGAGTGCGGCGCGCATCGTGTTCGGCATTCGTGATCCCCTCGTGGCCCCGCCGCGACCGGTGCGGCTGATCCCAGTCAAACGCGCGGAGGCGCCGCGGGTGTTTCCGGCGGGTGACCACGTGTGAACAGTCTGTTTCCCGGTCCGCTCAGGCTGCTCCGGGATGGCTCAGGACGTTCGCAGGGATGCGCCGGTTAGAATCCCTCGACCCGAAATCACGCGAACCCCCGAATCATCCGAGCCCCGAGGAGCCGCCCGTGCGACGACTGCTGCGTATCGTGCGCCAGCCGTTCGCCGTGCCCGTGCTCGCCGGCGGCTGGCAGCGGGCCGTGCCGGTGCTCCTCGCGATCGGCACGGTCAGCGTGCTGAGCGGGCTGACCGTGATCTGGGCCGCCCGGCTCACCGTGCCGTACCCGGTGTACGTGAGCGAGCTCGGCGCGGTCGGCGCCCCGACCGCGGTCCCGTTCCGGGTCGCCCTGCTGCTCATCGCGGTCGGCGGATTCTCGGTCGCGCTGGCGAGCGGGCACGTGCGGTCGTCGGTCCGCGGACTCGACCGCTGGGCGCCCGCCGCGAGCCTCGGCTTCGCGGCGCTGTGCTTCGTCCTGGCCTCCCAGATCACCTGCACGGCCTACTGCCCGGTGCCGCTGGCCGATCCCAAGTCGACGCCGCAGGACCTGATCCACACCGTCTCGGCCGTGCTCGGCTTCGCGGCGGCGTGCTTCGCGATGCTGCAGGTGGCGTTCGCATCGCAGTTCCCGCGCGTCGCGCGGTTCTCGCTGACGAGCTGCGTCGCCGTCGCGCTCATCACGATCGTCGGGGGACTGCTCGCGATCGTGCACGTCGCGACCGACATCGGCGCGTGGCTGGAGCTGGTCGGCACGACCGTCGCGATCGCCTGGATGGCGGTCTACGCCCTCGCGCTGGTCCGGTTGCCCGTCGCCCCCGGTGAGGCGGCCATGGAGCCGGCCGAGGCGGACGCCGAGACGATGACGGGCTACGACGCGACGGTCGGCTGAACCTGGGCGACCGGCCGGGCCGTCGCCTCCCGGAGGAGGTCGATCAGGTCGCCGGCCAGCGCCACCAGCCGGGCGATCTCCCGGTCGTCGCGGTCGACCCACTGGCACTGCGGCTCGTCGTGGATGGGAACGAACCGGTCGTGCTGCTCCCAGACGAACAGCGTCCGCTCGGCGCCCAGCACGTACTGCTGCCACCAGATCTGCCGGAGGTAGTGCCGGGGGATGCTGTTGAACGGCTTGTTCGTGGTCTTGATCTCGGCGAGCTCGATGCGGCCGCCGGTCCGGAGGACCAGACCGTCCGGCGTCGCCAGGTGCCGGCGGTCGCGCTCGGCGTGGAAGAGCAGGTCGGACGGCTGGATGCCGTGCGTCGCGGCCACCCAGGCGGCGATCTCCGGCTCCCGGCTGCGGCCGTGCTGGGTGAAGACGTTGCCGGAGAACCCGGAGCCGTTCAGCTTGTCGTAGACGGCGGCGCGCAGCGACTGCTGCGTCGACAGCTTGGCGACGTCGGTCGCGGTGATGCCGCGGCTGCGCGCGCGGAGCCAGCCGACCCGGTCGCTGGAGGACGCGACGACGCGCGCCAGATGGCCGGTGGCCCCGGGGACCGCCGGCACGACCGGCCGAGGGGCCGGAGCCGACGAGCTGGGGCCGAGGTCCGCCAGGACGCCGGGCCGGTAAAGGTCGGCGGTGCGGGTGGCGGAGCGGTCGAACACCTGTCCATTCTGCCTCGGCCGGAGGACGCGCGCTGTCAGCCCACGCCCGCGGCGCCGAGCTGGCGGCGCGCCTCGTCGATCGTGGCGAGTGTGGACACGGCCTCGTCGAGCGAGTGCAGCGGCGACTCGGTGCGGCCCTCCGCGACGTAGCGGGCGAGCGCGGCCGCCTCGTATGACATCCCCTGCCGGTAGGGCCGCCCGTACGGGTCGCGCCACTCGCCGGCGACGCGGCCGTCCGCTCCGACGAGACGCAGGCCGCTCGGGCCCCAGAACGGGCTGTCCAGCTCGATCCGGCCGTCCGAGCCGCAGATGGTCGCGAGCGACGGAGTGCCGGCGCGCAGACCCGTGCTGAGGAGTGCCTGGGCGCCGCGGGCGGAGCTGAGGATCAGGGCCGCCTGCTCGTCCACCCCGGTCGGCGCCAGCGTCCCTGCCGCGATGATCCCGGCGGGGGCGCCGAGCACGAAGGACGCCCACGATACCACGTAGACCCCGAGGTCGAGGAGGGCGCCGCCGGCCAGCGCCGGATCCCACAGCCGGCCGGCCGGGTCGAACGCGGCGTTGCCGCCGAAGTCCGCGGTGACGACGCGCACTTCGCCCAGCGCGCCGGCGTCGAGGAGCTGCCGGACGACATCGGTCTGCGGGAGGTAGCGGGTCCACATCGCCTCCATCGCGAAGACGCCGGCCTCCCGTGCGGCCTCGGCGATCCGCCTGGCCTGCTCGGCGCTCGCGGCGAGCGGCTTCTCGACCAGGATGTGCTTTCCCGCCGCGATCGCCAGGAGGGCGTGCTCGGAGTGCTCGCTGTGCGGCGTGGCCACGTAGACGACGTCCACCTCCGGGTCCGCGACCAGCGCCTCGTACGAGTCGTGCGCCCGCTCGACGCCGTGCTCGGAGGCGAACCGGGCGGCGCGCTCGGCCGACCGGGAGCCGCAGGCGACCATCCGCTGGGCCGTGTGCGCGTGCAGCGCGTCGGTGAAGTCGCCGGCGATCACGCCGGGGCCGATCACGCCCCAGCGCAGCGCGGGAGCGTCGGCCGGGTCGGGGAAACGGGGAGAGGGGAGGCTGACCATGCGACTAGTCTGCCTCCCCTCGCCCCGGAGACCGGATCAGACCGGCTGCGGGTTGGAGACCTCCGGGGCCTGGCGCACGCCCGCGATCGGAGCCGCCCAGCGCACGCCGTTCGCGAGGACGCGGCGCACCTGCGGGTGGAAGTACACCGGGTACTCCTGGTCGCCCGGCGAGAAGTAGAAGATCTTGCCGCGGCCGCGTGTGAACGTCACGCCGGAGCGGAAGACCTCGCCGCCGGTGAACGAGCTGATGAACACCAGGTCGTCCGGCGTCGGGATGTCGAAGAACTCCCCGTACATCTCCTGCGCCTCGATCACGATGGGCTGATCGACGCCCTGGGCGATCGGGTGGGTGGGGTTGACGTTCCAGACCAGCTCGCGCTCGCCGCCCTCCGGGTTGCGCCAGCGCAGCGAGCAGGTGGTGCCGAGCATCCGGATGAAGATCTTCGAGAAGTGCCCGGAGTGCAGCACGATGAGTCCCATCCCGCCGAGGACGTGCTGACGTACGCGCTCCACGACCTCGTCGGAGACCTGGTCGTGCGCGATGTGACCCCACCAGAGCAGCACGTCGGTCTCGGCGAGCTGCTGCTCGCTCAGGCCGTGCTCGGGGTCGGCGAGCGTCGCGGTGCGCACGTCGACCTCCTCGCCGAGCAGCTCGGCGAGGCCGGAGGCGATGGCGCCGTGGATGCCGTCGGGGTAGATCGCGGCGATCGCGGGCTGGGTGGTCTCGTGGACGCCTTCGTTCCAGACGGTGACGCGCAGTGCGGTCATGGTCATGCCTCCTGGGTCTCGGTGGTGGTCTCGGTGGCGGTCTCGTCGTCCGCGTCGAGGCCGGCCGTCGCCGGGCTCAGGCGCACCTCGGCGCCGATGCGGGCCGACTCGTACGCGGCGTCGATGACGCGCGCGCGGTCGAGGGCGAGCGAGCCGTCCCAGTGCGCCCAGTTCGCCGTGTCGGCGACGTGCTCAAGGAACGTCTCGACCACAGCGAGGTGGCCGCGGCCGGCGTCGGCGGTGACCTCCACGTCCTCGACCTCCTCGCCCTCCCCGGTGAAGATGGTCAGCTCGCCGGCGGGGGCGTAGTCGACGACGCGGAGGTCGGCGCCGCCCTCGGTGCCGTAGAGGGTGATGCCGAACTCGTCGCCGGCCGGGCGGTAGGCGGCCCAGCTCGTCTCCAGGACGATGGAGCCGCCGCCCTCCAGGCGCAGCAGCAGGCTGGCCAGGTCCTCCACCTCGTAGGCGGAGCCGACGTGCTGCTTGTCGCTCTTCGCGCCGCCGCGGCCGCGCGCGCCGAGCTCGGAGTGGGTGACGGCGGAGACCGCGGTCACCTGCGGCTCGCCGAACAGGTGCAGCGCGTAGTCGAGCACGTGCACGCCGATGTCGATCAGCGGGCCGCCGCCGGCCATCTCGCGGTTGGTGAACCAGCTGCCGAGCGCCGGGATGCCGGCGCGCCGGAGCCAGATCGCCCGCGCGTGGTAGGGCCGGCCGATCTGGCCGGCGTCGATCGCGGCCTTGAGCGCCTCGATGTCGCCGCGGCGGCGGTGGTTGAAGGCGACCTCCAGCACGCGGCCGGAGCGGTGCGCGGCGTCCACCATCGTCTGGGCCTCGACTGCGGTGCGGGCGATCGGCTTCTCGCTGAGAACGTGGATGCCGGCCTCCAGCGCACCGACGGCGATCGGGGCGTGCAGGAAGGTGGGGACGGCGACGCTGACGACGTCGAGGTCGCCGTCGGCGACGAGGTCGCGCCAGTCGCTGTACAGGCGGGTGACGCCGTACTTCTCGCCGAGCTCGGCGCGCGGGCCGTCCTCCATGCCGGCGATGGCGACGAGCTCGACGCCGGGGAGGTCGGAGTAGGCGGCCATGTGCTGCTGGCCTGCCCAGCCGAGGCCGACGACGCCGGCGCGGAGCGGGGTGGATGCGGTGGTCACTGCGTTCCTTTCACGGGGTTGATGGTGGTGGAGCGGGTCCGGAGCCCCAGTCGAATCGATTCGACCTTCCCGGGGCGCGGAAGTGGACGGTGGACGGGGCGGCTCAGCGGGGGAGCGGACGGGAGGCGACGCCGAGCGTGTCCTGGATGACCATGGTGGCCGCCCCGATGACGCCGCCGGTCTCGCCGGAGCGGGACTGGGTGATGGTGAGATGCTGGGTCGCGAGCGGGGTCGAGCGCTGGTAGACGACCTCCCGCACCCCGGCGAGCAGCTGCTCCCCGACCTGCGACAGGCTGCCCCCGACGACGACGAGAGACGGGTTCAGGAGGTTGACGCAGGTCGCGAGGACCTCCCCGAGGTCGCGTCCCGCCTGGCGGATGGCCTGCAGCACCTCGGCGTTGCCGGTCCGGGCGAGCGCGACGACGTCGTCGCTCGTCTCGGCGGGGATGCCGGCCGCGGTGAGCGCCCGCGCGATGGCGGGACCGCTCGCGAGGGCCTCCAGGTCGGCGTCGCGGGCGCCGTGGCTCGGGGTCTCGCTGGTGAACGGCACGCGCACGTGGCCGAGGTCGCCCGCGGAGCCCTGCGCGCCGCGCTGGAGCCGGCCTCCGCTGATGATGCCGGCGCCGATGCCGGTCGCGACCTTGACGAAGAGCATCTCGGACTGGTCGGGCCAGGCGAGGGCGTGCTCGCCGAGGGCGAGCAGGTTCACGTCGTTGTCGACCAGCACGGGCACGTCGAAGACGCGCCGCACGTACGCCGGGATGTCGAAGCGGTCCCAGCCGGGCATGATCGGCGGGTTCACCGGCAGGCCCGTCGAGTGCTCGACCGGCCCCGGCACGCCGACGCCGACGCCGACCAGGTCGCCGAGCGGTCGCCCGGTCGCGGCGTACAGGCGCTCCGCGGTCTCCAGCGCCCAGCCGAGCACGGCCTCCGGCCCGTCGGAGATGCGGAGGCGGCGGGACTCGCTGCTCGTGATCGTGCCGGCGAGGTCGGCCAGCGCCACCACGCCGTGCGTGGCGCCGAGGTCGACGGCCAGCACCACGCGCGAGTCGGGATTGAACCGGATGCGGGCGGGCGGGCGGCCTCCGGTCGAGACGTCGTCCCCGGCGGGCGCGACCAGTCCGGACTCGGTCAGCGTGTCGATGCGCACCGCGATGGTGGAACGGGCGAGGCCGGTCAGCTCGGCGAGCTGCGCGCGGGTACGCGGAACGCCGTCGCGCAGGATCGCCAGGAGGTCCGAGGCGTCAGCGGCGACGATGCCGGACTCCCGGACACTGTCGGTCATGCACGTATTGAACCACAGGGCTGGCCGGCGATCCAAAGGCCGCCGACGAAACGACGACTTTTGATTGACAATCGACAGAAGTCTCGCTTGAATGGAACCCGGCGCCGTCTCGTGCGCCGACATCCCCCAGCGAACTCGACGAGGAGAACCAGTGTCGACGTCAAAACTCTCCGTGCAGCTCTATACGGTCCGTGAGCTTCTGACCGAAGACACGGTCGGGACCCTCCGCCGCATCGCGGACATCGGATTCACCCAGGTCGAGCCCTTCGGCTTCCTCGACTTCGCGGACGGCCTCCGCCAGGGCTTCGCCGAGACCGGCCTGACCGCGCCCACCACGCACCAGGGCTTCATCGGCCGCGACGACCTGGACACCGTGTTCGCCGCCGCCGCCGATCTCGGCATCCAGACGGTCATCGACCCGCACGTGCCGGCCGAGCGCTGGCAGACCGCCGAGGACGTGGAGGCCACGGCCGCCGCCCTCAACGCCGCCGCCCAGGTCGCGGCGAAGCACGGGGTCCGCGTCGGATACCACAACCACGCGCACGAGCTCGAGAGCACCATCGAGGGCGTCACCGCGCTCGAGTACTTCGCGAGCAAGCTCGCGCCCGAGGTCGTCCTGGAGGTCGACACCTACTGGGTGATCGTCGGCGGCAAGGACCCGGTCGAGCTCCTGACGAAGCTCGGCGACCGCGTCGTCGCCCTGCACATCAAGGACGGCCCCGGCACCACCGAGACCAAGGACCAGGTGGCCGTCGGCCAGGGCTCCGTGCCCGTCGCCGAGATCATCGCAGCCGCTCCGGACGCCCTCCGCGTCATCGAGCTGGACGACTCGCGCGGCGACCGCTTCCAGGCCGTCGCCGACAGCTACGCCTTCCTCACCACCGAGGCCTTCGCATGACCGGCACCGGGAAGGTCGGCGTCGGCCTCATCGGCGCCGGCGTCATCAGCAACCAGTACCTGGAGAACCTGACCGCGTTCCCGGACCTCGACGTGCGCTTCGTCGCCGACATCGACCTGGACCGCGCGAAGGCCCAGGCCGAGAAGTACGGCGTCCCCGGCTCCGGGACGGTGGAGGAGCTGCTGGCGGACGACGCGATCGAGATCGTCGTCAACCTCACCATCCCCAAGGTGCACGTCGAGGTGGCGCTGCAGGCGCTCGCTGCCGGCAAGCACGTCTGGAGCGAGAAGCCGTTCGCGCTCGACCGCGCCAGCGGCGTGCAGCTGCTGGAGGCCGCCCACGAGAAGGGGCTGCGCGTCGCGACGGCGCCCGACACCTTCCTCGGCGCCGGCATCCAGTCGTCGCGCCGGCTGGTCGAGAGCGGCGCCATCGGCGCTCCGCTGACCGCGCTCACCCTGATGCAGAGCGCCGGCCCGGAGTCGTGGCACCCGAACCCGGACTTCCTGTTCCAGGAGGGCGCCGGTCCGCTGTTCGACATCGGCCCGTACTACCTCACCGCGCTGGTGCAGCTGTTCGGCCCGGTCAAGCGCGTGAGCGCCGTCGCCTCCAAGGCCAAGGAGTCGCGCGTCATCGGCTCCGGCCCGCGCGCGGGCGAGTCGTTCGAGGTCACCGTGCCGACGCACGTCAGCGCGCTCTACGAGTTCGAGAGCGGCCAGACGGCGCAGTCGATCTTCAGCTTCGACTCCAAGCTCGGCCGCACCCAGTTCGAGGTCGCCGGCCTGGAAGCGACGCTCGTCGTCCCCGACCCGAACACCTTCGAGGGCGACCTCCTGGTGCACGGCGCCGACGGCATCGAGACGCTGCCGTCGACCGGCACCACGAGCAGCCGCGGCATCGGTGTCGTCGAGCTGGCGCGGGCCATCCGGGCGGGAGTCCCGGAGCGCGCCTCGGGTGAGCAGGCCTTCCACGTCCTCGACATCATGGTCGCGACCATCGAGGCCGGCGAGTCCGGCGCCCCGGTGGACGTGAAGAGCACCGTCACGGTCGCCCCGGCCCTGCCGGAGGACTGGGACCCGCGCGCGGCGACCCTCGCCTGACGCGCGATCGACGGACGGACGGAGCAGAGTGAGCAGTGAGTCGGGCGGACTGAGCCGGCGGGACGAGAGCACGGCCGGAGCCCGGCTGCGCGTCGCGATCGTCGGCGGCGGATTCATGGCGGAGGTGCACTCGCGCGCCGCGCGGGCCGCGCGCGCCGAGCTGGCGGGCATCGTCTCGTCGTCGCCGGAGCG
This sequence comes from Leifsonia shinshuensis, assembly GCF_014217625.1. Lineage (NCBI taxonomy): Bacteria > Bacillati > Actinomycetota > Actinomycetes > Micrococcales > Microbacteriaceae > Leifsonia > Leifsonia shinshuensis. The sequence goes on along the minus strand of NZ_CP043641.1, from coordinate 1,958,326 downwards.
CTCGGCCGCCGCGGCCGACCGCCTCGGGATCGGCCGGGCGTACGGCTCGCTGGAGGACGTGCTCGCGGACGACACGATCGACGTCGTCCACGTGACCACGCCGAACGCGTTGCACGCGTCCCAGGCCGCGGCCGTGCTGGCCTCCGGCAAGGACGTCGTCTGCGAGAAGCCGCTCGCGACGACGGTCGGCGACGCGGAGGCGCTGGTCGCCGCCGCTGCCGGGCGCACCGCGACCGTTCCGTTCGTCTACCGGTTCCACCCGCTGGTCCGGGAGGCCAGGGCGCGGTTCGCGTCCGGCGCTGCCGGGCAGGTGCTCACCGTGAACGCCTCCTACCTCCAGGACTGGCTGCTGGCCTCCGGCAACGACAACTGGCGCGTCGACTCCGAGCAGGGCGGCCGCTCGCGTGCGTTCGCGGACATCGGCTCGCACCTGGTCGACCTGGTGGAGTACGTGAGCGGCGACCGGGTCGCGCGCCTCTCGGCGAAGAAGCGCACGGTGTTCGCCGAGCGCGCCTCCCACGCCGGCATCACGACGGAGGACGCCGCCGCGGTCGTCATCGAGACTTCTTCGGGCGCCATCGGAACGCTGCTGGTGTCACAGGTCGCCCCCGGCCGCAAGAACCGGCTGTGGCTGGAGATCGCGGGCAGCGCAGAGAGCGTGGCCTTCGACCAGGAGCAGCCGGAGACGCTCTGGGTGGGCCGCCGCTCGGGCAGCCTCCTCGTCCCGCGCGACGCCGACCAGCTCAGCGCCGACGCCGCCCGCCTCTGCGTGGTCCCGTCCGGGCACCCGCAGGGCTACCAGGACGCGTTCAACGCGTTCGTCGCCGACAGCTACGCCGCGGTCGCGGGGGAGACCCCCGACGGCCTGCCGCGCTTCGAGGACGGCCTGCGCGCCGTCCGGATCACCGACGCCGTGATCGACTCCGCCGAGTCGGGCACCTGGATCGAGATGGGAACCAACTGATGACTGACGTCGAGTCGGGCCGCACGCACCCGGTCACCCTGTTCACCGGCCAGTGGGCCGACCTGACCCTGGAGGAGGTCGCCAAGCACGCCTCCGAGTGGGGCTACGACGGCCTGGAGATCGCCTGTTCGGGCGAGCACCTCGACGTCTGGCGCGCCGCGGAGGACGACGCCTACCTCCAGGGCCGCCTCGACATCCTCGACAAGTACGGTCTGAAGGTCTGGGCCATCTCCAACCACCTCAAGGGCCAGGCCGTCTGCGACGACCCGATCGACTTCCGCCACCAGGCGATCGTCGGCTCCAAGGTGTGGGGCGACGGTGAGCCGGAAGGCGTGCGTCAGCGCGCCGCGGAGGAGCTGAAGCTGACCGCGAAGGTCGCCCGCAAGCTCGGCGTGGACACGGTCGTCGGCTTCACCGGCTCCAGCATCTGGCCGTACGTCGCGCAGTTCCCGCCGGTGCCCGCGTCCGTCATCGACGCCGGCTACCAGGACTTCGCCGACCGCTGGAACCCGATCCTCGACGTGTTCGACGGCGAGGGCGTGCGGTTCGCGCACGAGGTGCACCCGTCGGAGATCGCGTACGACTACTGGACCAGCGTCCGCTCGCTGGAGGCCATCGACCACCGCGAGGCGTTCGGGTTCAACTGGGACCCGTCGCACATGATGTGGCAGGACATCGACCCGGTCGGCTTCATCGTCGACTTCCAGGACCGCATCTACCACGTGGACTGCAAGGACACCCGCCTGCGCCCGAAGAACGGCCGCGCCGGCGTGCTCGGCTCGCACCTGCCCTGGGGCGACCCGCGCCGCGGCTGGGACTTCGTCTCGACCGGGCACGGCGACGTGCCGTGGGAGGACTCGTTCCGCGCCCTGGAGTCGATCGGCTACACCGGCCCGATCTCCATCGAGTGGGAGGATGCCGGCATGGACCGCCTGCACGGCGCCAAGGAGGCCGTGGGCTACATCCGCTCGCTGCTCTGGAAGCTCCCGACGGCGTCGTTCGACGCGGCGTTCAGCAACCAGGACTGAGGTTGGCGCGAGGTTCCGCGCCCGCCGGTAGGCTCACGCAGGTGGACATCATCCGGGGTGAGGACTGGTACGGGCGCGACCTCGACGGGCTCGAGTTCGACGGCGTCGAGTTCATCGACGTCGACCTGACCGAGGTGCGCTCGAGCGGCACCACGTTCACCGCGTGCACGTTCCGGTCGGTGCGGTTCAACGTCAGCGAGCACACCGACAGCGCCTTCGTGAACTGCACGTTCGTCGGCTGCAACTTCTTCGACTCCACCTTCCGGCGGTGCAAGGTCACCGGCAGCAGCTTCAGCGGCTGCGAGTTCGCGCTCCTGAAGGTGGAGGGCGGCAACTGGTCGTTCGTGGACCTCGGCCGTGCCGAGCTGCGCGGCGCCGAGTTCACCGGAGTGAAGCTGCGGGAGGCCGACCTCAGCCGGGCGCGCTGCGCCGAGGCCGTCTTCTCCGGCTGCGACCTGTCGGCCGCGGTGCTCGCCGGAGCCGACTTCTCGGCGGCGAACCTGGTCGGCAGCGACCTGACCGGGGTCGACCCGGCCGCGGTCGGCCTCCGCGGCGCCACGATCGACGAGCGCCAGGCCGTTCTCCTCGCCGAGGCCGCCGGCATGACCGTCGTCGCCACTCCGTCCTGACCCCGCGACATTCGTCACGAATGTCGCGTTTGACGCGCACAAAGGCGACATTCGTGACGAATGTCGCCTTCGGCCAAGATGACGCATTCGTGACGAATGTCGACAATGCGAGGCGCAGAGTCGACATTCGTCACGAATGTGCGTGTGGGCTACGCGACCTCTTTGACCTGGCCGTGCTTGATGTGGAGGCGGCGCTGGGCGCGCTTGGCCACCGCCGTGTCGTGCGTGACGACGATGACGGTCAGCCCGCGGTCGCGCCAGAGGCCCTCCAGGAGGTCCATGATCTCGTCGCGGGTCTCCTCGTCCAGGTTGCCGGTGGGCTCGTCGGCCAGCAGCACGTCCGGGTTCTTCACCAGGGCGCGGGCGATCGCGACGCGCTGCTGCTGACCTCCGGAGAGCTCCGACGGGAGGTGGCTGCCGCGGTCGGCCAGGCCCACCGAGGCGAGCGCCTCGGCAGCGCGGCGCTTGCGCTCCTCCGCGCTGACCTTGAGCGGGGCGAGCGCGGTCTCGACGTTCTCCTGCGCCGTCAGCGTCGGGATCAGGTTGAAGCCCTGGAAGACGAAGCCGATCTCGTTGGCGCGGATGCCGGTGAGCTTGCCGTCGCCGAGCTTCGACAGGCTGGCAGGTCCCAGCTCCACCGATCCGGAGGTGGGCCGGTCGAGCGCGCCGAGCATCTGCAGCAGCGTCGACTTGCCGCCTCCGGTCGGCCCCTGGATGGCGACGAGCTGGCCGTCGGGGATCTCCAGGGTGACGTCGTCGAGGGCGATGACCTCGCGGCTGGACTGGCGGTACTTCTTGGTGACGTTCGTGAGGGTGTACACGATGACTCCTTCTGGCCGGACGGCCGGGTCAGGCGACCGAGCGCAGGGCGGCGGCGGGACGGAGACGGGAGGCGCGCCAGCCGCCGATCGCACCGGCGATGAGACCGCCGAGGATGGCGAGCGCGACGGCGCCGACGATGATCCACACGGTGATCGGCGCGTGCAGGGCGATGTCGGCCGTGGTCTGCGAGGCGGCCCGGCGGACGCCGGCGAACGCGCCGCCGCCCCCGGTCCCGCCGCCGAAGCCGCCGCCGCCGAAGCCGCCGCCGGTCCCGGCGCCCTCGGTGCCGGTACCGCCGGTGCCGACTCCACCCGTGCCCCGACCGGCAGCATTGGCGAAGCCGGAGCCGATGCTGCCGGTCAGGGTCGGGGAGACGATGTTGACGATCCACACGCCGATGAGTCCGACGGCGACGCCGATGATGCCGCCGATCAGGCCCTGCACGATCGACTCGCCGGCGACCTGGCCGGTGATGCGGCGGTTGGACCAGCCGATCGCCTTGAGGGTGCCGAACTCGCGGGTGCGGCGGGTGACGCCGGAGATGGTGAACAGGATGGCGATCAGGAACGCCGCCGCCAGCACGATCACCGAGAGCCAGGTGCCGAGGTTGGCGATGAGCTGGCCGGCGCTGCCGAGCGAGCCGGAGACGCTGGAGGCCAGGTCGGCCTGCGTGCTGACGGTCGCGCCGGGGATGGCCTTGGTCAGGTCGGCCTTGATCTGGTCGATGTCGCTGGAGGACGCCGCCGTGATGTAGACCGAGGAGACCTTCGAGGTCTGTCCGGAGAGCGTCTGGGCGACGCCGAGCGGGATGTACGCGTTCGCGGCGGTGGTGGAGTCGGCGCCGGTCGCGGAGACGATGCCGATCACCTTGAAGTCGGTGCCGCCGATCGTGACGGTGTCACCGACCGCCTTGGACGCGGTCTTGGCGTACGCGGCGTCGAGCACGACGACGTCGGCCGCCTTGTCCGCTGCGGTGAAGGTGCGGCCGCTGGACAGCGTCACGGAGGAGAGCGGTCCGACCGACTTGCCGGCCGGGTCGAGACCCATCACCGAGAACGAGTCGACCGTGAACGAGCTGCCGCCCGCGCCGTCCGCACCACCGGTGGGCGGAGGGGTGGAGGCGGTCGAGCCGCCACCGGCCTCACGCTGCTGGCGCAGCTGCTGGAAGTTCGGGAGCGTGCCGCTGAAGCTGGTGTTGGTCAGCGACAGCACGGCGGCCGCGGACTGCACGTTCTGGACCTTCTTGGCCGTGGTCAGCGTCGCCGCGTCCATCACCGTCGCGCCACGGGTGGGCTCCAGCCGGGAGGTGTTCACCTGGCGGCCGCTGCCGGTGTCAGTGCCCTGGTTGGCGCCGAAGTCGAAGCGGGGCCCGCCGCCTGCGCCCTGCTGGGCGGTCGCGTTCTGCGCGGTGGCCGGCTGCGTGATGGTGATGTCGGTCCCGACGCCGTAGACGGACTGCAGCACGCTCGCCTGCGCGTCCTTGACCCCGGCGGAGACCGCGTTGACGATGATGACGAGCGCGATCGCGAGGGCCATGCCGATCGCGATGATGACCGTCTGCTTGCGGCGATTGAGGAGCTCGCGCCGCAGATATGTCCCGAACATTGGCTTCCATATCTCTGGGTCGGAAAGAGTGATTCAACGGGACGGTAGGTTCGGGGGTTTGTCGAGAACTATGGCAAGGCTATGGATCTGCCGAGTGCCGCTCCACGCGCACTGGACAGGTGGTCTCGTTGCACCTCTTAAGGGTTGTTATCGCATGCGTAAAGGAGCATAATGTCTGCGTACGCAAACCTATGGAGTGCATCATGAGTAGGCCGACCCCTCCCGTCGTGGCACGCGCGGCTGCCGATATCGGCGAGCAGTTCGCGGCGTGGCGCAAGCTGCTCGGCCTCACGTCGCTCCAGGTGGCCGAGCGCGCGGGAATCGGGCGAAGCACCCTCATCAAGATCGAGGCCGGCGACCCCTCCGTCAACTTCGGAGCAGTGCTGCGCGTCGCGCGGGCGCTGGGGTTCCTGGAGGCCGTGGTGTCGGCGACGGATCCGTATGAGACCGACCTCGGCCGCGCGCGGGCGGACCAGACGCTGCCGAAGCGGGTGCGATGACCTCCATCGATGCGTACGTCGACCTGGCCGGGACCGCATTGCCGGCTGGGCGGCTCCATACCTCGCTCCGGCGTGGCCGGGTGAGCTCCACCTTCACGTACGACGCGGCATTCCTGGCCGACGGATCCGCGTACGCGATCGATCCCGCCCTGCCGCTCACGCGAGGCGCGTGGCCGGTTCGAGGCAGTCTGCCTGGGTCGTTTCTCGATGCGGCTCCCGACCGCTGGGGCCGGAACCTGATCAGCCGGCGGGCCCGGGCGGCGGCGGCGGCCGAGGGACGTCCGGCCCCTCAGCTGGATGACCGCGACTTCCTCCTCGGCGTGAGCGATCTGACCAGGCAAGGCGCGCTGCGCTTCCGGACGCCGGACGACGAGGCGTTCCAGCATCCGTCGCCGGACGTGCCCGCGCTGATCCAACTGCCACGGCTTCTCCGTGCGTCGGAGACGGTGGTGCGTGACGGCGATCGAGATCTCGCCGCGGTCAAGGCGCTGCTCGACGCTGGCACCGGGTCGCTCGGCGGCGCCCGACCGAAAGCCTCGGTTCGCGACGGCGCAGAGCTCGCCATCGCCAAGTTCCCCCACCAGGACGACTCGTGGGATGTGATGGCGTGGGAGAAGACCGCACTCGACCTGGCCGCGTCCGCCGGCGTCACGGTCGCGGCCTCCGAGCTTCTCGAGATCGAGGGCCGTTCGGTCCTGGTCGTCCGCAGATTCGATCGCGCCGGCGAGGAACGCGTCGGATACATCAGTGCGATGACGCTCGTCCAGGGAGCGGACGGCGACGCGCGCGACTATCTGGAGGTCGCCGACGCGATGACGACGGTCAGCGACCGGACGGCCGACGACCTCGCTCAGCTGTGGCGCCGCATCGCGTTCTCGGCCGCCATCCACAACACGGACGACCATCTTCGCAACCTCGGATACGTGCGGCACCGGGCCGGGTGGCGACTGTCGCCCGCCTTCGATCTGAATCCCAATCCGAACATCGCCGCCCGACGGGTGACGTCGATCGCCGGCAGAAGCGAGCTCGGAACGGAACGGGCCGGTCTGCTGCAGGCCGCCCCGGATTTCGGCCTCACGGAGGACGCGGCCCGGCGCATCCTTGTCGAGGTGATCGACGCCGTGCGTGGCTGGCGCCAGACTGCGCGTGCGAATCGCATCGCGCTGTCCGAAATCGAGACGTTCACTCCGGTGTTCGAGTCCGCACTCACGTCGCTCGCGGCGTGATCCGCACCCTCACAGACTCCCCATAGCTTTCACAAAGACACCATCAATCCCGCTCCTCATAATGGGAAAGGTGACCATCAACGCCCGTGCCGCCTCCGGCCCCTCCAGCCAGCCTCGTACCCTCCTGCGCCGTGCCGACGGCAGCTCGATCCGCGTGCTCGTCGTCGACGACGAGGCGACGCTGACCGATCTGCTCGCCATGGCGCTGCACTACGAGGACTGGGAGGTGAAGACCGCGTCCAACGGGCAGCAGGCGCTGCAGCTGTCGCGCGAGTTCAAGCCGGACGTGGTCGTGCTGGACATCATGCTGCCGGACATCGACGGCCTCCAGGTGCTGTCCCGGATGCGTGCGGACGGCAACGAGGCGCCCGTGTTGTTCCTCACCGCCAAGGACTCCCTCGACGACCGGATCGCCGGGCTCACCGCCGGCGGCGACGACTACGTCACGAAGCCCTTCAGCCTGGAGGAGCTCGTCGCCCGCCTCCGTGGGCTGCTGCGCCGGTCACGCGCAGCGGTCGCCGACCAGGACGACCCGGTGCTGATCGTGGGCGACCTCGTGCTGGACGAGGACAGCTACGAGGTGCACCGCGACGGCGACCCCATCCAGCTCACTGCCACCGAGTTCGAGCTGCTGCGCTTCCTGATGCGCAATCCGCGCCGCGTGCTCAGCAAGGCGCAGATCCTGGACCGCGTGTGGTCGTACGACTTCGGCGGCTCCTCCAGCGTGGTCGAGCTCTACATCTCCTACCTGCGCAAGAAGATCGACGCCGGCCGCCCGGCGATGATCCACACCGTGCGCGGCGCCGGCTACATGGTGAAGGCCGCGCAATGACAGCTGCCCGCACTGCGGGCGCCCCGACCCCCGGCCGTGAGCGCGCCCGGCGCCTCGGTCTCCGTCCGTTCCGCACCTGGACGCTGCGCAGCCGCGTGGTGCTCGTCGTCGTGGCGATGCTGGCGGTGCTCGGCGCGGTGATCGGGACGATCAGCGTGCTCGCCCTGCAGCACTACCTGATGGATCGGCTCGACCAGCAGCTGACCAGCGCCCTCGCGCGCGGTCAGCACGCGGCGGACCGGATCTACGGGGACCAGCCGACCGGCCCCGATGTGATCGGCATCGTGCAGACCCCCGGCCAGCAGACCGGGACCTTCGGCGTGATCAGGAGCGGGACCGAACTCCTTTACCCGGTGATCCTCTCCGATCGGCCGCCCACATCGTCCGACAACCAGCCGGTGGCTCCTCAGCGTGTCCCGATCACGACCTCCGCTCTGCTCACGCTCCCGGCGGACCAGCAGCCCCGCACCATCGACCTCGGGCCGACGCTCGGTTCGTACCGGATCGCAGCGGCCCAGCTCGACAACGGTGACAGCGTGATCATCGGCCTGCCCCTCAGCGACGTCAACGCGACCACGCAGCAGCTCACGATCGTGATCGCGCTGGTCACCCTCGCGGGCCTGATCTTCGCGTTCCTCATCGCCAGCTTCGTCGTGCGCCTCGCCATGAAGCCGCTTGCGCGCGTCACCGAGACCGCCGAGCAGGTGGCGCACATGCCGCTCGACCGCGGCGACGTCGCGCTGTCGGTGCGCGTCCCCGAGGAGGACACCGACCAGCACACGGAGGTCGGCAAGGTCGGCTCGGCCCTCAACCGGATGCTCGGCCACGTCGCGTCCGCGCTGACCGCCCGCCAGGCGAGCGAGCAGAAGGTCCGGCAGTTCGTCGCAGACGCCAGCCACGAGCTGCGCACGCCGCTCGCCTCCATCCGCGGCTACGCCGAGCTCACCCGGCGCTCTCCGCACGAGCTGCCGCAGGATGTCACCCGCTCGCTCGGCCGCATCGAGTCGGAGGCCACCCGGATGACCTCGCTCGTGGAGGACCTGCTGCTGCTGGCCCGCCTCGACGAGGGCCGCGAGCTCGACCGCGACCCGGTCGACCTGTCCCTGCTGCTGATCGACGCTCTGAGCGACGCGCACGCCGCCGGCCCCGACCACACCTGGAGCATCGACCTCCCCGAGGAGCCGGTGGAGGTGCTGGGCGACGCCCCGCGCCTGCACCAGGTGGTGATGAACCTGCTGGCGAACGCCCGCGTCCACACGCCGGAGGGCACCAAGGTCGTCGCGGCGCTCGCCGTGGACCTCGCGACCCGGGAGGCCGTGGTCACGGTCTCCGACGACGGCCCCGGCATCCCCGACGGCCTCCAGTCGACGCTGTTCGAGCGCTTCGCCCGTGGCGACAGCAGCCGCAACCGCGCGACCGGATCGACGGGGCTCGGCCTCGCGATCGTGTCGGCGGTGGTGGAGGCGCACGGCGGTACGGTCACTGTGGCCAGTGAACCGGGGAGCACGGTGTTCACGGTGCGGCTGCCGCTGGCGGTCGAGGCGTCGCCCGTCCCCGCGCCGACGGAGGCGGAGCCGTACGCACCCGCTGAGCCCACCGCTTTCGAGAACCCGGCGCCCGCGGTGCCCGCAGAGTCCATCGCCCCAGAGGGAGCGGACCGGGAGTGACCGGGACCGCGCTGCCCATCGTCGCCTACGGCGACCCCGCCGCCCCTCCGCTGGTCTTCCTGCGCGGGCTGCCGTCCGAGCCCGGCCGCGCCCGCGGCCTGGACGCTCTGACCGAGCGCGTCATCGTCAGCGGCCCGGCGCGCAGCCACCGCGTGCACGCCGTCGGCCGGCCCGCGCGGCTCCAGCCGGGCGCCACGATGGCGGAGGTCGCCGACCTCTATGCTGCGATGCTGCGCCGGCGGTTTCGGACCCCCGCCGCCATCATGGGCGTGTCGACGGGGGCGAGCATCGCCCTTCAGCTGGCCGTCGACCACCCCGACCTGGTGGGCTCGCTCGTCGTCGCCGCAGGGGCTGCGGCGCTCGGCGCCAACGGGCGGGCCGTGCAGCGCCGCTACGCCGACCTCCTGAGCGCGGGCGACCCCGGCGCCACCACAGAGCTCGCCCTGGCGACGATGGACGCGCCGCTGCTGGCCCCGGCCGTCCGGATCGCCACCCGCCTGCTGCCCGGCCCCGCCGACCCGGACGGGCTCCGTGCCCTGGTGGAGGCCGAGGACGGCTTCGACGTCCGCGACCGGCTGTCGCGGGTCTCCGCGCCGGCGCTCGTCGTCTCGGGCGGCCGGGACTTCTTCTACCCGCTGCAGCTCGCGGCGGAGACCGTGCGCGGACTCCCTCAGGCCACGCACGTCGTCTACCTGAACCGCTCGCACGCGGGCGTCCCGCTGCACCCGCGGTTCGGGCGCGACGTGGGTGACTTCCTCCGCCGGCACGCCCGGCCGGCTGCCGAGCGGGAGCGCGTCAGGCCGGAGCCGCGCCGGGCCTGAGCGCGAACGGGCCACCCGGCCCGAAGACGATCCGTGCGAACCGCCCGGCCATGAGCTCCTGCACATCGTCACCCGGGTGGAGGTTGTCCGGCAGCGGCATCCGCTCGGCGTCGGACGGCCCATAGAGCCGGTGGCCGTGCAGGTAGAACAGCGCGGGGTCCTCCGCTGACCGCTGCCGGACGATCCGCTCCAGCTCGTCGCGGATGACGCTCAGGCTGAGCTTGCCCTCCGCGAGCTCGCCCGCGTGCCCGAGCGAGATGGTCCACAGGTCGGTGCGGAACGGGTCCTGCGCCGTCGGCCCCGGCAGCTGTTCGACCGGCTCGCAGAAGATCGGCGAGACCACGAGGAGCGGTGTGTCCGGGTGGCCGTCCCGGATGGTGTCGAGGAAGCCGTGGACGGCGGAGCGGAAGATCCGCGCCCGCATGAGGTCGCCGTTGACGACGTTGATGCCGAGCTTCACGCTGATCAGGTCGGCCGGGGTGTCGCGCATGGTGCGCGCGGTGAGCTGGTCGAGGACGGCGTTGCCGGAGAAGGCAGCGCTCGTCAGCTCGACGCCGGCGGACCGGGCGGCGGCCACCGGCCAGGTACGGCTCGTCCGGGTGGCGATGAAGCCGTGGCTGATGGAGCTGCCGTGGTGCAGCCAGCGCCGGCCCGCGGGCACGGAGGGCGGCAGGACCGGCGCGTCGGCGCGCAGCCCGACCAGCTCCACCTCGTCGGAGTACGGCAGCCACAGCTCGACTTCCTTCTCGCCGGGCGGGAGGCCGTCGAACCGCAGGGTCTCCGGCTCGCCCGCGACCCGGTAGGCGTCCGGGCGCTCGAACGTGAACACGAACCGGGCGCCGCCGGCCGACTCCGCGGTGCGCTCCAGCCGGCCGTCCACCACGAGCTCGTACAGGCTCACCGGCAGCGGCGCCTTCTCATCCGGCACCATCTTGGTGCCGACGACGTCCAGCTCGATCGCGGTGCCCGCGGTGCGGAACGCCAGCCGCACGCCGGCGCACTCCGACACCGACGCGAGCATGAAGTCGTCCGGGATGCGCGACCACTGGTCCGGCCGGACGCGCCGGGGGAGGATGCCGCGCTCGCCGTGCTCCAGGTGCACGGCGCCGCGGATCGCCACCGGTGAGCCCTGGGCGGGGTCGAGCCCGACGTCGATCACCGCGCGGCCGCCGCCACCGAGTGCTCGACGCCCGCGACGCGGAGGCCGGACAGGACGGCCCCGCGGTCGAGGCGGTCCACGCAGCCGTCGACCCGCAGCGCGCCGTCGACGCCGGCCTGCGCGCCGAACACGCCCTCGATCACGAGAGCGACCCAGGCTCCGGCCGACGAGCAGGCCCAGTCGTTGATGTAGGGGAGCTGCGGCGGCGCCTTCCTGGCTCCGCCGTGGATGCCGGGAAGGGCCTCCTCCACGAAGTGCGCCTGACCGGGAGGGCCCTGATTGGCCGTGCGGGCGAGCCCGGCGAGCCAGGGCAGCGCGACGTCGGCCGCTCCGAGGGCGATGAGCGCGCGTGCAGCGTCGGCCGGCCACGCCGGGTAGGCGCCGTTCCACTGGTGGTCGGGACGGACGCTGAAGCTCGCGTCCGGGTCCCACGGCGACAGTGCGCGCATCCAGTTCTCGGTCTGCAGGTCGTGGCGGAAGAAGGCGACCATCTCGTCGCGCACCCGCGGGTCGAGGTCGCCCGCGATCGTGGTCCCGACGATGTTGAAGTCGTAGCAGTGCTTCACCGGGATGCGGCCGCCGTCGGGCTGGCCGGCGGCGAAGTGTCCCGTGCCGTCCAGGTACAGCGCACGGACGTGGGGGAGGAGGGCGTCCGCGGCCGCGCGCAGCCCCGCCGCACGCTCCGCGTCGCCCGTCAGCTCCACGAGCCCGGCCGCGGTGCGGAGATTCCAGACGTTCGCGGCGTTGAGGCTCGCGACCTCGTGGGTGTACGAGCTGACGCACTCGAGGAGGTTGTCGATCTCGCCGTAGTCGGCCAGCTCGCCCGCGACCCGGAGGCCCTGCCAGGCCTGCGCCCACTCGACCACGTGGTCGAGCACGGTGCGCCCGGCGACGGCGACGCCCAGGAAGCCGGTGTCGCCGCTGAACCGCACGTAGTCTGCGACCATCCGCGTCATGGCGTAGTCGTTGACCGAGTACCAGCGCCCGACCGGGCCGCCGGTCAGGGCCGAGGTGCCGAAGTGGGTGTGGATGTCGCTCTCGATCCAGTGCAGCAGCTGCGCGCGCATCTCCGCGGGGTCGAGGAGGGCGTGGACGACGGAGCTCAGCGAGTAGTCCCAGATGAACGTCGTCGTGGCCCAGTAGTTCGGCATCAGGGTGTCGTAGCTGCGGCCCAGCACGCTGCCCGGGTATTCGCGGCGGAACCAGATCACTCCGAGTGCGCCCCACCAGTACAGCCGGCGCAGCTCGTCGGAGCCGGTCTCCAGCACCGGGAGGTGGCCGGAGAACACGGCGTTGCCCGGCGTGAAGGCCGCCCGGAGCTGGCCGTTCCAGAACTCCTCTGCCGCTACGACCGCGCCCGGGACGTCCGCGGCCACCCGGTCGAAGGCCGCGTGCGCCTCCGCGCTGTCCACCGCCACGGCCTGGAGGTAGCCGACCCGGCCTGTCGCGCCGGGGGCCAGGTCGAGCACGGCCTCCACCTCGCCGCCGCGTCCGGCTCCGCCGATCCCGACCTCGAACCCGTCGACGGGCGACGGCGGCACCGCGCTGACCCGGGCGGTCCCGGCCAGGTCGAGCCCCTGGACGCTGGTGGCGGTGCCCTCGGTGTCGGTGAACTCCAGCCGGCCTGCGGGGTCCGCGACGCTCACCGTGTTGTGCAGGTTCGGGGACTCCGCGTCGCCCCACGCCGCACCGGAGCGCGTGACGCGCGCCGCCAGGGCGAGGCCGAGCCGCACGCTGCGCGCCTCCGCGGAGGTGTTGCGCACCTCGATGTCGACCGCGACGACCGGCTCGCCGGGCACGCAGACCGTGGTGGTGCGCAGGTCGAGGCCGTCGAGGCCGGCCTCCCGGACGACCCGGTCCGGCCGCCAGGAGTGCGTGACCGGGACGCCGTAGGACTCGAACACGCGGCCGTCGACGAAGAGGGCGGCGGTCTTCGCCAGGCCCTGCGACACGGGAGGGAAGGTGACCGAGGACAGACCGACGAGGTCGTGGCCGACCGTCACCGTGCCGATCGTGTTGGTCAGGCCGGAAGGCGCGACCAGGTCGTCGTAGTGGTGGGTGATCGGGTCGGCGGCGAGGTCGTCGACAGTGGGGATCGTGCGGGGCATCGGCGCTCCAGGTCGGGGTGGACGGCGGGTCGGGCGGGCGGTCAGTACTGGCCGAGCGCGAGGCCGCGGGAGAAGAACTTCTGCGTGAACAGGAAGAGCACGACGGTCGGGAGCGAGACGAGGATGCCGGCGGCCAGGACCGTCGAGAGCTGGGCTCCGCCGTAGGTGCTCTGCATCCCGCTCAGCGTCGTGACGATCGGCCGGACGTTGTCCGACTGCGCGAGCGTGAGGCCGAGCAGCAGGTCGTTCCAGATGAAGGTCGCCTGCAGGATGAAGACCGCGACCAAGGCGCTGGAGGCCATCGGCAGGTAGATCCGGGTGAAGATCCGCCAGGTGGACGCGCCGTCCATCACCGCGGCCTCGAACACGTTGTGCGCGATCCCGGTGAAGAAGTTGCGCATCACGAACGCGCTGAACGGGATGGAGATCGCCGTGTAGACGATGATCATGCCGATCTGCGTGTCGAACAGCCCGACCCGCGAGTACCCGTCGAACAGCGGGAGCAGGATCATCTGCAGCGGGAAGACGGTGCCGCCGAAGATGAACACGAATGCGAGGAAGCCGCGCTTGAGGCCCAGCGCGACGATCGCGAAGCCGGCCGCCGCTCCGACGACCACCGCGATCAGCGGCGAGACGACCGCGTAGAGCACGGTGCTGGCGATGCTGTCGCCGAGGTTGCTGAGCTGCCAGGCCTGCGCCATGTTCGACAACAGGTCGGCCCCGTTCGGGATCCAGGACTGGTTGGAGTCGTAGTTCTGCGGCGACTTGCTCGCGTTGATGACGAGCAGGTAGACCGGCAGCAGCCAGATGAGGCCGAACAGCACGAGCACGGTCGTGCGGGTGATGCGGGACGCTGTGGACGCCATGGGTTCTCCTAGAGCTCGTTCTTCTTCGAGAGCTGCTGACGCAGGTACAGGATGGACGCCAGCAGGGTGACGACGGTCAGGAAGACCGCGATCGCCGAGCCGAGCCCGTACTGGCTGTTCACGAACGTGTCGTTGTACATGGTCAGGGCGAGCGTCTCGGACACCCGGCCGGGGCCGCCCTTGGTCATGCCGAGGACGATGTCGAACGTCTTGAGGCTGGCCACGATCGAGAGGCCGATGACCACCGTCGTGAGGGGCCGCAGCATCGGCCAGAGGATGCTGCCGAACAGCCGGAAGCCGCGCGCACCGTCGAGCCGTGCGGCCTCCAGCGGTTCCTTCGGGATGGACTGCAGCCCGATCGTGAACAGCAGCGCGTTGACGCCGACGCCCTGCCAGGCGGCCGCGACGATCATCACGATGGTGTTGAGCGGCGCGTCCAGCAGCCAGCGCGGGGTGTGCGCAACACCGAAGAAGTGCAGCGCCTGGTCCAGGGCGCCGTTGCTCTGCAGCACGAACGACCAGATCAGGCCGACGCCGATCCCGGAGATCGCGTAGGGGATCAGGAACGGGAGGCGCAGCCAGACGCCGCCGCGCAGGTTGAAGGTCAGCAGTGCGAGGCCGAGACCGAGGCCGACCGGGACGATCAGGGTTCCGACGACCCACAGCAGCGTGTTGAAGACCGAGTTGAGGAAGTCGGGGTCCTCGAACATCGTCTGGTAGTTCGAGAGGCCGGCCCAGGTGGGGTCGCCCAGGCCGTTGTAGTCGGTGAAGCTCAGGAAGACGGTCCAGAGCAGGGGCAGGTAGAGCAGGACGGACACCAGGAGCACGCCCGGGGCGATGAAGCCCCGGGCGGCCCAGCGGTACTGCGGTCGGGCGTCGCTCACTACTTCTTGCTCGCCCAGTACTTGTCAGCGGCGTCCTGGATCTTCTGCAGGAACGGCTTCGGGTCTCCCGGGTTGGCCGAGAAGGCGCCGAACTCCTCGAGCGCGACGTTGAGGATCGGCGTCGGGGCCGCCTCGAAGTAGCGCGTGACGAGCTGGTAGTTCCCGCCGGAGACGTCCTGGCCGAGCTTCTTGAGCCCCGCGTCCTTGACCTGCGCCTTGGGGTTGAACGGAACGTCGCCGCGCGCGTTGCTCCACGCGGTCTGAGCGCCCGGCGTCATCCACCACTTCGAGTAGGCGAGGCCGAGGTCCTTCTGCTTCGAGCTCTGCGCGACGCACATCGGGCCCGTCTCGACCGGCACGGGGGTCTTGCTCAGGCTCGGGTCGACGGACGGGATGATGAAGTAGTCGTAGTCCGAGCCCGCCTTCATGCCGACGCCGTCGAGCGACGCGCCGAAGAACGTGCCGAAGTTGATCATCGCCATGTCGCCCTGCTTGAGCATCTGGGCGGGGTCGGTCTTGCTGCCGGGGTCGCTGAACCAGCCCTTCTTCTCCTGGGCCAGCCACTCGTTCATGATCGCGACGATGCGCGGGTCGGTGTACTTGACCGAGCCGTCGGCGAGCCCGTTGTAGAGCTTGGGGTCGGTGCCGGCGACGAGGGTCTCGAACCACGGGAAGGTGAACAGCGTGCTGGTCTGGTAGAACGGCGTCACCCCGTTCTGCTTGAGCTTCGCGGCGTCGTCCATCAGCTCCTTCCACGTGGTGGGCTTCTGGATGCCGTACTTGTCGAAGATCTTCTTGTTGTAGTACATGACCCAGTACGCGATGTTCATCGGGACGCAGTACTGCTTGCCGTCGAACGTGTAGTACTTCTCGAGGTCCTTGCTGACCGAGCCGTCGGCGATCGCGCCCTTCCAGATGGAGGACGTGTCGGCGACCAGCTTCTGGTCGACGAGCTGGGTGAGCTGGTCGCCGGTCGCCCAGGTGAACAGTCCGGGGCTCTGCTGGGTGCGGAACGACTGCTTGACGAAGGCCTGGTACTGGTTCTCGTCGGAGTAGCCGGTCGTGCTCAGCGAGATCTTGACGTCCTTCTGCGACGTCGGGTTCAGCGACTGGAACTGCGGCTTCCAGGCGGCCTTGTCCGTGTAGAACTTCAGCGTGCCTGTGCTGCCGCCGCCCGAGCCGCTGCCCGAGCATCCGGCCAGCAGGAGGCCGGCCGCGACGACCGACGCCGCAAGCGCCAGAGTGCGTTTCTTGAACATGTGAACTCCCTTGTTCGGGTCCGGCGATCGGCCGGGTACTGTGGTCCCTCGCTGCCCGAGATGCATTGGTATCGTTACCAAGCCAGGTGACAAAACTATCAGTCGCATCCGGGCGCTGCAAGGAGAGGGGGTGGGTTGGTGCGTATTCAGTTGTCGGTGGTGACGGTGCCGCGCACGGAGGCCTTCACGGTGGCGAAGGTCCCGCTGGTGGAGCCCGCCGCGCGGCGGACGATGTAGGGGCCGACGGCCGCCGGGACGATGAACGTCTCGGCGTAGTGGACCCGGAAGGGCGCGAAGGCGCCGGACGGGCTGACCACGTCGACGGCGTCGCCCTCGACGAGGTTGAGCACGTTGACGGTGCCCTCGGTGTCGTGGGCGGCCTCCTCCTCGAACCAGTGCCTGCGCACCTCGAGGAACTCGAGCGCGTGCAGGCCGGTGCGCTCCTCGCGCACCCCGCCCTCGTCGGAGACGGGCTCGACCTGGTCGAGGAGGTTGTCCTGCACCCAGGCCGTGTCGCGGTCCCACTGGATGTTGCGCGCGCCGTGCTCCAGGTGCACGGGCCGCGGGATGCCGTCGAGGCCGACGCGGCCCCAGTCCCAGAGCTTGAAGGTGAAGATGAACGGCGTCGCCGAGATCTCCAGCACCATCGAGTTCGCACCGGAGGCGTGCACCGTGCCGGCGGGGATCGAGAAGTGGTCGTGCTTGCGGGCGGGGAGCACGTTGACGAAGCGCTCCGCCTCGAACGGCGTCTCGGGGTCGGCCGCGGCGTCCAGGGCGCCGAGCATCTCGTCGCGGTCGACGCCCTCCTTCAGGCCGAGGTACACCACGGCGTCGTCGCCGGCGTCGAGCAGGTAGTAGCTCTCGTCCTGCGTGTAGTGCATGCCGAAGGTGTCGAGGATGTAGTCGGTCAGCGGGTGCACTTGAAGGCTCAGGTTGCCGCCCTCCATCGTGTCGAGGAAGTCGAAGCGGATCGGGAACTCGGCGCCGAACCGCGCGAACGTCTTGGCGCCGAGCAGCGCGCGCGGCTGGGTCAGCACCAGGTCCATCGCCGGGACCTCGACCACGCGCCCGTCCGCCGCCAGCAGGAGCGAGTTCTCCTCGGGGACGCAGTCGAAGCACCAGGCGTAGTTGTCGGCCGACGGGTCCAGGTCGAGCCGGTCCTTCATCCACTGGCCGCCCCAGACGCCCGGGTCGAAGAACGGGACGACCCGGAACGGCGCGGTCACCGCGTGCCGCAGCGCGCCGCGGAACGCGTCGCCGGTGATCAGCCCCGCCTCGGAGACGCTCGAGTTCGTGTCGAGCACGAAGTCGACGCGGTCGAACAGGTCGCGCTTGTGGCGGTCGGCCGTGCGCCACTCCACGAAGAAGCCGCGCTTGTACTTGCGGAGGTTGTCCTCGCCGGGGTTCGGGGTGCGCCAGTTGGTCGCCCCCGCGCGCTGCCGGCGCTGGATCTCCCAGCGCGCCAGGTCGGCCAGCACCAGCGTGCTGTGCGGGATCGGCACGAGCGCTGCGCCCCAGCCGACGAGCACGGTCGGCCGGTGCGAGGCCGCCATGGCCGCGCCGAGCGCGTCGAGCTCGGCCGCGATGTAGAACTCGTCCAGCGTGAAGTGGCTCATCACCCCGAAGACGCGGTCGTCCGTGAGGTTCCGCGCGATCATCGCCTCGAGCTGCTCTGCCGGCTTGGCGGCGTCCTCCATGTCGATGACGGTGTACTCCGGCAGTGCCTCGCGCAGCTCGGCGACCAGAGCGGGCACGTCCACGCCGGGGTAGCTGTCGATCGCGATCACCGGCGCGCCCTGTGCGGCGCGCCGGGCGGACTCGTCGAGCTGCCGCCAGGCCGCGCCGCCGTTCCAGATGGTGCTGCCCTCGGGGAGCGGGATGGTCGGCTGCGGGTCGTAGCTGGAGCGGGAGGTCACGGGAGATCCTTTCTGGGTCGGCCGGAGGCCGCGGAGAGGCCGAGCAGCACCGAGTGCTCGGGTTCCGGTGGGGTGAGCAGGGGCGGACGGAACGACGAGGACCAGAGGTGCGCGTGCACGAGGGCGGTCAGGCGGGGGAGCAGCACGTCGGCCGCGCGGAGCGCGCCGCCGGAGACCACGACGACCTCGGGGTCGTAGGCGTGGCACATCGCGACGACGGCCGCGCTCCAGGCGCGGACGTACCGGTCGAAGACCGGTGCGACGGCCGCCGCTGTGCGCCGCTCGATCAGCTCGCGAAGGCCGGGGGCGGAGCCGTCCTCGCGGCGCAGCGCGTCAGCCAGTGCCGGGTCGGCCGCCGCGTCGCGCTGGAGGGCCCAGGTGCTGGCGGCCGCCTCGGCGCAGCCCACGTTGCCGCAGGTGCAGGCCGGGCCGTCGAGGTCCACGGTGACGTGGCCGCCGAGGATGCCCGCGTGGTCGTGCGGGCCGCGCAGCAGCTCGCCGCCGGCGAGGGCGGCGGTGCCGATCCCCGTGCCGAGGGTGACCAGGACCGCGTCCTGCGCTCCCGCGGCGCAGCCGTGGACGACCTCGCCGAGCAGCGCGGCGCGGGCGTCGTTCTCGACCGCCGCAGGGACGCCGAACGCGCGGCGGGACCAGGCGTCGAGGTCGAGCCCGTGCGCCCAGGCGTACTTGCCGTGCGCGGCGACGAGGGAGGCGGTCGAGCGGTCGGCCACGCCGGGAACGGCGATGGCCACCGCGTCGAACGCGGCGCCCATCGCCGCCGACGCCGCCCGAACGGCGTCGAGGTCGCCGCTGCCGCCCGAGTTGGGCAGGGCGGTGGCGGCGAGCACGCGGGAGCCGTCGAGGACGCCGAGCTTGATCTCGGTGCCGCCGAAGTCGATGCACAGGGTGTTCATCGTGGCTCCTCTCGTCGTTGGTATCGTTACCATGGCACACGCCGACGACGGACGTCAACTCGGCGCGGGCCGCGGTCAGGCCCGGGCGACCCGCAGGGGCGTCGGCATCTCGATCGACCGCGGCGGGCCGTCGGGGTGCTCCAGAAGGCGGTCGAACAGCAGGCGCGCCGCCTGCCGACCGAGCTCGCGGGGGTCGTGCATCACGACCGTGACCGGCATCGGCATCAATTCCGCCAGCTCGAAGTCGTCGAAGCTCACGATCGCGGGCAGCGCGCTGCGGTCGCCCTGAGCCATCCGGCCGGAGAGGGCGCGGATCGCGCCGATGGTGTTCCGGTTGTTCGCCGAGAACACCGCGGTCGGCGGGTCGTCCACCGCCAGGAGCTCCACCATCGCCGCGGACGCCGTCTCGACGTCCTGCTGGCCGCGACGGACGAGGGCGGGGTCGACCGGGATGCCGGCCTCCTCGAGCGCCTGCCCGTACCCCTCGAACCGGCGCTGTCCGGTGAAGACGCTGGAGACGTTGCCGAGGTACGCGATCCGCCGGTGGCCGGCGTCGATCAGGGCGGCGGTGCCGCGCCTGGCGCCTCCGACGTCGTCGAGGACGACGGAGTCGGCGGGGACGCCGTCGACCGTACGCGAGGCGAGGACGAGCGGCGCGTCGCGCAGCGACTCCTGCTGCAGGTGTGCGGAGTCGTCGCCGGACGGCACCACGATCAGGCCCTCCACCTGCCGCCCGATGAAGTCGGTGACGAGCTGCCGCTCGCGCCCGATGTCCTCACCGGTGTTGCCGAGCAGGATGCGCCGGCCGTACTGCGCCGCGACCTCCTCGACGCCGAGCGCGAAGTTGCCGTAGTAGGGGTTGCCCAGGTTGGTGATCGCCACGCCGACGAGGCCGCTGGTGTGGCCGGGCCGGAGGCTGCGCGCATTCTCGTTGCGGTGGTAGCCGAGCGCGCGCACGGCCTCCAGCACGCGGTCCTGGACGTCGGGCCGGACGTTCTTCCCGCCGGCGAGCGTGCGCGACACCGTCATGGGACTGACGCCGGCGCGGAGCGCGACCTCGCGCACGGTCGGCTGCTTGGCCGGCCCGTCCGGCAGCGTCTCGGTCATCTCGCTCCTTCGGCGGGGCTGTTCGAACCAACCTATCCAAGCTCTCCCGTCGCGGGCGCCTCGGTGCTACGGTGTCGGTCATTGGTAACGATATCAACACGATATCAGGACAACGCCGTCCTCGCCGAGGCGAGCCGACCGAATGGAGACCCATGCCGTCCCACCCGCTCCACGCCCCCCTGCGCCGCCCCCGCCGCGGCATGCTCCCGACGATCGCCCTTACGGCGGCGGTGGCGGGCGCGCTCTCCGTCGGACTTCTGGGCGCTCCCGCGCTCGCCGCCCAGCCCCCGGCGACGTCGCCCGGCGGCGCCCCCGTCTCGACCCCCGGCAGCGCCCCCGTCTCCGCCCCCATCTCCGCCACCGTCGACCAGCCCCTCACCGACCGGTTCGAGCACTACGGCGACACCGCCGGCCGCTGGACAGGCGCCGACTCCGCCTACAGCGTCCAGCTCCCCGGCGGCGCCGTCGCCTGGCTGTACTCCGACACCTTCCTCGGCGCCGTGAACCCCGACCACTCCCGGCCGGCCGACTCCCCGTTCGTCCACAACTCGATCGTCGTGGACCGCGGCGGCTCGCTCACCACCTACACCGGCGGCACCGCTGCCGCTCCCGCCTCCCTGGTCACGGTGGCCGGCGGCGACGAGCAGCAGGACTGGTACTGGTTCGGCGACGGCACGGTGGAGGGCTCGCACCTGCGGGTCTCGCTACTGCACTTCCGCAAGACCGGGACGGGCTCCTTCGACTTCGCCTACGCGGGCAGCGCCGTCGCGTCCTTCGACCTCCGGTCGATGCGGCTCGAGGGCGTCACCACCCGCCCCGCCGGAACCGTCGAGTGGGGGTCGGCCATCCTCGAGGACGGACCGTGGACGTACGTCTACGGCGTGGAGGACCTCGGGTCGACCAAGTACCTGCATGTCGCCCGCGTCCGCACGAACGGACTGATCCGCGCTCCGTGGCAGTTCTGGGACGGCTCCGGCTGGACGGCCGACGAGACGGCCTCCTCGCGCGTCATGGACGGCGTCGCCAACGAGTTCAGCGTGTCGAAGTTCCAGGGCGGCTACGCGCTCGTCACCAGCGACACCACCGAGATCCTCAGCCCGCACATCGTCCTGTACCGCTCCTCGTCGCCGGTCGGTCCATTCACCGGGAAGACCCCGCTCTACACGACGCCGGAGACCGCGGGCAACGTCTTCACCTACAACGCGAAGGCCCACCCGGAGCTCGGCGACGCGAACACGCTCGTCGTCACGTACAACGTGAACAGCTTCGACACCGCCGACGTGTACCGGAACGTCGACGATTACCGTCCGCGGTACATCGACGTGCGCTTCGCGCACTGATTTGCGGTCTTCGGCTCCGTCCCGTACCCTTGACGGAGCCGAAGACCGCTGGTCGACATGTTCGCATGTTGAGAAGATCCACTCAGGTGGGCGCCCGCGCAGGTGTGTGAAGTGATTCCCGCAGTTCTCTGCGAGTCGAGCTCCGTGCGTCTGCGCCGGAGCTTTTTTCTTTGCCCGCGGTCGAGGACGCACGTCGCTCCCGCGATGTGCGAGAAGACAACCGAGGAGTAGCCATGGCGAACAAGGAAGCCACGGTCGCCGAGCTCGAAGGACTGTTCGAGAGCTCGACCGCCGTTCTGCTGACCGAGTACCGCGGTCTCACTGTTGCTCAGCTCAAGACGCTGCGCAAGTCCATCAGTGAGCACGCGACGTACGCCGTGGTGAAGAACACGCTGACCAAGATCGCGGCCAACAACCAGGGCATCTCGTCGTTCGACGACGAGCTGGTCGGGCCGTCCGCGATCGCGTTCGTGCACGGCGACCCCGTCGCCGTCGCGAAGGCTCTGCGCGACTTCACCAAGGCAAACCCTCTGCTGGTGGTCAAGGGCGGTTACTTCGACGGTAACCCGCTGACCGCAGAAGAGGTAGGCAAGCTCGCCGACCTCGAGTCCCGTGAGGTTCTGCTGGCCAAGCTGGCCGGCGCCTTCAAGGCCTCGCTGTTCGGAGCCGCATATCTGTTCAACGCACCGCTGTCGAAGGCCGTTCGCACGGTCGACGCGCTGCGTGAGAAGCAGGAGTCCGCTGCCTGATCCTCCCCGGATCAGAACGCGGTGAGTAACCACACACACTAAGGAGAAAATCATGGCAAAGCTGTCGACTGACGAGCTGCTCGACGCCTTCAAGGAGCTCACGCTCATTGAGCTCAGCGAGTTCGTGAAGAAGTTCGAGGAGACCTTCGAGGTCACCGCCGCCGCCCCCGTCGCCGTGGCCGCCCCGGCCGCCGGTGGTGCGGGCGCCGCCGCCGAAGAGGTCGAGGAGAAGGACTCCTTCGACGTCGTCCTCGAGGCCGCCGGTGACAAGAAGATCCAGGTCATCAAGGAGGTGCGCGCCCTCACCAGCCTCGGCCTCGGTGAGGCGAAGGCCCTCGTTGACGGCGCGCCGAGCACCGTGCTCGAGGGCGCCAACAAGGAGACCGCCGAGAAGGCGAAGGCTCAGCTCGAAGAGGCTGGCGCCACCATCACCCTCAAGTAGCCGACGCCCCGTCGGGGCTTCTTCTACCGCAGGCTGATACAGCCGATCGCGACGCGGACTCCTTCTGTAACAGAGTGTTCCGCGTTGTGGAGGGCGTCGCCCCCGTAACGGGGCGGCGCCCTCCGTGGTTTAACGGACCGCGGCAGGCCGCAGCGCGGACGCTCACCCCACCAGAGCGTCCGATCGCGCCTGCCCGCGTGCATCGGTGTGCAAGGACGCACAACCGGAAGAAGAAACCACGATGAATACCTGGCGCACGTTCGCCTCCACCCTGCGCGGACTCGGGGCCGCGCTCCTGCACGGTGACGACCGCGACAGCGGCGCCCACCCGCCGGATCTGTACCGCAGGACCCTCCTGTACGACCGGTACCTGCGGTAACCCGAAACCCATCCGAAGCGCCCCCGTCCTCCACGGACGGGGGCGCTTCGCCGTCCGCTAGGGTCGACGGGTGGACAGTGAGCACGAGGCGCGCGTCGCCTACGACCTGGTGGCCGAGGACTACGCGGCCCTGCTGGAGGGCGAGCTGGAGAACCTGCCGCTCGAGCGAGCGATGCTGACCGCGTTCGCCGAGCAGGTCGCAGCCGACGGCGGGGGAGCGGTGGCCGACCTCGGCTGCGGCCCCGGCCGCGTGTCCGGCTTCCTCGCGGGCATCGGCGCGGACGTGCGCGGCGTCGACCTGTCGCCCGGGATGATCGAGGTCGCCCGGCGCGACCACCCCGGCATCCCGTTCGAGGTTGGCTCGATGGCGGCCCTGCCGTTCCGGGACGGCGAACTCGCCGGCGCTCTGGCCTGGTACTCGATCATCCACATCCCGCAGGACCGCCAGGACGCCGTGTTCGCCGAGTTCGCCCGCGTCGTCCGCCCGGGAGGCCGGCTGCTGCTCGGCTTCCAGGTGAGCGAGCGGGGCGACGAGGACATCGTGCACCTGACGCAGGCCTATGGGCACGAGCTCGACCTGCGCACCCGGCGGCAGTCGCCCGCGCGGGTGAAGGCCCGCCTGGCGACGGCCGGCTTCACGCCCCTGGCGGAGCTCGTCCGGGAGCCGCTGACGCCGGAGAAGTCCCGGCAGGCCTTCCTGCTGGCTCAGCGCAGGGCGGACTCGGCCTCGGAGGCGGCGGCCTCTTCCTGAGCCGAGTGCGCGCGCACCCGCCCGCGCACCAGGAACCAGCCGCCGACGAGCAGCGGCACGACGACCACGACGGCCGTTCCGACCGTGATCGTGCCCATCGGCCAGTCGAGCAGGATCAGCACCCCGACCACCCCGAGGAAGCCGAGCGTCAGGTAGCTGGTGAACGGCGCCCCCGGCATGTGGAAGGACGGTCGCGCGACCTTCCCGGCCTTCGCCAGTGACCGCAGCTTGAGCTGGCAGACCACGATGATCGCCCAGGTCCAGAGCAGCCCGATGGAGGTCAGGTTGATCCCGACCTCGAACGCGTCGCCCGGCATGACCAGGTTCAGGCCGACGCCGACCAGTGCGACCGCGCCGGTGATGAGGATTCCGCCGTACGGCACGCCTGCCGTGTTCATCCGGAGCGCGAACCGGGGCGCCGCGCCGCGCAGGGCCAGCGACCGGGCGATGCGGCCCGTGGAGTAGAGGCCCGCGTTGAGGGATGACAGTGCGGCGGTCAGCACGACGAGGTTCATGACCGCGTCGGCGCCGTCCACGCCGATCGAGGAGAAGAACGTCACGAACGGGCTCTCGTCCTTCTTGAACGCGGTGTAGGGCAGCAGCAGCGAGAGCAGCAGCACGGATCCCACGTAGAAGAGCACGATCCGCACCAGGATGGTGTTGATCGCGCGCGGCATCGTCTTCTCCGGGTTCTCGGTCTCGCCCGCGGCGGTCCCGATCAGCTCGATCGCGCCGTACGCGAAGACCACGCCCTGGACGACGAGGATCAATGGCAGGAATCCTTGCGGGAAGAGCCCGCCGTTGTCGGCCAGCAGCGCGAAGCCGGGCGTGCGGCCGTCGACCGGGGTTCCGAAGACGACGAACGCGATGCCGATCACGAGGAAGGCGACGAGCGCGACGACCTTGATCAGGGCGAACCAGAACTCCAGCTCGCCGAACACCTTCACCGAGAGCAGGTTGAGCAGGAGCACCACGGTCAGGGCGATCAGCGCGAACACCCACTGCGGGATCTCGGCCAGGACCGGGACGTACTTGCCGAAGAAGTGCATGTAGAGGGCGACGGCCGTGACGTCGACGATGCCGATCATGCCCCAGTACATCCAGTACATCCAGCCGGTCACGTAGGCGAGCTTCTCGCCGAAGAACTCGCGGGCGTAGGAGACGAACGACCCCGAGTCCGGGCGGTGCAGCACGAGCTCGCCGAGCGCCCGGAGGATGAGGTAGGCGAAGACGCCGCAGATCGCGTAGACCACCAGGAGGCCGGGGCCGCCGTCGTGCAGGCGCCCGCCGGCTCCGAGGAAGAGCCCGGTCCCGATCGCGCCGCCGATGGCGATCATCTGGATGTGCCGCCGCTTGAGGCCCTTGTGGTACGCGCCGTCGCCGGCCGGATCGGAGGAGGTCATCCGGCGATTCAACCAGGTGAGGTGTCAGATTCCGGACGGCCTTGATTTATATAGTCCAGCTATATATAATTGTCTGCGTGACCAAGACCCTGCCCACCGAACCCAGCACCGACGTCAATACCGACACCACCCGTCTCCGCCAGACCCTCGGCGACCTCGTCGTCGCGAGCCACCGCCTCACCCGGCTGGCCGCGCGCGTCACCGGGAGCACCGAGTCTCCGGCGACCTGGCGCACGCTGAGCGTGCTGCAGTCGGTCGGTGCGATGCGGCTCGGCGAGCTGGCCTCGCAGAGCCGGGTGTCGCAGCCGACGATGACCAAGCTCGTGCGCAACCTCGTGGAGTCGGAGTGGGTGAAGCGCATCGCCGACGTCGACGACGCCCGCGCCTGGCAGATCGCGATCACCCCGAAGGGCGCCGCGGCGCTGCAGGACTGGCGCGACACCCTGTCCGAGGCCCTCGTGCCGATGTTCGCGGACCTCCGCGACGACGAGCTGGCCGCCATGCGGGCCACCGTCGAGATCATCGCGTCCCGTGTGGACCTGTCGGCCGCGGCGTCGGCCGCGATCGACGGCCGCTGACGACTTCATCCAATCGTTCACTCTTCTCTCCCCACAGACCTAGGAGGCCTCACCCGTCCATGTCCCATCAGAAGCCGGACAACATCCTCAAGCAGCCGACCGCCGTCTGGGCCGTCGCGTTCGCCTCGGTCATCGCCTTCATGGGCATCGGCCTGGTCGACCCGATCCTCCCGGCCATCGCCGCGAGCCTGCAGGCGACCCCGACGCAGACCGAGATGCTCTTCACGAGCTACCTGCTGATCACGGGTGTCGCGATGTTCTTCACCAGCTGGATCTCCAGCCGCATCGGCGCCAAGCGCACCCTCCTGATCGGCCTCGCGCTGATCGTGGTGTTCGCGCTCGCGGCCGGGCTGTCGCAGAACGTGGCCTCGATCATCGGGTTCCGCGCGGGCTGGGGCCTGGGCAACGCGCTGTTCATCTCCACCGCACTGGCGACCATCGTCGGCGCGGCGGCGGGCGGGACGTCGGCGGCGATCATCCTCTACGAGGCCGCGCTGGGCCTCGGCATCGCGATCGGCCCGCTGCTCGGCGGCCTGCTCGGCAGCTGGAGCTGGCGCGGACCGTTCTTCGGCACCGCGACCCTGATGGCCATCGGCTTCATCGCCATCGTGGTGATGCTCAAGAAGAACCCCGAGAAGCCGGTTCCGACGAAGCTCTCGGCGCCGTTCCGCGCTCTCGGCCGGCCCGCGCTCGGCTTCCTCGCCGCGGCCGCGCTGTTCTACAACATCGGCTTCTTCGTCCTGCTGGCCTACACGCCGTTCGCCCTGGCCGACCTCGGCATCAAGGACGCGATCACGCTCGGCCTGATCTTCTTCGGCTGGGGCGTCGCGCTCGCGGTCACCTCGGTCTGGGTGGCGCCGCTGCTGACCGCGCGGATGCCGCGGACCCGCGTGCTCTGGCTGATCATGCCGCTGCTGGCGATCGACCTCGCCGCCGCCGGGCTCTTCGTCGCCTCGATGGCTGCGCTGATCGTGTGCGTGATCGTTGGCGGTCTGCTGCTCGGCATCCTGAACACGGTGCTCACGGAGTGCGTGATGGAGGCCACCGACCTGCCTCGCTCGGTGGCGTCGAGCGCCTACTCCGGCGTCCGGTTCCTCGGCGGCGCCATCGCCCCGCCCGCGGCCACGCTGCTGGCGGGCCTGTTCGCCCGGTCCACCCCGTTCTATGCCGGCGCGATCTCGGTCCTGATCGCCGCCGCCCTGGTGATGATCGGCCACAAGCACCTCAAGCGCGTCGACGCCCCGCACGAGACCCTGGAGCAGGAGGCCGAAGTCCTGGCGCTGGCCGACGCGGATTGACCTGAACCGGTTCAAACGACGAAGAGCCGCCCTGTCCTAGTCAGGGCGGCTCTTCCCGTACGCGCCGGAGCGTCGGTACGGACGGACTGTCGGCGGTCGATCGTGCCTACCCGAAAGGCGCGATCGGCCAACGGCCGCATGACCCATTGTTTCAGATCAGCGGACGAGGATCGTACATATCCGACCGATTCGTGCAAATCCGCAACGATTTCTCCGCCGCGTGTGTGAACTCGCAGGAGTCAGCGCGGCGGCGCGGTCGACGTGCGCAACACCAGGTGCGCGGCCGAGCGCACCGAACCGGCCCGCGGTTCCCCACCGCCGAGCTCGTCCAGGAGGATGCGCGTCGCCGCGGCGCCCTGCTCGAACGGGCTCTGCGCCATCGTCGTGAGCCCGAAGCACTCCGAGAAGTCGTGGTCGTCGATGCCGATGACGGACAGGTCGTCCGGCACGCGCAGCCCGTGGTCGCCCGCCGCGAGGATGGCGCCCATCGCCATCTCGTCGGAGCCGGCGAAGACCGCCGTCGGCCGCGGGCCCGGCCGGTCGAGCAGCCGGTTCATCGCCGCGCGGCCCTCCGGCAAGGAGAACCCGCCGGGGATGACCCACTCCGGGCGTACCGGCAGGTGCGCCGACCGCATGGCCTTCTCGAAGCCGCGCAGCCTCCCGAGCGGCACGTTGCTGTTGAGGCCTTCCTCGTCCTCGCCGCCCAGGTGGGCGATCTCGGTGTGGCCGAGCGCGATGAGGTGGTTCGTCGCCTCCTTGGCCGTGGCCTTCTCGTCGATCCCCACGCTGCGCAGCCCCTTGACCGGGCCGCCGACCACGATCGTCGGGTGTCCGAGCGAGGCCAGCTGCTCGCGCTCGTCCGGCGTGAAGTCCAGGCACAGCGCCAGCAGCGCGTCCGTGCGCTTGCGCAGGATGCTGCGGTGGAAGACCCGCTCCCGGTCGCCGCGATGGCCGCCCAGGTTGAACAGGATCATGTCGTAGCTGGCCGACCGCAGTTCCGCGTCGACGCCCTCCAGGACCTGTGTGTAGAACCAGCGGCTGACCGACGGCACGACCACCCCGAGCGCCAGGGTGCGCCCGCTGGCGAGCCCCGACGCGCTGGACGACGCGACGTAGCCGAGCTCGTCCGCGGCGCGGCGCACCGCAGCGCGCGTCGTGTCCGACACGTTCGGGAGCCCCCGTAGCGCCCGCGAGACCGTCGCCGTGGAGACTCCGGTCGCGCGCGCGACCTCCTCGATGCCTGCCATGCTCCCCCCGTCAGGAGTTCTGGCCCGCTCGCGCCTCCTCCGCCCGCAGGCGCGCCGCCGCGATACGGCGCCGCGCCTGCAGCAGAGCGATGAAGACGACCACGAGCACGAGCGACACCAGCGCCCACGCGAGGGCGGGCTGGCCGGTGAGCTCGCAGACGGCCGTGATGATCACGAACGCCACCCCGAAGAAGCCGACGAACCCCAGACCGAGGTCGACGAACTCCTGCGGGTCGTTCCTGCGCATCCGATCAGCCCTTCACTCCACCTGCCGTGAGGCCCGCGACGATCCGGCGCTGGAAGATCAGCACCAGGATGATGAGCGGGACGGTCACGATCGTACCGGCCGCCATGATGGCCGTGTACGGCTCCTGGTGCGGCTGGCTCCCGGTGAACGAGGCGATGGCGACCGTCACCGGCTGCGTCGCGTCGCTGGAGAGCTGGCTGGAGATCAGGAACTCGTTCCAGGACGAGATGAACGCCAGGATCGCGGTCGTGAACACGGCCGGCGCCGCCAGCGGCAGGATGATCTTCCGGAACGCCTGCGCCTGCGTGCAGCCGTCGATCCGCGCCGCCTCCTCCAGGTCCCACGGCATCTCGCGGAAGAACGAGACGAGCGTGTAGACCGTCAGCGGCAGGGCGAAGGAGATCTCCGGGATGATCAGCGCCTGGTACGTGCCCATCCAGCCGATGTTCGTGAACAGCTGGAACAGCGGGGTGATGAGCGCGACGCCCGGGAACATCGATGCGGCGAGGATGATGCCGAGGATGATGCCCTTGAACTTGAACTCCAGGCGGGCGAGCGCGTACGAGGCGAAGATGCCGACGACCAGGGAGATCACCGTGACGCAGACGCCGATGAACAGCGAGTTCAGCAGCGCCTGGCCGAGGTGGTTGCCGAGGTTGGTGGACAGCGCGGTCACGTAGTTGTCGAACGTGACGTGGGTGAACCAGGGCGTGTTGTCGCTGGTGTACCCGACGTCGCGGAACGACGTCACGACCATCCAGTAGAACGGCAGCAGGCACCACAGCACGATCACCAGCGCCTGCACGAGCGTGCGGGTCATCTGGTTGCGGTTGCGGGACTTGGTGCGGTTCTTGGTGCGCGTGCGCGGGAGGGCGTTCGCCTCCGCGGTGGCCGATGCGGGCCCGGCGACGGTGGTCATCCCTTCGCTCCCTTCGCTTGCGTCTCCTGCGTTCGGACCACGTTCGTGCCGAGGAACCGCACGAAGATGAACGCGACCAGGAAGATCAGGATGAACGTGATCGTGGAGAGGGCGGCAGCGCTGTTGAAGCCCTGCCTGATCTGATCGACCACGAGGATGGACAGCGTCGTCGTCGCATGGCCTGTGCCGCCGCCGCCGCCTGTCAGGATCTGCGGCAGGTCGTAGATGCGGAGCGCGTCGAGCACGCGGAACAGGACCGCGACCATCAGCGCCGGCTTCAGCAGCGGCATCGTCACGCGCCAGAATCGCTGCCACGTGCTCGCGCCGTCCATCTTCGCCGCCTCGTAGACGTCCTCCGGGATGATCTGGAGGCCGGCCAGGATGAGCAGCGCCATGAACGGCGTCGTCTTCCAGGTGTCGGCGATGATGACCGCGAACCGCGACGCCCATTCGTCGCTCGTCCAGAGGATGTGCGCGTTGAGCACGGCGTTGGCGACGCCGGCGACCGAGAAGATGAAGAACCACAGCTTCGCGGTGACGGCGGTGGGGATCGCCCACGGGATCAGGATGGCCGCGCGGACGAAGCCGCGGCCGCGGAAGGCGCGGTTCATGATGAGCGCGAACCAGAGGCCGAGGACGGTCTCGAGGACCACGGTGGTGATGGTGAAGAAGAAGGTGACCCCGACGGCGCTCCAGAAGGTGGAGCCGAGGTTTCCGGGCGGGCACGAGACGGTGGTCCCGTTCGGGCCGGCGCACTGCTGGAACAGCCAGTGGGCGTAGTTCTGGAATCCGGCGAAGCCGCCCTGGACGAAGAGGCCCGTCGCGGGGTCGAGGCCCGCGTCCTTCTGGAAGGACATCACGACCGCGCTGACGATCGGGTAGCCGATGACGATGGCCAGCAGGATCAGCGTGGGGATGATGAGGTAGAAGGCCCAGCGGCTCTGCTGGCGGCGGTTGTGCTTGACTCCGGCGCGCTGCTCAGGCGGCCTGTTCTTCGTTGATGAGGGGGCGACGACGTTCGACGTTGACATGTGCGGCCTCCGGGGAGAAAGCGATGTGTGGGGGAGCCGGGCGGCGGGAAGGATCCCGCCGCCCGGCGACCGTGATGGGCCTTACTGGCCCGAGCTCGCGGTCTTGATGGCCGCGGACATGTCCTTCAGCGCCTGGTCGACCGACTTGTCGCCCTTCAGGGCGGCGTAGGCGTTGTCCTGAACGGCCTTGGTGATGGCCGGGTAGAACGGCGAGACGGGACGCGGGACCGCGTTCTCGATCGACGTCTTCAGGGTGGACAGGTAGGGCAGCTGGCTGTTCAGGCCGGCGTCGTCGTACAGCGAGCTGAGGACCGGTGCGAGCGAGCCCTGCGTCACGAAGAACTTCTGGGTCTCTTCGCTCTGCAGGAACTGCAGGAACGCGAACGCGGTCGCCTTGTGCTTGCTGTAGACGCTGATGGCGGCGTTGTGACCGCCCAGGCTGGAGACGCCCGGCTTGTCAGCGGTCACACCCGGCAGCGGGGCGATGCCGAAGGTGTCCTTCACCGTCGACGAGCCGTCGGTCTTGGCCAGGTTGTAGACGTACGGCCAGTTGCGCAGGAACATCAGCTTGCCGGCCTCGAACGCCTGGCGGCCCTGCTCCTCCTGGTAGGTGATGGCCTCGGCCGGGATCTGGCCGTTCTTGAAGCCGTCCACCAGGCGGGTCAGACCCGCGTTGGCCTGCGAGCTGTCGACGGTGACGGTCTTGCCGTCGTCGCCGACGATGGTGCCGCCGTTGGTGTTGATGGCCTCGGCCACGTTCACCGTCAGGCCCTCGTACTGGGCGAACTGACCGGCGTAGCAGCCGATGCCCTTCGCCTTGGCGACGTCGCAGTCCTTGAGCATCTCATCCCACGTCTTGGGCGGGCTGGAGACCAGGTCCTTGCGGTAGTACAGGATGCCGCCGTCGGAGGTCTGCGGCGCCGCGTACTGCGTGCCGTTGTAGGTTCCCGACTTGACCGTCGGAGCCAGCAGCTTCGAGTTGTCCATCTTGAAGTTGCCGGTCAGCGGCTGGAGCCAGCCCTTCGCGGCGAACTCACCGGTCCACACGACGTCGACATCGACCACGTCGTAGTTCGGGTCCTTCGCCTGGAAGTGCTGCACGAGGTCGTCGTGCTGCTGGTCGGCCTGGTCGGTCTGCTCCTTGAAGGTGACCTTCTCGCTGGGGTGTGCTGCGTTCCACTTGTCGATCAGGGGGCGGACGACGTTGGAGTTGTCCTTGCCCTGCACGTAGGTGATGGGGCCCTTGCTGTCGAGGTTCGCGTTGGCGTCTCCGCCCCCGCTGCCTCCTGAACCGCCGCCGGTGCATCCCGCAAGTGCGAGGCCGGCGAGGGCGACTCCTGCGATCACGGAGAGACGTGCTGCTTTCATTTCACTCCTCGTTGAGCTCTTGGTGCAGGCGCGGGTGCGCCCGGGCTCAACGTACTCCGGGGATTCATTCTGTGCAAGCGTTTACGTCAAGCGCTTGCATTGCGATTCGGTCACGGTCGCTTCTACCCACGAGCGGGGGGACGCAGCGCCTGAGCGTGACGTGTGGCGCACGGTGTCTGACCGTGGAGTATCATGCGCTGGAATGAAACGGAGCCAGCCATGCCGGAATCCACGATCGACGCCGCGCTGACCCTGCTCGCGCAGGGCAGGGACGTCCTCCTCGTCGGCGACGACGGGTCGGGCAAGACCTGGTGCCTGGGCCAGCTCGCCGGCGCGCTGCGCACGCGCGGGAACGACGCGGTCCTGGTGTCCGCCCGCTCCGGGTCGGCCGCCGACCCGCTCGCGCCCTTCGCGACCACGACGGTCCCGGTGGGAGCACCGGCCGGCGCCGCGGACGGCGCGGCGGTGGAGCGCCTCGTCGCCGCGTTCGCCGACGAGCTGAGCGGGCCGCGGAGCCGGGTCCTGGTCGATGACCTGGACGTCCTGGAGGCGCCGGCCGTCGCGGTGCTGCGCGCCGTCCTCGACCGCTCCGGCGCCCGGCTGGTGGCGACGGCGGGGCGCTGCAGCGTCGCGATCGGGGGAGCGCAGCGTCCCTTCGCCTGGCTGCTCGCCGAGCGCGCGCCCGCTGACGTGGCCGTCCCCCCGCTGTCGTTCGAGGCGATGTCCCGGTTCGTCGCGGCCCGGCTGCGTGGCCGGCCGGACGCCGAGCTGGTCGTCTCGCTCAGCGCGCACTCCGGCAGCAACCCGCGCGTCGCCGCCGCACTGGTCGACGTCGCGGTCGCCACCGGCGCCGTCGGGCAGCGCGACGGGCTCTGGTCGGAAGTGGGATCGCTCGAGGAGGCGTCGGCCGCCTCCGTCGTCCACGCCCTCACCGGGCGGCTCAGCCCCGAGGAGCAGAGCGCCCTCGAGCTGCTCGCCTGGGCCGGCCCGCTGCCCCCGCGCGAGCTCGACCGGCTCGTGGACCCCGCGGTCCTGCTGAGCCTGAACCAGCGCGGGCGGCTGTCCTGGAGCTACGCGGAGGTCGGCCACGACGCCAGGGTCAGCCCTCCCGCGCTGTCCCGCGGCCTGCGCGAGCAGCTCACGCCCGAGCGCCGCTATCGCCTGGTCGAGACCGTGGAGCGCACCTTCGGCGCCGACTTCGTGCCCGACCGTGCGGCGAGCTCGATCGACCCGTTCGTGGTGAGCGGGCTGGACAGCGACGACTACTGGCGCTGGTCGGCGGAGTTCGCCGGCCAGGTGAAGGAGCGGGTGGCCGTGCGCGAGGCGGCGGCCCGCGCGCTGTGGCTCGAGCTCCCCACGGTGGAGAACGCCTGCGCGTACTTCCGGACGCTGACGGTCCAGCGGCCCGGCGAGACGCTGGGGCGGATCTTCGCGGACACGGTCCTCGGCGACAGGGACTCGGTCACCGCCCGCCTCCAGTTCTCCCTGTACGAGCTGCAGTGGCGGATCTGGAGCGGCGAGGGCGACGGGATCCCGGCGTGGCTGGACGGCCTCGGCGCGCGCCTCGGCGCGAAGGCCTCGTTCGTCCGCAAGGTGTACGAGACCATCCACCTCCACACCGACAAGGTCCCGCTCACGCCCGAGCTCATCGCGCGGCTGAGCGAGCCGGGGACGAGCGACTACGAGAACACCTGGGCGACCCTCCTCGGCGTCGCGCTGCTGCTGGAGTCCGGCAACCCGGAGGACGCGCTCGAGCGGATCGACACCCGCAGCGGGCTGGTCGAGGGCACGATCGCGTCGATCCACGTCGACTTCCTCCGCACGGAGGCCCTGCTCGCCCTCGGCCGGCTGGAGGACGCGGAGGAGTGGTCCCGGCGCTGCGCCGAGCACGCCTACGACCAGCTCAGCCCGCTCGGCTTCCAGTTCCACGCCCTCGGCGTCGCGCAGACGCTGGTCCAGCGCGGCCGCCTCGAGGCGGGCTGGCGCGCGCTGAGCACCGGGCTGCGGCTCGGCAGCGGTGGCCCGTTCGCCATCCCGCAGCCCCCGCTGCTGCTGCTCGGCGCGATCATCCAGGCGCAGTTCGGCGACCTGGAGCTGGCCAGGGCGCTGATGGCGGAGGGCGAGCGGGCGAGCACCCTGCACCTCCCGCCTCACCCCTCGCGGGTCGAGCTGGCGCACGCCGCGATCCGCAGGGCGGAGGGCGACCTCGCCGGGAGCGACACCCTGCTCTGGGAGGTCGGAGCGGCGGAGGCGGCGCTCGGCCACCTGGCGACGGCGTGCATGTTCTGGGCCGACCTGACGGAGGTCACGGCGGAGCAGGCGGTCGAGATCGCCGCGGTGATGGACCGCATCGACAGCCCGCTCCACCACGCGGTCTTCGACGTGAAGGTGGCGATGGGGTCGGGCGACGAGCAGCGGATCGCGACCGCGCTGGACCGCTCGGGCGAGCTGATCTCCCCGCAGCTGGCGGCCGCGGCCGTGGAGGCGATCGACCGGCTGCGCGCCGCCTCCGGCCGGGAACCCCTGGACGACGGGGCGCGCACCGCCCTGATCGGGGACCATCGGCACCGCTTCGACCAGGACAGGGGCGGCGAGCTCCTCTCGGACCGGGAGCGGGAGGTCGCCATCCTCGCGAAGGCCGGGCTCAGCAACCGCGACATCGCGCACCGGCTGTTCGTGAGCGTCCGCACGGTCGAGAACCACATGCACCGCCTCCTGAAGAAGCTGGGCTACGCCAACCGCCGGCAGCTCCGCGACGAGTGGAACCCCGACCTGTAGGGCTCCGACCGCTCACCCGGCACTCAAACCGGGGAGCGGCCCCCGCATCCTGACAGCTCCGCTGGTTCCATCGAAGTACTCCCGCACACCCGGCAGGAGTACAGCCACCCGGCAGGAGCACGAACATGTCAGACACACCACTCGCACCCACCCCATCCGCCCGGCGGACCGCACGCCGCCGCCGGGCCTCCGTCCCGCAGCTCGTCCTGGCGGCGCTGCTCACCGGCCTCGCCGTCGCGCTCGTCGTGCTGCTCGAGCGGGCCGTCCAGCTGGAGGCGCACCTCTTCGCGCAGGCCATCCCGACCGTGCTCGGGGCGTCAGCCGCGCTCGGCGAGCACGCCACCATCACGGTCGGCGCCGGCGGCCCGATGCTCTTCTCGATGAGCATCGGCCTCGCCTGCAGCATCGTCCTGCTGCTCGTGCCGTTCCTGCTCATCGCCGCCGCGCTGCTGGCCACCGGCCGGATCAGCGTGCTGCGCGCCCTGTTCGCCGTCGCAATCGGCGCCGTGCTGCTGGAGGTCGTCAACACCGTCCGCGTCCTCGTCATCGCCGCGCTGACCCTCGGCGACGGCGTCAGCGGGTTCGGCTGGGGCCACACGCTGGTCGGCTCCGTGATCGTGCTGGCCGGCCTGCTGCTGACCACCGCGGGGATGCTCTGGATCGCCGCCCGCGGCCGCAAGGGACAGGCGGTGACCGCGTGAACCACCAGCTCCTCCTCGACATCTCGATCATCTTCTCGCTGGTGGCCGGCACGGTCTTCCTCGGCTACGTCGTCACGATCATCCTGCCGTTCGTCCGGCGCAAGCCGGAGGAGATGGGCGACCCGGCGGCCTACGACTGGCACTTCGTCGTGCCGTGCCGCGACGAGGAGGCCGTGATCGGCGAGACCATCGCCTACCTCCGCGAGACCTTCCCCGCAGCCACCGTCTGGGTCGTCGACGACGACTCGGAGGACGCGACCGCCGCGATCGTGCGCGAGGCCGCCGCGGAGCTCGGCGGCGTCGAGCTGATCCAGCGCCGACGCCCGAACGCCCGCATCGGCAAGGCCCACGCCCTGAACCACGCCTGGTCGATCATCCGGGAGACCATCCCGGCCGACGAGCGCGACAGCACGATCCTCGCCGTCGTGGACGCCGACGGGCGCCCCTCCGCGAACCTCCTCGAGGTCGCGGCCGGCCCCGAGCTGTTCGGCACGCCGAAGATCGGCGCCGTCCAGGTCGAGGTGCGGATGTCCAACCGCGTCGAGGCGACGCCGCTGCCGAACCGCGGCCGGCTGGCGAACCTGCTGGCGCGCACCTTCGTGCGGATGCAGGATCTGGAGTTCCGCGGCCCGATCTCCGCCATCCAGATGAGCCGCCGCTACACCGGAACGGTCAACGTCGGAGGCAACGGCCAGCTGACCCGGCTCTCCGCGCTGGACGACATCGCCGAGGGTGAGGGCCCGTGGCGCGGATCGCTGCTGGAGGACTTCGAGCTCGGACTGCACTTCCTCCTCGGCGGCTGGAAGAACGCGTACACGACGGCGGCCTGGGTCGACCAGGAGGCGCTGTACTCGCTGCGCCGGTACATCGTCCAGCGCGCCCGCTGGTCGCAGGGCACCATGCAGTGCTTCCGCTACCTCCCGAAGATCTGGGGCAGCTCACGCCTCGGCAACCTCGGCGCGATGGAGCTCAGCTACTTCCTGATGCAGCCCTGGGTGCAGGTGCTCGGCACGATCCTGTACCCGGTCCCGCTGATCGCGATGATCGTCAACGCCGCCTCCGACCCGTACGGCATGGTGGACTGGCTCGCCCACGGCGGCGCCTGGCTGCTGGCCGTGTACCTCGTCGTCGGCGTCGGCGAGTTCGCGATCTGGGGAGTCCTCTACCGGCTGCGCTGCGAGCCGGAGGCCACCTGGCGCGCCGCCCTCGGCTGGGGCCTGGGCTACCTCGTGTACGTCTACCTGATCTATGTGATCGCGTGGCGCGCGGTCATCCAGCTGGTCCGCCGGCAGACCGGCTGGGCGAAGACCATCCGCAACGCGGAGACGGTGGAGGCGGGACAGCTCGTCTCGCGCACCAGCTGACAGAGTTCCGGCGGCGTGCTCGGGTGCCGCCGCCGGCACCGGCCCCTCCGGGTGGGGGCCGACCCGAGAGCCCCGGTCGTCGTTCGGGTACGACGGCCGGGGCTTCTTCGCGCGCTCGGAGCGCCTGCGGGCGGGCCGGCCGAGGACCACTCAACCGCCGCTCAGCAAGACATCCCAGACCCACAATGTCCAATTTCAGACGGGAGGATCGAGTCATCGCACTTCCGTGCGACTCATCCGAAAAGCCCGGTCACCCGCCGGAACACCCGACCTGTGAAAGGACCTTCCCCATGAAGACCACCAGAAGACTGCTCGCCGGAACCGGCGCGCTCGTCGCGACCGCCGCGATGACCATCCTGACCCCGCTCGCCGCCCAGGCCGCGGACCCGGCCGCGAACGGCACGGTCGTCCTGAACGGCGACTTCGCCGGCACGGCGGCCCCGCTGAAGGCGCCCTATGCCGGAAAGGTCACCGCGAGCGCGTCGAACGGCGTCAAACTCACCGGGTCCGCGCAGAGCATGATGGCCGAGCTGACCGCTCAGGCGAACTGCATGCCGGCCGTCTCCGCGATCGGAAGGATCGTCGACTGCGGGACCTTCACCGAGACCCTCACCTTCGACGCGCCGGTGACGGAGCCCATCCTGAAGCTGATCAGCTTCGGCTGGGGCGTCAAGAACGCGGACGGTCTCGAGGTGAGGGGCTGGGCCGAGCCGCGTATCGCCCAGATCGACGGCAAGCCCGCGCCGGCCGTCGCGCCGCTCGCGGCGGCCTCCGGCACGGGAGCCGGCTGGAAGGACAACACCCTGACGACCGACGGCGCGGGCCTGGTCGGAGCGCCCGCCAACGCAGGCACCATGGCCGACGTCCAGCTCCCCGGAGCCGTCACCTCGGTGACCTTCGTCCACGACCTCAAGGCGGTCAAGACGGCGGGCCCGGTGAACTCGACCGCGACGTCGCCGCAGAGCTCGGCCGTGTCCATCGGCCTGTCGCGGGAGATCACCCCGGTGACGGCGACGATCTCGGCGAAGGACGACGACGCGAAGACCGCGACGCTCACCGGAAAGGGTGAGCCGGGCGCGACGATCACCGTCGGCACGCCGAACGGCCCGAAGACCGCCACCGTCGCCGCCGACGGCACGTGGTCGGTGGACCTCGACGGCCTCGCCGAGGGGAAGAACGACCTGACGGTGTCCCAGCCGGTGAAGGACCAGAACGGCACGACCGTGACCTCCACCGCCGATGTCGCCGTGACGATCGACGTGCCGGCCCCGGCCGAGCCGCTGACCGCTCAGGTCGACTCGAAGGACGACGACGCCAGGACCGCGGTGATCTCGGGCACCGGCACGCCGGGCGCGACCGTGACCGTCACGACGCCGACCGGTCCGGCGGACACCACTGTGCAGGAGGACGGCACCTGGTCGCTGGAGGTCTCGGGCCTCGCCGAGGGCCAGAACGACCTCACCGTGACCTCGGGCGACGAGTCCGCCGACGTGAGCGTGATCATCGCGGTGCAGGAGGTCCCGGTGCTGCTGGGCCTGGCCGGCGCCGGCGTGCTCGGCGCGACCGGCGCGGTGATCGGCCGCCGCAAGCGCGCGCGGAAGTAACGCCTCCCGCTCGAAGCAAGGCCCCGGCCGTCGCCGCCACGTCGACGACCGGGGCCTTCGCCCCGCCGACCGCAGCCGGGTCCCCGGCAGCACTCATCGGTCACTCACCGGGGCGGCTCGGCCCCGCAATCTGAAATCTCGGCCGAAAGAATTGCAGTGTCGTGGCCCGCAGGACGACACCACCCGCACCCGGAACCACCCGCACCACCGCACCCGAGAAGGAGTACACATGACCACCCGCACCCGTTCCGTCGCCGCCCGCTCCGGCGACATCGCCGTCGTCCTCGGCACCCGCCCCGAGATCATCAAGCTCGCGAGCGTCGTCCGCGCCCTCGGCCCCCGTGCCCGCGTCGTGCACACCGGCCAGCACTGGGACGACAGCATGGCCGGGCGGTTCTTCACGGACCTCGGCATCGGCGAGCCGCACATCCGCCTGTCCGGCATGAGCGGCAAGGGCCGTCCCGAGCAGGTCGCCGAAGGGATCGCGGAGCTCACCGCGCACTTCCGCGCGGACCGTCCCGCCGCCGTGATCGTGCAGGGCGACACCAACTCGACCTCGGTCGGCGCCCAGGCGGCGTCCTACCTCGACATCCCGGTCATCCACGTCGAGGCCGGGCTGCGCTCCCACGACCGCGCGATGCCCGAAGAGCTCAACCGGCTCGTGGTCGGCGCGCTCGCCGAGCTGCACTGCGCGGCGACCGCCGCCAACCGGGACAACCTGCTCCGCGAGGGCGTGCCGGCCGAGCGGATCGCGGTCACCGGCAACACGGTCGTCGAGGCCACCATCGCCTCCCTGGAGGCTGCGGCGCCCGCCCAACGTGCGGAGACCGGACGGCCACTGGTGCTCGCCACCGTCCACCGCCCGGAGAACACCGACGACCCGGAGGCGCTGCGCCGCGTCCTCGAGGGGCTGCGCCGGATCGAGGCGGACGTCGTCCTCGCCCTCCACCCGCGCACCGAGGCCGCCGCGAACCGCTGGGGCCTCGCAGGACTGCTGGACGCCTTCGACGTGCGCCGCGGCCTCGGCCACGGCGACTTCCTCGCCCTCGCGAGCGTCGCCGACCTGATCGTCTCCGACTCCGGCGGCGTGCAGGAGGAGGTCACGGTGCTGGGGAAGCCGCTCCTCGTCGTCCGGCGCTCCACCGAGCGCCCCGAATCCATCGACGCCGGGTTCGCCCGGCTCGTGACGCCGGGGGAGGACATCGCCGCCGCGGCGGCCGGCGTCCTCTCCCAGCCCGGTCTGCGTTCGCGCCTGGCCGCGACCCCGTCGCCGTACGGCGACGGACGCGCCGGCGCGCAGATCGCCCAGGCGGCCCTGCGGCTCGCGGACGCCGCCTGAGACAACCGACCGTCCCAGAAAGGACACAGCACATGAAGAAGACCCGTCTGACCATCGGCGGCGCGGGGATCACCGCCGCCGCCCTGGCCCTCCTGGTCCCGTCGGCCGCCAACGCGGTGGTACCCACGCCCGACGGCACCGTCGCTGCGACCAGCGCCTTCACCGGGACGAGCGCGTCGCTCGCCGCCCCGCTCAGCGGGACCCTGACCGTCGACGCGCCCGGCGCCCAGAAGGTCTCCCCGAGCGGGAACTCCCTCCGGAGCATCCCCGACCCGGTCGCGAACTGCGTGACGTCGGGCACGAAGGTCGG
This sequence comes from Leifsonia shinshuensis, assembly GCF_014217625.1. Taxonomy (NCBI): domain Bacteria; kingdom Bacillati; phylum Actinomycetota; class Actinomycetes; order Micrococcales; family Microbacteriaceae; genus Leifsonia; species Leifsonia shinshuensis. The sequence continues at coordinate 1,918,171 of NZ_CP043641.1, read as the reverse complement.
TGAGGTCGTCCGCTGCGGCACCTACACGCAGACGTTCACGTTCTCCACGCCCGTCAGCGACCCGGTGCTCCGATTCGGGACCGGCAGCGGCAACAGCTCGACCGTCCGCACGTGGGTGCAGCCGAAGGTCACCGGGGTGAACGGCTCGCCCGCGCCCGCGCTGTCCCTCGTGAACGGCTCGGATCCGGCGTGGAGCTGGGCGGCCAACACGCTGAGCGTCGATGTCGCGGCCGTCCTCGCAGCGCCGGACACCGCGATGCTCAACACGACGGCGAACGTGCAGCTCAACGGCGCGGTGTCCTCCGTCACCGTCAGCTACGACTGGGACGCGACCCGGCTGACCGCCGGCACGGTCGTCAACCCGGACGTCGGCGGCCTCACCGCGCGTTTCCTCCGCGCGATCGAGCCGGTCACCGTCACCGTCTCGGCGAAGGACGACGACGCGAAGGCCGCGACGCTCACCGGAAAGGGTGAGCCGGGCGCCACGATCACCGTCAGCACGCCGAACGGCCCGAAGACCGCCACTGTCGGCCCGGACGGCACCTGGTCGGTGGACGTCGACGGCCTCGCCGAGGGCGCCAACGCGTTCACGGCCGTGCAGGAGAAGACCGACAGCACCGGAGCCACGGTCACCTCGTCCGCCGACACGTCGGTGACGATCGACGCGGCCGACGTGCCCACGCCGCTGACCGCGCAGGTCGACTCGAAGGACGACGACGCCAAGACCGCGGTGATCTCGGGCAACGGGACGCCGGGCGCGACCGTGACCGTGACCACTCCGACCGGTCCCGCGGACACCACCGTGAAGGAGGACGGCACCTGGTCGCTGGAGGTCTCCGGGCTGGCCGAGGGCCAGAACGACCTCCCGGTCACCTCGGGCGACGAGTCCGCCGACGTGACGGTGATCATCGCCGCGCAGGAGGTCCCGGTGCTGCTGGGGCTCGCCGGAGCGGGTGTGCTCGGCGCCGGCGGCGTCGTGATCGGCCGCCGCAAGCGCTCCGCGCAGAAGTAGTCCGCCTCCCGGCCCCCACTCGACAACGATCCGACTCGCCAACGAACCTCAGGAGAAACGACATGTACGGAACCGGCAACCCCTTCGGCCCCCTCGGTGGCGGCGGCGCCCTGCTCGGCGGCGGCGCGCTCGCCTCGACGGGCTTCGACAGCGTGACCCCGATGGTGATCGCAGCGATCGCGGTCGTCGCCGGGCTGTTCCTGCTCCGCTCCCAGTGGGTGCGGAGGGCGCAGCACGCCGAGGCCGCCGCGCTCGACGCGGCGTGATCGGCGGCTAGCCACCAGACCGGAGGCGGGCGGAAGGGCATGGGGCCTGCCGCCCGCCTCCTTCGCGCACGGCGTACCGGGAGCGGCATGAGAGCGGTCGGCGCGGACGTAGGCTTTCCCTGTGAGCGGGATGCGCGGCATGGTCGGTGGCGGCGGTGGCATGCGCTCGCGCGTCAGCGGCGGCGACGCGGCGGCGCAGCGGGCGATGAACGCGGAGGCGCCCCGGATCCCGCATTTGTTCCGCCGGATCGTGTCGCTGTTCTCCGCGCACAAGGTCGCGATCGTCACCACCATGGTGCTGGTGCTGATCGGCGCGGCGCTGTCGGTGGTGCCTCCGCTGCTCACCCAGCGCGCCTTCGACCACGGGCTCTTCCCGAAGTCCGGCACGCCGGACATGCCCGTGCTGATCGAGATCGTCGTGGTGATGATCGTGGTGTTCGTCGGGTCGGCGCTCCTCGGCGTCTGGCAGACCTACCTGACCTCGTCCGTCGGCAACAAGGTGATGGGGGCGCTGCGGGTGCGGCTCTTCTCGCACCTGCAGTCGATGGAGCTGAGCTTCTTCACCAAGACCAAGACCGGCATCATCCAGTCGCGGCTGCAGAACGATGTCGGCGGCGTCGCGAACGTGCTCACCAACACGATGTCGAGCATCCTCGGCAACACCGTGACGGTGATCGCCGCCCTGGTGGCGATGCTGCTGCTCAACTGGCAGCTGACCATCGTCGCGGTCATCCTGATGCCGATCCTGGTGATCGCCCAGCGCCGGGTCGGCCAGGTGCGGGCGCGGATCGCGACCCGGACGCAGGAGTCGCTGTCGGACATGACCGCGATCACGCAGGAGACGCTGAGCGTGTCCGGCATCCTGCTCTCGAAGAGCTTCAACCGCCAGCAGGCCGAGATCGAGCGCTACTCGGACGAGAATCGCACCCAGATCCGGCTGCAGGTGTCGCAGTCGATGAGCGGCCAGTGGTTCTTCGCGATGGTCAACATCTTCTTGTCGTCCATCCCGGCGATCGTCTACCTGGTCTCCGGCTGGCTGATCCTCGGCGGGGCCACGGACATCACGGCCGGCACCATCGTCGCGTTCACGACGGTGCAGGCGCGGCTGCTGTTCCCGCTGCTCGCGCTCATGCGGGTGGCGCTCGACCTGCAGACCTCCGGCGCCCTGTTCGCCCGGATCTTCGAATACCTCGACCTGAAGCCGGCCATCGCCGACCGCCCGGACGCGGTGCCCGTCGACCCGGGCCGCGACCTCGGCCGCATCGAGTTCGACCACGTGGTGTTCCGCTACCCGGACGCCCGGCCGGGGGAGCGCAACACCCTGGACGACGTGTCGTTCACCATCGAGCCGGGCGAGTTCGCCGCGTTCGTCGGGCCGAGCGGCGCGGGCAAGACCACGGTGAGCTACCTCATCCCGCGGTTCTACGACACGACCTCCGGGCGGATCCTGTTCGGCGACACCGACCTCCGCGAGCTGCAGCAGGACTCGCTGGTCTCGCACATCGGCGTCGTCAGCCAGGAGACGTACCTCTTCCACGCGACCATCGCCGAGAACCTCCGCTATGCCCGGCCCGACGCGACGCAGGAGGCGCTGGAGGCCGCGGCGAAGCGGGCGAACATCCACGACACGATCGTCGGCTTCCCCGACGGCTACGAGACGGTCGTCGGGGAGCGCGGCTACCGCCTGTCGGGCGGCGAGAAGCAGCGCATCGCGATCGCGCGCGTGCTGCTGAAGGACCCCGAGGTGCTCATCCTCGACGAGGCGACGAGCGCCCTCGACACGATCTCGGAGCGGGTGGTGCAGCAGGCGCTCGACACGGCCTCCCGCGGCCGGACCACCATCGCGATCGCGCACCGGCTGTCCACGATCGTCGCCGCCGACGTCATCTTCGTGATCGACCACGGCCAGGTGGTCGAGCGCGGCACGCACCGCGAGCTCCTGGACCTGGGCGGCATCTACGCCCGCCTCTACCGCGAGCAGACCGAGACCGCGATCCTCGATCAGTGACGCCGAGGGGCACGTAAACGCCCCTAAAACAGCGTTTTGGGGGCGTTTACGTGCCCTTCGATCGTTGTTAGGCTGGGCTAACAATGGAGTCAGGAGAGACGAAAACTGCGGAGGTCGCGGAGCGGCCCGCGCGCTCGCGCCTGCGTCTGTGGTTCCTGCTCGGGCCGGCCTTCGTGGCCGCGATCGCGTACGTCGATCCCGGCAACGTCGCGGCCAACCTGACGGCGGGCGCGCGTTACGGCTACCTCCTCGTCTGGGTGCTGGTCGCCGCCAACGCCATCGCCGTCTTCGTGCAATACCAGTCCGCGAAGCTCGGGATCGTCACCGGGCGAAGCCTTCCGGAGCTGCTGGGGGCACGGCTCGGCGCGGGCGCCCGGCGCGCGTACTGGGCGCAGGCCGAGCTGGTCGCCGCGGCGACCGACATCGCCGAGGTCATCGGCGGGGCCATCGCGCTGAACCTGCTGTTCGGCCTTCCGCTGCCGCTCGGCGGGCTGATCGTCGGCGTCGCCGCCATCGCGTTGCTGGCGGTGCAGACGCGGCGCGGACAGCGGCCGTTCGAGGCGGTCATCCTGGTGCTGCTCGGCGTGATCGCCGCGGGCTTCCTGGCCGGGCTCTTCGTCAGCCCGGTCGACTGGGGGGCCGCCGCCGCGGGTCTGGTGCCGCGCTTCGACGGGGCGCCGACGGTGCTGCTCGCCGCGAGCATGCTCGGCGCGACGGTGATGCCGCACGCGATCTACCTGCACTCGGCGCTCGCGCGCGACCGGCACGGCGCCGGCGGCGACGAGGGGCGTACGCGCACGCTGCTGCGGGCGACCCGGCTGGATGTCGTGCTCGCTCTCGTGCTCGCGGGGGCCGTCAACATCGCGATGCTGCTGCTGGCGGCGTCGGCGCTGCCCGGGGTGGCGGGGACCGACACCATCGAGGGAGCGCACGCCGCGATCAGCGCGGCGCTCGGCCCGGCGATCGGCGCGATCTTCGCGGTCGGGCTGCTGGCCTCCGGGCTGGCGTCGACCTCCGTCGGGAGCTACGCGGGCGCCACCATCATGAGCGGCCTCCTGCGCGTGCGCGTGCCGCTGCTCGCCCGCCGCGTCGTGACGCTGATCCCGGCCGTGATCATCCTCGCGCTCGGCGTGGACCCCACCTGGGCTCTGGTGATCTCGCAGGTGTTCCTGAGCCTCGGCATCCCGTTCGCGATGATCCCGCTGCTTCGGCTGACCGGGTCGCGCGCGGTGATGGGGGAACGGGCGGACGCGGGCTGGGTGCGGGTCGTCGGCTGGGGCGTCGCGGGGTTGGTGGTGGCGTTGAACCTGGCGCTGGTGGTGCTGACGGTGGTGGCGTAGGGCGCGGTCACCCGCCGGCGACCCACACCGCCCCGGCCGCCGTCGCGCCCAGCACGATCGCGGCGTCGCCCACGTGCACGGTCACGTCGCCCGCGAACGCGCGGTGCTCGTCCACCGTCAGCACCGCATCCAGCCCGATGCCGCGCTCGGCGAGGTAGCGGAGGACGGCAGGGTCGGCGTCCGAGATGCGCACGACGCTGAGCGGGACGCCGGAGGGCGCGGTCAGCAGCGGGACGGCCTCCGGTCGACGGGGCGTGCCGTCCGCGGTCGGGATGGGGTCGCCGTGCGGGTCGCGCGCCGGGTAGCCGAGCCGGCGGTCGATGCGGTCGACCAGGCCGTCGGAGACCGCGTGCTCCAGCACCTCGGCCTCGTCGTGCACCTCGTCCCAGCCGTAGCCGAGCTCCTCGACGAGGAAGGTCTCGATCAGCCGATGCCTGCGCACCATCGCGACCGCGCCGCGGCGGCCGTCCTCGGTCAGCTCGATCGCGCCGTACGGCTCGTGCACCACCAGGCCCTGGTCGGCGAGCCTCCGGATGCCGTCCGACACCGTCGCGGCGCGCACGCCCATCCGCTCCGAGAGCTGCTTGACCGTGATCGGGTCGCCCGCCCACTCGGTCGCCGACCAGATCAGCTTCAGGTAGTCCTGGGCCACGGGCGAGAGATCGGACACGGGCATGGCAGAAGTCTAGGCGGGGAGCCCCGGCGCGGATGAGCGGGTAATACGGCGGCGGCCGCGCATCCGCCCTGTTACGGTGGACGGCGTGAAGTACGCAGAGACCATCATCGACTTGGTCGGCGACACTCCGCTCGTGAAGCTCAACAGGCTGACCGACGGAATCGCGGCGACGGTGCTCGTCAAACTCGAGTACCTGAACCCCGGAGGTTCGTCGAAGGACCGCATCGCCTCCCGCATCCTCGACGCGGCGGAGGCGGACGGGCAGCTCAAGCCCGGCGGCACCATCGTGGAACCGACGAGCGGCAACACCGGCGTGGGCCTGGCGCTCGTCGCCCAGCAGCGCGGCTACCGGTGCGTGTTCGTCCTCCCCGACAAGGTGGGCGAGGACAAGCGCAACGTCCTCACCGCCTACGGCGCGGAGATCGTGGTGACGCCCACCTCGGTGCCGCCCGACCACCCGGACTCCTACTATTCGGTGTCCGACCGGCTGGCGGCGGAGATCCCCGGGGCGTTCAAGCCCAACCAGTACTTCAACCCGAACGGGCCGCGCAGCCACTACGAGACCACCGGTCCGGAGATCTGGCGCGACACCGACGGCCGGATCACCCATCTGGTGGCCGGCGTCGGCACCGGCGGCACCATCACCGGCACCGGGCGCTACCTCAAGGAGATCTCCGAGGGCCGCGTCCGCATCGTCGGCGCCGACCCGGAGGGCTCGGTCTACTCCGGCGGCACCGGCCGCCCGTACCTCGTGGAGGGCGTGGGCGAGGACTTCTGGCCCGGCGCGTACGACCCGAGCGTGGTCGACGAGGTCATCCCGGTCAGCGACGCCGACTCCTTCCACATGACCAGGCGGCTCGCCCGCGAGGAGGGCATCCTCGTCGGCGGCTCCAGCGGCATGGCCGTGGTGGCCGCCCTGCGCGCCGCGAAGGACCTGACCGCCGACGACGTCGTGGTCGTCATCCTCCCGGACGGCGGCCGCGGCTACCTGGCGAAGATCTTCAACGACAAGTGGATGCGCTCCTACGGCTTCAGCGAGGTGCCCGACGAGGCCACTGTGCACGACGTCATCCGCACCAAGCGCGGCGACCTGCCCGACCTCGTGCACGCGCACCCGTCCGACACCGTCCACGACGCCATCGAGATCATGAACACGTACGGCGTCTCGCAGCTGCCGGTGCTGACGGCGGAGCCGCCGGTCGTCATGGGCGAGGTGGCCGGAGCGCTCGACGAGCGCTCGCTGGTCGACGACGTCTTCGGCGGGCGCGCCAAGATGAACGACCCCGTCGGGGCGCACCTCGGCGAGCCGCTGCCGCTGATCGGCGTCAACGAGCCGGTGACCGCCGCGCGGGCGGCGCTCGCCGTCGCGAACGCGCTGCTGGTCACCGAGGACGGCAAGCCCGTCGCAGTGCTGACCCGGCAGGACCTGCTCACGTACCTGAGCGAATAGCCGCTCCTCCACACATCCCGCATCGAAGTAAGGATCCCGATGACCCACGGTTTCGCCACGCGCGCCATCCACGTCGGCCAGGAGTTCGACCCCACCACCGGCGCGATCATCCCGCCGATCTACCAGACCTCGACCTTCGTCCAGGACGGCGTCGGCGGCCTCCGCGGCGGGTACGAGTACGGCCGCGCCGGCAACCCGACGCGCACCTCGCTCGAGGAGCTGCTGGCCTCCCTGGAGGGCGGCGTGCGCGCGCTGTCGTTCGCGTCGGGGCTCGCGGCCGAGGACGCCCTGCTGCGCGCGGTGCTGCGCCCGGGCGACCACGTTGTCCTCGGCAACGACGTCTACGGCGGCACCCACCGGCTCATCAACCGCATCCACGGCGCCTGGGAGGTGCGCAACACGACGGTCGACCTCGGCGACCTGGACGCCGTCCGCAGCGCGCTCACGACCGACCGCACCCGGGTGCTCTGGATCGAGACCCCGAGCAACCCGCTGATGAAGATCAGCGACCTCGCGGCACTCGTCGAGCTGGGCCACGCGGCCGGCGCGCTGGTCGTCGTGGACAACACGTTCGCGTCGCCCGCCCTCCAGCAGCCGCTGTCGTTCGGCGCGGACGTGGTGGTGCACTCCACGACCAAGTACCTCGGCGGCCATTCCGACGTGATCGGCGGCGCCCTGGTGTTCGCGGACGCCGAGCTCGCCGAGAAGGCGCAGTTCATCCAGTTCGCCGCCGGTGCCGTGTCGTCGCCGATGGACGCGTGGCTCACCGTCCGCGGCATCAAGACGCTCGACGTGCGGATGAAGCGGCACAGCGAGAACGCGCAGGCCATCGCGGAGGCGCTGGTCGGCCGTCCCGGCATCGACGCGGTCTACTACCCCGGGCTCCCCGACCACCCCGGCCACGACCTCGCCGCCCGGCAGATGAGCGGCTTCGGCGGGATGCTGTCCGTCGCGCTCAGCGGGGGAGCGGCGGCCGCCCGGACGTTTGCGGAGTCGACAGAGGTCTTCCAGCTCGCGGAGTCGCTCGGCGGCGTGGAGTCGCTGATCGGCTACCCGTCGGAGATGACCCACGCGTCGGTGCGCGGCACCGAGCTGGAGGTCCCGGACAACGTCATCCGGCTGTCGGTCGGCATCGAGGACGTCGCGGACCTGCTGGCCGATGTGGAGCAGGCGCTGGGCCGCTAGTCTTTCGGCGCCCTCAGCGCGGCGAGGCGTTCGGCGTAGGGCTTCAGGCGCGCCTTCGTGAGGTTCTCGCGCACGAGCCAGGCGGCGTCGGGATCGGTGGAGGCCGCGAGACGCTCCAGGAGCGGAAGACCGTCCTCCGGGTCCGCGGCGGCGACCACGCTGATCGCGTAGCCGAGGGCTTTGCGGAGGACGCGGACGTCGTCGTCCCTGCGGCGCGCGGCGGGCAGGTCGAGCAGGGCCTCCACGGCCTCCCGGACGACGGCCACTGCGTCGGCGGCGTGCTGCGGGTCGCGGAGGAGAGGAGGCTCGGCCACCGCCGCGACGGCGGCGCGCATCGGCAGGGGCTCGGCAGAGTCCAGCCAGCCGCGGACTTGCCGGAGGCCGGTCGCCCAGTCGGCGGCCAGGACGCGCTGCATCCCCGTCGCGGCCAGCTCGCGGACGCGCCAGCGCGCGTCCCCGGCCGCGGTCGTGAGGAGACCGACGGCGTCGCCGGGGAGCCTCCCGCCGTCCGCCGCCGCCCGCGCCGCCACAGCGCCGGCCGCGAGCGCCGCGCAGGCGGGAAGGAACTCCTCGGTGCCCTCGGGCAGGGAGGCGGCCAGGCGCGGCGGGGTCACGAGCCAGCCGGCCAGCACGGCGAGATCTGTCGCCCGGTCCGCCGCCACCGTGTCCGCGAACCGCGCCGCCAGTTCGAGGTTGGCGCGCGGTCCGGGCAACCGGCTGTCCTCCGCGAGGGCGAGCTCGACCGGGGCCGGGTCGCCGGACAGGGCGGCGCTCCAGAGCGCGGCGAGGTCGGGGAGGATGGCCATTCCGCGATTCTAGGCAGCGCATCCAGCAGGATGGGAGCATGACCACCATCCGCCCGGCGCGGCCCGGCGACGCCGACGCCGTCCTCCGCCTGTTCGACGACGCGATCGCCTGGTTCGTCACCATCGGCAACACCGGCCAGTGGGGCACGCAGCCGTTCTCCTCCCGTCCCGAGCAGGTGACCCGGGTGCAGGGCTGGGTCGCCGAGCCGGGGACCTGGATCGCCGAGCACCCGGAGGCGGGCGTCGTCGGCTTCCTGGCTCTGGGGGAGGCGACCGAGTACGTGCCGGCGGCGACCGATCCCGAGCTGTACGTCCGGGTCCTCATCGGCTCCCGTGACCCGCGCGCCAAGGGCACGGGGCGCCGGTTGCTGGACTTCGCGCACGACGAAGCGCTCGCCGCGGGGGTCGGGAAGCTGCGGGTCGACTGCTACGCGGGCGGCACCGGCGACCTGGTCCGGTTCTACGAGTCGTGCGGATACACGCCCACCGACCCGTTCCTGGTCGGAGAGTGGCCGGGGCAGGTGCTCGAACGGGCGGTCGTCCTCCCGGCGTAGGCCGCGCTGGGCGGATTCACGGGCAACGGGGTATTGCTCCCTGAGGACCCCTCACCGATAGTGGTTGTCGTGAGGACTTTCGGGGTGGAGGAAGAACTCCTCTTGGTCGACGAACGCGGGATCGCGACTCCGGTCGCCCCGTTCGCGCTGGCGGACGCGCCCGCCGGCGCCGAGCAGCGGCTCGGCGCCGAGATCCAGCAGGAGATGATCGAGACCCAGACGCTGCCGCGCCTGACGACCGACGAGCTGTACGCCGACATCGTGGAGGGCCGTACGCTCGCCGACACGCTCGCCCGCCGCCACGGCGCACGGGCCGTGGCCGTGGCCATGTCGCCCCTGCCGCTGCGCCCGCACGCGACGCCCGACCCGCGCTACGACCAGATGATGTCTCGGTACGGGCTCACGGCCAGGGGGACGCTCGTCTGCGGCTGCCACGTGCACGTCGCCATCCACTCGCGCGAGGAGGGCGTCGCCGTCCTCGACCGGATCCGCACTTGGCTTCCCGCGCTCCTGGCGCTGACGGCGAACTCGCCGTTCGTCGGCGGCGTCGACACTGGGCACGCCAGCTACCGCTTCGTCGCCTGGCACCAGTGGCAGAGCGCAGGGCCGACCGACGTCTTCGGGTCGGTGGAGGCCTACGACCGCTTCGAGCGGCTGCTCGTGGAGACGGGCGTGATCCTCGACAAGGCCATGCTCTACCTCGACGCGCGGGTCTCGCACAAGCAGCCGACCGTCGAAGTGAGGGTCGCGGACGTCTGCCTCGACGCGCGCGACACGGTCGTGCTGGCCGCACTGGTGCGCGCCCTCGTCGACACCGCGGTCGCCGAGTGGCGCTCGGGCGTCGCACCGCTCGCGACGCCCTCCGCGGCCCTCCGGCTGGCCGAGTGGCAGGCGGCGCTGACCGGCGTGGGCGGGATGCTGCCCCACCCGGTGACCGGACGGGAGGGCACGGCGGTCTCCGCCCTCGACGCCCTGCTCGTCCACACTGCGCGTGCGCTGGAGAGCTACGGCGACCTGGAGCTGGTGCGCACCGGGGTGGACCGGATCCTGCGCAGCGGAGGCGGCGCCGGCCGGCAGCGGTCCGCCCTCGCGCGCCGCGGGCGGATGCGGGACGTCGTCGCCGAGGCGGTGGCGGCGACCCACGACGCCGGCGACGAGGGCGACGGCCGTTTCGTGGCGTAGCAATCCCTTCCGCCGGAGGCTGGACGCGCTTACGCTCGGACATGAGTGGAGGGGTGGATCGTGGAGGCGGACATGACGGGGAAGGAACTGGCCCACCAGCACGCCGTTTACACCTACGGCACGCTCCCGCTGACACTCATGTACAGCCCGACGGCGACCGCCGCGTGGGAGGTCTACTTCGGCGGCGACTACCTCGGCCTGGTCGAGGAGTCGCACATCCCCGGCGACCCGTGGCCGTCGTTCGTCGCCCGGCCCCCCGGCGAGGAGGAGACCGGGGACGGGATCCCGGCGCGCGACTGGCGGGTGGCCGTGGAGCTGCTGGCGGCGCGGGCGGGGTTGTGAGGCCGTCGCCGCGATCGCGCCCTAGCTCCGCCGCCCCCGCAGCGTCCCCCACAGGATGAGCCCCGCCGTCACGACCAGGCTCGCGACCCCGAACCACAGCGACCCGATCTGCAGGATGATCGGTACGCTGAGGGCCGTCAGCACGCCGCCGCCGAGGATCGGCTCGTACGTGAGCTGCTTGTAGCCGTAGGCGCGGGCGGCCGCCGTCGCGCGTGCGGGGTCGGCCATGTCGGCGAGGACGAAGCCGGTGGCGACGTTGCCCTGCGACTGGCCGTAGTCGGCGATCGCGTGCTCGAACCAGTCCACCGGGTGGATGCGCGGGCCGAGCCACAGCATCCCGACGACGCTCCAGGCGAACGCGATCACCGTCAGGATGACCAGGCTCGGGATGTTCGCTCCGAGTGCAGCCAGGGACATCGTGCCGATCGCGGCGGCGATCAGGATGTCCAGCGCCAGGGTCGTGATGTCGTTGACCGTCCGCCGCTCGACCAGCTCCTCCGTGCCGGTCAGCGTCAGCACGAGCTGCACCACGAAGCCGCCGATGACGGTGAACGGGAACAGCGGGAAGTCGTCGAACAGGCCGGAGCCCAGGGCGTTCGTCCCGAACCGGAGCAGCTCCAGGATGAGCAGGCCGAGCGCGATCGCGAGGGCGATCGCGCCGAAGCTGCGGCTGATCGAGCCGAGGCCGACGTCGGCGGAGTCGGTGTCGCCGCTGTTCGGCGGGATGTAGTGCTCGGCGTCCGTCGCCGGGTGCACGCGGGCGGTGCGTGCGACGGCGATCCGCGGGCTGCGGATGGCGTAGTTCACCAGGATCGAGCCGCCGACCACGCCGGTGATCATGCTGATGGTGGCGAGCCCGAGCCCGATGTCGACGACCTCCGGGGCCCCCGCCGTCTTCAGGATGTCGCCCATCCCGGCAATCGTGCCGTGCCCGCCGGCGAACGACAGCTCCAGCACCGATCCGGCGGCGTCGGGCAGGCCGAAGAACGGCTTCAGCAGGAGGGCGACCGCGAGCGCTCCGAGCGCGAACTGCCCGAACGAGAAGACGCTGCCCAGGATGAAGTGCGGCGCCGACTCCCGCCAGAACGTCCGCACGCTCGGCAGCCGCTTGCCGAGCATCACTCCGGCGAAGACGACGTTGATCATCAGGCCGGGCAGCCGTGCCAGCACGTCCGCGACCGGCGCGGGCACCAGCCCGGACGCGTGGGTCAGCGCGCCCAGCACCTGCGGGCCGAGCAGCAGGATCAGGAACCCGGCGATGACGCTGACCGGGATGTAGAGCCGGCGGAGGAACCCGGTGTACCGCCGCACGAGGGTGGCGAGCACCAGCGCGATCCCGAGGAACACGAAAGCGAGTGCGGCCCACTGGGTGTCGGTGTAGCCACCGAACATGCGTCCTCCTCGGCCGTGCGTGTGCTCAGTCGGCGGGCACCGGCTCCGTGACGCGCTCGAGCTCGGGGAGCCGCCACGACCCATCGAACCACGGCTCCAGCGGCCCGTAGAGGCGCACCATCGGGAACCACGACTTGCTCGGCACGGTGCCGATCCAGTTCGTCTCGTGTCCCGCCGGCGGCTTCGGCCCGAACCAGAGCAGGAAGGAGCCGTCGGCGTCCGGACGCACGGCGCCCTCCAGGCTGGAGAGCGCGGGGTACGGGTTGTCCGGCAGCTGGAGCAGCGACCGCGTCTGGGTGTCGTAGAGGTCGACCGACCAGAAGTTCTTCGCCGGCGGGTCGGCGGGGATGCGGAGGGTGTAGGTTGCGCCGCCGTCGAGCACGTGACCGTCGGCGTCCTCCGCCGTATAGGCGTACGCGGAGCCCGCGCCGACCTGCGCGTGCGCCATCGCGGGCGTGATGACGGTGGCGAAGTAGTGGAACAGCGTGCGCGCGTCGAGCAGGCGGGCGCCGGCGCGCAGGAAGTCGGAGCTCCCGCCGACGAAGGCGTTCTTCCACGACGACCCCGGCCAGTAGTACGCGGCGGGGTCGCGCGGTGCGAACACGATGGCGCGGGAGATCGCGGCCCCGAGTCGCGCGCCGGCGTCGAGGAGGCGCGCGCGGCGCTCGTCGGGGGCGAACGGCTGATCGTGGACGACGCCCAGCGCCGCGAAGACGCCGGCGCGCTCCGGGTCGAGCGATTCGACGGGCTCCTCCTGGATGATCTGGGCGATCTCCCGGAAGAAGTCGAGGTCGTTGGAGTGCACGGTGTTCTGCGGAACATCCGCGATGTTGACGAAGGTGTTCTCCCGCGGCGCCCCGGCCTCCGCCAACGGGTAGATGCGCGTCGTCTTCATCGCCGGGACGCCGCCGAGCGTGCGGAGCACGACCCAGTTGCTGTACGTCGGCGGCCGGAGCGTGAAGTAGCCGTCCGGCACGGCGCCGTCGTAGCCGGGCGGCAGGAAGAGGTACTTCCCGCCTGCGCCGTGGTCCGGCCCCGCGATGCCCATGTCCGTGACGTACCGGAACCAGAAGTCGTCCACGACGCAGAGCGACTGCGGCGGCGCCTCGATGACGGTCGGTCCCCACGCCTTCAGATCGAGGAAGGTCGTCCCGTACGTGGTCTCGGTGTTCGGGGTGAGGTAGAGGCCGCCGGAGTTCGCGCGCGGGTCGGTGTAGCCGATGATGTCGGGCGAGGTGACTCCCGCACTGCGCAGGCCGCTGCGCATCGCGACGAGCGACGCTCCGGGGATCCCGATCAGGAACGCCTCGGCGGCGCGCATGACGTCGAGCGCGTCGAAGACGGCGTCGACGGACCCGCTGCGCGGCACCCCGTCGAAGAACTCGAACGCGCCGAACGCCGTGGCCAGCTCGTCCGGCATCGAGATGCGCTGCACCGCCTCCCGCATCCGCTCCGCGGTCAGCCCCGTACCCGGCGTCCCCTCGATCGGCATCGCACGTCCTCCCCGTGGCCGGTCGGTCCGGCCGATGGCGGGAAAATAACGCGCGACGCCTCGGGGCGTCTAGACCGCGGTGGCGCGACCGGTCAGAAGGCGAACTGCGCCCACTCCGCACGGTCGAGGCTCACGCGCTCGCCGTGCCGTTCGACCACCCAGTGCGAGGGCGTCCCCGCCAGATATGTGCAGAGCACTGTCTCGCTGCTCCAGCCGTCCGCGGACCGGATCCATCTCACCAGATGGATGTCCTGGCCCGGTTTCGGCGCGTTCCCGATCGGCGTCTCATAGGTCGTCACGCTGCACCCCTCCCCAGTTGTGCAGCCGGTCCCCGGCCACCTGCGGCGCACCTGACATGACATCCGCCGGTGAGGGACTGGCTCCTAGGACTAGACCCTAGTGGGGTACAAGCCCGGGGGACAAGAGGATTCAGGTGAACGGGAGGGCACAGCTTTCGAACGGGTGTCAGACGCCGGGGTCGTCCTCGTCGTCCGCAGCGGCGTCATCCTCCGGCTCGAACACGCCGTCGGCGTCGTACGGGCCACCGCCTTCGCCCTCCGCGAGGGCGTCGGTGTCGATGGGCTCGCCGGAGGGCGTTTCCGGCCAGTTCTCTCGTTCATCGGTCATGCCGTGATGGTAAGCCGTTCGCGGTACTCGCAGTACCTCCCATCCGGCGGCGAGCGGCGCGTAACGTCGGAGGCGACGCACGAGGACACGAGGAGAGCGAACGATGGAATACACCCGACTGGGGTCGACGGGACTGCCGATCAGCCGCATCGCACTGGGCTGCATGAGCTTCGGCGACCGGACGCGCGGCTTCAACGAGTGGGCGCTGGACGACGAGGGCGGCGCCCCGATCTTCCGGCAGGCCGTGGAGGCCGGGATCACCTTCTGGGACACCGCGAACGTCTACGGCTTCGGCAGCTCGGAGGAGATCGTCGGCCGCGCCATCCGCGAGTACACGAAGCGCGAGGACATCGTGCTGGCCACCAAGGTGAACTTCAAGGTAGGCGACGGACCCGGCGGCGCCGGGCTGTCGCGCCGCGCGATCCTGGAGCAGATCGACGCGTCGCTCACCCGGCTGGGCACGGACTTCGTGGACCTCTACCAGATCCACCGCTTCGACCCGCTGACGCCGGTCGAGGAGACGATGGAAGCGCTGCACGACGTGGTCAAGGCCGGCAAAGCGCGCTACCTCGGCGCATCCTCGATGTGGGCGTGGCAGTTCGCCAAGCTCCAGCACGCGGCCGACCTCGGCGGCTGGACGCGCTTCGTGAGCATGCAGGACCAGTACAGCCTGATGATGCGCGAGGAGGAGCGGGAGATGTTCCCGCAGCTGGCGGACCAGGGCGTGGGCAGCCTCCCGTGGAGCCCGCTCGCGAAGGGCCGACTGACGCGGCCGTGGGGCGAGCAGACGCTGCGCGGGGACACCGACCCGCTGCAGGCGCGCTTCACTGAAGCGCACGACCGGCCGATCGCGGAGGCCGTGCAGCGCGTGGCCGAGGCGCGCGGCGTCCCGATGGCGCAGGTCGCGCTGGCGTGGGTGCTGCGCAACCCGGTCGTGGACGCGCCGATCGTCGGGGCGACGAAGCCGCACCACCTCCCGGACGCGGTCGCGGCCGTGCACCTGGAGCTGACCGACGACGAGGTGCGGCAGCTGGAGGAGCCGTACACCGTGACGACGCCGACGGGATACTGATGTCGCTCGACGGCGAACAGCGGGAGCGGACGCGCGGCGAGCTGGCCACGGCGTACGAGCGGGCGGGCTGGCCGGTGTCCCGGCTGGCGTCGGCGCTGAACGTCGGGGAGGACCGGGTGCTGGCGGCGCTCGCCGTCGACGGCGCGCAGCCGGCCGACGTATGGCTGGTGCGCGACGCGCTCGACGCGGTGCTGCGCAGCCGCGGCGAGGAGCCGGGGACGTGGACGGAGCTGCCGGAGTCGGCGCGTGCCAGCGCGGAGGGGTGGTTCGGGCTGCGGGATGCGGGGGAGGTGGCGCGGGCGGTCGCGGCGGCGGACTAGGGACGCGGCTGAGGGCTCCGCGCCTTACGCTTCCGTACCTTGCTCCGGCAGTGAGGCCAGTGATCGAAAAAGCGTAGCCGTAAAAGTGTAGCCATGATAAAGTGGCGCATGGCACCACGTTGGACCGAGTCGGCCCGCAAGCATGGAATCCCGCAGGCCGACCAGATCCGGGCGATGGTGCACGCGAACTACCACGCCGAGCTACCCGGTCAATCGATCGACGATGGCACGGTGTGGCTCTACATCGGTCACCCGCACCCGCAGACCGATCGAGAGGTTGAGATCCTGGTGAACGTCTACCCGGACGGCCGTGAGGCCGTCGTGTTCCACGCGATGGAGCTCGGCCCGAAGCTCCGACGGTACAGGGAGGAGAACCCGAATGGCTGACACGAGCGACGCGGATTTCGAGGCACTGGCGGAACGCCTACTCGACCCGGCGACCACGCTGCCACCCGCGGCGAACGTCTCGGTAGGCGAGAAGGCGGCTGCTGCCGGCAGTGACTTCCTACTGTCGGAGTACGGGTCGGAGGCCGCGCTCGACGCGGCTCTGCGACCTGCGGGCCGCCCGCGGCTCGGCGAGCGGCCCAAGGGGGCGTCGCCGACGGTAAGGGGCAGGATCCCCGAGGCTGAACGCGCAGCATTCGACCAGCTGATGCGTCAAACCGGAAAGCGTGAGAGCGAGCTCGTGCGCGAGGCGGTGCACCTTCTGCTCGAGCGGCACAAGCTCGCGAGCTGATCGAAGCCCTCCACCTGACAGAGCACGGCGCCTCGCGTGCCCGCGAGGCGGCGTGTCCGGCGGTTCGTCGGCGGCCTATGCCTCGGCCGCGCCCTCGCCCGCCTGGGCCTCCGCGATGGACGCACGCACGGCGTCCATGTCGAGCGCCTTCACCTGGCCGATGAGGTCCTCGAAGGTCGGCGCGGGGAGCGCGCCGGGCTGGGAGAAGACCAGGATGCCGTCGCGGAACGCCATCAGCGTCGGGATGGAGGTGATGCCGGCGGAGGCGGCGAGCGCCTGCTCGGCCTCGGTGTCCACCTTGCCGAACACGACGTCGGCGTGCTCCTGCGACGCCTTCTCGAAGATGGGGCCGAACATGCGGCACGGGCCGCACCATTCCGCCCAGAAGTCGACGAACACGATGCCGTTCTCGGTGATCTGGGACTCGATGTTCTGAGCGGTGAGCTCGACGGTTGCCATGAGGGTCTCCTGCTGGTCGAGGGAAGTGTGGGGGCGGCTCGGTGAGGATGGCCGCACTGAGTGGAACGGTACGCCCGGGTGCGGCATTCCCGCGCGCCCATCGAGCAGGAATGGAGAAGCCTCCCGCCCGCGCCCGCTCCTACCGTGGTTCCCATGACCTCCATCGACCACATCACCCTCGAGGTGGCGGACGCCTCCGCCGCCCAGCAGTTCTACGACGCCGCCTTCGGGCTCGGCGACCGGGTGCGCGTGCGCGCCTCCGACACCCCCAGCTCCGGTTTCCGCGGCTACACCCTGTCCATCACGGTCACCCAGCCGGCCGACGTGAACGCCTTCGTGGAGGCCGCGCTCGCCGCGGGCGCGACCACGATCAAGCCGGTCGCCAAGTCGCTCTGGGGCGTCGGCGGCACCGTGCAGGCTCCGGACGGCGCCATCTGGAAGATCGCCACCTCGGCCAAGAAGGACACCGGCCCGGCCAGGCGCGAGCCGGAGTCCATCGTGCTACTGCTCGGCGTCGACGACGTCGGCGCGAGCAAGCAGTTCTACACGGCCCGCGGCCTCCCGGTCGGCAAGAGCTTCGGCTCCTACGTGCAGTTCGACCTGAAGGACAGCCCCGTGCAGCTCGGCCTGTACAAGCGGCGCGCGCTCGCGAAGGACGCGGGCGTCCCGGAGGACGGCACCGGCTCGCACCGGATCGTCATCGGCGGCGACAGCGCGGCGACCGACCCGGACGGCTTCGCCTGGGAGGCAGCAGCCCGCTGATCGGCGCCGCATAGGAACCCCGCAGAACCTCCATCGACCGGGCATAACGGCGCGAAAGGTCACAGTTAGGTAACGGCGGCAGGGTTGCTGCCATGTCCCAGCCAACGACCCTCTCGCTCGACATCGTCGTGCCCGTGTACAACGAGCAGGCGACGCTCGACACGTCCCTCCGCCGGCTGCACGCCTACCTGACCGACGCGGTGCAGGCGAGCTGGCGGATCACGATCGCCGACAACGCCAGCACCGACGCCACGCCCGCCCTCGCGGACGCGCTCGCCGCGGAGCTGGGCGGGGTCGTCGCCGTGCACCTCCCGCTGAAGGGGCGCGGACGCGCCCTCAAGGCGGTGTGGGGCTCCTCGCCCGCCGAGGTCCTCGTCTACCTGGACGAGGACCTCTCCACCGACCTCGCCGCCCTGCCGCCGCTGGTGGCGCCGCTGCTCTCCGGCCACTCCGACCTCGCGATCGGCACCCGGCTGGGCAGGAGCGCGCGCGTCACCCGCGGCGGCAAGCGCGAGTTCATCTCCCGCAGCTACAACCTGCTGCTGCGCCGCACGATGTCGGTCGGGTTCTCCGACGCGCAGTGCGGCTTCAAGGCCATCCGCCGGGACGTCGCCCAGCGCCTCCTCCCGCTCGTGGAGGACGACGGCTGGTTCTTCGACACCGAGCTGCTGATCCTCGCCGAGCGCGCGGGCATGCGCATCCACGAGATCCCCGTCGACTGGGTGGACGACCCGCACAGCTCGGTGGACATCGTGCGCACCGCGCGCGAGGACCTCAAGGGGATGCTGCGCGTCGGCACCAACATCGCGCGCGGCCGCATCCCCATCGAGGCCGTCTACGCCGAGCTCGGAAGGCGGCCGTTCGCGCCGCCGACGCCGCCGAGCTTCTTCGGGCAGGTGGTCCGGTTCGCGATCGTCGGGGTGCTCTCGACCGCCGCGTACGCGCTGCTGTACCTGCTGCTGTCCGGGGTGCTGGGCGGCCAGGCGGCGAACTTCGCCGCCCTCCTGCTGACGGCGGTCGCCAACACCTGGGCCAACCGGCGGTTCACGTTCGGCGTGCGCGGCCGGCCCGGGTTGGTGCGGCACCAGTTCCAGGGGCTGGTCGTGTTCGGGATCGCGTGGGCGCTGACCAGCGGCTCGCTCGCGGTGCTGCACGCGACGGCGCCGAGGGCGGGGCCGCGCGTGGAGCTGATCGTGCTGACGGCGGCGAACCTGTTCGCGACGCTGGTGCGGTTCGTGCTGCTGCGGCTGTGGGTGTTCCGGGCGGGGAGGCGGAAGGCGGTGGCGGAGGCCGCGTCGTCGGCATCCCCGGGGACGTCGTCCGTAACCGCGGCGCCCGGGTCCGCGCCGCCCGTGTCCGAGCCCACGGAAGGCACCGCACTCGTACTCGTTCCGACCGAAACGGAGAACTGACCATGTCCGTCACCACCGCGCCCAGCCGCACCGTCTCACCCGACACCCCCACCGCGACCGCGCCGCCCGGGCGCCTCGCGGCCTGGCTGCGCAGCCTCGTGCGCGGCCGGGACGACGCCGCGGCGTGGGAGCGCCCGGCGCTCCTCGGCCTCCTGGCCGTCACCGCGCTCCTCTACCTCTGGGACCTCGCCGCCAGCGCCTGGGCCAACTCGTTCTACTCCGCCGCGGTCCAGGCGGGGTCGGTGAACTGGGAGGCCTTCTTCTACGGATCCAGCGACGCCGCGAACTCGATCACGGTCGACAAGCCTCCGGCGAGCCTGTGGATCATGGCGCTGTCGGTGCGGATGTTCGGCCTCAGCTCGTGGAGCATCCTCGTGCCGGAGGCGCTGATGGGCGTCGCGACCGTGTGGCTCGTGTACCTGATCGTGCGCCGCAACTTCAGCGCGCGGACGGCTCTGCTCGCGGGCGGCGTGCTGGCGGTGACCCCGGTGGCGGCGCTGATGTTCCGGTTCAACAACCCGGACGCGCTGCTCGTGCTGCTCCTGACCCTGGCGACCTACCTGACCTTGCGCGGCATCGAGTCCGGCCGCATCCGCTGGGTGGTCTGGGCGGGCGTCGCCGTCGGCTTCGGGTTCCTGACCAAGCAGCTGCAGGCGTTCCTCATCCTGCCAGTACTGGCGGGTGTCTACCTGGCGGCGGCCCGCGTCTCGTGGGCGAAGCGCTTCGGCCACCTGTTCGCCGCGCTCGGCGCTGTCGTGGTCGCCGCCGGCTGGTGGGTCGCGATCGTCGAGCTCGTCCCGGCGTCGCTTCGGCCGTACATCGGCGGCTCGCAGACCAACAGCTTCCTGGAGCTGACCTTCGGCTACAACGGCCTCGGCCGGCTCACCGGCAACGAGACCGGCAGCGTCACGGGCGCGGGAGGCGGCGCGACGGGAGGCGGGATGTGGGGATCCACCGGCATCCTCCGCCTGTTCGAGAACGAGATCGGCGGGCAGATCACCTGGCTGCTCCCGGCGGCGCTCGTGCTGTTCGTCGTGGCGCTCGTGCTCGGCCGCCGGCTGGCCCGGACCGACGCACGCCGCGCGACGCTGCTCCTGTTCGGCGGCTGGCTGATCGTGACGGCCCTGGCGTTCTCCTTCATGGCCGGCATCTTCCACGCGTACTACACGGTCGCCCTGGCCCCGGCGCTCGCCGGCGTCGTCGCGATCGGCGCCTCGGCGGTGTGGGGAGCCCGCGATCGGCTCTGGGTGCGCATCCTCTCCGCCGTGACCCTGCTCGGCACCGCGGTATGGGCGTGGGTGCTGCTGGACCGCGCGACCTCCTGGCTCCCGTGGCTGAAGGTGGTCGTCCTGATCGTCGCGCTCGCGGCGTCCGTGCTGCTGCTCCTTCCCCCGCGCAGCCGGGCGCTGTCGGGCGCGACCATCGCCGCGACGCTGGTGGCGGCGTTGCTCGCGCCGACTGCGTACACGCTGCAGACCGTGACGACGGGCCACAGCGGGTCGATCGTGACCGCCGGGCCAACCGTGGCGTCGGCGATGGGCGGACCGGGCGGAGGCCGCGGGTTCGGGGGAGCGCCGAACGGCGGCGGGCAGGGGACGCCGGGCGGCGGGTTCGGTGGCCAGGGCGGGTTCCCGGGTGGGAACGGCGGTCCTGGTGGGACCGGTGGCACCGGCGGGACTGGCGGGACTGGCGGCACCGGCGGCACGACCGGCGGCACCACCGGCACCCAGGGCGGCGCGACAGGCGCTCCCGGCACCGCGGGCGGCGGCGGGATGGGCGGCCTCCTCGGCTCCAGCACCGTCAGCTCCCAGCTCAGCGCCCTCCTGAAGGCCAACGCTTCGTCCTACACCTGGGTGGCGGCCGCGATCGGCTCCAACTCGGCCGCGGGCTACCAGCTGGCGACGCAGGAGGCGGTGATGCCAATCGGCGGCTTCAACGGCTCCGATCCATCGCCCACCCTGGCGCAGTTCGAGCAGTACGTGAAGGAGGGGAAGATCCACTTCTTCATCGCCGGCGGCGTCGGACAGGCGAACGGCGGGAGCAGCGCCTCCAGCGCCATCGCCTCCTGGGTCGAGAAGAACTTCACCGCGACGACCGTGGGAGGTGTCACCCTCTACGACCTGACGAAGTGACGCAGAGCTCGAAGGGCACGTAAACGCCCCTATCCAGCCCGGGTAGGGGCGTTTACGTGCCCTTCGACGGTGAATTCGTGCGTCCGGGGGCGGATTGGCGGCGGATACGCGATCGCTGGCCGCGGATGGACGGCGGATGTCGGCGGTCCACGCCAGGATGGTCCAGTGACGGATAGCGCCCCCTCGACCATGCGCGTGCCCGCGCCGGACGCCGTCGAGCACCGCGGACACCTCGGCGTCGCCGGCGGCACGGCGCTCTACGTCGCGGCCGTTCTGGGCACCGGCATCCTGGTCCTCCCCGCGCTCGCGGCGGCGGCGGCCGGGCCTGGTGCCATCCTGGCGGTCGCCGCCCTCGCGCTCATCTCCATCCCGCTGGCCGCGACGTTCGCAGCCCTGGCCCGCCGTCACCCCGACGCCGGCGGCGTCGCGACGTTCGCCCGCCGCGCGTTCGGCCCGACCTCCGCGCGGATCGTCAGCTACTGGTTCTTCTTCGGCACCCCGATCGGCGCGCCCATCGCCGCGCTGATGACCGCGCGCTACGTCGTGGCCGTGATCGGCGGCGACGCCGTGCAGACGGTCCTGATCGCGATCGCCCTGATGGTCGTGCCCGTCGCGGTGACCGCGTTCGGCGTCCGGTTCGCCGCGTCCGTCCAGCTGGTGCTCTCCGGGGCGCTCATCGCCGTGCTCGTCTTCGTCCTCGCCGCCGCCGCGCCGCACGCGCGAGCAGGGAACCTGCAGCCCCTGCTCCCGCACGGCTGGTCGGGCGTCGGGCTCGCGATGAGCCTCTACATCTGGGCCTTCGCCGGGTGGGAGGCCGTGGCCGGGATCGGCGGCGAGTTCCGCAACCCGCGGCGTGACATCCCGCGCGCCACGGCGCTCGCGCTGGTGATCGTGTCGGTCGCCTACCTCGCGATCCAGACCGTCACCGTCGCCGTGCTGGGAGGCCGCGCCTCCACGTCGGCCGTCCCGCTGCTCGACCTGGTCTCGGTGGCGACCGGCTCCGGAGGCGGCGTCGTCGTCGCGGTGATCGCCGCGATCGTCGTCACGGGCGTCTTCAACGCCTACCTCGCCGCGTTCAGCAAGCTGGGCGCCGCGATGGGCCGCGACGGCGACCTGCCCGCCTGGTTCGGCCGCGGCGCCGAGAACGGCGCGGTCGCCCGGCGCGGACTGCTGCTGTCGGCCGTGGTGATGGCGCTGTACTCGGTGGTGGTGCTGGCCAGCGGCGACCTGCAGCCGTTCATCCTCGTGCACACCAGCATCGCCGCCGCCGTCTACGGCCTGGGCGTCGCCAGCGCGATCGTCCTGCTGCCGACGCGCTCGCCGGGCTGGTGGATGGCGGTGCTGTCGGTCGTGTTCGCCGCGGGGCTCCTCGTGCTGGCGGGCTGGCACCTGGTGTTCCCGGTAGGGATCGCGGTGATCGCGGTGCTGGTGGGAGCGGCGGCCCGGTGGAGGTCGCGGCGTCCCGGATAATGGCCAGGTGACCCACGACCCCGCGCAACGCGCCGCGAGCATCCGCGACGTCGCGCAGCTCGCCGGTGTCTCGCACCAGACCGTCTCCCGGGTCATCAACGACCACCCGAGCATCCGGGAGTCCACGCGCCAGCGGGTCCTGGACGCGATGGAGCAGCTCCAGTACCGGCCCAACCGCGCCGCGCGGGCCCTCGTGACCGCGCGCTCGCGCACCCTCGGCGTGCTCTCCACCACCGCCGCCGCCCTCTACGGTCCGGTGTCCAGCATCAACGCCGTGCAGGGCGCCGCGCGCGCGGCCGGCTACTACCTCGCGGTCGCACAGATCCCCGAGCTGACCGACGCCGGGATCGCGGCCGCCCTCGATCATCTGCTCGCCCAGGCGGTCGAGGGCATCATCGTGATCGCGCCGCAGGACCCGGTCCTCGAGCGGATCGCGAGCGCCCGGCTCGCCGTCCCGTACGTCACCCTGCAGGGCGGCTCCGAGTACGTGGCGCGCGAGCTCACCGTCGACCAGGAGGCCGGCGCCCGCGCCGCGACCGCGCACCTGATCGGCCTCGGCCACCGCCGGATCCTCCACCTCACCGGCCCGCTGGCCTGGTTCGAGGCGCAGGCCCGTGCGGCGGGCTACGCCGGCGAGCTGGAGGCCGCCGGCCTCCCGGTGCCCGCGCTGCTGGAGGGCGACTGGTCGGCCGAGTCGGGGTACCGCGCTGCGCAGTCGTTCGTCCGCGACCCGGGCACCACCGCCGTGTTCGCGTCCAACGACCAGATGGCGCTCGGGGTCTACCACGCCGCACGGGAGGCCGGGCGGCGCATCCCGGAGGACCTGAGCGTGGTCGGCTTCGACGACATCCCGGAGGCCGCCCACTTCTGGCCGCCGCTGACCACCGTCCTCCAGGACTTCACCGAGCTCGGCCGCCGCAGCGTCGAACGCCTGGTCGCCGAGATCGAGGGCGGCGAGGAGCCGGTGCCGGCGAGCCTGGTTCCGGAGCTGATCGTGCGGGGATCGACGGCGGCGGCGCCCGCGTAGGCCGGCGCCGTCTGCGCAGCCGCCTCCCGCACGCCGTAGGCTCGGAGGATGAGCACGGACGGGGGACCCACAGTCGCGCCAGGGCGCCTCGCCAAGCCGGAGGGGGTGCTCGCGCCGCGCTACCGCTGGGTGAGCATCGGCATGTGCCTGCTCGTCACCCTGGCCGCCTTCGAGGCTCTGGCCGTGACGACGATCATGCCGACCGTCAGCCGGCAGCTGGACGGGGCCGGGCTGTACGCGTTCGCGTTCGCCGGTCCGCTCGCCGTCGGCGTCGTCGGGATGGTCGTCGCCGGGACCTGGTGCGACCGCGGCAACCCGCGCACCGTCCTGTTCGCGTCGGTCGGCCTGTTCGCCACCGGCCTCATCCTGGCGGGCCTCGCACCGACGATGGGGCTGTTCGTCACGGGTCGCCTGGTCCACGGGCTCGGCGGGGGCGCACTCACGGTGGCGCTCTACGTGATCGTCGCTCGCGTCTACCCGCCGCGGCTGCACGCCCGCATCTTCGCCGGCTTCGCCGCCGCGTGGGTCATCCCATCGCTGATCGGACCGGTGATCGCGGGCGCCGTCGCCGAGACCGTCGGCTGGCGCTGGGTGTTCCTCGGCGTCGTCGCGCTGGTCGTGCTCGCCATGCTGATGGTGGTGCCCGCGATGCGCGCCGTCCACGGACCCGACCACCGGCCCGCGGGAGGCCGCGGGGAGCTCGCGCGCGCCGGCCTCGCCACCCTCGTGGCGGTCGCCGTCCTCGCCCTGACCCTCGCCGCGGAGGCGCGCGGACCCGTCCAGTGGCTGGTGCCGGTGTTCGCCGCCGCGGGCGCGATCGCCGCGCTGCGGCCGCTGATCCCCGCGGGCACGCTGCTCGCGCGCCGCGGCCTCCCGAGCGTGATCCTGCTGCGGGCGATCGTCGCGGGGACGTTCTTCTCCGCGGAGGTCTACGTCCCGCTGCTGATGGTCACGCAGTACGGCGCGTCGCCGGCCGTCGCCGGCCTTGCCCTGACCGCCGCGGGCCTCAGCTGGGCGGCGGCGTCGTGGGCGCAAGGCCGGTTCCCGGCGATCGGCCACCGCCTCGCCGCCCGCCTCGGCGCCCTCGGCCTGACCGTCGCGATCGCGTCGCTGCTGGTGACCGCGCTGACCGGCGCATCGCCGGCGATCGTCGTGGTCGGCTGGGCGTTCGCCGGCGGCGGGATGGGCATCCTGTACCCGCGCCTCGGCGTCCTCACCCTGGAGTACTCGACCCCCGCCGACCAGGGCTTCAACAGCTCGGCGCTGTCGATCGCGGACTCCACCGGCTCGGCCATCGCACTGGCGACGACGGCGATCGCGTTCTCGGCGCTGGGCGGGGCGACGTCACCGGCGGCGTTCGCTGGGGTGTTCTGCGTGAACGGGGTGCTGTGCCTGGCGGCGTGGCTGTGCGGCGGCCGGATCGTGCGGGACTGAACGCGCCCCGGCACTCACGTCGCGGTCGGCGCGGCGTCGCCTGCCTCGCCGGCTTCCCCTGCCACGCTGCGGCCTCCCGACGTGTCCGCGGGATCGCCCTGCCGCCGGCTGGCCAGTAGGAACGGGATCCCGATCAGCTCGATCGCCCCGCCGATCACGAGCGACGTCCCGTACCCCCAAAGGTCCGCCGCGCGGCCGAGCCCCGGCTGGATGAACACGCCGCCCAGGCTCCCGAACAGCGAGTCGAACGACAGCACCGTCGCGCGCTGCTTGGACGGGATCATGTCGTTCAGGTACGCCGACCGCACCGGTCCGGCCACCGCGTAGACGAAGCCCCAGATGACCAGCAGGACCACCGCGAACCAGAAGAACGCGGTGAGTCCGAGCAGCACCAGCACCACGATGCTGCTGAGGGAGGCGCCGATCACCGTCGTCGTCCGCTTGGCGAACAAGCGCCGCAGCCGCGGGGCCAGGATCCCGCCTGCCACCTGCGCCAGCGACAGAATCGCCGCCGCGAGCCCCGCGATCGAGTACGCCTTCGGGTCGCCGTACAGTTCCAGCAGGTAGGGCTGGAGGGCGTAGAACGCGTAGATCCCGACGCCCGACGCGAACGGCGCCGACAGGATGACGTAGCGCACCGAGCGCTTCTTCATCCCGTGCTCGATCGACTGGTCGAGGATGTTCCTGGTCGCCTTCAGCGGTCCCATCGACTTGTCGGGGGTGAAGCCGAGGTCGCGCATAGCGAAGAACGCGAATACGAACATGATCACCAGCACGACGGCGCGCAGGATGAACGGGACGCCGAGGTTCGTCACCTGCGCGATCACCCCGCCGAGCACCGACCCCACGAACATCGCCACGCCGGTGACGACGAGGCCGCGCCCGAAGACGGACTCCAGGCTCCCCGTGTAGCCGGTCACCGCGAGCGCGTCGACCAGCCAGGCGTCCACGGCGCCGGAGAAGAAGGTGAACCCGAGCCCGAGCAGGATGGAGGCCACCGCCCACCAGCCGAACGGCGCGTGCCACAGCCAGAGCAGCCAGTAGAACGCGGTCGACAGCGAGAGGGTGATGGTGCCGAGCAGGTAGGAGGCGCGGCGCCCGATCGTGTCGGCCACGACGCCGGTCGGGATCTCGAAGATCACCATCCCGGCGGTGAAGAAGGCATTGGCGGCGAACGCCTCGAAGTTGGTGAGGCCGGCGTCCAGCAGGAACAGAGTGTTGATGCCCCAGATGAAGGACGCGGCCAGGGTGTTGCCGAGCAGGAGCGTGAGGTAGACGGCTTGAACCCGGCCGGGCGAGGTGGTCATGGCCGGGGTCCGAGTGGTGCGTTCATGCGCGACATCATCGTCCGGTCTGGGGTGCGGTGCCAGAGGCGTGTGCGGGGCGCGTCCCCCTCGTGCGCGAACCGCGGCGCGTCGCGATCTGTGCCAGCCTGTGGGGATGAGCACCGTCGTCTTCGCCCCCGACTCCTTCAAGGGCTCCGCGACCGCGGCGGAGGTCGCGTCGGCGCTCGCCGCGGGCTGGTCGTCGGTGCGTTCGGGCGACCGGGTGGTCCTGGCGCCGATGGCGGACGGCGGTGAGGGCACGCTCGACGCGTTCGAGGTCGCGGTGCCCGGGGCTGAGCGCCGCCCCGTGCGTGTGACCGGCCCCGACGGCGAAGCACGGGACGCGAGCTGGCTCCTGCTCCCCGACGGGACCGCGGTCGTCGAGCTGGCCGACACCAGCGGGATCGTCCTGATGCCGCGGCTCGCCCCCTACGACGCGCAGACGACCGGGTTCGGCCAGGCGATTGCCGCCGCACTGGACGCCGGCGCGACCGGGCTGCTGCTCGCGATCGGCGGCAGCGCGTCCACCGACGGGGGAGCAGGGATGCTGAGCGCGCTGGGTGCGCGCCTCCTCGACGCGGACGGCGCGGTGATCGGGCCGGGGAACCGCGGCCTCGCCGAGCTCCACCGGGCGGAGACCGGCCCGCTGCGGACGCTTCCGGCGGGAGGGGCGCGGATTCTGAGCGACGTGACGAGCCCGCTGCTCGGGCCGGCGGGCGCCGCCGCCGTGTTCGGTCCGCAGAAGGGTGCGACGGCGGCGGACGTGCCTGTGCTGGAGGCGGGGCTGGCGCGGCTGGCGCGGGTGCTGCGGGAGGCCGGGGTCGATGTCGATCCGGCGGCGCCGGGCGCGGGAGCGGCGGGCGGAACCGGCTTCGGTCTCCTCGCCTGGGGAGCCACGATGGCGCCGGGCTCGGCCGCGGTCGGGGAGGCGCTGGGCCTCGCCGCGGCCCTGACCTCCGCGGACGCCGTCGTCACCGGTGAGGGGCGCTACGACGACCAGTCGGCGGCGGGGAAGGTGCCGGAGTACGTCGCGGGGCTCGCGCGGGATGCGGGCATCCCGGCGTTCCTGGCGGCGGGCTCGATCGCTGCGGAGCCTCGCGGATTCGCGGGGGCGGCGTCGCTGTCCGACCTCGCGGGAGGCTCGGCGGCCGCCATCACGGACCCGCTGCGCTGGGCCGCGGCGGCCGGCGCCGAGCTGGCGCGCCGCTGGCCCGGCTGAGCGGCGTCGGCAACGGAGGACATCGCCCCGCCACCCACCCCCACGACAGTTAACGGAGGAGATCGGCCCGCCGCACGCGCCGAACTCCTCCGTTAGCTGTCGTGGGGGCCGGTTTCGGTCGGGATGTCCTCCGCAGGCCGCGCGCACCCCACAACCGGTAACGGAGGAGGTCGGGCCTCCGTGTGCGCCGATCTCCTCCGCTGACTGTTCTTGGGGCCGGTTTCGGCAGGGATGTCCTCCGCGGACTACAGGTACTGCGCCCGCTGCTCGCGGATGACCGGCCGCGTGTCCACGGCCAGCGGCGGCGCCGCCTCCACCGTCCACGACGGCCGCGCCCCGGTCAGCGCCCACGCCGCCTGCACGGCCCCGCCGTCGGCCACGTACTCGCCCGGCGCCGGCACGACGACCGGCGCGTCGAACACCTGCGCGGCGATCGCGGCGACGGCGCGGTTCTGCGCCGCGCCGCCGATCAGGAGGATGCGCTTCTCGCGCACGCCGACCGCTCGCACGGCGTCGAGTCCGTCCGCGAGGCCGCACAGCATCCCCTCGACGGCCGCGCGCGCGAAGGTTGCGGGGCGCGTGCTCGCGATCGTGAGCCCGTGCAGGCTGGCCTTCGCGTCGGGGAGGTTCGGGGTGCGCTCGCCCTCGAAGTACGGGACGAGCACGACGCCCTCCGCGCCCGGCTCCACTGACAGGGCGAGCTCGGCGAGAGTGTCGAAGTCGACCGAGAGGAGGTCCGCGACGGAGCTCAGCACACGGGCCGCGTTCAGCGTCGCGATCAGGGGGAGGTTGAGACCGCCCGCGTCGGCGAAGCCCGCGACGGTGCCCGACGGGTCCGCGACCGGGGCGTCGGTCACGGCGAACACCGTGCCGGAGGTGCCGATGGACACCACCACGTCGCCGTCGGCGGCGCCGAGGCCGAGCGCTGCGCCCGCGTTGTCGCCCGCGCCGGGGCCCACGAGGACGCCGGACGGAGTGCGGCCGGCGGAGTCCGCGGGGCCGAGCACGCGGGGGAGGACGACGGCGCCGGCGGACGAAGACGCAGACCCGGCCTCCCGCCCCGCTCGCCCGAGCGCGCGCTCGAACAGGTCGAAGTCGTAGGCTCCTGTCCCGGCGCTCCAGTACGCCGTCCCGCTCGCGTCCGACCGGTCGGTGGTCAGCGCCTCCAGGTCGGGCCCGAGCGTGCTCTCATCCGCCGGGCCGTAGCCGAGCAGCCGCCAGGTCAGCCAGTCGTGCGGGAGTGCGACCGCGGCGACGCGCGCGGCGTTGACGGGCTCGGCGTCGCGCAGCCAGCGCAGCTTGGTCGCGGTGAAGGAGGCCACCGGCACGACGCCGACCCGCGCGGCGTACGCCTCCGCGCCGACCTCCGCGATCAGTTCGCGGGCGGCCTGCGCGCTGCGGGTGTCGTTCCAGAGCAGGGCGTCGCGGATGACGCGGCCGTCGGCGTCCAGCACAACCATGCCGTGCTGCTGACCCGCGATGGAGATCGCGGCGACGTCGGACAGCCCGCCAGCGGCCTCCAGCGCCGACTGCAGCGCGGACCACCACGCGGCCGGGTCCACCTCCGTGCCGTCCGGGTGCGTGGCCCGGCCCGAGCGCATCAGCGCCCCGGTCTCCAGGTCGCGAACGACCACCTTGCAGCTCTGCGTCGACGAGTCGACTCCGGCGACCAGCGTCACGTGCGGGTCCTCACTTCTTGTTTCGGGTGTGGATGGTGCGAGGGGGCACGCGGACGGCGTCCACGTGCCCCCTCGCCGAAGGACGGTCGGCTCAGCCGCGGGCGCCGATCAGGTGCTCCAGGGCGAGCTGCTGCAGGCGCACGAAGCCGAAGCCCTTGCCGCCGAAGTAGGCGCTCGGGTCGAAGTCCTCGTAGGCGCTGGGGTCGGCGAGCAGGTCGTCGTAGCTCTCGCCCGCGCCGAGCGTTGGCTGGGACAGCTCGGTGACCCGCGACGCCTCCAGGGCAGCCTGCACCTCGGGGTCGGCGCGGAAGGCGGCCGCGCGTTCCTTGAGCAGCAGGTAGGTGCGCATGTTCGCGGCGGCCGAGTCCCAGACGCCGGTGATGTCCTCGGTGCGCGACGGCTTGTAGTCGAAGTGGCGCGGACCGTCGTAGGCCTGGCCGCCGTTGGGGCCGCCGTTCTCCAGCAGGTCGACCAGGGCGAACGCGTTCTGGAGGTCGCCGTGGCCGAACACGAGGTCCTGGTCGTACTTGATGCCGCGCTGGCCGTTGAGGTCGATGTGGTAGAGCTTGCCGTGGTAGAGCGCCTGGGCGATGCCGGCGGCGAAGTTCAGGCCCGCCATCTGCTCGTGGCCGACCTCCGGGTTGAGGCCGACGAGCTCCGGGCGCTCCAGCGAGTTGATGAACGCGAGGGCGTGGCCCACGGTCGGCAGCAGGATGTCGCCGCGCGGCTCGTTCGGCTTCGGCTCGATCGCGAAGCGGATGTCGTAGCCCTTGTCGGTGACGTAGTCGCCGAGCAGGTTGACGGCCTCCCGGTAGCGCTCCAGCGCCGCCTGGATGTTCTTGGCCGAGTCGTACTCGGCGCCCTCGCGGCCGCCCCACATCACGAACGTCTTGGCGCCGAGCTCGGCGGCCAGGTCGAGGTTGCGGAGCACCTTGCGCAGCGCGAAGCGGCGGACGGCGCGGTCGTTGGAGGTGAAGCCGCCGTCCTTGAAGACCGGCGCGCTGAACAGGTTGGTGGTGACCATCGGCACGATGACGCCGGTGTCGGCGAGCACCTGCTTGAGGCGGTTGATCTGCTTCTGGCGCTCGGCGTCGGTCGAGCCGAAGGCGAACAGGTCG
Source organism: Leifsonia shinshuensis (assembly GCF_014217625.1). Lineage (NCBI taxonomy): Bacteria > Bacillati > Actinomycetota > Actinomycetes > Micrococcales > Microbacteriaceae > Leifsonia > Leifsonia shinshuensis. The sequence goes on along the minus strand of NZ_CP043641.1, from coordinate 1,887,674 downwards.
TCGTCGTGGAAGGTGAGGCCGTAGGCGCCGAGCTCGCTGAGCTTGGTCACCGCCTCCACCACGTCGAGCTGGGGCCGGGTCGGGCCGCCGAACGGGTCGGTGCCGTTGTAGCCGATGGTCCACAGACCGAACGAGAACTTGTCGGCGCGGGTGGGGGTGAGGCTCATGGAAGTTTCCTTCAACGTCGTCGGTGATTTGTTGGTTCGATAAACTTATACCAGGCCCGACGCCCGAGCGCCACTCCGCGCATCACATCCGCGACGCCAGCCAGGCCGCCTGCTTGTGCCAGTGCGCCGCCTGGCCGCCCTCGTGGTCGTTGAACGGATACACCTCGATCGCGCGGTCCGCCGCGGCCAGGTGGTTGTAGGCCGCGAACGTCGTAGAGGGCGGCACGACCGCGTCCATCAGCGCCACCGAGAACAGCACGGGCGCGTGGATGCGGCGGGCGAAGTTCACGCCGTCGAGGTACGAGAGCGTGCGGAACGCCGCGTCCACCTCGTCGCGGTGCACCGACAGGTAGGTCGCCAGCTCCTGGAACGGGCCGCCGACGGCGACCTCCGCGCCACGGCGGTACGCGCACAGGAACGCCACGTCCGGCAGCACGGCCTGGACGTCCGCAAGCGCGCCGGCGGCCAGCGCGATCCCGCCGCCCTGGCTGCCGCCGGTCACCGCGATCCGGGCCGGGTCGACGAACGGCAGCGTCCGGGCCGCGTCGACCGCGCGCACCGCGTCGGTGAACACGCGGCGGTAGTAGTGCTCGTGCGGGTCGTGGATGCCGCGGGTCATGAAGCCCGGAGTCGCAGGCCCCGACCCGTGCGGGTCGGCGGTGTCGCCGCCCGTGCCCCAGCCGCTGCCCTGGCCGCGGGTGTCCATGAAGACGTGGACGTAGCCGGCGAGCGCCCAGTCCACGTTCTCGCCGGCGAGGCCGCGGCCGCCGCCATAGCCCTGGTACTGCACGACCGCGGGGAGCGGGCCGTTCGCGTGCAGCGGGCGCGAGACCCACGCCCGCACCGGCTCGCCGCCGAACCCGGGGAAGGTCAGGTCCTCCACGATCAGCTGCGTGACCGGGGTCGTCGCCGGCGCCAGCACCACCTCGCCGCCCGCCGCGCGGGACTCCGCGAGCGTCGACTCCCAGAAGGCGTCGAAGTCGGCGGGCTCCTCGACCTCCGGACGGAAGGCGGCCAGTTCGGCGAGGGTGAGGTCGGTGAGCGGCATGGGTCTCCTCGGGAGGGCGGGTGGATGTTTCGCGGGACGGCGCGAAAGCCTGGCCGACATTGTGGCACAGTGACTCCATGCCCGAACCGACCGCTGCGTCGAGCCGCCCGACGCTGGACGCCATCGCGCGCCAGGCCGCGGTGTCGCTCTCCACGGTGTCCAAGGTCCTCAATGGCCGGCCCGGCGTGTCCGCGCCCACCCGGGCGCGCGTCGAGGAGCTGCTGCACGACTCCGGCTACGCGCGCCGCGGACCCGATCCGGAGCGCGGCGGGCTGGTCGAGCTGGTCGTGACGGACCTGGTCAGCGAGTGGTCGGTGGAGATCATCCGCGGCGTCGAGCGGATCACGCGCGAGGCCGGCTTCGTGCTCGCGCTGTCCGCCCTCGACGCCCATCACGAGCCGGGACGCGACTGGATCACCGGCGTGCTCAGCCGGAAGCCCGTCGCGGTGGTCCTGCAGTTCTCGAACCTGACCGCGGAGCACCGGCAGCAGCTGCGCACCCGCAACATCCCGTTCGTCGTCGTGGACCCGGCCGGGGACCCGCCGCCGGACGTTCCGGCGATCGGCGCGACCAACTGGGCCGGCGGCGTCGCGGCGACCCGGCACCTGCTCGGCCTCGGCCACACCCGCATCGCGGTGATCTCCGGGCCGCTGGACTTGATGTGCTCGCGCGCCCGCGTCGCCGGGTACCAGTCGGCGCTGGCGGAGGCGGGCCTCCCGTTCGACACGCGGCTGGCCGGTGTCGGCGACTTCCGGCGCGCAGACGGGGAGCGCGAGGCGCGCCGCCTGCTCGAGAAGGCCGACCGTCCCACCGCGATCGTCTGCGGCAACGACATGCAGGCGCTCGGGGCGATGGACGCGGCCTTCGCGCTCGGGCTGGACGTGCCGGGGGATGTGTCGGTCGTCGGCTTCGATGACGTCCCGCCCGCTTCGTGGGCGCGGCCGGCGCTCACGACGGTCCGCCAGCCGATGCAGGAGATGGCGGAGGCGGCGACGCGCACCGCGCTGCGCCTGCGCGCCGGGGCCGTCGAGAACCCGCGGCTGGAGCTCGCCACCTCGCTCGTCGTGCGCGATTCCACGGCCGCTCCGCGCGTGCGCTGACGCGCCCGACTCCACGAAAGTTTTCCAAGCTTCGCGAGAAACTTGCGTGCCGAAAATCCCGTTCGTTAGCGTCACGCAGGACAGACGCGAAGGAGCGGGACGGATGACTTCAGCGGCACGCGAGCTGCGGGTGGCGATGGTCGGCTACGGGTTCATGGGCGCGGCCCACTCCCAGGGCTGGCGGGTGGCTCCGCGGTTCTTCGACCTGGCCGCCGAGCCGGTCATGGCCACGATCGTGGGCCGCGACGCCGGCCGGGTGGAGGCCGCCCGCGCGAAGTTCGGCTGGCAGCGCGCCGAGACCGACTGGCGCCGCGTGGTCGAGGACCCGGACATCGACATCGTCGACATCTGCTCGCCCGGCTCCTCGCGCGCCGAGATCGCGATCGCGGCGCTCGACGCCGGCAAGCACGTGCTGTGCGAGAAGCCGCTCGCCAACACCGTGGCCGAGGCGGAGGCGATGGTCGCCGCCGCCGAGCGCGCGACTTCCCGCGGCGTGCGCTCCATGGTGGGCTTCAGCTACCGGCGCGTCCCGGCGATCGGCTACGCGCGCCGGCTCGTGCAGGAGGGCCGGCTCGGTGCGATCCGCCAGGTGCGCGCGCTCTACCTGCAGGACTGGCTGAGCGACGAGAACGGCCCGATGACCTGGCGACTCGACAAGGAGGCCGCGGGCTCCGGCTCGCTCGGCGACATCGGCGCTCACGCGATCGACCTGGTCGAGCACCTGACCGGCTCCCGGCTGTCGACGGTCTCCGGCACTCTCGCCACCTTCGTGGAGGAGCGGCCGCTGCTCGGCGAGACGGTCGGCCTGTCCGGCACGGCCTCCGCCGAGCGCGGCCGGGTGACCGTGGACGACGCCGCCTGGTTCACCGCGCGCCTCGCCGGCGGCGCGGCGGCGGGCGCGATCGGCGCCTTCGAGGCGACCCGCTACGCGACCGGCCGCAAGAACGCGCTGCGGATCGAACTGAGTGGCTCCCGCGGCGCCATCGCCTTCGACCTGGAGGCGATGAACGAGCTCCAGTTCTACGACGCCACCGCGCCGGCGGGGGAGCAGGGCTTCACCCGGATCATCGTGACAGAGCCCGAGCATCCCTACATGGCCAACTGGTGGCCCACCGGCCACGCGATCGGCTACGAGCACGCGTTCAGCCACCAGATCACCGACTTCGTCGACGCCGTCACGAGCGGCGCCGACCCCGAGCCGTCCTTCGCGGACGGCCTGCACATCCAGCGCGTGCTGGCGGCTGTCGAACACAGCGCCGCCGCCGGCAGTGCGTGGACGGCCGCCGAGTAGCGCCACGCCGTCGCACCGCCGCCGCGCCCCTGCGCGCGGCGGCCCATCACCGACCGACGAACCACGACCGAACCACCACCTGACCACCACCTGACCACCACACACTGAGGAGAAAGACCGCAATGACGCACCCTTCGCCCTCCCGCCGCGGCGCCAGGCTCGCCGCCGTCGCGCTCGGCGTCGCCGCCCTGCTGGCCGGCGCCACCGCCTGCTCGTCCGGCTCCGGCTCCGCCGGCGGCCAGGCCACGCTCTGGGGCCTCTCCAGCGCCGACGAGGACACCGTGATCGGCCCGTCGCTGAAGGACTGGAACGCCGCCAACGCCAAGGACCAGGTCGCGGCGACCTACTTCCAGAACGACGCGTACAAGACCAAGATCCGCACCGCCGTCGGGGCCGGCTCCGCTCCGACCATCCTCTACAGCTGGGCCGGCGGGACGCTCGCCCAGTACGTGAAGGCGAACAAGGTCGCCGACCTGACCGCCGACACCGCCGACGCGAAGTCCAAGTACCTCGAATCGGTCTGGAACCAGGGCGTGGTCGACGGCAAGGTGTACGCGGTGCCGATGAACGCCACGACGCCGATCATGTTCTATTACAACAAGGACGTGCTCAAGAAGGCCGGCGTCGCCGTCCCGAAGACCTGGGACGACATCCTCGCCGCCGTGCCCAAGCTGAAGGCCGCGGGCGTCGCGCCGTTCTCGCTCGCCGGAGCCTCCAAGTGGCCGTCGCTGATGTGGGAGGAGTACCTGGTCGACCGCGTCGCAGGTCCCGGGGCGTTCGCGAAGGTCATGGCCGGCGAGAAGGGCGCCTGGAGCGATCCCGGCATCGTCAAAGCCAACGAGATGATCCAGCAGCTCGTCGACGCCGGTGCGTTCGTGGACGGCTTCTCGTCGGTGACTGCCGACTCCAACGCCGATGTCGCGCTCCTCTACACCGGCAAGGCCGCGATGATGCTGCAGGGCGCGTGGGTGATGACCACCTTCCAGCAGCAGGCCCCCGACTTCGTGAAGTCCGGACTCGGCTTCGGCACCTTCCCGTCGGTCGACGGCGGCGCGGGCGACCCGTCGGACATCGTGGGCAACCCCTCCGGCTACTTCTCCGTCTCGGCCAACGCCTCGGCCGCGCAGAAGGCCACGGCCGTGAAGTACCTGACGCAGGGCGTCTTCGACACCGCATACACCGACCGGATGGTGAAGAACGGCCAGGTGCCGCCGATCACGGACATCGACGCGAAGATCCAGGCGACCGGAGGCGACTTCGGCTCGACGGTCTACGGGATGACGAAGAACGCGAAGAGCTTCCAGCAGTCCTGGGACCAGGCGCTACCGCCGGCGCAGGCCACCGCGCTGCTGACGAACCTCGACCAGCTGTTCAACAAGCAGATCACGCCCCAGCAGTTCAGCGACAACATGAACAAGACGATCGGCCAGTAGCGATGACCTCCGTCGTCCGCGACACGGGCGCCACCGTCCGCCCGGCCCGCACCGGGCCGGGCGGGTGGATGGTCCTGCCCGCGCTGTTCTTCTTCGTCGTCTTCGCGATCGTCCCGCTCGCGGTGGCGCTCTGGCTGAGCTTCACCCGCTGGGATGCGATCAGCGACCCGGTCTGGGTGGGCCTGTCCAACTGGACGAGCGTCCTCGCGGATCCGGTGACCATCGACGCGCTCGTGCTGAGCCTCAAGGTGATCGTCATCTCCTGGATCGTGCAGACCCCGATCAGCCTGCTGCTCGGGGCCTGGACCGCCGGCCGACAGCGCAGCCGTGCCGTCCTCGCCGCGATCTTCTTCCTGCCGCTGATTCTGTCGTCGGCGGCGATCGCGATCGCGTTCAAGGCGATCCTCGACCCGAACTTCGGCCTCGCCGCCTCGACCGGCATCCCGTTCCTCAAGCAGGACTGGCTGGGCAACCAGCAGCTCATCCTGTACGTGGTGATCTTCATCATCGCGTGGCAGTTCGTGCCGTTCCACACGCTGCTGTACCAGGGCGGCGTGCGGCAGATCCCGGCGTCCCTGTACGAGGCGGCGGAGATCGACGGCGCCGGCCGGGTGAAGCAGTTCTTCCACATCACGGTGCCCCAGCTGCGGTACACGATCGTGACCTCCTCGACGCTCATGGTGGTCGGCTCGCTGACCTACTTCGACGTGGTGTTCGTGCTGACCGGAGGCGTGCCGAGCTCGGGCGTGCGGATCCTGCCGATCCTCATGTACGTCACCGGCTTCTCCGCCAACCAGTTCGGCCAGGCGAGCGTGATGGCGATGATCCTCGTCGTGATCGGCCTGGTGATCGCGCTGCTGATGACGAAGCTGAGCGGCTTCACGAAGATGACGAGCCAGCAGGAGGGTGTGTGATGACGCAGCTCATCGACGAGGTCGAGCGGGATGTCGCGGTCGCGCTGGACGAGCGGCCTCCCGCATCGCGCTCGCGCCGCTCCCGCCGTCCCGGCAGCCGCCCCAACTGGCTCGGCGGAATCGGCGCCTGGGTCTGGCTGGCCGTGATCGTGGTCCCGATCTACTACATCGTGATCACGAGCGTGCGCCCGCAGGCCGGGTTCTTCGCCAGCAACCAGCTGCTCCCGCCCGCCGATCCCACGCTCGAGGGCTACGCGCTCGTGCTGCAGAGCGACTTCTTCCTCTACCTGGCGAACTCGGTGATCGTCACCGTCGCGAGCGTCGCGGTGACCGTGTTCGTCTGCGTCATGGCCGCCTACGCGATCGTGCGGACCAACTCCCGGTTCACGCGCGCGACGTTCTCGTTCTTCCTGCTCGGGCTCGCGATCCCGCTGCAGGCGACGATCATCCCGCTGTTCTACATGCTCTCGAAGGCCGGCCTGTACGACTCGCTCGCGGCGCTCATCCTGCCCTCGATCGGCTTCGCGGTGCCGGTGACGGTGCTCATCCTCGCCAACTTCATCCGGGACATCCCGAAGGAGCTGTTCGAGTCGATGCGCGTCGACGGCTCCGGGCACTGGCGGGTGCTGTTCTCGCTTGTGCTGCCGCTGTCGCGCCCCGCGGTCGTGACCGTCGCGCTCTACAACGCGCTCAACGTCTGGAACGGCTTCCTCTTCCCGCTCGTGCTCACGCAGAGCCCGGAGACCCGGGTCCTCCCTTTGTCGCTGTGGACGTTCATGGGATCGTTCACCGTGAACGTTCCGGCGATCCTGGCGGCGGTCGTGCTCTCCACGCTGCCGATCTTCCTGCTCTAGTGTTCGGCCGCCGCCAGCTCATCAGCGGGATGACGGCCGGCTTCTCCAAGTGACCCGCACCACCCGGAAGGAACCCATGACCAGACAAGCCCTCGTCGTCCGCGGCGGCTGGGACGGGCACATGCCCGTCGAGACCACGAACCTCTTCATCCCGTTCCTGGAGGAGAACGGCTTCGCGGTGCGGGTGGAGGAGAGCCCGGCCGTCTACACGGACGAGGCGTTCATGGACACGGTCGACCTCGTCCTCCAGATCAACACCATGAGCACCATCGAGCCGGAGGAGTTCGCCGGCCTGCAGCGCGCGGTCCTGAACGGCACGGGGATGGCCGGCTGGCACGGCGGCATCGCGGACTCCTACCGGAACAACGCCGACTACCTGCACATGATCGGCGGCCAGTTCGCCCACCACGCGGGCAAAGACCCGGCCGAGCGCACCGGCGAGCAGTCGGACAACTACATTCCGTACACGGTGAACATCACCTCGTACGGGGCCTCGCATCCGATCACCGAGGGGATCGCGGACTTTGACCTGGAGACCGAGCAGTACTGGGTGCTGAGCGACGAGTACAACGACGTCCTGGCAACGACGACGCAGGGCGTCCGGCCGTGGGATGCCTGGAACCGTCCGGTCACGGCGCCCGCGATCTGGACGCGGCAGTGGGGCGAGGGCCGCATCTTCGTCTCCGCTCCCGGCCACCGGCTGGAGATCGTGGAGTCCCGTCCGGTGCGCACCATCATCGAGAGGGGCCTGCTGTGGGCGGCGCGCTGAACGACAGCGCCCCTCTGAACGTCGGAGTGATCGGTGTCGGTGTCATCTCAGCGCAGTACTTCGCCGAGTTCCCGAAGCTGCCGAACCTGCACCTGCGCGCGGTCGCCGACCTCGACCTCGACCGGGCGCGCGCCGTCGCTGCAGAGCAGCGCGTCGAGGCGATGACCGTGGACGAGCTGCTCGCGCATCCCGAGGTGGATGTCGTGCTCAACCTGACCATCCCGCTCGCCCACGCGGACGTCGCGCTGCGCGCCCTCGCTGCGGGCAAGCATGTCTACGGCGAGAAGCCGCTGGCGCTCACGACCGCCGAGGCCGCGCCCGTGCTCTCGCGGGCGGGCGAGCTCGGGCTGCGGGTCGGCTGCGCCCCGGACACCGTGCTCGGGACCGGCATCCAGACCGCGCGCGCCGTGCTGGACGCGGGCCGGATCGGCGTGCCGCTCGGCGCCGCGGTGGCGTGGACCGCCCCGGGGCACGAGCTGTGGCATCCGGCGCCCGCGTTCTACTACCAGCCGGGCGGCGGCCCGCTGTTCGACATGGGCCCGTACTACCTGACCTCGCTCGTGACCTTCTTCGGCCCCGTCGTGCGGGTCTCCGGGGCGACCCGGCGTTCGGACCGCGCGCGCACCGTCGCCACGGGACCCCAGGCGGGAGCCGCCGTACCGGTGGACGTGGACACGCACGTCACCGCCATCCTGGAGCACGCCTCCGGAGTGGTGTCGACCGTGACGGTCTCGTTCGAGGTGTGGGCCTCCCGGGTGCCGCTGTTCGAGGTCTACGGGACCGCGGGGACGCTCTCGGTTCCGGACCCCAACCGGTTCTCCGATCCGGTGCTCGTCGCGACCGCGGACGACCGCGAGTTCCGCCAGGTGGCGACGGCGGGCGGCTACGCGGAGGCCGGCCGCGGCTACGGCCTGGCCGACCTGGCCCGCGCGCTCGGGACCGGCCGGCCGCACCGGGCGTCGGGGGAGCTGGCGTTCCACGTGCTGGAGATCATGGAGGCCGTGCTGGCGGCCGGCGCGCGGCACGAGGTCGTCACGCTGGCCTCCACGGTCGAGCGCCCGGAGGCGGTGCCGCAGGGGGCGCGACCCGAGGCGTGGTGAGGCCGCGCGTCCGCCGCACCCCGCGACCTGTAATACAGTGACCGGGATCATGAACGGCAGGACGACGGCGGGGACGAACCTCGACACGGTGCGGCGGCACAACCTCGCCACGGTGCTCGGCATGGTGCACCGCGAGGGGCCACTGGCGCGCTCCGCGCTCACCCAGGCGACCGGCCTGAACCGCTCGACCATCGGCGCGCTGGTCGCCGAGCTGGCCGAGCTCGGACTGGTGCTGGAGCGCGAGCCGGAGACGAGCAACCGGGTCGGGAGGCCGTCCCCGGTCATCGCCGCCGACGGCCGGGTCGTCGCGCTCGCCGTGAACCCCGAGGTCGACGCGGTGACGGTCGGCGTGGTCGGGCTCGACGCGCGCGTGCACCGCCGCGTCCGCTATCCCACCGGCCACGTGCCGACCGCCGCGGAGGCCGCCGCCATCGCCTCCGCCGTGATCGACGGGCTGCGGCCCGAGCTGTCCGCGGCCTCCCGGGTCGTCGGCGTCGGCGTGGCGGTGCCGGGGCTCGTGCGCGAGGAGGACGGCGTCGTGCGCCTGGCCCCGCACCTGGAGTGGGCGGAGGAGCCCTTCGCCGCCCAGCTCGCGGAGGCGACCGGCTACCCGGTGGTCGCGGCGAACGACGCCAGCCTGGGCGCGAACGCCGAGCGGTTGTTCGGCGCCGGCCAGGGTGCGGCCGACCTCGTGTACGTCAACGGCGGCGCGTCCGGCATCGGCGCGGGCGTGATCGTCGGCGGGAGGCCGCTGACCGGCATCAGCGGTTACGCCGGCGAGCTCGGCCACACACTGGTGAACTCGGCGGGCGTGCGCTGCCACTGCGGCGCGGTCGGCTGCCTGGAGACCGAGGTCAGCCAGCGCGCGCTGCTGCAGGTGCTCGGACTGGCCTCCGCCGACCCGGACGAGCTCTCCCGGGCGCTGGCCGCGGCTGTCGCGTCGGGCGACGCGGCCGTGCTCGCCGAAGTGGACCGGCAGCTCGGCTTCCTCGCGACCGCGCTGCGCAACGCGACCAACGTCTTCGACCCCGAGCGGATCGTGCTCGGCGGGTTCCTCGGCGCGCTGCACGAGCTGGCCCCGGAGCGGCTGCCTGCGCTCGTCGCGTCGCAGGCGCTCGCCGCGTCCGCGGAGACGCTGACCATCACGCGCGCGGCGCTCGGGAGCGACATCCTCATGATCGGCGCCGCCGAGCTCGCCTTCGCGCCGCTGCTCGCATCCCCGTCCGCCCCCTGACGAGAACCGCCGGGCACGCGCGGATCCGCGGTGCCCGGCGGCCGGGTGGGACGTCCCTCAGAGCGCGTCCGGCGCGTCCCCGAAGTCCGGGATGGCCAACCGCACGCCACCCTGCAGCGCGCTTTCGTGCGCCACGATCCCGGGCAGTGTGTACCGCGCCGCCTGCCACGCGTTCACCGGCGGCAGCGTGCGCCCGTTCACCGCGCGCACGAAGTCGTCGGCCAGGAAGTGGTGGCTGCCCTCGTGCCCGTTCGTCACGTGGTCGAACTCGCGCGGCAGCCGCGAGCGGTCGTGGATGGGCGCGCTGCCCGAGGTGAACGCGTCGCGGAGCGCGGGCGAGACGTGCGCCAGCGACGGATCGTCCGGGGACAGCGTCGGCTTGGGCTGCAGCAGCTCGGTGACGTCCTGCACGCCCTCCTTGTCTGTGCGGTGCGAGACGGTCGCCAGCTGCTCGAAGCTGCCCTCGGTGCCGAAGAAGCGGAAGCGCGACTCCCGGATGTGCGACGGGTAGCCGACCCGGCGGAACTCGTTCGTGCGGAACGATCCGCCGCCCGCGACCCCGAACAGCGCCGTAGCGTTCGAGAAGTCGTTGCTGAACATGCTCACCTCGCGGTCGAAGACGCCGTCGCCGCGGTCGTCGGTCACGCCGATCGCCGAGACGCTGACCGCGTGCGTGCCCCAGGCGCCGAGGATGCCGCCGATGGAGTGCGTCGGGTACAGCAGGGGCGGATAACTGGCCGTCGCCTTCCACTGCTCGCCGCCGGAGTAGCGGTAGGCGTCGTAGAAGCCGAGGTCCATGTCGTGGACGTAGTCGCCCTCCGCATAGAAGACGCGGCCGAAGGCGCCCTCCGCGATCTGCGACCGCGCGTAGACCGTGGCCGGGTTGTAGTGGCTGGTCTCGCCCATCATGTACGTGAGTCCGGTGCGGCGCACGGCGTCGATGATCGCGGCGATCTCGTCGGCGCTGATCGCCATCGGGACCGCCGAGTAGACGTGCTTGCCGGCCTCCAGGGCGCGGACGACCAGCGGGCCGTGCGTCCAGCGCTGGGTGAAGATCGCGACGGCGTCCACGCGCGGGTCGTCGAGGGCAGCCTCGAAGGACGGGAGGGCGCCGTCGAGGCCGTACTCGGCGACCAGTCGCTCGGCGCGCTCGGGCAGCAGGTCGGCGGCGTACACCGCGCTCACGCCGGGGTGCAGCGCGAAGAGCTTGGCGAACTGCCCGGCGAACTGGCCGGCGCCGATCATGGCGATGGAGAAGGACATGTCACTCGCTTTCAGGGTGGTGGTACTGCGGGATGTCGGGAGGGCAGGCCGGTCAGCCGCCCTGCTGGAACAGCTGGTCGATCTGCTTGTTCGTGGTCGTGAGGGTGGAGACCGGCGCGCCGTTCGCGTAGACGTTCTGCATCGCCGGCACCATCAGCGCGGCCACATCCGCCGCATAGTTGGTGATCGGGAACGAGAACGTCGTCTTGTCGGCGACCTGCTTCGTGAACGGGGTGACGTCGATCCCGCGCGCCTTGTACGCGGCGATCGCGTTCAGCGTCCCGCTCTTGGCAGCCGGGAAGACGATGCCCTGCTGGCCGACGACGTTCTGGCAGGCGGGGGAGGCGAGGTACGCGACCCACTTCGCGGCGCCGGGCTTGTTGGCGGCGTTCTTGGTGATGGAGTCCGCGAGCCCGTTGAGCATGGACGCCCGCTTGCCCGTCGGCCCGGTCGGCGTGAGCGCGATCCCGAGATCGACGCCCTTCAGCTTGGCGTAGGTGCTGATCATCCACGAGCCGTTCATCGACAGTGCGGCCTTGCCGCTGCCGAGCTGGACCTCCGGACCGTTGGAGGCCGAGAAGTCGGTGAACGGGGCGAGGTAGCCCTTCTTGGCGAGGCCGAAGTACCAGGAGATGGTGTCCTGGAACCGCTTGTCGTCGTAGTTGTAGTGGGTGCCCCACGGGTTCTTGTCGGTGTAGTTCCAGCCGGTGGAGCCGGTGAACGAGCTCCACTGGGTCTGGCCGTCGAAGCCTCCCGCGTCGTTGGTGGCCAGGCCGTAGGTGGCGACGTGGTTCTTGTCGAAGCCGGGCTGGTCGCCGCGCACGCCGTTCTTGTCGATGGTGAGGTGCGCCAGCGTCTTCTCGAAGCTGCCGCCGTCGGTGGGGTTCCAGCTCAGGTCGTTGAGCTGCGCGTCGGAGACGCCGGCCGCCGTGGTGACCTTCTTGTTGTAGAACACCGAGATGGTGTCCCAGTCCTTCGGGGTGCCGTAGCGGTGGCCGTCCGGCCCCATCCAGCTGCCGGCGAGCCCCGGCTGGTAGATGCTGTCGTCGATGCCCTTGGTGGCGTCCAGTTCGTCGAGCGGCTGGAGGACGCCGAGGTCGACGAACTGCGCGAACTTCGAGATGTGGTCGGTGAAGACGTCCGGCTGGGTGCCGGCGATGAAGCCGGCCGTCAGCTTCGTCCAGTAGTCGTTCCAGCCGAGCTGCGTGATCGTGATGGTGAGCCCGGGGTTCTCCTTCTCGAAGCCGGCGGCGCACTTCTCGTAGGCGGGGAGCTGGTTGGAGTCCCACAGCCAGTAGCTGACCGTGTTCTTCGGCTCGGACGGCGAGCCGGCGGCGCAGCCGGAGAGCAGGAGCGCGGACGCGGTTGCGACGGCGGTCGCGGCGGCGGCCAGGCGCCGGGAACGGGTGCGGGTGCGGGTGCGGGTGCGGGGGAGTCTCATGAGGCGGCTCATTTCAGTCCGGTGAAGCCGATGGAGTTGACGATGCGGCGCGCGAAGACGCCGAACAGGATGAGCATCGGCAGCGCGGCCACGAGGGTCGCCGCCATCAGCCCGGACCAGTCCGTGCCGCTCTGCGGTGTCTGCGAGCGGAAGATGCTCAACGCGACCGTGAGCACGCGCGACTGGTCGGTGTAGCTGACCATGAGCGGCCAGAAGTAGTCGTTCCAGGCGGTGATGTAGGTGAGGATGCCGAGCGTGACGATCGGCGCGGCCGACATCGGCAGCATCACCCGGAAGAACACGCGGACCTTGCCGGCGCCGTCGAGCAGGGCGGCCTCCTCCACCTCCCGCGGCACGTTCAGGAAGAACTGGCGCAGGAAGAACACCGCGAACGGCGTCATGAACAGGCTCGGAAGGGTGATGCCGAGCAGCGTGTCCACGAGCCCGAGCTGCTTGATGAGGACGAAGTTCGGCAGCAGCGTGAAGATGCTCGGCACCATCAGCCCGGCGAGGAACACCGCGAACAGGATGTTCCTGCCACGGAACCGCAGCCGGGCGAACGCGTACGCGGCCATCGCCGAGAAGAACGTCTGGCAGACGGCGATCGTCGTGGCGACGACCACCGAGTTGAGCAGGTAGCGCCAGAAGTCGACGGAGGCCCCGGACCCGCCCTCCGCCAGCGCCTCCTGGGTGCTCTGCAGGCCGAAGACGCGGGCGAAGCCGCCGAGGCTGAGGTCGACAGGCAGCAGGCTGGCCGGGTCGGACGCGAGGGCGGTGTTCGTGGAGAGGGCGGTCCGCAGCATCCAGTAGAACGGGAACAGCGTCACCAGGATGATGAGGACCATCACGATCCAGGAGATCGTGCGGCCGATCGGGAGGCGGCGGCCGGCGCGCGGCGCGTCGGTGCGCCCCGGCGCCTGCGGCAGCGTCGTGTCGAGGGTGGTCATGTGCGTGGCTCCTTCGCCGGTCTGTGTGGGGGTGGCGGCTGGCGCGTCAGTCGAGGTCGGTGCGGCCGGCGCGGGTGATGCGGTACTGGATCACCGTGATGACGCTGAGCGCCACCAGCAGAGCGACCGAGAGGGCCGAGGCGTAGCCGAACTGGAACCGGCCGAAGGCGAGGTCGTAGATGTACTTCTGCAGCACGTTCGTCGCGTTCGCCGGGCCGCCGTTGGTCGTCACCGAGACGGTGTCGAACACCTGGAAGGAGCCGATCACGGTGATGATCAGCACCACGGCGAGCACCGGGCGCAGCAGCGGCATGGTGACGCTCCAGAACATCCGCCACTCGCTCGCGCCGTCCACCCGCGCCGCCTCGTAGACGTGGCTCGGGATGGCCTGCAGCCCGGCGAAGAGCAGCAGCGCGGTGTAGCCGACGTGCCGCCAGACGTTGACGAGCGCGATGGTCGGGATGGACCAGGTCTCGCTCGCGAAGAACGGGATGTGCTCCAACCCGAGCGCGCCGAGCAGCTGGTTGCCGATCCCGAGCTGCGTGTCCAGGATCCACAGCCAGACGATGCCGGCGACGACGTTGGACACCAGGTAAGGCGTCAGCACGATCCCGCGCACGAACGTGGAACGGGTCAGGCGCTGCATGAGCACCGCGATCAGGAGGGCCACGACCGTCTGCACGCCGATGTTGATGACGACGTACTCCACCGTGACGCCGAGCGAGTGCCAGAAGATCGGGTCGCCGGCCATCCGGATGTAGTTGCCGAAGCCGATCCACTTCTCGGGGGTGAGCAGGTTGTAGCTGGTGAAGCTGAGGTAGATACCGCGCAGGGTCGGCCACGCGAGGAACACCAGGAAGCCGATCGCGGCGGGCGCGATGAACAGCAGTGCGACGAGGCCGTCGCCGCCGGAGCGGCCGCGGCGGGCGGACGGGGTGCTGCGGGAGGCCGGCGTGGCCGAGGTGCGGGCCGGTGCGGGCCGGGAGGTGGTGATGGCCATCGAGACTCCTTCGTCTGACTGGAATGGCATTAATGTTGCTGCAAAACTAAATAGCTGTCAATACCCGATTCACCGGCCGGGAGCCGTAGCATGTCCTCATGGCAGAGAGTGTCGTGGCGGAAGAAGGCCCCGCCAGCGCCGAGCGGGTGATGCTGGAGATCCTCATCCACGGGCCGCTCTCGCGCGTCGAGCTGGCCGAGCGGCTCGGCCTGTCCGGGCCCAGCCTGACCCGCCTCACCAAGCCGCTCCTGGCCTCCGGGCGCCTGTCGGAGGGCGCGCCGCTCGCGCGCGCCGCCGGCCGTCCGATCCTCCCGCTGGAGCTGGACCCGTCGGCCGAGCACTTCGCCGGGGCGAAGATCACGGCGACCACCGTGTACGCCGTCGTGACCGACCTCCGCGGCGTCATCCGGGCCGAAGTGGAGCTGCCGCTGGCGGGGCACGGGCCGGAGGTCGTCGCCGACGCGGTCGTGGGCGCCGTGCGCGCCCTCCCGGACGAGTTCGCCCCGCTCTCCGGCGTCGGCATCAGCCTCGGCGGCACCTCCGCGGACGGGCGAACGGTGCGGGCGTCGCACTTCCTGGAGTGGACGGACGTGCCGCTCGCCGACCTGGTCGAGGAGCGCATCGGCCTCCCGGTCACCGTGGCGAACGACGTCAACGCGCTGACCCAGGCCCAGCACTGGTTCGGCGCCGGGCGCGGGCTGGACTCTTTCGTCGTCGTGACGATCGGCGCGGGCATCGGCATGGGCGTCGTCGCGGGCGGCAACGTCGTCGCCGGGGCCAACGGCGCGGCCGGCAGCATCGGCCACCAGTTGCTCGCCTGGTCGGACGCGGTCTGCTGGCGCGGGCACCACGGCTGCGCCAGCGCGCTGCTCAGCACCGCGGCCGTCGAGGCGGCTGCCGCGCGAGCGACCGGCGCCGCGATGGACTACGACGCGGTGCTGCTCGGCGCGTCCCGCGGAGACCCGGCGCTGCGCGCGGTCGTCGACGAGGCCGCCGCCGCGCTCGGCCTCTTGCTGGCGAGCGTGACGAACACCCTCGATCCGCAGCGGATCCTCCTCGCCGGCGAGGGCGCCCGCCTGGGCGAGGTGGGCGAGCACGCGATGCTCGCGTCGCTGACCGACGGCACGGACTGGGAGGGCGTGCGCGCACCGGTGGAAGTGCAGCCGTTCGCGTTCAACGAGTGGGCGCGCGGCGCGGCCGCCACGGCCATCCGCGCGCGGATGCTGCGCTGATGCGTGCCGGCGGTCACTAACTCCGGAGTTCCCGGCCGACGCGCCGCGTGGCGGCCGGGGGCTCCGGAGTTGGCGACGTCACACTGCGGTGACGTCCAGGAGCCACACCCGGTCGGGATACGACAGCGGGGCGGCCAGCCCCGCCGTCGCGAGGGCGCGGCCGGAGAGCACGACGCCCTCCACGTCGTCCGGGGCCAGCGCACGGGACAGCGGGGTGACCCCGTCCGTCCCGGTCGGGACGGTCGCGGCGCCGGCGAACCACGGCGGCACCCGGTACCCGCCGGCCGGGTCGCCGAGCGCGAGCGGGCGCACCCGGTAGCGGCGGTCCGGGTCGAGGCCGCGCAGTGTGATGCGGCCGAGCGGGCCCTCGGCCGAGCGGCCCAGGTAGGCGAGCGAGTAGAGCGCCCGCGTGCGGTCCGGGGCGACGACGCCGCTGACCCACAGCGTCGGGTCGACGTCGTCCATCCGGACCAGGTCCCCGCCGTGGAGGAGGTCGCGGCGCTCCCGGTAGAACGCGATCCACTCGGCCAGTCCGGCGAGCTCCGACTCGGTCGCCTGCCCCAGGTCCCACTCGATCCCGAGGTGACCGATCAGCGCGGTGGCCGCGCGGAACGCGAGGTCGTGCGAGCGGTGCGTCGTGTGCGAGCGGCCGGAGGCGATGTGCGCTCCGAGGAGTTCCGGCGGGAGGAGCTGCTGAGTCCAGCGGTGCATCTCCTGCCGTTCCAGCGGGTCGATGCAGTCGGACACCCAGACCCGGTCGGTGCGCTCGATCACGCCGAGGTCGACGCGGGCGCCGCCCGAGGAGCACGACTCGATCTCCAGGCCGGGGAAGCGCTCCTTCAGCTCGTCCATCAGCCGGTACGTGGCGAGGGTCTGCGCGTGCACGCCCGGCTCGCCGCCGGGCGCGGTGCCGGCGTCGACCAGGTCGCGGTTGTGGTCCCACTTGATGTAAGCGATGTCGTTGTGGGCGAGGATGTCCGCCATCCGGTCCCGCACGTACGCGTAGGCCTCCGGGATGCCCAGGTTCAGCACCTGCTGGTGCCGCGACTCGACGGGCAGCCGGCCGCCGGTCTGCATGATCCACTCGGGATGGGCGCGCGCAAGATCGGAGTCGACGTTCACCATCTCGGGCTCGAACCAGAGCCCGAACTCCATCCCGAGCGCACGGACCCGCTCGATCAGCGGGGTGAGCCCGTCGGGCCAGACGGTCTCGTCCACGAACCAGTCGCCGAGGCCGGCGCGGTCGTCCCTGCGGTGCCGGAACCAGCCGTCGTCCAGCACGTAACGTTCGACGCCGATCGCCGCGGCCCGCTCGGCCAGGTCGACCAGGCGGCTCAGGTCGTGGTCGAAGTACACGGCCTCCCACACGTTGAGGGTCACCGGGCGCGGGGTCCGTGGATGCTGCGGCCGCGCACGCAGGTGCCGGTGGAGGCGGCGCGCCTGGTCGTCCAGTCCGTCGCCGTAGACCCCGAACAGCCACGGCGTGCGGTAGCTCTCGCCGCTGCCGAGGACGATTTCGCCGGGAAGCAGCAGCTCCCCGCCGCCGGCGACCTGCTCGCCGGTGGAGAGCCGTTCGGCGTAGTGCCGGTGGTTGCCGCTGAAGCCGACGTGGACGCCCCACACCTCGCCGCGGGCGAAGCCGAAGCCGGGCTCGCCGACGGTCAGCAGGGTGGCGGCGTCGGCGCCGGTGCGGCCGCGGCGGCCCTCGCGCAGGTGCGTGCCGACGCGGAGGTCGCCGCGCTGCGGGGTGCGCTCCTTGCCCCAGCGGCCCGCGAAGTCGAGGATCTCGCGCGCCCGGGCGGGCAGTGGGAGGGCGAGGGAGAGCTCGTCCAGCCGGTAGTCGGCCCCGAGGTTGGTCAGCGTGGCGGCGGCGCGGAGGACGCCGGCGGGGGAGAGCCGGAGGTCGACGGTGAGCTCGAGCTCGGCGATGTCGTCGCGGGCGGTGACTGTGACGGAGCCGGCGGGGAGGGTGACGTGGGCCGACGGTGAGGGCGCTTCGGCGGTGGCCGCCGCCGGCTCGGCCCCGGTCGACTCATCCACCCGCACCTCCACCACCCGGAACCACGGCGACCACGCGGTCCCGTCCCTGCTCCCGCTGAGGCCCGGCCTCCCGAGCCAGCCCGTGCGCTGCTCGGGGAGCACGGCGACGCGCACCGGCTCGTCCACCGTGTTGTTCGCCTGCGGCGGCACCCCGGCGAGCACGAGCGCGCCCGCTTCCGCCGCGTCCAGGTCGCCGAGCGCCGCGCCCCAGTGCGCGATCGCCGGCAGCAGCCCGCCGCGGAGGTCGAGCAGCACGCTCACGCCGCCCGCGGTCAGGTGGATGGTCTCGACGCCGTCGACTCTCATCCGCAGCCCCTCTCTACTTAATTCCTCGACAAAACTATCGCACAGGAGGCGCTGCGCGGTAAAAACGCCTGTCCCGCGAATTCGGGGTCATGCGCACGTTCACATTTCGCCGCGAATGGCTATAAGATGGTCACGCGCCCACAATCGAATCGATTCGAACGGGCGGCCTCCCAGCACCGCGACCCGTCGCGGTGCTGTCGTTTTGCGTCCAGCGCCGGGCGCGTGCCCTCCTCCCCACACGCCTCCAGCAGAAGGACTCTTTTCGTGACCACCGTCGTCCATCCCGGCGATTCGCTGACCGGCCGCCAGCGCCTGTCGTACATCCTGATCCTCGGCGCGCTCACCGCGCTCGGGCCGTTCACGATCGACATGTACCTCCCGGCGCTGCCGACGCTGGAGTCCGACTTCAACGTCTCCACCGCGATGATCCAGCTCACGCTCACGGCGACGACGATCGGCTTCGGACTCGGCCAGCTCCTGGTCGGGCCGTGGTCGGACAAGGTCGGCCGCCGGGTCCCGCTCATCGCGGCGACCGGCGTCCACATCTTCGCGTGCCTCGCCGCCGCCATCGCGCCGAACGTCGAGCTGCTGGGGATCGCCCGCGCGCTGATGGGCATCGGCGCGGCGGCCGGCGGCGTGGTCGCGATGGCGATGGTGCGCGACCTGTTCGGCGGCCGCCCGCTGGTCCGGATGCTGAGCCGCCTCGCGCTCGTCAACGGCCTCGCGCCGGTGCTCGCCCCGGTCATCGGGTCGTGGCTGCTGCTGGTGATGCCGTGGCGCGGCATCTTCGTCGTGCTCGCCTGCTACGGCGTGTTCGTGATCACCTGCGTGTCGCTGTGGATCGCCGAGACGCTCCCGAAGGCGCGCCGCCACGACGCCGGCCACTCGACCGTCGGCCAGCGCTACCGTTCGGTCCTGAGCGACCGTGTCTTCGTCGGCATCGCGATCGTGGGAGCCGCGAACTTCACCGGCCTGTTCTCCTACCTGTCGGCGAGCCCGTTCATCTTCCAGGGCCTCTACGCCTTCACGCCGCAGGAGTACGGCCTCCTGTTCGCGGTCAACTCCATCGGCATCATCATCGGTGTGCAGTCGGCGTCGCGGCTGACCAAGTACTTCGGCCCGCAGTGGATCCTCGCCGTCTCGACGGCCGTGATGTTCCTGGCGTCGATCGCGATCGTGGTGCTCGACCAGGCCCACGTCGGGCTCTGGGGCGTGGCGATCCCGCTGTGGTTCTTCATCGCGGCCTGCGGGTTCGGCTTCCCGTGCGTGCAGGTGCTGGCGCTCAACAACCACGGCCACGAGGCGGGGACGGCGGCCAGCCTCCTCGGCGCGCTCAACTTCGGCTCGGCGGGTGTGTTCTCGCCGATCGTCGGCCTCCTCGGCACGGGGAGCGCGGCGCCGATGGGCGCGATGATGGCGGTCTGCGCTGCGGTGTCCATCGCGGCGCTGTGGCTGATCGTGCGCCCGCGGACGGTGCCGGAGCTCGCGCACTGACGGTGACGGCGGCGGGCGGCCCCGCGCGGTAGCGTGATCCCATGACCGCGACGCCGCCGCTCCACACCGCCGCGCACATCCAGCGGCGCTGGCCGCTGATCTCGGCGTCCGTCGCCGTCGGCCTGGTGCTGGTGCTCGGCGCGATCATCGCGTTCCGGCCGAACGAGCCGTTCGCGCTCGACCTCAAGTGGATGGCCGAGGTCATCGAGCACCGCTCGCCGGTGTGGACCGTGCCTGCGCTGTTCTTCAACTACGTCGGCGGCGGGA
The DNA here is from genome assembly GCF_014217625.1 of Leifsonia shinshuensis. Taxonomy (NCBI): domain Bacteria; kingdom Bacillati; phylum Actinomycetota; class Actinomycetes; order Micrococcales; family Microbacteriaceae; genus Leifsonia; species Leifsonia shinshuensis. The sequence goes on along the minus strand of NZ_CP043641.1, from coordinate 1,867,774 downwards.
TCCTCGGCTCGGTCGTGATCCCGGTGGTGATCGTCCTCGTGCTGCTGGCGTTCCGGAGGCCGTGGGGCGCCACCTTCTTCGCGATCGCCAGCGTCGTGTCGGTGATCTGCGTCCAGGTGCTCAAGCACACGGTCGGGAGGGCGCGGCCGTCGGAGATCCTCGTGGTCGCCGATCCCGGCTCATTCCCGTCCGGGCATACGGCGAACGCGGCGACCATGGTGGTCGTGTTCGGCATCCTGTTCCCGCGCGTCTGGGTGTGGTGCGTGGGAGGGGCCTGGGCGATCCTGATGGCGATCAGCCGCACCTACCTCGGCGCGCACTGGCTGAGCGACACGATCGGCGGGCTCCTCCTCGGCGCCGGCGTCGCCGTCATCGTGTGGGCTCCGCTGGCGTACAAGCTCGCGGAGGAGAGCACCCGGCCGCACCCGTTCGTGCTCAGGAGGGCGTAGCTCCGCGCCTGCGGAGCGGGAGCCACTGCGCACCCAGTCGCGCGTGGTGAGCCGGGCCGGCTAACCGTCCCTGGCGTCGAGCGCACGCATCGCACGAAGCCCGACGCCGACCGCGTTCGACCCGTCTCCGGCGCTGCGCTCGGACCACGCCGCCGACAGGCCGGCCCAGGCGAGGGCCCAGCGCAGCATCCGCCGTTCGGGGATCCCGGTCTCCGCCGCGATCACCGCCACCGTGCGCTCGAACCGTCCCGGCGCCAGCGCCACCTCCGCCGACGGGTTGCACAGGATGTTCGCGAAGTCGAAGGCCGGATCGCCGTGGATATGCTTCGGGTCGATCGCCAGCCAGCCGTCGTCCGCGAAGTCGAGCACGTTGCCGTGGTGGATGTCGCCGTGCAGCACCACATCGCCCTCCGGCGCGGCGAGCAGGCCCCGCGCCGTCGCGGCCGCCCGGGCGAACATGCCGCCATGGGCATGCGGGTGCGCCTGGGCGTGCTCGAACAGCTCGGCGAACCACCGCGGGAGTCCGACCAGGACGTGCGGTCGCGGGCGATCGGTCACGGCGTGCAGGCGCAGCGCGGCGCGGCAGAGGATCCGGGTCGCCGCGTCGTCCCCGTCCGGACCGGAGGCGGCCAGCGCCGCGAGGTCGCCAGAGCCGGTCGCGCGCTCGAGCACCAGCGCGTCGCCCTCCGCCGCGAGGACCGGGGCCGCCCCGCGCCCATTCCACCAGCGCAGGACACGCCCGCCCGCGGCCTCCTCGGCAACGGTGGCCAGCTTGAGATATGCCGCACGACCCTCCGACGTGACCGGCTGGAGCACGCTCGACGGCGTCGCGAAGGCGGGGCCGTCCGGTGTCAGCGACCAGCGTGCCCGCCACGGCGCGAGCCGGGAGTCGGCGGTGGGATCCATCACGTCTCGCGCCTGCTCTCGGACGCGTACGCGCCCGGTGTCACGCCGACCACGGCCTTGAACTCCCGGTTGAAGTGCGCCTGATCCGCATAGCCCAGCTCGGCCGCAAGCCGGGCGAACGTCGGAGGCTCCGGCTCGCGCAGCGCCGCGGCGGCCTCCTGCAGCCGGTAGCGCTGGATGAGCCATTTCGGGCCGAACCCGATGTGCCCGGCGACGAGTCGCTGGAGCCGGCGCACGCCGAGCCCGAACCGGTCGGCGAGCTGCTCCACGCGGCGCAGGTCGCGGTCCGACTCGACCGCGGCGACGATCGCGTCCACGAGCCGCGCGTCGGCGTCCGGGGCCGGGAGGCCGCGCAGCGCGTCCTCGAAGGCCGCCACGGCGCCCTCCGCGTCGCCGTCGGCCAGCCGCTCGCGCACCGCGCCGGTCACCCGCGCAAGGTCAGGCGCCGCGAGCGCGTTGAGCGGGATCGCCGGGGGAGCGCTGCGCAGCGAGCCGCCCACCCACTGCCGCGCCGTGCCCGGCAGCAGCATCGCGCCGAACGCCCAGCCGTCGCCGGTCAGCGTCCTCCCGGACAGCCCCCGGCTCGCCCGGTGCAGCAGCGCGGCGCCCGCCTCGATCACCACGTTCGCGGTCGGGTACTCCAGGACCGCCTCGCGCACGCTCCCGCCGCCCGGGATGGACCATCGCGGCAGCCAGTAGTGCCGCACGAACGCCGCGGCCTCCTCGCCGGGCGCGCGCCGGTCGATCCGCACGGGCGCCGCGATGGCGTCGGCGCCGGGTGTCAGCCGGCCCTTGCTCAGCGGCCCGGCGGCGGTGGACGAGGTCACGCTGCCATACTTTCACGGTGAGTTCGATTCGCCCGTACCGTCCGGCCGACCGCGACGACGTCTACGACATCTGCGTCAGGACAGGGGCGAGCGGGTCCGATGCGCGCGGCCTGTACTCCAGCGACGACCTGATCCCCGACGTGTTCGCCGGACCCTACGTCGAGTACCAGCCCGACCTCGCGTTCGTGGTCGACACCGGCGACCGGGTCGCGGGCTACGTGATCGCGGTGGCCGACAGCCAGGCCTTCGCCGACTGGTACGACGAGCACTGGCTGCCCGGATTCCGCGAACGCTACCCGCTCGACGCGGCCCCCACCGCGAAGGAGCGCGAGGCCATCGGCTTCGGGCTCGACCAGCACGAGGCGATCGTCCCGGAGGCCGACCGGTATCCGGCGCACCTGCACATCGACCTGCTGCCCGAGCTGCAGGGCCAGGGCTTCGGCCGCCGTCTCATCCGCGAGCTCCTCGCCGCGCTGCACGAGCGCGGGGTGCCGGGCGTCTTCCTGCGGATGTCGCCGGCGAACACGGGCGCGATGGCGTTCTACCGGCGGCTCGGCTTCCGGGAGCTGCCCTCCAGCCGCCCCGACGCGCCCGCGCTCGCGATCGCGACGGACGCAGAAGTGTGAGCGCCGCGGAGGTCTGAACGCCGCAGAACTCTGAACGCTTCTAGCGGAACCGCGGCATCCGCTCGAACCAGTACAGCAGCTCGGGCGACCGGCGCCGCAGCTGGGTCATGGTCATGAAGTCCTCCGGACGTGTGACCGGCACATCGAACTCCTCAGCGACGCGCTCCATGTCCTCCACCGACCAGAACTGCCCGCGCATCCGGATGAGCACCCGGCCGTCGTGGTCCGTGATGAACAACTGGGGCAGCGTGTCGAGCGTGCTGCCGTCGTAGAGCCGGACGAGCACGATGGAGCCGACGTCGATAGGGCGGACGAACCGGGTCCGGCCGAAGAATCCGCGCTCCCGGACGCCGTCGGGCCGAAGCGTGATCGTGGCGCTGAGGAACGCGTACACCCCGAGGAGCGTCGCCAGCACGACCAGCACGTGCACGACGAGGACGTACGTCCAGTCGCCGTCCGGGATGGTGAGCCAGTAGAGCACGGCGAACACCGGTGTGGTCAGGGCGAGGACGGCGGTGAGGCCGCGCGCGAACAGGTCCCGGTACGGGCGCAGCACAGTATCGCTCGCCACCACCGTGCCGACCCCCGATTGCTGCTGCCTGCTCATCACACTGAGCCTGACGGATTCCTCCGGTCGTTTGTAGCGGCATTTTGGGGGACACGGCGTTCTACCTCTGCGCGATGCCGGAGGCGCAGCGAACGCACCCGGAACGCGGACAGGATGGTCGCCAGCACGCCGACCGCGAACAGGATCACGGTGCCGAGGTCGTGCATCGAGCGGCCGATCAGCAGGGTCAGCAGAGCGAGCGCCACGGTGGCGCAGAGCTGCGAGAACATCCGGCCGGTCATCGTATATATCTAACATGCGGCAGGGTCCTCCCGCCAATCCGCCCTGCGTGTAAGCGCCGAGGGGCACGTAAACGCCCCTATCCACGCGGGATAAGGGCGTTTACGTGCCCCTCGACGGAGGGAGCGGGCGGCCGAGGGCTCGCCGAGGGGGTCAGCCGAGCGCGACCGCCGTCCAGGAGACCGGAGGCAGCTGCAGCGTGAGCACGCCGTCAGCGAGGGTCGCGGTGCCGTTGGCGCGCAGGCCGACGCGCTCCGGGTCGGCGAGCGTGTTCTTCGCGTACACGTCGTCGTCGGACAGGCTCAGCGCCTCCCGCACCGCCGTCGCGCACAGGTCGCGGACGTCGATCGTGACCGTCTCGGTCTCGGTGAGGCTGCGGTTGACCAGGAACACCGCCGACTCTCCGGTCGACGCGTCGTGCGTCGCGACCGCGTCCACGACCTCCGCCGTCCCGTGCGCCGCAGTCTCGTAGCTGCCGGTGCGCACGGCCGGGCGCAGCACCTCGCCGCGCGCGAGCCGGCTGGTGACCGAGAACGGGAAGAACGTGGTCTGCCGCCAGGCCGCGCCGCCGGGCTCGGTCATGATCGGGGCGATGACGTTGACGAGCTGGGCGAGGGAGGCGCTGCGCACCCGGTCGTGGTTCTTCAGCAGCGTGATCAGGAGGTTGCCGACGACCACCGCGTCGGCGACCGAGTAGACGTCCTCCAGCTGGCGCGGGGCGACGCGCCACTCGTCGTTGACCTCCTCGGACTCCTTGTGCTCGTCCAGGTACCAGACGTTCCACTCGTCGAACGAGATCGAGATCTTCTTGGCGCTCTTGCGCTTGCTGCCGACGTGGTCCGCCGCGGCGACGACCGTGTCGATGAAGTACTGCATGTCCACGGAGGAGGCGAGGAACGAGCCGAGGTCGCCGCCGCGCTCCTGGTAGTAGGCGTGCGCGGAGATGAAGTCGACGTGGTCGTAGGCGTGCTCGAGCACCGTGCGCTCCCAGTCGCCGAAGGTCGGCATCCCGGAGCCGGAGGACCCGCACGCGACGAGCTCCAGGTCCTTGTCGGCCATCTTCATGGCGGCCGCGGTGCGCGCGGCGAGCTTGCCGTAGTCGTCGGCGGTCATGTAGCCGGTCTGCCAGGGGCCGTCCATCTCGTTGCCGAGGCACCACATCCGGATGCCGTGCGGCTGAGGCGTGCCGTTGGCGATCCGCTGGTCGCTGAGCGCGGTGCCGGACGGGTGGTTGGCGTACTCGAGCAGGTCGAGGGCCTGGTCGATCCCGCGGGTGCCGAGATTGACCGCGAGCATCAGCTCGGAGCCGGTCAGCTTCAGCCAGCGCGAGAACTCGTCCAGCCCGACCTGGTTCGTCTCCAGCGAGTGCCAGGCGAGGTCGCGCCGCACCGGGCGCTGCTCGCGCGGTCCGACGCTGTCCTCCCAGCGGAACCCGGAGACGAAGTTGCCGCCGGGGTAGCGGATGGTGGTCGAGCCGAGCTCCTTCACCAGCTCCACCACGTCGAGGCGGAAGCCGTCCTCGTTCGCGGTCGGGTGACCCGGCTCGTAGATGCCGTCGTAGACGCACCGGCCGAGGTGCTCCACGAACGAGCCGAAGATGCGGCGGTCGATCGTGGCGACCCGGGCGGAGCGGTCGAGGGCGATGTGGGTGTCAGGCATGTCTGCTTCCTAGTTGTTGCGATTCGTGATTCGGGTCGAGCGGGTACTGCTGCTGCACAGCGCTTACTTCACACTGCCGATCGAGAGCCCGCCCTGCCAGTAGCGCTGCAGGGTCAGGAACGACACGATCAGCGGGATGATCGAGATGAGCGCGCCGGTGATGACGAGGTTCCACAGCGATTGCCCTCCGGTGTTGACCTGCGCCTGCGACTGCAGGGCGCCGAGGCCGACGGTGACGGGGAAGAGCTGCGGGTTGGAGAACATCACCAGCGGCAGGAAGAAGTTGTTCCAGGTGCCGACGACCGACAGCAGCAGAACCGTCACCACGGCCGGCCGCATCAGAGGGAGCGCGACGCGGGAGAAGATCCGGATTTCACCCGCGCCGTCGACCCGGGCGGCGTCCACCATCTCCAGCGGGATGGCCTCGTCCGTGTACACCTTCATCAAGTACACGGCGAACGGATTGAGCATCGACGGCAGGATCATCGCCCAGACGGTGTTGGTCAGGTGCGCGCCGCTCATCAGCACGAACAGCGGGATGACGAGCACGGTCGCCGGGACCATCACCGAGCCGAGCACGACGGCGAAGAACAGCCTCCGGCCGCGGAACCCGTACATCGAGAACCCGTAGCCGGCGAGCACCGACAGCACGGTGGCGCCGACGCCGCCCGCGATCGCGTAGAGGAACGAGTTGCCGAGCCAGTGCGCGTAGAGGCCGCCGGAGTAGGAGAACAGCGAGCTCAGATTCTCGAACAGGTCGAAGTGCGAGAACCAGAGCGGGGAGGTCGTCCCGTCGAACAGCGTCTGCTGGCTCTTCGTGCTGGCGACGATCAGCCACCAGAACGGCAGCGCGAAGTAGACGATGAACGCGGCGAGCACGATGTGCGGGATGACCTGGCGGCCGGTGCGGCGAGGACGGGAAGCGCGGAGGGCGCGGGGTGCGCGGAGGGTCGTGGTCATTTCATCATTCCGCTCTTCTTGCGGGTGGCGAACATGAACACGTACGAGCCCACGAAGATCACCAGGCCGAGTGCGAAGGCGATCGCCGACGCGTAGTTGAACTGGTGGTACGAGAACGCGACCGTGTACGCGTAGATGTTCGGCGTGTAGTTCGAGGTGATCGAGCCGGAGGCCATCCCGCGCAGCATCTGCGGTTCGTTGAAGAACTGCAGTGTGCCGATCAGGGCGAAGACGAGCACGAGCAGGAGCGAGGAGGCCACCATCGGCACCTTGATCCGCAGCGCGATCTGCCAGGCGCTCGCGCCGTCCACGCGGGCCGCCTCGTAGATCGACGGATCGACCCCCTGCAGCGCCGCGTAGAGGATGATCATGTAGTAGCCGGCCCACTGCCAAGTGACGATGTTCACCAGCGACCCGAACACGTTCTGGTCGGAGAAGAAGTCCGGCGCCTTCAGGCCGACGAGCCCGAACAGCTCCTGCGCCGGCCCGAAGCTCGGGCTGTACAGGAATCCCCACATCAGCGCGCCGATCACGACCGGAACGGCGTACGGGACGAAGATCAGCAGCCGCGAGATCTTCGCGAACCGCGTGGTCAGCGCGTCGATCAACAGTGCCGCGACCAGCGCGACGAGCATCTGCGCCGGGATCATCACGAGAGCGAACAGGACGACGCGCCAGACGCCCTCCAGGAACAGCGGATCGGTGAAGGCCTTCGCGTAGTTGGCGAAGCCGACCCACGACGTGCCGCCGGCGAGGGTGGTGTTCTGGAGGCTGAGCACGAACGCGTAGATCAGCGGGACGATCAGGAACACGACGAGGAAGACGGCGAACGGCGCGGTGAACGCCCAGCCCCAGCGTGCGCGGCGGGCGGCGACGAGGTCGCGCCGCCTCGGTGTGGACGGCAGCGGCGGTGTGCCGCTGGTGCGCTGCCGCGGCGGTGCGACGGCGGTTTCGGTCATCGTAACGAGGCCCTTCCGATGGGGAGCTGGGGCCGGGAGGCGGAGCCCGCGAGCGGTCATCGCGGTCACGGGTTCCGCCTCCCGGCGGGGTGGGTCACTTGACGGTGTAGCCCTGCTGCTTGGCGTAGGAGACGACCGAGTCCTGGTAGGTCTTCAGCGCGTCGGCCGGGCTCTTCTTGCCCTTGTTGGTGGCGTTGACCGCGTCGGTCAGCTTGTCGTAGACGAGGTTCTGGAACGGGCTGAACTGGAAACCCGTGTAGTCCGTCGCCGCCGTGAGGAACACGTCCTTGTTGATCTGCTGGCCGCCGAAGAACGGGTATGCCTTCGACTGGAAGTAGTCGGACTCGAGGATCGGCTTCCAGAGCGGGAACAGCGCCGCCTTCTCGATGCCGAGCTTCCAGGCCGCCTCCGTGCCGAAGATCTCCTGCGCGACCTTCGCCGCCGCCTTCTGGTCCGAGGCCTGCTTGCTCACCGCGAAGGCCGAGCCGCCGATGTTGATCTGGGTGGGGTTCGCGGTGTCCCACTGCGGGACCGGCGCGACGGCCCATTGCGCGGTCTTGTCGGCGCCGGTGAAGCCCTGCAGGTAGCCGGGCAGCCAGGCCGCCGCGATGACGGAGGCGTACGTGCCGTTCACGAGGTGCGTGTTGTAGTCGGTGGTGGAGGCGTCCTCCGTGCCGACGAGCTTCTTCTGGACGAGGTCGTTCCAGTAGCCGAGGACCTTGTTGCTCGACGAGTCGTTCAGGTCGATCGACATCGACTGCGCGCCGGTGAGCTCGAACGGCTTGGCGCCGGCCTGCGCGAACAGCGCGGTCTGGTACGCGCGGCCGTTGCCAGGGAAGTCGGTCATCAGCGTCTTGCCGCCCGTGGCCTGCTTGAGCTTCTCGGCGTCGGCGGCGTACTCGTCCCAGGTGGTCGGGACGCTCAGGCCGTACTTGTCGAAGAGGTCCTTGCGGTAGAGGAGGCCGACCGGGCCGCCGTCGACCGGGATGGCGTACGAGGAGCCGCTGTTGCTGACGTCGCTCCAGGCGCCGGCGGAGTAGTTGTCCTTGACGGAGTCGGCGCCGAGCTTGCTGAGGTTCACGATCGAGCCGTCGGCGATGTAGCTGGGGACGACCTCGCTCTCCAGCATGACGACGTCGGGCGCGCCGGAGCCGGCCTGGATGGCGGTGGAGAACTTCGTGTACTCGTCGTTGCCCGCACCCGCGTTCGTCCAGCAGATCTGGACGTCCTTGTGGTTCTTGTTGAACAGGTCGACGACCGGCTCGAAGTTGGGGTACCAGGCCCACATGGTGACCTGCTTGGCGTCGGAGTTCACGATCTTGTTCTGGCAGCTTGCCGCGGCGCCGCCGCCGCCCGAACACCCGGTGAGCGCTGCGACCGCGACCGCGATCACGCCGCCCGCTGCGAGGAGCTTCTTCATTGGATTCCCTTTCGCGGTGTGGAGACACCCTTGTCCTACAACGTTGTACTACAACGTTGTAGAGACATGATCGCGGGAGAATGTGACCGTGTCAAATGGAATCTCGCCGAGGGGCCTCAGCCGGCGGCGGATCCCGAGGATTCGCGGGGGATGAGGCGGTAGGGGACGAGGATCTCCTCGGGGGTGAACGGGGCGGAGCCGCCCTCGATCCGGCGCACCAGCAGGTCGACCGCGGTGCGTGCGATCTCCTCGCGGCCGGGGTCGATCGTGGAGAGCGTCGGCATCGAGTACTGCGTCTCGTCGATGTCGTCGAACCCGACCACCGCGACGTCCTCCGGCACCCGGAGGCCGGCCTCCTGCAGCACGCGCAGCGCGCCGAGGGCGATCGCGTCGTTGAAGGCGACGAGCGCGTCGAACCGCACGCCGCGCGCCAGCAGACCGCGCATCGCGTCTGCGCCGTTGCGCCGGTGCCACGAGCCGACCGGCACCACCAGCTCCTCATCGAAGGGGAGGCCCGCCGCCGCGAGCGCCTCCCGGTAGCCCTCCAGCCGGAGCGCCGCCGAGCCGATCACCTCGCCGGGATGCGCGCCGAGCGCGACGATGCGGCGCCGGCCGAGCCCGAGCAGGTGCTCGGTGGCCGCCCGGGCGCCCTCGCCGTTGCGCATGGTGACGTGGTCGCGAGGCCCGTTGAAGATCCGCTCGCCCAGCAGCACGACGGGCACGGGCATGCCGGCGATGATGTCGACGTCGCTCTGGTCGAGGGCGAGGACGCTGTAGAGCACGCCGTCCACCATCTGCGACCGCGGTTGGCGGAGCACGTCGATCTCACGATCCCGCTCGTCGCCGAACTGCTCGATCAGCACGGACAGGCCGCGCTCGGCCGCCGCCCGCATGACGGAGTCGGCGAGCTCTGCGAAGTACGCGTTCCGGAGGTCGGGGATCATCAGCGAGATGACGTTGGTGCGTCCCGATCGCAGGCTCCGCGCGGACAGATTGGGCGTGTACCCGAGCGTCGCGATGGCGTCGAGCACCCGCTGCCTGGTCTCCTCCCGGACATACGGGTAGTCGTTGATGACGTTCGACACCGTCTTGATCGACACCCCGGCGAGCCGGCTGACGTCGTGCATCGTCGCGGCCACGCGCGCTCCTGTCTGTTGCCTGTCCGGTCGACTTTACAACGTTGGAAGCCCGGCGGCCCGACACTGCAGCTCAGGCGTCGCGCACGTACGACCCCAGCGCCGGCCCGGCGTGCAGCACGCCGTTGACGATCGCCTCGATGGCGAACTCGCTGGCGCCGGCCAGGTCGACCGCGGTGGGGTCCAGCAGCCACTGGAGCTGGAGGCCGTCCATGACGGCGAGGATGGAGGCCGCCGCCTTGTCGATCGTGTCCGGGTCGGTCACGCCCTCCTGGGCGCAGAGCGCGCGGAACGCCGCGTCCACCTCGTGCCGGAGGTTGCGGTAGCGCTCCTGGAAGTATGCCGTCGCCGGGTGGTCCTCGGTGACCGACTCCGCGGAGAGCACGGTGAAGACCTGGACGATCCCGGGTCGCAGCGCGTTGCGCTGCGCCGTCCCGACGAGGTGGGCGAACAGCGCTGGGCCACCGGGGATGTGCTGGTCGGCCAGGTGCGCGACATCGTCCCAGTCGCGGAACTCCAGCACCTCCAGGAGCAGGTTGTTCTTGGACCCGAAGTGGTGCAGCACGCCCGCGTGCGTCATCCCGACCTGCTCCGCGATGTCGCCGAGCGTGCCGTTGGTGGATCCCTTGGTGCCGAACGTCTCGATCGCCGCCCGCAGGATCTCTTTGCGCTTGCGCTCGGTCTCCGGGCGCGTACCGGTGCTGGTGCCGTTGGTGGCCATTTCCGTCGCTCCTGCCGTGCTGGTTGCGGCCGAGCTTACCAGCCAGTAACCTCACCTCAACCAACTTGCTTTCTGACCAGTAAGCAAGTTACTGTCAGCCGACATTCCGCAGCACCAGGGCACAACGGATGTGCCCGCCACGAAGGAGAAGCAATGAGGCTTAGGAAGTACCTGATCACGGCATCGGCGATCGCCGCCGTCGGCGCACTCGCGCTCACCGGCTGCTCGTCCGACGGCAAGTCCGGCGCGAGCGGCGCCAGCACGGGCTCGCTCACGGTCGCGAAGCCGGATGGCGCGGCCATCCTCGCGACCCAGATCAACAACCCGTTCATCACCACCGGCTCTGGCATGTCGCTCGGCTACGACCGGATGATCTACGAGCCCCTCGCGATCGTCAACCCGGTCGGCAAGAACGAGACCACCCCGTGGCTCGCCTCGAAGGTCGTCTGGAACGCCGACTACACCCAGCTCACCGTCACCCCGCGCAGCAACGTGAAGTGGAGCGACGGCAAGGCGTTCACCGCGGACGACATCGTCTTCACGTACAACCTCATCAAGAACACCCCGGCGCTCGACCTGGGCGGCCTCAAGCTGACCGACGTCAAGAAGGACGGGAACAACGTCGTCCTGAACTTCAGCGAGTCGAAGTTCGTCAAGCAGGGCGACGTGCTGCAGGTCCCGATCGTTCCCGAGCACCAGTGGAAGTCCGTCGCGGACGCCACGAAGGACCCGGTGACCAAGGCGGTCGGAACCGGCCCCTACACGATCAAGACCTTCTCGTCGCAGGGCGTCGTCCTCCAGGCGCGCACCGACTACTGGGGCGGCACCGTCCCGGTGGCGCAGCTGAAGTACCTCGAGTACAACGACAACACCGGCCTCCTCCGCGCGCTGCAGAGCGGCGAGACCGACTGGGCGCAGATCTTCATCACGGACTACCAGAAGAACTACGTGGACAAGGACCCGAAGCACAACGTGTTCTGGGGCGCCAACGTCCTGAGCCCGGACATGATCGTGGTCAACACGGCGAAGGCGCCGTTCAACGACGTCGCCCTCCGCAAGGCGGTCAACATGGTCATCGACCGCAAGGCGCACGCCGTCACGGCGCGCAGCAACGCCGGCCCCGAGCTGACCAACGTCACGGGCATCCCGCAGCCGACCGGTGACCAGTACATCGCGTCCGACTACAAGGACCAGACCTTCAAGATCGACGTCGACGGCGCCAAGAAGGTCCTCACCGACGCCGGCTACACCTGGAAGTCCGGCGCGCTGACCGACCCGTCCGGCAAGCCGGTCTCCTTCACCCTGCAGGACCCGCAGGGCTGGAACGACTACGTCACGGGCATCCAGCTCGTCGCCACGCAGCTCAAGACCACGCTCGGCATCGACGCGAAGGTCGCCACTCCGGACGCCGACACCTGGTTCGCCAACGTCGCCTCCGGCAACTTCGACGCCGTGCTGCACTGGACCGGCTCCGGCTCCAACCCGTGGCACATCTACGACGACACCATGAACAGCAGCTACCTCGACCAGGCCGCCGACGGCAAGGTCTCGGACAACTTCGGTCGCTACAGCAACCCGGAGGCGACGGCCCTGCTCAAGGAGTACGCGCAGGCGTCCGACGACAGCGCCCGGACCGCGGCACTGGACAAGCTGGAGAAGATCTTCGTGGACGACGTCCCGGCGATCCCGATCGGCACCCACCCGCAGCTCGCCCAGTACAACACCCGGAAGTTCGTCGGCTGGCCGAGCGAGAAGGACCAGTACGCGACCGCCGACCCGACCCAGCCGTCGGCCGTCCAGGTGCTGATGAACCTGAAGCCCGCGGGCAAGTAGTCGCCGAGCGCGACCTCACCCCACCCGTCCGGGGTGGACGACGGCCTCGTGCCGCCGTCCGCCCCGGGCGACCCGCGGACAGCATGAAAGCGACGCCATGACAGACTCCCTTCTCTCCGTGCGCGACTTCTCCGTCGTGTACGACGTGGACCCGCCCGTCGCGGCGGTCAAGAACGTCTCCCTCGACATCAAGCGCGGCGAGATCGTCGGTCTCGCCGGCGAGAGCGGCTGCGGCAAGACGACCCTGGCGTACGGGGTCCAGCGCCTGCTCAAGCCGCCGGCCGTGATCACCGGCGGCAGCGTCGTCTTCCACGACGAGGGCGGCGACGACATCGACATCAACGCCCTCGACGCGGAGCAGATGCGCCGCTTCCGCTGGGACAAGACCTCCATGGTGTTCCAGGGCGCGATGAACGCCCTCAACCCGGTCGCCACGATCGGGTCGCAGCTCGAGGACGTCTTCCTCGTGCACCGCCCCGAGATGAGCCGGGCCGAGCGCAAGGCGGCGGTGGCCGAGCTGCTGGAGATCGTCAAGGTGGGCGGCCAGCGGATGCGCTCCTACCCGCACGAGCTCTCCGGCGGCATGCGCCAGCGCGTGATGATCGCCATGGCGCTCGCCCTCCGGCCGCAGCTCATGGTGATGGACGAGCCGACGACCGCGCTCGACGTGCTCGTGCAGCGCGAGATCCTCAAGCAGATCTCCCAGCTCCGCCACGACTTCGGGTTCTCCGTCGTCTTCATCACCCACGACCTCCCGCTGCTGCTGGAGATCAGCGACCGGATCGCGATCATGCGCGACGGCGAGATCGTGGAGCTCGCGACCGCCGAGCAGATCTGGACGAACCCGCAGCACGAGTACACGCAGAAGCTGCTGCAGTCGTTCCCCCGCCTCACGGGAGAGAGAGGAGTGGTCGTCCGATGACCACGCTCGAGTTCAAGAACGTCACCAAGATCTACAACGTCCGTGGCTCCGGGCAGCTGAAGGCGCTGGACGACGTCAGCTTCACGCTGGGCCAGCGGCAGACGATCGGCCTGGTCGGCCAGTCCGGCAGCGGCAAGTCCACGATCGCGAAGATCCTGACCCAGCTGGAGACGCCGACGAGCGGGCAGGTGCTGCTGGACGGCGCCCCGATCCCGCGCTCGGGCAAGCGGCTGCGGCAGTACCGCCAGCAGCTGCGGATGGTCTTCCAGGACCCGTTCGCCTCGCTGAACCCCTCGCACACGATCCGGCACCACATCGAGCGCCCGCTGCGCCTGGACCACGTCGTCCCGAAGGGCGAGGTGGACGACGAGGTGCGCCGCCTGCTGCGCCGCGTCCAGCTGGACGCGGACGCCGTGATCGACCGCCGTCCGCACGAGCTCTCCGGAGGCCAGCGGCAGCGCGTCGCCATCGCCCGCGCCCTCGCCTCCCGGCCGACGCTGCTGGTGGCCGACGAGCCGGTGTCGATGCTCGACGTGTCGCTGCGCGTCGGTGTGCTGAACCTGCTCGCCGACCTGCAGCGCGAGGAAGGGCTCGGGGTGCTCTACATCACCCACGACCTGGCCACCGCGCGGCACTTCAGCGACGAGATCATCGTCCTCAACCAGGGCAGGATCGTCGAGCACGGCCCCGCCGACGACGTGATCCTGCGTCCGAAGGACCCGTACACGCGCGAGCTCCGCGCCGCGTCGCCCGACCCCGAGAAGCACTTCGGTGCTCTGACCGCCCAGACTGCAGGAGGTGCGCAGTGAGTGCCGAGACGACGACGTCCGCCGGCCTGACCTCGGCCGATTCCGTTCCCGTCGACCCGACCCTCGTCGGCACGACCGCGACCAGGGCCGAGGGCCGTGGGCCGCGCGTACCGTGGCGGTTCATCGGCGGCCGCGTGGCCTTCTACGTGTTCACCCTGTGGGCGGCCATCACGATCAACTTCTTCATCCCGCGCCTGATGAAGGGCGACGCCGTCTCCTCCTACATGGCGCGCAGCCAGGGCCAGCTGACCCCGGACGCCGAGAAGGCCCTGCGGCTGCTGTTCGGCGTCGACAAGTCGGTGCCGCTCTGGCAGCAGTACCTCGACTACTGGAACATGCTGCTGCACGGCAACCTCGGGGTCTCCATCTCGACGGGTATGGCGCCCGTGGGCGACGCGATCGCCTCCGCCCTGCCGTGGACGCTCGGCCTGGTCGGCTTCGCCACCGTGGTCTCCTTCCTGATCGGGACGAGCCTCGGCGCGGTGATCGGCTGGAGGCGCGGCGGCAAGCTGGACGTCTTCATCCCGATCACGACGTTCCTCGGCACGATCCCGTACTTCTGGCTCGGACTGATCTTCATCGCGATCTTCTCCAGCACGCTCGGCTGGTTCCCTGCCGGCCACGCGTACGAGCTGGGCGTCGACCCGGGCTGGAACGCCGACTTCATCGGCCAGGTCGTCTCCCACGCCGCGCTGCCGATGGCCACCATCGTGGTCGTCTCGGTCGGCGGCTGGGTGCTCGGCATGCGCAACATGATGCTGACGGTGCTGGACGAGGACTACATCACCGTGGCGCAGGCGAAGGGCATGCCTGACCGGCGCGTGCTGTGGCGGTACGCCGCCCGCAACGCGGTGCTGCCGCAGATCCAGAGCTTCGCGCTCGCGCTCGGCTTCATCGTCAGCGGCACGATCGTGATGGAGATGGTGTTCTCCTATCCCGGCATCGGCCTGCTGCTGCTCAACGCGACCAACGCGAAGGACTACGCGCTCATGCAGGGCATCTTCCTCGTGCTCGTCCTTGCCGTGCTGATCGCGAACATCATCGCGGACATCGCGTACGCCATCCTCGACCCGCGCACCCGCCAGACGGAGGCCTGATCATGACCCTGCCGCAGACTGCATTCGTCCAGGCTCAGACGCCGGAGCCGCTCGCGCCGAAGAAGACCACCTTCTGGTCGCAGCTCAAGGCCTCCCTGGCCATGTTCAGCAACCCGAAGTCGGCCACCGGCCTGATCATCCTGGGCGTGTTCGTGCTGGTCGCGATCTTCGCCCCGCTGATCGCGCCGTACGACCCGGAGGCGCAGAACCTGAAGGAGACCCTGCAGCCGCCGTCGTTCGCGCACCTGCTCGGCACGACCCACATCGGCCAGGACGTCTTCAGCCAGCTCGTCTACGGCACGCGCGGCGTGCTCGTCGTCGGCTTCCTGGCGACGATCATGGCCACGGTCGTCGCGATCGTCGTCGGCGTGACCGCCGGCTACCTGCGCGGCTGGAAGAGCGAGTCGCTGTCGGCGCTGTCGAACGTGTTCCTCGTCATCCCGGGCCTGCCGCTGATGATCATCGTCGCGTCGCAGTTCCAGGACCCGCCGCTGGCGCTCATCGCGGCCGTGCTCGGGCTGACCGGATGGGCGTGGGGCGCGCGCGTGCTGCGCGCGCAGACCATGTCGCTGCGCAACCGCGACTTCATCCAGGCCGCGCGGGCGAACGGCGAGCCGCTGCACCGCGTGATCCTGGTGGAGATGCTGCCGAACCTGCTGGCGATCATCGCCTCCAGCTTCGTCGGCACCATGACCGCCGCCGTGCTCGGTCTGACCACGCTCGCGTTCATCGGTGTCATCCCGGTGTCCAACCTGAACTGGGGGACCATCCTGTTCTGGGCGCAGCAGAACAACGCGTTCCCGGACTACTGGTGGTGGTATGTCCCGGCCGGCCTCTGCATCGCGCTGCTCGGCGTCTCCCTCGCCCTGATCAACTTCGGCATCGACGAGTACGTGAACCCGCGCCTGCGCTCGGCGGGCGAGCGGGCCCGTGCGATGAAGCGCAAGGGCATGAACCTCAACGCCGCCGTCACCCAGGTGCGCACCACCTCGACCACGACAGCCTCGACCCCGGCCGCCTCGGCTGCAGCCTCCCCGGAAAGCAACACTGTATGACCTCGCTCCTCCCGTCCACGACCACCGAACCAGCAGAGGAGACCCTTCCGTACCAGGACCCGTCGCTGACGACCGCCGAGCGCGTCGGCGACCTCCTCGGCCGCATGACGGTGGAGGAGAAGGTCGGGCAGATGCTCCAGCTCGACGCGCGCGACGACCTGGCGGACCACGTCCTGCGCCGCCACGTCGGCTCCATCCTGCACACCTCCCCGGAGCGCATCCTGGAGGCCAACCGGCTCACCGCGCAGACCCGGCTTCGGATCCCGCTGCTGGTCGGCGAGGACTGCATCCACGGCCACTCGTTCTGGCCCGGCGCCACGATCTACCCGACCCAGCTCGGTATGGCCGCGTCGTGGGACGCCGAGCTGATCGAGCGCGTCGCCCGCGCCAGCGCGGAGGAGGTCGCCGTCACCGGTGTGCACTGGACCTTCTCGCCCGTGCTGTGCATCGCCCGCGACCTCCGCTGGGGCCGGATCAGCGAGACCTTCGGCGAGGACCCGTTCCTCATCGGCGAGCTCGCCAGCGCCATGGTCCGCGGCTACCAGGGCAGCGGGCTGGACGACCCGACCGCGATCCTCGCCACCGCCAAGCACTTCGCCGGCTACTCGGAGACGCAGGGCGGCCGCGACGCGAGCGAGGCCGACATCTCGCGGCGCAAGCTGCGCAGCTGGTTCCTGCCGCCGTTCGAGCGGGTCGCCCGCGAGGGCTGCCGCACGTTCATGCTCGGCTACCAGAGCACCGACGGCGTGCCGATCACGGTCAACGACTGGCTGCTCAGCGAGGTGCTGCGCGGCGAGTGGGGCTACACCGGCACGCTCATCACCGACTGGGACAATGTCGGCCGCATGGTCTGGGAGCAGAAGATCCAGCCGGACTACGCGCACGCCGCCGCGGCCGCCGTGAAGGCCGGCAACGACATGGTGATGACGACCCCGCACTTCTTCGAGGGCGCTCTGGAGGCGGTCGCGCGCGGGATGCTCGCGGAGGACGCCTTCGACGCCGCGGTCGCCCGCATCCTGACGCTGAAGTTCGACCTCGGCCTGTTCGAGGACCCACGCCTCCCGTCGCCCGACCTGGACCTGGTGGTCGGCAGCGCGGAGCATGCCGAGCTCAACCTCGAGATCGCGCGCCGCTCGATCGTGCTGCTGGAGAACGACGGCACGCTGCCGCTGGCCGCGTCCTCGCCCCTCCGCGTCGCGCTCGTCGGCCCGCTCGCCGACGACGCGCAGACCCAGCTCGGCGACTGGGCCGGCGGCTCCGGCCAGGCCGGCTGGCTGGACGGCCAGCCCCGCGAGATGATCACGACGGTCCTCGACGGCCTGAGCGCCATCGGCGGCTGGACCGTCACGCATGCCCGCGGCGCCGACATCCTCACGCTGGAGGACGACCCGCGCGGCTCGACCTTCCCGGACGGCCAGCCACGGCCTCCCGTGGTCGTGCCGTGCGTGCCGGACGAGCGCTTGATCGCGGAGGCCGTCGCCGCGGCAGAGGCGTCCGATGTGGTGGTCGCCGTCGTCGGCGACCGCATCGAACTCGTCGGCGAGGGCCGCTCCACCGCGACCCTGGAACTGATCGGCGGCCAGATCGCGCTGCTGGACGCGGTGATCGCGACCGGGAAGCCGGTGGTGGTGGTGCTCCTGGCCTCCAAGCCGCTCGTGCTGCCGCCGTCGGTCGCGCGTGCCGCGGCCGTGCTGTGGGCCGCGAATCCCGGCATGAAGGGCGGCCAGGCTCTGGCGGAGATCATCGCGGGCGAAGTGGAGCCGTCCGGCCGCCTCCCGATCTCCTTCGCCCGTCACGTCGGCCAGCAGCCGACCTACTACAACCAGATCCGCGGCCAGCACGGCGACCGGTACGCCGACCTCACCCAGTCGCCCACGTGGGCGTTCGGCGAGGGCCTGTCCTACACGACGGTGACGTATGAGGACCTGACGCTCGCCGCCACGTCGCTCGCTCTCGGCGACGTCATCGACGCGTCGGTGACGGTGACGAACACGGGTGCGCGCCCGGTGCGCGAGACCGTGCAGGTGTACGTGCGCGACCAGGTCACGAGCGTGAGCTGGGCCGACAAGGAGCTGAAGACGTACCGCCAGGTCGACCTGGCGCCGGGGGAGTCGGCGCGGGTGCGCCTGACGCTGCCGGTGGCCGAGTGCACGATCGTGGACGCGGCGGGGGAGCGGCGTGTGGAGGCGGGCGGGTTCGAACTGCTCGTGGGGCCGTCGTCGCGGGATGAGGTGCTGCTGGGGGCGGGGTTCGAGGTCCGCTGAGATACGCCCGCGGGCGCGGCGCCGGCCGTCAGGCGCCCGCGGGCGTGCTGGACGGGCCGGCGTCGGGCTCGCCGTCGTACTCGTCCCCGACGCGGACCTCGTCGAACACCCCGTGCGACACGACCGCGTGACCGTGATGGCGACCGTCGTCGATGTCGAGTACCCAGCTGTCCGGGGTGACGACGACGTGCTCGCCGCGGCCGCCGTTCGCGGCGAAGCTGCCGTGCGCGGGCGAGAATCGCTTGGCTGTGATGAGGCCATGCATCCGCGTCGAGCGCCGGATGTTGCGCTGCATGAGCCAGAACACGATGACGCAGAACACGGCGAAGGCTCCGAACGGGATGAGCACCGGGGTCACGGTGCTCACCCTAGCGAGGCCTGACCCCGGCGCTTCCGGACCCGGCGGGACGGTGCTAGCTTACATTTAGTAAGCACGCTGATTACCTGCCTGGAAAGGGACTCGCCGTGACCGGAACCCGCACGCGCTGGCTCGGACTGGTGTTCATCAGCGTCGCCGTGGCGCTCATCATCGTGGACTCCACGATCGTCAACGTCGCCATCCCCTCCATCGTCACGGAGCTGAAGGTCGACTCCACCGGCGTGCAATGGATCCAGGAGTCCTACACGCTGGTCTTCGCCTCCCTGCTGCTGGTGTTCGGCACCCTCGCCGACCGGTTCGGGCGCAGGCGCATCCTCCTCATCGGCGTCACGGTCTTCACGCTCGCCTCCGTGGCGGCGGCGCTGGCGCCGACCGGTGCGTTCCTCATCGGCTCGCGGCTGGTGCAGGGCGTCGGCGGCGCGATGATCCTGCCCACGACGCTCTCGCTGATCAACGCGACGTTCCGGGGTCGCGAGCGGGCGATCGCGTTCGCCGTCTGGGGGTCCACCATCGGCGGGATGACCGCCCTCGGACCGCTGCTGGGCGGCTGGCTGACGACGGCGTTCTCCTGGCGGTGGGCGTTCGGGATCAACGTACCGCTCGGGGTGATCATCGTGGTGGGCGTGCTCGCCACGGTCGCGGAGTCGCGCGACACCGCGCACGCGGGGCGGGTGGACTGGCTCGGTGCTCTGCTGTCGGTGGTCGCGAGCGCGAGCCTGGTGTTCGCGCTGATCGAGGGCCGCACCTACGGGTGGTGGTTCGTCGACACGGCGCCGCGGATCGGCGACTGGACCTGGCCGTTCCAGCTGTCTCCCGTGCCGATCGCCTTCGCCGTCGCCGTGCTCGCGGGGATCGGGTTCGTGCTCCGCGGCCGCGCCAGGATGAAGGCGGGGAAGAGCACGATGCTGGCGCTCGGGCTCTTCCGCATCCCGTCGTTCCGCAACGGCAACATCGCCGCCATGATCGTCTCGCTCGGCGAGTTCGGCATCATCCTCGCGCTGCCGATCTGGCTGCAGAACATCCTCGGCTACAGCGCACTCGACACCGGCCTCATCCTGCTCGCCCTCGCGATCGGCTCCTTCCTGGCCAGCGGTTTCGCCGGAGCCTTCGGCAACCGGATCGCGCCCGTCGTCATCGTCCGCATCGGGCTCGCCGCCGAGATCGTCGGGGTCGCCGGCCTCGGCTTCGTCATCTCGGACGCGACGCCGTGGGGAGCGCTGATCCCCTTCTTGTTCGTCTACGGCTTCGGTGTCGGGCTGGCGACGGCGCAGCTGACCGGGGTCGTCCTGAAGGACGTGCCGGTGGAGCAGAGCGGTCAGGGCTCCGGCACGCAGAGCACCGCCCGGCAGATCGGGTCGGCGCTCGGCATCGCGATCCTCGGCACCATCCTGTTCGGCACGACCAGCCTGGTCCTGGGCGCGAAGCTCGACGACCGCGGCGTCCCCGCGCAGCAGGCCGATCCCCTCGTCTCGGCGGTGGTCGACAGCTCGGGCGCGGCCATCGCCCGGCTGGAGGCCAACCCGCGCACGGCGCCGGTGGCCGCCGACGCCAAGGTCGCGTTCAGCGACGGCACCCGGTACGCGGCGTTCTCGGCCGCCGGATTCCTGGTGGTGGGTCTCCTGGCGACCCTGTCGCTGGGCGGGGCGTCGGGAGGCGGGGCGGCGAGGACCGCCGAACCGGAGGAGCGGGACGATCCGGCCCGCGAGGAGCAGACCACATGAGCGCCGGGCAGGCGGCCCCGCGACCGGCGACAGCCCGTCAGCAGAGCACCGCCGACGACATCGCGTTCGCGCTGGAGCAACTGCTCGATCGGTTGGACCGCCCGCCGACGCTCGAGGAGGTCCAGGCCATCACGGCCGACCTCGGCCGCCGCGAGCGCTCGGTGCTGGCGCAGTTCTTCACCCGGCTGAGCGCCGCGTCGTAGCCGCTCCGGGGCGCCCCGGCGTCAGTCGCGCGCCTCCTGCACGTCGCGTGCCTTCAGCGTCCGGTACGTGGTCACCGGATGCGTGCCCAGCACGATCTTGCCGCGCGCGTGCAGGTTCTGGAGGTCGTCGTACGCCGAGGCGAGCTCGGTCAACGGGTAGTACCCGGAGATGAGCAGGGTGAACGCGTGCTCGTCGGCCAGGTGGGCCAGTCGCGCCAGCAGAGCGGTCGCGTGCGCGACGGAGTCCGGGTCGTCCTGCAGCAGGCTCAGCTCGGTCTCGCGGCGGTCCGCGCTCGACCGGTAGCGCGACGCGGGCACGCCGAGCGCTTCGGCGAGGGCACGGCCGTCCTGCCCGAAGTTGTCGATCAGGACGGTGACGCCGTCGGGGGCCAGCTCGCGGATCCGCTCCTCGATCCCGGCGCCGTATGTCACCGGCCGGATGCCGACCTGCCGGAGGTAGTCGAAGTTGCGCTCGCCGCAGGTGCCGATGACGCGGGCGCCCCGTTGCTTCGCGAGCTGCGCCTCGATGCTGCCCACTCCGCCGGCCGCGGCGGAGATCACCACCGTGTCGCCCGGTCCGACGCGGAGGTCGTCCAGGGTGTCGAGCGCGGTCGCGCCGGCGAGGAACAGGCCGCCTGCGGTCTCCCAGCTCACGCTCGGGGGTTTGCGGACGAGGGCGCCGACGGGGGCGATGACGTGCGACGCGTGCGCACCCTGGCGCAGGTGGCCGATCACCTCATCGCCCCGGCGGAACCGTCCGTCGGCGTCGCCGGCCACGACGATTCCGGCGAAGTCGCTTCCGGAGCCGCGCGGGAACGGCACGTCGGCCCACGCCTCCTCCCGTCCGCTGCGGATGAAACCGTCGATGTGGTTGACGCCGGCCGTCACGACCTCGACGAGGACCTCGTCGTGGCCGGGTGACGGCATCCGCCTGGTGCGCTGCTGAAGGACCTCGACCTCGCCGTTCCGGTCGTACTCGAAGGTCGTCATCTCGTCGTGCCTGCTCACCGTCGCCCTCCTTCGCCGCGGTCGGTCCGTGCACTGCCGAGAATATCGCTAGCCAAGTAAGAATCTATACAATCTACGTTTCTTCACAGCTTGGCCGAAGACGTGCCGTCGTCCGCCGCGAACGGGACGCTCCCGGCGCTGCAGTACGAGCCGGGGCTGTGCACGGTGTGGGCGATCCGCAGCTCGGTCTCGTCGTCGCCGCTCGAGGCGGGGCGGAGGCTGTCGGAGATGTGCCACTGGAACCCGTCGGCGCCCGGATTCGCCCGCTCGTGCTCCCGCAGTGCGACGGGGACGAGCCGCAGGCGCCGGTCGATCCACTCGGCGTCCCAGGGGCCCTCGTCGATGATCTGCCCTGCGGCGCGGAACTCGTAGTAGATCGTGCGCCGCAGGCGGTTGCCGACGACAGCCTCCGACCCGTGGACCACCATCACGTCGTGCACGAGGACGTCGCCGGGCTCCAGTTCGGCCTGGATCACCCCCGGGGCGTCCCAGCCGTACTCCTCCTCGAGCTGGCAGACGTCGACGGGCGCCTTGTGCGAGCCGGGCGCCACGCGCAGCGCCCCTTCGCCCGCGCGCGACGGGTCCAGGTAGACGTCGATGTTGAAGATGCGTCGCGTGCGCGGATGCACGGCGTCCTGGTGCCAGTTGATCGCGGCGCCGTCGCCGGCCTTCTTGAACACCAGAGACTCGTAGGTGGGGACGAAGTCGGGCCCGGCCAGGCTCTCGGCGATGCCGAGCACCGCCGGGGAGCCGAGGAGTTCCAGCGACGCCGCCTGGTTCTTGTTGTGCAGGTAGTCGACGCGGAACATCACACGCCCGGTCGGCCGTTCGGCGTACGTGTAGTCGGCGCCGCGTCCGTCGTCCGCGGGGAGGGCCGCGCCGTCCGCGATCCACTGGTCGGCTGCGTCCTGCAGCCGCGTCAGCAGTTCAGCGGGGATGCGGTTGCGGAGGATCAGGTAGCCGTCCTCGTCGAAGCGGGCGATCTCCTCGTCGGTCAGGTGGTACGGGCGGGTGGGAATCGGTGTCTGGATTGTCATGACTCCGACGGTAGGGAGGATGATCGCAGAGTTCTTCCTATGATCGAGAGCGTGATGTCCGGAAAAATGATGTCCCCTGCCGCTGGAGACCCGTCGTCGTTCGGCTTCTCCGTGTGGCGGGGCGCGCCGGGGTCGATGGAGCGCGCGCACACGCACGACGATGTCGAGCTGAACGTG
The DNA here is from genome assembly GCF_014217625.1 of Leifsonia shinshuensis. Taxonomy (NCBI): domain Bacteria; kingdom Bacillati; phylum Actinomycetota; class Actinomycetes; order Micrococcales; family Microbacteriaceae; genus Leifsonia; species Leifsonia shinshuensis. The sequence goes on along the minus strand of NZ_CP043641.1, from coordinate 1,844,759 downwards.
GCCACCGGCAGTCTGGAGTACGTGATCCGCGGCGAGCGGGTGGTCGTCCCGCCCGGCGTCGTCCTGCTGTTCTGGGCGTCGCAACCGCACCAGCTGGTGGGCTTCGAGCGGGACGCGGAGGTCACCTGGCTCACCGTTCCGCTTCGCACGCTGCTCGGCTGGCAGCTGCCGGCCGGCTTCGTCGAACGCTTCCTCCGCGGCGGGCTCACGCTCGTGGAACCCGGCGCCGGGTCGTTCGACGCCGCAGCCCTGGATCGATGGCGGCACGAGCTCGCGGAGGGCGGCTTCGCAGCCGAGACGGCGCGCAAGGACATCGAGGTGCACGTGCGCCGCGTCGCCGTCTCCGCGGGGGAGGCCCAGCGGGACGGCGGCGCGGGCGCCGACGGCGATCGCGCCGCAGCGGTGGTGGCGCGGATGGCCGCGTTCGCCGCGGAGAATGCGCACCGCAACCCGCGCGTCGCCGAGGTCGCGGCAGCCGTCCACCTGCATCCGCAGTACGCGATGACGCTGTTCAAGCGGGTGCTCGGAGTCTCCATCGGCAGCTATCTGACCACCTGCCGCATCCACGACGCGCAGCGGCTGCTGGTGACGACGACCGATCCCGTCGCGCTCGTCGCCGAGAAGGTCGGCTACGGCTCGCTCAGCCAGTTCTACGACAAGTTCCGCCAGGTGACAGGCTGCAGTCCGGCGGTCTATCGTCGGGGACGGGTCGAGAGCGGCTGAGGAGGCCGCCTCGGCGCACGGAGTCAGATGATGGTCAGCAATACCGAACGCCTCGCCAGCCGGCTGCTGGAGTCCGCCCGCGTGCACGAGCAGGCGTCGCACCGGATCGCGCCCACCGACGACATCGAGGCCGTCCGGGCCCAGATCCGCCGATCCGCCCGGGAGGCCGGCATCCGCATCCGCACCGGGATCGTCGACGGCGCTCTCGTCGTGGTCCGTGCGGACGCCGCGCTGTGGCACGAACCCACGTCGGTCATGCGGGCGAAGCTGACTCCGGGCGACTAGCGCGCCGCACGGGGCAGCGGCCGGCTCACGCCGAGCGCCGCCACACGACGGTGGTGCCGAGGATCGTCCCGTCGGCCGGTGTGTCGAGTCGAGCGATCTGGTCGAGGACGAGCTGCGCCGCGGCCCGGCCGAGTTCGGTCGCCGGCTGGTGGACGGTCGACAGCGCGGGCTGGCAGCGGAGGGCCCACGCACTGTCGTCGAAGCCGACCACGCCGATGTCGCCCGGCACGCTCTTGCCCGCCTCACGCAGGGCGTCCAGTGCGCCGGCGGCGATCGCGTCGGAGGCGGCGAAGACGCCGTCGATGTCGGGCTCGCGCTCCAGCAGCTCCCGCATCCCCTCGACGCCGGCGCCGTGGCTGTACAGCGGGAACTCGACGACCAGCTCGGGATCGTAGAGCTCGCCGAGCGCCTCCCGGAAGCCCGCCAGCCGGTCGCGACCGGAGTCGCGGTCGAGCGCGCTGGCGATCATGCCGACCCGCCGGCGGCCGGTCGCGACCAGGCGCTCGCTGATGGATCGCGCCGCGCCGACGTTGTCGATGCCGACGTAGGCGATGCCTTCGATGCCCGGTGGGTGCCCGACGAACGCCGCCGGGATGCCGATCGCGGCGACGGCCTGGCCGATCGGGTCGCCGGCGCGCGCGGAGATGATGATCACGCCGTCCACGAAGCCGCCGCGGAGGTATTCGGCGACGCGGTCGCTGTCGCGCGTCGAGTCGATGATGAGCGTGACGAGCTGGTAGTCGGCCTGGGAGAGCACGGCGTTGATGCCCAGGAGGATGGTGCCGATGTTCGGGTCCTCGAGGAACAGCGAGTGCGGCTCGTGGACGATCAGGGCGACGGCGCCGGACCGGCGCGTCTTCAGGTTGCGTGCTGCCGTGTTCGGCACATAGCCGACTTCCACGATCGCAGACTCGACTGCGGCCCGCGCTTCGGGGGAGACGTACGGCTCGCCGTTGATGACGCGCGACACCGTGCCCCGCGACAGCCCGGCGGCCCGTGCGACATCGTGGATCGTCGCTGCGCGCGGGCGGGCCGCCTCGGAGGTCATACCGTCACTTTAGCTTGACAACGGCACGAGACGGCGCATAGTCTGTGCACGTTCCCAGACCGTTTCGGTTTGTTCAGTTCCGGATGGTCTGGGAACGTTCACAGATTTGACGAGGAGGTCACGATGTCGTCGAGCAGCACGATCGGCTCCGCCCTTGCGGCGCTGACGGCGTCGGGGCGCGCGGAGAGCCGGCTGGCGTTCGGGTGCGACTACAACCCCGAGCAGTGGGACCCGTCGGTCTGGGCCGAGGACATCCGCCTGATGCGCGAGGCAGGCGTGACCATCGTCGCCATCAACGTGTTCGGCTGGGCGCAGATCCAGCCCCGGCCAGACGTCTTCGACTTCTCCGGCCTGGACGCGATCATCGAGCTGCTGCACGAGGCGGGCATCGGGATCAACCTCGGCACCGGAACCGCCTCCCCGCCGCCCTGGCTCAGCACGAAGCACCCCGAGATCCTGCCGGTCGACGCGGACGGCGTGCGGGCGTGGCCCGGCGGCCGACAGGCGTACTGCCCCAGCTCGCCGGTCTTCCGCGCTGCGGCTCAGCGCCTGGCGACCGAGGTCGTCACCCGGTACGGATCGCACCCCGCCGTCCAGCTCTGGCATGTCTCCAACGAGCTCGGCTGCCACAACGCGCACTGCTACTGCGACGTCTCCGCTTCGGCCTTCCGGGACTGGCTCCGCGCCAAATACGGGACGGTCGATGCGCTCAACACGGCGTGGGGCACCACCTTCTGGAGCCAGCGCTACGGAGCCTGGGAGGAAGTCCTCCCGCCGCGGCACACGCTCTCCGCCGGGAACCCGGCCCAGGCGCTCGACTTCGCGCGGTTCAGTTCCGACGAGGTGCTCGAGTGCTACCGGATGGAGGAGCGGATCATCCGCCGGCTCAGCTCCGTGCCGGTGACGACGAACTTCATGGTGACCGCGCACATCCGCAACCAGGACTACTGGCAGTGGGCCCCGTACATGGACGTGATCGCCAACGACCACTACCTCGACCACCGCCTCCCGGACCCGCACCAGGAGCTCTCCTTCGCCGCCGACGCGACGCGCGGTCTCGCGGGCGGAGATCCGTGGCTGCTCATGGAGCAGGCGACCGGCGCCGTCAACTGGCAGCCGCGCAACATCACGAAGGTGCCAGGCGAGCTGATGCGGAACACCTTCGCCCACGTCGCGCGCGGCGCCGACGGAGTCTGCTTCTTCCAGTGGCGGGCCTCTGCGCAGGGCACGGAGAAGTTCCACTCCGCGCTGCTCCCGCACGCCGGCACGGACAGCCGCAAATGGCAGGAGGTCCTGGAGCTGAGCCGGGCGCTGGGCTCCGTGCGTGAGCTGGCCGGCACCCGGGTCGTCGCCGATGTCGCGCTGGTCTTCAGCTGGGAGGCGTGGTGGGCCACCGACCTCGACTCGCACCCCTCGGAGGAGCTGCGCTACCTGGAGCAGGTGCACGCCGCCTATCGCGCGCTCTGGGAGGCGGGCATCACCGTCGACATCGTGCGCCCCGGGGCCGACCTCTCGGCGTACCGGACGGTGGTGGCGCCCTCGCTCTATCTCGTCCGCGACGACGAGGTGAAGGCCGTGACGGACTTCGTCGCGGGCGGCGGAACCGCCGTCATCACCTTCTTCTCCGGGATCGTCGACCAGGACGACCGCGTGCGGCTCGGCGGTTACCCCGGCGCCTTCACGAACCTCCTCGGCCTCCACGTCGACGAGTTCTTCCCGCTCGCCGCCGGCGGCAGCGTGACCCTGGACGACGGGGCCACCGGAACCGTCTGGAGCGAGCACATCGTGCCGGGCGCCGCCGATGTCGTCGCGACCTACGCGGACGGACCGCTCCCCGGCTCGCCCGCGGTCACCAGGAACACCTTCGGCGGCGGCTCGGCCTGGTATGTCGGCACGGCGCTCGACCGGCCCCACCTCAGCGGCCTGCTCGCGCGCGCCGCGCAGGAGGCGGGCGTCGACGTTCCGGCCGACCACGGGGACGGAGTCGAGCAGGTGCTGCGACGCGGGCCCGACGCCGACTACCGCTTCTACATCAACCACAGCGACGAGACCCGGCCTGCCCGGGCCGCGGGACTCGAACTGCTCACCGGCGCGGCCGTCGACGGGCTGGAGCTCCCGCCCGGCGCCGTCCGCGTCGTGAAGACGAAACGCGAAGAGTGAGGAAGGACAGCCGATGACGACGATGTCACCCCCGACGGCGACCACCACGAGCACACGGACAGGACGGTCGCGGCGCCGCACAGCGAGCCTGTGGCGCGCCGTGCTGATCTTCGTGGCCCCGTTCGGGATCCTGTATGCGCTCTTCTACGCGGTCCCGATCGGATACGCGATCTACCAGTCGCTGCTGACCGTGCAGCGGCAGGGCACCTTCGGCCCGGCCACCCAGGTCTTCGGCGGCCTCACCCAGTACGTGCAGGTCTTCCAGGACACGGCGTTCTGGGGCTCCGTCGGACGGGTCCTGATCTTCGGCGTCGTGCAGGTGCCGGTGATGCTGCTGCTGGCCCTGGTCTTCGCGCTGCTGCTGGACTCCCCGCTGCTGCGCGGCAAGAAGTTCTTCCGGCTGGCGTTCTTCGCCCCGTACGCCGTCCCCGGCGTGATCGCGGCGATCATGTGGGGCTTCCTCTACTCGCCGTCGCTGTCGCCGTTCAGCGACCTGACCAAGAACGTGGACTTCCTCGGCGCCGACCTGGTGCTCTGGTCGATCGCGAACATCGTCACCTGGGTCTACGTCGGCTACAACATGCTGATCATCTACTCGTCGCTCCTGGCCATCCCGCAGGAGATCTACGAGGCGGCGAAGCTGGACGGCGCGAACAACTGGCAGGTCGCCGTCCGCATCAAGATCCCGCTGGTGATGCCGGCGATCATCCTCACCGCCGTCTTCTCGATCATCGGCACGCTCCAGCTGCTCGCCGAGCCGCAGACCCTGCGCTCGTTCAGCACGGCGATCAACAGCACGTACACGCCGAACCTCGCGGTCTACACGACGGCGTCGATCCCGAACTACAGCCTGGCGGCCGCGATGTCGGTCGTGCTGGCGCTGTTCACCTTCGTGCTCTCGTTCGTGTTCCTGCGACTGACCAACAGGAGGGCGTTCGCATGACCACCATCACCGAGGCGACCCGCCGCATCAAGCGCAGCGACGCCGCTCCCCGCGGGGCGGGCCGCGAGAACCCGGTCTCCCGTATCGGCGCCATGCTCGTCATGGCCGTGTTCACCTTCTACTTCCTGATCCCGATCTGGTGGCTGCTGGTCTCCTCCACCAAGACCCGCGGGGAGTTCACCACCACCGCCGCGCTGTGGTTCACCCCGAACGGGTTCTCCACGCTGATCGGCAACATCGGCACGCTCTTCACCTACGATTCGGGCGTCTACGTGCACTGGGTGGTCAACAGCGTCCTGTATGCCGGGGTCGGCGCGTTCCTCGGCACCCTGATCGCCGGGATGTGCGGCTACGCGCTGGCCAAGTACCGGTTCCGCGGCCGCGAGGTGCTGTTCAACGTGGTGCTGGCGGGTGTGCTGGTGCCCGCCACCGCGCTGGCGCTGCCGCTGTTCCTGATCTTCTCCCAGGTGCAGCTCACCAACACCTACTGGTCGGTGTTCCTGCCCAGCATCGTGAGCCCGTTCGGGGTGTACCTGGCGCGGATCTTCGCCTCCGCCAGCGTGCCGGACGAGCTGCTGGAAGCCGCCCGCCTCGACGGCTCCGGCGAGGTGCGCACCTTCTTCACCGTCTCGGTGCGGCTGATGTCGCCCGCGCTGGTGACCATGTTCCTGTTCCAGTTCGTCGCGATCTGGAACAACTTCTTCCTGCCGCTGATCATGCTGCGGGACCAGACCCTGTTCCCGGTCACGCTCGGCCTCTACGCCTGGAACAGCTCGATCGGCCAGGCCCCGGAACTGCGATCACTGGTGATCGTCGGAGCCTTCGTGTCGATCATCCCGCTCATCGTCGCGTTCCTGAGCCTGCAGAGGTTCTGGTCCGGCGGACTGGCCGCGGGAAGCGTCAAGTAACCACACCGTTCACAATCACAAAAGGACACATGATGAAAGCACGCACCAGGATGGTCGCCGCCGCCGTCGGCCTCACCGCCGCGCTGGCGTTGACGGCCTGCTCCGGGCAGGGCGCCAGCAGCACGAGCACCGCGGCGTCGGGCGACTGCAAGCCCTCCTCCGGCAAGGTGAACCTCACCTTCACCACGTGGGTTCCCGGAATGGACAAGGTCGTCGACCTCTGGAACAGCAAGAACCCGAACATCCAGGTCAAGTTCCAGACCGGTCCCTCGGGCAACGCCGGCACCTACCAGAACTTCTTCAACCAGATCAAGGCGGGCAATGCGCCCGACCTCGGCCAGGTCGAGTACGACGCGCTGCCGAACTTCCGGGTCCAGGACGGCCTCACGAACATCGCCGCCTGCCAGTCGGTGAGCGGCGCCCAGAGCAAGTTCGTCGACTGGACCTGGAAGCAGGTCACCTTCGGCGAGAACAACGCCGTGTACGCCATCCCGCAGGACACCGGCCCGATCGCCCTGTTCTACCGCAAGGACCTCTTCCAGGCGGCGGGCATCCCGGTGCCGACCACCTGGGACGAGTACGCCAAGGACGCGGCCCTGATCAAGGCCAAGGGCGCCTACATCACCAACTTCCCGAAGACCGACGTCAACTGGTTCGCGGGCATGGTGTGGCAGGCCGGCGGCCAGTGGTTCAAGAACGACGGCAGCACCTGGAACGTCAACCTGACCGACGACAAGTCGACGCAGGTCGCGAACTACTGGCAGAAGCTGATCGACGCGGGCGAGGTCTCGAAGCTCGCCTCGTTCTCCGACGACTGGAACAAGTCGTTCGACGACGGCCAGCAGTGGACGTGGGTGTCCGCGGTCTGGGGTGCCTCGACCCTGGAGACCGGCGCTCCGAACACCGCGGGCAAGTGGGCCGTGGCCCCGATGCCGCAGTGGTCGGCGGGCGACAGCAAGGCCGGTGACTGGGGCGGTTCCTCCACCGCGGTCCTCAAGGGCTCCAAGCACCCGTACGAGGCGGCCAAGTTCGCGATGTGGCTGAACACCGACCCCGAGGCCCTCGCGCTGGAGAACAAGCTCGGCGGTCTGTACCCGGCGGCCAAGTCCGGCGCCGACCTGCCGGCCTTCACCTCCGGCCAGGCCTTCTACGGCGGCCAGAAGATCTACGACGTGTTCAAGCAGGCCTCCAGCCAGGTCGACCCGAACTTCACCTGGGGTCCGACCATGACGCAGACCTACACGGACGTGTCCGACGGCTTCGGCGCGGCGCTCGGCGGCTCCGGCACGCTGCTCGACGCGCTCAAGACCGGTCAGCAGAAGACGATCGACGCGCTGAAGGCCCAGTCGATCCCCGTGAAGGGATAGCCGCTCCCAGCCGCGTATTCCGGCTGCGCGCCGCGGGCGTCGAGGTTCTCCTCGGCGCCCGCGGTTCGGCGTTGCCGCGCCTCCCGCACTGGGGAGCCGGCCTCGGACCGGTCGGCGACCTCGAACCGTGCAGGTGACGGCGGTCGAGGCCGGCTGATACCGCGTCCGGTTCAGCGTCGGTACGGCTCGACCGTCATCCACCGGCCCGCGTGTGCGCCGAGCCGGTCGCTCTTGATCGGCCGGAGCCCGACGGCCGTCTCCGTCGGCGCCACCTGGAGCAGGTACTCCTCCCATTCGGCGGGATCGGACGGCGCGACGAGGTCCGGGTACAGCCCGCGATTGCGGCCGCTGAGCCGGATCGCGTAGCGCCCCCGCTCCGAGGCCGCCAGGTTGGGCGGCCGTTCGGCGGGGTCGACGGGTTCGATGTTGTCCAGCAGCAGCTCTCCGGTCGGGGCCTCGATCACGGCTTCCCCGACGACCTCCCACGCATCCGACCGGCCCGGCGGGAGCTCGCCGCGACCGTAGGCCTGAATCCGGAGCCGGAAGCATCCGAACGCGATCCCGGTGAACGCGAGCAGCGACGTCGTCTGCCGCATGAACACCTCTGAGGTCTCGATCGGCATCGGATCGCCGTGCTCCTCGCCGGTCAGGATCCCGAAGCACCCGCCGTCCACGACGTGGCGGAAGACGCCCTCCAGGTCGATGACCGGGTCGTTCCCGCTGAGATCGGCCACGCGCTCAGGCTACAACCGCGCCGCGATGCACGACCACCACTGGGACGACAAACCGATCTCCGCGCTCCGCGGTCACAGTCCGTAATCTGTGCTGTCTCGGCTCGCCGGGTGCCGCGTATCCTGCCTCGCGATCACCCCCGACAGGCGATGACGAGATGAGGCGCAGTGTCCGATCGAGAAACCGAGCGACGACGAGCCCTGGTGTTCTTCGTGGGTTTGAGTTCGTGTCTCATTCTGGTCGCCGTCGCGAGTCTGACGCTCTCGCCTGCGGCCGCGGCGCCGGGAGTCACCGTCTCTGCGCTGGTGCTGCTGGCCGGGTCCGCCTACGGCTTGGTCGCGTCGATCGTGCTGCTGGCACGGCGCCGCGGCGTTGCGACGTCCGACAGTGGGACGCCGGCGTCGGAAAGCGCGGAGAAGTAGCGGTTCCGGGCGATGGCGACGAGTTCCCAGTCCGTCATCCGGTCGGGGTGGAGCAGGGGCTCCGTGACGATGTCTGCTGCCGACCGCTGGGCGAGCCGGTGAAAGTATCCGGGTGCGAGGAGGTAGCTGGCGGCGACGACGCGTCCCGGGCCGTCGGCCGCAGCCCGGGCGACCGCGCTGTCGAGGGACGGCTGCGCCGCGCTGAGGAAGCCGACGGTCACCGGGCGCAGGCACGCGACGCCGAGGAGCAGGCCGGCTTCCAGCCCGTCGTCGACGCCCGCGCGGTCGCTCGACCCTGCGGCAGCGAGCACGATGCGGTCGTCCCTGCCGAGTCCGGCCTCCTGGAGCCGGCGCCGCAGGATCTGCGCGAGCCGTGGGTCGGGGCCGAGCGCCCCGGCGACGATGGCGCGCTCCCCGAACGGCGCCGCGGCCTTCCGGAGGTCGTGTCCGAGGTGGTAGCCGCGGGACAGCAGGAGCGGCACGATCACGACCGTCGCTTCGGCCGGGAGGGCCGCCAGTGCGGAGGGGACGTCGGGCTGCTGGACGTCGACGAACGCATGGGCGGCGACCTCCGCGTCGACGGCGTCGTGGACCGCCTCGGCGAAGCGCGAGACCGCCCGCTGGCCCAGCGAGTCGGAGGTGCCGTGCGACACGGTGAGAATGGCGATCATGGCGGCTCCGGTGGTCGGGGATGGCGGGGCGGACGCGCCTCGGCCAGGCTCGTCCAGGATGCCTGAGCACCCATACACGATTTCTGGATTGCGTCCATTTATTACCTCCGCCCTTCCGTCGCGTCGTGAGTCCGGCCTAGGTTCCCTACTCGATCCGCCCCGCAGCGGAGGAGGGAATTCCCGTGACGATCTCGGAACAGCACACCGCACGGACGGCCGCTCGGCCGCGCCGGTCGGACGCCCGGCCGAACGGCCAGTGGGCGGTCGACGGGAAAGCGCCGCTGAACGGCAACGAGGCCTGGAAGCAGGAGGACGGCGGTCTGGCCGTCCGCGAGCGCATCGAGCGCGTCTACGCCGACGGCGGCTTCGCCTCCATCGACCCGACCGACCTGCACGGCCGCTTCCGCTGGTGGGGGCTCTACACGCAGCGCAAGCCCGGCATCGACGGCGGCAAGACCGCGACCCTGGAGCCGCATGAGCTCGAGGACGAGTACTTCATGCTGCGAGTCCGGATCGACGGCGGCCAGCTCACGACCGGGCAGCTGCGGACCATCGCGGGGATCTCGACCGAGTTCGCGCGCGACTCCGCGGACCTGACCGACCGGCAGAACATCCAGCTGCACTGGATCCGGGTGGAGGACGTGCCGGAGATCTGGCGGCGGCTGGAGTCCGTGGGCCTCAGCACCACGGAGGCGTGCGGCGACGTGCCGCGGGTCTTCCTCGGCTCGCCGGTGGCGGGTATCGCAGCGGACGAGCTGATCGACCCGACGCCGCTCATCCAGGAGATCGCCGACCGGTTCCTCGGTGACCCGGAGCTGGCCAACCTGCCGCGCAAGTTCAAGACCGCGATCAGCGGCCACCCCAGCCAGGACGTGGTCCACGAGATCAACGACGTCTCGTTCGTCGTGGTCGAGCATCCCGAGCTGGGCGTCGGCTTCGACCTGTGGGTCGGCGGCGGCCTCTCCACGACGCCGCGGCTGGCCGAGCGGCTGGGCGCGTTCGTCCCGGCCGAGCGGGTTCCGGAGGTCTGGCACGGGGTCGTGCAGATCTTCCGCGACTACGGCTACCGCCGGCTGCGCAACAAGGCCCGGCTGAAATTCCTGCTCGCCGACTGGGGAGTGGAGAAGTTCCGCGAGGTGCTGGAGACCGAGTACCTGGAGTCGCCCCTCGCGGACGGCCCGGCCCCGGCGGCGCCGACGACCGCGGGCGACCACGTCGGCGTCCACCGGCAGAGGGACGGCCGCTACTTCATCGGTGTCACGCCGTTCGTCGGCCGGGTCTCCGGCACGACCCTCGGGCAGCTCGCCGACCTCCTGGAGCGGCACGGCTCGACCCGGCTGCGGACCACCCCGCACCAGAAGATCCTGGCCCTCGACATCCCCGAGGACGCCGTCGAGCAAGTGGTCGCCGAACTCGACGACATCGGGCTGAGCGCCAAGCCGAGCGTGTTCCGCCGCGGCACCATCGCCTGCACCGGCATCGAGTTCTGCAAGCTCGCGATCGTGGAGACGAAGGTCACCGCGACCGTCGCCGTCCAGCAGCTGGAGGACCGGCTCGCGGGCCTCGACCTGCCGACGCCGCTCAGCCTGCACGTCAACGGCTGCCCGAACTCCTGCGCTCGCATCCAGACCGCCGACATCGGACTGAAGGGCCAGCTGCTCCCGGACGGGAACGGCGGCCAGGTCCCCGGATTCCAGGTGCACCTGGGCGGCGGGCTCGCCTCCCGCGATCGCGACGAGGCCGGCCTCGGCCGCACGGTCCGCGGCCTGAAGGTGACGGCCGACGGGATCGCCGACTACGTGGAGCGCGTCGTGAGGCGCTTCCTCGCCGACCGCGGCGACACCGAGACGTTCGCCGAATGGGCGCACCGAGCCGACGAGGAGGCGCTGCAGTGACCGCGACCAATCTGGGCAGCCTGCCCGTCCGGCCCGCCGGACTCCGTCAGGTGGACGAATTGCGCACTCTCGCCGAGCGCGGTGCCCGCGAGCTGGAGGACGCGACGGCCGAGCAGATCGTCCGCTGGGTGGCCGACAACTTCGCCGTCGAGCGCACGGCCGTCGCCTGCTCGATGGCCGACGCCGTCCTCCCGCATGTGGTCGCCTCCGCGCTTCCGGGCGTGGACGTGCTGTTCCTCGACACCGGCTACCACTTCGTGGAGACCTACGGCACCCGCGACGAAGTCGCCCGCGCGCTGGACGTGCGCGTGGTCGACCTGAAGCCGAAGCAGACCGTCGCCGAGCAGGACGCCGAGTTCGGCGCCGAGCTGTTCGCCCGCGACCCCAACCTGTGCTGCGCCCGTCGCAAGGTCGAGCCGCTGCAGCGCGCGCTCACCGGCTACGAGCTCTGGTTCACAGGCGTCCGCCGCGAGGAGGCGCCGACCCGCACCGCCACGCCGTTCGTCTCGTGGGACGAGAAGAACGGCCTGGTGAAGGTCAACCCGCTCGCCGCGTGGACGTTCGACGAGCTCCTGGACTACGCGACCGCGAACGCGGTGCCGCTGAACCTGCTCCTGTCCAACGGGTACCCCTCGATCGGCTGCGAACCGTGCACCAAGCCGGTGGCCGAGGGGGAGGACCCGCGCTCGGGCCGCTGGGCCGGGTTGGCCAAGACCGAATGCGGGCTGCACCAGTGAGCGCCGTCCTGAGCGCGACGCCGGCGGCCTCCCTCGACCTCATCGACCAGCTGGAGGCGGAGTCCATCCACATCATCCGCGAGGTCGTCGCGGAGTTCGAGCGGCCGGTGCTGCTGTTCTCCGGAGGCAAGGACTCCGTGGTGGTGCTGCACCTGGCCGCGAAGGCGTTCTGGCCGGCGCGCGTGCCGTTCTCGCTGCTGCACGTGGACACCGGGCACAACTTCCCGGAGGTCCTCGACTTCCGCGACGCGACCGCCGAGCGGTTCGGCATCCCGCTGGCGGTCGCCCGCGTGCAGGACTACATCGACGACGGCCGGCTCACCGAGCGCGCCGACGGCACCCGCAACCCGCTGCAGACCGTCCCGCTGCTCGACGCGATCGAGGCCGGGCGCCACGACGCCGTGTTCGGCGGAGCCCGCCGCGACGAGGACAAGGCGCGGGCCAAGGAGCGCATCCTGTCGCTGCGCGACGGCTTCGGCCAGTGGGATCCGCGCAACCAGCGGCCGGAGCTGTGGAGCCTGTACAACGGCCGGCACACGCCCGGCCAGCACGTGCGGGCGTTCCCGATCAGCAACTGGACCGAGCTCGACGTCTGGCGCTACATCGAGCGCGAGGGCATCGAGCTGCCACCGCTCTACTACGCGCACGAGCGCGAGGTGTTCGCCCGCGACGGGATGTGGCGCGCGATCGGCCCGGTCTCCCCGTCCGACCGCGGCGAGACCGTCGAGCGGCGGCTGGTGCGCTACCGCACCGTCGGCGACATGAGCTGCACGGGCGCCGTCGAGTCCGACGCGCGCGACGTGGCCGCGGTGGTGCGGGAGGTCGCGGCCTCCACTCTCAGCGAGCGCGGCGCCACCCGCGCCGACGACCGCATCTCCGAGGCCGCGATGGAAGACCGGAAACGGCAGGGATACTTCTGATGACTCTTCTCGACGACGACACCCGCACGGGCGCCCACCCAGCGACACCGACGGCGGCGACCGGTGCCGCGACCCGCGGCACGCTCTTCCGCTTCGCCACCGCCGGCTCGGTGGACGACGGCAAGTCGACTCTCGTCGGCCGGCTGCTGCACGACTCCAAGGCGATCCTGTCCGACCACCTCGCGGCGGTCGAGCGCACCTCCCGGGAGCGCGGCTTCGGCGGCGAGGCCGGCGGACTCGACCTCGCCCTGCTGACCGACGGATTGCGCGCCGAGCGCGAGCAGGGCATCACGATCGACGTGGCGTACCGCTACTTCGCCACCGACGCCCGGTCGTTCATCCTCGCCGACTGCCCTGGCCACGTGCAGTACACGCGCAACATGGTCACCGGCGCGACCACCGCCGACGCGGTCGTGCTGCTGGTCGACGCCCGCAACGGCGTGCTGGAGCAGTCCCGCCGCCACCTCGCGGTCATCAGCCTGCTGCGCGTGCCGCACGTGATCGTCGCGATCAACAAGATCGACCTGATCAGCTTCAACGCTGACCGGGTGCGGCAGGTGACGGAGGAACTGGTCGCGGTGACGACGGAGCTCGGCATCGCCGACCTCCACGTCATCCCCGTGTGCGCGGTCGACGGCGACAACGTCGCCGAGCGGTCCGCGCGAACGCCCTGGTACGACGGCCCGGCGCTGCTCGAACTCCTGGAGGCGCTGCCCAGCGCCGACCGGCTGGAGGCTGCGACCGACCCGCTCCGGCTGCCCGTCCAGCTCGTGCTCCGGCCGCAGGGCGCCCTCGCGCCCGGCCTGGACGCGACCGAGTACCGCGACTACCGCTCGGCGGCCGGCCGCATCGCCTCCGGCGCCGTGCACGTGGGCGACCGGGTCAGCGTCCACCCCGGAGGCGCGACCTCGGTCGTGACCCGGATCGACGTCGCCGGCCGCAACGTGGACTCCGCCGTCGCCCCGCAGTCGGTCGCGGTCAGCCTGGCCGACGATCTCGATCTCGCCCGCGGCGCCCTGCTCGGCGCGGCCGGCACCTTGCCGGAGCCGCGCTCGGCGATCACCGCCGAAGTGTTCTGGCTGGACCCCTCTCGCGGAGTCGCCGGCGCCCGGCTGCTGCTGAAGTGGGGGACCGCGACCGTCCAGGCGCGACTCACCGCGATCGAGGGCCGCCGCGACCTGACGTCGCTGCGGGTCGTGGCGGCCGAAGCCCTGGAGGTCAACGACATCGGCCACGTCGCCCTCCAGCTCGCCGAGGCGCTCCCGGTGGAGCCGTACGCGGCCAACCGCGAGACCGGCGCCTTCCTGCTCATCGACCCGCAGTCCGGCGCGACCCTCGCCGCCGGCATCGTCTCCTGAAAGGACCCCGCATGCGCACCTCGCTCCGCACAGCCGCCGTCCTCGCGCTCGCAGCGGCCACCGCCGCCCTCACCGGGTGCGCGGCCTCCGCCGCCAGCGCCGACGCCGCCCCGGCAACGACCATCCGCGTGGGCTACTTCGACAACGTCACCCACGCGCCCGCGCTGGTCGGCATCCACGACGGTCTGCTGCAGGACGCGCTCGGCAAGACGAAGCTGCAGACCACGCAGTTCAACGCCGGTCCTGCGGAGATCGAGGCGCTCAGCGCAGGCGCGATCGACGCCGCCTACATCGGCCCGAGCCCGGCGATCAACTCCTACCTGAAGAGCGCGGGCCAGTCGCTCAGGATCGTCTCCGGCGTCGCGACCGGAGGCGCAGCGCTCGTCGTGAAGAGCACCATCACCTCGCCCGGCCAGCTCCGGGGGAAGACCATCGCGACCCCGCAACTCGGCAACACCCAGGACGTCGCCCTGCGCTACTGGCTGACCAAGCAGGGCCTGCGCACCTCGCTGACGGGAGGCGGCGATGTCACCGTCTCGCCGACCGACAACGCGCAGGCGCTCACCCTCTTCCAGGCCGGGAAGATCGACGGCGCGTGGGTGCCGGAGCCGTGGGTGTCGCGGTTCGTGCTCGACGGGAACGCGTCCGTCCTGGTCGACGAGACGTCGCTGTGGCCCGGCGGCACCTTCCCGACGACCGTGCTCGCGGTCTCCACGGCGTTCCTGAAGGCGCACCCCCAGACGGTGAAGGCGCTCGTGAAGGGCAACGCCGACGCGGTCGCCGCGCTGAAGGACCCCGCCACGGTCGGCAACGACATCAACGCGCAGCTCAAGACGGACACCGGCAAGGAGCTGCCGACCGGTGTGCTCGTCCGGGCGCTCGACCACGTCGCCTTCGACACCGACCCGGACGCCGGCGCGTTCCCGACCCTGGTCGCGCACGCGAACGCGGTCGGACTGGCGACGAAGGGCTCGCTGAAAGGCCTCTTCGACCTGACCGCCCTGAACACGGTCCGCAGCGCCGCCGGCCAGCCGGCGGCCTCGGCAGGCGGCCTGGGGTAGGACCATGAGCGACATCGACCGCGCAGCCGTCGTCCTGACGGGAGTGGGCAAGCGCTTCGGCGCGCACGCGCCCGTCGTGCTCGACGGGGTGGACCTGAGCGTCGGCGACGGCGAGTTCGTCTGCCTGCTCGGCGCGTCCGGCTGCGGCAAGTCGACCATCCTGAACCTCATCGCGGGACTCGAACAGCCGACCACCGGCGACCTCGTCGTTCCGAGCGGTCCCGTCGCCATGATGTTCCAGGATGCGGCACTCCTGCCCTGGCTGTCCGCACGCCGCAACGTCGAGCTGGCCCTCGACCTCACCGGTATGCCCCGCGACCGCCGCCGCGCGCGGGTCGACGAGCTGCTCGCTCTGGTCTCGCTGTCGCACGCCGCCGACCGCCGCCCGCACGAACTCTCCGGCGGGATGCGGCAGCGCGTCGCCCTCGCCCGGGCGCTCGCACAGGACCGGCATGTGCTGCTGATGGACGAGCCGTTCGCCGCGGTCGACGCGATCACCCGCGACCTGCTCCACGTCGAGCTGGAGCGGATCTGGCGGCAGACCGGCCGCACCATCGTCTTCGTCACCCACAACGTCCGGGAGGCCCTGCGCCTCGGGCAGCGCATCGTGCTGCTCAGCTCGCGGCCCGGCCGGGTCGCAGCCGAGTGGGAGGTCCCGGCCGCTGTCCGCGACGGCGCCGACCCGCTGGAGACCGCCCGCCTGGACGACGAGGTCACCCGTCGGCTGCGAGAGGAGCTGATCCGCAATGCCGCCTGAGACGACCGCAACCCCGACCATCGAGCGACCGGGGTCCGAGACCGCCGAGCTGCACGTTCTGGAGGCCGGGCTCGACTCCCTCCAGACCACCCGCGACGCCACGCCGGGCCGCGCCCGCCGGATCGCGCGAGCCGTCGTCCCGACCACCGTGTTCGTGCTCGCCGCACTCATCGCGTGGCAGCTCTACACCGTCATCGCGCACCCGCGCCCCGACCTCTCTCCGGGCCCTGGCGACGTCCTCTCCGCTCTCGGCAGCGCCGCGGCCTCCGGCCATCTGGCCACGGCAATCGGCACGAGCCTCGGCCGCGGCGGCTTCGGCTTCCTGCTCGCGATCCTGATCGCCACCCCGCTCGGCCTGTTGCTGGCCGAGGTGCGCTGGCTGCGCCGCGCCGTCGGCCCGATCCTCTCCGGGCTCCAGGTGCTGCCGTCGGTGGCCTGGGTGCCCGCCGCGATCCTCTGGTTCGGGCTGACCGACGCGGCCGTGTACTTCGTCGTGCTGCTCGGCGCCGTCCCGTCGATCGTGAACGGTCTCCTCGCCGGCATCGACCAGGTGCCGCCGCAGCTGCGCCGCGTCGGCGTCGTCCTCGGCGCGAACCGGCGCCAGCAGCAGACCCGGATCCTCTTCCCCGCCGCACTGCCCGGATACGTCGCGGGCCTCCGGCAGGGCTGGGCGTTCGCCTGGCGCTCGCTCATGGCGGCCGAGATCATCGCGGGTTCGCTCGGCTTCGGGCTCGGGACCATGCTCGAGCAGAGCCGGGAGCTCGCCGACCTGCCGAGCGTGCTGGCGACGATCCTGACCATCCTCGTCGTCGGGATCGTGATCGAGCTGGCTGTCTTCGCACCGATCGAGCGGACGCTGCTGCGCCGCCGCGGCCTGACCGGAGGGACCCGATGAACACGCAAGCCCGCGGCTCCGTCGCCCTGGTCGGCGGCGGCCCCGGCCACCCCGACCTGATCACCGTGCGCGGCCGGCAGCTGCTGACCGCCGCGGACGTCGTCATCGCCGACCGGCTCGGCCCGCGCGCGCTGCTCGACGACCTCGGCCCCGACACCGAGGTCATCGACGTGGGCAAACAGCCGCACCACCACCCCGTCCCGCAGTCGCGGATCAACGAGCTCCTGGTCGAGCACGCGCGCGCGGGCAGGCGCGTCGTCCGCCTCAAGGGCGGCGACCCGTTCGTCTTCGGCCGCGGCGGCGAGGAGGCCGAGTTCTGCCGCGCCGCCGGCATCCCGGTGGAGGTCGTCCCTGGCGTCACCAGTGCCATCGCAGTTCCATCCATCGCCGGCATCCCGGTCACCCACCGCGGCGTCGCCGCCGGGTTCACCGTGCTGTCGGCGCACACCGACATCGACGAGGTGCCAGGCGGCGCCGAGCACACCGTGGTCCTGCTGATGGGCGTCTCCGGCCTCGCGGCCACGGCTGCGACCCTCGCCGCCGGGCGCCGCGGCGCGGACTGCCCGGTCGCGATCGTCGAGGACGGCTACGGCGACGGCCAGCGCGTCACCATCGGAACGCTCGGCAGCATCGCCGCCGACGCGGCCGCGCGCGGCGTGCGCTCGCCGGCCGTGATCGTCGTCGGCGACGTCGTCCGGCTGGCCGATCCGGACCTCCTCCCCATCCCCGCAGCACAGCACCGCACCGTCTAAGAGAGGCACACCCCATGTCCCGACCGTTCCGCGTCGCCGTCGTCGGCGCCGGACCCGCCGGAATCTACGCCGGCAACATCCTGCGCACCCGCGCCGCCGAGTCCGGCATCGACGTCCGCGTCGACCTGTTCGAGTCGCTGCCCGCGCCGTACGGGCTCATCCGCTACGGCGTCGCGCCCGACCACCCGCGGATCAAGGGCATCGTGACCTCCCTGCACGACATGCTCGCCGACGGCTCGGTGCGCCTGATCGGCAACGTGGAGGTCGGCGCCGACATCACCGTGGACGAGCTGCAGTCGCTCTACCACGCGGTGATCTTCGCCACCGGCGCCCAGCGCGACGCGGTCGTCGACCTGCCGGGCATCGAACTCCCCGGCAGCTTCGGCGCCGCCGACTTCGTCTCCTGGTACGACGGCCACCCCGACGTGCCCCGGCACTGGCCGCTCGACGCGACGCAGCTCGCCGTGCTCGGCAACGGCAACGTCGCGCTCGACGTCGCCCGCGTGCTCGCCAAGCACCCGGCCGACCTGCTCGCCACCGACATCCCGGCGAACGTCCACGACGGGCTGCTCGCCTCGCCCGTCGAGGACGTGCACGTGTTCGGCCGCCGCGGCCCGGAGGACATCAAGTTCACCCCGATCGAGCTGCGCGAGCTGGGCGAGGTGCCCGGCGTCGACATCGTCCTCTCCGACGAGGACTTCGACCGCGCCGGCGACGACGTGACGACCGGGGAACGGCGAGCCGCCGGCAACCAGGCCAAGGTCATGGCGCGCATCCTGCAGTCGTGGCGCGACCGCGAGCCCTCGGGCGCGCCCCGCCGCCTGCACCTGCACTTCTGGCACCGGCCGGTCGAGCTGCTCGGCGAGGAGGCCGTCACCGGCATCCGCTTCGAGCGCACCGAGCCGGACGGCGAGGGTGGGATCCGCGGCACCGGCGTTCACGTCGACTACGACGTGCAGGCGGTCTACCGGGCGATCGGCTACCGGGGCACACCCGTGCGGGACGTGCCGTTCGACGAGAGCGCCGGCGTCATCCCGAACGACGGCGGCCGCATCCTGGACGGCGGCGAGCCCGTGCTCGGGCTGTACGCGACCGGCTGGATCAAGCGCGGTCCGGTCGGCCTCATCGGTCACACCAAGGGCGACGCCGGCGAGACCATCGAGAAGCTGCTCGAGGATCACGACCTCCTCGCCGACGCCGTCCGTCCTGGCGAGGACGCGGTGCTCGACTTCCTCGAGTCCCGCGGCGTCCGCTACACCACCTGGGAGGGCTGGCTGGCGCTCGACGCCCACGAGCGCGCCCTCGGGGAGGGCTTCGCCGGCGACGTGGAGCGCGAGCGGGTGAAGGTCGTGCCGCGTGACGAGCAGGTCGCGATCTCCAACCGCGAGGTGATCGTCCGATGACGTATGTGATCGCGCTGCCGTGCGTGGACGTGAAGGACCGCGCCTGTATCGACGAGTGCCCGGTCGACTGCATCTACGAGGGGGAGCGTTCGCTCTACATCAATGTGGAGGAGTGCGTCGACTGCGGCGCGTGCGAGCCGGTCTGCCCGGTCGAGGCGATCTACTACGAGGACGACCTCCCGGAGGAGTGGGCCGACTATCACGCCGCCAACGTCGAGTTCTTCACCGAGCTCGGCAACCCGGGCGGAGCCGCAAAGGTCGGCCCGCAGCCGTACGACCACCCGCTGATCGCGGCGCTGCCGCCGCTGGCCGAGTCGTCGCAGGTGGGCGTGCATGCCTGATGTCGTCGTCATCGGCGGCGGCCCGGCCGGGCTGTCCGCCACCCTGAACCTCGCCCGCGCACTGGTCGACGTCGCCCTGGTGGACGCGAGCCGCCCGCGCAACTCGGCCACCCTCCGCTCGCACGGCTTCCTGACCAGGGACGGCATCCGGCCCACCGAGTTGCGCTCGCTCGCCAAGGCCGAGCTGGCCGTCTACGAGAACGTCGAGCACGTGGAGCGGCGGGCGGTGACCTCCGTGCGGAAGGAGGGGGACGGATTCCTGGTGGAGATCGCGGGCCGGGCGCCGGGGGAGCAGTGCACGGTCTCCGCCGGCGCCGTCCTGCTCACCACCGGCCTGACCGAGACGCTGCCCGCGCTGCCGAGCATCCGCTCGTACTACGGGATGAGCGTCTTCAGCTGCGTCGCGTGCGACGCCTGGGATCTTCGTGGCAAGCCGCTCGCGCTCATCGGCGAGACGCCCGACCTCGCCCGCCGCGCCGTGCACCTGGCGCGCTGGACGACCGAGCTCACCGTCTTCACCAATGCCGCCGGAGTGGTCACCGCCGACGAGGAGACCGCGCTGAGCGCGCTCGGCATCCGCGTCGAGCGCGGTCTGATCGCCGACCTCGAGGGTGAGCGCGGGGCCGTCAGCTCCGTGCTCCTGCACGACGGCAGATCCATCCCGATCGAGGGCGGCTTCGTCCGGCCGCAGTGGACCGTCGCGACGAGCTTCATCGACGACATCCACCCCCAGCAGTCGGCCGACGGCTTCCTGATCACCGACGACGGCGGCAGGACCTCCATCCCCGGTCTCTACGCAGCGGGCGACGTGGCGGCTCCCGGGCCGCAGCAGATGATCATCGCCGCCGGCAACGGCGCGCGCACCGCCGCCGCCATCGTCGACGACCTCCAGGGCGTCACCGCCTTCGCGCCGCGGCCGCTCGCCGGCCGCCCCTGACCACACCCCGCATCCGACACATCCACGAAAGAGAGACCATGCCCACGAACGTCTACGAGGACATCACCGCGGCCGTCGGCCGGACGCCCCTGGTCAAGCTGAACCGGCTTGCTGCCGACGGCGACGCCACCGTGCTGGTCAAGCTGGAGTTCTTCAACCCGGCCGGGAGCGTGAAGGACCGGATCGGCGTCGCGATCATCGACGCCGCCGAGAAGTCCGGCGCGCTGCGCCCGGGCGGGACGATCGTGGAAGGCACCAGCGGTAACACGGGCATCGCGCTCGCGATGGTCGGCGCGGCCCGCGGGTACAAGGTCATCCTCTCGATGCCGGAGACGATGAGCAAGGAGCGGCGCGTGCTGCTGCGCGCGTTCGGCGCCGAGATCGTCCTGACGCCCGGCCCGGAGGGCATGCGCGGGGCGGTGGAGGCCGCTCAGCGGATCGTCGCCGAGACGGACAACGCGATCTGGGCGCAGCAGTTCGCCAACGAGGCCAACCCCGCCATCCACCGCGCCACGACGGCGGAGGAGATCTGGGCCGACACCGACGGCGGCATCGACATCCTGGTGGCCGGGATCGGCACCGGCGGCACGATCACCGGCGTCGGCCGGCTGCTCAAGGAGCGCAAGCCCGAGGTGCAGGTCATCGCGGTGGAGCCCGTCGACTCCCCGATCCTGTCCGGCGGCAAGCCCGGCCCGCACAAGATCCAGGGCCTCGGCGCGAACTTCGTCCCGGAACTGCTCGACACGAGCGTCTACGACGAGGTGATCGACGTGGCGTTCCCCGACTCGATCGAGACCGCCAAGCGGCTCGCGGCCGAGGAGGGCATCCTCGCCGGGATCTCGTCCGGCGCGATCGTCTGGGCGGCGCTCCAGGTCGCGGCGCGGCCGGAGAACGCGGGCAAGACCATCGTCGCCATCGTCGCGGACACCGGCGAGCGCTACATCTCGACGGCGCTGTGGGAGGACCTGCTCGACTAGCTTGTGGGCCCACGCGCACCCTCCTATCGTTGCGGGTGTCGCGCACGGTCGATCTGGGGCGCCCTGCCTCCCGTGCCGGCGGGAGGTGGGTGCGCTGTGGATCAGATGAGCGGAATGATGTCGATGATGAGCGAGTCGGCCCAGGGGCCGATGGCCGGCATGGACATGACGATGATGCAGCGATGTATCGAGGCGTGCTCGGCGTGCGAGCAGGCGTGCACGATGTGCGCGGGCTCGATGTCGATGGACGGCATGTCCGGATCGGCGATGTGCATGAGCTGCGCCGAGATGTGCAACACGATGATGCGCATGATGCTGCGCCCGATGCCGACGAACGGCGGGGACATGGCCGCGATGATGGCGATGCTGCAGGCGACGTCGGCGATGTGCCGGGCCTGCGCGGACGACTGCGGGGGGATGGGCGACAGCGCGTCTGCGACGATGTGCGCTCAGGTCTGCAGGAACTGCGCCGACGCGTGCGACGCGATGATGGCATCCATGAAGCCGATGATGGCGTCGTAGCCCGGGCTACGCGGCTTCAGTCGAGGGCGAGGCGCACATTGAGGAGCTCGTCGCCGGCCGCGAGCACGCCGTAGAGCGTGTGGACGGCGACGGGCGCGCCCGGTGCGAGCACCTCGCGCAGGTCGTCGTAGTGCCAGCCCCGGAGGATGCCGCCGTCGAGGTCGGCGAGCTCGATCCAGCCGTCCTCGCCGGCGGAGACGACGAACACGTCCACCCAGTGCGACGGGGTGGCGATCGCGGCCTGGCGTGCGATCGGGTGCAGGGCGTACCCGTCGTCGAACATGTCCGCGCCCTGCCCGGAGGCGGCCCGGAGCAGGGCGTCCTTCGCGGTGGGGCTGGGCTGACGGGTCACGATGTCCTTCTCACGGTCGGTGGTGTCGCGCGCGGTGCGCGACGTTGCAGCGAGTGTAGGCGGGTACGGCGGCGCGGTCACGGGAGGCCGTCACGCGGCGAAACAAGACGCACCCAGCGGTCGATGCGATGTGGGCCGTGGTGGGCTGCGTCCCGTATCCGGTTCGCAGCCCACCGGTGTGTGTTCAGGCGACGATGACCCCCAGGACCTCGTTGAGGGCCTCGGTGCTGCTGGGGTGGGTGTAGATCGCGGACTTCAGTTCCGTCGCGGTGACCTTCTGCCGCATCGCCAGCGCGACGAGGTTGATGATCTCCTGTGCGTCGATGCTGAGGATGGCTGCGCCGAGGATCTGATCGGTGTCGGCGTCGAGGATGAACTTCATCACGCCGCGGGTCTCCTCCACCGTGTAGGCGCGGGGCATCGCGACGATGTCGGCGACCAGCTCGCGGGCCACTCTGATGTTCCGCCCGTCGGCGCGCGCCTCCCGCTCGGTCAGCCCCACCGTCGCCAGCGGAGGCGTGATGAACAGGGTGCGCGGCACGGCGACACGATCGGCGGTCGACCGGCCGCCCGCCCCGAGCAGCTGGTCGATCACGATGCGCGCGTCGTCGAGCGACACGTACGTGAACTGCGGCCCGCCGTTGACGTCGCCGAGGGCGAAGATGTGCGGCTGGCTGGTGCGCAGGTGCTCGTCGACGACGATCGCGCCGCGGCTCGTGGTGGCGACGTCGGCGGCGGCGAGGTTCAGTCGCTCCGTCGCGGGGCGGCGGCCGGTGGCTGCCAGGAAGGCGTCTGCTGCGACCTCATGTGTGGCGCCGTCCTTGGTGTAATGGATGGTCGCCGCGTCGGCCGTGTCGGTCACGCCGGTGACCACGGCGCCGGTGACGAGGGTGATGCCGTCTCCGGCGAGGATGCCGGTCGCGACGTCCGCGACGTCGTCGTCCTCCTTCGGCAGCAGGCGGTCGGCCGCTTCCAGCACGGTGACCTCCGACCCGAAGTGGCGGTAGATGGAGGCGAACTCGAGGCCCAGGTAGCCACCGCCGATGATGACGAGGTGCTTCGGGAGGGCGCCCGCCTTGGTCAGCTCGGTGCTACTGACGGCGTGCGGGCTGGAGGCCAAGCCCTCGATCGCCGGGACGATGGGCTCCGAGCCGGTGTTGATGAGGATGGTCGGCGCAGTGACGGTGATCTCGTCCTGCCCCTGCCCGACGGCCACGGTGTGGGCGTCGACGAAGCGGGCGGGCCCGGTGATGACCGTGGCGGTGTCCTTGCCGTCGAGCGCCTCGAAGTTGCCTGCGCGGAAGGCCGAGGTGAGCGCGCGCACGCCCTCGATCGAGTTGGCGAAGAACTCCTGCGCCTCGTCCTCCAGCCGCTTGGAGTTGGAGTAGTGCACCAGCATCTTGGTCGGCACACAGCCGACGTTGGGGCAGGTGCCGCCGTACATCTCCTCCGACTCTTCGACGAGGATGACGCGCTTGCCGGCGTCGGTGAGCGCGTGCGCCGCGGTCTTGCCGCCCTTGCCGAATCCGATGACGAGAACGTCCGCTGTGAGAGCTGTTGTGGTGTCCATAGATCTCAGTGTCCCTGGATAGCGAGATACGAATTGGTTCCACAAGCTCAGAAAGATGCTCTAGAGTCTCAGAATGGATGGGATCAGCCGACTCCTGCGCATGGCGCGCCTCGAGGCGACCCTCGACAAGCGCTGCCGGCTGGCCGGGTCGACCCGGATGGAGGTCGATCCCGAGGGGGCGAGGGACATCCCGTTCCATGTGCTCCTGGAGGGGGAGTGCACCCTCGAGGTCGGCGGAGAGCTCTACCCGATGAAGGCGGGCGACGTCGCCGTCATCCCGTCGGGAGGCGTGCACCGGATCCTGACCGCGGGGACCGGGGCGGTCCACGGCACGGTCGAGCGTCGGGGCACCTCGCTCGCTTTCACCTCGAGCGCCGAAGGCGGCAGCCCGGTGATGGATCTGTTCTGCGGCCACTACAACGTCGGGGCCGGCGCAGGCGCGATCCTGTTCGGCTCCCTGCCCACGCCGACGCTCGCCTCCGTTTTCGACTCGGAGGATGGGCGTGCCGCCCTCACGCGGCTGGCGGAGCTGATGCGGTCGGAGGCCGAGCACGACACCGAGGGGTCCGCAGCGATCATGTCGGCCCTCTGCACGGTGCTGATCGCCCTGGTGTTGCGGACGTCGGGCACGGCGGGCGGCCGCGCGCGACTGTGGACGGCGAACCCCGACGACCAGCTCGGCGGCGTCATCCGGCGGATCCTGGCAGAACCGGGCGAGGACTGGTCGATCATCGCGCTCAGCCGACAGCTGGCGATGTCGCGCGCGACGTTCATCCGTCGCTTCTCCGCCGGGACGGGGATGACCTACGGCGTGTTCCTGACTCGGGCGAGGCTGATGACGGCGGCGGACCTGCTGGTCAGCTCTGATTCGACGATCTCCACCATCGCGGCACGGGTCGGCTATCAGTCCGAGTCCGCCTTTTCCCGCGCCTTCCGCACCGCGGTCGGTGAGACGCCCGCCCGGTTCCGGAGACAGCAACGACAGCTCTCGACGGACTCGTCGTGAGGTCGTTGGAAATGTGATTCAAGGAAACTGGCGGAGAATGGGGGATTCGAACTCCCGGACGACGCTGCGCGCGCACCCCGGCGACGCCTCACTCAAAACTGGCGGAGAATGCGGGATTCGAACTCCCGGTGACGCTGAGCGCGCACCCCGGTGATCAAACTGTGGCGGAGAATGGGGGATTCGAACCCCCGAGGGCTTGCACCCAACACGCTTTCCAAGCGTGCGCCATAGGCCACTAGGCGAATTCTCCTGGGTCGCCACCACCCCTGCGGGCGACGGCTCACAATATCTTAGCGGACGCCGGAGGCCCCGATGTGCACGGCCTCCCAGGCGCACCCGCTAGACTGTTCTGCGGCTCCCCACGTGGCGCCATCCAGGCCAACTCCCCCAGGGCGGAAACGCAGCAAGGGTAACCGGGCTCTGGCGGGTGCGTGGGGGGTCTTTTTCGTGTTCAGGCTCCCGTCGCATGCGCCGCGTAGAGTGTGGGCAGCACAGCAGCTGACCACCATCCTCCAGATTGTTCTACGCTTTGTAGAATGACACTCCGACGAGTCGAGGTGCGCGTATGACCGAGCAGGAATCCGTCGAGCACGGGATCGCCGAGCTCGCCTCCGAGGCGTTCGTCGTCGGGTTCCCGCTCGTGTTCGATCTGGAGCAGGTCGGCCGCTTCCTCCACGACGGGCTCGGCGCGGTTCCGCCGACGCCGTTCAACGCCTTCGGGCACGCGCGCACGCTGGCCGGCCCGGAGACCACGTTCGTCTCGGTCAACAACGACACCCTGTACTCGATCGCGCAGCTCGACCTGAGCGTCGGGCCCATCCTGCTCACCGTCCCCGCTGTCGGTGACCGGTACTACGTGCTCCAGTTCGTCGACGCCTGGACGAACAACTTCGCCTACGTCGGCACGCGCGCGACCGGGTCGGTGGCGGGGGAGTTCCTGCTCGTCCCGCCGGGATGGGACGAGGAGCCCGGCGAGAACGCCACCGTGATCCGCTTCCCGACCCGCGTCGGCACGATCGTCGGCCGCTGGGCGGTCGCCGGCGCGGACGACCTCCCCGCCGTGCACGCCCTCCAGGACGCCACCGCGCTCACCCCGACGCTGGAGACCTTCGCACCGCCGGCCGGCATCCCCGCGGTGGAGGCCGGGCCGACGGACGCGCTCACCTTCTTCGAGCGGATGCGGGTGTGGTCGCAGGAGTTCCCTCCCGCGGATCACGACCGCGACGCGCTCGCGACGTACGAGCCGATCGGCCTGACCGGGTCCACGCCCATCGCCGACCTGCCCCAGGAGGTCCGCGACGCGCTGGAGGAGGGCTACGCCGTCGGCAAACAGGCGCTCGAGTCCTCCCTGCACTCGATGGTGCCGACGACGGACGGCTGGCAGGTGAACCTCCACGTCTTCGACTACAACACCGACTTCTTCGAGGTCGGCGCCCTCGACGGCCGGGAGTGGCGGCTCACCGACCCGACCACGCGTTACGCCCGCCGCGCCGCCGCCGCGCTCGGCGGACTGTGGGGCAACCACGCGTACGAGGCCGCATACTTCCCGACCTACGTGGACGCCGCGGGCGAGCAGCTCAGCGGCGCGCACGTCTACCGGCTGCGGCTGAGCCCGACCCCGCCGGTCGGCGCGTTCTGGTCGCTGACCATGTACGACCTCCCGCACTACTACCTGGTCGAGAACCCGATCGGACGCTACTCGATCGGCGACCGCACGCCGGGGATCGTCTACGACGACGACGGCGGACTGACCATCACGATCAGCGCGGCACGGCCGGCCGACGCGACGGCCGCCGCCAACTGGCTGCCGGCGCCGGAGGGGGAGTTCCGTCCGCTGCTGCGGATGTACGCGCCGGGTGCCGCCGTCCTCGACGGCGGCTACCGGCTCGCGCCGATCGAGCGCACAGACAACATGACAAGCACAGACGACACGACAAGCACAGACCGCAACACAGACGAGGAGACCCGCTGAAAGTGGCCCGTTCGCTCTACATCACCTCCGCGGAAGGACACACCGGCAAGTCGACGGTGGCGCTCGGCGTTCTGGAGTCGCTGCGGCACTCCGTCGAACGCGTCGCCGTGTTCCGGCCGATCGCCCGCTCCGCCGTCGAACGGGACTACGTGCTGGAGCTGCTGCTCGACCGTGTCACCGCCGACCTCTCCTACGAGGAGGCGATCGGCGTCACCTACGACGACGTGCACACCGACGCCGACGCCGCGCTCGGCGAGATCGTCCGGCGGTTCCGGGCGGTGGAGGCGCGCAGCGACGCGGTCGTCATCCTCGGCTCCGACTACACCGACGTGGGCAGCCCGACCGAGCTCGGCTACAACGCCCGCATCGCTGCGAACCTGGGTGCACCCGTCCTCCTCGTGCTGGGCGGCCGCATCGGGCAGGGCTTCGGCGAGCGGCTGGGCCAGGCCGAGCCGCGCTCGCCCGAAGAGCTCCGCCAGCTCGCGGAGCTGGCGCTCGCCGAGCTGCGCCAGGAGCACGCCGGCGTCATGGCGGTCATCGCCAACCGCGCGGACGGCGACCGGCTGGACGCGATCGTGGCGGCCGTCAGCAGCGCAGTGAAAGCCGCGGGCCCCGCTGTCGCCTCCGGCCCCGACCTCCCACCGGTGTGGGCGATCCCGGAGGACCTCTTCCTGGTCGCGCCCAGCATCCGCTCGATCATGGAGGTCACCGGCGGCGAGCTGATCGCCGGCGACGAGGCCCTGCTGGCGCGCGAAGCGCTCGGCGTGGTCGTCGGCGGCATGTCGATGAACAACGTGCTGCCGCGGCTCGTGGAGGGCTCGGTCGTCGTGGTCCCTGGCGACCGCACCGAGGTGCTGCTCGCCGTGCTGATGGCGAACGCGTCCGGCACCTTCCCGTCCATCGCGGGCATCGTCTTGAACGGCGGCTTCGACCTCCCGGAGCCGATCCAGCGGCTGCTCGCCGGCCTCCGCTCTCCGCTGCCGATCGTGCGCACCGGTCTCGACACCTACGACACCGTCGTGCGGATCACGCACGCGCGCGGCCGGCTCGCCGCCGACTCGCAGCGCAAGTACGACACCGCGCTCGCCCTGTTCGAGCGGCACGTGGACGCGGAGCGGCTGCTCGGCCTCCTCGACGTGTCCCGGCACGCGGTGGTCACGCCGCTGATGTTCGAGTACGACCTCATCGAGCGCGCCCGCGCGGCCGACAAGCACATCGTGCTGCCGGAGGGGGAGGACGACCGGATCCTGCGCGCCGCCGCCACCCTGCTGGCCCGCGGCGTCGCGCGCCTGACCATCCTCGGCGAGCCGTTCGAGGTGCGCTCGCGCGCGATCGAGCTGGGCGTGGACATCGGCAGGGCGGAGGTGCTGAGCCCGTTCGACGACGTGCTGCGGCTGCGCTTCGCGAACGAGTACGCGAAGCTCCGCGCCCACAAGGGCATCACGGTCGACCAGGCCGCGGACACCGTCACCGACTCCTCCTACTTCGGGACGATGATGGTGCACCTCGGCCTCGCCGACGGGATGGTGTCGGGCGCCGCGCACACGACGGCGCACACCATCCGGCCGGCGTTCGAGATCATCAAGACCACCCCGGGCGTGTCCGTGGTCTCAAGCGTCTTCCTGATGGCGCTGGCCGACCGGGTGCTCGTCTACGGAGACTGCGCCGTCGTCCCCGACCCGACCGCCGAGCAGCTGGCCGACATCGCGATCTCGTCGGCGCGCACCGCGGAGCAGTTCGGCATCGACCCGCGCGTGGCGATGCTGTCGTACTCGACCGGCGACTCCGGAGCGGGCGCCGACGTGGACAAGGTCCGCACCGCGACCGAGCTGGTCCGGGAGCGGGCTCCGCAGCTCGCCGTCGCGGGCCCGATCCAGTACGACGCCGCCGCGGATGCGGCGGTCGCTGCCGCGAAGATGCCCGGCTCGCAGGTCGCGGGCCGTGCGACGGTGTTCATCTTCCCGGACCTCAACACCGGCAACAACACGTACAAGGCGGTGCAGCGCAGCGCGGGAGCGGTTGCGATCGGCCCGGTCCTCCAGGGGCTCCGCAAGCCGATCAACGATCTGTCCCGCGGTGCGACGGTGGACGACATCGTGGACACCGTAGCGATCACCGCGATCCAGGCGGCGCTGTCATGAGCGCCGTGCTGGTGGTCAACAGCGGCTCGTCGTCGCTGAAGTACCAGCTCATCGACGCCGGGAGCGAGGAGGCGCTGGCCTCGGGGCTCGTCGAGCGGATCGGGGAGTCCTCCGGCCACATCCGGCACACGGGCCCGGGCGGCAGGTGGGAGACCACGCTCGCGATCCCGGACCACACCGCGGCCTTCCGGGTGATGCTCGACGCGTTCGAGGCCGAGGGCCCGAGCCTGGACGACAACCCGCTCGCCGCGGTCGGGCACCGCGTGGTGCACGGCGGCAAGCGCTTCTTCGAGCCGACGATCGTCACCGACCTGGTGGAGATCAACATCGAGGACCTCTCCGACCTCGCCCCGCTGCACAACCCGGCGAACCTGCAGGGCATCCGCGCGGCGAAGAAGGCCTTCCCGGACGTGCAGCACGTCGCCGTCTTCGACACGGCCTTCCACCAGACGCTGGCGCCGGAGGCCTACACCTACGCGATCGACGCGGCGCTCGCCGAGAAGCACCGCGTGCGCCGCTACGGCTTCCACGGCACTTCGCACAAGTACGTGTCCGGCGCGGCGGCGGACTTCCTCGGCCGGCCGGTCGGCGAGCTCAAGCAGATCGTCCTCCACCTCGGCAACGGCGCGTCGGTCTGCGCGGTCGACGCCGGCCGCTCGGTCGACACCTCGATGGGGATGACGCCGCTGGAGGGCCTGGTCATGGGGACCCGTTCCGGCGACCTCGACCCGGCGGTGCTGCTGCATCTGGCCCGCCGTGCCGGCCTCGGCATCGACGACCTCGACGAGCTCCTGAACCGGCGCAGCGGCCTGCTCGGACTGTCCGGCCACGGCGACATGCGCGACGTCCGGCATGCGGCGGAGTCGGGGGACGCCGCCGCCCGGCTCGCGCTCGACACCACGGTGCACCGGCTCAAGCACTACATCGGCGCGTACACGGCGGAGCTCGGCGGCCTCGACGTGCTGATCTTCACTGCGGGAATCGGCGAGAACGACGCCCGGCTGCGCGCCGAGGTGTGTGCGGGCCTGGACGTGCTCGGCATCCGGCTCGACCCGGATCGCAACACCGGGTCCTCTCACGATGCGCGCGTCATCTCGGCCGACGACTCCCCGGTCGCGGTGCTGGTCGTCCCGACCGACGAGGAGCTGGAGATCGCCCGCCAGTCGCTGCAGGCGGTGGGCGCGGGCTGAGCGGGGGCGGGTGCACGATGCGGCGGCGCGGCGCGGAAGCCGGGCGGGACGGCGGGACCACCCGGGAGGCCGCACTGCGGCCGTCGCTGCGGCCGGCGCTCGCCGCCTCCCTCGCCGCCGCGCTGGCCGTCGGCGTCGCCCTGACCGGCTGCGCCACTGATGGCGACCAGGTCGGCCCCCGGTTCATCACGCCGCCGCTGATCCGCTACAGCTCGGTGCTGTGGCCCGTCCCGCTGGAGCTGATCGACGCCCAGCCGGGCAGCCGGGTGCGCATCACGGCCTCCCTCGACGCGTCCCGCGGCACCTGGACATCGGCGGCCAGTTACGACGTCGGCGCGGACGGGACCGTCGACCTGGCACGCGACAAGCCGCTGTTCGCACCCTTCGCCGAGCCCGACTCCGCCGGGCTGTTCTGGTCGCTGCGCGGCCCGTCGCTCGGGCCGGTCGACCTCGCTCAGCAGTGGATGCACGACACCAACCCGGTGACGCTGACCGCGAGCGACGGCGACCGGGTCGTCGCCCGGCGCACCTTCCGGCTGGAGGGGCTCGGCGGCACCCTGCGCGGCCGCACCGTGTACACGCACGACCTCGTCCCGGCCGGTGACGGCGCCGCCCTCCCGCCGCACGAGACCCACGAGGACCAGCCGGTCGGCCGGTTCTACGACGCGTCCTCGATCGAGCGGCCGACCGGCCCGGCTGTGCTGATGTTCGACGACCCGTCGCCGGGAGCGTCGGCGGACTTCACTGCCGCGTTGCTCTCGCAGTTCGGCGCCTCGGTGTTCGTCGTGCCGATGACCTCGGCGGACGGCGTGCACGTGTCCACGGTGACCGACGCCGGGACGATCTCCGCGATCCTGGACTGGATGGACCGGCTCGCGGCCGTCGACGCGCGCCACATCTTCGTCTACGGCACGGGAGCCTCTGAGCAACTCGCGATCTGGGCGGCGAACCGGTTCCCGACCCGCCTGCACGGGCTGTTCGCGGGCGCCGGACCGGCCGAGCTCCTCTGCCTCGCCGGCTCGAGCGCGTCGCCGGTGTTCGAGGGCAGCGTCGGCGTGCCCTGCGAGCGCAGCCCGGGCGTCGGGACGACGGCCGCGCCGCCGCTGGTCGGCGTGAACGGGCCGGTGGTGCTGACCTGCGGGGAGGAGGACCGCGTGTTCCCCGGCGCGTGCGACGTGCAGCTGGAGCTCACCGGCACCCGGACGCCGCGCGCGGGCGACAAGCTGCTGGTGGGCTCCCACGCGGCACACGCGGTGACCGTGCCGCCCGGCCTCCCGATCGCCCTGCCGGCGCCGGGCGACGGCTCGGGCGCCGACGGCCAGGCGACGGAGCAGGCGCGGATCCAGTTCTGGAACGCGGTCGGGCAGCTGCTGCTGCAGGCGGTGCTGTCGTGAGCGCGCAGCGCGGGGGAGGGGCGCGTGGAGGCCGGGCACGGGGCCTGCGCGCCGTCGTCGCCGCCGTCGCCCTCCTCGCGATCGCCGCGCTCACCGGCTGTGTCGCCCCGGCCGGCGGCTCCCACATCGTCGTCGCCCGTTTCGGCAACGCCACCGCCGACCCGGTCGTCGTCTCGCTCACCGGACTGAAGCCGGGGGAGGACGTCGTCCTCCGCGCGACCGCGACCACGACGGAAGGCACCTGGACCTCTCGCGCCCTCTACGCGGTGCCGCCCACCGGCCGCGTCGAGCTGTCCTCCCAGCAGCCGATCACCGCCCCCTACGTCCGCCCGGACGCCGCCGCGCCGTTCTGGAGCATGACCGGGCCGTCGCTCAGCCAGTCCCAGCTCGAACGCGCCTGGGCGGAGGGCGCCGTCCGGATCGAGCTGACCGCCGAGCAGCAGGGCGCAAGGGTCGCGGTCGCCGAGGTGCCGCGCTCGCCGCTGGCGGCCCAGAGCGTCGCGCGCGAGGTGTCGGCCGACGATCTCGCCAGGGCGGCGGACTCCGCGGGCGCCGCCCTCTCCGCCGACGAGCGTCAGGCGCTGCCCTCCGGCACCCTGTACACGCCGTTGCCGACGCTCGTGCACCCGCGTCCGGGCGTCGTCCTCATCGACGGCGACGACGACGCGGCGTCCGGCGCCTTCGCCGCGCGCCGCATCGCCGCGATCGGCTTCCCCGTGCTCGTCCTGCCCGCCTTCGGGCCGGAGGGCCAGATCCCCGGCTCGGCCGCCCTCTCGGTGGAGGCCTTCGACGAGGCCCGCGCGTGGCTGGCGCGGAATCCGGGCGTGGATCCGGACCACCTCGTCGTCTACGGCACCGGCCGCGCCGCCCCGCTCGCGCTCTGGTTCGCGGCGAGCGAGCCGCAGAGCGTCTACGGCGCGATCGCCGCGAGCGGGCCGACCGCCGAGCTGTGCGCGTCGTCGTCCGGCGCGCCCACGCTGCTCGACCAGGGCCGCCCTGTGCCGTGCGCAAGCCCGAACAGCCGGATCGCCGACACGCCCATCCTGCCGCTGAACCGCATCCCCGGGCCGCTGCTGCTCGCCTGCGGCACGGCCGACGAGCAGCTTCCGAGTGCGTGCGACTGGACCCGCGCCGGAGCCGACGAACGTGGTCCGCGGGCGGCGGGGGAGACGCTGATCGCCCAGGGCGCGGCGCACGAGCTGACCGCGCCGCCGATGCTGCCGATCGGGCTCGGCGGACTCCCGCCGGCCACGGCGCAGGCAACGGAGGACGCCAGGGTGGCATTCTGGTCGCGGGTGACCGCGCTGCTGGAAGGAGCCATCGGACCGTGAACCCCGGAAGACCCCGCCGTGCCGGAAGGCCCCGCTCCGCCGCGCGCCGCGTGCTCGCGGCGCTGGCCGGCGTGGTACTCGCGGCGGTCGCCCTCGTCGGTTGCGGCGCGCAGCCGGGGACGACGGGGCCGCGCTTCGCGCTGAGCGTTAACCCGAGCCCGGTGTGGCAGCCGGTCGGCATCCAGGTCCTCGCGCTGCCTCCCGGCCAGGAGGTGACGATCCGCGCGTCACTGGTCCCCGGCGGGCTGTGGTCGTCGCAGGCGGTCTATGCCGTCCCCGCCGACGGGGTGGTCGACCTCGCGCGGGACGTCCCCCTTGAGGCTCCCTTCACCGGTGCGGACGGGATGGGGCTGTTCTGGACGATGCGCAGCAGCACGGGGGAGGCGGCGACCTCCGACGTGACCTGGGGCGGTTCGTCCTTCTCGGTCGACCTCCAGGCGACGGTCGGCGGCCGGCGGGTCGCCGAGACACGGGTGCAGCGCACCGGGCTGACCGTGGCGGCGCCGTCGCGCGCGGTCTTCGACGACGGGATCACCGGCGACTACTTCCAGCCGAGCAGCTCGGCGGAGGGCGTGCGCCCGGGGATCATCGTGTTCGACGGCACCGATCCGGGAGAGCCGACCGGCGTGCTCATCTCGGCGACGCTGGCGGCCTTCGGGTTCCCGACGCTCGACCTCTCCACCTACGGCTCCGCGGGGCAGCTCGACCCGCTGCGCAGCCTCCCGGCCGAGCGCTTCCTGTCGGCGGTGAGCTGGCTCCGGGCGCAGCCGGGCGTCGACGACCAGCGCATCTTCGCGTTCGGGACCTCGCGCGGCGCGCAGCTCGCGCTGTGGGCGGCCTCCGCGTACCCCGGCACCGTCTACGGGGCCATCGCGCCGGGCGGCACGACCGGGCTGATCTGCCCGTCGCCGGTGCCGAGCCCGGCCGTGACGGTCGGCGGAGCGTGGGTGCCGTGCACGACGGGCACGCACGACCCAGCGCCCGCTGCGGTGCTCGACATCCAGCGCATCCCCGGCCCGGTCGTGCTCGGCTGCGCGGGACGCGACGAGGAGATCGCCAACGGCTGCGCGTGGCTCGACGCGGCCGCGCGCAAGCGGCCGCTGCGGGAGGGCGACGCCTACTTGAAGGCGGCCGGCGCGACGCACCTGTTCTACCTGCCGCCGTACACGCCGCTGCTGCTGCCGGACGCTCCTGCGGCGCAGCCCACGGAGCGCGCGAGGGAGGCCCTCTGGGCGGACATCATGGCCGCGCTGACGGCGCCGTCGTCGGTGCCGGGGCACTGATCCCGGGCGGTGCGCGGGCCCTCCCGCACGGCATTGCCCGGGAGTCTTCGCCGCACGGCCGGAATGTCGGCGGCGGCAAGTAGCATGTGTGGGTGGTAACCGCTTTGTATCGCCGCTATCGGCCCGACACCTTCGCCGAGATGATCGGCCAATCGCAGGTGACCGAGCCGCTCATGACGGCGCTGCGCACCAACCGGGTGAACCACGCCTACCTGTTCTCCGGGCCGCGCGGCTGCGGCAAGACCACCTCGGCCCGCATCCTCGCGCGCTGCCTCAACTGCGCAGAAGGCCCCACCGACACCCCGTGCGGAAAGTGCGAGAGCTGCGTCGAGCTGAGCCGCGACGGCTCCGGATCGCTCGACGTGGTGGAGATCGACGCCGCCAGCCACAACGGCGTCGACGACGCCCGCGACATCCGCGAGCGCGCCATCTTCGCCCCCGCCCGCGACCGCTACAAGATCTTCATCCTCGACGAGGCGCACATGGTCACGCCGCAGGGCTTCAACGCCCTGCTGAAGATCGTGGAGGAGCCGCCGGAGCACGTGAAGTTCATCTTCGCGACGACCGAGCCCGAGAAGGTCATCGGCACCATCCGCTCGCGCACCCACCACTACCCGTTCCGGCTGGTCCCGCCCGCGCAGATGCTGGAGTACGTCCAGCAGCTCTGCGACAGCGAGGGCATGACGGTCGCGCCGGGCGTGCTGCCGCTGGTGGTGCGCGCCGGCGGCGGCTCCCCACGGGACACGCTCTCGCTGCTCGACCAGCTCATGGCCGGCTCGGAGGGCAGCAGCATCGAGTACGAGCGCGCGGTCGCGCTGCTCGGCTACACGCACGCGTCGCTTCTGGACGAGGTCATCGACGCGATCGCGGCGCGCGACGCGGCCGGAGCCTTCGCCGCGGTCGACCGCGTCATCCAGACCGGGCAGGACCCACGACGTTTCGTGGACGACCTCCTGGAGCGGCTGCGTGACCTGATCGTGGTCGCCGCGACGAGCGTCGACGGGGCGGCCGCTGTGCTGCGCGGTGTCCCGCAGGACGAGCTCGACCGGATGGGCGTGCAGGCGATGAAGTTCGGCGCGGCCGAGCTGAGTCGCGCGGCGGACATCGTGAACGCCGCGCTGACCGAGATGACCGGCGCGACCTCGCCGCGCCTGCACCTGGAGCTGATGATCGCGCGCGTGCTGGTGCCGTCGAGCGACGAGAGCGAGCGCGGGGCGCTGGCGCGCGTGGAGCGGCTGGAGCGCCGGGTCGGGGTGAGCGACGCGGGCGGCGGTGCGCGGGAGGCGGCTGCGCCGGTGGCTGCTGCTGCTCCGGTGGCTGCTGCTGCTCCGGTGGCTGCGCCTGCTTCCGCTCCGGCTGCAGCTCCTGCGCCGGCCGCGCCGGCGACCGCTCCGGTCGCTGAGGCCGCGCCCGTCGCGAAGCCTGCGAAGACCGCGGAGCCGGCTCCCGAGCCCGTCGCCGCACCGGCGGCTCCCGAACCTGCGCCCGCTGCTCCGGCCGCGCCGGCCGCCGTCGGCGCCGTGAGCACGCAGCAGGTCAAGGACTCGTGGCCGCAGATCCTCGACGCGGTCCAGCGCGCCAAGCGCAGCGCGTGGATGGTCGTGTTCACGGCCCAGGTGCGCTCCCTCAACGAGGACGTGCTCACGCTGTCGTTCCCGAGCGACAACGACGTGCAGAGCTTCCGCCAGCCGCAGACGCAGGGCGGTCAGAGCGTGAGCGAGTACCTGCGCCAGGCGATCATCGACATCCTGGGCATCCGGGTGAAGTTCATCGCGCGCGCCGACGGCGCCCCGTCCAGCAGCGGCCCGGCCCGGCCGTCGGCCGGCGCGCCCTCGGCTCCCGAGGCCCCGACCTGGCCCGGCGCCGACGGCGACGGACCGGCTCCCGCCCGCCCCTCGTCGTCGGGTTCCGCGGCGGCGGGTGCCTCGGCGTCGTCGCGGCCCCCCGGCAGCGCCTCGTCGACCATCCCCGCTGCCTCCCCGTCTGCGTCCGCGTCCGTCACCGAGTGGGCGACCGTCGCCATCCCGGCGTCGGCGCCCGCGGCGGTCGCCACGCTGGAGCGTCCGGAAGCCCCCGCGGCTCCCGCCGCCCGCGCTGCCGCTCCCGCTGCGCCGGCCCCGTCGTCCTCCGGGCTGCCCGACGACCTCCCCCCGGACGACCTCGAAGCGCCGGAGGAGACCGAGCCCCCGTACGAGTCGGCCGTCCCTGAGGAGCCCGCGGGCGACTGGTCCGCCGCGCCCGCGGAGTCCGCCGCCGCGCCTGCCCGCGCCGCTGCGCCCGAGCGCCCGGCGGCCGAGCGGCCCCAGGCCCGCCCCACCCAGGAGCGCCCCACCCCGGCCGAGCGGTCAGCCCCGGCCGAGCGCTCCGCCCCGGCCTCCGGCGCCCGCACGCCCACCTTCCAGGCCCCGCAGCGCTACGGCGAGGCGGTCGTGCGCGAGATCCTCGGCGCGCGGTTCCTGGAGGAGCAGCCGGCGCCTCCCATGAACGGCATGAGGTAACGGCGTGTACGAGGGAATCGTCCAGGAGCTGATCGACGAGCTCGGCCGGCTTCCGGGGATCGGGCCGAAGTCGGCGCAGCGCATCGCGTTCCACATCCTGCAGACCGAGAGCTTCGACGTCACCCGGCTGGCGGAGGTGCTGCTGGAGGTGCGCGACAAGGTGCGCTTCTGCGAGATCTGCGGCAACGTCTCCGAGCAGGCCACCTGCTCGATCTGCCGCGACCCGCGCCGCACGCCCGACGTCATCTGCGTGGTCGAGGAGGCGAAGGACGTCGTCGCCATCGAGCGCACGCGCGAGTTCCGCGGGCTCTACCACGTGCTCGGCGGCGCGATCAGCCCGATCGACGGCGTCGGCCCCGACGACCTGCGCATCCGGCAGCTCATGCAGCGCCTCGCCGACGGAACCGTCCAGGAGGTCATCATCGCGACCGATCCGAACCTGGAGGGGGAGGCCACGGCGACCTACCTCAGCCGACTACTGACCACGCTCGAGATCCGGGTCACCCGGCTCGCCTCCGGCCTCCCGGTCGGCGGCGACCTCGAGTACGCCGACGAGGTCACCCTCGGCCGCGCCTTCGAGGGCCGCCGCCAAGTCTCCTGACCCCTCCCTCCCTCTCCCTCTCTCTCCTTCCGCCGAAGGGCACGTAAACGCCCCTAAAACGGCCCGGAAGGGGCGTTTACGTGCCCTTCGGCGTTCCGTCACATGGCGGGGGCGGCATATCTTCGGCCGGTAGAATGGGTGCTTCCGTGAACCCTGGAGTGCCTGTGGCCCTGATCGTTCAGAAATACGGCGGCTCGTCCGTCGCCGACGCCGAGAGCATCAAGCGCGTCGCCAAGCGCATCGTCGAGACGCGCAAGGCGGGCAACGAGGTCGTCGTCGCCGTCTCCGCGATGGGCGACACCACCGACGAGCTGGTCGACCTGGCCCACGAGGTCACGCCGATCCCGGCGCCGCGCGAGCTGGACATGCTGCTCACGGCGGGCGAGCGCATCTCGATGGCGCTGCTCGCGATGTCGATCAAGAGCATGGGCTACGACGCGCGCTCATTCACGGGCAGCCAGGCCGGCATGATCACCGACGCCCAGCACGGCGCCGCGCGCATCGTGGACGTCACCCCTGGCCGCATCAAGGAGGCGCTGGACGAGGGCGCGATCGCCATCGTCGCCGGCTTCCAGGGCTTCAACCGCGACACCCGCGACATCACCACCCTCGGCCGCGGCGGCTCCGACACCACCGCCGTCGCCCTCGCCGCCGCGCTCGGCGCCGAGGTCTGCGAGATCTACACCGACGTCGACGGCGTGTTCACCTCCGACCCCCGCCAGGTCCCGCTCGCCCGCAAGATCGACCGCATCACCAGCGAGGAGATGCTGGAGCTCGCGGCCGCGGGCGCCAAGGTCCTGCACATCCGCGCGGTGGAGTACGCCCGCCGCCACAACGTGACCCTGCACGTGCGCTCCTCGTTCTCGAACCGGGTGGGCACGTACGTCCTCAACGAAGCAGCTGCGGCCGAGGCCGCGAAGAAGGATGGAATCGTGGAAGAGCCGATCATCTCCGGAGTCGCCACCGATCTGAGCGAGGCGAAGATCACCGTCGTCGGCGTGCCCGACGTCCCGGGCAAGGCGGCGCAGATCTTCAAGATCGTCGCGAAGGCCAACGCCAACGTCGACATGATCGTGCAGAACGTGTCCGCTGCGGCCACCAGCCTCACGGACATCTCGTTCACCCTCCCGAAGTCGGAGGGCCAGCGCGTGCTGACCGCGCTGAGCAGCGAACGCGACGAGGTCGGCTACCAGGCCCTCCAGTACGACGACCAGATCGGCAAGCTGGCGCTCGTCGGCGCCGGGATGCGCACCAACTCGGGCGTCTCCGCGAAGCTGTTCGAGGCGCTGTACGTCGCCGGCATCAACATCGAGATGATCTCCACCAGCGAGATCCGCATCTCGGTCGTCACCCGCGCCGACACGGTGGCGGAGGCCGCTCGGGTCGTGCACACCGCCTTCGGGCTGGACGGCGACGAGAAGGCGATCGTCTACGCAGGCACCGGCCGCTGAGCCGCCGCGGGAATGGCACGCACCGCCATCCCGTTCCCTTTCTTCAGACCACGACCCCGAAGGACACACCATGAGCGAGACCACTCCCGGCCTTGACATCGCCGTCGTCGGCGCCACCGGCCAGGTCGGCGGCGTGATGCGCCAGCTGCTGGAGGAGCGCGACTTCCCGGTCAAGAGCATCCGCTTCTTCGCCTCGTCGCGCTCGGCGGGCACGAAGCTGCCGTTCCGCGGCGAGGAGATCACGGTCGAGGATGTCGAGACCGCCGACGTCTCCGGCATCGACATCGCGCTGTTCTCGGCCGGCGCCACCGGCTCGAAGGCGCACGCGCCCCGCTTCGCTGAGGCCGGCGCCGTCGTCATCGACAACTCCAGCGGCTGGCGGATGGACCCGGACGTGCCGCTCGTGGTCTCCGAGGTCAACCCAGAGGCCATCGACGACGCGCGCAAGGGCATCATCGCCAACCCCAACTGCACCACCATGGCGGCCATGCCCGTGCTGAAGGTCCTGCACGAGGAAGCCGGCCTCCAGCGCCTCATCGTGAGCACCTACCAGGCCGTCTCCGGTTCCGGCCTCGCCGGCGCCGAGGAGCTGGCCGGCCAGATCCGCACGGCGGTCTCCGACGAGAACCTGCTCCAGCTGGTGCACGACGGCTCGGCCGTCGCCATGCCCGACCCGGTCAAGTACGTCCGCCCGATCGCGTTCGACGTCATCCCGCTGGCCGGCTCGATCGTGGAGGACGGGTTCAACGAGACGGACGAGGAGAAGAAGCTCCGCAACGAGAGCCGCAAGATCCTCGGCCTCCCGGAGCTGCTGGTGAGCGGCACCTGCGTGCGCGTGCCGGTCTTCACCGGCCACTCGCTGTCGATCAACGCCGAGTTCGCGTCGCCGCTCAGCCCCGAGCGCGCCACCGAGCTGCTGTCCGATGCCCCTGGTGTGAAGCTCACCGACGTCCCCACCCCGCTGGAGGCCGCCGGCCAGGACCCGAGCTTCGTCGGCCGCATCCGTGCGGACGAGGGCGCCCCGGAGGGCCGCGGCATCGCGCTCTTCATCAGCAACGACAACCTCCGCAAGGGCGCAGCGCTCAACGCCGTCCAGATCGCAGAACTGGTCGCCGAGCGCCTCGCAACCCGCGTCGCCGGCTGACCCACCTCCGCCGAAGGGCACGTAAACGCCCCTAAAACTTCGTTTTGAGGGCGTTTACGTGCCCTTCGGCGTCTCTTCGACGCCGAGGCGGCCGGCGGCGACGTCCTGGTGCGCCAAGCGGCGCAGCGCCGCGACCACCGGGTCGTAGAGGGCCGTGCCGAGCACGGCGTAGCCGAGCTGCGCCTCCCGGCCGCCCTCGTCGGGCATCCGGCTGAGGTCGTACTCGGCCATCGCGCGCAGATGCTCGGCGTACACCTGGAGGCGCTCGTCCGTCATCGGGATGCCGCCGGCCTCCACCGCCTCGAGCGCGCGCTCCAGCTGGGCGACGGCGGCGTACCGCTCGTCGTAGACCTGCCCGATCGCCGCGATCGCCGCCTCGGCGCGCGGATACGGCGGCTGCGCGTCCTCCAGGTACGGCGGCAGCGCGGCGACGGCCTGCCCGAGCGCGTCGAACAGCCCTGGCGCGGAATCCTCCGGCCCGTCGATGAGGTCCAGGATCTCCTTCACCCGCCCCAGCGGCAGCCCGGCCACGTCCGACAGCGCCCGGATCAGCCCGACCCGCCGCACGTGCTCCTCGCCGTACTCCGCGCGCGTCGCGCTGACCGCCTCGCCGGCCGGCAGCATGCCCTGCCGCAGGTAGAACTTGACCGTCGCCAGCGGGACGCCCGTCCGCTCGACCAGCTCCGAGATGCGCATCCGATCACCTGCCCCTTGACTCTGGATACTAATACTATCTAGTCTTTGGATACTGACACTATCCAACCTGGCATTCAACTGAGGAGCCGTCATGCTGCTGCAACCCGCCAGCGCCATCACCGCCGGCATCGTCCTGCTCACCGTCATCGGAATCGCCTACGGCGGCACCTTCATGCTGCGCGTCGTCACCGGCAAGCAGGGGGCCAACGACCTCCAGAAGTCGTTCTTCCGCGCCGGCCACGCGCACGCCGGCGTCCTCGTCATCCTCGGCCTCGTCACCCTGCTGCTGCTCGACGCCGCCAAGGTCACCGGCTGGATGCACTGGGGCGCGATCGGCGTGCTGGTCACCGCGATCCTCATCCCGGCCGGGTTCTTCTTCTCACCGCTCGGCCGCGACCCGCAGAAGCCCAACGGAGCGATCGCGCTGGTCTGGATCGGGTTCGGCGTCCTGCTCGTCAGCATGGTCGTCTGCGGCATCGCGCTGATTGTCGCCGGAGCGTCCGCGGCCTGACCGGATGTCTCGATATCGAGACAGATCCCCGCGCGACGACGGGGGATGAGCCCACTCACCGTAGGATTGTCTGGTGAGCACTGACCCCATCGACGTCGTCCTGATCGGCGGCGGCATCATGAGCGCGACGCTGGGCTCCATGATCCAGCGCGTCCAGCCCGACTGGACCATCCGCATCTACGAGTCCCTCGGCGAGGTCGCCCAGGAGAGCTCGAACCCCTGGAACAACGCGGGAACCGGCCACGCCGCCCTCTGCGAGCTCAACTACATGCCGGAGGCCGCCGACGGCAGCGTCGACCCGGCCAAGGCCATCAGCATCAACGAGCAGTTCCAGCTCAGCCGGCAGTACTGGGCCTCCCTGGTCGCCGCGGGCCACCTGCCCGACCCGCGCACGTTCATCAACGCGACGCCGCACATGACCTTCGTGCGCGGGCGCGACAACGTCCGCTACCTCCGCAAGCGCTACGAGGCGCTCAAGGACCAGCCGCTGTTCGAGGGCATGGAGTACTCGGAGGACCCGGCCACGATCGGCGAGTGGACCCCGCTGCTCACCAAGAAGCGCAACGCCAAGCAGCGCATCGCCGCCACCCGCCAGACCGCGGGCACGGACGTCGACTTCGGCGCGCTCACCCGCGCGCTCGTCGACGACCTGGTCGCGAACGGCGCCGACCTGGCGCTCAACCACAAGGTCCTCAGCATCAAGCGCACCGCCGACAAGCTCTGGAAGATCCGCGTGCGGCACGAGGTCGGCCACACGCCGCACGAGGCGCTCGCGCGCTTTGTGTTCGTCGGTGCCGGCGGCGGCGCCCTGCACCTGCTCCAGAAGTCCGGCATCCCCGAGATCAAGGGCTTCGGCGGCTTCCCGATCTCCGGCCAGTTCCTCCGCACCTCCAACCCGAAGATCGTCGCGCAGCACCAGGCGAAGGTCTACGGCAAGGCCGCGGTCGGCGCTCCGCCGATGTCGGTCCCGCACCTCGACACGCGCGTCGTGGACGGCGAGACCTCGCTGCTCTTCGGCCCGTACGCCGGCTTCAGCCCCAAGTTCCTGAAGAGCGGCAGTTGGTGGGACCTCCCCGGTTCGGTCCGCGCGGGCAACCTCGGCCCGATGCTCGCGGTCGCGCGCGACAACTTCAGTCTCATCAAATACCTGGTCGGCGAAGTCCTCGCCAACCGCGCGAAGAAGATGAAGGCGCTGCAGGAGTTCATGCCGACCGCGAAGTCGGAGGACTGGGAGCTCATCACGGCGGGCCAGCGCGTCCAGGTGATGAAGAAGGACCCGAAGAAGGGCGGCGTGCTGCAGTTCGGCACCGAGGTGATCGCCTCCGCGGACGGCTCGATCGCCGGCCTGCTCGGCGCCTCGCCCGGAGCGTCGACGGCCGTGCCGATCATGGTCGACCTGCTCAAGCAGTGCTTCCCCGACCGCTACGCGGGCTGGCTGCCGACGCTGAAGAAGCTCATCCCGACGGTCGGCACCACGCTCAACGACCGCCCGAAGGAGGCCGAGCGGGTTCTCACCGAGACCGCGTCGGTGCTCGACCTGGCGGAGAGCCCCGCCGGTCAGGTCGTCCGGGCCTGACTCCTGGCCGTCCGCAGCCGATCCGTACCCAGCGGTACGGATCGGCTGGACAGCCGTGCCCGCGACCTGTTATGGTCGTGGACGCTATGAAGTAGAACCTCTTCTCGTCCCGCGCCCGAGGCGCCGTTGCACGAGCGACCCCCGAGGTCCTGCGCCGCCTGGTCATCCAGCACCGGGCGCTCCGGCGCACTCGTGACGGAAGTCCGCCCGGCGGGAGCCTGCTCCGTGATGGAGCGCCCGGAAGGTGGTTCACTTTTGCCAACACTCACTCTCACTCCACTGCGCGCCGACGGTGTCTCCGTCAGCTACGGCGACAGGCGCGTGCTCTCGGATGTCTCCCTCACGGTGCCTCCCGGCGCACGCATCGGCCTGATCGGCGAGAACGGCGCGGGCAAGTCCACGCTGCTGCGCGTGCTCGCCGGCGCCGAGATCCCGGACTCCGGGGTCGTGTCCCGGCCGCGACGGGTCGGCTTCCTCTGGCAGGAGGTCCGGTTCCGGCCTGCCGACACGTTCGCCACGCTGATCGAGGACGCCCTCGCCGAGGTGCGCGCCATCGAGCGCGAGCTGGAGGCCGCCGCGACCGCGCTCGCGGGGGACGACCCGGCCGCGCACGCACGGTACGACGCCGCCCTCGCGGCGGCCGAGCTCGCCGAGGTGTGGTCGATCGACGCGCGTCGTGACGCCCTCCTCGACGGCCTCGGTGTCGGCGCCATCCCGCTGGGCCGGCGGCTGGACGAGGTCTCGGGAGGCCAGCGCAGCCGGTTCGCGCTGGCCGCCCTGCTCCTCGGCCGGCCGGAGGCGCTGCTGCTCGACGAGCCGACGAACCACCTGGACGACGCGGCGGCGGCGTTCCTGGAGTCGCAGCTCCTCGGCTGGCACGGCCCGGTGCTCTTCGCGAGCCACGACCGTGCGTTCCTGGACTCGGCGGCCACCGGCCTGCTCGACCTGGACCCGACGCGCACCGGCACGACGGTGTTCGGCGGCGGCTACAGCGCCTACCTCGCCGAGAAGGCCGCGGAGCGGCGCCGCTGGGAGAAGCAGTACGCGGACGAGCAGGCCGAGCTGAAGGAGCTCAAGCACGCGGTCGACGTGACCGCGCGCTCGATCGCGTGGTCGGGCAAGGTGCGCGACAACGACAAGTTCGTGAAGTCGTACAAGGGTAACACCCTGGACCGGCAGATCAGCCGGCGCGTGCGCAACGCGGACGGCCGGCTCGACGAGCTGACCCGCACCCAGGTGCGCAAGCCGCCGAAGCCGCTCGGCTTCTCCGGGATCCCCGCGGGGTTCCAGGCGGCGAGCGAGGAGGGCGGCTCGCTGCTGCAGGCGGACGACCTCCACGTGCCGGGGCGGCTCCGGCTCGACCGGTTCGCGGTGGAGGCGCAGTCGCGGGTGCTCGTCACCGGAGCGAACGGCGCGGGCAAGTCGACGCTGCTCTCGGTGCTGGCGGGGCGGATCGTGCCGCTCGTCGGCACGGTTCAGCGCCGGCGCGGGCTGCGGGTCGAACTCCTCGAACAGGACGTGCGCTTCGCGGACCCGACGCAGACCCCGCGGCGGATCTACGAGCTGGCGCTGGGCGAGCGGCGCGCGGAGACCGTCCCGCTCTCGGGACTCGGCCTGATCGCGCCGCGCGACCTCGACCGGGAGGTCGGAACGCTGTCCGTCGGGCAGCAGCGCCGCCTCGCACTGGCGCTGATCATGGCCCGGCCGCCGCACGTGTTCCTGCTCGACGAGCCGACCAACCACCTCTCGCTCACCCTCGCGACCGAGCTGGAGGAGGCCCTCGGCGGGTACCCCGGCGCCGTCGTGGTGGCGAGCCACGACCGCTGGCTGCGCGAGCGCTGGTCGGGGGAGGTGGTGTCGCTGCGGAGCGCCGCGCCGGGTGACGCTTGACGAAGATTCGAACATACGTTCGAATGGTTCCATGAGGTGGAGCGGGCAGGAGCTGGCGGTGGAGACGCCGTCGGCCCTGCCCGGTCTCGCCCGGCTGAACAACCTGGTGCGATCGGTCCGCACGCCCGAGTTCGCGGGCGTCACCTTCCACGAGATCCTGGCGAAGTCGGCGCTCAACAAGATCCCGGGCGGGGGAGGGCCGATGCCCTTCGGCTGGACGATCAACCCGTACCGCGGCTGCTCGCACGCGTGCGTATACTGCTTCGCTCGTCCCACGCACAGCTATCTGGAGCTCGACCAGGGCAAAGACTTCGACCAGGAGATCATCGTCAAGGTCAACGTGGCCGACGTGCTGCGCAAAG
This sequence comes from Leifsonia shinshuensis, assembly GCF_014217625.1. Classification (NCBI taxonomy): domain Bacteria; kingdom Bacillati; phylum Actinomycetota; class Actinomycetes; order Micrococcales; family Microbacteriaceae; genus Leifsonia; species Leifsonia shinshuensis. Next base: position 1,799,977 of record NZ_CP043641.1, on the reverse strand, counting down.
AGCTGACGAAGCCGAGCTGGGGCCACCACGCGGTGGCGCTCGGCACCAACACCGACCCGTACCAGCGGGCGGAGGGGCGCTACGCACTGATGCCCGGCATCATCGACGCGCTGACCGACTCCGGCACGCCGTTCAGCATCCTCACCAAGGGGTCGCTGCTCCGTCGCGACCTGGACCGGCTGGCCGAGGCGGCCAAGCGGGTCCCTGTCGACCTGGCCATGTCGATCGCGGTCTACGACGATGAGCTGCAGCAGTCGGTGGAGCCGGGCACGCCGACGACCAAGGCGCGGCTGGCGACCGTGACCGCCGTGCGCGAGCACGGCCTCGACTGCGGCGTCTTCCTGATGCCGATCCTCCCGTACCTGACCGACACGCGTGCCCACCTCGACGAGGCGCTGCGCCAGGCGAAGGAGGCCGGGGCCACCAGCGTGCTCTACACCGCGCTGCACCTGAAGCCCGGGGTGAAGGAGTGGTACTACCTCTGGCTGGGCCGGGAGCACCCCGAACTGCTGCCGAAGTACCGCAGCATGTACGGCCGCGGCACCTACGCGCCGAAGGAGTATCGCGCGTGGCTGGCCGCGCGCATCAAGCCGCTCATCCGCGCACACCGCCTCGAGCGCGGGCAGGAGGACCCGCTGACCGGGGGCGTGCGGTCCTCGGCGCTCGGGATGCTGCGCGACGGCGAGGGGGAGCGGCGCGTCGTGGGCCGTGCTGCCGGAGACCGTGCTGCCGGAGACCGTGCTGTCGGGGGCCATGCCGCGGCGGATCGCGTCGCACCCGAGGAGGTCGCGCCCGAGGCTGCCTTGGTGACGCTCGGGGTGCAGCCGACGCTGTTCTGAGAGCGAAGCTGCGCGCGGCAGGCGTCTCCCCCACTTCGCGGGGTACAACACGCCGACGCGTCCGGGGTACACAGTGTGCACGATCGCTGCCATAATCCCCACTGGGACGCCGCCGACGCGTGGTTTCCCACCGGCGCCCCCACCGTCGGTTCCTCTCGCGCCGAAGGAGTCCGGTGTCGCTCGGCCTTCCCAGCCACCTCTCCAGGGCGGCGAACTCCCGTGCGCTGGCCACCGCGGCGCGGTGGGCCGCGCTGGTCTGCCTGGTGATGGCGGCGCTCAACGTCGCGGTCTCGACCGTCGGCGGGACGACAGGCGCGGCCTCCTGGATCAGCACGCTCGTCCTGCTGCCGATGATCGCGCTGCTCCTCCTGCTGTCGCGCGGCCGGACCGTCCTGCTCACCCTCGCCTACCTGCTCGTCGGCTCGGTCTGCACCTACTTCTACGTCTACCTGATCTTCGGCAGCACGCCCGCGTACCAGGACACCAACCTGCTCGTCGTCGCCCTCCCCGTCGTCGCGATGACCCTGGTCGGCGGGACGGGGACCGGCTCCCTGGTCGGCGTGCTCTGGGCGACTCTGGGGTTCGCGCTCGCAGAAGCCGCCGTCTTCCTCGGGGCGACCGCGGCGGGGCGCGACTTCCGGCCGGACGCGATCTCGCTGAGCGCCTACCTGCTGCTGATCGGGGTGCTCGCCTTCGACGGGCTCACCCGCGGCTCGCGCTCGCGGACGCAGGGCGCCATCCACCGCGCGGTCCGGGACGCCCGGCTCGTCGATCTGCGCCGTGAACTGCTCGCCGAGTCCACGGCCGACCTCCACGACACCGTCCTCAGCGAACTGGTCGCCGTCGCCGCGACCGAGCCGGGCGAGCTGCCGCCGCGGCTCCGGCAGCGTATCGAGTCCGACCTCCACCGGCTGGGCGTCGCCGGGCTCCCGGCCGACGACCAGGCGCCGCCCGGCGAGGACGCCTGGTACGACAGCGAACTGCGCAGGGCCATCGAGGACGCGCGCGACGAAGGGCTCGCCGTCGACGTCTCCGGCGAGCGGGAGGCCGTCGCCCTGCTCACCCCGGATGCGCGCCGCGCCGTCGGCCTCGCCGTCCGGCAGTGCCTGGTCAACGTGCTCCGCCACTCCGGAAGCGCGACCGCCGAGGTCGCGTTCTCCTGCGGGGACGCCTCCGTCTCCGTCATGGTGGTCGACGGCGGGCGCGGTTTCGCGGTCGCCACCGCCCCCGGCGCCGACCGGCTCGGCCTCCGCCAGTCCGTCCACGACCGTGTCAGCAAGGTCGGCGGCACCGTCACCGTCTACTCCGCCGAGGATGTCGGCACGACCGTGATCATGACCATCCCCGTCGCGGAGGCCGCATGAACCAGGTGCTGTCCGAGACGATCGTCCACTACCGGTCGCTGCCCGTCGAGCGCACGCCGCAGCGCCTGGACCCGCTCGGCGTGCAGTCCGCGTGGCTCCTGGTGCCGCTGCTCGGGATCGTCGCGCTCGCCGACGCGGTGTTCTCGACGCTGCTCCACCACGACCAGCTCCCCCATCACCCCCTCGCGGTGTGGGCCATCGTCGTGCTGCTCGTGGCCGTCGTCGTCGCGGCGATCCGGACGCACCCCGGCCTCGCGCCGGTCGGACTCTGGTCGCACCTGGCGATCGTCGGCGTCGCCCTGGTCGGCGCGTGCCTGTTCGAGGCGGCGGTCTGGGGTCACAACCAGCGCATCCAGGACGACTGGGGGCAGCTCGCTGTCGCGCTGCTGCTGACCGCGATGCCGCTGTACCGGCCGGTCGGCGAAGTGCTCGCGGTCGCCGCCTTCGCGGCGGTCGTGCTCGGCGCGCTCGCCGCGGCGCAGGCCTCCTCGCTCCTGATCGCCAACCAGCCGCTCGTCTACGCCACGGTGGCTGCGACGCCGATCCTCGCCCTCGCCTTCGGCGGCGCGGGCTACGCGTGGACCATGACCGGCGAGACGCTGCGCTGGCGGGAGGTCGCGCGAGCGGGCCAGCTCCGGCTCGACGCGGAGCTGAGGCAGGTCGCGGCGCGGATGGTCGCGCAGGAGCGCACCACGGCGCTGAACGCCGAAGCCGTCCCGTTCCTGACCGAGCTGTCCGCCCGCGGCGTCGTCACCGACGACGACAGGCGCCGGGCGCGGGCGATCGCCGAACGGCTCCGCGCAGCCGCCGTGGAGGCCGTCGAGCGCAGCTGGCTCGCCGAGACCGTCGCCCTGGCACTCGCGCGCCGCGGCGATGGCGCGGAGGCCGGCCAGGCCTCCCGCGTGCACGACCCCGACCGGCTGGAGCAGGTCCTGAGCGACGAACATCGTGCGATCGTCGGCGCGCTCATCGGCACCATCGCCGCCCTCCCCGGCCTCGACCCGCGGACCCTCGCGGTCTCCGTCGCCCAGCCGGGCTCCCCGGTGTTCGTGCTCACCGCACAGGTGAGCGAGCCACGGCGCGAGCTGCGTTCCGACCTCGTCCCGTACCTCAGCGCGCTGCAGTCGGCGTCCATGGTGGCCTCGATGCGCGTTCGCGAGGGCGGCCTCACCGTCCGCTTCGCCTATCCTGAGAGGCGAGCACCATGAGCACCAGCACAGCACATCCCGGATCCACTGCACCTCCCATCCGGCTCGCCATCCTCGACGACCACGAGATCCTCCTCGACAGCCTCGCCGCCTGGATCGAGCGGAACGCCCCCGACTTCGACCTCGTCGTGCGGGCGGGGAGCTGGCTGGAACTCGTCCACAGCGACGCGTTCCCGACCGACCTCGTCATCATGGACCTCCAGCTCCGGGAGTCCGTGTCGATCGGCGCGCGCGTGCGCACCTGCCGCGCGGCCGGGGCGAAGGTCGTCGTCCTGAGCGCCGTCGACACGCAGGAGGACCGCGACGCCGCCCTCGCCGCCGGCGCGGTGGCATACGTCACCAAGACCCAGCCGATGGCCGAGCTCATCGCCGCGGCGCTCGCCGCGATGGGCAGGGACAGCGCCGCGGGGGAGAAGGAGCCGGCGCAGGCCTGGCGCCCCCGCCCGACCGTCCCCGAGGCCTCCCGGCCGAAGCTGAGCGACGGCGAGCGGCAGGCGCTCGTGCTCTACGCGGACGGCCGGACGACCTCCGAAGTCGCCCGTGCGATGAACGTGCAGTACGAGACCGCCAAGACCTACCTGCGCCGGGTGCGCGAGAAGTACGGCAAGGTCGGGAGGCCGACGAGCTCCCGTGCCGACCTCATCCGCCGCGCCGCGGAGGACGGCTACCTCACCTGAGCCTGCGGCGCCCGCATAGGATTGCTCCGTGGCAAAACTGTATTTCCGCTACGGCGCGATGAACAGCGGCAAGAGCACCGCCATGCTGCAGGCGGCGTACAACTACGAGGAGCGCGGGCACCGGGTGCTGCTCGCGAAGCCGGCGATCGACACCAAGGGCGACATGGGCATCCTGTCGCGGCTCGGCGTCACCCGTCAGGTCGACTTCCTGATCGCGCCGGAGACGGACGCGTACGGCCGCTTCCAGCAGCACCGCGAGCGCACGCTGAAGCGGCACGGCCGCGACGTCAGCGCGCTGCTGGTGGACGAGGCGCAGTTCCTCACCGAGGCGCAGATCGACGATCTGCTGCGGATCGCGCTGCTGGACGACGTCCCCGTGCTCGCGTACGGCATCCGCACCGACTTCCAGACGGTCGCGTTCCCGGGCAGCAGGCGCCTCCTGGAGGTCGCGCACAGCCTCGAGGAGCTCAAGACCATCTGCCGCTGCGGCCGCAAGGCGATCTTCAACGCACGCAAGATCGACGGCGTCTTCGTCTTCGACGGCGACCAGGTCGCCATCGACGGCGCCTCGGTGAGCTACGAGGCGCTGTGCGGCAACTGCTACCTGGACGAGAGCCAGGGCGTCCTCAACAACGGCCGCCGGCACTGGCCGGTGTCCGCGACCACCGCCTGCGACACCGAACCGGACCCGGACTTCACCTGATGCGCATCTCCGTCATCGGCGTCGGCTACCTCGGAGCCGTCCACGCCGCAGCCATGGCCGACCTCGGCCACACCGTCGTCGGCGTCGATGTCGACGAGGCCAAGATCGCCGCGCTCTCCGAGGCGCGCGCGCCGTTCTTCGAGCCGGGCCTTCCCGAAGTGCTCGCCTCCGCGACCGCCAGCGGGCGCCTGCGCTTCACCACCGACTTCTCCGCCGTCGCGGACGCGGACGTGCACTTCGTCGCCGTCGGCACGCCGCAGTCCGCGGAGGGCGACGCCGCCGACCTCCGGTTCGTGGACGCCGCGTTCGCCTCCCTGCTGGAGCACGTCTCGCCCGGCGATGTGATCGTCGGCAAGAGCACCGTCCCGGTCGGCACGGCCTCCCGGCTCGCGGAGCTCGTCGCCGAGCGCGTGCCGGGCGCGACGCTCGCCTGGAACCCGGAGTTCCTCCGCGAGGGCTTCGCCGTCAAGGACACGGTGAGCCCCGACCGGCTCGTCTACGGTGTGCCGGAGGGCGAGGATGGCGCACGCGCCGCCCGCATCCTGGACGAGGTCTACGCCGGCGCCGTCGCGAACGGCACCCCGGTGATCGTGACCGACTACGCCACGGCGGAGCTGGTGAAGGTCGCCGCGAACGCGTTCCTCGCGACGAAGATCTCCTTCATCAACGCGATGGCCGAGATCGCGGAGGCCACGGGTGCGGATGTGACGCAGCTCGCGGACGCGATCGGTCACGACGCGCGGATCGGTCGGCGCTTCCTCAACGCGGGCGTCGGCTTCGGCGGCGGCTGCCTCCCGAAGGACATCCGCGCGTTCAGCGCCCGCGCCCGGGAGCTCGGCCGCGGCGACTCCGTCCGGTTCCTGGACGAGGTGGACAAGATCAACCTGCGCCGCCGCGAGCGGGTGGTCGACCTGGTGCGCGAGGAGGCCGGCGGCCTCGACGGCGTGCGTGTCGCAGTCCTGGGCCTGGCCTTCAAGCCGCACTCGGACGACATCCGCGACTCGCCGGCCCTCGACATCGCCGTGCGCTTGGCGGAGGGCGGCGCGGTCGTCACCGCGACCGATCCCGAGGCCATCGCGAACGCGCGCCGCCGTGCGCCGCAGCTGACCTATGTGGAGTCCGCCGCCGAGGCGGCCGCGGCCGCGGATGTCGTGGTGCTGATCACCGAGTGGCCCGAGTTCACGGAGCTCGACCCGGAGGAGCTGGGCGCGCTGGTCTCCCGGCGCCTGGTCATCGACGGCCGCAACGCGCTCGACGCCGACCGGTGGCGTGCCGCGGGGTGGCGGTTCCGGGGCCTCGGGCGCTAGGCGCGCGGCCGCACTAGCGGGCGACGCCCGTTGACAGTGACCTTCGCCCCTCGTTCGGGGGGTCGTCAAAGCCTGGGGCAAAAAGTGAGGATTTGTTATCTTTAGGTCATGTCCAACGGTCTCGCGGAGGACGACGTACCTCCGGTTCGCGAGGAGGAACGGCGCCGCCGCCCGATCCTCGTCGCCGTGCTGCTCGTCATCCTCGTCCTCCTGCTCGGCGCCGCCTGGATCGGCTTCCGCGCGTACCTCGCCCGCGGCGAGCTGAAGGACGCGCTCGCCGACGTCCAAGCCGCCCGTTCCGCCGTGGAGTCCGGCAACACGGCCCAGGCGCGCTCGATCGCGGCCGACCTCTCTCGGCATGCGCGCTCGGCCGCGGACCTGACCAGCGATCCCATCTGGCGCGCGGGGGAGGCCGTACCGTGGTTCGGCTCCGACCTGGCTGCCGTCCGCACCGTCGCCGCCGCGACCGACACGCTGGCGAGCCAGGTCGTCGAGCCGCTCGCCTCGGCCGCGGCCGCGGTCGATCCTCGCCAACTCACGCTCTCCCACGGCCGCATCGACCTCGCACCGCTCATCGCCGCAGGGCCGGCCGTCGAGAAGGCCGAGACCGGTTTCGTCGCGGCGCAGCGCCAGATAGACGCGATCGACGAAGGGCAGCTGGTCAGCCCGGTGAGTCGCGCGGTCACGAAGATGCGGACCATGCTCGACGCGGCGGGAGGTCAGCTGGAGGCGGTCGCCAACACCGCGCGGCTGCTGCCGGGCATGCTCGGGGCCGACGGGCCGCGCACCTATCTCGTGGTCGCACAGAACCCCGCAGAGATCCGGGCCACCGGCGGGCTGATCGGGTCCGTCACGGAGATCCGCACCGACCACGGCGCCATCACCCTGGCCGCGCAGTCCGCGTCGTTCGGGCCGTGGGCGCAGCCCGTCTTCGACGTTCCTGCCCCCACGACGGCTCTGTTCGGCACCGTGGTCGGCCGATATCTGCAGGATGCGAACGTGACGCCCGACTTCGCGCTCGCCGCGCGCACGGCGTCGGCGATGTGGGTGCACGAGCACGGCGGCGTCGTCGACGGCGTCATCGCCCTCGACCCCGTCGTGCTCAGCGGGCTGCTGCGCGCCGCGGGCCCGGTCTCGCTGCCGACGGGCGACACGCTCACGGCCGACAACGCCGTGCAGCTCCTGCTCAGCGACGTCTACCACCGCTATTCCAACCCGGCCGATCAGGACGCGTTCTTCGCCTCGGCCGCCGGAGCGGTGTTCGCCGAGGTCGCCGACGGCGGCGCCTCGGGCTCCGCGCTGGTCGACGTGCTCGCGCAGGCGGGTGCGTCCGACCGCGTGCGGATCTGGAGTTCGCGCCCTGCCGAGCAGCGGGTCCTGGCTGACACGACCCTGGCGGGCGGTCTCCCGGTCTCCACGCCCGACAACGCGGCGCTGGGCGTGTACTTCAACGACGCAACGGGCGGCAAGATGGACTACTACCTCGGGAGCTCTGTCTCGGCCGGCGCGAAGGTCTGCCGCGCCGACGGGAGGGTGACGTCGCGGGTGGAGGTGACGCTGAGCAACCGGGCTCCGGCGAACGCCGCCACGACTCTCTCGGACTACGTCACGGGAGGCGACCTGTTCGGGGTCGCGCGCGGCTCCATCCTCACCAGGATCGCTTTCTACGGACCCCAGGGCGGCCTGCTGGGGGGAGTGCGGAGCGGCGGCGCCGGCCTGCCCTCCGTGACCGGCAGTGACGGAGGCCGCCCGGTGGCGGTGGTGGAGGTGGAGCTCACGCCGGGCGAGTCGAAGACGGTGGACGTCGAGTTCCTGGGCACGGCGCAGAAGCGGCCGGGGGTGACGGTCGCCGTCACGCCCACCCTGAATGGCGATGGAACCACCCCCGTTATGGGGGCACCGAAGGCCATTGGGACCATCGCAGTCCCCTGCACGCCGGGTGTAAAGTGAGAATTAGTCAGTAAAACCACGTACGTCGTCCGAGGGGAACGTGAGCCCGATGCTGAAGAAGATTCTGGCGGCCGCTGTCGTCACCGCGGGACTGCTTCTCGCCGCACCTGCGGCGGCCAACGCTGACGACTACACGAGCGGCGCGCCATGCAGCGTCGACGTCAGCACCATCCAGGCGGGCGACACGGCCACCGTCACCTGCATCCCGGGGACCTGGGCGTCCAGCGAGCTCATCACCTGGACCGGCAGCGGCTTCGACGGCGCGAACATCCACATGGCCAGCTCCGTCACCTTCACCAAGCATGCCAACGCGGACGGGAGCGACGTCCTGCACGTGACGCTGCCGTCGACCGCGAACGGCGTCTACACGATCACCGGCGTCGGCGCCGCGAGCGGCCACGTCTGCTCGGTGTCGGTCACCGTCCTGCCCGCCGACACGACGGCGACGACCGTCAACGACCCGGGCAACTCCGGCCTCGCCGACACGGGCTCCGTGATCGCCGAGTGGTCGATCTGGGTCGGGGGAGGCCTCCTGATCGTCGGCCTCGTGAGCGTCGCCATCGCGGCGTGGATGCGGAAGGTGCGGTCGTCCTGACCCGCAGGGTCCCGTCCCCGACGGAATGACGGGAGGGCGGCAGCGGTTGCCCTCCCTGTGACCTCCACCAGCATCCCGCTCAACGTCCTCGACCTCGCCAGCCGGCCCGCCGGCGGCAGCAACGCCGACGCGGTGGCCGGGACGGTCCGCCTCGCACAGCAGGCGGAGCGTCTCGGCTACCGCCGCTTCTGGGTGGCGGAGCACCACGGGATGCCGGCGATCGCCTCCAGCGCGCCGGCCGTCCTGATCGCGGGCGTCGCGGCGGCGACCGAGCGCATCCGGGTCGGCTCCGGCGGCGTGATGCTCCCCAACCACGCGCCGCTGGTCGTCGCGGAGCAGTTCGGCACCCTCCGCGCCCTGTACGGCGACCGCATCGATCTCGGCATTGGCCGAGCGCCCGGCACCGACGGCGCCACCGCCATGGCGCTGCGGCGGAGCGCGGAGGGCCTCGGCGTCGACGACTTCCCGCAGCAGCTCCTCGACCTCTTCGGCTTCTTCTACGGCGGCATGAGCGACGCGAACCCCTTGCACAGCATCACGGCGGTGCCGGGACTGGGCGACGCCCCGCAGGTCTGGCTGCTCGGCTCCAGCGGCTACAGCGCACAGGTGGCCGCCGCCCTCGGCCTCCCGTTCGCCTTCGCCCACCACTTCGCGGGCGAGAACACGGAGGCCGCCCTGGACCTCTACCGGTCGCGGTTCGAGCCGGGTGAGCAGCTGACGGAGCCGCACGCCATGATCGCCGTCAACGTCGTGTCGGACGACGACCCGGAGCAGGTGCGCGCTCTGTCGCTGCCCGGCCAGCTTTCGTTCCTGCGGATGCGCCGCGGGCTCAAGCCGCAGCCGGTGAGCGTCGAGGAGGCCCTGGCCTACGAGTTCAGCCCGGCGGAGGAGGAGTTCATCGCCGCCCGCAACGCCCGCCAGGCCATCGGGACGCCGGACCACGTGAAGGCCCGCCTGGACTCGTTGATCGCCTCCACCGGCGTGGACGAGCTGATGATCTCCTCCGGCGCTGCGACGGTGGAGGGCCGCATCCGCTCGCTGGAGATCGTGGCGGGGCTGTACCCGCAGGCGTGACGGGGCATTCCCGGACGTAACCGCCTCCATGACGGACCATGACAGCCGGAGGGGCGCTCCGGGAGGGCCGGGGGTAGCGTTGGGCGCATTCCCGACCCCCACCCAGCGAAGGCGGTACCCCGCATGGCACACGCACCCCACGTCGTCGGCGTGAGCGGCAGCCCGACGGCGCCCTCCCGCACGACGGTCCTCGTCGACGAGGTCGCACGCTCGTTCGCCGAGGCGACGGGCGGGACCTCCACGACCATCGAACTCGCACCCCTGCTCGGCGAGCTGGGCGCCGCCCCGTTCCGCAGCGGCCTGAGCCCGCGGGTGCAGGAGGCACTGGAGGCCGTGGAGTCCGCCGACGTCATCGTCGTCGGCTCGCCCGCCTACCGGGCCACCTACACGGGCCTGTTCAAGCTGTTCTTCGACCACATCGGCCAGTACGCCCTGGTGGACAAGCCGATCGTCCTCACCGCGACGGGCGGCAGCGACCGCCACGCCCTGCTGGTCGAGCACCAGATGCGCCCGCTGTTCGGCTTCTTCCAGTCCCTGACCCTGCCGCTCGGCATCTACGCGAGCGAGTCCGACTTCACGGACTACGCGATCTCCTCCGACGACCTCCGCGAGCGGATCAACACGACGGTCTCCCGCACACTGCCCCTCATCCGCTCGCACATCGACCCGGAGTCGCTGTACGCGACCGCGGACTTCGCACGGCCGGATGCGTTCTGAGTTCTGAAACGACAAGAGCCGGTTCGAATTATCGAACCGGCTCTTGCTATTGGGTCGGGGTGACAGGATTTGAACCTGCGGCCTCTTCGTCCCGAACGAAGCGCGCTACCAAGCTGCGCCACACCCCGGTGGCCCGAAGGCCTCATCTAGGATACACGAGCCCGAGGGGTGCAAATGACCACTCGGCTCACTCCGACGCCGTCAGCGTGACCAGCGTCGCCTCCGGCCGGCAGGCGAACCGGACCGGCGCGTAGATCGACGTGCCGAGGCCGGCCGAGACGTTGAGGTACGCCGCCCGGAACGCGTGACGCCAGATGCTCAGGCCCTTGACCTGGGAGCGCGGGATGTCGCAGTTCGTGACCAGCGCGCCGAAGCCGGGCACGCAGACCTGACCGCCGTGCGTGTGCCCGGCGAAGATCATCGAGGCGCCGTAGGTGACGAAGGCGTCCAGCACCCGGCGGTACGGGGCGTGCACCACGCCGAGCGTGACCGTGGCGCGCTCCGAGCGCGGCTCGTCGGCCGGCCACGTCGCGTCGTCGGAGTACGGGTCGTCCTCGCGGAGCTCGTCCAGCGCGCCCGGGATGGCCTCCACCCGGTCGGCGTGGATGTGCGGGTCGTTCACGCCGAAGAACTCGAGGTGCGTTCCGCGGATGTCGAGGGCGCCGGCGGCGTTGTTGAGGTTCAGCCAGCCGAGGCTCTCGAAGTACGCGGTGAGGGCCTTGTCGTCGAGGCGCGGCGCCGTCGACGCGGATCGCTTCGACGGTCCGAGGAAGTACTTGAACGGATTCTTGAGCTGCGGGCCGTAGTAGTCGTTCGAGCCGTGCACGAAGACACCCGGGATGCCCTGGAACGCGTCGAACGCGGCGCGGATGCCCTCCAGGCCGTTCTCGTGGCTGAGGTTGTCGCCCGTGTCCACGATGAGGTCCGGCTGGAACCGGGCGAGCTCCCGCACCCACTCCTGCTTGTCCGCCTGCCACGGCGCCATGTGCAGGTCGGACAGGTGCAGCACCCGGATCGGCTTGGCGCCGCGCGGCAGCACCGGGACGCTCACCTCGCGCAGCGTGAACGCGCGCCGCTCCACGAGCGAGCCGTAGGCGAACGCAGCAGCGCCCGCGCCGGCGAGCACCGCGAGTGCGGCGCCCACCGGCCGGAAGCCCGAAGCCCGCGGCACTAGCCGCCCGCTCCCGGTCCGGGAGTGGGGGTGCTGCCCTTCTGCAGTGTGAGGCTCACCTGGGTGCCGGCCTTCGCGGGCGTGCCCGCGCCGGGATCCATTGCTTGGACGATGTCGTCGGGAGAGGCGCCGCCGCCGACCTTCACGCCGAATCCGGCGTCCGTCAGCGCCTTCTGCGCGTCGGAGAGCTTCTGCCCGACGACGTTCGGGAGGGCGACCAGCGATCCATTGCTGGTGTAGATCGTGACGACGGTGCCCTTGCCGACCGAGGTGCCGGCCGCCGGGTTGGTCGAGGAGACCGTGCCCGCCGGTGCTGCGGAGTCCTGGGGGCCGCCGTCGGCGCTGTCGAGGCCGAGGCCGCTCAGGATGGTCTTCGCCTCGTCCGGCGACTTGCCGGTGAGGTCGGGGACGGCGACCTGCGCGCCCTGCACGAGCTTGCTGCTCGGGGTGGGGAAGGAGTCGCCGCCGTACTTGCCGACCGCCGCCGACATCATCGTGCGCATCACCGCGGTTCGGGCGATGGCCGGGGTCGTGCCGTGCGTCGGATAGATCTTCCGCATGTCCTGGTCGCCGGTGACATTGCCCACCCAGTAGGCGCCGGCGACCTTGGTGGTGGACGCGACGAGCCAGAGCTGGTTGTTGTTGTCGGTGGTGCCGGTCTTGGCGAGCATGTCCTTGCCGGTGGTGTTCATCCCCGCGGCCGTACCGGGGCTGACCGTGACCTTCTGCATCGCATAGGCCATGCCCGCGGCGATGGCGGGATCCACGGACTGCGTGCACTTCGTCGCCGGCGGCTTGATCTCCTTGCCGCCGCCGTCCACGATCTTGTCGATCGCGATCGGTGTGCAGGTCACGCCGCCGTTCGCGATCCCGGCGAACGCCGTCGCCATGGTGATCGGCGCGATCGTGTTGGTGCCGAGCACGCTCGCGGGGTTCGTGCCGAGCGGGTCGTTTGTCGCCGTGTGCACGCCGAACGCCTCAGCGGTGTCGCGGATCTTGCACATGTCCAGCTGCGACGCCATCGAGACGAAGGCGGTGTTGATCGAGAGCTGCGTCGCCTGGATGGCACTGCGCGTGCCCTCCTCGCCCGAGCTGTCGTTCGTCGGCCAGCGAGTGCCCGTCGAGCCGTAGCTGCCGCCCGGGAAGCAGTAGCCCTTGAAGGTGCCGCTCGGGTAGGTGCGGATGTTCGCGTTGACCGTCTCGTAGAGCGAGTGGCCTTCCTTCAGCCACTCCGCCAGGGTGAACGTCTTGTACGTCGATCCGACCTGGAAGCCGCTCGAGCCGCCGTAGTCGCGGTCGGTCGCGTAGTTGATGCTCGTGTACTTCTTGCTCGTGCTGGCGAGCTCCGCGTCCTCGGTGAACACCTTGTTCTGCGCCATGTAGAGAACGCGGCCGGTGCCCGGCTGCACGCCGACCAGCACGCCGCCGATGTCGGTCTTGTACTCCATCGGCACGTACGAGTTGAGGGTGTCCTGCGCGACGTTCTGCAGGTCGAGGTCGAGCGAGGTGTAGATCTTGTAGCCGCCGCGGAGGAAGTTCGCGCTGCGGGTGTCGTCGTCCTTGCCGAACGACGGATCGTTGAGGATGATCTTCTGCACGTAGTCGCAGAAGAAGGCAGCGTTGCCGGCCGTCTGGCAGCCACGGTTCGACGGCGTGATCACCGGCTGGATCGGGGTCTTCTTCGCGTCGTCGTACTGCGTCTTGGTCAGCTTCTTGTACTCGTACATCTTGCCGAGGATGTAGTCGCGGCGATCCTTGTTCGCGGCATAGCCGTTGGCCGCGCCGTTCGTCTTCGAGTCGGGGTTGTCGATCTTGAGGCCGGTCGGCTCGTTGACGATCGCGACCAGGCTCGCCGCCTGGGCGGGCGTCAGCGCAGCAGCCGTCGTGTTGTAGTAGTAGCGGGCCGCGGCCTCGATGCCGTAGACGGTGCCGCCGAAGCCCGCGATGTTGAGGTAGCCCTCGAGGATCTGGTCCTTGGTGTACTTCTTCTCCAGGCCGATGGCGTACTTCATCTCCTTCACCTTGCGGTCGGGAGTGACGCCCGTCGAGTCGTCGACGCAGCTCTGGTACGTCTTCTTCTCCGCGGCGGTCTTGACGGGCATGGCCTCGCACTTCTGCAGCAGCACGTTCTTGACGTACTGCTGAGTGATCGACGAGCCGCCCTGCACGCCGCCGCCGGAGACCGTCGACAGCACACCGCGCATGGTGCCCTGGATGTCGACGCCGCCGTGGCTGTAGAAGCGCGGGTCCTCACCGGCGATGGCGGCGTCCTTGACGGCTTGCGACATCTGGTCGAAGCCGACCGGCAGCCGGTTCTGGGAGTAGAAGGTCGCGAGCGGGACGTCCTGGTCGCCGTTCTTCGCGTAGATGGTCGTCGGCTGGGCGAGCTGACCGACCTGGAGGTACTCGGGAAGACCCTCGAACACACCGATGCCGTTGTTGGCGGCCATGCCGGTCACGGCGATCGCGGGGGTGACGGCAGCGGTGACCAGAAGACCGGCCACGGCACTCATGCCGACGAACGCGCCGACTGCTCCGAGCACACCTCTAGCCTGTGGTTTTTGCGCAGACATAGGATCAATGTAGGCGATGAACCTGTTAAACCCCCCGAATGAAAAGAGCACCATGCTGCGCTGGGAATACCTTACGACTCCTCTCATGATCCATAACACGGCCGCCATCCTCAACAACTGGGGCTCGGAGGGGTGGGAGCTGGTGCAGGTCGTGACCGGCCCCGAGGGCGGTCTGGTCGCCTACCTCAAGCGTCCGGTGCCGGCCGAGGACGCCGCCTGATGGCCGCGATCGAGGCTCGCCTGGCCGAGCTCGGGATCGACCTCCCGGCCGTCGTGCCACCCGTCGCGGCCTACACGCCGGCCGTCGTCGACGGCGGACACGTCTACACCTCCGGCCAGCTCCCGATGGTCTCCGGCGCCCTCCCGGCGACCGGCAAGGTCGGGGACGGGCACGGCCTCGTTCCGGCCGACGACGCGAAGGAGTACGCCCGCATCTGTGCGCTGAACGCGCTCGCGGCCGTCAAGAGCGTCATCGGCTCGCTCGACCGCGTGACGCGGGTCGTGAAGGTCGTCGGCTTCGTCGCGTCCGACCCGTCGTTCACGGGCCAGCCCGGTGTGATCAACGGTGCGTCCGAAGTGCTCGGCGAGATCTTCGGCGACGCCGGCGTCCACGCCCGGTCCGCCGTCGGCGTCGCGGTCCTCCCGCTCGACGCGCCCGTCGAGGTGGAGATCATCGTCGCCTACGAGTGACACCCCCTGACAACGAGAACCGCCGCGGATCGCAGTGATCCGCGGCGGTTCCCGTTCGTGCGTTCTCGTCGTGCCTAGGTGAGCTTCGCCTGGATGGAGCTCATCACCGCGGTGTCGGCGAGCGTGGTCGTGTCGCCGACCTCCCTGCCTTCCGCGACGTCCTTCAGCAGACGTCGCATGATCTTGCCCGAGCGCGTCTTCGGCAGCTCCGTGACGATGAAGATGTCGCGCGGGCGGGCGATGGCGCCGATCTGCTCGGACACGTGTTTGCGCAGCTCCGCGGCGACATCCATCGCCTCGGCGGCCTCCAGCTGGTTCTGCTTGATGATCACGAACGCGACGACGGCCTGGCCGGTCGTCTCGTCCGCCGCGCCGACCACCGCGGCCTCCGCCGTCAGGGGATGCGCGACGAGCGCGGACTCGATCTCCGCCGTCGAGAGGCGGTGGCCCGAGACGTTCATCACGTCGTCCACCCGGCCCATCAGCCAGATCTCGCCGTCCGTGTCGTAGCGGGCGCCGTCGCCGGCGAAGTACTTGTCGCCGAACTTCGACCAGTACGTCTCCACGAAGCGGTCGGGGTCGCCCCAGATGCCGCGCAGCATGCTCGGCCACGGCTCGGTGACGACGAGAAGGCCGCCCTGGTCCTTGCCGACGGGCACGCCGGCCTCGTCGAGGATGTCGATCGAGATGCCGGGCAGCGGCACCTGGGCGCTGCCGGGCTTGAGCGTGGTCACGCCGGGCAGCGCGGACACCATGATCGCGCCGGTCTCGGTCTGCCACCAGGTGTCCACGATCGGGGTGGAGCCTCCGCCGATGACGTCGCGGTACCACATCCACGCCTCGGGGTTGATCGGCTCGCCCACCGAGCCGAGCACGCGCAGGCTCGACAGGTCGAACTTCTGCGGGTGCTGGCGACCGATCTTCATGAAGGAGCGGATGGCGGTCGGAGCGGTGTAGAAGATCGAGACCTTGTACTTCTCGATGATCTCCCACCAGCGGCCCGGGTGCGGCGTCTCGGGGGTGCCCTCGTAGAGCACCTGGGTCGCGCCGTTCGCGAGCGGGCCGTAGACGACGTACGTGTGGCCGGTGATCCAGCCGACATCGGCGCTGCACCAGTAGACGTCGGACTCCGGGTGGAGGTCGAAGACGTTCTTGTGCGTGAACGCCGCCTGGGTCAGGTAGCCGCCCGAGGTGTGCAGGATGCCCTTCGGCTTGCCGGTCGTGCCCGACGTGTAGAGGATGAACAGCGGGTTCTCGGCGGGGAAGGCCTTGGCGACGTGGTCGGCGTCGACGAGAGCGATCTCGTCCTGCCACCACAGGTCGCGGCCCTCGGTCCAGGCGACCTCGTTCTCGCCGCGCTTGACGACGAGGACGTGCTCGACCGAGGACTCGCCGTTCGCGAGCGCGGCGTCGACGGCGTCCTTGAGCGGGAAGACCCGGCCCTTGCGCCAGCCGCCGTCGGCGGTGATGACGAGCTTGGCCTCCGCGTCGTCGATGCGGGACCGGAGCGACTCGGCGCTGAACCCGCCGAAGACGACGGAGTGGACCGCGCCGATGCGCGCGACGGCCAGCATCGCGATGACGGCCTCCGGGATCATCGGCAGGTAGATCGCGACGCGGTCGCCGGCCTGGATGCCGAGGCTCGTCAGCAGGTTGGCCGCCTTCTTCACCTCGGCGGTCAGCTCGGCGTAGGTGATCGAGCGGGTGTCGCCCGGCTCACCCTCCCAGTGGATGGCGACGCGGTCGCCGTTGCCGGCCAGCACGTGGCGGTCGAGGCAGTTGAAGGCGACGTTGAGCTCGCCGTCGTCGAACCACTTCGCGAACGGCGGGTTCGACCAGTCGAGGGTGCGCGTGAACGGGGTGTGCCAGTGCAGGAGGTCGCGCGACTGATCGGCCCAGAATCCGAGCCTGTCGGACGCCGCGCGTTCATAGAGCTCGGCCGTCGCGACCGCGTCGGCGGCGAACTCCTCGGTGGGCGCGAACCGCCGGGCTTCGTGCAGCAGGTTGTCGATTGTGTTGCTCATGGGGAGTCTTTTCGCTCCTTTGCGATGCTGTTGTTCGAGTCGTGGCGCGACAATCCCTGACTCTACAACCCCCAGGTAGCGGCCTCCGAGCAGACTTGCGTTTGCATTGATTCTGCGTAAACTAGGCAGCGGCCGAATGATAATTCTGGCGTGCGGCGCAATCGATTCCCCCCAATCATGCGCCGCAGTGGCCGCACCTGTTCCCCCCAATAGGTGCGGCCCCCCTTTTTTTAACCCGCCGGTTCACAATCTGGTTGTCCGCGGCGGCCTGTGGATGAAGCGGGTTCTCCACTGATCTCCGGCTTCGCCGCCGTGCGCTCTTCGGTCTTCGTAGCGTCGTGGGCATGAGGAATTCGAACGAGTGGAGTACGCCGTCGATCGCCCGGGCGGGGGTGGTCGGTCCGCATGTGCGTGGTGTGAGTGGTGCGCGCGGTGCGCCGGTGAGGGTGCCGCCGAGGCCACCGGTACGCGGGGCTGGGGTGTTGCCCATGGTCTTGCCGCCATCGGGGACCGGGTCGTCACCGATTGGCCCGCCATCGATGAGCGCGCCGCCACCGCGGACGGCGCCGCCTCCCGCGCACACGGCGGCCGCCCCGGACTTCTGGGAGACCTTCGGACCGCTGGCCCCGTACCTGATGCGCGCCGGCGTCACCGACCTCTTCGTCACCGGCGACGGCGTGCTGTGGTCCGACGGCGGCCCGCGCGGGCTCCACCGGGTGGACGGCTGGCCGCCCGACCTCCACGCCGCCCGTCGGCTGGCCACCCGGCTGATCGCCACCGGAGGGCGTCACATCGACGAGGCGACCCCGTTCGTGGACGTGCGAATTCCCGGCGGTGTGCGCGTCCACGCGGTGCTCCCGCCGATCTCGACCGGAGGAACACTGCTGTCGATCCGCATTCCGGCGGCTGCTGCCCTCACCCTGGACGACCTCGTCGGCGCCGGTTCGCTGACCTCCGACGGCGTCGCCCTGCTCCGCGCGGCGGTGACCGCCCGGGCGAACATCCTGGTGACCGGGGCAGGCGGCGCGGGCAAGACGACACTGTTGGCGGCGACCCTGGCCCATGCGCCTCCCACCGAGCGCATCGTGCTCATCGAGGATGTCGCCGAGCTCCGCATCCCGCACCCGCACGTCGTCGGCCTGCAGACGCGCCAGCCGAACCTCGAGGGCGCCGGCGGCGTTGGCCTGCGGCGACTGGTGCGGGAGGCGCTCCGGATGCGACCGGACCGGCTCGTCCTCGGCGAGTGCCGCGGAGAGGAGGTGGCCGACCTCCTCTCCGCGCTGAACACGGGCCACGACGGCGGGGCGGGAACCCTGCACGCGAACTCGCTGGCGGACGTCCCCGCACGGATGGAGGCTCTCGGCGCGCTCGCCGGCCTGGACGACATCGCGACCGCCCGCCAGACGATCAGCGCCATCGGGATGATCGTCCACGTCGAACGGGTCGGCGACCGGCGCCGCGTCGCCGGCTTCGGCCGGTTCACGACATCGCCGGACGGCCGCCTGGCGGTGGTGCCGTATGAGTGAACGACGGAACGCGGCACGCGGCCGGGGCGGCCGTCCCGCCGACGACCTCCTTTCCAGTTCGGTGGAGGCCCTCGCTGTGCTCCTGGACGCGGGCATCGCACCCCGCTCGGCGTGGCAGTACGTGGCCGCGGAGGCCACGCACCCGGCCGTCGCCCGGGCGGCGCGACTCGTCGCGGAGGGGACGGCGCCCTCCGAGGCGCTTGCGGCGGCGGCGCGGCCCGGCGCGACTCCCGGTGCACACGTCGGAAGAGCGGCGTCCGGCGCTGCGGCGCGGCGTGGCCTGGCGCGTGGCGGCTACGGCGGCGGAGCGACGTTCGGGCTTGCCGGGCGGCATGGCCGGGCGTCCGGCGGCCATGCCGAGCACGCGGCGCTCGGCGTTGCGGCGTGGCGCGGCCCGACGTCGGCGCGCGAGCCCGCGGCCACACACAGCACCTCGGCGCAGCAGAGTCACGGAACCGCGGGCGACGCCGGCATGGCCGCGGTGGCGGCGGCATGGGGCGTCGCCGAGTACGCCGGAGCCTCGATCGCGCCCGCTCTGCGCGGCGCAGCCGAGGCCCTGCGCGACCGTGCCGGAGCGGAGCGGGACATCGCGACCGCTCTGGCCGGCCCCCGAGCCACCGCACGGCTGATGTCCTGGCTTCCGGCCGTCGGCGTCGCCATGGCCTACGGGATCGGCGTCGACGTCATCGGCACGCTGGTCACCGGGCCGCTCGGCTGGGTCGCGGCGATCTCCGGCGGCGGCCTGCTCGTCGCCGGGCGGTCCTGGACCCGCAGTCTGATCCGGTCGGCATCGCGGGCGGGGCCGGTGCCGGGGATCGAGCACGATCTGACGGCCATCGCCTTGGCCGGGGGACTGTCGGTGCCGGCAGCCCGGGCGACGATCGCCGACGTCGCACGCCGCGTCGGGCTCGACCTCGTCGCGGAGGGCGACACCTCCGTCGACCGGGTCCTCCGGATCGCGGAGCGGGCAGGCGCGCCCGCGA
This sequence comes from Leifsonia shinshuensis, assembly GCF_014217625.1. NCBI lineage: Bacteria > Bacillati > Actinomycetota > Actinomycetes > Micrococcales > Microbacteriaceae > Leifsonia > Leifsonia shinshuensis. The sequence continues at coordinate 1,780,576 of NZ_CP043641.1, read as the reverse complement.
TCGAGCTGCTGGCCGCCGAAGCCAGGCAGGAGAGACGGACCGCCCGCGCCGACGGGCGGCGGCGCGCGGAGCTTCTCGCCGTGCGACTGCTGCTCCCGCTCGGCGTGTGCGTGCTGCCCGCGTTCGTGCTCCTCGGCGTTGTGCCCGTCATCCTGGCGATGATGTCCTCCACCATCGCGGGCCTGAGCTGAGTTGTCCACGGATTCGGGGGCGACGAACACCGCGGAACCGGCGGACGAGACGATCGAATCAGGCCGGCGGAGGTCGGCGGAACCGAACACGAAGGAGAGAGAAATGCGAGAGATCATTCACCGGCTGCGCTGGGAGGACCGCGGAGCGAGCACGGCGGAGTACGCCGTCACGACCATGGCGGCGGTCGCCTTCGCCGGCGTGCTGCTGATGCTGCTGCGCGGCGACGAGGTGAAATCCATCCTCACCGAGCTGGTGCGGCGAGCACTCACGGTCGATGGCTGACGACGGAGAGCGCACGGGCGGTCGACGCGTGCGTCGGGCCGGCGTCGGGTTCGACGGCGGGAGGCCGCACGACGGGAGGCTGCACGGCGAGCGGGGGAGTGTGACGGCGGAGTTCGCGGCGGTCCTTCCCGCCGTCCTGCTGTGCCTGGCGCTCTGCGTCGGCGCGATCCAGGCGGCGGCTCAGCAGGCGCGGCTGCTCGATCACGCGGCGGCCGCGGCGCGCCTCCTCGGACGCGGGGACGCGGCGCCCCGGCCGCCCGAGGGCGCCGCGCGCCAGGTCGGCTCCGCCGGCGGGCTGCTGTGCGTGACGGTCACGGCGCCCAGCGCCGCGGGCGGCCTCGGCGCACTCGGGCTGACGGTGTCGGCCCGCTCGTGCGCGCTCGATGACGCGGCGCCGGATGAAGAGGTGGAGGAATGATGGGGCCACCCGTACCTCTGGGCCGGGGCGAGCGCGGGGCCGGATCCGTCCTCGCGCTCGCCGTGGTCGCGGTCACCGTCACGGTCACGCTCGCGGCCGTGGGTGTGACGGGAGCGTGGGGCGCGAGCCGGAAGGCCGCGGTCGCCGCCGACGCCGCCGCTCTGGCCGCGGCGGACGCGGCGGTGGGCCGGACGGCAGCCGAGCCGTGCGGTCTCGCGGAGACGGTGGCACGTGCCAACGGCGCGACCGTGACGGACTGCGTCCTGGCCGGAGTCGTCGTGCGCGTCGAGGTCGCGGTTCCGTACCACGGCTGGGAGGCGTCCGCGTCGGCCCGGGCCGGACCTCCGGGCTCGCGCTGATCGCGCTGCGCGGCGGCCTCAGCCGGCGTCCCGCGACGTCAGTCGAACACCGTCTCCACGTACCGGTACGCCACCGCGCTCGGGAGCGACGCGCTCGGGTCGTCGGACGCGTACTCCGTCTCCGAGGCGGAGCCGCGGACGTAGAGGTAGTGCTTTCCGCCGGACGGGGCGGCAAGCTTCAGGCGCGGCTGCGGGTCGCCCGAGTCGAGGAAGGAGATCGCGATCGTCTTGCCTTCCAGGGGGCCGTCGATGAGCTTGGCGGTGTACGTCGTCATTGATGTCGTTGCCATGATCACATTGTCCTCCCGGCGCTCCAGGAGCAACAGGCCCCGCGCCCGGAGAGCGCCTCAGCCGCCACTCCGAGACCGTCCCGGCCGCCGGCCCCTCCCTTCCGCTCGGGCGAACGGCGCCGCCGGCGATTAGGCACACAAGCGGCCTAGGTGTGTATGGTTTGCCTGTTGGGCCGTGCGGCCCACGCTCGCCGCCCTCTGTGCGGCGCTCGGGGGAGCGCGCTTCGGACCAGTGAGGTCCCTGCGAACACAGTTGCTATATAAGAGGAGTCAAGTGCCTGGCACGAAGAAGCTCGTCATCGTCGAGTCTCCGAACAAGGTGAAGTCCATCGCCCAGTACCTCGGCGAGGGCTACGAGGTGATGGCATCCGTCGGACACATCCGCGACCTGATCGAGCCCAAGAACCTTCCGCCCGAGCTGAAGAAGGGGTCGCTCGGCAAGTTCTCCGTCGACGTGGAAAACGAGTTCGCTCCCTACTACGTGGTCTCCGACCAGAAGAAGAAGACCGTCGCCGACCTCAAGCGCGCCCTCAAGGACGCCGACGAACTCCTGCTCGCCACTGATGAGGACCGCGAAGGGGAGGCCATCGCCTGGCACCTGGTCGAGGTCCTGAAGCCCAAGGTCCCCGTCAAGCGGATGGTGTTCCACGAGATCACCCGGGAGGCCATCGAGAAGGCGCGGGACAACACGCGCGAAATCGACACCGCCCTGGTCGACGCACAGGAGACCCGCCGCATCCTCGACCGGCTCTACGGCTACGAAGTGTCGCCCGTGCTGTGGCGCAAGGTCGGTCCTGGGCTCTCCGCCGGCCGCGTCCAGTCCGCCGCCACCCGGCTCGTCGTGGACCGCGAGCGCGAGCGGCTCGCGTTCGTCGCGGCCTCCTACTGGGGGCTCACCGCCCAGCTGCTCCCGGAGGACGCCACGGCGTTCGAGGCCAGGCTCGCCCGGCTGGACGGCGAGCGCGTCGCCACCGGGCGCGACTTCGACGACCACGGCCGGCTCACCTCCGGCGCGACGATCCTCGACGAGACGTCCGCGCAGGCGCTCGCCGACGCCGTGCGGCAGCAGACCACGGCCGTCACGGTCTCCAAGGTCGACTCCAAGCCCTACTCACGTCGGCCGGCCGCGCCGTTCACGACCTCCACGATGCAGCAGGAGGCCGCCCGCAAGCTGCGGTTCTCCGCCCGCCAGACCATGAGCGTCGCACAGACCCTCTACGAGAACGGGTACATCACCTATATGCGCACCGACTCCGCGTCGCTGTCGCAGCAGGCGACGAACGCGGCGCGCGCACAGGCGGCGAAACTGTACGGCGCGGAGACCGTCCCGGACAAGCCGCGCGTCTACGCCTCCAAGAGCAAGAACGCGCAGGAGGCGCACGAGGCGATCCGTCCCGCGGGCGAGGTCTTCCGCACGCCGGCCGAGCTCGAGAAGTCGCTCCGCGGTCCCGAGCTGCGGCTCTACGACCTGATCTGGAAGCGGACCGTCGCCTCCCAGATGGCCGACGCCAAGGGCCAGACCGCCTCGGTCACCGTCGAGGCGCGGATCGGCGAGGGGCAGCTCGACGGCACCGTCGCCGAGTTCACGGCCAGCGGGACGGTGATCACCTTCCGCGGCTTCCTCAACGCCTACGAAGAGGGCCGCGACGAGGAGCGCAACGCCGACGCGAGCGGCGACGCGAAGCTGCCGCCGCTCACTCCGGGTCAGACCCTCGGCGTCCAGGACATCGCCGCCGACGGCCACGAGACCACCCCTCCGCCGCGCTACACCGAGGCGAGCCTCGTGAAGGCGCTGGAGGAGCTCGGCATCGGGCGTCCCTCCACGTTCGCGAGCATCATCTCCACGATCATCGACCGCGGCTACGTCACGCAGCGCGGGCAGGCGCTCGTGCCCAGCTGGGTCGCGTTCTCCGTGGTGCGCCTGCTGGAGGACTACTTCGGCGACCTCGTGCAGTACGACTTCACGGCCGAGATGGAGGACGACCTCGACCGCATCGCCGACGGCGAGGCGGAGCGCGTCGACTGGCTGAACAGCTTCTACTTCGGCAGCGACAAGCACAAGGGTCTGCGCCGGGTGATCGACAACCTCGGCGAGATCGACGCCCGCAGCATCAACTCGATCGCGATCGACGACGACGTGACCCTGCGCATCGGCAAGTACGGCCCGTACCTGGAGGTGCAGGAGGCCGGCGCCGCCGAGGACGCGACGCCCCGCCGCGTCAACCTCCCGCCGGACCTCGCCCCCGACGAGCTGACGCCCGCGAAGGCGAAGGAGCTCATCGAGGCTCCGGTCCAGACCGACCGCGAGCTCGGTGTGAACCCGGAGAGCGGCAAGCTGGTCCTCGCCAAGGACGGCCGGTTCGGGCCGTACGTGACGGAGGCGGACCCCGAGCCCGAGCCCGAGGTGGACCCGCAGACCGGCGAGGTCGTCGAGCCGAAGAAGACCGCGAAGAAGGCCGCCGCCAAGCCGCGCACGGCCTCGCTGTTCAAGTCGATGGACCTCGCGACCATCGACCTCGACACCGCGCTGAAGCTGCTCGACCTGCCGCGCACCGTCGGTGCCGACCCGGAGACGGGCACGGAGATCCAGGCCGCGAACGGCCGGTACGGGCCGTACCTGAAGAAGGGCACGGACACCCGTTCGCTGCCGAGCGAGGACGACATCTTCGGGATCGACCTGGCCGGCGCCGTCGAGCTGTTCGCGCAGCCGAAGTACGGCAACCGCCGGGCGTCGAGCGCGCTCAAGGAGTTCGACGCCGACCCGGTCAGCGGCAAGCCGATAAAGATCAAGGACGGCCGGTTCGGCGCGTACGTGACCGACGGCGAGACGAACGCGACCATCCCCCGGGGTGAGACGGTGGACGAGGTCGACTTCGACCGCGCCGTGCAGCTCCTGGCGGACAAGCGTGCGAAGGGACCGGCCAAGAAGCCGGCCGCCAAGCGCACGACCTCGCGGACGAGCGCGGCGAAGACGGCGACCAAGTCGACGGCGGCGAAGACCACGGCGGCGAAGACGACCGCAGCGAAGACCACGGCGGCGAAGACCACGGCGGCGAAGACCACGGCGGCCAAGACCACAGCCGCCAAGGCCAAGGCCGCGCCCAAGACCGGCGCTTCGACCCGCGCGGCGGCGAAGAAGTCCGCCGAGTGAGCGAGTCGCGCACCGGTCTGTTCATCACTCTGGAGGGCGGCGACGGCGTCGGGAAGTCGACGCAGGCCGCCCTCCTGGAGGAGTGGCTGCGCGACCGCGGCCGCACCGTCCTGCGCACCAGGGAGCCGGGTGGCACCGACGCCGGGGTGGAGATCAGGGAGATCGTCCTGCACCACCGCGGCGACATCGCGCCGCGTGCTGAGGCGCTCCTCTACGCGGCGGACCGCGCCCACCACATCGCGACCGTGGTGCGTCCGGCCCTGGAGCGCGGCGAGGTCGTCGTGCAGGACCGCTACATCGACTCGTCCGTCGCCTACCAGGGCGCCGGCCGGGTGCTCGACGCCGGCCAGGTGCGCGACCTCTCGCTCTGGGCTGCCGAGGGGCTGCTGCCGGACCTCACCATCCTGCTCGACCTCGACGAGACCGCGGCCCGCGCCCGGCTGGACACGTCCCGGACCCGCTACGACCGGCTGGAGGCCGAGCGCTCGGAGTTCCACGCGCGCGTCCGCGCGGCCTACCTCGGGCTCGCCGAGGCGGAGCCGCAGCGGTTCCTCGTCGTGGACGCAGCACGCCCCGTCGACGAGATCGCCGCCGACATCCGCAGCCGCTTGGAGGACCGGGTCTGACCGGCGCACCGGCAACGGCGCCCGCATCGGCACCAGCATCGGCCGCCTCGACCCCGGAGCCCGCGCTGTCCTCCGTGCCCACTAGCCTGGAACGCATGGCGGTGTGGGACGACCTGACGGGTCAGGACGAGGCGATCGCCGTCGTCCGTTCCGCCGCGGAGTCGGCCACTGCCACCGGTCCCGCCGCCGAGGCCGCCCGCGGCATGACCCACTCGTGGCTCATCACCGGCCCGCCCGGGTCCGGCCGCTCCAATCTCGCCTACGCGTTCGCCACCGCCCTGCTCAGCCCCGGGAACCCGGAGGGCGACCTCGCCACGCAGCGCCAGGTGGAGGCCCGCACGCATCCCGACCTCGCGGTGCTCAGCACCGAGCGCGTCATCATCGCCATCGAGGAGGTGCGGTCCCTGGTCGCGAGCTCGCAGTTCGCGCCGTCGGTCGGGCGCTACCGCGTCATGGTCATCGAGGACGCCGACCGGATGACCGAGCGCACCTCCAACGTCCTGCTGAAGGCGCTGGAGGAGCCCCCGGAGCGCACGGTCTGGATCCTGTGCGCGCCGAGCGACGCCGACCTGCTGCCGACCATCCGGTCGCGCGTCCGCACCGTGCGGCTGAAGGTCCCGGACGTCGCCGACGTCGCGCGGCTCATCGAGCGCCGCGACGGCGTCGACAGCGCCGCCGCCGAGCGCGCGGCCCGCCACGCGCAGAGCCACATCGGAATGGCGCACCGCCTCGCCACCAACGAGGAGGCCAGGCGCCGCCGCGAGCAGACGCTCGACCTCGCGCTCGGCATCCGCTCCGTCTCCGGGGCTGTGCTCGCCGCCGCGACCTTGCTTGAGGTGGCCGGCGCCGACGCGAAGGCGATCACCGAGGAGCGCGACGCCGAGGAGCGCGAGCACGCCCTCCGCTCGCTCGGCATCGAGCCGGGCGGGGCCATCCCGCCCGCGCTGCGCGGCCAGCTGCGCCAGCTCGAGGAGGACCAGAAGCGCCGTGCGACCCGCAGCCTCCGCGACGGCATCGACCGGATCCTCACCGACCTGCTCTCGCTGTACCGCGACGTGATGATGCTGCAGCTCGGCAGCGGCAGCGAGCTCGTGAACGCCGAGCTGGGCGACCGGCTGACCGCACTCAGCGCACGGACAAGTCCTGCCGCTACGCTCTCCGCGATGGATGCCGTGACGACCGCCCGCGAGCGGATCGACGGCAACGTCGCTCCCGCGCTGGCCCTGGAGGCCATGCTCACGACGATCCTTCGCGGCTCGGCCGCGCGAAAGGGGACAGACCTGTGACCATCCGAGAGGGCCGCCCGGCCCGCCGGCGGGCCGCTCGCACCGTCTTCGTCGCGATCGCCGCCGTCGTCGCGCTGACGCTGACCGGCTGCGTCACCTGGTTCATTCCTGCGAAGTCGTCCACGACCTCCACGCCGGCGCCCGAGAAGGTCGCCGCGGCGCTGAAGCCGTTCTACGAGCAGAAGCTGGTCTGGTCCGACTGCTCCAGCGGCAAGCAGTGCGCGACCGCCAAGGCCCCGCTGACCTGGAACGACCCGTCGGCCGGTCAGGTCTCCCTCGCGCTCATCCGGCAGCAGGCCAAGGGCACCAAGCAGGGCTCTCTCCTGGTCAACCCGGGCGGCCCAGGCGGCTCCGGCTACGACTTCGTCAAGGACTCCGTCGACTACGCGACCGACAAGACGCTGCAGAGCCACTTCGACATCGTCGGCTTCGACCCGCGCGGAGTCGGCCACTCGACCGCGGTCAAGTGCTACAACGCCCAGGAGATGGACACCTACCTCTACGGGATCACCCCCGGACAGCGCGGCTCCGACCAGTGGATCGCCGAGAACACCACCGTCGCCAAGGACTTCGGCGCCGCGTGCGCCACGAACACCGGCGCCCTCCTCGACCACGTCGACACCGTGAGCGCGGCGCGCGACCTCGACCTCTTGCGAGCGGTGCTCGGCGACACGAAGCTCAACTATCTCGGGTACTCCTACGGCACGTATCTGGGCGCGGTGTACGCCGACCTCTACCCGGGCAAGACCGGGCGGCTCGTCCTCGACGGCGCCCTCGACCCGGCGGCGAGCAACTTCGACGTCACGAAGGTGCAGGCGCAGGGTTTCGAGAGCGCGCTCCGCGCTTACCTGAAGAGCTGCCTCGCGAAGAAGGACTGCCCGTTCACCGGCACGGTGGAGGACGGGATGAAGACCATCTCCGACTTGCTGGCCTCCGTGGAGCACAGCCCGATCCGCAACTCGGACGGCCGGGAGCTCGGCGCCAACACGCTCGTGACGGCGATCATCTACCCGCTCTACGACGCGACCGCCTGGTCGTACCTGAGCAGCATGTTCGCCGACGTGATGAAGGGCAACGCGTCCGTCGCCTTCACGCTGGCCGACGGCTACAACAGCCGCAACAGCGACGGCACGTACTCGGACAACTCGACCGAGGCGTTCATGGCGATCAACTGCCTCGACTACAGCTACGACGCGGACCCCGCCACGATGCGGGCGCAGGCGGCCGAGCTCGCCGTCGCGGCGCCGGTGATCGGCCCGTACATGGCCTACGGCGACATCGGCTGCGCCACCTGGCCATACAAGACCACCGTGCAGCGCGGCCCGATCGCGGCGAAGGGCTCGGCGCCCATCCTCGTCGTCGGCACCACCAACGACCCGGCCACCCCGTACGTGTGGGCGAAGAACATGTCGTCCGAGCTGGAGAACGGCCACCTGCTCACCTACAAGGGCGAAGGCCACACCGCCTACAACAAGTCGAACTCGTGCGTGAACAACGCGGTGGACGACTTCCTGGTGGGCGGCACCATCCCGCCGAAGGGCAAGACCTGCTGACGCCCGGGCCCGGGATGCCGGCACCGCCGCCGCGGTGAGTGGTGCAATTTTGCAGACGGTGAAATAATCGGACTCGTGACTGTAGAGATCGGGACCGCGGAGGGCGAGCTGGGCCTCCGCGAGCGCAAGCGCATCGCGACGAGACGCGCGATCCAGCTCGCCGCGCTCGAGCTCGCCAGCGAGCGGGGCTTCGACCATGTCACGGTCGACGAGATCAGCCACGCGGCGAACGTCTCGCCGCGCACGTTCTTCAACTACTTCCCGTCCAAGGAGTCCGCGATCATCGGCGAGCTCCCGGAGCTCCCGGACGAGGAGAGCATCGAGCGCTTCATCGAGGCCGGACCGGCCGAGCCGATCCTGGACGGGATGGGCAGGCTCCTGATCGCCGCGATCGAAACGGGAGGCCTCGACGGCGACCTGGACGGCGCCCACGCCGGCGAGAACGCGGCCAGCGCGAAGGAGCTGCACGCCCTCCGCCGCGCGCTCCTGAAGGGCAACCCGGAGCTGTTCGCGCAGCGGATGGCGAGCATGCACAAGTTCGAGGACGCCCTGAGCGCCGTCGTGCAGCGCCGCCTGGCGCACGACGAGCCAGAGCTCGCCGGCGACGAGGAGGTCCTGCACCAGCGGGCGCGCCTCGTCACCTACGTGGCGTTCGCCGGCATGCGGCACGCCTGGTCGTGCTGGGCCGACCACGGCGGCGTCGAGCCGCTCGCGGACCGCCTCCGCAGCTCGTTCGCGCAGCTCCAGGCCCTCGGCGGCCAGCTCAGCTGACCGGCTCGCGCGGTCCGGGCGGTGGTCGAAAGCACCCCGCGGGATCGGGTAAGCTATCTGACTGTGCCCGGGCGCGAGTCCGGCCACGCCGCCCTAGCTCAGTCGGCAGAGCATCTCACTCGTAATGAGAAGGTCAAGGGTTCGATTCCCTTGGGCGGCTCCAGCAGAACCCCCGGCAAGACGTCGTCTTGACCGGGGGTTTCGTCGTCTGCGGGGTCATCCCGGGGACGCTCCCCGCTCCTCGCCGATTGGCGCTCTCAGGGAACGCCGGTACTATACCCGGATGCGCGAACCGGACCAGCGCGACTCCGGTGTGCCCGACAGCACCGAGTCTGATTCGACGAACACCCCGACAACTGTTCTCCACACCGGGGACTCCTCTGCGACGAGCGAGCCCGGGAGCGGAGCGACCCCTGGAGGCCGTCGTTCGGCGCGTGACGCGCGCGCAGGCGGCGCACTCTCCGGAGCGGCGGCGGGCGTGCTGTCCGCCATCCGCTCGCACCCGACGGCGTGGATCGCCGCCGGCGCCGCCGCGGCGTTCGTGATCCTCGGCGCCGGGAGCGTCGCGCTCGGCGCGACCGTCGGCGCGGCGCCCGCCGGTGCCGCCGCCGCTGCGCCCCCGACGCACTCCGCGACTCCCACGCCCACCCCGACTCCGACGCCCACCGCCGACCCGACGCGGCCCGTGCCCGCGGCGCAGCCGGCCGCGAGCCGCATCCGCACCTGCTCGGTGGCCTCCCTCGCCCAGGACGGCCGGCTCGGCAACCTGGAGGCGCAGGTCGTCAACGCGAAGACCGGCCAGGTGCTCTTCGACCGCAACGGCGGCAAGCCCGGCCCGACCGCGTCCGTGCTCAAGACCTTGACCTCGGCCGCCGCACTCGCGACGCTCGGCCCGGACTACCGCGTGCAGACCACGGTCGTCGCCGGCAGCGTCCCCGGCCAGGTCGTCATCGTCGGCGGCGGCGACGTCACCCTGTCGCGGCTCCCCGGAGGCCAGGGCGCCTTCTACACGAACGCGCCGTCCATCCAGGATCTCGCCACTCAGACCAAGCAGGCGCTCGGCGGTCAGCCGGTGACCTCCATCGTCGTCGACACGTCGCTGTTCGGCGGGCCGATGTGGCAGCCGAGCTGGGACGAGCACGAGGAGCGCGTCGTCGAGGGCTCGACGCCGTACATGTCTGCCCTGATGGTGGACGGCGACCGGGACAACCCCGGCGCGGTCGAGTCGCCGCGCAGCACCGACCCGACCGGTCGCGCTGTGCAGTACTTCCAGCAGTACCTCGGCACCAACGTCCCGGTGACGTCCGGCTCCGCCCCGGCGGGCGCCCGGCAGCTCGCGGCGGTGCAGTCGCAGCCGGTGACGACCCTGATCGACCAGGCGATGACCTACTCCGACAACACGATCATGGAGGAGCTGGCGCGGCTCGTCGCGATCAAGACCGGCGCGGGCAACACCTTCGACGCCGAGAACGCGGGCGTGCTGGCGGGGCTGAAGGGCTACGGCATCGACACGACCGGCATCCACATCGCCGACGGCTCCGGCCTCAGCGCCGACAACGCGGTGCCGCCGTCGTACCTCACCCAGCTCTTCATCAAGGTGCTCAACCGCCAGAACGGGCTGGGCGTCGTCTACGACGGCCTGCCGGTCTCCGGCCGGACGGGGACGCTCGGGCCGGGCTACAGCCGGTTCACCGGGGCGAACTCGGTCGCGGACGGCTCGGTGCACGCCAAGACCGGCTGGATCAACAACGGCTACACGCTCTCCGGAATCATCGACGCGGCCGACGGCACGCAGCTCACCTTCGCTGTGTACGCGCTCGGCCCGGTGAGCGACAATGCCAAGCAGGCGATCGACACGCTGACGACCGGCTTCTACAAGTGCGGGGACAACCTCACCAACGGGTAGCAGGGGTGTCGGCCGAGCCCGGATCAGGCGACCCGGATCCAGCGAACAGGGGAGGCGGCGATGGGCAAGGCGCTGTTCATCATCGACGTGCAGAACGACTTCACCGAGGGCGGCGCTCTCGGCGTGGACGGGGGAGCGGCGGTGGCGGCCGCCATCACCGAGCACCTCCGCGCGCACGCCGACGAGTACGCGGTCATCCTCGCCAGCCGCGACTGGCACGACCGCGACAACGACAACGGCGGCCACTTCGCGACCGACGCCGAGCCGGACTTCGTGAACACCTGGCCCGTGCACTGCGTCGCGGGCACGGACGGCGCGGAGTACCATCCCGCGCTCGACACCTCCCGCGTCGGCTACCACATCCGCAAGGGCCAGGGTGTGCCGGCCTACTCGATCTTCGAGGGCAGGACGGAGGCCGGCTCGTCGGTGCACAACCTCCTGGACGAGCACGGGATCGACACCGTCGAGGTGGTCGGGATCGCGACCGACTACTGCGTGCGGGCCTCCGCGCTCGACGCGCTGAACCACGGCCAGAAGGTGCGGGTGCTGACCGCGCTGGTGGCTGGGGTGGCGGCCGAGTCGTCGGAGGCGGCGCTGGCGGAGCTGGCGCACGCGGGGGCGGAGCTCGTCTAGCGCGCGACCCGCGCGGTGTGCGCCCGGGATACGCACCGGGCCGGATACGCACTATGCTGATTGCTAGCTTGGTTAGCTAATTGCAGAAGGCGAGGGACGCGATGTCGGGGAAGCCGTCGGTGTGGCTGCGGGTGGTGGTGCCGGCGGCGCTCATCCTGGTCTGGCTCGTTCTGGCCGGCCTCGGCGGCCCAACCTTCGGCAAGCTCTCCGGGGTCTCCAGCAACGACCAGGCCGCGTTCCTGCCGGCCAGCGCCGAGTCGACCGAGGTGCAGGACTGGCAGAAGCGGTTCACGGACTCGCAGGCGGTGCCCGCGATCGTGGTCGTCCAGTCCGGGTCGACGATCCCGCAGAGCGACCTCGCCTCGTTCGCGGCGCTGGGCGCGAAGCTCGGCGCAGTGAAGGGCGTGCAGGCTCCGGAGTCCGGGCAGAGCACCAGCGTCGCCGGGCCGATCCCCTCGCAGGACGGTCGCGCCGTCGAGTTCATCGTCCCGGTCAGCGACACCAACAATGTGAAGACGGTCGTCGCCGACCTCCGGAGTGTGCTGAAGAGCGAGCTGCCCTCCGGGACCCAGGGCTGGGTCACCGGCCCGGCCGGCCTCACCGCCGACCTGGTCAACGCGTTCGGCGGGATCGACGGCATCCTGCTCTTCGTGGCCGTGGGCGCGGTCTTCGTGATCCTGCTGCTGGTGTACCGCGCGCTCCTGCTGCCGTTCCTGGTGCTGCTCACCTCGGTGTTCGCACTCTGCGCGGCGATCCTGGTCGTCTACTTCTTCGCGCTCTGGGGCTGGATCAACCTCAGCGGCCAGAGCCAGGGCATCCTGTCGATCCTGGTGATCGGCGCGGCCACCGACTACTCGCTGCTACTCGTCGCCCGCTACCGGGAGGCGCTGGAGGCGAACGAGTCGCGCTGGACGGCCATCGTGAAGGCGTGGCGGGCGGCGTTCGAGCCGATCCTGGCCTCCGGGGCGACGGTCATCCTCGCGCTGCTGTGCCTGCTGTTCTCCGACCTCAACTCGAACAAGAGCCTCGGGCCCATCGCCGCGATCGGTATCGTCTTCTCGCTGCTGTCGGCGCTGACGCTGCTGCCGACCCTGCTCGCGGTGTTCGGGCGGGCGGCGTTCTGGCCGTTCCGGCCGAAGTACGCGGGCGGGGAGCACGCGCATGCCCATGCGCACGAGAACACAGAGCGCGTCGACGGGCTGGAGGGGATCCGCGGCGTGTGGCGGCGCGTCGGCCTCCTCATCGCGCATCGGCCGCGGGTGACCTGGATCGTGTCGTTCGTGGTCCTCGTCGCGTGCGCGTTCGGGTTGACAGGTCTGAAGGCCAACGGGGTCGAGCAGACTGCACTGGTGCTCTCGCAGTCGGACGCGGCCGACGGGCAGAAGATCCTCGCGAAGCACTTCGACGCCGGGTCGGGCGCTCCGGTGCTGATCGTGGCGAAGGAGGCCGACGGGGACGCCGTGCTGGCCGCCGCGAAGAAGAACGACGGGATCTCGTCCGCGACGCTGTACGCGGGGAACGTGCGGCCCGCCCAGGCCGGTCCCGGTGCGGCCCAGAGCGCGCCGCCGCCGGTGGTGAAGGACGGCCGGGTGCTCATCCAGGCGACCCTGAAGGCGCAGCCCGACTCGTCAGCGGCCGAGCAGGTGGTCCGGGACTTGCGCCGCGACCTCCCGGCCGCCGGCTCCGGCGTCCTGGTCGGCGGGGTCACCGCGATCGCGCTCGACACCAACGACACCGCCCAGAGCGACCTTCTGCGGATCATCCCGATCGTGCTGCTGGTCATCCTGCTGGTGCTCATGCTGCTGCTGCGCTCGATCCTGGCGCCGGTGCTGCTGATCGGCAGCGTCGTGCTGTCGTACGCGGCGGCGCTCGGCGTCTCCGCGCTCGTCTTCGACCACCTGTTCCGGTTCCCCGGCGCGGACGCGAGCGTCCCGCTGTTCGGCTTCGTCTTCCTGGTCGCGCTCGGCGTGGACTACAACATCTTCCTGATGACGCGCGTGCGGGAGGAGTCCCTGCGGCTCGGCACCCGGCCGGGCATCCTGCGGGGGCTCGGGATGACCGGCAGCGTCATCACCTCGGCCGGCGTCGTGCTCGCGGCGACGTTCGCGGCGCTCGCGGTCATCCCGATCCTGTTCCTCGTGCAGATCGCGTTCATCGTCGCGTTCGGGGTGCTTCTCGACACCGTGCTGGTGCGCTCGCTGCTCGTCCCCGCTCTGTCGTACGACGTGGGGCGCGCGATCTGGTGGCCGTCGAAGCTGTGGCGTTCACCCGCCGATCCGGGCAACAGGCAGGCTGTACAGCGGTAGGCCGCCGACCGCTGCTCGAATGAGCAGGATGCTCGCCCGTTCGCGCGCGCGTTGCCGCCTCTTCACCTGTCGGTCAGAGTGGCATCCATGACCTCCACGATCCTCGAGCCGGTTCTCGGCGCGTCGATCGGCGGAGCGGGCGCCGACGTCGCCGCACTGCTCCGCCGGCTGTACCGGACCATGGCGACGGTCCGGCGTCTCGACCGCGAGGCCGTCGCCCTGCGCGGCCACGGCGTCCTCCCCGGATACGTCGACTCCCGCGGCCGCGAGGCGATGCAGGTGGGCGCCGCGCTCGCACTGCAGGCCTCGCGCGACCGCGCGTTCCCGACCGGCCACGAGCCGGGGATGGCGATCGCGCTCGGCGCGGATCCGACGGTCGTGCTGCGCTCGGGGCGCGGCCTGGACTCCGCCGAGGGACCGGTGACTCACGCCGTCGGCTGGGCGCTCTGCGCGAAGCTCGACCGCACCGGGGGCTGTGCCCTCGTCCCGCTCGGCGCCGGCGCCGGATCGGCGACGGAGCTGCGCACCGCGGTGACCACCGCGCGGACCTCCGCCCTCCCCGTCGTGTTCCTCTCCAGCTCGGGCCGCACCGAAGGGGCCGGGATGCCGGTCCTGCTGGTCGACGGCGCCGACGCCCTCGCCGTCCATGACGCCACCGTGAAGGCGCTCGAACTCGCGCGGTCGGGCGCGGGGCCCGTCCTCATCGACGCCGTCCTCCCCGCCCCGGCCGCGTGGCCCGCGCGCGACCCGCTCGTGCTCTGCGAGCAGCGGTTGCGGACGACCCGGACGGTGGACGACGGGTACTTCGCAGAGGTCGCCGACACCGCGGACGCCGTCGCCGACCGGCTGCGCGCCCGGCTCACCGTCGGAGCCTGAACCGGCCCGTCATCCGCGAGGATGGTCCCATGCGCATCCACGTCCAACGCCATCCCGGGGCCGACCCGGTCCTGCTGATCCACGGCTTCGCGACCACCGGGGCGCTCACCTGGGAGTCGACGGGCTGGGTGGCCGCGCTCGCGCAGGCGGGTCGCGGCGCGATCGTCCCCGATCTCCGTGGCCACGGTGCGAGCGACGCCCCGCACGACCCGGCCGCCTACTCGCCGGACCTGCTCGCGGAGGACCTGGTCGGCGTCCTGGACGAGCAGGGCCTCGACCGCGTCGACGTGATCGGGTACTCGATGGGGAGCTGGGTCGCTTTGGCCCTCGTCGGCCTGGCGCCGCAGCGCGTCCGGCGGCTCGTGGTCGGCGGTGTCGGCACGGTCGAGCAGTTCGCCCACTGGGGCGTGGAGGCCGTGCAGCGGGCGATCCTGGAGGGTGCGGACACGCTGCCGCCGGACGCCCCGCTTGCACCGCTCCTGGCCTCCCTGCGCGAGGCTCCCGGCGTCGACCGCGCGGCGCTCGCGGCCTGCGCGGCGGGCATGGCGCAGCACCCGCTCCCGCTGGCCTCCGCCGTCCCGACCCTGGTGGTCGCCGGCGACGCGGACCCGGTCGCCGGGGATGCCGACGAGGCCGCCCGGCTACTCGGCGCCGAACTGGTGCTGCTGCCGCGCCGCAACCACATCACGGCACTGAGTGCCCGGGCCTTCAAGCAGGCTGCGCTTCCCTTCCTGGGAGCTTCGGTCAGCCTGTAGGCGACGCGGCCACCCGGTCGTACGATGTGCGAGGAGCAAAGGAGTGCCCGCATGATCGACAGGCTCGACGCCGACCTCATCGCCCTGCTCACGGAGGAGCCCCGGCTCGGGGTGTTCGAGGCGTCGAGGCGGCTCGGGGTCGCGCGCGGCACGGTGCAGGCCCGGCTCGACCGGCTGCAGCGCACCGGCGTGATCAAGGACTTCGCCCCGACCATCGACAGCCTCCGGCTCGGCTTCCCGGTGACGGCGTTCGTCACCGCGGAGATCGCCCAGAGCGACCTCTCCGTGGTGGACCACCTGCGCGGCATCCCCGAGGTGCTGGAGGTGCACACCGTGACCGGCGCCGGCGACCTGCTGATCCGGGTGGTCGCGCGGTCGAACGCCGACCTGCAGCGGGTGATCAGCGGCATCCTGAGCGAGCCGGGCATCAGCCGCACCTCCACGGTGATCGCCCTGGAGACCACGATCGAGCACCGCAGCGTACCCCTGGTGGAGTCCGCGGTGGAGGAGTGACGGACGGCTGCGGCCGCCGAGATGACACGAGACGAGGAGTGACGATGGACGAGAAGACCCTGCTGGAGCGCGTGCCCGACCGCCTGTTCATCGGCGGCGAGTGGCTACCGGGCTCGAACGGCACCCTCAAGGTCTACGACCCGGCGACCGGCGACCTCATCCGCGAGATCGCCGACGCGTCGGTGGAGGACGGGACGCGCGCGCTGGACGCCGCGGTGGCCGCCGCCGACGACTGGGCCGCCACGCCGCCGCGCACCCGCGGCGAGATCCTGCGCCGCGCCTTCGACCTGCTGCAGGAGCGCCGCGACGAGTTCGCCCTCCTGATGACCCTGGAGATGGGCAAGCCGCTGGCGGAGTCCAACGGGGAGGTCACCTACGGCGGCGAGTTCCTGCGCTGGTTCTCCGAGGAGGCCGTCCGCATCGCCGGCCGCTACGCGACCAATCCCGAGGGCACCGGCCGCATGATCGTGTCGCAGCACCCGGTCGGCCCCTGCTTCCTGATCACGCCGTGGAACTTCCCGCTCGCCATGGCGACCAGGAAGATCGCCCCGGCGCTCGCCGCGGGCTGCACGGTCGTCGTGAAGCCGGCCGAGCTGACCCCGCTGACCACGCTGTACTTCGCCCGCCTCCTGGAGGACGCCGGCCTCCCCGCGGGCGTGCTCAACGTCATCACGACCTCCACCTCGGGGAAGGTGTCGGCGCCGATCATCGCCGACGCGCGCCTCCGCAAGCTGTCGTTCACCGGTTCGACGGAGGTCGGCCGCAGGCTGCTGCAGCAGGCGTCCGAGAACGTCCTGCGTACGTCCATGGAGCTCGGCGGCAACGCCCCGTTCGTCGTGTTCGACGACGCCGACCTCGACCGGGCGGTGGACGGCGCGATGCTCGCGAAGTTCCGCAACATCGGGGAGGCCTGCACAGCCGCCAACCGGTTCATCGTGCACGAGGACGTCGCCGACGAGTTCGCGCGCCGCGTGACCGAGCGCGTCAAGGCCATGAAGGTCGGCCGCGGCACCGAGGACGGCGTCACGATCGGCCCGCTGATCAACGCGGACGCCGTGGACAAGGCCGCCGAGCTGCTGGAGGACGCCGTCTCACGCGGAGCCTCGGTGCTCGCGGGCGGGTCGCGGGTCTCCGGCCCCGGCACGTTCTTCGAGCCGACGGTCGTCACCGACGTGCGCGCCGGGAGCGAGATCCTCCGGCAGGAGATCTTCGGCCCCGTGCTCTCGATCGTGCGCTTCCGCGACGAGGACGAGGCCGTGCGGATCGCCAACGACACCGAGTTCGGGCTCGTCTCCTACGTCTTCACGAAGGACCTCGCGCGCGGGCAGCGGATGATCGAGCGGCTGCAGACCGGCATGATGGGCCTCAACGTCGGCGTCGTCTCCAACGCCGCCGCGCCGTTCGGCGGGGTGAAGCAGTCGGGGATCGGCCGCGAGGGAGGCCTGGAGGGCATCCACGAGTACCTCAGCACCAAGTACACCCTGACGCCCGACCCGTTCAGCGTCTGAGTCCGTTCGTCTGAGCAGACCCCGATCCACCACGCACCCGAGCCGAGGAGCGCACCCCATGGCCACCGAAGCCGTCATCGTCGATGTCGTCCGCACCCCCTCCGGGCGCGGCAAACCGGGCGGCGAGCTGTCCGACATCCATCCCGCCGACCTCCTCGCCGGAGTGCTGGCCGAGATCGTGCACCGCAACGGGGTCGATCCCGCGCTCGTGGACGACGTCATCGCCGGCTGCGTGACGCAGGCGGGGGAGCAGGCCGGCAACATCGCGCGCACGGCGCTGCTGAGCGCCGGCTTCCCGGAGAGCGTGCCCGGCGTCACGATCGACCGGCAGTGCGGCTCCAGCCAGCAGGCCGCCGCGTTCGCCGCGCAGGGCGTGATCGCCGGCGCCTACGACATGGTGATCGCCTGCGGCGTCGAGTCGATGAGCCGCGCTCCGATGGGCTCCAACCTGGGCGGCGCCTCGCTCGGCGGCGAACTTCTGCACGCACGGTACCCGGAGGGCCTGGTCAACCAGGGCGTCGCCGCGGAGCTGATCGCCGACCGCTGGGGCTTCTCCCGCGAGGAGCTGGACGCCTTCGCCGCGGAGTCGCACCGCCGCGCGGCCGAGGTGGCGGCCTCCGGGGCGTTCGAGAGCGAGCTCGTGCCGGTGCCGACGCCGGACAGCGGGAGCGTCACGGCGGACGAGACCATCCGGCCGGGGACGACCGCCGAGAAGCTGGCCGCGCTGTCGCCGTCGTTCCGCACTGACCGGCTGGCCGAGCGCTTCCCGCAGCTGGACTGGCGGATCACGCCGGGCAACTCGTCGCCGCTGACCGATGGCGCTTCCGCGGCCCTGATCATGAGCGCGGAGGCCGCGGCGCGGCTGGGGCTGCGGCCGCGGGCGCGCTTCCACTCGTTCGCCGTGGCCGGCAGCGACCCGCTGTTCATGCTCACCGGCATCCTCCCTGCGACCCGCAAGCTGCTCGACCGCAGCGGGGTGACGCTGGACGACATCGCGGCGTACGAGGTCAACGAGGCCTTCGCTCCGGTGCCGCTGCTGTGGCTGCGCGAGTTCGGCGCCGACCCGGCTCGGCTGAACCCGCGCGGCGGCGCGATCGCGCTGGGCCACGCGCTCGGCTCGTCCGGCACGCGCCTGCTCGGCACCCTGCTCAACGAGCTGGAGGCCACCGGCGGCCGGTTCGGCCTGCAGACCATGTGCGAGGGCGGCGGCACCGCCAACGCGACCCTGATCGAACGCCTCTGACCCTCTGCTTCACCCTCTTCTCACCACCGTCTCGAAAGGATCACCATGCAGATCGACGGATGCTCGGCGCTCGTCACCGGCGGCGCCAGTGGACTCGGCAACGCCACCGCCCGCGCCCTCACGGAGGCCGGCGCGCGCGTCGTGATCCTGGACCTGCCCAGCTCGGAAGGCGAGAAGGCCGCCGTCGCGCTCGGCCCGCACGCCCGGTTCGTCGCCGCCGACGTCACGGACGAGGAGCAGGTGCAGGCCGCCGTGGACGCCGCGAGCTCCCTCGGCCCGCTGCGCGTCGTGGTCAACTGCGCCGGGATCGCGACCGCTCAGAAGGTCATCGGCCGCGACGGCGTCCTCCCGCTGGAGAGCTTCGAGCGCGTCATCCGGGTCAACCTGATCGGCACGTTCAACGTGGTGCGCCTCGCCGCGGTCGCGATGGCGGAG
The DNA here is from genome assembly GCF_014217625.1 of Leifsonia shinshuensis. Taxonomy (NCBI): domain Bacteria; kingdom Bacillati; phylum Actinomycetota; class Actinomycetes; order Micrococcales; family Microbacteriaceae; genus Leifsonia; species Leifsonia shinshuensis. The sequence goes on along the minus strand of NZ_CP043641.1, from coordinate 1,761,473 downwards.
ACGGAGCCGGTCGGCGAAGAGCGCGGCGTCATCGTCAACACCGCCTCCGTCGCCGCGTTCGACGGCCAGATCGGCCAGCCGGCCTACTCCGCGTCGAAGGGCGGCGTCGCCGCGATGACACTGCCGCTCGCCCGCGAGTTCGCCCGCAGCCTCATCCGCGTGGTCACCATCGCCCCCGGCATCTTCGAGACGCCGATGATGGCCGGCCTCCCGCAGGCCGCCCAGGACTCGCTCGCCGCGCAGGTGCCGCACCCCTCCCGCCTCGGCCGTCCCGCGGAGTACGCCCAGCTCGTGCGCTCCATCGTGGAGAACCCGATGCTCAACGGCGAGACCATCCGCCTCGACGGAGCGATTCGGATGCAGCCGAAGTAACCCACATTCGTGACGAATCGCGCGATAAACGCCGCCAAACGCGACATTCGTGACGAATCGCCAGAGGGCGATTCGTCACGAATCGCGCGAATGGCGGCGCCATTCGCGACATTCGTGACGAATGGCGCGGGGCTCAGGCGCCGGAGTGCGCCTCCAGGAACGTGTACACGTCCGAGTCGTCCACTCCCGGGAAGGACCCGGACGGCAGCGGCGACAGGATGTGCGCGTGCAGGCGCGCGCTCGGCCACGCCTTGCCCGTCCAGTGCCCGGTCAGCTCGGTCGCCGGCCGCTTGCAGCACGACTCGTCCGGGCAGCGGGACTCGGCGCGCGCCGTCGTCTCCCGGCCGCGGAACCACTTGGCCTGGTCGAACGGCACGCCGACGCTGATCGAGTAGCCGCCGTCGGCCGTGCTGCCGGTCTGGGTCGAGCACCAGTACGTCCCCGCGGGGGTGTCGGTGTACTGGTAGAACTCCGTGGTGCGGTTGGTGCGCGCGAACGCGTTGCGTGCGCCCCACTTGCGGCAGACCACCTGGCCCTCGATCGAGCCGGTGACATCGGTCGGGAGCGGGAGGCCGTCGTTCTCGTAGCCCTTGTAGAGGGTGCCGTCGTCGCCGACGCGGAGGAAGTGCAGCGGCATGTCCAGGTGCCTGGTCGCCAGGTTGGTCAGGCGCAGCGCGGCGGCCTCGTGGGTGACGCCGAACGCGTCGCGGAAGTCCTCGACGGCGAGGTCCTTCTCCTTCTTCGCCTGCTGCAGGAACGCCACCGCCGCCGCCTCCGGCATCAGCGCGCACGCCGCGAAGTAGTTGATCTCCAGCCGCTGCCGCAGGAAGTCCGCGTAGCTGGCCGGGCGTTCGTGGCCGAGCAGGCGGTGCGCCATCGCCTGCAAGGCCATCGAGCGGAGGCCGTGGCCGCCCGGGATGGAGGCCGGCGGCAGGTAGATGCGGCCGTTCTCCAAGTCGGTGATGGAGCGGGTCGAGCGCGGGAGGTCGTCCACGTAGATCAGCTCGAAGCCCAATTGCTCGGCCATCACGCTGACCTCGCGGTGCGTGAGCGCGCCGCGGACGTGGCCGGACGCGCGCACGCGCTCCTCGGCGAGCACCTCGATGTCGGGGATGTAGTTGTTCTGCCCGCGCATCCGCTCGCGCAGCTCCGTGTTCGCGCGCCGGGCCTCCTCGGGCGTCGCGATCGCCTCGTTGGCGCGGCGGGCGAGCTCGCGGTGCAGGCCGACCAGGGCCTCCAGCGTCTCGGTCGGCGTGCCCTTGGTCGGTTTGACGGCGGGGAGGCCGAGGGAGCCGTAGAGCGAGCCCTTCTGGGCGCGGGAGAGCTCGATCTCCAGCGCGGCGCGCGCGTCCGGCGGCTCGGCGGACAGCAGCTCCGCGAGCGGGACGCCCAGCGCGGCGGCGAGCGTGCCGAGCAGCGAGACGCGCGGCTCGCGCTTGCCGTTCTCGATCAGGGACAGCTGGCTGGCGGCGACACCGGCGGCGGCGCCGAGCTCGTCCAGCGTCAGCCCGCGCTGGGTGCGGAAGTGCCGGATGCGGTGCCCGAGGGTGGCGACGTCGGCGGTCGCCGCCTCGGTGGCGGTGGAGTCCATCCCTTCACAATAGCGAAAGAATCGCGATTCTTTACGGGCAATTTGTCACCCAAGCTCCTGATTCCTATCCGATCCTGGATTCACAACCGATCTTTCCTACCGAGAGGACGACGGAATGTCCATCGCCGAGCTCCCGCTGACCGACCAGGCACACGACGCCGACGCCGACCACGAGACGCACGCGTACCCCGCGGCCTCCACCCCGGCCGCACGCCAGGCTCCGGCCGCCGAACCGGCGCGCCCGACCGGCCTCGCCGGCCTCCGCGCCTGGGTCGCCGAGATCGCCGAACTCACCCAGCCCGAGAGCATCGTCTGGTGCGACGGCACGCCGGGGGAGGCCGACCGCCTCACCAAGCAGCTCGTCGCCGAGGGCAAGCTCATCCGGCTGAACCCGGAGTGGCGCCCGAACAGCTTCCTGGCGCGCACCGACCCGGGCGACGTCGCCCGCGTCGAGGACCGCACCTTCATCTGCTCCGTCGAGGAGGCGGACGCCGGCCCGACCAACAACTGGCGCGAGCCGGAGGCCATGCGCGCCGAACTGCGCGGCGTCTTCGCCGGCAGCATGCGCGGCCGCACGATGTACGTCGTCCCGTTCTCGATGGGACCGCTCGGCGGCCCGATCTCGCAGGTCGGCGTCGAGCTGACCGACTCCGCCTACGTCGCGGTCAGCATGGGGCTGATGACCCGCGTGACCAGCCGGGTCCTCGACCTGATCGACGCCGGCCAGCCCTGGGTGCCGACCGTGCACAGCGTCGGCGCTCCGCTGATCGACGACGCCGGAGTGCGTCACGACGACGTGACCTGGCCGTGCAACACCACCAAGTACATCGTCCAGTTCCCGGAGACCCGGGAGGTCTGGTCCTACGGCTCCGGCTACGGCGGCAACGCCATCCTGGCCAAGAAGTGCTTCGCGCTGCGGATCGCCTCCGCGATGGCGCGCGACGAAGGCTGGCTGGCCGAGCACATGCTGCTGGTCAAGGTCACCTCGCCCGAAGGCCGCGACTTCCACTTCGCCGCGGCGTTCCCCTCGGCGTGCGGCAAGACGAACCTCGCCATGCTGAAGCCGACCATCCCGGGCTGGAAGGTCGAGACCATCGGAGACGACATCGCCTGGCTCCGGCAGGGCGCTGACGGGAGGCTGCGCGCCATCAACCCCGAGGCGGGCTTCTTCGGCGTCGCGCCGGGGACGGGCGAGCTGACCAACAAGACCGCGGTCGACACGCTCTGGGGCAACACGATCTTCACGAACGTCGCGCTCCGGGACGACGGCGACGTGTGGTGGGAGGGCCTCACCGAGACCCCGCCCGCGCACCTCATCGACTGGCAGGGCAACGACTGGACGCCCGAGAGCGGGCGCCCGGCGGCGCACCCGAACTCCCGGTTCTGCGTGGCGGCCGACCAGTGCCCGAGCATCGCGGACGACTGGGACGCGGTCGACGGCGTGCCGATCGACGCCATCCTGTTCGGCGGACGTCGCGCGACCAACGTGCCGCTGGTGGCGCAGGCCCGCGACTGGAAGCACGGCGTATTCATCGGCGCGACCATCTCATCGGAGAAGACCGCCGCGGCCGAGGGCACGGTCGGCGAGCTGCGCCGCGACCCGTTCGCGATGCTGCCGTTCTGCGGCTACAACATGGCCGACTACTGGGGCCACTGGCTGGAGGTCGGCGAGCAGCTCGGCTCCAAGGCGCCCGCTGTGTTCCAGGTGAACTGGTTCCGCAAGGGCGACGACGGCCGCTTCCTCTGGCCCGGGTTCGGCGAGAACTCGCGCGTCATCGAGTGGATCGCCCGCCGGGTGGAGGGCTCGGCCGGCGCCGCGTCGACGCCGATCGGCCGCCTCCCGCTGGTGGAGGAGCTCGACCTCGACGGCCTCGACCTGCCGCAGGCGGACGTCGAGGAGCTGTTCGAGGTGGACCCGGCCAGCTGGCTCGCCGAGTGCGACCTCACCGAGGAGTTCTTCGGGCAGTTCGGGAACCGCGTCCCCGCCGCCCTCCGCGCCGAGCTCGCCTCGCTGCGGTACCAGTTGAAGGCGTAACGAGAGCCACAGCAGGAGAGCCGCCGCGATCATCGATCGCGGCGGCTCTTCCGCGTCCGGCGGCTAGACCAGCAGCTGGTGCTTGGCCAGGTCGCGGTAGAGCGGGGTGCTCGCGACGAGCTCGGAGTGCGTCCCGACGCCGACCACGCGGCCGTGGTCGAGCACGACGATCTGGTCGCTGTCCACGACGGTGGAGAGCCGGTGTGCGATGACCAGGAGTGTGCGGTCCTCGGCGACGGCGTCGATGGCCTCCCGCATCAGCTGCTCGTTGCGGCCGTCGAGGCTGGAGGTGGACTCGTCCAGCAGCAGCACCGGCGGCGCGGCGAGCAGGGCACGCGCGATGGCGAGGCGCTGGCGCTCGCCCCCGGAGAGCATGATGCCGTCCTCGCCGACGGGCGCGTCCAGGCCGAGGTCGCTGCGCTCCAGCACCTCGGTGAGGTTGACCGCGTGCAGGACGTCCACGCACTGCTCGTCGGTCGCCTCCGGCGTCGCGAGCCGGAGGTTGTCCCGCAGCGACCCGGCCAGCACCGGGGCGTCTTGCTCGACGTAGCCGATGTTGGAGCGCAGCGCGACGCGGTCGAGCGTGCGGACGTCCATCCCGCCGAACCGCACCTGGCCGGCTTCCGGGTCGTAGAACCGCTCGATCAGCGCGAGGATGGTCGACTTGCCCGCGCCGGACGGGCCGACCAGGGCCGTGCGCTTGCCGCGCGGAACCGTGAAGCTGACCCCGTGCAGCACGCCCCCGTGTGCGGCGGCCGGTGCGTCGGCGCCGAGGCCGGCCGCGGCCTCCGCCTCGGCGACGACATCCGCGCCGCCGAGAGCGCCGAGGGCGATCCCCTCCGTGCCGGCGGGCGCGGACCCTGCGGGCGACGGCTCGTCGCGCTCCGGGTTCGACGGGTAGGCGAACTCCACGTCCACGAACTCGATCGCCGGGGCGTGCGGGGCGAGGCCCTCGTTGGCGACACCGACGGTCATCCCGAGCGGCGCGATGTCGCGGTCGAACTGGTCCTCGGCGGGGAGGTCGAGGATCTCCTGGATGCGGCCGAGCGCGCCGAGCGCCGAGTTCACGGCGGTGATCGCGCCGAAGGCCTGGCCGAGCGGCAGGATCATCATGAACAGGAAGAGGATGAACGCGACCAGGTTCGCCACGGTGATCGCGCCGCTGGCGACCCGGAAGCCGCCGACGCCGAGCACGACCAGGAACGACACCTGCATCGCGATGCCGGCGACCGGGACGACGAGGGCCGAGATCTTCGCGACCTGGATGCCCATCTTCCACGCGCCGGTCGCGTCGGCGTCCACCGCCGCGATCTCGCGGTCCGTCGCGTTCGCCGCGCGGATGGTCCGCACCGAGCTGATCGCGCGCTCGACCGCGGCGGCGAGGTCCCCGACCTTGGTCTGCGCCTTCTGGCTGGCGACGCGGATGCGGCCCGACAGCAGCGTGACGACGACGATGGAGACTGCGACGACGAGCACGGTCAGGCCGAGCAGCACCGGGTCGATGATCAGCATGGCGATGAGCGCGCCGATGAACGTCAGCGCGCCGCCGATGGCCTCCACCAGGCCCTGGGTGAGCACCGCGCGCAGCAGCGTGGTGTCCGAGCCGACCCGGGAGACGAGGTCGCCTGTGCGTCGGGTGTCGAACTCGCTGATCGGCAGCCGCAGCATCCGCGCCACGAGCTTGCGGCGCGAGGACAGCACGACGCCCTCGCCGGTGCGCTGCAGGAGGTAGTGCTGGTAGCCGGAGATGAGCGCGGAGACCACCACGAGCGCGACCAGTCCCCAGACGATCCCGTTCAGCGGCTCGCCCTTGCCGACGATGGTGATGACCTGGCTGACCAGCAGCGGCTGGGCGAGGCTCGCGGCCGCGCCGAGCACGCTCAGCACGACGACGAACGAGAGCACGCCGCGGTGCTCGAGCAGGTAGGGGAGGAGCTGGCTGAACCGCGCGCGCGGTCCGCTGTCCGCCTCCCGCCGCGCGAAGGGCGAACGGCGGCGTGGAGCGGTGGTGTCGGTGCTCATGGGGTTCCTTCGACAGGAGTTCGGGATGCTGCTTCGACCGTACTTCCTGCGGGCTGCCGGTTTGCTGACACCGGCGGAATGTCCGTGGTCCGGGCTACAGTGCTGAACTATGCCGACGTCCGTCATCACCGCCGCCGACCTGGTCAAGAAGTACAAGGACTTCCCGGCCGTCGACGGGATCAGCTTCGAAGTCGAGGCGGGGGAGTCGTTCGGCCTCCTCGGCCCCAATGGCGCGGGCAAGTCGACCACCATGCGGATGATCGGCGCGGTCTCCACGCGCACGGCGGGCGAGCTGAGCATCCTCGGGCTCGACCCCGACCGGTACGGGCCGGAGATCCGGTCGCAGCTGGGCGTCGTGCCGCAGTCGGACAACCTCGACACCGAGCTGCGGGTGCGGGACAACCTCATCGTCTACGGGCGCTACTTCGGCCTCCCGTCCGCGCGGGTGCGACAGCGCGCCGACGAGCTGCTGGCGTTCGCGCAGCTGGAGGACAAGGCCAAGGCGAAGGTGGACGACCTCTCCGGCGGCATGAAGCGCCGGCTCACCATCGCGCGTGCCCTGATCAACGACCCGCGCATCCTGCTGCTCGACGAGCCGACCACCGGACTCGACCCGCAGGCCAGGCACATCCTCTGGGACCGGCTGTTCCGCCTCAAAGAGCAGGGGACGACGCTGGTGCTCACAACGCACTACATGGACGAAGCCGAGCAGCTCTGCGACCGGCTCGTCGTGGTCGACAAGGGCACGATCATGGCCGAGGGGACGCCGGCCTCCCTCATCCGGCAGTACTCGACGCGCGAGGTGCTGGAGGTCCGCTTCGGCTCCGAGCGCAACGCCGAGGTCGCGCCGCGGCTCGACGGGATCGGCGAGCGCGTGGAGGTGCTGCCCGACCGCATCCTGGTCTACAGCGACGACGGCGAGGCCGAGCTCGCGCGGCTGACGGAGCGCGGCCTCCACCCGCTCACCAGCCTGGTGCGCCGGTCCAGCTTGGAGGATGTCTTCCTGCGGCTCACCGGACGGAGCCTGATCGAATGAGCGCGGCGGTCGACGAAGGCACGCGGGCGGCGCTCGCCGCCTCCGCACGGCCGCGCCGGTTCGGCGCCTGGTACGTCGCGGAGCACCGCTTCCGGGTGATGCGCTCGTACCTGCAGACGCTGCTGGTCACCGGTTTCGGCAACCCGTTCCTCTACCTCTTCGCGATGGGCGTCGGGCTCGGGAGCCTGGTGAGCGCTCACATGGGTCCGACCGCCGTCAACGGCGTCAGCTACCTGGCGTTCGTCGCGCCCGCCCTCCTCTGCACGGCGGCGGTCACGGTGGCGAGCGAGGAGTTCACCTACCCGGTCATGCTCGGGTTCAAGTGGAATCCCACCTTCATCGGCATCAGCGCGTCCCCGATCGCCCCGGGGCAGATCATCGACGGCGTCGTCATCTCGGTGGTGGCGCGGCTGCTCGGCACGAGCATCGTCTACTACGTCTTCATGCTGCTCTTCGGTGCGGTGCCGAGCCCGTGGGGGTGGCTCGCCATCCTGGTCGCGACGCTCGGCGGGCTGGCCTTCGGCGCGCCCGTGATTGCGTACGTCGCGACTCTGGAGCAGGACACCGGCCAGATCGCGATGCTGATGCGCTTCGTGCTGCTGCCGATGACGCTGTTCTCCGGCACGTTCTTCCCGCTGGCCTCCATGCCGGTCTACCTGCAGTGGATCGGCTGGATCTCGCCGCTCTGGCACTCCACCGAGCTCGCCCGCGTCTTCGCCTACGGCTACGCCGAACCGCTCTGGCTCAGCCTCGTGCACGCTGTCTACCTGCTGGCGCTGTTCGTCGTGTTCTGGCGCTGGGCGCGCCGCATCGCGGGACGGAGGCTGACCAAGTGACCACCACCCGCGACCCGCTCGTCGAGACCGTCTTCCGGTCGCGTCCGCTGCGCGCGCTCTACGCCGGCAACGCCCGGTCGGTCATGCAGCGCGGCTGGTCGGCGACCCGCAGCACGAACTGGCTGGTCATCGTCTCCGGCTTCTTCGAGCCGATCTTCTACCTGCTCTCGCTCGGCGTCGGCTTCGGCGCGCTCGTCGGCACCGTGACGACCGCCGGAGGCCAGCAGGTCCCCTACGCGGCCTTCATCGCTCCCGCGCTGCTGGCGACCGCCGCGATGAACGGCGCGGTGTACGACTCCACCTGGAACGTGTTCTTCAAGATGCACTTCGCCAAGCTGTACGAGGGGATGCTGTCGACCTCCCTCGGCCCGCTCGACGTCGCGCTCGGCGAGATCCTGCTGGCGCTGCTGCGCGGCGCCCTCTACGCGGTCGGCTTCATGATCGTGATGCAGGTGCTGGGGCTGAACCTGTCCTGGTGGGCGCTGCTCGCCCTCCCGGCTGTGCTGCTGATCGCGTTCGGCTTCGCGAGCTTCGGGATGGGCATCACCAGTTACATGAAGACCTTCCAGCAGATGGACTGGATCAACTTCATCCTGCTGCCGATGTTCCTGCTGTCGGCGACCTTCTACCCGATCACCGTCTACCCCGGCTGGATCCAGTCGATCATCATGGCGTTGCCGCTGTGGCACGGGGTCGAGTTGGTGCGCGGCCTCACGACCGGCGCCGTCGACGCGGGGATGCTGTGGCACGTGCTGTACTTCGCGGTGATGATCGTGCTCGGGCTGGTGCTCACGACGCGGCGCCTCAGGGCGTTGTTCCTGGACTGAGAACGGGCGCCCACCGCCGTGGCGGGCGCCCGGTCGGCCTCAGCTGACGTTCTCGTCGAAGTCGATGTCGCGGGTCTCCGTGGAGAGCAGCAGCGCGATGAGCGTCAGCACGCCAGCCCCGGACAGGTAGACGCCGACCCAGACGGTGCTGCCGCCGCCGATCGTCCACAGCCACACCGCGATCGTGGGCGCCACCGCCGCGCCGAGCACGCTGGCCAGGTTGTACGCGATGGCGGAGCCCGTGTAGCGGACGTTCGTCGGGAACAGCTCCGGCAGCTCGGCGCCCATCGGCCCGAAGGTCAGTCCCATGAGCGTGAAGCCGACGATGAGCAGCGCCATCGTGCCGATCGTGCCGCCGGCGAACAGCGGGACGAACAGCAACCCGAACAGGATGATGCCGAGGGTCACCCAGATCAGCGTCTTCCGGCGCCCGAAGCGCTCCGCGAGCGGGCCGGCGACCAGTGTGAAGACTCCGAAGAACACCACACCGATGATGAGCATGACCAGGAAGTCGTTGCGCGCGTAGCCGAGGCCGGGCACGAACCCGGCGGCCGAGAACGTCTTGCCGGCCTTCTCGGCGGCGGACTGGGCGGCCTCCGGGGTCGCAGCGGTCGTCCCGTAGGTCAGCGTGAACGCCGTCATCAGGTAGAAAAGCACGTAGGTCGCGAGCATGATGAACGTGCCGAGCACGATCTGCCGCCAGCTGGTTCTGAACACCCGCGCGAGCGGGAGCTTCGCCACTTCGCCGGTGTCGACGACTTTCTGGAAGGCCGGGGTCTCCACCAGCTTCAGCCGCACGTACAGGCCGACGATGACGAGCACCGCGCTCAGCAGGAACGGGACGCGCCAGCCCCACGCCGCGAACTGCTCGGCGTCGATCGAGAGGCTCAGCACCAGGAACAGCAGGTTCGCGACGATGAACCCGATGGGCGCGCCGAGCTGCGGGAACGTCCCGTAGATCGCGCGCTTGCCGGCCGGTGCGTTCTCCGTGGCGAGCAGCGCAGCGCCGCTCCACTCGCCGCCGAGGCCGAGTCCCTGGCAGAACCGCATCACGACGAGCAGGAACGGAGCCCAGAACTCCCAGCCGGGCACGTGCGCGGTGGGCAGGCAGCCGATCAGGACGGTGGCGACACCCATGGTCAGCAGGGAGCCGACCAGGGTGCCCTTGCGGCCGATCCGGTCGCCGAAGTGGCCGAACAAGATGGAGCCGACCGGACGCGCGATGAACGCGACGCCGAAGACGGCGAACGACGACAGCAGTGCGGCCGTCGGGTCCTCGCTGGTGAAGAACAGCGAGGGGAAGACGAGGACGGCGGCGGTGGCGTAGACGTAGAAGTCGTAGAACTCGATCGAGGTGCCGATGAGGCTGGCGAGGATGACGCGACCGCGGGTGTTGACGGGGGCGGGAGGGGTGACGGAGGCCGTCGTGGACATGCGTGAAGAACTTCCGGTGACGTGACGAGCAGCCGCAGAGCGTGGGCGTCGGTCGGGCGTCGCGCGGGCGGTGAAGAAGGAACGGGACGCTTGTGGCGTCCGTTTCACCCTATGCCGCCGATGGAGGCCGGACCGAATCGGGCCCGGCCGGGCCGGGCCACGCCGATCGATAGGCTGAGGGCATGGAAACCCTCTTCGCCGTGCTGCATGTCGTGTCCGCCGTTTTCATCGTGGGGCCGATGGCCATCCTGCCGATGACGGCGATGCGCGCCGTGCGCGCGGGGAACGCGGGCCAGGTGGAGGTGCTCGCGAAGTCGACCAACCTTCTTTCGCTGCTCTCGCTGCTGGTCGTGTTCTTCGGGTTCGGCGTGATGGGACTCGCGGACAAGAAGTACGACCTGAGCATCGTGACGCCGTGGATCCTCTGGTCGATCATCCTCTACGTGGTCGCCCTCGGCCTGACGCTGTTCCTGGTCGTGCCGACCATGCGCCGCGCCGGCGAGGCCATCCGCGCGGGCGAGACCTCGAAGTACCCGGCCATCGCCGCGGGCTCCGGCGTCGCCAGCCTGCTGCTGGTCGCCGTGGTCGTGCTGATGGTGTGGAAGCCGTAGCCTCCACACCACCGGCCGTTACGCGCGCAGCGCCCGCAGCGCGATCGCGGTCACGAGCGCCGCGTGCGCGGCCTCCTCGCCCTTGTCCTCCTTGGAGCCGGGGAGGCCGGCGCGGTCGATGCCCTGCGCCTCGTCGTCCAGCGTGAGGACGCCGAAGCCGACCGGCTTGCCGGTGTCGAGCGCGACCCGGGTGAGGCCGTCGGTCGCCGCCGACGAGACGTACTCGAAGTGCGGGGTGCCGCCGCGGATGATCACGCCGAGCGCGACCACGGCGTCGGCGCCGGACTCCAGCGCCGCCTTGCTGACGACGGGGAGCTCGAAGCTGCCGGGGACGCGCACGAGCGAGAACTCGGCGCCCGCGGCCTCCAGCGTCCGCGTGGCACCCGCGATCAGGCCGTCGGTGATCTGGTCGTGCCAGGTGCCGGCGACGATGACGACCCGCAGGCCGCTCCCGTCGACGGCCTCTGCTGCGTTGGGCGCTCCGGCTCCGCTCATCGTGCTGTCCTCTCCGCCGCGATGGCGTCCTCGTCATCCGTTTCGATGTCGTCGATCACGTGACCCATCCGGTCGCGCTTGGTCTCGAGGTAGCCCTCGTTGAACACCCCGACGCCCACGACGAGCGGCACGCGCTCCTGGACTTCGATGCCGTGCTCCTCGAGCTGGCGCACCTTCTCGGGGTTGTTGGTCAGCAGGCGAACGGACTCGATGCCGAGGTCCTGCAGGATCGCCGTCGCCGCGCCGTAGTCGCGCGCGTCGATCGGCAGGCCCAGCGCCAGGTTGGCGTCGAGGGTGTCGAGGCCGTCCTCCTGGAGCTTGTAGGCGCGCAGCTTGTTGATCAGGCCGATGCCGCGGCCCTCGTGCCCGCGCAGGTAGACCACGACGCCGCCCTCCCGCTGGATGGTGGCGAGCGCCGCGTCGAGCTGCGGCCCGCACTCGCACTTGAGCGAGCCGAACGCCTCGCCGGTCAGGCACTCCGAGTGGACGCGGACGAGCGTGCCCTCGGCCGCCGGCCTGCCGGAGACGATGGCGACGTGGTCGGCGCCGGTCATCCGGTCGCGGTAGGCGCGCATCCGGAACGAGCCGTTCGTGGTCGGGACGGTGGTCTCGACCTCGAAGATCACCCGCGACGACTCCGGGATGGGCGCGGGGGAGCCGAGCTGCTGGTCGCAGTGGAACTCCTGCAGGTACGCGATCAGCGCCTCGATCGTGATCACGAGGACGCCCTCGCGCTCGCCCAGCTCCAGCAGGCCGGGGAGGCGCATCATCTCCCCGTCGTCGGCGACGATCTCCGAGATGGCCGCGACCGGGGTGAGTCCGGCGAGCTGCATCAGGTCGACCGCCGCCTCGGTGTGGCCGTCGCGCTCGCGCACGCCGCCGTCCACCGCGCGCAGCGGCATGATGTGGCCGGGCCGGTGCAGGCTCGCGGGCGTGGACTCCGCGTCGGCGAGCACGCGCAGGGTGTGCGCGCGGTCGGCGGCGCTGATGCCGGTCGACAGCCGGTTGGCGGCGTCCACGCTGACGGTGTAGTTGGTGCCGCGTGCGTCCTCGTTGTGCGCGACCATCACCGGCAGCTCCAGGCGGTCGGCGATCTCGTTCGTCATCGGCGCGCAGATGAAGCCGGAGGAGTTCTTCACCGTCCAGGCGATCCACTCCTGGCTGGCGAACTCGGCGGCGATCACGACATCGCCCTCGTTCTCGCGGCTCTCGTTGTCGACCACGATGACGGGCCGGCCGGAGCGCAGCTCGGCGAGGGCCTCGGGGATGGTGGCGAGCGTCATGACGCACTCCGTTCTGTTGCGGTCTCTGCGGGTTCGAAGCGGGCGGCGAAGTCGGGCTCGAGCGCGAGCATCCGCTCGACGTGCCGGGCGAGGATGTCGGTCTCGATGTTCACGCTGTCGCCGGGGACGCGGTCGCCGAGCGTGGTGGCGGCGAGGGTCTCCGGGATGAGCGAGACCTCGAACCAGCCGTCCTCGCGGCCGCCGCCGACCTCGCTCACCGTGAGCGAGACGCCGTCGATGGCGATGGAGCCCTTGCGGGCGACGAGGGGCGCGTGCGCCGGGTCGAGGCTGAGCCGGACCACGCGCCAGGCGCTGCCGTCCTCGATGGAGAGCACGGTCGCCGTGCCGTCGATGTGGCCCTGAACGATGTGGCCGCCGAGCCGGTCGCCGACCTGCGCGGCGCGCTCCAGGTTCACCCTGCGGCCCGGCGCGACGTCGTCGAGCGTGCTCATCGCGAGGGTCTCCGCCATCACGTCGGCCGTGAACGTCTCGGCGTCCTGGCCGATCACGGTGAGACAGACCCCGCTGACCGAGATGGAGTCGCCGTGCCCGGCGTCGCTGACGGCGAGCGGGCCGCGCACGGTGATCCGCATCGCGTCGGCGTCGCGTTCGACGGCGACGACCTCGCCCAGCTCTTCGATGATTCCGGTGAACACGCTCACGCCTCCTGGTGGGTGGTCGGGACGGGCACGGCCCGCAGGTACAGGTCGACGCCGAGTCGTTCGACGTCGAGGATGCGCAGCTTGCGCTGGTCGCCGATGGTCTCGGCCCCGATGTCGCCGAGCGCGAGCTTCGGGCCGCCGAGCAGCGACGGCGCGAGGTAGATGGCGTACTCGTCCACGAGCCCCGCGGCGACGAACGCGCTCGCCAGGGTCGGGCCGCCCTCCACGTACACCCGGCGGAAGCCGCGCTGGTGGAGGTCCGCGACGACCTCGTGGAGGTCGTGGGTGCCCTCGAAGATCACGGGGTGCGGATGGCGGAACACAGCCGCGTCCTTCGGAACGGCGCGCGTTCCGACGACGACGGGCGTCGGCTGCGTGGCGAGGAGTTCGCCGGCGTCGCCGCGTGCGGTCAGGCTGGGGTCGTCGGCGAGCACGGTGCCGGTGCCGACGACGATCGCGTCGGAGGCCTCCCGCTGCTCGTGCACGCGCTGCCGGGCTGCGGCGCCGGTGATCCACCGGCTGGTGCCGTCGGCGGCGGCGGTGCGGCCGTCGAGCGTGCTGGCCCACTTGACCGTGATGTGCGGCCGGCCGAGGCGCGCGGCCGTCAGCCAGTCGCCGAGGAAGGTCTCCGCCTCGTCCGCGAGCACGCCGCCGACGACCTCGACGCCGGCCTCCCGCAGGCGCTCGGCGCCTCCGCTGGAGTGGCGGCCCGGATCGGCGACCGCGTAGACCACGCGGGCGACCCCGGCGGCGATCAGCGCCTCCGAGCAGGGGCCGGTGAGACCCCAGTGGTTGCACGGCTCCAGGGTCACGACGGCCGTCGCTCCACGGGCGCCGCCCTCGGGGAGGCTGCTGAGCGCGTCGACCTCGGCGTGCGCGGTGCCGGCTCCGCGGTGGAAGCCCTCCGCGATGGCGTTGCCGTCGGCGTCGAGGATCACGCAGCCGACGCGCGGGTTGACGCCGGCGGCCGGGCCGCCCTCGGCGAGCCGCAGCGCGGTGTGCATCGCCGCTTCCCAATCTCCAGTCCGGGTCATCCGGGCGTCGTCCTGTCTCTCGTTGCCGTCGAGACGTGGTGCCGGGGTCGCTGGAGCCGAAAGCTCGCGTTCGCGGCGGTCGAAAACGCGGACCGCCGACGTGCGCCTCCCATCCGGACTGAGCGCCCAGGCTCTCGCCTGCACGCATTACCGTCGGTACCGGAATTCCACCGGTTCAGCAGGGGGCTCTCGCCTCCCGCTCGCGGACTGTCACCGCCGGTTCGGACTCTCACCGACCCCGGAGCACGTTCTTCTGTTGTCGAGTCTAGATCAACGCCGGTTCGGGCGAACTATTCCCGGACGTTGTGTGACGTCAGGCGGCGTGCTCGACCGAGGCGGCGGCCTCGCCCGGCTCCACCAGATCCGCCAGCGCGCGTGCCGTCCCCTCGTCCACGATCAGGTCGGTGATCAGCCCGGCCGCCAGCGCGCCGCGGAGGCTGTGCACCTTCGACGGGCCCGAGACGATGCAGACCCGGCGGGGCACGCGCTTGATCAGGTCGATGTCCGGCCCGCTGGCCCGCTCGTTCAGCGGGATGCCGTGGTGGCTGCCGTCCTCGCGGAAGAACACCGTCGCCACATCGCCGACGACCCCGGAGGCGTCCAGCGACGCGTAGTCCTCCGCGTCGAGGTAGCCGCCCGCGTACACGTGCGAGCGCACCTCCGAGAAGGGGGAACCCAGGCCGAACAGCGCCACGTCCATCCGCTCCTGGATGTCGAGGATGCGCCGGGTGCTGCGCTCGCGCCACATGGCCTGCTTGGTCTGCGGGTCGTCGAACAGCGCGGGCACCGGGAATTCCTGGATCGTCCCGGCGTAGGTGTCGCCGAACCGGCGCAGGATCTCGGACGCGTACAGCACGCCGGTCGTGTAGGTGTTGCCCGCGCCGTTGAGCTGCACGAACTCCACGTTGTGCAGGTCCTTCGGGATGAGGTGCCTGCTAAGCGCGCTCATCGTCGAGCCCCAGGCGACCCCGACGGTGGTGTTGGAGTCGATGAAGCGGTCGAGAATCCGTGCAGCGGAGATCGCGACGCGCTCGAGCCGGTCGACGTCGCTGATCGCGCTCGGCATCGGCACGATGTGTGCGCCGATGCCGTAGCGGGCGTGCAGCTCCTGCTGGACGCGCGTCGCGCCCTCGTGGGGCTGGGCGATCTGGATGGTGACCAGCCCGGACGCGCGCGCATAGGAGAGGAGCCGGGAGACGCTGGACCGCGAGGTGTGCATCTCGTGGGCGATGGCCTCCATCGTGAGGTCCTGCATGTAGTACAGGTGCCCCGCCTTCAGGGCGTCGCGGACCTTCTCGGGGAGGTTCTGGGTATCGGGTGCGGACATTCGGGGACCGCTTTCTGGTTTCGGGTACTGCTGCCTGGGTTCGGGTGGCGCTGCACGTATGTGCATCCGGCTTGATCGAAGTTGTGCCGACATCGAAGACTATAGCGAAACCCACCGCCGTTCAGTAGAAGCACCAGGAGTCAACCGTGACGACGAAGTCGAATGCCCGCCCCGAGATCCAGCAGCTCCGCGAGCGCCCGCACGCCCAGGTCGTGATCGTCGGCGGCGGGATCAATGGGCTCGGCACCTTCCGCGACCTCGCCCTGCAGGGCGTCGACGTCGTGCTCGTGGAGCGCAACGACTTCGTGTCCGGCGCGTCCGCAGCCTCCAGCCACATGATCCACGGCGGCATCCGCTACCTGGAGAACGGCGAGTTCCGCCTGGTCAAGGAGTCGGTGACCGAGCGCAACGGCCTGCTGAAGATCGCGCCGCACTACGTCAAGCCGCTGCAGACGACCATCCCGATCTACTCCACCTTCTCGGGCATCCTCGCTGCGCCGCTGCGCTTCCTCACCCACAAGCAGGGCAAGCCGAAGGAGCGCGGCGCCTTCCTGATCAAGACCGGCCTCACGATCTACGACACGTTCTCCCGCGAGGGCGGCACCGTGCCGCGGCACAGCTTCCACGGCCGGCGGAAGTCGCTCGAGACCCTCCCGAAGCTGAACCCGGGGCTGAAGTACACCGCCACGTACTTCGACGCGTCCGTGCACGACCCGGAGCGCCTGGCGCTCGACGTCCTCGCCGACGGTCTGGCCGCCGGCCCGCATGCCCGGGCGGCGAACTATCTGGAGGCCGTCGGAGCACAGGACGGCGGCGTGCTCGTCCGCGACCGGGAGACCGGCGACGAGTTCACGGTCACCGCCGACGTCGTCGTCAACGCCTCCGGCCCCTGGACCGACCTCACCAACGCCGCCCTCGGCCGGGCGACCGAGTTCATGGGCGGCACCAAAGGCTCGCACATCGTCCTCGACAACCCGGAGCTGCTGGAGGCGTGCGACGGCCGGGAGATCTTCTTCGAGAACAACGACGGCCGCATCGTCCTGATCTACCCGCTCAAGGGCAAGGTCATGGTCGGCACGACCGACCTCGAAGCGGACATGTCGGTCCCCGCGGTGTGCACCGAGGACGAGATCGACTACTTCATCGAACTGGTCGCGCACGTTTTCCCAACGATCCCGGTCACCCGCGAGCAGATCGTCTACAGCTTCTCCGGCGTCCGCCCGCTGCCGCACCACGACGACACCGCGCCCGGTTTCGTCTCCCGCGACTACCGGATCGTGCCCGGCACGATCGCCGGTCTCGGCGACACCACCGTGCTCAGCCTCGTCGGCGGCAAGTGGACGACGTTCCGCGCGCTGAGCGAGCACCTCGCGAACGAGACGCTGGAGGCCCTGGGCATGACCCGCACGGTCGCCACCCTCGGCCTCCCGATCGGCGGCGGCGCCGGCTTCCCCACGACGCCGCAGGCCGAGCGCGACTGGGTGGCCCGCTACGGCGCCGACGTGGGCGCCGCCCGCGCGAGCGTGCTGCTGCACCGCTACGGCACCAAGGCCGCGTTCGTCATCGACGCCATCGCCGGCTGGGACGGTGAGGACGCCCCTCTCGCCGCCGCCCCCGACTACTCCCGCGCGGAGATCGACCACCTCGTGCGCACGGAGCGGGTGGCCCACCTCTCCGATGTCTTCCTGCGCCGCACCAGCCTCGCGTTCACCGGTTCGGTCTCGATCCCGCTGGTCCACGAGATCGGCGAAATCGTCGCAAACGCGCTCGGATGGTCGCCAAATCGGCGCGCGGAGGAGGAAGATGCGTTCCAAGCGGAACTGGCAGCCGCCCACCGGGTGAACCTGGCGTCGGGGGACGGGAGCGAAGCCGCGGCGCTCCGATAATGCACGAACGTGCATAGAACGGTCCTTGCCCGGGCGGACCCGACCGCAATAGCGTTCAAAGGCCCACCCTGGCGAGAGCCACACCATCGCACGACAGGGTGCGGGTCAACTGAACAACTGGAAGGTCAACGTGGACAATATCGGTATTGATTTCCTGTCAGAGTTGTGCGGAACGGCAATGCTGGTGCTTCTCGGTACCGGTGTCGTCGCGAACGTCGCCCTGATCAAGAACAAGGGCTTCAACGGCGGGTTCCTGATGGTGAACATCGGCTGGGGCATCGCGGTCTTCTCGGGTGTCGTCGTCGCCTACAACTCGGGCGCGCACCTGAACCCCGCCGTGACGCTCGGTCTGGTCGCCAACGGCGCCAAGGCGTTCGGCAGCGCCGCCGGGCACACGCTGGTGCCGGTCAACTTCGTGACAGTGCTCCTCTATATCGTCGCGCAGCTGATCGGTGCGTTCATCGGCGCCGTGCTGACGTTCCTGGCGTACAAGAAGCACTTCGACGAGGAGCCGGACCCGGGCAACAAGCTCGGCGTCTTCTCCACCGGCCCTGCGATCCGCAGCTACGCCTGGAACCTCGTCACCGAGATCATCGGCACCTTCGTGCTGGTGTTCGTCGTGATCGCCTTCGGCCACCAGCCCGGCACCGCGGCGGGCCTCGCCGCCCTCGGCGCCCTGCCCGTCGCCCTCCTGGTGATCGGCATCGGCGCGAGCCTCGGTGGTCCGACCGGATATGCCATCAACCCGGCTCGTGACCTCGGCCCGCGCATCGCTCACGCCGTCCTGCCCATCAAGGGCAAGGGCACCAGCGACTGGTCCTACTCCTGGGTGCCGGTCGTCGGCCCGATCATCGGCGGTCTGCTCGCCGGCTGGCTCGCGCTGCTGCTGCTGCCCATCCTCACCAAGTAACACCCGGGGGCCGGCCGGGGGAGACCCCGACCGGCCCTCTTCAGTCCCACCCCCAAAACAAAGGAGTTACGTATGGCCGACTACGTCGTCGCTATCGACCAGGGCACGACCAGCACTCGGGCGATCATCTTCGACAAGTCCGGGTCGATCGTGTCGAGCGGACAGCTGGAGCACGAGCAGATCTTCCCGAAGGCGGGATGGGTCGAGCACAACCCGGTCGAGATCTGGAACAACACGCGCGAGGTCATCGGCCAGGCGCTGTCGAAGGCCGACCTCACCCGTCACGACATCGCGGCGGTGGGCATCACCAACCAGCGCGAGACCGCGGTGGTCTGGGACAAGAACACCGGCGAGCCCGTCTACAACGCCATCGTCTGGCAGGACACCCGCACCCAGCCGATCGTCGACCGCCTCGCCGCGGACGGCGGCGTCGAGCGGTTCAAGCAGGATGTCGGCCTCCCGCTGGCGACCTACTTCTCCGGCACCAAGATCACCTGGATCCTGGAGAACGTCGAAGGCGCCCGCGAGCGCGCCGAGCGCGGCGACCTGCTGTTCGGCAACACCGACGCGTGGGTGCTCTGGAACCTCACCGGCGGCCCCGACGGCGGCGTGCACGCCACCGACGTGACCAACGCCTCGCGCACCATGTTCATGGACCTGGAGACGCTCACCTGGCGCGACGACATCCTCGAGGTGTTCGGGGTCCCGAAGTCGATGCTCCCGGAGATCAAGAGCTCCTCCGAGGTCTACGGCACGGTGGAGTCCTCCAGCCTGCTGCGCGAGGTGCCCGTCGCGGGCATCCTGGGCGACCAGCAGGCGGCCACGTTCGGTCAGGCGGCGTTCGATCCGGGCGAGTCCAAGAACACCTACGGCACCGGCAACTTCCTCATCTTCAACACGGGTGAGGAGATCGTCCACTCCAAGAACGGCCTCCTGACGACGCTCGGCTACAAGCTGGGCGACGACAAGCCGCACTACGCCCTGGAGGGCTCGATCGCCGTCACCGGTTCGCTGGTGCAGTGGCTGCGCGACAACCTCGGCATCATCTCCAGCGCCCCCGAGATCGAGGACCTGGCGAAGACCGTCGAGGACAACGGCGGCGCGTATTTCGTGCCGGCGTTCTCCGGCCTGTTCGCGCCGTACTGGCGGGCGGACGCGCGCGGCGCCTTGGTGGGCCTCACGCGCTACGTCAATAAGGGTCACATCGCCCGCGCCGTCCTGGAGGCCACGGCCTTCCAGACCCGCGAGGTGCTGGACGCGGTCAACGCGGACTCCGGTGTCGAGCTGTCGGAGCTGAAGGTGGACGGCGGCATGATCGCCAACAACACCCTCATGCAGTTCCAGGCGGACATCCTCGGCGTCCCGGTCGTCCGTCCGGTCGTCGCGGAGACGACGGCGCTCGGCGCCGCCTACGCCGCGGGCCTCGCCGTCGGCTTCTGGAGCGACCTGGACGACCTGCGCAAGAACTGGCAGGAAGACCGTCGCTGGACGCCGGACATGGACGCCGCCGAGCGCGACCGTCAGCTGCGCCTGTGGAAGAAGGCCGTCACGAAGACGTTCGACTGGGTCGACGACGACGTGAAGTAACCTCCACGCAGTGCCACCGAGCGCCGTCCGGCTTCCGCCGGGCGGCGCTCGTGCGTGTTCGCGGGTCAGGTCCGCCGCCCGGCTGTGGATCCTTGCAGGTTCCTCATCCGCGGGAAAGGTTTCCCGCAGTTTGCTCCCCTAACGTCGAAGCATGAGGCATTCGACGGTCGCGCGACCGACCCCGGTGCGGCACGGCCGCCTGCCGGTCCGCCGCGCCCGCGGACCGGTCGCGCGGCTGCTCGCGTCGATCGTCGCCGTCGCCGTCATCTCGACGGGCGCCATCGCCGCGTATGCGGTGCAGGACACCGTCCGCTCCCTGAAGCCCGCCGTCCACCTGGTCTCCGCCGCGGGCAAGCCCGTCGCGGTGCCCGCGGTCGGCGCGGAGTCCGGAGCTGTCAACATCCTGCTCGCCGGAACGGACACCCGCACCGGCCAGGGCGGCCAGTTCTCCAGCGCTCAGGAGCTCGCGGGCAGCTCGGGCGCGGGCAACAACGACGTCACGATGGTCCTGCACCTCTCCGCGGACCACCAGCACGCGACCGTGATCAGCATCCCGCGCGACCTGATGGTGCCGATCCCGTCCTGCCCGACCTCCGGCGGCGGCTCTACCTCGCCGCAGGACAGCGCGCAGTTCAACACCACGCTGTCCACCGGCGGCCTGTCCTGCGTCGTGCTCACGGCGGAGGCGCTCACCGGCCTCAGCATCCCGTACGCGGCGGAGATCAGCTTCGACGGCGTCTCGGCGATGTCGAACGCGGTCGGCGGCGTGACCGTCTGCCTCGCGACGCCGCTGACCGATCCGTACGTCGGGCTAAACCTGCCCGCCGGCCAGCAGACCCTGGTCGGCGCCCAGGCGCTCGCGTTCGTCCGCAGCCGGCACGGCGTGGGCGACGGCAGCGACCTCGGCCGGATCAGCAACCAGCAGCTGTTCCTCTCGGCCCTGCTGCGCAAGGTGACCAGCGCCGGTGTCCTGGGCAACCCGCTGACGCTGTTCACGCTGGCGAAGGCTGCGACCTCCAACCTCACCCTGTCGGACACGATGGCCTCCCCGACCACTCTGGTCTCGATCGGCCTCGCGCTGAAGAGCGTGTCGCTGAGCGACTTCGTGTTCCTCCAGTACCCGTCGATGACGGACCCCGACAACAACAACCGCGTCGTCCCGGAGCCGACGGGTGTCGACGCGCTCAAGCAGGCGCTCTCCACGGACACCCCGGTCCAGCTCACCGGAACGACCGGGAACGGGACGGAGGCGGCCACGCCGACGCCGTCGGCCACCGCGACGCCGTCGAGCACGCCCACCGCGGCCGCGACGCCGGCGCCGAGCGCGACGTCGAGCGCGGCGAGCGGCAGCACGCCGGCTCCGACATCGTCGGCGGTCAGCCTCCCGTCGAACGTCACCGGTCAGACCGCCGCGCAGCAGACCTGCACCAAGGGGAACTGAGGCAGGACGCCGCCGCCCGGCGCGAGAAATCTCAGGTATAGCATCGCAGTCATGCCTGGCTACACCCTGTCCTACGAGGTCGTCGAAGCGCTGTACTCGATGCGCGGTCACGAGTGGAGGAGCGCGCAGTCGAGCGTCGAGAACTTCCTCGACCAGCTGTGCGAGGAGATCCTCGCCGGGGAGGACCGGTCGCGGCTGAAGGTCGCCCCAGGCCGGGTCAAGGACGTCAAGCGCACGCTGGAGAAGGCCAAGCGCAAGCTCGGGCCTGACGCCACCGTCGCGGAGCTCGACGACATCGCTGCAACGGTCAAGGACATCGTCGGCGTCAAGCTCGTCTGCAAGACCCTGCGCGACTCCGCGCTCGTGACGGAGGAGATCGAGAAGCGCTGCGGCGATCCGAAGAGCAACCTCCGGTTCCACGACGTCACGGAGAACAAGGACTACATCGCCGGCCCGAAGGCGAGCGGGTACCGCGCGCGGCATTTCCTCTTCGAATTGGACGTGCCGGGGAGCGGGAAGAGGCCGGTGATCGTGGAATTGCAGGTGAAGACGATGCTGCAGGACTCGTGGAGTGAGCTCACCCACGAGGACCTCTACAACTTCGGCGCGCTCGCTCCCACGGAGCACAGGGCCGACCTGGCGCGCACGATGGCCGGGCTGCTGTGGGAGGTCGACCTGCTCGCCGACATCATCGCGAACCAGGCCGACAGGAAAGTGGACCCGAGCCGTGACGAGATCGCGCCGAACGCCGCCACGAGCAACAGCGACCGGGTCGTGACGGTCACCCACACCGGCCCCCGCTTCGCTCTCGCCACGGACGACGACGGCAAGCGCGGGCTGATCCCCGCGGTCGGCGTGCGCGACCTGGTCGAGGCGCGCGGCACCGTCAAGGTCGACGACTTCGTCCGGAAGGGCGCCCGCCTCACCGTCCACGCGGTGGAGACGGAGGGCGGCTACTACTTCCACCCGCTGCGGCGCGAGGAGCTCGCGGGGGATCGGCTCGCGGGGGATCGGCTCGCAGCGGACTAGCCGCCCAGCGCCCCCACCAAGCCAGCCAGCCCGCTCAGCTCGATCACGCCGACCTCCGCGGCCTCCGCCGCGTCGTCGGCCGTCGGCACATCCCCGCGACGGTTCAGCCACACGCCGGTCAGCCCGGCCCGGGCGGCGCCGATCGCGTCGGTGCGGAGGCGGTCGCCGACGTACACCGCCTCGGCGGGACGTGCCCCGAACACCGAGCAGGCGTACTCGAAGATCCGGGAGTCCGGTTTCGCGACGCCGACCTCGCCGGAGGCGATCAGGTGCTCCATGCGGGAGTCGAGCCCGACGGCCTCCACCTTGCGGCGCTGGAACGCCAGGTCGCCGTTGGTGATGAGGCCGAACCGCACGCCGGGGAACGCCGCGTCCAGCGCGTCCAGGCAGGGGAGGGCGTCGTCGTGCAGCGACCAGGCCGCGACGTAGTGCTCGAAGTAGTCCGCGAACCAGGCGCTCGCCTCGGTGTCGCTCAGCTCGACGCCGTGCCGGGAGGCGAAGTCGCGGGCGCGCGCCTGGCGCTGGCCCTCGAAGTCGAGCCGGCCGGCGAGGTAGGAGTGGTAGTGCTCCTCCTCCAGGTCGTGCCAGAGCGCGGTCAGGTCGACGGCCGCCATCGTGCCGTACGGCTCGCCGAGCTGGTCGGCGTAGCGCTGGATGCCGGCCGACACCGCCGCGCGGTGCGCGAAGAGCGTGTCGTCGAGGTCGAAGAGCACGACGCGGGGTGCGGACTCCCGCGTCACAACGCCGCCTGCGCGGAGGTGAACGCGGGCCAGCCGTCCGCCGGCGTCCGCGGGTCGCCGGGCAGGAGCGCGGCCTGCCAGTCGTCGCGCCGGACCCCGCGGTGCGGCGCACCCAGCCGGGCGACGCCCTCCCACTGGAAGCCGGCCCGGCGGGCGACGGCCGCGCTCGCGACGTTGCCCGCGAACGCGTGCCAGACGACGCGCTGGAGGCCCAGCCCCGCGGAGCCGTCGAAGGCGTGGTCGAGCACCAGGTCCACCGCCGCGGCCATCCAGCCGCGCCCGCGGGCGCCCTCGGCCAGCCAGAAGCCGATCTCGCCCTCGCCGTCGTGGAGGTGGTGCAGCCCGATCATCCCGTGCAGCAGGCGCGTCTGAGCGTCGCGCAGCGCCCACGTGAGCTCCTGCCCGCTCGCCCAGCCGTCCGGGACGATCCCGGTCACGAACTTCACGGCGTCCGCGCGGTCGTAGGGCGAGGGCACCGTGGTCCAGGCGGCGACCTCCGGATCGCGGCAGAACTCCGCGATCCGGTCGATGTCGGCCTCCGCCGGAACCGACAGGAGGACAGGGCCGCCCGCCAGCTCCACCGGGGCCGGAGGCATCAGCGCGCCCGTCGCAGCAGACCGATCGCGTTGAAGGCCTTGGCGAGCGTGCGCTCGGCGACCTCGCTCGCGCGCTCCGCGTTGCCCGCGAGGATTCGATCGAGCTCGGCCGGGTCGGCGAGCAGGTCGAGGGCGCGCTCACGGACCGGGCCGAACGTCTCCACGACGACCTCCACGAGGCCCTTCTTGAAGTCGCCGTAGCCCTTGCCGTCGTACTCCAGCTCGATGTCGGCGACCGCGCGGCCGCTGAGCGCCGAGTAGATGCTGAGCAGGTTGGAGATGCCCGGCTTGCCCGCGCGGTCGAATGAGACGACCCCGTCGGTGTCGGTGACGGCGCGCATGATCTTCTTGCGCGTCACGTCCGGCTCGTCGAGCATCCAGACGATCCCGGCGCCCGACTCGGCGGACTTGGACATCTTCGACTCCGGGTTCTGGAGGTCGTAGATGCGCGCGCCGTCCTTGAGGATCATCGCCTGCGGCACGACGAACGTCTCGCCGAACCGGCTGTTGAACCGCTCCGCGAGGTCGCGGGTCAGCTCGACGTGCTGGCGCTGGTCGTCGCCGACCGGGACGACCTCCGCGTCGAACAGCAGGATGTCGGCGGCCATCAGGACGGGGTACGCGAACAGCCCGACCGAGGTCGCGTCGGCGCCCTGCTTTGCGGCCTTGTCCTTGAACTGGGTCATCCGGGCGGCCTCGCCGTACCCGGTGATCGTGTTAAGCAGCCAGGCGAGCTGCGCGTGCGCGGGCACGTGCGACTGCACGTAGAGGGTGGAGGCCGACGGGTCGATTCCGGCGGCGATGTACTGCGCGGCCGTGCGGCGCGTCTTCTCGCGGAGCTCCGCCGGGTCCTGCGCCACGGTGATGGCGTGCAGGTCGACCACGGAGAAGAACGCGTCGTGGGTGCTCTGCAGCTCTTTCCACTGCAGGAGGGCGCCGATGTAATTGCCGAGGTGGAGGGAGTCCGCCGACGGCTGCATGCCGGAGTACAGGCGGGGGAGTGTGCTCATGTCACTGCTTTCGGGTCGAGAAGGATGCGGATGCTAGAGGGCGTAGTCGACGACCACGGGAGTGTGGTCCGACCATCGCTCGTCGTAGGCGGCCGCACGGTCCACCGCGTAGTTCTTCACCTTCGCCGCCAGCGCCGGGGAGGCGAGCTGGTAGTCGATCCGCCAGCCGGTGTCGTTGTCGAAGGCCTGCCCGCGCCACGACCACCAGGTGTACGGGCCGTCGACCTCGCCCGCGGCCTTGCGGCCGACGTCGACCCAGCCGAGGCCGGCGCCGTCGTTGTAGCGGGCGTCGTCCTCCGCGCCGAGGAAGCGGTCGAAGTACGCCCGCTCCTCGGGGAGGAAGCCCGCCTTCTTGACGTTGCCCTTCCAGTTGCGGATGTCGAGCTTGCGGTGGCCGACGTTGAGGTCGCCCATGACGACCGCGTACTCGCTGTGCTTCACCAGCTGCGGGAGGCGGGCCTCCATCGCGTCGAGGAACGCGTACTTGGCGTCCTGCTTCTCTGTGCCCGCCTCGCCGGAGTGCACATAGGCGCTGACGACGGTGACGACGTGGCCGTCGACCTCGTAGTCGGCCTCCAGCCAGCGGCCGGCGCTGTCGAAGTCGGGAGCGCCGAGCTCGACGCGGTGGATCTCCGCGCGGGGGTGCCGGCTGGCGATCGCGACGCCCGCGCGGCCCTTCGCCGTCGCGGGGTCGTGCACGATGTCCCACTCGTCGCCGAGGAGGCCCTGCAGGTCCTCCGTGGAGGCGCGCACCTCCTGCAGTGCGAGGATGTCGACGTCCCTGCTGTCGAGCCAGGCGCCCATACCCTTGCGGTAGGCGGCCCGAATGCCGTTGACGTTGACCGTCGCGATGCGCAGGGGTTTCGAGGGCATGCCTCCAGCCTAGCGGCGCGCGCCGACGCTGCTCTCGTCGAGCAGGTCGTTGAGCCGGTGCTCGGCTTTCTCGACCCGGCGCTGGGCGCCCAGCCGGGCGAGGAAGCGGGCGTGCGCCAGTTCGTCCCGCGCGGTCTGGAGCTCGGCCTTCGCCACCAGCACCCGCGCCTCGTACTCGGCGGCGGCCCGCTCGGCGGCAGCCTGCTCCGGCGAGATCATCCGCGGCGAGAGCCCGCTGTCGAACATCCCGACCGCGATCCAGGAGGCCGACAGCAGGATGACGCGGGAGACCAGGTTGAACCAGATCAGCAGACCGACGAAGACCGCGAAGGTCGCCAGCAGCGGGTTCTTGGTCGCCCCGGTCAGCAGCAGGCCGCCGAGCGCGCTCAGCCCGGCGAGCACGCACGCGCCGAGCAGCACGCCGAAGAACAGGTTGCGCCACGGGATGGCGACCCGCGCCATCACGCGGAACATCGCGCCGAGCGTGAAGATGTTGAGGATCACCGAGATGAGCAGGCCGGAGAACCGCGTGATCGCGTCGGTCCAGAAGGTGTCGGAGCTGAGCCCGACGAGCTGGAGGAAGAACGCCAGCGCCTGCGTGCTGATGATGGAGATGAGAGCGGAGAACACCAGCACCAGCCCGAACCCGAGCGCGAGGAACAGGTCGCGGATCTTCTGCAGCACGTAGTTCGTGGTGTCCCTGCTCAGCCCGAACACCGCGCGCACCGCCTGGCGCGTGTAGTACAGCCAGCCGATCGCCGTCCACAGGAGGCTGACCGCCGCGACGATGCCCGACCACCCGAACGCCGTGGCGGACTCCAGCTGCTCGGCGTTGATGACGCCGGTCGTCGTGTCCGTCGAGATGAGCCCGGGGATCGCCCGGTTGATGATGTCGACGATCGAGTCGAAGATGTCCTGGTTGCCGCTGAGCCAGACGCCGGCGGCGGAGAAACCCAGCCAGACGGCGGCGAACACGGCGAACAGCGACTGGAACCCCATCCCGGCCGCCCGGAGGTTGCCGTCGGAGTGCGAGAAGTTGATGTAGACGCGGTACGGCCGCAGCGATTGGACCCACTTCGCCCACCGGGAGACCCGCGCGACGGGTTTCTCGAGCCGCTCCTTCAGTGGTTCCGCGGCGTCGAGGATGCGCTCCTTCAGCGTCTCCTCCGGCTCGACCGTGCCCTCGGCGCGCTGAAGCGCCGGATCGGGCTGCGCCGTCACCGTGCCCTCCCCGTGTCGCGACTTCCTGGCCACGCGGCAAGGATATCGACTCGGCCGGGGGTGCGCGGTGGCCCACCGTCGCCGCGGCCCGGAGTGGCAGCGCGGCCGCGCCGGGGTTCCGCGGAGAGCCGGGTGAGTGGAATCGGGTGAAGTTGTAAGTGGCGAATCGCGTCTGATAGGTGCTACGTTGCGTGTTGTACATTTTACAGCGGCCTGAAAGGTGCCATCTCTTGAACGGCGTTACCCCCCCCCCCCCCCCCCCCCCCCCCCCCCCGCAACACCACTCGTAAGTAGGCGCACGGTCGCGAAGACCGCCGCGTGGGCCGCCCCTGCCATCGTCATGGCCACAGCGTCCCCGGCGCACGCGACGTCCACGCCGCTGGGCAGCATCCTGTTCGATCGCGGCACGTACGAGGTGCCCGCGGGGGGCTCGATCGAGATCACGGGAACGCTGCAGGCGGCGACCGGTGAGACCGTTCCGGCCGACATCGCCCTCGTCGGCGCGTTCGCCAACGGTTCCGGATACTCGGTGGAGGCCGGACCGACCGTCTCCGGAAGCACGTTCTCGCTGACCGTCTCCGCCGCTGCGGGTGCGGGTCCCGCATCGTTGACCGTCTCGAGCCCGAACTACCGCAGCTACCTCGCGGGCAGCGTGCCGGTCTCCCTCGCGCCCGTGCGGGCGGGCACGATCCAGTTCGGCGCCCCCTCCTATGACATCCCCGCCGGTGAGTGGGCGACGATCACGGGCACCGTGTCGCACGATGGTGGGACGGCTCCGTCCGGGTTCACGCTGTCCGCGAGCTTCAGCGATGACACGGCGTTCCGTGTCGTGAGCGGACCGGTCCTGACCGGAGACGCCTTCGAGCTCACCGTCGAGGCGACGCAGCCGGGCGAAGTGACCGGGTCCATTCAGGTCGCGAGCTCCAGCCATCCCCAGTACGCGGCGGCGACGGCGTCCCTCACGGCGCTAGAGCCCGGATTCATCGAGGCTGGGTTCGGCATGGTCCCTGTCACCGTTCAGTGGGAGCGGCTGACGACGGCTCCGGAGGGCAGCGACCCCAACGTCCGCTGGTTCCGGCCGAAGGGCAACGTCCCCATCGTGGGGCCGCCCCTCAACACCCCGTGGCTCGACCTCCGGTTCCACCTGAACGACTCGAAGACGGACTACCAGAACAACTTCGGCAACCCGATCTGGGGCGATGCGTACGTCACGGGTGGCTTCCCGCAGCCGTGGACGGACCTGGACACCAAGACCGAGGTGACCGTGAAGAGCTTCACGCTCAACGGGGCGACCGTGAACAACCCGGCCCAGGCCATCGGGGTCGTACTCGGCCAGAAGAGCGTTGTCGGAGACGGCGAGCTCCGTGGTAAGGCCATCTTCAAATCCGACAGCGGTTTCCTGCCGAACGTCGACCCCCTCGGAAATCCGTTCACGCAGGCGCCGCAATACCGGAAGGCGTTCCACGCGTTCGTGCCGCCGGGACTGCAGCCGGGCCACCAGGCCGTCGTCGAGATCGTGACCTCGCTGATCCGCAAGGACGGCTCCGCCTCGAAGATCGGCTACATCGTGACCTACAAGAAGTAGGTCGACGCCACAGGGGCGGGCGCAGCGGTGCCGCCCGCCTCTGTGGGGCGATTCCGGGGTCGGGGCCCCTCGATGTGCAATCGAACAGCTTAGCGGGTAACATTGGCGTGAGAAATTTCAGCACCGCCGAAGAAAGGCTTTCTCTCGTGAATGACACACCCGACTCCGAGGCCCCACGCCTCGTCTCCCGACGCACCGTCGCCAAGACGGCGGCCTGGGCCGCCCCGGCGATCGCGCTCGCGGCTGCTTCGCCCGCCCACGCGACCTCCGATGGCACGGATCCGGCCGGCTACATCGAGTTCAACGAGTCCTCGTACGAGTTCACCCCCGGCGGGAACCGGATCGTCTCCGGAACGATCGTCGCGACGAACGGCGTGCCGGTCCCCGCCGACATCCGTCTCGGCTTCGACTTCAAGATCGGCGGCGCCGGCGGCTTCGGGGCTGTCATCCCGGTCCCCGTCGTCTCCGAAGGTAATCGCTTCGAGATAGCCCTCAAGGGCGCCAGCGCGCCTGGAATGGAGGACATCCTGCGGGTGAGCAGCCTGAACTACCCGGAATACACGCCCGGCGAGACCAGGCTGACGGTCGCCGGCGATGTCGCCCCCACGGGCCGGCCGAGGCTCGTCTTCGATCAGCCGTACTTCGACACCGACGTCCCGAATGAGCCGATCCTCCTCACGGGAACGATCGAGCTGCCGCCGGGGATGCCGTTCCCCGCCGACATGACGGAGCCCGGCATGGTCGCGATGTTTTCCGGTATCGAGGGCTGGGACTTCGGTCAGCCGGTGGTGTACCCGGACACTCGCACATTCGCGGTGACCGTGCAGTACACGAAGTCCTCGCCCGCGCGAATCGGTGAATTCATGGTCGGGTACAGGAATCCCGACGATGGCCCGAACTGGGATGTCGCGCACACGTACACGATCAATGCGAAGCTGCCGAACTAGCAGACGGCACGACGAAGGCGCCCCCGGTCTCCCGGGGGCGCCTTCGTCATTGGGGCGGGGCTCAGGCCGTGAGACTCACGCCTTGCCGCGCATGATCGCCTGCTTGACCTCCGCGATGGCCTGCGTCACCTGGATGCCGCGCGGGCACGCGTCGGTGCAGTTGAAGGTCGTGCGGCAGCGCCAGACGCCCTCCTTGTCGTTGAGGATGTCGAGGCGCACCTGCGCGTTGTCGTCGCGCGAGTCGAAGATGAAGCGGTGCGCGTTGACGATCGCCGCCGGGCCGAAGTACTGGCCGTCGGTCCAGAACACCGGGCAGGACGACGTGCACGCGGCGCACAGGATGCACTTGGTGGTGTCGTCGAAGCGCGCGCGGTCCGCGACCGACTGGATGCGCTCCTTGTCCTTCGGCGGCGTGCTGTTCGCGACCAGGAAGGGCTGCACCTCGCGGTAGCTGGCGAAGAACGGCTCCATGTCGACGATGAGGTCCTTCTCCAGCGGCAGGCCCTTGATCGCCTCGACATAGATCGGCTTGGAGATGTCCAGGTCCTTGATCAGCGTCTTGCAGGCGAGGCGGTTGCGGCCGTTGATGCGCATCGCGTCCGAGCCGCAGATGCCGTGGGCGCACGAGCGGCGGAAGGTCAGCGAGCCGTCCTGCTCCCACTTGATCTTGTGCAACGCGTCCAGGATGCGGTCGGTCGGGAACATCTCGACGTCGAAGTCCTGCCAGCGCGGCTCGGTGTCCACGTCCGGGTCGAACCGGCGGATGATGAGCGTGACGGTGAAGGACTGGACCGGGGCCTCCGGGGCCGGGGGAGTCTCGAGCACGGCGCTGGACATCAGTACTTCCTCTCCATCGGCTGGTAGCGGGTCACGACGACCGGCTTCCAATCGAGCGTGATGTGGTCTGCCGCGTCGGCGGAGTGCGGGTCGCCGGTGAGGTAGGCCATCGTGTGCTGCATGTAGTTCTCGTCGTCGCGCTTCGGGAAGTCGTCGCGCATGTGGCCGCCGCGGGACTCCTTGCGGTTGCGGGCCGAGAACAC
The DNA here is from genome assembly GCF_014217625.1 of Leifsonia shinshuensis. Taxonomy (NCBI): domain Bacteria; kingdom Bacillati; phylum Actinomycetota; class Actinomycetes; order Micrococcales; family Microbacteriaceae; genus Leifsonia; species Leifsonia shinshuensis. Next base: position 1,731,043 of record NZ_CP043641.1, on the reverse strand, counting down.
GACCACCTCGGCGAGGTCGAGCAGGAAGCCCAGCTCGACGGCCTCCAGGAGGTCGGTGTTGAAGCGCTTGCCCTTGTCCTGCACCACGATGTTCTTGTAGCGCTCGCGCAGCCGGTGGATGGTGCCGGTGACGTTCTCGAGCGACTCGTCGGTGCGGAACACCTGGGCGTTCCGGTCCATCTCGTCCTGCAGCTCCTTGCGGATCGCGGCGATGCGCTCGGTCCCGGTGGAGTTGCGCAGCCCGTCGATCATCTCGCGGACGTTCTTGGCCGGGTCCGCCGGCAGCGGGACGGCCGTCGCGGTCTTGACGTACTCGACCGCGTTGTTGCCGGCGCGCTTGCCGAAGACGTTGATGTCCAGCAGCGAGTTGGTGCCGAGACGGTTGGAGCCGTGCACGGACACGCACGCGCACTCGCCGGCGGCGTAGAGGCCGGGGACGACGGTGGTGTTGTCGCGCAGCACCTCGGCGTTGTTGTTGGTCGGGATGCCGCCCATCGCGTAGTGCGCGGTCGGCATGACCGGCACCGGCTCCACGACCGGGTCGACGCCCAGGTACGTGCGGGCGAACTCGGTGATGTCGGGGAGCTTGGTCTCCAGGACCTCCGCGCCCAGGTGGGTGCAGTCGAGGAGGACGTAGTCCTTGTGCGGGCCGGCGCCGCGGCCCTCCGCGACCTCCTGGACCATGCAGCGGGCGACGATGTCGCGCGGCGCGAGGTCCTTGATGGTCGGGGCGTAGCGCTCCATGAACCGCTCGCCCGAGGCGTTGCGGAGGATCGCGCCCTCACCGCGGGCGCCCTCGGTGAGGAGGATGCCGAGCCCGGCCAGGCCGGTCGGGTGGAACTGGAAGAACTCCATGTCCTCCAGCGGGAGCTTCTTGCGCCAGATGATGCCGACGCCGTCACCGGTGAGGGTGTGGGCGTTGGAGGTCGTCTTGTAGATCTTGCCGAAGCCGCCGGTCGCGAAGACGATCGCCTTCGAGTGGAAGACGTGCAGCTCGCCGGTGGCCAGCTCGTACGCGACGACGCCCGCGGGCTGGTCGACGCCGTCCACCTCGTTCATGATCACGTCGAGGACGTAGAACTCGTTGAAGAAGTTGATGCCGAGCTTGACGCAGTTCTGGAACAGCGTCTGCAGGATCATGTGGCCGGTGCGGTCGGCCGCGTAGCAGGCCCGGCGGACCGGCGCCTTGCCGTGGTCGCGGGTGTGGCCGCCGAAGCGCCGCTGGTCGATCTTGCCCTCGGGCGTGCGGTTGAACGGCAGGCCCATGTTCTCGAGGTCGATGACCGCGTCGATGGCCTCCTTGGCGAGGATCTCTGCGGCGTCCTGGTCGACGAGGTAGTCGCCGCCCTTGACGGTGTCGAAGGTGTGCCACTCCCAGCTGTCCTCCTCCACGTTGGCGAGCGCCGCGGCCATGCCGCCCTGCGCCGCGCCGGTGTGGGAGCGGGTGGGGTAGAGCTTCGAGATCACCGCGGTCTTGGCGTGCGGGCCGGCCTCGATCGCGGCACGCATGCCCGCGCCGCCTGCGCCGACGATGACGATGTCGAACTCGTGGTAGTGGACGCCGTCGATGACGGTCGATTCGGTGGTTTCAGTTGTCACAGCTGTTGTTTTCCGTCAATCAGTCACTTGGCCGGGCAGAACGAAGGCAGGTCGGCCGCGTGGGCTCCCGCCGGGCACGGGTCGAACGTGAAGATCACGAGCGTGCCGAGCACGATCAGCACGACGACCGCTGCGAGGACCGCCCACTTGAGGATGCGGTTGACCATCACGTTGTGCGCGTAGTCGTTGATCAGGGTGCGCATGCCGTTGCCGCCGTGGATGAGCGCGAGCCACAGCATCAGGAGGTCCCAGACCTGCCAGAACGGCGTGGCGTACTTGCCGGCGACGAAGGCGAAGTCGATCTGCTTGACGCCGTCGCCGAGGACGAGGTTGATCAGCAGGTGGCCGAAGATGAGGATCACCAGCAGGATGCCGGAGAGCCGCATGTAGATCCAGCCCCACTTCTCCCAGTTGACGCCCTTGCGTGCCGGTCGGGCCGGCGTGCGCGGAGCCTCGATGGTCGTCACGTCAGTTCACCTCCGAGAAGATGTGGATGAGCTGGGTCGGGACGAAGCCGGCCATCAGGATCACCCAGAGGACGATGACGATCCAGAACATGACCTTCTGGTACTTGACGCCCTTGCTCCAGAAGTCGATCAGGATGATCCGGATGCCGTTGAAGGCGTGGAAGATGATCGCCGCGACGAGCGCCATCTCCCCGAATCCCATGATCGGGTTCTTGTAGGTGCCGATCACCGCGTTGTAGGCCTCCGGGCTGACCCGGATGAGCGAGGTGTCGAGGATGTGGACGAGAAGGAAGAAGAAGATGGCGACGCCGGTGATGCGGTGAAGCACCCACGACCACATGCCCTCACGGCCGCGGTACAGCGTGCCGCCCGGCCTCGATTTCGTCGGTTGCAGGGTCCCTGCCGCTTGCTCTGGCACGAACAACCCTCCCTGGTTGCGATCGCTGAAAGAAGGCGCACGAAGCGCGTGGCAAGTCTATGCCGCGGGGCGGTTCCGCGCTGCTTAGGGTGCCCTTGGTTATCTCGACGTCGAGATAAACGCCGTGCCGAAGCCCGGTTGACCCTGCCGTCCCGCGGCGTACCGTCCGCCCTATGACGCAGGACGAACCGATCATGGAGGGCAGCGGCGAAGCCGGTCGCGACGCGAAGATCGCCGGGATCGTCGAGCAGATGCGCGCGGACATGCAGCTGCTGCCCCTGGAGGACAGCGAGCGCGTGCTCCGCCAGCGGCTGGGGGACGCGGGGATCGAGGCGAGCGACGAGGAGATCAGCCGGATCGCACGGGACGTGCAGGCCGGGCCCTCGGTCGTCGACTGACCCCGGCTCGACGGGGAAGCCGGCTCAGAGCACGTCGGTCGAGCCGGTGACCTTCAGCGCGTCCACCACCGACTTCACCCGCTGCGCGTTGTCCGTGGTCGTGACGAGGAGCGCGTCCGGCGTGTCGACGATGACGATGTCCTTCACGCCGATCAAGCTGATGACCCGCTTGGTCTGGCTGACCACGATGCCGCTGGAGGCGTCCGCGAGCACGCGCGCGTTCTCGCCGAGGATCGCCAGGTCGGTGGTGCGGCCTCCCGAGTTCAGCTTGGACAGCGAGGCGAAGTCGCCCACGTCGTCCCAGTCGAAGTAGCCGGGGATGACCGCGAGCCGTCCGGCCGCCGCGGCGGGCTCGGCGACCGAGTAGTCGATCGCGATCTTCTCGAGGTTCGGCCAGATCCGGTCGACCGCGGGGCCGCGGGTGGCCGGGTCGTCCCAGGCCTCCGCGAGCTCGAGCAGCCCGGCGAGGAGGGCCGGCTTGCTGCGGCCGATCTCCTCCAGGAGCAGGTCGGCGCGCGCGATGAACATGCCAGCGTTCCACAGGTAGGAGCCGCTGGAGAGATAGCCCTCGGCGGTCGGCAGGTCGGGCTTCTCCACGAACGACTGCACCGCGAGCGCGCTCGGGGCGCCGGTCACCGGCAGCTCGCCGCCGCAGCGGATGTAGCCGAACCCGACCGCCGGCTCGGTGGGCTTGATCCCGATGGTCGTGATGTAGCCGGCGTCGGCGGCGGCGACGGCCTCCTTCACCGTGGACGCGAACAGCCGCGTGTTGCGGATGACGTGATCGGCGGCGAACGAGCCGATGATGACGCCGGGCTCGCGGCGCTGCAGGATGGCCGCGGCCAGCCCGATCGCGGCGGTGGAGTCGCGCGGCTCGGACTCCAGGACCACGTTGGCGTCGGCGAGCGCCGGAAGCTGCGCTTCGACGGCGGCCCGGTGGGCGCGCCCGGTGACGACCATGATCCGCTGCTCGCCGGAGATGGGGGCCAGCCGGTCCCAGGTGTTCCGCAGCAGCGTCTGCCCCGACCCGGTCAGGTCGTGCAGGAACTTGGGGGCGTCGGCCCGGGACAGCGGCCACAGCCGGGAGCCGATCCCGCCGGCCGGGATGATGCTGTAGAACCGGTCGAGCGCGCCAGGAGAAGTCATGGCGAAAGGATACCGAGCGGTTCTGGACACCTTCCGTTCACGGTCGGGACATTCCCGGCCGCGACACTGTGGTCATGCGGGTCGCCGTCGTCAGCGAGAGCTTCCTCCCCACAGTGAACGGGGTGACCACCAGCGTCCTCCGGGTGCTCGATCATCTGGCCGCGGAGGGGCACGAGGCCATCGTGATCTGTCCGGAGGCCGGGGCGCCGGACGAGTATGCGGGCTACCGCATCCACCAGGTGCCGTCCATCGCGTACCGGCAGTTCCCGGTCGGGCTGCCGAGCCCGCAGGTGCAGCGGATCCTCGCCAAGTTCGAGCCGGACGTGCTGCACGCCGCCTCTCCCTTCTTCCTCGGCGCGCAGGCCATCGCCGCCGCCAACCGGGTCGGCGTGCCCTCCGTCGCCATCTACCAGACCGATGTCGCCGGGTTCGCGCGCCGCAACGGGCTCGGGATGACCGCCGCCATCGCCTGGAAGTACGTCCGCTGGGTGCACGAGGGCGCCGACGTCACGCTGGTGCCGTCCTCGGCCAGCGAGTACGACCTCCGGGAGGCCGGCGTGCGGCGCCTGGCCCGCTGGGGTCGCGGCGTGGACCTGGAGCGCTACCACCCCAACAACCGCCGCACTCCGGAGGCCGTCGCCCTCCGCGAGCGGCTCTCGCCCGACGGCGAGGTCGTCGTCGGCTACGTCGGGCGGATCGCCCCCGAGAAGCAGGTCGAGCGGCTGCGCGTGCTGCGCGGGCTGCCCGGGGTCTCGGTCGCCGTCGTCGGGGACGGGCCGGCGCGGGAGGCCGTCGAGCGGCAGCTGCACGGCGTCCCGACCACCTGGCTCGGCCGGCTCGGGGGAGCCGACCTCGCCGCCGCCTACGCGGCGTTCGACGTGTTCGTGCACACCGGTTCCGAGGAGACGTTCGGTCAGACCGTCCAGGAGGCGCACGCCTCCGGCCTCCCGGTGGTCGCGCCGCGCGCCGGCGGCCCGATCGATCTGGTCGAGCACGGCGTGGACGGGCTTCTCTTCCCTCCGGCCGACGACCGCGGCCTGCGCGCCGCCGTCTCGATGCTCGCCACCGACGCCCCGCTGCGGCTGCGGATGGGGGAGGCCGGCCGCCGCCGCGTGCTCGGCCGCGGCTGGGACGTGCTCTGCTCCGAACTCGTCGGCCACTACGAGAAGGTCATCCTCGACGCCTGCACGGACGTCCGCCGCGGCGGGGCCCAGCGCACCGGCGGCCTGCGCGCGTACAGTTAGGTGGCGCTGCCGCCCGGGATCCGGGCGCTGCACGGGCCACCTCACGTATCCGCACGCACCAGGAGGTGAACCATGGCGAACCTGAACCGACGCGGCATTCCGATGCCCTTCGTGTCCCGAGCCCGGCGGGTCGATCCTCCCAGTTCGCCTGCGCCCGTCCTGACCGAGCCGCAGCGCTCGTCGCGGTCCAGCATGGTGGACAGCGCCATCTACGCCGACGGCGTCCGCGTCGCCTCGCCGCGCACCCTGGCCGAGACCTACCGCGCGCTGGACGACACCCCCGGCGGCGTCGCCTGGATCGGCCTCTACCGGCCGACGGAGCAGGAGCTGATGTCGCTGGCGTCGGAGTTCAGCCTCCACCCGCTGGCGGTCGAGGACGCGATCGTCGCCCACCAGCGGCCCAAGCTGGAGCGCTACGACTCGGTGCTGTTCGTGGTGCTGAAGGCGGCGAACTACCTGGACGCGCCGGAGGAGGTCGACTTCGGCGAGCTGCACCTCTTCGTCGGCCCGAACTTCGTCATCACGGTGCGCCACAGCGAGTCGCCCGACCTGTCGACGGTGCGGCACAGGATGGAGCGCGAGCGCGACCTCCTCGCGCTCGGCCCGCAGGCCATCCTCTACGCGATCATCGACGCGGTCGTGGACGCCTACAGCCCGGTCGTCGCGGGACTCGCGAACGACATCGACGAGATCGAGACGCAGGTGTTCGGCGGCGACGCGCTGGTCTCCCGGCGCATCTACGAGCTGTCGCGGGAGGTCATCGACTTCCAGCGGGCCACGCACCCGCTCTCCTCGGTCATGGTCGCCCTGGAACGCGGCTCGGCGAAGTACGGCGTGACCGAGGAGTTGGAACGGCGCCTGCGCGACGTTGCGGACCACCTCACGCAGGTGAACGAGCGGGTGGACGGATTCCGCTACCTGCTGCGCGACATCCTGACGGTGAACTCGACCCTCGTGGCCGAACGCCAGAACGAGGAGATGACGCGGCTCGCGCACTCCACGCACCGGCAGGGCGAGGAGGTCAAGAAGATCTCCTCGTGGGCGGCCATCCTCTTCGCGCCGACGCTGATCGCGGGCATCTACGGGATGAACTTCCACAACATGCCGGAGCTGGCATGGCCGCTGGGCTACCCGCTGGCGGTGCTCGCGATGGTGGGGCTGAGCACGCTGCTGTACGTGGTGTTCAAGAAGCGCGGGTGGATGTAGCGGGCGGTCTGCACCCTTAAGAGGCACGCGGGCGCGCGCAGTGGAAGGCAGCTGCTCAAATGAGCAGTCGCCAACCGCGCGCGCGTTTGTAACGCTTGCATGAAGAACCCGAATTTTCGATCAGAGCCGTTCGTCACATTCGGTAACGTGCAATGCATACAGTGGCCGTCCGGCACCCGAGGCGGCCTGCATCTTGGAGGACAACCTTGACAATCACAGCTCGTAAGGCCGGCCTCGTCGGCCTTGCGGTGACCGGCGTCGTCGCGCTGCTCGCCGCGTGCTCGGCCGCCCCGTCGTCGACCTCGACGACCGGCGCCGCCAACAGCAAATTCCTGCCCTGCATGGTCTCCGACTCGGGCGGTTTCGACGACCACTCGTTCAACCAGCTCGGCTACGAGGGCCTCCAGCAGGCCGCCGGAACCCTCGGGGTCAAGTACAACAAGGCCGAGTCGAAGAGCGAGAACGACTTCGCTCCGAACATCCAGAGCATGGTCGACGCCAACTGCAACCTCGTCGTGACCGTCGGCTTCCTGCTCGCCGACGCCACCAAGAAGGCCGCTGCGGCGAACCCCGACGTCTCGTTCGCCATCATCGACGACAGCTCGATCACCGCGAAGAACGTCAAGCCGATCATCTTCGACACCGCGCAGGCCGCCTTCCTGGCCGGCTACGCCGCGGCGAGCTACACGAAGACCGGCATCGTCGGCACCTTCGGAGGCATGCAGATCCCGACCGTCACCATCTTCATGGACGGCTACGCGGACGGCGTGAAGTACTACAACCAGCAGAAGGGCAAGTCGGTCAAGGTCGTCGGCTGGGACGTCGACAAGCAGAACGGCTCCTTCACCGGTGGCTTCGACGCCAACGAGACCGCGAAGAACACCGCTCAGGGCGTCATCGACCAGAACGCGGACGTCATCATGCCCGTCGGCGGCCCGATCTACCAGTCGGCCGCGCAGGCCATCCGCGACTCGGGCAAGCCGATCGCGATGATCGGCGTCGACGCCGACGTCTACCAGTCCGACCCGACCGTGAAGGACCTGCTCCTCACCTCGGTCATGAAGGGCATGAAGCCGGCCACCAACGACGTGGTCACCCAGGCCGCCAAGGGCAAGTTCGACAGCACGCCGTACGTCGGCACGCTGAAGAACGACGGCGTCGGCATCGCTCCGTTCCACGACTTCGCCTCGAAGGTGGACAAGGGCCTGCAGGGCGAACTCGACAAGATCAAGGCCGGCATCATCGACGGCTCGATCAAGGTCACCTCGCCGTCGTCGCCGAAGCAGTAATCGGCGCGACGAACACTCGACGGGGAGGTCAGCGCACGCTGGCCTCCCCGTCGCACGTCCACCCGCACGCTCGCCCCGGCACCTTGTCGAAGGTGCTCGTTTGAGCACACACTGACATATGTGCAGAAAGGTAGGGTGATGATGCGCATCGAGGCCACCAGCGCTATTCGCGTGCCATCACCCTCACTAGGCTCTGTGCTCACCCCGGGCGAGTAGAGAAGGAACCCACCCGAATGAAGCTCGAACTTCGCGGCATCACCAAACGGTTCGGTGCCCTGGTCGCCAACGACCACATCGATCTGACCGTCGAACCCGGCGAGATCCACTGTCTGCTCGGCGAGAACGGCGCAGGCAAATCCACCCTGATGAACGTGCTGTACGGCCTGTATCAGGCCGACGAGGGCGAGATCCTGCTCGACGACGTCGTCCAGCACTTCTCCGGCCCCGGCGACGCCATGAAGGCCGGCATCGGCATGGTCCACCAGCACTTCATGCTCATCCCCGTCTTCACCGTCGCGGAGAACGTCATGCTCGGCCACGAGCAGACCAAGCTCGGCGGCCGCCTCGACCTGAACGCGGCCCGCGCGAAGGTGCGCGAGATCTCCGCCCGCTTCGGCTTCCACGTCGACCCGGACGCGCTCGTTGAGGACCTCCCGGTCGGCGTCCAGCAGCGCGTCGAGATCATCAAGGCGCTGTCGCAGAACGCGAAGGTCCTGGTCTTCGACGAGCCGACCGCGGTGCTGACCCCCCAAGAGACCGACGAGCTCATGGCGATCATGCGCCAGCTCAAGGAGCAGGGCACAGCCATCGTCTTCATCACCCACAAGCTCCGCGAGGTGCGAGAGGTGGCCGACCGCATCACGGTCATCCGCCTCGGCAAGGTGGTCGGCGAGACCGAGCCCACCGCCACCAACGCGGAGATGGCCTCCATGATGGTCGGCCGCGCGGTGTCCCTGACGGTCGAGAAGGAGGCCGCGAACCCTGGCGCGCCCGCGCTCGTGGTCGAGGACCTCTCGGTGATCGATCCGATCGGGCAGCTCGTCGTCAACAAGGTGAGCTTCGAGGTCCGCGCCGGCGAGATCCTCGCGATCGCCGGCGTGCAGGGCAACGGCCAGACCGAGCTGACCGAGGCGATCCTCGGCCTGCAGCCGCGCGTGGAGGGCAGGATCCTGCTCGACGGCGCCGAGATCCAGGGCCACAGCCCGCGCAAGGTGCTCGACGCCGGCGTCGGCTTCGTGCCCGAGGACCGCAACGAGGACGGGCTGGTCGGCGAGTTCAGCATCCAGGAGAACCTGATGCTCGACCGCTCGACGGGCGCGCCGTTCGTCAAGGGCGGCAGCATCCAGTTCTCCTACCTCAAGCAGTTCGCCGAGGAGAAGGTGTCGGAGTTCGACGTCCGCACCCAGTCGATCGACCAGAAGGTCGGCCGGCTCTCCGGCGGCAACGCGCAGAAGGTCGTGCTCGCCCGCGAGCTGAGCCGCGAGCTGCGGCTGTTCGTCGCCGCGCAGCCGACCCGCGGCCTCGACGTCGGATCGATCGAGTTCGTCCACAAGCGCATCGTCGCGACCCGCGACGCGGGCGTGCCCGTGATCGTGGTGTCCACCGAGCTCGACGAGGTGGCGGCGCTCGCCGACCGCATCGCCGTGATGTACCGCGGGGGGATCGTAGGAATCGTGCCGGGGGACACGTCGCGTGACGTCCTCGGCCTCATGATGGCCGGCGAGTCGCCGGAGCAGGCAGGAGCAGCAGCATGACCGCCCCCACGCCCAGCCAGTCGGCGGCGCCGGCCGCGCCCGCGCCGCAGGGACAGCCGACGGCCAAGCCGGAGAACGACGACCGCTGGAACAAGGCGATCCGCGACATCATGGGCGGCCCAGTGGTCATCTCCATCCTCGCCGTCGTGCTCGCGCTCATCGTCGGAGGCATCCTGATCGCGCTCACCGACCCCGGTGTGCAGAAGGCGTCGGCGTACTTCTTCGCACGCCCCGGCGACACGTTCTCCGCCATCTGGACGTCCGTGTCCAGCGCGTACACCTCGATGTTCCAGGGCGCGATCTACAACTTCGGGCGGCCGACCTTCGCCGCAGGGATCCGCCCGCTGACCGAGACGCTGACGTTCGCCACCCCACTGATCGTCGCGGGCCTCGGCGTCGCGCTGGCGTTCCGCGTCGGCCTCTTCAACATCGGCGGTCAGGGCCAGCTCCTGATCGGCGCGGCGGCCGCCGCGTGGGTCGGCTTCTCGTTCGACCTGCCGCCGGTCATCCACCTGGTCGTCGCCATCCTCGCCGGCATCGCGGGCGCCGCGATCTGGGCGGGCATCGTCGGCCTCCTCAAGGCGAGGACGGGCGCGCACGAGGTGATCGTGACGATCATGCTCAACTACATCGCGTTCTACCTCATCTCCTACATGCTGCGCACGAAGGGTCTGCTCCAGGCGCCTGGATCGAACAACCCGAAGGCGCCGCCGATCCACGCGAACGCCGTGCTGCCCCCGCTTCTCGGGGTGCAGTACAACCTGACCTGGGCGTTCGTCCTCGTCATCGCGGCGACGGTGTTCGTCTGGTGGCTGATCAACCGCTCGAGCCTCGGCTTCCGCTTCCGCGCGGTGGGCGAGAACCCGAACGCCGCACGCGTCGCGGGCATCAACGTGAAGAACATCTACGTGTACGCCATGCTCCTCGCCGGAGCGCTCGTGGGCGTCGCGGGCGCGAGCCAGGCGCTCGGCGTGTTCCCGGCCGGCATCAGCTCGGGCGTGGACGCCGGCATCGGCTTCGACGCGATCACGGTCGCGCTGCTCGGCCGGTCCCGGCCGTGGGGCGTCTTCGTCGCCGGCCTGCTGTTCGGCGCTCTGAAGGCGGGCGGCTACACGATCCAGGCCGGTGGCATCCCGATCGACATCGTGCTGATCATGCAGTCCCTCATCGTGCTCTTCGTCGCCGCCCCGCCGCTGGTGCGCGCGATCTTCCGCCTGCCGACGCCGGGGAGCGCGCCCCGGAGACAGCGTCCCATCGTCACGAAGGAGGTGGCGGCCAAGTGAGCACCGCAGCCCCCGTCATTCCCGACTCCTCGCCCATCGTCCTCGAGAAGGCCGAGGTCCGCTCCTGGAAGGCGCCGATCGCCCTCGCGGTCTTCGTCGTCATCAGCATCGTGCTGTTCTTCGGCTTCGCCCGGCACGGCCAGAGCACCTTCCGGTTCTCCGAGTCCTCCGACGCGATCAAGCTGCCGAACCTGACCGTCGACACGTTCACGACCACGACCGTCGTGACGATCCTGCTCCTGCTGATCACCGCGTACAGCGCCTGGCTGTCGTGGAAGGTGCGCAAGACGCCGATCTGGCTGGTCATCGTCTTCGCGCTGCTTTTCATGTTCGCGTTCCTCGCGTGGGCGGGCTCGGGCCAGCTCCCCGTGCCGGTCACCGGCCTCCTTCTCGGGACGATCAGTCTCTCGGTCCCGCTCGTGTTCGGCGCTCTCGGCGGCGTCATCTCGGAGCGTGGCGGCGTGGTGAACGTCGCCATCGAGGGTCAGCTCCTGGCCGGCGCGTTCGTCTCGGCCATGACCGCGACGATCACCGGCAGCTGGCTGGTCGGCCTGTTCGCCGCGATGGTCGCCGGCGTGCTCGTGTCCTTCGTGCTCGCGGCCTTCTCGATCAAGTACCTGGTGGACCAGGTGATCGTGGGTGTCGTCCTCAACGTGCTGGTCACCGGCCTCACGAGCTTCCTGTACTCGGCGGTCCTCGCCGGCGACCCGCAGGTGCTCAACCACCCGCCGCGGCTCCCGGACTGGCCGATCCCGATCCTCAGCGACATCCCGATCATCGGCAAGGTCCTGTTCGACCAGACGATCATCGAGTACCTGATGTACATCGCGATCTTCCTGGTGTGGTTCGGGCTGTTCAAGACCCGCTGGGGCCTGCGCCTGCGCTCGGTCGGCGAGCACCCGGAGGCCGCGGACACCGTGGGCATCAACGTCAACGGCACCCGGTTCTGGAACGTCTCGCTCGCGGGAGCGGTCGCCGGACTCGGTGGCGCGTACTTCACGCTCGGCTCGGTCGGCGCGTTCTCCAAGGAGATGACCGCAGGACAGGGCTTCATCGCCCTCGCGGCCGTCATCTTCGGTCGCTGGGACCCGATCCGCGCGACCCTCGCGGCCCTCCTGTTCGGCTTCGCGACGAACCTGCAGAACGTGCTCGGCATCATCGGCTCGCCGGTCCCGAGCGAGTTCATGCTGATGCTGCCCTACGTGGTGACGATCTTCGCGGTCGCCGGCCTCGTCGGTGTGTCCCGCGCCCCGGCCGCGGACGGCAAGCCGTACATCAAGTCATGACCGCGCCCATCGACTGGCCCGCGTTGCGCGCGGCCGCGAACGAGGCGATGACGCACGCCTACGTGCCGTACTCGCAATTCCCGGTCGGCGCCGCGGCGCTGGTGGACGACGGCCGCGTCGTCAGCGGCTGCAACGTCGAGAACGCCAGCTACGGCGTCACCCTGTGCGCGGAGTGCGGCCTCGTGTCGTCGCTCGCGATGACCGGGGGAGGGCGCCTCGTCGCGTTCACCTGCGTGAACGGCGACGGCGCCACGCTGATGCCGTGCGGCCGCTGCCGGCAGCTGCTGTACGAGCACTCGGCCGAGGGGATGCTGCTGGAGACGGTCTCCGGCATCCGCACGATCGACGAGGTGCTGCCCGACGCGTTCGGGCCGCGCCAGCTCGCCGCCTACGCGGAGGAGCACGGGGCGGCGGAGTACGACGAACACCACACGACCGACTGACACCGACACCGACACCGACGACTAAGAGGGTTACATCTTCGTGAGCACCGCAGCAGCGGTCGAGGCGTTCGACGCCGTCGACCTGATCAGGACCAAGCGCGACCATGGCGAGCTGACCACGGCGGAGATCGACTGGCTGGTGGACGCGTACACGCGCGGCTACGTCGGCGACGAGCAGATGTCGGCGATGACCATGGCGATCTTCTTGAACGGGATGACTCGTCGCGAGATCCGGGACCTCACCCTCGCCATGATCGCGTCGGGCGAGCGGATGGACTTCTCCGGCCTCGGCAAGCCGACCGCCGACAAGCACTCCACCGGCGGCGTCGGCGACAAGATCACCCTCCCGCTGATGCCCCTGGTCGCGTCGTTCGGCGTCGCGGTGCCGCAGCTCTCGGGCCGCGGCCTCGGCCACACCGGCGGCACGCTCGACAAGCTGGAGAGCATCCCGGGCTGGCGCGCGAACCTCAGCAACGAGGAGATGATTGCCCAGCTGCGCGGTCCGGGCGGCGTGATCTGCGCCGCAGGCTCCGGGCTCGCGCCCGCGGACGGCAAGCTGTACGCGCTGCGCGACATCACGGGGACGGTGGAGGCCATCCCGCTGATCGCGTCCTCCATCATGTCCAAGAAGATCGCGGAGGGCACGAGCGCCCTGGTGCTCGACGTGAAGTTCGGCTCCGGCGCGTTCCTCAAGGACATCGACAAGTCGCGTGAGCTCGCCCGCACGATGGTGGAGCTCGGCAAGGACGCCGGCGTCGCGACCTCCGCCCTCCTCACCGACATGAACGTGCCGCTCGGCCTCGCCATCGGCAACGCCAACGAGGTCCGCGAGTCCGTCGAGGTCCTCGCCGGCGGCGGCCCGGCCGACATCGTCGAGCTGACCGTCGCGCTCGCCCGCGAGATGCTGACGCTCGCCGGACAGCCGGACGCCGACGTGGAGGCCGCGCTGAAGGACGGCCGCGCCATGGACAAGTGGCGCGAGACCGTGCGCGCGCAGGGCGGCGACCCGGACGCGGCGCTGCCGGTCGCCCGCGAGACGCACACCGTCGTCGCGGAGTCGGACGGAGTGCTCGTGGAGCAGCAGGCCCTGCCCTTCGGCATCGCGGCCTGGCGGCTCGGAGCGGGCCGCGCCCGCAAGCAGGACCCGGTGCAGCACGCCGCCGGCGTCGACCTGCACGCCAAGCCGGGCGACGAGGTGCGCGCGGGCCAGCCGCTGTTCACCCTGTCCGCGGACGAGCCCGCGCGGTTCGAGCGGGCCCTGGAGGCGCTGGAGGGCGCGTACCGGATCGCGCCGGTCGGCACCCCGTTCACGCGGACCCCCCTCGTCGCCGAGCGCATCGGCTAGATAGATTGAGACCCATGACCTCGAACGAGAACAGCACCTACACGCTCGCCGACGGGACCGACCTCCGGGCGCTGCCCAAGGTCTCCCTGCACGACCACCTGGACGGCGGCCTGCGCCCCGCCACGGTGCTGGAGCTCGCGGACGGCATCGGCCTCCAGCTCCCGGCCGACGACCCGGAGGCGCTCGGCGCCTGGTTCGCCGAGAAGTCCAACTCGGGCTCGCTGGTCGAGTATCTCAAGACCTTCGACATCACCACCGCCGTCATGCAGACCCGTGAGGGCCTCGGCCGGGTCGCGCGCGAGTTCGTCCAGGACCTCGGCGCCGACGGTGTCGTGTACGGCGAGATCCGCTGGGCGCCCGAGCAGCACCTCAGCCGCGGCCTGACCCTGGACGAGACCGTGGAGGCGGTGCAGGAGGGCGTCGAGCAGGGCATCGAGGACGTGCGCGCCGCCGGCGGCCGCATCCGCGTGGGCCAGCTGGTGAGCGCCATGCGCCACACCGACCGCAGCCTGGAGATCGCCGAGCTCGCCGTGCGCCACCGCGACCGCGGGGCCGTCGGGTTCGACATCGCCGGGCCGGAGGCGGGCTTCCCGCCCTCGAACCACCGGGCGGCGTTCGACTACCTCGCCGCGCAGTTCTTCCCGGCCACCGTGCACGCGGGCGAGGCCGACGGCCTGGACAGCATCCGCAGCGCCCTCCTCGACGGCCGTGCGCTGCGTCTCGGCCACGGCGTGCGCCTCGCGGAGGACATCACGATCGAGCGCCAGGACGACGAGAACACCTACGTGACGCTCGGCACGCTGTCGCAGTGGGTCAAGGACCGCGAGATCGCGCTGGAGACCAGCCCGACCTCCAACCTGCAGACCGGCGCGATCGCGGCCTGGGGCGACGACATCCTCGACCACCCGTTCGACCTGATGTACCAGCTCGGCTTCCGCGTCACGGTCAACACCGACAACCGGCTGATGAGCGGCACGACGCTGACGCGCGAGCTCAGCATCCTCGCCGACGCGTTCTCCTACGACCGCACCGACCTGGAGATCTTCCAGCTCAACGCCGCGGCCGGGGCCTTCCTCCCGGTCGAGCAGCGTGAGGAACTGGCCGAGATCATCACAGCAGGTTTCGAGGGTTCGTGACCCGCTAACGCGTACGCTGGACCCATGCCGCTGCCACCGTTGCCCGACACCGCTGTGACCGTCGGAGCCCACGCCTCCGACTGGCGCGACGCGGTCGGCCTCGCGGGGGAGGCGCTGGCCCGCTCCGGTGCGACGGAGGAGTCGTACAGCGCGCGGATGGTCCAGGTGATCGAGGAGTTCGGCGCCTACATCGTGATCGCGCCGGGCCTCGCGCTGGCGCACGCGCGGCCGGGGCCCGACGTGAACCACGACGGGCTGTCGGTGGTGACGCTGGACGACCCCGTGGTGTTCGGCCACCCGCACAACGATCCGGTCTCCGTGGTGATCGGCCTGGCCGTGACGTCGCCGGAGGCGCACGTCACGAGCGTCGCCGAGCTGGCCAACGTCTTCAACCACCCCGAGTCGATCCCGGCGCTGGCCGCCGCGGGCGACGTCGCGGAGGTGCAGCGCATCCTCACGCTGAGCGAAGAGGAAGCGGCACGTTGAAGGGGACCACGCTGTGAAGATCGTCGCGATCTGCGGTGCCGGGATCGGGACCTCCGGCATCCTCAAGGTGAACGCCGAGCGCGTGCTCGACCGGCTCGGGCTCGACGCGGACGTGACCGCGGCGGATGTCGCGAGCGTGGGATCCGCCTCCAGCGACGCGCAGATCATCCTCACGTCGCCCGAGCTGGTCGACCGGCTCGGGCCGACCAACGCGGACGTGATCGTGGTGCAGAACTACTTCGACCTGGACGAGCTGGAGCAGAAGCTCGACGAGGCCCTGGGCTGAGCCCGCGTCGATATTCGTCACGAATGTCGACTCTCGCCAAGCCAAAAGCGACATTCGTGACGAATGTGTGTGCGCGACGACGCGGCGACATTCGTCACGAATGTCGACTCTCGCGCGGCGAAAGGCGACATTCGTGACGAATGTGCGGGCGGTTACGCCGTGAGCGCCCGCATCGCGTCCGCGAGGGCGGCGACGCGCGCGGTCGCGGTGGCGCGGCGCGCGGCCACGTCGCCCTCGTCGCTCGACGCGTCGATGTAGATCTTCAGCTTCGGCTCGGTGCCGGACGGGCGGACCATGACGCGCGAGCCGTCCGCGAGGACGATGCGCAGCACGTCGCTCGGCGGCAGCGCGCCGAAGCCGTCGCGGAGGTCGTCGATGTGATCGACGGCGACCGCGCCCAGGCTGCTCGGCGGGGTGGCGCGCAGCGCGGCCATGATCTCGTCGATGCGGGACAGGTCGGTGACCCGGAGCGAGATCTGGTCGCTGGCGAAGTAGCCGAAACGCTCCGCGAACGCGTCCAGGTGGTCGGCGATCGTGCGGCCGGAGGCGGCGAGCTCGTTCGCGAGGTCGAGGAACGCCGTGGCGGCCGAGATGCCGTCCTTGTCCCGGATCGTCTGCGGGTTGACGAGGTAGCCCAGCGCCTCCTCGAAGCCGTAGATCAGCCCGGGCGCGCGGGAGACCCACTTGAACCCGGTGAGCGTGTCGGCGAAGTCGAGGTGGTAGGCCGCCGCGACGGCCGCGAGGGCCGGTGACGACACGATCGAGCAGGCGAGTGCGCCGAAGGCGGCGCCCGCCGTCGAGTTCCGCTCGGCGAGCTCGGCGGCACGCCAGCCGAGCAGCGCGCCGACTTCGTTGCCGCTGAGGCGGCGGAAGCCGTCGGCGGAGTCGTCCGGGATGGCCACGGCCAGCCGGTCGGCGTCCGGGTCGTTCGCGATGACGAGGTCCACCCCCGCGGCGCGGCCGGTCGCGAACGACAGGTCCATCGCTCCCGGCTCCTCCGGATTCGGGAACGACACCGTCGGGAAGGCCGGATCGGGGTCGCGCTGCTCGGCCACCACGACGGGCGTGCTGAACCCGGCGCGCTCGAACACCGCCTCTGCCGTGCGCCAGCCGACGCCGTGCATCGCCGTGTATGCGAAGGTGACCGCATCCCGCGGCGCGGCCGTGGTCGCGACGGCGGCGGTGGCCTCGATGTAGGCGGCCTCCACGTCGCCCGACGCGATCTCGAACTGCTCGGAGCGCGGGAGGTCGCCGATGTCGCCGCGGGCGACCTCCAGGATGTGCGCCTCGATCTCCGCGTCCGTCGGCGAGACGATCTGCGAGCCGTGGTTCTCGCCGCCCAGGTAGACCTTGTAGCCGTTGTCCTGCGGCGGGTTGTGGCTCGCCGTGACCATGACGCCAGCGCTCACGTCGAGGTGCCGGACGGCGAACGCGAGCACCGGGGTCGGCAGCAGCCGGGGGAGCAGGATCGCCCGCACCCCGGCGCCGGCCATCAGCTCGGCGGTGTCGCGGGCGAAGACGTCGGAGTTCTTGCGGCCGTCGTAGCCGATGACGACCGACGGCTTCCCGCCCTCGGCGTGCTCCACCAGCCAGCGCGCGAAACCGGCGGCGGCCTGGGAGACCAGGACGCGGTTCATCCGGTTCGGGCCGGCCTCGATCCGACCGCGGAGGCCGGCGGTGCCGAACTCGAGGCGGGCGTCGAAGCGCGAGTGGAGGTCGTCGACGGCCTCCGCGGAGCCCGCCTCCGCTGCCACGATCAGCGAGTCCAGCTCTTCGCGGGTCTCCGGATCGGGGTCCTGCGCCAGCCAGGCGCGTGCCTGTTCGAGGAGTCGGGGAGTGTCTGCTGCGTTTCCGTCTGCTGGGGTCACAGGGCCTCCACGATCCGGGCCAGAAGGGCGCTGATCACCGGCTCGGCCTCCCGGCCTGCGTCGATGACCTCCTGGTGGCTGAGCGGGGTCTTCTGGATGCCGGCGGCCAGGTTGGTGACCAGCGACATCCCGAGGATCTCCATGCCGGCCTGGCGGGCGGCGATGGCCTCCAGCGCGGTCGACATGCCCACGATGTGGCCACCGATCGCCTTGGCCATCTGCACCTCGGCCGGCGTCTCGTAGTGCGGTCCGCGGAACTGCGTGTACACGCCCTCGTCGAGGCTCGGGTCGATGGTCTTCGCCAGGTCGCGCAGGCGCTTCGAGTAGAGGTCGGTGAGGTCGATGAATGTCGCGCCCTCCAGCGGGGAGTCCGCCGTCAGGTTGATGTGGTCGCTGATCAGCACGGGGGTGCCGGGCTTCCAGTGCTCCTTGATGCCTCCGGCGCCGTTCGTGAGGACCATCGTGGTCGCCCCCGCGGCCGCTGCGGTGCGGACGCTGTGCACGACCCGGCGGACGCCGTGGCCTTCGTAGTAGTGGGTGCGCGCGCCGATGACGAGCGCGTGCTTGCCGTTCGCGAGCCGGAGCGAGCGCAGGGTGCCGGCGTGGCCCTCCAGCGCCGGCTTGCTGAAGCCGACGACATCGTGGGCCGGGATCACCGCGACGGTCTCGCCGATCAGGTCGGCGGCCTTGCCCCAGCCGCTGCCGAGGGTGAGGGCGATGTCGTGCTTCTCGACGCCGGTCTTCTCGGCGAGCTGCGTGGCCGCCTCCCGGGCGACCTCGAACGGGTCGGTCGCAGGGTCGTCGAGCGGGTTCTGGGTGGTTTCGAGCATGAGCCAACTCTACTGAGCGGCACCCGGCGGTACAGCGTCCGCCCGGATGCGCATCGGTGCACCGGGATACGGAAGAATAAGAGGCATGGCCTATGAATTCGAGCGCAAGCAGCGGATCGCCGTCCTCGGCGGCGGACCGGGCGGTTACGAGGCGGCGCTCGCCGGCGCGCAGCTCGGCGCGGACGTCACGCTCGTGGAGCGCTCCGGAGTCGGCGGCTCCGCCGTCATCACCGACGTGGTCCCCTCCAAGAGCCTCATCGCCACCGCGGAGGCCACCAACTCCATCGCCGAGGCGACCGACCTCGGCGTCCAGTTCTTCTCGCGCGGCGAGAGCGGCAAGCCGGTCCGTCCGGAGATCGCCGTCAACCTCGCCGCCGTCAACAAGCGCCTGATGGGCCTCGCCCGTCAGCAGTCGGAGGACATGCGCGCCGAGCTCGTGCGCGCCGGCGTCCGCATCGTCACCGGCGAGGGCCGGCTCGACGGCGACGGCGCGATCATCGTGTCGACCGGCACGGGCGCCGCCGGCACCGACTTCGACCGGGTGGAGGCCGACACGATCGTGATCGCGGTCGGCGCGAGCCCGCGCATCCTCTCCTCCGCCGTCCCGGACGGCGAGCGCATCCTCACCTGGACCCAGCTCTACGACCTCTCCACCGTGCCGGAGCACCTGATCGTGGTCGGGTCGGGCGTCACCGGCGCCGAGTTCGCGTCCGCGTACACCGCGCTGGGCTCGAAGGTGACGCTGATCTCCTCGCGCGACCAAGTCCTCCCGGGCGAGGACGCCGACGCCGCGCGCGTCATCGAGAACGTGTTCAAGCGCAACGGCATGCAGGTGCTCGCCAAGTCGCGCGCCGAGTCGGTGGTCCGCACCGAGAACGGCGTGGTCGCGACACTCACCGACGGCCGCACCGTGGAGGGCAGCCACTGTCTGATGGCGGTCGGCTCCATCCCGAACACCGCAGGGATCGGCCTGGAGGAGGCCGGCGTGCAGCTGACGCCGTCGGGTCACATCCGGGTCAACCGGGTCGCGCGCACGTCCATCCCGAACATCTACGCGGCAGGCGACTGCTCCGACCTGCTGCCGCTGGCCTCCGTCGCCTCCATGCAGGGGCGCACTGCGGTCTTCCACGCGATGGGCGACGCGGTCAACCCGATCGAACTGCGCAACGTGACCTCGAACATCTTCACCCAGCCGGAGATCGCGACCGTCGGCTGGAACCAGAAGCAGATCGAGGAGGGCATCGCGCAGGGCGACATCTACAAGCTCGCGCTGAAGTCCAACCCGCGCGCCAAGATGCTCGGCATCCGCGACGGCTTCGTGAAGCTGTTCGCGCGCACGGGTTCGGGTACTGTGATCGGCGGCGTGATCGTCGCGCCCCGGGCCTCCGAGCTGATCTTCCCGCTCGCGCTCGCGGTGGAGCACCGGCTGACGGTGGACCAGGTGGCGAGGGCGTTCACGGTGTACCCGTCGCTCTCCGGATCGATCTCGGACGCGGCGCGGGCCATGCACATCGTGCTCTAGACGGGAACGTGCTCTAGACGGGAGGCCACGGGATGGAGGAGGTCCTGGTCGTCGGCGTCCTCGCCGTGCTGACCATCGCGGCCGCCACCGTCTACGGGCAGCGTTTCGGGGTGGCGTCGCCGCTCATCCTCGTCGTGTTCGGCATCCTGGTCTCGTTCCTGCCGTTCGTGCCGGTGCTGGAGGTGCAGCCCGAGTGGATCATCGCGGGCGTGCTGCCCCCGCTGCTCTACTCGGCGTCGGTGTCGATGCCGTCGATGAACTTCCGGCGGGAGTTCGGCGCGATCGGCGGGCTCTCGGTGGTGCTCGTGATCGTGAGCTCTGTGTTGCTCGGGATCTTCTTCGCGTGGGTCATCCCGGGGCTGGGGCTCGCGTGGGGCGTGGCGCTCGGCGCGATCGTCAGCCCGACCGACGCGGTCGCGACCGGGATCGTGAAGCGCGCAGGGGTCTCGCCGCGTGTTGTCGCGATCCTGGAGGGCGAGAGCCTCCTCAACGACGCCACCGCGCTCGTGCTGCTGCGGGCAGCGGTCGCGGCGGCGGCGGTGGCCTCCTTCACGCTCGGCGCGGTGACGCTGTCGTTCCTCTACTCGGTGGTCGTCGCCGTGGTGTTCGGCTGGGTGGTCGGGCGGCTGAACCTGATCGTCCGGGCGCGGGTCAAGGATGCGACGGTCAACACGGTGCTGTCGTTCACGGTGCCGTTCCTGGCCTCCATCCCGGCCGAGGCGCTGGGTGGGTCGGGCCTGGTGGCGGCGGTGGTCGCCGGCCTCATCACCGGCAGCCGCGCGCCGCGGGTGCTGTCGCCGGAGCACCGGCTGTCGGACACGCAGAACTGGCGGACGGTCGAGCTCGTGCTGGAGGGCATGATCTTCCTGACGATGGGCCTGGAGCTGTTCGGCATCGTCCAGAAGGTGCAGAAGGACCACTCCGGTGTGCTGCCGGCGGTCGGCATCGCGGCCGCTGCGCTGTTGCTGACGCTGGTCGTCCGCGCCGCGTTCGTGGCGCCGCTGCTCGCCCTCCTGGCCCGCCGGGGGCGCCGCCGCGAGCGGATGCGGCCGGCGCTGACGAAGCTGCAGGAGCGGCTGGAGGACCCGGAGGCCGCGCGGCGACTGCTGGAGCAGGGGCCGCCTCCGCCGGACGCGGCGCCGGCCCTGCCGGTGGGCGTCGACCTGGCGGAGGACCCGGAGGCGCACGCGGACGTGCTGGCGGCCGACCCAGCCGTCGCGCAGGCGGAGGTGGCGAAGGTCGCGGGGGTCCCGGAGGCCGCAGCCGTGACGCGCGACCGGATCGGGGCGACGCCGTCGGGGTGGCGTGGGCGGCTGATCCGGCGGCAGCGGCAGCGGCAGAGGGCCTGGACGGTGGAGAACATCGCCCGGTTCGGCACGCGGCTGCGGCGGGTGCTGGCGGACATCGACTACTTCACGGGGACGCCTTTGGGTTGGCGCGAGGGCACCATCGTGGTGTGGGCCGGGATGCGCGGGGCTGTCACGGTGGCCGCCGCGCAGAGCCTCCCGTCGGACACGCCGGGCCGGTCGGTGCTCGTGCTGATCGCGTTCCTCGTCGCGGCCGGGTCGCTGCTTCTGCAGGGCGGGACGCTCGGGCTGGCGCTGCGCTGGGTGAAGCCGACGGCCTCCGACCCGCAGGCCGAGAAGGAGGAGCGGTTGCGGCTGCTGGAGTTGTTGCACGAGGCCGGGCAGGCGGTACCGCAGCCGGAGACGACGGAGCGGACCCCGGAGGCCTTCAACCAGCACAAGGCCGCGCGGCTGAAGCGCATCCGCGCCCAGCGCGACGCGCTGCTCGACGCCCGCGACGACGGCACCTTCAGCGCCGACGTGCTCGCCGGCGCCCTCAGCAACCTCGACGCCGACGAAATCAGCATCGACCTCAAAGGCGACCCCACCGAGGCCACCGGCTAGCCCGCCCCCGCCCCTGCTCCCGCCGCCAACCGAGGACTTCCCCCCTCCACCCACTCCGATCTCCTCCGTTGACTGCGATTCCCGGGCGTGTCGTCGCGAATCTCCTCCCCTCCCAACCGACACATTGCGGTGGGTTATCCACAGATCCGGCCACGGAGGCCCGGCGGAGGTGGAGGACTCGCAGGGTGGAGGGATGAACTGGCAGAACATTCGTGTGCGGGGCGGGGCGGTGACCCGGCGGGAGTTGCGGGAGGACGGGGTCAGCGATCGAGCGCTGACGGCGGCCGTCGAGGAGGGGCGCCTCTTGCGACCCCGTCGCGGGGTCTACGCCCTGCCCGAGCTGTCGCGGGAGGCGCAGGCGGCCCTGGCCGCGGGCGGGAGACTGTCGTGCGTGTCTGCCGCGCGGAGCTACGGACTGTGGGGAGGGCAGGACGGGCGGCTGCACCTGAGCGTCCATCCGCATGCCGGGAGGACGGCTGACGACGCCGTGCGCCACTGGGATGCCCAGGGCGTGTACCCCGAGCTGTGGCGGGTCTCGCTGGCGGACTGCCTCCGCTCGGTGGTGGACTGCGCCGACGCGGAGACGGCTATCGCCGTGCTCGATACTGCGATCGCCGCGCGTGCGGTGACAATGGTCGGGCTGCGCGGGGTGTTCGCGCACAGTCCGGCGCACGCGCGGGCGGTCGCCGCCTGCGCCCGGCCCGGATCGGACTCCGGGGTGGAGTCGATCCTCCGCCAGCGCCTCACCGCCCGTGGTCACGTCGTCGAGCAGCAGGTGGCGATGCCTGGAGTGGGGCGCGTCGATGCGAGGGTGGACGGTTGCCTGTTCGTGGAGATCGACGGTTACGCGTTCCACTCCGGCCGGGAGGCGTTCGAACGGGACCGCACACGCGACACCGCGCTCGCGCTCCTCGGCGCGCGACGGCTGCGGATCCCGGCGCGGGACGTTCTCGCGGACGCCGACGGCGTCGTCGCGACGATCGAGGCGGTGTTGGCAACGGAGGAGATCCGCGCGTGAAGGACCTCAAAACGCAGCCAACGGAGGAGATCGGGGCCCGGGGAGGGGGGATCTCCTCCGTTAGCGGAGGTGGGTGGAGGGGGTTAGAGGATGTTGAGGAGGAGGTGGCCGGAGGAGACGGTCTCGCCGACGGTGGCGTTGATGCCGGCGACGGTGCCGTCCTTGTGGGCGGTGAGCGGCTGCTCCATCTTCATGGCCTCCAGGACCAGCACCAGGTCGCCCTTGACGACCTCGTCGCCGTCGGCGACCGCGACCTTCACGACCGTGGCCTGCATGGGCGCGGTGACCGAGTCGCCGGTGGCGGTGTCCACGGCGTGGGCGCCGGAGCGGCGGCGCGGGGCGGGAGCCGCGGCCTCCGCCGGACCGCCGCCGGAGAGCAGGCGGGCTGGCAGCGACACCTCGATGCGCTTGCCCTCGACCTCGACCACGACGTTGCTGCGGCGCTCGGAAGCGCCGCCGTCGCCCAGCTCGCCCGCCCACGGCTCGACGCCGCCGGCCCACTCGGTCTCGATCCAGCGCGTGTAGATCGAGAACGGCTCGCCGTCCTGCGGGGCGAAGGCGGGGTCGCGCACGATCGCGCGGTGGAAGGGCAGAACCGTCGGCAGGCCCGCGACCTCGAACTCGTCCAGGGCGCGGCGGGAGCGCTCCAGGGCCTCGTCGCGGCTGGCGCCGGTCACGATGAGCTTCGCGAGCATCGAGTCGAACGCGCCGGAGATGACGTCGCCCGCCTGGATACCGCTGTCCACGCGGACACCGGGGCCGCCCGGCGCCTTGAACACGTGCACGGGCCCGGGGGAGGGGATGAAGTTGCGGCCGGCGTCCTCGCCGTTGATGCGGAACTCGAAGGAGTGACCGCGAGGAGCCGGGTCGGCGTAGTCGAGTTCACCGCCCTCAGCCAGGCGGAACTGCTCGCGGACGAGGTCGATGCCCGTGACCTCCTCGGAGACCGGGTGCTCGACCTGCAGACGGGTGTTGACCTCCAGGAACGACACGGTGCCGTCCTTCCCGATCAGGAACTCGCAGGTGCCTGCTCCCTGGTAGCCGACCTCCTTGAGGATGGCCTTCGATGCGCTGTAGAGCTTGTCCAGCTGCTCCGGGGTGAGGAACGGCGCCGGCGCCTCCTCGACCAGCTTCTGGTGGCGGCGCTGCAGCGAGCAGTCGCGCGTGGAGACCACGACGACGTTGCCGTAGGCATCCGCGAGGCACTGGGTCTCGACGTGGCGCGGCTGGTCGAGGTACTTCTCGACGAAGCACTCGCCGCGGCCGAAGGCGGCGATCGCCTCGCGGGTGGCGGAGTCGAACAGCTCGGCGACCTCGTCGCGGGTGCGGGCGACCTTGAGGCCGCGGCCGCCGCCGCCGAACGCCGCCTTGATGGCGACCGGGAGGCCGTACTCGTCGACGAAGTCGAGCACCTCGGCCGCGTCGGCGACCGGGTTGAGGGTGCCGGGGGCGAGCGGCGCGCCGACCTTCTCGGCGACGTGGCGGGCGGACACCTTGTCGCCGAGGCGCTCGATGGCCTCCGGCGACGGGCCGATCCAGGTCAGGCCTGCGGCGATGACGGCGCGGGCGAAGTCCGCGTTCTCGGCCAGGAAGCCGTAGCCCGGGTGCACGGCGTCGGCGCCGGAGCGGCGGGCGACCGAGAGGATCTTGTCGATGACCAGGTAGGTCTCCGCGCTGGTCGTGCCCTCGAGGGCATACGCCTCGTCGGCGAGGCGGACGTGCATGGCGTCCCGATCCTGGTCGGCGTAGACGGCGACGGAGGCGATTCCGCTGTCCTTCGCGGCACGGATGACGCGGACGGCGATCTCGCCGCGGTTGGCGATGAGGACCTTCGAGATACGGGGCACAATTCCCTAGCCTATTCCGGGAGCCGGACCAGCTTTTGGACGATCCCCACAAAAAAGCCTGTGCGCCACGTCAGAGGGTCGACAAGTGACAGCGCGGCCGGGTCATGCCCGGTTCCACAGCTCCGTCCACTCCACGCCCAGCCGGCGCACCAGGTCGCGCAGGGTGGACAGCGACAGTCCGACGACCGTGCTCGGGTCGCCCTCCACGCGTGTGATGAACGGGCCGCCGAGACTGTCGATCGTGAACGCGCCCGCGACCTCCAGCGGCTCGCCGCTCGCCACGTACCCGTCGATCTCCGCGTCGGTGACGTCGGCGAAGGTGACGGAGGCCACGGCCGTCGCCCCGACCGCGCCGTTCTCGCGGCCGTCGCGGTGGTCGATCAGCCAGTGCCCGGAGTGCAGCATCCCGGTGCGGCCGCGCTGCTGGAGCCAGCGCTCGCGCGCGACCTCCGGCAGGTGCGGCTTGCCGTGGATGCGGTCGTCGATCGCGAACGCCGAGTCGCCGCCGAGGATGAGGCCGTCGATCGGCTCCCCGTCGAGCGTGCCGCGGACGGCCTCCGCCTTGAGCCGCGCGAGCAGCTGCACCATGCCCTGCGGCGAGAGCGGCCCGTGCTCGGCCTCCGCCGCCGCGACGGCCGCTGGCTCGTCCACGTGCGACGGCACCACGATCGGCTCGACGCCGGCCGCGCGCAACAGGGCGAGGCGGGCGGGGGAGGTGGAGGCGAGGTAGAGGCGCATGGTCACCTGTGGGATGCTCGAGGGATGCCCCAGAAGGACGAGGTCGAACTCGACATTATCAATGTCGCGCACGGCGGCGTGTTCGTCGCCCGCCACGAGGGCCGCGTGGTCTTCGTGCCCGACACCATCCCGGGGGAGCGCGTCCGCGCCCGCGTGGCCGACCGCGCGCACGACCGGTTCTGGCGCGCGGAGCTGCTGGAGGTCCTGGAGCCGGCGGCCGAGCGCCAGGAGCACGTCTGGGCCGCCGCGTCCGCGAGCCGCGCCCCCGAACAGAGGGCGGGCGGCGCCGAGTTCGGCCACATCCGGCTGGACCACCAGCGCGAGCTCAAGCGCCGCGTGATCGTCGACGCCCTCCAGCGCACGGCGAAGCTCGACGCCGCCACCATCGAATCGCTCGGCGCCGACGGCGGCCCCGTGGTGGAGGCCGTCGCCGGCGAGACCGGGGATGGCACCGGCTGGCGCACGCGCGTGCGCCTCCAGGTCGGCGAGGACGGCGCGATCGGTCCGTACGCCGCCCGCACGCACACCATCGTCCCGGTCTCCGACCTTCCGCTCGCCACGGCCGCCGTCGAGGAGTCGGCCCCGTTCGGCCAGCGGTTCTCCGGCGCGGAGTCGGTGGACGTCGTCGCGACAGGCGACGGCGCGACCCACGTGCTCGTCAACGACCTCCCGGAGCGGCGCGGCAAGCGGCTGATCCGTCCGCGCCGCCGTCCGGTGCCGATCCGCGAGCGGGTGGGCGAGCGGGAGTTCCGGCTCGACGCCCGCGGGTTCTGGCAGGTGCACCGCCAGGCGGCGGCGACCCTGACGGAGGCTGTCCGCTCGGCGGTGGACGAGGCGCTGTTCGACCCGCGCGCGGCGAACCTCGATCTCTACGGCGGCGTCGGCCTCCTCGCCGCAGCGCTCGGCGACCGGTTCGGCCCGACCCTCCGCATCACCTCGGTGGAGGCCGACGAGGCTGCGACCGACGACGCCGCGGAGAACCTCGCCGAGTGGGTCGGCGCCGCCGCCGTCACCGCACGCGTGGAGCGCTTCGTCACCGGGCTGGCCGCCGAGGCCACCGCGGCCGAGCGGTCCCGGCTGCGCGCCGCGACCGTGGTGCTCGACCCGCCGCGCTCGGGCGCAGGGCGCGAGGTCGTCGACGCGGTCGCGTCGATGCGGCCAGCGCAGGTCGTCTATGTCGCCTGCGACCCCGTCGCCCTCGCGCGGGATGTCGCCTACTTCGCCGAGTGGGGCTACCCGCTGCGCACCCTGCGGGCATTCGACCTGTTCCCGAACACGCACCATGTGGAGGCCGTCGCCACGCTGACCCCGTGATCGACCGGAATACCTGCACCCGCGCACTACGATGGTCAGCATGGTGCGAGTGGCAATCGTCGACGATCACGAGTCCGTGCGGCTCGGGCTCAAAGCGGCCTGTCAGGACGCGGGCTACGAGGTCGTGGTCACCGCGGCGACGGTGGACGACTTCGTCCAGCAGCTCGGCGCGCAGGAGTGCGACGTCGTCGTCCTCGACCTGTCGCTCGGCGACGGCTCCAAGGTGACCGACAACGTCAAGCGCGCGCAGGCCACCGGCGCCGCCGTGCTCGTCCACAGCATCGCCGACCGGGTGGCCAGCGTGCGCGAAGCGCTCGCCGCGGGCGCCGCCGGCGTCATCCCGAAGTCCTCTCCGACCACGACGGTCATGAACGCGATCGCGACCGTCGCGCGCGGCGACGTGCTCAACAACCTGGAGTGGGCCACCGCCATCGACGCGGACAGCGACTTCGCGAAGGCGCAGCTCGGCCGCCGCGAGCGCGACGTGCTGCACCTCTATGCCTCCGGCCTGCCGCTCAAGGCGGTCGCGGCCCAGCTCGGCATCGCCAACTCGACGGCGCGCGAGTACCTCGACCGCATCCGCGTGAAGTACGTGGAAGTCGGCCGTCCCGCCCCGACGAAGGTCGACCTCCTTCGCCGCGCCGTGGAGGACGGCATCCTGCCCGGGCTCGACCCCGACACGGGCAATGAGCGCGCCTAGCGCTCCGCGCTCCGCCTCCGGAGCACCCGTCGAGTCGGCCAAGCCTCGCAACCCGCTCAGCAGAGCCAGGATCGAGCGGATCTCGGACCGCACCGTGTCGGCCTTCGGCCTCGTGTTCGGGCTCCAGACCTTCCCGACCGCGCTCGGGCAGCTCGGGGCGTTGCGCAGCCCGTGGGGCGTCATCATGCTGGTGCTGGTCTTCGGCGGGCTCGCCTTCACCGTGCTGCTGGCGATCTTCGCGCAGCGTTTCGTGAAGGTCACGATGGGCGTGCTGTCCGTCGTGTACTTCGTCGCGATCCTCACCTGGCCGCTGCTCGTGGCCGACCCGAAGGCGTTCACGACGGACAAGCCGTGGGTCTGGTTCCTCTGCTCCGTCTTCACCGCGTTCGCCGCCGTCGCGTACCCGCTGTGGCTGGCGATCGCGTACACGTTCATCACCCCGATCGCGTACGGCATCGTGCGCGCCCTGCCCTCGGGCGGCGGGGTCGGCGCGGAGCTGGCCGGCCTCGACGCCGTCTACGCGATCATCCTCGGCGGCGTCATCCTCGCCATCATCGCGATGATGCGGCAGGCCGCGACCGCCGTCGACGTCGCGCAGAGCCAGGCGCTCGCCAAGTACGGCAACGCCGTGCGCCAGCACGCGACGGAGGTCGAGCGCGTGCAGGTGGACGCCATCGTGCACGACAGCGTCCTGACGACGCTGCTGTCCGCCGCCAGCGCGCGCACGCAGGAGCAGAAGGACCTCGCCGCGCGGATGGCCGCCGACGCGATCGGCCACCTCCACGCCGCGGAGGCGTCGGGTCCGGAGGATCAGACCCAGGTCGGCGTCGAGCAGCTCTCCGACCGCCTGGTGACCGCCGCAAAGGCGTTCTCCTCGCCGTTCGACGTGGACGCGCGCGACCACGACGAGCTGCACAGCCTCCCGGTCAACGTCGCGGAGGCCGTCTACTCGGCGGCCGTGCAGGCGATGGTCAACAGCATGCAGCACGCCGGCGGCGACGAGGTCCGGCGCAGCGTGATCGTCCGCGGCGGCGAGCACGGCGCGGCGGTCCGGGTGATCGTGACCGACGACGGCCGCGGCTTCGACGCCGACGAGGTCCCGGCCGAGCGGCTGGGCCTGCGCGTGAGCATCCGCGAGCGGCTGGCGAAGGTCGGCGGCCGCGCGAACGTGGAGTCGGCGCCCGGCCAGGGCACCACCGTCACCATCGTCTGGCCCGCGGGCGAGCACGGCTCGCTCGTGGAGCGCGAGCAGGAGGCCGCCGGATGATCACCCTCAACCGCGTGCTGTTCCTCGGCCTCGGTGCGCTCTTCTCGGCGTACCACCTGTTCCTCGGGCTGTCGTCGCTGTCCATCCCCGGCTCGCCGGGACCGGCCATCGTCGCGATGGCGCTGTACGCGGTCGCGACCGTGATCAGCCTGTGGCCGACCAGCCCGACCAAGATGCCGCTCTGGCTCGCCGCCTTCGACCTCGCCGTCTGCGTGGTCATCCCGATCCTGGTCACCAGCGAGCTGAACCCGGCCAAGGACAACGGCTACGCGACCTGGTACGTCGCGGCGGTCGGCACGCTCATGACGATCGCGGCCGTCCGCCGTCAGCAGTTCGTCGCGTGGGTCGGCGTCGGCTTCCTGGCCGTGCAGACCGTGGTCTGGGCGGGTCCCGGCGCGCTGGCCGGGCTGGGGGTGATCGGCTCGGTCGTCTGGGTCGGCGTCGCCGTGGTCATCTCCGGCTCGCTCGCCAAGGCCGGCCGCGACGCGCTCCAGTTCGCGCGGGCCGAGCGCGAGGCCACCGAGTGGCAGGCCGCGCAGGAAGCCCACGTCATGGAGCGCCAGCTGCGCCTGCGCCAGACCTACCGGGTGGCCGCGCCGATGCTCGCCGAGATCGTGCGGCGCGGCGGCGACCTCACCGAGGCGGAGCGGCGCGAGTGCCGCTACCTGGAGGGCGCCATCCGCGACGAGATCCGCGGCCGCCGCCTGCTCAACGACGACGTGCGCCGGGAGGTCATGGACGCCCGCCGCCGCGGCGTCGTCGTGAGCCTGCTCGACGAGGG
Source organism: Leifsonia shinshuensis (assembly GCF_014217625.1). Taxonomy (NCBI): domain Bacteria; kingdom Bacillati; phylum Actinomycetota; class Actinomycetes; order Micrococcales; family Microbacteriaceae; genus Leifsonia; species Leifsonia shinshuensis. The sequence continues at coordinate 1,701,462 of NZ_CP043641.1, read as the reverse complement.
CGGCATCGACGACCTCGACCAGACCGGCCTGGAGACCGTGCTGCGCCGCCTGGCGGACGCCATCCGCGGCACGACGACGGACAAGCTGATCGTGCGGACCGTGCCCCGGTCGTCCAAGACCGCCGTGACGGTGGTGGGCCTGCGGATGTCCGACGACGGCGCCGCGAACGCGCTCGGCGCGGAGTCGGAGGACGACGAGGTCGACCTCTGGCTGGAGATCCCGCGTCCGCTGGTCGACGCCGTCCGCTGACCCGCACCCGCTCCTTCGCCGAAGGGCACGTAAACGCCCCTAAAACGCACGTTTAGAGGCGTTTACGTGCCCTTCGGCGGAAGCGACATAGGGGTTAACGGATGAAAGGGGCCGACACCCGAATTTGTCGGCCCCTTTTCAAACCCCGAGTCAGGACGACAACCCGAATATCGTCCTGACTCGCCCCCAAAGCACTCGCCCGCTTACCCTAGTCGGCGAGTGATTGGCGGTGTAACTCACGAGGAGAGACACCTAGCAATAACAATATTGTCGGCAGCGGCGAGAAATACATAGTCGTCATTTTGGGGGACCCGCGGGGGACACTTTCCGGGACCCCCGTGAGCGCCCGTGGCGGATTGCCGCGTGTCCCGCGAGTGGGGGACACGCCCGTCGGGGTACAAACGCCGTTTCGGGGTACGCGCGGCGCGCGTCAGCCCGAGAACGACCGCCACACGCCGGGTCCCGGCGTGAGCGGCTTCCGGAGGCCGCGCTGCGAGCGCTCCCAGCCGTCCGGTCCGCGCTGCGGGCGGGCGTCCCGCGCGGCCGCAGCGGCCTCCGCCGCGGCCGTCGCGAGCACGGCCGTGACCGCCGCGATCTCCTCGGGCGTCACGCCCTTGGTGAGGAATCGCAGCTGCGACGGGTCGAGCGGGGACGGGCCGGCCGATGCCTCGTGCGCGCCGGTCACAGCGGGATGTTCCCGTGCTTCTTCGGCGGCAGCGACGCGCGCTTGGTGCGCAGCGCCCGCAGCGCCTTGATGACCGAGATGCGCGTGGCGGCCGGCTCGATCACGCCGTCCAGCTCGCCGCGCTCGGCCGCGAGGAACGGGCTGGCGACGTTGTAGGTGTACTCGCTGGCAAGCCGGGCGCGCACGGCGGCGACGTCCTCGCCGGCCTCCTCGGCGCGCTTGATCTCGCCGCGGTAGAGGATGTTGACCGCGCCCTGGCCGCCCATGACCGCGATCTCGGCCGTCGGCCAGGCGAGGTTCATGTCGGCGCCGAGCTGCTTGGAGCCCATCACGATGTAGGCGCCGCCGTAGGCCTTGCGGGTGATGATCGTCACCAGCGGCACCGTGGCCTCCGCGTACGCGTAGAGCAGTTTCGCGCCGCGCCGGATGACGCCGGTCCACTCCTGGTCGGTGCCCGGCAGGTAGCCGGGGACGTCCACCAGGGTGAGGATCGGGATGCTGAACGCGTCGCAGAACCGCACGAAGCGCGACGCCTTCTCGCCCGCGTCGATGTTGAGCGTGCCCGCCATCGAGCTCGGCTGGTTGGCGACGATGCCGACCGAGCGGCCCTCCACGCGGGCGAAGCCGATCACGATGTTGGGCGCGAACAGCGGCTGGATCTCCAGGAACTCGCCGTCGTCGACGATGCCCTCGATGATCGTGGTCACGTCGTACGGCTGGTTGGGGGAGTCCGGGATGATCGTGTCGAGCCGGCGGTCGGCGTCGGTGATCTCCAGCTCCGGCTCCGCCTCGAACACCGGCAGCTCGGCCAGGTTGTTCTGCGGCAGGTAGCTGAGCAGCGTGCGGGCGTAGTCGAGCGCGTCCTCCTCGTCGCTCGCGAGGTAGTGCGAGACGCCCGAGATCTTGTTGTGCGTGAGGGCGCCGCCGAGCTCCTCGAAGCCGACGTCCTCGCCGGTGACGGTCTTGATCACGTCCGGGCCGGTGACGAACATGTGGCTCGACTTGTCGACCATGATCACGAAGTCGGTGAGGGCGGGGGAGTACACCGCGCCGCCCGCCGCCGGGCCCATCACGATCGAGATCTGCGGGATGACGCCGGAGGCCGCGGTGTTGCGGCGGAAGATCTCGCCGTACTTGCCGAGGGCGACCACGCCCTCCTGGATGCGCGCGCCGCCGGAGTCGAGGATGCCGATCATCGGCACGCCCGTCTTGAGCGCGTGGTCCATCACCTTGATGATCTTCTCGCCGGCGACCTCGCCGAGGCTGCCGCCGAAGATGGTGAAGTCCTGGCTGAAGACGGCGACGTTGCGGCCGTGGATGGTGCCGACGCCCGTGACGACCGCGTCGCCGTACGGGCGCTTGGCCTCCATGCCGAACGCGTGGGTGCGGTGGCGCACGAACTCGTCGAACTCCACGAACGAGCCCTGGTCGAGGAGCAGGTCGATGCGCTCGCGGGCGGTCAGCTTGCCCTTCGCGTGCTGCTTCTCGATCGCGGCCTGGCCGCTCGCGGTCACGGCCTCGTGGAACCGCTCCTTCAGGTCGGCGAGCTTGCCGGCGGTCGTGAAGGGATCGGGGGTCTGACGTGCTTCGGTGTCGGTCACGCCGTTCACTCTACCTGCCAGCCGAACAGCGATGCCGTCTACGGATTCCTACAAATCCGCGCGCGTTCGCTGGCAGAATTGAGCAATGAACTTCCGTCGCAGCCGGGCTGTCGTCCCCGTCCTCGAGGTGCTGCCGGAGGCCGCATCCACCAACGATGTGCTGCAGGCGCGCGCAGGAGACCTGCCCGACCTCGCCGTCGTGGTCACCGACAACCAGACCGGAGGCCGCGGCCGGCTCGGGCGGGTCTGGGTGTCGCCTCCCGGCAAGGCGCTCGCCATCTCGGTGCTGCTGCGGCCGGAGGGCCTCGCCCCGGAGGCGCTGGGCTGGTTCCCGCTGCTGGCCGGGGTCGCGATGAGCCGCGCGCTCTCGGGTTTCACCGACAGGGAGGTCGCGGTCAAGTGGCCGAACGACGTGCTGATCGAGGAGGCCAAGGTCTGCGGCATCCTCTCGGAGCTGCTGCCGGGCATGGACGGCGTGATCGTCGGCGCCGGGGTGAACCTGACGCTGGAGCAGGACGAGCTGCCGACGCCGACCTCCACCTCGCTCGCCCTCGCCGGCGCGCACGACGTCGACCCGGACGCGGTGCTGGCCGCCTACCTCACTCAGCTCAGCGTGCTCTACCGCGAGTTCGTGGCCGCGGGCGGCGACCCGGTCCGCAGCGCCCTGCGCGACGAGGTGGTGGAGGCCTGCCACACGATCGGCCGCTCGGTGCGGGTCGAGCTCCCCGGCGGCGACGTGCTGCTCGGCACGGCCACGTCGATCGACGAGTCCGGCAGGCTGATCGTGGACTCGGATGACGGTCCGACGGCGGTGGCGGCGGGCGACGTGACGCACCTGCGGTATTAATGGGATACATGAGCAGTTCGCCGGAGGGTACGCCCGCGCCGCCTCCCGAGCGGGTCATCGCCCGCCTCCGGTCGAACGCGCGTGCGCTGTTCTGGCCGAGCCTCGCTCTGATCGCCGCGGCCGGCGCCGTCGGCTTCTTCGCCGGGCGCGTCTCCGAGGTGTGGGAGATCGTGCTGGTGTGGAGCGCGGCCGCCGTCGCCGTCCTCCTGCTGTTCCTGCTCCCGCTCGCCGTCTGGCTGAGCAGGCGCTACACGATCACCACGCGCCGGCTCATCATCCGGCACGGCTTCTTCGTGCGGGTGCGGCAGGAGCTGCTGCACAGCCGCGGCTACGACGTCGCCGTGCGGCGCACCTGGCTGCAGAGCATGTTCCGCTCCGGGGACGTGCGGATCAACTCCGGCCTCGACCACCCGGTGGTGCTGCGGGACGTGCCGAAGGCCGACCAGGTGCAGCGCGCGCTCAGCGAGCTGATGGAGCACGCGCAGACGGTCGTGGCGGTGCGCAGGCAGCAGTCGGAGTCAGTCTCCGACGAGACCACCGTCTGGGGTTCGCGCTAGCGTCGAGCCCGTCGTCGCGGCCGGCTCGGCGGTGGTCGTGGTGGTGGCGCCGACCGTTGCCGCCGTCTCGGCCTTCGCCTTCGAGCGGGCCGCGCGTGCGGGGGAGAACACCCACCAGCGGTACAGCGCGAAGCGGAACAGCATCCCGACCGCGAGGCCGACGACGTTCGCCGAGATGTTGTCGGCGACCGGGCCGACCATCCCGAGCAGGTAGTGCGAGATCCACACGCAGACCAGCGGGATGCCGGTGCCGGTGGCGAGGCTGACGGCGAAGAACTCGACACCCTCGCGTGCGGCGTTGTCCTGGCGCTGGCCGGAGAACGCCCAGTAGCGGTTGCCGATCCAGTTGGTCAGGATGGCGATGACCGTGGCGATGATCGTCGAGTAGATCGTCGCGTGCTGCACGTTGCGCAGCACGATCAACAGCATCACGTTGAAGACGACGAGGTTGACGCCGAAGCCGACGGCGCCCACCGCGCCGAACTTGATCAGCTGCGGGAGGATGCGCGCCGCGCGGTGCGCTGTTGTCGTCTCGGTCGTCATGCTCCAGCCTGGCTATGCGGGAAGATAGGGAGTGCGTTCGCCACATTACGCGGCCCGGGTGTCCGGTATCTGGGAGTTGCCCGCGCACCGTGTGAAGAGTATCGAGGAGAGACATCGGAGATGGCCAGGAACAAAGTCGGTGTGATCGGCGGCGGACAGCTGGCCCGGATGATGATCCCTCCCGCGGTGGAACTCGGCATCGACATCCGCGTGCTGGAGGAGGCCGAGGGCATGAGCGCCGACCTGGCCGCGACCGGCGTCGGCGACTACCGCGACCTCGACACCGTGCTCGCGTTCGCCGAGACCGTCGATGTCGTGACGTTCGACCACGAGCACGTGCCGCCGGCGATCCTGCGTGAGCTGGTCGGCCGCGGCATCCCGGTGCACCCCGGCCCCGACGCGCTGCTCTACGCCCAGGACAAGCTGCAGATGCGCGCCAAGCTCAGCGAGCTCGGCCTCCCGGTGCCGGACTGGGCCGCGGTGGAGTCCGCGGACGAGCTCGGCGCGTTCCTCGCCGACCACGGCGGCCGCGCGGTCGTGAAGACGGCGCGCGGCGGCTACGACGGCAAGGGCGTGCGCGTGGTGTCGGAGGCCTCCGGGGCCGACGACTGGTTCCTCGCGCTCGCCGAGGACGGCCACGGCGGCGCGCTGCTGGTGGAGGAGCTGGTGGATTTCCGCCGCGAGCTGGCGCAGCTCGTCGCCCGCCGCCCGTCCGGCGAGATCGCAGCGTGGCCGGTGGTGGAGACGGTGCAGCGCGACGGCGTCTGCGCCGAGGTGATCGCCCCCGCGCCCGGCGCGGCCGGCAAGGTGGCCCAGGTCTCCGCCGACATCGCCCGCCGCGTCGCAGAGGGCCTCGGCGTCACCGGCGTGCTCGCGGTCGAGCTGTTCGAGACCACCGACGGCCGTGTGCTGATCAACGAGCTGGCGATGCGCCCCCACAACAGCGGCCACTGGTCGATCGAAGGCGCCGTCACGGGTCAGTTCGAGCAGCACCTGCGTGCCGTCCTCGACCTCCCGCTCGGCTCGACCGCGCCCCGCGAGGAGTGGTCGGTGATGGTGAACATCCTCGGCGGCCCGGCGTCCGGCTCGCTGCAGGACCGCTATCCGGCGGCGCTGGCTGCGCACCCGGAGGCGAAGTTCCACGGCTACGGCAAGGCGCCGCGGCCGGGCCGGAAGGTCGGCCACGTCACTGTGGGCGGCGACGACCTGGACGACGTCGTCTACCGGGCGCGGGCGGCGGCGGCGTTCTTCGAGGGCTGAGCCCGCCCCACCCCGCGCGCCTAACCGTTCCACCCCGCACGCCCGACCTATCCTGGGTCCCATGCCCGCACAGCCTCAGCCCCTGGTGTCCGTGATCATGGGCTCCGACTCCGACTGGTCGGTGATGCAGGAGGCCGCTACGGTCCTCACCGAGTTCGGTGTCGCGCACGAGGTGGAGGTCGTCTCTGCCCACCGCACGCCGGAGAAGATGATCGCCTTCGGCCAGGAGGCCGCCGGCCGCGGCGTGCGCGTCATCATCGCAGGCGCGGGCGGAGCCGCGCACCTGCCCGGGATGGTCGCCGCTGTCACCACGCTGCCCGTGATCGGCGTCCCGGTGCCGCTCGCGCGGCTGGACGGGCTGGACTCCCTGCTCTCCATCGTGCAGATGCCCGCCGGCGTCCCCGTCGCCACCGTCTCCATCGGCGGGGCCCGCAACGCCGGGCTGCTCGCCGTCAAGATCCTCGCCACCTCCGACCCGGAGCTGTCCGGCGCTCTGGCACGCTTCGCCGCCGACCTCGAGGCGAGCGTGGAGGAGAAGAACCGGGCGCTGCAGTCCCGGCTATGAGCGCGGCCACCCCGCTCCGCCATCCCGACGCCTCGTCGCCGGGGGAGATGACCGCGCGCGGCTGGTGGCTGGTCGGCCTCAACATCCTGCTGCCCGGCACACCCCAGCTGGTCGCAGGCAACCGGGTGCTCGGCCGGGTCGGCATCTTCGCGACCCTGCTGCTCTGGGTGCTCGGGATCGTCGCCCTCGTCCTGATGCTCGTGTCGCCGTCGTCGCTGTACACGTTCGCGACTCAGGCCGGGAGCCTCACCGTCGTGCAGCTGCTGCTCATCGGCTACGCCATCCTGTGGGTCGTCCTCACCCTCGACACCCTGCGGCTCGTGCGGCTGGTCAAGGCGCGGGCGAACATGCGGGGCTGGATCGCCGCGTTCTCCGTGCTCGTGCTGGTCGGGCTGGCGGGGACAGCCGCCTACGGCTCCGCGGTCGCCGGCTCGGCGCGCGGGGCGCTCGGCGACATCTTCGCCGACAGCGCTCCCGTCGCCCCGGTGGACGGCCGCTACAACATCATGCTGCTCGGCGGCGACGCCGGGCCCGACCGCCAGGGGCTTCGCCCGGACAGCATGTCCATCGTCAGCATCGACGCGAGCACCGGGAAGGCCGTCACGATCGGCCTGCCGCGCGACCTGAACCCGGTGCCGTTCTCGGCCAAGTCCCCGATGCGCACCCTCTATCCGGACGGCTACGGTTACCACGACAAGTGCGACGTCGACGTCTGCCAGCTCAACTCCATCTACACCGAGGTCGAGCTCTATAAGGCAGGCCTCTACCCGAACGCCAAAAAGAACCAGAGCGAGCCGGGGATCGAGGCGATGCGCGACGCGCTGGAGGGCGCGACCGGGCTGACCATCCAGTACTACGTGCTCATCGACATGCAGGGCTTCGCCGACCTCATCGACGCGCTCGGCGGCGTCGACATCACCGTGACGGAGAAGGTGCCGATCGGCGGCGACGAGAACCTCAACGGCGTCGTGGAGTGGATCCAGCCCGGCCAGCACCACATGGACGGCTACCACGCCCAGTGGTACGCCCGGGCGCGGCACGGGACGAGCGACTACGACCGGATGGCCCGCCAGCGGCAGCTCCAGGACGCGATCCTGAAGCAGTTCAGCCCGCTGAACGTGGTCACCAAGTTCCAGGACATCGCCAAGGCCGGCGCGCAGGTGATGAAGACCGACATCCCGCAGTCGATGCTCGGCTACTTCGTCGACCTCGGCATGAAGACGCGCGCCCAGCCCGTCGACAAGCTGGAGCTCGTGCCGCCTACGATCCCCGACCCGACGAAGCCCGACTACACGCAGATCCATCAGCTGGTGAAGCAGGCGCTGGCGCCGTCGACCGCGACCCCCACGCCGTCCGGCCACTGAGCCGGAATCCGCGGAATTCCGCGCTTCGAACCGCGCCATCGCTCCCAGGTGACCCCTGAACAGGTCACAGGAACCCCCCAGCGCAACCCGGTACCGTCGCCCGCCTATGACGGGTACTGGTGGAAGCGTGGACGAGAAGACGGTGACGAAGAACGGTGGACGACTGACAGCCCTCGACGGGCTCCGCGGACTCGCGGCGGTCGTGGTCCTCTTCCACCACGCCCTGTACACCAACCCCGAGTTCCCCGGGGCGCCGGGCGGCGGTCACGCCCCCGTCGGCTCCTTCATGTGGTGGATCAGCTACACGCCGCTCAAGCTGGCCTCGGCCGGTGTGGAGTCCGTGATCGTGTTCTTCGTGCTGTCCGGGCTCGTGGTGACGCTGCCTGTCGTGCGTCGTCGCGGCTTCGACTGGGTGGCCTACTTCCCGCGCCGCGTGGTGCGGCTCATGGTGCCGGTCGCGGCGTCGGTCGTGCTGGCGGCGGCGTGGGTCGCCGCCATCCCGCAGGTGAGTACGCAGCCGAGCGGCACCTGGCTCAGCAACTCCTCGACCCCGAACTTCTCGTGGGAGTACATCGTCAAGGCGATCGACCTCCTCGGCGGCGACGGCCAGATCAACAACCCGCTGTGGTCGCTGCGCTGGGAGCTCGCCTTCTCGCTGCTGCTGCCGGTGTTCGCGATCGCGGCGCTCGCTGTGCGCAAGTGGTGGATCGGCGGTCTGGCGCTGGCCTGCGCTCTGACCTGGCTCGGCGCGCACGCCGGGTCGGGCGAGCTGGAGTACTTCCCGGCCTTCTTCGTCGGCGCGATCATCGCGGTGCGCCTCGACGTCGTCCGCAACGCCGCCGACCGGATCAACAGGCGCTGGTTCCGTCACCCGCTATGGGCGGGGCTCACCGTCGGGAGCGCGCTGCTGCTCATCGCGCCATGGCTCGTCGGGCCGGGCGTCGGGAGCATCCCCGAGCTCGACAACGTGCTGAAGGGGCTCGTCCCGCTGGCGGCGGCGGGCCTGGTGGTCGCCGCGCTCGGCTGGAAGCCGCTGCGCGTGGTGTTCGAATCGCGCCCGTTCCAATTCCTCGGCGCCATCTCGTTCAGCCTGTACCTGGTGCACGTGCCGATCATCCTGTTCAGCACCTACCTGTTCGCCGGGCAGGCCTGGTACGTGCCGCTGCTGTTCGCCATCCCGCTCGCGGTGCTGGTCGCGGTCGGCTTCATGTGGCTGATCGAGAAGCGCAGCCACGGCTGGTCCAAGGCGGCCGGCGAGTGGGCGTCTGCCCGCTACCGCGCCTGGTTCGGCCGCGAGGAGGACGCCGAGCGCGAGCCCGCGTCTGCGGCCACATCCACCCGCGCCTGACCCGCACACATTCGGCACGAATCGCGCCTTTCGCGCGCGCATTCGCGACATTCGTCACGAATCGCGTGGCGCGACATTCGTGACGAATCGCGGGAATGGCGCGCGGATTCGCGACATTCGTGACGAATGGTGCGTCAGAGGTCGGCGTGCAGCTGCCAGACCCGCTCCGCGGAGTCGCGCCAGCTGAACGCGCGTGCGCGGTCGGACGCGAGCACGCCGAGCCGGCCGCGCAGGTCGCCGTCGTCCAGCACGCGGCCGATCGCGCCGGCGAGGCGCTCGCTGTAGCCGCCGTCGTCCTCCGCGGAGGCGGGACGCTCCACGACCAGGCTCGCGCCGGCGGCCACCTCCACCAGCGCGGGGTCGTCGGAGTGGATGACCGGGAGGCCGAACTTGAAGGCCTCCACGATCGGGAGGCCGAAGCCCTCGGCCAGGCTCGGGTAGACGAACAGCGTCGCCCGGTCGAGCACGACGGCGAGGTCGGCGTCGTCCAGCCGGCCGAGCGCGCGCACGCGGTCCTCCGGGAGTCCGGCCGCGGCGGCGACGCCGGTCGCCGTGCCGTCGCCGTAGCGGTCGGGGCCGGCGATGAGCAGCGGGATGTCGTGGGCCTCCGGCCGCGCGACGGCGCGGATGAGCGGCGCGATGCCCTTGCGCGGCATGATCGAGCCGAGCGTGAACGCGTACTCCGGCGGCAGGCCGAGCCGCGCCGCGCGCTCGTCGGCGTCCGCCGGGAGCCGCAGGGTGGTGGCGGGAGCTCCGCCGATGACCCGGATGCGGTCGCCGAAGTCCAGCGAGTCGGCGAGGCTGTTCGCGACCGCGTGGGTGGGGACGACGATCGCGTCGGCGTGCTTGCGTGCGCGCTTGGCCATCGACTTCGTCCACATGACCGTGGTGGCGCCCAGCGACTCGGGGTGCGTCCAGGCGAGCGCGTCGTGGATGGTCACGGCCACCTGGTCGCCGTCGTTGAGGGTGTCGTGCTTGCGCAGCGGCGCGAGGAGGCTCGGCGCGTGCACCATCCCGCGGACGCCGCCCACGGCGATGCCGGACTGCCAGGCGAGCGAGAGCTCGCGCCGGGCGAGCGGCAGCCGCACGAGGTCGGCGAGGCCGGGGAGCGCGGCGCGCAGCTCGTCGAGCTGTTCGTCGGGGACGTTCGACACGTACGCGCGCACCTCGCAGCCGGCGGGTGCGGTGGCGATCAGCTGACGGGTCAGCTCCTCGGTGTACCGGCGGGCTCCGCCGGTCTCGGCCGAGGTGAGCTCATCGACCACCACGCTGAGTGTCGTCATTCGTCTCCAGGTCCAGGACTCCCTGCCGTGCGGCGTCTGCCAGGGCGGCCTCCCACGACCGCATCGGCGTCAGTCCGGCCTTCGCCCAGGCCCCGTGAGCGAGCACGGAGTAGGACGGTCGGGGGGCGGGACGGACGAACGTCGCGCTGTCGGTCGGTGTGACCCTATCAGGGTTCAATCCGGCCGCGCTGAAGACCGCCTTCGCGAATTCGAACCAGCTGGCCTGGCCGGAATTCGTGCCGTGGTAGACCCCGGAGGGGGCGTCGGACTCGAGGAGGGCGACGATCTGGTCGGCGAGGTCTCCGGTCCACGTCGGCTGGCCGAGCTGGTCGGCGACGACGCTCACCGTCTCGTGGCTGCCGGCGAGCTTCACCATGGTCCGCGCGAAGTTGGCGCCGCCCGCGCCGTAGAGCCAGGCGGTGCGCACGATGTAGGTGCCGTCGGGGTGGGCCGCGAGCGCGAGCTCCTCGCCTGCGGCCTTGGTGCGGCCGTACGCGTTGATCGGATCGCGCGGGGTGTCCTCGGCGTAGGGCTCGCCGGCGTGGCCGTCGAACACGTAGTCGGTGGAGACGGTCACGTAGCGCGCGCCGGCCGCCGCGGCGGCGACGGCGAGGTTCTCCGTGCCGAGCGCGTTGATCGCGTAGGCCTCGTCCTCGTGCGTCTCGGCGTCGTCCACCTTGGTGTACGCGGAGGCGTTGACGACGGCGTCGTGACCCGCGACCGCGGCGATCGCCGCGTCGCGGTCGGTCACGTCGAGCTCGGCGCGGCCGAGCGCCGTCACCTCGTGGCCGTGCGCTGCCAATGCCTTCTGCAGGTCCTGCCCGAGCTGTCCGTTCGCTCCCGCGACGAGGACGCGCATCAGTTGTCCAGGGCGGCGCGGGCCTTCAGCGGCTCCCACCAGTCGCGGTTGTCGCGGTACCACTGCACCACGTCGGCGAGGCCCTGCTGGAACGGGACCAGCGGCTCGTAGCCCAGCTCGTTCTGGATCTTGGAGATGTCGACCGAGTAGCGCAGATCGTGGCCGAGGCGGTCGGCGACGCGGTCGACGTACGACCAGTCCTTGCCGGTCGCGTCGAGCAGCAGCTGGGTGAGCTCCTTGTTGGTGAGCTCGGTGCCGCCGCCGATGTTGTAGATCTCGCCGGCACGGCCGTTCACGAGGACCATCGCGATGCCGCGGGTGTGGTCGTCGACGTGCAGCCAGTCGCGGATGTTGTTGCCCTCGCCGTACAGCGGTACGTGCTTGTCGTCGATCAGGTTGGTGACGAAGAGCGGGATGACTTTCTCAGGGAAGTGGTACGGGCCGTAGTTGTTCGAGCAGCGCGTGATCGACAGGTTGAGGCCGTGCGTGCGGAAGTAGCTGCGGGCCAGGAGGTCGCTGCCGGCCTTGGAGGCCGAGTACGGCGAGTTCGGCTCCAGCGGGCGGTCCTCCGCCCAGGAGCCCTCTGCGATCGAGCCGTAGACCTCGTCGGTGGAGACGTGCACGAAGCGCTCGACCTTGTTGCGCAACGCCGCGTCGAGGAGCTGCTGCGTGCCGAGCACGTTGGTCTCGACGAAGATCGACGCGTCGCGCACCGAGCGGTCGACGTGCGACTCCGCGGCGAAGTGCACGACGGCGTCGATCGTCGGGAACAGCTCGTCCAGGAGGCCGCCGTCGCGGATGTCGCCCTTGATGAAGGTGTAGCGGGGCGAGTCGGCGACCGGGGCGAGGTTCGCCAGGTTTCCGGAGTAGGTCAGCGCGTCCAGGACGACGACCTCGGCGCCCTCCAGGCCCGGGTAGGCGTCCTGCAGGGTGCGGCGGACGAAGTTGGAGCCGATGAACCCGGCGCCACCGGTGACGAGAATCTTCATGCGGATGGGCTGCTTTCTGTCGGTGAACCGGCGTCGAGTCTACCGTGAGCCCGCATTGGTAGACTCCCGGGGTGCAGATCCGAGAGCTTTCGATCCCCGACGCGTATGAAATCACCCCAGTGCAGCACGCGGACGACCGCGGCCTGTTCTTCGAGTTCTACCGGTTCGACCGGCTGGAGGAGGCCGTCGGCCACTCCCTCGACCTCAAGCAGGGCAACACCTCGGTGTCGCGCCGCGGGTCCGTCCGCGGCATCCACTTCGCCGACATCCCGCCCAGCCAGGCCAAGTACGTCATGGCTCCGCGCGGTGCTGTGCTCGACTTCGTGATCGACATCCGGGTCGGCTCCCCGACGTTCGGGAAGTGGGACTCCGTGCTGCTGGACGACACCGACCGCCGGGCGATCTACGTCGCGGAGGGCCTCGGCCACTGCTTCGTCGCCCTGACCGACGACGCCACCGTGAGCTACCTGGTGACCGACGTCTACAATCCGGGACGCGAGCACGGGATCGACCCGCTGGACGGCGATATCGCCCTCGAGTTCCCCGTGCCCGCGGAAGACCTCCTGCTGTCCGCCAAGGACACCGACGCCCCCGGCCTCCTGCAGGCGAAGGAGAGCGGGCTGCTTCCCACCTGGGACGCGGCGCGCGCCTTCTACGCCTCGCTGGACGACAAGTAAGGACGACCACTCACCATGCGCGGAATCATTCTGGCCGGCGGCTCCGGCACGCGACTCTGGCCGATCACCAAGGGCATCTCGAAGCAGCTCATGCCCATCTACGACAAGCCGATGGTCTACTACCCGCTGTCGACCCTGATGATGGCGGGCATCAACGAGATCCTCATCATCACCACCCCCGAGTACAACGAGCAGTTCCGCGCCCTCCTGGGCGACGGCTCGCAGCTCGGCATCCGGCTCGAATACGCCGTGCAGGCGTCGCCGGACGGGCTGGCGCAGGCGTTCATCATCGGCGAGGAGTTCATCGGCGACGAGTCGGTGGCGCTCGTGCTGGGCGACAACATCTTCCACGGCACCGGCCTGGGCTCCGCACTGCGTCAGCACACCAGCATCGACGGCGCTCTCATCTTCGCTTACCAGGTGAGCGACCCGACCGCGTACGGCGTCGTCGAGTTCGACGACAACTTCACCGCGCTGTCCATCGAGGAGAAGCCGGCCGAGCCGAAGAGCAAGTACGCCGTCCCCGGCCTCTACTTCTACGACAACTCGGTGGTGGAGATCGCGAAGACGATCGAGCCGAGCGCGCGCGGCGAGCTGGAGATCTCCACGGTCAACGAGCGCTACCTCCAGGCCGGCAAGCTGCAGGTGCAGGTGCTCGACCGCGGCACCGCGTGGCTCGACACCGGGACGTTCGAGTCGATGATGCAGGCGTCGGAGTACGTGCGCGTCATCGAAGACCGGCAGGGCTTCAAGGTCGGCTGCATCGAGGAGGTCGCCTGGCGAGCGGGCTGGATCGGCGACAACGAGCTGCGCGCTCTGGCGCAGCCTCTCCTGAAAAGCGGTTACGGTAGGTACCTGGCCGCCCTCGTCTGATCCGCCCCTCTGCTTCGTTGCGGCCGAAAAGGAGACGTTGATGTCCTGGCCCCGCGTTGGTCGGCGTGTGCTCGCGCTGGCTCTCCTCGTCGTCGTTCTGGTGACCGTCGCCGGTTCGATCCTCGCCGTCGTTCTCCAGACCGACGCCTGGCTCACCGCGGCGCTGGCAGTCGACCTCGTCGTCGTCGGCGCGGTGCTCACGCGTTCGCAGCACAACCTGGCCAACGAGCTGGCGCAGCGCCAGGTCGAGCGCGACAGCCGGCTCGAGGCGGCGCTGGCAGGGCTGTCCGCCGTCGTCGCGGAGCACGTCGCCTATGAGCCGGGCAAGCCGCTCGACCTGTTGCGCCGCGACGTTCAGCGCGACGTCTCTGCCATGCTCGCGCTGAGCCGGCTGCTCCCCGACGCCGGCGCGGTCCCCGCGCCGGGAGGGTGGGCTGCGACCCCGGAGACGCTGCTCGCGCTGGTCGGCCGCATCCTCGACGCCGAGGACATCGACACGGTCGTCGAGTGCGGCAGCGGGACCTCGAGCGTGTGGATCGCGCTCGCGCTCGCGCAGCGGGGCTCCGGCCGGTTGATCTCCCTGGAGAACTCTCCCGAGTACGCCGACGCGACCCGGACAGCGCTCGACCGGCTCGGCCTGTCCGCCTGGGTCGACGTCCGTGTCGCCCCGCTGGAGACCGTGTCGCTGGATGGCGAGGACGTCCTGTGGTACTCGCCGGAGGCCCTCGGCGGCATCGATGACGTGTCCGTCCTGTTCGTGGACGGGCCGCCCGCGCACTTCGGAGAGCGAATGCGCTATCCGGCCGTCCCTCTGCTGGCCGACCGGCTCGCGGACGGCGGGTGGGTCCTGCTCGACGACGTCGACCGGCCGGACGAGCAGGAGATCGAGGCGGACTGGCTGGCTCGGCCGTGGAGCGGAGCGACCTTGCGCCGGGTATCGGCGACGGATCGTGCCGCGGTGCTCGAGGTCGAGCGCGCCTCCGTCAACGCCGACGTCTGAGGCTTCTTCGCAGCGCCCGGCGTGGCGCCGGCGCTGATCAGTCTTGAAGCCCGTCGGCCGCCGCTTTCCGCACCCGGCCGGTGAGCCAGTGCGCTCGAACGCGGAGCCCCGCTTTGAGCGCGACACGAAGCGGCGCGAGCCACGGGCCCGAGTACACCTCGGACAGGTAGAGGTAGGCGCTGTCGTGGTGGGCCGCATCCATCGACGCGCTCGCGCCGGAGGTGGAGTGGCCTCCGTGATGCGTCGCCCGGGCGGCCGGGACGTAGAGGTTCTGCGCGCCGGCCAGACCGATGCGCCGGCCGAGATCGACATCCTCGAAGTACATGAAGTAGCGCTCGTCGAAACCGTGAACGCGTTCGAAGACCGTGCGCCGGGTCAGCAGGCACGCACCGGAGAGCCAGCCCACGGCGTGCGGGCGCCCGTCGGCGAGAGTCGAGCGGTAGCTGCGGGTCCACGGGTTGGAGGGCCATGCCCGCGAGAACAGCGCATGGCCGATCCCGGTGCCGAGCGAGGGGAGCGGTCTCGCCGACGGGTACAGCGTGCCGTCGTCGTTGAAGATCGAGGGGCCGAGCGATCCCGCCATCGGCGTCTCCTCCGCGACGGCCAGGAGCCGGCTGAGCGAGTCGGGCGCGAAGACGAGGTCAGGGTTGACCAGCAGGTAGTAGTCGGCCGGCTCGCCGCTGGCGACCCCGCGGTTCATCGCGCTGCCGTAACCCACATTCTCGGCCAGGGGGAGCACCCGCGCTCCGAAACGGTCCGCGATCGCCCGCGTCGCCTCGATGTCGCGCGACGCGTTGTCCACGACCACGATCTCGGAGGGGACGACACCGGCGCCCGCGAAGGAGGCGAGGAACTCTTCGAGCACGCCCGACGAGTTGTACGTCACCGTGACGACCTTGATCGTCACGCTCATCGCGATACGGACTCCCCGGGACCGATGGCGGTGAACTCGGGCTCCAGATAGGAGGTGCCGGTGGCCTTCGGATAGTAGGCGACGTTGAAGGCGACCGCTTGAGGGTGGTCGGCCAGGTGCCGGTTCGAGCGGTCCAGCATCGAGACATTGATGAAGTACTTGCCGGTGCCCAGCTGGACGTTCCGCAGCGTGAACTCGACCGTGTACTGGCCCTCGAACGGCTCCAGGTCGACACCGATCAGGTCGCTCCTGGTGCCGAAGACCACCTGACCTGACGCATTGTCCATCTGGATGGCGGCGATCCATTCCGGGCTGTGGCCCGGGTGCTCGAAGGTCGTCCGGACGACGAGGTCGTCGCCGTGCTCGACGGCGTCGTCCTTCGAACGCCCCACCGCGTGCACCGACGTCTCGACCACCCGCGGCACCTCGACCTTCGTCTCGGGGGAGACGTGGCGCTGGAGGTCGTCCATCCGGCGCTCCTCCAGGATGTCCCGGAACCGGGCGACCGCCTCGTGCGCTTCGCCGTTGTAGACGACCTCGCCGCGATTGAGCAGGATCGCCTGGTCGCACAGCTCCATCACCTGGCCCAGCGAGTGGGTCACCAGGATGATGGTGCGGCCCTCCTGCTGGAAGCTGCGGATCTTGTCGAGGCACTTGCGCTGGAACGCCTCATCGCCGACGGCGAGCACCTCGTCCACGAGCAGGATGTCGGGATCGGTGTGCACGGCGACCGCGAAGGCGAGACGCACGTACATGCCGGACGAGTAGAACTTGACCTGCGTGTCGATGAAGTCGCCGATGCCGGAGAACTCCGCGATGTCGTCGAAGCGCTCCTCGGTCTCCTTGCGGGTGAGGCCGAGGATGGCGGCGTTGAGGAACACGTTCTCGCGGCCGGTGAGGTCGGGGTGGAATCCGGCGCCGAGCTCGAGGAGCGCTGCGATGCGGCCCCGTCGCGAGACCGTGCCGCTCGACGGGTCGATGATCCCGCCGATCACCTTGAGCAGCGTGCTCTTGCCGGAGCCGTTGTGCCCGATCAGCCCGATCGTCGTCCCGGCCTTGATCTTCGCGGACACGCCGCGGAGGGCCCAGAAGTCCTCGCGGTGCTTGCGCCCGGCGCGGCCGAGCGTGACCAGCCGCTCCTTGAGGGAGTTGTCCTTGCGGATGATGAAGCGCTTGGTCACGTCATCGAGCACGATCACGTCGGGGCGCCCGCTCAGCGCCTCCGGGGTGCGTCCAGCCATTGTCCTGTCGCCTGTCTGCGTGCCGTCCGTCATAGCGCCTGCGCGAAGTTTCCCTGAAGGCGTGTGAAGACGCGGTGGAAGATCACGATCAGCACCAGCCCGATCACGGCGGCGATCGCCAGGCGGAGCATGAGGCCGGCGGGGTACTCGGCCGTGCCCTGGCCGCCGATCCAGAGCGATCGCTGGAAGCCGAGCACCGACAGGGTGATCGGGTTGTTGGTGTAGATCTCGAGGAGCCACGGCGACTTGATGACGCTCTTCACCATCTTCCAGGAGTAGACGATGGGCGACGCCCACATCAGCACCATCAGCGCGACGTCGACGAGGTACTGGATGTCGCGCATGTAGACGTTGAGCGCCGCCAGCAGCAGGCCGAACGCGAGCGAGTAGATGACGATCACCAGGAACGACGGCACGAGATAGACGATGTCGGGCGTGATCGGGAACCGTCCGAGGACCAGCGTCGCGACGAGCAGGATGCCGAACTGGATGGCGAAGTTGAAGAGGGCCGAGCCGAGGCTGGCGAGCGGGAAGATCTCGCGCGGAAGGTAGATCTTCTTGATCAGCCCCGAATTGCCGACGATCGAGCCGGTGGAGCCGTTCACGACCTCGCTGAACAGCGTGTACGCCGTCAGGCCGGAGAAGATGTAGATCGCGAAGTCCGGGATGCCGCGGGCGGCGCCGAGGAACTGCCCCATCACCACGTAGTAGATGAGCAGCTGGGTCAGCGGGCGCACCAGCGACCAGAGGAAGCCGAGCGCGCTGTCCTTGTAGCGGGCCTTGAGGTCGCGGCGGATCAGCAGGTCGAGCATCTGCCGCTGGCTCCAGATCTCGCGCAGCGAGCCCCACGACGCACCGAACGACGGCCCGCTCGAGCCGACGGTCTGCAGGGGCATCGACTCGAGGGATGCGTATCGAGCGCGACGCTGCTCAGCGTCGGAGAGGGATGGAGTAGTCATGGGCAGCAGACAGCTTACCTCGACCGATCCTGGCTATCCCCTGCGCGCTCGCGCTCACAGGGGACGGCGTACCCGGCGATCGATCCAGTTCATGGCCTTGATCACTTTGCGGTTGCGCTCGAGGTCGAGCTCGTGCGCGAGCTCGGCGATCCGGGAGTCGCGCTCCTGCACGTCGGCGAGGAGGCCGTCGATGCGCTGCTTGCCCTCGTCCACGTAGCCGAGGAGCTCCGCCTCGCGCCCGCGCGCGGCGTCCGCGGCCTCCGCCGCGCGGATGTCGAGCCCGGCGATCACGGGGCCGTACTCGGCGGCCGCGCGCAGCTCGGCCGCGTCGAGCGGCGAGTCCGGCACCGGCGAGACGGCGGACAGGCTCACGCGATCGTCGCGGACGAGCTCTCCGGACTCCAGCCCGCGCGCCGTCTCCTCGGCGTCCGGGTGGCGCAGCACGTAATAGGCGAACAGCGTGCCGGCCTTCAGCCGCGCGTACTCGCGCATTCCGTGGTGGTTCGGGCTCGGGAGGAGATCGGGGTTGGCCTCGTACGCGCGCCCGGCGTTCTCGACCTTGGTCGCGAACTGCGACCACGAGCGCCACGGGAAGTGCAGCACCTCGAGAGCGAGCCCGTCCGGCACCGAGCCTGCGCCCTTCAGGTTGACGAAGTGATTGCCCTGGGCGACCTCCACGTCGGCGGACCCGATGTGCACGGCGTCCGGGGTGGAGTGGTCCCTGAGCCCGATCCGACGCAGCCGCTCGACGGGGCGGAGGTCGCGCACGGTCAGCCGCTGCAGGCCGCTCCCCGTCGCCGCCGGGTCGCCGGTCATGTCGATCACGGGAACGGTGAAGGTCGTCAGCGCGGGGTCCAGAGCCGCGAACGTCTCCGCGAGGGACGCGGCGGCGCCCGCGCGGGGGAACCAGAACTCGTCGGCGTCCGCGTTGACGACCCAGTCCGCTCCGTACCGGGTGTACGCGTCGCGAGCCATCCCGGTCACCACGGAGAACTGCTGCTTGCGGTGCACCGGGTCGTGACGGAGGTCGATCGCCGAGCCGAACGACTCGAGGATCTCGGTCGTCCCGTCCTTCGAGCCGTTGTCGGTGACGATGATGCGATCGATGCCCTGGGCGAGGTGGTGCTCGATCATCGGGCCGATGATGTCCGCCTCGTCGCGAACCATCACCGTCATGCACACAGTTGTCATGTTGGGTCGAGCACCTTTTCTGTCGGGTGACTCAGATTCTCTCATGATGCCTGCTCCGCCGGTTCACCGCGGAGGGAGCGTTGGTAGACTCCGGGACGGTTCGAAAGACGACAAGCCACGGAAAACATGAGGTTCGGAGACAGATGAAGAAGCGGCGCACTGGTGTGGTCTCGGTGGTCCTTGTCAACTTCCGCGGAGCGGACGACACCATCGAGTGCGTCACCCGCCTGCGCGAGACCGACTGGCCGTCCGAACTGCTGGAGATCGTCGTCGTCGAGAACGGCTCGGGCGACGACAGCCTGGAGAAGCTGCGGGCGCTGGGCGACGACATCGTCCTGATCGACTCCGGGGCCAACCTCGGCTTCACGGGAGGCTGCAACCTCGGCGTCTCCAAGTCGACGGGCGAGTTCGTCGCGTTCCTCAACAACGACGCGAAGCCGCACAGGGAGTGGATCCGGACGGCGATCGAGACGTTCGGGACCGGGCGCGACATCGGGGCCGTCGCCAGCAAGGTCCTCGACTGGGACGGCGCCGACGTCGACTTCGTCGACGGCGCGATCACCTGGTACGGGATGGGCTACAAGCCGCACGCCGGTGAGCAGGACCGCGGCTCGTGGGACGTCGAGAAGGACGTGCTCTTCGGGACGGGCGCGGCGATGTTCATCCGCGCGGAGGTCTTCGAGCAGCTCGAGGGCTTCGACGACGACTACTTCATGTTCTACGACGACGTGGACCTGGGCTGGCGGCTGAACCTCGCCGGCTATCGCTTCCGCTTCCAGCCGGCGTCGCTCGCGTACCACAAGCACCACGCGTCGATGAACAAGTTCGGCAACTTCCGCGAGGAGTACCTCCTCGAGCGCAACGCCCTCTACACGCTGTACAAGAACCTCGGCGACGAGCTGCTGGACGACACCTTCGCGGCCGCGCTGCTCCTCGCCGTGCGGCGCGCCGTCGGCCGCGGGCAGCTCGACTCCACGCAGTTCGACCTCCGCAACCCGGGCGGCGACGACCAGCGCACCCTCGACGTCCCCAAGTCGACGATGGCCGGCGTCTTCGCGATCGACCGGTTCGTGGAGCTGCTGCCGCAGATGACCGAGAAGCGACGGGCGATCCAGGCGTCGCGCCAGCGCACCGACCGCGAGCTGCTGAAACTCTTCGGCAAGATCGACGAGCCCGCGTACCCCATCGAGTCCTACCTGGATGGCTACGCGAAGATCGTCGACAGCCTCGAGGTGCTGGAGAACGCGGGCCGCCGGCGCCGGGTGCTGGTGATCACCGGAGACCCGATCGGGGTCCGGATGGCCGGGCCGGCCATCCGCTCGTGGCACATCGCGGGGGAGCTCGCGCAGGAGCACGACGTCCGCCTGCTGTCGATGACCTCCGTCGCGCCGATGGACGCCCCGTTCGAGCTGGCCACGATCTCGCACCACCACCCGTCGAGCGTGTCCGAGCACGAGAAGTGGGCCGACGTCATCGTGCTGCAGGGGAACGCGCTCGCGCTCTTCCCGGCTCTGGCCAAGACGAAGAAGATCCTCGTCGTCGACGTCTACGACCCGATGCACCTGGAGCAGCTCGAGCAGGGCAGGAACAACACGTTCCGGCAGTGGAACAAGCAGATCGGCGACGCGACCACCACGCTGAACCAGCAGCTCGAGCAGGGCGACTTCTTCCTCTGCGCGAGCGACAGGCAGCGGCACTTCTGGCTCGGGCAGCTCGCCGCGCTCGGCCGCATCAACGCGTACACCTACTCCCGCGACCCCGAGCTGGACTCGCTGATCGCGGTCGCGCCGTTCGGCATCCCATCCGAGGACCCCGAGCAGACCGAGCACGCGATCCGCGGAACGGTCCCGGGCATCGGCGAGAACGACAAGGTGATCGTCTGGGGCGGCGGCATCTACAACTGGTTCGACCCCCAGACGCTGATCCGTGCCGTCGGGTCCCTCTCGGAGCGGCACCCCGACATCCGGCTGTTCTTCATGGGCGTGAAGCACCCCAACCCCGACGTCCCCGAGATGGAGGCCGTGGCGCAGGCGCGTGCGCTCGCGCAGCAGCTGGGCCTGCTGGGGACCCACGTCTTCTTCAACGAGAGCTGGGTCCCGTACGAGCAGCGTCAGAACTACCTGCTGGACGCCGACCTGGGCGTCTCGACCCACTTCCAGCACGTCGAGACCACCTTCTCGTTCCGCACCCGCATCCTCGACTATCTCTGGGCCGGGCTGCCGATCGTGACCACGAGCGGCGACTCGTTCGGCGACCTCGTCGCCCAGGAGGGGCTGGGCGCCGCGGTTCCCGAGCAGGATGTGGACGCCCTCTCGGACGCGATCGAGGAGTACCTCTTCGACGCGGAGGCCGTCGCCTCGGCGCGCGCCGCCGTCGCGCGGGTCCGCGAGGACTTCCGCTGGAGCCGCGCGCTGGCGCCGCTGATCGAGTTCTGCCGGCGCCCGGTGCGCGCCGCCGACAAGGAGGTGGAGGCGAAGTCCCACACCGGCGCGATCAAGAAGGTCCAGATCACGCCGCGCACGGGCATCCGCCGCGACTTCGACCGGGCGGCCTACTACCTCCGCGAGGGTGGTGTCTCCGCCGTCGTCGAGCGCTACCGGGCCAGGGTGGAGCGGCGCAGGCAGTCGGCGCAGCCCTGATCCTCGCCCCCCGAAACGGGGGCGACGCGCTCGGCGTGTGCGGGCCTTGAAATGCAAGTAATCAGCGCGCGGAGCCCTAGGGTGAAAGAAAGCTTTCGTCCTGCGGGTCTCACTGGGGCCATTCAGCTCACCGGGTGAGGAGAACCGGAATGACGCCCAAACGCGTCCTCGCGTGCTTCGTCGCGGTCCTCCTCGTCGTGTCCGCGGCCGTCGCGGGCGGCTGGGGCCCATCCGAACGGGCGAGCGCCCTGGACGGCTCCCAGTTCGATCCCGGTCTGATAATCTCCGACGCGAACTTCTACGACGGCAACGCCATGAGCCAGGCCGACATCCAGACGTTCCTGAACGGCAAAGCCGGGTGCGGCAACAGCCTGTGCCTGACGTCCGGGCAGTTCGCCTCCTCCAGCAAGGCCGCCGACGCGATGTGCCAGGCGTACTCCGGCGGGGGCACCGAGTCGGCGGCGGCCATCATCTTCAAGGTGCAGCAGGCGTGCGGCATCAGCGCCAAGGTGATCCTCGTCACCCTGCAGAAGGAGCAGGGTCTCGTCACCACCTCCGCGCCGTCGACGAACCAGATCTACAAGGCCATGGGCTACGCGTGCCCGGACACGTCGGCGTGCGACACCGCCTATTACGGTCTCTTCAATCAGGTCTACAACGCCGCGCACCAGTTCGTCCGGTACGGCAACCCGCCGGGCACGTCGAACTACTTCACCTGGTTCCCGGTCGGCACGCCCACGGTCGTGCCGTACAGCTCGACGCCTCCGCCGGGGTGCAAGGCGGCGCCGGCCATCACCATCAAGAACAAGGCCACCGCGGCGCTCTACTACTACACGCCCTACCAGCCGAACGCAGCGGCGCTCGCCAACCTGTACGGCGGGGGCGACGACTGCTCCAGCTACGGCAACCGCAACTTCTGGGTCTACTACAACGACTGGTTCGGCGACCCCGTCGGCTCCCACGATCCCATCGGCAACGTCGAGCTCCTCACCGGAGCACCCGGCACCGTGCGGGTCGCCGGCTGGGCGCTCGACCCCGACACGTCGTCGCCGATCGCGGTGCACGTCTACGTCGGATCGGTCGGGACACCGATCTCGGCGGACCGGACGCGCACCGATGTCGGCGCGGCGTATCCGGGCCTCGGCGACCAGCACGGCTTCGACGCCACATTCCCCGTGACGCAGAGCGGGCCTCAGCAGGTCTGCGTCTACGCGATCAACTCCGGACGCGGCGGGACCGTGATCCTGACCTGCCAGACGCTCACGCTGTACGGCGGATCGCCGCTCGGCCAGGCGGACGCGGCAACGCTGAACTCCGACGGCACGGCGACGGTGACCGGCTGGGCGTTCGACCCTGACGTCGTCGCTCCCATCCCGGTGCACCTGTACGTCGACGGCGTCGGGACGCCGTACACGGCAGACAAGAGCAGGCCGGACGTCGCCAAGCTCTACCCCGCCTACGGCGCGAACCACGGCTTCCAGCTCACGACGGCGGTCCTGACGCCGGGCAGGCACACGCTGTGCCTGTACGCGATCAACACCGGCTCGGGCGGGAACGTCGCGCTCGGCTGCCAGGACGTCGTGCGTCCCGGCGCCATCCCCGACCTCAACCGCGCGCCGGTGGGCGGAGTGGAGCTCGTCTCCAGCACCGGCTTCAGCATCCGCGCGGCGGGCTGGGCACTCGACCCGGACACCGCGGCCCCGATCGCCGTCCACATCTACGTGGACAGCCAGGGGACACCGGTCACCGCCGACCTCGCCCGGACCGACATCGGACGGCTGTACCCGGACAACGGGCCGAGGCACGGCTTCGACGCGACCGTCACGACGACCGCGGGCAAGCACTCCGTGTGCGTCTACGGCATCAACAACGCAGCGGGAGGCAACAGTCTCTTCGGCTGCACGACGGTCTACGTCCAGGGCGCCGTCACCGAGCAGCAGCGGGCGCCGATCGGCAACTTCGAGGCGGCGACCGCCGGCGGAGCGGGGATCAACGTGGCCGGGTGGGCGATCGACCCCGACACCGTGGCGCCCATCCCTGTACACATCTACGTCGACGGCGCGGGAACCCCGTACACCGCGGACAAGACGCGCACCGATCTGCCGCGGGTCTACCCGGACTACGGCGGCGACCACGGCTTCTCCGAGACCGTCCCCGCCGGGAGCGGCTCCCACAACGTGTGCGCGTACGCGATCAACAACGGAGCGGGCGGCAACACCTTCCTCGGCTGCAAGACCGTCGTCGTGCCGGTGACGACGGTCGACCGCGGGCGCCCCCCGGTCGGCAACCTCGAGCTCGTCCAGGCGTCCGCCGGCAAGGTGCGCGCCGCCGGCTGGGCGCTCGACCCGGACACCGCCGACTCGATCAGCGTGCACATCTACATCGACTCCGCGGGCACCCCGATCACGGCGAACCTGTCACGGACCGATATCGCGGCCGCGTACCCCGGGTACGGGCCCCTGCACGGCTACGACGCCACCGTGCCGGCCTCCGCGGGCCGCCACACGGTCTGCGCGTACGGGATCAACACAGGTCCGGGAGGACATACTCTTCTGGGCTGCGGAACGGTCACGGTCCCATGACGAAGGCGGACACCCGAACCGGTAGGGTACATATGCGCCGCCGTGGCCGCGCGACCTCTTCGCCCACCCTTCCACCCGTCCAGAACGAGCAGCCTCCGATGAATCCCACTTCGCGCCGTCGCGCCTCGAGTATCGTGCGACTCGCGTTGATCCCCGTCCTCGCCCTGATCGCCCTCGCCGGGTGGGCGCTGGCCTCGCCCGTCGGCGCGTCGCCCGACGACGACTACCACCTCACCAGCATCTGGTGCGCAGACGGCCTCCAGAACGGTGTCTGCGAGAAGGCGGCGACGCCGGACGCCCGCGAAGTGCCGTATCTGGTGGCCAGGCCCACGTGCTACGTCTTCCACGCCGACGTCAGCGCGTCCTGCCAGCTCGTCAAGCACCCCCTGGACGCCAGCACCACCCGTGGCAACTTCGAAGGGCAGTACCCGCCCTTCTTCTATGCGACGATGCGCACGTTCGTGACCAGCGACGTCCTGTCGTCCGTGGTCACCATGCGGATCGTGAACAGCGTCCTCTTCGTCGGCCTGGCCTCCCTGGTCTGCTGGCTGCTGCCACCCCGGAGGCGGACGACGCTGTTCTGGGGGATCGCGGGCTCGATCGTCCCACTGGGCATCTTCATCATCGCCTCGGTGAACCCGAGCAGCTGGGCGCTCCTGTCCGGCGGCGTCCTCTTCGTCGCGACGGCGGGTTACCTCGAGTCCGCGGGATGGCGCAAGATCGGGCTGGGAGCGACCGCTGTCGTGACCGCGTTCATGGGCGGCGGCGCCCGCTCGGACGCAGCGATCTACGCCGTGATCGCCGTCGGGGCCGCAGTGCTCGTGACGGTCCAGTGGAACAAGCGTTTCTGGCTCTCCGCGCTGCTTCCCCTCGGGATCGCCGCGATGTCGGCCGTGCTGTTCCGGCTCGGCAGTCAGGTCGAGGGCGCGATCAGCGGGGCGTGGGGACCACCGCACATGCAGGGATCGACGCTCAACGTGGCCTTCCGCACGCTCATCCAGCTGCCCTCCCTGTATGCGGGCTCGTTCGGCGTGAACTGGGGATTGGGCTGGCTGGACACGATCATGCCCGCGATCGTGTGGTTCCCGGCTTTCGCCGTCTTCCTCGCGCTCATCTTCGCCGGGCTGCGCTCGATGAACCTGTGGAAGGGCATCGCCCTGTCCGGCGTCGCCCTCGTCCTCTTCGTCATCCCGTTCTACCTGCTCGTGCACGGCCGATTCCCGGTCGGGGAGCAGATCCAGCCGCGGTACCTCACCCCGCTGATCATGGTCCTGCTCGCCGTCGCCCTCTGGCAGGTGGGCGGCACGGTCTTCCGGCTGACCCGTGTCCAGTGGTGGGCGATCGTGGTGAGCCTCGCCGTCGCGAACTCGATCGCGCTGCACGAGAACATCCGCCGCTACGTCACGGGCACGGACGTGCCCGGCTTCAACCTCAGCTCCCACGTCGAGTGGTGGTGGCCGATCTCGCTCTCGCCGATGTGGGCCTGGGCCATCGGCTCGGTCGCGTTCGCGGGCGCGCTGGTGCTCGCGCTCCTGGAGTTCAGCCCGGAGGCGCGCTTCCGCATCGGCCGCCGGCGCGTCGACGGGACGGCGCCGGAGCCGCACGAGGAGCTGCGGCCCGTCGAAGCTCTGTAGAGGAGTCCTGCGCGACGGGAGCCCCGCTGCCGGCCCTCCGCCGACGGCTGAGTGATCTCTCACCTTCCGACGCGCTGAGGCGCTGGGGTAGACATTGCGGTCTCACCGTTTAGCCTTGGCTGGAGCCGGTGATCGAGGACGTGACCCGGTCCCCGACGCGCTCTCGCCGTCGGCCGCATCCGATCCCGACCGACCAGCCCATAAAGGAGCGACGATGCGCGGACGCCACATCCTGCCCTCTTCACGAACGACGGCCCTCCTGCTCGTCATCGCCACCGCCGTCGCGCTCGGCAGCATGGGCGCGGACGGAGGACTGCCCGCCCGCGCGGCGACGACGGCTCCCGCGGCGACCCCAGCGGCCACCCCCGCGGCGACTCCTGCGGCGGCGACCGCCTCCCCGTCCCCGTCGCCGACAGCGTCGCCCAGCCCGTCAGCCACATCGACTCCGGCGCCGTCCGCCTCGAACACGGACCCCTCGCTCGCCACGATGAACGCGGCGGGCAACCACTCCATGGGATCCACCATCGCCGCGAACGACCCCAGTGCGGTGAGCACGCCCGCCCCCGGCGCGCGCAGCTTCGCGCTGACCGCGCCGCTCGCGAGCCAGTTCCCGCCGGGAGTCCCCGGGCTCGACGTGAGCGGCTGGCAGACGCTCACTCGCTCCGACTGGACCACGATCGCCAACAACGGCGCCAAGTTCGCCTACACGAAGGCCACCGAGAGCACGGACTACGTCAGCAGCCAGTTCAGCGAGCAGTACAACGACTCCTACGCCGCCGGCCTCATTCGCGGCGCCTACCATTTCGCGACGCCCAACACGTCCTCCGGCGCCGCCCAGGCCAACTACTTCGTGAACAACGGCGGCGGCTGGCTCAACGACGGCCGTACGCTGCCCCCGCTCCTCGACATCGAGTACAACCCGTACGGCGACACCTGCTACGGCATGGCCGGCGCCGCGATGGTGAACTGGATTCGGGACTTCTCCAACACCGTGCTCGCCCGCGTCGGCAGGCTGCCGGCGATCTACTCGACGACCGACTGGTGGACGCGGTGTACGGGCAACGACGGCAGCTTCGGGGCGAACCCGCTCTTCATCGCGCGCTACCCGAGCAACATCTCATCCGGAGCCGGAACCCTTCCCGCCGGGTGGTCGAACTACACGATGTGGCAGTACGCCGACTCCGGGGTGTTCCCCGGCGACCAGGACACGTTCAACGGTACGGTGGCCGACCTCGCGGCTTTGGCGTCCAATGGACCGAACGTGCAGCCGCTGCCCAG
Organism: Leifsonia shinshuensis; assembly: GCF_014217625.1. NCBI lineage: Bacteria > Bacillati > Actinomycetota > Actinomycetes > Micrococcales > Microbacteriaceae > Leifsonia > Leifsonia shinshuensis. Next base: position 1,674,324 of record NZ_CP043641.1, on the reverse strand, counting down.
TCCGCTGATCGGCGTCGGCGACTTCAACGGCGACGGCAAACCGGACTTCATCGCGCGGCGGTCGGACGGGACGCTCTGGTTCTACGCCGGAACGGGCTCGGCGACGAGCTACAACGACCCGGGCTACGCGCCTGCCGTCCAGATCGGCACCGGCTGGGGGGTCTACAACGCGCTCGTCGGAGTCGGCGATCTCAACGGGGACGGCAAGCCGGACCTTGTGGCCCGGCGTCCTGACGGCTCCGTGTTCGTGTACACCGGCACCGGGAACGCCGGCGTCGGCGGAGCCGAGGGCTACAACGCCGGGGTCCAGGTCGCCAACGGATGGAACGTATACCAGGACATCACGGCCGTCGGCGACTTCGCCGGCGACGGCAAGCGCGACCTGCTCGCCCGCAAGACGGACGGGACGCTGTGGCTGATCGAGTCGACCGGGACGGTGACCTCCGGCGGCACATTCAGCGCTCCTGTCCAGATCGGCACGAGCTGGAACGTCTTCCAGACGCTGCTCGGCATCGGCGACCTCAACGGCGACGGCAAGCCGGATGTCATCGGCATCGACTCGAACGGCGCGGCGACCTACTACGCGGGCGCCGGAGCGGCGAACGGGTACTACAAGCCCGGAGTGGCGATGTCGATCCCGGGAGCCTCGCCGACCGATGTCTTCGCGACGCCGGGCGATCTCGACGGTGACGGCATTCCCGACCTCCTCGACCGGAACCTCAGCGGCAACCTCTACCTTATCAAGGGCTCCCGGATGCGCGCCGAGGGCTACACGAGCGCTCAACCGGGTGGCGGGGTCTGGACGACGATCGCACAGACGGTCGCGCCGGGCGACTTCAACGGCGACGGAAAGCCGGACATGCTGACCGAGGCGTCGGACGGGACGCTGTGGCTGAGGGCGGGAACCGGCGGCTCCAATCCCTCGTTCGGGCCGGCCACCAAGATCGGCTGGGGCTGGAACATCTACAGCAAGATCATCGCGGCCGGTGACCTGAACGGCGACGGCAAGCCCGACCTCCTCGGCATCAAACCGGACGGCACGCTCTGGTTCTACGCCGGCACCGGCACCGTGAGCGCCACGGACACGGGCTACCGGGCCGGCATCCAGGTCGGCTGGGGCTGGAACACGCTCGCGGGCGTCCAGGGCGTCGGCGATGTCACCGGCGATGGCAAGGCCGACCTGCTCGCGTACCGCTCGGACGGCACCCTCGTGCTCTACAGCGGAACGGGTGTGATCGACTCGACGCACCAGGGATACAACGCGGGCGTGACAGTCTCGCAGTCCGCCCCCGGCGCCATGGAGATCATCGCTCCGCGCGACTTCGACGGCGACGGCAAGCCGGACGTGATCATCCGCAAGACGGACGGCACGCTCTGGATGTACCCGGGCACCGGCAGCTCGGCCGGGGGAGCCGTCTTCGGCACGCCGTACCGGATCGGGACGGGCTGGTCGATCTTCCAGACGGTCACCAGCCCGGGCGACCTCGACGGCAACGGCACGTCGGACCTGTTCGCGTTCCAGTCGAACGGCAGCGCGTCGTTCTACGAGGGGACAGGCAAGGCGGGAGCCCCCGGCCAGCCCGCGTTCGCCTCGCCGATGCTGAACGGGACGTCCTGGGGCGCGTACCGCTGATCCACGCCGCCACCGCCTGGGCTGTGCTCAGGCGGTGGCCGTCGCCGGCAGCCGCCGGCTGCGGAAGAGGATGACGAACGCGGTGATCGCCCGCACCCCGTAGGCGCCGAAGGTCGCCCAGAGCGCGCCCTCGACGCCGTAGCCGGGGATGATCACGGCGCACAGCACGAAGCTGGTGATGGCGGCCGCGGCGCTCAGGATGATGCCCTCGGCGTACAGGTTGCGCACGGTCAGGCCGATCGCGCCGAAGAACACCGCAGGGGTGGACAGGATGCACACGGCGAGCGGGATGAGCTCGCCGAGGGACATCGTGTACACCGGCCCGAACACGAGCGGCATCAGGAACCACATCGCAGCGACGCCCACGATCGTCAGCGGGATGAAGAAGGCGGTCCAGCGAGCCGAGACGACGGTGACGGCGCGCGCGAAGTGGCCGACGCTCTCGCCCGCCGACCAGCGTTCCCGCGCAGTCGGGATCCACGACTGGGAGAGCGCGTTGAGGAAGAGCTCGACGGCGGCGAGCACGTACAGGATGATGGCGAACCGGCCGACCTCGGTCGGGCCGTGCGTGGGGGCGAGGAAGTACTGCGGCATGGTGGCCACGAGGGAGAGCATCGCCCACGAGACCCCGGTCGGAAGCCCGGCACGGACGATCTCGGTGAGCTCCGTGCGTCGCGGGCTGGGCTCCAGGTCGCGCTCCGCCACCCGGACGAGCTTGTGCGCCGGCCGCCACATGATGATCGCCACGATGGTCGACACGACCAGCAGGGAGGCCAGCGCCGCGTTGAGGCTGCGGGTCTGCCAGAGGGCGACTGCCACCACCGCCGTTCCGAGGATGGCGCCAACCAGATAGCCCCGCATGATCTTCTCTGCCGCGTTGTACTTCTGCAGTGGAGCGGAGAACAGGTCGGACAGCGAGTCCATGAACTTCACGGCGGCGACGAGCACGATCGAGACGCCGATCTCCAGCGGGAAGAACAACGACACGATCGCGCCGACGACGAACGCGCCGCCGATCATGGACACCCGGACGGCGATGTACGACGAGAAGCGGTACTCGCGCTGCAGCGTCAAGTAGACCGTCCGCATGCCGAACTCCGCGAACGTGAAGATCGGCGTGTTGATGGCGAGCGCGAGCGAGTAGTGCCCGACGCTTTCGCTGTTCGTGAACCGCGCCAGCAGGACGAGGATGGCGATCAGGCCGAGATTGCGGAACAGGTTCGCGAAGAGGAGCCAGGTCGTCATCTTGAACCAGGAGCTCTCGGCGGGGAGATCCTCTGTCACAGGCGTCGGCTTCCTTTCGGTCGGGTGGTGGGTTCGGAGCGCGTGCGCCTCCTATAGCGTAGTCAGGTGACATCATCGATGAACTCGGCATCGCCTCAGACGGAGGCTGCCGCGACTCAGCACGTGCTCTTCGTGGTCAACAACTACCCGCCGCGGGTCGGCGGCGTCGAAGTCCACGTCGCCTCGCTGGCGCGGGAAATCGTCCGGCGCGGGCACCGCGCCACGGTGCTGACCCTGTCCGACGCGGAGTCCGAGACGATGGAGCACGGCATCAGGGTCATCCGGATCCCGCAGGGGCCGTCGGTCGGGGGCGTGTTCGCATTCCCGAAGCGCGCGGCATATCGCCGTGCGGCCGCTCGGCTGCGCGGTGACGGCATCACGATCGTCTCCACCCAGACTCGGTTCTTCCCGATGACCTGGAAGGGCATCGCCACGGCCCGCTCCCTCCGGGTCCCCGTCGTGCACACGGAGCACGGGTCCGACTTCGTCGCGGGAGTCCCCCTGGTGGTCGGCGTGGCGAGCAGGCTGGTCGATGTCACGTTCGGCCGGCGCGCGCTGCGCCAGGCCGACCGCGTGCTCGGCGTCTCCGAGCGCGTCGTCGCGTTCGTGAGCAGGCTCGCCGGCGTCGACGCGCGGATCTTCTACAACGCCACCGCGGTCCCGCCGGTGGAGCCGCACGAGCCGCCCCACAAGCCGGACTTCGTCGTCGTCGGCCGGCTCGTCGCCGGGAAGGGCGCCGACCGCGCCATCGCGGCATTCGCGCGGATCGCCGCCGACCACCCGGGATCACGCCTGGTCATCGTGGGCGACGGACCGCAGCGGGATTCCCTCGTCGCAGCAGCCGCAGGCCTCGGGATCGCCGACCGCGTCGAGTTCCGCGGCCGGATCTCGCAGGAGGCCGTGATGCACGAACTCGCGGGAGCGGTGCTGGTGAACCCGAGCACACTCTCCGAAGGTTTTCAGACGACGTTGATCGAAGCAGCGGCGAGCGGCGCGCAGATCGTGACCTACCCGCTGGCCGGCGTGACAGCGCTCGACGCTGCCGGAGCACCTGTGCACCTCGTGGAGTCACTCGCCGACGACGCGCTGGCGACTGCCATGGCTGCTGCGCTCGACCGCCCCAGACCGCGCTGGACCGCAGAGGCGGCCGAGGCGTGGACCTGGCCCGGTCGCGCGGGGGAGTATCTCGAGATCCTCCAGGACGTGAACGGGCGCACTCCGGCGCATCGCCCATAGCCCGGCCGCCGGACGGCGTTCTCGTAGACTTGCCTGCATGAGAGTCTTGGTCACCGGTGGAGCCGGGTACATCGGGAGCCATGTCGTGCGGCTCCTCCGTGACCGGGGCGACGACGTCACCATCGTGGACGACCTCGAGACAGGAGACCCTGGCCGCGTCCCGGGTGTGGACCTGATCTCCCTCCGGCTGGACGACACTGCGGCGATCGACACCCTCGCGGCGACTCTCGCCGGTCACGACGCGGTCATCCACTTCGCGGCCCGCAAACGCGTGGACGAGTCCGTGCGCCGGCCGGCGTGGTACTACCAGCAGAACGTCGGCGGGATGGCGAACCTGCTCCTCGCCATGGAGGCGGCGGATGTCCCCGCCCTCGTGTTCTCGTCGTCCGCGGCCGTCTACGGCGCCGCGGCGGGCGAGCGCCTGGACGAGTCCACCCCGACCGTCCCGATCAACCCCTATGGCCGTACCAAGCTCATCGGCGAGCAGATGCTGGACGAGGCGCGGGCGGCGACCGGCCTCCGCGCGGCGAGCCTGCGGTACTTCAACGTCGCAGGCGCTGGTCGCCCCGAACTCGGCGACACGGCCGTGCTCAACCTGGTGCCGATGGTCTTCGAGAAGCTCGATCAGGGCCTGGCGCCCGTCATCTTCGGCGACGACTATCCGACGCCGGACGGCACCTGCGTGCGCGACTACATCCACGTGACCGATCTCGCGGAGGCGCACCTGGCCGCGCTCGACCTGGTCGCCCGTGCGGACGAGCCGCGTCATCACGTGTTCAACATCGGAACGGGCAGGGGGAGCTCTGTGCGCGAGATGGTGGACATGATCCTGGAGGTGTCGGGAATCGACATCGAGCCGGTCGTCGCACCGCGCCGCGCGGGCGACCCGGCCGCTGTCGTGGCCGATCCGGCGAGGGCACGGGACGAGCTCGGCTGGACGGCACGGCTCACCCTCCGCGACATCGTGGAGTCGGCCTGGGAGTCGCACACCCGCTTCGCGAACGCGGCGAATGGCTGACCGCCCGCGCATCTCGGCCGTCCTGTGCACGCACAACGGCGCCGCGCATCTGGAGAGTCAGCTGCGCTCCATCCTGGCCCAGACGCGGCCGGTGGACGAGCTCGTGATCTCGGACGACGCCTCCACCGACGGCACCAGGGCCCTGCTCGAGGCGTTCGCCGCGCAGGCTCCGGAGGGGCTGGACGTGCTCGTGGAGTTCCGCGAGCAGGCCCTCGGCGTCACGGCCAATTTCGAGGCTGCCATGGCGCGGGCCACGGGCGAGGTGATCGTCCTCTGCGACCAGGACGACGTCTGGGAGCCCGGCAAGGTCGAGGCTTTCGGTGCTGCGCTCGGCGGCTCCGGGCTTCGGCTGGTGTTCACCGACGCCCGCCTCATCGACGACTCCGGATCCGTCCTTCCCGGCACGCTCTTCGGCAACCTCCGGGTGTCCGCGGCCGAACGCGGTGCGATCGCGTCCGGACGCGCGCTCGACGTTCTGCTGAGGCGGAACATCGTCACAGGGGCCACAGCTGCGCTCCGCGCGGAGCTCCTCGCGGCCTCGACTCCGTTCCCGGCCTCGTGGGTCCACGATGAGTGGCTCGCCGTGACAGCGGCCGTCCTCGGCGCCGTGGAGCTCGGCCCGGAGCCGCTGACGCGCTACCGCTTGCACGGCGCGAATCAGATCGGCGCGCCCAAGTTGACCCGGTCGACCGCGCTGTCGCGCTTCACGCAGCCGCGCGGACCGCGCAACGCGCGTCTTCTCGAACGGGCTCGCGCTCTCGCGGAACGGTTCGAGGTCGATGTCGCCGTCCCCGTCCAGGTCCGTCACGCGCTCGCCGAGAAGCTTCAGCACGAGATCGTGCGGTCGGACTATCCCGGTTCCCGCGTACGTCGTCTCCTGCCGATCCTCGCTGAAGCGCTGAGGGGACGCTATCGACGCTACGGCCTGGGCGTGCGCGACATGGTAAGGGACCTGGTCCAGCCGGCCTGACGGCGCGGCCCGAGTCGTCGGCCGCTCGGAGCGGCCGCTACTGGTTTCTCTCGTCTCGCAGCGCTGTGATGGTCCGCTCGAGCTCCTCGATGCGGAGCTCGTGCAGGGAACTCCGCTCAGCGAGCGTGCGAGCCTTGCTCTCCAGTGTCGTGAGCTCGCTGCTGTGCTGGATGCAGACGAGGAACAGCACCGCGATGCTCACGAAGAACACCAGGTTCACGGGCACTGCGACGCCGAAGACGGCGCCCGCCCAAGTGAGAGTGCTCGGGAAGACTCCGATGATGAGCGCGAGGGTCCCCGCGACCAGCCACCAGATGGCGTGACGCTCGCGCATCCGGCCGCGGCGGAGCATCTCGATCACGACGCCGAGGGTCAGGAGCGCTGCGAGGATACCGAAGATGTAACTGGTGATGGACATGTCAGGCTGTGGCCGTCTCTTTGCTGGCGGTTCGAGGGCGGATCAGCGCGACGGCGAGTGCGACGAACGCGCGAGCCAGATACACGGCGGCCTTGACCGGATTGTGCGACGGCTGTCCACCGGCGCGTGGCCGCATGGCCACAGGCACCTGAGCGATCCTGAGGCCGGCGCGGGCGGCGATCACCAGCGCTTCGACCGTGTCACCGAGATACTCGGCCGGGAAGGATCGCGCGAAAAGCTCGACTGCGCGCGGTCCGTTCGCCTTGAACCCGCTGGTCGTGTCGTTGAGCGGCACACCGGCCACGCGGCCGAGGACGCCGGACAACACGTTCATCGCCCACCGCCGAGGTCCGCGCACCTCGTAGTCCCCGACGCCGGAGAACCGTGCGCCGATCACCAGATCGGCCGATTCGAGCGCCTCCAGCAGTGCGGGGACGTTGGACGGGTCGTGCTGGCCGTCGGCATCGATCTGGACCACCACGTCGAAGTCGTTCTCGCGGGCGTACTGGAATCCGAGCCGCATGGCGCCGCCGACGCCCATGTTGTACGGCAGAGTGGCGACGGCGGCTCCCGCCGCACGCGCGACCTCGGCCGTGCGGTCGGCCGACCCGTCGTTGACGACGAGGCACGTCGCATCGGGCAGTTTGAGGGCCACTTCGCGGACGACATCGCCGACGGACGCCTCTTCGTTGAACGCGGGCATCACGATGAGGGTGCGGGCGAGGCGGAATGGCACGAACACACGATACCCGACGAGGCTCCGTTGCCGCTCAGCGTGCCGGCCGGTTCGTGAACACGTGGCGGACGAGTTCGTTCGTCCCCGGGCGATAGTCGTGCAGGAGCGAGGCGGGAAGCTTGGTCAAGGCGTTGAGGCGGGAGGTGACGTGGAATTCCGCCGCCTTCGCCGCCTTCGTCCAGCCCATGTCGTGCAGCCGAGGGGCGACTTCGAGGAACAGCTCACGCTCCTCCGCGAAGCGACTGCCGTATTTCGCCGCCTCTTCCGAGACGCTGCTCTCGTGGCGACGGTAGCGGAAGGTCTCGCCCGGGAGGAGGGCCATGGTCGCGCCGCTCATCAGAAGCTCCAGCTGGAGGGCGAGGTCGAGCACGATCGAGTACTTCGGATCGAACCCCCGGGGCTGCACGTCCGCGGTGCGCCAGCAGATGGACGGGAAGTAGGTCCAGTTCCCGCGCAGGAGGCTCGCCGTCAGTTTCTCGCCGCCGAGCTCGACGGAGACCTTCGGGTGCGGACGGCTCCAGTCCTTCACGCGATCGGCCAGCGGCAGCAGTCTCTCACCGTCGTCGCCGATGATCGAGACCGCCGGCTGCAGGTAGCTGGCGCGCGGGTGGTCGTGGATCGCCTGGTGCATCTGACGGACGTAGTCCGCGGTGAGGAGATCGTCGCAGCCCATGATCACGAAGTGATCGTGTTCGACGAGCGTCACGCAGCGATTGAAGGCGCCGTTGATCCCGAGGTTGACCGGGTTGCGGAGGAAACCGACCCTCTCGTCCTCGATCGTCGCCGCCCAGCTCCCCGGCGCCGGGTCTGGGTAGGCGTCGTCGACGATGGTCAGTCGCCATCGCCCGTCGGACTGGGCGAGCACACTCCCCACCGCGGCCCGGAACTGTCCCGGGTCGCCATAGAAGGGCATCAGGATGTCGATCGTCATGGCATGCGTCACATCGTGGTGGTTCCTGTCCAGTGCGCTGGGTGCGCTCATCTTGGCACGAGCCTGCGCACGCGGGTAACCCCCGAGAAAGCCCGCGCGAAGGTCTTCCGGTCGTGAGCGCCCTCAGGCCCCGTCGCGGTGCGGCAGCCGCAGCCGCCAGCTCATCCCCTGGGACGCCTTCACCGTGCAGATCACCAGCAGCATCCAGCCGGACTCGATGAGGATCGAGCTCTCGAACACACTCGTGACCAGCAGGGCCACCATCACCAGCGGTGCCCACGCGTAGACGACGCTGCGCCGGTTGGAGGCGAGCAGCCAGGAGCGGCCGAAGGCCAGGGCGATGAGCGCGATGAAGATCAGCAGGCCGATGAAGCCGACCTGCAGGTAGACGTCGAGGTAGGCGTTCAGGCCGTCCGGGTGATACGTGCCGGTGGCGTCCTGGATGGCGTTGAACGGGTAGAGATCGGTCGGCCAGGCGCCCACCCAGCCCCAGCCGGCGATCTGGTTGATCGGGATGAGCTCCCAGATCTGGATCCAGAGCTTGTAGCGCACCTGGAAGTCCGCGCGCGCGTTGAGCAGGTCGATGACGCGGGTGCGGTAGATGTACGCGGTGACCAGTACCGCGATGGTCAGGACAGCGAGCGCCCACTGCACCAGCGTCCTGCGGTTGGCCGGGACCTTCCGCAGCAGGTAGAGCGCGAGCGTGGCGAACCCGACGACCACGGACACCGCGGCGATGACGGGGGAGTGCGCGAGCAGGATGCAGAGCGCGGCGAGCGTGATCGAGAACGCGGCCAGCGTCGGCCGCACGGAGCGCGTGCGCAGTTCCACGAGGAAGGTGACGAAGGCGATCAGCGCGACGATGCTGAGCTGGTTGCGGGTGCCGAACAGACCCTGGATCGGGCCTCCCGCGGCGATGTTGCCCGCGATCCCGAGGAAGCGGATCGGCAGGTCGAGCAGCAGCCCGCTCAGGACCTCTAGCGCCAGCGAGACGGTCAGCAGCACGCGGAGGGCGTCGCCGACGACCCGGACGATCTGGATCGCGTCGCGCACCAGGGCGATGTAGACCGCCAGGAACGCGAACAGCAGCTGGTAGAGCACCCCGGCGACCGTGGCCCACTGGTAGTCGCTCCAGATGATGGACAGCGCGCACCAGCCGACGAAGAGCAGGGCCGAGATGGGCAGGAGCCCGTGCCACTCGATGAGCTTGCGCTGGGCGATGAACGACATCGCCGCGAGCAAGGCGATCGTGCCGAGGACCCCGATGAGGCCCGGCCAGCCGATCACCGCGCGGATGGCGTGCGTCGAGAAGCCGGTCACCACCGCCAGCAGCGCGAGGGTCGAGTTGAATCTCGCCGATCCGAGGAACTCGGTGACCGCTGGCGGCACCAGGGTTCGACGCGGTTCGGCCATGAACAGAATCCTACGTGGCGGACTGCTTGGTCTTCAGGGAGAGCAGCGCGAAGAGCGCCCAGCCGCCCTCGATCAGGATGCGGCTCTCGGCGAGGCTCTGTGCGAGCAGGGCGGCGAGCAGCAGCAGCGGCAGGAGGGCGAGGGCCGTGTACGGCAGGTCGTCGGCCACCGCGACCCGCGGGCGGTCGACGGCCAGGAACCACGACCGCCACAGCGTGCTCAGCACCAGGAGGGCGAAGATCACCAGCCCGACGATCCCGAGCTGCAGCCAGACGTCGAGCCAGGCGTTGTGCGCCTGCAGGTAGACGACGCCGCTGCGCACGGCGAGGTTCTTGAACGGCGCCACCCAGGGCGCCCAGTAGCTCACCCAGCCCCAGCCGAACGCCGGGCGCTCCTGGGCGAGGTGGATGACCGAGTCCCAGATCGTGAGCCGGCCGGTGAGGTCTTCGCTCTTGCCGAGCAGCACGGGGATGCGGGAGGCGAACAGCACCACGGACACGACTACCACGATCGCGAGCGCCGCGGCGGCGAGGTACACCGGCCGCCTCCGTTCCGGGCCGGCGCGGCGCGTCCAGAGCGCGAAGCCGAGCACGACCGCCGTGAACACGGCGGCGACGAACACGGTCGACGACCGGGTCAGCGCGAATGTCACGACGGCGACGACCAGCCAGGTGATCGCCGTGCCGCGGCGGACGCTGCGGTCGGCGAACTGGATGCCGAACACCACGAGACCGAGCAGCGCGACCATGGCGAGCAGGTTGCTGTTGCCGACGATGCCCTGGATCTGGCCGCCGTGGAAGAGCAGGTCGCGGCTCCAGTAGAACGCCGACGGGATGTGGCTGGACGGCGCCGGCTGCGCGGGCGTGAGCGGCAGGATGGGCCTGCGCACGAAGATCGCGACGACCAGCTCGAACAGCAGCGAGAGCCCGAGGATCCAGCGGAACGCGTTCGCCAGGGCGGTCAGCAGCGACTTCCAGCTCAGGCAGAAGGCCAGGAACACGGCCGCGGCGGTCGTGGCGAACTGGGCGATGAGTCCCAGCGCGGTGGCCCCGGGGTACGCCGACCATGCCAGCGAGACGACGGCGTAGGCGAGGAAGAGCACGAGCGACTTCGGGAGCTTCCGCCACCGCACGACCGGCCGCATGCGCACCAGGAGGACGACGCTCCCCACCGCCAGCGCGCCGGCGAGGACGAAGTACCCCGGCCAGCTGATCAGGTTGCGCCAGAAGTCCCCGGCGAACAGCGTGAACAGCAGCAGCACCGCGAAGACGGAGGCTCCGGTGCCGGACGCGCCGCGGGCGGCGTCGACGCGGTCGCTCAGCGAGACGGATCCGGTTGCCGGTCGGGAGGGCTTGCTCACCCCCGCAGGATAGCTCACCGGTTCGGGGTCGCCAGGAAGAGTGTGCCGCCGCCGGAATATACGGTCAGCTCCCGCTCGTCGGCCGTCACCACGGCCGCCTCGCCGCGGGTGAGCCGCAGCGAGCCCGTCGCTCCGCGCAGCTCGACGTCTCCGGCCGTGCAGAGCGCGATGGCCGTGCCCGGCAACTCCACGGGAGCGGACGGCACATCGCCGCCGACCTCCACGCGAGCGAGCCGGAAGTCGGGGACGTCGGGGACGAACTCCTCGACGCCGGGCGCGGGCCGCTCCCGGACCATCGGGGTCACGGCGAACGGCGCGAAGTCGAGGATGCTCACGAGCTCGGGCACGTCGATCCGCTTCGGGGTCAGCCCGCCGCGCAGCACGTTGTCGGAGGCGGCCATGAGCTCGACGCCGAGGCCGCGGAGGTAAGCGTGGATGTTGCCCGCCGGGAGGTAGAGCGCGTCGCCCGGGCGCAGCGCCACCCGGTTGAGCAGCAGGGCGAGCACGATGCCGGGGTCGCCGGGGAAGGCCGCCGCGAGCATCCGGACGGTGCCGGCGTCGACGCTGTCGGCGGAGGTTCCCTCTGCCGCCTGCGCGGCCGCCACCACCGCGTCCACGACCGCCGCGACCTCCGGCGCACCGCCCAGGAGCCACTCGGTCGCGCGGCGCAGCGCTGCCTCCGGTTCGCCGTCGAGTGTCGCCGCGAACGCGGCCACCGCCGGGTCGCCGCCGGCCAGACGCTCCAGTGCGGCGCGGCTCTCTGCGGGCTCGCGGAAGCCGCAGAGGGCGTCGAACGGGTCGGACAGCGCGAAGATCATCTCCGGCTTGTGGAACGGGTCCTTGTAGTTGCGCTCGGGGGAGTCCGGGGCCAGGCCTTCTGCGTTCTCGCGCTTGAACCCGGCACGCGCCTGCGCCGACGACGGATGCGCCTGCAGCGACAGCGGTCCCGCGGCCGCGAGCACCTTGAGCAGGTAGGGCAGTCTCCCCGCCGTCTCGCTCCAGTGCGCCAGGTCGGCGGCGCCGCCGGTCTGGGCGGGGTCGAGGATGCGCGCGGGGGAGCCCGGGTGCGCGCCCAGCCACAGCTCGGCCTCCGGGGCCCCGCTCGGCGTCGTGCCGAGCAGGTGGGCGATGGCGGTGGTGGAACCCCACGCGTAATCGCGCGGGGTGTTGCCGATGCGCACAAACATCCGTCGTGTTCCCTTCGATCCGGTTAGACCAAAGTACCAATCGCTTTGCCGCGCTCCTGGCCGCTCCCTAGGCTGGCGGTCTCTGCCGACCGCATGCACTGGAGCACACATGGCCTTCGAATCCCTCGCCAGCGACTTCTACGGCTTCGAGAACCTGCTGACCGAGCGCGAGCGCGACTTCATCGCGAACCTGCGCGCAGCGCTCGAGTCGGAGATCAAGCCGATCGTCAACGAGTACTGGGAGCGCGCGGAGTTCCCGCATCAGATCATCGACGTCCTGCACAGCAACGGTGCGATCGGCCTCGGCTTCGCGGAGACCGCACCGTTCGAGAACTCGGCGGTGTTCCGCGGCTGGGTCGCCCTGGAGCTCGCCCGCGTCGACGCCTCCGTCAGCACCTACGTCGGCGTGCAGAACGGACTGGCGCTCGGCGCGATCGGCGTCTGCGGCTCCGAGGAGCAGCGCGCGGAGTGGCTGCCGAAACTCGCCAGCGGCGAGGTGCTCGGCGCCTTCGGGCTCACCGAACCGGAATCCGGGTCGGACTCCGCCCAGGGCCTGCGCACGGTCGCGACCCGCGACGGCGACGACTGGATCCTCAACGGCTCCAAGCGGTGGATCGGCAACGCCACCTTCAGCGACATCACCGTCATCTGGGCCAAGAGCGCGGAGGACGGCCAGGTGAAGGGCTTCATCGTCCCGACCAGCACGCCCGGGTACACCGCGACCAAGATCGAGGGCAAGCAGTCGCTGCGCATCGTCCAGAACGCGGACATCACGCTCGAGAACGTGCGCGTGCCGGAGTCGCTGCGCCTGCAGAACGCGAACAGCTTCCGCGACACCGCAGCCGTGCTGCGCCTCACCCGCGCGGAGGTCGCCTGGGCGGCCGTCGGCGTCGCGGTCGGGGCCTACGAGGCGGCGCTGCGCTACGCGAAGGAGCGCGTCCAGTTCGGCAAGCCGCTCGCCAAGCACCAGCTCATCCAGGACCACCTGGTGAAGTCCATCGGAGACATCACCGCCTCCATCGCGCTCTGCACCCGGGTGTCGCAGATGCTCGACGACGACGAGCAGCGCGACGAGCACTCGGCGCTGGCCAAGGCGTTCGCGACCTCGCGCATGCGCGAGACCGTCGCCCGCTGCCGCGAGCTGATGGGCGGCAACGGCATCGTCATCGACTACGACGTCGCCCGGTTCTTCGCCGACGCGGAGGCCCTGTACTCGTACGAGGGCACCCGGGAGATGAACACCCTGATCGTCGGCCGGGCGATCACGGGAGAGGCCGCCTTCGTCTGACCGGCCCGCGGAAGGGCCCCGATCGCTCCGAACGCTAGGGTTGCAGTGAATCCCTCGTTCCGTTCGAAGCAGGAGGACGCCCGTGGCGTGGTTGGTGACTGGAGGGGCCGGCTACATCGGCTCCCATGTGGTGCAGGCGTTCCGTGCGGAGGGCATCGACGTCGTCGTGGTCGACGATCTCTCCAGCGGGCATGAGGAGTTCGTCCCGGCCGACGTTCCCTTCTACCGCGGCACCATCCTCGACGGGGCGCTCCTGGAGCGGATCTTCCGAGAGAACACCATCAGCGGCGTCGTGCACGTCGCCGGCTTCAAGTACGCCGGCGTCTCGGTGCAGCGGCCGCTGCACACCTACGAGCAGAACGTCACCGCCACCGCCGTGCTGCTCGCCGCGATGCAGGAGGCGGGGGTCGACGCGATCGTCTTCTCCTCGTCCGCCGCGGTCTACGGCACGCCGGATGTGGACATCGTCACCGAGGCGACCGCGAAGAACCCCGAGTCGCCGTACGGCGAGTCCAAGCTGATCGGGGAGTGGCTGCTGCGCGACCAGGGCGTCGCCGCGAGCCTGCGCCACACCTCGCTGCGCTACTTCAACGTCGTCGGCTCCGGCGACCCCGCGTTGCGCGACACCAGCCCGCACAACCTCTTCCCGCTGGTCTTCGACGCGCTCGTCGCCGGCCGCACCCCGCGGGTCAACGGCGACGACTACCCGACGCCCGACGGCACCTGCGTGCGCGACTACATCCATGTCGCCGATCTCGCGATCTCGCACGTCGCCGCGGCCAAGCGCCTCGACGCGGGCGAGCCGATCCAGGCTGTCTACAACCTGGGCAGCGGCGACGGTGTCAGCGTCGGCGAGATCATGTCCACGGTGGCCCGCGTGACCGGAATCGCCTTCACCCCAGAAGTGGGGCCTCGACGTCCGGGGGACCCAGCCCGCATCGTTGCCTCAGGAGAGCTCGCCGCGCGCGATCTCGACTGGAAGATGCGCCACTCCCTCGAGGAAATGGTAGGCAGCGCCTGGGAAGCACGGCAGGCGGCGTCCTGACCGCTCGACCGATGGGGGTAGACAGGTCGGGCGTGTCGCGATTGTTGTCGAGCCCCGGCGCGTCGTGAAGTCTCGACCAGGCGTTAAGGCTTTACGATTCGCGACTTGACGGAAGCGAATGACAACGGTGTAATTATTGCGACACGACAAGCGTGTCGACGGCAGTTAAGGGTGGGGAGACCGATATGGCAATTCCTGAATATCGTTCTGGGGTACCCGACGACTGGTTCATCGATCCGGTGCGACTCGGGGTTCCGGGAGTCCGGGCGGGTGTCGACGACGACAACCCTCTCGCCTGGCAGTCCGACGCCCTGTGCGCACAGACGGATCCGGAGGCGTTCTTCCCCGAGAAGGGCGGCTCCACTCGCGATGCCAAGCGGATCTGCACCTCGTGCGAAGTCCGGTCCCAGTGCCTCGAATACGCGCTCGCCAACGACGAGCGGTTCGGGATCTGGGGCGGGCTCTCGGAGCGCGAGCGCCGCAAGCTCCGCAAGCGCGCGGGCTGACCGGGTCGAATACGCGCCGCGCCCGACGCACTACCGGGATCGGCGCAGCCCCAACTTAGGCTGACTCCCGATGTATCCGAGAGTCACCGCCATCGTCGTCGCCCCGAGCGGCGGCCCCAGCCTGCAGCGCACTCTCGACGCCCTCGCGGCACAGACCCGACAGCCGGACGCCGTGATCGCCGTCGACTGCGCGAGCACGGACGACGCCGCCCGCCTCCTCGCCGACGCCAAGCCCACCCAGCTGCTCCGGAGCCCGGAGAAGCTGCCCTTCGGCACGGCCATCGCGACCGCTGTGCGCGTGCTCCCGCCGACGAGCTCCTCCGACGAACTGCTCTGGCTGCTCGCACACGACACCGCTCCGGAGCCGGAGACCCTGGCGGCGCTGCTCGGCGCGCTCGAGGTCTCCCCGTCGGTCGCCGTGGTCGGCCCCAAGCTGGTCGACGCCGAGGACGCCGCGTTCATCCGCGAGTTCGGCGAGTCGATGACGCCGTTCGGCGCCTCCCTCCCGCTGGTCGAGAACGAGCTCGACCAGGCCCAGCACGACGGCCTGAGCGACGTGCTCGCCGTCTCCTCGGCGGGGATGCTCGTGCGCCAGCCGGTCTGGGACGCCCTGGACGGCTTCGACCCGGCCCTGCCCACCATCGACGACGGTCTCGACTTCTGCACCAGGGCGCGCCTGGCCGGGTACCGCGTGACGCTCGTCGCCCAGGCCCGCGTGGCCGTCGGCGGCGACGGGGTCGCCGGACCGAACCTCTCGCGCAAGTGGTCGGTGCGCCGGAAGCTCGCGGGGGAGCGGCGCAGGGCGCAGCTCCACCGGCGGATGGTCTACGCGCCGGGCTGGGCGCTCGTGCCGCACTGGCTGACGCTCGTGCCGCTGGCGATCCTGCGGTCGATCCTGCGCCTGCTCCGCAAGGAGCCGGGGTCGGTCGGCGGCGAGCTGGGCGCGGCCTTCCGGGTCGCGTTCTCCGGCATGGCCGTCGGCAGCGCACGCCGCCGGCTCTCCCGGGCGCGCACCGTCGGCTGGGCGGCCATCGCCCCGCTGCGGCTGCCGTTCGCTGAGGTGCGCCGCGGCCGGGCGCTCAAGCGCGAGGCGGCCATGGTGCGCCAGCAGGGCGAGCGCCAGGAGCTCGACTTCTGGGGCACAGGAGGCGGCTGGACCGTCCTCGCGATGCTCGCCGTCGGCGTCCTGCTCTTCTACCCGCTCGCCGGTTCCGGTGCGATCACCGGCGGTGGGATGCTGCCGCTGAACAGCTCGGTCGGCGAGCTCTGGTCGAACCTCGGCTACGGCTGGCGCGACATCAACCTCGGCTTCACTGGCGCAGCCGACCCGTTCTCCGCGGTGCTCGCCGTGCTCGGCACGCTGACGTTCTGGCAGCCCAGCGTCTCGCTCGTGGCGCTCTGGCTGCTCGCCCTGCCGCTCGCGGCCCTCGGCGCCTGGCTCGCGGCAGCGCGGCTGACCGTGCGGCCGACGCTGCGCGCCTTCGCCGCCGTGGTCTACGCGCTGGCGCCGACGCTCTTCGTCGCGCTGCAGGGCGGCCGGCCGGGCGCCGTGCTCGCGCACATCCTCCTGCCGTGGCTGTTCTTCGCCGGCCTCGCCGCGCGCCGGTCCTGGACGGCCAGCGCCACGACGGCGCTGATCGCGGCGGCGACGGTCGCCTGCGCGCCTGTGCTGATCCCGGCTCTCGTGATCGCCTGGATCGCGGCCATCGTGTTCGCCGGCCGCCGCGCAGCGCGCATCGTCTTCATCCCACTGCCCGCCATCGTCCTGTTCGCGCCGCTGGTCTGGCAGCAGGCCTCCCGCGGGGCGTGGCTGTCGATCTTCGCCGACCCCGGCGTTACGCTCGACGCGCGCCGGACGCCCGCCTGGCAGCTCGCGCTCGGCTTCCCGGACGGCGCCCTCGGCGGCTGGCACGCCCTCGCCCAGGCGTTCGGGCTCAGCGCGCTGCCCAGCACCATCATCGTGCCGATCCTGCTGGCGCCGCTCGGCATCCTCGCGATCCTCGCGCTGTTCCTGCGCGGCACGGTCCGCGCGGTCGTGGCGCTGCTGGTGGCCCTCGCCGGCTTCCTCACCGCGGTCACCGCGCTGCATGTCCAGATCGCGGTCTCCGGGTCGGCGGTCGTCCCGATCTGGCCGGGCAGCGCGGTCAGCCTGTACTGGCTCGGCCTCATCGGCGCCGCCGTGCTCGCGCTTTCTGCGCTCCGCCGCGGCGCGCTCGCCCCGGCCTGGGTCGCGATGGTGACCATCGCGATCGCGGCAGTGCCGTCCGCGCTGGCGACGCACGACGGCCAGGCCGCCGTGACGGCGAGCGACGGGCGGACGATGCCGGCAGTGGTGACGGCGAAGGCCGCGACGCAGCCGCGCACCGGCACGCTGCGGATCACGCCGCAGCCCGACGGCGGCATCCAGGCGGAGGTCATCCGCGGGAGCGGGCAGACCCTCGACGTCCAGACCACGCTGAGCTCGACCGAGCGTTCGCTGTCGTCCGGCCAGCAGGAGCTCGCGACGCTCGCGGGCAACCTCGCCTCGCGCAGCGGCTTCGACGCTTCCGGCGAGCTCAAGCGGCTCGGCATCGACTTCGTGCTGCTCACTCCGCCGGCGACGGCGCTGGACGAGCACGTCGGGACCAAGCCGGACACCACGGCGGCCGACGCCACCCGGGCGCGCGCGAGCGTCGCGATGGACGCGAACTCGCTGCTCGCGCCGGTCGGCCAGACCACGACCGGCTCGCTCTGGGCCTTCGACCGCGGGACCGCCGTCGAGCCTCCCGCGGCGATGATCCCGCCGGACGCGGGCGGGATCTGGCGCCTGATCGTGCTCCTCGTCCAGGGGCTGATCATCGGCTTCACACTGCTGCTGGCCATCCCGACCACCCGGTCCGCCGACCGCGTCTCCGAGCTGAACTCCCGCCGTCCCGCCCGCAAGCACGGCGGCGAGCCTCCCGCCATCGAGCCGGACGACGAGCCGGACCCGCCGTCGGACGGCGACGTCCCCGTCGCAGGCGAGAGCCTCGACGAGTGGGACGCCGAGCCGGAGGACGAGGCCCTGGTCGAGTCCGCCGACGAGGACGAGGCGCGCGAGGCGCGTCCCGAGCCGGAGGAGACCACAGGCCCGCAGCCCGACCGGGAGTCGGCGGTCCTGGCCGCGCCGGAGCCCGCGCTCCCGGAGTCCGCGTTCGCGGAGCCCGCTCTCGCGGAGCCCGCTCTCGCGGAGCCCGCGCCGCCGGAGCCGGAACTCCCAGAGTCCGCCCTCCCGGATCCCGCCACCGGCGGGAACGCCACCGCGCACGACTTCGCCCTCCAGGCCGCCGTCTCGTTCGACGCCCCGACCACGCTGGAGGACGGCCTCGACGAGACCATCATCCGCACCCGTCCGTCCATCGAGAGGAGCGACCGTGGCTGACCGCCGTGCCCTCGCCCAGGGCGGCGTCCGCGCGATCGGAGGCCTCGTCGGCGTCGGGATCGCCGCCGTCGTCATCGCGGGCGCGACCCTGCTCCCGCTGTCCGGGTTCGCGATCGACGCGCCCTCGAAGACCGTCCACCCGGTCCCCGCCGACCAGCAGCGGGTGTGCCCTGGGCCGGTGCTCGCCCTCGCCGCCGACGCAGGCCAGGCCTCGCAGCCCAGCGCCCTCGGGCAGTCCACCGCCGTCTACGGCACCGACGGCCCCGCCACCCAGACCAGGAACCTCAAGCCGGACGCGTCCACCGACTCGGCCGACCAGTCCCCGCTGGCGCTCACAGCCGCAACCCCCCAGGGCGCGACCCGTCCTCCGCTGTTCGCGGGCGCCCAGGTCCAGAGCGTCGCCAGCCCGGATCTCGCCGGACTCGCCGCAGCCTCCTGCGCCGAGGCGAGCGCCGACAGCTGGCTCGTCGCGGGCGCGACCACGCTCGGCCAGACCAGCCTCGTGCTGCTGTCCAACCCGACCTCCGTCGACGCGACCGTCAACCTCGACATCTACACCGAGACCGGCCGGGTGGCGGCTCCGGGCGCGACCGGCATCGTCGTCCCCGCCGGAGCGCAGAAGGTCGTCCCGCTGGCCGGCCTCGCGCCCTCCGCCACCGCTCCGGTGGTCCACGTGACCACCACCGGCGGCGCCGTCGTGGCCACCATGCAGCAGAGCTTCGAGCAGGGCATCGACCCGCGCGGCGTCGAGCTCGCCGGCGCGACAGGAGCGCCGTCGCGGGTGCAGACGATCCCCGGGGTCGCGATCGCCTCGCTCGCCGCCATCACCGCCGCGCAGTCCGCGGAGAGCGTCAGCGTGGAGTTCCCGACGGTGCGTATCTTCGTGCCGGGGACCCAGGACGCGCAGATCACGATCGGCGCCGTGGGGGAGGCCGGCACGGCAGCGGGCAACTCTCTCGCGCAGACCGTCAAGGCGGGCAACGTCGCCGAGATCCCGCTCGACCACCTCAAGGACGGGTACTTCACCGTCACCGTCCGATCGAGCGTCCCCGTGGTCGCGGCGGTCCGCACGTCGACCATCGGCGCCAAGACGCGCGACTTCGCGTGGTTCGCGTCCACACCGCCGATCACGGACTCCCAGCTCGTCGCTGTGCCGCCGGGGCCGGCCCCTCGCCTGCACTTCGCCAACGGCGGGGACAAGGACGCCAAGGTGAAGATCCAGCCGGCGTCCGGGAAGCCGATCGCGCTCACCGTGCCCGCGGAAGGCGGCGCGAACGCGGCGGTGCCGACCGGACGCTACACGATCACCGGCGGGGACGGCCTGGAGGTCTCCGTCAGCCTGCAGGCCGACGGCCAGGCGAGTGCGTTCGCGGTCTCACCGGCCGGACCGCTCGCGTCGGCGATCGAGGTCTACCCGCACTGACGGGAGCCGCCTCCGCGCGGGTGCTCCTCCGCGGCTCAGAAGTGCCGGAAGCGGTCGGGCGCCAGATCCCACGGGTCTTTGCCGAGCAGCTCGGCGACAGCGCGGAACACGCAGCCCTCGATGTACATCCGGCGGTGCAGGTCGTCGTCGCGGTGCAGCTTCGTCAGGCGCTGGATGGGCACGCGGTACAGCACGATGCGCCGGCGCGCGTGGTCGACGTACCAGCGGTCGACGCCGTCGCTGCCGGTGTTGCCGACCGGCGTGGCCGCGACCTCGAAGTGCACGTCCGCCAGCTCGTCCGGCCAGACGCCCTTGAGGTAGTCGGCGGTGGAGGCCACGGTCATGTCGAAGAAGTCGATGCGGTTCTGCAGCATCGGCAGATGCGGCCCGGTCACCGGTCCGCGCGCTCCGCGCCCGTGACGGCTGCGCCACCGGCTGGTCGCCGGAGGGTTGCTGCTGGTGCGGCGGTTGCGGGGCATGTCGCAATCCTACGTCGGCGGGGCTCCGGTAGTCTGAGCCCGATGTTGAGCCGCCCGTGTTCCCGTGTCGCGTGTCCGCGCGACGCCGTGTCGACGTTGACGTACGTCTACGCGGACTCGATGGCGGTGCTCGGCCCGCTCAGCCTCCACCACGAGCCGCACTCCTACGACCTCTGCGCCATCCACGCCGAGCGCCTGTCGGCGCCGCAGGGCTGGCAGATCGTCCGCCACGAGGTCTTCGGCGAGATCAAGTAGGGTGACCGGGTGCACACAGCTGACTCGATCGACGACTACCGTGACGCCCTCTCCGGGGTCATCAAGACCTACGATGTCCGCGGTCTGGTCGGCAGCGGCCTGACCCCCGAGATCGTCACCGCGATCGCGGCCGCCTTCGTGGACGAGATCGGCGCGGCGGGCTCGGACGTCGTGGTCGGCCACGACATGCGCGACTCGTCGCCGGAGTTCGCCGCCGCGTTCGCCCGCGGCGCGCAGGCCCGCGGCGCGGACGTCGTGTCGATCGGCCTGTGCTCGACCGACGAGTCCTACTTCGCCTCCGGAGCGTTGCAGGCGCCCGCCGCGATGTTCACCGCGAGTCACAACCCCGCCACGTACAACGGCATCAAGCTCTCCCGCGCCGGCGCGCAGGGCCTCAGCTTCGACACCGGACTCGCCGCCATCCGCGACCGGGCCGCCGTCTACCTCGCCGAGGGGCTGGAGCCCGTCGCCGAGCCCGGCTCGTATCGCGAGCAGGATGTCCTGGCCGACTACGCCGCCTACTTGCGCGGCCTGGTCGACCTCAGCGACATCCGCCCGATCAGGATCGTCGTGGACGCCGGCAACGGCATGGGCGGGCTGACCGTCCCCGCCGTGCTGGGCGAGGCCGCTGGGCTGCCCGCGCTGCCCATCGAGATCGTCCCGCTCTACTTCGAGCTGGACGGCACCTTCCCGAACCACGAGGCGAACCCGCTGGAGCCGGCCAACCTGGTCGACCTCCAGGCCGCGGTCGTCGAGCACGGCGCGGACCTCGGCCTCGCCTTCGACGGCGACGCGGACCGCTGCTTCGTCGTGGACGAGACCGGCGGCGCGGTGTCGCCGTCCGCGGTCGCCGCGATCGTCGCCCTCCGTGAGATCGACCGGGCCCGCGCCGAGGACCCGGACGCCCCGATCACGGTCATCCACAACCTGATCACGTCCAACATCGTCCCGGAGACGATCGAGGCGGCGGGCGCGATGCCGTACCGCACCCGCGTCGGCCACTCGCTGATCAAGGCGGCCATGCGCGAGACCGGCGCCGTCTTCGGCGGCGAGCACTCGGCGCACTACTACTTCCGCGACTTCTGGAGCGCCGACAACGGGATGCTGGCCGCGATGCACATGCTGGCGGAGTTCGGCATGCAGGAGCGCCCGCTGTCCGAGCTGGCGGCGGTGTACACGCCCTACTCGCAGTCCGGAGAGATCAACTCCACGGTGGAGGACGTCCCCGCCGCCTACGCGCGGGTGGTGGAGGCCTTCACCGGCCGCGCCGAGTTCGACGAGCTGGACGGCCTCACCATCACGGGCCTGACCGATGAGACCGAGCCGTTCTGGTGGTTCTCGGTGCGCCCGTCCAACACGGAGCCGCTGCTGCGCCTCAACGTGGAGGGCGCCGACGCCGCCACGATGACGCGCATCCGCGACGAGGCGCTGGCGCTCATCCGCGCCGAATAGGCCTCCTGCCCGTCATCCCACTGGCGTGACGCGGAGCGCATGGGAGAATAACCTCATGCCTTCCGCCGTCACTGACACGTCCCTGCCGTTCCGCGTCGCCGACCTCTCGCTCGCCGAGGCGGGCCGGCACCAGATCCGGCTCGCCGAGAACGAGATGCCGGGCCTGATGGCCCTCCGCGAGGAGTTCGGCGCGTCCAAGCCGCTCACCGGCGCCCGCATCGCCGGCTCCCTGCACATGACCGTGCAGACCGCCGTGCTGATCGAGACCCTGGTGGCCCTTGGCGCGCAGGTGCGCTGGGCGAGCTGCAACATCTTCTCCACGCAGGACGAGGCCGCAGCCGCCATCGCCGTCGGCCCGACCGGCACGCCTCAGGCCCCGGCCGGTGTCCCGGTCTTCGCCTGGAAGGGCGAGACGCTTGACGAGTACTGGTGGTGCACCCAGCAGATCTTCGACTGGAGCACGGAGGCCGCCGCGGCCGGCGCCGACTGGACCGGCCCCAACCTGATCCTCGACGACGGCGGCGACGCCACCCTGCTGGTCCACAAGGGCCGCGAGTTCGAGCTCGCCGGCGCCGTGCCGGACGACGCCGAGGGCGACAGCCACGAGTACCGCGTCATCCTCGCCGCGCTGCGCGCCTCCCTCGCGACCTCGCCCGACCGCTGGACGCGCGTCGCGGACGGCATCCTCGGCGTCACCGAGGAGACCACCACCGGCGTCCACCGCCTGTACGAGCTGGCCAAGCACGGCGAGCTGCTGTTCCCGGCGATCAACGTCAACGACTCGGTCACCAAGAGCAAGTTCGACAACAAGTACGGCATCCGCCACTCGCTGCCGGACGGCCTCAACCGCGCCACCGACGTGCTCATGGGCGGCAAGGTCGCCTTCGTCGCCGGCTACGGCGACGTGGGCAAGGGTGCCGCGGAGGCTCTGCGCGGCCAGGGCGCCCGCGTCATCGTCAGCGAGGTCGACCCGATCAACGCCCTCCAGGCGGCGATGGACGGCTTCCAGGTGACCACGCTGGAGTCCGTCATCGACCAGGTGGACATCCTCATCACCGGCACGGGCAACGTCAACGTCGTCACGCTCGACCACATCCTCGCCATGAAGCACCTGGCCGTGATCGCCAACGTCGGCCACTTCGACAACGAGATCGACATGGCCTCCCTGGAGGTGCTGCCCGGCGCCGAGAAGGTGGAGATCAAGCCGCAGGTGCACGAGTGGCGGCTGCCGAACGGCCGCAGCGTCCTGGTGCTGTCCGAGGGCCGCCTGATGAACCTCGGCAACGCGACCGGCCACCCGAGCTTCGTGATGAGCAACTCGTTCGCCAACCAGGTGCTCGCCCAGCTCGAGCTCTTCGTCTCGACCGAGAACTACCCGATCGGCGTCTACGTGCTGCCGAAGCACCTGGACGAGAAGGTCGCGCGCCTCCACCTCGACGCCCTCGGCGTGCAGCTGACCACCCTCACGGACGAGCAGGCCGCCTACATCGGCGTGCCGGTCGACGGCCCGTACAAAGTCGACCACTACCGCTACTGATGGCGCTCGACTTCGCAGACCGGGAGCTCCCCGGCGGCCTCCTCCTGCGCCTGCGCCGGGAGGAGGACGCCGCGGCGCTCGCCGCCGCGTACCTCCGCAACCGCGGCCACCTGGCGCCGTGGGATCCGACGCGCTCGGAGGAGTTCTTCACCGAGGCCGGCCAGCGCACGCGCACGCTCGAACTGCTGGCGCTGCGCTCGCTGGAGACCGCGGTGCCGCTGGTGATCGTGGACGGCGACGAGATCGCCGGCGGCATGGACCTCTCCAACATCGTCCGCGGCGCCTTCCAGAGCGCGATGGTCGGCTACTGGCTCGACCGCGACCACACCGGCCGCGGCCTCGCCTCTGTGGCGCTGTCGGCGCTCGTGGACGCTGCCCGCGACGACTACGCGCTGCACCGCGTGCAGGCCGCGACACTGCTGGCCAACCACGCCTCCCAGTCGGTGCTCACCCGCGCCGGCTTCGAGCGCATCGGCGTCGCGCCGGACTACCTGAAGATCGCGGGGCGCTGGCAGGACCACGTGCTGTTCCAGAAGATCCTGCACGACTGAGGGGGGATCCGGACGGGTGACCCGGTCGCGGCCTCACACCTCGGCGAACGCCCGCACCGGGAACGTCCCGAACCCCTCGACCGCCGGCGGAGCCGCCGTGAAGCGCGCGCCGCGGGCCGGGAGGTCGCCCAGCCGGGTCAGGTGCTCGACCACGTGGATGCCGTGGGCGAGCAGGATGCTGTGCGCCGGCCGCGAGCCGCCGCTCTCCGTGTCGTCGATGTTGAGCGAGTCGATGCCGACCAGTGTCACGCCCGCGTCGGCCAGGTGCTGCGCCCCGGCCTCGGTGAGGTAGGGCGCGCCCGTCGCGTAGGCGGGCGTCCCGAAGCGGGTGTCCCAGCCGGTGTGCAGCAGCACGGCCGTGCCGGCCAGGTCGCGGTCGAAGAACACCGAGGCGGGGATGCCGCGCTCGGCGGCGTCCTCCAGGTGGAACACCTCGGCGCGCAGGCCGACCAGCGTCGACAGGTCGAGCGACGCGAGGTCGCCGCCGTCCGCGTAACGGTGGTACGGGCTGTCGAGGTAGGTGCCGGTGTTGCCGATCATCGTGATCATGTCCATCGCGAACTCGGTGCCGGGGGCGTAGCGCTCGCGCGAGTCCTCCCGGGTGAGGTGCGGGGTGATGACCGGGGCAGGGAGGCCGGGATAGGTGACCAGCCCGGCGCGGATCGGGTGGCTGAGGTCGACCACGCGGCGGGACGCAGGCTCCGATCCCATCGGCGGCTCGATCACTCCGCGGCTGCCGCGGTGCGGCTCCGCCACGATCCGCAGGTCGTTCAGCTCGACGGCGCCCACGAGCGCGAGGCCGAGGTGCCGGACGAAGAGCTCGGCGACCTCCGCCTCGCCGATCGACTCGGACGGCACGTCCAGGCGGAAGCCCTCCGCGGTCAGGCCGCCGCCGTTGACGAACGACACGCTCGCGTCGAAGTGGGCACGGTACTCGGTCATCGGCGCTCCCGGGGTGTGAGGGATGTGACGGGTGAGTGACGGTCCGGCCGGATCACCGGTCGGGGAACGAGTGCGGCAGCGCGTCGAGGACCGGTTCCAGCCGCTGCAGGCGCTCGGCCTCCAGGGCCAGGCCCGCCGCGTCCCGCTGCCGCCGCAGCACGGCGACCGCGACCAGGAACGTCTCGGCGTCCACCTGCGGCAGCGGCGACACGTACGGCGCCGCCTCGCGCGCGAGCTCGGTGCTCAGCCCGTAGCGGGCCGCGGCGGTGAGCTGCGGGGCCTGGCGCACGAACTGCGCGATGCGGCGGGAGAGCCGGTCGGGCAGCCTCCCGACGTCGGCGTTCACCGCCCAGCCCGCGAGCTGCGGCGGCAGGGACAGCGCGAGCGGCTGCGGGCGCGGCACGCGCTCGAGCTGGCTGTATGTTCCTGCCAGCAGGTCGCCGAGGCGCTTGGACCGGGAGTTCAGGAGGCCGGTGAGCGCGGCGATCCCGCCGAAGGTCAGATAGATCTCGAGCACGCCGGCGAGGGCGCGGATGAACGAGTGCCGGAATCCGATCGCGCCGCCGTCGTCGCGCACGATGCGGGCGCCCACCGCGAGCCGGCCGAGCGAGCGGCCGCGGGTGAGCAGCTCCATCCCGATCGGGAGGATCACCGTACCGAACACGAGGATGAGGATGATCAGCGCGCGGATCAGCGCCTCGTCGAGCCCGCCGCCGGTGGCCACCAGGAGCAGGATCAGGCCGAGCATGACCAGCATCGAGAACAGCCAGTCGATGATGGTCCCGCCCGCGCGGAGGATGTAGCTCGCCGGCTTGACGTCGAGGGTGACGGCCTCGCCCGTGACCAGCTCGCGGTCGCCGCCGTTCGGGGCGCCCGCGACCGCTGGGCCACGCGCATTCGAAAGGCCCCCGCTCGGGAGGAGGGGCGCGGATCCCGTCATGGCTATCATTCAAGCAGATGGATCTCGACGCATACACTGCCGCGCACAGCGCCGACTGGGAGAAGCTCTCCCGGCTGGCCGCCCGACGCCGTCTGGACGGCCGCGACGCGGACGAGCTGATCGACCTGTACCAGTCCGGTGCGGCCGACCTGTCGGCCATCCAGACCAGCGCCGGGTCCACCGCGGTGGGGGACCGCCTGTCGGTGACGCTCGCGTCGGCGCGGCTGCGTTTCACGGGAGCCGGCTCGAACCTGTTCTCGCAGATCCCACGCTTCTTCGCTCTCCAGCTGCCCGCTGCGCTGTACCGCATCCGCTGGATCGTGCTGGCCGTCGCGGTCGCCACGGTGATCGTCTCGACGCTGTACGCGCTGTGGATCACCGGCAACCCGGACGTGCTGCGCAACCTCGGCGACGACGCCGACCTGAAGCAGTACGTCAACCACTCGTTCGTCGACTACTACTCGAACAACCCGGCGGCGTCGTTCGCCGGCCAGGTGTGGACCAACAACGCCTGGATCGCCGCCCAGTGCATCGCGTTCGGGATCACCGGGGTCTGGGTGCCGTACGTGCTCATCCAGAACGCGGTCGGCATCGGCACGGCGGCCGGCGTCATGTTCGCCTACGGCCGCGGCGACGTGCTGTTCTCGTACATCCTCCCGCACGGCCTCCTGGAGCTGACCAGTGTGTTCGTGGCCGCAGCTGCCGGCCTGCGGATCTTCTGGTCCTGGATCGCGCCGGGCGCCCGCACGCGCGGTCAGGCGCTCGCCGAGGACGGCCGCGCCCTGTTCACGGTCGCAGTCGGCTGCGTGATCAGTCTGTTCGTCTCCGGCCTGATCGAGGGCTTCGTGACGCCCTCGGCGCTGCCGGTCTGGCTGAAGATCGCCATCGGCGCGCTCGCGCTCGGGGCGTACCTCTTCTACATGCTGTTCGTGGGCGGCCGGGCCGTCCGCGCGGGCGAGACCGGCGATCTCACCGAGTTCGAGGCGGGCGACCGCCGCGTCGTCGCCGGCTGACGCCGACCGCGACATTCGCCACGAATGTCCACTATCGCGGCGCGTTTCGCGACATTCGTCACGAATGCGTGGCTCGCGCAGATCCGACATTCGTCACGAATGTGGGGTTTCGCGGCGCGTTTCGCGACATTCGTCACGAATGTGAGGTCAGCGCGGTCGCGACATTCGTGACGAATGTGTGCGCGTGCGCGACGCGCTCAGAGCCGGCCGGCGGCCTTCAGCGCCAGGTAGCGGTCCGCGAGGGCGGGCGGGAGGTCGGCGGGGGAGCCCGTGACCACCTCGCCGCCGAGACGACGCACGGCTGCCGACACCCGCGCGACGTCGAGCAGCGCGCGCTCGGCCGAGGCGGCGCGGTAGACGTCCTCGCGGCGGCCGCGCTGCGCCGTGGCGGCCTCCGTGTCGGGGTCGGTCACGCTGGCCACCAGCACGAGGTGCTTGCGGGTGAGCTGCGGCAGCACCGAGAGGAGGCCGCGCGAGCCGCCGGGCGCGTCGAGCGAGGTCAGCAGCACGACGAGCGACCGCTGACTGGTCAGCGTGCCGACCTGTGCGGGAACCGCCGACCAGTCCATCTCGATGAGCGCCGGCTCGATGCCCGCCATCGTGTCCACCATCCGGGAGAGCAGCTCAGCGCCCGCCGCGCCCTGCACGCGGCCGCGGGCGACCCGGTCGTACGCCAGCAGGTCGACGCGGTCGCCCGCGCGGGAGGCGAGCGCGGCGAGCAGCAGGGACGCCTCGAACGCCGTGTCGATGCGTGGCTCGTCCGCGATCCGCGCCGCCGAGGTGCGGGCCGTGTCGATCACCAGGACCACGCGCCGGTCGCGCTCCGGCCGCCACGTACGCACCATCACCCGCGCGCCGCGGCCCCCGGTCGGGTCGTGCCGCCGGGCGGTGGCGCGCCAGTCGATCGAGCGCACATCGTCGCCGCGCACGTACTCGCGCAGGGAGTCGAACTCGGTGCCCTGGCCGCGCAGCATCACGCTCGTGGTGCCGTCCAGCTCGCGGAGCCGCGCCAGCCGCGACGGGAGGTGCTTGCGCGCGTTGAACGGCGGCAGCACGCGGATGCGGCCCGGCGCGGACAGCGTCGCCTGCCGTGCCCAGAGGTGCAGCGGGCCCCACGAGCGCACGGTGACCTGCTCCACCCGGCGCTCGCCGCGCCGCCATGGTGTCAGCGACACCACGACGCGGCGACGCTCGCCCGGCGGGATGCCGATGGCGGTGCGGCTCGGCTCGGCCCCGGCCGACGGCTCCCACCCGTCGCGGAGCACGCCGCGCAGCGTGCGTGTGCCTGTGTTCGTCACGAACAGCTCGCTCGCGGCCTCCGCGCCGAGCCGCACGCGGGCGGGCAGCTCCCGGCTCAGCCGCAGCCGGCGGGGGGAGGCGGCCAGCGCGAGGTCGACCGACCCCAGCACCAGGCAGAGCACGATCCAGCCGACGAGGGCGGCGTAGGCGGGCGCCGCCTCGCCGCCGAGCAGCACGACGGGGACGGCGCCCAGCGCGAGCAGGGCGACGAAACGTCCGGACACGGTCATCGGCGGGGCCTAGATCGGGACCTGGACCTGCTGCACGATCGAGCGCAGCACGGCGTCGGCGCCCACGCCCTCCAGCTCCGCCTCCGGGCGCAGCTGGATGCGGTGCCGCCAGACCGGGACGAGCATGGCCTGCACGTGGTCGGGCGTGATCGAGTCGTAGCCGGACAGCCAGGCCCAGGCCTTGGCAGCGGCGAGGAGTGCCGTCGTGCCGCGCGGGCTGACGCCGAGCCGGACCGACGGGCTGCGCCGGGTGGCGCGGGCCAGGTCGACGATGTAGGCCAGCACGTCCTGGTTCGCGCCGACTGCGGCGGCGGCGGCCCGCGCGGCCTCCAGCTGCTGGGCGTCGAGCACCCGCGTCACGCCCGCTCCGGCGAGGTCGCGCGGGTTGAACCCGGTTGCGTGCCGGCGCAGCACCTCCACCTCAGCTTCGCGCTCCGGCACGTCGAGCGTGAGCTTGAGCAGGAACCGGTCGAGCTGGGCCTCCGGGAGCGTGTAGGTGCCCTCGTACTCGATCGGGTTCTGCGTGGCGGCGACGATGAACGGGTCGGGGAGCCGGCGGCTCACGCCGTCGACGCTGACCTGGCGCTCCTCCATCGCCTCCAGCAGCGCTGACTGGGTCTTCGGGGGCGTCCGGTTGATCTCGTCGGCGAGCAGGATGTTCGTGAAGACGGGACCCTCGCGGAATACGAAGCCGCCGGTCTGCGCGTCGTAGACGAGCGAGCCGGTCACGTCGCCCGGCATCAGGTCGGGGGTGAACTGGATGCGCGTCGTCGACAGGCTCAGCGCCTCGCTGAGGGAGCGCACGAGCAGCGTCTTCGCCACACCCGGCACGCCCTCCAGCAGCACGTGGCCGCGCGCGAGCAGCGCGATGATCAGCCCGGTGACGGCGCCTTCCTGGCCGACGACGGCCTTGCCGACCTCGGCGCGGACCCGCGCCAGCGCGTGCCGCAGATCGGAGGAGCCGGGCGAGGACGGTGCGGCTGCGCCGTCCGGTGCTGCCGAGGCCGAGTGGGAGCCGGTCGTGAGGTCGGTCATGGTTCCATTCTTCCGGTCGTTCGCGGGGTGTTCGGCGAGGCGGCGTCAGCCGTCGCGCGTTCGAGTTCGGCCAGCCGGTCGGAGAGCTCGAGGAGCTCCCGGTCGCTGTTCGGATGCTGCTCCAGCAGCAGGTAGAGGATGCCGCCGCGGTCGCGGCCGGTGATCGCGGCGACGGCGTCGGCGACCTCCTCGGTGGTCGCCGCGCGCGGGAGACCGACCTGGGCGGCCAGGCGCCCGATGGCGCCGATGCGCAGCGCGTCGGCTGCGCGGAGCCGGGCGGACGACCGCTGGTAGAGGCGCGCGCGTCCCTCACGGGTCTCGCCCGCGCGCACGACGACGGGCAGGTGCTCGACCACGAGCGGCCCGAAGCGCCGGCCGCGCCACACAGCCGCGGCGATGAACACCAGCGTCAGCAGCAGGAGGACCGGAGTGACCCAGCCCGGAGTGAGCTTCGAGAGGTCGGGCGGTCCGGTGACCGGTCGGTCGAGCAGCCCGGGCACGTACCAGACCAGCGTGCGGTGCTCGCCGAGGAGGCCGAGGCCGAGGGCGGCGTTGCCGAGCCGGTCGACGCCGTCGTTCATCAGGGTCGCGGCCGAGCCGAGCAGGTAGACGGTGCGGCCCTGATAGGTCGTGCGCACCAGGGAGGCCCGGCCTCCCGACGCCTCGAAGCACGCGGTCGCGTCGCCGGTGGCGCGGAAGCTGCCGGGTGCGGCGTAGTCCTTCGTGTTCGCAGTGGTCCGCGGATCGATCCGCTCGGCGCGCCGGGCGACGGGGAGGTCGCAGCCCGCCGCGGCCGTAGCGCCGGGATCGCCCGCGGCGCGCACGTCAGGGGCGAGGGCTTGCAAGGCGGCGAAGTCCGGCTCGACCAGCACGATCGTGCTCGCGATCGAGCTGAGCTGCTCGTAGCCCTGGCGGTCGAGGTTGGACTCCGGGTCGTAGACGAGCACGGTGGTGTCGTCGCCGGCGGCGCTGCGCACCTGGTCCAACGTGCCGGCCGTGCGCACGGTCACGCCCTGCTGCCCGAGCACCTGGGCGAGCGCCTTGCCGCCGACGGGGCCGGGATTGGTGGCGCTCAGCGGGTCGCCACCGACGTTGCGGCCTCCGTTCAGGAGCACGCCGGACAGCCCGACGATCACCGCGATGACGGCCAGGACGATCCACGGGACGGCGCGGCGCGCGGTGCGGCGGACGGTGGGGGAGACCGCGGTGGCGTCGGCAGGGCCGGCCTCCGGTGCAGGCTGCCGCGGGGTCTCGGGCGCGAGCGTTCCGGTCATACGTTCACGGGCTCCAGGGCGGGGCGCAGCTTCCGGAGCCGCCCGTCGAGGTCGAGGAGGTGCCGGTAGCCGGCTTCGGAGCCGGGCCGGTCGAGGTAACGCACCTCGTCGAAGGTCCGCGCGGCCTGGCGCAGCTCGGCGGCCTCCGCCGGTGCGGTGCGCGACGCCTGCGCGGCGAACTCGGTCGCGGTGGTGCCGGGCCGGACGTCCACCAGGGTGCGCTCGTCCAGCGCGGCCGCGATGGCACGGAACTGCTCCTCGATCGCCAGCGGCCAGTCCTCGGCGCGGGCCGCGTCGGCCGCCGACCGCCGCAGCTCGTCGGCCGAGCGGGCGTCGCCGGCGCCGAACAGCGCCCGCGGGCCGGAGGCCGCCCGCCGGTTGACCCTCGGCCGGCCGAACACGATGAAGGCGACCACGATGATCGCCACGAGGATCAGGACGACCACGACGAGGAGCACGGGCCCCGCGTCGCCGGTCGGACCCTTGAACAGCGACGCCAGCCAGTCCTGCACGGCCTTCGAGGCGATGTCGAACCAGGTCGGCTTCGCGGTCTGGTACTCCGGCTTGGCGAGCTCGTTGCGGATCCAGTCCTGGGCCTGCGGCGAGCTCGGATCGACCGGGATGTCGAGGCGCACGCTCAGATGCCCGGCCAGGTCGCGCTCGGCGCCGGCGCGGCAGGGGCGGGCTCCGCGAACGGGTCGGGGAGCTCCTGACCGGTCTGCCGGGCCTCCACGAACCGCACGAGTTCGAGGTCGAGGCCCTCCTTGCGCATCCGGAGGTCGATGTAGATGAGGCCGATCGCCGCGGACTGGACGACACTGCCGATCGCTCCCACGATCGCGCCGACGATCGCCGACAGCCCGTTGACGCCGAGCTGGCTGACGATGAGCTGGTTGAACGAGCTGGGATCGGCCGAGCTGAGCGAGGTCGGCGCGAAGATCCCGCCGAGCATGCCGCCGATGATCGCGAACGGGATCGAGATCACCTGCGTCACCGCGTAGATGATGATCGCGATCAGGACGATCAGGCCGAATGTCCGCCAGAAGTAGCCGGAGGTGAGCCGCCACGATCGCGGGACCGCGCTCCGCAGCGGAAGGCGCTCGATCACGAGCGCGCTCGGGACGAGCGAGAGCTTGGTGTTCAGCCAGACGTAGAGCACGAGGAGCCCGAACCCGCCGCCGAGACCGGCGAGCACGCCGCCGATCACGCCGGCCGTGCCGCCGAGCGCGGCGAGGGCGACCACGATGCCCACCACCAGCGCGACGGCGAGGAGCCAGCCGAGGGAGAGCAGGAAGGTCCAGCCGATGAGCGCGCCGAACCGGCTGCGGACGCGCTGCCAGAGCGCACGGAAGTTCAGCTTCTCGCCGAGGGTCTCCCGCGACACCTCGGTGACGACGATGCCCTGCAGCAGCGCGCTGAAGACGGTCGAGATGACGATGGCCAGCACGCCGAGCACGATCGTTCCGCCGATCGCGCCGGCGGCGATGGTGCCACGGTCGGCGGCGTCGGCGTTCTCGACCCGCGAGAAGAAGAGGTACACCCCTCCGCCGATCAGCGCCGTGACGACGATGCTGGGGACGCCCTGGAGCAGGAGGGCGGCGCCGACGGTGATCTTCGGGTTGCGCCGCAGCGCCTGGAACGGCGCGCCGAGGAGGTTCCCGAACGACAGCGGACGCAGCGGGATGAGCCCCGGCTTCGGCGGCGGAGCCCACCCGGGCTGTGCGCCGTTGGCGGCGTATGGCTGCTGCCAGCCGGGCTGCTGCTGCCAGCCGGGCTGCTGCTGCCAGGCCTGCTGCTGATAGTCGTACGGCGCGCCGGGCTGCTGGTAGCCGGGCTGCTGATAGGCCTGCTGGGGGTAGCCCGGCTGCTGCGGATACCCCGGCTGCTGCGGATACCCCGGCGCGTACTCCCCGTACCGCGGCTGCTCGGGCACCGGCCCGCCGGCCTGTCCCGCCGACGCGGCTCCCGAGCCCTCGCCCCCGCTCACGGACCCCGATGACCCTGAGGCCCCCGCCCCCTCCGCATCCGGCTCCCCGGACGCGCCCGGCGCCCGCCAGCTCTGGTCGTCGCTCACGCCGTGCCTCTCATCCCCCGTCTGATGCGGTGCTCCCATGCTGGCACATCCGTCGCCGGAGCGATGCCCCGCCCACAGGGCACGTGGACAACCCGTTCATCCACAGTCTCGACGTGCCCACAGCCCGCACCGGGCCGGCATACAAGGCTCGTGCAGCCACCTCGACTACGCTTGTCCCGTTACTGCTGCGGCGCGCGCCGCCCGAGAGGGGTTCAGGGGATTCTTCGGACATGACTAGTCGCATCCTGGTGGTCGACGACGACACCGCCCTCGCCGAGATGATCGGCATCGTGCTCCGCACCGAGGGATTCGACCCCGTGTTCTGTGAGGACGGCGCCCAGGCGCTCGACATCTTCCGCGCTGCGAAGCCCGACCTCGTCCTCCTCGACCTGATGCTGCCCGGCCTCGACGGCATCGAGGTGTGCGGCCGCATCCGCGCCGAGTCCGGCACGCCCGTCATCATGCTGACCGCCAAGTCCGACACCGCCGACGTCGTCAAAGGCCTGGAGTCCGGCGCAGACGACTACATGGTCAAGCCGTTCAACCCCAAGGAGCTCGTCGCGCGCATCCGCACCCGGCTGCGCCCCGCCCCGACCAGCCCGCCCGCCGAGCAGCTGCGCGTCGGCGACCTCGTCGTCGACGTCGCCGGTCACGAGGTCCGCCGCGGCGACTCGCGCATCGCGCTCACCCCGCTCGAGTTCGACCTCCTGCTCGCCCTGGCCTCCAAGCCGCAGCAGGTCTTCACCCGCGAGATGCTGCTGGAGCAGGTCTGGGGCTACCACTACAAGGCCGACACCCGCCTGGTGAACGTGCACGTCCAGCGCCTGCGCGCCAAGGTGGAGCAGGACCCGGACAACCCCAAGATCGTCATGACCGTGCGCGGGGTCGGCTACCGCGCCGGCGCGGCGACGTGACCGGGAGGCCGCGATGCGCTTCCGGTGGCCCGACAGGGAGTGGTGGCGGCAGGTGCCGTCCGACCTGGCGCGCCTCTGGAGACGCTCGCTGCAGCTGCGCACCGTCGCGATCACGCTGGTCCTGACCGGCGTCGCGATCCTCGTCACCGGCGTCTACATGGCGCTCAGCATCAGCAACGACCTCTACCAGTCGCGCCTCGACCAGGCGCTCCGCGACTCCAGCCGGGCCACGACGGCCGCGCAGTCCACGCTCAACGCCTCGGACGTGTCCTCCGGCGACAGCGGCAAGAACCTGCTCAACTCGACGCTGCAATCCGTCCAGGCCTCGACCTCCAGCCGGCTGATCGCGGCGTATCGCGTGCCCGGCCAGGACACCAGCGTGCTCGCACCTCCGGACCGGGGCAGCCCCGCGCTCAACCCCGTCATCTCGCAGGAGCTCCGCACCGCCGTCGAGAACGGCGGGACCAAGCAGTTCTACCAGTCGGTCGCCCTCCCGGCGTCCTCCGACTCCACCGATCCGGGGATCGTCGTCGGCACGCAGCTCACGCTGCCGTCGTACGGCCGATACGAGCTCTACATCGGCTACAACCTGCGCGACTCCGAGAACACGCTGCTGTTCGTCCAGAACACCCTGCTGCTCGCCGGGCTCGCGCTCATCGTCCTCATCGGCGCGATCACCTGGCTGATCGTGCGCTTCGTCGTCGAGCCGATCCGGGTCGCCGCGCGCACCAGCGAGCGGCTCGCCGCGGGCGACCTCGCCGTGCGCATCCCGGAGAAGGGCGAGGACGTCTTCGCGTCGCTCGCCCGCTCGTTCAACGGGATGGCCGACAGCATGCAGAGCCAGATCAACCAGCTCGCCACGCTGTCCCAGCTCCAGCAGCGGTTCGTGTCGGACGTGTCGCACGAGCTGCGCACGCCGCTGACGACCATCCGGCTGGCCGGCGATGTGATCTACGACCAGCGCGGCTCGTTCCCGCCGGCGACCTCCCGCACCGCCGAGCTGCTGCACACCCAGATCGAGCGGTTCGACCGGCTGCTCTCGGACCTCCTGGAGATCAGCCGGTACGACGCCGGCTCGGTCGCGCTCGACCCCGAGCCCACGAACCTCGTGCGCCTGGCGGAG
Organism: Leifsonia shinshuensis; assembly: GCF_014217625.1. Classification (NCBI taxonomy): domain Bacteria; kingdom Bacillati; phylum Actinomycetota; class Actinomycetes; order Micrococcales; family Microbacteriaceae; genus Leifsonia; species Leifsonia shinshuensis. The sequence continues at coordinate 1,639,358 of NZ_CP043641.1, read as the reverse complement.
GAGGTCGTCGACGAACTGCGGACGCTCGCCGAGCAGAACGGCTCCGAGCTCCGGCTGGAGGCGCCGGGAGGCTACTTCGACGTCGGCATGGATCCGCGCCGCATCCGCCGTGTCGTGCGCAACCTGATCGGCAACGCGATCGAGCACGGCGAGGGAGCGCCGGTGGTGGTCACCGTCGACAGCAACGAGACGGCGGTCGCGCTCGCCGTGCGCGACTACGGCATCGGCATGAACCAGCAGGACGTCAACCACGTCTTCGACCGGTTCTGGCGGGCCGACCCGTCCCGCAAGCGCACCCTCGGCGGCACCGGGCTCGGCCTCGCCATCTCGCTGGAGGACGCCACCCTCCACTCCGGCTGGCTCCAGGTCTGGTCGATGCCAGGGCAGGGATCGTGCTTCCGGCTCACACTGCCGCGGTTCACCGGCAAGGGCATCATCGCCTCGCCGCTGCCGCTGCCTCCGGCCGACGCGGGCACGAAGCCGGGACGGCCCGAGTCGTCGTCCGAGGCGGCGTCCTCCGCGCAGTCCGGGGCCGACGACACCGGCGCCCTCGACCGCGGAACGGCCGCCCTCGATCCCGCGCCGCTGCCTGGAAGCGAGGCCCGCGCATGATCCGGAGGACGTCCCGCGGCCTCGGCGTCCCCCTCGCCGCGGTGCTCGCGCTGGTGCTCGCGGCGTGCGCGAGCATCCCCGACACCGGCCCGGTGCGCCAGGGCGGTCCCGTCGCGCAGGTCAACGACCAGCTCGACCTCGACTTCAACCCGTCACCGCCCGAGAACGGCGCCACCCCGCAGCGGATCGTGCAGGGGTTCATCGACGCGGCCTCCAGCCCGAAGAACAACTTCGGGATCGCCCGGGAGTACCTCACCCGCTCGATGGCGGCCTCCTGGAACCCCGACGAGTCGGTCACGGTGGACGACGGCCGCAGCCGCACGTTCGACCACTCCGGCGACCAGTGGTCGGTCGACGTCACACCGGTCGCCAACGTGGACAGCGCCGGGAGCTACCACCCGGTGGGGAGCAAGGCCCCGGTCGGCCTCAGCTACGAGGTGACGAAGGAGAACGGCCAGTGGCGCATCTCCGTCGCCCCGGACGGCGTGGTCATCGACGACCCGACCTTCCGCGCCGTCTTCAGCCAGCAGACGCTCTACTTCTACAACGCGGACTACTCCTACCTGGTGCCGGACGCCCGCTGGTTCCCGGCCCGCGTCGCGACGGCGGCCACACGTGTGGCCAGCGCGGTCCTCGCGGGACCGGCCAAGTGGCTGAACGGCGCGGTGACCAGCGCGTTCCCGGCCGGCACGCAGCTCGCCGTCCCGTCGGTCACCACCTCGAATGGCACAGCGCACGTCGACCTGAGCTCCGAGGCGGGCAGGGCGGACCAGTTGCAGCTCCAGCGGATGCAGCTCCAGCTCGAGCAGAGCCTCGGCTCGCTGGCGTCGTCCGTGCAACTCTCGATCGAGGGTAACCAGCAGCAGGTGCCGCCGCTGCCGGACGGGTCGGTGCCGCTGCAGGACCCGCCGGTGGACTCGCACGCCGTCGTCCTCCGCGGCGAGTCGTTCGGCCTCCTGAACGGCTCGACCATCACACCGTTGAGCGGGCTCAGCGACAAGGTGGTGGCGCTGCAGCCCTCGGCGGCGACGGTGAACGCGACGCGTGACGAGGTGGCGGTGCTGTCGCACGGGGCGGCCGTGCTGGTGCGGAAGTCCGGGGATCCGGTGCACCTGGACGCACGCCCCGGGCTGATCGCGCCCGCGCTGGACAACCAGGGCTGGCTCTGGAGCGTCCCGGCGGCGTCCCCGAACGCGCTCCAGGTCGCCAGCGCGAACGGGCAGCCGCACCCGGTCAAGGTGGATTGGCCCGGCGCTGTCGGCATCGTCGCCCTGGCCGTCTCGCGCGACGGGACCCGCGTGGTCGCGATCCTGCACACCACCACCGGCTACTCCGTCGTCGCAGCGGGCGTCGTGCGCGGCTCGGACGGCCTGCCGAGCGCCATCACGGCCCCGATCGAGCTCGCGATGGGAGACGGCATCCCGACCTCCATCGCGTGGACGGGCGAGCTTACGGTGGTGGTGCTCAGCTCGACCAACGGAGACGCGACCGGGATCGCGGAGCAGACGATCGGCGGGACCACGTCGACCACCACCGGCCCGACGACCGGACGGACGATCGTGGGAGCCGGCGGCCTGTCGCGCTACCTGGTGCTCGCGGGCGACGGGACGCTGCAGGCGCCCACCGGGAGCGGATGGCAGACGCAGACCGACAAGGTCGGAGCGGTCGCGGTGCAACTCGGGCAGCCGTGAGGGTAGTGGGCACGCCGCGCTGCGAGCGGACCTGATGCTGTCCTCCACAGCGTCGCGCTCACGCGGACTTCTCCACTGATCCCTCCGCGGCGCGCTGCACGGGGCTCGCCGCCGTGAGGCTGGGTGCATGACGATCACCACTGGCTCCCTCCGTTCCGACTTCCGCTCCGGCCGCCGTTCCGGCTTCCGCTCGATCATCCGTGACGCCGTCCTCGACGCCTCCGCCGTGCTGCTCCCGGTGAGCTGCGCCGGATGCTCCGCGCCCGACCGGTCGCTCTGTGCCGACTGCGCACGAGCCTTGACTCCGGAGGTGCGCCGCCATACCGCAGCCGGCGTGCCCGTGTGGTCGGCGCTCGACTACGACGACATCCCGCGCACGGTGCTCCTGGCCTACAAGGACGGCGGACGGGTGGACGCGGCGGCCGCCCTGGCCCGCGCGCTGCGGCCGGCGCTCGCCGCCGCGGCGGGGACGCACCGGTCCGCGGTGGTGCCCGTCCTGATCCCGTCGACGCGCGCGGCCTGGCGCCGGCGCGGCTACCACCCGACCGGGATGGTGCTCGCGCGTTCCCGGGCGCTCGCGCCGCCGCTCTGGCGAGCGCTCCGGCTGACGCGGCAGACCGCCGACCAGGCCGCGCTCGGAACCGTGGAACGTGCGGGCAACCGTGCAGGCAGCCTGGTCGCGTCCCCGCGGCTGCGCGGGCGGAGGTGCGTGATCGTCGACGACATCGTGACGAGCGGGGCCACCATCGCGGAGGCCGCGCGGGCGATCAGAGCGGCCGGCGGGTCGATCGCCGGAGCTGCCGCCGTGGCCCGTACGCCGCGACGAAGGCCGTGACCAGTCCCGCGCGACGCGACTCAGCGAACGTCCAGCGGAATCCTGGAATTCACCTGCCGATCACGGTTCCGTAACGCGCGGGGGAGCACTACGGTAGTCGAAAAGGCGCGAGCGATCCGCCCTTCGTGATCCGGGCGGACGTCACGCCGGATCAGGGAGGTCTCCATGGACATCAACATCGTCGGACGCAACCTGGGAATCACTGATCGCTTCCGTGAATACGCGACCGAGAAGGCAGACAAGGTCGCGCATCTCGCCGAGCGGGCCATCTCCTTCGAGATCAAGGTCAGCAGGCACAACGAGAAGCTGGGATCCCAGAACGGCGACGACCGGGTCGAGCTGACCCTGGTCGGACCGCGAGCCGTGGTCCGGTCCGAAGCGACCGGAACCGACAAGTACGCCGCGTTCGACATCGCGCTCGGGAAGCTTCTCGAACGTGTCAGGAGGGCCAAGGACAGGCGCAAGGTGCATCGCGGGCAGCACCGCCCCACCTCGCTGCGCGAGGCGAGCACGGACGGCTTCAGCGCCGTGGGACTCGCGGCGGCACCCGTGTCGGTGCTCGACCAGGTACGCACGGGCAGCGTCCCGGCCGTCACGGACGAGTCGGCGGAGTCCGCGGAGGCCGAGGAGGAGTACAGCCCCGTCGTGATCCGCCAGAAGGTCTTCGCGAGCATCCCGATGACCGTCGACGACGCCCTCTATTACATGGAGCTCGTAGGCCACGACTTCTACCTCTTCGTGGACCAGGAGACCAAGCGGCCGAGCGTCGTCTACCGCCGCAAGGGCTGGGACTACGGCGTGATCGCCCTCGACGACGACGCCGAGGAGTTGCAGGAGGTTGCGACCGCCAGCCGCAAGCTCGGCTGAGCAGATTCGCTAGCGCCGATGGCGTGCGCCCAGGCGGCGTACGCCATCGGCGTTCCGCTGCCCGACGGGGTATCCCGTTCACCGGTCTCGCAGCGCCCTCCCAGGGAGCACGGGACGACCTCCGGGGCGGACCAAGTACGATGTTCTCTATCGTCGGCGGAGTGTGCCGTGCGGCGTGCGCCCGCCGGGGCGCGGGCATCATCGGCCCGACCGAGCAAAATGGAGTGCATCAGTGGCCTCAGTTCTTGAAAAGGTTCTCCGCGTCGGCGAGGGACGCACCCTCCGACGCCTGGAGGCGTACGCGAAGGCGGTCAACGCCCTCGAGGACGACTTCAGCGAGCTGACCGACGACGAACTCATGCACGAGACCGTCGAGCTGCGCGAGCGCTACAGCAACGGCGAGTCGCTGGACGACCTCCTCCCCGAGGCGTTCGCCGCCGTGCGCGAGGCGTCCAAGCGGACGTTGGGCATGCGGCACTTCGACGTGCAGATCATGGGTGGCGCCGCCCTCCACCTGGGCAACATCGCCGAGATGAAGACCGGTGAGGGCAAGACGCTGGTGGCGACCACCGCGGCCTACCTCAACGCGATCGCCAGCCGCGGCGTCCACGTCATCACCGTCAACGACTACCTGGCGAGCTACCAGTCGGAGCTGATGGGCCGCGTCTTCCGCGCCCTCGGCATGACGACCGGGGTGATCCTGTCGGGCCAGACCCCGGAGGAGCGGCGCGAGATGTACGCCGCCGACATCACCTACGGCACGAACAACGAGTTCGGCTTCGACTACCTGCGCGACAACATGGCGTGGCAGGCGAGCGACATGGTCCAGCGCGGCCACTACTTCGCGATCGTGGACGAGGTCGACTCGATCCTGATCGACGAGGCCCGCACCCCGCTCATCATCTCCGGCCCGTCCTCCGGCGAGGCCAACCGCTGGTTCAACGAGTTCGCCAGCCTCGCCACCCGCCTGACCCCCGAGGTCGACTACGAGGTGGACGAGAAGAAGCGCACCGTCGGCGTGCTCGAGCCGGGCATCGAGAAGGTCGAGGACTACCTCGGCATCGACAACCTGTACGAGTCGGCGAACACCCCGCTCATCTCGTTCCTCAACAACGCGATCAAGGCCAACGCCCTGTTCAAGCGCGACAAGGACTACGTCGTGATGAACGGCGAGGTGCTGATCGTCGACGAGCACACCGGCCGCATCCTGGTCGGCCGCCGCTACAACGAGGGCATCCACCAGGCGATCGAGGCCAAGGAGGGCGTGGAGGTCAAGGCCGAGAACCAGACCCTCGCCACGGTCACCCTGCAGAACTACTTCCGCCTCTACAAGAAGCTGTCCGGCATGACCGGTACCGCCGAGACCGAGGCGGCCGAGTTCATGAGCACCTACAAGCTCGGCGTCGTCCCGATCCCGACGAACAAGCCGATGCAGCGCAAGGACCAGCCGGACCTCGTCTACAAGAACGAGAAGGCCAAGTTCGACCAGGTGGTCGAGGACATCGCCAAGCGCTACGAGAAGGGCCAGCCGGTCCTGGTCGGCACGACGAGCGTCGAGAAGAGCGAGTACCTTTCGCGCCTGCTCGCCAAGAAGGGCGTCCGCCACGAGGTTCTGAACGCCAAGAACCACGCCCGCGAGGCGGCGATCGTCGCCCAGGCCGGCCGTCTCGGATCGGTCACCGTCGCCACGAACATGGCCGGCCGTGGAACCGACATCATGCTCGGCGGCAACGCCGAGTTCATCGCGGTCGCCGAGATGAACGCGCGCGGCCTCTCGCCGGTCGAGACGCCGGACGAGTACGAGGCCGCCTGGGAGGGCGTCTTCGACGAGGTGAAGTCGAAGGTCTCCGAGGAGGCGGAGAAGGTCATCGACGCGGGCGGCCTCTACGTGCTCGGCACCGAGCGCCACGAGTCGCGCCGCATCGACAACCAGCTCCGCGGCCGTTCCGGCCGCCAGGGCGACCCGGGCGAGAGCCGGTTCTACCTGTCGCTGACCGACGACCTGATGCGCCTGTTCAACGCGGGCGCCGCCGAGAGCCTGATGGGCCGCACCAGTGTCCCGGACGACATGGCGATCGAGTCCAAGGTGGTCAGCCGCGCCATCCGCAGCGCCCAGTCGCAGGTGGAGGCGCGCAACGCCGAGATCCGCAAGAACGTCCTCAAGTACGACGACGTCCTGAACCGTCAGCGCGAGGCGATCTACAGCGACCGCCGGCACATCCTGGAGGGCGACGACCTGCACGAGCGCGTGCAGAAGTTCCTGACGGACGTGGTGGACGACATCCTCGACCAGCACACCGGCGAGGGCAGCGGCGACGACTGGGACTTCGACGCCCTGTGGGCCGAGCTCAAGACGCTGTACCCGGTCGGGGTCTCGATCGACGAGGTCATCGCCGAGGCGGGCAACAAGGGCCGCATCAACCGCGACTTCATGCGCCGCGAGATCATGTCGGACTCCAAGATCGCGTACCAGAAGCGCGAGGAGTCGATCGGCTCCCCGGCGATGCGCGAGCTGGAGCGCCGCGTGGTGCTCTCGGTCATCGACCGCCGCTGGCGCGACCACCTCTACGAGATGGACTACCTCAAGGACGGCATCGGCCTGCGGGCGATGGCGCAGCGCGACCCGCTGGTCGAGTACCAGCGCGAGGGCTACGCCATGTTCCAGCAGATGATGGGCGCGATCCGCGAGGAGACGGTCGGCTTCCTCTTCAACCTCGAGGTGGAGGTCAACCAGGCCCCGGACGAGGTCGCGCCCGCTGTGGCGGCGAAGGGCCTCAACCGCGGAGACTCGGAGGCCCGCCTGAGCTACTCGGCTCCGGGCGAGCAGGGCGACGTCGAGGTGCGCAACCAGCGCGGCCAGCTGGAGAAGGCGGCCACCGACCGCGCCCAGCGCCAGCAGCGCCAGGCGGCCCCCGCGCAGTCGGCCCCGCCGACCCAGGGCGCGACCCAGCGCGGCGCCTTCGGCCAGCGCGTCGAGGACGGGGACGAGGCTCCTGTGAACCGCGCGGAGCGCCGGGCCCAGGCCAAGAAGCGCTGACCCCGGAGGCGCTGACCCAGAGGCGCTGAGCGCAGCTCCCCGAACGGCGGGGCGGTCAGACGACCGCCCCGCCGTTCGTCGTCTGCGCGGTGCCCCTACAGGACCGTGATCGCCGTCGCGCGCCAGCGTGCCCGGTGGCGCTCCAGCCGCAGCGCCACCGCGCGGGACCGCGCCGGCTGGTGGATCATGACAACCGCCTCGACCACCGAGTCGCCGAGGCGGTTGAGTAGTGGCTCGCCGACGCGGACGCGTGGTCGCCTGGCCTCGTCGCCGGTGACCTCCCGGGAGCGCGCGGCGATGACGGTGCGCCGCAGCAGCTGGATGAAGACGGAGTCGCTGACCCAGCGGCCCAGCTGATCGAGCGGGCGCGCGCCCGCCAGGATCTCGATGACGCAGAGCGCGAGCTTCGCGCAGAGCAGGCGGGCGTCCTCGCCGATGCCGGAGTCCGTCCGCAGTTCGTCGTCGGCGGCCTCCAGCTCGGCGTCGAGCGTCCTGGGTTCGAAGGCGGGCAGGTCCGGCGGCGGCACAGGCCGGGACGGAGGCGCCACGCGCGGCGGGACGAGCCGGAGCGGCGGCCGCGCGGCGGTCGGCCGTTCCCGCGTCGGCCGCTCCAGCGCGGGCCGGTCCAGGACTGGGGAGAGGAGTGCGTTCATTGCTCGTGGTGCTCGATTCTTTCTCGTCGACGGTGTTCGTCGGTGCGTGGTGAACACTCAATCAGCGCGCCTCGCGGGTGGTCCAGGGCCTGAACGCGGGTGTGGACAACCGGTGCCGTGCGGTCTGTCTATAGTGGGGGAGTGTCGACGCTCAGTGATCTCGTCCATGCCCAAGGTCGTTCCTCCGAGGCGGACGTGGAGTGGCTCCACAGCCTCGTCGGCGACTGGCAGCTCCTGGCCGACCTGGCCTTCGCCGACATCGTGCTGTGGGTGCCGACGACGGACGACGACTTCGTCGCGGTCGCGCACGCTCGTCCGTCGAGCGCCGCGACGCTGTTCTACCGCGACTTCGTCGGCCAGCGGATCAAGCCGGAGTGGCGCCAGCAGGTCACGGACGCCTACCTGACCAAGCAGATCATCGACACCTCCGCCCCGGACTGGTACGAGGAGACGCCGACGCGCGTGCGCGCCGTCCCGGTGATCCGCCGGCTCAGCGTCCACTCCCCACAGACGGCGGATGAGCCCGTCGCGGTCATCACCCGCCACACGAACCTCAGCGAGGCGCGCACCCCCAGCCGCCAGGAGCTGACCTTCAACGACTGCGCCAACGATCTGTTCGCCATGATCGCGACCGGAGACTTCCCCGACCTGGGCGCGCCCGCCGCTCCCCGCCGCGGCGCGCCGCGCGCCGCGGACGGGCTGATCCGGCTGGACGTCGACGGCATCACCACCTTCGCCAGCCCGAACGCGCTGAGCGCCTTCAACCGGATGGGCTTCACCGGCGAGCTGGAGGGCGAGTCTCTGGCGACGGTCACGACCAAGCTCCTCGCGGGAACCATCACGGCGGACGAGTCGCTGCCGCTGGTGGTCACCGGCCGCGCCCCCTGGCGCACCGACATCGAGGCGCGCGGCGTGACGGTGTCGCTGCGCACCATCCCGATCCGCAACCGCGGCGAACGCGTCGGCGCGATCGTGCTGTGCCGCGACGTCTCTGAGCAGCGGCACCAGGAGCGCGAGCTGATCACGAAAGACGCGACGATCCGCGAGATCCACCACCGGGTGAAGAACAACCTCCAGACGGTCGCCTCGCTGCTGCGCATCCAGGCTCGCCGCACCCACTCGGAGGAGGCGCGGGAGGCGCTCAGCCAGGCCATGCGCCGTGTCGCCGCGATCGCGGTCGTGCACGACACGCTCTCGACGGGCCTCGCGCAGATCGTGGACTTCGACGACGTGTTCGACCGGGTGCTGCTGCTGGTGGCGGAGGTCGCGGCCAGCCACACGACGACGGTGCATCCCAAGAAGTCGGGCACCTTCGGCTCCCTGCCGAGCGAGTACGCGACGCCGCTCGCGCTCGCGCTGACCGAACTGGTCACGAACGCGGTCGAGCACGGCCTCGCCGGACGGGAGGGCCAGGTGGAGATCGTGGCGAACCGGACCGACGACTCCCTCACCGTCAAGGTCGTCGACAACGGCTCCGGCCTGCCTGAGGGCAAGGTCGGGTCGGGCCTCGGCACGCAGATCGTGCGGACGCTGATCCAGGGTGAGCTCGGCGGAGCGATCGACTGGCACACGATGATGGGCCAGGGCACCGAGGTCACCATCGAGGTCCCCCTGCGCTACCTCACCACGGTCTGACCGCCGAAGGACCGCCGAGGGGCACGTAAACGCCCCGAAAACCGCGGTTCAGGGGCGTTTACGTGCCCTTCGATGCACTGCGTGCATGAGAAACGCCGAGGGGCGCTTCCGGACGGTGACGTCTGCTAGGTGTTCGGAAGCGCCGCCTCGGCGGCGATAATGCTGTGATTCGGGATGGATCGCTGTGTTGCGTGCGCGGCGTTGGTCAGGACGCGCGACGGGCGCGGGCGGCGCGACGCTTGAGAGCGCGGCGCTCGTCCTCGGAGAGACCGCCCCAGACGCCGGAGTCCTGACCGGTCTCGAGGGCGTACTGGAGGCAGATCTCGGTCACGGTGCAGCGCGCGCAGACCGCCTTCGCCTTGTCGATCTGGTCGACCGCGGGTCCCGTGTTTCCGACAGGAAAGAAAAGCTCGGGGTCTGCGGTCAGGCAGGCGGCTTTGTCGCGCCAATCCATGAAGATATGCTCCTTGTTCGCTGGATGTTTCCTGGCCCGAGGGGCCTAGAATGCAGGTAAGCAGCCGCGTTACAGGGTTCTTCAGATCCATGGGGAATGAGACCTGCCCACCACCCTGTGAGCACTAACTCGGCCTTGAATATGCTCCCATAGCAGTTGATTCGGATCAATAGTTCTGCATGGGATAACGCTGTGAACACTCGCTCGAAACGTCAGGATGCTATAGTGCCCGACCCCGTTGTGCCCGGTTCTTCTGCGCACGATGCAGCGCCAGAACCGGCCCGCTCGCGGCCTCCACTGCTGGTCGCTCTCGCGGTGATCCTCACGCTCGAGGCGCTGCTGGTCACGGGGCTCGCGGTCTGGCTGCTGTACGAGCTTCTCACGACGACCCCCTATTCGTACACCACTTCGGTCGCGATCACCGTCCTCGTCGCCCTCGGCGCAGCCTGGCTGATCCTCACGCTGGTCGGCATCCTCCGGCTGCACGCCTGGGCGCGCGCCTCGACCGTCACCATCCAGATCCTGATGATCGCCGTCGCCGTCGGAAGCTTCCAGGGCCTCATCGGGGGAGGTCCGGCCATCGGCTGGGCGCTCCTCGTGCCTGCCGTGCTGGCCGGTGTGCTGGCGCTCGCGCCGTCGGTCGTCCGCGCCACCGCGCGACCCGACCTGGACGACGCCGACGAGGACGACGCGGACGCGGATCGCAACACGGGGTCACACGAATAACGTGACGTCGGGAACAAGGCGCACACTCGCACTGTTATGGCCGATATCGTGACTGAACTCTCCGCTCCGGCGCTCGCCTCCCCGTCCACCATCCGTTCCGCCGAGGCCGGCTACGCCGACTGGCGCGCCTGGCGGCTCTCGTCCGTCGCAGCCCCGACCGGCAACCTGGCGCTCATCGAGACGCGCTGGCTGCCCGAGGGTGACGAGACCACCGCGGAGCAGGCGCTCGCCGGGCACCCGGAGACGGTGACGGCCACCGAGCTGAGCCGCCGCAACCTCGACACCGGCGCGCCCGAGCGCGGGATCCGGCTGTGGGATGCGGCTTCGCCCGCGATCCGCGCGTTCGAGACGATCGACGCGTTCCCGTTCGACCCGTCCTGGATCGTGGAGGCCACCTTCACCCCGGTGAGCGACGAGCGCACCATCCCGTTCGAGCACATCCGCGACAACGGCCTCACCCGCGACCTGGTCGTGCCGGGCGACATCACGTTCTCGCGCGAAGGCGTCGACTACACGCTCAGCGCGTTCGACGACGACGGCACGCTGCTGCTGGTCTTCGGCGACCCGACCAACGGCGACGACGGCCCTGGCGGCACCTACGCGTCCGGCCGCTTCCTCTTCGTGACACGGGAGGGCGACCGCGCCGTTCTCGACTTCAACCGCGCCTTCGTCCCCCCGTGCGGCTTCTCGGACCAGTACAACTGTCCGCTGCCGCCGCGGAACAACCGCTTCCCCGTCCCCGTGACCGCGGGCGAGCAGCGCGTCGTGCTCCGCGACGGCGCCGCGCACTGAGCCTCCGGCTCACCTCTGCTTCACCCCCTCGCACACCCCACTCCACACAGCACAGGAGAACTCCGTTGAGAAAGACCCCCCTGCTCGCCACGATCGCGATCGGCATCGCCGCCTCCCTGGCGCTCGCCGGCTGCTCCGGCGCGTCCTCGTCGTCGTCCGCCGGCGCCGACGCGTCGATCGCCGTCGGCTCGCTCTACGAGCCCGTCAACCTGGACAACACCGCCGGCGGCGGCCAGGGCGTCACCGAAGCCCTGAACGGGAACGTCTACGAGGGCCTGTTCAAGCTCACCGACGACGGAAAGGTGCAGCCGCTGCTCGCCACGAAGTACACGACGAGCGCTGACGGTCTCACCTACACCTTCACCCTCCGCGACGGGGTGAAGTTCCATTCCGGCAAGCCGCTCACCAGCGAGTCGGTCAAGACGAGCATCGAGCGCGTCCTCGCGACCGACTCCCAGTCGGCCCGCAAGTCGCAGCTCGCCGTCATCTCCGGCATCCAGACCCCGGACGACAAGACCGTGGTCATCTCGTTGAAGTCGCGCTCCATCTCGCTGCCGTACAACCTCAGCTACGTCTGGATCTACGGCCCTGGCACCACGAACTACAAGACGGCGGAGGACGGCACCGGCCCCTACACGCTCGGCACCTGGAAGCGCGGCAGCTCGCTCAGCCTCGAGCGCTGGAACGGCTACTGGGGCGCCAAGGCGAAGAACAAGGAGGTCGTCTACGACTACTTCACCGACGCCAGCGCCCTCTCCAACGCCCTGCTGACCAACCAGGTGGACATCGTCACCAGCATCCAGAGCCCGGACTCGCTGACGCAGTTCGAGGGCAACAAGAACTACACGATCAGCAATGGCAAGTCGACCACGAAAGAGCTCCTCGCCTTCAACGACAAGGTCGCGCCCTTCAACAACGCCGAGGTACGCAAGGCGGTCTACTCGGCGATCGACACCAAGAAGCTGCTCAGCTCGATCTGGGGCAAGTACGGCACGCTCATCGGATCGATGGTCCCGCCGAGCGACCCCTGGTACGAGGACCTGACCAAGGTCAACCCGTACGACACCGCGCTGGCGAAGAAGGAGCTGGCCGCGGCCGGCCTCCCGAACGGCTTCAGTTTCACGCTCGACACCCCGACCTACGACCCGCACCCGGCGGTCGCGGAGTTCCTGAAGAGCGAGCTCGCCAAGGTCGGCGTCACGGTCAACATCAACTCGATCTCGGCCGACCAGTGGTACACGAAGGTGTTCAAGAACCACGACTTCACCGCGACCCTGCAGGAGCACGTCAACGACCGCGACGTGGTCTGGTACGGCAACCCCGACTTCTACTGGGGTTACGACAACCCGCAGGTCACCGCGTGGGTGAACGAGGCCGAGCAGTCCTCCACCACTGCGGAGCAGACGGCGAAGCTCAAGCTCGTCAACGAGCAGATCGCGAAGGACGCCGCCAGCGCGTGGCTGTACCTCTACCCGCAGATCGTGGTGGCGTCGAGCTCGGTGAGCGGCTACCCGGTCAACGGGCTGAACTCGCAGTTCTACGCGTACGACATCACCAAGAAGTAATCCTCCACAGGACGACGCGCGAGACGCGTTGTCCACCGATGCTCGGGAGGCCCGCGAACGGGTCTCCCGAGCATCTACGCTGAAACGATCATGACCTCCTATCTCCTCCGCCGCACCGCGTTCCTCGTGGTGTCCCTGCTGCTGGCGATGGTCGTGCTGTTCTTCCTGCTGCGCGTCCTGCCGGGCGACCCGGCGAACGCCCTGCTGTCGGCCAGTGCGACGCCCGATCAGATCAAGGCGGCGCAGGAGCAGGTGGGCAGCAACCTCCCGCTGCCCGAGCAGTTCGCGAACTGGTTCGGTTCCCTGCTGACGCTGGACCTCGGGCACTCGTTCATCACGTCGCTGCCGGTGGGGCCCGAGATCGCCTCGCGGCTGGCGGTGACCATCCCGCTCACGCTGATGGCGTTCGTGCTCGCCCTCGTGCTCGCCCTGCCGATCGGGTTCGTCGCCGCCTGGAAGGCCGACCGCTGGTACGGCCTGGTGCTGTCCGCCTTCTCGCAGCTCGGCATCGCGGTGCCGGTGTTCTGGGTGGGCATCCTGCTCGTGGACGCGTTCGCGGTGAACCTGCGCTGGTTCCCGTCCGGCGGGTTCCCGCGCGACGACTGGGCCGACCCCGCGGCCGCGCTGCAGTCGCTCGCCCTCCCGGTCATCACGATCGCCATTGTGATGAGCGCCTCCATCGCCCGGTACGTGCGCAGCGCGACGCTCGACGTCATCGGAAGCGACTACCTCCGCAACGCCCGTGCGCTCGGCTCCGGGTTCGGGAGGGCGATGTGGCGGCACGGGCTGCGCAACGGGTCCGTGCCCGTCATCTCCATCCTGGGGATCGAGCTGGCGACGACCTTCCTCGGCGCGGTGGTGGTCGAGAGCGTCTACACGCTGCCGGGCCTCGGCAGCATGCTGCTCACCGCGATCCAGCAGCACGACTACCCGGATATCCAGGGCATCCTGTTCGTCTCGACGCTGCTGGTGCTGATCGTGGGCTTCCTCGCCGACATCGCGCAGCGGCTGATCGACCCGCGGCTGCGGCAGAGCATCTCGGGCAATCGATGAGCGCGGTCGTCCAGCAGGCGGCGCAGACGGCGCCGGATCCGCGGGAGCGGGCCCGCCGTCGTGCGCGGCGGTCGGTGACCCTCGGCATCGGACTCACCCTGGTCGGCATCGTGGTGCTCGTCGCCGCACTGTCGTTCGTATGGCTCCCGTTCGCGCAGGGCGACACCTCGGGAGGCCGGCTGCAGCCGCCGGACGGCACGCACTGGCTGGGAACCGACCGGTTCGGCCGCGATCTGACGACGCAGCTCATGATCGGCGCGCGCATCGCCCTGTCCGTCGGCGTCGGCGCGGTCGCGATCGGCGCGGTCATCGGCGTCACGATCGGGATGCTGGCCGCCTTCGCGACGCGCTGGCTGGACGACACCATCTCGGCCGTGCTGGACATCATCATCGCCTTCCCCGTGCTGCTGCTCGCCATGCTCATCGTGGCCGCGCAGGGCGCCTCGCTCGGCACGGCCATCCTGGCCATCGGCCTGGCGATGTCGGCGGTCGTCGCGCGGCTCACGCGCGTGCTCTCGAAACGTGTGCTCGGGCAGCAATACGTGACCGCGGCGCGCACCTCGGGCACGTCGTGGGGCGGGATCGTCGCCCGGCACGTCCTCCCGAACATCTGGCCGACGCTCGGCGTCAACCTCGCGCTCCAGTTCGGGGTCGCCGTGCTGGCGGAGGCGAGCCTGTCGTACTTGGGGCTCGGCGCGCCGCCGCCGAACGCGTCGTGGGGCCGGCTGCTGCAGGAGGCCCAGGGGACCGTCGCCGTCGCGCCGGTCGGGGCGATTGCGCCGGGCATCGCGCTCGTCGTGCTGGTGGTCGGAGTGAACTTGGTGGCCGACGGCCTGCGCGACGTGGCCGACCCGACGCGGAGGAGGTCGCGATGATCCTCGACGTGCAGAATCTCGGGGTGACCGCCAAGGACGGCTCTCCGCTCGTGTCCGACGTCTCGTTCCGTCTCGACGCGGGGGAGCGGCTGAGCCTGATCGGGGAGTCCGGGTCGGGCAAGTCGCTGACCTCGTTCGCAATCACGGGTCTCCTGCCGGACGGCCTGACGGCGACCGGGAGTGTTCAGCTCGCCGGCGTCCAGGTGGTCGGCGCGAAGGAGCGGGCGCTGGTCCCGCTGCGCGGGCGCACCGCGTCGACGGTGTTCCAGGAGCCGCTGACGGCGCTCGACCCGCTCATGCGCCTGGGCGCCCAGGTCGCCGAGCCGCTGCGCCGGCACCTCGGGCTGCGGGGCGCCGCGCTGCGCGACGCCGTCCACGCGGCGCTGGAGGAGGTGCGCCTTCCCGATCCGGAGCGGATCGCCCGCGCGTACCCGCACGAGATCTCGGGAGGCCAGCGGCAACGCGTCGCGATCGCCGCCGCGCTGGCCTGCCGCCCGCAGCTCCTCATCGCGGACGAGCCGACCACGGCGCTGGACGTGACCGTGCAGGCCGACATCCTGGCGCTTTTGGACTCCCTCGTCGCCGAACGCGGCATGGCGCTGCTGTTCGTCAGCCACGACCTCGCCGTGGTGTCGCGGATGACCGAGCGCGCGCTGGTGCTGCGGGCCGGGCGCGTGGTCGAGGAGAGCACGATCGAGCGCATCCTGACTTCCCCGGCCGACCCGTACACGGCCGAGCTCGTGCGCAGCGCGCGCGAACTGGACGCCGCCCTGGAGGTGCGATGACCGCCGTCCTCGAACTCCGCGACGCAGGCTTCCGTTACCGCCGGGCGAGCGCCCCGGCGCTGGAGGGCGTCTCGTTCGCCGTCGAGCCCGGGCGCAGCGTCGGCTTGGTGGGGGAGTCCGGCGCGGGCAAGACCACCGTGCTGTCGCTGCTGCTGGGACTCGCGAGCCCGACCTCGGGGAGCGTGCTGTTCGACGGGAGGCCGCTCTACCGGGGCGACCGGGCGTTGATGCGGGAGTTCCGTCGCAGCGTGCAGACCGTGTTCCAGGATCCGTACTCGTCCCTCGACCCGCGCCAGAGCGTCGGGAGGATCGTCGGCGAGCCGCTCGCCTCGCTCCGGATCGCGTCGGGAGCCGACGCCCGCTCGCGGGTCGCTGAGGCGCTGCGCGCTGTGGCCCTGCCGGACGACGCGGCGAGCCGCTACCCGCACGAATTCTCGGGAGGCCAGCGCCAGCGCATCGCCATCGCACGTGCGATCGTCTCTCGCCCGCGCATCCTCCTCGCCGACGAACCGGTCAGCGCGCTCGACGTGACGACGCGGATCCAGATCATCGACCTGCTCGGCGAGCTCGCCCAGCAGGAGGGGATGACGGTGGTCATGGTCTCGCACGACCTCAGTGTGGTCGCGACGCTCTGCGAGCAGACGGTCGTGCTGCGCGACGGTCGCGTGGTGGAGCAGGGGCCGACCCGGGAGGTCCTCGGCGCGCCGCGCGACGCGTACACGCAGCGCCTGATCGCGTCGGTGCCGCGGCTGCCGGCGTAAGTGGCGTGGTGGTGCGGCGGCTGCGTGCCGCGATCCCATCGTTTCAACTGCGCGGCCACACCGGAAGCACCTGGCGCTTCCACGTCGCGTTCGTGACGCCCGCCCACGAGGTGTAGAGCGCGACGGCCGCCGTCGCGAGTCCGAGGCAGCCTCCGACCCTCGTCGCTCCCGTCGCGCCCGCCAGGTCGCCGATCGTGAGGGCGACGAACGTCAGCGTCAGCAGCACGAACACCGCCAGCGTGGCCCCGTTGGTTTTCGCCGCGGCGACCGTCATCAGCGCAGTGAAGATCGTCCAGGCCAGGAGGAAGAAGCCGACGCCGAGGGAGCCCGCCTCCTCGGCCAGGCCGGGGGCGGTGCGCAGCCACCAGAACGACAGCCAGAAGGCGCCGTACGACGTGAACGCGGTGGCGCCGAAGGTGTTGCCGCGCGCGAACTCCCACAGGCCGGCCGCGAACTGGGTCAGGCCGCCGTAGAACAGGGCCATCGCGACGGCCGTCGCGCCCGCCTCGCCGACGAGTCCCGCGTTGGCGAGGCTCAGCAGCATCGTGGTCAGCGCGAACGCGGCGAGGCCGAGCGGGCCGGGGTCGGCGACCTCAGCGCGGGCCGGGGACGCGGCCGGGGCCTGGGTCGTGGGGTGGGCGATGGTCCGCTCGGCGGTTGCGCTCATGGGGTGCACTCCTTCGTACGTGGCCGGCCGGAAACGGCCGCCCCTCGACATTAGAATGCCAGATCGCAGATTGCAAACACCTATGATCACTCCGGCGACCGGACGGCACGGGACTACGGCCGGCGGAGACCGTCCAGCAGCAGGTTCAGCGTGAAGTCGAAGCGCTCGTGGCCGCGGCCGGAGGTCAGCTCGTCCGCGTGCGCCACGGTGTTCGGGAAGCGCTCGGCGGGCAGCATCCGCAGGCGCTCGGCGAGCTCGCCGCGGTCCCGCGACGGCTCGCCGTCCCGCTCCTCCGCCCGCGTCCGGAGCGCGACCTCCAGGCTGTAGGCGCTCACGTAGAGGAAGGCGGCGTCGATCGTCCAGGCCGCATCCAGGGGTGCGACTCCCGCCGCGAGCAGGATGGCGAGCAGGCCCTCGCTGATCCGCATGGTCTCCAGGCTTTGCGGCGCCGCCGTGAATGCCGCCGCCGAGATGCCGGGGTAGCGCAGGTACTGGTCGCGCAGCCCTGCGCACACGGCCAGGAACTGCGCGCGCCACTGGTCGACCGACGGGGTCGGCAACGGGACCTCGGCGCAGAGCCGGCCGATCAGGAGGTCGTCCAGCTCCGCCTTGCTGCGCACGTGCGCGTACAGCGACGCGGGGCCGGTGCCGAGCAGCACGGCGACGCGGCGCATCGTGAGCGCTTCGTAACCCTCCGCCTCCACGATCCCGAACGCCGCGTCGATGATCCGCTCCGCGCTCAGCGGCGCCTTCCGGGCGGGGGAGGCCGGTGCGTCCAGGCGGGCGATGTCGGCCGCCCAGCGGTCGCGGGACGGGGTCCGGTCGGTCATGCGGCCAGCCTAGCAGTTGACACGAACGTCGTTCGGTTGTAGAACAGTGATCGTTGAACGAACACCGTTCGACACATCGAACGACAACCCGATCGACCCGACCATCCCCGGAGGACCCCGCCATGACCCCTCAGCACCTCGCGAGCGAGTCCCCGGCTTCCACGCGCCGCACACCGCAGTCGCTCCGCGAGGCGTGGCCGGCGCTCGCCGGGCTCTCCGCCGTCTTCCTCTTCGAGATGCTGGACAACTCGATCCTCAACGTCGCTCTGCCCACCATCGGCCGCGAGCTCTCCGCCTCCACGGTCGCCCTGCAGTGGGTCACCGGCGTCTACGCCGTCGTCTTCGGCGGCCTGATGCTGGCCTTCGGCGCCGTCGCCGACCGCTTCGGGCGCCGTCGCGTCATGCTGGTCGGCCTCGGGCTCCTCGCGCTCGCCGGCCTCGCCACCGCGTGGGTGACGACGGCGGAGCAGCTCATCGCCGTGCGCGCCGCGATGGGCATCGCCGCCGCGATGACCACGCCGGGATCGGCCGCCCTCGCTTTCCGCCTGTTCGGCACCGAGAGCCTGCGGGTGCGGGCGATCACCCTCATCTCGACGGTCGGCCTCGTCGGCCTGGCCGTCGCTCCGACACTGGGCGGCCTCGTCCTCGCGGTCGCGCCCTGGCAGGTCCTGCTGCTGGTCAACGTCCCGATCGCGCTGTTCGCGATGGTCGGGATCCGGTTCGGGATCGCGGCCGACGATCCCGCGACGCTGCACCGTGCGCCGGCCGACCTCCTCGGCGGCGTGCTCGGGACGGCGACGATCGTGCTCGCGCTCGTCGCCCCGACCCTGTTCGTCGACGCGGGGGCCGGGTCCTGGGCGCCGTGGGCGGCCTCCGCCGCCGCCGTGGTGTCCGCCGTGCTGTTCGTGCTGCGCGAGCGCAGCGCGGAGCATCCGCTCCTCGACCTGGGCCTCGTGCGCCGTCCGCTGGTGTCGAGCGGACTCGCCTACAAGGCCGCGACCGGGCTGGCCATGGCCGGGATGGGCTACCTCGTCACCCTCCAGCTCCAGCTGGACTGGGGCTGGCCTCCCGCCCTCGCCGCGCTCGGCCTGCTGCCGCAGGTGGCCGTGCTGCTCGGTCTCGGCCCGTTCGTCGACCCCTTCGTCAAGAAGGTCGGCATCGTCCGGGCGGCGTGGCTGAGCTCCACCGCGGTCGTCCTGGGGCTGGCGGTCTACACGGCCCTCGGCCGCCTCGGGTACGTCTGGGTCGCGCTCGCGCTCGTCCTGGTCGCCGCGGGCCTGCGCGTCAACGGCGTCGTCGCGGCGGTCAACGTGATCGGCGGCCTCCCGGAGAACCGCACCACCGTGGGCGCCGCCCTCACGGACACCGCGTCGGAGGTGGCCTCTGCGCTCGGGATCGCCCTCGCGGGCACGGTCCTCGCGTCGCTGTTCGCCGGGGACATCGCCTCGGCGCACTGGACCGTCGCCCAGACCACGCAGTTCCAGGACGCCGTGACGCTCGCGGGAGCCGTGCTCACCGCCGCAGCGGCCCTCCTGGTGCTGTTCGGCGCCACGCGCGGGCGCCGCCGCACGGGCGATGCCCGCGCGAGCGACGCCCCTGCGTGAACGGCCAGGTCAGTCCAGTCCGAGCTTCTTCCGCAGCGACGCCACGTGGCCGGTCGCCTTCACGTTGTAGAGCGGCAGGCGCACGGTGCCGTCGGGGTTCAGCACGAAGGTGGAGCGGATGACGCCCGTGACCGTCTTGCCGTAGAGCTTCTTCTCGCCGTACGCGCCGTAGGCGTTGTGCACCGCGAGGTCCTCGTCGGACAGCAGCGGGAAGTTCAGGCGCTCCTGCTCCTGGAACTCCTTGTTCTTGGCCGGGACGTCCTTCGAGATGCCGATGACGCGGTAGCCGCTGGAGGCGAGCGAGTTCAGGTTGTCGCGGAAGTCGCAGGCCTCGGTGGTGCAGCCCGGCGTCATGGCGGCCGGGTAGAAGTAGACGATCACGTTGTCGCCCGAGAAGTCGGAGAGCGAGACGGCGTTGCCGTCCTGATCGCGGAGCGTGAAGGTGGGCGCGGGCTGTCCCGCTTCGAGTCGAACCTCAGTCATGAGACCATTCTGCCCCGACTGTCGAAGGGCACGTAAACGCCCCTAAAACCACCTTTTAGGGGCGTTTACGTGCCCCTCGGCGTCGGACGGTGCCGGTCAGCGGGCGAAGGTGGCGAGGAGGCGCTGCAGGGAGTCGAGGCGGGCGCGGCCGGTTTCGCCGAGCCGGCCCTCCTCGACGGCCTCGATGATCGCGCAGTCCGGCGCGTCCGGCAGGTGGGTGCAGCCGCGCGGGCAGTCCTCCGCGATCGCGGCCAGGTCGGTGAACGCCTTCAGGATGCTCGCGGTGTCCACGTGGCCGAGCCCGAACGAGCGCACGCCGGGGGTGTCGATGACCCAGCCGTGGCCTTCGGCGTTCTCCACCCGCAGCGACACCGTGGAGGACGACGTGTGCCGCCCGCGCCCCGTCACCTCGTTGACGTGGCCGGTCGCACGCTTGGCGCCCGGCACGATCGCGTTCACCAGGGTGGACTTGCCGACGCCGGAATGGCCGACCACCACGGTGTCGTGGCCGACCAGGGCGGCCGTGATCTCGTCCACCGGGATGTGGTCCTCGCGGCTCGTGAACACCGGGAGGTCGAGGCCGGCGAAGTTCTCCAGGAACGGCGCGGGGTCGGCCAGGTCGATCTTGGTGACGCACAGCATCGGCTCGATGCCCGCGTCGTACGCCGCGACCAGGTAGCGGTCGACCAGCCGGGTGCGCGGCTCGGGGTTCGCCGCGGCCACCACGATGAGCATCTGGTCGGCGTTGGCGACGATGACGCGCTCCACCTCGTCGGTGTCGTCGGCGCTGCGGCGCAGCAGGGTCGAGCGCGGCTCGATGCGCACGATGCGGGCGAGCGTGCCCTCCTCGCCGGTGGTGTCGCCGACGACGGCGACGCGGTCGCCTGTCACGATCGCCTTGCGTCTCAGCTCGCTCGCACGGGCGGCCGTGACCTGCCGCTCGTCGGCGGTGTCCTCGTCCAGCAGGACGGTGTAGCGGCCGCGGTCGACGCCGAGGACGCGCGCGATCTCGGCGTCCGCGTGCTCCGGCCGGGTCTTGGTCCGCGGGCGGTTGCCCTTGGGGTTCGGCCGGGAGCGGATGTCCGCCTCGTCGTAGAGGTCGTACTCGTCGTCCTCGTCGTCGTCATCCGACCACCACGACATCTACGCCGCCGAGCCTTCTGCCAGCATCCGGGTCCAGAGCTGCGGGAACTGCGGCAGGGTCTTGGCGGTGGTCGCGATGTTCTCGATCTCCACGCCGGGGACGACCAAGCCGACGATCGCGCCGGCGGTCGCCATCCGGTGGTCCTCGTAGCTGCGCCAGACCCCGCCGGTCAGCGGTCGCGGCTCGATGCGGAGTCCGTCCTCCAGCTCGGTCACGGCGCCGCCGAGGCCGTTGAGCTCGGCCGCGAGGGCGGCGAGCCGGTCGGTCTCGTGGTGGCGGATGTGGCCGATGCCGGTGATCTCGCTCGTGCCGTCGGCGAAGGCAGCGATCGCCGCGATCGCCGGGACGAGCTCGCCGCCGGTGGAGAGGTCGATCGAGATCGGCCGGATGCGCTCCGGGCCGGTCACGGTGAGCCGGTCGCCGTCCTTCGACACGGTCGCGCCGAACAGCGGCAGCAGGTCGGCGAGGTCGGCGCCCACTTGCGTGGTCGACTCCGGCCAGCCGGTGACCGTGACGGAGCCTCCGGTCACGACCGCGGCCGCCAGGAACGGCGCCGCGTTGGACAGGTCTGGCTCGATGTCGACATCGAGCGCGCCGATGCCGCCGGGCCGGACGATCCAGCGGCCGACTTCGGGCGACTCCACCGTCACGTCGCGCGCGGCGAGGGCGGCGATGGTCATCTCGATGTGCGGGAGGCTCGGGAGGCGCTCGCCGGAGTGCGTCAGGTCGAGGCCCTCCTCGAACCGGCTCGCCGAGAGCAGCAGAGCGCTGACGAACTGGCTGGAGCTGGACGCGTCGATGCCGATGGCGCCGCCGCGCACCGTGCCGGTGCCATGCACCGTGAAGGGGAGCGCGCCGCGGCCGTCGTCGTTCACGTCGACGCCCAGCGCTCGCAGCGCGGCGATGATCGCGCCCATCGGCCGGCCGCGCGCCGAGTCGTCGGCGTCGAACATGGTCGGGCCGAGCGCGAGGCCGGCCACCGGTGGCACGAACCGCATCACGGTGCCCGCCTGGCCGCACTCGATCGTGGTGCTGCCGAGCAGCTCCTCCGCCGGCGTGATCAGGAAGTCGGCGCCGAACTCGCTCGCGCCCGGCTGCTCGACGATCGAGACGCCGAGCGCCCGCAGCGCCTCCACCATGTTCGCCGTGTCGCGCGAGTGGAGCGGCGCGCGCAGCAGCGACGGGCCGTCGGCGAGGGCCGAGAGCACCAGCTCGCGCGCGGTCAGCGACTTGGAGCCGGGCAGCGACACGGAGGCCGTGACCGGGCCGCCGGCGACGGGCGCCGGCCACAGGGTGTTCGGCTCCTCGGTGCGGTTGTCGCCGTACGGATCGAAGTCGGGGGCGGAATATTTCGAGATCAGCATTGTTGTCAAGGTTATCCGTGATCGAGCCCGAAGGAAGGACCGGCCCGTGCCCGCAGCAACCGCTGTCCTCGACCTCCCGCGCACCCCTGCGCTGGCGCCGTCGAAGGCCCGGCCCTCCCGCGTCACGCGACGCCGGGTCGCTCAGCGGTCGCCGCAACTAGACTGGCCCCTGATGAGCACCGAAACCGAGGACAAGGGCGCGCTGTTCGAAGAGCAGGCGCTTCCCTTCATGGACCAGCTCTACGCGGCCGCACTGCGCATGACGCGCAACCCGTCGGACGCGCAAGACCTCGTCCAGGAGACGTACGTCAAGGCGTATGCCGCCTTCGCGCAGTTCCAGCAGGGCACGAATCTGAAGGCGTGGCTGTACCGCATCCTCACCAACACGTTCATCAACACCTATCGCAAGAAGCAGCGCGAGCCGTATCAGGGGACGATCGACGAACTCGAGGACTGGCAGCTCGGAGGCGCGGAGTCGATCTCCGCGACCTCCAGCCGCTCGGCCGAGGCGGAGGCGATCGACCACCTGCCCGACAGTGCCGTCAAGGACGCGCTGCAGGCCATACCGGAGGACTTCCGGCTGGCCGTCTACCTCGCCGATGTCGAAGGGTTCTCCTACCAGGAGATCGCCGACATCATGAAGACCCCGATCGGCACCGTCATGAGCCGCCTCCACCGCGGCCGCCGGATGCTCCGGGAGCTTCTGACCGACTACGCGCACGAGCGCGGGCTCTCCGCCGTCCAGAGCCCGGCCGTGCAGACCACCAGGAGAACGAAATGACCGACTGCGGCTGTGAGAAGGCGAAAGCCGAACTCGAGGAGTACCTGCGCAACGAGCTCTGCAACGAGGATGCTGCAGACGTCCGTGAGCACCTGGCGAACTGCGACGGCTGCTCCAGCGAGGCGCACCTGAACGTCGTGCTCACCGAGGTCGTGCAGCGCGCGTGCAAGGAGACGGCCCCCGAGACGCTGCGCACCGAGGTACTGCTGCGCATCCGGTCGTTCCAGGCGTCGGTGCACTGAGGCCGCGCGATTCGTCACGAATGTCGACTCTCGCGCGCTGAAACGCGCGATTCGTGACGAATGTCGGCCGGCTCAGGCGATCGACCCCGGGACCTCGTGCAGGAAGAACAACCCGCCCAGCGGGTCGGTGACCTGCGCGAAGCGGCCGAACTCGCTGTCCCACGGGTCGCGGATGGCTGTGCCGCCGAGTTCGACCACCCGCGCGACCGCCGCCGCCGCGTCCTGGACGCCGAAGTACACCACCCAGTGCGACGGCACGTCCGGTGGCAGCATCCCGTCGGCGTCGAACACTCCGCCGCTCGGGGCGTCGGGGTCGCCGAAGGTCTGGTAGCGGAAGTCGGCGGTGTCGCCGAGCACCTGGGTATTCCAGCCGAAGACGCGCTTGTAGAACTCCACCTGCTCCGCGAAGCTCCGGGCGTACAGCTCGTGCCAGGACAGGCCGCCCACTTCGGCGACGAGCTCGAAGCCGCGGTGCTGCTCGGGCTCCCAGAGGCCGACGACCGCTCCGCCCGGGTCGGCGACGACCGCGAGCCGGCCCTGGTCGCCGACGGCCATCGTGGGGGAGAGCACCTGCGCGCCCGCGTTCGCCGACGCCTTCTCGCCGGCGTCGGCGTCCTCCACCAGCAGGTACGTCAGCCACGCGTTCGGCTGCTGGCCCTCCATCGCCTCGCCCATCCCGGCGACGAGGTGCCCGTCGCGGCGGAAGGTCACATATCCGCCGTACTCGCCGCCGCCGGTCTCGGCGGTCCAGCCGAACAGCGACGTGTAGAACTCCTGGGCGCGGGGGAGGTCGGTGGTGGCGTAGTCCACCCAGCAGGGCTCACCGAGGCGGTGCGTGGTCACGACGGTCATGGCGTCAACGTACGCCCGGCGGCGGGCGCCCGGCTAGGGAGCCGCCGTCGCCGACCGCGGCAGCAGCAGCGCCGCGATCAGGCCGGTCGCGCCGAGCACCGCGACCACGGCCATCGCGATCCCGTACGCCTCGCCTCCGAGCGCGAGGTTCGCGACCAGGATGGTGCCGGCGATGGCCGTGCCGAAGGTCGAGCCGAGGTTGGAGACGCTGCGCGAGAGGCCGGAGATCTCGCCCTGCACGCTCTCGGGGAACGCCGACTGCACCACGTTCACCGACGGTGTCAGCATCAGGCCGAGCCCGGCGCCGATGAGGAACAGCCCCGGCACGAACGGCCAGCCTCCCGTCGTCCCCGCGGCCAGCCAGATCAGCAGCACCACGCCGGGCACGCACAGCACGAACCCCGTGACGATCAGCCCGCGCTGCGAGAACCGGCGCGCCAGTCTCCCGGCCAGCAGGGAGGTCACCAGCAGCCCGACCGTCGCGGCGGTGAAGATCACGCCGGTCTGGATGGCGTTGTATCCGCGCACCACCTGCAGGTACGCCGACACGGTGAACGAGGTGCCCATCAGGATCACCCACTGCAGGTTCTGCGTGATCAGCGCGAGGTTCGACACCCGCACCCGGAACAGGCTCGTGGACAGCAGCGGCGCCCTCCCGGTCCGCTCGCGCCGCCGCACCCAGAGGAAGAACCCGACCAGGATCGCGACCCCGGCGAGCACGAGCACGATCATCAGCGGGACGCTCGTGTCGGCCGCGAGGATGCCCATGACCAGCACGAACAGCCCGAGCGCCGAGAGGATCGCGCCGACGACGTCGAACGGCCGCTTCGGGTCGGCGGGCAGCGGGTCGGTGAGCGAGCGGCTGAGCAGCAGGATGACCACGATGACCAGGGCCTGGAACAGGAAGGCCGCGCGCCAGCTGATCCCGGTCGTGATCAGCCCGCCGATGAGCGGTCCGGCCGCGGCGCCCACGCCGCCCATCCCGCTGATGATCCCGAACGCCACGGCACGGGTCGGGATGTCGGGCAGGCAGATCGTGGTGAGGATGTAGACCGGCGGGATGAGCATCGCCGTGCCGATCCCCTCCAGCAGCGAGTTTCCGAGGATGACGGCCCACAGCCCCGGCGCGAGCGCTGTGATGACCGCGCCGACCCCGTAGACGATCAGGCCGATGACGAAGCTGCGCTTTCGGCCGATGTTGTCGGTCAGCTTGCCCATCGGGATCATCAGCGCCGCCATCGTCAGCAGGAACAGCGTGATACTGACCTGGATGCCCTGGACGGTCGTGCCGAGGTCGCGCGACATGTCGTTGATCATCACGTTCATGTTCGAGCCGGCGAAGCTGCAGATGAACTGGGCCAGCGCGAGGGGTGCGATGATGCGGCGGATGGTGGCCTGCGAGGCCGCTGCGGTCGTTCCGGTCATGTCGGCTCCCGGGGTTGGTCGCTGTCGCTGTGTGCTTCCGGCGGGATGGTACTGCCGCCGGATCGGCCGGTGCAATCGGGGTTGCCGCCAGCCCCTGGCGCTCCTTAGCCTGGCGCCCATGACCGACCTGGCGCCCACGACCGACCTGGCCTCCTGGCGTCCGGGACCGACCAGGGACGCGATCACCGGATTCGTCTCGGCCGTCGTCGACGGCCCAGACGCCGTTCCCGAAGCCGAGCGCATCGCCGTGTTCGACAACGACGGCACCCTGTGGACCGAGAAGCCGATGCCCACGCAGCTCGCCTACGTCGTCCAGCAGTGGACGGCGGCCGTCGCCGCGGACCCCGGCCTCGCCGCGCAGCAGCCGTACACCGCGGTGCGGGACGGCGACCTGGCGTGGCTCGGCCGCGCCGTCGACAAGCACTACGCCGGCGACGACAGCGACCTGCGCGTGCTCATCGCCGCCCTCGTCCGCACGACGGCCGGCGTCAGCGTGCACGACTACCACGCGTCCGTGGAGGCGTTCTACCGCGACGCCCGGCACCTCACCCTGCAGCGCTCGTACGCGAACGCCGTCTACCAGCCCATGGTCGAACTGCTCGACTACCTGGCCGCCAACGGCTTCGACTGCTATATCGTCTCGGGAGGCGACCGCGATTTCATGCGACCCATCAGCACCGCCTACTACGGCATCCCGCCGGAGCGCGTCATCGGCTCGGCGGTCGGGCTCACCTACGACGGGGAGTCGAACGACGTCCGTTACGGGACGGCCTTCGACTTCTTCGACGACGGCCCGGAGAAGCCGATCCGGATCTGGACGCGGACGGGCCGCCGGCCTCTCCTGGCCGCAGGGAACTCCAACGGCGACCTGCCGATGCTGCGCTTCCCGCGGAGGCACCCGCGCTCGCTGAGCCTGCTGATCCACCACGACGACGACGGCCGGGGAGACCTGCCGTACGACACGGGAGCTGAGGAGGCGCTCGCCGCCGTGGAGGCCGACGGGCTGACGCTGGTCAGCGTGCGCGACGACTGGAGCACCGTCTTCGTCGAGTGAGCCGACCCGCCGAGATCCGCCACGACGGTCCTTGCCGCGATTCGACGCCCGGAGTTAGGGTGCGGCCGTCCGGCCACGTCCGGCCGGCGCCGAAAGGGGAGGCAATGCCCGCTCAGTTCCGAGGCCGGATCGACCTCGACATCCGCGACTCCGAGCCCGACTGGACGCCGTTCGAGCCGCCGAAAGCGCCGGACGGCGCGCCCAACGTCGTCATGATCGTGCTCGACGACGTGGGATTCTCGGCGATGAGCTGCTACGGCGGCCCCATCGAGACCCCGAACATCGACAGGCTCGCCGACTCGGGCGTGCGGTTCACCCAGTGGCACACCACCGCGCTGTGCTCGCCGACGCGCTCCGCCCTCCTCACCGGGCGCAACCACACCCGCAACTCGATGGCGTGCATCACGGAGGCCGCGACCGGGTTCCCGAACGCGAGCGGCACCATCCCGCCCGAGAACGGCATGCTGTCCCAGATCCTGGGCGAGCAGGGCTGGAACACCTACGCCCTGGGCAAGTGGCACCTGTGCCCGTCCGACGAGATGAACCTGGCCTCCACGCGCCGGAACTGGCCGACCGGCCGCGGCTTCGAGCGGTTCTACGGCTTCCTCGGCGCCGAGACGAACCAGTGGTATCCCGACCTCGTCTACGACAACCACCCGGTCGACCAGCCCGCGACGCCCGAGGAGGGGTACCACCTGACCGCCGACCTGACGGACAAGGCGATCGAGTTCATCGTCGACGCGAAGGCGGTGGCGCCTGACAAGCCGTTCTTCCTCTACTACGCGCCCGGCGCGTGCCACGCCCCGCACCACGCACCGAAGGAGTGGATCGACAAGTTCGAGGGGCAGTTCGACGGCGGCTACGAGAAGATCCGCGAGGAGACCCTGCAGCGGCAGATCGCGCTGGGGCTGGTGCCGGAGGACACCGACCTGCCGCCGATCAACCCGATCGGGACCCCCGAGACGCGCAGCGGCCCGGACGGGCAGCCGTTCCCGGCTCTCGACTACACCAAGCCGTGGGACACCCTCGGCGACGACGAGAAGCGGCTGTACGCGCGCATGGCCGAGGTGTACGCGGGCTTCCTCGCGCACGCCGACCACCACATCGGACGGCTGCTCGACTACCTGGAGGAGTCCAGGCACCTCGACAACACCCTCATCGTGCTGGTCTCCGACAACGGCGCCAGCGGCGAGGGCGGCCCGGACGGCTCGGTCAACGAGAACAAGTTCTTCAACGGCATCCCGGACAGCCTGGAGGAGAACCTGGCACTCCTGGACGAGCTGGGCGGCACGAAGACGTACAACCACTACCCGACGGGCTGGGCGATGGCCTTCAACACCCCGTTCAAGATGTGGAAGCGCTACGACTACAACGGCGGCACGGCCGACCCGTGCATCCTGTCGTGGCCCAAAGTGCTCGGGCACGGCGGCGAGCTCCGGCACCAGTACCACCACGCGGTCGACATCGTCCCGACCGTGCTCGATCTGCTCGGGGTGGAGGTGCCGGAGCAGATCGGCGGCTACGTGCAGTCCCGGATGGACGGCGTCAGCATGCGCTCGGCGGTCGCGGACGCCGACGCCCCCTCCGCCCGCCACGTGCAGTTCTACGCGATGCTCGGCTCCCGGTCGCTGTGGCACGACGGCTGGAAGGCGGTCTCGACCCACCCGGTGATCAGCGGCTGGAGCCACTTCAACGACGACACCTGGGAGCTGTACCACACCGACGTCGACCGCTCCGAGAGCCACGACCTCGCGGCGGAGCATCCCGACAAGGTACGCGAGCTGGTCAACCTGTGGTTCGCCGAAGCGGGCGCGAACCAGGCCTTCCCGCTCGACGACCGCTCAGCGCTGGAGATCCTGCGGACTCCGCGGCCGCAGCTCACGAGCCCGCGCAACCGCTACATCTACCGGGCGGGCGGCGCGGAGATCCCGGAGACGCAGGCGGTCAACGTCCGCAACCGGTCGTACGTCGTCGCGGCACACGTCGACCTGCCCGACCCGGGAGCCGAAGGCGTGCTCTTCGCGCACGGAGCCCGGTTCGGCGGCCACGCGCTGTACCTGCGGGACGGCAGGCTCCACTACGTCTACAACTACGTCGGCAGCCTCGAGCAGCGCGTCGACGCGACGGAGGATCTGCCCACCCGGAGCGATCTCATCCTCTCCGCCTCGTTCGACAAGGACGGCGAAGAGGCCCCGGGCGTAGCGACCGGCATCCTGAGCCTGTACCACGGCGACCGCAAGGTCGGCGAGGGCCGCATCAAGACCCAGCCGGGGATGTTCAGCCTCGCCGGCGAGGGACTGTGCGTCGGCTACGACGGCGGCGAGCCGGTGACCGACGACTACCCGGGCGAGCGGCCCTACCGGTTCGCCGGCGGCACGCTGCACCGCGTGATCGTGGACGTCAGCGGCGATCCGTACGTCGACCTGGAGCGGGAGGCCGCTGCGATGCTGGCCCGGGAGTAGCCGGTGCGGGCCCGGCGGTTCCGGCTGTCGGGCCCCGCGGCTAGGTTGGCGGCATGGCCATCGACGACTTCCGCCTCCACGTGCCCGACGACGTCCTCGCGGACCTGAGGGACCGTCTCGCCCGCACGCGCTATCTGCGCTCGCCGCGGCCCGGCTGGGAGGGCGGCCCCGGCGACACGGAGCTGCGCGCCCTGGTGGACGGCTGGCTGGCGTTCGACTGGCGCGCGGAGGAGGAGCGGCTGAACGCGGTCGAGCAGCACGTCGCAGAGGTGGCAGGGCACCGCATCCACTTCGCCCGCGTGCGCGGCGCCGGCGACGGCCCGCACACCCCTCTGCTGCTCCTGCACGGCTGGCCGAGCGCGTTCGTGGAGTACTTGCCGCTCGCACGGCTGCTCTCGGATTCGTTCGACGTCGTGATCCCCTCGCTGCCCGGGTTCGTGTTCTCCGAGCCGCTCGAGCCGCCGCTGACCCGGCGCGCGATCGCGGACGCGCTGCACGGGCTGATGACAGAGGCGCTCGGTTTCGACCGCTACGCGACGTTCGGCGGCGACATCGGCGGGGGAGCCTCCACCTGGCTCGGCGTCGACCACCCGGACAGCGTCGTCGGCATCCAGCTGCTGAGCGGGCCGTTCCCGGAGGGCGACCCGGTCGGCGAGGAGGAGGCCCGCTACCTCGTCGCGCTGGACGAGTACGACCGCCTGGACGGCGGCTACAGCGAGATCATGCTCACCCGTCCCGACACCATCGCGGCGGCGCTGAACGACTCGCCGGCCGGACTCCTCGCCTGGATCGCCGACAAGTGGCACGACTGGATCGACACGGACTCGGACGGGACGTGGCAGCGCGTGGTCGACTCCGGCATCCTCTACACGATCGCGACGCTGTACTGGACGACGGAGAGCATCGGGACGTCGTTCCAGCAGTACTACGACTACGATCGCAACCCGCCGCGCCCGCCGCTCGCGTCCCCGGTCGGCGTCTACCTCGCGCGGGAGCCTGCCATGGCGGGCTTCCCACGCTCGCTGGCCGAGCGCGCGGCCCCGCGGCTCGAGGAGTTCGCGCAGGCGCCGGCGGGAGGCCACTTCGCGGGGTTCGAGCATCCCGAGGCGGCGGCGGAGGCGATCCGCGGTTTCCACGCGCGGCTGCGGGACGAGGGCTGACGCCGGTCGCCTATCGTGGAGGTGTGGTCGAGACCGGTTTCGTGACACCTGGGCCTCGGGTGTTCGCGGAGCTCGTCGCGGGGGCGCTGAGAGCGGCCGGGGAGGACACGCGTCCCGATCCCCGAAGCGTCATCGAGCACGGGTCCGCGAACCTCGTGGTGCTCGCCGGCCGGACCGCGGTGCGCGTCGGCCGCGACCCGCAGGCCTCCGCTCAGCTGGAGCGGGCGCAGCGGCTCATCGACGCCCTCCCCGAGCTGCCGTTCGGGGTGCCGCGGTCGGTGGCGGAGCCGGTCCGCGCCGGAGGGCTGACCGCCATCGCGCAGCGGCGAGTGCCGGGGGAGCCGCACCCCAGCGGAAGCGGCGACCCGGAGCAACTCGGGCTTCTGCTCGCGAGCCTTCGCGCTGTCCCGCTCGAGATCGTGGACGTACACCTGGCGCCTCCGCGCGTCTTCATGGGAGGCGACGCGTGGCGCCGCCTCATGCACGAGGAGGCGATCCCGCGCCTGGACGCCGCCGTGCGACCGCGCGCGGAACGGATCGCCGACGCGCTCTCGGCACTGGAGCCGCCGGCGGAGGCGGTGCTCACCCACGGCGACCTCGCGGGAGCCAACGTGCTCTGGTCGGACGGGCGGGTCGCGGGTGTGGTCGACTGGGACCTGGCCAGCGCCGGCGATCCCGCCGAGGACGTCGCCGCCCTGGCGACGTGGCACGGCTGGGAGGCGCTGCGCGGTGTGGTCGACGCCGACGTCGAGCGCCGCGCCCAGGTGATCGCGGCGACGTATCCGCTGCAGCTGGTCTGCTTCGGGATCGCGCACGGCCGACCCGACGTGGAGGTCTCCCGCGCGGTCGACCGTGCGAACCGGCGGCTCGCGGCTCAGACCGATGTCACCCCCACCACCCACGAACCTGGAGACCCCGCATGACCGACACCGCCCCCACCGTCCTCTTCGTCTGCGTCCACAACGCCGGCCGCTCGCAGATGGCCGCCGGCTACCTGAGCGCCCTCGGTGGAGACGGGGTGCGCGTGCTGTCCGCCGGCTCCGAGCCCGCTGACCGGCTCAACCCCGTCGCCGTGCAGGCGATGGCCGAGGAGGGCATCGACATCGCCGGGAACACTCCGGCGATCCTCACGACCGAGGCGGTGAAGGAGTCCGACGTCGTCATCACCATGGGGTGCGGCGACACCTGCCCGATCTTCCCCGGCAAACGCTACGAGGACTGGGACCTCACCGACCCCGCCGGGCGTCCCATCGAGGAGGTGCGGCCGATCCGCGACGAGATCAAGGGCCGGGTGGAGGCGCTGCTCGCGGACCTGCGCGGCTAGCGGAGGAGATCCGCCCCGGAACACCCCCGAAACGCAGACACCGGAGGAGCCGCGGCCCGTTTCGGGCCGCGGCTCCTCCGTTCGCTACGCGGGGGTTACAGCGTCAGGGCGCGCTGGATGAGCAGCGACTGCTCCTGCGCGTGGCGCTTCGCGGAGCCGGCCGCCGGCGACGCCGACGCGGGACGCGAGATGACGCCGATCGGGCGCGGGCCCAGCTTGGAGGTCTCCAGGATGATGAACGGCCAGGCGCCCTGGTTCTCCGGCTCGTCCTGCGTCCACACCAGCTCGGCGTTGGGGTAGGAGTCGGCCACGGCCTTCAGCTCGGCGCCGGGGAGCGGGTAGTACTGCTCCACGCGCACCAGCGCGATCTCCGGGTTCGGGTTCTTCTCCAGCTCGGCCGCGAGGTCGTGGTAGAGCTTGCCCGCCATGAACAGCACGCGCTTGACGGCCGCCTTGTCGGTGATCCGCGCGTCGTCGATGACCGGCTCGAACTTGCCGTTCGTGAAGTCCTCGACGTTGCTGGAGGCGCCGCGCAGGCGCAGCATCGCCTTCGGCGTGAACACCACCAGCGGGCGGCGCGGCCGGGCGTAGGCCTGGCGGCGCAGCAGGTGGAAGTACGACGCCGGGGTCGACGGGCGCGCGACGGTCATGTTGTTCTCGGCGCACAGCTGCAGGTAGCGCTCGATGCGCGCGCTGGAGTGGTCGGGTCCCTGGCCCTCGTAGCCGTGCGGGAGGAGGAGCACGAGCGACGAGCGCTGGCCCCACTTCTGCTCGGCCGAGGAGATGAACTCGTCGATGATGATCTGGGCGCCGTTGGCGAAGTCGCCGAACTGGGCCTCCCACAGCACCAGCGCGTCGGCCCGCTCGACCGAGTAGCCGTACTCGAAGCCCATCGCCGCGTACTCGCTCAGCAGCGAGTCGTAGATCCAGAACTTCGCTTGGTTGTCGCTGAGGTTCGCCAGCGGCAGCCACTCCTGGCCGTTCATCCGGTCGTGGAGCACCGCGTGGCGCTGCACGAAGGTGCCGCGGCGGGAGTCCTGGCCGACCAGGCGCACCGGGGTGCCCTCCAGCAGGACGCTGCCGAGCGCCAGCAGTTCGCCGAAGCCCCAGTCGATTCCGCCGTTGCGGCTCATGTCGCTGCGCTTGTTGAGGAGCTGCTGCAGCTTCGGGTGCACGGTGAAGCCCGCGGGCGGGTTGTTGAACGCGTCGCCGATGAGCGAGATGACCTGCTCGCTGACGGCCGTGGTGTCCGGCTCGCCGACGTTGTCGTTCTCGTCCTGCTGCGCGATCGGGTGCTCGAGGTCGGCCGTGGCCTCGCCCTGCGTGATGATCGGCACCGAGTTGGTCTGCGCCGCGTGCGTCTCCATGAAGGCGCGCTCGAGGCGGTCCTGGAAGTCGGCGTGCGCGGCCTCGTACTCCTCCTCGGTGATGTCGCCGCGGCCCACGAGGGCCTCGGTGTACAGGCGGCGCACGGAGCGCTTCGCCTCGATCAGGTTGTACATCAGCGGCTGGGTCATCGAGGGGTCGTCGCCCTCGTTGTGACCGCGGCGGCGGTAGACGATGAGGTCGACGACCACGTCGCGCTTGAACTCCTGGCGGTACTCGAAGGCGAGCTGCGCGACGCGCACCACGGCCTCCGGGTCGTCGCCGTTCACGTGGAAGATCGGCGCCTGGATGGTCTTCGCAACGTCCGTCGAGTAGACCGACGTGCGGCCCTCGCCGGGAGGCGTGGTGAAGCCGACCTGGTTGTTGATGTTGACGTGGATGGTGCCGCCGGTGCGGTAGGCCCGCAGCTGCGACATCTGCATCTGCTCGACCACGATGCCCTGGCCGGCCATCGCCGCGTCGCCGTGGACGAGGATCGGCAGCGTGAGGAAGGTGCCGGCCGGGCGGCGGTCCTGCTTGGCGCGGACGATGCCCTCCAGGACGCCGTCGACGGCCTCCAGGTGCGACGGGTTCGCCGCCAGGTAGACCGGGATCTCGGCGTTGTCGGCGCCCTTGAAGGTGCCCTCGGTGCCGAGGTGGTACTTGACGTCGCCGGAGCCCTGGACCGTGCGCGGGTCCTGGGTGCCCTCGAACTCGCGGAAGATCTGACCGTAGGTCTTGCCCGCGATGTTGGTGAGCACGTTCAGCCGGCCGCGGTGGGCCATGCCGATCGCGGCCTCGTCGAGCCCGGCCTCCGCTGCTCCCTGCAGGATGGTGTCGAGCATCGCGATGGTCGACTCGCCGCCCTCCAGGCTGAAGCGCTTCTGGCCGACGTACTTGGTCTGCAGGAAGGTCTCGAACGCCTCCGCCTCGTTGAGCTTGCCCATGATGCGCAGCTGCTCGTCGTGGGTGGGCTTCTCGTAGGGGCGCTCGAGCTTGTCCTGGAACCACTTGCGCTGGGCAGGGTCCTGGATGTGCATGTACTCGACGCCGACCGTGCGGCAGTACGAGTCGCGCAGCACGCCGAGGATGTCGCGGAGCTTCATCTTCCGCTTGTCGCCGCCGAACGCGCCGGTGACGAACTCGCGGTCGAGGTCCCAGAAGGTGAGGCCGTGGTTCTCGATCTCGAGGTCCGGGTGGCTGCGCTGGACGTACTCCAGCGGGTCGATGTCGGCCATCAGGTGGCCGCGCACCCGGTAGGAGTTGATCAGCTCCTGGACGCGGGCGGTCTTGTCGACGGCGCTCGCCAGGTCGACCGAGATGTCCGGGTTCCAGTGGATCGGCATGTACGGGATGCGCAGCTCGGCGAAGATGTCCTCGTAGAAGCTGCGCTTCCCGATCAGCAGCTCGTGCACGATCTTCAGGAACTCGCCGGAGCCGGCGCCCTGGATGACGCGGTGGTCGTAGGTGCTGGTCAGCGTGATCGTCTTGCCGATCGCGAGGCCGGCCAGGGTCTTCTCGCTGGAGCCCTGGAACTCGGCCGGGTACTCGAGCGCGCCGGCGCCGATGATGGCGCCCTGGCCCTTCATCAGGCGCGGGACGGAGTGGACCGTGCCGATGCCGCCCGGGTTGGTCAGCGAGATCGTGGTGCCGGCGAAGTCGCCGGCGACCAGTTTGTTGTTGCGGGCCTTCGAGACGAGGTCTTCGTAGGCGGCGAGGTACTCGCCGAAGCGCATCGTGTCGGCGCGCTTGATGCTCGGCACGAGCAGGGCGCGGGTGCCGTCGGGCTTCGGGAGGTCGATCGCGATGCCGAGGTTGATGTGCGCGGGGGCGACGACCGACGGCTTGCCGTCGACCTCCTCGTAGAACACGTTCTGGCTCGGGAACTCCTTGAGCGCCTGGATGAGCGCCCAGCCGATCAGGTGGGTGAAGGACACCTTGCCGCCGCGTGCGCGCTTGAGGTGGTTGTTGATGACGATGCGGTTGTCGATCATCAGCTTGGCGGGGATGGTCCGCACGCTGGTCGCGGTCGGGACGCTGAGCGAGGCGTCCATGTTGGTGGCCAGCGACTTCGACATGCCGCGCAGCGGGGTGACCTTGTCCTCCTCGGCCGCCTCGACGGTGGCGTTGGGCGAGGTGACCGGCGCGTCGGCCGGGACCGGCTGCGGCTTGGGCGCGATCGAGGTGGTGCGCGCCACCGGCTGGGCGCCGATGATCGGGATGGGGGTCGTGACCGGGCGGGGCTCGGACGGCGCCGCGGACTCCGCAGGCGGGGCGGGCGGCTCGGGGGCGCCGGGCGCGGGGGCCGGGGTCGGCTGTGCCGGCGGAGGCGTCGGGACGGTCGGCTCGGTGGGAGTCGGGATCGTCGGCTCGCTGGGGGTGGGGACGCCCGGCTCGGCCGGCGTCGGAGCGGGGGTCTCGCTCGGCGTGGAGGCCTCGCCGTCCTTCACGCTCGGCTTGTAGCTCTCCAGGATCGGCCACCAGGACTTGTCGACCGAGTTCCTGTCCCGGAGGAACTGTTCGTACAGCTCCTCGACGAGCCATTCGTTGGCTCCGAACTCACCCGACGATCCGTCGTCGGTTCCCACACCGGTCAATTGGCTCGACACAGCCGATCGCCCACTCTCTCCGTTGATTCGTTACGATCGGGCGGCCACTGGCCACCCGTTCCATCCGAGCATCAAGCCTAATCCCATCCGCGCCCGGGTGCGGGCGTTCGGCCCGGGAGGATACCGTTATTCTCATGCAGTTCTATGCGACGACTCCGCGGCACGATCTCACGTACTCCGACGTCTTCCTCGTGCCATCGCGATCGAACGTGACGAGCCGCCTCGACGTGTCCCTCGCGCCGCAGGACGGCACAGGGGCGACCATCCCGATCGTGTCCGCGAACATGAACTCGGTGACGGGCAAGCGGCTGGCCGCGACCCTCGCCCGACGCGGCGGTCTCGGCGTGCTCCCGCAGGACATGCACCTGCAGGACCTGGACGAGGCGATCCGCTGGGTCAAGGCCCAGCCGGTGGCGTTCGACACGCCGTACGAGGCGCGGCCGGAGGAGACCGTGGCCGACGTGCTGCGGCGCGTCCCGGCCGTCGAGGGGCACGGGGTGGTCGTGAGCGACGACGCCGGGAAGTACCTCGGCTGCCTCGCGACCGTCCAGCTCGGCTCCGCGCTGCCGGACGCGCGGATCGGCGACCTCCTGCACGGCGCGCTCACCTCGCTCGACGCGGACGACCTCCCGGACGGCCGGGCCGCGTTCGACGTCATGGACGCCGCGGGGCTCGCCTTCGCGCCGGTGCTCTCCCACGGCAGGGTGGTCGGCACGCTGAGCCGCACGAGCGCGCTGCGCTCCACCATCTACACGCCGGCGCTCGACGCGCACGGCCGGCTGCGCGTCGCGGCGGCGGTCGGGATCAACGGGGACGTCGCGGCGAAGGCCAAGGCGCTCGCGGCCGCCGGCGTCGACGTGCTCGTGATCGACACCGCGCACGGCGACCAGGACGGCATGCGCCGCGCCATCCACACCGTCAGGCAGCTCGGGCTCGGGCTGCCGATCGTCGCGGGCAACGTCGTCACGGAGCAGGCCGTCCGCGACCTTGTCGCAGCGGGCGCCGACATCCTCAAGGTCGGCGTGGGGCCCGGCGCGATGTGCACGACGCGCATGATGACCGCGGTCGGCCGCCCGCAGTTCTCCGCGGTGCTGGAGACCAGC
The DNA here is from genome assembly GCF_014217625.1 of Leifsonia shinshuensis. Lineage (NCBI taxonomy): Bacteria > Bacillati > Actinomycetota > Actinomycetes > Micrococcales > Microbacteriaceae > Leifsonia > Leifsonia shinshuensis. Next base: position 1,602,548 of record NZ_CP043641.1, on the reverse strand, counting down.
GCGACGGCGCGCGAGCTCGGCGCCCACGTCTGGGCCGACGGCGGCGTGCGGTACCCGCGCGACGTCGCGCTCGCTCTCGCCGCGGGCGGAGCGTCGGTGATGATCGGCTCGTGGTTCGCCGGCACGATCGAGGCGCCTGGCGCGATCGTGAGCGACGAGCGCGGAGCGCTCTACAAGGAGAGCTGGGGGATGGCCTCCACCAAGGCGGTCACCGGACGGTTCGAGCGTCTCGACGCGTTCGACCGGGCCCGCAAGACGCTGTTCGCCGAGGGCATCTCCAGCTCGCGCATCTACCTGGACCCGCTGCGGCCGTCGGTGGAGGACCTCCTCGACATGATCACCACCGGCCTGCGCAGCTCGTTCACCTACGCGGGAGCGCGCACGCTGGCGGAGTTCCACGACCGCGCGCTGGTCGGCATCCAGTCCGCCGCCGGCTACGAGGAGGGCAAGGCCCTCCCCGTCAGCTGGTAGTGGCCGTCAGCTGGTAAGGGTTCTTACGAGCCGTTTCCGGAACCGGTGCCCGAACCGGTCCCGGAACCGGACTGGCCGCCGAAGCCGTTGCCGGACTGGCCGCCGAAGCCGCCGTTGCCGCCGAACTGGCGCGGGGTGAAGTTCTGGCCGGTGCCGAAGCCGCCGCGCGTGCCGCCGTCGATCGCGTGCGCGGTGAAGTAGCCGGCGAAGAAGACGACGACGAGGATGGCGACGGCGCCGACCGCAAGGGCGGTGTTCTGCGCCCAGGTGGGCCAGCGGTGGAGGATGCTGCCGTTCGACGGCCTGGCCGGCTTCGCGGGAGGGACGGCCCCGCCCTGCGGCGCGTAGTGCGGTGCGGGCTGCGCGTACGGCGGCTGCTGTCCGTACTGCGGCGCCGGCTGCCAGGGCTGGCCGGGCTCGGGTGCTGTGGTGCTCATGGTGCGGTTCCTCTCGGTGGGCTTCTGCCGCGAGGATGCCGCCGCTCGCTTCGGGCGCCCTATGGCGAGTCGATGCGCGCGCTGGGAATCGCTCCGGCCCCGGCCGCGCCGGGCGTTTCCGCGGGACGCGCCGCTATACTTCTCGGGAAATGGACGACCCTCCTTCTGCCAGCCCATTCCAACCGATGAGCCCGCCCGAGCGGGGTGGTCGCCGTGCTCTCTGAGTGGATCATGCTGGGGATCGGCCTCCTCCTGACCGTCGGCACCGGCCTGTTCGTCGCCAGCGAGTTCGCTCTTGTCAACCTCGACCGTGGCGACCTCGAGGCACGGCGCGCACGGGGCGAGTCGCGATTGTCGATGACGATCGCCGCGCTCAAGATCACCTCGACGCACCTCTCCAGCGCGCAGCTCGGGATCACGCTGACGACGCTCCTGACCGGTTACACGATGGAGCCCGCGATCAGCTCCCTGCTGCGCGATCCGCTCCTGGCAGTCGGCCTGCCGGCCGGCGCGGTCGTGGTGGTCGCGTCGGTGGTCGCCATCACGGTGGCGACCCTGCTGTCGATGATCCTCGGCGAGCTGGTGCCCAAGAACTTCGCGCTCGCGCTGCCGATCGCGACGGCCAAGCTGGTCATCCCGTTCCAGACGGTGTTCACGACGGTCTTCCGGCCGTTCGTGTTCCTGCTCAACGGCACGGCGAACGGATTCCTGCGGATGTTCGGCATCGAGCCGAAGGAGGAGCTGTCGGCGGCCCGCACCGCCGACGAGCTGTCCTCGCTGGTGCGGCGGTCCGCGAGCGCCGGCGTGCTGGAGGCCGACACCGCCACGCTGCTGAGCCGCACGCTCGCGTTCTCCTCGCGCACAGCCTCCGACGTCATGACGCCGCGGCCGCGGGTGGAGGCCGTCAAGCGCACCGACCCGGCGCAGACCGTGATCGGACTCGCCCGCAGCACCGGTTACTCCCGGTTCCCGGTCATGGACGAGGACGTCGACGACGTCGTCGGCTTCGTGCACGTCAAGCAGGCCGTCGCCGTCCCGCGCCAGCGCCGCGCGCGCGTGCCCGTCTCCGCGCTGCAGACCGATGCGCTCCGCGTGCCGGAGACGATGACGCTCGACACCCTGCTGGGCGAGCTCCGCGGCCGCGGCTACCAGATGGCGGTCGTGGTGGACGAGTACGGCGGCACCTCCGGCATCGCGACGCTGGAGGATCTGGTCGAGGAGATCGTGGGCGAGGTCGCCGACGAGCACGACCGCACGCGGGCCGGCGTGGTCCGCGGCCGCGACTCGATCACGTTCCCCGGCATCCTGCGCCCGGACGAGTTGCTGGAGCAGGCCGGCGTGACCGTGCCGGAGGAGGGCCCGTACGAGACGGTCGCCGGTTTCGTGATGAACGAGCTCGGCCGCCTCCCCAAGGTCGGTGACGAGGTCCCGATCGACGGCGGCACCCTCCGCGTGGAGCGGCTGGAGGGGCGCAGGGTCGACCGGATCCGCTACACGCCCGATCCCGAGCTTCCCGCGACGGGAGGTGCGGCATGAGCGACTGGGCCGGAATCGCCTGGCTGGTGGTGCTCCTCCTCGTGAACGCGTTCTTCGTCGGCGCCGAGTTCGCGGTCATCTCCGCGCGCCGCTCGCAGATCGAACCGCTCGCCGAGCGCGGCAAGCGCAGCGCCAAGACCGCGCTCTACGCCATGGAGCACGCGACCCTCATGCTCGCGACCACACAGCTCGGCATCACGGTGTGCTCGCTGCTGATCCTGAACGTCTCCGAGCCGGCCATCCACCACCTGCTCGAGGTGCCGCTGCACGCCACGGGCTGGTCGGAGGACGTGATCGGCACGGTCGCGTTCATCGTCGCGCTCGTGCTGGTGTCGTTCCTGCACGTGGTGTTCGGCGAGATGGTGCCGAAGAACATCTCGTTCTCGATGCCGGACCGGGCCGCGCTGCTGCTCGCGCTGCCGCTGGTCGGGATCGGCCGGGTGGTCCGTCCGATCATCGTCGCGCTGAACGCGAGCGCGAACGCGGTGCTGCGGCTGTTCCGGGTGGAGCCGAAGGACGAGGCCGCGAGCACCTTCACCCTCGACGAGGTGGCCACGATCGTGAGCCAGTCGACACGCGAGGGCCTGCTGACCGACCGGATCGGCGCGCTCACTGCGGCGTTCGAGTTCACCGAGAAGAAGGTGCGCGACGCGATGGTGAAGCCCGAGACGCTGGTCTCGCTCCCGCCCGCGCCGACCCCGGCCGACGTGGAGAAGGCCGTCGCCAAGTACGGCTTCTCGCGCTACGTCGTGCCGGACGCCGACGGCGAGCCGACCGGCTACCTGCACCTGAAGGACGTGCTCGACCTGGAGGAGACCGGCTTCGACCTCCCGGTGCCCGGCAAGCGCATCCGCCGCCTGGTGACGGTGTTCGTCGACGCCGACCTGGAGGACGCCCTCGCGAGCATGCGCCGCACGGGCAGTCACCTGGCCCGCGCGGTCGACGGCGAGGGCACGACGGCCGGCGTGGTGTTCCTGGAGGACATCATCGAGGAGCTGGTCGGCGAGGTGCAGGACGCCACCCGGCGGCTGTAGACCCTTCTGTTCAGGGGGCCAAAGCCCGGCGTCCGGAGTACCATGCCGCGCGGAAAGAAGAGGAGGAATTCTCATGTTAGCGTCGAGCAAGACGTACTCCGTGCTTCCTGCTTCGGACCTGGCGCGGGCCACGGCGTGGTTCCGCGACAAGCTCGAACTCGAACCGGAGGACACCAGCGAGCAGGGCGTCCGCTACCGCACCGGCGGCGACTCCTGGATCTACATCTACGAGACGTCCAACGCCGGCACCGCGCAGAACACCGCCATGTGCTGGCTGGTGGACGACATCGCGGCCGAGATGGAGCACCTGCGCGGCAGGGGAGTGCAGTTCGCGGACTACGACTTCCCCGGCCTCAAGACCGAGAACGGCGTCGCGACGGACGACACGGGCAAGTCGGCCTGGTTCCAGGACAGCGAAGGCAACTATCTGTGCCTGACGCAGCCGAACACACCGATGTGACGACTCGGCCTGTGATGCCTCAGTCGCGCCACGCCGCCCGGAGGTACTGCGGCGGCCAGTAGTCGATCCTGACGCCGAGCTCGTGAGCGGCCCGCAGCGGGAAGTGCGGGTCGCGCAGGAGTTCGCGCGCCAGCATGACCGCGTCGGCGCTGCCGCCCTCCACGATGTCGGCCGCCTGCTGCGGCGTGGTGATCAGGCCGACCGCGCTGACATCCACCTCGGCCGAGCTGCGGACGTGCTCCGCGAACGGCACCTGGTAGCCCGGCTGGGTCGGGATGCGCACGCCGGTCTGGATGCCGCCGGAGGAGATGTCGAAGAAGTCGGCCCCGGCATCCTGCGCCCAGCCGGCGACGGTCGCCGTCTGCTGCTCGTCCCAGCCGCCGGGCGTCCAGTCGCTGCCGGAGAACCGCACGAACAGCGGGAGGTCGTCGCCGATCTCCTCGCGCACAGCGGCGACGATGCGCAGCAGCAGGCGCGCGCGGTTCTCGAGGGAGCCGCCGTACTCGTCGGTGCGGTGGTTCGAGATCGGGGAGAGGAACTCGTGCAGCAGGTAGCCGTGGGCGGCGTGCAGCTCCAGGATCCGGAAGCCGACGTCGACCGACCGGCGGGCCGCTGCGCGGAAGTCGGCGACGATCCGGTCGATGCCGGCGAGGTCGAGTTCCTGCGGCACGTCGTAATCGCCGAACGCGATCGGCGACGGCGCGACGGCGATCCAGCCGCCCTCCTCTGCAGGCACGGTGCCGTGCCTGTCTTCGAAGCCCCAGGCCGGCCAGGTCGACGCCTTGCGTCCGGCGTGCGCGAGCTGGATGGCGGGCACGGCGCCCTGCGACGCGATGAACTCCACGATCGGCCGCCAGGCCTCCGCCTGCTCATCCGTCCAGATGCCGGTGTCGCGCGGAGAGATGCGGCCCTCCGCGTTGACGGCGGTCGCCTCCGTGAAGACGATGCCGCTGCCTCCCGTCGCGAGCGAGCCGAGGTGGACGAGCTGCCAGGTCTGCGGCACGCCCGAGTGGTCGAACACCGAGTACTGGCACATCGGGGAGGTCCAGATGCGGTTGCGGACGGTCACGCCGCGCAGGGTCAGCGGATCGAAGAGCGAAGTCATACTCGTTACTAAGCCGCCAGAGTCTGGAGATATGCCCGGAGGTCCTCCGCCGACGTGTAGACGTGGCCTGCGATTCCCAGCGCCCGGGCGCCCTCCACGTTCTCGGTCTTGTTGTCGATGAAGACGGTCTGCGCGGGGGTGACGCCGAGCTCGGCCATGACGTGCTCGAAGATCTCGGCGCTCGGCTTCACGGTGCCCAGCTCGCCGCTGACGAACACCTGCTCGAACAGGTCGCCCAGCGTCCCGTGCCGGAAGTACGAGCCGAAGTCGCGGCCCGCGTTGGACAGCAGGGCCAAGCGGGTGCCGCCCTCCTTGAGGTCGAGGAGCACCTGGAGCGTGTCGTGGTCGATCGTGAGCCAGCTGCGGAAGTCGGCGAGCCAGAGCCGGTGGATGGTCGCGTCCTCCCAGCTCTCGCCGAGCTCGCGCTCGATGCCGCGCCAGTACTGCTGGATGGTCAGCGTTCCCTGGTCGAGTGCGTTGCGGTGCCGCCAGTACGCCGGCCAGAACTGCTCGTCGTCGCCGCCGGCGATCCCCACGAGCGCGGTTCGGTCGGCCTCGCTCGGGGTGACGGAGATGACCTCGCCGTAGTCGAAGACGACCACCGATCCGGGGATGGAGATACTCACCTCTTCAACCTATCGTGGGCCGGGGAGGTTCGATGGAGGAGATGACGGTGCCGTCGGGTCTGGCGGTCGGCGCGGCCTGGGACGGGGCGCTCGCCCGCGGCTGGATCGCGGTGCCCGCCGAATCCGACGACAAGTACTCGCGCGGCGTGCTCGGCATGGTCACCGGCTCTGCGCGCTATCCGGGCGCAGCTGTGCTCGGCGCCGAGGCGGCCGCCCGCACCGGCGTCGGGATGATCCGCTACCTCGGCGCCGAGCGCGCAGCCCAGGAAGTGCTGCGCCGCCGCCCGGAGGTCGTCTCGGCGCCCGGCCGCGTGCAGGCCTGGCTGCTCGGCTCCGGGATGGACGCCGCCGACCGCGACGACGACGACCTCCGCAGGCTCCGCGACGCGCTCGACGACGGGACCCCGCTGGTGATCGACGCCGGAGCGCTCGACCTCGTCATGCGGGCGCAGGGGCCGGTCGTGATCACGCCGCACTTCCGGGAGCTGTCGAAGGCGCTCGCCGCGGCGGCCGACGACGGCGCGCCGACGCCGGAGCCGGACGAGATCCGCCAGGACCCGGGAGGCTGGGCCGAGCGCGCGGCCTCCGCCCTCGGCGCGACGGTGCTGCTGAAAGGCCATGTCACCCACGTCGCCACCCCCGACGGCTCGCGCGTCACCGTCACGGCCGGCCCGTCGTGGCTCGCGACGGCGGGCAGCGGCGACGTGCTCGGCGGCGTCCTCGGCGCGCTGGTCGCGACGCACGCGGACGCGATCCGGGAGCGCGGGCACGAAGCGCTCGCGGCTCTCGCTGCGACCGCCGCCTGGGTGCACGGCCGGGCCGGCGACGCCGCCTCGCAGGGCGGTCCCGTTGCCGCGCTCGACGTGGCGGAGGCCGTGCCGGTGGTGCTGCGGAGCCTGCTCGCGCGAAGCTGAGCGACCTCGCACACTGGCGGCCTTCCGGGGGCGGCACCCCCAGATCCGGTTCCCATAGGATGACGCCTATGGGGATTGACGCCGCGGGGATGGACGCCGCTCCGGTACCGCTGCCTGTGCCGCATGGGGGTTCGGACACGACCACGCTTCGCCGGATCGCGGCCAGCCCGCTGAGCCTGTGGATCGGCTTCCTCGTCGTCCACCTCGTGATCGGCGGCCTCGCGCTCCTGCAGCACACCGGCCTCGGCGACGTGATGTGGGTGTACAAGCCCTGGGCCCAGCTCGCCGCGCAGGGCACAGAGATCGTCGGGCTCAACGCCGACTGGGTGTACCCGTTCGGCGCGATCGTGCCGATCATGCTCCCGCTGCTGTTCGGCGAGGACAACTACGTCGGCGGCTGGCTGACCATGGTCATGCTGCTGAACGCCGCGGCCTTCGCCGTGCTCATCGTCGGGCGCGAGCCGCGCCGGCTCGTCGCCGCGTGGTGGTGGCTGGGCTTCCTGCTGCTCCTCGGCCCGATCGCGATCGGCCGGCTCGACGCCGTCTCGGCCGCGCTCTCCATCATCGGCCTGCTCTGGCTGACCTTCCACGAGCGCGCCGCCGTGGTTGTGCTGACGATCGCCACCTGGATCAAGGTGTGGCCCGCCGCGATCATCGTCGCGGCCGTGATCGCGATGAAGTCGCGCTGGCGGATCGTCGCGGCCGGAGCCGTGACCAGCCTCATCATCGTCGCCGTGCCGCTCATCTTCGGCGGCGGCATGCACGTCCTCAGCTTCATCACGACCCAGACCGGCCGCGGTATCCAGATCGAGGCGCCGGTGGCCAACTTCTGGATGTGGCAGGCCGCGTTCCACGTCCCCGACGCCGTCGTGTACTACGACCGCGACCTGCTCACCTTCCAGGTGACCGGCCAGGGGACGGTGGAGGCCGGCTCGCTGATGAACCCGCTGCTCGCGCTCACCGTGCTGGTCGTCGCGCTCATCGGCGTGCGGTCGCTGCGGCGCGGGACGCCGTACACCCGCATCCTGCCGGAGCTGTCGCTGGCGCTCGTGACGGCCTTCATCGCGTTCAACAAGGTGGGCTCGCCGCAGTACATCACCTGGCTCGCCGCGCCGGTCGTGATCGGGCTGGTCTACCAGGGCCGCGGGTTCAAGACGCCGGCGATCCTCGTGCTGATCACGGCGACGCTCACGCAGGTCATCTATCCGTACCTGTACGACGGCCTCCTCGTGCCGCTGCCGGCGATGGTCGCGGTGCTCACGGCCCGCAACCTGATGTACTTCGTCATCCTCGGCTGGACCATCGGCGCGCTCTGGCGTAAGCGGCACAGGGATGAGGCGGCGGGCGACCTGCTGCCCGCGCACGCCTGGCCGTTCCGCGCGGCGCCGGACGCGCATCCGGTCCCGGTGAGCGAAGCGCCGTAGCAGCACCCTTCTAGACTGGCTCGTGTGCCGGACGTACCATCCCGGTGCACGACAGAAGGAGGGGCTCATGCTGGTCGCATTCTCGGTGGCGCCGAGCGGGGGAGAGGGTCCGGACGCGTCGGTGCACGACGCGGTCGCGGCCGCGGTGCGGATCGTGCGGGAGTCGGGCCTCCCGAACCGCACGAACTCGATGTTCACGGAGCTCGAGGGCGAGTGGGACGAGGTCTTCGACGTGATCCGCCGAGCGACGGAGGCCGTCGGCGCCTACGGCTCGCGGGTCTCCCTGGTGCTGAAGGCCGACATCCGCCCCGGCCACAGCGGCGAACTCACCGGCAAGGTGGAGCGCCTGGAGGCCGCGTTGCGGCAGGGCGAGGCGGCGCCGGAGGGCGCGTAGATGGACCCGGTCGTATTCACGATCGGCTACTTCGTGGTGGTCTACGGGTGGCCGATCTACCTGCCGGTGCTCGTGCTGGTCGCGGGCAGCGCCACCGGCGCGGTCGTCGTCGCGATCGTGGGCGCCATCCGCTCCGGCTTCCGCCGGCCCGAGCCGGTCGAGGAGGACGTGGACGTCGCGGAGTTCTTCGAGGACGAGGCGCGGTAGCGCCCCCGCCGAAGGGCACGTAAACGCCCTCAAAACGTGGTTTTAAGGGCGTTTAGGTGCCCCTCGGCGGTGGCTGCTCAGTCGATCGGGACCGGGTCGGGGCGCTGCGCGTGCACGACGCCGGTGTCGACCCCGCGGCGCTCCCGCGAGTGGTCGATCCCGAACGACACCAGCGCGAGCACGATGCCGGCCACCGCCAGGATCGCGCCCACCACGATCGGCGACAGGTAGCCGAAGCCGGCCGCGATGGTCAGGCCGCCGAGGAAGGCGCCCGACGCGTTCGCGATGTTGAGGGCCGAGTGGTTCAGGGCCGCGGCGATCGACTGGCTGTCGTGGGCGACGTCCATCAGGCGGGTCTGGATCATCGGGGACAGCGCCGAGGCCGCCGCGGCGATGACGAAGGCCGAGATCAGGAGGCCCGCCAGGCTCCAGGCCGTGAAGAACAGCGCGGCCAGCCCGGCCAGCATGACGGCGAAGAACAGCAGCATCCCGCGCTCCACGCTGCGGTCGGCCATCCGCCCTCCGAGGAGGTTGCCGACCGTCATCCCGACGCCGATCAGGATCAGGACCAGCGGCACCGCCGACGCCGGCAGCCCGGTGACCGTCGTGACCATCGGGGCGACGTACGTGTAGACGGCGAAGAAGCCGCCGAAGCCGATCGCGCCGATCAGCAGGGCCAGCCAGACCTGGAGGCGGGTGAAGGCGCGCAGCTCGTTGCGCAGCGTTGCGCGCGGGTCGCCCGCCTGCCACGGCACCAGCAGGGCAACGGCGGCGAAGGTGAGGGCGAAGATCGCGGCCACCACGATATAGGCGATGCGCCAGCCGTGCTGCTGCCCGATCCAGGTGATGAACGGGACGCCGACGACGTTCGCGATGGTGAGGCCGGAGAGGACGAACGCGACGCCCTGGCCGCGCTTGCCCGGACCCATCAGCGACGCGGCGACGAGGGAGGCGATGCCGAAGTACGCGCCGTGCGGCAGTGCGGAGAGGAACCGGGCCACCAGCACCAGCTGGAAGGTCGGCGCGAGCGCGGACGCGATCGTGCCGACGGTGAACGCCACGAGCAGCCAGAGCAGCAGCTTCTTGCGCGGCCAGCGCGCGGCGACCGCGGCGATGGTCGGCGCCCCGACGACGACGCCGAGCGCGTACGCGGAGATGATCCAGCCGGCCTGCGCGTTCGCGGCGGTGGGGGACGCCGCATAGAGCTGGGGCAGCAGGTCGTGGGCGATGTTCGGCAGCAGGCCCATGGCGACGAATTCGGTCGAGCCGATGCCGAAGCCGCCGAGAGCGAGCGCGAGGAGCGCAAGACGAGTACGGGCCGACGACAGCTGCGTCGGCCCGTCGATAACCGGGTTCACCCGGACAGTCTATCGAATCGTTTCGAGTGGGACGTTTCAACCAGGTTACGGAGAAACGAACCGTCATCCGAGGCGCGACACCGCCTCAGTCGTTCTGCAGCAGGATCCCGTCCTGGATGGCGCGCTTGCGCAGGGCCACCTTCGTGCCGACGTCGTAGCCGGCCACGCGGTACTTCTCGCGGATGCGCTTGAGGTAGCTCTTGGCGGTCTCGTCCGAGATGCCGAGCTGGAAGGCGACGGCCTTCACCGGCTCGCCGGCGCCGTACAGGGCCATCACGCGGCGCTCCTGCGCGCTCAGCTTGGGCGCGCCGCCCAGCTCGCCCGCGTTGAGCGCGAGGTCGAGCTCCGCTGAGATGAACGACTCGCCCTTGCTGGCGGCGCGGATGGCCTCCACGATCATCTCGGCGTCCTCGCTCTTCACGAGGTAGCCGAGCGCGCCGGCGGCCAGCGCCTCGCGCACGACGGCCGGCTCGGAGTAGGTGCTCATCAGCACGGTGCGCACGCCCGTCGTCTTCAGCGTCGACAGCTTGAGCGAGATCGGGATGTTGTCCTTGAGGTCGAGGTCGAGCAGCACGACGTCCACCGGGAACTCGGGATGGGTCAGCAGCTCGGGCCAGCTCGCGACCGCCGCCACCATGCGGATGTCGTCCGCCGCGCCGCGGATCCACTCGGTGAGTGCGCCGAGGAGCATCTTGTGATCGTCGACGATGGCGATCCTGATGGGGGGAGTCTCGCTCATGAGCAGCCCTTTCTCGGTGTTGCCTTCCGGCGTGACCGGTCTTCCTGGTGTGGCCGGCTGGTCAGGTCAGCTCGGCCGTCGTATCGCTCACGGTGGTGATCTCGATGCGAAGCGCCGAGTCGCTGAACGACTCGGCGTGACGCCCCACCTTACGGATAGCTTGCCACGCCGCAGGGTCTACCCCGTTTCGCGGCACACCGGTGGTCGTGATCACGATCCCCATTGTGGCACCGGTCGCCACGGCGGATCCGGCGGCGACCTGCGGCCCGGCGCCGCGCTCGATGTCGAGCGCGAGGGTGCGGGCCTGCCCGGCGCCCGAGCGGACCGGGTCGCTGATCAGCAGCCAGACCGCGGTGAGGAGGCCGTCGCGCTGGTCGCGGGTGAGGCCGGCGGCGAGGCCGTCCGGGTCGGTGAGCGTCACCGTGGGGCCGAGCAGAGCGGACTCCGTGACCGCGTGGTACAGCCAGGTCTCCTTGCGGCCCTGGATGAGGTGCAGGCGCAGCTCGGTGGCGATGCTGGCCGCCTGGTCCGCGGTCGCCTCGTCCAGGGGCAGCGCGGTGCGGCCGGTCGCGACGCCGTCGAGGAGGCGCTCGGCCGCGAGGTCGAGCCTGGCCAGCTCCTCCGAGGCCATCATCCCGACCGCGTAGCCGGGGGAGGACACCGTGCTCTGCACCTGCGCGAGGTCCAGCTCCAGTTGCACGAGGGTGCTGAGCGCGCGGACGATCTCGACGCCGACCAGCGGCGGGGCCACCGCGATCGCGACCTCCGCGATGCCGGGGCCGAGCATCTGGATGTCGCCGAACGACCGCAGCAGCAGCACGACCGCGAGCGTCACCCCGAGCACCGCCGTGGCGATCAGGATGTCCCGCGCCGGCCGGACGGGGACGCACAGCAGCAGGGCCGGCCCGACCGCGGCGGCAGCGGTCAGCGGGAACCAGCCCGCGGACGAAGCCGTGCCGAGGATGTCGAGCACGACGACCGCCGCCCACAGCACGAGGGCGACGCCGAACAGCCAGTCCGGGAGCACGTCGGGCAGGCGGAACCGGAGCACGAGCGCTGTCACCAGCGTGACGATCAGCACGGCCCACGCGGCGAGGCTGAACGGCAGGGCCGGGTAGTACGGCGCCGTGATCGCCATGATCGCGAACAGGAACGCGATCAGCGCGACGGACGCGATGTTGAAGCCGAGGTCGAGCCGCGCCCTGCCGAGGGCGTCGCGTTCCTGCCGCCCGCGGGGCAGCGCGGACGCGCCCAGTTTGGCCGTGCCGGGCGCTGAGCCCTTCGGCGCGCCGGGCGTGCGCCCGCCCAGGATCCCGCGGGAGATCGGGATGGTGCGATCGTTCCGGCTCACTTCGGCACCTCCAGCACCACGGTGGTCCCGCTGCCCGGCGACGAGAACAGCCGGGCGTTGCCGCCGACATCGCGCAGCCGGGCGACGATCGACTCGGTGAAGCCGAGCCTGCCCTCCTCGATGCTCGCGACGTCGAAGCCCTTGCCGGCGTCGGTGACCATCGCGCGCACGGTGGTCTCGTCATCGGTGATGGTCACGTGCGCCTCGTTGACGCCGGAGTGCCTGCGGACGTTCTCAAGGCACTCGCCGAGCGCCAGCAGGAACGAGTCGAGCACGTCGCTCGGCAGCAGCACCTGCCCCTGGCCGTGCCAGTTGACCTCCAGCCCCATCCGGCGGAAGCGCTGCTTGACGGACTCCAGGGTGTTGCCGAGCGTGGACTCCTCGACGGGCTTCAGCCGGTAGTCGCCGGAGCGCGTCGGGTCGGGGGTGAAGCCGAGCCGGAGCTGGCGGAGCAGCGCCGCGTCCTCCGCGGCCTGCTCGCGCAGCGCGCCGACGCCCACGCCGACGCCGGAGTGCGCGAGCAGGGTGAGCGTGGCGAGCACCGTGTCGTGCAGAAGGCGCGCGCCCTGGCGGCGGCGGGCCTCCGTCTCGCTCGCCTGGCGCTCCACCCGGTAGGCGCGGCTCATCGTGGAGATGCGCTTGAGGGTGCGCGGCACGGTGCGCGACAGCCAGATGCCGGTCGCGGTCAGGGCGACCCAGCCCGCCGCGATGAAGATCAGGACCTCGATCAACCGCGAGCCCGTGACCAGCAGGGTGGTCACCGTCGCGCCGATCGTCGCGGCGCCGGCGACGATCGCCAGGAGGGTGCGGGCACGGGAGGTCGGGGCGATGACCGAGACGCTGGCGATCCCGACCGCGCCGACGACGCCGATCGTGGTCACCGCGGACGGGCCGAGCGGGACCTGGGGGAGCAGATGCAGGAGGATGAGCCCGAGCCCCGCGACGACCGTCACGCACATCCACACGGTCAGCCGGTTCAGCGCGGTGAGCTGGAACTGGGCGACGCCCATGCAGGCCAGCAGGACGAGCGAGGCGAAGTACAGCGGGGGCGGGATGGTCCCCGGCACGCTCAGGGTGAGCAGCGTCGTCGCGGTGGCGGTGAGGCCGACGGTGCGGGCGGTGGTGGCGAGCAGCCGATCACGCTCCTTCTGGATGCGCGACATGCCCCTCCGTTCCCCTCTACGCCGCGAACAGCCTCCTGAGCTGCTCGCTGACGGCGTCGTCCTCGATCAGGAATCCGTCGTGACCGAAGTCGGAGCGGATCACCACCGGCAGCCTACCGTCGATCGTCTCCGGGAGGTGGGAGGCGATGAGCTCCTGACCCTCCAGCGGGAACAGCCGGTCGCTGTCGATGCCGACCACCAGCGTGCGCGCTGTCACGCGCGAGAGCGCGGCCCCGAGCCCGCCGCGACCGCGTCCGACGTCGTGCGAATTCATCGCCTCGACCAGGGTCAAGTAGCTGTTGGCGTCGAAGCGGCGGGTGAACTTGTTGCCGTGGAAGTCGAGGTAGGACTCCACCGCGAACCGGCCGCCGCCGCCGAGCGGGCTGATCCCGCTCTGCCAGGCGCGCTCGAACCGCGCGTTCAGCTCGGACGGGCTGCGGTAGTTGAGCAGCGCCATCCGGCGGGCGAGCGCGAGGCCCCGGTGCGGCCCTTCGCCGTCCTTCTCGTCGTAGTAGTAGCCGCCGTGGAACAGCGGGTCGGTGCGCACCGCCTCGATCTGCACGGAGTTGAGCGCGATCTGGTCGGCGGTGGAGAACGGGGGCGCGGCGATCACAGCGAGCCGTTCGACCCGCTCCGGGTACGAGACGGCCCACTCCAGCGCCTGCATGCCGCCCATCGAGCCGCCCACGACAGCGGCCCAGCGGCCGATGCCGATCGCGTCGGCGAAGGCGGCCTGCGCGTTCACCTGGTCGCGGATCGTCGTGAACGGGAAGCGCGGCCCCCACTCCGCGCCGTCGGGGGCGATCGACGCGGGACCCGTCGTGCCCTGGCAGCCGCCCAGCATGTTGGGCGCGACCACGAACCAGCGGTCGGTGTCGATGGCCTTGCCCGGGCCGATGATGCCCTGCCACCAACCGGCGGTGGGATGTCCTGGCCCGTTGGCGCCGACGGCGTGGCTGTCGCCGGTCAGCGCGTGCAGCACGAGCACGGCGTTGTCGCCGGCCTCGGACAGCTCGCCCCAGGTCTCGTAGGCGACGCGGACGAACGGGAGGCTCTCGCCGCTCTCGAACGCGAACGCGCCGATGCCCGCGAACGACCGCGATCCGGCCGGGTCGGACTCCTTCCACGCCCCGCTCGCCGCGGGCTTGCCCAGCAGCGACCGCGCCTGAGCCTCCGTGATGAAGCTCGAGGGTGCCGTGTCCGCCGAGGTCTGCCACTCCATGCGCCCATTCTTCCGGAGCGGAGGGGTGCGCGGTGCTGTGTTACGGCCGTTCGGGTGACCGCGCGGTCGCTGATCTATGGGAAGATGCCAGATACGGAATGTTTCGAAGAGACAAGGGGAGTCCGTGCTCGTCTTCATCGCGATCGGTGTCGCTGGACTCGTCGTCCTGCTCGTATCGCTGCTCTTCGGCGAGCTCTTCGACCTCCTCGACGGCGCGCTCTCCGGCACCGGGCTCGGCGCCGGGCTCACCCTGTTTGGCGCGTCCGGTGTGCTCGCGCTCGCCAACGGCTGGCCGGCGAGTGCCGCGTACCTGATCGCCGGAGCCGCCGGCGTCGTGACGCTCCTGGGCGTCCAGCTCCTCATCCGCCGATTCGTGCGCAGCGAGGACGGGGCCCCGAGCGACCCGGCCGGGATGACCGGCGTCGCGCGCACCACGGTCACCCGCGCCGGCGGCGAGGTGAGCCTGGACGGCCCGTACGAGGTGGAGGCCCGGCTCGCCACCAGCGACACCGACATCCCCAGCGGCACCCCGATCCGGGTCGTCGCGGCGAACGGGCCGCGCGTCCGCGTCGAACCTCTCGACCCCTGAGCCCCCCACCGAAAGGACTGACCGTGGACTCCTCCCTCATCGGGATCATCGCGGGCGGCGCGATCCTCGTCGCCGTGCTCGCCGTGTTCCTGTTCATCGCCGGCCGCATCCGGCGCGTCGCGCCCAACGAGGCGCTCGTCATCGTCGGCCGCGGGGCCGGGCGTCGTGCCGGCGCCGAACCGGACGGCGGCCAGCGCGTCGTGATCGGCGGCCGGGTGTTCATCTGGCCGATCCTGCAGCAGGGTTTCCCGATCTCGCTGGAGCAGCGCCAGATCGGCATCGTCGTGGAGGGCGTCGACGCCAACTTCATCAAGCTGGCGATCCAGGCCAGCGTGAACTTCAAGGTGTCCGGCACGCCGGAAGGCGTCCGGCGCGCCGCCCAGCGCTTCCTCTCCCAGCAGAGCTCGCTGACCGAGATCATCCAGCAGTCGCTGGAGGGCTCGCTGCGCTCGATCATCGGCAACATGCCGGTCACTGAGATCATCTCCAACCGCAACGCCCTGTCGGAGGCCGTGGTCGAGGCGACGAAGGTCGACCTCGCCGAGCAGGGCCTCCAGGTCGACCTGCTCAACATCTCCGACATCTCCACACCCGGCACGAACTACCTCGCCGACCTCGGCCGGGCGGAGGCCGCGCTCGCCAAGCAGAACGCCGAGATCAAGGAGGCGGAGACCGCCCGCGCCAGCGAGTTCGCGCGCATCGACGCCGCCGAGCAGATCGCGGAGCGGCAGAAGGCGCTCAGCCTCAAGCAGGCGGCGATCAAGGCGGAGACCGATCGCGCGAACGCCGAGGCGGATGCCGCGGGCCAGCTCGCGACGGCCGAGCAGGACCGGATCGTCGCCGCGCAGGAGCGCGACGCCCTCGCCGAGAAGGCGAAGGTCGAGCAGGAGCGCCTCGACATCGAGGTGCGCAAGCCCGCGGAGGCGGACGCCTACGCGACCGTCCAGCGCGCCCAGGCCGACCGCGACGCCGCGAACGCCGCGACCGAAGCGGACGCCTTCAAGCGCCGCACCATCGCCGAGGCGAACAAGGTCGCAGCGGTTCAGGACGCGCAGGCCGCGGCGGAGGCCGTCCGGCTCGCCGGCGACGCCGAGCGCGACCGGCAGATCGCCCTCGCGGCCGGCGTGCGGGCCGACGGCGAGGCCCGCGCGGCCGCGATAGAGGCGGAGGGCCTGGCGGAGGCGCGCGCGACCGACGCGAAGGCGGAGGCGCTGCGCAAGTTCGGCGAGGCCGGCTTGGCCTCCGAGATCATCGACCGCCTCCCCGAGATCACACGCGCGGTCGCGGAGCCGCTCGGCAACATCGACTCGCTGACCGTCATCAGCACGGAGGGCGCCTCCGCGGTCACCAAGACCATCGGCCAGGTCACCAGCGAGGTGCCGAAGGTCGTCAAGGACCTGACCGGGCTCGACCTGGGCGCTGTGCTCGGGTCGCTCGCCGGCGGCGCGCTGGCGGGTGCGGGCGCCGGGCAGCTCCCCGGCGGCTCGGCGTCGGCGGAGGGCTGACCTCAGCCGTTCTCGCCGCTGTGCGGGTCGGGGTCCTCGACGGGCCTCGGCCCGTCCGCGGGCCCGTGCTCGTGCTCCCGCGCCCGGCGCTCCCTCGCCTGCTGGGTCTGCTCGTTGAGATAGTTGACGATCGTGGCGCTCGCGGTGCCGACGATCGCGATGCCGCCGATCATCAGCACGACGGCGAGCATCCTCCCCGTGACGGTGACCGGGTAGTAGTCGCCGTAGCCGACGGTCGCCATGGTCACGCAGGCCCACCAGATCGAGTCGCCGAACGAGCGGATGTTGGAGCCGGGGGCGTAGCGCTCGACCTGGTACACGGCGAGCGAGATGACGTAGATGAACATCAGCACGAACGTGCCGGCGATGATGATGATGCGCCGGCGCAGGTGGCTCCCGCTGCCGCCGCGCAGGCTCGGGATGCGGAAGAGGTCCCCGATCAGCCGGAACGGCCGGGCCACCGGGATCAGCACGGACAGCAGGTCGACGACGTTGTGCTGCACGAACCGGCGCTTGTCCTCCGCGAGCCGGAACCGCACCACGTAGTCGACCAGGAACGCCACCCAGATCAGCGCGAGCAACGCGATGAGCACGCCGTACAGCAGCCGGCCCATGTGCGGTTGCAGCACGGTCCACGAGTAGGCGATGAGGAAGACGAGGCTCGCGACGACGCCCGGCCACACGGTGGCCGCCTCCCAGCGCCTGCGCTTCGCGTCGTCCGCCATGGTCGGCTCGTCAGTCCTTGACCGTCAGCTCGCCCTTGGCGAATCGGTAGGAGGCGGCCTGCGCGACCGGCTTGACGACGATCAGGTCGAGGTCGACGTGCCGTGGGAGCTCGAGCGCGTGCACGATCGTCTCTGCGACGTCCTCGGCGGTCAGCGGCTCCGGCACGTCCTCGTAGACCGCGTCGCGCTTCCCCTGGTCGCCGCCGAAGCGGACCAGCGAGAACTCCTCGGTCGCGACCATGCCGGGGGCGACCTCCACCACCCGGATGGGCTCGCCGTTCAGCTCCAGCCGCAGCACCTCGGTGAGGGCGTGCTCGGCGAACTTGGCCGCGTTGTACCCGCCGCCGCCCACGTAGGCGTTCAGACCGGCGATCGAGGTGAGGTTCAGGATGTCGGCGTGGCCGGTCTCCCTGGCGCCGTCGCGCAGCAGCGGCAGCAGCGCGCTGATCACGCGCTTGGTGCCGATGACGTTGATCTCGTACATCCAGACCCAGTCGTCGACGCTGGAGGCCTCCACCGAGTCCAGGCCCTTGGCGCCGCCCGCGTTGTTCACCAGCGCGTGGATCGGGCCGGTCGCGGCGAGGTGGTCGCGGAGGGCGTCCACGTCCTCCTGGCGGGTCAGATCGGCGGCGAACACCTCGGCGCCGGTCTCGGCCGCGAGCTCGTCCAGGCGCTCCTGCCGGCGGGCGACGCCGACGACCTCCCAGCCCCGTTCGCGGAACAGGCGGACGGTCGCCGCCCCGATCCCCGAACTCGCTCCGGTCACGACCACACGTCTGCTGCTCATGCTGCCTATTCTCACGGGTTACGGCATGTTTCGGGTGCGTTGCCCACGCGCGGCCGCGAGTCTAGCGTGTTAGCGACCACCGAACGGTGCCATCACCCGAAGGCCACACCCGAGCAAGGAGCGCAAGCCATGACCGACGCCGCCGACTGGCAGTTCGAGACCAAGCAGATCCACAGCGGCGCCGCGCCGGACCCGGTGACCAACGCGCGCGCCACCCCGATCTACCAGACGACCTCCTACGTCTTCAACAACGCGCAGCACGCCAAGAACCTGTTCGCGCTCGCCGAGTTCGGCAACATCTACACCCGCATCCAGAACCCGACCCAGGCGGTCGTCGAGGAGCGCGTCGCCGCGCTCGAAGGGGGCACCGGCGCCCTCCTCGTCGCGTCCGGCCAGGCGGCGGAGACCTTCGCGGTGCTGAACATCGCGCAAGCCGGCGACCACATCGTGTCCTCCAGCTCGATCTACGGCGGCACCTACAACCTGTTCAAGTACACGCTCGCGAAGCTCGGCATCGAGACCACGTTCGTGGAGAACCAGGACGACGCCGAGGAGTGGCGCCGCGCGGTCCGCCCGAACACCAAGCTGTTCTTCGCGGAGACCATCGGCAACCCGAAGATCAACATCCTCGACATCGCGCTCGTGGCCGAGGTGGCGCACGAGTCCGGCGTCCCGCTGATCGTGGACAACACGATCGCGACCCCGTACCTGATCCGCCCGTTCGAGCACGGCGCCGACATCATCGTGCACTCGGCAACCAAGTTCCTCGGCGGTCACGGCACGGTCATCGGCGGCGTCGTCGTCGACGGCGGCACGTTCGAGTGGTCGAAGAACGCGGACAAGTTCCCGGGCCTGACCCAGCCGGACCCGTCGTACCACGGCGCCGTCTACACGGCGGCGGTCGGCGACGGCCTGGCCTACATCATCAAGGCGCGCGTGCAGCTGCTCCGCGACCTCGGCGCCGCGATCGCGCCGGCCAGCGCCTGGCAGCTCATCCAGGGCATCGAGACGCTCTCGCTCCGCGTCGAGCGTCACACGCAGAACGCGCAGGAGATCGCGGAGTTCCTGGAGGCCCACCCCGACGTGGCCACGGTGAACTACTCCGGCCTGCCGACCAGCCCGTGGTACGCCGCGGCCAACAAGTACGCCCCGAAGGGCGTCGGTGCGGTGCTGTCGTTCGAGCTCAAGGGCGGCGTGGACGCGGGCGCGGCCCTCGTCGACAGCCTGAAGCTGTTCAGCCACCTGGCCAACATCGGCGACGTGCGCAGCCTGGTCATCCACCCGGCCTCGACCACGCACTCCCAGCTGACCCCGGAGCAGCAGCTCACCGCGGGCGTCACGCCGGGCCTGGTGCGCCTCTCGGTCGGCCTGGAGAACATCGACGACCTGAAGGCCGACCTGTCGGCCGGACTCGCCGCGGCACGCGCCGTCGTGGAGGCCGCCCGGGTCTGACCCGCCATCGAAACGTGAGTCGTTGCGGAAACCAGTGACATGGAATCCGCAACGACTCACGTTTCGTTGTCGTTGATCCGGTCAGACCTGCGCGACGTCCACGCACTGCCGCAGCAGCGCGATGGCCTCCCGCGCGTCGGCGGTGACGAACGTCTGCCGCTCGCCTGCGCGGTCGCGCACGGCCCGGTCGAGCAGCTCCGCGTGCTCGGGCCAGCGTTCGGCGGCGGCGCGGGCGGCCTCGGTCTTGGAGAGGATGCGGCCGGACTCCATCGTCGCCACCAGCCGGATCGGGCCGAGGGCCAGCCAGCGCACGGTCTCCGAACGCACCGGGTCGCCGGGCTCGCGATCGGAGAGCTCGGTCTCCGCGCTGTCGCCGACCGGCGCCCAGAAGTCGACGAGGTCGCTGCGCGCGCGGGTGGCGAGGTGCGTCGCAGTGTCCGGGTGCCGGTCCGAGGTGGGTGTCCAGATCACGTCGCCGCCGTCCACGACGCCCTGCACGCCGTCCTCCAGCTCGCGCCACGTCGCCCAGCTCAGGCTGCCGCCGGCGAGGGCGCTGAGCAGGACGCCCTCCACGACCTGCGGCGCGGTCTCCACCTGGTCGGGCCCGCGGGCGATCTCCGACTCGGTCAGGTAGACGCCGTCGATGTGCGGCGACGACTCCGCGTGGAGGGAGGCGAGAGCCGGGAGGTCGTCAACCGGATCGCGGGTCACGACGAACACCACGTCGATGTCGCTGACGCCGTCGTACCAGTCGCCGGTCGCCGCCGATCCAGTGACGACCGCGCGGCTGACCAGGCCGGGCGCGCGGCGGCGTTGCTCGAGAAGAAACCGGGTGAGTGCCTCGCCGACCTGCGGCGGTAGTTGAGCGTCCATGATCCCCCTCTGTCGAGTCCTGTCAGACGATCGTCGCCTCTGCGTCGGCGAAGGCCAGGCGCGGCACGAAGAACAGCAGCACGGCGGCAACCAGGGCGCCGAGTCCGCAGATGGTCCAGACCAGCATGTAGCCGAACAGGCTCGCGGCCGTCGCGGTGACGGTCGCGGCGCCGGTGAGCAGCACGACGCCGAAGACGGCGGAGGCGAAGGAGCCGCCGATCGTCTTGGTCGTGTTCGTCATCGCGGTGGCCACGCCGGTCTGCCCGCGCGGGGCGGCGGCGGCCGCCGCGGCGGGAAGAGCCCCGACCAGTGCGCCGGAGCCGATGCCTGCGATCGCCATGTTCGTGAACACCTGCCAGGTCTCCAGGTGGAACGGCAGGAACAGCAGGTAGCCGATCGCCACCAGGAAGGACGCGCCGATCAGGGTCACGCGCGGGTTCAGCCACGACGACACCACGGGGAAGAGGACCGCGCCGACGATCATCGAGATGAGGTAGGCGCCGATCAGGATGCTGCGCTGCCCGGCGCTGAGCCCGAGTCCGTAGCCGTTCACCGGGTCGGTGCCCGCATAGGTGCTGAGCGGCGCCTGCGCGCCGAGGAGGCTGATCCCGATGAGGCCCGCAGTGAGCTGCACGGGCCACATGTTCGGCTGCCGCAGCACGCGGAGGTCGATGGCCGGGTCCTTCTGCTTCAGCTCCCACCGGCCGAACGGGATGAACGCGAGCACGCCGAGGACGATGAGCGCCCACACCCACCAGGTGCCGACGCCGTTGATCCGGAGGAAGGTCAGTCCCGACGTGATGAGCAGCAGGGCGAGGGTGAGCAGGACGAAGCCGACGCCGTCGAGCGTCCGTCCCTGCACCGGCTCCGACTCCGGGACGCCGAACAGGATCGCGAAGAAGACGAGCGTGACCGCCGCGGCCGGGACCATCAGGGTGGTCGTCACGTTCTGGCCGAGCGCGTCGAACAGCAGTCCGGCGCCGATCGCGCCGACGATCGCGCCGAACTCCAGCGCCACCACGAGCAGGCCGGCCGCGCGGCGCGTGCGCGACGCGGCCGTGTTGGTGCGGCGGCCGCGGTCGAAGATCAGCGCGATCTCGAGTGGCAGCCAGACCACGTAGAAGCCCTGCAGCGCGAACGCGATCAGGTAGGTGGTGAAGTCGTGCGAGAACGCGAGCGCCCAGCTCGACAGGGCGGTGAGCACGGTCGCGACCAGCAGGATGCGCTTGTGCCCGAACATGTC
Organism: Leifsonia shinshuensis; assembly: GCF_014217625.1. Lineage (NCBI taxonomy): Bacteria > Bacillati > Actinomycetota > Actinomycetes > Micrococcales > Microbacteriaceae > Leifsonia > Leifsonia shinshuensis. The sequence continues at coordinate 1,580,933 of NZ_CP043641.1, read as the reverse complement.
GCCGAGCTTCGCGAGCACCGGGACCACGAGCGCGGAGAGCAGCAGCTGGGCGGCCTCGAACCAGTTGTAGTCGGCGTCGTGGATGCCCAGGTGCTTGACGATGTCGGAGATCAGCGGCACGTAGTAGCCCTGCAGGATGCCGCTGGTCAGCTCGACCAGAGCCAGCCAGCCGATGAGGGCGGCGGTCGCGCCGATCGCCGTGGACGCCCGACGCTGGGCGACCGTCTTCTCCGAAGTCATGCGCGGATGCTAACACCTGCTGTGCCCTTGTACGGTAGATGCGTGGCCAGCGAACTCGACGATTCAGGTGCAGACGTTCTCGAAGAGACGGAACGGGAGGTCCTGGGCTGGCTCGAGTTCGGCGACGCGGCCCGTCACCTGGCCGGTGAGGTGGTCGAATCCGGCTTCGAGCCCGACATGGTCGTGGCCATCGCGCGCGGCGGTCTGCTGCTCGCCGGCGCCATCTCGTACGCCCTCGGGATCAAGGCCTGCGGCGCCCTGAACGTCGAGTTCTACACCGGCGTCGACACCCGCCTGCCCGAGCCGGTGGTCCTCCCGCCGATGCTCGACTCCGCTGCCTTGGAGGCCAAGCGCGTGCTGCTGGTGGACGACGTGTCCGACTCCGGCCGCACCCTGGCGCTCGTTGTCGACCTGATCGCGGCATCGGGCGCCGACGTGCGCACGGTGTGCCTGTACTCGAAGCCGCGCACGGTGCTGGAGCCGGACTTCGTCTGGCGCCGGACGGACCGCTGGATCACGTTCCCGTGGTCGGCGCTGCCGCCGGTCACGGCCTCCACGCACTGATCGCAGCTGCCGTGCCCAAGTCGTTGTCCGAGCTCGCCGCCGACGGCTCGATGGACCCGGGCTGGGCGCAGGCGCTCGCCCCGGTGTCCGACCGCATCGCGGGGATGGGCGACTTCCTGCGCGCCGAGGTCGCGGCGGGCCGGCCGTACCTCCCGGCGGGGGAGAACGTGCTCCGGGCGTTCCGCGCGCCCTACGCGGACGTGCGCGTCCTCATCGTCGGCCAGGACCCGTACCCGACCCCCGGGCATCCGATCGGACTGTCGTTCGCGGTCGAGCGCCATGTGCGCCCGATCCCGCGCAGCCTCCAGAACATCTACCGCGAGCTGCGCGACGACCTCGGCGTCGTCCCGCCGCCGCACGGCGACCTCAGCGCGTGGGCGGGTCACGGCGTGATGCTGCTGAACAGGGTGCTGACGGTGCGTCCCGGAGCCCCGGCCTCCCACCGCGGCAAGGGCTGGGAGCCGGTCACCGAGCACGCGATCCGCGCCCTGGTGGAGCGCGGCCGGCCGTTCGTGAGCATCCTCTGGGGAAGGGACGCGTCCACGCTGAAGCCGCTGCTCGGCGGCAATCCGGTCATCGAGTCCCCGCACCCGAGCCCGCTGTCGGCCTCCCGCGGCTTCTTCGGCTCCCGGCCGTTCTCCCGGGCGAACGCGCTGCTGGAGCAGGCGGGGGAGAAGCCCGTGGACTGGTCGCTGGAGCCGTAACGCGGCCGAAACGCGCGACGACGTACCCTGGAACGGTGCTGGAAGAGGAATACGAGACCCGCCGGGTGCTGCCGCGGCACCTGCGCAAGCCGGAGCCCGCGGAGTCGCCGTTCGACTACGCGATCCGGGAGGCGCGGCCCGAGGACATGCCCGACGTGCGGGAGATCTACAACCACTACGTCGCCAACAGCACCGTCACCTTCGATGAGGACGCGATGACGCTGAAGGAGTGGAAGAGCAAGTTCGCCTACCTCCACAAGCTCGGGATGCCGTTCATCGTCGCCGAGTCGCCCAGCGGGCAGATCCTCGGCTACGCGCTGGTGTCGCCGTGGAAGCAGAAACGCGCCTACCGCTTCACGGTCGAGAACTCGATCTACCTGGGCGCGGCCTCCACCGGCAAGGGCCTCGGCCCCGTCCTGATGCAGGAGCTCATCGACCGCTCGAAGGCCGCTGGCCTCAAGGAGATGATCGCGGTCATCGCCGACAAGGGCGCGGAGGCCTCGATCAAGATGCACGAGAACTTCGGCTTCACCGAGATCGGGCGGATGGGCCGGGTCGGCTACAAGTTCGAGCGCTGGCTGGGGACGGTGCTCATGCAGAAATCCCTGAAGTAAGGCGCTCCCGCCCGTCGGGCGTTCCCGCCGCTAAGGTGTGGTCCGTGACCACCGCCACCCCGCACACCGGCGAGGTCGCCTCCGCCGCCCCGGCGACGCCCGCGAACCTCCCGCTCCGCAAGCGTCCGTTCGACATCTTCTTCGTCGTGATGTTCTCGCTGTTCAGCCTGACCTGCGTCATCAGCGACGCCATCCCGACGCTCGGCATCCCGCAGACGGCGACGACGACCAACATCCTCGCGCAGTGGAACTACACGTACTCGTCGCAGTACGACCCGCTCTACCAGCACGAGGCGCTGTGGCTGCGGTTCATCACCGGCACCAGCGCGTTCGTCTACCTGCCGTTCTACATCCTGCTGATCGTCTGCCTGGTCAAGGGCTTCAACTGGATCCAGCTGTTCTGCGTGATCTACGCGACCATGATCATCAGCCTGACGGCCATCCCGATCTTCGGCGTCGAGTTCTTCGGACCGGTGGGGGAGCGCACCCCGAACCCGGTCGTCTTCCTGCTCTACAACGGGCCGTACGTGCTGGTGCCGTTGCTGCTGCTCATCCGGATGCGCAAGCCGATGCCGTTCACCAGGAGGTTCTGATGCCGCTGCTGGAAGACCTGTCCGTCTACGAGGACGGCGACGTGTTCACCGTCTACGACCACTCCTACGAGGACGAGGACGCCGAGCCCGGCCGCGGGAGGCTGCTCGGCACGGTCACGCGCGGGGCGGGTGGCGACTACGTGCCCGAGGGTCCCGGCGCGATGTTCGCGTGGATCGCGCCGGCGCGCACGATCGACGACGCGCTCGCGGCCTTCGTGGGTTGAGGCCGGCGCCGGTGAGTCCGGCACCCATGGGGCCGGGGCCGCTCACGCGGCCGGGTGGCGGCCGCCCAGCTCCAGGAGGCCGACGCCGCCGATCAGCAGCACCAGGCCGAGGATCTGCACCCAGGTCAGCGACTCGCGGAAGAACACCCAGGAGATGACCGCGATCGCGGCGACGCCGACGGCCGACCAGATCGCGTACGCGACGCCGAGCGGCACGCCGCGCGACAGCGACTGCGACAGCGCGACGAACGAGGCGACGTAGCCGACTACGACGATCGCGAACGCCCACCACTTGGGGTTGTCGCCCGAGGTGAACTTCAGGAAGGTGGTCGCGACGACCTCCGTCGCGATGGCGATGGCGAGGAAGATGTAACCCAGCACGGCACCACGGTAGCGATCGAAGGGGGAGATCGGATGGACGACACAGCCGACGTTGCGGCGGAAGGCGCCGCGCCGGTGCGGCAGCTGCGAATCGTGGTGGAGGCCGAGGACTACGACGAGGCGCTCGCGTTCTTCCGCGACGTGCTCGGGTTGCCCGAGCAGGAGAGCTACGCCGGCGACGGCGGCGCCCGGGTCGCCATCCTCGACGCCGGCCGCGCGACGCTGGAGCTCGCGAACCCGGCCCAGAAGGCGATGATCGACGACGTGGAGGTCGGCCGCCCGGTCGCGCCGCGCATCCGGCTGGCCTTCGAGGTGGACGACGGGCGAACGGTCACCGCGCGGCTGGTGGCGGGTGGCGCCGAGCTGATCGCGCCGCCGACGGTGACGCCGTGGAACTCGCTGAACTCGCGTCTGGCGACGCCGGCGGACCTCCAGGTGACAGTGTTCCAGGAGTTGGGCTGAGGTCCGCTATGGGTTTGCCGAGTATCCCGGCCGGCGCGCTCGCGCCGACCTAGGCTGACGTCGACGACATCGTCGGACGGCCCGCGTGGCGGGTCGGCCGAGTGAGGCCGATGGCACAAATCGTGGCCGGGAGCAGGGCTCCCGGCCACGTCCATGCCCGGCGTCCAAGTCGCGGGCGCCGCCGCGCTCAACTCCGCGGCGTCGCCCTCCCGAGCACCGCGAACCCGGCCAGTGCGAACAGCGCCGTCGGCAGCAGCAGCCATGCCGTCACCCCGACCGGGCCGTTGGCGACGAACCAGTCCCCGACCGCTCCCCAGCTCCCGGTGAAGGTGATCAGTGCGGCGCCGCCGACGATCAGCAGCACCAGGCCCGCGATCACGGCGAGCACGCCGTACATCCGCCAGCGCATGAACAGCGCCGCCGAGAACGCGCCGATCGCGAAGAAGAACAGCATCCCGCTGAACACGATGAACAGCCGTCCCGCGAACGACTCGCCTGCGAAGTAGACCGACGTGAACAGGTGGCCGCCCAGGCCCCAGCCGTTCGTCCACTCCTCGACCATGGACAGCACCGCGAAGCCGAGCGCGTAGCCGGCCGCCAGCAGCAGGAAGGTCAGCCCGGAGCCGAGGGAGAAGTCGCGCCGGGTGACGCTGTAGCCGAGCGCGAACGGGAAGGTCGCCGAGATGACCTGGATGCCCACGACCAGCATGTAGACGAAGATGTAGAACCCTCCGCCGCTCCACTGGGTGCCGTCCATGGCCTTCACGCGGTCGGCCGGGTCCGTCGCGCCCCAGATGATCCACCAGATCAGCCAGTTGACGAGCCAGATGAAGAACATGATCATCACCGGCACGTAGATGGTCGTCCACTTGTTGACGAGGTTCAGGCGGACGACCCGCCAGACGCGTGCCGCGGCGGCGGGGGAGGTGCGCAGCGCCGGTGTGCCGGGGGTCTGCGAGAGGGTGGTCATGCGCTCTGCTCGAATTCTGTCTCACGGACGTTGGTCTTGCGGACGATGAGTTGCTGGAGGGAGACCGGCGCGAGCTCCAGTCCCGCGGCGGCGGCCTCCGCACGTTCTCCGGCGCCGAGCCCGGCGACGGTCACGGAGGCGAGGCCGCCGATGCCGTCGCGGTGCAGCACCTCGCGGCCGCCGACGAAGGCGTCGACCGCGGTGCGCGGGCCGACGACCGTGGTGGCCGACGTGCGCAGCGCCTCCGCGTCGTCGTCCATCAGGATGCGGCCCTGGTCGATGACGACGACGTGCTCCAGCAGGTTGGCGACCTCGTCGATCAGGTGCGTGGAGAGCACGACCGTGCGCGGGTGCTCGGCGAAGTCCTCCAGCAGCCGGTCGTAGAAGAGCTGCCGAGCCACCGCGTCCAGGCCCAGGTACGGCTCGTCGAAGAAGGTCAGCGGCGCACGGGAGGCGAGGCCGACGATGACGCCGACAGCCGAGAGCTGGCCGCGGGACAGCTTCTTGATCCGGCGGTTCAGCGGCAGCCGGAACTCCTCCACGAGCCGGTCGGCGAAGTCCGCGTCCCAGTTCTCGAAGAACCACGGCGCGCTGCGCAGGACGTGCTTGGGCTGGAAGTCCTCCGGATAGCGCTGGCTCTCCTTGATGAAGCAGATGTTCTGGAGCACGCGCGCGTTCTCGGTCGGCTTCTCGCCGAAGACCCGGATGTCGCCGCTCGTGACGAAGTCCTGGCCGGTGATGAGCTGCATCAGCGTGGTCTTGCCTGCGCCGTTGCGCCCGAGGAGGCCGTGGATGCGGCCGGGCTTGATGGTGAGCGAGACGTCGTCGATCGCGGTGAACGATCCGAACCGCTTGGTCACCCCCGACACCTGCACCGCGGGAGCGATGGAGGTGGGGGCAGGGGCCTGGCTCATGCGCTGACTCCTTCCTTCTGGATCATCTGGCTGAGCTGGTCGGGGCCGATCCCGAGCTTCGCCGCTTCGGCGAGCAGGGGCCGGAGGTATTCGTCGCGGAAGGCGTCGCGCCGTTTGGCGACGAGCCGTTCGCGCGCGCCGTCGGAGACGAACATGCCGATGCCTCGTTTCTTGTAGAGGATCCCCTCGTCGACGAGGAGGTTGACGCCTTTGCCGGCCGTGGCCGGGTTGATCCGGTAGAAGGCCGCGAACTCGTTCGTGGACGGCACCTGGGTCTCCGGCGGGTAGACGCCGTCGATGATGTCGTTCTCGATCTGCTCGGCGATCTGGACGAAGATCGGCTTGCCTTCTTCGATCATCCGAACCTCATGGGTTCATTAGTCATGTAACTAAGTAAGCAACAATGCACGCATTTTGTCAAGGGCGCGTGTCGAGGGCATAGCGTGGACCCGTGGAACTCCATGAGATGACGGCGCTGGCGTTGTGGCAGGAACTGCAGGCGGGGAGGGTGTCGCCGCGGGAGCTGGCCGCCCACTACCTCGACCGGATCGAGCGCCTGAACCCGCAGCTCGGCGCGTTCGTCACCGTCACCCGGGAGCGCGCGCTGGAGCGGGCGGACGAGGTCGCCGAGCGCGTCCCGAAGACGGCGCCGCTGTGGGGACTGCCCTCCGGAGACAAGGACCTCTGGCTGCGCGCCGGCGTGCCGACCGGCTTCGGCTCGCGCGTGATGGCGGGCTTCGTCCCGGACCGCTCCGACGAGATCGTGGTGACGCTGGACGCCGCGGGCGCCGTGAGCCTCGGCAAGACCAACGCGCCCGAGTTCGGCCTCCCCGCCTACACCGAGTCGCTCGCCGCGCCGCCCGCCCGGAACCCGTGGGACCCGTCGCTCGGCGCGGGCGGGTCGAGCGGAGGTGCGGCCGTCGCTGTGGCGAGCGGGATGCTGCCGTTCGCGCCCGGCTCCGACGGCGGCGGCTCGGTGCGCATCCCGGCCGCCGCGTGCGGACTGGTCGGCCTCAAGCCCTCGCGCGGGCTGGTCCCCGCGGGCAGCGGAATCGACTCGCTCGCGGGGCTCGTCGTGGCCGGCCCGCTCGCCCGCACCACCGCGGACGCCGCGCTCCTGCTGGACGGGATGATCGCGAAAGTCGGCGGTCACATCGACCACCACTTCACGCTGCGCGCGCCGTACGAGGACGACGGCCCGTTCCTCGGGACGGCGATCCGCGGCGAGGGCCGCTTCCAGCTCGGGGTGATGACGACCTCCGCGTGGGATGACGCCTACGACATCGTGGTCTCCCCGGAGGCCCGGTCGGCGCTCGATGCGGCGGTGGAGGCGTTCGCGGCGATGGGGCACGGCATCGAGGAGACCGCCCTGGAGCCCGACCCGAGCTACGCCCCGGCGTTCCGGACGATCTGGCAGGCCGGCGCCGCGCGCATCCCGGCCGAAGGGGAGGCGCTGGCGCTGCTGGAGCCGCTGACCGCGTGGCTCGTGCAGCGCGGCCGGACCATCCTCGCCCGCGAACTCAGCGAAGCGCTCAGCGCGCTGACCGCCTACGAGCGCTCGTTCATCCGGCAGCTCGCCTCGTTCGACGCGGTGCTGACGCCGGCGATGGCGCTCACGCCGCGGCCGGTCGGCTGGTACGACCAGGAGGACGGCGAGCGCAACTTCGAGCAGCAGGTGCTGTACACGCCGTTCACGTCGATGCTGAACGTGACCGGGCTGCCCGCGATCGTGCTGCCGGTCGCGCAGACGGCGGACGGCCTCCCGATGGGCGTGCAGCTCATCGGCCGCCCCGGTGGCGAGCGCACCCTGCTCTCCCTGGCCGCCCAACTCGAGCGCCGCATCCGCTGGGACACCCGCCGCCCGCCGACCTGGTGACGCCCGACCGCCGTCGCCAACGGAGGACATCCGCCCTCCCGCACCCCGGTTCTCCTCCGCTGACTGCCCGGTACCGGCGTGTCGGCCCGGATCTCCTCCGTTGTTCACGGCGGTGAACCAGCGCTACCCTGCCCTCGTGGACGATCGGGAGGCGTTCGTGCTCGGCGAGGCCGCCGCGCTCGCGGCGCGGTGGCTCGACGGCGTGCGGGACGGGAGCATCCCGCCGACCGCCGACGTCGAGGCGGTCAAGGACGCGCTCGGCCGACGCCTCCCGGAGCGCGGGCCTGCTCCCGCCGAAGTCCTGGGGCACCTGGCCTCCGCCGTCGAGCCCGGGCTGATGAGGATGCACTCGCCGCGGTTCCACGGCTGGGTGATCGGTGGCGCGCAGCCCGTCGCGCTCGGCGCCGACTGGCTGGTGGCGGCGTGGGACCAGAACACCGCCCTGCGCGCGGTCACCCCCGGCGTGATCGCGGCGGAGGAGCTCGCCGCCGAGTGGATGCTCGACCTGCTCGGGCTGCCCTCCGACGCGGAGGTCGGCTACGTGACGGGCGCGACCGTCGCGAACCTCGTCGGCCTGATCTGCGGGCGCGACGAGACGCTGCGCCGCGCCGGCTGGGATGCGCGCACCGACGGTCTCGCCGGAGGCCCGCGGGTGCGTCTCCTGGTCGGGGCCGAGCGCCACGGCTCCATCGACAGTGCCGCGATGCTGGCCGGGCTCGGCGCCGGACGTCCGGTCGACGCCGACGAGCAGGGCCGCCTCCGGGTGGACGCGCTGCGGGCGGCGCTCGCCGACGGCGACGGCCCGGCGGTCGTCTGCCTCCAGGCGGGCAACGTCCACTCGGGCGCGTTCGACCCGCTGGCCGACGCGATCGAGGTCGCGCACGCCGCGGGAGCGTGGGTCCACATCGACGGCGCGTTCGGGCTGTGGGCCGCGGCGGCCCCTGGTCTGCGCCACCTCACCGAGGGGATGGCGGGCGCCGACTCCTGGGCGACAGACGCGCACAAGACGCTCAACGTCCCGTACGACAGCGGCGTCGCCGTCGTCGCCCACCCGGAGGTGCTGCACGCCTCGATGGCGCAACACGCGGCCTACCTGGCGGCGATGTCGGGGGCGTCGGATCCGGAGGACCGGGTCCCGGAGCTCAGCCGCCGCGCGCGGGGGGTTCCGGTCTACGCGGCGCTGGCCCAGCTGGGACGCGCGGGGGTCGGCGAACTGGTCCAGGGGCTCGTCGACGCCGCGACCGTGATCGCAGAGGGGCTCGCCGGCATCCCGGGGGCGCGCGTGCTCAACGATGTGGTCTACACGCAGGTCTGCGCCACGTTCGACGGCGACGACCGCACCCGCCGGGTGGGGGACGCGCTGCGGGCGGGCGGCGTCGCGCTGGCGTCGCCGTCGGAGTGGCACGGGAGGGCGGTGCTGCGGTTCTCGGTGAGCAACTGGCTCACGGACGCCGTGGAGGCCGGGCGCACGGTGGAGGCGGTACGGGAAGCGGTCGCGGCGACCGCGTAGCCCGGGCTCAGCGCCCCGCCGCGTACCCCTGCATCCCGCGCGGATTCGCCGCCGCGCTCAGCACACCCGTCTCCGGATCCCGCCCGACCGACGACAGCCGCCCGAGCGTCCACCCACCGGCCCGCGTCACCACGTGCCCGCGCGCCTCCAGCCCCGCGATGACCTCCTCGCCGAGCCGCGACTCCACCACCGCGCCGGCCGGCGCCCACGTGCGCGGCCAGAACGACTCCGCCAGCGACGTGGTGTGCAGCGCGGGCGCGTCGATCGCCTGCTGCGGCGTGTAGCCGCCGACGAGCGTGCGCAGCAGGTACAGCAGCTGCCACTGGTCCTGCTGATCGCCGCCGGGCGAGCCGAGCGCGGTGACCGGGACGCCGTCGCGCAGCACGAGGGTGGGGGTGAGCGTGGTGCGCGGGCGCTTGCCGGGCTCCAGGGTGGAGGCCGAGCCCTCCTCCAGCCAGGTCATCTGCAGGCGCGTGCCGAGGCAGAAGCCGAGCGCGGGGATGGTCGGCGACGACTGCAGCCAGCCTCCCGACGGCGTCGCCGAGACGATGTTGCCCCAGCGGTCCACGTCGTCGATGTGGCAGGTGTCGCCGCGGGTCGTCCCGTCGCGGGCGACGGTCGGCTCGCCGACGCCGGCGATGGCCTCCGCCAGCGGGGGCTCGTACTCGGTGCGCAGCGGCGGCAGGAACGGCTCGGCTCCGTCGACCCGGCCCGGACGGAACTCCGCCGATGCCCGGTCGCCGATCAGGCCGCGGCGCGCTGCGATGTACTCGGGTGCCAGCAGCTCCGCCACCGGCACGCGTGCGTCGCCGAAGTAGGCGTCGCGGTCGGCGTAGGCGAGCTTCTGCGCCTCCAGGATCGTGTGCGCGCCGAGCTCCGACGACGGGTCGAGGCGCTCGTCGTCGAACCCGTCGAGGATGGCCAGCGTCTCCAGCAGCGCGGGTCCCTGGCCCCACGCGCCGGTCTTCGCGATCGTGTGCCCGCGGAACTCCAGCGTCGTCGCCGGCTCGTACGTGGCGCGGAAGGCGTCGAAGTCGGCCTCGGCGATCACGCCCGCGTGGTCGGTGCCGGGGGAGTGCCGGTGCGGGATGCGTGCGAAGGCGGACGCCTCCTGTGCGACCCGGCCGGTCGCCCACTCGGTGCGGGCGGCCTCCACCCGGTCCTCACGGGTCGACGCGCCGTCGCCCGCGGCGATCAGGTCGCACAGCACCCGCGCGTACGCCGGGTTGCGGATCAGCTCGCCGGCCTCCGGGACGCGGCCGCCCGGCATCCAGTGCTCGGCCGACGACGGCCAGTGCTCGGCGAACAGCCCGGACACTGTGGCGATGGTGCGGCAGACGCGCTCCAGCACGGGGTGGCCGTCCTCCGCGTAACCGATGGCGAAGGCCAGGACGTCGCCGAGCTCCCAGGTGCCGTGGTCCTTCAGCAGGAGCAGCCAGGCGTCGACCGCGCCCGGGACCGCGGCGGCGAGGGCCCCGGCGCCGGGGACGAGTTCGAGGCCTTCCGCGCGGTAGTGCTCCCGCGTCGCGCCGGCCGGCGCCGGACCCTGGCCGGCCAGCACGACCGGAGTCGGGTCGTCCGCCGTCGCGAACAGCGCCACCAGGTCGCCGCCGGGGCCGTTCAGGTGCGGCTCGACCACGTGCAGCACGAATGCGCCGGCGACCGCGGCGTCGAACGCGTTGCCGCCGCGCTCCAGGACGGCCTGCGCGCTCGCGGTCGCCAGCCAGTGCGTGGAGGCCGACATGCCGAACGTGCCGGTGAGGGTCGGGCGGGAGGTGACGGCGGGGGGAGGGGTGAACGTCATGGACTCCAGTCTGCACCTGCGTCCGTGGGCCGCCGTCTCGCATAGGGTGGTGCTCCGTGTCCGTCACTCATCGCCTGGGCCGCGCCGACGCCGATCGGCTGCATCTGGCCCTCATGCTCGCCCTCACGTTCTCGACCGGTGTCGTCGACGCCACCGGCTACCTCGGCCTCGACCGGGTCTTCACCGGCAACATGACCGGCAACGTCGTGCTGCTCGGGATGGCGCTGACCGGGACCACCAACCTCCCGATCCTGCGCCCGCTGCTGGCGCTCGGCGCGTTCCTCGCGGGCGCCGTCGTCGGCAGCCGGCTGGTGCGCCGGGACGACGGCTGGTCGGGACGCGTGACGGCGACGCTCTGGGTGATCGCCGGCCTCCTGACCGCGATCGCCGCGCTTCTGGCGTTCGCGCTGCACCTCGATCCGCAGCTGATCGGCACGATCGCCACCTCGGCGCTGGGCTTCGCGATGGGGATGCAGGCCGCGCTCGCGCGCCGGGTGAAGGTCGCCGACGTCACCACCGTGGTCGTCACCTCCACGCTCACCGGCCTCGCCGCCGACAGCCGTCTGGCCGGAGGGAACGGCTCGCTGTGGGTGCGGCGCGCGCTCGCCGTGCTGCTCATCACCGCGGGCGCGGCGGCGGGCGCGCTCGCGCTGCTCGTGCACGTCTCGCTCGGCGTGCTGCTGTCGGCGGTGATCACGATCGTGGTCGCGACGCTCGGCCACACCGGCCACCGCGCCCGCGCGGCGGCCGCCGTCTAGCGCGACATTCGTGCCGAATGTGGCCTTTGGTCGCGTCAAACGCGACATTCGTGACGAATGTGGCCATAACCGGCGCGAGGCGCATTCGTGCCGAATGTGGCCTTTGGTCGCGCCAAACGCGACATTCGTGACGAATGTCGGCTCAGTCGAGCAGGCGGCGCAGGGAGACCGGGGCGCGGTTGCGCCACGCGTCGGTCATCAGCTCGCGCAGCAGCCCGGGCTCGATGTCGGAGAAGTCGACGTGCGCCGACGACAGCCGTCCGGCGTACCACTGCTCCGAGCAGTGCTCCGGCCACGCCGCGGCGGCCTCCCGGATGCCGGCCTCGCCGAGCATCAGGTTCACCGTCGAGGTCTCCGGATCGAGCATCGTCGCGTACCGCTTGCCGCGGACGCGGAACGCCGGGAGGCCGCCGTGCTCGTACTCCTCGGCCTCCGGGAGGCCCAGGGCGAGCGCGTGCACGGCGGCGGCGTCCATCAGTTCACCGGGCCCGTGTACTTCTCGCCCGGCCCCTTGCCGATCTCGTCCGGGAATGGCGACGCCTCCCGGAAGGCCAGCTGCAGCGAGCGGAGGCCGTCGCGCAGGCTGCGCGCGTGCTGGTCGCCGAGGTGCGCGGCGCTGGCGGTGACCAGGCCGGCGAGCGCGTCGATCAGCTTGCGGGCCTCGTCCAGATCGGTCTGGTGCTCCGGGTCGTCCGCGAGGCCCGTCTTCACCGCGGCGGCGCTCATCAGGTGCACGGCGGTGGTCGTGATGACCTCGACCGCGGGCACCTCGGCGATGTCGCGGGTGGCTCCGGCGATCGCCTCCTCCTCGTGGTTGTGACCGTCAGGGATGGGGGATGTGTCGCTCACTGCTTTCCTCTGCTAGAATCGTTCGGGCTCCGGGGCATCTGCCTCGGGACGAAAGTGGAGATTCCTCCCACCCGCGCTTGACCGCTTTACAGGTTACCGGGTCGTTGCACTCCGCCGACGTGCGTCAGCACAGCGGTAGCCAGGGTGCTGCACCAGCCCCGCGAGATTTCTTGCGGGGCTGCGCTGGTGCGTGGAATCCCTACTTTCTCCGAACCGTCGGAAGACGGCCCGAGCACTCGAAGCATCGCTCATCAGAGGAGACTGACATCAGCGAACCCCGTACGAATGACCGTATCCGCGTCCCCGAAGTTCGACTCGTCGGCCCCAGCGGAGAGCAGGTCGGCGTCGTCAAGATCGAGGTCGCCATCCGACTCGCGCAGGAGGCGGATCTCGACCTGGTCGAGGTCGCGCCCAATTCCAAGCCGCCGGTCGCGAAGATCATGGACTACGGCAAGTTCAAGTACGAGGCTGCGCAGAAGGCCAAGGAGGCCCGGCGCAACCAGGCGAACACCATCCTCAAAGAGGTCCGGTTCCGCCTCAAGATCGACAAGCACGACTACGAGACCAAGCGCAAGCGCGCCGAGGGCTTCCTGAAGTCCGGCGACAAGGTCAAGGCGATGATCCTGTTCCGCGGCCGCGAGCAGTCGCGTCCCGAGCAGGGCGTCCGCCTGCTGCAGCGCTTCGCCGAGGACGTCGCCGAGTTCGGCCAGGTCGAGTCGAACCCGACCATCGACGGTCGCAACATGGTGATGATCATCAGCCCGCTCAAGAACAAGTCCGAGGCCAAGGCCGAGGCCAACGCAGTACGTGCCGCTTCCAAGGCGCGCGCCCAGGGGCGCGACCAGGAGGCGGTTGCTGAGACAGCCGACGCTGCTCAGTCCGAAGAGAGTTCGCCCGCCCAGGCGACGAACGAGGAGAAGTAATGCCCAAGCAGAAGTCCCACTCCGGCGCCAAGAAGCGCTTCAAGATCACCGGCAGCGGCAAGGTCATGAAGCAGCAGGCCGGTATGCGCCACAACCTGGAGCTCAAGTCCAGCCGTCGCACCCGTCGACTGAACCAGGACCAGGTCGTCCCCGAGGTGGACGCCAAGGTCATCCGCCGGATGATCGGCAAGTAGAGCTCCTCCCCGACACGCACGTAAGGAAAATCGACTAATGGCAAGAGTGAAGAGGGCTGTCAACGCCCACAAGAAGCGTCGGGTCATCCTCGAGCGCGCCGAGGGCTACCGCGGTCAGCGGTCGCGCCTCTACCGCAAGGCGAAGGAGCAGGTCACCCACTCGCTCGTCTACGCATACCGTGACCGCCGCCAGAAGAAGGGCGACTTCCGCCGTCTCTGGATCCAGCGGATCAACGCCGCGAGCCGCGCGAACGGCCTCACCTACAACCGCCTCATCCAGGGCCTGGGCCTGGCGGGCGTCGAGGTCGACCGTCGCATCCTCGCCGAGCTGGCCGTGAACGAGCCCGCGACCTTCGCGGCGCTCGTGGAGACCGCGAAGAAGGCCCTCCCGGCCGACACGTCGGCCCCGAAGGCCGCGTAAGCAGCTGCACCACACGAACGGCCCGGTCCTCCCGACCGGGCCGTTCGGCGTTCCCGCCCCCGTCGCCAACTCCGGAGATCGCGCCCGTCTCGTCCCGGATGTCCGGAGAAACGGACACGTCGGCGGCGTGTCGGCCGGAGTCTCCGGAGTTACCGCAACTCCGGAGACTTGGACCGACACGCCGGCCGGATGACCGGAACTCCGGAGTACCGGGCTCGGGAGGCGGGTATCTCCGGAGTTACGGAAACGGCGGATCGGGAACGCGCCGGAGCTACGGTTGCGGGAGGCCGCGCCGATAAGCTGTGCGCATGCTTGACAACCCGCGCTCCCCGCGCGTCCGCGCCGTTGCGAAGCTGGCGAAGCGCCCCGCCCGCGCCGAGACCGGGCTCTTCCTCCTCGAGGGGCCGCAGGCGGTCTCCGAGGCCCTCACCTACCGACCGGAGCTCGTCGTCGAGCTCTACGCGACGCCGACCGCGCTGGAGCGCTACCAGGACATCGCGCAGACCGCGGTGGAGGCCGGAGTCGACGTCGAGTTCGTCACCGAGCACGTGCTGGACACGATGGCCGACACGGTCACGCCGCAGGGCTTCGTCGCGGTGTGCCGGCAGTTTCCGACCTCCGTCCGCGACATCTTCGCCGACGAGCCGCGGCTGGTCGCGATCCTGGAGGAGGTGCGCGACCCCGGCAACGCCGGCACGATCATCCGCGCCGCCGACTCCGCAGGGGCGGACGCCGTCGTGCTCACCGGCCGCACCGTCGATCTCTACAACCCGAAGGTGGTGCGCTCCACGACCGGGTCGCTGTTCCACGTGCCGGTTGCGGTCGGCGCCGACCTCGCCGACGTGGTCGGCCGCGCGCACAGCGCCGGCTTACAGGTCCTCGCAGCGGACATCAAGGGGGAGGACCTCCTCGCCGCGCGCCAGGAGGGCCAGCTCGCCCGCCCGACCGCGTGGGTGTTCGGCAACGAGGCGCGCGGGCTCGCCGACGACCTGCTGGGTCTGGTGGACCGCGTGGTGACGGTGCCGATCTACGGCCGCGCCGAGTCGATGAACCTCGCGACCGCGGCGTCGGTCTGCCTGTACGAGTCGGCGTTCGCGCAGCGCTCCGAATGATCGATAAGCCTTGCGTTATATAACGCAGACTTGATAGATTGACCGTATGGACGGTCTGGAGGCGGTGGGCGACCCCGTGCGGCGGCGCTTCGTGGAGCTGCTGGCGCGCGGTGAGCGCACGGCCGGCGAGCTCGCGACGCTCGCCGCCGACGAGTTCGGGATCACGCAGCCCGCGGCCTCCCGGCACCTGCGGGTGCTGCGGGAGTCCGGTGTGGTGGCCTCCCGGGTGGACGGCCAGCGCCGGGTCTACGCGCTGGAGCCGGCCGGACTGGAGGAGGCGGCGGCCTGGTTCGACGGCTTGGCTGTCTTTTGGGAGCAGCGCCTCGACGCTCTCGGCACCGAGCTGGTGCGCGGCCGCAGAGGCACCAAGACGATCCACCACACCGGAAAGGCCGCATCATGACCCTCTGGGGAGAGCTCGCCCTCGACGGCCCGCGCCGCTCGGTGACGGTCGAACGGGAGTACCCCGCGACCCCGGCCGAGCTCTGGGCCGCGCTCACCGAGCCCGAGCGCCTGGCCCGCTGGATCGGCCGCTACGAGGGGACCCCCGACGGCTTTCGCCTCGCGATGGGCGGCCCCGACGCGGACGCCGTGGTCGACGGCCGCGTGCTGACCTGCGAGCCCGAGCGCCGCCTCCTGGTGACCTGGCGCTTCACCGGCGACGGCCAGGTCGAGGCGCCGACCGAGCTGGAGGCCGTCATCGAGCCCGCGGGGGAGGGGCGCGTCCTCCTGACCCTGACCCACCGGCGCGTGCAGGCGGTCACTGCAGCCGTGTACGGGGCGGGCTGGCAGGACGTCCTCACCCACCTGGCTCGCGAGCTCGGCGCGGACGCGAGCCCTCAGGAGCACGACGGCTACCTCGGCGAGGCCGCCGATCCCGCCGCGTTCGACGCCGCGCTGGACGAGTACCGCAGCGCGGAGGCCGCGCTCGTGGCGGCCACGATGACCCGGGAGGGCGAGCGCTCGGCCGTGTCCCTCCGACGCCTCCTCGACGCGCCCGTGGACGAGGTCTGGGACGCCCTCACCCTCCCCGACCGGGTGGGCCGCTGGCTCTGGCCGGTCGTGGAGTGGCCCGACGATCCCGCGCGCGAGCGCCGGCTGCGGCAGGGCGACGTGATGCGGCTCGGCGACGAGAACGTGGACGGCGCCGTGCAGGTCCTGGAGGTGCTCGACCTCGAAGACCGCGCCCACCTCCGCTTCACCTGGGGCGACGCTGCGGTGAGCATCCGCCTCACGGAGACCGGCGACGGCACGCTGCTGTCGCTCGAGCAAGACGGAGTGAAGGATACCTTCGGCGCCGGGCGGCTGCGCTCGGCGCCCGACTTCGCGGCGGGCTGGCACCAGCTGCTCGACCAGCTGACCCTGTTGCTCTCCGGGCTGACCGTCCCGGCGCCCGACCGGCTGTGGGAGGCCGCGTACCTGGTGTACTCGGCGGAGTAGCGCCCGGCCCGGCCGCCGAGCATCCCGCCTCGGCCGCAGAGCCCTCCACTTCCACCGACTAAACTGGGGAACCGTGTCTGAAACCACAGAAATCACCGAGGAGTCCGTCGACGCGGCCGTCTCCGCGGCGCTCGCCGCGATCGACGCAGCCGGCACCTCGGACGCGCTGAAGGCCGTCCGCCACGACCACACCGCCGAGGCATCGCCGCTCGCACGGCTGAACGCCGCCATCCGCTCGCTGCCCGGCGACCAGAAGGCCGCAGCAGGCAAGCTCGTCGGCGGCGCCCGCGGCCGCGTGAACCAGGCGTTCGCCGCCAAGGAGGCCGCGATCGCGGCCGAGGAGGACGCCGCCCGGCTCGCCGCCGAGGCCGTCGACGTCACCGCCCTGCCGAGCCGCTGGACGCCCGGCGCCCGCCACCCGCTCAGCCTCCTCCAGGAGCGCATCGCCGACATCTTCGTCGGCATGGGCTGGGAGGTCGCGGAGGGTCCGGAGCTGGAGAGCGAGTGGTACAACTTCGACGCGCTCAACTTCGACGCCGACCACCCCGCGCGGGCGATGCAGGACACCTTCTTCGTCGAGCCGACGAACGCGCACCTCGTGCTGCGCACGCACACCTCCCCGGTGCAGCTGCGCGCCCTCCTCGGCAACGAGCTGCCGGTCTACCGCATCGCGCCCGGCCGGGTGTTCCGCACCGACGAGTTCGACGCGACCCACCTCCCGGTCTTCACGCAGACCGAGGGCATCGCCGTCGACAAGGGCCTGACGATGGCGCACCTGCGCGGCACGCTCGACCACTTCGCCAAGACGCTCTTCGGCGAGGGCGCCCGCGTGCGCCTGCGTCCCAACTACTTCCCGTTCACCGAGCCGAGCGCCGAACTCGACCTCTGGCACCCGACCTTCAAAGGCGGCGCGCGCTGGATCGAGTGGGGCGGCTGCGGCATGGTGAACCCGAACGTGCTGCGCTCCGCGGGCATCGACCCGGAGGTCTACTCCGGGTTCGCGTTCGGAATGGGCGTCGAGCGGGCGCTGATGTTCCGCAACGACGTCAAAGACATGCGCGACATGGCCGAAGGCGATGTCCGGTTCTCCCAGCAGTTCGGAATGGTGGTCTGATGCGCGTCCCCCTGAGTTGGCTCGGCGAGTACGTCGACCTCGAGCCCGGCACCACGGCCGACGAGGTCCACGCCGCCCTCGTGTCCGTCGGGCTCGAGGAGGAGGACGTCCACACCTTCGAGATCAGCGGCCCGGTGGTCGTCGGCCAGGTGCTGGACTTCGTGGAGGAGCCGCAGAGCAACGGCAAGACCATCCGCTGGTGCCAGGTCCGCAGCGCTCCGGAAGGCCAGAAGGCCGCCGACGGTGGCGACGCCGTCCACGGCATCGTCTGCGGCGCCCGCAACTTCTTCCCCGGCGACAAGGTCGTCGTGACGCTGCCCGGCTCGGTCCTGCCCGGACCGTTCCCGATCGCCGCCCGCAAGACCTACGGGCACGTCTCGGACGGCATGATCGCCTCCGCGCGCGAGCTCGGCCTCGGCGACGACCACGAGGGCATCCTGCGGCTGACGACGCTCGGGCTCGACCCGGAGGTCGGCGCCGACGCCATCTCGCTGCTCGGGCTGGACGACACCGCGGTGGAGGTCAACGTCACGCCCGACCGCGGCTACGCGTTCTCCATCCGCGGCATCGCCCGCGAGTACTCGCACGCGACCGGCGCGGCTTTCCGCGACCCGGCCGAGGCCGTCCGCGTCCACTCCACGGGAGCGCACGCGCACGGCTTCAGCGTGACGATCGACGACCGCGCGCCGATCCGCGGCCGCGTCGGCGCCACGGTGTTCGTCACGCGCGTCGTCCGCGACGTCGACGGCTCCCGGCCGACCCCGCCGTGGATGGTCGCGCGGCTGAAGCTCGCCGGCATCCGCTCGATCTCGCTGATCGTGGACATCACCAACTACGTGATGCTCGAGCTCGGCCAGCCGATCCACGGCTACGACCTCGACAAGCTCTCCGGCGGCATCATCGTGCGCCGCGCGCACGCGGGCGAGACGCTGGTGACCCTGGACGACCAGACCCGCGTCCTGGACGAGGAGGACCTCCTCATCACCGACGAGTCCGGGGCCATCGGCCTGGCCGGCGTGATGGGCGGAGCGTCCACCGAGATCGGCGCGGGCACGAGCAACGTGCTGGTGGAGGCCGCCAACTTCGACCCGGTGTCGATCGCGCGCACCGCCCGCCGGCACAAGCTGCCGAGCGAGGCCTCCAAGCGCTTCGAGCGCGGGGTCGACCCGCGCGTCGCCGTCGCGGCGGCCGCCCGCGTCGTGCAGCTCCTGGAACAGCTCGCCGGTGGCCACGCCGACGAGCTCGGCTCGCTGCTCGACACCGCGGGGGAGGCGGAGCCCATCCGCCTGCCGAGCGCCTACATCCCGAACCTGATCGGGGTGGCGTTCACCGACGACGAGGTGCGCGGCGCGCTCGCCGAGATCGGCGGCACCGTGACCGGCGACGCCGACGGCCTGCTCGTCGTGCCGCCGAGCTGGCGTCCTGACCTGCGCGACAAGTCCGACCTGGCGGAGGAGGTCGCCCGCATCGTCGGGTTCGACCGCATCCCGTCCGTGCTGCCCGTCGCGCCTCCCGGCCGCGGCCTGTCGCGCGCGCAGAAGCTGCGCCGCTCGGTCGCCCAAATGCTCGCCGACAACGGCGCGACCGAGGTGCTCGCCTTCCCGTTCGTCTCGGAGGCGCAGAACGATCTGTTCGGCTCGCCCGAGGCCGGCCCGGTGCCGGCGGTGCGCCTGGCGAACGCGCTCGACGCGACCGCCCCGTACCTGCGCACCTCGCTCCTTCCCGGCCTGATCGACGTGGCCAAGCGCAACCTCGCGCGCGGCCTCGTCGACCTGCGCGTCTACGAGCTCGGCACGGTGTTCCTCCCCGCAGGCGGCGTGCTCGGCAGCGAGGAGCTGCCGCTCGGCGCCGCCCTCCCGGGCGACGACGTGCTCGCCGGCCTGAACGCGGGCATTCCCGCGCAGCCGCGCCACCTCGCCGGCCTGATCGTCGGCAGCCCGGTGGAGAAGCAGCCCGGCCAGGCGCCCGTCGCCGCCGGACTCGCCGACGCGCTGACCGCCGTGCAGCAGACCGCGACCGCCGTGGGCGTCCGCGTCGAGCCGGTGCAGAGCCGCCACCAGGCGCTGCACCCGGGACGCACCGCCCAGCTCGTGGCGCACGCCGCGGACGGCTCGCGCGTCGTCGTGGGCTACGCCGGCGAGCTGCTGCCCGCGATCGCGGAGGACCTCGACCTCCCGCGCGTCGTCGCGGTCTACGAGCTCGACCTGGACGCGCTGATCGCCGTCGCGCCCGCCGACATCGTCGCGGGCGTGATCGCCGGCTTCCCGGCGGCGACGCAGGACCTGTCGCTCGTCGTGCGCGACGAGGTCCCGGCCGGCGAGCTGCTGGCCGCGGTCCGGGAGGGCGCCGGCGCGCTCCTGGAGGACATCCGCCTGGTCGACGACTACCGCGGCGCCGGTCTCCCGGCCGACCGCAAGAGCCTCACCTTCGCGCTGCGCTTCCGCGCCGACGACCGCACCCTCACCGCGGCCGAAGCCAGCGAGGCGAAGCTCGCGGGGGCGGCGCGTGCCGAGGAGCTGTTCGGCGCGCATATCCGCGAGTAGCGGAACGATCCCGTGCCGGGTGGGAGGCCCCATCCGGCACGGATCGCCGCGCGGCCGTCAGAGGACGCTTCGGGATCGCAGCTTGCGCTTCACGCGATAGGCGGCGCGAGGCAGGAACTCCTGCACGCGCAGGCCCGACGTGCGGGGATTGATCGGTTCCTTCAGCCAGTCGTCGCCGCCCGAGGCGATGATCTGCCGGAAGGCCACGCGCTCGGGAGCGGAACGCAGTTCGTCGGGCAGCTGCAGCAGGGTCGTGAGGAGCACGCGGTCGTTGAACGGGGTGAAGGCCTCCTGGGCGATGTCCCATTCGAGCTGGCTCTGTGCCTGCCAGGAGCCGCACAAGTGCTCCCAGTGGAACAGGACGTCGAGGTCGATCCCCACCGCAGCGGCGGCGGGCGCTGCCTTCTCCCGCCACACGTCGAGGGAGGCGACGATCGCGGGCGCCGTCTCCCAGCCGGGGATGAGGCGGGCGAGCTGCCGGCCGGTGTCGGTGTCAGGGAGGATGCCGTCGGTCCGGAGGTAGAACTGGGCGATCTCGGCCGCGTTGCCCTTCAGGGCCACCCGCTCGGCGGGGAAACCGCGCTCCATTCCGTAGGCGATCTGGCCCCAGTCGTCGAGGTGCGAGATGGCGGAGTTGTCGCGATAGACCCGCAGCCATTCCGCGGTGGCCGGCTCGCGGCAGTCGATGATGTGGTGCTCCAGCCCGCGTGCGGCCAGCAGCCGGGACGGGATGGCGATGTCCGGCGACCTGCGATGCAGGTGCCGGTAGCGGAGCGTGTAATAGAACAGCCGGTCCGCCAGCGGCCCGGACGCCGCCAGGAGCATGCGCGAGTCCAGGCCGCCGGTCACGGGCAGCGCGACCGGGAACCGGTCCGCCGCGGCCGCGAGGGACGCCCGGAGTCTCGTGATCGCCGACTCGATCAGGAACGCGGGGTCCGCCCCCTGCCTGGCGTGCAGGGCGGTGTCCTGCACCGGCCAGTAGCGCTCCTGCTCTCCCGTGCTGGCTCGGAGCAGGTGGTTCGGGACCAGACGATCCACGTCCTCGAACGGTGTCGCGTCCGCGGGCAGGAAGGCCTCCTGGGAGTTGCGCCAGTAGCGGGACTCGAGCAGGTCGCGATACCGCGCGCTCGGCCTGAGCGGCACGACCTGCTCCAGCAGCAGCGCCTGCGAGGCGAGGTGCAGCGCGCCGTCTCGCCGCGTGTATTCGAGGGTCCGCAGCCCGCAGGGGTCGGCGAGGAACAGGACATCGTCCGCGGTGAACACCACGAGGACGAAGCGGCCGGCCAGCTCGACCGCGGACCAGGTCGAGACGTCGCCGCGCCAGGTCGCGGCGAGCTCCGCCAGGAGTGCGGCATCGTCGAGCCCAGGCCGTGCCGGGTCGATCGCGAAGCCGAGAAGCAGGAGGCGGACGGGGGAGGCCTCGTCGTCGTGCACACTCACCGCGAGGTCGGGATGCGCGTGCAGCCGGTAGTCGGCGATGTCGAGCGTCGTCCATCCGGGCAGGTCCACGTTCCGGGACGGGGTCAGCAGGAACTGACGGCGGTAGCGGAACGGATTCATCGACGGCTCGCTTTCGGATCGTGGAAGTCGCCTCACCTCGTGAGTGACGGCGAGAGTCGCCCGGGTCAGGATAGGCGCGGGACGGAGGCCGTTCGGCCGGGGGCCGACCCGGCTCCGGAAAGATCACCCGGCGGTTCACCGGCGCGGCAGAACCCATCGGTGGTGTGCGGGGCGGACGACGGCGCGGGTGTTCGCCGGCCGTGTGTGACGCCCGCGATTTGGCGGCGCGGAGGGAGAGGGCGCTAGGGTGGTCTACATGCTTACCGTCGGTGCCCCCTCGATGCGCCGACGCCTGCGCGACCGCCGAATCTAGGCGGCGCTCGGGCGACCCTTCGCGGTCGGACATGGGCGTCGCCGGCTCCTCGGCCCCCTGTCGTCCACCCCATCAAGGAACAAGCATGACTCTCTCGGTTGCCGTCGCCGGTGCCTCCGGGTACGCGGGTGGCGAGCTGCTGCGCATCCTCGCCGACCATCCCGACTTCGAGATCCGCACTGTGACCGCGCACAACAACGCCGGTCACCCACTCGCCGCGCACCAGCCGCACCTGCGCTCCCTCGCCCACCTCACCCTCACCGAGAACACGCCGG
The DNA here is from genome assembly GCF_014217625.1 of Leifsonia shinshuensis. Lineage (NCBI taxonomy): Bacteria > Bacillati > Actinomycetota > Actinomycetes > Micrococcales > Microbacteriaceae > Leifsonia > Leifsonia shinshuensis. The sequence goes on along the minus strand of NZ_CP043641.1, from coordinate 1,558,575 downwards.
AGAACCTCGCCGGTCACGACGTGGTCTTCCTCGCGCTGCCGCACGGCCGCTCCGGGGAGGTCGCCGCGCAGCTGCCCGGCGACACCCTCGTCGTCGACGCGGGGGCCGACCACCGGCTGGAGGACCCGGCCGACTGGGACGCGTTCTACGGCGGCGAGTACTTCGGCTCGTGGGCGTACGGCGTCCCCGAGCTGATCGTCGGGGCCGACGGCGCCAAGCAGCGCGCGCACCTCGCCGGAGCGACCCGCATTGCGGCGCCCGGCTGCAACGCGAGCGCCGTCTCGCTCGCGCTCGCGCCGGGCATCCACGCCGGGGTGGTCGAGGAGGAGGACATCGTCAGCGTCCTCGCCGTCGGGCCGTCCGGCGCGGGGAAGTCGCTCAAGACGATGTATCTGGCCAGCGAGATCCTCGGCTCCGCCAACCCGTACGCGGTCGGCGGCACGCACCGGCACATCCCGGAGATCCAGCAGAACCTCCGCAAAGCGGGCGCGACGACGCCGACCCTCTCGTTCACTCCGGTGCTCGTGCCGATGTCGCGGGGGATCCTGGCGACCACCACCGCGCGGGTGAAGCCGGGAGTGACCGCCGCACACGTGCAGGAGGTCTGGGAGGCCGCCTACGCGGACGAGCCGTTCGTGCACGTCCTGCCCGCAGGGGTCGTGCCGCGCACGGCGGACGTGCTGGGGTCGAACACCGTGCTGATCGGGGTCGCCCTCGACCAGGCGGCGGGCCGGGTCGTGACCGTGCTCGCCATCGACAATCTGTACAAAGGAACGGCCGGCGCGGCGATCCAGTCCGCGAACATCGCTCTCGGGCTCCCCGAGACCGCCGGTCTGAGTGTGAACGGAGTCGCGCCATGAGCGTCACCACCGCCAAGGGATTCTCCGCCGCCGGCGTCGTCGCCGGCCTCAAGTCGAGCGGCAAGCGCGACCTCGCGCTCGTCCAGAACCGCGGACCGCTGACGGCGGCCGCCGCGGTCTTCACGACCAACCGCTGCAAGGCGAACCCGGTGCTGTGGAGCGAGCAGGTCATCGCCGACGGCGTCGTGTCGGCGATCGTCCTGAACTCCGGCGGCGCGAACTGCTACACCGGCGCGCAGGGCTTCCAGACCACGCACGCGACGGCGGAGGCCGTGGGCGAGGCGCTCGGCGTCTCCGCCGGTGACGTGCTGGTCTGCTCCACCGGCCTGATCGGCGAGCAGCTCGACCTCCAGAAGCTGACCACGGGTGTCGCCCAGGCGGCCACCGCCCTCGCCGGCGACTCCGGGCTCGGCGCGGCCGAGGCGATCATGACCACCGACACGCGCCCGAAGCAGGCCGAGCAGGTCTCAGCGGCCGGCTGGTCGGTCGGCGGCATGGCCAAGGGCGCCGGGATGCTCGCGCCGGGCCTCGCGACGATGCTCGTCGTCATCACGACGGACGCCGTGCTCGACTCCACTCAGCTCGACTCGGCGCTCCGCGCAGCCACCCGGGTCACCTTCGACCGCCTCGACTCGGACGGCTGCATGTCGACCAACGACACCGTCGCGCTGCTCGGCTCCGGCGCGAGCGGCGTCACGCCCGACCTGGACGAGTTCACGTTCGCGCTCACCGAGGTGTGCCGCAGCCTGGCAACGCAGCTCCAGGAGGACGCCGAGGGCGCCTCCCACGACGTCACGATCGAGGTCGTCAACGCCAGGACCGAGGACGAGGCCGTGACCGTCGGCCGCGCGGTGTCGCGGTCGAACCTGTTCAAGGCGGCCATTTTCGGCAACGACCCCAACTGGGGCCGCGTGCTCGCCGCGGTCGGCACCACCGACGCGGAGTTCGACCCGTACGGCATCGACGTCGCGATCAACGGCGTGCAGGTGTGCACGGCGGGGGAGCCGGACCAGCCGCGCGACCTGGTCGACCTGACGCCGCGCGCGGTGCACGTGCTCATCGACCTGCACGCGGGCGACGAGACGGCGGCCATCCTCACCAACGACCTGACCCACGACTACGTCCACGAGAACAGTGCCTACTCCAGCTGACATGACGACCGACACCGACACCGACACCGCGGAGGCCGCCGAGCGCGCCGCCGCCGCGGACAAAGCCGCGACCCTGATCGAGTCGCTGCCCTGGCTGAAGACCTTCCACGACCGCATCATCGTGGTGAAGTTCGGCGGCAACGCCATGGTGAGCGAGGACCTCCAGCGCACCTTCGCGGAGGACATCGTCTACCTGCGCTACGCGGGGCTGCGCCCGGTGGTCGTGCACGGCGGCGGTCCGCAGATCTCCGCGATGCTCGACCGGCTCGGCATCGAGAGCGAGTTCCGCGGCGGCTACCGGGTGACCACACCGGACGCGATGGACGTGGTGCGCATGGTCCTGACCGGCCAGATCAACCGCGACATCGTCGGCAACATCAACAAGCACGGCCCGCTCGCCGCCGGTCTGTCCGGGGAGGACGCCGGGCTGTTCCAGGGCCGCAAGCGCGGCGCCGTGGTCGACGGCGAGGAGGTCGACCTCGGCCTCGTGGGCGACGTGATCGGCGTGAACCCGGAGGCCGTGCTCGCACAGCTCGACGCCGGCCGCATCCCGGTGGTCTCCTCGATCGCGCCGGACATCGACGACCCGGGCCAGGCGCTCAACGTCAACGCCGACGCGGCCGCTGCGGCGCTCGCCGTCGCGCTCGGGGCGGCGAAGCTCGTCATCCTGACCGACGTCGCCGGTCTCTACAGCGACTGGCCGAACCGCGACTCGCTGCTGTCCAAGATCGCCGCGCCCGAGCTGCGCGAGCTGCTGCCCGCGCTGGAGTCGGGCATGATCCCCAAGATGTCGGCCTGCCTGGACGCGGTCGACGGCGGCGTGCCGAAGGCCGCGATCATCGACGGACGCGTGGCGCACTCGATCCTCCTCGAGGTGTTCACGCAGTCCGGAATCGGAACGGAGGTGGTGCCGGCATGACGGCGCGACTCGCACACAGCACGGAAGCCAACACGGACGGGCGGTGGAAACCGCGCTTCGGCGACGCCATGATGCGCACTCTCGCGACCCCCAAGCTCATGCTCGCCCGCGGCGAAGGCTGCCGGGTCTGGGACGTCGACGGCAACGAGTACCTCGACTTCCTCGCCGGGATCGCGGTCAACTCGCTGGGCCACGCGCACCCCGTCCTGGTGGAGGCCGTGAGCAGCCAGGTGGCCACGCTCGCGCACGTCTCCAACTACTTCTCCACGCAGCCGCAACTCGAACTCGCCGAGCGCCTGCGCGACATCACCGGAGCGGGCGAGCAGGGCCGCATCCTGTTCGGCAACTCGGGGGCGGAGGCCAACGAGGCCGCCTTCAAGCTGGCGCGCCTCAACCGCGGCCCGCACGGCCGGCGCACGCGCGTGCTCGCCCTGCACAACGCCTTCCACGGCCGCACGATGGGCTCGCTCGCGCTCACCGGCAAGCCGCCGATGCGCGAGGCGTTCGAGCCGCTGCCGGGCGGGGTCGAGCACATCGACTCGACCATCCACGCGCTGGAGGCCGCCATCGACGACCGCGTGGCCGCGCTGTTCGTGGAGCCGATCAAGGGCGAGGCCGGCGTGCTCGACCTCCCGGAGGGCTTCCTGCAGCGCGCCCGCGAGCTCACCGAGCAGCACGGCGCGCTGCTGATCATCGACGAGATCCAGACCGGCATCGGCCGCACCGGGCGCTGGTTCGCCTACCAGCACGCCGACATCCTCCCGGACGCGATCACCGTCGCGAAGGGCATCGCCGGGGGAGTGCCCATCGGCGCCCTCATCACGTTCGGCCGCGCGTCGGAGCTGTTCAGCCAGGGCCAGCACGGCTCGACGTTCGGCGGCAACCCGCTGGCGACGGCCGCGGGCAACGCGGTGATCGGCGAGATCGAGCGGGCCGACCTGGTTGGCAACGCCGCCCGGCGCGGCGAGGAGCTGCGCGCCATCCTGCGCTCCTACGACTCGCCGCTGATCGGCGACATCCGCGGCGCCGGCCTGCTGATCGGCGTCGGCCTCACCGACGGCGAGGCGCACCGGCTCTCCGACGCGGCGCTCGCCAACGGGCTGATCATCAACGCGCCGAACGAGTCGAGCATCCGCCTCGCTCCTCCGCTGATCGTGGGCGACGCCGAGCTCGCGGAGTTCCGCGAGCGGTTCGGGCGCGCGCTCGACGCGGTGCACGCCTCCTGACCTCCTGACCGACGCAGACCCAAGGACTCCCATGACCCGTCATTTCCTCCGCGACGACGACCTGAGCCCGGCCGAGCAGGCCGAGGTGCTCGACCTGGCGGCGCGGCTGAAGGCCGACCGCTTCTCCGCGAAGCCGCTCGCCGGCCCGCAGACCGTCGCCGTGATCTTCGACAAGACCTCGACCAGGACCCGCGTCTCGTTCGCGGTCGGGATCGCGGACCTCGGCGGCAACCCGCTGATCATCCAGAGCGGCGAGAGCCAGCTCGGCGGCAAGGAGTCGCTGGCCGACACCGCGCGCGTGCTGGAGCGGATGGTCGCCGCGATCGTCTGGCGCACCTTCGCTCAGAGCGGCCTGGAGGAGATGGCGGAGGGCACCACCGTCCCTGTCGTCAACGCGCTGTCGGACGAGTTCCACCCCTGCCAGATCCTCGCCGACCTGCAGACGGTGCGCGAGCACAAGGGCCGCACCGAGGGCCTGACGCTCGCCTTCTTCGGCGACGGCGCCAGCAACATGTCGCACTCGTACCTGCTCGGCGGCGCGACCGCCGGCATGCATGTCCGCGTCGCGGCGCCCTCGTCGTACGCGCCGGACGCCGCCGTGGTGGCCGACGCGGCCGCCATCGCCGTGCGCACCGGCGGCTCGGTCGCCGTCTTCACGGACGCCAGGGAGGCCGCGGCCGGCGCCGACGTCGTCATCACCGACACCTGGGTGTCGATGGGCAAGGAGGACGAGAAGGCCGAGCGGGTCGCCGTCTTCGGCGACTACACGGTGAACGCCGAGCTGATGGGGCTTGCCGCGGAGGACGCCGTGTTCCTGCACTGCCTGCCGGCCTACCGCGGCCTGGAGGTCACCGCCGACGTGATCGACGGCCCGCAGTCCGTGATCTGGGACGAGGCGGAGAACCGCCTGCACGCCCAGAAGGCGCTGCTGGCCTGGCTGCTCGCCAAGAACGAGCCGACCACGAACGAGCCGACCACGAACGAAGAGGGGGCGGCATGACCGCGGACAGCACCGACGGCGTCGGCAAGACCGACGAGGGCAAGCTCTGGGGCGCGCGCTTCGCGGGCGGACCGTCGCCCGAGCTGGCCGCGCTGAGCAAGTCCACCCACTTCGACTGGGCGCTCGCGTCCTACGACATCGCCGGCTCCCGCGCCCACGCCAAGGCGCTCGCGGCGGCCGGCTACCTCACCGACCAGGAGCTGGCCGGGATGATCGGCGCCCTCGACGTCCTGGAGACCGACGTGCTCTCCGGCTCCTTCGCCGCCGCCGAGAGCGACGAGGACGTGCACGGCGCGCTCGAGCGCGGCCTGATCGAGCGGGCGGGCGCCGAGCTCGGCGGCAAGCTGCGCGCCGGCCGCAGCCGCAACGACCAGATCGCGACGCTCGTGCGCCTCTACCTGCGCGACCACGCCGGGATCATCGCCGAGCGCCTGATCGCGCTGATCGACGCGATCGCCGCCCAGGCGGACGCGCATCCCACCGCGATCATGCCCGGCCGCACCCACCTGCAGCACGCGCAGCCCGTCCTGCTCGCCCACCACCTGCTGGCGCACTGCTGGCCGCTGGTGCGCGACCTGGAGCGGCTGGCCGACTGGGACCGGCGCGCGAACGTCTCGCCGTACGGCTCGGGTGCCCTCGCCGGGTCCACGCTCGGGCTCGATCCACTGCTGGTCGCCCGGGAGCTCGGCTTCGCGATCAGCTCGGAGAACTCCATCGACGGCACCGCCGCGCGCGACGTCGTGGCCGAGTTCGCCTTCGTCGCGGCGCAGATCGGTGTGGACGTGTCGCGCTTCGCCGAGGAGATCATTCTCTGGAACACGCGCGAGTTCGGCTTCGTGACCCTGGATGACTCGTACTCCACGGGCTCCTCGATCATGCCGCAGAAGAAGAACCCGGACATCGCGGAGCTCGCCCGCGGCAAGGCGGGGCGCCTGATCGGCAACCTGACCGGGCTGCTGAGCACGCTCAAGGGCCTCCCGCTGGCGTACAACCGCGACCTCCAGGAGGACAAGGAGCCGGTCTTCGACTCGGTGCAGACGCTGGAGGTCGTCCTGCCCGCGTTCGCCGGGATGGTCGCGACGCTGCGCTTCCACACCGACCGGATGGCGGAGCTCGCGCCGCAGGGCTTCTCGCTCGCGACCGACGTCGCGGAGTGGCTGGTCAAGCAGCACGTTCCGTTCCGGAACGCCCACGAGATCACCGGCAGCCTGGTGAAGTACGCGGAGGACAACGGGCTGGAGCTGAGCGACCTGACGGACGAGCAGCTCGCCGCCGTGTCGCCGCTGCTGACGCCCGAGGTGCGCTCGGTGCTGACCGTGGAGGGGTCGGTCGCGAGCCGCGCCGGGGCCGGCGGGACCGCTCCCGACCGCGTCGCCGACCAGCTCGCGACGCTGACCGAGCGGGTCCGAGCGCTGACCCGTGCCCTGATCGCCACCCGGCGGGACCTGGGCTGATGGCCCGGCGTCCCGGCTGGCTCATTCCGCTGATCGTGGTGGTGGCGGTCGCGGTGATCGTCGTCGGACTGATCGTGACCGTCGCCGCCGGCGGCCGGATCTTCTGAGCCGGGCAGCATGACGCTCTACCGGCCCGGGCGCGACGTGTTCGCCGCGTCGGCGCTGGAGGTCGCGCCGCAACTGCTCGGCGCCGTGCTCCGCCACGAGACGGAGGAGGGCGTCGTCGGCATCCGGATCAGCGAGGTGGAGGCCTACGTCGGCGACGGCGTCGACCCCGGCTCGCACTCCTTCCGCGGCCGCACCAAGCGCAACGCGGTGATGTACGGCGGCCCCGGCCACCTCTACACGTACTTCACCTATGGGATGCACGTCTGCGCGAACGTGGTGTGCTCGCCCGAGGGTGTGTCGTCGGCGGTGCTGCTGCGGGCCGGGGAGGTCGTGGAGGGCGCGGAGCTGGCCGCACACAGGCGCGGCGGTCCCGTCGGCCGGGCCGTCGCGGCGCGCGACCTGGCGCGGGGACCCGCGCGACTGGTGGTGGCGGCCGGCATCCTGCTGTCGGAGAACGGCTCCGACCTGTTCGCGCCGCCGTTCGAGCTGGAGCTGCCGACCGTCCAGCCGGCCTACGAGACCGGCCCGCGCACCGGCGTCTCCGGAGCGGGCGGGAGCGTGACCTTCCCCTGGCGGTACTGGCTCCCCGGCGACCCCACGGTCAGCCCCTACAAGCGCCACCCCAAATCCCACGACTGACCACCGCCGAGGGGCACCTAAACGCCCCTAAACCGCAGTTTTAGGGGCGTTTACGTGCCCCTCGGCGGTCAGGCGATGGCGAAGCGGAAGAGGCCGGCGCAGAGGCAGGCCCAGATGAGGCTGACCAGGGTGCCGATGATGAAGCGTTCGCGGGCCTCCGGCGCTTCGAGCTCGGTGAACCGGCCGACGCCCTTGATGGCGATGAGCACGCCGAGCGCCTCCGGGAAGCCCGCCATGATCGAGCCGGTGGTGGCGAACCGCTCCAGGTAGCCGATCGTCATGCCGCCGCGCAGCACCTCGCGCGTCTCCTCGATCCCGCTGACCTTGTCGTGGACGACGATGCCGCCGTGGACGCCGGGCACCGATGTGCTCCGCGTGGCGAGTGCGAGGGCGAGCTGCGCGGCCGGGCCGCCGCCGACGACGCTCAGCACGAGCGCGACGATGCCGATGAGCACGCGGAAGACCAGCGGGGCGCCCTGCTGGGGGAGGGCGACGAGGAGGAACGCGAGCCCGAGCAGGCCGGCCGCGGTGTAGACGAGCGGCCGCCGCGGCGACCGGAGCGTGGCGATCATGCAGCACACGGCGGCGATCGCGAGGATCAGCGCGACGGCCCACAGCGCGAACGGCACGATGGCGGCGAGGAACTGCGGCACGGGCAGGGACGTCATCCATCCTCCGGACGTTCGGCCGACTGCTGGGCTGCGTCGGCGGTCTCCAACAGCCTAACCAGGGCCGGCTGCGCCGCGAGGTCGGCACGCAGGCCGGCGGCGCGGGCGCGGTCGTTCGCCGATTGCGGGGTGATCCCGAGCCGCGCGCCGGCCTCCGCCTGTGTCAGCCCGGCGGCGACGAGGTCGTAGAGCTCCCAGCCCGCCGCGCTGCGCGTCTCCCGCAGGGTCAGCAGGAGGCCGACCAGCGCTTCGACGTCGGCGGCGGCCTCCGGCGCGGCGACCGCCTCCGCGGCGAAGCGGAGCGGCGCGCGCTTGGCGCGGGTGACCGCGGCCCGGGCTGCCACGAACGCGTCGCCGCTGGCCTCCCGCGTCGCGGCGGGGAGCGGCGTGCGGACCGCGCCGATGCCGATGCCGACGCTCCACGCCCCGCCGCGCGCGAGCGTCGTGACGATGTCGAAGGCGGTGGCGGCGTCGGCGGTCAGCGCCTGGAGCTCGTCGCCGGCGTTCCGGTCGGCGGGCAGGGCCAGGCGCTCGCCGTGGCGCTCGTTCAGCGCGGAGAGCGCGGGGGCGACGATGTCGGGCCGGTTGCGGCTGTCGACCTGGTCGGCGGTGACGACGAACACGGGATGCCTCCTCGCAAGCATCAGGGCTGTGGACCTGATTCGCACATTATCAGGTCCTGAGGCCTGATTCAAGTCTGATCAGGTCCACAGACCTGATCGACGACCGGGATACGGAGGCCTCCGCTGCTACTCTGTGGGAGTGCCAGAAACCGCCGCCGCCGAAGACCGCAGCAGCGCAGAGCCCACGCTCAGCGCGCAGACCAACGACCCGTCGTTCGACGACGTCTGGGACGAGCTGAAGTGGCGCGGACTCGTCCACGTCTCCACGGACGAGGCCGCGCTCAAGGAGCTCCTGGCCGGTGACCCGATCACCTACTACTGCGGCTTCGACCCGACCGCCCCGAGCCTCCACCTCGGCAATCTGGTGCAGCTGCTGACCATGCGCCGCCTCCAGCTCGCCGGGCACAAGCCGCTCGGCCTCGTCGGCGGCTCGACGGGTCTCATCGGCGACCCGCGGCCCACCGCGGAGCGCACGCTGAACACCAAGGAGACCGTGTCCGAGTGGGTCGGCTACCTCCAGCAGCAGGTCACGCGCTTCCTCTCGTCGGAGGGCGACAACGCCGTCCGCCTGGTCAACAACCTCGACTGGACGGCGCCGCTGTCGGCCATCGACTTCCTGCGCGAGATCGGCAAGCACTTCCGCGTCGGCACGATGCTGAAGAAGGACGCCGTCGCCGCCCGGCTCAACTCGGACGAGGGCATCTCGTACACCGAGTTCAGCTACCAGATCCTGCAGGGTATGGACTTCCTGGAGCTGTACCGGCAGTACGGCTGCCTCCTCCAGACCGGCGGCAGTGACCAGTGGGGCAACCTCACGAGCGGCACCGACCTCATCCGCAAGGTGGAGGGCGTGCACGGTCACGCGATCGGCACCCCGCTCATCACGAACAGCGACGGCACCAAGTTCGGCAAGAGCGAGGGCAACGCGATCTGGCTCGACGCGAGCTTCACGAGCCCGTACGCGATCTACCAGTTCTGGCTCAACGCCGACGACGCCGACGTGATCGACCGCCTCAAGGTCTTCACCTTCCTGCACCGCGACGAGATCGAGCGCCTCGAGCGCGCCGTCGCGGAGGAGCCGTTCCGCCGCGAGGCCCAGCGCCGGCTGGCCTACGAGGTGACGGCGCTCATCCACGGCGTGGAGGCCACCGAGGCCGTCATCGCGGCGTCCGAAGCCCTCTTCGGCCAGGGCGACCTGGCCGCCCAGGACCGCGGCGCGCTGGAGTCGGCGCTGCGCGAGCTCCCCAACACGACCACGGCGTCCTCCACCACGATCGCCCAGGCGCTGGTCGACACCGAGCTCACCAAGAGCCTCGGCGAGGCCCGCCGCGCGGTCGCCCAGGGCGGCGTGTACGTCAACAACGCCAAGGTCGAGGACGCCGAGTCGCCCGTCGGCGACCACCTGCTCCCGGGCGGGATGGTCGTCCTGCGCCGCGGGAAGAAGACGCTCAGCGGCGTGTTCGTGGAGTAGGGGACGAGCGCGGGTAGGGTGTCGGACATGCAGAACGAGGCGGGGACCGTGGACGGCGACCGGCCGGACGACGAGTCGGCCCCGGACGGCCTCGTGTCGCGGCTCGAGGTGATCGAGGAGCAGCCGCTGGAGGCGCGCGCCGAGTCGTACGCCCAGCTGCACGAGGAGCTCAGCGCGCGGCTCGAAGGCGCCGACGCTCCACGGCATGGCTGAACGACTGGATGTCGCGCTCGCCGCGCGCGGGCTGGCGCGGTCGCGGACGCACGCCGCGACGCTGATCGCGGACGGCCTCGTGACCGTCGACGGCAAACCGGTCGTGCGCGCGTCCACGAAGGTGGGCGACGAGCAGGAGCTGGTCGTCGCCGGCGCCGACCACTACGTGAGCCGCGGCGCGCACAAGCTGATCGCGGCGCTGGACGGGTTCGGAGTCGCGGTGGAGGGGCGTGTCGCGCTCGACGCGGGCGCGTCGACGGGAGGCTTCAGCCAGGTTCTCCTGGAGCGCGGCGCCCGCCTTGTCATCGCGGTGGACGTCGGGCACGGGCAGCTCGCGCCCGAGCTCACCCGTGAGGACCGGCTGTTCTCGTACGAGGGCGTGAACGTCCGGGAGCTGACCCGTGAGTCCTTCGCCCGGCTCGTCGGCCCCGACCTGCGTCCCGACCTGGTCGTCGCCGACCTGTCGTTCATCTCGCTCGCGCATGTGCTCCCCGCGCTTCGCGAGGTCGCGGCGGAGGGCGCGGACTTCGTCCTGCTCGTCAAGCCGCAGTTCGAGGTCGGCCGCACCGGCATCCGCGAGGGGATCGTGCGCGACGCAGGGCTGCGCGCGGACGCCGTCGGCGGCGTGCTCTGGAGCGCCTGGGACGCGGGGCTCGGCACCGCGGGCGTGATGGCCTCCCCGATCGCGGGCTCGCACGGCAACCAGGAGGCGCTGGTGCACCTGCGGGCGGGCGCGAGCAACCCGACGGAGTGGCTGGAGAGGGTGCGAGCGGTCACGGCGTGACCCGCGGTTCCGGTTCACGATCGAACCGGTGAAATCCCGGGCGATTATCGAGGCCCTTCGTGTGATATCCGGGATGTCTGAGGTGCCTCCGGGGTTACCGTCATCGGATGAGCTCCGCCCCCGTCGCCTCGTGGCGGAACCGTCTGACCCGGGTGCGCGCGGTGCTTGCGGCCTTCATCGGCTACCTCGCCGTCCCGGTGCTCAACGCCGTCTCGCCGCTTCTCGCCCTCCCCGCGATCACCTCGACCAACGGGGGAGGAGCCTGGGCCGCGATCGCCCTCGGGCAGTCGCTGGGCGGCACCGCCGGCGTCGTGGTGGAACTCGGCTGGGGGCTGAGCGGCAGCCAGCGGGTCGCCAGGATGTCTGAGCGCAACCGGGCGCGCGCCTACGCCACGTCGCTCGTCACCAAGGCCGCCGTCGCCGTCCCGGCGCTCGCGGTCGCCGCGCCGCTCGCGTCGGCGCTCGCCCCGGGATTCGGGCTGCTCTCCGCCCTGGTCGCGATCGCGAGCGGGCTCGCCGTCATGGGCGCGGGCTGGATCTTCATCGGGATGCTGCGCCCGCGCCTGTTCCTGGTCACCGAGGTCCTCCCGCGGACCCTCCTGGTCGTCGCGTCCGCCCTGGCGATCTCGGCCGGCTGGTCGGTGCTCGTCTACCCGGTCGCCCTGCTCGTGGGGACGGTCTCCGCTCCGCTGGTCGCCGCGGCGGTCCTCGGGGTGAGACTCGCGGACTTCACAGCGCTCGGGCCCCGGCGCATCGTCGCCGTCGTGCGCATGCAGGGCCACGCGCTCACCACCAACATCTTCTCGTCGGTGTACCTCTCGCTCGGGACGAGCGTCGCGACTCTCGGCGCGGTGGACGCCACCCTGCTGTACGCGTCCGTCGACCGGCTCAAACGGATGTTCCAGCAGGTGCTGGTCACCCAGCAGTACGTGCTGAAGGGCTGGGTGGGTCGCGAGACGGATCCGGCCGGGAGGATGGTGCGCGCCGCGCGGGCCGCGATCATCAGCTCGAGCATCGGTGTGATCGCAGGTGTGGGCTTCGCCTTCGCGGCGGAGCCGGCGGCCCAACTGGTCTTCTCCGGGACGGTGCACGTTCCACCGCTCGCAGCGGCGATCGCCGGAGCGAACCTGGCCGTGGTCTGCGCCAGCATGTCCACGGGGGTGGTGCTCCTGGTGGCCCTCGGGCGCCTGTCGGCCACCGCCCGCTCCGCCGTGGTCGGTGCGGCGGTCGGCCTGCCCGCGATCTTCTTCGGAGCCCTGGCGTTCCAGGGCACGGGCGCGCTCGCCGGCCAACTCCTCGCGGAGCTCGCCGTGCTCGGCGTGCAGCTGGCCGCCGTGCGCACCCGGCTGCGCGAACTGCGCGGCGCCGGACGCTGGCGGGGGCTGCGGCCAGACGGACGATCCGTCTCCACACCCGCTCCCTGAGTGAACGTTCTCCACAATCTGCCCTGCCCGGGCACATCCCGGCCCGAAAACCGACAGAATGGTGGGACGGCCCGGAACGGGCGGGTCAGGCAGGATGGGCGCACAGCGCATTGCAGGCACAGGGAGGCGACGTGGCGGCATCGGGTGACGCGCAGCGATACATTCTGGTCGTCGCGCACACCGGCCGTCAGGACTCCCTCGACGCGGGCGTGCAGGTGTGCAGGCAGCTCATCTCCGCCGGAGTCGTCCCGGTGCTCAGCGAGGACGAGCGGCGCGACCTGCTCGCCGCCGCACCCGACCTCGACGCGGTCGCCGTGCTCGGCGACGAGGTGCAGGCGAGCGATCTCGAGCTGGTGATCGTCCTCGGTGGCGACGGCACCATCCTGCGGGCGGCCGAGCTGGTCCGCGGATGCACGGCGCCCCTGCTCGGCGTCAACCTCGGGCACGTCGGCTTCCTCGCCGAGAGCGAGCGGGACGACCTGGAGATCGCCGTCGCGCGCGGCCTCGCGAAGGACTACGAGGTGGAGGAGCGCATGACGCTCTCCGCCCGCGTCAAGGTCGGCAAGGAGGTCGTCTACGAGAGCTGGGCGCTCAACGAGGCGACCGTCGAGAAGGCGAGCAGGGAGCGGATGCTCGAGGTCGTCATCGAGGTCGACGGGCGGCCGATGTCGAGCTTCGGCTGCGACGGGGTCGTGATGTCGACGCCCACCGGCTCCACGGCCTACTCGTTCTCCGCAGGCGGACCGGTGGTCTGGCCCGGCGTCGCTGCGCTGCTGCTCGTCCCGCTCAGCGCCCACGCCCTGTTCTCCCGGCCGCTCGTGGTCGACGCCGACTCCTCGCTCGCGATCGAGCTGCTCGACCGCGCGGGCGGGGAGGGCATCCTCTGGTGCGACGGCCGCCGCCAGTTCGACCTGCCGCGCGGTTCCCGTGTCGTGGTGCGCCGCTCGCCCATCCCGGTGCGGCTCGCGCGACTGCACCCCGGGCCGTTCACCGACCGGCTCGTCCACAAGTTCGACCTCCCGGTCACGGGATGGCGGGGGCCGGCTGGACGTGACTGAGCGCTCTACCACCCGCACCGCGGCGGGTCGCGGCAAGGCCGTCGCGCCGCGCGGCGGCATCGACGAGATCTCCATTCGCGATCTCGGCGTCATCGCCGAGGCCGCGCTGCCGCTCGGCCCCGGATTCACCGCGATCACCGGCGAGACCGGCGCGGGCAAGACCATGGTCGTCTCCGCCCTCGGCCTCCTGCTGGGCGAGCGCGCCGACACCGGCGCAGTCCGGCTCGGCAGCGCCCAGGCCTGGGTCGAGGGGCGCTGGCGCGTCGAGGAGCCGGGGGAGGTCGTGGAGCGCGTCCGCGATGCCGGCGGCGACGTCGACCCGATCGGCGACGGATCCGCCGAGCTCGTGCTGAGTCGCTCCGTGTCGGCCGAGGGCCGGTCGCGCGCGGTCGTCGGCGGTCGCAGTGCGCCGGTGAGCGTGCTGACCGAGCTCGGCGAGCAGCTGGTCGTCGTGCACGGCCAGTCCGACCAACTGCGGCTGCGCTCCGCGGTGGCCCAACGCGAGGCGCTCGACCGCTTCGCCGGCCCGGAGCTCGCGAGTGCGCTCGAGGCCTACGCCCAGGTGTTCCACCGCTGGCGCGACAACGCCAGCGAGCTGGAGGAGCTGCTGGCGGACCGCGACCGCCGAGCACGGGAGGCCGACGACCTCCGCGTCGCCATGGCCGAGATCGAGGCCGTCGCGCCGCAGCCGGGGGAGGACGACGAGCTGGGCGAACGGGCCGAACGGCTGACCAACCTCGAAGAGCTGCGCCTCGCCGCCTCCGGCGCGCGCGAGCTGCTCTCGGCCGAGGAGTCGGAGGAGCCCGATGTGGTCGGCCTGCTGGACGCCGCACGCCGCCAGGTCGAACGGGTCGCGCCGCACGACGCCGAGCTCGCCCCGACGGTGGAGGCCGTGGCCAACCTCAGCTACCTGGCCTCCGACATCGCCGCGCAGCTCTCCACCTACCTCGCCGCGCTCGACACCGACGGCTCGCGCGAGCTGGAGGCCGTGCAGGAGCGCCGCGCCGAGCTGTCCACGCTCGTCCGCAAGTACGGGCCAACGCTCCACGACGTGATCAGCACGCTGGAGACCGGGAGCCTCCGGCTGCTGGAGCTGGACGGCGACGCCGACCGCATCCAGGAGCTCACAGACGAGGTGGAGGCCGACAGGACGCTCGTCGCGGAGCTCGCCGCCGACCTCAGCGAGCGTCGCCGCGTCGCAGCGGAGCGCCTGGCCGCAGCGGTCTCCGACGAGCTGTCCGCCCTCGCGATGCCGGACGCCCGCATCGTCGTGGAGGTCACCCAGCGCGACGAGTCCGACCCGCAGAGCTACACCGCCAGCGGACGCGACCAGGTCGCGATCCTGCTCCGCCCGCACCCGGGCGCCGAGCCGCGCCCACTCGGCAAGGGCGCCTCCGGCGGCGAGCTCTCGCGCGTCATGCTCGCGATCGAGGTCGTCATCGCGGCGACCGATCCGGTGCCGACCTTCATCTTCGACGAGGTCGACGCCGGCGTCGGCGGCGCCTCGGCCATCGAGATCGGCCGCCGGCTCGCACGCCTCGCCGAGAGTGCGCAGGTGATCGTCGTGACCCACCTCGCGCAGGTGGCGGCGTTCGCGAACAACCACCTCACGGTCGTCAAGGGCAACGACGGCGCGGTCACCGCCTCCAGCGTGCGCCGGCTCGACGGCGACGAGCGGATCGCCGAGATGGCGCGGCTGCTCTCCGGTCTGCCCGACTCCGAGAGCGGGCTCGCCCACGCGCGCGAGCTGGTGGACATGGCCGCCGCCGCACGCTGACCGCGACACCCCGCTGCAGGTGATAAGCTGCAAGCCCGTGGTGGATTATTCAGACGCGGCGCAGACCAACAGCAAAAACGGCACTACCAAGCACATCTTCGTGACAGGTGGTGTCGTTTCTTCGTTGGGGAAGGGCCTGACAGCGGCCTCCCTCGGCAACCTCCTGACGGCACGCGGCCTCCGCGTCGTCATGCAGAAGCTCGACCCGTACCTCAACGTGGACCCGGGGACGATGAACCCGTTCCAGCACGGCGAGGTGTTCGTCACCGACGACGGCGCGGAGACCGACCTCGACATCGGCCACTACGAGCGCTTCCTCGACATCAACCTCTCCCAGTCGGCGAACGTCACCACCGGGCAGATCTACTCGAACGTGATCGCCAAGGAGCGCCGCGGCGAGTACCTGGGCGACACCGTCCAGGTCATCCCGCACATCACCGACGAGATCAAGCGCCGGATGCGCCTCCAGGCCCAGCCGGGACCGGACGGCGAGCCCGCGCCCGACGTCATCATCACCGAGATCGGCGGCACGGTCGGAGACATCGAGTCGCAGCCGTTCATCGAGTCCGCGCGCCAGGTGCGCCACGAGCTCGGCCGCAAGAACTGCTTCTTCGTGCACGTCTCGCTCGTGCCGTTCATGAACGCCTCCGGCGAGCAGAAGACCAAGCCGACCCAGCACTCGGTCGCGGCGCTGCGCTCCATCGGCATCCAGCCGGACGCGCTCGTGCTGCGCAGCGACCGGCCGGTGTCCGAGTCGAACAAGCGCAAAATCGCGCTCATGTGCGACGTGGACGAGCAGGCCGTCGTCAACGCGATCGACGTCCCGAGCATCTACGACATCCCGACCATGCTGCACGAGCAGGGCCTGGACGCCTACATCATCGACCAGCTCGGCCTCGACAAGGCGAACGACGTCGATTGGCATGGCTGGGCGCACCTCCTGGAGGCCGTGCACGACCCCAAGCACGAGGTCACCATCGGCCTGGTCGGCAAGTACATCGACCTCCCGGACGCCTACCTGTCGGTCACCGAGGCCCTGCGCGCGGGCGGCTTCGCCCACCGCACCAAGGTGAAGCTCAAGTGGATCCCGTCCGACGAGTGCCAGACGCCGGAGGGCGCTGCCGCGCAGCTCGGCGACGTCGACGCCATCTGCGTGCCGGGCGGCTTCGGCGTCCGCGGCATCGAGGGCAAGGTCGGCGCGCTGAAGTTCGCCCGTGAGAACGGCATCCCGGCCCTCGGCCTGTGCCTCGGCCTGCAGTGCATGGTCATCGAGTACGCGCGCCACGAGGCCGGCCTGGCCGGCGCGTCGTCGTCGGAGTTCGACCCGGAGACCGAGTTCCCGGTGATCGCCACGATGGCCGAGCAGGTCGAGATCATCGCCGGCGGCGACCTGGGCGGCACCATGCGCCTGGGCCTCTACCCGGCGCTGCTCGCCGAGGGCTCGCTCGCCGCCGAACTGTACGGCGCCGACGAGGCCAGCGAGCGCCACCGGCACCGCTACGAGGTCAACAACAACTACCGCGAGCAGATCGCCGACGCCGGCCTCTGGTTCTCCGGCACCTCGCCGGACGGCCATCTGGTCGAGTACGTGGAGCTGCCGCGCGACGTGCACCCGTTCTACATCGGCACCCAGGCCCACCCGGAGCTGCGGTCGCGCCCGAACCACGCGCACCCGCTGTTCGCCGGGCTCGTCGGCGCCGCGCTCGACCGGCAGAAGGCCAGCCTCCTGTTCGAGGTCGCGGCGGACGACGAAGTGGGCGCCGTCGTGGACGGTGCGCTCGAAGTGGGCGCGGACGCCTGATGGCGGCGGAGGCCGAGGGCGCTCCGGAGGCCGGCGCGCTGCGCGATGAGCCGTTCCGTCCCGAGATCGTCTCCTCCGACGTCGCCTTCGGCGGTCGGATCTGGGACGTGAGGCGGGACACCTTCCGCTACAACGGCGAGGACATCACCCGCGAGTACGTCGACCACACCGGCGCGGTCGCGGTGCTCGCCCTGGACGACGAGGGCCGCGTGTTGCTGATCCGGCAGTACCGGCACCCCGTGCGCTACCGCGACTGGGAGATCCCGGCCGGCCTGCTCGACATCCGCGGCGAGGACCCGCTGACCGCGGCGCAGCGCGAGCTGGCCGAGGAGGCCGACCTCCAGGCCGGGCAGTGGAACGTCCTGACCGACGTGTTCACCAGCCCGGGCGGCAGCGACGAGGCCATCCGCGTCTACCTGGCACGGGACGTCCGCGCCACCGCGGAGGCGTTCGCGCGCGAGGCCGAGGAGGCCGACATCGAGGTGGCGTGGGTGCCGCTGGAGGAGGCGGTCGACGCCGTGCTGGAGCGCCGCGCGCACAACGCGGTGCTGATCATCGCGGTGCTCGCGGCGCGGGTCGCGCGCGAGAAAGGCTGGGAGAGCCTCGGCGCCGCCGACGCGCCCTGGCCGAGCCACCCGAAGCTGGCGGACGCGGACGGCGAAGCGCCCGAGCTGAGCGAGCAGAGCGCCGCGGGATGACCGTCGCGGCGGACGCGGACGCCTTCCTGAGGCACGTCGCCATCGAGCGCGGCCTCTCGGCGAACACCGTGGCCGCCTACCGGCGCGACCTGACGGTCTACACGGTCTGGCTGGACGGCGAGGGCGTCGGCGATGTCCGCGACGTCCTGCCGGTGACCGTCTCGACCTACCTCGCGCACCTCGGTTCCCGCGAGGAGTCGCCGTTGACCGCGACCTCCCTCGCCAGGATGCTGTCCACGGTGCGCGGGTTCCACCGGTTCCTGCTGGAGGAGGGCCGCGTGGAGGCCGACGCCGCGCGCGACATCCGTCCGCCCAAGCAGCCGAGCACCCTCCCGAAGGCGATCACCGTCGACCAGGTCGCCGCGCTGCTGGCGGCCACCGACGGCGACGAGCTCGACCACCTCCGGGACAAGGCGCTGCTGGAGCTGATGTACGCGACCGGCGCCCGCGTCAGCGAAGCGGTCGGTCTCAATGTGGACGACGTGATCGACACGGACGTCGTGCGCCTCACCGGCAAGGGCGCCAAGCAGCGGATCGTGCCGCTGGGCAGCTACGCGCAGACCGCGGTCGCCGCCTACCTGGTGCGAGCGCGCCCGGTCCTGTCGGCGCGGGGGAGGGCGACGCCCGCGCTGTTCCTCGGGATGCGCGGCGCGCGCCTGTCACGCCAGAACGTCTGGCTGATCATCCGCGCCGCCGCCGAGCGCGCCCAGCTCGGCGTCGAGATCTCGCCGCACACCCTCCGCCACTCGTTCGCCACCCACCTGCTCGCGGGCGGCGCGGACGTGCGCGTAGTGCAGGAGCTGCTCGGCCACTCGTCCGTGGCCACGACGCAGATCTACACGCTGGTGACGGCCGACGCGCTGCGGGACGTGTACGTGACGGCTCACCCGCGGGCGCGATGACGCCCCCGCGGCGCCTTCCGGTACAGCCAGACCAGCACCTTCCCGTCGTCGCCCGACACGCGTGACGGCGTGAAGCCGAGCTTGTCGAGGACGCGGAAGGACGGCGCGTTCCAGCGTTCGACGATCGCCCACAGCACGGGGAAGCCAGCGTCGAACGCCGCGTCGGCGACCGCGGCAGCGGCCTCCGTGGCGTAGCCGCTGCCGACATGGCGGCGCAGGAGCTCGTAAGCCAGCCCCGGCTGTGCGGCGCTCGCGCGCCTGGCGACCAGTCCGCAATAGCCGATCGCCTCGCCCGTCTCGGCGAGCTCGACCGCGTAGACGCCGAAGCCGGCCTCCTCCGCGGCGCGGCGCTGCGCGTCCAGCCGGTCGCGCTCCTCCTCGACCGTCCTGGTCTCCTGGTCGGGGTCCTCGGCGATCAGCGCGAGGCTCCACTCGGCGTCGCGTCCGTCGCGGAGACGCAGGCTCAGGCGCCCGGTGGTGAGCTCGGCTGGCATCGTCGGCATCCGCACAGCGTACGCCCTGGGTCCGCCCCGTGACCCGCCGCCGTCGCGGCCCGCGGACCGGGGTGCGCGCGGATAGGATGGAGCCCATGAACGGGCCGTGAACGGCCGTCGATCGAAAGGGACGAGGATCAGCCAGGTGACGCGCAACGACGAGGTCAGGACGGAGCTTCCCGGCATGGACACCGCATCCATCGCCGCACCGCTCGGACCCACCGGGCGCCCGCTGCGCGCGTTCCCCGCACCCGTCGAGCTGACCCAGCACGGTCCGGCCAAGATCGTGGCGCTGTGCAACCAGAAGGGCGGGGTCGGCAAGACCACGACCTCCATCAACCTGGGCGCCTCGCTGGCCGAGTACGGCCGCAAGGTGCTCGCGATCGACTTCGACCCGCAGGGCGCGCTCTCGGCCGGTCTCGGCGCGCAGACGCACGACGTCACGACGATCTACGACCTGCTGCTGAACCGCAACGCGGACGTGCGGGAGGCGATCCAGTCGACCGGTGTTCCGGGGCTGGACATCATCCCGGCCAACATCGACCTCTCGGCTGCCGAGGTGCACCTGGTCAACGAGGTCGCCCGCGAGCAGATCCTGGCCGGCGTGCTGCGTAAGGTGTCGGCCGACTACGACGTCATCCTCATCGACTGCCAGCCGTCGCTCGGCATCCTCACCGTCAACGCGCTGACCGCCAGCCACGGCGTGCTCATCCCGCTGGAGTGCGAGTACTTCGCCCTGCGCGGCGTGGCCCTGCTGATCGAGACCATCGACAAGGTGCGCGAGCGGCTCAACCCGGCCATCGAGCTCGACGGCATCCTCGCCACGATGTACGACTCCCGCACGCTGCACTCGCGTGAGGTGCTGGAGCGCGTCGTCGACGCGTTCGGCGACCGCGTGCTCGAGACGGTGATCTCGCGCACGGTGAAGTTCCCGGACGCCTCGGTCGCGGCCACGCCGATCACGCAGTTCGCGCCCGAGCACCAGGCGGCGGAGGCCTACCGCCAGCTCGCGAGGGAACTGATCTTCCGTGGCGCCGTCGCCTGAGGCGCCGCAGGAACAGGACACCGCCGGCGAGGGCGGCTTCCGCGTCGCGGTCGGCCAGTTCGAGGGGCCGTTCGACCTCCTGCTGTCGCTGATCTCCAAGCACGAGCTGGACATCACCGAGATCTCGCTGAGCCGGGTCACGGACGAGTTCATCGCCTACCTGCGCCGGCTCGACGCCGACGAGAGCCTGGACGAGGCGAGCGAGTTCCTGCTGGTGGCCGCGACGCTCCTGGACCTCAAGATCGCCGGGCTCCTGCCGCAGGGCGAGCTGGTCGACGCAGAGGACGTCGCGCTGCTGGAGGCGCGCGACCTGCTGTTCGCGCGGCTGCTGCAGTACCGGGCGTTCAAGGAGGCGTCGGCGTGGTTCGCGTCGCGGCTCGACGCCGAGAGCTCCCGGCACGCGCGCACGGTGCGGCTGGAGGACAAGTACCGGCAGCGCACGCCCGAGCTGGTCTGGACGCTGACCGCGGAGGACTTCGCGGCGCTCGCGACGCTGGCGATGACGCCGCGCGAGATCCCCGTCGTCGGCCTCGACCACCTGCACGCGCCACTGGTCAGCATCCGCGAGCAGGCCGCCGTGGTGGTCGGGATGCTGCGTGCGGGCGAGCCGCTGTCGTTCCGGCAGCTGGTGGCCGGCGCCGAGCAGAAGGGCGTCGTGATCGCCCGGTTCCTCGCCGTGCTGGAGCTGTACCGGCACGCGGCGATCGCGTTCGAGCAGCTGGAGCCGCTGGGCGAGCTGACGCTGCGCTGGACGGCCGAGCACTGGTCGGAGGAGAACCTGTCGAACCTGGGAGCGGATTATGACGGTTGACGGAACCGAGCTGGAGACCGAGCCGGCGGCGGTCGAGGACGCGCAGATCGAGCGCGCGCTGGAGGCCATCCTCATGGTCGCCGACGAGCCGATGAGCCTCGTCACCCTCGCGACCGCGGTCGGCGCGCCGGTCAAGCGCGTCCGCGCGGCGGTCGACGCGCTGGTGGCCGACTTCGACGGCGTGGCGGGGTCCGACGGTACGCCGGGCGTCCGCCGCGGTTTCGAGCTGCGGGAGGTCGGCGGCGGCTGGCGCGTCTACGTCCGGCCGGAGTTCGACGCCGTCGTGTCGGGCTACGTCCTCCAGCAGAACCCCACCCGGCTGTCGCAGGCGGCGCTGGAGAGCCTGGCGGTGATCGCGTACAAGCAGCCGATCAGCCGCGGTGCGAT
Organism: Leifsonia shinshuensis; assembly: GCF_014217625.1. Lineage (NCBI taxonomy): Bacteria > Bacillati > Actinomycetota > Actinomycetes > Micrococcales > Microbacteriaceae > Leifsonia > Leifsonia shinshuensis. Next base: position 1,537,062 of record NZ_CP043641.1, on the reverse strand, counting down.
CGCCTCCATCCGCGCCGTCAACGTGGACTCCGTGGTGCGCACGCTCCTTGGCCGGGGCCTGATCACCGAGCTGTTCACGGACAGCGAGACGGGCGCGATCAACTACGGCACCACCGACCTGCTGCTCACCCAGCTCGGCATCAACTCGATCGAGGAGCTGCCGAAGATCTCGCCGCTGCTGGCGGACGGAGCGGAAGGTTTCGACGATGTCCGGTGACCGTGCGAACGGAGACGCCTCCGCGCAGGGCGAGCGCCTCCAGAAGGTCATGGCTGCGGCCGGTGTGGCCTCCCGCCGGGTGTCGGAGGACCTGATCGTCGCCGGCCGCGTCACGGTGAACGGCCAGGTCGTCACCGAGCTCGGCCGCCGCGTCGATCCCGCGACCGACCGCGTGGCCGTCGACGGCACCGCGGTCCAGCTCGACACGTCCCGCCGCTACGTGATGCTCAACAAGCCTGTCGGCGTGGTGAGCTCGATGCGCGACGAGCAGGGCCGCCCCGACCTGTCGCGCTTCACTGCGGACTACCCCGAGCGGCTGTTCAACGTCGGCCGCCTGGACGCCGAGACCTCCGGCCTCCTGATCCTGACGAACGACGGCGAGCTCGCCCACGTGCTCGCGCACCCCAGCTTCGGCGTGACCAAGACCTACATCGCCCGCGTCCGCGGCGCGGTCACCCCGCAGACGATCGCACGGTTGACCAAGGGCGTCGAACTGGAGGACGGCCCGATCGCCGCCGACAAGGCACGGCTGCTGCAGTCGCGCTCGGGTGGGGGCGACAGCCTCGTGGAGCTCACGCTGCACTCGGGCCGCAACCGCATCGTCCGCCGCATGATGGCGGAGGTCGGGCATCCGGTGATCGAGCTGGTGCGCCGCCAGTTCGGGCCGCTGCATCTGGGCACGCTGAAGGTCGGCGCGATGCGCGACCTGACCAAGGACGAACTGGGCGCTCTGCTCACGATCTCGCGGCGGTAGGCGCGTTTCCGCCCCGACTAAGGTTGTTCCGTGACTGATTCCGCCTCCCGCCTCGCCGGACCCGTCCGCGTGGTCGGCGCGGGGCTGCTCGGGGCGTCCGTCGGGCTCGGGCTGCGCGCCCGCGGCGTGGACGTGCTGCTCGCCGACGCCTCTCCCGCCCATCTGCGCCTCGCCGCCGACTACGGCGCCGGGCGACCGGACGACGGGGCCGTGGAGCCCGCGCTCATCGTGGTGGCGGTGCCGCCCGACCTGGTGTCGCGCGTCGTCGCCGACGAGCTGGCCGCCCATCCCGCCGCGGTCGTCACCGACGTCGCGAGCGTCAAGGGCCAGCCGCTCGCCGAGCTCGTGGAGGCCGGAATCGACCTCTCCCGCTACGTCGGCTCGCACCCCCTCGCCGGGCGCGAGCGCGGCGGTCCCAGCGCCGCGCGCGCCGACCTGTTCATCGGCCGCCCGTGGGTGGTCGCCGCGCGCCCCGAGAACGCGCGCGCGTCCGTCAACCTCGTGGAGGCGCTCATCCTCGACCTCGGCGCCACGCCCGTCGAGATGGCGGCCGACGACCACGACGCCGCCGTCGCGCTCGTCTCGCACACGCCCCAGATCGTCTCCTCGCTCATGGCGAAGCGGCTCGCGGCCTCCACCGACGCCGCGCTCGGCCTCGCCGGGCAGGGCGTCCGCGACGTGACGCGCATCGCCGGAAGCGAGCCGGAGCTGTGGGTGCAGATCCTCGGCGCCAACGCGCCCGCGATCGTGGCGATCCTGCGCGCCTACCGCGACGACCTCGACCGGGTGCTCGCCGCCCTCGACGACGTCGACGCCGCCGGCTCCCGCCGCACCATCGCGGAGGAGATCGCCGGCGGCAACCTCGGCGTCTCCCGGCTTCCGGGCAAGCACGGCCAGGACAAGCGGTTCTCCAGCCTCGTCGTCATGGTGGACGACCGGCCGGGCGAGCTGGCGCGCCTCCTCGCCGAGCTCGGCGACCTGGACGTGAACCTGGAGGACCTGCGCCTGGAGCACTCGCCCGGCGCCGCCTTCGGCCTGGCGGAGATCGCCGTGCTCCCCGAGGTGTGGCAGCGCACCGTGACCGACCTGACCGACCGTGGCTGGAGGATCGCCGGATGACCGACCCCACCGACCCCACCGACACCGCCGACCGAACCGAGGCTGCGGGCCTCCCGATCGTCGTCGCCGTCGACGGGCCCGCCGGCAGCGGCAAGTCGTCCGTCTCGAAGGCGGCCGCCCGCACGCTCGGCTGGTCGTACCTCGACACCGGCGCCGCCTACCGCGCGCTCAGCTGGTTCGTCGTCCAGCGCCGCCTCGACCCCACCGACTCCGCCGCCGTGATCGACGCGCTCCCGGACTTCGACTACCGGATCGGAACCGACCCGGACACGTACCACGTGTTCGTCGGCGACCACGACGTCACCGACGCGATCCGCGAGCCGGAGGTCACCGCCGTGGTCAGCGCGATCGCGCGGGTGCCGGAGGTGCGCGCGTTCCTGACCGGACTGTTCCGGTCGATCATCGCGCACGGCGAGAAGCGCGGCATCGTGGTCGAGGGCCGCGACATCACGACCGTGGTCTGCCCCGATGCCCCGGTGCGCATCCTGCTCACCGCCGACGAAGAGGTTAGAATGGCGAGGCGTTCTGCCGAGCTGACCGGCCATTCCGCCGCCCACGTCGGTGAGGCCCTCCGCAGACGAGACGCGGCCGACTCCCGGGTCGTGGACTTCATGAACGCCGCAGACGGCGTGACCACCGTCGACTCCACCGACCTCGACTTCGACCAGACCGTCGACGCGGTCATCGCGGTCGTACAGAAAGAGACCCATGTCTGACATCGAGAACGAGCCTGTAGGCGCCGACGACCTGGTCGAGCGCCTCGCCGGCCTGGACGAGAACCTCGCGGTGCAGCGCGCCGCCGCCCTCCGCAGCGGTCTGGAGGAGTACGAGCTCGACGACACCGACCTCGATCTCCTCGGGACGGTCACCGAGGACCCCGACGCGATCACCTACCTGCCCGCGCTGCCGGTGCTGGCCATCGTCGGCCGCCCGAACGTCGGCAAGTCGGCGCTCGTCAACCGCATCCTGGGCCGCCGCGAGGCCGTCGTGGAGGACACCCCCGGCGTCACGCGCGACCGCGTCTCGTACCAGGCGGAGTGGAACGGCCGCCGGTTCACGATCGTGGACACCGGCGGCTGGGAGCCCGACGCCCGCGGCATCGACGCCTCTGTCGCCGCGCAGGCGGAGGTCGCGATCGACCTCGCCGACGCGGTGCTGTTCGTCGTGGACGCGACCGTGGGCGCGACCTCCACCGACGAGCACGTGGTCCGGCTGCTCCGCAAGACGAAGAAGCCGGTGTTCCTCGCCGCCAACAAGGTGGACGACGCCCGCCAGGAGCCCTACGCGACCGAGCTGTGGTCGCTGGGCCTCGGCGAGCCGTGGCCGGTCTCCGCACTGCACGGCCGCGGCGTGGCCGACCTGCTGGACGAGATCCTGAAGGCGCTGCCCGAGGTCTCCAAGGTCGCCAAGCAGGAGGTCGGCGGCCCGCGGCGCGTGGCCATCGTCGGCCGCCCGAACGTCGGGAAGTCCTCGCTGCTGAACAAGGCGGCGGGGGAGGAGCGCGTGGTCGTCAACGAGCTCGCCGGCACCACCCGCGACCCGGTGGACGAGCAGGTCGAGCTGGGCGGCAAGGTCTGGCGCTTCGTCGACACCGCCGGCATCCGCCGCCGCGTGCACCTGCAGCAGGGCGCCGACTTCTACGCCTCGCTGCGCACCTCCACCGCGCTGGAGAAGGCGGAGGTCGCCGTCGTCGTGCTCGACGTGTCCGAGCCGATCAGCGAGCAGGACGTCCGCATCATCGACCTGGTGCTGGAGTCCGGCCGCGCGCTCGTGCTGGCCTTCAACAAGTGGGACCTCCTCGACGACGACCGCCGCCGCTACCTGGAGCGCGAGATCGAGCAGGACCTCGCGCACGTCTCCTGGGCGCCGCGCGTCAACATCTCGGCGCGCACCGGCCGCCACCTGGAGAAGCTGGTGCCCGCGCTCGAGCTGGCGCTGGAGTCGTGGGACACCCGCATCCCGACCGGCAAGTTCAACGCCTTCCTCGCCGAGCTCACCGCGGCGCATCCGCACCCGGTCCGCGGCGGCAAGCAGCCGCGCATCCTGTTCGGCACGCAGGCGAGCAGCCGTCCGCCGACATTCGTGGCGTTCACCACGGGCTTCCTCGACCCGGGCTACCGGCGCTACATCATCCGCCGGCTCCGCGAGGTGTACGGCTTCGAGGGCAGCCCGATCGTGCTCAACATGCGCGTGCGCGAGAAGCGCAAGCGCTGATCCGAGCGTCGCGCGTCAAGCCGGCGCGCCGGGGGTGAAGGTGAACGGACAGGTTCACGTCACCCCCAATGAGGGGGCGACCCGGTTGGGGGTATTTGTACCCCGGTCTGTCCTCACTAATGTGGACCTCTGAGAGAGCTACCCGACTGCGCTACCCGAAGGCGCAGGCTCTCGTCATCGAGGACGCATACCCGAAAATGAGTTCTACAAGTACATATTCGCCTGCCCGGAAACGACAGTGGGGCGCCGAGCGCCGCACCGAACCACTGCCCACGGTCCACCCGAAGCCCTCGGACCGGAAGATCACCTGGAGCCGCGTCGCCATCGTCGCGACCATCGTGTTCTGGGCGATCTACGTCGTCACCACGATCATCCGCCAGTTCCTCGTGCTCGGCACGCAGGACTTCCGCTTCACGATGGAGGCGATCGGCTACACGGTCGTCGTCACCTTCCTCACCTTCTCCGCGCTGATGTACCTGGTCGCCCGGCAGGGCGCGCTGCAGCGCTTCCAGAAGCACGTGCGCGTCCCGCGCGCCGAGCTCGACCGCCACTTCGCCCAGCACCAGCCGTCCATCACGGTGCTCGTGCCCTCCTACGCGGAGGAGCCGGAGGTCGTGCGGATGACGCTGCTCTCGGCAGCGCTGCAGGAGTTCCCCTCCATGCGCGTCGTGCTGCTGGTCGACGACAACCCGAACCCGACCGACCCGGCCACGGCCGAGCGGCTGAACGCCACTCGTGCACTCGCGGACAGCATCACCGGGCAGCTCGCCGAGCCGCGGTTCCGCTTCACGGACGCGCTGCTGCGCTTCGAGCTGGGCGACGAGCGCGCCTTCGTCTCCGACGAGGACGCGCTGGAGCTGGCCGACCACTACCGCTGGGCGGCCGAGTGGCTGTACGCCCAGGCCGACGCGCACGGGATCGACGACCACGTGGACGTCTTCTTCGCCGACCAAGTGCTCCGCGCCCTCGGCGACGAGCTGGCCCTGACCGCGGAGGCCGTGACGGCCGCCGTCGGCGAGGGCGCCGCGCTCACCTCCGAGCGCGTGGCCCAGCTCTACCGCCGCCTGGCGTGGACCTTCGACGCCGAGCTGATGATCTTCGAGCGCAAGAAGTGGGCGTCCCTCTCCCACGAGGCGAACAAGGCGATGAACCTCAACGCCTACATCGGCCTGATGGGCGGCACCTACCGCGTCGAGGAGACGCCGGACGGCCCGATCCTGAACGCCGTGCCCGCGGGCTCCCGCCGGCCCGGCGACATCGAGATCCCGGACAGCGACTTCCTGCTGACCCTGGACGCCGACTCCATCCTGCTGCGCGAGTACTGCCTGCGGCTGACCTACTTCCTGCAGCAGCCGGACAACGCGCGCGTCGCCGTGACGCAGACCCCGTACTCGTCGTTCCGCGGCGCGGGCACCCGCATCGAGCGCCTCGCCGGCGCGACGACCGACATCCAGCACATCCTCCACCAGGGCAAGAGCTTCTACGGAGCGACGTTCTGGGTCGGTGCGAACGCGGTCATCCGCAAGCGCGCGCTGGAGGACATCGTCGAGACCGAGTGGGTCGGCGGCTTCGAGGTGCGCCGGTACATCCAGGACCGCACCGTCATCGAGGACACCGAGTCGAGCATCGACCTCGGCACCCACGGCTGGACGCTCGTGAACTACCCGGAGCGGCTCAGCTACTCGGCCACCCCGCCGGACTTCGGCTCGCTGATCGTCCAGCGTCGCCGGTGGGCGAACGGCGGCCTCCTGATCCTGCCGAAGCTGTGGAAGCAGGTCCGTGAGCGCAAGCGCCGCGGCGAGACCGTCTCGCGGATCGAGCTGCTGCTCCGGGTCAACTACATGGCCTCCATCTGCTGGGCGAGCTTCGGCCTGGTGTTCCTGCTGGCGTACCCGTACGACGGCCGGCTGCTCAGCCCGATGGTGCTGCTGGCCGCGCTGCCGTACTTCATCAGCCAGGCAAGCGACCTCCGCTACGCCGGCTACAAGGCCACCGACATCTTCCGGATCTACGGCTTCAACCTGATCCTGCTGCCGGTGAACCTGGCGGGTGTGCTCAAGTCGATCCAGCAGTCGCTGACCGGCAAGAAGATCCCGTTCGCCCGCACGCCGAAGGTCAAGAACCGCACCGCGTCCCCGCTGCTGTACGTGATCGCGCCGCTCGCGATCATCGCGTTCTCGCTGTTCACGCTGTGGCGGGACTGGAACGCGCACAACTGGGGCAACGCCGCGTTCGCCGCGTTCAACGCGACCCTGGCGATCTGGTCGCTCGTCGCCTACATCGGCATCTGGAACACGATCGTGGACATCTTCCTCGGCCTGACCAAGCCGCTCTACGTCGAGAAGAAGCGCAAGCGCTCCGCCCCGGCGTCCGCTCCGGTCACCGAGTCGATCGACTGGCGCTCGGTGCTGTACCACGGGCACGCCGGCGGGGATGTGCCGCACTTCGAGCGCACGGCGGTGCGGGATGACGCTCCCGCTGCTCCGGACGCTCCGGCGGTCGACGGCGAGAGGCAGGCCGCCTGATGTCCCGGAAGGACAAGAAGGCCGCCGCGGCCGCCGCCGCCTCGCAGGCCTCCGCCACGGACCGGCTGCAGGCCCCGGAGTCGGACTCCGGCCGCCGCCTGTCCCCGTTGCGCGTGATCGGCGCCGCCCTCGTCGCCGTGGTCGTCGCCTCGGCCGGCGTGGTCGGCTTCCAGTGGTGGAGCGCCCGCGCCTCGGTGGACGTCAAGCCGTGGTTCGCCTCCTTCGTGGACGTGACCGCGACCCCGAAGTTCGCGTTCGAGAACCTGGGCACGACCTCCACCAAGGACGCCGTGCTGTCGTTCATCGTGTCCGACCAGACCAACCCGTGCACGCCCTCCTGGGGCGGCGCGTACACGATGGACCAGGCGCGCGGCTCGCTCGACCTGGACCGCCGGATCGCCCGCCTGCAGCAGCAGGGCGGCACCGTGGCGGTGTCGTTCGGCGGTCAGCGGAACGAAGAGCTCGCGGTCGGCTGCACCGACACCACGTCGCTGAAGAACGCGTACGCGGCGGTCGTCGACCGGTACAAGGTCGGCACCGTCGACCTCGACCTGGAGGGCGACGGCCTCGTGAACGCGGACGCCGCGGCTCGCCGGGCGACCGCCATCCACGACCTCCAGCAGGAGCGCCGCGCCGCAGGCAAGAGCCTCGCCGTCTGGCTGACGCTGCCCGTCGCGCCGACCGGCCTGACCGTTGACGGCACCAACGCCGTCGCGGCCATGCTGAAGGCGAAGGTCGACCTCGCCGGCGTCAACCTGATGACGATGGACTACGGAACCGCGAAGGATGCGGCGAAGTCGATGGCCGCGACCTCCGAGGCCGCGCTGACCGCGGCGCAGAAGCAGCTCGGCGTGCTGTACGACCGGGCGGGGACGCACCAGTCCGACCCGAGCCTGTGGGCGAAGATCGGCGCGACCCCGATGATCGGCCAGAACGACGACGAGGGCCAGGTGTTCGGCCTCGCCGACGCGAAGACGCTGAACGCCTGGGCGGTCTCGACGGGCATCGGCCGGATGTCGATGTGGTCGGCGAACCGCGACAAGACCTGCGGCTCGAACTACGTGGACACCAGCGTGGTGTCGGACGCGTGCAGCGGCGTGAACCAGGGCAAGCAGACCTTCGCCGGCCTCCTGTCGAAGGGCTTCGACGGCCGCATCGCGCTGGGGGAGGGCGCCGTCACCACGGCCGAGCCCACCTCCGCCGCCGCGACGGATGACCCTGCGCACTCGCCGTACCCGATCTGGACCGCGAGCAACTCGTACCTGAAGGGCACGAAGGTCACCTGGCACCACAACGTGTACCAGGCCAAGTGGTGGACGAAGGGCGACGTCCCGGACAACCCCGTGCTCAACGCGTGGGAGACCCCGTGGGACCTGGTCGGACCGGTGCTGCCGGGCGAGACCCCGATCCCGCAGCCGACCCTCCCGCCGGGCACGTACCCGGACTGGGCCGGCGAGACCGCGTACCAGAAGGGCGCCCGCATCCTGTTCGACGGCGTGCCGTTCGAGGCGAAGTGGTGGACGAAGGGCGACAGCCCGGAGGCCGCCAGCGCGAACCCCGACTCGTCCCCCTGGGCCCCGCTCACCCAGGACGAGATCGACACGATCCTGGGCGGTGGTACCACCCAGAAGTGACTCGGCGGCGGGATGCTGCCCGGTTCGCGCATCCCGCCGCCGACCCACCTGGACGCACCGCTGCGGGGCGGGAGGTCCGGGCGTCGCGTCGCGCCTCCTCGTCGGGAGGCAGGCCGCGCGGCGCTGTGTCGGCGGGGCCCACGGTGGCTTTCGGGTTGGTCACGACCGGCCCCGTCGACACGCTAAGATAGACGAGTTGTCTCGCTTGGCGCTCTCACGGCCTGGGTGGGACAGCAACGGGCTGTGGCGCAGCTTGGTAGCGCACTTGACTGGGGGTCAAGGGGTCGCAGGTTCAAATCCTGTCAGCCCGACGTTCTGAAAAAGCCGGTGGGGCACGAAGGTCGCAAAGCGACCACGTGCCCCACCGGCTTTTTCAGAACTCGCACTGACTAATGGGGTCCCCGCCCGCGAGGGGCCCCGGGCGACGACCCGAGCGCAGCGAGGGCCGGCGTCTGGGGGAGCGGGTGGGGCGCAGCCTGGCGACGGGCGTGGAGAGGGCGGACGGAACTCTTCTGCTTGAACGGACAATGACACCCCTCCTTCTGGGAATCCGTAACACCTCGGTCATAGCCCTAGCCTGTCTAAGTCTGGCAAGGAGAGAGCAGAGTGAACGAAATGACGTGGGGAAGGCCGACTACGAAAAGATGGTCGAACGAGGACAAATGAGTGTGGCTTTGCAAGGTGGAGCCCATGAGAACGCGATGGAGGCGTGCCTTCGTCCCGCGGCCGCGAACGCGACTGCAGCATTCCGGAGTGGCGTAGCCCTCGCACAATCAATGAGAGCTTGTCTGCCAATATCGACGAGGAACGCATAGTCATGGCAAAGCGTCGAAGTTGGACGGTAGGTACGTTGAGTTCTGCGTCGGGTCTTGACGTCGAACAGGTACTCCTAGCCCTCTGGGGCGAAAAGATCGAATACCCGATGGATGCAAACTCGCGAATCCATCCCAGCGACGTCGCCGCGGCGGAACGCGCAACAGGCATCGAGGGATCCAGGTTGAAGCGGATCAGCTACTGGCTCGATGAGCTCTCCGTGTCACGCGCGGAGCTTGTCGAATACCTCGCTGAGTTAGGAGTGCGGGTTCACCCCGCAGCAAGCACCCTCCCGAAAGGTGCGATTAGGCGGCTGGAGCACCATCCTTCTCGGGAATTTCGCAAGCGCGATCAAGAGGTGACCAGCGAGCCAAAACCCCAGGCGCCACCGTTGGTGTGGGAGGTCCCTGGAAATACGAGAAGTTGCAACTATTTGAGTGCAGCTGAAATTGAACAAGTGCATGTGGCCTTGACAGTGGACTTCCAATCAACCGACGATCCCATTTCACCGCCGGGAGTCAAAAGCCGAGCCCTGCTAGAGAGCGCGGCTGGCCGACCGGCTGCGTCTTTCGGCGACCAGATGAAATACACAACCGTCGAGTCATCGGCCGCGGCTTTGCTTCACTCGATCGTTCAGAACCACCCTTTTCACAACGGCAATAAGCGAACGGCTCTCGTAGCGATGCTCGTGTTTCTCGACCGGCACAATCTAGTAATTCAATCCGATGAGGCAGACCTCTACCGGTTCATGGTCCAGGTGGCCGCGCATGGGCTCCTTGACCCGGACGTGGAATATGACCGGATCGCCGATCGTGAGGTTTTAGCAATAGCCAATTGGATTCACAAGCGCACGAGGCAGATTCGACGCGAGGATCGCGCGGTAACGTGGCGCGAACTCTCGCACAGGCTGCGCGAATTGGGCTGCGAAGTGCTCCCGGATCGCGGCGAGTGGATGCTTGTCAAGCGCCGCGTTTCAGGACGTCGCACCCTGCTCGGCCGTAAGACTCTGGAGCTTAGTTCTCGCTACAGAAATACAAGCGACGGACGCGAAGTTCCGAAGAGCATAATCAAGCGGATGAGACGTGAGTTACAACTTGATCCCGAAAATGGATTCGACGCTGAAGTTTTCTATGGGGACGCCAAGGGCCCCGACTTCTTTATCCTAGAATATTCCCAGTTACTCAAGAGGCTCGCGCGGGTGTAAGCAAAGCTGATAGCGGGCTCCAACGCGACGGGGGCAGCTCGCTCCGGCTAGCACAAGCCCCTTCCTTGATCAAGCGCACTTCACCGGGGGTCAAGGGGTCGCAGGTTCAAATCTCGTCAGCCCGACGTCAGAAATCGCTGCTGACTATCGGGGTCCCGGCCCGCGGGGCCCCCGCGCGACGGGCCTCGCTCCGCGAGGCACGGCGTCTGGGGGAGCGGGTGGGGCGCAGCCTGGCGACGCCCGTGGAGAACGCCGGTCCCGCCCGCCAGGGCCATCCCCGGACCACGTCACCGGCCAGGCCGTGACCCCCACGCCTGGCCGGTGACGCTGCCCCGGCAGCCACCGGAGGGACGGGTGGTGGCTGCCGTCCCCGCTCGCCCGGGGAGTCAGGCCGTGTCGTCCTACGAGCAGAGCCGGACGCTCCCGCACCACACGGGAGGCGGGCCCGGCTTGTACATCGCGGTGACAGTCCCGCTGTCGACGCCCTTGACCTTGGCTTCCGCGGTGACCGGGCCGGAGACGGTGAGCGTCACCGCAGCGACGGCGGCGAGAGTCGTCGCGGCAGCGCGGATTCGAGCGTTCATGGTCGGCCGGCTTTCGGGTGCTCCGGTGAGGGGACGATCGCCTCCGGGAAGGCGATGAGGGTGCGGTCGGCGACGTGGTCCGGGTCGGCCACTTCGGGTTCGGACATGGTATTCACCTCCACCACCGATCGTGGAAGCCGGGCGGCTGACGCGGTATGGGCAATTCTTCCCATGGCGGCGGCAGGTGCCAGCGCCGATCATGCTGCCGAGCGGAGGTGTTCGGAGATGATGCTGCAGTTCACAGTGACGGTCCTCTCGGCGTGCCTCTGCCTGACGCCGGGGCCGTTGTCATCGTTCCGACCCCTGCAGGACCGGCCGACGCCGCCGCTGTGCCTGGCGGCCGCACCCGAGTGGGCGCGCCTGCATGCGCCGTGCCCGGTGATGCCGGTCGATCCGTTCGAGAGTGTCGGCGCGAGACTGTGGCTGCTGCACGTGCGATGACGAGCACCTTCGGTGGGTGAAATCGCCCGACCGCGCCCCCTGACGAGACGGGGGACCGAAGTCCTCCGACTCGTCAGCGACGGCGTCAACGAACGCGGCCCAGCAGGAGCGGTCGCGCTCCAGCATGGACGAACGGGTCCACTGGCATCCGCGGGCACGCCGCGGCGGCATGGGACCACGCTCTCGACGTCAGGCACCGTTCCGGGATCGCGTCCGCGGGCGCGGCAGCATGAATCGTCGTGACGAGCGCGTCAGGCGCGACCGGGACCTGCTCGGGCACCGGCGCCGGGCTCAGACAGAAACACGCGGCAGCAACCGTCACCGTGAAACCAAGCAACATGGTGATCACCTCCCATCACCGCTGATGGTGACGGCTCGCGGCACTCGGCTGCCATTCGCAGAATTGCCTAGACCTCACGAGGTCCCGGCGCCGATCGCTCGCGCCGGGATGCGACGTTCGCACAGCACACTGAGCCGGAGGGGAGGGAAGCGGCGCCGGCGACGACATGCCTTGGGGGAGGGTGCCGCCGGCGCCGCTGGTGAATCCTCACCTACCGGGACTAAGACGAGGCTAAGAATCGGATGCGGGAGCGCAATCACCCGCAGCCGTGACGGGAGTCGTTACCCGGCCGCCCCGCGGACGACCTCTGCGATCCGCTGCCACGCGGCCTCCGTCGGCGCGGTGAGCGCGTACGAGGTGGCCCACATGCCGCTCTCGTCGTCGAGCGTGGCGCGGGAGCTGACGCCGAAGGTGGAGTAGCGCTCGTTGTCCTGCTGCCCGCTGCGGAAGAAGACGACGACCTTGCCCGACCGGGCGTAGCCGGGCTGGCCGTAGAACAGCTTCGGGGCGAGGTCGGGGGCCTCCTCCGCGACGATCGTGTGGAGGCGTTCCGCCAGCTCGCGGTCGCCGTCGGGCATCGCGGCGATCTTCGCGACCACCTCCGCCGCCTCCGCCGCGGCCTTCTCTGCGCCCCTCGAGCGCTTGGCCTCCGCCTTCAGCTCGGCGGCGCGCTGCTTGATCGCGGCGCGCTCCTCGGCGGTGAACGTGCCGGCGTCGTCCGTGTTCGTCATGTCCTCTTCCCCCTGCGTGCCTTCTGGTGGTCCCACGCTAACGGACGGTCGCTGCTGCGGAGAGGGGGATGAATCGCGCCCTACTCCTGGAACACCCCCAGCATCCGCTCCCGGTTGTCGCCGAGCGCCCGCTCGCAGCCCGAGACGCAATGCACATCCTGCGGGGCCGTCCGGAAGCCGGCCTGGCCCGGGTTGCCGAGCATCTTCACCGTGCCGTCCATGCGCTTTCCGCAGACGGGGCAGTCCGCCGTCCGCAGTTCGATTCTGATCGCCATGCGCATACGGTATGCCCCCCATTCGCGGGACAGTCGCGGCCACGCGGGCCGTTTGCAGAACGTCCAGGAACCGCACCTTGCCGTAGACGGGGTGGTCTGCCACACTGACGGCGCCCGGGCCAGGGGAGCCGCGGACGAGAGGAGTCATCATGTCGAATCCAGGTCAGCCGACGGTCCAGCAGGGGGACACCGGCGACGCGGTCAAGCGGGCCCAGCGGGCGGTGCGGCGCACGCCGAACCTCGGCATCGTCGTGGACGGGATCTTCGGGCCGGCGACGAAGGCGGCGATCATCGACTTCCAGAGCGGGGCCGGGCTGACGCCGGACGGGATCGTCGGGCCGCTCACCTGGGCGGCGCTGCCGGACGGCGGGCCGATGCCGGTGCTCAGCGAAGGGTCGAGCGGGGCCGTCGTCTCCAGTCTCCAGACCATCCTCACCAACGGCGCCGACCAGTGGGGAGGCGTCACGCCCGGCGGGATCGACGGTATCTTCGGGCCGCACACGCGCGCCTCGGTGGAGGCGTTCCAGGGCTGGGGTCATGTCGCGGTGGACGGCGTGGTCGGCGACCAGACCTGGAGCGTGTCGCTGCACGCGGCCAGCGCGACGCTGGAGACGGCCGTGGGGTTGCAGTACGTCGTCTCCTGAAGGAAGACGCGTCAGGATCTCCTGCGGAACGGGCTTCGGCAGGAGACCGGGCGCGTGTCGGGCCGAGATCACCTGCGGGAGGGCTTAGCTGGCGGCCTCCTCGGGGGAGGCCGCCGGGATGCGGGCGCGGCCGATGGTGGCGACTCCGGCGGGGGTGAAGAGCTGGTCGGCCAGGGATTCGATGCACATCCGCAGGGCGCCGGTGAGGACGCTGGCGTCGCCGAACTGCGACCCGCGCAAGCGCGTCTCGATCGGGCGGTCGTTGGTCGCGAGTCTCCGCTCCAGCGCGGGGATCAGGAGGTCCTGCAGGGTACCGAGCGAGCCGCCCAGGATGATCTCCTCCGGCGCGAGCAGCCAGGCGATCAGGGTGACTCCGGTGCTGAGCGCGTTCGCGAGGCGGTCGACCTCCTCCAGCGCGTGCCGCTCGCCGGCCCGGGCCGCCGTCACCAGTTCCCAGGTCGCCGCGTGGCCGGGCGCGAGCTCGTCGTCCAGGTCGACCAGCAGCGGGCTGACCAGGTCGTGAAGGCCGAGGTCGCGCGCCCAGCTCACCTCGCCGGCGGCGCCGTCGCGGCCGCGGTACAGCTCGTTGCGCAGCACCAGACCGATGCCGATGCGCTCGCTGTCCGAGAAGATGTAGGCGAAGTCTTGCACCTCGCCGTCGCGCGACCACTTCTCGCCGAGCGCGGCGACCTTCGCGTCGTTCTCGACGCGCACCGGGCAGTCGAACAGCTCGCCGACCGCGTCGCGCAGTGAGAAGCCGGTCCACTCGGGCATGGTCATCGGGAGGTCGACCATGCCGTCGTCGCGCACGATGCCGGGGGTGGAGACGGTGACGGCGACGACGGCCGAGCGGTCGACGCCGGCGTCGTCCAGCAGGCGCGTCACGCAGTCGTCCAGGAGGCTGAGGCGCTCGGCGCGGGAGGTCTTGATCGGCAGCGGGACCCGCAGATCGCCGAGGATCGTCGTCGCGAGGTCCGCGACCGTCGCGTGGATCTGGCCGGCCTCCAGCTGCAGGGCGACGACGCACGCGGCGTCGTAGCGGAACGCGAACGACCGTGCGGGCCGGCCGACCGGGCGGGCGTCGGGGGAGGCTGCGGCCAGCTCGACGACCCAGCCGGTGTCCATCAGGTCGTCGAGGATCAGCTCGATCGTCCGCCGGGACAGCCCGGACTCCTGCTGCAGCTCGGTCATCTTCGCCGGGCCGGTGCGGTACAGGATGCCGAGCGTGCTGGCGGCGTTGCGCTGCCGCATCTCCGAATGATCCATGTGTGGTCTACCCCTTCGTGCCAGTGCCTGATCTTACGCGAGAAAAAATAGTTTTGCTATTACCGCGCATAATTGCTAACGTTCCCGTTCAACGGCGCAAAGCAAACGTGCTTCCTCCGCCGAGAGCTTCGAAGAAGAAGGGCCAGCGTGACTGTTCAGAAAGACCGGATCGGGGTCGGCATCGTCGGCTGCGGCAACATCTCGGGCGCGTACTTCCGCGGACTGGAGCGCTTCGACGGCCTCCGCATCGTCGGCTGCACCGACCTGAGCCAGGAGCTCGCGCAGGCGGCGGGGGAGCGCTACGGCGTCCCGGTGTTCGCGAGCGTGGAGGAGCTGGCCGCGGCGGAGGGCGTCGACATCCTCGTCAACCTCACCCCTCCGCTGGCGCACGAGAGCGTGACCCGCGCCCTCATCACGACGGGCAAGCACGTGTTCACGGAGAAGCCGCTCACGGCCTCCTTCGCCACGGCGGCCCCGCTCGTCGCCGAGGCCCGCGAGCGCGGCGTGCTGTTCGGCTCCGCCCCCGACACCTTCCTCGGCTCGGCCGGACAGACCGCGCGCGCCGCGGTGGACGAAGGCCTGATCGGCGAGGTGATCGGTGCGAGCGCGTTCGTCACCCACAGCAAGGCCGAGCTCTGGCACCCGGATCCCACCTTCCTCTTCATCCCCGGCGGCGGCCCCGCGCTCGACATGGGCCCGTACTACATCGCCGCACTGGTCAACCTCCTCGGCCCGGTCGCGAGCGTGTACGCCAGCGCCCGGATCGGCAGCACGGTCCGCCCGGTCTCCACCCCGGGGCGCCGCGTGGAGTCCATCGACGTGACGATCCCGACGCACGCCTCGGCGACGCTCGACTTCGCGTCCGGCGCCATCGGCACCGTGCTCGCCAGCTTCGACGTCTGGGACCACAAGCTCCCGTTCATCGAGCTGTACGGCTCGAAGGGCACGCTCAGCGTCCCCGACCCGAACAACTACGACGACACCGTTCGGGTGCGCCTGCACGGAGAAGAGGAGTGGCGCGAGCTGCCCCCCGTCATCGAGGGCTTCACGGACGGTCTCCTGGAGGAGCTGCTCCCGCTCCGCGGTCCCGGCGTCGCCGACCTCGCCGCCGCCCTGACCGGCGAGCCCCACCGCACCAGCGCCGGCTTCGCCCTGCACGTGCTAGAGGTGCTGGACGCGATCGCGAACGGCACCGACGGCGTCCACACCCTGACCACCACCTGCGAGCGCCCCGCCCCCTCCACAGAGACCTGGCGCTCGGCATCCCTCGAGGAGAGCGCAATCGCATGACCACCACCGACACCACCACCATCGCCCCGGCCACGACCCGCGCGTTCGGCGTCGACCTGATCACCTTCTTCGCCCCCGAGTTCTGGGGACTCGCCGACGGCGAGGAGCTGACGGCTCTCGCCGCCGCGGAGCCGCGTCGCGTCTGGGACACCATCCTCGACGCGCTGCAGGAGGCAGGCGTCGCGGAGTTCGAGATGACGTTCCCGCCCGCCGACCGCCTCACCGCGATCGCCGCCTACGGGTCGGTGGAGGCCTTCGGCGCCGAGCTGGAGCGCCGCGGCCTCTCCGTGGTCAGCGCCTACTTCGCCTACATCGAGCACGCGAAGGACGTGACCGACCCGGCCACCCGCGCCGCCATCCTCGCCGCCGCGGAGACCGAGGCGGCCTTCCTCGCCGGCCTCGGCGCCTCCTTCCTGGTGGCCGGCCTGCCGATGCGCCGCAACAACGCCGAGGGCGACGGCCTCGCACCTGTCGACCTCGCGACAGCGGCGCCGATCGCCGACATCGCGAACGAGGTCGGCGCGATCACCAAGCGCCACGGCGTCACCCTCGCCCTGCACACCGAGAGCCACTCGGTGTTCTGGACGCCGCGCGACGTCGACCTCTTCCTGCTGCTGACCGACCCGTTCCTCGTCGCGTTCTGCCCGGACACCGGCCACATCGTGCTCGGCGGGGGAGACCCGGTCCAGCTCGTCGCGCGCCACCGCGAGCGCGTCGTGATCGCGCACTGGAAGGACGCCGCCGGCGCCTTCCGCGAGCACGCGCTCGTGGACGGCAACATCTGGAACCGGCACCGCCCGTACTTCCGCGCCGCCGGCCAGGGCGTCGTCGACTGGCCCGCCTTCGCTGCCACCCTGGCCGAGATCGGCTACGAGGGCGGCATCCTGCTCGAGCTCGACGCCGCCTCCGACCCGGTCGGGCAGCTCATCGCGGCGCGCACCTACCTGGAGGACGCCACCGCCGGCATCCTCTGACCCCGGCCTCCACCGCCAAGAGTGGATCCACGCACCAACAACAAGGAGAGAATGACGTGAACATCTCACGCAGCACCAAAGGGCAACGGCGCCGCTCCACCGCACGACGGGCGAGCATCGCCGTCGGGGCGGCCGTCGCGGCCGCCGTCGCCCTGACCTCGTGCTCGCTGTCGCCGAGCGCTTCGGGCAGCGACAGCAACACCCTGACCGTCGCCATCTGGAAGGGCTACGGCGCCGACCTGCCCTGGGTCGCCACCGACTTCAAGAAGGAGACGGGGGCCACCCTCAAGTTCCAGTACATCGACTCCGAGTCGAACGAGCTCCAGCTGGTGAACAAGGCCAACGGCGGCATCGACGTCGCCCTGCCGAACATCCAGTACATCGGCCAGGGCATCGACCAGGGGATCTTCCACGAGCTGGACACCTCCAAGCTGACGAACTACAGCGACTTCTACCCGGAGTTCTCCGGCCGCAAGGAGATCCGCAAGGACGGCAAGCTCTACGGTGTCCCGTGGACCTGGGGCAGCACCGGCCTGTTCTTCGACGGCAGCAAGGTGACGCCGACCCCCGACTCGCTCAGCGTGCTGTGGGACCCGAAGTACAAGGGCCAGATCGCGCTCATCGACGACGCGACCGTGCTCGTCCCGATCACGGCGCTCTACCTCGGTGAGGACCCGCAGAACCCCGACATGGCGAAGGTCACGCCGGCGCTGCAGAAGCTGAAGGACAACGCGAAGCTGCTCTACTCGTCCACCGACGACCTCGCCAAGGGCATCGCCAGCGGCTCGATCGTCGCGGGCATCGCGAACTCCGACGGCATCGGCGGCCTGATCGCCGGCAACGCGCCGGGCACCTCGAACTTCAAGTACGAGATCACCAAGGAGGGCGCGGTCGGCTGGATCGACAACTGGGCGATCGCGGCGAAGACGCAGCACCTCGACCTCGCCTACAAGTGGCTGAACTACATGACAGGCAAGGACTTCCTCACCAAGTGGGCGAACACCCCCGCCGACTCCTCGCCGGCCCCGGCCAACAAGTCGGTCGTCGCGTCGCTCGAGCCGGCCACGCTGGACCGCCTCCAGGCGAACCCCGACAAGATCTCGAGCCTCGCGCTGCAGCTCCCGCAGCCCGCGGACCGGCTCCAGTCGTGGGTGGACGCCTGGACGCAGGTGAAAGCCGGCTCCTGATGACCACCGCCCCGCTCTCCCTGGCCCGCCGTCCCCGGCGGCGGGCCAGGGGCGCCCTGGGCACGGGCTTCCTGCTCACGCCCGGCGGGCTCCTGCTCGTCCTGTTCGCCCTGCTCCCGCTGGTCGCCCTGCTGATCATCGGCTTCACGAACGGCTCCGGCGGCTTCACCGTCGAGAACTTCGCGGAGATGTTCTCGAGCGCGGTCTACATGTCGCTGCTTGGACGGACGCTGCTGATCGCGTTCTGCGTGACCGTGGTGAGCATCGCGCTGGCGTGGCCAGCCGCGTGGGCGCTCGCCCGCTACACCAGCCCGAAGGTGAAGCCGCTGATCCTCGGGTTCGTCATCATCCCGTACATCACCTCGCAGCTGCTGCTGATCTACGGGTTCGTCAGCCTCGTCCAGGCCGGCGGGCCGGTGATGTCGTTCCTCTCGGGGATCGGCGTGGCCGACCCGCAGGCGTCGATCATGTACACGCCGGCGGCCAACGTGCTCATGCTGATCCAGGAGTCCGTCCCGACGGCGATCCTGGTGATGTACTCGGCCTCCGAGCAGATCAGCGGCTCGGTGCTGGAGGCCTCCCGCACCCTCGGCGCGAGCAAGGGCTTCGTGTTCACCCGAGTGATCTGGCCGCTGTCGTCGGCGATGATCGGCGTGAACTTCGCGCTCACCTTCGTCCAGACCGTCGGCGCCTTCGCCGAGCCCGCCATCCTCGGCGGGCCGAACGGGCAGATGCTCGGCAACACCATCTCGGCGCAGCTCTCCGCGGGCGTGCACCAGCAGTTCGCCGTCGCGATGTCCCTGGTGCTGCTGGTGACGTCGCTGGCGATCGTCGGCGGCGTGACCGGGCTGCTCTCCTGGTCGCGCTCGGCGCTGTCCGGCGTGTCCAAGGCGGGACGCCCGAAGGCCGAGCGGGTGACCGCGCAGGCACGCCGGGTGGAGGACGCGCTCACGACCGAGGACGCCCTCGCGACCCACGAGGCCGTCGCCGCCGCGCCGACCGCGCCCACGGAAGGAGTGCTCCGATGAAGACCGCCGTCCTGCCCCGCCTGATGAAGGTCTGGCTGTACGTGGTGCTGGTGATCCTGGCACTGCCGCTGCTGGCCATGACCGCGCTCAGCCTCAACCAGTCCCGGTACGGCACGTTCCCGTTCCACTTCACCTTCGACTGGTACGCGAACCTCTCGCACGACCAGGCGCTCGTGGACGCACTGCTCACCAGCCTCAACCTGGCCACCCAGGCGACCATCTTCGCGGTCATCGTCGGCACGCTGCTGGCGCTTGGGATGGCGCGCAGCCGCATCTACATCACGGCGCCGATCAACAGCCTCCTGCTCGCCCTGCTCACGGTCCCCGCGCTGATCCTCGCCGCCGGCTTCGTCGTGGTGTTCGGCTGGCTGGGCCTGGGGTCGAGCACGCTCGGGCTGATCCTCGCCTCGATCGTGACCTCGCTGCCCTTCGTGGTGCTGATCGTCTCCGGCCGGCTGCGCGACCTGAACCCGCACTACGCGGAGGCCGCGCACTCGCTCGGCGCCGGACCGCTGCGGACGTTCCTGACCATCACCATCCCGCTGATCGGCCCGTCCATCATCGCGGGAGGCCTGCTGGCGTTCGTGATCACGTTCAACAACTTCGCGATCCAGCTCTTCCTCGCCCCGATCGGCGTCTCCACGCTGCCGGTGCAGATCTACTCGATGGTCCGCCTCGGCGTGACCCCGGATGTGGACGCGCTGGCGACGATCATCATCCTCTCCACGGTGCTGCTGGTGGTCATCCTCAACTGGCTGTCCGGCAACGCCGCCAAGCTCTTCACGACCTCTACGAACAAAGGAAACTGATGGCCGAGCTGACTGTCTCGCGCGTCTCCAAGACCTTCAACGGCACGCGCGTGCTCGAACCGCTGGACCTGACCGTCGGCGACGGCCGGTTCTGCTGCATGCTGGGCTCCTCCGGGTCCGGCAAGTCCACCCTGCTCCGCATCGTCGCGGGGCTGGAGGACCCCGACGAGGGCGCCATCCGGGTCGGGAACCGGGATGTCACCCGGCTCTCGGTGGAGAAGCGCAACATCGGGTTCGTCTTCCAGAACTACGCGCTGTTCCCGCATCTCTCCGTGCTGTCGAACGTCATGTACGGGCTCCGCGCCCGCCGCACTCCGCGATCGGCGGCGAAGCGGAAGGCGGAGGAGATGCTCGGCCTGGTCGGCCTGGGCGACTTCGGCGGCCGTTCGCCCGCCCAGCTCTCCGGCGGTCAGCAGCAGCGCGTCGCGCTGGCGCGTGCGCTGGTGACCTCACCGGACCTGCTGCTGCTGGATGAGCCGCTGTCGGCGCTGGACAAGAAGATCCGCGGCGAGATGCAGCGCGAGCTCAAGCGCATCCACCGCGAGACCGGGCTGACCACGATCATGGTCACGCATGACCAGGAGGAGGCCATGGACCTGGGCGACCAGGTGATGATGCTCGAGCACGGCGTCGTGCAGCAGAACGACACCCCCGAGAGCATGTACCGCACGCCGGGCAACCGGTTCGTCGCGCAGTTCCTCGGCGGCCAGTCCCTCGGCACCGGCGTCGTGCACGGCTCCGGGCCGGCGGCGACGGTGGAGATCGGCGGCCTGTCGCTGACGACGTCGCAGGACGACCTCCGCGAGGGCGACCGGGTCGACGTGCTGGTCATGGCCGAGCGGGTGCGCATCCTGCCGGACGACGCGGCCTCCACCGCGCGGTCCGCCTCCGGGACGCTGCGCGCGGTCGACTTCTTCGGGCCGTTCGCGCGGGCCGAGATCGTCGCGGGCGACCTCCGCATCCCGGTCACGATGCTGTCGCAGGCCGCGGAGGCGCTGACGCCGGGCCAGCGGGTGCGGTTCGCGATCGCGCCGGAGGGGCTGCACGCGTTCGCGGGCGAGCGCGCGGCCTGAGAGCGCAGGACATTCCTCGCGTCCTCCCGTACCGCACCTGCGCGCGCGGGTCGACGCGAGGGACGTCCTGTCTGCGCTAGTCGTTCGCCTCGGAGACCTCCTCGTCGAGCTTGTCCTCGTCGACGGCGAGCTCCTTCCGCGTGACGTTCGTCGCGTGGGTCAGCAGGCCGGCCACCTCGTCGGCCTCCGCGGGCTCGGCGACCACGACGATCCCCGAGCTGCCCGCGTTGAGCGTCTCGGTGATCTCCTTGAGGTCGTCTGCGGACGCCTTGTTCTTGATGTGCCCCGCGAGTGCGCCGATCCCCGCGCCGGCGCCTCCGCCGACCAGAAGGGCGCCGCCGAGGGCGACAGCCGGGAACAGTGCGACGACCAGGCCGCCGGCGAGTCCGATCGCGAGGCCCTTCCTGCCGCCGTGGTGCTTGTTCCCGTCATCCCGTTTCGGGATCGTGACTTTGCCCTCCTTGTCGCGGTTCACCACCGCGGCGTCGAACGACGCGTGCTTTCCGGAGTCCTTGTAATGCGCGTGCAGCGCGTCGAAATCCGCGACCGCCTCGTCTTCACTCGCGTACTGTGCCGCGATCGCCACATACGGCTTGTCAGCCATCTTCGCTCCCGTCGAGTGTCATCCTCCGCCGCAGGTCCACGGCGTCCACGCGCACGGTAGCGCCGGGCTCGTCCGGTGCAACACCCCCCGAAATCTGCGGCATCCCATTCGTGCCGAATGTCGTGATTCCCGTCGCGATAAGCGAGATTCGGCACGAATCGCGGGACGGCTACGCGCGGTGGACGGTGACCCCGGCGACGACGGTCTCGACGACGCGCGCGGTGTCGAGACCGCGGCCGTCGGAGATGTCGCGGTCGAGCAGCACGAGGTCGGCGGCGTACCCGGCCGCGAGCCTCCCGGTCGCTCCCTCCACCCGCCCGACCCACGCCGCCGTACCCGTGTAGGCGTCGAGCACCGTCGCGAGCGGCAGCGCCTCGGCGGCCAGCAACGGCTCGGTCAGCGCCTGCCCGGTCGCGTGCGGATCGGTGGAGGGCGCCAGGCGGGTGGTGCCGGTGTGCATCGCCCACAGCGGGTTCGGGTCGGAGACCGGCCAGTCGCTGCCTCCGACGATGCGGGCGCCGTGGCGGCGGAGCGACTCGAACGGGAAGTGCCTGGTCGCCCGGTCGTGGCCCATCATCGGAAGCTTGCGTTCCACGATCTCGGTGTCCGTGCGCGCCCAGAGCAGTTGCGCGTTGGCCGTCACGTCGAGCGCGGCGAACCGGTCGAAGTCCGCCGGGTCGACCACATCCAGGTGCGCGAGCTGGTGGCGGCCGCCGTCCGGGCCGTTCACGGTGCGCGCGTGCGCGACAGCGTCCAGGCACTCCCGGACGGCGCGGTCGCCGACGGCGTGCAGGTGGACGTCGAAGCCGCGCGCGTCGAGCTCGGCGACGATCGTCTTCAGCTGCTCCGGAGGGATGAAGGAGTCGCCGCGCTCGCCCGAGCCGTCGGCGTACTCCTCCAGCAGGGCGCCGGTGTGGTTCTCGATCACGCCGTCCTGCATGATCTTGACGACGCCTGCCGAAAGGCCGGGGACCTCCGCCGCCCGCGCGCGCCGAGCGATCAGGTCGTCCACCTGCTCCAGCCCGCGGTCGCGGTCCCACCACTGGCAGAGCACCGCCCGCGCGGTCAGCTCGCCGCGCGCGGCGAGGGCGAGGTAGCTGTCGAAGGAGTCAGGGCCCAGCTCGCTCGCGCCGACGGCCGCGTCGTGCCAGGTCGTGATGCCGACCGAGTGGAGGCGTTGCTGGGCGGCGAGGATGGCCTCCTCCAGGAAGCCGGGCGGGGGCGGCGGCGTGATGGCGGCGAGCGCCTGCACCGCCGTGTCGAGCAGCACGCCGGTCAGCCGTCCGGCGGCGTCGCGCACGAACCGGCCGCCGAGCGGGTCGGCCACGTCGTCGCGGACACCCGCGGCCTCCAGCGCCCGGGAGTTCACCCAGACGCCGTGGCCGTCGTGGCTGGTGAGGATGACCGGGCGGTCGGGGACCACCTCGTCCAGCAGCTCGCGCGTCGGGAAGCCGCCGGGGAACACGTCGCCGTACCAGCCGACGCCGACGATGGTGTCCAGCTCGGGATGCGCGGCGGCGTACGCGGCGATGACCCGGCGGTACTCGCCGGCGTCGTGCGCCGGCATCAGGTCGATGCCGAGCAGCGAGCTGCCGGCCATCGGCGGGTGCACGTGGGTGTCGTGGAAGCCGGGGAGGAGGGAGCCGCCTGCCGCGTCGCGGAGCTCGGTGCCGGGGTCCCGCAGCGCCGCGAGCTCGTCGTCCGCGCCGACCGCGGCGATGCGGCCGTCGCGCACGAGCACGCCGCCGTCCCGCCAGACCCCGTCGCCGAGGTATAGGCGGGCGTTCGTGAAGTGCAGACTCGTCATCGGCGTCCCTTTCGCGTGTCCGACCAGTCTCGGCGCCCGCGTTGGATCACGCAAATAGTTTCGGCTGGATCAGTTCATCATCCATGTAGATGTGTGATCTGTCCGAAACCTGCCCGTCATCTCACGCGCGCAGCGGGTCGGGGTTCAGCGCTTCCGCGACCACCTGGGCGGCGATGTCGCTCACCGCGCGCGCCCGGGCCGTCGCCCGCACCGACCGCATCGCCGCGAGCACGACCGGGAGCGCGGGGACGCTGTCCGCGATCGGCAGCGCGGCGACCCGCTCGCCGTCGTAGCTGAAATCGTGCCGCGGCCGCTGGTTGAGGATCGAGAAGCCGTGCCCGTGCGCGACGAAGGCGCGCACCGTCTCGTAGTTGAGCGACCTGTGCCGGATCTCCGGCTGCAGGCCGGCGCCGGCGAGGATGCCGAGGAAATACTCCCGGCTGTGCGGCAGGTCCAGCAGGATCATCGGCTCCCGCGACAGCTCGCGCAGGAACACCTGCGGCGAGGCGGCGAGTGGATGGTCGGCCGGCAGAATGACGTGCGGGGGAGCGTCCGACAGCACGGCGGTACGGATGTCGTTGCCGAAGCCGAAGTCGTAGCCGATCAGCAGCTCCACGCGCCCGCTGCGGAGCGCCGCCCTGGCGCCGTCGGTGTCCAGCTCGTCCACCTCGATGTCGAGGTAGGGGTGCTCCGACCGCACGCGGCTGACGATCGCGGGCAGGATGAACGGCGCGAGCGTGACGAAGCAGCCGATCCGGATGGTTCCGCGCACCTGGTTGTCGATGCCGCGCGCGGTGTCGAGCGCCTCCTCCAGGTTGAGCAGCAGCGCGCGGGCGTCGCCGAGGAACTGCTGCCCGGCCGGGGTGAGCGTCAGCCCGCGCGAGCGCTGGCGGATGAAGAGCTGCGCGCCGACCTGCTGCTCCAGCTGGGCGATGGCGGACGAGACGGCGGACTGGGCGACGAACAGCTCCTCGGCGGCGCGGGTCATCGAGAGGTGCGTCGCGGCCTCGATGAAGTAGCGGAGCTGCGCGAGCGTGACGTCCGGCTTCTTGCTCAAGGGAGGCCTCCCGTCGGTGCGGCCGATGACGGCGATGTTTCGGTCCTGTTACCTACGGCCCTGTATCTCGCGAAGTGATGCAGTGCTTCAGGCAACCTTACTTGATTGATGCGGCGGGAGGGCAGAAGCTTCTATGCAATCGACGACGAGGAGCACACCATGACCACAGAGGTCCGTAGCGACGCCCTCGGCGTCGAGACCCGCACCATCGACTACATCCCCGAGGACGAGCGGCACGGCAAAGCCCGCAACCTGTTCACGATCTGGTTCGGCGGCAACATCATGATGCTGTCGATCGCGACCGGGCTGCTCGCGACCGCGGTGTACGGCCTCCCGATCTGGGCGGCGATCGTCGCGCTGGTCGTCGGAAACCTGATCGGCGGCGTGGTCATGGCGCTGCACGCCGCGCAAGGCCCGCAGATGGGCGTGCCGCAGATGCTGCAGACCCGGGCGCAGTTCGGGTCGTACGGCAGCCTCCTGGTGGTCGTGATCGTGGTCGGGATGTACGTGGCGTTCTTCGCCTCGAATGTGATCCTGGGCGGCCAGGCGCTCGACTCGCTGACCCACCTGGGCGCGTTCTGGTCGACCGTGATCGTCGGCCTGATCAGCGTCTTCGGCGCGGTGTTCGGCTACCGGCTGCTGCACGTGTTCGGCACCGTGATGAGCGTCGTCGCCGGACTCACCATCGCGATCGTCTTCGTCTACATCTTCGCCGCGGGCACCCTCCCCGCGAGCGCGATCGACTACGGCTCGGTCACCGCCACCGGCATCATGGGGACCATCTCGGTGGCGGCGCTCTGGCAGATCGCCTACGCGCCGTACGTGTCGGACTACACCCGGTACATGCCGAAGGACACCGGCGTGCGCGCCGCCTTCTGGGCGACGTTCGCCGGCTGCGTCGCCGGGTCGGTCATCCCGATGGTGCTCGGCGCCATCGTCGGCGCTGCCTTCCCGAAGGACGACGTCGCGACCGGGCTCAGCGCGCTGGTCCCCGGGATCGCCGGGCTCGCGATGCTCGTGTTCGGCGTCGGCATCAGCGTCAGCAACGGGATGAACCTGTACTGCGGCAGCCTCGCCATCATCACGATCGGGCAGACGCTGTTCCCGAAGTGGATCCCGCGGGCCGTCACGCGCGGCGCCATCGCCGTCATCCTCTTCCTGGTCGCGCTCGTACTGGGCTTCGCCTTCTCGGCGAATTTCCTGGTCAACCTGTCGAACCTGATGATCCTGCTGCTGTGCGTGCTCATCCCGTGGACGGCCGTCAACCTGGTCGACTACTACGCGGTCAAGCACGGCAAGTACGACATCGCGTCGCTCTTCCGGCAGGACGGCGGGGTCTACGGGCGGATCAACCGGAACGCCGTGATCTGCTACGTGCTCGGCATCCTCATCCAGCTGCCGTTCATCAACACCGCGTTCTACACCGGCCCGATCGCGACCGCGCTCGGCGGCGTCGACATCTCGTGGATCGTCGGCCTCGCCGTGATCTGCCCGCTGTACTACGCGCTCATGAAGTGGGCGCCGTCCAAGCCGCCGGTGCTCGCCGCGGCCTCCCTCCCCACGCCCGTCGGAACCGCAGGAGCAGAATGACCCTCCAACCAGCAGCACAGCCCGCCGCCGAGTACGACTATGTCGTGGTCGGCGGCGGCACTGCGGGCGGCATCGTCGCCGCGCGCCTCTCCGAGAACCCGGACGTGACGGTCGCCCTCCTGGAGTGGGGGCCGAGCGACCGCGACGAGGGCCGCGCCCGCGAGCTGCGGCGCTGGGAGGAGATGATCGAGAGCGAGTACGACCTCGACTACCGCAGCGTGCCGCAGGAGCGCGGCAACTCGGCCATCCGGCAGACGCGGATGCGCATCCTCGGCGGCTGCTCGACCGCGAACACGATGATCGCGTGGCGCCCGCTCGCCTCCGACCTGGACGAGTGGGTGGAGGCCGGGGCGGCCGGCTGGGACGCGGCGAGCTTCCAGCCGTACTTCGACCGGCTCGCGATCCCGGTGCATCCGGTGGGAGCGGCCGACCGGAACCCGTTCGTCGCCGACGTGGTGGCCTCCGCCGTCACCGCGCTCGGCCTCCCGCTGCAGGAGCGCTGGAACGACGGCCGCACCGACACGCTCGCGCGCGGCGCGGGCTTCTTCGAGGTCGGGTACGACCCGGAGACCAACGTGCGGGGGTCGAGCTCCATTCACTACCTGCACGACGTGATGGACGTTCGCGATTCGCTGGAGGTGATCACTGGGGCGCGGGCGACGCGTATCGTCGTCTCGGACGGGCGTGCCGTCGCCGTGCAGTACCGCGACCCGTCGGGCGCGCTGCACGAGGTGCGGGCGCGGCGGGAGATCGTGCTCGCCTGCGGCGCCATCGACACCCCGCGGCTGCTTCTGCTGTCAGGGATCGGACCCGCGGCGGTGGTGACCGCCGCGGGTGTCGAGCCCGTGCTCGACCTGCCCGGCGTGGGGGAGAACCTCCAGGACCACGCCGAGGGGCTGGTCGTCTGGGAGGCGGTCTCTGCGCCGCCCGCCGTCTCCGCCTCCGGGTGGGACGCCGGTGCGATGGTCGGCGTCGACGGCGACCCGCGGAAGCCGGACGTGCTCATGCACTTTCCGGTGGAGCCGGTGGTCGACCACCCGCGCGCCCGCGGCGTGTCGTTCCCGTCGTCCATCGTGGCGATCGCGCCGAACGTCGCCAAACCGCACAGCCGCGGCCGCGTCACCATCGCCTCCGCGGACCCGGACGAGCCGCCGGTGATCGACTACCGGTACTTCACGGATGCGTCCGGGCATGACGAGCGGATGCTGGTCGCCGGCGTGCGGGCCGCGCGCCGCATCGCGGAGGCCGAGCCGATGCGCAGCCACCTGGTGCGGGAGGTCTTCCCCGGGCCTGACGTCCAGACGGACGAGGAGCTGTCTGCTGCTCAGCGCGCCATCCACCAGACCGTTTACCACGTGTCCGGCACCTGCCGGATGGGCGCGGAGGACGACGACCTCGCGGTGGTCGACCCCGAGCTGCGCGTGCGCGGGATCGACGGGCTGCGGATCGCCGACGCGTCGGTGTTCCCGACGCTGACCTCGGTGAACCCGGTCATCACGGTGATGATGGTGGCCGAGCGGGCGGCGGAGCTGGTCGCGGCCTCCGTCCCGGCCTGAGACCGCAACGCGCCCCAACCGTCACCAACGGAGGAGTCCCCGCCCCGCCCGGCCCCGGACTCCTCCGTTGACTGCTTCCCGCCGGCGTGTCGGCCCGGATGTCCTCCGTTGCCCACCGCCGTCGCGAACGGAGGACATCCACCCTCCGCAGCCCCAGAAACGCAGCCAACGGAGGACATCCCGTGTCCTGGAGCCGGGATGTCCTCCGATACCTGCATCCGGACGGCGTGTCGGCCCGGATGTCCTCCGTTGCCGACGGGCGTCGCGAACGGAGGACATCCGGTGCCGGGCAGCCCCGAAACGCAGTGAACGGAGGAGATCCCGGCCGGGTGGGCCGGGATCTCCTCCGTTTCGGGGATGCGGGCCTCAGTCGCGGACCGGCTCCAGCAGCACCTCCGGGCCCGGGTCCAGCCGGCGGTCGCGCGCCCGCTGCCAGAAGAAGCCCGCCAGCGCCAGCACGGTGATGACGATCAGCGTGCCGACCGTGAAGCCTTCGAAGGTCGGGCGGTCGACGCCCCAGGTGTCGACGAAGTCGTACTTCACTCCGAGCGGGCCCTCGAGCGTGCCGGGGAAGACCGCCACCCACGAGCCGAGCAGCACCCAGGCGTAGATGATCACGACGGCGATCCACAGGCCGGCACGGCCGCCCGGGACGCGGAAGGGGCGCTCGACGTCCGGGTACTTCCTCCGCAGCCGCACGATCGACGGGAAGATCACCAGGTACGACAGCAGCAGGGTGGAGATCGCGACCGTCAGCACCACCGTGAACACGGCCGCGGTGCTGCCCTTGAGCAGCAGCGTCGCCGAGATGCAGAAGACCGTGGCCACGATCCCGGACAGCAGGTTCATCCGCACCGGCGTGCCGAACCGCTTGGAGAAGACGCCGAAGTAGCGGAAGAACGCGCCGTCCGCGCCCGCGGCGGCCTGCACGCGGTCGGAGGCGATCATCCACGCGCTCGCCTGGGTCAGCACCACGAAAACGAACAGCAGCGCCGCGATGAACATCACCGGGCCGGTCGCGATGCCGTAGACCGAGAAGACCTCCTTGAAGGCGTCGAGGAGACCGCTGGCGCCCTGCACCTTGTTCGCCGGCAGCACGGCCAGGATGGCGAAGATCGGCACGAGGTAGCAGAGGATCGACACGATGCCGGAGGACGTGATCGCCTTCGGCACGTCGCGCTGCGGGTTGCGCATCTCCTCCGCCGCCCCGTTCGGCGCCTCGAAGCCGACGACCGCGAACAGGATGACCGGGGTCACCGCGAGGAACCCGCCGAGCGTCGGCGAGAACGCGCCGGCCGCGTAGCCGTGCACGCCGTTCTTGATGGCGTAGACGGCGACCGTGACGACGAAGACGACCAGCAGCAGGATCTTGATGATCGCCCCGGCGGCCACGATGTGCTTGCCGTACTGGAGGCCGATGATCGCCGTGCCGATGGCCAGCCAGATGAACACCAGTTTGAACACGATGTCCCCGGCGCTGCCCTCCGGCAGCGGGGCGATGTACGCGCCCCAGGTCGCGGCGGAGATGAACACCAGCGAGCCGCCCATCCAGAGCGGGTTGGTGATCCAGTAGAACAGCGTCGCGATCGCCGCGGTCAGCTTGCCGAACGCCAGCCGCACCCAGACGAACGGGCCGCCCTCGTCGTGGAACGTGCTGCCGAGCTCGGAGATGACGAGCGCGTACGGGAACAGGAAGGTGAGGCCGATCACCGCGGTCCAGGTGAACGCCTCGGCGCCGCCTCCTGCCGCGATCTGCGCGACCGTGTCGATGGAGATGACCGCGCTGATCGACAGGAAGATGATGTCGAGCCGGCCGAGGGTCTTCCGGAAATGCTGGGTTCGGATGTTCGAGGTCTGGAGCTTCGTGTCGGTCATCGGGGACTCCTTCGTCCTTGCATTCTCTTCGGGTGGGACTGGGTGGGGGAAATCAGGCGCCGCCGAACGCGCGGTCGAGCTGCAGGATCTTCTCGGCGCGCCCGAGCCGGGGGAGGTCGCTGCCGTCGCGGACGACGCGGCCGCCCTCCTCGAACTCCTCGAGGAAGCCGCTGGCCCAGGACACGTCCTCGGCCGACGGCGCCATGACCTCGTTGACGATCCCGACCTGCGTCTCGCGCAGGCAGAGCCGCCCGGTGAGGCCGAGCGCAGCGGCCGACTGGGACTGCTCGGTGACGACCGGCGCGCCGTCGACTACCGAGGGCCCGTCGATCGGGCCAGGCAGTCCGCCGACCCGGCTGGCGACGACGAGCCGCGAGCGCGGGTAGGCCAGCGCGACCTCCTTGTTGGCGACGCCGGTGTCGCGGCGGTAGTCGCCGCTGCCGAACGCGAGCCGGAAGGCGCCGGGCGCGCGGGCGATCAGCGCGGCGTTCTCGATGCCGAGGGCGGACTCGATCAGGGCGACGACCGGTGTGGCTCCGCCCAGCCGCTCGGCTGTCGCGGTGACGTGGGCGGCCTCCTCGGTCTTCGCGAGGACGACGCCGAGCAGGCCCGGGAGGCCGCGCAGCCGGTCCACGTCGCCGGCCCAGAACGCCGAGGTGCGGTCGTTGACGCGCACCCACGCCTCACCGCCGGCCTCCAGGAAGCGCGCGACGCGCTCCCGCTCGACCTCCTTGCGGGACGCGTCGATCGCGTCCTCCAGGTCGATCACCACCGCGTCGGCCCGGGAGCCCGCGACCGCGACGGCGTCGAGCCGGGAGGCCGCGATCAGCAGCCAGGAGCGGGCGACCTCCGGAGGCACGTGCCCGGCCGAGCGGGGGGCGTCGAGCTGCTTCGTCATCGCCGGCCTCCTACTCGTGCTGGAACCACGTGGTCTTCAGGCCCACGTAGTTGTCGATGGCGTGCCGGGAGAGGTCGCGGCCGAAGCCTGACTGCTTGAACCCGCCGAACGGGGTCGTGGAGCCGAGCGCGTCGACGGTGTTCACCGAGACGGTCCCGGCGACCAGCCGCTCGGAGACGCGGTGGGCGCGGGAGAGGCTGGAGGTCCACAGCGACGCCGCGAGGCCGTAGTCGGTGGCGTTCGCCGCTCGAACCGCGTCGTCCTCGTGGTCGAACGCCTGCACCACGACGAGCGGCCCGAAGACCTCGTCGCGGTGCAGCGCGTGCGTCAGCGGGAGACCGGCGACGATCGCGGGGTCGATGAACGCCGTCGAGCCCTGGCGCCGGACGCGCTCGCCGCCGATCAGCTCGCCGTCGCGGGCCGCGTCCTCGATCGCCGCGGCGACGCCGTCGGCGTGCGCCTCGGAGACGAGCGCGCCGTTGCCGCTGGCCGGGTCGAGCGGGTCGCCCGACCGGTACGCCTCTGCGGCGGACGTGAGCAGCCCGAGGAACTCGTCGTACACGGGACGCTCGACGAAGATGCGCGAGTTGGCCGAGCAGACTTCGCCCTGGTTGTAGAACGCGCCGAACGCGGCCTTCTCGGCGGCCAGTGCCAGGTCCTCCACGTCGGCGAAGATCAGGTTCGAGCTCTTGCCGCCGGCCTCCAGGCTCAGCCGCTTCAGGTTCGACTCGCCCGCATAGGTCAGCAGCTTCTTCGCCACGGCGGTCGAGCCTGTGAACGTGAGCGCGTCGACGTCCGGGTGGAGGCCGAGCGCGCGGCCGATGACCGAGCCGGGACCGGGGACGACGTTCAGCACGCCGGGCGGGATGCCGGCCTCCAGCGCCAGCTCGCCGAGGCGGAGCGCGGTGAGGCTGGTGGTCTCGGCGGGCTTCAGCACGACGCTGTTGCCGGCGACCAGGGCGGGCGCGAGCTTCCAGGCGGCGATGTCGAGCGGGTAGTTCCACGGCACGATGGCCGCGACGACGCCGAGGGCGACCCGGCTGACGATCGCTGTCGAACCCGGGGGAGTGGAGGGGACCTCATCGGTGAGCTTGTCGGCCAGTTCGCCGTACCAGCGGAAGGTCGCCGCGGTGCCGGGGACGTCGACGGCGCTGGTCTGCGAGAGCGGCTTGCCCATGTCGAGGGATTCGAGGAGGGCGAGTTCGGCGGCGTTCCGCTCGACGAGGTCCGCGAGGCGGCGGAGGACGGCGCCGCGGTCGGCGGCGTCGCGCCGGCTCCAGACGCCGGACTCGAAGGCGGCGCGGGCCGCGGCCACGGCGCGGTCGACGTCGGCGGCGCCGCCCTTGGCGACCTCCGCCAGCGCCTCGCCGGTGGCCGGGTTGATCGTGACGAACGTCTCGCCCGACGCCGAGGCGACGCGGTCGCCGCCGATGACGGCGCGGCCGTCGATGCGCGTCGCGAGGGGGGTGGTGGTCTCGACCGTCATGCGGGCCTCCTCCGTTCGCCGCGGCCGGGAACCTCCCGCTGCGGTAATCGCAGAGTACGCACCAGGAGTGCATCGAAACGAGCGTTGAAAAGCGTTGAAGTGCATCGTTTGAAGTGATGCGGCGGAAGTCGTTGGTCCGAGGAGTGCGTCACTGCGGAATGGTTCACGCGCGTGAGACGCACGCGAAGCATCACTTCAACAGATTCAGTACGGCGATTCTCATTGTTTTACAGATTCGCCCGTGGCTGCTGACAATGGCCACACCACCTCGGATGAGCGAAGGAGATCACATGTCGAGCCAGGAAATCGAGGTCCTCGTCGTCGGCGCGGGACAGGCCGGTGTGGCGATGAGCGCCCACCTGACCGAGCGCGGCATCCCGCATCTCGTGCTGGAACGCGGCCGCATCGCCGAGCGCTGGCGGTCGGGCCGCTGGGACTCGCTCGTCGCGAACGGACCCGCGTGGCACGACCGGTTCCCCGGCCTGGAGTTCGACGACGTCGACCAGGACGGCTTCGCCCCCAAGGAGCGCGTCGCCGACTACTTCGTGGCATACGCCGCGATGACGAACGCGCCGATCCGCAGCGGAGTGGAGGTGCTGTCGGTCCGCCGCAACAGCGGGAATCCCGGATTCCGGGTGGAGACCACCGACGGCAGCTACACCGCCCGCTACGTCGTCGCCGCGACCGGCCCGTTCCAGAAGCCGGTCATCCCCACCGTCATCCCCGCTTCGGCCGGAATCGAGCAACTGCACTCCAGCGACTACCGCAACCCCGACCAGCTCCCAGCCGGGGGCGTGCTCGTCGTCGGCGCCGGCTCCTCCGGCGTGCAGATCGCCGACGAGCTGCGCCGCGCCGGCCGCCAGGTGCACCTCTCGGTCGGTCCGCACGACCGGCCGCCGCGCCGCTACCGCGGACGCGACAACGTGTGGTGGCTGGGTGTCCTCGGCAAGTGGGAGGCCTCCGCGCCCGCCGCCGCCGCCGAGCACGTGACAATCGCGGTCAGCGGCGCCCGCGGCGGCCGCACCGTCGACTTCCGCGAGCTCGCCGAGAGCGGCATCACGCTCGTCGGCCGCACACAGGACTACGCCGACGGCGTCATCCGGTTCGGCGGCGACCTGGCCGCCAACATCCACGCCGGGGACGCCAACTACCTGTCGGTGCTCGACGAGGCGGACGCCTACATCGAGCGCAACGGCCTCGACCTCCCGGAGGAGCCGGAGGCGCGCATCCTCGGCCCCGACCCCGCCTGCGTGACCGACCCGGTCACCGAGCTCGACCTCGCCGCGGCGGGCATCACCTCCATCGTCTGGGCGACCGGGTTCGGCGTCGACTACGGCTGGCTGCGGGTGGACGCGCTGGACGCCGCGGGCCGGCCCGTGCACCAGCGCGGCGTCTCGGCCGAGCGCGGCGTCTACTTCCTGGGCCTGCCGTGGCAGTCGCGCCGCGGCTCCAGCTTCATCTGGGGCGTCTGGCACGACGCCGGCTACATCGCCGACCAGATCCAGATCCAGCGAACCTACCTGTCGTACGAGAACGCCGCGGTCGCGGCGGAAGGAGCAGCCGTCTGATGCCGACCCACACCCGCATCCGCCCGTTCAACACGAAGGACACCTATCCCGAGCAGAACCTGGACAACGACCTCTGCCAGGCGGTCGTCGCGAACGGCGTCGTCTACCTCCGCGGCCAGATCGGCCAGGACCTGGAGACCCGCGAGTCGGTCGGGATCGGCGACGTCGAGGCACAGACCGAGAAGGCCATGGCGAACATCGCGATGCTGCTGGAGGAGGCCGGATCGAGCCTGGACGACATCGTCAAGGTCGTCATCTACATCATCGACCCGCGCTACCGGGAGGACGTGTACCGGGTGGTCGGACGCTGGTTGAAGGGCGTCTTCCCGGTCTCCACGGGCATCGTCGTCTCGGCGCTCGCCCGCCCGGAGTGGCTGGTGGAGATCGACGCGACGGCCGTCATCAGCTCGCCGGCTGCTGCCGTGGCGGGAGGCGCCGCGTGACCTTCTCGATCCTCGCCGTCGACGGCACGGGAGCGATCGGCTCGGCCATCTGCTCCTCGTCGCCCGCCGTCGCCGCCCGCTGTGTGAACCTCGCCGACGGCGTCGGCGGCGCGCACTCCCAGAACATCACCGACCCTCGCCTCGGCCCGAGGCTCATCGACGGGCTGCGCGACGGCCGGCCGGTGGAGGAGGTGCTGGCGTGGGTCGTGGACTCCACGCCGGACATCGACTACCGGCAGCTCCTCGTGATCGACCGCGAGGGCCGCTCCGCCATCCATTCGGGCTCTCAGGTGCTCGGCCACCACGGCCAGGCGCAGTCCGCGCACGCGGTCGCGGCGGGCAACATGCTCGCGCGGGACGATGTGCCGCAGCTCATGGTGGACGCGTTCGAGGCGTCCGAGGGCGAGTTGGAGGTGCGGCTGCTGGCCGCGCTCCAGGCTGCGGTCGCAGCGGGCGGCGAGGAGGGGCCGGTCCATTCGGCCGGCGTCGCGGTCGTGCGCGACGCCGGCTGGCGCGTCACCGATCTCCGCGTCGACTGGGCCGAGAACCCGGTCGAACTGCTGGGCGAGATCCTGCTGGAGACCTGGCTGCCGCAGCGCGACGCCTACGTCACGCGCGGGCTGATGCCGGCGGGCGCCCCGAGCTACGGGGTGCCGGGGGATGAGTGACGTCGCGGTCGCCACGACGACGCTGAAGGATCGCGCCCGCGAACTCGTGGACGCCGAGCTGCCGTCGCTCGTCGCCCTCTCGGAGGCCCTGCACGCCGACCCGGAGACCGCCTGGAACGAGCATCGAGCCTGCGCCCGCTTGCAGGAGGCGCTGGCCGCCCGCGGCTTCGCCGTCACGCCCGCGTACCTCGGGCTGGACACCGCGTTCCTCGCGACCGCGGGCTCCGGTCCCGTGCGGATCGGCGTCTGCGCGGAGTACGACGCCCTGCCCGGCCTCGGGCACGCCTGCGGCCACAACCTCATCGCGGCGATCGCGGTCGGCGTGGCTTCTGCGCTGGCGCCGCTCGCCGACGAGCTGGGCATCACCGTCGAGGTCTACGGGACCCCGGCGGAGGAGGGCGGCGGCGGCAAGATCGAGCTGCTCGACCGCGGCGCATTCGCAGGGCTCGACCTCGCCGTGATGGCCCATCCCGGCCCGGTGGACGTCGCCGAGGCGCGTCCCTTCGCCGTCGCGCACTCGCACGTGCGCTACGACGGCAAGGCCGCGCACGCCGGCGCCTACCCGGAGGAGGGCGTCAACGCGAACGACGCCTTCGTCATCGCGCAGGTTGCGATCGGCCTGCTCCGCCAGCAGCTGCCGCACTCGGCGCGCGTGCACGGCATCCAGACGGTCGGCGGGCAGGCGCCCAACGCCATCCCGGACCGCACGGAGGGCCGCTGGTATGTCCGCGCCGAGACGCTGGAAGAGCTGGAGCGCGTCGAAGAGAAGGTGAACCGCTGCTTCGAGGCCGGCGCTCTGGCCTCCGGGACGACGCTGACCGTCACGCCGGAGAGCAAGCCGTACTCGGAGTTCCGGAACGACGAGCGGGCGCTGGGGTTCTACCGGGCGAACGCCGAGGCGCTCGGCCGGGTGTTCGACGGTTCGTCCGCCGCCGGCCGGATGAACCGCGCGTCGACCGACATGGGCAACGTGTCGCAGGTCGTCCCGGCCATCCACCCGTACGTCGGGGTGGGCAGCCTCCCGGCCACCAACCACCAGCCGGAGTTCGCCACCGCGTGCGTCGGCCCGTTGGCGGAGAAAGCGTTGCGGGACGCCGCCGTCGCGCTCGCCCAGACCGTCGTGGACGTCGTGTCATGACCGGGGTTCGGATCGAGGCCGTGCGGATCGAGCGCGACTCGCTCGGGCCGGTGGAGGTCCCCGCCGACGCGTACTGGGGTGCGAACACGCAGCGCGCCGTCGAGAACTTCCCCATCTCCGGGCGTGGGATCGGCACCTATCCGGAGCTCGTGACCGCGCTGGCGCTGGTCAAGCAGGCGGCCGCGCGGGCGAACGCCGAGATCGGCGTGCTGGAGCCGTCCGTCGCCGACGTCATCGACGCCGCGTGCCAGGACATCGTGGCCGGCGGCCTCCACGACCAGTTCGTGG
The DNA here is from genome assembly GCF_014217625.1 of Leifsonia shinshuensis. Taxonomy (NCBI): domain Bacteria; kingdom Bacillati; phylum Actinomycetota; class Actinomycetes; order Micrococcales; family Microbacteriaceae; genus Leifsonia; species Leifsonia shinshuensis. The sequence continues at coordinate 1,500,962 of NZ_CP043641.1, read as the reverse complement.
TCGACCTCATCCAGGGCGGAGCTGGCACCTCCACGAACATGAACGCCAACGAGGTCATCGCCAACCGCGCGCTGGAACGCCTGGGGCATCCGCGCGGGAGGTACGACGTGCTCCACCCGCTCGACCACGTCAACCGCAGCCAGAGCACGAACGATGTGTATCCCACCGCGGTGAAGGTCGCGCTGACCATCGGGCTGCGGCGGCTGATCGCCGAGCACGCTCTGCTGGCCGGTTCGTTCCGGGCGAAGGGCGTGGAGTTCCGCGACCACGTGAAGATCGGCCGCACCCAGCTCCAGGACGCCGTGCCGATGACCCTCGGCCAGGAGTTCACGGCGTTCGCGGTCACGATGGACGAGGACAACCTGCGGCTGACCGAGACCATCCCGCTGCTGGCGGAGATCAACCTCGGAGCGACCGCGATCGGCACCGGCATCACCGCGTCGCCCGGCTACGCGGACGCGGTCGTGCGGCATCTCGCGGCGCTCACCGACCTGCCGCTCGTGACGGCCTCCGACCTGATCGAGGCGACCTCCGACACCGGTGTGTTCATGCTGGTCTCGGCCGCCCTGAAGCGCGCCGCCATCAAGCTGTCCAAGATCTCGTCGGACCTGCGCCTGCTGTCGAGCGGTCCGCAGTTCGGCTTCGGCGAGCTGCACCTGCCGCCGCGTCAGGCCGGTTCGTCGATCATGCCGGGCAAGGTCAATCCGGTCATCCCGGAGGTCGTCAACCAGGTCGCGTTCGCCATCGCGGGCGCCGACGTGTCGATCACGATGGCGGCCGACAACGGCCAGCTCCAGCTCAACGCGTTCGAGCCGGTCATCGCCAACGCGCTGCTGCAGGGGCTGACCTGGCTGACGAACGCCTGCCGGACGCTCCGGGTGAATTGCGTGGACGGCATCCGGGCCGACGCGGAGCTGCTGCGCAGCCGCGTGGCGTCGTCGGTCGGGCTAGTGACCGCTCTGACGCCCCGGATCGGCTACACGACCGCGGCGCAGATCGCGCACGAGGCGCTGGAGACCGGGGGAGACGTGCGCACGGCGATCGTCGGGCGCGGGCTGCTGACCGCGGAGGAGTACGACGCGATCACGGACCCGCGGGCGCTGACGGGAGTGCGCTGAGTCAGTCGGCGGAGATGACCTGAACGATCCGTTCCAGACCGGCGAAGTCCGCGACGTTGTGCGTGACGATCGCCGCGCCGTGGGCGCGCGCGACCGCTGCGATCATCAGATCGGCGATGCGGCCTCGCGGAGACCTTCCGGAGGCGTGCACCGCTTCGACGATGCGCCCGTAGTACATCGCGGCGACATCGTCGAACGGGAGGCCGCGGCCGAAGGCCTGCCGGATCTCCAGGACCTGCAGCTTGCGATCGGCCAACGCGGCCGGATCGAGGCCGGGAGCGACGAGCCCCTGTTCGAGCTCGGCATAGCTGATCGAGCAGATCGCCACTTCCGTGATCTCGGCGGGCGCGACGAAACCGCCGGTGATGACGACGTTGGTGTCGAGGAGCGCTCTCACTGCCACGGGTCCCGGAGGTCCTGCTCGGCCCGCTGCTCGTCGAGCTCGCGCGCCCAGTCCTCGTCGCCGCTCTTGCCCAGCAGCTGGGCGACCTGATCGATCGGCACCCAGCCGGAGCCGACATGCGGGACCACGTCGGCGATGGGACGCCCGTGGCTGGTCACCACGTAGCGCTCGCCGCCCTGGACATCGGCGAGCATCTGCGTCGGGTTCTGCCGCAGCTGTCCGACGGTGATGTTGTGGTCATCGAGCGTGGGGATCATTCCTCCACCCTACGGTACCGGGTAGATATTTGTCTACGCCCGGAAGCGCTACCGTGCCCACTGCCGTAGCATCCCAGCCGCCGGCGACGCCGTGCCGTCCGGCCCCGCCGCGTCCAGCCACGGCGCCACGGCCGTCGCGAACGTCCGCCGCACCTGCCCGAGGTCGGCCTCCACCGACTCCGCCGCCCAGATCACCTGCTCGCCCGCGTAGATCGAGTCCAGCAGCCGGACCAGCGGCTCGACCGGTGTGGCCGCCACGAGCTCGCCGTCGGCCACGGCCTCCACCAGTGCGGAGCGCGTCAGCTCGGTGAACTCGCGCGGCCGCCCGAACGCCGAGCGCGGGTCGGAGCCCGGATGCACCTGGCCCCAGAACGCCACCACCACGCGCGCCTCCTCGCGGGTCACCGCGGAGGTCGGCAGGATCTCGTCCGCGATCGCGAGCAGCGCGGCGAGCCCGCGCGCGTCGCCCGTCCGGGCGGCGATCCGCTCCAGCGTGCGCTCGATTCCCCGCTGGGCCGCTGCCTCCGCGATCTCCTCGACCGAGTCGAAGTAGTGCCAGAGCGTACCGGGGACCACGCCGAGGTCGGCTGCGACCGAGCGCCCGTGCGTGCCCGCGACGCCGGTGCGCGCGAGGACGCGGAGGTAGGCGTCCACGATGTCGCGGCGGCGCTGGTCGTGATCGACGATCTTCGGCACGCACCCCATCTTGCACGATCGCCTCGGCGCCGCCCTTCCCAACACAGGATTTTGACGCTACAGTCAATAACCATCGGGATCCACCGACGAAGGAGTTCTGGAATGTCCCTGACGATCGCCACCGCGACCTCCCACCCGCTCGCCGCGCTCACCGGAGCCGAGATCGACCGCGCCCGCGAGGTGTTCGCGGAGGCCGGCCTCGTGACCGAGCACACCCGGTTCACGTACGTCATGCTGCGCGAGCCGCACAAGCGCGACGTCCTCGACGCCGACCGCGCCGCCGGCCTGCACCGCGAGGTGGAGGCGCTGCTGCTCGACTTCTCGACCGGCGCCGTCACGCAGGCGGCCGCCGACCTCACCGCGGGGGAGGTGGTCCACACTCGCGAGCTCGACCCCGTCACCGAGGGCACCGCGCCCGTGCTGGACGAGGAGTTCGGCCTCGTGGACGAGATCGTCAAGGCCGACGCCGGCTGGGTCGCCGCGCTCGCCCGGCGCGGCATCCACGACGTGAGCACGGTCCGCACCTGCCCGCTGACCGCCGGCCACTTCGACTACGACGACGAGGAGGGCCGCCGGATGTTCCGGGTGCTCGCCTTCCTGCAACAGAGCGAATCCGACCTCCCGTGGGCGCACCCGATCGACGGCCTAGTCGCCCACGTCGACACCCTCTCGCGCACGGTGATCCGCCTGGTCGAGACCCCGATCGACACCGTCCCGCTGGAGTCCGGCGACTACCTCGACCCGGAGCTCACCGGCCCGCTTCGGACGTCACTGAAGCCCATCGAGATCACCCAGCCGGAGGGCGTCAGCTTCCAGTACCGGGACGGCGTGCTGAGCTGGGAGAACTGGGACCTGCGTGTCGGCTTCAACGGCCGCGAGGGCCTCACCCTCCACGACGTGGCCTTCACCTACCAGCAGGAGCGCCGCCCGATCCTGTACCGGGCCTCCATCTCGGAGATGGTCGTCAACTACGCCGACCCGACGCCCATCCACGGCTGGCAGAACTACTACGACGCAGGCGAGTACCAGTTCGGGCGGCTCGCGAACTCGCTGGAACTCGGCTGCGACTGCCTCGGCGACATCTTCTACCTGGACGCCGTGGTCGCGGACGACTTCTGCCACCCGCGGGTGATCAAGAACGCGATCTGCGTCCACGAGGAGGATTACGGCATCCTCTGGAAGCACACCGACGAGTTCACCCACACCTCGGAGGCCCGCCGCCAGCGCCGCCTGGTCGTCTCCTTCTTCACGACGGTCGGCAACTACGACTACGGGTTCTACTTCTACTTCTACCTGGACGGGACGTTCGAGGTGGAGGCCAAGGCCACCGGCATCGTCTTCACCGGCGCCCACGACGGCGGCGACGACCCGTACTCGACCCCACTCGCGCCCGGCCTCGGCGCGCCCGTGCACCAGCACATGTTCTGCGCGCGCCTCGACATGACAGTGGACGGGACGGCGAACGCGGTCGACGAGATCGACGTCGCCCGCGTGCCGGTCTCGGAGGGCAACCCGTGGGGGAGCGCGATCGGCCGCACCATCACCCGCCTGTCGTCGGAGGCTTCCGCGGTCCGGGATGCGAACGGCTCGGTCGGCCGCGTCTGGTCGATCAGCAGCGCCTCCCGCCGCAACCGCGTCGGCCGCCCGACCAGCTACGTGCTGCACCCGTCGTCGGAGCCGGCGCTGTTCTCGGCCGACGAGGCGCACCAGCGCCGCCGTGCGGGCTTCGCCGCGCACCACCTGTGGGTGACGCAGTACGAGCCGTCCGAGCTGTGGGCGGCGGGGTACGCGGTGAACCTGCACCCGGGCGGCGCCGGCCTCCCCGCATACGTCGCGCAGGACCGCCCGCTGGACGGCGAGGACATCGTCGTCTGGCACACCTTCGGCCTGACCCACTTCCCGCGCCTGGAGGACTGGCCGATCATGCCGGTGGACTACGCGGGCTTCACGCTGAAGCCGTACGGCTTCTTCGACCGGAACCCGACGCTGGACGTGCCGCGGTCGGCGGCGTCGTGCCACACGGCGGCTTCCGCGGCTGACTCTTGCGGCGCCGATTGCACCTGCGGGCACTGATGCTGCTCGACGTCGGTGCGCTCGGCGCGTCCACGGTCTCCGCCTGCTGCCTGCTGGGTTCGCCGCGTCCGGTGCGGGTGTGGGTGTCGGCCGGGCTGATGGTGCTGGCGATGGCGGGCTGCGTGCTCGGGTCGTCCGTGCCGGGCGTCGGGCTGGCCTCCATCGTGCTGTCGCTGGCCTCGGCGGGCTTCGCGCTGCAACGGAGGGCCGGCCGGGTGCCGCCGATGAGTCTGCACCGCGCGCTCGGCGGGGTGACGATGGCGGCGCTGGTGGCGATGTCGCTGGGGATGACGCGGCCGGCGGTCGCTTCGGGTTCGGCGCACGAGCACGGGGTGTCGCTCGGCGCGATCGTGGCCGCGTTCGTCGCGGGGTATCTTGCGTACAGCGCGTGGCTGCTCGTCACGATGGCGCGGGCTCGCCACCTCCCGCGTCGCGCAGGGGCTCGCGGCCTCCTGGAGCTCGGAGAGGTCGCCGGAATGGCTGTCGGCGTCCTGCTGATGTCGGTGATGTAGGCGGGCTCAGTCTCCGTCGCCGGGCGCGGCCTCCGCGATCGCGACGCGCAGCTCCCGGGCGACATCCTCGAGCGTCCGGCCCGACCCCACCGCCATCCCGGCGATGTAGGCCGTGAGCGGCGCCGCCGGCCGCGTCACTCCGTGGGCGGCGTCCCGTGCGAGATCGAGCAGCGCGGACACGTCGCCCGGTTCGAGGCTCACCCCGAGCCGACGCGCGGCAGCACCGGCCCATGCGTCGAGTTCCTGCGGTTCCATCAGTGTCGCTCCTTCAGGTAGTCGAGGTCGTGCTGTTCGTCGATGTCCGCGACCGCGTCGCGGTGGGTGGGGACGATGGGGAGGCCGAGGTGGCCGATCAACGCGCGGACGGGTCGGCCGGCCGCGCCTCCGTCGGCGTCCAGTTTCGCGAGCTGCGCCCCCAGTGCCGGGACCGGAACCCGGGCCAGCAACCACTGCACGTTCCCGTCCTGGTCGGCGAGAACGCCCGTCTCGATGGCATGCAGTGCGGCGACGGCGCTGGCCGGTCGGGCGAGGTCGGCCGAGACGATCAGCGTCTCGGTGGTCGTCTCCGGCAGCGCGGCGACCCCCGCCGCGATGCCCGCGCACGGCCCACCCCACCGCGGATACTCGGACACGATCACGACCCCGCGGGGCACGGTCTCGTTGGTCGCGGACACCAGGACGACCGTCGCACAGCCGCTCACGGCCTCCATCGTCCGCTGCAGCAGCGTGCGCCCGTCGACCTCCGCGAGCAGCTTGTCGCTGCCGAAGCGCGTGGAGCGTCCGCCGGCGATGACGATGGCGGCGGGCGGCGGGGGAGTGGGGGCCACGGCCCCAGCCTGGCACGGTCCAGGAGGCGACACGACCCGTCCGGTCGTGCGACTGATTTCCTACCGCACGGTATCCTTCTCGACTTGCTCTTTGGACTCACCGGCTGGCACGTGATGCTCGTGCTCTCGTTCTGGATCGTGCCATTCGTGCTCTGGTTGATCGCGCTGGTGCAGATCGCGAAGTCGAAGGCGGCGGCGGGGCCGGTGGTCGCCTGGGTGGTCGTGGTGACGCTCATCCCGCTGGTGGGCGCAATCCTGTGGTTCGCGATCGGCCGGCGTTCGCTGCGGGAGGGCGGCGCGACGACCTGATCCTCCCGGCTACCGGAACTGGCTTGTGACGTAGAGCACAGCCCACAGCACGAAGAAGCCCGCGCCGACGCAGCCGAGGACCAGCCCGGCGGTCGCGCGGGCCCGCCCCGAATCCACGAGCCCCGCCCGTTCCATCTGGTCGGCGGTGGTGCGCGACTGCGCCCCGAAGACGATCGCGAGGATCGAGGGCAGCGCGAACGGGTTGATGAACAGGCTGATGATGCCCCACACGAGCGAGCGGGTCGCCTTGCTGTTCTTCGGCGGGACAGCGACGACATAGTGCGGGTTGGCGGGGGCGGTGGAGTACGGTGTGTAAAACTGCGCTGGGGCGTACGACTGTGCTGGTGCGTAGCCGGCGGGGTCGCGATACGACGGGTCGGCGGTGTGCGGCGCGTCGCCGCTCGAACTCACGAACGGCGCGGCGGCGGGCGGAACCGGCGCGTGCGGTGCGGTGTGCTCGGTCCAGGCCGCACCGTCCCAGTAGCGGACGAGTCCGGAGGCAGCTGGGTCGGCATACCAGCCGGCGGGAGGGTTCATGGGTTGTCCTTCGTGTCGGCCTCGATTTGTTCGGGGAGTCGGACTCCTCCGCGCCCGTGCGGGACGGGACACGCGTCTACGGAGCGAGGAAGAGATTCTTGGGATGGCGTACTGACCGGTGCGGAGTAGCGCGAGTGCCACAGCGACGAGGCCGCTGAAGGGCAGGATCGGCCTCCACACGAGGTAGATCGACGGGAGCACGCACGCCAGTGGGGAGCCGCACGGCTGATCCGCAACGCCTCGGACGACGAGGATCGCAACGACGACGACGGCAGCGGCGAACCAGACCCGGAAGACATCGGCGAGGGCTGCGACACGGGTCGCCGGCTTTCGGTTTTTCTTGCTGCCGGTGTTCGTGCGTCCGGTCGGGCGCCGCACCGGCCGGCTCGGGGACGATGCTCGCGTCGCGTGCCTGTCCGGAATCTCGACGCGCGCCACGAGCCGTTCGAATCGCTGCATGACACGAAGGGTGTCGGCCGCTCTCGGGTCGTTATGCCAGGTCATCGGTTCTTCGGCCGCGAGCTTGAGCAGCTCGATTTTGGTCGCGCTCAACTGAGCCGGCTGCGAGCTCACCCACGCAACCAGTTGCCGCGCATCTAGGACGGCGATCGAGCGATTCTGAGCCGAGCGGATGTCCTTGACGGACTTCGCGTGCAGCACAGCGATGACCGCGGTCACTGGGACGGGGAACCCGGTCTGCTGCGAGAGTCGCCGGCCGACATCTAGCGCGTCGCTCCGCGCGATCACGAGGTGAGATGTGTTCGCGTTGTTGACTCGGAGCACGTGGTCGCCCACCCAGACCGAGGCGCCGGCATGGTGCTTCGTGTTAATCGCGAAGACCCCGGCCGGTCCGATCACCAGATGATCGACGTCCTTCGTGTCTGCTCCGATCGGCACGGAATGACGGACAAACCACTCGGGTCCCAGCTGATCCAGCAGGGCGCCGATCTGGATCTCGCCGAGAGCACCCTGGTACCAGGACCAGGCGTCCGGATGCAGCCTCACGTGTCCACCCGACCGGAGCGCGGGGTCGCCGTCCTCGGCATCCGCCTGGACCTGCAGGCATTTGAGCGCCACAGCGTAGCCCGCGGGGCGCGAAGCCAGAGCGTTGATCCCGGCGAAGTCGACGCGCGGCGACGTCGTGCCGCCCTCCTGCTCGCCCGTCACGGGAGGCACGGACCCGGTTCGCGTGACCTGCCGCGTCGCGGTCCGCTCGACGGCGAAGTCGACCAGGTTCGCAGGGCGGGGCATGCCACGATGGCCTACTTGTAGAAGACGGCGACGCCGCCGTGGTGCGAGCAGGCGCCCTGGTGGTGGGCGGCGAAGGAGTAGGTGCCGTCATTGCAGAGTGCCGTCGCACCGTTTCCCGGGTCCTGGGGCGCGGCGGGAGCCGGGGCGGGAGCGGGGGCAGGTGCGGGCGCCGGGGCGGGAGCAGGCGCCGGCGCGGGTGCGGGTGCCGGTGCGGGTGCCTCGGTCGGCGTGGGCGCCGGTGCCGGCGGCGTGAACGCCGACGACTGCGCCATCTGACCGGTGCAGCCGGAGAGCACCCGCGTCATCGCGTCGTGCTCGGCCCGCGTCACCCACAATCCGTAGGTGGCTTTGACCGAGATCTGCCGTGCGACGTACTCGCAGCGGAAGGACTTGTTCGACGGCAGCCAGGTCGCGGCGTCGCCGGACGACTTCTGCTCGTTGGAGTGTGCGTCCACCGCGATCAGATTCAGCGGGTCGTTCGCCAGGCTGATCCGCTGCGCCTGCGTGAGCTTCTGAGCCCCGGTGACCCACGCGTTCTGGAGAGGGACGATGTGGTCGATCTGGACCAGCGTCGACGTCGTCGCGCCACGGACGAACGGGATGCTCTGCGCGGTGTACTTGTCGTCGAGCGTTCCCGAGAGCACGCGGCACGCGCCCTCCTTGGTGATGGCGGTGAGGTCGCGGGCGAGGATGTCATTGCGGGTGTCGCAGCCGTTGTGGTCGACATCAAGCCAGGCCGCTCCGAAGTCGGTGGTGCGCGCATACCCCGTGGAGGGTGACTTGCCCTTAACCGGCAGCGTGGCCAGCACGTCCAGCGCGCTCGCGTCCGTGCTGCTGGCGTCGGCAATGACGACGGTCGGGCCCGTGTCGGCGGCTACGACCGTTGCCGGGTCGAGCGGCTCGCCCTGACTCGACGGAGTCGGCGACGGCTTAGCCACCGTAGGCGTCGAGGGCGCGGAATGGATCATCGCATCCGCGTCGGCCAGGGCGGGCGGGTGACTTGCCCCGAAGATGCTCGCTCCGGCAACGAGGACCACGAGCGACCCGGCAGCGATCGCCCCGGCGGTCTTGCGGGACTGCGGAAGGAGAGCCCACCCGCGGCGGCGGGTGACCATGGTGTAAAGAGCGCTGAATCCGGCGAAGAGGGAAAGCCAGATCAGGAACGACCCCAGGCCCCCACTCGCGGCACCGATGAGGAGGACGAGGAGGACGATCACGCCAACCACCCAGGTGCTGAGGGGGATCCTGCGCTTGGTCTTCGGAGTCTGCGGGCCAGCTGCCGCGGACGCCGCCGCCGCCACTGTCCCGGGCTCGGCGGTGTGCGCGGACCACGCCGCACCATCCCACCACCGCAGCTCGGACGGTTTGTCAGGATTGGGATACCAGCCGGCAGGCGGCAAAGCAGGGTTGCTCACTGTGAGTCTTCCTCGGGTCGGGTGAGAGCAGACTACCGAGAAGCCGACCGATCGGTATGGAATTGCCCCTGGATTGGGGGCGGGTGTGGCTCGACGCGGAGTGTCGCGGCATTCGCCCCCAAACGCGTGTCAGCAGCAATGCATGCATTTGTCTACCTTGTTACCGAGGGGGCAATACCAGTGTCGAAGTATTTTGGAACGCCGGCGGGCGTCGTTGTCGGGCAAGCATTCGCTTCGCGGAATGAACTCAGCGTCGCCGGTGTCCACCGACCACCGATGGCCGGTATCTCTGGCACCAGGGTGGAGGGAGCAGACTCCATCGTTGTGTCGGGTGGCTATCCGGACGACGAAGACCACGGCGAGTACATCATTTACACCGGTCACGGAGGACGCGACCCTCGAACGCACAAGCAGGTCGCAGACCAGTCTGCCGATGATCCAGGAAATGCTGGTCTTATCACCAGCTGGGTTGGGGGTTTGCCCGTTCGAGTCTCACGCGGTGCGCATGCAGCCTCCCGGTTTGCTCCGCGGCAGGGGTATGAGTACGCCGGGCTCTACGAGGTAACGAGTTACTGGACGGAGCGTGGGCGCGATGGCTTTGTGATTCAGCGGTTTCGGCTTGACCGCCTGTCCGACCCGAGTACTGCTACCGATTCGGAAACACAGGATCAAGTGGAGTTTAGAACCACGACCATTTCGCGGCGCATTCGAGACTCGGCGGCGTCTCGGCGGGTGAAAGCCACCTATGCCAACGCCTGTCAGATCTGCGGTACATGCCTGGTCGGCGTCGCGGGCCGTCGATATTCTGAAGGCGCCCACGTAAGACCGCTGGGAAGACCGCATCTGGGACCTGACGACGAATCGAACATCTTGTGTCTCTGCCCGAACCACCACACCCAGTTCGATATCGGGGGACTTTTCGTCTCCGACGACCTCACGGTTACTGACGTGGCGGGCAATATCGTTGGTCAACTCACGTTCAGTGGCTCACATAGCGTCGATCCGCTCCATTTCGACTACCACCGCTCGCTCTGGAGCGTCTCACCGGCCGGCGGCATCTGAGCGTCCGCAGCGCTGCATCCTGCACCTCCGCATCAGTTCCAATCCACCCTGACCGCTAGCCGAGAATCCCTCCCCATCCGTCCTCTAACGATATATCGTTAACTATCGTTACCGACTCACCCGATCCGTACCAGGAGGCACATCATGAGCGGAACATTCAACGGCGGAGGCGCCTGGGGCAACATGAACGCCGACGGCCTTTTCCAGGCCTTCGACCAGCTCAGGTCGCAGTTCGAGAAGAAGGTCGGCACCCGCATGGGCCGCGGCGACGTCCGCTCCGCCGTGCTCGCGCTGCTCACCGAGAAGCCCATGCACGGGTACCAGATCATCCGGGAGATCGAGGAGCGCAGCGGCGGGAGTTGGAAGCCGTCCGCCGGGTCCGTCTATCCGACGCTTCAGCTGCTCGCCGATGAAGGGCTGATCACGGCCGAGGAGTCCAACGGGCGCAAGACCTACGCCCTGACCGAGGAGGGCCGCGCGGCCGCCGAGGAGGCCGGGCCTGCGCCGTGGGCTCCGGAGGAGAAGAAGGAAGACGCCAAGGGCAGCTGGGGGCCGGGCAATTGGAGCGGCGGCCACAACCCGTTCGACTCCGAGCTGCCGAAGGCGGGGATGGCGCTCGCGCAGGCCGCCGCGCAGGTGCGGCGCACGGGCACGCCGGAGCAAGTGAAGGAGGCCGTCGCGGTCCTCGACGAGGCGCGGCGGAAGCTGTACTCGATCCTCGCCCAGGACGCCCAGGACTGAGCGGGTGGCGGCGCCCGACGCGGCCGGATCAGGCGCGACGACGACACCAGGCACGACGAGCAGGAAAGCAGCAGTAGCGGGCACCGGCAGCACCCGGGCCCGCTACCGCCGCATCCTGCGTTTCGCCGCGGCCAACCTCGTCCACATCTGGTGGTACGACCTCTTCCTTCCGCGCATCGGGCTGGGCCGCTTCAGCGAGCGCGGGCGCACCAAGCGGCTCACCGCCTTCGCGCGGCGCTTCCACGACCTCGCGGTCGAGCTCGGCGGGCTGATGATCAAGGTCGGGCAGTTCATGTCGTCGCGGCTCGACGTCCTCCCGCCGGAGATCACCAAGGAGCTCGAAGGGCTCCAGGACGAGGTCCCTGCCGTCCCGTTCGATCAGATCCGGAAGCTGGCCGAGGACGAGCTCGGGATGCCGCTGGAGCGCGTCTTCGACAGCATCGACCCCGTCCCGGTCGCTGCAGCCTCCCTCGGGCAGGCGCATCGGGCGCGGCTCGCCGCCCAGGACCGGGAGGACACCGGGCTCGACACGGTCGTCGTGAAGGTGCAGCGGCCGGGGATCGACGCGATCGTCGACGTCGACCTGGCCGCGCTGCGGCGGGTGGGCGGCTGGCTCAAACGGGTCCGCGTCGTCTCCGATCGCGTGGACATGCCGGCGCTGGTGGAGGAGTTCGCTGCGACCAGCCTGGAGGAGATCGACTACCTCCACGAGGCCAGGAGCGCTGCGCGCTTCGCCGACGACTTCAGCCACGACCCCCGCGTGGCCGTGCCGGAGGTGGTCTGGGAGCGCACCACCCGCCGCGTCCTGACACTCGAAGACGTGACGGCGATCAAGATCACCGACATCCTCGCGCTGCGCGCCGCCGGCATCGACCCGGCGCACGTGGCGCCGGTGTTCGCGTCCGTGATGTTCGACCAGCTGTTCACGAACGGGTTCTTCCACGCCGACCCGCACCCGGGCAACATCTTCGTCACGCCGAACATCGCGCAGGCCGGCGACGGGATGGACGCGACGACGGCGCACCCGTGGAAGCTCACGTTCATCGACTTCGGGATGATGGGGGAGGTCCCCGACGGCACCAGGCGCGGCCTCCGCAAGCTGCTCATCGCGGCGGCGGCGCGCGACGGCAAGGGGCTCGTGGACGCGATGCGCGACGTCGGCGTGCTGCTGCCCACCTCCGACACCTCCGAACTCGAACGGGCGATGACGCAGCTGTTCGCGCGGTTCGGCGGGATGGGGTTCGCGGAGCTGCGGGAGGTCGACCAGCGGGAGTTCCGCGACTTCGCCGTGCAGTTCGGCGACGTGATCCGGTCGCTGCCGTTCCAGCTCCCCGAGCACTTCCTCCTCATCGTGCGCGCGATGTCGCTGACCTCCGGGGTGAGCAGCGCGCTCGACCCGGCCTTCAACCTGTGGGACTCGATCGAGCCGTACGCGACGCAGCTGCTGCGCGACGAGAGCGGCAACCTGGTCCAGGACGCGCTCAAGGAGGCCGTCTCCGTCGCGGGCGTGGCGGTGCGGCTGCCGAAACGGCTCGACAACGTCGTCAACCGGATCGAGGAGGGCAACCTCTCGGTCAAGACGCCGGCGCTGGACCAGCGGATCGGGAGGCTCGAACGCGTCACCCGCCGGCTCATCGCGGCGGTGCTGTTCAGCGGGTTCCTGGTCGCGGGAGCGGTGCTGCTGCCGACCATCCCGGCGTTCGGGATCGTGCTGATGAGTGTGTCGGCGCTGCCACTGATCTACGTGCTGGTCGGCGGCCGGAGGCGGTAGCTCACGACGCCGAGGGGCACGTAAACGCCCCTACAAGCGTGTTTTAGGGGCGTTTACGTGCCCCTCGGCGATGGTGGGGGCGAGGTGCCGGCGTCAGGCGCCGGTCACCCAGTGCCGGGTCACGGCCTGCACGTGAGCGCCGTCCAGGTCCGCCAGCTTCACCCCGGCGAACCGCTGGGCCGCTTCCGACGTCTGCACGCGCGCGGGCGGCTGCTCCGCGGTCAGCACGTCCACGATCACGTCGGCCACGCCCTCCGGAGTCTGCGCCGCGGCCGGGTCGAACGCGGCGGCGGTGCGCGCCAGATAGGCGGTCAGCGCGCCCTCGTACGGCGTCCCCGCCACGGCCGGCGTCTCCTGCGCCTGCACGCTCGCGACGAACTCGGTGGACACCGCCCCGGGCTCGATCACGCTGACGCCGACGCCGACCGTCGCGGCGACCGGGGTCAGCGACTCCATGAAGCCCTCGACGGCGAACTTCGCGGCGCAGTACGCCTCGTTGAAGGGCTGGCCCACCACGCCGCCGACGCTCGACACGGTGACGACGCGGCCCCCGCTCTCCCGCAGCAGCGGCAGCGCGGCCTTGGTGACGGCGACGACGCCGAAGAAGTTCACCTCCATGACGGCGCGCACATCCTCGACGGACTCCAGCTCGATGGTCCCGAGGTGCCCGGCGCCCGCATTGTTGAGGAGGGCGTCGAGGCGGCCGTAGGTCGACCGGATGTGGTCGAGGCACGCTTCGACGGAGGCCGACGACGTGACATCCAGGGGCTGCACGTCGAGCGTGACGCCCGCGGCGGAGGCCGCCGACTGGAGCGCGCCCGCCTTGCCGGTGTCGCGCATGGTGGCCACGACGGTGAAACCGTGGCGGGCGGCGGCGACCGCGGTCGCCAGGCCGATACCGGAGGACGTTCCGGTGACGAGAAGAATCGATTCGGTCACGGTGTCATCCTGCCACTGCAGCCTGCTTGACACTGAGTGCCGAATCATGGATTCTGTCCTGGCTGCCCACGTCGGCCAGCCTCTGAACCTTGTCACGATGGAGTGTCATGAAGTCGGTTCGCCGTCCTCTCGTCGCGGTGTGCGCCGCGCTGGTCCTGGTCGTCCTCCAGGCGGTCCTCGACCCGACCGGGCTGCTCGCGCTCGCGGGCTGGTCGGGGGCGCTGCCGTCCACCGCGGGGGTCTGGCCGTTCGCGCCGTACGCCGTCTTCGTCCCCGTGCTGCTCGGGATGACGTGGTGGACGGCGCTGCGCGCGGGCGAGCGGTACTGGACGCTCGTGGCCGGGATCGTGCTGGCGGTGCTGCTCGCGCAGGCCGCCGCCGCCCTGGTGATGACGTGGAACCTGCCGGTCAGCGCGTGGGCGGCGGGCTATGTGACGGCGAAGGCCGTCCCGGCGGCGCTGATCGTCGCGGCGGTCGCACGCTGGTTCGGCGGCCCGACCCGGCGCGTCGTGCACCGCTGCGGTCCGCCGTGGATTCCTGCCGCCCTGTTCGCGGCCGCGGCGCCGCTGCTCGCCGGGGTGTGGTGGACGAGCGCCGCCTACGCGCCCGGCGTCCCTGTGGCGCGGCCCGAGCACGGAGCGCTGTCCGTGATCGTCGCCGTCCTCCTGATCGCGTTCGCCACCGCGCTGCTCCTGAACCCGCTGCGGCGGCGCGTCCCCGGCGCCCTCGGCGGCTGGCTGGCGGCGCTGGTCGCGGGCGGGATCGTCGGGGTCGTGCAAGCGATCGTCGCGTTCGCCGTCGACGGCGGGCTCAGTGGCGACCTGTGGCCGGGGATGGCGGCCTACGTCGCGGTCGCCGACGGGCTGTCGTTCGGGGCGTGCGTCGGCTGGGTAGCCGGCGTCGGAGCGCTGGTCGTGGAGCTCATCCCCGCGGCCGGGCGGGTGCGGGTGGCGCAGGCGACGGCCGCGGCGATCGTGGTCCTCGCGGTGGTCGTCGCGGTCGTGGTGCCGCCGGGGACATCAGCCGGCGCGCCCGCCTCCGCTGCGGCCGCGCCCGCCGGCGCCGCGCCCGCCGGCTTCCTGCGCGCCTCCGGGAAGGTCATCACCGACGGCCGCGGCGACCAGGTGCTGCTGCGCGGCGTCAACGTCAACCAGCTCGTCGACTTCTACCAGCCGAAGAAGGGCGTCGCGGCGACGCGTCCGCTGACGGAGGCCGACTTCGCCGGGATCGCGGCGAACGGCTTCGATGTCGTCCGGCTGAACCTGTCCTGGTCGGCCCTCGAACCGCAGCGCGGGACGCTGTCGAGCTCGTACCTCGGCGCGATCAAGCAGGCGGTCGGCTGGGCCGGAGAGCACGGCCTCTACATCGTGCTCGACATGCATCAGGACGGCTGGTGGAAGGGCGCGACACCGTCCGGCACGGACTGCCGGCCCGGCACCGACCCGATGTGGGGCTACGACGGCGCCCCGGCCTGGGCGACGATCACAGACGGGGCGCCGCGCTGCCAGTTCACCGGCCGCGACATCTCGCCCGCCGGCGACCGGGCCTTCCAGAACTTCTACTTCGACACCGACGGCATCCAGTCGGCGCTCGTCGCCACGTGGGGGAAGCTTGCCGCAGAGTTCCGCGACGAACCGACGGTGGCCGGCTACGACCTCCTGAACGAGCCGGGCTTCGGCGAGACCGCGCCGGTCACGACGTCGTACCTGCTCGGCCGGTTCTACGACCGCGCGATCTCGGCGATCCGCGCCGCCGGGTCGCAGCAGCTCGTGGTGGTGGAGCCGAGCATCCTCTGGTCGGGTCTCGGCTTCGACAGCGGTCCGACGCCGGGCTTCACGTCCGACCGGAACATCGTGTTCTCCCCGCACCTCTACGCCGAGTCGATCACGATGGACCGCTCGCTCGGCCTCCCGCCGATCGTGAGCCTCGATCGGCAGTTCACCCTCGCGCAGCGCGTCGCCGACGAGTACGGGGCGCCGCTGTGGTCGGGGGAGTACGGCTACTGGGGCGACACGGCCGACGTGGACGCGCGGCTCGCCCGCTACGCGACGGCGGAGGACGCGAACCGGCTCGGCAGCGCGTACTGGGTGTGGAAGCAGGCCTGCGGCGACCCGCAGAACGGCATCGGCCCAACCGGCAACGGCCTGATGGTGCAGGACTGCGCGACGGGAGGCGACGCCCCGCCGCGCAGCGACCTCCTGAGCGTGCTGAGCCGCGCCTACCCGCGATCGGCGCCCGGGACGGTGACCACGCTGACGGCGAAGGGCGCGGACCTGCTGCTGTCCGGGACGACGACCGAGCCGAGCTGCGGGCTGGAAGTCTGGGTGCCCGGCACGGCGAAGCCGCAGGTGCACACGACGGGACTCACGAAGGTGGCGACAGCCGCGATGCCGGGAGGCTGGCTGGTGAGCGGGTGCGCGGCGGGGCGGTACACGGTCAACACCGGCTCGTGACCGGGTTGCGCGACGCCCGCCAGCGGCTCAATGCTCCGGCAGAGTCACCCGCGCGCCGTCGCGGGTGAACCCGCGCGTCGCCTCGTCGTAGGTGGTGTGCGACCGTTTCGGCGAGGAGTCGGCCGGCGGCGGCACCTCGGTGTGTTCGAGGGCGCGGAGGACGAGGGTCTCCACGAGGTGGGAGGCCGTCGTGTGTCGGTGCAACGCGATCCGGACGAGCGCGGCGTACTCCGGCTCGTTCAGGTGCAGTTTGAGTGGAATCCCCCCTGGCGTGCTGCCGGGGCCGAGGGCGGTGGGGCCGGTGGCGTTGGCTTCGCTCATACCCGGATTGTGCCTCGCATCGCACCGCCTTGGCTATTCCCGATATTCGTCCCCCGGACGGCGCCCGATCCCTTGCCGACCCCGCGGCGGCGGGTGCATCATGCCGCCACGGGGAACCGGACGGGCGCCCCGACACGGCGCGGGCCGGTCGGAGTCGCGCCGACGACGGATCGGGGGAAGGGTCATGGGCGATGACGCGCTCTCCAGCTTCGTGGCCGTGTTCCTGTACCCCGACGAGTCGGCGCCGAGCGTCAGCCGACGCCTGCCGATCGTCGGCGCCGGACCTCCCGCGGTGATCCGGGCAGCGGCTCCGTTCGAGGGAGTGGCGGCAGTGGACGTCTTCCGCCTGGTGGACGCCAGCGCGTGGCCGGAGGCGGCGGCCTACCTCTACGAGGGGACCGTCCCCGGCACAGTGGAGGACGGCGAGGGCGTCGAGCAGATGTCCACGCCAGACGACTGAGCGCGGGCTAGCGCGGCGTGTACTCGTACACGACGGCCGACCAGTGGTTCTCCAACTCGTCCCACGCCGAGTCGTCCATGTACGCGAGCCGGAACTGCAGGTTGAGCACGGGCCCCAGCACCTCCAGCACGTCCGGACGGAACGGCATCTCGGGAGGCAGCCCGATCCCGAAGCTGTGGATGACGCTGTCGTCGGCGGCGCGCAGCCACACGCCCCAGCCGCGGTCGAGCGGGATCGCGACCACGCGGAACACGTGCGCGGGCTCGTAGTCGGCGGGGAGCGCGTCCGGGAGGTCGGTCATGGGACCAAACTACACAGCGAACGAGACAGGACGGCTACGACGGCACCCCCGCCTTCGCCGCCGGATCCGACGTCACCGCCTCCAGCTCCCGCGCCCGCCGCACCTCCGCCACCCCCGCGCAGAACGCGCACCCCGCCGCAGCGACCAGCACCACCAGCGCGTCCACCAGCCGCACGGTGCTCAACGCAGGTCCGGGCGTCGTGGCAAGGGCGACCAGCGCGATCAGGGCCACCGCCCCCGCGAACCTGGCGAGCTCCCGCATCGGCCGTCCCCGCGTCCCGTTCCGCGCCGGCCTACATCGCGGCCGCGAACTCCCGGATGAACAGCGTCTGTGTGACGATCATCCGCTCGATCTCGTCCGGGTCGACCGATTCGTCCGAGGCGTGGATGCGGGACTGCTTGGTGTCCTCCGCGCCCCAGAGCAGGATCGCCGCGTCCGGCGAGACCTTCTTCAGGGAGGCGACCAGCGGGATGGAGGCGCCGCTGCCGATGGACTCGACCTGGCGCCCGTAGGCCTGGCGCATCGCGTCCATCGCCGCCGGGATGGCGGGGTGGCTCTCGTCCACCCGGAACGCGTGGCCGACCTTCACCTTCTCCACCTCCACGACGCAGTTCCACGGGCGCTGCGAGCGCAGGTGCGCCATCAGCGCCTCCAGCTGGGCGTCGCCGTCCGAACCGGGGATGATGCGCATCGAGAGCTTCGCCGTGACCGACGGCAGCAGCACGTTCGACGCCTCGGCCGTGTTCGGGAGGTCCATCCCGAGCACCGTCACCGAGGGCTTCATCCAGATCCGGTCGGCCAAAGAGCCGGTGCCCAGGAAGTCGACACCGGGGAGGATGGCCGAACCTTCCCGGTACACCGGCTCGTCCATCGCAGCCCCGTCCCATCTCCCGGAGTCGACGCCCGGGATGACCGTGTCGCCGTTCTCATCGTGCAGGGTGTCGAGGATGCGGATCATCGCCGTCATGGCATCCGGCGCCGCGCCGCCGAACTCGCCGGAATGGACGGGGTGCTCGAGCGTGCGCACGGTGACCGTGCACGCGACGTCGCCGCGCAGCGCGACGGTGAGGCCGGGACGGCCGACCTCCTGGCCGCCGATGTCGGCGATGACGGCGGCGTCGCACGCGAACAGGTCGGGGTTGGCCTCCACGAACGCCTCCAGGTGCGAGATGGTCTCCTCCTCGCCCTCCGACAGCAGGATGACGCGGCAGGGCCGGTCGGCGCCGAGCAGCTTCAGGGTGGCGTAGTTGGCGACCAGGCCGGACTTGTCGTCGGCGGCGCCGCGACCGTAGATGCGGCCGTCGTCCTTGCGGGTGGGCTCCCACGGCGGGGTGGACCAGCCCTGGCTCTCCGGCGCCGGCTGCACGTCGTAGTGCGCGTAGAGCAGCACCGTCGGCGAGCCGTCGGGGCCGGGAAGGTCGGCGTAGACGCACGGGTAGCCGCCCGGCACGTCGAGCAGGCGGACGCCCTCTGCGCCTGCCGCCTCGAAGAGGTCGACGACGGCCTGGCCCATCCGGTGCACAGGCTCCGGGTCGAAGCCGGGGAAGGCGACCGACGGGATGCGCACGAGCGCGTCGAGGCGGTCGAGCACGTCGGGCATCAGTGCCTTCGCGGCGGCGGTGACGTCGGCTGCGGTGTCGGTCATGGTGTCTCCTCCAGGTTGCTGACGGACGCGCGCTCAGTGGACGACGAGCTGGATCAGGAGGCCGGACGCCACCGCGGCGACCCACGACACCAGCATCGGGATGGTGAAGGAGTGCCAGATCGGCACCTGCGTCAGTTTGGTCGACCCGGTGCGGTCGGTCTCCACCGACGCGATCTGCGAGCCGTTGGCCGGGAACAGCCAGACGCCGATCAGGGACGGCCACATGGCGGTGATCACCCCGGGCGCGAGGCCGGCGGTCAGGGCGATCGGGATGAGCGTGTTCGTCGTCGCGGACTGGCTGGTCGTCAGGCCGCAGACGATGAACAGGGCGACGGCCAGTAGCAGCGGGTTCGCCTGGATGAGCTCGCCCAGCGGCTTGATGATCGTCTCCTCGTTGGCGGAGATGAAGGTGTCGGCCATCCACGCGATCCCGAACAGGGCGACGGCGGCGACGTAGCCGGCGCGCAGCAGCGGCTGCTCCACGACGAGCGAGGGCTTCACCCGGCGCACCAGGATGATGACCAGGGCGACGGTGAACATCACCATCTCGATCACGACCGCCATCGCGAGCGGCTGCGGCTTGCCCTCTGCGTCCGGGAAGGCCGGGCGCAGCGACGGGAAGAGTCCGAGCAGCACCACCAGCAGCGTGCCGGCGACGAAGATCCACGCGGCGGTCGCTCCGCCCGGCGGGACGGGGTGCTCGATCGTGGAGGCCTCCTCCTTCGACAGCCGGCCGGCGCCGCGCGGCGGCTTGGTCGCGACGGCGGTCGGGGCCGCTGCGGCGTCGGCGGCCCCCGTGCCGTCTCCGACGGTCGCAGCGGCCGGCGCGGCCCGCCCCACCTGCTCCTCGTAGCGGCGCTCCAGCGCGGCGGGGACCTCGACGGTCCCGGCGTCGACGCGCTTCAGGAAAACCGGGTCCTGCAGCAGCTCCTTGCCGATCCGCTGCTGCACGAACGACGTCACGATGCACGCGACGATCGCCGACGGGATGGTGATCGCGAGCACCTGGGGGAGGCCGAAGCCCTTCGACTCCATCAGCACCAGGTACGCGGCCATCGCCGCGGACACCGGGCTGGCCGTGATGCCGAGGCCCGACGTGACGGTGGAGGCCGCCAGCGCCCGCTCCGGACGCTGGCCGTTGCGGTACGCCGTCTCGTAGATGACCGGGATGAGCGCGAAGAAGATGTTCGACGTGCCCGAGAGCACGGTGAAGACGAACGCGACCAGGGGCGCCACGTAGGTGAGACGTCTCGGGTTGCGCTGGATGATCTTCGACGCGATCGACACCAGGTAGTCGATGCCGCCCGCGGCCTGCATCGCGCTGGAGGCCGTGATTACGGCGATGATGATGAAGAAGGCGTCGATCGGCGGCGACCCCGGCGGCAGCCGGAAGACGAAGACGAGGATCGCGGTCCCCACGACCCCCCAGAGCCCCAGGCCGATGCCGCCGGTCCGGACGCCGAGAACGATCGCGCCGATGACGACGCACCCCTGAATGATGACCAACGCGATGTCCATGGTCGACCTCCCCGCTCGGTCTCGCGTTCGGCCACAGGATGCATCACCCATCCGGCGTTGGGGAGGGGCCAATCCTGCGAATTGTCTCGAATTCTGAACATTTCGAAACGCGCAAAAACCGGGTGTAGCCAGAGAGTGTGCGACGGGGTTACATTCCCGTCGCCGGCGAGAGGCCGGCGCTCGAGGGGAGGAAACGAAATGAGCAACTTCTGGAGTACGGTCTGGCTGTTCTTCTGGTGCTTCGCGTTCGTCGCGTACCTGTTCGCGCTGTTCGCGATCATCGGCGATCTGTTCCGCGACCACAAGCTCAACGGCTGGTGGAAGGCGGTCTGGATCATCTTCCTGATCTTCGTGCCGTTCCTGACCGCTCTGGTCTACCTCATTGCGCGCGGCCGCGGCATGGCGGAGCGCAACATGAAGGAGGCCGTGGACACCCAGGCGGCGGTGGACGCGCACATCCGCGAGGTCACCTCGACGTCCAGCCCGGCCGACGAGATCGCCAAGGCGCAGGCGCTGCTGGACTCCGGTGCGATCTCGCAGGACGAGTTCGCGCACCTGAAGGCGCGGGCGCTGGGGTAGGGCTCGGCGCCGGGAGGTCACCGGCTTCGGGCGCCGCCGCCGCACAACCCCCTTGGCGTGGCGGCGCCCGTGGCCTGGTCGGAGTCCGCGGAAGCGACGAGGGGGATGGGGGATCGGAGGTCGCGGATGAGTGAGAAGGTCACCGCCAAGCGCATGACGGTGCTGCAGGCGACCTACATCGGTGTCGGCTCGATGGTCGGCGCGGGGATCTTCGCGCTGCTCGGCGCCGCGGGGGCGGTCGCCGGGGCGGCGGTCTGGCTGTCGTTCCTCATCGCCGGGATCATCGCCCTCCTGCAGGGCTACTCGTTCGCCAAGCTCGGCTCGAAGTACCCGTCGGGCGGCGGCATCCTCACCTTCCTCTCGAAGGGCTACGGGGAGGGCCACGTCGCCGGGATCGGCGCCTGGCTGTTCTTCACGGCGGGGTCGATCGTGGTCGCGATGATCGCGTCCTCGTTCGGCAGTTACGCCAGTTCGGTCGTCGCGCACGACGACCCGACCTGGGCGAAGGTCCTGGGCGTGCTGCTCATCCTGGTGATGAGCGGGCTCAACACCATCGGCGCGGCCGCGGTGGCGCGCGTCCAGTCGGTGATCGTGAGCGTCGTGCTCGTGATCCTGGTGCTGTTCGCGGTCGTGACGATCGCGAACTGGAACCCGGCTCTGCTGGCGCCGTCCGGCTACCCGGGCTGGGAGCACATCATCTCCAGTGTCGCGCTGACCTTCTTCGCCTTCCTCGGCTTCGGCGTCATCACCTTCACGGCGAAGGACCTCCCGAACCCGGCGCGGCAGCTCCCGAAGGCGATCTACTTCGCGCTGCTCATCGCGACGACGGTGTACGTGGCGGTGTCGCTGGGGGTGTTCGGCACGCTCACGGCGGACGAGGTGGTGAAGTACGGATCGACGGCGCTCGCCGAGGCAGCGAAGCCGGTGCTGGGCCAGGCCGGCTACGTGCTCATGGTGGTGACGGCGCTGTTCTCGACCACGGGAGCGGTGAACGCGGGCCTCTACCCGTCGATCGGGATGACGCAGCACCTGGCGCGCGTCGGCCAGTTCCCGCCGTTCTTCGGCCGCAAGTGGGGGCCGTTCCCGGCCGGCCTGGTCGTGATGGCCGTGCTGGCGATCCTGCTGGTCTCGTTCTTCAACCTCAACGCGATCGCCTCGATCGGCAGCGCTGTCGCCCTGCTGGTGTTCTCGGCGGTGAGCATCGGCCACCTCCGCATCCGGCACGAGACCGGCGGCAACGTGGTCATCCTGTGGATCGGGCTGCTCGCAACGCTCGGGACGTTCGTGATCTTCAGCACGACGACGCTCGTGAGCGAGCCGAAGACGGCGTTCGCGCTGCTCGGGATCCTGGTGCTGGCGGTGGTGATCGACTACGGGTGGAAGGGCGCGGCGCGGGGGAGGCGGGCGCGCGCGGCCTGAGCGCACGCGAACATTCGAGCCGAATCGCGCCTCTGGCGCCGCGAGAGCCGCGATTCGGCACGAGTGCGGGAGTCGCTGGCGGAGGAAGGAAGACTCGACTGGATCTCCTTCCGAGCGACCTTCCGAAGGAAGCCGGTCGGCGTTGCGCCCGGAATCTCCTGCGGGAGGGGCGCGTCAAGCGCCGCCGGCCGCGGCGCGCTCCGCCGAGTCGAGGATGGCGTCCACGCCCATCCGGAAGATGTCCTCGTCCCGCAGGTCGCGGAGCTCCGCCGCGACCGACGCGATGTGCGAGTGGACGAGCGGGTCGACCAGCAGGGGGCCCTCGAACCAGGCGTTGCTCACGCGGGTGTCGTCGCTCGACGCCGAGGGGGTGGTGCGGCCACGGGCGATGCCGGCGGCCTCCGACAGCACGTACGAGGCGAAGAGCGCGTAGTGGCGGACCAGGTCCGAGCCGCTGAGGCCGGCCTCCGCGAAGGCGGCGAGGATGTACTCGATGGTCGCGAGCTCCGCCGGGCCGTTGGTCGTGAGGACGGTGGCCTCCAGAGCGATCGCGGGGTACTGCACGAAGGTGCCGAGCGTCGCGAGCGACAGGGAGCGGAGGCGGTCGCGCCACGCTCCCGAGTCCGCTGAGAGCTGCGCGAGCGCGACGGCCTGCACCTCGTCCAGCAGGGCCTTCATCAGGTCGTCCTTGCCGCGGAAGTGGCGGTACACGGCGGTCGGGTCGACGCCGAGCGCCGAGCCGAGCGCGCGGATGGAGATCGTGGCGGTGCGCGGGTCGGAGGCGATCTCCAGCCCGGCCTTGACGATCGTGGCGCGATCGAGGCGCTTCGAGTGGTCGTGCGTCATCGCTTCAGTCACACGCCAACCCTAGCCCATGCCAACAGCAATGTCAGCAGTGTTGACATTGCTGTTGATCTTCTTCTACCATCGGGCTCGATCCACTCGATGACGAAGGGAAACCAGGGCGATGGCCGACGCAGACGTGATCCTGACCGGAGGTCAGATCTTCACCGGGACAGGGCAGCCGGTCGCCGGCCATGCCGTGCTGATCGGCGACGGCCGCATCCTCGGGCTGGTGCCGCAGGAGTCGGTGCCGGCCCACCGCGGACCGGCCACCGAGGTGGTCGACCTGCGCGGCGCGCTGCTCAGCCCGGGCTTCCAGGACGCGCACATCCACCCGGTCGGCGGCGGCGTCGAGCTGCTGCAGTGCTCGCTGGCCGACTCGGCCGACGCGGCGGACACGCTGCGCCGGGTCGCCGAGTACGCGGCGGAGCATCCGGCGACGGACGACACGAGCGCCTGGATCCTCGGCGGCGGCTGGTCGATGGACCACTTCCCGGGCGGCGCCCCCGCGCGCGGCCTCCTCGACGCCGTCGTGGGCGACCGGCCGGTGCTCGTCGCCAGCCGCGACCACCACAGCCTCTGGGCGAGCACCGCCGCGATCCGGCTCGCCGGCCTCGACGCGAGCACACCCGACCCGGTGGACGGCCGCATCGAGCGGGAGGCCGACGGCTTCCCGGCCGGCACGTTCCACGAGGGCGCTGGCGACCTGTTCGACGCGGTCAAGCCCGCGATCGACGCCGACCTCGCCTACGCCGGCCTGCTGCGCGCCCAGTCCGAGCTGCTGAAGCTCGGCATCACCGGCTGGCAGGACGCGATGATCGGCGTCGTCGCCTCCATGCCGGCCAATCTGCCGGCGTACCGCCGGGCACTGGAGGAGGACACCCTGATCGCGCACGTCCGCGGCGCGCAGTGGTGGCTCCGCGACACCGGCGCCGAGCAGCTCGACGCCATCGTGCGGCGGCGCGACGAGTACGAGCGGCTGGGGGACGACCGGTTCACCCTCGGCACGGTCAAGATCATGGTCGATGGCGTCGCCGAGAACTTCACGGCGGCGATGAAGTCGCCGTACCTCGACGCGCACGGCCACGAGACGGCGAACTCCGGGCTGTCCTTCATCGACCCCGACCGGCTCACCGAGTACGTGACCGAGCTCGACCGGCTCGGCTTCCAGGTGCACTTCCACGCGCTCGGCGACCGCGCCGTGCAGGAGGCCCTGGACGCGGTGGAGGCCGCCCGCGCGGCCAACGGCGCGAGCGACGGCCGGCACCACCTCGCCCACCTCCAGGTGGTCTCCGAAGAGGACGCCGCGCGCTTCCCCGAGCTGGGTGCCGTCGCCAACCTGCAGGCGCTCTGGGCCTGCCACGAGACGCAGCTCGACGAGCTGACGCTGCCGTTCCTGAAGGACGGGCTCGAGGCCAGGCAGTACCCGTTCGGCGACCTCGACCGGGCCGGCGCCCGCCTCGCCGCCGGCAGCGACTGGCCGGTGTCGAGCGCCGACCCGATCGCCGCCATCCACATCGCCGTCAACCGCGTCTCCCCAGGCTCGGCCGACGCTCCGCTCGGAGGCGCGCAGCAGCGGCTCGACCTCGCCACCGCCTTCGCCGCCTACACGTCCGGCTCGGCGTACGTGAACCACCGCGACCACGACACCGGCACGATCGCCCCCGGCTACCGCGCCGACCTGGTCGTCATCGAACCCAACCCGTTCGCCGTGCCGGCCGACCGCATCCACGAGAGCACGGTCGTCTCCACCTGGGTCGGCGGCGCTCCGGTCTACGTCCGCGACCAGGTGGACGCCGCGACCGCGGCCGTCTGAACCGTCACCACTCCACCCCCACCGCCCCCACTGCACAGGAGGATCACGCAATGCCTCGACACCGCACCCGACGCCGGCTCGTCCTCACGACGGCGGTCGTCCTCGCCTCCGGGCTCGCGCTCGCCGCGTGCTCGCCCGCCGGCTCCGGCGCCTCGTCGTCCGGCGCCCACCCGGCCTACCAGCTCACCGCCCAGACCCCGGCGCCCTCCGGCGACATCGACTCGTTCACCTGGGTCTCGTACTCCGAGCCGTACTCGCTCGACTACGCGTACGCGTTCGACTACTCCGACAACCAGGTGCTCTCCAACGTCTGCGAGTCGATGCTGCGCCTGAACCCGGACTACACGATCTCGCCCGGGCTCGCCGAGTCGTACAGCAACCCGACGCCCACGACGTGGGTCTACGAGATGCGACCGGGCGTCACCTTCCACGACGGCACCCCGATGACCGCCGCCGACGCCGTCGCGTCGATGCGCCGTCACCTCGACCCCGCGGTGGGGTCGTCGTGGTTCTCCGTCTACCAGAACGTCGCGTCCATCGACCAGACCGGGCCGATGGAGGTCACGGTCACCTTGACCAAGCCGGACTCGCAGTTCAACCTCGGGATCAGCGGCGCCGCCGGCGTCGTGGAGTCCGCCGCGACGCTCGCGGCGAAGGGCAAGAACTACGGCAACTCGACCGGACTGGTCAACTGCACAGGCCCGTTCGAGCTCACCTCGTGGAAGTCGGGCGAGTCGGTGACACTGACCCGCTACGACAAGTACTGGGACCCGAAGCTGAAGGCCAAGGCCGGCAAGGTCACGATCCTGTTCATGACCGACCCGAACGCCCGCGTGAACGCGCTGACCTCCGGCCAGGTGGACGGCGGCTGGATGGTGCCGACCGAGGCCATCCAGAAGCTGAACACCTCCAGCGCCGGGAAGCTCTACTTCGGACTCAACACCGCGGTGGGCAGCCTGATCGTCGGCAACCTGAAGGGCGCGCTCGGTGACGTGAACGTCCGCAAGGCGCTGCTGATGGCGATGGACCGCCAGGGCATCGTGGACGCCGCGGTCAAGGGCTACGGCTCGGTCACCAACGCGCTCACCACCGAGTCGGTGTGGGGCGAGGCGTCGGATGCGACCAAGAAGGCGGCGTTCTCCGGCCTCGAGTCCTACAAGTACGACGTCGCCGCGGCGAAGAAGCTGGTCGAGAAGGCCGGAGCGACCGGCAAGACGATCACCATCCGCACCGCACCGATGGGGGCCGACTTCAGCGTCGTCGCGCAGGCCACCGCCGCGGCCGCCGAGTCGATCGGGCTCAAGGCGAAGATCCAGACGATGACGCCGGACTCGTACACCACGCTGTTCTCCGACCCGACCGCGCGCCAGGGCGTCGACCTGTTCTACACCTCCTGGTACCTCTCCACGCCCGACCCGCTGGAGATGTACGGGGTGCTGCGCACCGGCCAGTTCAGCAACTACGGCAACTGGTCCGACCCGAGCTTCGACGCGCTGGTCGACCAGGCGGTGGCCATCGCCGACCCGAAGGCGCGCGCCGAGAAGTCGGCCGAGCTCCAGAAGATCGCGAACCAGCAGCTCCCGTGGCTGCCACTCTTCCAGGGTCCGATGACGGTGTTCGTCGGTAAGAAGATCACCGGAGTGGCGCCGTCGGTGGCGTTCCTCTACTACCCGTGGGCGGCCACGATTGGCGCGCGGTAAGGCGGCAGCGCGGCGGGTCGCGGGCAAGCTCGGCTCGCTCCTGCTGACGCTGTTCCTCGCCTCGCTCCTGGTCTTCTTCTCCCGCTTCCTCGTTCCCGGCAACCCGGTGAGCTTCCTCCTCCGGGGGCGCAAGCCGTCCCCGGAGGCGGTGGCCCAGGTCACCGCAGAGTTCGGCCTGAACCTGCCGCCCTGGCAGCAGTACCTGAACTGGGTCGGCGGGATGCTGCACGGCGACTTCGGCCGCTCGCTGCAGTACCGCCAGTCCGTCGCCACCGTGATCGGCGACCGGCTGCCGGTGACCCTCGGGCTCGTCGTGATGGCGGGCCTGATGATCACCGTCGTCGGCCTCGTCGCCGGCACGGTCGCCGCGCTCAACCGCGGCCGGCTCGCCGACCGGGCGACCCTGACCCTGCTGACCGTGCTCGGGGCCATCCCGTCGTTCGTCGGCTCCATCGTGCTGATCGCGGTCTTCGCCGTGCAGCTCGGCTGGTTCCCGGCGTTCGGCTCGGGGACCGGGTTCCTCGACATGGCCTACCACCTGGTGCTCCCGTCGATCGCGCTGGCGATCGTCTTCGTGGTCCTGATCGGAAAGGTGACGCGCATGTCGATGGTCGAGCAGCTCGGCCGCGAGCACGTGGAGGTCGCGACCAGTCGCGGCCTGAAGCGCGCCACGGTCGTCCGCCGCCATGTCTTCCGCAACGCGATCGGCCCGATCCTGACGGTCAGCGGCATGCTGGTCGCCGGGCTGCTGGTCGCGACCTCCATCGTGGAGTCGGCGTTCGGCATCTCCGGGATGGGCTCGCTGCTCGTGCAGTCGGTCGACCGGCTGGACTTCCCCGTGGTGCAGGCGATCGTGCTGCTGGTGGTCACCGCGTTCATCGTGGTCAACGCGATCGTGGACCTGCTGGAGCCGGTCATCGACCCGCGCGCGGCGGCGGGGGAGGCCGGACGATGAGCGCACCGACCCCGACCCTCGCGCTGAAGGTGATGCGCTCGACCGTTCGGAGGCCCGCCCGGCTCGGCTTCACCGTCGCGCTCATCGTGCTCGCGGTGATCGCGCTCGCGGCGATCTTCGCCCCGTTCATCGCGCCGTACGACCCCGACCATGTGGACTTCTCCGCGGTGTACGCGAACCCGAGCCCCGCGCACTGGCTCGGCGCCGACGCGCTCGGCCGCGACACCCTCAGCCGGATGATCTTCGGCGCCCGCACGGCGCTGCTCGGGCCGCTCCTGGTCGTCATCGCGTCCACGCTGCTCGGCATCGTGCTCGGGCTCGTCGCCGGCTGGCGGGGAGGCTGGCTCGACGCCACGCTCGCCCGCGTCTTCGACGTGCTGTTCGCGTTCCCGTCGCTGCTCATCGCGATCATGGCGGTCGCCCTGTTCGGCAAGGGCCTGGTGGCCCCGGTGATCGCGATGAGCATCGCGTACTCGCCGTTCGTGGCCCGGCTGACCCGCCAGCTCGTCGCGACCGAGCGGTCCCGGCCCTACGTCTCGGCATATCGGGTGCAGGGATTCGCCGGGTCCTGGATCGCCGTGCGGAGGGTGCTGCCCAACGTCGCGCCGACCGTCGGTGCGCAGTCCACCCTGAACTTCGGCTACGTGCTCGCCGAGCTCGCGGGCCTGTCGTTCCTCGGCCTCGGCGTCCAGGCGCCGACGGCCGACTGGGGCGCGATGATCAACGAGGCCCAGGCGGGCGTCGCCGGCGGGTACTTCCTGCCCGCGATCGTGCCCGCCGTCGCCGTGGTGATCGTCGTCGTCGCTGTGAACGTGATCGGCGAGGAGCTCTCGGACCGGATCGGTGGAAGGAACCTCGCATGACGACCCTGCTCGAGATCTCGGGACTGACTCTCGACCTCCCGCCGACGGCGAAGGGCGCGAAGGGCCGGCGGCTGCTCGACGGCATCGACCTCGCGGTGGCCGACGGCGAGACCGTCGGGCTGGTGGGGGAGTCGGGCTCCGGCAAGTCCCTCACCTCCCGCACCGTGCTCGGCCTGCTGCCCGAGCGCGCGGAGACGACCGGCGCCGTGCGGCTCGACGGCGTTGACGTGCTGACCGCGAGCCGCGCGGAGCTGCGGAGGCTGCGCCTCAGCACCGCCGCGATGGTCTTCCAGGACCCGCGCGCCGGGATCAACCCGATGCGCACCCTCGGCGACCACCTCACCGAGGCGCTGCGCCTCGGCGAGGGGCGCCCGGCCGCCGAGGCCCGCGCCCGCGCGGTCGAGCTGCTGGAGGCCGTGCACCTGCCGCACCCCGAGCAGCACCTGCGGCAGTACCCGCACGAGTTCTCCGGCGGGATGCTGCAGCGCGTGATGATCGCCGGCGCCCTCGCCGGCTCGCCGAAGCTGCTGGTCTGCGACGAGCCGACCACGGCGCTCGACGTGACGACGCAGGCGCAGATCCTCGACGTGCTCGCCGAGCAGCGGGACCGGCGGGCGATGGGGATGCTGTTCATCACCCACGACCTGACGCTCGCCGCGGCCTTCTGCGACCGCGTCTACGTGATGCGTGAGGGGAAGGTCGTCGAGCAGGGCTCGGCGGGTCGGGTGCTGCGCCAGCCGGAGAACCCGTACACGCAGCGGCTGGTCGCGGCGACGCCCACCATCGAGGTGACCGGGGACGAGCCGCGCGAGCGAGAAGCCGATGGGCGGCCTCCCGTGCTGGAGGTGCACGACCTCGCGAAGACCTACCAGGTGCGCGGCCGAGGGCCGGTGCGTGCCGTCGCCGGAGCCTCCATCGCCATCGCGGCCGGCGAGGCGCTCGGCGTCGTGGGGGAGTCCGGGTCGGGCAAGTCGACGCTGGCCCGCATGATCGTGGGCCTGGAGCAGCCGGACTCCGGGACGGTCCAGATCGACGGCGTCGCCCAGGCCGGACGGCCGCGCACGCGCACCGACCGGCTCCGGCACGCGCGCCGTGTGCAGATGGTGTTCCAGGACCCGTACCTCTCGCTCGACCCGCGCATGACGGCCGGCCGTGCCGTGGAGGACGCGCTGCGCCTCCACCATCCCGGCCTCAGCACAGCCGGCGCGCGCTCGCAGGTGCTCGGACTGCTCGGGCAGGTCGGGCTCGTGGAGGCGCACGCGCAGGCGCTGCCGCGCACGCTGTCCGGCGGGCAGCGGCAGCGGGTCGCGATCGCCCGGGCGCTCGCGATCGAGCCGGCGTTGCTCGTCATGGACGAGGCCACCAGCGCGCTCGACGTCTCGGTGCAGGCGCAGGTGCTCGACCTGGTCGCCGACATCCGGCGCGAGCGCGGGCTGACCGTCCTCTTCATCAGCCACAACCTGGGCGTCGTGCGCACGGTCTGCGAGCGGACGGTGGTGATGCGCTCCGGCGAGATCGTCGAGAGCGGCCGCACCGTCGACCTGCTCTCCGACCCGCAGCACGAGTACACCCGGCTGCTGCTCGACTCGGTCCCGCGGGCCGAGCCCGACCCGGTCGCGTGAGCGGCCGTTCCCTCCATCCCTTCGACAGGAGCTCCATGCCCCACACGACCGTCTTCGAACGGCACGCCCCCTCCGCCGCCGCGATCGCGCACCTCCTGGAGGGCAGCGAGCACGGCTCCTTCTGGATCGCCGACGCGCCGGCCGCCCGGCGCCCCGCCGTCGAGGAGCCGTTCCGCGCCGACCTCGTGGTCGTGGGCGGCGGCTACCTCGGCCTCTGGGCCGCCCTGCTCGCCAAGCAGGAGCATCCCGGCCGCCGGGTGGTGCTGCTGGAGGCCGAGCGGATCGGCTGGGCGGCCTCCGGGCGCAACGGGGGCTTCTGCGAGGCCAGCCTGACGCACGGCGAGCCCAACGGCCGCAGCCGGTTCCCGAAGGAGTTCGACCGCCTCCAGCAGCTCGGCAGGGAGAACCTCGACGCCATCGAGACCACGCTCGCCGAGCTGCGCGTCGACGCCGACTTCGAGCGCACCGGCCTGCTGAACGTCGCGGTCGAGCCGCACCAGGTCGCCTGGGCGGAGGAGGCCGCGGCCGACGGCGACGGGGAGTACCTGGACGTTGAGGCCGTCCGCGAGGAGGTGGACTCGCCGACCTACCTCGCCGGGGTCTGGAACCGCCGCGACGCCGCGCTCGTGCATCCCGCCAAGCTGGCCCGCGGCCTCGCCGACGCCTGCGACGCGCTCGGCGTCGAGCTCTACGAGGGCTCACCGGTCGGCGGCGTGCAGACCGACGGGTCCGGCCCGGTGCGCCTCCCGGTCAACGGCACGGTCGTGACCGCCGACCGGGTCGTGCTCGCCACCAACGTGTTCCCGTCGCTGCTCAAGCGCAACGCGCTGATGACCGTCCCGGTCTACGACTACGTGCTGATGACCGAGCCCCTGAGCGACGCGCAGCTCGCCGACATCGGCTGGAGCAACCGGCAGGGCCTCAGCGACATGGCCAACCAGTTCCACTACTACCGGCTCTCCCAGGACAACCGGCTGCTGTTCGGCGGCTACGACGCGGTGTACCACTACGGCCGCCGCGTCGATTCCGCCTACGAGGACCGCCGCGCGACGTTCGAGCGGCTGGCCGGCCATCTGCTGACGACGTTCCCGCAGCTGGAGGGGATCCGGGCGACGCACCGCTGGGCCGGCGCGATCGACACCTGCAGCCGGTTCTGCGCGTTCTACGGCACCGCCCGCAAGGGACGTGTCGCGTACGCGAGCGGGTTCACCGGGCTGGGCGTCGGGAGCACCCGGTTCGCCGCGCGCGTGCTGCTCGACCTCCTGGGCGGCACGCCGACCGAGCTGACCGAGCTGCGGATGGTGCGCAGCAAGCCGACCCCGTTCCCGCCGGAGCCCCTGGCGAGCACCGGCATCAACCTGAGCCGGTGGGCGCTGAACCGCGCCGACCACAACGAAGGACGCCGCAACGTCCTCCAGAAGACCCTGGACGCGGTGGGGCTCGGCTTCGACTCGTAGCGCGAGCCGACACCGGACCCGTAGTGTCTTACCGAGGGCTTCTCTGCCCCGATCACCCAGGGCCACGACCCCGTCACTGTAGGAATAAGGAGCAACATGAGCTACGCCGTGACCAATCCCGCCACGGGCGAGACGGTCAAGACCTTCGACACGATCACCGACGCCGGCCTGGAGGCCGCGATCGCGTCGGCCGACAACGCGTACCGCACCTGGTCGAAGACGACCACGGTGGCGGAGCGCGCGGCCCTGGTGCGCCGCGTCGGGGAGCTGCACGTGGAGCGCCGCCAGGAGCTGGCCGACATCATCGTGCGCGAGATGGGCAAGCCGATCGAGCAGGCGCTCGGCGAGGTGGACTTCGCCGGGGCGATCTACGAGTACTACGCCGACCACGCGTCGGAGTTCCTGAAGGACGAGCCGATCCAGCTGCTCGACGGCTCCGGCTCCGCGGTCGTCCGCCGCTCGGCGCTCGGCGTGCTGCTCGGCGTCATGCCGTGGAACTTCCCGTACTACCAGGTGGCCCGCTTCGCCGGCCCGAACCTGATCATCGGCAACACCATCCTGCTCAAGCACGCCGAGCAGTGCCCGGAGTCGGCCGCCGCGATCGAGCGGATGTTCCTGGACGCCGGGTTCCCGGAGGGCGCGTACGTCAACATCTACGCCTCGCACGACCAGATCGAGAAGGTCATTGCCGACCCGCGCGTCCAGGGCGTCTCGCTGACCGGCTCGGAGCGCGCGGGCGCCGCGGTCGCCGAGATCGCCGGCCGCAACCTCAAGAAGGTCGTGCTGGAGCTGGGCGGGTCCGACCCGTTCATCCTGCTGTCGACCGACGACCTGGACGCCACCGTGCAGAACGCGGTCGACGCCCGCCTCGACAACAGCGGTCAGTCCTGCAACGCGGCGAAGCGCTTCGTGGTCGCGGACGAGCTGTACGACTCGTTCCTCGCGAAGTTCACCGCCAAGCTCGCCGAGGTGGAGGCCACCGACCCGACCAGCGAGTCCTCGGCGCTCGGCCCGCTCTCGTCGTTGAAGGCGGCCGAGGGCCTGGACGAGCAGGTGCAGCGCGCGGTCGCGAACGGCGCGACGCTGGTGCGCGGCGGCGGCCGCAACGGCGCCTTCTTCGAGACGACCGTGCTCACCGACGTGACCCCCGAGAACCCGGCCTCCCAGGAGGAGTTCTTCGGACCGGTCGCGCAGGTGTTCCGGGCGAAGGATGAGGCGGATGCGGTGCGCATCGCGAACGACACCCCGTTCGGCCTCGGCTCGTACCTCTACACGACCGACGAGGAGCAGGCCCTCCGGGTCGCCGACCAGATCGAGGCCGGCATGGTCTTCGTCAACGTCGTGCTCGCCGACGGCGCCGAGCTGCCCTTCGGTGGCGTGAAGCGCTCCGGCTCGGGCCGTGAGCTCGGCCGCTTCGGCGCCGACGAGTTCGTGAACAAGAAGCTCATCCGCATCGGCGGCTGACGCCTCCCGTGCCACGCGGCCGGTCGCCCTCGGGCGGCCGGCCGTCTGCGTTCGCGCGGCGGTAGACCACCCGGTCTTGACACTTCCTCACGATCAGCGGGACCCTGTCCCCGTGCAAGAGCTGCCGATCGTCTACTGCCGCGGGTATGCCGGCCCGACCAGTCAGATCGACTCCACGGTCAACGATCCCTTCTACGGCTTCAACGAGGGCGCCACCCACACCCGTGTCAACGGGGACGGCGACCCGATGTTCTACCAGTTCGAGGGTCCGCTGCTGCGGCTGCTGGGGGAGCGCGCCTACCAGGTGCTCGTGCGCGGCAGCCAGAAGGAGCTGCTGGCGACGGCCGCGGACGGATCGCTGCCGCAGAAGTCCATCTGGATCCACCGCTTCTACGACGAGGCAGCCACGACCTACGCGGCGCCGACGCCACGCTCCGGGAATCTGTTCGACCGCGCGATCACCTGGACGGAGGACCTGGTCCGCGAGCACACGCAGGCGCAGGGCTTCGACATCGAGCAGGCGGCGCGCGAGCTGTACGACCTCGTGCTGATGGTGCGCGAGAAGACCGGCGCCCCGAAGGTGTTCCTGGTCGCCCACTCGATGGGCGGGCTGGTCGCGCGCTGCATGATGCAGAAGGTGTGCGAGGAGGACGGCCGCATCCCGGCGAAGGAGCTGGTCGCCAAGTTCTGCACCTACGCGACGCCGCACGGTGGGATCGTCTTCACCGGCGGCCTCCTCAACTGGCTGATGGAGACCTTCGGCCCGGCCGGGTCGGACATCTTCTCGCCGCCCAAGATGTACGGCTACCTCACGCCGGGCAAGAAGTTCGGCGACAAGCCGATCGGGGTGGCCTGGGACCCGCGCGTCATCCCGCCGTCGGTGTTCGACGTCGACGACGTGTTCTGCATCATCGGCACCGACCAGAACGACTACAACTTGGCGAAGCTCGGCGTCGGGCCGCGCAGCGACGGGCTGGTGCTGATCGAGAACGCCTACGTGAAGGGCGCCCACCGGGCGTTCGTCTACAAGTCGCACTCCGGCCCGTACGGCGAGGTGAACTCCGAGGAGGGCTACCAGAACCTCGCGCGCTTCCTGTTCGGCCACTGGTCGGTGCAGGTGGAGCTGAGCAAGCTCCCGCCGGCCTCGGTCATCGCGGCGCAGCCGGATGTCGCCTGGCAGGCCGACCTCCAGCTCGCCATCCGCGGCCTGTCGGTGCTGATCACCGAGCAGAAGGCGGTGCACTACAACCCGGTGCAGCTCAACGCGGAGATCGCGCAGCACGCTCCCGGCGCCGCGGGCGAGGACTCGGTGGACGCGCCGATCCCGCTGGTGGGCACGTTCCTGTTCTCGAAGGAGCCGCCGGGCGACCTCCCGCCGACGCACGTGACGCCGGGGGTGGGGGACGACCCGACACCGGGAGTGGCGGCTGCGGGGGCCTCCGAGGTGGAGGTCGCCGCCGCGCCCGCCGAGCCGCCGCACCGGAGCTGGTGGCACCGGTTCCTGGACTCGTTCGACGGGGGCGCGGAGGAGCAGGGACAGCAGGCGCCGTCGAGCGAACCGGAAAACG
Organism: Leifsonia shinshuensis; assembly: GCF_014217625.1. Taxonomy (NCBI): domain Bacteria; kingdom Bacillati; phylum Actinomycetota; class Actinomycetes; order Micrococcales; family Microbacteriaceae; genus Leifsonia; species Leifsonia shinshuensis. The sequence continues at coordinate 1,466,066 of NZ_CP043641.1, read as the reverse complement.
TCGCGCTGGACAATCCGCTCGATCCGACGCTCCCCGCGGTGGCGGCTGCGGCGGTGGCCTCGTACGCGCAGCTCAGCCAGGACCTCTCCCGCTACGCCCTCACCCTCCGCGTCTACCAGGTCATCACGCGCAACGGCGTCTTCGACTTCTCCAGCAACCTAGAGCAGGTCGGCGACTGGCAGGACGTCCTGATCGTCGACATCGGCCGCGCTGCGGACGGCCGCTTCGGCGCCTGGACGGGCTGGAACAGCGCGGTGCCCGGCGCGATCAACCAGCTCGGCCAGATGGCCGACGAGCTCACGCTCACCCCCGATCCGCACGACCGCAACGTCATCCGCGCCGTCCTCGACCTCCCGCCGGCCGCCCGCGCCCTCCCGATCTTCGGCCCGGCCGCGCAGCTGGCGTTCACGATCGTGAACCGGGACGCGTAGGCGGGACGCCGCCAGGGCTGGGCCGCGCCCTCCGGCACTGCTACCGTCGGCCGCATGACCGCCGCCGAAGCGCTGAACGTCGAGAGTCGCGACCATCCGCACCATCACCACGGCTGGTGGTGGAAGACCCTCCTCGCGGGGTTCGCGCTGTGGATCGTCACGATCGTCGTCACCGCCTTCACCGGCAACAGCAACCTCGTCCCGACGCTCATCCTGCTCGGGAGCTTCCTGGTGCCGTTCTGCGTGGTGCTGTTCGCGATCGAGCGGGTGACCGGATCGATCAGCACGCTGCAGCTGATCCTCGCGTTCTTCGTCGGCGGCATCTTCGGTGTGCTCGGAGCCTCGCTGCTGGAGGCGCCCCTCCATCAGAGCTTCTGGGTCTACGGGCTGATCGGGCTGATCGAGGAGTTCGTGAAGGTCATCCTCCTGGTGATCTTCGGCTGGCGGACGGTGCCCAAGACCGCGAAGCAGGGCGCGCTGCTCGGGGCGACGATCGGAGCGGGCTTCGCGGCGTTCGAGTCGGCGGGCTACGCGTTCAACGCCGCCATCACCTCCCGCGGCATCGACCTCGTCTCGTTGCTGGAGACCGAGCTGGTGCGTGCGATCCTCGCGCCGGTGGGGCACGTGATGTGGACGGCCATCCTCGGCGCGGTGATCTTCGGCGCGGCCGCAGGCGGGAGGCGGTTCCGCTGGTCGTGGTGGATCCTGCTGACATACGCGTGCGTGTCCCTTCTGCACGCGGCCTGGGACTCGGCGGCGGACGTGGCCACGTTCTTCGCGGTCGTGTTCAACGGCGAGGCGGTGCAGGAACTCCAGAACGGGGCGCTGCGGCAGAGCACGGCGAACCAGGTGGAGGCGCTCGCGACGGCGATCTACGTGATCGCCCTCGTGATCGTGTCGGCGGCGGGCATCGTCACGCTGTGGCTGGTGCTGCGGCACTACCACCGCGCCGCGGCCGCACCGGAGTAGCGCCCCGGATTCGGCACGAATCGCGCGAAAGGGGCCGCGATTCGCGACATTCGGCACGAATCGCGCGCGGCTCAGACGTGCTGGTCGGCGATCGGCCCCGGCCGGTCCGCGTACGTCCGCCCGGTGACCACGAGCCGCAGGATCGCGGGCGCGACGTCGTAGCGCTCCGACAGGTCGGCGAGCGGCGTGCCCGCGGCGTACGCCTCGCGGATGCCGCGCACCTCGTCGTCGCCGAGCCGGCGGCGGTGCGCCTCGGCGATCGGGCCGCCGTGCGCCGCGTGCGAGCTTCCGCGGACGATCAGGCTGACCCACTGCTGGCTGGTGCCGAAGCGGCGGGCGATCTCGGTCTGGGACACCCCTGCGCTGTGCAGGCGGCGCATCTGGACGACCTCGTCGTCCTCGCCGGTCGCGTCCTCCACCCCGGTCGTCGCGCCGCGGACGACGGACGCGATCGTCCAGTGCGAGACGCCGAAGTCGTCCGCGATCGTCTGGCGGTCCTCGCCGGCGGCCACGCGCTCGCGGATGCGCGCCACCTGCTCGACGGTCAGCGGCCGGGCGCGCGTGGCGGCGCTGCTCGTGAGCGGACCGCCGACGTCGGCGAACGCGCGGCCGGAGGCGATGTTGGAGACCATCTGGTGCGAGATGCCGTAGCGTTCGGAGACCTCCGCGCGCGGGGCGCCCGCGGCGATGGCCTCGCGGATCGCGACGACCTCAGCGCTCGTCACCTTGCGGGCTTTGCCCGGCATGATCGGGCCGCCGGCCTCCTGCCGCGACCTCCCGGTCACCAGGCTCGACACGGTGTTCTGGCGCACCCCGTACTCGGCCGCGAGCTGCACCTGGCGCGCGCCGGCGGCGTACTTCTCGCGCAGCTCGCGCACTTGCGCGTCGGTGAGCGGGACGGAGGCCATGAGCCGAGAGTATCGGTGCGGGCGGCGCGCGGAAAAGGTGCCGGGTGTCGGGAGCGCTCAGTCGCGCGTGACGCGCTTGGCCAGCGGAGGCAGCGGGTCGCCGCCCGCCGCGAGGCGCGCCTGGTTGGCCTCCCGCAGCACCGACCAGGCGTCGGCGACCGGGCCGACGTGCGCCAGCTTGTCGGGGTTGATGACCGTGCGGATGGTCTGGACGCCGCCGCCGACGATCTCCAGCGCCATCGTGTTGATCACGCGGCCGTCGCGGTCGCGGAACACCGCGCCGGGCTGGCCGTTCACCTCGTGCGGCTCGACGGTCCCGCCGATCGTCGCGAACGGTCCCGCCATCGCGATCAGCACCTGCGCCACGTTGTCGGCGCCGACGATGCGCCGCGCCCACTGCGGCGCCTTGCCTCCGCCGTCGCCGACCATGTCCACGTCGGAGAGGAGCAGGGCGCGCAGCGCCTCCACGTCGCCCGCGCGGAACGCGTCGAAGAACCGGGCGGCGAGGTCCTCGCGCTCGGCCCGGTCGGCGTCGAAGCGCGGCCGGCCCGCGTCCATGTGCCGGCGGGCGCGCACGGCGAGCTGGCGGCACGCGGCCTCCGACCGGCCGACCGCCGTCGCGATCTCCGGGAAGTCGAACGCGAACACCTCGCGCAGCACGAACACCGCGCGCTCCAGCGGGGTGAGGCGTTCGAGCAGCAGGAGGGCGGCCATCGACAGCGAGTCCGCCAGCTCGGCCGAGCGCTCGGGATCCTGGTACGGGTCGGAGAGCAGCGGCTCGGGGAACCACGGCCCGACGTAGGCCTCGCGCCGCACCCGCGCCGACGACAGGACGTCGATCGAGACGCGGGTGACGACCGTGGACAGGTAGGCCTTCAGCGAGACCGGCCGCACGCCGGCCGCCTCGTAGCGCAGCCAGGTCTCCTGCACGGCGTCCTCGGCCTCCGTCACGCTGCCGAGGATGCGGTACGCGATCGAGAACAGCAGCGGGCGGAGGTCCTGGAAGGTCTCGTCGCTGTGCGCGTCGCCGGTCATTTCAGTCCCTCCGCGAACCCCTGCCGCCACGACGGGTAGCGCAGCTCCCAGCCCAGCTCGCGCTTGGCCTTCGCGTTGGAGAAGCCGCGGCCCTCGGTCATCATGATGACAGCCTGGTCGCCCGCGGCGATCCGCGCCAGCCACACCGGGATCCGCAGCGGAGGCTTCGCGCCAGCGGCCTGCGCGAGATACGGCAGCCATTCGTTCGCCGGCGCCGGGTCGTCGTCCACGATGTCGAACACTCCGGTGGCGTGCTGCTCCAGCGCGAGGACGGTCGCCGACGCGGCGTCGTCCAGGTGCACCCACGAGCTGTAGCCCTGACCGCGGCCGACCAGCGGATACTGCCTCCGGCGCACGAGCTCCACCTGGTCATCGGTCGCGCCGGGGCCGTAGAAGGCGCCGTAGCGCAGGACCGTGCCGCCGAACGCGGTCACCGCCTCCTCCACGTGCTTCATGGCCAGCATCCCGGGCTCCGCGGGCGTGCCGGGCAGCAGGTCGAGCGGGTCGGCCTCCGTCTTCACCCAGCCGCCCTCGCGGAGGCCGTTCCAGCTGGCGTAGCCCTGGGCGAGGAACCGCGTCACGCCCTGCGCCTGCGCCGCGGCCAGCAGGTGGTCGGTGCCCTCGGTGCGCAGCCGGTTGGTGCCGGCGAACCACCGGTCGGGGTGCTTGAGGTCCGGCTTGCCCGCGTGCGCCGGGTTGATCGCCGTCATCTGGTGGATGACGGCCTCCGGCTCGGCGGACGCCACCGCCCGGCCGACGGAGGCGCCGTCCAGCCCGTCCATGACGACGCCGGCCGCGCCCATCGCCTCGATCGTCCCGAGCTTCGCCGCGCTCGTCGTCGACGCGGTCACCGTGTGGCCGCGCGCCACGAGTTGCGGCACCAGCCGCCGGCCGAGCACACCGCTCCCACCTGCCACGAAAACACGCATGTCGTCCACCTTCCGTTCCCTGGTCTGCGTACACCCCTGCAGACGGGATAGCGGGCGCGCGTGTGACATCGCGAGGCGACGGAGGTCGGCGGAGGCTCAGCGGAGGTCGGCGGAGGCTCAGCGGAGGCCGTGGATCGGGTGCGGGTCGACCGGGCCGAACCGCCCTGGCTTGTAGCGCAGCTCCACGATGTCGAGCCCCGTCGACCGGTAGAACACGTTCTGCGTGCCGCGCCCCGGGTCGGCGTACCCGACCGGGCCCTCTGCGGCGGGGAAGGAGCCTTCGCCGCCCGTGAGCGGGTTCGCGTGCCAGCCGCCGTCGTTCCAGAACTCGTACACGACTCCGTGGTCGCCGGTGTAGACGACGTGCCGGGTCGCGACCGGAGCCTGCGGGTTCGCCTCGTACGCGTAGCCCGAGGGCGGCGTCCCGCGCAGGGGCTGCGGAGCGCCGCGGTCCTGGGTGAGGTTCAGCATGCTCCAGCCGGCGCCCGCGTTCGACGCCTCGTGCGTGTCGACGTCGTCGCCGTTCCACGGGACGTGCCGGGAGCCGTCCGCGGCGAAGCCGTACCCGAGCGGCTGCGGGAGGGAGTCGTGCGCGGCGCCGACGTTCAGCCCGAGGTCGCCGGCGTAGTGCCAGCCGGAGGCGTCCATCAGGTACTCGTGGATGAGCTGGTCGTCGCCCACGTAGTGGACGTGCTGCGTGCCCGCCGCGTCGAACGCGAACCCGGCGGGAGCGGACGCGGAGGTCGGCCCGCCGAGGCGCGTGAGCGGCCGCTGCACCCAGCTCGCGTCGTCCCCGGTGCCGCGGGTCAGCAGGTGCACGCCGCGCGGGTCGTCCCCGCGGAACACCACCTGCTGGAGGGCGTGCGTGCGCGAGGCCCAGCCCATCGGCGGGTCGACGGCGCGCACGACGGTCCCGGAGGCCTCCATCAGGTCGTTCGCGTGCCAGCCGTCCGACTGGTAGAGCTCGTGGATGTGTCCGTCGCCGCCACTGAGGTAGACCACGTGCTGGCTGCCCTCGGCGTCGAACGCGTACCCGGCCGGGTCGGAGGACGCGAGCGGGGCGGAGGCCTCCGCGGTGATGTCCTTGTGGTGCCAGACGTCGTCGTCGCCGCAGTACAGCTCGATGAGGTGGCCGGTCGGGAAGCCGCCACCGCCGGCCTCCCGGTAGACGACGTGCCGGGTGCCGTCCGTCGCCAGCAGATAGGCGGCCGGTCTGCCCGCGGCCGCCGGTACGCCGAAGCGCTGAGTGATGTTCCGTGTCGTCCAGGCCATGATGAGCCCCCTTCGTCGAAAGGCAGCGTCGGCGTTCGTCGGCGTTGACGCGGGAACGGTATCGCCGGGCGGGCGAGCGGTACATCCGTGAGGGCACGCATCGCGCTGCACCCTGACGCCTCCGCTGACGTGCCTGCCCACTGACGTGCCTCCCCGCCGACGCCCCGGCTCGCTACGCTGTCGGCCATGAGCGAGAACGGGCGCGGCCGCGTGGTCGTGCAGTCGGCGCAGTGGGGGTTCTTCTTCTTCATCGCCTACATCGGCGCGGCGGTCTACTTCGTGTCGGTCTCCGACGGCTCGTTCTGGGGCGTCGTGCTCGGGCTGCTGCAGGCGATCGTCTGGCCGGCGTACGTCGTCTACCACGTCCTGGTGCTGCTGCACGTGTGATGCGCTGGGCGCCTGTCGGGGGCCGTCGCTAGGGTTGCGGAATGGGGATCGATGCTGCCGCGCTGCTCGCCGGGCCGCGCGGCTGCCGGGTCTGCATGAATGTCGCGGTGCCATGGCCGACGGGAGCAGCAAGCCGGCCCGATCCGCTTCTGAACGCCATCTTCCTGGCGGCGCACGAGCGCGAAGGCGGAACCCTGGTCGTATTCTCCGCCGCCGACGGCCCCACGGGCGCGGGGAGCGACAGGCCGCCCGGGCCGCCTGCCGCACCGGCGCTCGACGAGATCGCCCGGATGTTCGCCGCCCGGCCTGCCCCGGCGCCGGATGCCCGCGGGCTCCTGGGCGCGCTCGGGCGGAGCGTCGGCGCCGCACGGTACTGGCAGGAGCCGGACGGCGCGGATCAGCTCGCAGCCGAGCCGGAGCTCGCCGACCTGCTCCGCGCGGGCGCGGACGCCGTCTCGCGCGCGGACGGCGCGCAGTGGTGGGCGACGAACCTGCACATCGGTGACCAGTGGACGGTGGAGTTCGACGACCAGCCGCGCGACGCCCGCCCGGCCCGTGAGGACCCGCCCGGCCGCGACACCCCGGCGGCGGAGCTGCTGGCCCGCTGGCGCGAGGCGTTCGACCGTGAGGAGGAAGCCCGCCGGGGCGACGACGGCCGCGGCATGCCCCCCGAGCGCTGCGGCGGCTCGTGGTGGTCGATTCCGCCGCACGGGCTGCCGAGGACGACCCGTGGCCTGGCGGACGCCGGCGCGGTCGGCCTCCACCTGGTGGAGGACGGGCTGGGCTGGCGGTACGCACGCCTCACCCGTGCGACGGTGCGCACCGGCGCGCGCGTCTTCGAGATCGACGGGGCCGAGCGCTGGGCCGAGCTGTGCGCGCGGTTCCCGCTGGATGCGTCGGCCTCCCGCCGCGGCGACTGGCTGCGCGCCACCGGGCGCGACGGACGCTGGCTGATCCCGGACTGGCCGCGCGTGGCCGAGGAGTACGACGGCGTGCACCTCACGGTCCTCGGCTATCTGAGCACGGCCGGCCGCGCCGTCCCGGTCGCGGACGACTGGGCCACCGTGCTCGCGGGCTGGGACCCGGACGCGACCTATTGGCTGACCGAGGACGCCGTCCGGCCGACCGACGAGTGGTCGGATTGGTGGGCCGACGACGGCCGGGAATGGAGGAGACGATGACGGAGCTGATCGTGGCCGACGCCGCCGCCTGGCGGGCGTGGCTCGACGCGAACGAGGACGCCTCGGACGGCGTCTGGCTGGTGCTCGCGAAGAAGGGGACGACCGACCCGACCTCCCTCAGCTACGCGCAGGCCGTGGACGAGGCGCTGTGCAGCGGCTGGATCGACGGCCAGAAGCGCAGCCGCGACGCCACGACGTTCGTGGAACGGTTCACGCCGCGCCGTTCCGCCTCGCTGTGGTCGCAGCGCAACATCGGGCTGGTGGAGGCGCTGACCGCAGAGGGCAGGATGCGGCCCCGCGGCCACGCCGAGATCGAGCGCGCCAAGGCCGACGGCCGCTGGGAACGCGCGTACGCGTCGTCCCGGACGGCTTCCGTCCCGGACGACCTCGCCGCCGCGCTCGAGGTCTCGGCGGCGGCCGCGGCGACCTTCGCGACCCTCAACGCGGCGAACCGCTACTCCGTCATCCACCGCATCATCACGGCGCCCAGCGCGACGAGCCGCGGCAACCGCCTCGCGAAGCTCATCGGGATGCTGGAGGCGGGTGAGACGCCGCATCCGCAGTAGTCGCCGCCTCCCGCCGCTCCACCACGGTCGCCTGAGCGGCGCCCTCCCCGCCACGCGCGGCCCCCACTACAGTGCCACCATGACCTCACGCACCGCCCGCCCCGACGACATCGCGGCGGTCACCACCACGATCGCGCTCGCGTTCCGCGACGACCCGGTGTGGGGTCCCGCGCTCGTGTCCGCCGACGGCGGCACCGGCCACGTGCTCCCGTTCTGGCGGTTCTATGTGGAGGGCGCCGTCGGCCACGGGACCGTGTCCGTCGTGGACGGGCCGGCCGGGGAGATCGCGTCCGCCGCGGTCTGGGTGCCGCCGGGCGTGGACGAGCTCACGCCCGAGCAGGAGAGCGGTGTGGAAGCGCTCCTGGCGGCCTCGCTCACCCCCGAGCGCTACGCCGCGTACGAGCGGCTTTGGAAGCTGTTCGAGGACGCGCACCCCGAGGAGCCCGCGCACATGTACCTCAGCCTGCTGGCGACGCACCCCGACCATCGCGGGCACGGGATCGGGCAGCGGCTGCTCGCCGCGGACCTCGCCCGCTTCGACGCGAACGGGCTGCCCGCCTACCTGGAGTCGACCAACCCGGCGAACGACCACCGCTACGCACGCGCCGGTTTCCGCCCGGTGGGACGCTTCCAGGCAGTGCTCGACGGCGCCACGGTGACGACGATGTGGCGGGATCCCGCGGATCGGGTCTAGACGCCCCGGTCATCATGAGGAACCCTCGGCGGTATCGGTGCGCATCCGTGCCGCACGGCCCCGAGGGAGAGACCCGCATGAAGCAGAACGACCCCACCGCCTCCATCGCCGACGCCAACCGCGCCCTGCTCGACGCCCTGCCGTTCGCCGACACGGACGACTTCGCCGGCGCCGACCGCGGCTTCCTCGGCACGCTGGACGACCCGGTGATCCGCGACGGCGACGGCAACACGGTGTGGGACGCGGCGGCCTACGACTTCATCGACGGGGACGCGCCCGCGTCGGTCAACCCGAGCCTGTGGCGGCAGTCGAAGCTGGTCGCCAAGCACGGTCTGTTCGAGGTGGTCGAGGGCGTCTACCAGGCCCGCGGATTCGACCTCTCCGTGATGTCGTTCATCGAGTCGGACAACGGCGTGATCCTCGTCGACCCGCTCATCTCGAAGGAGACCGCGGCGGCCGCGCTCGGCCTGTATCGCGCCCACCGCGGCGACCGTCCGGTGGTCGCGGTGATCTTCACGCACAGCCACATCGACCACTTCGGCGGTGTGCTCGGCGTGGTGGAGGCGGACGACCTGGAGGCCCGCAAGGTCCAGATCGTCGCCCCGGAGGGCTTCCTCGGCCACGCCATCTCCGAGAACGTGTACGCGGGGACCGCGATGGGCCGCCGTGCGGGCTACATGTACGGCGCGGCGCTCGACAAGGGTCCGTCGGGGCAGGTCGGCGCGGGCCTCGGTCAGACCACCTCGACGGGCGACGCCGGCATCCTCGTCCCGACCGTCGACATCCGGGAGACCGGCCAGACGCTCACGATCGACGGGGTCGAGATCGAGTTCCAGATGGCGCCTGGCACTGAGGCGCCGTCCGAGATGCACTTCTACCTGCCGCGCTACCGCGCGCTCTGCATGGCCGAGAACGCGACGCACAACCTGCACAACCTCCTCACCCTGCGCGGCGCGCTCGTGCGCGACCCGCACATCTGGTCCGCCTACCTCACCGAGGCGATCGAGCGCTTCGGCGACCGCTCGGACGTGCTGTTCGCCTCGCACCACTGGCCGACCTGGGGCGGCGACCGCATCCGGCACTTCCTCGGCGTGCAGCGCGACCTGTACGGCTACCTGCACGACCAGACGCTGCGCGGCATCAACCGCGGCTACACGGGAGCCGAGATCGCGGAGGAGTTCGAGCTGCCGCCCGCGCTGGTCGCCGAGTGGAGCACGCACGGCTACTACGGCTCGGTCTCGCACAACGTGAAGGCGATCTACCAGCGCTACATGGGCTGGTTCGACGGCAACCCGGCGCGGCTCTGGCCGCACCCGCCGCAGGCGCTGGCCGAGCGGTACGTGGAGGCCATCGGCGGCGTGGACCGCGTCGTGGAACTCGCACAGCAGGCGTACGACGCGGGCGACTTCCGCTGGGCGGCGACCCTGCTCGACCACGCCGTGTTCGCCTCGCCGTCGCACGACGCAGCGAAGGCGCTCTACGCCGACACCCTCGAACAGCTCGCCTACGGCTCGGAGAACGGCACCTGGCGGAACTTCTTCCTCTCCGGCGCGACCGAGCTGCGCGAAGGCAACTTCGGCACCCCGACCACGGCGGCGTCGCCGGCCATCCTCATCCAGCTCTCGCCGGAGCAGCTCTTCGACTCGGTCGCCATCCGCGTCGACGGCCCGCGCGCCTGGGACCTCGACCTGGAGTTCGACATCACTCTGACCGACCTGGGACGCAGCTTCCACCTCACCCTGCACAACGGCGTCTTCGTCTACGTGGAGCGGGAGCCCTCGGGTGACGCGCCGCTGCACCTCACGCTGACCAAACCCCGCCTGCTGCGGCTGGTCGGCGGCGACACGGAGTCGGAGGGGATGACGGTGGACGGGGACCTCGGGATCCTGCGGTCGCTGATCGGGGTGCTCGACCAGGGCGACCCGGACTTCGACATCGTGCTGCCCTAGGGCGGCCGCACCGGACGATCGCCCGGATTCCCCATCCCGAGCAGACGTCGAGCGTCAGCTGTCGCCGTCGCCTTCCTGCTCGCCTTCCCGCTCGCCGCGACCTGCCGCCAGCGCCTCAGCCACGGCCTCCTCGACGGTGAGCTCCCGGCCTGCTGCGATCGCGGCGGCGACCTCGTCGCCGTGCGGTCCGGAGAGCAGGTCGTCGAGGTAGCGGCGGTGGAAGGTGAACGTCGGACCGTTGTGCAGGCCGCTCCGCTCGCGGAGCGCCTGCGCCGCACCCGCCAGCTCGCCCGCGCGCTCGTCGTCGTGCGACAGCGCCGCGACCGCGACCATGCCCTCGAGTCCGTACGCGATTCCTTCCGGGTGCCCGACCGCAGCGGAGATCGTGACGCTCAGCGCGAAGTCCGACCGCGCCGCCGCCGCGTCGCCCAGCATCAGCTCCGTCCAGCCGAGGTGGTACGAGGCGATCCGCTGGCCCACGCGGTCGCCGGACCGGTTGGTCAGCGCGAGGCTCGTCGTGAAGTGGTCCTGCGCCTCCGCCAGGTCGCCCTCCCGCAACGCCACCCGGCCCAGCAGCACCAGCGCCATCGACTCTCCCCACACGCTCCCGGTCTCGCGGTAGAGGGCGAGCGCGGTCTCCATCACCCGTCGGGCGCGCGCGGTGTCGGGAGTGTCGCCGGCGAGCAGGGCGAGGGCGAGCGAGATCGAGGCGATGCCCTCGCCGTTCGGGTCACCCGTGCGACGGAACAGCTCGATGCTCTCGGCGAGGTCGGCGGCGACGCTGCCGTCCGGGTCCTTCCAGAACATGATCGTCCGGCTGAAGTAGAGCGCGACCGCGCGGGTGTGCGCGGACAGTTCGTCGCCGGACGCCAGCGCCTCCTCCATCCAGGTGCGCACCTCGCCGAGGAGGCCGGTGACCCACCAGTACAGGTAGAGGCTGAAGGCGAGGCGTGCGGCCCGATCCCAGTCGTGCCCGTCGAGCAGGAACCGCTCGGCCGCGCGCAGGTTGTCCCGCTCGTCGCCGAGCCGTTGCATCCACCTGCGCTGGCCGGGGCCGCGCAGGTCGTCCTCCGCGTCGTCGCCGAGTGCGAGGAAGTAGCGCGCGTGGGCGTCGCGCACCGCCGGCTGCTCGCCGCTCTGCGCGAGCTGCTCCCTGGCGTACTCCCGGACGATGGCCTGCATGGAGAACCGCGGCCGATCGTCGCTGTCGTGCTGGCCGACGAGGCTGCTGTCGACGAGCGCTGCGAGGTTCTCGAGGACATCGACGTCGACGACCGGCCCGGTCTCGCCCTCCTCGCTCGCGGACCCGGCCGCTCCCACGAACTCCGCGGCCTCCAGCGTGAATCCGCCTTCGAACACCCCCAGCCGGGCGAGCAGTCTCCGCTGGTCGCTCTCGAGGAGCTGCGTGCTCCATTCGATCGTCCGCCGGATGGTCTGCTGGCGCGCGGGCAGGTCGCGAGGCCCGCCGACCAGGACGGACAGCCGCCGATCGAGCCGGTCGAGCAGTTCGGCGGGGGAGAGCACCCGCACGCGCGCCGCCGCCAACTCGATGGCCAGCGGGACGCCGTCGAGCGCGTCGCAGACCCGCTCGACGGCCTCCTGGTTGTCGGGCGTGATCTCGAAGTCCGGCTTGACGGCGTGCGCGCGCTCGACGAAGAGGTCGACCGCCTGCTCATCGGCGAGCGGCTCGACGTCGAAGCTCTGCTCGCCGCTGATGCGCAGCAGCACCCGGCTGGTGACCAGGATCGCGAGTTCCGGGGCGTCCGCGAGCAGCGTGGTGAGAGCCGGCGCGGCGTCCACGACCTGCTCGAAATTGTCGAGGACGAGCAGGATGCTGCGCTCGCGCAGCGCGGTCGCCAGGTTCTCCATGATCGGCGCATCGCCGGTGTCGCGGACGCCGAGCGATTGGGCGATGCGGTTGGGCACGCGCTCGGGGTCGTGGACCGCTGACAGGTCGACGAACACGGAGCCGTCCTCGAAGTCGGGCGCCGATGCGCGCGCCGACGCGATCGCGAGCCGGCTCTTGCCGATACCGCCCGGGCCGACCAGCGTCACGAAGCGGGTCCCGGAGGCCAGCATCCCGCGGATCTCCGCGATGTCCCGCTCCCGCCCGACGAGCCCGGTCAGCGGCACGGGCAGGCGGACGGGATCCGCCACCGCCGGATCCGGCCCCGAGCGCGCGATGGCGGGTCGCGACGTGCTGGGCTCGTCCACGATCGCGGGCCGGCTCTGGTCGAACCGTTCGGCGAGGAGGGTGGCGAGGTCGGCCTCCACCAGCCGCGCGAGCTCTTTGGAGTTCTCGAAGTACTTGTAGGCGGCCCGGTCGTCGTCGCGGATGCGGTTCAGGAGGGTGCTGAGCCGCTCGTCCCGGTGGTCGGACGCTTTGACGTAGAGCAGCCGCGGCACATCGTCGGGGCAGAGGTTGTACTCGTCCTCCAGTCCGGAGACCTCCTCGTCGGGCGCCACCCAGCCGTAGCGCTCCCAGTAGAGCCCGAGGAAGACGTCCGACTGCTGGAGGTACGCACGATAGAGCTCACGCGGCGGATGCGGCCGCGCGCCGAGCTCGAACATCACGGGAGCGAGGTGCAGCCGCTCGATGGCGGTTCGAGCCGCCCGGCGCTCCGCCGCGAGCTCCTGGAGCGTCGAGGAGACGAAGATGCGTAATCGTTGATCGGGAGTCCGGATTACATGAGGGTGGCTCATGTTATGTCATTGTGTTGCGTTCGTATGGAAATGTACAGAGAGGCGACACAACCAATTCCGGCACTGGTGCCGGTTGACCATGCTCCCTCTCTGCACGTTTCCCGGCTACCCCTTCCCGCCCGGCACCTTCGCGCTCTGCACCTTCCCACCTTGCGGTACCGCGTCCGCCCCCTTCACCGGCCCGCACCGCACCTGCGCCGTGTCGCAGGCGGCCGCATCCGCGTCCATCCGGCTCTGCTGCCAGCCGCTGACGAAATCGGCGTGGCCGGTGACCGGCGGTCCTTGCGTCTGCGGGCCGGTCGAGAGCGTGATCCCTGCGCCGCTCGTCGTCGGATACGTGATGTGGAGCACGATCTGCGGGATGTGCACCGGATGCGATGACGGGCATCCCGAGCTGGTCGCGTAGACCGCGCCCGAGCGGTCACGGCCGTCCATGGTGTGGCCGTCCCAGCAGTTCGGGAACGTGATGACGAGCCTGAGCTGCGATCCCGACGGACAGTCGTGGGGCAGCGCCGCCCGTCCCGGCCGGGGGTTCGATGCGGTCGTCGTGCAGGTCCAATCGACGACCGAGGTGCTCTGCGGAGCCGTGGCCGTCTCGTTGCCGGCGATCAGGCTGATGCCCTCCGGCATGGACCGTGTCGACGACGCGATTCCGGCCGGGGTGCGCCAGTAGAGCAGGGTGCGTTGCGGAACCAGCGCGGAGCCGTTCTGGTACACGACGGGCGTCCAGTACGCCGAGGCGTCGGCGGAGGTCGAGCACGTCGTCGAGCCTGCCCGGAGCATCGCAGCGGTGGACGACGCGTTCACCGCTGGATTGCCGAAGAAGTCGTGCTGCATCGACATCCCGGTCATGCCCGGCATCATGATCGGATCGTTCGGAGCCGTCGTCGACCGCGTGCACGTGTCGGTGAAGATGCCCGGGTTGGAGCCGCCGGAAGGGAAGCCGGTCGTGTCGACGCGCGGAGGCGGCGCCGACGCCGCGACGGTCGCGGCGGTCGCGGCCGCGGCGCCCGCGGCGAGCACGAGCGCGGCGCCGAACGCGATCAGCAGGGCGATCGGGCTGCGGAGGCGGGAGGAAGTCGGCATGGAGAGAGTCAACGCCGGACGTGTTCGAACGATGAGAACGGAATGTAAGGAAACGGTAAGGGTGCGGCGAAACGGCTGTGGGTGGTCTCCCGACCAGCGAAGATGGTCAGATGAGTGAGGAGAGAGGGCTGGTGCTCGTCGTGGAGGACGAGGCCTCCATCGTCGAGCTGGAGAGGCTGTACCTCTCCGGCGCAGGGTTCGGGGTGCACGTCGAGGCCAATGGCCGGGACGCCCTCGCCGCGGTCGAGCGGCTGCGGCCGGCGGCCATCGTGCTCGACGTGGGCCTCCCGGGGCTCGACGGCATCGAGGTCTGCCGCGCCCTCCGAGGGCGGGGCGACTGGACGCCCGTCATCTTCGTCACCGCGCGCGACGACGAGGTGGATCGCGTGGTCGGCCTCGAACTGGGAGCGGACGACTATCTCACCAAACCGTTCTCACCGCGCGAACTCGTCGCACGCGTCAAAGGGATGGTGCGCCGCGCGGCCGGATCCACCGCGGCGCCCTCCCGTTCGGTGGGAGGAGTGCACATCGACGGCGCGCGGCGGCGGGTGGAGACCGCGGCGGGCAGAGTGGAGCTGACGGCGACCGAGTTCGACCTGCTCGACCATCTCATGAGCCAGCCGGGCCGGGTGTTCACCCGGGAACAGCTCCTGTCGTCGGTGTGGGGGGTCGCGAACTACAGCAGCAGCCGCACGGTCGACGTCCACATCGCGCAGCTGCGCGTCAAGCTCGGCGACGCCGCTGGCATCGTCCGTACCGTCCGCGGGGTCGGCTACAGCGTCGGGGACGAGAGCTGAGCGGCGTGGCGCGACGTCGACGCCCGCTCGGGTCGCTGAGCGCGCGGTTCGTCCTGGTGACGTTCGCGGTCGCACTCATCGCCGTGCTGGTGACGGCGCTCGTAGCGGTCCAGGTGGTGCAGACCGTGGAGCAGAACCAAGCGCGCAACCAGCTCAAGGCCCAGGCCGCGGCGCTGGTCGCGTCCGGACGGGCGGCCGAGGGCCGGGTGGGAGTGGTCGGGGACCGGTTCGCGGTCGTCTCGCCCGACGGCACTGTCACCGGTGCGGCGCGCGGCTCCGTGAGCCCCGAGGTGGTGAGAAAGCTCCAGGACGGCAAGCAGGTCTCGGCGAACACGACGCTGAACGGCAAGGATGCGGTGCTCGTCGGCATACCCGGCCCGAACGGCGGCGGGATCGTGGGCGTCCGCAAGGTGGCCGACATCGCCGCCGGCGACGCCGATCTGCTGCGCGGGATCCTGCTCGCCCTCGCGATCGGACTCGCGGTCGCCACGGCGGCCGGCGTGCTGCTCGCGCGCCTGCTCGCCCGCCCGCTCCGCCGGCTGGCAGACGTCGCGCGGGCTCTCGCGGGCGGCTGGCGCGACGTGAAGATCGAGCCACAGTCGGTCGCCGAGATCGACGACATCGCCCAGGCGCTGCGCACTCTCGACACGGCCCTCGCGACCAGCGAGGACCGTCAGCGCGAGTTCCTGCTGTCCGTCTCGCACGAGATCCGCACCCCACTCACGGCGATCCGCGGGTATGCCGAGGCATTGGCGGACGGCGTCATCCCGCCCGGCGATGTGGCGGAGGCCGGCCGCACGCTCTCGGCGGAGTCGGAACGGCTGCGCAGGTTCCTCGACGATCTTCTGGAACTCGCGCGCCTGGAGGCGGAAGAGTTCACGATCACGAAACAGCATTTCGACGCCCGCGAGACGGTCGGCGACGTCGTGCGGGCCTGGGCGGGGGCGGCCGGCGGAGCCGACGTGGCGCTCCGCGCGGAGCTGCCGGACGACCCGATACCGGTTCACACCGACGAGATGCGGCTGAGACAGGTCCTGGACGGGCTCGTCGAGAACGCCCTGCGGGTCGCGCCGGCCGGTACGGAGATCGTCGTCACGGGAGGCCTCTCACCGCAGCGGGTCATCGAGATCGGCGTCCGCGACAGCGGCCCGGGGCTCAGCGCGGAGGACACCGCGGTCGCGTTCGACCGCGGCGCGCTTCATTCGCGCTATCGCGGCGCGCGACCGGTCGGGACCGGCCTCGGCCTCTCGATCGCGAAGGCGCTGGTGGGCCGCCTCGGCGGGGCGATCAACGTGTCCGCCGTCGAGGCGGGCGGCACCGAATTCCGGGTGTCTTTACCTTCCTCTGACATTCCGTGAGTGTCGCCCTGATCTGCACCTGTCACGGTTGAGACATGAACAGGGATGACAACGAGAACGACTCCGCAGCTGAGGCGGCGAACGACACGGAGAATGCCGCGAACGGGGTCGTGAGCGGGCCCGGCGAGGGTCGCGAGCTTCCGACCGAGCCGCTGCCCTGGTGGGTGGAAGGGCACGGTGCGGAGGGGCGCGATGGCGCTGCGGGAGACACGGTGCCGTTGGCGCACGTGGACTCGGGGGCGGGAGCCGCGCCGGGGGCAGGAGCCGCGCTCGGGTCAGGGGCTGCATACGGGGCGGGGGCTGCGCCCGCGTCCGGGGCGGGCATGGCCGTCACGGACTCTATGAAGGGCGACGACCAGCCGCGTTCGTCCTTCCTGCGTCGGCACGCGGTGGGGCTCTCCATCGCGGCCGCAGCGCTGGCGATCGTCGTGGTCGCGGGCGGGACGGCATGGGGAGTCTCCGCAGCCGTCGCCGGGGGAGGCTCCGCCGCACCCGCAGCGATGAACACCGCGGTGCACGCGAAGAAGGGCGCGAGCGCCGCCAAGCAGAAGCACTCGCATGGCACCGTCGGAACGGTGACGGCCATGTCGGGCGGCACCTGGACGATCCAGTCGGCGGCAGGCACCCCGATCACCGTGAACGTCGGTTCGGCCACCGCGTTCGGCACGGCGAAGAAGCCGGCCACCGAGTCATCCTTCGCGGTCGGTGATCGGGTCGGGGTGCTCGGAACGCGCAGCGGGGACTCGGTCACGGCTACGCGCATCGTGCACCTGGGGGCCTCGAAGCAGGGCGGGATGTCCACGCCGGCTCCGACTCCGAACACCTGAGAAGGCCTCGTCGCCACGCGCGTGCCAGCAGCGTTCGCGGCGTGGCCTCGGGAAGCGGTGGGGGGAACCGAGAGCGGGCCGCTCAGCCGCAGAGCGAGACGCCGGGGGAGGTGAGGATCACCGAGCGGTTCTGTTCGGCGAGAGCGTCGGAGTAGGAGCCGGAGGTGTCGGTCTCGCTTCTCCAGCCGCACCATTGGAAGCCGACGCCGGCTGTCGCGAGCTCGGCCTCCGGTACCCCGAGCGAGACGAGGGCCGCTTTCACGGCGTTCGCTCGCCGCAACGACAGCGCCGTGTCGGCGGTGTTGTTCGTGGCCTGGTCCTTCGAGGCGGTGCCGGTGATCGTGATCACGCTGCCGCTCTGCTCGATCGACGGTGCGATGGTCGAGAGGAGCTGCTGCGCGGCAGCGGGGTCGGAGAACGTTGCGGTGTCTTTGACGAAGTGGAGGTCACTGTTGCGGATGACCACCGGGTGCGACCAGTCGGTCTTGGTCGCGACCGCCTCCACGGGAACGGGCGTCACAGCAGGGAGGCCGGTCGCGGCGGCGCCGGAGGCGGGCTCGGGGAGCAGCGACAGGGTCCCGCCGGCGGCCGTGATGACGGCGGACCAGATGGCGGAGAGGTTGCTGCGTGCGGGCACGGTGAGCGGCTGCTGTGCTCCGGCGGTGTCGCCCATGCCCGACCAGTAGACGGTCACGCCCGTGAGATCGGTGGGAAGGAGGTTCCGTGAGCGGAGGTCGGAGACGACCTGAGCCGGGTCGGCATAGAGCAGGCCGCTTCCGGCGAAGTTCAGCGGGTCGGCGGTCTGAAGGCCGTTGCCGATGACCAGCACACCGAGCGGATGTGCGCCGAGGTCGCGGGCGGCCTGGCCGATCGCGCCGAGGAAGTCCACCTCGGGTGTCGCGGCCTTGAGGCCCGCCAGGTACGTGCCGATCTGAGTGAGCTTGGTGCGCTGGTCGTTCTGGCAGACGATCGCGTCCTGCGCGCTCGAGCCGAGCGACGTGGTTCCCATGGTCTGCGGCGTTCCGGAGGGGATCACGACGGTCACGCTGCCGTTGGTGGCGCCGGCCGTCTTGAGCTGCTCGGTCGCGCTCGCGGGCACGGCGACGGCGGGCGCATTGGCGGTGCTCCCCGCGACCACCCCGAGGTTCCGCTTGTTCGATTGGTCGCAGGCTTGCCCGGCGGCGGTCGCAGACGTGCACGCCGTGAGTCCGGCGCCCAGGGCGAGGACTCCGGCGAGCGCGACGAGCGAACGCAGCGGACGTGCGAAGGACGAGCGTCTCCGCAGCGTCGGACCGCCACCGTTCCGGCTGGCCGTCATCGGTCGAACTCCGTCGTCGACGACGGCCACACGGTCGTCGCCTCCGAGGCCTCGGCCGACTCGCGGTACACCGGCCCCGTCGTCGTCGCGGCCGGACTCGTCGTCGCAGAACGGTCCACCGGAATGGCGCCCTCCATCGCGACGGCACCCTCCACCGGAACGGCGCCCTCCAGTGCGACGGCACCCTCCACCGCGGCGACCCCCGGCATCATCGGCACAGCCGGCGCGGGCTCCGCGGCCTCCACCACCCGGCGGGCGCGGAGTTCGCGGATGAGCTGGCTCGTGCTCTCCGGGTCGCGCGCGTGCTGCGCGAGGCTGGTGGAGAGGCGGGCGCGGATGACGTCCACCCGGGAGTGGAACGTGACGCGCGCGCCCGTGTAGCGCACAGCGTCGTGCGCGTCGAGCTGCGCCGCGTGGCGGGCGGCCTCCTGGGCCTTCACCGCCTCGGCGAGCAGCCGGTCGCGGTGGGTGCGGAGCTTCGCGACGTGGGCGTGCGCCTTCTCGGCGGCGGTCAGCAGCGGCCGGGTCGTCAGCCACGCGACGACGAAACTGATCGTCCCGGAGGTAGCCAGCACCCCGAGCATCAGGAACGCCATCAACGTGTCCGGCGCGGTCCACGAGAAGCCGGGAGCGGCAGTCGTCCCGGCGCCGACCAGGCCGGTGAGGCCGCCGGAGCTCGCCGCGTCCATCCCCGCCTTGATCCGGGCGACGGTGATCGCGGCCAGCAGTGCGGCCCAGACCAGGAGGAGGGCGACCGAGACCACGATCCAGCCGCGGGACATCACGCGCGCCTGGACACGTCGCAGCAGGATCGCGGCCACGTGGGGCAGCGAGACCACCGCGAGCGAGATCCCGAGCGTGATCACATACATCTGCAGGCCGATCGAGCCGTACTGGCTGTCGTTCCGCAGCAGCAGGGTCAGCGCCTGCGCGAGCAGGAGGTAGTCGACGGCGAGCATCGCAAGCAGCAGCACGTAGACCAGCACGTGCGCGGCCGGCGACAGATGGCCGACGGTGGGGCGGACCCGCGGGGGCTTGGTGACGATGTCTCTTGGCATGCGGTCCTCCTACGCGTAACTGTGCAGCTCGGGGTCGCCGCCGGCGAGCTTGTCGTCGAGGCGGGCGGCGTCCTGCTCGGCGCGGCGGATGTCGGCCTCCGTGCGCTCCAGCGCGTGCCGGATCAGTTCGACCCGGGACTGCGCCTCGGCCAGCCGGGCGGAGCAGTCGGAGACGTTGCGGGTGCGCTGCCGCTCCAAATCCGCGACGCCCGCCCGCTCGAACGCGGCGAGCTCGTGCTCGAACACCTCGAGCGTCTCGACGTCCACGGCGCCGCGCATCCGGCGCAACCGCCAGAGCAGGCGTCGCCGGAGCCCGGCGGTGGATGGGATCCGGTAGTCGGTGAACCGGTCACGTTTACGCATCGAAGCTCCCCGGGTCGGTGGCTGGTCGGGTGGTGGGTGATGGTGGGGCGGCCAGTGTCGGGCCGTTGGTCGTCGGGCCGCCGGTCGCCGGGCCGCCCGCGAACGGCTGCACCGCGCCCGCGGGATGCCAGCGGTCCACGGAGGTCTCCCGCCCGGCGAGCGAGTCGGCGCGGCGCAGGGCCGGCGCCTGGACGCGGACGGGGCGCGGCGGCAACGCCCTCAGGTAGGCGCCCCAGTAGACGGCGATCTTCTCGTCCGAGCGGTCGAAGTGGCGGGTGGCGCGCAGGCGTGCTGCGGTGAAGCGGGCGTGGATCCGGGCGCCGAGCTGCTCCGATCGCGCGTTGCGGGCGGCGATGCGGCGGCGCAGGCGGCGCACCTCCTCGAACGCCACCCCCTCGCCCTCCGCGATGCGCGCGGCGGCGCGGTCGGCGGGGGTCAGGGCGTCCAGCCGCTCGTCGTAGGCGTCGAGGTCGGCGGCCAGCGCCTGGGACACCTCGTGCTGCTCCGCGAGGTCCCGCCTGCACCGGGCCAGGAAGCGCTGCTCCTCGCGGTGGGCGTACGCGTTCGCCCTCGCCTGGAGCGCTGCGACGGTCGGCGTCGGCTCGCCACCATAGTCGCGATCGCTGTTGTGGGGGTCGTCATCCGGATCGCCGAAGGCAGGACCGCCGCGCACGCTCGCCTCCGCCCCACGCGCGCGCACAGCCTCCGCATCCCGGCGCGCCCAGCGCACCAGTCTGCGTCGGGTGAGCGGTCCGACTCGGAGCGGTTGGGTCCCCATAGCGGGGGAGCGTACGAAGGGATGCTGAGCGCTGGCTACGTTTCCGGTGACGATGTGCCGTATGAGACCGAACCGTGATCATCGGCCAGGCCTGCCGGCGGCAGTAGCCGGCACCGCGGACAGGGCAGGATGCGCGGACAGGGCAGGATGCGCGGACAGGGCAGGATGGGGGGATGGAGACAGTGCTCGAACTGCGCGATGTGACCTTCCGGCGTGACGGGCGCCACATCCTCGAGGACATCGGGTTCGGTGTGCGGGCGGGGGAGCACTGGGCGCTGCTCGGCCCGAACGGCGCGGGGAAGAGCACCGTGCTCGGCTTCTGCGGCGCCGTCGCGTTCCCCACCAGCGGCACCGTCGACGTGCTCGGCCGCCGGCTCGGGCGGGTCGAGCTGCAGGAGCTCCGGCGGCACATCGGGCACGTGAATCCCCGGCATCCGGTCCGTTCGCCGCTCACCGTGACGGAGGTCGTCCTCACCGGCATCACCGGCACGCTCGAACCGCCGATGCGCTGGGAGCCCACCGCCGACGAGACGGCCCGCGCCCGCGAGCTGATCCGGACCATCGGTCTCGACGACCGTCGCGACGCCCGCTGGCCCACGCTGTCGCAGGGCGAACGCGGGCGCGCTCTCATCGCGCGGGCGCTCGTGTCCGAGCCGCACCTCCTGCTGCTGGACGAGCCCACGACCGGGCTGGACGTCGCCGCCCGCGAGCAGCTCCTCGAGACGATCGACGGGCTCTCGGTCGCGGTCCCCGACCTCGCCAGCGTGCTGGTCACGCACCACCTGGAGGAGCTGCCGGAGACGACCTCGCACGCCCTGCTGCTCTCGCACGGCCGCATCGTCGCTTCCGGGCCGATCGCGGAGGCCGTGACGACCGAGACGGTGAGCACCGCGTTCGAGCACCCGATCCGGGTGGAGCGCGAGGACGGGCGCTGGAGTGCGCGGGCGGTCCGCGGCGAACGGGTGCGCTGACCGGCGTCCCGCCTAGCGCAGCTCCAGCAGCAGCTCCTCCACCGGCCTCCCGGCGCCCGCCGCGTACGACGTCTCCCGGCCCGTCTCCACGAACCCGGCCCGCGCCAGGACCCGCTGCGATCCGATGTTGGCCGCGGCGACGCGCGCGTGCAGCGGCCGCGCCGGCTCCGCCGCGACGAGCAGGAGCAGCGCCGCCGTGGCGATGCCGTGGCCCCACAGCGGGCGGCGGATCCAGTAGGTGACCTCCCGGTCTCCGTCCAGCGTGAACGCCGCGACGGTCCCCGCGAAGCCGCCGTCGGCCTCCACCGCGCGCATCGTGATCGCCGGGTCGCTCAGGTGGCGGGCCCAGCGAGCGTCGAAGTCGGCCCGGTCGTCGGGGTCGGCGGCGGTGAACGCCGCCAACCGCACCGCCTCGCGGTCGCGCATCATCTCGAAGGCGGCGTCGGCGTCCGCGGCGGTCACCGGGCGCAGTCGCACATGCATGCCGCGATGCTAGCGGGGGCGGCCGCTAGACTCACACCCCGTGCCCCCTCTCGCGACCGCCGACGACGGTGCGCCGATCGCGTTCGAGGAGCGTGGCAGCGGCGTCCCGCTGCTCCTCATCGCGGGGCAGGCGACCGGGATGCACGGCTGGGGGCCGTTCGCGGACGCCCTCGCCGAGGACTTCCGGGTGATCGTGTTCGACCACCGCGGCATCGGCGACAGCGGCGAGGGCGACCCGGCCTCCTACAGCACGCGGCAGTTCGCCGACGACGCGCTCGCCGTGCTCGACGAAGCCGGCGTCTCGGCGGCGCACGTGCTCGGGCACTCGATGGGCGGCCGGGCTGCGCAGTGGCTGGCGGCCGAGCATCCCTCCCGGGTGCGCCGGCTGGTGCTCATCGGCACGACGGCGAGCGACCGGGCCGGCGGTGCCGGCTACCGGCGCGATCCGGCCGTCATCGGCGACCTGCTGAGCGGGGACCCGGAGCGGATGCTGCCGCTGTTCTTCGAGGCGGACTGGGCGCGGGCGCACCCGGAGGCCGTGGCCGGGTTCTTCGACCGCGTCGCGTCGCGGGCGGCGCTGCGCGGGCACTTCGCGGCAAGCCGCGACCACGACGCGCGGGAGGCGCTCGGCCGGATCCGCGCGGAGACGCTAGTGATCCACGGCAGCCAGGACGCGCTCACGCCGGTGGCGCACGCGCGACTGCTGGCCGCGGGGATCCCGGATGCCCGGATGCTGGAGCTGGACGCACGGCACGGGTTGCACCTGGACACGCCGGAGGTGCTGGACGCGGTCCGGGCCTTCCTCGGCGCGCACTGAGGGCGCTGTCCAGCACGCACCCTGCTCAGATGAGCAATTTTCACTTCCCCCTGGTGCCGACCCGTCCCGCAGGAGCATCCTTGCTCCCGTCGCCGTGCGTGCCCGGCCGCCGGCGGCCCTCACCAGAAAACGCAAGCACCCGAACAGGAGCACCGCTATGTCTCTCACCGAGACCGCCGTCTCGGATCGTTTCCGAGACCTCGCCGACCGGCTGACCGGCCGCGTCGTCACGCCCGCCGATCCCGACTGGGACGTCGAACGGCTCGGCTGGAACCTCGCAGCCGACCAGCGTCCGGAGGCCGTGGTCGTGCCGGCCGACGCCTCCGACATCGCGGTCGTCGTCGGATTCGCCCGCGACCTCGGCCTGCGCGTCGTGCCGCAGGGCACCGGCCACCTCGCGGCGCCGCTCGGGGACCTCTCCGGCGCCGTGCTGCTGCACACGTCGCGTCTGCGCGAGGTGGAGGTCGACGTCGCGGCCGCCCAGGTGCGCGCCGGCGCCGGCGTGTTGTGGGGCGAGGTCACCTCGGCCCTCGCGCCGCACGGACTCGCCGCCCTCGCCGGATCCTCGCCGGACGTCGGCGTGGCCGGCTACCTGCTCGGCGGCGGCTACAGCTGGATGGCCCGCGAGCGCGGCCTCGGCTGCTCGGCGGTCACCGCGATCGACGTGGTCACAGCGGACGGCCGGCAGCGGCACGTCACGGCCGACACCGAGCCCGACCTGTTCTGGGCGCTGCGCGGCGGCGGGGGCAACACCGCGATCGTGACGGCGCTCACGTTCGGCGTGTTCCCGGTCGTCACCGTCTACGCGGGGATGCTGCTCTACCCGATCGCGCGCGCCGGGGAGGTGCTGCGCGCCTACGAGGAGTGGACGCGCGACCTGACCGAGGCCGCGACGACCTGCGTCCGGCTGCTGCACGTCCCGCCGCTGCCGGACCTCCCCGACTTCCTGCGCGGTCAGGCCTTCGTCGGCGTGGACGGCGCGATCGACCTGCCCGAGGCGGAGGCGGCAGCAGTCCTGGAGCCGTTGCGGGCGCTCGGCCCGGCGATCGACACCTTCGGCGACCTCGCGGCCGCCCAGCTCGGGCTCGTGCACATGGACCCGCCGCAGCCGGTCCCTGCGATCGGCGACGGGCTGATCCTCGACGACCTCCCAGAGGCCGCGATCGAGGCGCTGCTCGCCGCTGCCGGCCCGGAGGCGCAGACCGCATTGCTCGCGATCGACCTGCGCCACCTCGGGGGCGCCGCCGGCCGGCCCGCCGAGCACGGCGGGGCCGTCGACCACCTGCCGGGGCGCTTCCTCGTCTATGCGGTCGGGATGCTGCCCGACCCGGCCCTCGCGCCGGTGCTGGAGGCCGAGGTGGCCGGGCTGCGCGCCGCACTGGAGCCGTGGGCGAGCGGGCGCGACTACTCCAACTTCCGCGAGGCCGCGGTCCCGCCGTCGCGGTTCTACGACACCGCGACGCTGGAGCGGCTGCGCGCGATCAAGCAGGCGTACGACCCTGAGCGGGTCATCCGCACCGCGCACGAGCTCGACTAGCGCCCTCGAGGGGCACGTAAACGCCCCGAAAACGCCTGATTGAGGGCGTTTACGTGCCCCTCGGCGCCGGCGACTAGCCGAACTGGCCGGAGCGGATCGCGTCGACGAACGTCGCGTAGTCCGCTTCGGATTGGTTCGCGTAGGCGTGCGCCCACTCGGCGACGGCGCGCACGAATGTGCCGCCCGTCCCCATGTAGCCGGCCGCGAACTGCGCCTTCGGCGAGCGCGCGTGCGCGCGGCCGAGGACGATCGCGCACGACTGCGCGTACTCGCCGAACTGGACGCGGTTCATGTCGGCGATCTCGAACGACGCGTTCCGATTGCGGAAGATGCGCATGTAGAAGCTGAGGTCCTCCACGTTCAAGTAGCCGAGGAACGGATCGGACACCGCCTGAAGGATGCGCTGGCAGCCGACCACCCGGTAGCCCTGATGAAGCGCCTCCAGCTCCGGGTCGAGGTAGCCGACGACCGGCACGACCCCGCCGTACTGCTGGACGACGGACCGGCTGGCCTCCTTGAGTTGCAGGATCTGCACGTCGCCCGTCGGATCCCCGAGCGCGATGATGAAGCAGCGGGTCCCGACGCTGCCGACGCCGACCACCCGGCGGGCGACATCGAGCACGGTGTACTGCGACAGCATCAGGGCGAGGTTCGTCGGCACGGTCCTGCGGTACGCCGCGAAGACCGAGTCGATGAGGGAGCGGATGTCCGGCTCCAGCCGGGTGAGCACGGGGGGGTTCTCGACGAACTGGACGCCTCCGTCGCCGCCCTCCTCGAGGGAGCGCCGGGCGACGCGCTCGCTGGTGCGCTTCTCCGACTCTTTGAGTGTGCGCTTGATCATGCGCTCGCTGTCCGGGCTGAGAATCTGCCGGTCGACCAAGCTGGTGGGCCGGAAGTACCGGCCGATGAGCGTCTGCTGGAGGGCGTTCCGCAACGAGTTGCGGTACATCGCGGCCGCCGAGATCACGATCGCGCGCAGATCGGAGCCGCCCATCCCGAGCGAACGCCCGGCGAGCACGACACTGGCCAGGAGGCGTTTGACATCCCACTCCCACGGGCCGACCGACGCCTCGTCGAAGTCGTTGATGTCGAACACCATCGCGCGCTCCGGCGACCGGTAGATGCCGAAGTTGCTCACGTGGGCGTCGCCGCAGATCACGACCTCGGCACCCGAGGTCGGAGCGCCACGCATATCGGCGGCCTGCAGAGCGGCGGTCCCGCGGTAGAACGCGAACGGATCGGTGCTCATCCGCTGCATGCGCAGCTGGACCAGGTTCGGGAGGCGGGACTCGTTCTGCTCGTGGAGGATGCCGAGCGGATCGCGTCCGGGCGGCGGCGTGTACTCCGCCTGCGCGGTTCGCGGCACCTGCGAGCGGGCAGCGCGCCCGGCGTCGTAGAGCTCGGTTTCGGTGAGCGGGGTCGCGATCGTCGTCATGACGCACCTCCTGGGCTGGCGCTCATGGTAGCTCCGCGGGCGGCGGGCGGGTAGAGAGTTTCCGTTAGGGTGGGCGCCGTGGATCACACCGACGCCGCCGACCGGGCCGACTGGATCGAGCACCGCAGGCACGACGGCGAGCGCGTCGGCTGGATCCGCATGACCGGCGACCTGTTCGTCCCCGTCGATCTCCTCGGGCGCGATCTGAGCGGGCCGGTCGGCTGGCTCGAGGCCGAGGAGACCCTGGAGGACGCGGGCATCGGCTACCTCGCCGAGCTGTACGAGCTGCGGCAGCCGGACGGCTCCTGGCTGCGGGTGCGGCTGGCGGAGGTCTCGCCCGAGCGGATCGTGGCGAAGAAGGACGACTTCGGCGCGGTCGGGGCGCCGCAGCTGTACTACCCGCTGCCGTTCCCGGCGCCAGAGAGCCTGCGCGTGCTGCGGCGCTGACCGCGCGGCCAGCTGCGGGTCTGGTGCCGTCGAACGCCCGCGGGCTACCATCGGGCAGATTTCCCGGGAGGGGGCTGCCATGGCGAGCAAGTGGGGCGCGGTCACGGTGCTGGCGTCGGCGCAGTTCGTGATGACGCTCGACAGCACCGTGATGAACGTCTCCATCTCGACCGTCGTCAAGGACCTGAACACCACCATCTCGGCCATGCAGGCCTGCATCACCTTCTACACGCTGACGATGGCGGCGTTCATGCTGCTCGGCGCGAAGCTCGGCGATGTGTGGGGGCGCCGGCGGGCGCTCGTGATCGGCTCGATCGTCTACGCGGTCGGCTCGGGCACGACGGCGCTCGCGCCGAACATCGTCGTCCTGTTCCTCGGCTGGTCGGTGGTCGAAGGGCTCGGGGCCGTGCTGGTCATCCCGGCGATCGCGGCGCTCATCGCGAACAACTACTCGGGGCACGCGCGGGTGACGGCGTTCGCCACGATCGGCGCCGCCTCCGGCGTGGCCGTCGCGGTCGGCCCGCTGATCGGCGGGTTCCTCACGACCTACGCCAGCTGGCGGTACGTGTTCGCGGGCGAGGTCGTCATCATGGCGATCGTGCTGCTGTTCCGCAACGTGGTGTCGGACACCGGCGAGCGCGCGCACATCCGCATCGACATGCTGTCGGTGCTGCTGTCAGCCGCCGCCCTCGTGCTCATCGTCTACGGCCTCCTGCAGACGAAGACGTGGGGCTGGATCCTGCCGACGCAGCAGGACATCACGGTCCTCGGGCTGTCCCCGGTCCCGTTCATCGTGGGCATCGGCGCCGTGCTGCTCTGGCTGTTCTTCCTGCGGCAGCGCCGGCTGATCCGGCTGGGGAGGCCTCCGCTGCTGAACACGGCCATCCTCCGCATCCGGCAGCTCCGCGCGGGCGTCGGGAGCCTGGGCATCCAGTACACGGTGACCGCGGGCCTGTTCTTCGTCGTGCCGATCTTCCTGCAGCTCTCCCTCGGTCTGGACGCGCTCTCGACGGGGTTGCGGATCTTCCCGCTGTCGGTCGCGCTCGTGCTGTTCTCCATCCTCGGGACGGCGCTCGCGCGGCGGCTCTCGCCCAAGCTGATCGCCCGGATCGGGCAGTACGGGCTGGTGCTGTCCAGCCTGGTGCTGCTCGGCTCGGTGGACACCAAACTGGACAACTGGATCTTCGGCACCGGGATGTTCCTGGCCGGCGCAGCGCTCGGGCTCCTCGCCTCCCAGCTCGGCAACGTCACGATGTCCGCGGTCGGGGAGGACGAGCTCAGCGAAGCCGGCGGAGTGCAGGGCGTCTACCAGAACCTGGGATCGTCCCTCGGCACGGCCCTGATCGGCTCGGTGATGATCGCGTCGCTCACCACGCTCTTCACCGGAGCCGTCGCGGCGAGCACCCTCCCGGACTCCGTGCAGCAGCAGATCGCGGCGGAGACGCAGGGCGGCGTCGCGGTCGTGCCCGTGTCGGACGTGCCGAAGATCGCGACGGACGCCGGTCTCAGCCAGGATCAGGCCAACGAGCTCTCGTCGCTGTACAGCGCGTCCCAGCTGGACGCGCTGCGGCTCTCGTTCGCGGCGCTGGCGATGGTCTCGCTCGGCGCGGTGTTCTTCTCGCGCAACCTGCCGTCGAGTGTGCTGGGGAAGCCGGAGGCCACGAACGAAGACGACAACGAGGACGCGCCGCCCACGACCGCGACCGCCTGACGGGTCTGGTGCCGCGCTCGCGCCCGGAGCTAGCATGCGGCCGTCGGCGCCCGGCGGCGCACGACAGGACGGGAGGTTACCGGCATGGAGGCGTTCCCCGACATCGCGGACCACGGTCTGATCGGTGACCTGCAGACCGTCGCGCTGGTCTCCACCGGCGGCTCCATCGACTGGTTCTGCGCCCCCCGGTTCGACTCGCCGACCATGTTCGCGTCGCTGCTCGACCGCGAGAAGGGCGGCTTCTTCCGCATCCACGCTCTGGCGGACGACGTGCGGATCCGGCAGATGTACTTCCCGCAGACCGCGGTGCTGATCACCCGGTTCATGTCGTCGAAGGGTGTCGGGGAGGTCATCGACTTCATGCCCGTCGCCGACGAGCCGCGCATCGCGACAGCCAGGCGCGTCATCGTTCGGGCGGTCCGGGTGGTGCGCGGCGAGCTGACCTTCCGGCTGGAGTGCCGGCCGCGGTTCGACTACGGCCGGAGCGCGCACACGGCCACGGCCTCCGAGAACGGCGTGCTGTTCGCCGACGACACGACCAGTGCCGCCCTGCACGGCGTGCCGGCCGACGCGCTCATGGACGGCGACGTCGACCTGGAGTTCGCGCTCGGCGCCGGCGACTTGCGCATCTTCGCGTTCGAGACCGAGCCGCGCGGCGAGCCCCGCGACATCGGCCGTGCGCGCGGCAACCGGCTGTTCCGCGAGACGGTCGCCTTCTGGCGGGACTGGGTCGGCCGCAGCGAGTACTCCGGCCGCTGGCGCGAGGACGTCGAGCGCTCCGCGATGGTGCTGAAGCTGCTCCAGTACGCGCCGAGCGGGGCGTTCGTCGCTGCGCCGACCGCCGCCCTGCCCGAGCAGCTCGGCGGCGTGCGCAACTGGGACTATCGATACACCTGGATCCGCGACGCCTCCTTCTCGGTCTACTCGCTGCTCGCGCTCGGCTACGAGGAGGAGGCCATCGCCTTCTCGCTGTGGACCGCCGACCGCGTCTCCGAGCAGGTGGGCGAGAGCTCCGGGCCGCTCAAGATCATGTACCGGATCGACGGCTCGTCCGACCTGGAGGAGCTGACCCTCGACCACTTCGAGGGCTATGCCGGCTCCACACCCGTGCACATCGGCAACGGGGCCGCCGACCAGCTCCAGCTCGACATCTACGGCGAGGCGATGGACGCGCTGTCGATCGCGGAGGACTACCGGCAGATCGGGCATCCCGGCTGGATGAAGCTCGTCGGCATCCTCGACTGGCTCGCCGACAACTGGGATCAGCCCGACGAGGGCGTCTGGGAGACCCGCGGAGGCCGCAAGGACTTCACCTACGGCCGGATCATGTGCTGGGTCGCCTTCGACCGCGCCATCACGATCGCCCGCGAGCGCAGCAGGCCGGCGCCGCTGGAACGCTGGATCACGACCCGCGACGCGATCTACGAGCAGGTCTTCACGAAATGCTGGAACCCGGAGCGGAAGGCGTTCACGCAGCATCCCGGCACCGACGTCGTGGACGCGATCACCCTGCTGATGCCGCTGGTCGGCATGATCTCGCCGCAGGACCCGATGTGGCTCTCCACGCTCGACGCGATCGGGGAGGAGCTGGTCACCGACAGCCTGGTCTACCGCTACAACCCGTCGGCGTCGCCGGACGGCCTGCCGGGCGAGGAGGGCACCTTCTCGCTCTGCTCGTTCTTCTACGTCTGCGCGCTGACCGACGCCGGCCGGTTGGACGAGGCGCAGTACGCGTTCGAGAAGATGCTCACCTACGGCAACCACGTCGGCCTGTTCGCCGAGGAGATCGACCCGGCCGGACTCCAGCTCGGCAACTTCCCGCAGGCGTTCACCCACCTCGCGCTGATCCGGGCGGCGATCGCCCTGGACGCCGCGCTCACCGCCCAGAACTCCAGTAACCGGAAGGCCGCACGATGATCCCGCTCACCATCGGCACCACCGTCGACGCCCCGGAGCGTCCCGCCGTCATCGACGGGTCGCGCTTCAACCGGCACACCTTCTGGTGCGGGCAGAGCGGCTCGGGCAAGACCTACGCGCTCGGGGTCGTGCTGGAGCAGCTGCTGCTGCAGACCGAGCTGCCGATGGCGGTGCTGGACCCGAACGCCGATTTCGTGCGGGTGTCGCGGACGCGGGAGGACGCCGCGCCCGACGAGCGCGAGCGGTTCGCCGGGTTCGACATCCGCGTCTTCCACTCCAGCACGCACACCGAGCCGCAGCTCCACGCCCGCTACGTCGACCTCAGCGTGCGGTCGCAGGCGGCGGTGGGGAGGCTGGACCCGATCGCCGACGAGGAGGAGTACAACGCGCTCCTGCACCTCGACAAGTCGCCAGGGCAGCACTTCGACAAGGCGCGCTTCCTGGAGGCGCTGGCCACCTCCGACGACCCGGCTCGACGGCGGCTCGGGATGCGGATCGACAACCTGGAGATCCTGAACTGGCCGCTCTGGTCGTTCGGTGGCGCGTCCGTCGTCGACACCATCGACGAGCGGCCGCGCGTCACCGTGCTCGACGTGGGCGGCTTCGCCCACCAGGCCGAGCCGCAGGCCGCCGCGCTGTGCGTGCTGGAGCACCTCTGGGAGAAGCGGATGGAGCGCCAGCCGCTGCTCATCGTCCTGGACGAGGCGCACAACTTCTGCCCGCCCGTTCCGCGGAACAGTGTGGAGGCGCAGCTCACCGAGCAGCTCATCCAGATCGCCGCGGAGGGCCGCAAGTTCGGGCTGTGGCTGTTCCTCTCCACGCAGCGGCCGACCAAGATCCACCCGAACGTGCTGTCGCAGTGCGACAACCTCGGCCTGATGCGGATGAACTCGCCGCGCGACCTGGACGAGATCGGCGACGTGTTCGGGTTCGTGCCGCCGCACGTGCTGGAGCAGTCGCCGACCTTCCGCAAGGGAGAGGCGCTCTTCGCGGGGGCGTTCTCGGACGAGCCGCAGCTGGTCCGGGTGGGCCGGCGCATCACCGTCGAGGGCGGCAGCGACCTGTCGGTCGAGCCGAGCACGGTCGAAGCCGGATAGCCGGAGCCGGAGACACAGGGAGGCACCATGAGTCAGCAGCAGACCCGGGAGGACGCCGCCGAGGCGCGCGGGATCATGAGCGACATCGTCCACGGCAGGCTCATGCACGCGCCAGCGACGATCGCCCAGTCCATCGAGGACTTCCACGACTCGTCCCAGGAGTGGCGGCGGCTCTTCTCGGAGCTGCTCGGCACGTTCTTCCTGGTGCTGGTGGCGGCGGGCGGCGGGATGATGGGCCAGGCGTTCCCGAACACCATCTCCCGCACTGCCGCCGTGACCGCGCCGGCGCTGATGGTGTTCGCGATCATCCTGTTCATGGGCAAGGTCTCCGGCGCCCACCTCAACCCGGCGGTCAGCGTGGCGTTCGCGCTGCGCGGCGACTTCCCGTGGGCGCGCGTGCCCGGCTACGTCCTCGTGCAGCTCGCCGGGGCGTCGCTGGCGGCGTGGTTCCTGGAAGGCGTCACCCACGTCTCCGCGCGCTACGGCTCGAACTACCCGGCGTCGGGCTTCTCGTCGTGGGACGCCCTGCTGATGGAGACCGTGCTCACCTTCGGACTGGTGAGCGTCATCCTCGGCACGGCCTCCGGAGCCCAGAACCTCGGCATCATCGGCGCGTTCGGCGTCGGCGCCTACATCGCGCTGGCCGGGCTGTGGGGGAGCCCGATCTCCGGCGCCTCGATGAACCCGGCGCGCACCTTCGGGCCGGACCTGGTGAGCGGCCACTGGGACGCGTATTGGGTCTACATCGTCGGCCCGGTCGCAGGCGCGGTGATCGCCGTCGGCGCGGCGTTCCTGCTGCGCGGCCGCGGGGGAGGCCTCGCGGGATCGGCGGCGGCGCAGGGCGGCCTGATGACGGAGGCGCGCTTCCCCGAACAGGACTGACGGCGCGCTCGCCCGCGGACCATGATGTCCTCATGGACTCGATGGACCTCAACTCGTCCGCGGCGCAGCCCGCCGACAGCGGCGTCCGGGTGCAGCGCGCACTGTGGCGGCACTGGGGCACGCCGGCCGGGATCTACGGCACCATTGTCTACGCGAGCGTGGTCGCCGCGAGCTCGGGCGGCGCGTCCGGCCGCTCCGACGCGCTGCACGTCCTGGTCTTCAGCCTGGTGAGCATCGTGGTCTTCTGGCTGGCGCACGTCTACTCGACGGCGCTGGGCTTCCACGCCGACGACGAGAGCGCCCGTGCCCGCATCGTCGACTCCCTCCGCCACGCCCTCTTCGAGTCGAGCGGGATGCTGGAGGCCGCGGTGGTGCCGAGCATCCCGCTGCTGCTGGCGGCGCTCGGCATCCTGCCGGCGGAGGTGGGGGTGCTGGTGTCGCTGTGGCTGACGGTGCTGCTGCTGGGGTTGCTGGGCTACCTGGTGTTCCTGATCCGCGGGCGGTCGGTGTGGGTGTGTCTGACCGGGGCGGTGGTGACAGGGTTGTTCGGGGTCGTGGTGATCGTGCTGAAGACGACGTTGCAGCATTAGGGCGTCTCAGAAGCTCCCGATCCCCTTCCCGACCAGCACCACCCCGATCACGAGCAGCAGCACCGCCATCACCGTCGCGTTGTTGGCCACCAGCCAGCCGCGCAGCGAATCCAGCGGTCCGCGCATCGCGTTCGCCGCCACCAGGTAGCCGATCACCGGGATGGCGACCGAGCTGGCCGCGACGAGCACGAAGATCACGATGACCACGGTCGCCGAGCCGGCGGAGAGCCCGGCCGTCCCGATCGCGACGCCCGCGCCGGCGGCCAGCAGGAGGTTCTTCGGGTTCACCGCGGCCAGGATGAAGGCGAGCACGAAGCCGCGGCCCGCGGTCATCGAGTCGATCGCGCTCATCCACTTCGGGAGGGCGGCCGTCTCGCCGGGCTTCGGCCGGGATCGCCACTGGCGGTAGGCGAGGAAGAGCAGACCCAGCCCGAGCAGGATCTTGACGGTGCCGGAGATCGGCTTGGCGGCGTTCGGATCGGCCGGCGGGATCAGCCCCGACAGCAGCGTGAAGACCACCACCGCCACGACGATGCCGAGCACCCAGCCGATCAGGAAGCCGACGCTCGTCCCGCGCGCCTTCGGCGAGAGCAGCATCAGGATCGCCGCGATGATCGGTATCGGGCTGATCGCGATGCCCAGCGCCAGTGGGAGGGTGTCCCCGATCGCACTCCCCATTCGCATTCTCCTTACGTCGTCGTCCCGGTGGTTCCGTCCGTGCCGTCCGTTCCGCCCGGTCCCGCCGGCGGCAGCGGGCCGCCACCGGCGCGCGTCGCCTTCGCTGAGCGCCGCAGGGCCTTCGCCGCCTCGGACTCCTCCTTCATGAGGTCCTTGGTCTCCCGCAGGTCGCCGATCGCGGCTCGCCAGATGCGGGCGCGCGGATCGGAGTCCACCAGGATCGCCCGGCCGAGCAGGGTCAGCGGGATGGCGAGGATCGCGCCGATCGCGCCGAGCACGACGGCCCAGAGCAGCACAGAGAAGAAGGTGAGCGTCTGGCTGAGCGCCACCGCGTTCCCGACCACCTTCGGCTGCACCACCGACTGGACGACGGCGTTGACGACCCCGTAGATGACGATGATCGCGATGACGGTGCCCCAGCCGCCGATGAGGTAGCCGAATACGAGGGGCGGCACGAGCGCGAGGAAGTAGCCGACGTTCGGGATGAAACTGCACAGGAACGACAGGATCGCCCAGAGCAGCGCGGCCGGCACTCCCAGGATCCACAGGGCGATGCCGTTGATGACACCCTGCACGATCCCGAGCAGCGTCGTGACGACCATGTACCGGCGGACGCTGTGGGCGAAGCCGGTCATCGCGTAGACGAGGTTCGGCTTGGTCGGCTGCAACTCGCGCAGCAGGGTCGGAGTATAGGCAGCGTCTGCGGGCATCAGGATGAGCATGGTCAGCACGATCACGCCGAACGTGATCACCCCGAACGCGCCACCGAGCAGGCCGCTGAAGAAGTTCAGCAGCTTGGTCGGGTCGAAGCCCTGCGTCACCGCCTGGAGGTCCTGCGGGCTGATACCGATGCTCGAGAGCCAGTGCGCGAACTGCTGCCCGAGCTGCTGGAACTGTTCTTTGTACTGCGGCAGCATCGCGACGAACTGGGCCATTGCGATGATGAGGAGAGCGGCGAAGCCGGCCAGCAGCGCGAATGTTGTCAGAGCGACGGCGCCGGTCGCGACCCCGCTCGGCGTGCCATGCCGCTCCAGCCAGACGCGCACCGGCTGCGCGCAGATGACGAGCACCAGCGCCAGCAGCGTCGGGGCGAGGATGCCGGCGATGGCATGCATCCCGATCAGGATGACGACGCCGCCGGCCAGGCCGAGCAGGATGCGGACGCCGCGGCCGTTGGCGGTCTCCGCCTCCTGGTCGGTGTCTGGGCCGTTCGGCGGCTCCGCCTCCGGCGTCCGCGTGCGGCGGCGGAACGGCCAGATCCCGCTAGCGGCGGCCATGATCGCTTCCCGCGGCCGGTGTCTGGAGTGCCATGATGGCCTCCCGGTTGGTGTCGAAGAACCGCACCCCGTCGAGCAGCTCCAGGTGCTGGAGCCGGTCGCGGATGCCGGGTCGCACGCGGCTGAGGGCGAGGTCGCCCCCGTGCGCGGCGAGGAAGGTCTGGACGGCCTCCCACGATTCGGCGCCGGTCACGTCGACGTCGGTGACGGCCTCCATGTCGAGGACGACGTGGCGGGCGCCGGTGTCGCGGACCGCGCGCTCCACGGCCTTCTCGAAGGAGGTCGAGTTGGCGAAGAACAGCGGAGCGGCCAGCCGGACGACGACCACTCCCGGCACGGTCGGCTCGCCCGCGGGCGCAGCCTCCAGGAGCGAGTGCCGCGGGTCGCCGTCGGCGGCGAGGGTGTCGATCGGCGGGTTGGCCGCGCGGCGGGTGACGTTGACGACGGCGAGGACGAAAGCGATCACGATACCGGCGATCGGCCCGACGAACACGGCGCCGAGGAAGCAGGCGGCGCCGATCGCGAACTCGAACCGGTCGAGCCGCCAGAGCCGGATGAAGTCGGGGATGCCGAGCAGCGGGACGACCGCGACGGCGACGATCGTGCCGATGGCGGGTGAGGGGATGTCCGCCAGCAGGGCGGTGCCGAAGATCAGCAGGAGCAGTGTGCCGAGCGCGGTCACCAGGGTCGGGAGCTGGGTGCGCGAGCCGCTCTGGTCCATCGCGGCCGTGCGTGAGGTGGACGAGCCGACCGTGAAGCCGCCGCTGACCCCCGCGGCGATGTTCGCGGCTCCGAACGCGAAGAGGTCGCGGTCGGGACGGGTCGGGTAGTTCCGCTTCTCACCGTAGGAGCGGGAGACGAG
The DNA here is from genome assembly GCF_014217625.1 of Leifsonia shinshuensis. Lineage (NCBI taxonomy): Bacteria > Bacillati > Actinomycetota > Actinomycetes > Micrococcales > Microbacteriaceae > Leifsonia > Leifsonia shinshuensis. Next base: position 1,430,753 of record NZ_CP043641.1, on the reverse strand, counting down.
CAGGCCCTCACCCATCGTGACGACCGTGAGGGCGATCGCGGAGGGGATGAGGGCGAGCCACTGGCCCCACTCGATGACCGGCCAGGTGAACGTCGGAGGCCCGGCCTCCACCGGGCCGAGCACGGCGACGCCGTCCCGCTCCGCTCCGGTGAGCAGGACCACGACGGTCGCCACGATGAGGACGAGGAGCGCCCACGGCACAGCACCGGCGAGTCGGCGGCCGACGAGGAGCACGATGAGCGAGCCGAGCGAGATGAGCACGGACCAGACGTTGAGGGTCGGCAGGCCGGTGATCAGGCCGCTCAGCTTGTCGACGAACTCGCCGCCGGAGTCGATCTTGACCCCGAGCATCTTGGCGACCTGCGACACCAAGATGTCGAGCGCCAGCCCGCCGACGAAGCCGATCAGGATCGGCTTGGACAGGAAGTTGGCGAGGAAACCGAGCTTGAAGACGGAGCACAGCACGAAGAGCACGCCGCAGATCATCGCCTGCGCGAGAGCGAGGGTGATGTAGTCCTGATGGCCCGCGACGGCGAGGCCGCCGAGTGAGGACGCTACGAGGGCCGCCGCGGCGGCGTCGGGCGACGCGACCAGCTGCCGCGAGGAGACGGTGAGGGCGTAGACCACGGCGGGCACCACGAGCGCGTACAGCCCGGCGGTGGCCGGGAGGCCGGCGATCTGCGCGTAGCCGATGTTCAGCGGGATGGCGATCGCCAGCAGGGTGACGCCGGCGAGCACCTCTCGGACGGCGTTCTTCGCGGTGAGGCCCGCGAGCGGCCGGATGCGGGTGTGCGACGGCGCCGGAGTCCGGGAGGACTCCGGCGCCGTGGCGGTCGGGTCGGTCACGTCGGTCACCGATCCCGTTCGATCACGCCGTGGGCGCTGCCGGCGGCGGGGTCGGCGCGGACGGGGCGGCGGGAGCGGCGGCCGCCGGGGCGGCGTGGGCGCCGGCTGCGGCCTGGTGGCCGAGCGCGACGCTCTTCAGGTGCGCGAACTCCTCCGGGGTGATGGTGCCGGCGTCGAGGAGGGCCTTCGCCTTCGCGATCTCGTCGGACGGGCTGGCCGTCGCCACCTGGCGGATGTAGGCGTCGGTGCTCTGCTGCACCTGGCGCGCCTCCTTCTGGCTGCGCTCCGCCATCCCCGGCCCGCGGGCGATCAGGTAGACCAGCGCGGTGAGGAACGGCACGAAGATCAGGAAGATGATCCAGAGCGCCTTCCACCAGCCGTTGAGCTTGTGGTCGCGGAACAGGTCGCTGATGATCGCGAACAGCGCGAACAGGTACGCGATGAAAGCGAAGCTCCAGAAGAACAGCCAGATGATGTTCCAGAAGTTGTTCCAGAAATCCATGTCGTTTTACCTTTCCCCCTGGGCTCGGGGCCGAGCCTGGATGTGGGCTGAGAGTAACGCCGCGGGGGTTCGGGCGTCTAGAGGGCGTTGGGGTGGGGTGGAGGTGAAAATAGTGGTGAATGTTATTAACACTTAGGGAGTTAAACGTAAATAACGATTAGCCTTATGCTCATGTCCGGAATCGGCGCCTGGCCCACCCTCACGCGCGAGCAGTTCGCGTGGCGTTCGCGCTACAGCCGGGAACACCTGACCCAGCGGCAGTGGGAGGCCAGCCGAGGGCCGTACGACGCCGCGGTCGCCCCGCCGATCGCCGAGCTCGACGTCCCGGTCGGCGCCGCCGTCGCGGCCGACGCTGCGGAGGCGGCCGGTCTGCTCACCCGCTTCGACACCGAGTTCGGGCTGTCCGTCCTCCCCTTCGCGTCGATCCTCCTCCGCAGCGAGTCCGCATCGTCCTCGCAGATCGAGAACCTGACCAGCGGCGCCCGGGCGATCGCGGAGACCGAGCTCGGCGAGCGCGACACCGGCAACGCGCCGCTGATCGTGCGCAACGTCCACGCCATGCAGGCGGCGCTGGAGCTCTCCGACGCCCTCGACGGCGGCGGCATCATCGCGATGCACGCCGCCCTGCTGGAGGACCACGCCCCCGAGCTGACCGGAGGCTACCGGCGCGAGCAGGTCTGGATCGGCGGCTCGGGCGTGAGCCCGCACGGCGCCGCGTTCGTCCCTCCGCACCACGAACGCGTGCCCGCCGCGATGGGGGACCTGGTCGCTTTCATGGGCCGCTGGGACATTCCAGCGCTCGTCCACGCCGCCGTCGCGCACGCTCAGTTCGAGACCATCCACCCGTTCCCGGACGGCAACGGCCGCACAGGGCGAGCTATCGTCCAGGCGATGCTCCGGCGGTCGCGCACGACGTCGACAGTCGTGGTCCCGGTGTCCGCCGGGCTCCTCCACGACGTGGACGGTTACTACGACGCCCTCACCGCGTACCGCGCGGGCGACCTCGATCCGATCGTCCGCGCCTTCACGGAGGCGGCTGCGTTCGCGGTGCGCACCGGTCGGGAGCTCGCGACCTCGATCGCTGAGCTCCGCGCGCGCTGGGAGGACGCGCTGATCGGACTGCGTTCCGACAGCTCCGCGCGGCGGGTCGCCGTACTCGCCCTCGAACAGCCCGTGCTCAACGCGGCGGTCGTCGAGGCGAGGCTCGGGCTCTCGGCCCCCGGAACCTACCGAGCGTTCGAGGCCCTGGTGGATCGCGGCGTCCTCCGCCCCGCGAACTCGCGCAAGCGCAACCGGCTCTGGATCGCGGACGACATGATCCAGGCGCTCGACGACTTCGCCGACCGCGCGGCCCGCCGCTCGGTGCGGTAGCGAACCGGTCTAGACGCTCCCGACCTCACCTCATTAACGTGTGCCCCACATCGAGGGGACGGACACATGACCGGGGAATTCAACGGAACCATCAAACTCGACATCCGCGACAGCGTGCCGGACTGGACGCCGTACCTGGAGGCGGCAGCTCCGGAGGGCGCGCCCAACGTGCTCGTGATCCTGTACGACGACACCGGCCTCGCCGCCTGGTCGCCGTACGGCGGCCGCATCCAGATGCCGACGCTCGACCGGCTCGCGGCCGGCGGCCTGATCTACAGCAACTGGCACACCGTCGCGCTGTGCTCGCCGACGCGGTCCACGTTCCTGACCGGGCGCAACCACCACCAGAACGGCTTCGCCACCATCTCGGAGTCGGCCGTCGGCTTCCCCGGCTACAACGGGCACATCCCGCTCTCCAACGCCTCCATCGCGACCGTGCTGCGCGACGCCGGCTGGGCGACCTCGTGGGTGGGCAAGAACCACAACGTGCCCGTCGACCAGATCTCCAGCGGCTCCTCGCGCAAGGCGTGGCCGCTCGCGCTCGGGTTCGACCGGTTCTACGGGTTCATCGGCGGCGAGACCAACCAGTGGTACCCCGACCTCGCCGAGGACAACCGCTACGTCGACCAGCCCTACCTGCCGGAGGACGGCTACCACCTGTCGAAGGACCTGGCCGACCACGCCATCCAGATCATCCGCGACGTCAAGCAGTCCGAGCCGGGCAAGCCGTTCTACATGTGGTTCTGCCCCGGAGCCAACCATGCGCCGCACCACGCCCCGCAGGAGTACATCGACAAGTACAAGGGCATGTTCGACGACGGCTACGAGGCCTACCGCGAGTGGGTGCTGCCGCGCATGATCGAGCGCGGCATCCTCCCGGAGGGCACCGAGCTGACACCGATGAACCCGATGACGCCCGGCACGTTCGACGAGGGCGACTCCGTGCGGCCGTGGAGCGACCTCAGCGCCGACGAGAAGCGGCTGTTCTCCCGGATGGCCGAGGTGTACGCGGGCTACTCGGAGTACACGGACGTGCAGATCGGTCGGATCGTGGACTACCTGGAGGAGTCCGGCCAGCTGGACAACACCCTCATCGTCTACGCGGCCGACAACGGCGCGTCGGGGGAGGGCACGCCGAACGGCGAGGTCAACGAGAACACTTACTTCTCGGCGTACCCGTCGAGCCTGGAGCAGAACCTGGCGGCCATCGACAAGCTCGGCTCGCCCGACACCTACAACCACTACCCGACCGGCTGGGCGTTCGCGTTCTCCACGCCGTTCCGGATGTTCAAGCGCTACTCGTACGCGGGAGGCACGGCCGACCCGCTGATCGTGCACTGGCCGAAGGGGATCGCGGCGCGCGGGGAGGTGCGGTCGCAGTACCACCACTGCACCGACATCGTTCCGACCATCCTGGAGGCCTGCGGCGTGACGATGCCGGACGTCGTCGCCGGCGCCGAGCAGACTCCGCTGCCGGGCGTCGCGATGAACTACTCGTTCGACGCCGCCGACACCCCGACGAAGAAGACCGTGCAGTACTACGAGATGCTCGGCACCCGCGGGCTGTACCACGACGGCTGGAAGATCGTCGCCGAGCACGGCCCCGTGCCGATCGGCCTCGGCAAGTTCGATCAGGACCGCTGGCAGCTCTTCCACGTCGCCGAGGACCGGTCGGAGGCTGTCGACCTCGCCGAACAGCATCCCGACAAGGTCGAGGAGCTGAAGGCGCTCTGGCTGGAGGAGGCGAAGAAGTACGACGTGCTGCCGCTGAACGACCTCGGCATCGCGGACTTCATCAAGCTCGAGTACCACAAGCCCGTCCCCGCGGACGGCCGGTTCACTTACTATCCGGGTACGACCGAGGTGCAGGAGGCCTCCGCCGCCCGCACGCAGGGCGTCTCGTACAAGATCCTCGCCGAGGTGGACTTCACCGGCAGCAGCGAGGGCGTCATCGTCGCGCAGGGCTCGCGGTTCGGCGGCTACTCGCTGTTCGTGAAGAACGGCGAGCTGGTCTGGGTGTCGAACTTCCTCGGCATCCCGCCGGACCAGCGGCTCGCCGCTCCCGCGCCCACCGAGGGGCGCCACATCGTCGGCGTCGACTTCGAGAAGGAGGGTCACGGCGAGCACGGCGAGGCGCTCGGCACGGCGACGCTCTACATCGACGAGGAGGCCGTCGCCTCCGGCCCGCAGCGCACTCAGCTGGGCCGCTACGCGCTCACCGGCGAGGGGCTGTCGGTCGGCTACGACAGCGGCGACGCGGTCACGCCCGAGTACGGGTCGGTCACCTTCCCGTTCACCGGCGGCGAGATCCACAAGGTCGTCTACGACGTGGCCGGCGACGTGTACCTCGACCTGGAGCACGAATTCGGCGCCCGGCTCGCCAGCGACTGAGGACGCGATGACCACCGCGCCCCCGGTCGCCCGGCGGCCGTGGCTGCTGCCCACCCTGGCGGGCTACCGCCGGGAGTGGCTCGGCCGCGACATCCTCGCCGGGGTCTCGGCCGGCGCGGTGGTCGTCCCGCAGGCGATGGCGTACGCGACCATCGCGAACCTGCCGGTGGAGGCCGGCCTCTACACGGCCACGGTGCCGATGGCCGTCTACGCATTCCTGGGCGGGTCGCGGGCGATGAGCGTGTCCACGACCTCCACCATCGCGACGCTCACCGCGACCACCTTCGTCTCGGCGGGGGTCGTCGCGAACTCGCACGCGATCCCGCGCGACCTGGTGACGCTGACCCTGCTGGTCGGCGCCGCGCTGCTGCTGGCGCGGCTGCTGCGGCTGGGCACGCTGGTCGAGATCATCAACAAGCCGACGCTGCTCGGCATCCAGATCGGCGTCGGCGCGACGGTGGCGGTCGGTCAGCTCCCGAAGCTGCTGGGGGAGACGGACGCGCCGACCGGCAACGGGTTCATCCACAGCGTCAACGCGGTGATCGCCGCCGTCCCGCACGCGAATCCCGTCACGACCGTGCTCTCGGTGCTGTCGGTGGCCGCGCTGTTCCTGTTCAAGCGGTTCCTGCCGCGGGTGCCCGGTCCGCTGATCGTGGTGGCTGCCGGGATCCTGCTCGTCGCGTTCGGCGGCCTCCGGTCGGCCGGGGTCGCGCTCATCACGCCGGTCACGCAGGCCTTCCCGCTACCCGTGCTGCCGAGCCTCGACCACGTCTTCCAGCTGATCCCCGGCGCGCTGGCGATCGCGGTCATGGCGTTCCTGGAGTCGGCGGCCGTCGCGCGCGGCATCCGCGAACTGGAGGACCCGCGGATCGACAGCAACCGCGAACTGTTCGCGACCGCCATGGCGAACCTGATCGGCGGCTGGTTCCAGACGCTGCCGGCGGCGGGAGGCTTCTCGCAGAGCGCGGTGAACAAGTCGGCGGGCGCCCGCTCCCAGCTCGCCGCGCTCGTCACCGTGGTTCTGGCGCTGCTGATCGGCCTGTTCCTCGGCCCGGTGATCAGCCTCCTGCCGCAGGCGACCCTCGCGGCTCTGGTCTTCGTGGCGGTGTTCGGGCTGATCGACGTGAAGGATCTGGTGCTGCTCTGGCGCGTCAGCCGCCGAGACTTCGCCGTCGCGATGGCCACGGCGGTCATCGGCCTCACCGCCGGGCTGCTGGCGGCGGTCGGCGTCGGAGTGCTGTTCACCCTCGTGCTCGTGCTGGCGGCGTTGAACAAGCCACGAGTCCGCCTCGACGAGTCCGCGGGCGGCCGGCTCTCGGTCAGCCTGCTCGGCCCGCTCTACACGGCCAACGTGCTCGCGACCGAGCAGACGATCCTCGACGCCGTTGACGCCGCGCGCGCCGAGGGAGAGGTCACCGAGCTCACCCTCGACTGCTCCCCGCTCCAGGACATCTCGGTCACCGTCATCCTCGCCCTGCAGAACCTCGACCAGGAGCTCGCCGGGCGCGGCGTGCAGCTCCGCGTGCGCGGCCTCCCCTCCGCCGCGCACGCGGTCGCCGCGCGCACGAAGTGGTTCCAGGGACTGGAGGCCGAGGGGCGGGTCGCGGACTAGGCCGCGCGGCGGTCACGCCTCGGCCCACTCCAGCACCCGCAGGGCCCGCAGCGTGTTCCAGCGGCTCGGCTCACCGACGGTCTCCATGCTCAGCAGTGCCCGCCCGGAGTGCTCGTGGTCGAGCAGCCAGCGCCCGTCGGGCTGCATGCGCGACGACACGACGGACACGGCCTCCGTCACGCGATCGTCCGCCGGCACTCCGGCCTCCCGCAGGTGGTCGAGCCCGCGCAGCAGGTCGAACGACCAGTAGTACGGGAACGAGAACCGCAGCCAGCTCTCCTTGATGATCGAGTCGTCGCTCAGACGGCGCATTAGGCCGCGCGCCAGGAGGTAGTCGTGGCCGCGGTCGATGGCCGAGGCCACGTCGGTGGGGCCGCCGGCGTCCCGGTAGGCGGTCAGGCCCTCCAGTGCGCAGATCGTGCTGTGGAACGAGCCGGGGTCCTGCCGGGTCTGCGCGTAGCAGTTCCAGCCGCCGTCATCCTGCTGCTCGTTCAGCAGCCGCTCGACGATCAGCTCGCTGGGGTGCCCGAAGCGTGCGCCGGCGACGAGCACGCGGCCGTTGATGCACGGCTCCACCTCGCCGTCGAAGAACGGATGGTTCCACCACTCCTCGCCCCAGTCGACCCGGCGCACGACGCGGTCGACGGCGACGCTCGTGCGCGGGCCGTCCGCCGGCGCGCCCAGCACCGCCAGCAGCAGCATGGCGTCGTCCACGCCGACCCGGTCGCGCTGCGTCCAGACGCCCTCGCCCCAGGTGCCGTCCTCTCGCTGGAGGTCGAGCAGGCGGGCGCCCCAGCCCTCGGTCTCCACGTTCGCGCGTTCGGCGGCGACCGCGTCGTCCGGTTCGTGCAGCAGGTCGCGGCGCACCTGCCAGCGGATCGCGGGGTCGCCGTCGAGAAGCCAGCCGATGACATCCACGGCGCACAGGCTACCCGGCGGACGACGGCGTGCCCAGTACCGCCGGCTTCTCCGCGGCCTCCGTCAGTTGCTCTGGCAGGCCGCCGGCGCGACCGCGGGCGGCAGGACGTTCTGCGAGCACACCGTCGTGCGGTCCCGCCACTGCCAGGCGCCGTCCACCCACTGGAAGACCGCGGTCGTCTGGGACTCGGGATGGTTGACGCCGGCCGCCGCCCAGCCGGCGCTGCACGCCAGGTCGGAGCCGATCGTCCCGGGGAGCCCCGCCGCGACGAGCGCACGCTGGAGCGCGGCGGCGGTGCAGTCGGGCGTCCCGCCCGAGCCGCCGGCGCTGGGCGCGGTGGTCGGCGCGGGCGTCGCCGTGGGCGTGGAGGTCGTCCCCGGCGACGCCGCCGCCGCCACGCTTCCGTAGGCGAGCGCGCCGAGCGGCCCGTCGATGCGGCCGGCGGTCGTCCAGGAGATTCCGTCTTCGCTCGCGCTCACGCGCGTCGTGTTGAAAGCGTGCCCCTGGTTCATGAGCTCCGAGTCCTCGCTGCCGAGGAGCCATCGCCCGGCGCCGGACGCCAAGGCGTGCGGAAGCTGCTGCTTCAGCGCCGCGGGACTGGACGTCGTCCACGCTCCTGCTCCGGCGCCCGCGTTGATCAGCGTGTCCTGGAGCGGCGGGTCGAACGAGGCCGGGTCCGCCGGATAGGTGGTGGACGCCGCCATGCGCCAGCCGTCGTCCGCGCCGTATGCGACGATCCCGTCGGTCTGCTGCGCGATCCCGGCGCCGCTCGTGGTCCAGGCGGTCCCGTCGCTGCTCTGGTAGACGTTGACGGGCGAGTTCTGCACGTAGATCGCATTGGCCGTCGCGACCCAGTGCCCGTCGCCGTAGGCGATCGACCAGAACCCGTCCGATCCCGGGGTGTCGACGGTGGTGGTCTTCGTCCAGGTCGCGCCGTCCGTGCTCGCATACACGTCGGCGTGGCCGCTCGGCTCCGAGAGTCCCAGCGAATCGCTGTACCCGTCGGAGGGATCGCCGACCGCGAGCCAGCCTCCCCGTCCGAAGCCGACGCCGCGGAGACGGCCGGTCACCGTGGTCGCGACCGTCCACGTGCTCAGGTCGGGCGAGGTGAGGATCTCCGAGTGGATCGTCGCCTGGTCGTCGGACGCTGCGACCGCGACCCAGCGCCCGTCGCCCCACGCCAGCCCCATGATCAGCTCGTGCGGGACCGTCGCCCGCTGTGTCCAGGCCGTGCCGTCCGCACTGGTCCACAGCACCGACTGGTCGGCGATGCCGGCGCCGGCCGATGAGGTCAGGCTCGCGGCCGCCCAGACGGCCGCGGCGGCGCCGAGCGGCTGCGCATAGACCTGGCCGCTCGCGCGGTCGACGAGTTGGAGGCTTCCACTCGCCGTCCCGCCGTGCACCAGCATCACGCCGCCTGCCGTGTAGCCCGGCCACACCGCACCCGTGGTGGGCGCCGACGGCACGGACACCACGCTCGGTTCGGTCAGCGGGTTGCCGCAGTTGCACTTGACGCGGGGGAGGCCGGCGCTGTCGACCATCACCGCGGTGCCGGCCTGCAGGATCGCGGGGAAGGAGGTCGCCGCGCCCGCGTGGTAGCCGTGGTTCTGCACGAGCGTGTCGCTGTTGAGGATAACCGGTGTGAGGCCGGCGACGTAGTGCTCGATCGTCGCCGGGGCGATGCCGAGCACATGCGCCCACGCAGCGGCCTTCGCCGGTGCGTCCTGGAGGAAGCGGACGAGGCGCTGCGCGTCGCAGACCTGCGCGTTCCCGCTGCCTCCGTAGAGCCCGGGGGCGGTGCCCTCGGCGACGGGCGTGCTCGTGCCGCCGGCCTTCGGGAGGGTGGCGCGCAGCTGCTCGGTCTTCCGGGTGACGGTCGCCGAGGCGGCGGGCGCGGTCTCCGTCTGGGCGGAGTCGGTGAACGGGTTCGGGCCCGGCTTGTCGGCCGGCACGAGCGTCAGCGCGGCGGCCGGGGCCGAGCGGCCGATGGCGATGCCGGCGACCACGGCTGCGGCGACGACGGCCACGACGACGACGATCGCGGCGGCGAGCCACCACCGCCGTCGGCTGCGCGACCCCGGACCGTGTCCGTCTGGTTCGGACGGAGTCCGGGGGACGGCGTCCTTCGACATGAAGGTGAGGATAGCTCAGATCAGAACGGGTGGGGAGGCCTTCACGCGAACGACTGCGTGCCGACCACGCCCAGCAGCGCCAGCTTCTCCGCCGCCTCCGTGCGCGGCGCGGCGGTCAGCACGAGCAGGCACTGCGACTGGTCCTCGGTGAAGAGCGCCTGGCAGTCCAGCTCGATCGCGCCCAGCTCCGGGTGGAGGAGCGTCTTGTGGTCCTCGAACCGGCGGGCGACCTCGTGCCGCTCCCACAGCGCGGCGAACTCGGGGCTCCGCTCCAGCAGCGCCCGCACGAGCTCGCCGGCGCGCGACTGCGGGCCGAGCGCGCCGTACGCGTCGCGGAGGGAGGCCACCTGGGCGCGGCTCTGCCGGTCGCGGTCGGCCTCCGGGTACATCGCACGCGCGGTCTCCGGGTCGGTGAACCAGCGGTAGAACTCGCTGCGGTCGAGCCCCGTGTAGTGCGAGCGATCGCCGAGCAGCGCCACGGCCAGCCGGTTCTGCAGGAGGGTCTCGCCGACGTTCGACAGCACCAGAGCGGGGGTGTCGTCGAGCCGGTCGAGCACGCGCTGGAGGGCGGGAGGGACGTGCGCGCCGCCCATCCGGTCGGGGGTGTTGTGGCCGGCGACGCGGTACAGGTAGTCGCGCTCGTCGGCCGACAGCCGTAGTGCGCGGGCGAGCGAGGCGAGCATCTGGTCGCTCGGCTGCGGGCCGCGGCGCTGCTCCAGCCGCGTGTAGTAGTCGTTCGACATCGCCGCGAGCATGGCGACCTCCTCGCGGCGGAGGCCGGGGGCGCGGCGGCGGGCGCCGGAGGGCAGGCCGACGTCCTCCGGGCGCAGCGCCTCACGGCGGCGGCGGAGGAAGTCGGCGAGCGCGGTGCGATCCATCCCACCATCATCCGACGTCGGGCGCGCCCGAGCCAGGGATCGCGGATCCCCCGATGAGCGCTCCGCTCCCGTCCGCGCCGCGACGCCCGCACAGTGGAGGCATGGACATCACAGGGAACACCGTCTTCATCCCCGGCGCCACCAGCGGCATCGGGCTCGCCCTCGCCGTCGCCCTCCACGAGCGCGGCAACACCGTCATCGTGGGAGGCCGCCGCACCGAGCTGCTGGAGCGCATCGCGGCCGAGCACCCCGGCATCGACACCGTCCGCATCGACACCGCGGACGCCGACAGCATCCGGGAGGCCGCCGCTGCGGTTCTTGCTGGCCACCCCGACCTGAACGTGCTCGTCGCCATGGCCGGGATCATGCGCGCGGAGGACTGGCACCGCCCCGAGGCCTTCCTCGCTTCGGCGGAGTCGATCGTCACCACCAACGTGCTGGGGCCGATCCGGCTGATCGCGGCGTTCGTCGAGCACCTCCAGACCCGGCCGGACGCCACGATCGTGACCGTCTCGTCCGGTCTGGCGTTCACGCCGCTCAAGGTGACGCCGAGCTACAACGCCAGCAAGGCGGCGATCCACATGCTCAGCGAGAGCATCCGCCTCCAACTCGCAGACACCTCCGTGCGCGTCATGGAGCTGGAGCCGCCGGCGGTTCGCACCGCGCTCATGCCGGGGCAGGAGGAGAGCGACTTCGCGATGCCGCTGGACGAGTTCGTGGCGGAGGTCATGGAACTGATCGAGACGCAGCCCGACGCGACGGAGCTCCAGGTCGAGCGGGTGAAGTTCCTCCGCTACGGCGAGGCCCGCGGCGACTACGACCACGTCGTCCAGGTGCTGAACAGCTCCGATCCGCACGCCCGCGAGTCCGCCGCCTGACCTCGAAGGGCACGTAAACGCCCCCAAAACCGCGTTTTAGGGGCGTTTACGTGCCCCTCGGCGACGGATACTCGGGGGTGAGGGTGAGCCAGGCGGCGAGCGCGTCGATTTCGGTGCGCACGGCGTCCCGGGTCTCGGGCGAGAGCGGGCCGTCCTCGTGGATGGCCGTCACGTGCAGGACGCCGGACTTGCGGTCGGCGGCGGCGTCGAGCTTGCCGATCAGTCGGTCGCCGTGCAGGATCGGCAGCGCGAAGTAGCCCCAGCGGCGTTTGGCGGCGGGCTTGTACATCTCCAGCAGGTACTCGAACCCGAAGAGGTCGTTGGTGCGGACCCGGTCGTGCACCAGCCGGTCGAACGGCGACAGCAGCGCGGTGCGGCCGGTGAACGGGAGGCCGACGGCGGCCGGGTCCACCCGCCACTCCAGGGCGCTGCCCTCGACGGTCGCCGGCTCGCCCGCCTCGCCGACCAGGGCGCGGCGGGCGATGCCGAGCGAGCGCAGCCGGCGCTCGTCGCGCAGCCGGGCGGCCTCCGCCTCCGGCACCACCGCTATGCCCGCCGGGTAGACGCGCTCGCCCAGGTCCCAGGCGCGCTGCCGCCCGATCCGGCCGGCGACCGCGACCTCGCCTCGGCCCTGCAGCAGCTCGAGCAGGCGCGTGACGTTCTGGTTGTGCGTCCAGCCGGTGGACTCCCACGGCACGGCGGCGGTGTCCGGGATGTCCTTGGACAGCGTCGGACCGCGGTCGCGCAGCAGCGCGAGTACGTCCCGGCGGAACGCGTCGTTCGCCTCCAGCCAGGCGTGGGCGCCCGACAGCCGCTCGGGCCAGCGCGACATCCGGTCGAGGTGGAGGCCGAGGTCGGACATCGGCCGCACCATCGCGAACGGCGGTGTGACCGGGTCGTCCATCGCCTTCACCTCGTAGAGCAGCCGGTCGGTCTCCAGCGCCTCGACCAGGGTCTCCGGCCGGTAAGCCGGGCCGAGCCGCGTGTAGGCGATCAGGTCGGCGCTCGGCGCGATGGCGGCCGTCGGGTCGAGCTGCAGGAAGGTCAGGCTCTCGGCGAGCGGGACGATCCCGTCGGGTCGCCCGGCGTCCAGGCGCTGCGCGCGCACGGCGATCCGGCGCGCTTCGTCGCGGTCCAGGGTGACGGCCATGGCCCTACGCTAGCCGCAGCCTCCGACGGACGGGCGGTCAGGACTCGACGCGAGACCTCCGGCGGCGCAGCATGATCGCTCGCACCAGCACCGGGCCGACCGAGAGTACGACGATCGCGATGAGCACGATGTCCAGGTACTTGGACACGAAGTCCGCGACGCCCGGGATGTGGCCGAGCCCGTACCCGATCAGCACGACGGCGGCGGCCCAGACCGCGGCGCCGATCACGTTGTAGAGGCTGAACACGCCGTGACGCATCCGGCCGACCCCCGCCGCGACGGGTGCGAAGGTGCGGACCACCGGGACGAAGCGGGCGACGACGACCGCGCCGCTGCCGTACTTGTCGAAGAACGCCTGCGTCCGGTCGACGCTCGCCCGGCTGAACACGCCGGACTCCCGCCGGTCGAACACCGCGGGGCCGGACTTCCGGCCGATCAGGTAGCCGACCTCGCCGCCCGCGATCGCCGCGACGGCGACGGCCGCGATCACCAGCCAGAGCGGCTGCGGGATGTGGCCGGTGAGCGTGAGCACGCCGGCGAAGAACAGCAGCGTGTCGCCGGGCAGGAAGAAGCCGAGCAGGAGGCCGGTCTCGGCGAACACGATCGCGCAGACGCCGAGCAGCGCCCACGGGCCCGCGGCCTGGATGAGACCCTGCGGGTCGAGGAGGCCCGTGTGGACGAGGGAGCCGGCGGCAGCCAGGTCGTGGGGGGTCATGGGGTCCTTTCGTACAGCGAGATCAGCTCGCGATGGGTCGCGATCCGCGTGGTGGTCTCGTGGAAGCCGAGAGTGGTGAGGTCGGCGACGCCGTAGTCATCGACCGAGCCGGGGGACGGGGCGTACTCGATGAGCCAGACCCGGTCGACGCCGTCGAACCGGCCGAGAGCAGCGGCCTGTCGCACAGTGTAGGCCGAGTCGCGCCAGGACCTGGTCTGCGCGAACGGCCGATGGAGGGCGACGTCGGTCGTGTCGCGGAAGCCGGCGGGGTAGGTGTGCTCGGCGAGCCGCGGGAGCTTGGACGGCTTGGTCGACTCGTCGAACACGACGCCGTCGCCCGGGCGCGCGTTCGCGCCGATCGCCGCGGAGACCTCCGCCCAGTCGCTCTGGTTCTTCGCGTACGGGGTCCGCTCGTCGACGTAGACCGGCACGCACAGCCCCAGGACGAGCAGGCCCACGACGACGCCCGCCCAGCGCCGCCAGCGGAGGACATCGTCCACGCCGCAGGCGATCAGGAGCGCCGCCGCCGGGGCGCAGTAGGACACATAGCGTGCGGTGAAGTCGGGGACGACCGGCTGCACGGCGATCAGGATGGCGGGCGGGAGGAGCAGCCAGAGCGCGGCGACGCCGACGAGCGAGGGCACGCGCGAGGCCGGGCGGCCGAGGAACCGCTCGCCGCGTGCCCGGCCGACGAGCACACGCTGCTGCACGGCGATCGCCACCGCCAGCACGATGAGCGCCCAGGCGACGATGCCGAGCGGCCAGGAGTCGCCGAACCACAGCCCGCTGAACAGCGTCTGCGGCGCGAGCTGCTGCACGGCGCCGAGATAGGCGATCTGGTGGTGCTGGCCGATCGCGACGACGAGCAGGGGAGCGACGGCGAGGACGGCCGCCCCGACCGCGATCAGCCAGCCGCGCACCGTCCGACGCGGCGCCCGGCACACGGCGACGATCACGCCGTGCACCACCGCGAACAGGATCGTGTAGAGGAAGACGTAGGTGCCGACCGCCAGCAGCGCGCCGTAGCCGACGAACCACGCGGCCCGCGGACGCTCGCGGTCGAGTGCGGCGACGAGCAGCACGGTCAGCCACGCGACGATCGCTGCCGAGAACGCGAACGAGCGCGCCTCCTCGCCCATGTACGTCACGCGGGGGAGGATCGCGCAGACCAGGCCGGCGATGACCGCCGTGCGGATATCGCGGAGGCGGGCGGCCAGCAGCACGACGGCCGCGGTGGCCAGTCCGACGGCGACGGCGCTCGGCAGCCGGACGGCAAACGGGGAGAACCCGATCAGGTCGCTCCAGAAGTGGAGGCCGAAGTAGTAGGTGCCGTGCACCGCGTCGACCTGGCCCAGCATCCCGAGCAGTGTCGACAGCGGGCGCTGTGCGGACATGATGCTGGTGGCCTCGTCGCCCCAGAGCGACGGGATCCAGGAGCCGATCGCGGAGAGCAGGGTCGCCAGTACGCCGAAGAGCGCGGCGAGCACCGCGGGGCGGGTGAGGGGCGCGGCCTTCTGCGTCGGGGCCGGCCGCAGCATCGTGACAGACAGGTCGGCACCGTCCTTTCGAATCAGCGTCCGATCCCCAGTCAATCCCAGTCCTCCCAAGAAAGGTCCAAGACAGCGGTGAACGCCGGAAGGATACTCGGTGACAGGGCGGTCAGGCCAGGATCGCGGTCAGGCCAGGATCCCGGTCAGGCCAGGACGCCTGTCATCACAGGGATCCGAGTACGCGCTCCGCGAGCAGGTCGCCGATGAGCGGACCCATCGTGAGCCCGCCGGCGCCGAAACCGGTGTTGACGAACAGGCCCGGCCGGTCGTCCACGGGCCCGGCGGTCGGGAGGTCGCCGTCCGGCAGCGGACGCAGCCCCACGCGCGTCTCGATGACCGTCGCGTCCGCGAGGCCGGGCGCGACCGCGAGCGCGTCCTCCAGCACCTGCCGCGTCCCCGCCGCTGTCACGCGAGCGTCGAAGCCCGACCCGGTCTCCCGGGTGGCGCCCACGACGATCCGCCCCGCGTCGAAGGACACCAGGTAGTGCGGCGCGACCGGATGCACCGACGGCCACTCGCGGGTGTCGGCGTCGACCCGCAGGTGCACGAGCTGCCCGCGCTGCGGCTCCACCGGCACGCGGACGCCGAGCGGGAGGAGGACCTGGTCCGTCCACGCGCCCGCCGCGACGACGACGGCGTCGGCGGGGAGGGTCTCGCCGTCAGCGGTCACGACGCGGTCGGCGTCGAGCGCGGCCGTGGCGTCCAGGTGCGTCGCCCCGAGCGCGACGGCTGCGTCGAGCAGACCCGTCCGCAGCGCGCGCCCGTCGACCCTGGCGCCTCCTGCGATGTGGAGGCCGTGGAGGTCGCCGGCCAGCGGAGGGAACAGTTCGCGCGCCTCGGCCGCGCCGACCCGGCGCACCTCGCCGGCCGTGCGGGAGGCGGCGGCGCGTCCGCGCACCCGCGCCTCCACGTCGTCGATCACGGCGGCATCCCGGTTGACGACGAGCGCGCCGGAACGCCGGTAGCCGATGTCGTGCACCCCCGCCTCGGCGAGCCGCTCGATGAGCTCCGGATAGAAGTCGGCGCCCGCAGCGTAGAGCTCGTAGAAGTCGCCGCCGGCGCTCGTGCTCCACGGCTGGACGATTCCGGCGCCCGCGTCCGTGGCGCGGCCGGGAAGGCCGGCGTCCACGATCGTCACCGCGGCGCCGCGCCGGGCGAGCGCGAAGGCGGTGGCGGCCCCCGCGACCCCGTCGCCGATCACCACGACGGCCGGACCGGACTGCTTCGAGACGCCGTGCTTCCCCATGCGGCGACCGTACACCGGACGCCGGACGCGGTTTGCTCCGCCGGTTTCCTCTGCGCATCCCGGAATAAACCTTCCCCCCGAACGTTGAACTTGAGTGCACGTAACTCAACTTTTAGAAACAGGAGATCAGGTGCCCGAGAACTTCACCCCCGAGAGCGGCAGCGAGAACTCGTTCGACGAGTTCCTCTCGCGCTACCTCGCGGGCGAGCGCGCCCGCGCCGCGCGCTCCATCGACATCAGCCGGTTCCTCAGCCGGCGCACGCAGGAACTCCTCGCCGAGGCGGGCCGGTACGCCCTCGAGCACGGCCACCGCGAGCTGGACGCCCTGCACATCCTCCGCGTGATGGCCGGGCAGGAGCCCGCGTCCGAGGCCATGCGCCGTATCGGCGTCGACCCGTCCGCAGTCGCCGCCGCCGCCGAGCAGCGCCTCCCCGCCTCCGGTGAGGCCATCGACGCCGACGGCGCCTCGATCACGGCGTCCGCCCAGCGCGTCCTCTTCCACGCCTACCAGGTGGCCCGTGCCTCCGGAGCGACCTACATCGACCCCGAGCACCTCTTCTTCGCGCTCGTGATCGGTCAGGACGCCCCGGCCGGGCAGGTCCTCCAGTCCGCAGGCGTGACGCCGGACTCCCTGACCAACGCCATGCGGCAGTCGGCCACGGTCGGTGCGGGGGCGCAGGACGCTTCCGATGAGGCCGCGACCGACTCCGAGACCCCGATGCTCGACCAGTTCGGCACCGACCTGACCGCGCTCGCGCGCGACGGCAAGCTCGACCCGGTCATCGGCCGGCTCGACGAGATCGAGCAGACCGTCGAGATCCTCTCCCGCCGGACCAAGAACAACCCGGTCCTGGTCGGCGAGGCCGGCGTGGGCAAGACCGCGATCGTGGAGGGCCTGGCCCGCGCGATCGTCGCAGGCGACGTCCCCGAGCAGCTGCGCGGCAAGAAGGTCGTCGCGCTCGACCTCGCCGGGATGGTCGCGGGCACCCGGTACCGCGGCGACTTCGAGGAGCGGCTCACGAAGCTCATGGACGAGATCAGCGCAGGCACGGACGAGCTGATCGTGTTCGTGGACGAGCTGCACACCGTGGTCGGCGCCGGAGGCTCCGGCGAGGCCGGCGGCATGGACGCGGGCAACATCCTGAAGCCGCGGCTGGCGCGCGGCGACCTCCACCTGGTGGGGGCCACCACGCTCAAGGAGTACCGCCGCATCGAGAAGGACCCGGCGCTGGAGCGCCGCTTCCAGCCGGTGACGGTCGGCGAGCCGAGCGTCGAGGACGCCGTGCTCATCCTGGACGGCCTGCGCGCCGCGTACGAGGAGCACCACGCCGTCACCTACACGCCGGAGGCGATCCGTGCCGCGGTGGAGCTGTCCGACCGCTACATCTCCGACCGGTTCCTGCCGGACAAGGCGATCGACCTGATCGACCAGGCCGGCGCCCGGCTGCGCCTGTCGCTCGGCAAGCGGGTCGACGCGTCCGAGCTGATGCAGAGCCTGGCGACCCTGGAGTCCGAGAAGAACTCCGCCGTCGCCGGCGAGCACTACGAGGAGGCGTCCCGCCTGCGCGACGAGATGGAGGACGTCCAGCGCCGGATCGACGAGCTCGGGAAGGCGCCGCGTCACGCCGCGGAGGCGGTCGTCGACGAGGCGGCGATCGCGGCCATCGTGTCCCGCGCGACCGGCATCCCGGTGTCCCGCATCGGCGACGCCGACCGTCAGCGCCTCGCCGCGCTGGAGTCGGAGCTGCACGCCAGGGTCATCGGCCAGGACGACGCGGTGACGGCGGTCGCGAAGGCGGTGCGCCGCAACCGCACCGGCCTCGGCGACGAGCGCCGTCCTGTGGGCTCGTTCCTGTTCCTCGGCCCGACAGGCGTCGGCAAGACCGAGCTGGCCAAGTCGCTGGCGGAATCGCTGTTCGGCGACGACAAGGCGATGATCCGGTTCGACATGAGCGAGTTCGGCGAGCGCCACACGGTCGCCCGCCTGGTCGGCGCCCCTCCCGGGTACGTCGGCTACGACGAGGCCGGGCAGCTGACCGAGCGCGTGCGCCGCAACCCGTACTCGGTGGTGCTGTTCGACGAGATCGAGAAGGCGCACCCGGACGTGTTCAACCTGCTGCTGCAGGTGCTGGACGACGGCAGGCTGACGGACGGCCAGGGCCGGACGGTCGACTTCCGCAACACGGTCGTCATCATGACCTCCAACCTGGGCTCGGAGTTCCTGGCGTCCCGCAGCGGCGCGCTCGGCTTCGTCCCGGCGGGCTCCGACGGCTTCGCGTCCGACAAGGACATCCGCGACCGGGTGATGGGCAAGCTCCGGGAGGCCATGCGTCCCGAGTTCCTGAACCGCATCGACGAGATCGTCCTGTTCCGCAAGCTGGACGCCGAGCAGCTGCGCGACATCGTCCGCCTGCTGCTGCAGTCGACGGCCACCCGCCTCGGCCGCCGCTCGATCGCCTTCGAGGCGTCGGACGCGGCCGTGGCGTGGATCGCCGAGGCGGGCTACGAGCCGGAGTACGGCGCCCGCCCGCTGCGCCGCGTCATCCAGCGCGAGGTGGACGACCGGATCGCGGAGCTGATGGTGTCGGGCGGCGTCGCGGACGGCGGGACCGTCGTGGTGGACGCTGTCGACGGGGTGCTGCAGGTGCGGCCGCGGGCGGTGTTCGCGGCGGCGGCGTGACCGTAGTCGGTCGTGAGAGGCGCCGGTCCCTTCGGGGGCCGGCGCCTCTTCGTTGTCCACCCTTCCTGAAAATCCACATAGGGGTACAGTTCATCTCTCAACCCGTCCCACAGCAGACCCTGGAAGCGTGGATACGTGCCCAACCCGGACAGATTCCAGAATTCCCCGCGCCTTCAGGCTATTGACGAGCGCCTCGAGCCCCTCAAGCGGTTCGAGCTGCGTGCTCCGCGCTCGCGCAATGCCGCGATCGTGCAGTGGGTGGCGCTCGCGCTCGTCGCCGCGGTGCTCTCCGCCTTGTTCTTTCTTCCGGGTTTCCTGGGAGCCGGCGTAGCGGCGGCTGCAGGGATCAGCGACTTCAACAAGCTGCCGGGCGACCTCAACATCGGGCAGTTCGCGCAGAACTCCACCGTGTACGCCAAGCAGGGCGGCAACGACGTTCCGATCGCCCAGTTCTACGCGCAGAACCGCAAGGATGTGGGCTGGGCCGATGTCGCCCAGGTGGCCAAGGACGCCACGACCTCCGCCGAGGATCCCCGCTTCTACAGCGAGGGCGCCGTCGACGTGTTCGGCACCGTGCGCGGCGCGCTCTCCACGGTCGTCGGGGGCAGCGTGCAGGGCGGCTCGTCCATCACGCAGCAGTACGTCAAGAACGTGGAGGTCGAGCACTGCGAAGGGCTCACCGACCAGAAGAAGGTTCAGGCCTGCTACAACGACGCCGCGGGCGTGACCCTGCAGCGCAAGATCCAGGAGATGCGCTACGCGGTCGGCCTGGAGAAGAAGTACAGCAAACAGGACATCCTGCTCGGCTACCTGAACGTCGTCGGCTTCGGCGGCCAGATCTACGGCATCGAGGCCGCGTCCGAGTACTACTTCAACACCAGCGCCGCCAAGCTCAGCCTCCCGCAGGCGGCGACGCTGATCGCCATCGTCAACAACCCGTCGAACCTCCGCATCGACGAGCCGAACAACAAGGACAACGGCGCGGCCAACGGCTACAAGCTCACCAAGGCCCGCCGCGACTACGTGCTCGACCGCATGTACGTGAACCACAAGATCTCGCTGGCCGACCGGGACGCCGCCAAGAAGACGGCCATCCAGCCGACGGTCACCCCGACCACCTCGGGCTGCGCCGCCGCCCAGCAGGTCAACGCGGCGTTCTTCTGCGACTACGTACGCGACGTCATCCTCAACGACCCGGCGTACGGCAAGACCAGCGCCGACCGCTGGACGACCCTCAACCGCGGCGGGCTCAAGATCTACACGACGTTGAACCTCGACCTCCAGTCGGTCGCACAGCAGTCGCTGTCGAAGTACATCCCGGGGTCGCGCCCCGACATCGACATCGGCGCGTCCAACGTCTCCGTGGAGGTGGGCACCGGGCGCATCGTCACGATGGTGGAGAACCGGGCCTTCAACAACACCGACCAGCCGCAACCGGGCACGACGGCGGTGAACTACAACACCGATGAGGCCTACGGAGGCTCGCAGGGCTTCCAGACCGGCTCGACGTTCAAGGCGTTCGACCTCGCCGGCTGGCTGGAGGGCGGCCACAGCCTGTACGAGTCGATCGACGCCTCCCAGCACACCTTCCCGATGTCCGACTTCTCCAGCAGCTGCGGGACGGTCTCCGGCCCACCGTGGCCGGTGTCCAACGACGAGGGCTCCGCGAGCCGGCTGTCGGTGATGTCGGCGACGGCCCAATCCGTCAACACGGCGTTCGCCATGATGGCCACCAAGACCGACCTCTGCTCGATCCTCAAGGCGGCGCAGGGCCTCGGCGTCCACGCGGCGAAGACCGGCGCGCAGCTGAACTCGTACCCGTCGATGATCCTCGGCACGAACAACATCGCGCCGCTGACCATGGCGACCGCGTACGCGGGTATCGCCAACGGCGGAACCGTCTGCACCCCGATCGCGATCGACAAGGTCATCAACGCCGACGGCTCCGCCCACAAGGTGAGCCCGTCGACCTGCACCCAGGGCCTCCAGAAGAAGATCGCGGCCGGCATCACGTACGCGCTGCAGGGCGTCATGCGCGGCGGCGGCACGGCGGCCAGCGCGAACCCGTACGACGGCACGCCGATCATGGGCAAGACGGGTACGACGGACAACTCGCTGCAGAACTGGATGATCACCTCCACCACGAAGGTCGCCCAGGCCACCTGGGTGGGCAACGTCTCCGGCCAGACCGCGCTGCGCAGCCTCGACTTCAACGGCATCGGCGGCGGCAACGTCAAGTTCTCGATCGCCAAGCCCATCCTGCAGGCGCTGGACTCCTACTACGGCGGCGACGCGTTCCCGAAGCCGGACAGCTCGGTGCTGTACGGCAGCCAGGTGACGGTCCCCGACGTCAGCGGCAAGACGCCCGACCAGGCGACGTCGCTGCTGCAGGCGCTCGGCCTGACCGTCACGGTCGACCAGACGCCGGTGCCCAGCAGCCAGCCGGCCGGGACCGTCGCGGGCACGAACCCGTCGTCGGGCTCCACCGTGGACGGCGGCTCGAGCGTCACCATCCAGCTCAGCTCGGGACAGAACACCTCGACGCCGGCGCCGACCACCACCGCGACACCGCAGCCGACCAACACCCCGGGGAACGGCAAGGGCGGCGGCACCGGAGGCGGCGGGAACGGCGGCTAGGCCGGGACGCGGTCCGCGGCGGGCGTGATCGCGCGCCCGCCCGGCCACGCGTCGAGCACCCGAGCGCGCAGCGCGTTCGACCGCTCGGCGAACGCGCGCTGGCGGCGCACGTACTCCGCCTTGCCGTCGGCGGTCTCGATCCGCACGGGCTCCGCGCCCCACGGCCGCATGTCGTAGGGGGAGGCCTGCATGTCGAGCAGCCGGATGTCGCGGGCGAGCTCGAACGCGTCGAGCAGCACCTCGCCGGGGACCAGCGGGCCGAGCTTCATCGCCCACTTGTAGACGTCCATGCCGGCGTGCAGGCAACCCGGCTGCTCCAGCTCGGGCTGCGTCTCGCGCGTCGGCGCGAACCGGTTGCGCGGGATCGCGTCCGGCGTGAAGAAGCGGAACGCGTCGATGTGCGTGCAGCGCAGCTCTGCGGCCTCCACCACGGCGTCCGTCCCGTCCTGGCCGAGGCGCAGCGGGACGTCGTGGCGGTGCCCGTCCTGGCGGTAGACCATCGCCCACTCGTGCAGGCCGAAGCAGCCGAACCGGCCGGGCCGCGCGGCGGTGGAGCGGAGGATGCGCTCGATCGTGCCCAGCAGCGGCGCCTTCTCGCGCTCCATCGCGGCGCGGTCGACGACGAGGCCGCCGGGCGTCGCGCCGGGGGAGTACCAGCGCCAGGCCGCGCGTGGCTCGCCCGCGGCCTCCAGCAGCTCGACGCCGGCGCCGGGATGCCAGCGCCGCAGCACGGACGGCGAGTACGCGTAGTAGGTGAAGAGGAAGTCCTCGATGGGGTGCTTCTCGCCGCGCGCGGCGCGGGCGCGGTGACCGGCCGTGAGTGCGTCTGCGCGCTCGGCGTGCGCGGCTTCGCGGGCGCGCCAGTCGGCGGCGGGGAGCTGGAGGGTCACCAGACGAGGATACGTCGCGGCGTCAGCCCAGCGTCTCCAGCGGGTTGCGCAGCAGCTTGCCCGCGACTCCGCGGTCGACGATCCGCCTCGCGGCGGTGTCCGGCTTGCGCTCGGCCTGGTCGGTGACACACGCGGTGAACTCGGCGGCCAGCGCGAGCCGCGGGAAGGCCGTCACCACTTCGCGCCGGAACTCCTCCGGCAGCGCGTCGGGCCGCACGCCGGAGATGTCGAGCGCCGTCGCCATCTCCAGCAGGTGGCCCTCCGGGTCGAAGGCCGGGTCGACCTCCGGCCAGTTGTGCCGCACGATCACTTCGTGCGCGCGGGTCCGGCGAGCGGCCGGCCAGCCCGCTCCGGCGGTGAGCGCCTTCGCGACGTGGCCGCCGGCGTCCTCGTAGGCGAGCGTGTGGTTGTCGTAGGCGGGCACGATCCCGATGTCGTGGAGGACGGCCGAGACGTAGAGCAGTTCCCGGTCGATGCCGTGCAGCCCCTCCACGGTGGCGAAGCCCTCCGCCCACAGCCACGACCGCAGCACGTGGTTGAGCAGGGACGGCGTGTGGTACTCGGTGGCGAGCTCCAGGGCGGCGCGGGCCGCGGCGGTGTCGGGGGCAGGGATGTCGGCGAGGCGCATGCCTCCATCCTGGCGTGCTGCGCCGCACAGATCCGGCCGGGCGTCGCCGATTTCGTGCCGACTTCCGCCCCGCGTCCCGCCGCGATTCGTCACGAATGTCGCGAATGCCGCGGCCAAACGCGACATTCGTCACGAATCGCGATGCCGACATTCGGCACGAATCGCGTGAATGTCGCGGCGAAACGCGACATTCGTCACGAATCGCGTGCGGGTGGGCTACGGCAGCGTCGGGTCGAGCACCGTGATCCCGGTGGAGGGGGCCGACTCCGCGAGCGGGAGGAGGCGCGCGGCCTCCGCGAGCCCGACCGTGCGGCCGACCAGCAGCTCCGGCCTCAGGGCGCCGGACGCCACGAGCGCGAGCATCCCCGGGTAGTCGGCGGCCGCCATCCCGTGGCTGCCGAGGATGTCCAGCTCCCACGCGATCGCCCGGTCCAGCGGCAGCACGGGCATCCCGCCGGCGAGGAGGCCGATCTGCACGTGTCGCCCACGCCGGCGCAGCGACAGGACGCTCGCGGTCGCGGTCTCGGCGGAGCCGACGGCGTCCACCGACACGTGCGCGCCGCCGCCGGTGAGCGCCGCGACGGCCTGCGGGGCGTCGGGGCCGGCCGCAAGCACGTGCTCGGCGCCGAGCCGGGCAGCCGTCTCCAGCGCGGCGGGGGAGCGGTCGACCGCGATCGGCCGGGCGCCGAGGGCGCGGGCGATGACGATCGCGCTCAGCCCGACACCGCCCGCGCCGTAGACCGCGACCCACTCGCCCTGCGCGAGGCCGGCGCGCGCCGTCAGCGCCCGGTACGCGGTGGCGAACCGGCAGCCGAGGGCGGCCGCGGCGGCGTCCGGGAGTCCGTCCGGGATCGCGACCAGGTTGAGGTCTGCCGCCCGCACCGCGACCAGTTCGGCGTGCGATCCCCAGTGCGTGAAGCCCGGCTGGGTCTGGTCGGGGCACACCTGCGCCTGACCCGAGAGGCACCACTCGCAGCGCCCGCAGCCGTTGACGAACGGCGCCGTGACGCGGTCGCCCGGCCGCCACTGCTCGACGCCCGCGCCGACGGCCTCCACGACTCCGGCGAACTCGTGGCCGGGGACGTGCGGCAGCCGCACCGAGTCGTCGTGTCCTGCCCACGCGTGCCAGTCGCTGCGGCACAGCCCGGAGGCGCCGACCCGGAGCAGCGCGCCGCCGTCCGGCAGTTCGGGGGACGGGAGGTCGCGCACCGCGACCGGGCCGGAGAACGTCTCGTAGTACAGCGCCTTCATCGGGCCTCCTCCTCGGTCGGCGCGACCGCCGCGGCCGCCGTCAGCGCCTCCGCCTCCAGCTCGGCGAGCCGTGCGACGACCGGCAGGTCGGCATCGGCCCAGTCGAGGCCGGCGAGCGCGCCCGTCCCGCGCCACTCCAGCGCGTCGTGATCCGTGGAGGCCGTCGGCGCCGGGCCGAGGAGCGTCGCCGCGTAGCAGGCCAGATCGACCTGCCCGGTCACGGTCCGGTCGAGCAGAGCGCCCACCCGGACGTCCACGCCGAGCTCCTCGCGCAGCTCCCGTGCCAGCGCAGCCTCCGGCGTCTCGCCCGCCTCCACTTTGCCGCCCGGGAACTCCCACCGGCCCGCGGCGTCCTTGTGCGGAGCCCGCCGGCAGGCGAGCACGGCGCCGTCGCGCACGATCACGGCGGCGACGACCTGGAGGGTCCGGCTCGGAGAGGTCACCGTCCCATCCTGCCGCACCGTCCCATCCTGCCGACCCGGGGATGCCAGGATGGTCACGTGACCGACTCGAACCCCACCGCCCTGCTCGTGATCGACCTGCAGAAGGGGGTCCTCCCCGGCTGCCTGGACGCGGACGCCGTCGTCGCCCGGGCCGCCGCCCTGGTCGACCGGGCGCGGGCCGCCGGCACGCCGGTGGTCTGGGTGCAGCACGAGACCGAAGACCTCCCGTGGGAGAGCGCCCCGTGGCAGCTCGCCGACGGGCTGGTCCCGGCGAGGGGCGAGCGGCTGGTCCGCAAGGAGTACCGCGACGCGTTCGCGGGCACCGACCTGGACGAGGTGCTGGAGTCTCTCGACGTCACCCGCCTGGTCGTCGCGGGCGCGCAGACCGACTACTGCATCCGCACCACGACGCAGAGCGCGGCGGTCCGCGGCTACGACGTCGTGCTCGTCGGCGACGCGCACACCACGACCGACGCGGAGTGGGAGGGCGTGACCATCGGCGCGGAGCAGATCGTGGCGCACACGAACCGGTACTTCTCGGGGCTGCGGTACCCGGGGCAGGAGTTCGGGGTGGCGAGTGCGGCGGAGGTCGGGCTCTAGCTCACCGTCCAGCGCAGCTCGATGATCTCGTGTGCGTCGCTCAGGTAGAACACGTTCTGCGACCCCTCGTCGACCTCCACGAACGCCACCGGGTCGCCCACGATCGCCGGCGCCCCCATGCGCGGGCCGATGTCGTTGGTGTGCCACACGCCCTCCTGCCACCAGAGCTCGTGCACGAAGTTGTCGCGTCCCGTGAAGATCACGTGCTGCGTGGCGACCGGCTGGAAGAGGCCGGCCTCGAACGCGTAGCCGGCGGGGCTGGACGTCGAGTACGGAGTGACCGCGGAGGCGGCGGTGGTGAGGTCGAAGTAGTGCCAGCCCGTGGTGTCCCACCACAGCTCGATCAGGCGCCCGCTGCCGCTCACGTAATCGATGTGCTGCGTGCCCTGGCCGCGGAACACGTAGCCGTTCACCGTCTCCGCGTCGCTCACGACCGGAGCGCCGGTCGCCAGGGTGAGGTCGTTCCAGTGCCAGGCGGTGTCCCGCCAGAACTCCAGGACGTGGCCCAGGTCGGTGCGCACCAGCACGTGCGCGGTCTTCTGGTCCTCGAACGAGTAGCCGGTCGGCGCGGCGTCGGCGGCGCAGGGCGGCGCGCCGGTCGCCGCGGTCAGGTCGAGGTCGTGCCAGCCGTTCCCGGAGTTGCTCAGCTCGTGGATGTGGCCGCCGCCGCGCGCCTGGTAGACGACGCGCTGCGTGCCGTCGTAGTACGTCTCGTAGCCGTACGGCTGCGACAGGGTGAGCGGTGCGCCGGCGGCGTCGGTGAGGTCGTTCGCGTTCCAGCCGTCGTCCTCCGTGTACCAGAGCTCGTGCACGTGGCCGTCGAACCGCTGACCCTGGTACACCACGTGCTGCGAGCCCTGGTGCGCCCAGATGTAGCCGTTGGAGTTGGTCGCGGCCGCCGCGCCACCCGCCTCGGAGACGAGGTTCTTCACGTTCCAGTCGTCGCTCGCGCTGCAGTACAGCTCGTAGAGCTGCCCGTCGCCGCCGGTGAGGGAGCTGTAGCCCTGGAACACGACGTGGCGCGTGAACTGCGCGAACAGCCACCCCGTCGGCTGGTACACGGCGTGCGGCGCCCCCGAGGTCGCCGTCGTCAGGTTCTTGAGTCTCCATCCCATGGTGCGCTCCGATCGTCCGGGCGTCGGCGTCGGGAATCGGCGTTGACAGCCCCAGCGTAGGCGCGAGCGGCCCGCTGCTGGCTGGCGGATTCGTGGTACTTTTCACCCGGCGAGGGGAGTGCCGTGTACACGTCGACCTTCATCTTCGAGGCGAAGCCCTACGACGACGAATTCCACCGGTTCAACGACGAGATCGCGGCGCGCGCCCGCGTCATCCCGGGGTTCCTCGGCGAGGAGGAGTGGCACAACGAGACCACCGGCCTGCACGCCGAGATCTACTACTGGGAGACCCTGGAGGCGCTGCACCAGCTGATCGGGATGCCCGTGCACAAGGAGGCCAAGAGCGTCCACGAGCGCTGGATCGGGCCGTACCGCGTGGTGATCGCGGAGGTGCTGACCACGTACGGGCAGCAGGGGCTGGGCTTGGAGCACGTGCCGCCGGCGGCCGCGACCGCCTGAGTCCGTTCGAACATCCAGGGCGGCCGCGACCTCCGGCGAACCGCCGCTAGAGCTGCGCCCCCAGCTTGAACCCGTGCTCGGTGTCGTCCTTGCGCGTGTACGAGAACCCGTCCGCGCCGATCGTGACCGCCATCTCGGAGTCGTCCGTGCGGGTGGTGAGCGGCTGGACGTTGCCGTCGAGGTCGAGCACCGGGGACGCGTCCGTGTACCAGGAGGGCACGACCGGGTTGCCCCACCAGTCGCGGCGCTGGTTGTCGTGGACGTCCCAGGTGACGACCGGGTTGTCCGGGTCGCCGGTGTAGTAGTCCTGCGTGTAGATCTCCACGCGGTGGCCGTCGGGGTCGCGCAGGTACAGGTAGAACGCGTTGGAGACGCCGTGCCGACCGGGGCCGCGCTCGATGGCGTCGCTGCGGCGGAGGGCGCCGAGCTTGTCGCAGATCGCGATGATGTTGTGCTTCTCGTGCGTGGAGAACGCGACATGGTGCATGCGCGGGCCGTCGCCGCCGGTCATCGCGGTGTCGTGCACGGTGGGCTTGCGGCGCATCCACGCCGCGTACGTCGTGCCCGCCTCGTCCTGGATGTCCTCCGTCACCCGGAAGCCCAGGTCCTCCATGTACTTCACGGCGCGTGGCACGTCCGGCGTCACCTGGTTGAAGTGGTCGATGCGCACGAGCTCTCCGGGGGTGTGCGCCTCGTAGTTCCAGGTCAGGCGCTCGACGTGCTGCACGTCGTAGAAGAACTCGTACGGGAAGCCCAGCGGGTCCTCCACGCGGACGCTGTCGCCGACGCCCTTCGTGAAGCCACCGGCCCGGCGCTCGACCCGGCAGCCGAGCTCGGTGTAGAACGCGACGGCGCGGTCCAGGTCCTCGGGGGTGCGGACGCGGTACGCGAACGCGGCGACGGCCGCGACCGGGCCCTTCCGCAGCACGAGGTTGTGGTGGATGAACTCCTCGAGGCTGCGCAGGTAGACCGCGTCCTCGTCCTCCTCGGTGATGTGCAAGCCGAGCACGTCGACGTAGAAGTCGCGACTGGCCTGCAGGTCGGTGACGACGAGCTCCATGTACGCGGCGCGGACGACGTCCGGCGGGGCGGAGGCGGGGGTGGGGATGGGGGTGCTCATGCTGACTCCTTCGTCATTCTGCGCCGAAGCGCGGCGTGTGGACCGGACCCAGCGTGATGTGGACGGCCTGCTGGTCGGTGTAGAAGTCGATGGAGCGGTAGCCGCCCTCGTGCCCGAGGCCCGAGGCCTTCACTCCGCCGAACGGGGTGCGGAGGTCGCGGACGTTGTGCGAGTTGAGCCAGACCATCCCGGCCTCCACGTTCTGGGCGAAAGTGTGGGCGCGGGTGAGGTCGTTGGTCCAGAGGTAGGCGGCGAGGCCGTACTTCACCCCGTTGGCGAGCTCCAGGGCCTCGGCGTCGGAGTCGAACGGCGTGATCGCGACGACCGGGCCGAAGATCTCCTCCTGGAAGATGCGCGCGTCGGGCGCGACATCGGCGAACACGGTCGGGGCGATGTAGTTGCCGTGGTCGATGCCCTCGGGGCGGCCGCCGCCGGCGAGCAGGCGGCCCTCCTGCTTGCCGAGCTCGACGTAGCTCATCACCTTCGCGTAGTGCTCGGGGTGGACGAGCGCGCCGACCTCGGTCTTCGGGTCGTGCGGGTCGCCGACCACGATGCGCTTCGCGCGCTCGGCGTACCGCTCGCAGAATTCGTCGTAGACGGCGCGCTCGACCAGGATGCGGGAGCCGGCGGTGCAGCGCTCGCCGTTCAGCGAGAAGACGCCGAACAGGGTGGAGTCGATCGCGGCGTCCAGGTCGGCGTCGGCGAAGACCACGGCGGGGGACTTGCCGCCGAGCTCCATCGACAGGCCCTTCAGGAAGGGAGCCGCGTTGGCGAAGATGAGCTGGCCGGTGCTGCTCTCACCGGTGAACGAAATGAGCGGGACGTCCGGGTGCTTCACCAGCGCGTCACCCGCCTCCTCACCCAGGCCGTTGACCAGGTTGAACACGCCGTCCGGCACGCCCGCCTCGCGGAAGATCTCCGCCCACAGCGACGCGGACAGCGGGGTGAACTCGGCCGGCTTGAGCACGACGGTGTTGCCGGTCGCGAGCGCGGGGGCGAGCTTCCAGCTCTCCAGCATGAACGGCGTGTTCCACGGGGTGATGAGCCCGGCGACGCCGATCGGCTTGCGGTTGACGTAGTTGAGCTGGCTGCCCGGTACCTTGTAGGCGTCGTCGGCCTGCGCCACGATCAGGTCGGCGAAGAACCGGAAGTTCTCGGCCGCGCGCTGCGCCTGGCCGAGCGCCTGTGTGATCGGCAGCCCGGTGTCGAAGGTCTCCAGCTCCGCGAGCCGGGCGTCCTGCGCGGCGACGGCGTCGGCGATGCGGTTCAGGACGCGGGCGCGCTCCCGCGGCTTCATCCGCGGCCAGGGGCCCTCCTGGAACGCGCGCTTCGCTGCGGCGACGGCGAGGTCGATGTCCTCCTTCTGCCCGGCGGCGGCCTGCACGTAGGTCTCGTTGGACACCGGGTCGAGCACGTCGAACGTCTTCCCCGAGACGCTGTCGACGAACCTCCCGTCGATGAAGTGCTGGATCTTCGCCGGAAGACCGGCAGGGACGTGGTGCTGCGGCATGCGCGGCCTCCTGGGATTCGGAAGAGGGTGGATCAGTGGTCGTGCTCGTCGTGCTCGTCGTGCTCATCCGGGGACGCGTGACCGCGCTGATAGGCGCGGAAGGCGTCCAGGGTGGCCAGCCGGTGGCGGCGGGCGGCGAGCTCGATCTCGAGCGGCTCGGCGCCCGACTCGATGAGGGCGACGATGTGCTCGTGCTCGGCGACCGACTCGCGTGCGCGACCGGGCACGAAGCTGAAGACGGAGTCGCGGAGGACGGCGAGCCGATTCCAGCCGCGGTGCACGAGGTCGAGGATGTGCGGGTTCGGGCACTCCTCGTAGAGCACCGAATGGAACTCCTGGTTGAGCTGGGTGAAGCGGTGCGGGTCGAAGCCGCCGAGGCTTGCGATCATGGCGTCGTTGACCTGGCGCGCCCGGCGCAGATGGTCGGCCGTGAGCCGCGGCGCCGACATCTGGGTGGCCGCGCCCTCCACGAGCGCCAGCGTCTCCATCGTGTACGTGTACTCGGTGGGATGCAGGAAAGCGACCTGGGCGCCCACGTTCTTCTCGAACGTCACCAGGCCCTCGGCCTCCAGCCGCCGGATCGCCTCGCGCACCGGGACCACGCTGATGCCGAGCTCGCCGGCGATCGCCCCGAGCACCAGCCGGTAGCCCGACACGTAGCGGCCGTCCTCGATCCGGGCGCGGACGAACTCGTAGGCGAGCTGCGACTTGCTCGGCGCGACCGCGTTCAGTGCTGCGTCAGCCATGCGCGGTACCGCTCCTTCCACTCCGCGTTCATCGGGAACAGCCCGTCGACCTTCACGCCGCCGCGCACCATCTCCGCGATGAACTCCTCCTCGCGCTCCTGCTCGATCGCGTCTGCGACCACCTCGGCGACGAGGCCGGGCGGGATGACGAGGAGCCCGTCCGCGTCGCCCACGATCACGTCGCCGGGCAGGACGGTCGCGCCGCCGCAGGCGATCGCGATGTCCGCGTCCCACGGAACGTGCTTGCGGCCCAGCACCGCCGGGTGCGGGCCGGCGTGGT
The DNA here is from genome assembly GCF_014217625.1 of Leifsonia shinshuensis. Lineage (NCBI taxonomy): Bacteria > Bacillati > Actinomycetota > Actinomycetes > Micrococcales > Microbacteriaceae > Leifsonia > Leifsonia shinshuensis. The sequence goes on along the minus strand of NZ_CP043641.1, from coordinate 1,400,204 downwards.
ACGTCGGGATGTCGAGGGCGGCCACCTCCGCGAGGTCGCGGACGCCGCCGTCGGTCACGATGCCGGCCGCGCCCTTCACCTGCGCGCGCAGCGCCAGGACGTCGCCGACAGTGCCGCTGCCGCGCTCGCCGCGGGCCTCGATCACGAGCACCTCGCCGGCGCCGACCGCGTCGAACGCCCGCTTCTGGGCGTTGTAGCCGCCGCCGTGCGACGCGAACAGGTCCTCGCGGCCGGGGAGGTAGCGGAGGGTCCGCGCCGTGCCGATCAGCTTCGCGCCGGGGCGGGTGGAGGTGAGACCGTCGATGGAGACGGCGTTCAGGCCGCGCTTGCGCAGCTGCGAGCTGAGGGTCGCGGTGGCGACGGAGGCGAGCTGGGCGCGGAGGTCGTCGGTCAACGTGAAGGCGGGCGTCGGAGGCGTTCCCCAGGCCTCGGAGCGCTGTACGTCATCCACGGTCGGCTTCGTGCCGAAGTCCCCGAACGGGACCGTGCCCTCTGTGATCCGGGTGACCAGCCGGCCGGAGGTCGGGGCGCCAGGCGCCGTCGGGGCGTCGACCTCCACCTCCACGATGTCGCCCGGCTGCGTGACGGACGACCCGGCGGGCGTGCCGGTGAGGATGACGTCGCCCGGCTCCAGAGTCATGAGCTGCGAGAGGTCCGCGACCAGCTGGCCGAACGGGAACAGCAGATCGTCGCTCGTCCCCTCCTGCACCAGCTCGCCGTTCAGCCAGGTGCGCACCCGCACGGCGTCCGGGTCGATGGCCGCGGCCGGGATGACGGCGGCGCCGAGCGGGGTGAAGCCGTCGCCGCCCTTCGAGCGGACGTTCGAGCCCTTGTCGGCTGCGCGCAGATCGTAGAGGCCGAAGTCGTTCGCGGCGGTGATGCCCGAGACGGCCGCCCAGCCTTCGGCGGGGGAGACCCGGCGGGTGGGCCGGCCGATGATGAGCGCGACCTCGCCCTCGAAGGCGAGGAGCTCTGTCCCGGTGGGACGCTCGAGCACGTCGCCCGAGGCCGCGACCGAGGACGCGGGCTTGAAGAAGTACGACGGCTGCGCCGGGGTGCGGCCGCGTTGCGCGGCGCGCGAGCGGTAGTTGAGGTGCACCGCGATGATCTTGCCGGGCCGGCCGATGTCGCTCACAGCTCAGGTCTCCTCGTCGTCGGGGATGGATGGAACGTATTCGAGATCATATACGATCGAATCGGGATGGGCAAGGGCGCCCGATCAGTAGGCGGCCGGAGCGGGGCCGCCGGCGTCGCCGACGAACCGCGTCGCGAGTCCTTCGGACGCCCGTGCCAGCAGCGTCACGTCGCTGCCGACCAGCACGTACGCCGCGCCTGCCTCCGCGTACCGCGCGGCCATCGCCGGGTCGAACGCGTTGACGCCCACCGGGGTGCCGGCCTCGCGGCCGGCGCGGATGACGTCCTCGACGGCCGCGACCACGTCCGGGTGGTCCTGCTGCCCGAGCAGACCCATCGACGCCGCCAGGTCGGCCGGGCCGACGAGCAGCGCGTCCACGCCCTCCACCGCCGCGATCGCCGCCGCGGCCGCGAGGCCGTCGGTGGTCTCGATCTGGACGGTCAGTGACACCAGCTCGTGGGCGCGTGCCAGGTAGTCGGGGATCCGGCTCCACCGCGACGAGCGGGCGAGCGCGCTGCCGACGCCGCGGACGCCGAGCGGCGGATACCGCACCGCCCGCACCATCTCCTCGGCCTCCGCCGCGCTGGACACCATCGGCACGAGGACGTTCTGCGCGCCCAGGTCGAGCAGCTGCTTGAGGATCACCGCGTCCCCGATCGGCGCGCGCACGACCGGGACGACCGGGTAGGCGGCCGCCGCCTGCAGCTGGGCCAGGATCGACTCCAGCCCGACGGGGGAGTGCTCGCCGTCGATCAGGAGGATGTCGAGCCCGCTGCCTGCGCAGATCTCCGCGACGAGCGGGCTCCCGGCGCAGGACCAGATCCCGTACAGGGTCCGGTCGGCCGCGCGGAGGCGGTCGGCGAAGGTCGCGGCGGGGGTCAGGCGAATCGGCATGTCACGGCTCCCAGGGTCCCGTAGTCGGCGTGGATGGTGTCGCCGCGCTCCACCCAGAGCGGGCGGGTGAAGGAGCCGGCGAGGACGATGTCGCCGGCCTCCAGCCGCGTGCCGTGCTGCGCGAGCTTGTTCGCGAGCCAGGCGACGCCGGCGGCGGGGTGGTCGAGCACGGCGGCGGCGACGCCGGACTCCTCGACGCTCTCGTTGCGGTAGAGCAGCGCGGAGACCCAGCGGAGGTCGACCGCGTCCGCCGCGACCGGCCGTCCGCCGACGACCATGCCGCCCATCGCGGCGTTGTCGGAGATGGTGTCGACGATGGTGCGGCCCTGCAACTCGATGCGCGAGCTGAGGATCTCCAGCGCGGGCACGACGTACTTCGTCGCGTCGAGCACGTCGAACAGCGTGGCGTCCGGCCCCTCCAACGGCTCGGCGAGGACGAAGGCGAGCTCGACCTCGATCCGGACGTTCGAGTACTGGTCGAACGGGATCACGGATCCGGTCTCGTGGACCATGTCTGCGAAGATCGCCCCATAGTCGGGCTCGGTGATCCCGGTCGCCTGCTGCATCACCTTCGAGGTCAGCCCGATCTTGCGCCCGACCAGCCTGCGCCCGGCGGCGAGTCCGCGCTCGACCCAGACGCGCTGCACGGCGTAGGAGTCCTCCACGGTCATGCCGGGGTGGCGGGCGGTGAGCAGCGGGACCGTCGTGCGCTGGCGCTCGGCGGTCGCGAGCTCGTCCGCGATCGCGTGGATGGTGGAAGTGTCGAGCATCGGCGGCTCCCTGTCGTCGTCGGAGGGCGTCATCCCGGCTCGGAGAGAGCCTGTTCAGGATCGTATATCATCCGGGAGCGTTCGATGGGTGCTAGTTTTGTGCCTACGTAGCTACATCGGGGGGTAATCATGGCCATCATGACAGCGAGAGACTTCAACCAGGACGCCTCGGCGGCGAAGCGGGAGGCGGCACGCGAGCCTCTGATCATCACGGATCGCGGCACGCCGTCGTTCGTCCTCCTGACGTACACCGACTATCGCCAGTTGAAGGGCGAGCTCGACAACATCGTCGACCTCCTGCGCCAGGACGACGACGGCGACTTCGACGCCGACTTCCCGCCCATGAACTTCGAGGCGAAAGAGATCGACCTGTGAAGTGGCTGCTCGACACGATGACCTTGTCCGCGACCCGGCGCCCCGAGCGTGAGGATCCGGACGTCGTCCGCTGGCTCGAGCGGCAGAACCCGTACTCGCTCCATATCTCGGCGGTCACGATCTTCGAGCTCGAGCTGGGCATCCAACGCAAGGAGCGTGTCGACCCGGCGCAGGGGATCATGCTGCGGCGCTGGCAGGACGACGTGATGATGATCTTCTCCGAGCGCATCCTCCCGATCGACGGTGAGATCGCGGGTTATGCCGCCGGCTATCACGTGCCCGATCCGCGGCCCGAGCGGGACGCTCTGATCGCGGCGACGGCGGAGATCGGGAACCTCACGCTCGTCACCCGGAACTCGCGCGACTTCGAGCCCTTCCGGGTCCGGATGTTCAACCCGTGGATCACCCGGCTCGCGAAGGCCGTGAGCGAGTAGCGCCGGTATCGGTCAGGCTTGCGCGGCCGCGCGCGGTCGCATCGCCCAGAACACCACCGGCACGAGGAGCGCCGAGAGCAGCCCGCCCGCGATCGACAGCAGCGCGTAGCCGGCGCTCGCCATGACGACGCCGGACATCGCGCCGCCGCCCGCGCCCGCCAGAGCGATCAGGACGTCGATCGTGCCCTGCGTGCGGGCCCGGTTGGCGGGAGTGGTCGCGTCCACGACCAGGGCGGTGCCCGAGATCAGGCCGAAGTTCCAGCCGAGGCCGAGGAGGGCGAGGGCCAGCACCAGGAGGCCGAGCGAGTCCGCGGGCGCGACGGCGCCGACGATCCCGGCGGCGAGCAGGGTGACCGCGGCCGCGACGGCCATCGGGATGCGGCCGACGCGGTCCACGAGCAGGCCGGTGAGCGGGGACGGCAGGTACATCGCGGCGATGTGGATGCCGATGACGACGCCGACCTCGGACAGGTCGTGGTGGTGGGCGCGCATCTCGACGGGCGTCATCGTCATGATGGCGACCATCGCGATCTGGGTGAGGATCATGACGGCGGCGCCGACGATCGCGCCGCGGCCGATGGGGGCGGGTTCCGTCGCGGGCGCCTCCTTCGCCGTGCCGGGGTTCGCCGCGTCGGGCTTCGCCGCCGCCTCCGCGTCCGCCGCCAGCCTCCGGGCGAGCAGCAGTGGATCGGGACGCAGCAGCAGCGACAGCACGAGTCCCGCGGCGAGGTAGGCCACCGCTGCGAGCAGGAACGGCCCGGCCAGCGCGGGGATGCCGAGCGCGACGGCGAGCGAGCCCATCGGCGCGACGAGGTTGGGGCCGGCGACCGCGCCCAGCGTCGTGGAGACGAGCGCGACGCTCACCGCTGTTCCGCGTGCGGACGGGGCCGCGAGGTCGGAACCGGCGTAGCGCGCCTGCAGGTTCGTGGCCGTGCCTGCGCCGTAGACCAGGAGCGCCACGAACAGCAGCGGCACGCTCCCGACAGCCGCCGCGCCGACGACGCCGAGCGCGCCGAGGCCGCCCGCGCAGAAGCCGAGCCCGAGTCCGACCCGGCGTCCCCGGCGCTGGCTGACCCGGCCCACGAGGAACGCGGCGGCCGCCGAGCCGAGGGTGAAGAGCGCGGCGGGGAGGCCCGCCAGCGAGTCCGCGCCGACGAGCTGCTGGGCCAGCAGCGCACCGACCGTGACGCCGGCGGCCAGTCCGGCGCCGCCGAGCACCTGGCTGGCGACGACGACCGCGAGCGTCCGGCGCTGGACCCGGCGGCGCAGTTCCTCATCCGCGGCGAGGACCTGATCGGCGGACGTCACGACTGCTCCATGGGCCTCAGCGTAGGAAGCCGGAGGCCGGCGGAGCAAGCGCGACGCATCCCGCTATGCTGAGCTTCACCCTCCTAGCCACACCTGAAGTCACCCCCAGGAACCACCCCCAGGAATCAGCCCCTGGAACCACCCGAAACCAGCGCGGAGCAGCGCGCCCCACCCGAAGGACCATCGTGCGTCGTCGCCCGTTCCGTACCCTCTCGACCGTCTCGGGCCTCGCGCTCGTCGTCGGCGCCGTCGCCCTCGCAGCCACGCCCGCCGCCGCGAACAGCGCGTCCCCGGCCACCTGCATCACGAACTGCACCGCGGTCTTCGACACCGCAGGCACCGCCACCTTCACGGCACCGCCCGCCGCGACCAGCCTCACAGCGACGATCGTCGGCGCGTCCGACGCGGCCGCGCCGCTCGCCATCACGGCCGACCCGACCGCGGTCGGCGGTGCGGGCGGCAGTGCGACGGTCGTCCTCGGCACGGCGTTCGCGGGCCACGCCTTCAGCGTCACGGTGGGCGCGGCGGGGAGCGGCAGCGCGAGCGTGCTGAGCTCCGCCGGCAGCCTGGTGGCCGTCGCGGGCGGCGGCGGAGGCGGGGGCTACGCCGGCCTCCTCGACCTCCCTGGCCAGATCTTCGCGACCTACCCCGGCGGCGCGGGCGGCTCGCCGACCTCGGCGGGTGTCGCGCCGGGAGCAGCGGGTGCGGCCTTCGGGACGCTCGCCGCGAACGGCGGCGGCGGCTCAGCGGCCGGCGGCGCCGCCGGCACCGGCGACGCGCCGGGAACCGCCGGCGCCGCCCCTGCCGGCGTCGCGGCGGCGGCCGGAGGCACGGGAGGATCCCTCACGATCGGCGCCACCACACACCACGCCGGCAACGGCGGCTCGGGCTACGCGGGAGGCGGCGGCGGAGCGGTCATGCGCAACGTCCCCAACGGCGACGACTCGGTCGACGTCGTCGCACCGGGCGGCGGCGGCTCGGGCTTCCTCGCGAGCGGTCTGACCGCCTCCGCAGCGGCTGCCGGGACCGGCGCCGGCACGGTGACCTTCACCTGGTCCTTCACTCCCACGGCGACCACCACCGCGACGACGGTGAAGCCCGGCGACACGGTCACCGTCCAGGTGCACGGCCTCCCGTCGAACATCCCTTTCACGGAGACCTTCGCCGGAGCCACCGTCGCGAGCGGCACGACCGACGCGTCGGGGGCGGCGACGGTGACGTTCACGGTCGCGGCCCGGCAGGCGGCGGGGTCGTTCCCGGTGCAGACGGTGGTCGCCGGCTCGGTGGTCGCCAGCACGAGCGCGGTGACCGTCGCGATCCCGGCGCAGCCGGCCGCGACCGGACCCGAGCTCGCGGCGACGGGCTCCACGACGGCGGACTGGGCGCCGGCGGGAGGGGCGGCGGCTGTGCTGCTCGTCGCGGCCGGCGTGCTGGTGCTCGTGCTTCGGCGGCGGGTGCGCGCCTGAGCCGTTCACGCTCGGCCGGCCGGCCGTCCCGCTAGCCTGATCCCGTGCCCGCCCCGCTGCATCGTGTCGCCGTCCTCGTGCTGGAGGGCGCCAAGCCCCTGGACGTCGGAATCCCGGCACAGGTGTTCACGACGCGGGCGAGCATGCCCTACGAGGTCCGCGTCTGCGGGGCCGCGCCCGGGCTGGTGACCGGCGGCGACGGGCTGTCGTATCACGTGGCGCACGGGCTGGAGGCGCTCGCCTGGGCGGACATCGTGTTCCTGCCGGGCTACCGCCATCCCGACCGCGAGGACCCTCCCGCTGCGGTGGTGGCGGCCTTGCTCGCCGCCCACGCGCGCGGCGCCCGGCTGGCGGCCATCTCGACCGGAGCGTTCGCGCTGGCGGCGACCGGCCTCCTCGACGGCAAGCGCGCAACCACCCACTGGCACTACACGCGCGCCCTCGCGCAGCGCTACCCGCTGATCCGGGTGGACGAGAACGTGCTGTTCGTCGACGAGGGCGACGTGCTCACCTCGGCGGGCGCGGCCAGCGGGATCGACCTCTGCCTGCACATCCTCCGCGGCGACCTCGGCATCGCCGCCGCCAACCATGCCGCCCGCCGGCTGGTCGCCGCGCCGTACCGCAGCGGAGGACAGGCGCAGTACGTCCCGCGCAGCGTGCCCGAGCCGCTCGGGGAACGGTTCGCCGCCGTCCGTGAGTGGGCGCTGCACCGGCTGGGCGACCCACTCACACTGGAGGTTCTGGCGCGCCGGGCGGCGGTGTCGCCGCGCACCTTCTCGCGCCGCTTCGTGGAGGACACCGGCTACACCCCGATGCAGTGGGTGATGCGGGCGCGCATCGACGTCGCGCGCGAGTTGCTGGAGCGCTCCGAGCTCAGCGTCGAGCAGATCGCGGCGGATGTCGGCCTCGGCACGGGAGCCAACCTGCGGCTGCACTTCCAGCGCATCCTCGGCACGACGCCGAGCGACTACCGGCGCACCTTCAGCGGTGACGCCGGCTGAGGCGGCGCGCGGCAATGCGCGCGATTCGTGCCGAATGTCGCGAATGGCGCGGCGATTCGCGCGATTCGTGCCGAATGTGGGTCCCGGCGATTCGTGCCGAATGTCGCGAATGGTGCGGCGATTCGCGCGATTCGTGCCGAACGTGGGCGCGATGCAGCGGGTGGAGCGGGTGGCGGGATCCTTTCGAACCATGGCGTTCGCGCCCCTGTCGGCACGGCGGCGCGGCGGCGAGGCTGTCAGGGAACGAAAGGATCCCCTCCGCATGACCCGCATCGCCATCAACGGTTTCGGCCGCATCGGCCGCAACGTCCTCCGCGCGCTCCTGGAGCGCGACACCGACCTGGAGGTCGTGGCGGTCAACGACCTGACCGAGCCTGCTGCGCTCGCCAAGCTCCTGGCCTTCGACTCCACCGCCGGCCGCCTCGGCCGCCCGGTCTCCGTGGACGGCGACGTGCTCGTGGTCGACGGTCACCGCATCCGCGTGCTCGCCGAGCGCGAGCCCGCGCAGCTCCCGTGGGGCGAGCTCGGTGTGGACATCGTGCTCGAGTCCACCGGCCGCTTCACCTCCGCGACCGCCGCCCGCGCCCACCTGGAGGCCGGCGCGAAGAAGGTCCTCGTGAGCGCCCCCGCCGACGGCGCCGACGTCACCCTCGCCTACGGCGTCAACACCGACGCGTACGACCCGGCCGTGCACACGATCGTGTCGAACGCCTCCTGCACGACGAACGCCCTCGCTCCGCTCGCCGCGGTCCTGGACGAGCTGGCCGGTATCGAGCACGGCTTCATGACCACGGTGCACGCGTACACGCAGGAGCAGAACCTGCAGGACGGCCCGCACCGCGACCCGCGCCGCGCCCGCGCCGCCGCCGTCAACATCGTGCCGACCACGACCGGCGCGGCGAAGGCGATCGGCCTGGTCCTGCCGAACCTGGACGGCAAGCTGTCCGGCGACTCGATCCGCGTGCCCGTCCCGGTCGGCTCGATCGTGGAGCTGAACACGGTCGTCGCCCGCGACGTCACCCGCGAGGACGTGCTCGCCGCGTACCGTGCCGCCGCCGAGGGCCCGCTCGCCGGCGTCCTGGAGTACTCGGAGGACGCCCTGGTGTCGTCCGACATCACCGGCAACCCGGCGTCGTCGATCTTCGACTCGGAGCTCACCCGCGTCGACGGCCGCCACGTCAAGGTGGTCGCCTGGTACGACAACGAGTGGGGCTTCTCGAACCGCGTGGTCGACACGCTGGGCCTGCTCGCGGGCTGAGGTCTCCGACGGCTGACGGGCCGCGCCCTTGTGGGGGCGCGGCCCGTCACCGTGTGATGGGCGGTGGAGACCGGCGATGCGGGGGTCCCCCGATCGCGGTCGTGCGCCGGGCGCCCGCCACCGCCCGACGGCCTCTCGGCTAGCGTGTGGGCATGACCTCCACCCGCGCCGCCGAGCCGATCGCCCCCGGGGTGCGCCGTGTGCGCGTGCCGATGCCGCCCGGCACCGGACTCCCGTTCAGCAACGCCTACCTCATCGAGGACGCCGACGGCGCGGTCCACGTGATCGACCCGGGCTCGCCGACGGCAGAGGCGCGGGAGGCTCTTCGTGCGGCGCTCGGCGCTGCGCCGGTGGCCTCGATGGTGCTCACGCATCTGCACGCCGACCACTCCGGCGGCGCCGCGGCGCTCGCCCACGACACCGGCGCGTCCGTCCTGGTCCACGAGCGCGAGCGGGCGGCGCTGGGGCTGATCGCGGCGGGCTTCCCCGCACCCGATCTGGAGGCGTGGGGCGTCCCCGCCGAGCGGCGGCCCGAGCTGCTCGCCGCCGCCGCCATCCCCACCGAACCGGCCGCGGAGCTCGTGGACGCGGTCATCACCGGCGTCCTCGCCGACGGTCAGCTGCTCGACATCCCGGGCCGGCGCCTCCGCGTCGTCGGGACGCCCGGGCACACCGACGGGCACCTCTGCCTGCACGACGAGGAGGCCGGCCTGCTCCTGACCGGCGACCACGTGCTGCCGACGGTCAACTCCGGGCTGGGGCTCGGCGGCCCGACCGCCACGAATCCGGTCGCGGACTACCTCGCATCGCTCGACCGGGTCGCGCAGCTCGACCGGGGCGACCTCCGCGCGCTCCCCGGGCACGAGGATCCGTTCGGCGGCCTCCGCGAACGCTGCGCCGAACTGGCCGCGCACCAGCTGCGCCGGGCCGAGGAGGTCGCGGCGCATCCGGCCGGGACCGTCTGGGAGGCGGCGGGCACGCTCACCTGGACCGGCGGCTGGGACGGGCTCGCCGGGTTCACCCTGCTCTCCGCTCTGCGGCAGACCGCGCAGCACCGGGAGTTCGTGGCGCGCCGCGTCTGACGAACCCCTGCTACAGCATGGTCTCCACGCCGAGCGTCACCCGGTCGCCGAGGCCGACGCCCTCGCGCCTGCGCACGTCGCCCTTGATCGCCACGACGTAGGCGCCGTCCGCGCTCTCCGGGAACACCGACGTCGACCAGCGCGACCCGCCGAGCGTCATCATCACCTTGACCGAGCCCCAGCCCGCGGGCGGGTGCGGCTGCAGGCGGATCTCCTCCGAGATGTCGTCGGGCAGGCGGGCGAACACCCACAGGTCGCGTCGCGCCTCCCAGCGGAACAGCTCGGTCTCGAACTCGTAGCGCACGCCGGACATGGCACCCAGCCTGCCACCGACCACCGACATCCGCCCACCGACACCATCCAGACCGCCGACGGCGACCACACGGCCCCCACGTCGCCCCTGCCCTCCCGCGCACCCGCGGCGCTATCCTCGCACCGACACCCAGGAGGACCCATGCCCGCGACCCGCCCCGGCACCGTCACGTTCGTCGCCGTGCTCGCCTACATCAACGGCGTGCTCAACATCGTCGGCGGGGTCGTCATCCTGTTCACCCGCGACCAGATGGTGCGCGCGTCGAACGGCGGCACGGAGGCCGGGCTGATCACCTCCGCGATCCTGGCGATCATCCTCGGCGTCGTGATCCTCGTGGTCGCGCGCGGCCTCCTGAACGGCAGCCGCTTCGCCCGCGGTCTCGTCACGGTCGTCATGATCCTGAACGCGGTCGGCGGGGTGATCCTGCTGTTCAGCCTGCAGTTCTTCAGCGGCATCCTGGAGATCCTCTGGGCGATCGTCATGCTTTCGCTGCTCTATACGCAGCGCGCGAACGCGTTCTTCGCCTCCCGCGGGTGACGCCCCGGCCCGACGTGTCGGCGCGATCGGACAGAATGGGAGGTGGCGCCGACGCCCGGCGTCCCCGACCGACCCGAAAGGCTGTGGCCATGCGCTGGCCGAACTGGCTCAGGAAGCGCACGGAGAAGACCGTGCGCACGCGTCCCTTCGACGAGGACGCCCTGCCGGAGCCCGCCGCGCCCACACTGGAGCAGACCGTCGAGGAAGGTATGCTCCTGGCGGAATACGCCACCCGGATGGCGGTCAAGAACCACATCGTGGTCGACACCCTGCAGTACGGGAACGACTTCGACCCGGCGCGGCACACCGGCGAGGCCGCTCACCTGCTGCGCGAGCTCGCGTCCGAGCAGGGGGAGGCCGCCGGCCGCATCGACGCCGACCTGGAGGTCGCCCAGGGACTGCGCGGCGACGCCACCCACCCGCACGACTACCGCGACGTGGACGTCGACAACCTGCGGCTGCGCAGGGACGCCGCTGTCGCGCTGGCGAGCGCGCTGCGGGCGAAGGCCGACTCCGAGGAGGAGCTGCTCGCCCTGGTCGAGCGCGGGCGGGTGGACGCCTGGGACGAGGTCGGCCGGGCGATCGAGGCGGGGCTGGATGCGTTCTCGGGTGTCGAGGCGCTGAAGGCGGACTACGAGCGCGAGAAGCCGGGACGGCTCAAGCTGCTCATCTGGCGCGACCTGGCCCGGCTCCAGGAGGAGCACACCGGGTACTGAGCCCGTTCACCTCCCGCGCAGCCCCACCGGCGGCACCAGGGTCCCCACTTCCGTGCGCACCCACCGATCCCCGGTCGCGCGCTTCTCCGCGTGCGTCGCGAACCGGTAGAGGAACATCCGCGCCCGCACCGAGCGCGGCGCCTCCCCGCCGAACGGATCGTCGCGCAGCAGCCGCAGGGTCGGCCGGTCGGCCTCCAGCAGCCGCAGCAGGAACACCTCGAACCACGGCGAGTCCCGGGATCCGAGCGCGAGGAACCACATCAGCCAGTCCAGCCGCAGGTGGTACGGCGCGTATTGCCGCGGCAACCTCCGCACGTCGCCCGGCTTGCCCTTGAAGCCGTACTCGCGCCACTCGGCGCCGGGATCGTGCGGGTCGTCGGCCGTGCCCTCCACGATCACCTCGTAGCGCTCCTTCGTGACGCTGCCGAAGGCGCCGTACGCGTTGACCAGGTGCCACCGGTTGAAGCTCGCGTTCATGAGCTGACGGCGGCGGAACAGGTTGCGCAGCGGCCACCAGCTCAGCGCCACCAGGAACGCGCTCACCAGGAGGGCGACGACGGCGTACCAGAGCGGCACACCCGCCGCGCCGATGCCGCCGCGGAGCGCGCCGCCGCTGATCCACCGCCACGCACCGTCGCTCACGCCCGCGAAGGCCAGTACGATCGTGATCCAGTTCAGCCAGGCGAAGTTCCCGGTCGCGACCAGCCAGAGCTGGGTGAGGATGACCACCGCGGCCGCGGCGCTCGCCACCGGCTGCGGGAGGAACAGCAGCCACGGCACGACGAGCTGCGCGAAGTGGTTGCCCAGCACCTCCACCCGGTGCCACCACTTCGGCAACAGGTGCGCGGTCCGGCTGAGCGGGTTCGGCATCGGCTGCGTCTCGTGGTGGTAGTACAGCGCGGTCAGGTCGCGCCAGGAGCGGTCGCCGCGCATCTTGATCATCCCGGCGCCGAACTCCAGCCGGAACACCAGCCAGCGCACCAGGATGACGATGGTGATCGGGGGAGCGGTGTCCCAGGAACCGAGGAAGGCGACGGTGAAGCCGGCCTCGCAGATGAGGCTCTCCCAGCCGAAGCCGTAGAAGGTCTGGCCGATGTTCGCGATCGAGAGGTAGAGGAACCAGATGATCAGGAACACTGGCACGAACACGTACGACGGCGTGAGCTGGAGGACGCCGACGACCACGAGGGCAGCCAGCACGGCGCCGGTCCACGCGACGGCGAGCAGCAGCCGGTCGGAGTACCGCCAGCGGAACAGCGTCGGCTGCCTCCGCGCATAGTTCAGGCGCAGGAACCGCGGAGCGGGCAGGAGGCCGTGCTCGCCGAGCAGCGCGGGGAACTGCGCGACGGCCGACAGGAACGCCACGACGTAGAGGGCCGCGACGCCGCGCTGCAGGATCTCGCGCGCGATCGTGTAGTCGGTGCCGGCCAGCCAGCCCAGAGCGTCCATCGGTCCTCACCGTACGCTCGCCGCAGCAGCGTGCGAACGCCCGATGACGGCGCGGGCGGCGGGACGCTAGGCGGCCAGCTCCGCGTCGAGCCGGATGGCCCGGTGGTCCGACGCGCCGGCGGGCAGCACGTCCACCCGATCCACGTCGAAGCCCGTGGAGGTGACGAAGTCGAAGTAGCCGCTGAAGAACTTGTAGCGCAGGTACGTCGGCTCGTCGGTGCGCTTGAGCGTGTAGCCGGAGGTGGTCAGGTGCCGCTCCAGGCCGCGGATGAACCACGGGTAGTTGAAGTCGCCGACCATGATGGCGGGCGTCTCGGGCGCGAGCGAGCGCATCCCCTCGTGGGCGGCGGCGATCTGCTTGCGGCGCAGCGAGTTGGAGGCCGTCAGCGGCGCGGCGTGGAACGAGCCGACCAGCACGCGCTCGCCGGAGTCGCGGTCGCGCAGCAGCGCCGCGAGCAGGCGCTCGTTGGCCGGCGCGAGGACGCGGTCGTGGATGGACTTCTGCACCGCGAACACCTGGGTGTCCAGCACTTCGAAGCGTTCGTCGCGTACGTACATCGCGAGGCCGAGTCGGTTGGCCTTGGTGGTGTCGGCGAGCTGGAGGTCGTGCAGCCGGGGCGCGAGCGCCTCGCTGTCGCACTCCTGGAGGCACAGCGCGTCGGCGTCGTACGTCTTGGCGATGTCCTCGAGCTCGTGTCCGGCGGCGTGCTTGCGCAGGTTGTAGCTGATGATCCTCAGTGCCCTGCACCTCCTCGCGTCGTTGGGTCGCCGGGAGCGCAGAGCTGCCCGGGCCGCCCGGGGGGTCTTCGGGCGGTCACCGCTCATTGTGGCCCACTCCGGGCCGAGTGCGAGGGAGTCGGCCTGCATCCCACACGGAATTCACACCCTGGTCATCGCCCGTTGGACCGCTACGGTAGGTCGCATGGCAGGCGACGCAGTCATCCTCACGGTCCCCGGTCCGCACGGAGATCGGGAGGTCCGCATCTCCAGTCCGGGACGGGTGATCTATCCGGAGCCCGGGATCACGAAGCTGGACCTCGCGAACTACCTCGTGGAGGTCGGCGAGGCGTTCGTCCGGGCGAACGGGGACCGGCCGCTGTCGCTGCAGCGCTTCCCGGACGGGATCGACGGCGAGCAGTTCTTCTCGAAGAACCCGCCGCGCGGCACGCCGGACTTCGTCCGCTCGGTGATGGTCGTCTACCCGAGCGCGCGCTCGCACCCGCAGCTGGTGATCGACGAGCCGGCCGCCGCGGTCTGGGCGGCGCAGATGAACACGGTGGTCTTCCACCCGTGGCCGTCGCGGGCGGAGGATTCGGACAACCCGGACCAGCTGCGGATCGACCTCGACCCGCAGCCGGGCACGGACTTCACGGACGCGATCCCGGCCGCGATCGAGCTGCGCGCCGTGCTGTTCGAGGCCGGGCTGGAGGCGTACATCAAGACGTCGGGCAACCGCGGCCTCCATGTGTTCGCGCCCATCGAGCCGAAGCGGGAGTTCCTGGATGTGCGGCACGCGGTGATCGCGGCCGCCCGCGAGCTGGAGCGCCGGATGCCGGAGAAGGTGACAACGGCGTGGTGGAAGGAGGAGCGCGGCGAGCGGATCTTCGTCGACTTCAACCAGGCCAACCGCGACCGCACGATGGCGGGCGCGTACAGCCCGCGGGCGCTGGCCCACGCGCCGGTCTCGACGCCGGTGACCTGGGACGAGCTCCCGGAGGTCGACCCGCGCGACTTCACCGTGCAGACGGTCCCGGAGCGGCTGCGCAGCACGGGCGACCCGTGGCAGGACTTCGGCGAGCGGCCGGGCACGATCGACACGCTGATGGAATGGTGGCAGCGCGACCTCGGCAACGGCCTCGGCGAGCTGCCGTTCCCTCCGGACTACCCGAAGATGCCGGGCGAGCCGCCGCGCGTGCAGCCGAGCCGGGCGAAGAAGGCGTAGGGCCGTCCGAGCGTCGGCACAGCACTCAGGACATCACGTCGGCGAGGTCGTACGCGATCGGGCGGTCGAGCTGGTCGTAGGTGCAGGAGGCCGCGTCGCGATCCGGGCGCCAGCGCTCGAACTGCGCGGTGTGCCGGAAGCGCCAGCCCTCCATCTGGTCGTAGCGCACCTCCATGACCCGCTCCGGGCGCAGGCGCACGAACGAGACGTCCTTGCTCGCCGAGAACCGGCTGCGATCGGTCTCACCGGTGACCGCCGCGCCGGTGTCGTCGCGTTCGACCAACGGCTCCAGGTCCTCCACGAGCTGGAGGCGCACCTTGTCGCTGAACGCCGAGACGCCGCCGACGTTCCGCAGCACGCCGTCATCGCCGTAGAGCCCGACGAGGAGCGATCCGACGCCCTGGCCGCTCTTGTGCACCCGGTAGCCGAGGACGACGACGTCGGCGGTGCGGTGGTGCTTGATCTTGAGCATGGTCCGCTTGTTCGGCGCGTACACGCCGTCCAGCGGCTTGGCGACGACGCCGTCGAGCCCCGCGCCCTCGAACTCGACCAGCCACTGGCGCGCACGCTCGGTGTCGACGGTGGTGCGGGTGACCTTGATCGGGTCCGGGAGGTCGCCGGCGAACTCTTCGAGGGCCGCGCGCCGTTCGGAGAACGGCCGGTCGAGGTAGGAGTCCGCGCCGAGCGCGAGCAGGTCGAAGGCGACGAAAGTGGCGGGGGTCTGCTCGGAGAGCAGCTTCACGCGGCTGGCGGCGGGGTGGATGCGCTGCGAGAGCGCCTCCCAGTCGAGCCGCTGCGCCCCGGGCTCGCCGGTCGGGACGACGATCTCTCCGTCCAGCACGCACGGGCCGGGGAGGAGTTCGCCGAACGCGGCGATCAGCTCGGGGAAGTAGCGCGTCAGCATCTTGGAGCCGCGGCTACCGATCTGGATGTCGCCGATCGTGCCGTCGCCGGCGTCGTCCGCGTAGACGAGCGCGCGGAAGCCGTCCCACTTGGGCTCGAAGCTCAGTCCGCCGGGGACGCTGTCCTGGTCGGGCACGGCCGGGAGGGCCTTGGCGAGCATGGGGGCGACGGGGGACTCCGAGGTCGGACGCATGTCTCGATCATGCCGTGAGGCGCGGACATGCGGAAGAGCGGCGGGGCGCTGCTCTCGGCGGGTGTTAGGTAAGCCTCGCCTATAATCGAACAGCCATGTACCGACCCGACCACGCCGCCCACACCTCGACGACAGCGCACCACGACGACCGCGTCCAGTTCCTGGTCGTCGGCGACGAGACGTCGCTCACCGAGCTGGAGGCCGAGCTCGCGCTGCTGCCGCTGTGCGCCAGGGGCCGGGTGTTCGTGGAGGTCGCCGAGCAGAGCGGAATCGTCCCGCTGACGGCGCCCATCCGGATGACGGTCACCTGGCTGGTCCGCGCCCACCGGTCGGGACGTCCCGGCACCGCCGAGCGCTGCGCGCCAGGGGAGGCCGCGGCCCGCGCGGTCCGCGCGTGGAGCACCGAGATGCTGTGCGACGGTCCCGGCGCGACGCGTGCGATCGTGACCGGATCCTGGTCGCTGGTTACGGAGGTCCGCGAGCTGCTGGTGGACGAGGCGGGCCTCAGCCCCGAGGACGTCAGCCCCGCTCCGCGACTCCGGTGAGCCCTTCACTCAGCGTCCAGAGATCGCGGGCGAGCTGCGGGTCCTTCGCCTGGCGGGTCACCCGGCCGTTGGCCGCGAACCGGTCGAAGTAGGTCCCGCTCGGCGCCCCGACGGGCACCGGACCGGTGAGCCGTTCGAGCGGTGCGGCGCCCTCCTCGGGGGTGATGCCGTACCGTCCGCCCGTGACGGCGCCGCCGAACCGGATGAGCGGCGAGCTCGCCCCGAAGCGGGTGACGACCGTCCCGGGGTGGAACGAGTACGCCGTTACGCCGGTGCCGGTGAGCCGTTCCGCGAGCTCGGAGACGAACAGGATGGTCGCGATCTTGGACGTGCCGTAGGCCCGCCAGCCGCCGCGCCAGCGCCGCCGCTCCCAGTCGAGGTCGTCCAGCCGCAGGCTCCCGAACAGGTTGGCCATGCTCGCGGTCGAGACCACGCGCACGTCCCGCCCCGCCGCGGCCGTCTCCACCAGGCGCGGCCGGAGCAGGTGCGTGAGCAGGAACGGCGCCAGGTGGTTGAGCTGGATGGTGCGCTCGTGACCGTCCGGCGTGACGCGGCGCTCGTGGTACAGCCCGCCCGCGTTGTTGGCGAGGACGTCGATGGTGTCGTAACGGTCGAGGAGGGCGGCGGCGAGCGCGCGCACGTCGTCCAGCCGCTCGAAGTCCGCGAGGAACGCGGTGGCCCCGATCCGCTCCGCGATCGCGCGCGTCCGCTCCGGGTCGCGGCCGACCACGGCGACCTCGTCACCGGCGGCGGCGAGCCGTCCGGCGGCGACGGCCCCGATGCCCGAGCTGGCGCCGGTGACGATCACGGTGCGCCTCTCCTGCGTGTTCATCGATAGCCGCCTTTCTCGAGGCCCGCCTCGATCTCGAACCGGTTGCGCAGCGGGTCTCGCCCGGCCAGCAGGTACAGGAAGGGGAAGAGCATGCCGTAGCGCTGCCACTGCCGCTTGTGGACGCCCTCGTGCTCAAGGACGTCGTCGCTCACGTTCCGGTCGGTGAGGTAGCACGCGCCGACGCAGGACCCTCCGCGGCCGAAGGTGCGCCGCGGCATCCCGCGGAACACGAACAGCCCGGCACGCCGCTCGACCCGGCCGGTGCTCCAGACGAAGCCCCAGACGAGCCCGACCGCGGTGGCGTACAGGTAGCCGAGCCGGCTGATCGGGGAGTCGAGGAAGACCGCAGAGAGCGGGCGCATCACCGCCCTCACTTCTCGGGCCGGCCGTAGGTCTCGAGCAGCCGCAGCCAGACCTCGCTGACCGTGGGGTAGGACGGGACGGCGTGCCAGAGCCGGTCGAGCGGCACTTCGCCGACGATCGCGACCGTCGCCGAGTGCAGGAGCTCGCCGATGTCCTGGCCGACGAAGGTGGCGCCGAGGACGACGCCGCGGTCCTCGTCCACGATCATCCGCGCCATGCCGTCGTAGTCGTCGGCCAGCACGTAGGCGCCGCTCACCGAGCCGATCGGGTAGTCGACGACGCGGGTGCGGTAGCCGGCCTTGTCCGCCGCGGCAGCGGTGAGCCCGACGGAGGCGACCTCCGGCTCGGTGAAGGTGACCTGCGGGACCGCCTGGTGGTCGGCGGTGGCGACGAACGCGCCCCACGGCGCGAGGGACACCTCGTGTCCTTTCGCCCTCGCTGCGATGGCGTCGCCGGCCGCGCGCGCCTGGTACTTGCCCTGGTGGGTGAGCAGCGCGCGGTGGTTGACGTCGCCCGCGGCGTACAGCCAGCCGCCGCCGACGGGCTCGCCCGCGGCGTCGAGCACGCGCATGCTGTCGTCGACGGTGAGCCAGCCGCCGTCCTCGAGCCCGAAGCTCTGCAGGCCGAGGCCCGAGGTGCGCGGCAGCCGGCCGGTCGCGACGAGCAGCTCGTCGGTCTCGACCGTCGAGCCGTCGCCGAGCCGGATGCGGAACCGGTCGTCCTCGGTGCGCTCGACGGACTCGGTCGTGACGTCGAGGTGCATCGTGACGCCGAGTTCTTTCAAGGCCGCCGTGACGCGCTCGCCGGCGAACGGCTCCTCGCTGCCGAGCAGCCCGTGCCGCGCGATGAGGTGCACCTCGGTGCCGAAGCCCGCGTAGGCCGTCGCCATCTCGGTGCCGACTGTGCCGCCGCCGAGGATCGCCAGGGACACCGGCACGCGCTGCACGCTCGTCGCGTCGCGGCTCGTCCACGGTTCGCTCTCGCGCAGGCCGGGGATGTCGGGCAGCAGCGCGGCGGAGCCGGTGCACACGGCCACGGCGTGCTTCGCGGTGAGCACGACGGTCCCGCCGTCCTCGTCCGTCACGGTGACCTCGCGCGGACCGGAGATGGTGGCCCAGCCGCGGACGAGGTCGATGCCCGCGCCCTCCAGCCACTTCACCTGCCCGTCGTCCTTCCAGTCGCTGGTCATGTAGTCGCGGCGGCGGAGGACGGCGGCGACGTCGAGCGGACCGGTCACCGCCTCGCGCGCGCCGCCGACGCGCTGCGCCGCCCGGAGCGCCGCGGAGGAGCGCAGCAGCGTCTTCGACGGGATGCACGCCCAGTACGAGCATTCGCCTCCGACGAGCTCGGCCTCGACGATCACCGTGCGCATGCCGCCCTGGGCGGCGCGATCGGCGACGTTCTCGCCGACGGCTCCGGCCCCGATGACGATGACGTCGTACTCGGTCGTTGCGGGCATCTCTCCTCCTGGGTGTTCGTGCGTCGTGCGGTCTGATCGGATCTCGTGCTGATCGGATGTCGGGGAGCGCGGCGCGTCAGCGCCCCACGAACTCCGCCGGGGTGCGCGTGAGGAACGCCTGCATGCCGATGCGCGCGTCCTCGCTGCCGGCCATCCGGACGAGCTCGGGCTGCAGGGCGGCCTCCGCCGCGGCGTCGCCGTCGCGCACCGCGATGACCGCGTTCGCGAGCGTCGCCTGGACCGCGAGCGGCGCCTGCGCGGCGATTCGATCGGCGATGGCGAGCGCAGCGTCGAGCTGGGCGCCGTCGTCGACGACCTGCTGCACGAGCCCCATCCGGTACGCCTCGGCGGCGTCGAACGGGTCGCCCGTGAGGATGTACCGCATCGCGTTCCCCCAACCCGCGGCGCGCGGGAACCGGATGGTCGCGCCGCCGAACGGCAGGATGCCGCGCGCGACCTCGATCTGCGCGAACGTCGTCGACCGCGCCGCCACCGCGACGTCTGCGGCGAGGATGAGCTCGATGCCCAGCGTGAGGCAGGTGCCCTGCACCGCGACGACGACCGGCTTGCGGACGCGCGGACCGGAGACGCCCCACGGGTCGACGCCCGAGTCGCCGATGAACGACAGCCCCTCCGGCCCGATGCGCGGACCGACGTCGGCGAGGTCGAGCCCTCCGGTGAAGTGGTCGCCGATCGCGTGGACGACGCCCACCCGCAGCTCGGGATCGCGGTCGAGCTCCCCGTAGGCCTCCGCCAGCGCGTTCAGCAGCTCGTAGTCGGCGGCGTTGCGCTTCTCGGGACGGTTGAGGCCGATCAGCAGCACGTGGCCTCGCCGCTCGGTCAGGATCTTCGGTTCGCTCATGCCTCTCAAGCTACCGGCGGGATCAGCGGACGTCATCCGGCGGCGCGGTATCCGTGGACAAGTGGCGGGGCCGATGATCTGTGGAGGAGCTTGTGTCCTGCGACGGCGTCGTCGCCTTCAACGGCGCCGTCAGGCTCCCCAGGACGCGCAGGATCACGCTCAGGTCGCGCCCCGCCGCGTCCGGCGACTCCGGCGCGAACTCCGTCACGGCCGCCCCGGCCAGCTCGAACCGCGTGCGGAGCGCCCGGATCGCGTCGGTCAGCTGCTCCGGCGACACCCCGAACGGCTCCGGGTAGCCGATGCCCTCGATCGCGGCCGGGTCGAGCACGTCGAGGTCGACGTGCAGGTAGACCGCCGTCGCACCCGTTGCCTCCACCGCGCGCACCAGCGCCTGCGGGTCCTCGAACTCGCCCGGCTCGACCACGCGGATGCCCATGTGTTCCACGAAGGCCGACTCGCCGTCGTCCAGCGCCCTGGTCCCGGCGAGGACGAGCTGCTCGTGATGCAGGCGTGCCGCTCCGGTCGCCGCCAGCCCGTCCGGCCCGTCGCCGAGCAGCGCCCGCACGACCATGCCGTGGAACGCGCCGGAGGGCGAGGTCGAGACACTGTTGATGTCGCCGTGCGCGTCGAACCACACGACCGCGACCGACCCGGGCGGACGCGACGCCACCGCGTGCTGCACGCCGGCGAGGTCGGCGGCGCAGTCGCCGCCGATCGTCACGACCGGCGCCTCCAGGACCGCCAGCTCCGCCGCTGCGAGCTCGCGGACCAGGCTGAGCGACGAGTACCGCAGGACACCGGTCCCGAGGGCCTCGCCCGCCGCCGCGGGGACGGCGACGCTGTGCGTGGCGTTCGCGGGGAGGTCGCCGCGGATGGCCTCCGCGCCGTCGATCAGCCGCATCGCCCGGGACGAGCCCGAGCCCTGCCACTGCGGTACGACGAGGAACGAAGCCGGGCTCATCCTCTCTCCTTCCGTGTCGCCGCCGCGGCCGCGCTGCGCAGGCCGGAGGCGGTCAGGTGCTGGCCGTAGGCGGGCATGTCGCGCTCGAACCGCCAGCCTTCGGCGAGCGGACCAAGATCGACCACGTCGAAGCCGAACTCGTCGAGCAGCTCCGAGACGAGCGCCTTCGCGTCGCCGTCGTCGCCCGCGATGGCGAGCGCACGGCGGCCGGGAGTCCCGGGCGGGGCGGCGTCGGCCGTGAGGTTCGCGGCGGGGATGTGGTTGAACGCCTTGACGACGCTGGCCTGCGGCAGGACGCGCTGCAGGAGCCCGGACACCGTCTCGCGGCCGTCCTCGAGTTCGGGGATGACGCCGTCGCGGGCCGGGTAGTAGTTGCCGGTGTCGATGACGACCTTGCCGGCGAACGCGGCGGCCGGCAGCGAGGCGATGGACCGCAGCGGGATGGCGACCACGACGAGGTCGCCGGCCTGCGCGGCCTCCGTCACCGTCCCGGCGCGCGCGTGCGGCCCGAGCTCGCCGACCAGCGCCGCGAGCGACTCCGGAGCGCGCGAGTTGCTGACCACGACGTCGTAGCCGTGCGCGATCCCGAGGCGGGCGAGCTGGCTGCCGATCCTGCCGGCGCCGACCAGGCCGAGCGTCGTCACGATGCGCCCTCCCTCTGCTCCACGTCCCGCTTCGCGCGCCGGCGCCGGAACACCAGGTACAGCACGACGGCTCCCACCACGAGGACGACCACCAAGACCACCCAGAAGATCACGGCCCCTCCGCTGTCGCCGACCGCCGCGCCGAGCCCCTGCGCCGCGGCGACGGCGGCCGGGGTCCAGTCCTGCGTGCGCAGCTTCGGCTCGACCTGGGTCTGCTCGATGCTGGTCAGCTCCTGGTCGCTGACCGGGCCGCTGCTGTCGCCGGAGAGGTAGTAGGCCTGGCCGTCGGTCGCGACGGCGAGCAGGTAGTCGGTCGGGCCGAGGTCGTTGCGGGCCGCGGTCTCGTTGGCCCAGTCCTCCGCGTCGGTGGGGTTCGTGAAGTGGTCCACGTAGGCGACGTAGAGGCGGATGCCGTGGTTCTTGTGGAGGGAGGCCGACGCCGCCTCGATGGTGTCGACGTCCGCGTCGGAGAGCACGCTCGCCTGGTCCACGACGTGCCCGGAGCCGAAGTCGACCGGGTCCTGCGTGCGCGCCGTCTGGTCCACCCGTGCTGCGTGGGCAGCGGGCGGGGACAGCACGAGCGGCGCTGCCACGACGCCCGCCGCGAGCAGGAGGGCGATGAGCGCGCGACGCCCGGTCAGCGAACGATGCACAGACATTCACCCACTCTCCCGAGCTTTCCTGTCATCGAGCCGAGTCTATGAGCGCGCTCCCGGCCGTGTCACTGTTTCGACCTGTTACGCGCCCGGATGCGCCGGAGCGGGGCCGGACGCAGAATTGCTGTCATGTCTCCGGCCGCCCGCACCCTCGCCGTCGTCGAGGCGACGCGCTTCCGCGGCCACGACCCGGCGTACCACGCGTACGTGCAGGTGCTGGTCGGGGGAGTCGTCCGCGCCGCGGAGGCCGACGGCTGGACGGTATCCCGGCTCGCAGCCGACGGCGGCACCGACGCGCTGCTCGCGGCGACCGAGCGGGCGGACGCCGTGGTGATCGTCGGCGGCGAAGACATCGCGCCGCGGTTCTACGGCGGCTCGGGAGGCTACCCGCACGAGAGCCTGCACCGCGAGACCGCCGACGCCGCCCAGCTCGCGCTCGTCCACCGCGCGATCGAGCGCGGCCTCCCGCTGCTCGGCATCTGCCGCGGCCTGCAGATCGTCAACGTCGCACTCGGCGGCACCCTCGTCCAGGACCTCGGCGAGTCCGACCACGTCCGCCGCGACGTGCCCATCCCGGACGTGCTCACCACGCACCCCGTGCTCCTGGAGCCGGACAGCCGCGTCGAGGAGCTGCTCGGCGGCCCGGTCGTCGCCGTCCGCAGTGCGCACCACCAGGCCGTGGACATCCTCGGCGCCGGCCTCCGCGTCACCGGGCGGGCGCCCGACGGCCACGTCGAGGCGATCGAGCACGAGAGCGCGCCGATCATCGCCGTCCAGTGGCACCCGGAGGACCCGGGAGCGCCGGAGGGCCAGCTCGCCGCCCTGCTGGGCGCACTGCGCGTGACCGCACCCGCGGCCTCGCTCGCAGCCTGAGGCCGCGCACTCCCGCGCACATTCGGCACGAATGTCGCGAATGGCTCGGCGAAAGGCGACATTCGGCACGAATGCGACGATTCCGGCCCGCGAACATTCGGCGCGAATGTCGCGAATGGCGCGGCGAAAGGCGGCATTCGTCACGAATGTCGGCGCGGGTCAGGGCTTCCAGCCGTCGTCGCCGACCAGCGGGACAAACGCCACCGCGCCGAGGTTGCGCTCGTGCAGCGTCCCGTCGGGCCCGCGTTCGAACACGGCCAGGTGCTGGGCGCCTCCCGGATGCCCGACCGGCATCACGATCCGCCCGCCGGGCGAGAGCTGGTCGGGCCACGCGCGCGGCACACTCGGCCCGGTCGCCGCGGCGACGATCACGTCGTACGGCGCCCCGGCCGGCCAGCCGAGCGTCCCGTCGCCGGTCACCACATTGACCCGGTAGCCCAGCGCCTCCAGTGTCGCCGCCGCCGTGACGGCGAGCTCGGGATGCCGCTCGATGCTGACCACCCGGTGGCCGAGCTCCGCGGCGACGGCGGCGGCGTAGCCGGAGCCGGTGCCGACGTCGAGCACGCTGTCCTCCGGGCCGATCCGCGCGGCCTCCAGCATGAGCGCGACGATGTACGGCTGCGAGATGGTCTGCCCGTCGCCGATCGGCATCGGGTGGTCCTCGTAGGCGTACGGCTCGGCGCCTTCCGGGACGAACTCGTGCCGCGGCACGCGTCTCATCGCGTCGAGCACCCGCTGGTCCTCGATCCCGCGGAGGCGGAGCTGCTCTTCGACCATCCGCTCGCGTTCGGCGCTGAATTCCCTGTTCGTACCGCCTATTGAACCACCGCGGCCCGCCGGTCCTGAAGGCTGGATGTCGCGGTCTGCAGCGCTTCGGGGGACGCGCCGGCGGCCTCCAGCGCCAGCAGCGCGGCCCCGAGGATCGGCGCCGCCGTGACCAGCCGGATCCGCGCGTGCGGCGCCCGCGCCGAGAGCCGGCGCTCGATCCCGGACAGCAGCCGTTCGTCTCGCGAGCCGATCACGCCGCCGCCGAGCACGACAGGCACCTCGCGGTCGAGCAGCCCGAGCCGGCGGAGGGTGGTCACGGCGAACACCACGATCTCCTCGGCTTGCCGGTCGACCAAGTCCTGCGCGACGAGGTCGCCCGCACGCGACGCCGCGAGCACGGCGGGCGCGATGCGCGAGAGGTCGCTGCTCGGGACGCGCCGGAAGTGCAGCGCCTCGATCACCTCCGGGATGCCGTCCAGCCCGTAGAGCGGCGGGATGGCCTCCACCAGCGCGGTCGCCGAGCCGCGCCCGTCGACCGCGCGCGCGGCGTGCCACAGCGCCTGCTCGCCGAGGTGCCAGCCGCCGCCCCAGTCGCCGGAGGTCATCCCGAGCGAGGGGTAGCGCACCACCTCGCCGTCGGCGCGGACGCCCACGCAGTTGATTCCGGTGCCGCAGACCACGGCGACGGCGTCCGGCTCGCTGGTGCCGGCGCGCAGCAGCGCGAACAGATCGTTGTCGACCACCGCGTCCGCCCAGGCGTAGCCCGCGATCCCGGCGCGGAACTCGACTTCCTCAGCGGGGAGGTCGAGCCCGGACAGGTAGATGTTCGCGGCGGCGATCGGGCGCGGCCCGGTCTCGGCGAGCAGCTGCTCGATCAGGTCGTCCACGAGGGCGGCGGTCGCGGCCATCCCGATCAGGTGCGGGCTGGAGGTGGTGCCGCGCGCGGTGGCGGCGACGGTCCCGTCGAGCTCGAGGGCGACGGCGTCGGTCTTCGAACCGCCGCCGTCGACCGCGATCGCCAGCGGAGCCGCCGCGCCGGTCATGCCGCTCATCGCGCCCACGCCAGGTGCGCCCGGTTCTCCGCCAGGAGCAGGTCGGTCAGCTTCTCCGCGCGGTCGTACTGGCCGACGAGCGGGTGGGCGAGCATCGCCCGCAGCACCCGGTCGCGCCCGCCGTGCACGGCGGCGTCGAGGGCGAGCCGTTCGTAGCCGGCGACGTGGCCGATCAGCCCGGCGAGGTCGGCCGGGAGGGCCGGGACGTCAACGGCGCGCACACCGGACGCGCCGACGACCGCCGGCACCTCGATCACGTGGTCGTCGGGCAGGAACGGCAGCGTGCCGTCGTTGCGCAGGTTGACCACCTGCACGTCGCCGCGATCGCTCGTCAGTGACGCGAGCAGATCGACGGCGGCCTCCGAGTAAAAAGCGCCGCCGCGCTGGGCGAGCTGTTCCGGCTTGCTGTCGACGGCCGGGTCCGCGTACAGCTCCAGGAGCTCGCGCTCGACCCGCTGCACGGCCTCCGCCCTGGTCGGCGCGTCGAGCTGCTCGCGCAGCACCTCGTCGTGTGCGTAGTAGTAGCGCAGGTAGTAGCTCGGCACGTTCCCGAGCAGGCGGATCAGCGCGGCAGGCAGCTCGATCTCCTCGGCCAGCTGCGGGAGGTGCGCGCCCAGGAGGTCGGGGAGGACGTCCCGGCCGCCGACGGTCACCGAACGCTCCCAGGTGAGGTGGTTGAGCCCGACATGGCCGAGGGCGACGTCGGCCGGCGCGACCCCGAGCAGCCCGGCGAACCGACGCTGGAAGCCGATCGCGACGTTGCAGAGGCCGACTGCGCGGTGGCCCTCCTGCAGCAGTGCGCGCGTGACGATCCCGACCGGGTTGGTGAAGTCCACGATCCAGGCGTCCGGCTTGGCATGTTTGCGCACTGCCTCCGCGACCGAGAGCACGACCGGGACGGTGCGCAGCGCCTTGGCGAAGCCCCCGGGGCCCGTGGTCTCCTGCCCGATGCAGCCGCACGCGTGCGGGAACGTCTCGTCACCGTGCCGGGCGGCCTGTCCGCCGACCCGGAGCTGGATGAGCACGGCGTCGGCGTCCGCGACCCCGGCGACCAGGTCGGAGGTCGGCACAATTCGCCCCGGGTGCCCTGCGGCGCGGAACATCCGCTCGCTCACGCCGCCGACCAGCCGGAGCCGCTCCGGGTCGGTGTCGACGAGCCAGAGCTCCTCGATCGGCAGCAGGTTGCGCAGCCGGGCGAACCCGTCGACGAGTTCGGGGGTGTAGGTGGAGCCTCCGCCCACGACGGCCAGTTTCACGAGCTATCCCTTCACGCCGGTGAGTGTGATGCCCTCCACGAAGACGCGTTGGGCGAAGAAGAAGATGATGACGACGGGGACGGTGACGAGCATGGTCATCGCCATGGTGAGTCCCCAGTCCGTACCGTGCACGCCGCGGAACGACGCCAGTCCGTAGGCGACCGGCCACGCGGCCGGGTTCTCGGAGGTGTACAGCAGCGGGCCGTAGTAGTCGTTCCAGGAGTTGAAGAACATGAAGATCGCGGTCGCCGCGATCCCGGGCTTGGCCATCGGCAGCACGACCCGCCAGAGCACGCCGAACTCGCCGTTGCCGTCGATGCGCGCTGCGTCGGAGTACTCCGCCGGGATCGTCAGGAAGAACTGGCGCAGCAGGAAGATCGAGAACGCCTCGCCCAGCAGGTTCGGCAGGATGAGCGGCCAGAGCGTTCCGGTGAGGCCGAGCTGGGACCACATCACGTAGATCGGGATGGCGGTCACCTGCGGCGGCAGCAGCATCGCGACGATGATCGCGGTGAACAGGACGCCGGAGCCGCGGAAGCGGATCTTCGCCAGCGCGTACGCGGCCGGCACCGACGAGATCAGCATGAAGGCCGTGGCCAGGATCGCGTACATCGCTGAGTTCGCGAACCACTGCGCGAGCGGCACGGTCGTGAACACGGTGACGTAGTTGCTCCAGACGAACGGCTGCGGCCAGAGCGACGCGGTCAGCGTCTGCGAGCTCGACATCAGCGAGGTCAGCAGCACGAAGACGACGGGGGAGACGAACAGCACCGCGAGCACGATGAGCACGGCGTGCTCGGCGATCCAGCCGAGAGCCTTGCGCGTGCGCAGCGAGCGCGGGCTGCGCATCCTCCGCTGCGGGACGGCGGGAGACGCGGGGGCCTCCGGGGTGAGGGTTGCGGACGTCATTGTGCGCCTTCCGGGGTGAACGCCTTGAAGCGGCGCAGCAGCAGGACGAGGATGATCGCCGCGACGACGAACAGCAGCACGGCGAGCGCGGAGGCGTAGCCGAGCTGGTAGGTGCCGAAGCCGCGCACGTACAGCCACTGCGTGTAGGTGAGCAGGGAGCCGTCCGGGTAGCCGAGCGTGTTGCCGATGCCCTCGCCCACCACGGCCTTCCCGCTGGCCACCGACGACGCGACCGCGGCCTCCGTGAAGTACTGGATGGCGGCGATGACGCCGGTGACCACAGCGAACAGCAGCACGGGCGAGATGCTCGGCAGCGTGACGTAGCGCACCTTCTGGAGGCCGCCGGCGCCGTCGAGGGAGGCCGCCTCGTACTGCTCGCGCGGCACGTCGAGCAGCGCGGCCAGCAGGATGATCATGATGTCGCCCATCACCCAGACGCCGAGCAGCACCAGCGACGGCTTCGACCAGGCGGGATCGTTGAACCACAGCGGGCCCTTGATCCCGAACCAGGCGAGCACCTGGTTCACCGGGCCGGTGCCCGGGTTGAAGAGGAACACGAACGCGACCACGCTCGCGACCGGCGGCACCAGCGCGGGCAGGTAGAAGATCGTCCGCCAGACCCCGGAGGCCCGGCGGGCGCGGGCGAGGAGGCCGGCCACGATGAGCGCGAACCCGGTCTTCACGGGAACCCAGATCACCACGAACCACAGGGTGTTGAGGGTGGCGAGCCAGACGTTCGGGTCCTGCGTGAACAGGTACTCGTAATTGCGCAAGCCGATCCACTCCGGAGGAGAGATCAGGTCGAAGCGCGTGAACGAGTAGTAGACGGAGGCGATGAGCGGGTAGACGAAGAAGATCGCGAGCCCGAGCAGGGCGGGGGCGAGCAGCGCCAGCGTCACCAGGTTGCGGCGCCGGCGGCCGCGGGAGGGCCGCGCGGGGCGGGCGGTCGCCCGCCCCGCGCTGCGAGCCGTGGTGGTCACGAGCTCACGGACCCTTCGAGAGGGCGAGGGCGTCGTTGATCTGCTTGTCGACCGACTTCAGTCCGGCGTCGATGTCGCCGCCCTGGCTCTGGTACTTGTTCCACCAGTCCTGGAAGGTGTTCTGGTAGCCGGCGCCGAGCGGGCTGGCCGGCGTGGTCATCACGTTCTTGTTCGACGAGATGTCGAGGAACGTCTTGAACTGCGGGGAGACCTCCAGCTTCGGGGAGGCCAGCGCGTCCTTCGTGGTGGGCACGTTCTTCAGGCCGTTCGCCAGCTTGACCACCGCGTCGGTGTCGGTGGTGAGGTACTTCAGCAGCGCCCAGGCCAGCTCCGGCTGCTTCGAGCCCTTGGAGATGCCGATGATGTTGCCGGTGATGTACCCGCCGCCGTAGAGGTCGGTGTGGTCGTCGGCGGTCGGGAACGGCGCGGTGCCGTAGTCGAGGCCCTTCGCCTGGTCGTCGATGAACGCGGTGCGGTACTCGCCGTCCATGTTCATCGCCACCTGGCCGGTCTGGAACGCGTTGTCGGCAGAGAACTCCTGGCCGAGCCCGGAGGTGAAGGCGTTGAGCTTGTCCCAGCCGATCTTGTCGACGTAGGCCTTCTGCCACTGGATCAGCTCCTTCCAGCCGGGGGAGGAGGAGATCGCGCTGGTGCCGTCGGCCTTCAGCCACTCGGCGCCCGCGGCCGGGCCGTAATGTGCGGCCGAGTTCTCGTACCAGCCCATGGTCGGGTTGAAGCCGAGGGTCTTGATCGAGCCGTCGGGGTTGAGCGTGGTCAGCTTGTCGGCCATCGTCTCCAGCTCGCCCAGCGTCTTGGGCGGCTCGGTGAAGCCGGCCGCCTGGAGCAGCTTCTTGTTGTAGTAGAGGCCGTACACGTCGGCGAGCATCGGCATCGCGCAGCGGTTGCCCTTGAACTCGGTGTACGACTTCACGGTGTCGCTGAACTGGCTCATGTCGACCTTGTCGCGATCGATCACCTTGTTGAGCGAGCGGAACGCGCCGTTGGAGCAGAAGTTGCCGACGATGTCGGTCGAGTAGGAGAGGCCGACGTCGACCTTGCTGCCGGTGGCGATGGCCTTCTGCAGCTTCTCGTCGTCCTGGCCGGAGTGCACGTCGACTTTGATCTTGGGGTACTTCTTCTCGAAGTCGTCGACGACCGACTGGATGACCTTGGCCTCCCGGTCGGAGAAGAAGTGCCAGAACGACACGGTGCCGGAGAGGTCGGACGGCGTGCTGTCCTGGAACGACGCTCCGCTGGACCCGCCGGAACAGCCGGCCAGGGTGAGGGCGGCGGCCGCGGCGACAGCGGCGGCTGCGATGAGATGACGGTGTTTCACGGGTGGTTCCTCGCTGATCCTTCTCGTGATTTCGGTGGACGGGTGTGGTGCGGGTGGTGCGAAGCGCCGGCGTCGCCTCAGACGGCGATGCGCGACACCTCGTCGAAGAGCGCCTCGCGCACCTCGCCGAGGAGGTGCTCGCGTGCGCCGCGGAGGACGGGATGGGTGGCGACGCCGGTGGCGACGACGGCGCGCTCGCCCCAGGCGTCGCGCAGCTCGCGGGCGACGAGCTCGGCGAGCCGGGGGCCGCACGCGGCGCCGGTCGGGCCGCCGAGCACGACCAGCTCCGGGTCGAGCAGGGCGAGGACGGGGACGACGCCGACGGCGACCCTCGCGGCGAGCTCTGCGACCAGCTCCCCCCGGGCGGCGGCGTCGCCCTGAAGGTCGTCGGTCAGTCCGTGGGCGGCCGCGAGCCGCGCGACGGCCGGGCCGCCGATGAGGTCCTGGAGGTCGGCGGCCTCCGGGTCGAGGTCCGCGGCCGAGCGCGGGATGGGGAGGTAGCCGATCTCGCCTGCGCCGCCCGAGGCGCCGCGGTGCACCGCGCCGGCCTGGTCGACGGCGAGACCGAGGCCGTCGCCCATCCAGAGCAGCGCGAAGCCGCCGGCCTCGGTTCCCGCGCCGTCGGTGCGCTCGGCGACCGCGGCGAGGTTCACGTCGTTGTCGATGTGGACCGCGATGCCGAGGGCGTCCTCCAGCCGGCGGCTGATGCCCTGCTTGGGCCAGCCGGGCAGGGTCTCGATGTAGGTGAGCTCGTCCGTCCGCGGGTCGAGCGCGCCCTGCACGCCGACGCACACGGCGCGCACGCGGTCGGCGTCGACTCCCGCCGCTTCGCACGCGGCCTCGATCGCCAGCCGGAGGTCGGCCTCCGGCGTCCGGGCGGCGAGCGGGGTGACGGCGATGGGGTGCTCGCCCCCGGCCGCATCCACGATGGTCGAGCGGATGGAGGTCGCATCGATGTCCACCGCGACGCCGAGCATCCGGTCGGTGCGCACGGCGTAGCCCGCCGCGTTCGGGCCGCGTCCGGCGGAGACCTCGCCGACGACGTGGATGAGGCCGGCCGTCTCCAGGCGGGAGACCATCTGCGCCGCGGTGGGCTTCGAGAGCCCGGACAGTTCGCCGATCCGGGTGCGGGTCAGCACGCCGTGCTCCAGCAGCAGGGCGAGCGCCGTGCGGTCGTTGGTCTCGCGCAGCCACCCCGGGGTTCCCCGGACGGGTCGGTCGGCCATTGTCATCCCCTCGTCGGAACGATTGATGGGCCGAATGTATCAGGAAACTTTCTTTATAGTAAAGAGGCAAACGAGAACTCTCCTGAGAACTGACCTGGCAGCGGCTCGCGACGACGGCGTGAGGAGATGCGGTATTCCTGTCAGAACCGATAGATTCAGCAAGCCCGCTTCGTGCTTGTCCTGAGATCTGGAAGGTTCGCCCGATGAGCGATGCCGCACCCGTGTCCTACCGCGTCCGTCCCCGAGTCTGGATCGGCTTGGCGATCTGGGTGGCCTACGTCCTCCTGGTCTACGTCGTCCAGCTCCTGGCCGGTGTTCCATACACAGACCTTGGCAAGAACGGCGGGACGCTGTTCCTCGGCGCCGGGCTCTCGCTGATCATCGGCACCATCTTCTTGGCCGTGACCGCCAGTCTCCTCGGCTGGTGGCGGCCGGCGTTGTTCGACCGGCAGCACAGCCACCACCGCTGGCCGATCTTCGTCCCCGCGGTGATGGTGGTCGCGCTCGTCATCAACCTGCTCAGCACCGACTGGGCCTCCTACGACGGCGGGTTCTTCGCCGCCTCCATCGTGCTGCTGCTGGTCGGCTTCACCGAGGAGATGACCACCCGTGGTCTGCTCCTGGTCGGACTGCGCTCGCGCCTGTCCGAGCCCTGGGTGTGGTTCATCACCTCCGCCGCGTTCGGGCTGATGCACCTGATCAACGCGCTCAGCGGCCAATCCCTGGGACTGACGATCCAGCAGGTCGGCCTGGCGTTCCTCGGCGGGACGGTGTTCTACATCCTGCGCCGCACCACCGGCACCCTGATCTGGGCGATGGTCCTGCACGGGTTCTGGGACTTCTCCACCTTCGCCGTCGGCCACGGCACCCCCGGCCCGCTGGCCGCGCTCGCCGGCGCGATCAACCTCATCGCCGGAATCCTCGGGCTCATCGTGGTCGCCTTCACCTTCCGAGGCGTGAGCGAGCGCACCGCAGTGCCGGCCGCCCACGAGACCACAGAGAAGGCCGCCGCTTAACCTCAGACGGCGCGAGGATGAGGGGCCGAACGGAGGCGGCGCTCAGACCACCGAGCGCGCGTGCTCCACGAGCCGGTCGAACGCGACGTCGAGGTCCGGGTCGAGCCGCTGCCGGGACGCGTCGGCGAGGTACCAGTCGACGATCTCGCCTGCGCCGTGCGCGAACGTGACCCTGGCCTGGTATTCGGGCACCAGCGCCTTCACCTTGGCGTTGTCGAAGTGCATCGAGTGCGCCTTGTCGCCGAGGAGCCCCGGGCCGAGGTCCGGGATGACGGCCGCGATGGTCTCGCTCGCCACGTGCACCAGCTCGGCCTCCACGCCGAGCGCCTCGGCGAGGTAGCAGTAGATCTGGTCCCAGGTCGGCGCCTCGTCGGAGGTGATGTGGAAGGAGTCGCCCACGGCCTCCGGGCGGCCCAGCAGCCCGACGAACGCGACGGCGAAGTCCGTGTTGTGGGTGATCGTCCACCGGCTGGTGCCGTCGCCGTGCACCACGACGGGGGCGCCGCGCCGCATCCGCTCCAAGTCGGTCCAGTGCCCGCTGGTCGGGATCATCGTGCGGTCGTAGGTGTGCGACGGGCGCACGATCGTCATCGGGAAGCCGCGCTCGCGGTACGCCTCCACCAGGAGGTCCTCGCAGGCGATCTTGTCGCGGGAGTACTGCCAGAACGGGTTGCGCAGGGGCGTCGACTCGACCACCGGCATGCGCGCGGGCGGGGTCTGGTAGGCGGAGGCCGAGGAGATGAACACGAACTGGCCGACCCTGCCCTCGAACAGGTCGAAGTCCGTGCGGATGTGCTCGGGCGTGAAGGCCAGGAACTCGGCGGCGACGTCGAAACTGCGCTCGCCGAGCACGCGGTGCACGCTCTCCGGGTCGCGGATGTCGGCGTGCAGCACCTCGACGCCGTCGGGCAGCGGACGCAGCTCGCTGTTCCCGCGGTTGACGACCGTGACCTCGTGGCCCTGATCGAGGGCCCGGGCGACGCATGCGGAACTGATGACCCCCGTGCCGCCGATGAAGAGTGTCCGTGTCGCTGTCATCCCTGCTCCTCGCATCGTTGCCGGCGGTTCCGCACAGGTTTCGCGGCCGTCGCCGACCACGCCCCCAGACGACCCAGACTAACGCTCTCCCGGCTGCGAGGTTAAGGTCCCGTCGCGCCCCGCGTACAGTGCAGGTCGTCCACCCGGCAGACGAGGGAAGGAGTCCTCCCGCCATGCCTCTGCGAACCTGGCCATCGCTCGTGATCGCGTGCGTCGCCGCGATCGTCGTCGCCGTCGTGGTGACGGCGATCGTCGGCCTGATCCTGCGCGGCGTCGGCCGTCATCGCCAATGGCCCGCTCTGCTGGTGAAGCGTGCACGCGTGCCGTTCCGGCTCTTCCTGGCGGTGATGGTGCTGTGGATCGCGGTCACGCTGACGCTGCCGCTGGACGTGCCGCTGGACTGGACAGGCGTCATCCAGCACACCTTCCTGATCCTCGCGATCGCGACAGGGACCTGGTTCCTCGCGGCGCTCGCGGTCTTCGCCGAGGACCTCGGGCTGGCCCGCTACCGGGTCGACGTCCCGGACAACCGGTACGCCCGCCGGGTGCGCACGCAGGTGCTGGTCCTGCGGAGGCTGACCGTGGTCGCGGCGGTCGTGATCGGGCTGGCCGCGATCCTGCTGACCTTCCCCGTGCTGCAGGCGGCCGGTGCGAGTCTGCTGGCGTCGGCGGGGATCATCGGTGTGATCGCCGGTGTCGCCGCCCAGTCGAGCCTGGCGAACCTGTTCGCGGGGATCCAGCTCGCCTTCAGCGACGCCATCCGCATCGACGACGTGGTCGTGGTCGAGCAGCAGTGGGGCACGATCGAGGAGATCACGCTGACCTACGTGGTCGTGCACGTCTGGGACGACCGCCGCCTGGTGCTGCCGTCGACCTACTTCACGACGAAGCCGTTCGAGAACTGGACGCGCCAGCACAGCGAGCTGCTGGGCTCCGTGGAGTTCGACCTCGACTGGCGGGTGTCCCCGTCCGGGATGCGCTCCGAGCTGCAGCGCATCCTCGCCGCCACCGACCTGTGGGACGGCCGCACCGGCGTCCTCCAGGTCACGGACGCGACGCTGGGCTGGGTGCGCGTGCGCGTACTGGTGACGGGCAAGGACGCTCCGACGCTGTTCGACCTGCGCTGCCACGTGCGCGAACGCCTGATCGACTGGATGCAGCGCTACTCGGACGCGTCGCTGCCGCGCAAGCGCGTGGAGCTCGTGGAGGCGCCGGAGCAGACGGTGCCGAGCGCCCGCGCCCGCACCGCCCAGGAGGCCGAGGGCCGCCTGTTCGGGGGCACCCCGGAGAAGGAGCAGCGCGCCTCCCAGTTCACCGACGCCATCCCCGTCGTGCAAGACCCGGCGCGGACGGACGAGCGCCAAGCCGACCCGGCAGACGACTGACCCGGCCCCGCCTCCTGCCTCCCCCCGCAAACAGGAGATTTGCGCGCGACTCACTTCGAATCTCCTTCCGAACCCCCTTCGGAAGGAGATCCGGATCGTGTCTCCTGTCCACCCCAAGCACACTCGGTGCCGACTTATCCACGGATCCGCGCAACGGGCCGCGCCCGCGGCCTGTCGCGCCCAGGATCATTCCATGACCTGGATGAATCGGCTCAGAGAACTCGGTGGCGCAGCCACCACCCATCAGCTCCGGATGGCAGGTGCGACTCCAGAGGATCTGAGGCGCGCTGTGCGCGGTGGAGCGCTCGACCGCGTGCGAAAGGGCGTGTACGTCTCGCCGCTCATGGACGGGGCCGCACTGGAGGCCATCCGGGCGGGAGCCCGCCTGTCGTGCGTGACGGCCTGCGCCAGTTACGGATTGTGGTCCGGGACGGATCGGCGGACACACGTCACGCTTTCGCCCCAGTCCCGTCGCGCGCCCCCTGGGCTGACCTGCCACTGGAGGCCGGTCGAGGCGCATCCCGAGCTCTGGCGGGTGTCGCTCGCCGACTGCCTGCGGTCGGTGGCGCGGTGCGCGGACGAGGAGACGGCGGTCGCCGCGTTCGACACCGCACTCGCGTCTGGGCACGTGAGCCCGTCCGGTCTGCGACGGATCCTGGAGGACGTGCCGAAGGCGGCGCGAGAGCGCGGGGCGCTGGCGCGGCCGGGATCGGACTCCGGGGTCGAGTCGGTCGTGAGGCAGCGGTTGGAGCGGGGAGGGCGCCTGGTCGAGCAGCAGACGCACGTCCGCGGCGTCGGCCGCGTGGACATGCGGATCGACGGTGAACTGTACCTGGAGATCGACGGCTACGCCTTCCACAGCGACGCCGATTCGTTCGAGCGCGACCGGCTGAGGGATTCCGCGCTCGCGCAGCGCGGAGCCCGCCGGCTCAGGGTGACCGCACGCCAAGTCATGGAGGACTGGAACAGGGTGGAGGCAGCGATCGACCGCATTCTCGAGCAGGCGTAGCCCCTCAGCGAACTCACAGCAACCCAGGGACCAACCCGGCCCCTTCCGCTGTTCTCCTTACTGACGGCGCCGCAGCCAGCGCTCGCCGCACTCAGGAGGAAACGTGACACAGGACTACCGCAAGAGCCAGGACGCCGTCGCGCGGCTCACCCCCGCGCAGTACGCGGTCACCCAGGAGGCGGCCACAGAGCCGGCCTTCCGCAACGAGTTCTGGAACAATCACGAGGCGGGGCTCTACGTCGACATCGTGTCGGGGGAGCCGCTCTTCGCGTCAGTGAACAAGTACGACAGCCGTTCCGGATGGCCGAGCTTCACCGTGCCGGTGGAGCCGGGCAACATCGTGGAGAAGACCGACCGCACCTACGGGATGGTCCGCACCGAGGTGCGTTCCGCCCACGGCGACAGCCACCTCGGCCACCTGTTCGACGACGGGCCCGCAGAGGCGGGAGGATTGCGCTACTGCATCAACTCCGCCGCCCTCCGCTTCATCCCGCTCGCCGAGCTGGACGAGCAGGGCTACAGCGGCTACCGCCACCTTTTCGAGAACGACCAGCACGACAACACCGAGGAGAACCACTGATGACGACCGAGAAGGCCATCTTGGCCGGAGGATGTTTCTGGGGCATGCAGGACCTCATTCGCAAGCGCCCCGGCGTCGTGAGCACCCGCGTCGGCTACACCGGCGGCGACGTGCCCAACGCCACCTACCGCAACCACGGAACGCACGCCGAGGCGATCGAGATCGAGTTCGACCCGGAGAAGGTCAGCTACCGTGACCTGCTGGAGTTCTTCTTCCAGATCCACGACCCGTCGACCAAGAACCGCCAGGGCAACGACGTCGGCACCAGCTACCGGTCCGCGATCTACTACGAGGACGACGCGCAGCGCCGGGTCGCCGAGGACACCATCGCGGACGTCGACGCCTCCGGTCTCTGGCCGGGCAAGGTCGTCACCGAGGTGGAGCCGGCCGGGCCGTTCTGGGAGGCCGAGCCCGAGCACCAGGACTACCTGGAGCGCATCCCGTGGGGCTACACCTGCCACTTCGCGCGCCCGGACTGGAAGCTGCCGCGCCGGGAGGCCGCGGCGAGCTAGTCCGCCCGAAGATCACGAGGCCCGCGTCAGAAATGACGCGGGCCTCGTGCCGTTTCGGAGGGTGCGGCTCAGACCCGGTCGAGCAGCACTGCGACCTCCTGGTGCCCGGTCTGGGGGAACATGTCGAGGACGCGGCCGGTGCGGATCCGGTACGACGGCATCCGCGCCAGGTCGTGCGCGAGGCTCTTCGGGTTGCAGCTCGAGTAGACGACGTGAGGGACGCCGGAGCCTTCGAGCCAGCCGGAGAGCTCGGCGCCGATGCCGCGCCGCGGCGGGTTGACGATCACCAGCTCCGGCGCGGTCTTCGCCGAGAGCGCGAACCCGGTCGCGTCGCCCGCCCGGAAGGCCACCAGCGGCAAGCCCGCGGCTGAAGCCGTCGCGCGGGCGCTCCGCACGGCCTCCGTGCTGGTCTCGACGCCGACGACCCGGCGCCCCGGCGCCGCCACGTTCAGGGCGAAGCCGCCGACGCCGCAGTACAGGTCCCACACGCTCGCCGGCGACACCTCGTCCACCCAGGCGGCCACCTGCGCGTACAGCGCTTCGGCGACGGCGGTGTTGGTCTGGAAGAAGCTCTGCGGGCGCAGCCGCAGCGGGATGCCGCCCACACGCATCACGAGCGACGACTCCGCTGTCAGCACGATCTCGCGGTCGCCCTCGACGACCGCCTTGTGCTCCGGCTGGAGGTTCGCGGTCACGACCCTGGCGTTCGGCAGCGCCGCCAGCAGCTCGGGCAGCAGGGCGCGGATGCGGCCGACGGCCACCTCCGAGCGGACGACGAAGCGCACCATCAGCTCGTCGTCGGGGGAGAGGGTCACCAGCACGTACTTCAGCTCGCCCCGGCGGTCGGGGACGCTGTAGGGCTCGATCCGCGCGCGCGTCACGAAGTCCGCCAGCACGGGCAGCGCCGCCCGCACGCCCGGCGCGCAGATCCCGCACTCGCGCAGGTCGACACCGCGCCCTGCCTCGTCCAGGATGCCGATGGTCGGCGCGTCGACGGTGCCGGAGACGACCATCTTCGCCTTGTTGCGATAGCCGGACTCGGCGCTCGCGACCGGCGGCAGCCAGGCCGCATCGCCGAACGGCGCCAGGAGTTCGCGGGAGTGCCGGTCCTTGCCGGCCAGCTGCTCGGCGTAGGGGACGCCCATCAGCGTGCACGAGCGGCACACGCCGGCGTCGAAGTACGAGCAGTCCATTCCGCGAACGATTGTACGTGGCGTGGGGATTCCCACACGTCCGCGTGAGAACGCAGGAAAAGCAACAAAGAATTCTCTTGCTAGATGTTGTTTCGTGTTGTAATGTGTGGGAAACCAAAGGAGGCCTCGCGTGTATGCAACGGAGCGTCAAGAGCTGATCGAGCGGCTGCTGCTCGAGGAGGGCCGCGTCGCCGTGGTCGAGCTCGCCGAGCGGTTCGGGGTGACCACCGAGACCGTCCGCCGCGACCTCGACGCCCTGGAGACCGCCGGAGCCCTGCGCCGCGTGCACGGCGGCGCCGTCGCCCTGGAACGGGTGAGCACCGCGGAGGCCTCCGTCTTCGAACGCACCGGCCTCCGCGCCGACACCAAGCAGCGCATCGCCGCCCGCGCCCTCGACGTCCTGGGCGACGGCTTCCGCGGCTCCCTCTACCTCGACGCGGGCACGACCACGGCGGCCGTCGCCCAGCTCCTCCCCGCGCGGCTTTCCGCGACCGGGGGAGAGGCGGAGGTCGTCACCCACTCGCTCACCCTGGCTCCCGCGCTCGCCGCGGCCGACCGGGTCGCCCTCACCGTCGTGGGCGGACGGATCCGCGGGGTCACCGCCGCGGCGGTCGGCGCGGCCACGGTCCGCTCCATCCAGTCGCTGCGGCCCGACATCGTCTTCGTCGGCGTCAACGGTGTCTCCGCCGGCTTCGGCCTCAGCACGCCGGACCCGGAGGAGGCCGCCGTCAAGGAGGCCATCGTCCGGGCCGCGCGCCGGGTGGTCGTCGTCGCGGACTCCACCAAGTTCCAGCAGGAGTCGCTGGTCTCGTTCGCGGCGCTCGACGCGGTGGACGTCCTGGTCACCGACCGCGCGCCGGACGGCGAGCTCGCCGACGCGCTCGCCGCCTCCGGAGTCGAGGTCGTGCAGGCATGATCGTCACCCTGACCGCCAACCCGTCCCTCGACCGGGCCGTCACGCTGAGCGCAACGCTGCGCCCGGGCGAGGTCCAGTCCGCGGCGTCGTCGCGCGAGGACGCCGGTGGCAAGGGCATCAACGTGGCGCGCGTCGTCGCGGCCTCCGGTGTGCCCGCGCTCGCGGTGCTGCCGCTGGCGGCCGACGACCCGTTCGGCGTCGTGCTCCGCACGGCCGGGGTGCCGGTGCGCACGGTCGCCATCCACGGCCACGCGCGCGCCAACCTGACCATCACCGACCCGGCCGGCGTCACCACCAAGCTGAACCTCCCCGGCGCCGCCCTCGACGCGGGCGACGCCGCCGCACTGGTGGAGGCCGTCGTCGAGGCCTGCGCCGGCGCCAGGTGGCTCGTGCTCGCCGGGTCGCTCCCGCCCGGGGCCGGCGACGACTTCTACGTGACGGTGATCCGCGCCGTGCGCGAGCGCTGGGCGGAGGCCGCGCCGCTGATCGCGGTGGACACGTCGGGGGAGGCCCTGCGGGCCGCGGTCTTCGACGGTCACCCCGACCTCATCAAGCCCAACGAGGACGAGCTCGCCGAGCTCACCGGCTCCCCATTCACGTCCGGGGAGCTCGGCGAGTCCGGCGAGCTGCCGACGGCGGTCCTCGCCGTCGCCCGCACGCTCGTCCCCGAGCAGGCCGGCGCCGCGCTGGTCACGCTCGGCGCCCTCGGCTCCGTCCTCGTGACCGCCGACGGCGGTTTCGTGGCCGACGCCCCGCGCATCCGCGTGCGGAGCACCGTCGGCGCAGGCGACAGCGCGCTGGCCGGCTACCTGCTGGCCGACGTCGCAGGAGCCACCCCCTCCGAGCGGCTCGTCCACGCGATCCGCTACGGCTCGGCCGCGGCCTCGCTGCCCGGCACCCAGGCGCCCCGACCGGCCGACCTGCCCACCGGCGACCTCAAGGTCGCCGCACTCCACCCCTGAACCCGCGAACCCGGAATCCATCTCCCGGAGTTCATCCCCCGACCTGGAGGACACCATGTCACTGAAGACAATCACCCCAGCCCTCGTCAGCCTCGACGCCGGCGCGGTCGGCGACAAGAGCGACGTCATCCGCGCCCTCGCAGCCCGCGTCGTCGCGGAGGGCCGCGCCGACGACACCGACGCGCTGTACCGCGACGCGTGGGCCCGCGAGCAGAAGGACGAGACCGGCCTCCCCGGCGGCATCGCGATCCCGCACGCCAAGAGCCCGTCCGTGACAGTCCCGACGCTCGCATTCGCGCGGCTGCAGCCCGGCGTGGACTTCGGCGCGCCGGACGGTCCCGCCGACCTGGTGTTCCTGATCGCGGCCCCGGCGGACGCGGCGGAGGCCCACCTCGCCGTCCTGTCGAAGCTCGCGCGCAGCCTGATGACCGAGGAGTTCACCGCGGGTCTGCGCGCAGCGAAGTCTCCCGAGGACGTCGTGGCGCTCGTGGACGAGGCCATCGGCGAGGGGGAGCCGAAGCCGGCCGCCGCAGCGGAGCCCGTCACCGCAGCAGCCTCCGGTCCGGCCGACGCCGACGCCGCCCTCCGGATCGACGGCCGCCCCGCCCGCATCGTCGCCGTCACCTCCTGCGCGACCGGCATCGCCCACACCTTCATGGCCGCCGACGCGCTCACCGCGGCCGGCACCAAGAACGGCGTGGCCCTGACCGTCGAGCCGCAGGGCTCCAGCGGCTACCAGGCCATCCCGCAGAGCATCATCGACGACGCCGACGCCGTCATCTTCGCCAACGACGTGGATGTGCGCGAGGAGGCGCGCTTCGCCGGCAAGCCCGTCGTGCGCTCCACCGTCAAGCGCGGCATCGAGCAGCCCGACCAGCTCATCGCCGAGGCGGTCGCCGTCGCGGGAGACCCGAACGGTGCGCGCGTCACGGCGTCCGGCTCCGCATCGACAGCCTCCCCGGCGGCGACGCTGTCCTGGGGCGCCAACCTCAAGCGCATCCTGCTCACCGGTGTCAGCTACATGATCCCGTTCGTCGCCGGCGGCGGCCTGCTCATCGCGATCAGCTTCCTGCCGTTCCTGGGCGGCTACGGGATCGCGCTCGCCCACGGCAGCTCCGGCATGAACAACGCCGTGTACACGCTGACCCACTACGCGATCTGGAACCTTCCGCCGGAAGGCCTCGGCTATTACCTCGGCGCGATCGCGTTCGAGATCGGCAGCGTGAGCCTCGGCTTCCTCGTCCCTGCCCTGTCCGGCTATATCGCGTTCGCGATCGCAGACCGGCCGGGCATCGCACCGGGCTTCGTCGCCGGAGCGATCGCGGTGTTCATGAACGCGGGCTTCCTCGGCGGCCTGATCGGCGGCCTGCTGGCCGGCTACGCCGCGTGGCTGATCGGCCGCCCGGCCGTGCCGCGCTGGCTGCGCGGCTTGATGCCGGTCGTGATCATCCCGCTCGGCGCCTCGATCATCGCCTCGGGCCTGATGCTGCTCATCCTGGGCGCCCCGATCGCCTGGCTGATGACCCAGCTCACCGCGTTCCTGAACGGACTCTCCGGAGCCGGCGCGATCTTCCTCGGCGTCATCCTCGGCCTGATGATGTGCTTCGACCTCGGTGGCCCCGTCAACAAGGTGGCCTACGCGTTCGCGGTCGCCGGCCTCGCGGCCCAGACCGACGCCAGCTTCCACATCATGGCCGCGGTCATGGTCGCCGGGATGGTGCCGCCGCTCGGCATGGCGCTGGCCTCGACCGTGCTCTACCGCCGCGGATTCACCCAGGTGGAGCGGGAGAACGGCGCGGCCGCCTGGCTGCTGGGCCTGTCCTTCATCTCCGAGGGCGCGATCCCGTTCGCCGCGGCCGACCCGCTGCGAGTCATCCCGGCCAACCTCGCGGGCGGCGCCGTCGCCGGAGCCCTGGCCATGGCCTTCGGGGTCGGATCGCGCGCTCCGCACGGCGGGATCTTCGTGTTCTTCGCGATCGACCCGGTCTGGGGCTTCCTCGTGGCGCTCGCGGCCGGGACCCTCGTCACCGCCGTCCTCGTCGTCGGGCTGAAGCGGTTCGCGGCGCCCCGCGTCGCGAAGCCCGCCCCGGCGGAGGCCGAGCAGCCCGTCCCGGCGACCGTCGCCGCCTGACCCCGTCCACACCACCCACGACCACGAAGAAGAGGACCATGACCCAGCGCACCGCCACCGTCGCCAGCGCCTCCGGGCTCCACGCCCGCCCCGCCAAGCTGTTCGTCACCGCCGTCCAGGAGAAGGGCATCCCGGTGACCATCGCCGCCGGCGACGGCCCCGACCTCAATGCGGGCAGCATCCTCTCCCTGATGGGGCTCGCCGCGAGCAAGGGAACCGTCGTGACCCTGAAGTCGGACGCCCCTGGCGCTGAGGTCGCACTGGACGAGCTCGTCGCCCTCCTGGAGACCGATCTCGACGCCGAGTAGCGACCGACCCCGACCCGTCCCGCGGCCGACGCGGCCCGCGGGCTCCCCGCCCTAGCGTCGAAGGGGACGACCGCTCCGCACGCGGCGTCCGACCGGGACGCGGGGAGCGGGAAGGGGGAACAGGATGCGTACGCTCACTCAGGCACTCGGCGCGATCGCCGTGACGGTCGCACTCGCGGCGGCCGGTCCCGTGCCGTCGTCGGCGGCGGAGCCGCGGATCGACCCGCACGGCTACTGGTCGGAGGAGAGGCTGCGGGCGGCCGTTCCCGAGCAGCACACCCGGACCGGGGCGGTGGAGGACCTGGCGCAGGAGGCGGACGAAGCCTCCCGCGCGGCCCTGGGCACCGTCGTCACCCGCACGGCGACCGTCGGGAGGCTGTTCTTCCGCACCCCGACCGGCGACGGGTCCTGCACCGCCGCCGTCGTGAACAGCGCGTCGAAGAACCTGGTCATCACCGCGGCGCACTGCGTGCATCCGGGCGGACCGGGGAAGGCGTACTACGGGAACTTCCTGTTCGCGCCGGGCTGGAGCGACGGACCGTCGGCGCACGGCTACTGGTCGGGCACGGCGGCGCGGGCGTCCGCCGAGTGGACGCAGAGCAAGAAGTGGGACCACGACTACGCGTTCGTCCGGCTCGCCGCGAGCAACGGCGAGCAGATCGTGAGCCGGGTGGGCGCCAACGCCCTCGCGGCCGGGACGGGGCACGTCGTGCCGAACACGAGGATCTGGGGCTACCCGGCGCGAGCGCCGTACACCGGGCAGACCGCCCAGCACTGCGAGGTCACCACGACCCGGGAGAACAGCTACACGCCCGACGCGCGTGCGGCCTGCGCCTTCAACCAGGGCGCGAGCGGAGGCCCCTGGCTGAAGGATGTGCAGGCGTCGGGGACCGGCTCCGTCTGGGCGGTGACGTCCCGGTGCGAGAGCGGGCCGGGCGTCGGCGACACGTGCGCGGGGACGGCGATCTACGCGTCGCCGCTGCCCGCGGCCGTCTTCACCCTCCGGGACGCGGTCGGCAGTCTCTGAGAACGAAGGAAGCCCCCTCCCGCGGCGGGAGGGGGCTTCCTTCTTGTCTTCGGTGCCCTCAGCTTGTCTTCGGTGCCCCCAGCTTGTCTTCGGTGCCCCCAGTAGGATTTGAACCTACGGCCTTCTGCTCCGGAGGCAGACGCTCTATCCCCTGAGCTATGGGGGCCAGGAGTGCCCGTCCAGGCTAGCATCCTTTCGCGCGGCGCCCGTCCAGAGCGGCGCGCCGGCGGCGCGGGTCAGCTCGCGGGCAGGTTGCCCAGCACGCTCTGCATCAGCGGCGCGGCGTCGCCCGGCTCGAAGAACGCGGTCGACTCCGCGACCACCCAGTACGTGCCGCGGAAGATCTGCACCTGGCCGGCGGTGCCCGGCTTGAAGTAGCCCTCCACCTGCGGCGGCGTGCCGTAGGTGGGAACCGGCTGGGCCACCGTGATGGCGGTGTTCTTCAGACCCTCCAGCTTGTCCGACGGCGGCATCGCCACGGCGATCTGGACGACGTCGCCGCTGGTCTGGTTCTTCCAGGCGCAGGTGACGCCCTTCCAGTCCGCGACCTGCTTCTCCAGCGTCCCGTCGCCCGGCGCGTAGCCGGGATCGGTCGTGAAGTTCGGGTTGTACGCGTAGACCTGGTCGGGGGTCACGACCTGGGCGCAGGTCAGCGTGACCGGCGTCGGAGGCACCGTGGACGTCGGGGTCGGCGTGGGCGTCGCGGCGGGGTCGGCCTTCGATCCGCCCGCGTGCGCGGACGAGGAGGCCGTCGCGTTCGGCTTCGCGGACGGCGTGCAGCCCACGAGCGTGACGGCGGCTGCGGCGATCGCGAGGGCGGCGAGGGTCCGTGCTGTGTGCTGCTGCATGCGGTTGTGCGTCTTCCGTGTCGTCCCGGCGGTGTCGCATCGCACCCTATCAAGAGCCGGAAGAGGAAGGCTTGGAGCGCCATTAGACTATTTCTCTATGACTCCCGATGACCTCTCCGCCGCCCTGCTCGCCATCGTGACGACCGTGGTGAGCCGCCGACGCGAGGCCGACGAGAGCATCCAGGAGCTCACGATCACCGCGGAGGACATCCCGCTGGAGCGCCCGAAGAACCGCGAGCACGGCGACTGGTCGTCCAACGTCGCGATGCGGCTCGCCAAGCGGCTCGGCGCCAACCCGCGCGAGCTCGCGACCGAGATCGCCGAGGGCGCGGACGGCATCGAGGGCGTCGCGTCCGCCGAGGTCGCCGGTCCCGGCTTCATCAACTTCCGCCTGGAGGCCGCGGCCGCCGGCAAGCTCGCCCAGACGATCGTGGAGGCCGGCGACGCCTACGGCCGCGGCGACCTCTACGACGGCCTTCTGGTCAACCTGGAGTTCGTCTCCGCGAACCCGACCGGCCCGATCCACCTCGGCGGCGCCCGCTGGGCGGCCGTCGGCGACAGCCTCGCCCGCATCCTGCAGGCCGCGGGCGCCGACGTCACCCGCGAGTACTACTTCAACGACCACGGCTCGCAGATCGACCGCTTCGCGCGCAGCCTCCTCGCCGCCTACCTCGGCGAGGCGACGCCGGAGGACGGCTACGGCGGCGCCTACATCGGCGAGATCGCGGCCGAGGTCGCGACCCGCGCCGCGGCCGACCCGGAGATCGGCGACCTGGCCGCGCTGTCGCGCGAGCAGCAGCAGGAGGTCTTCCGCGGCCTCGGCACCGAGCTGATGTTCCAGGAGATCAAGAACCGGCTGCACGCGTTCGGCGTCGACTTCGACGTCTACTTCCACGAGGACTCCCTGCACGAGTCCGGCGCCGTGGAGCGCGCCATCGAGCGTCTCGACGAGCTCGGCCACATCTTCGAGGCCGACGGCGCGATCTGGCTGCGCACCACGACCTTCGGCGACGACCGCGACCGCGTCGTCGTTCGCTCGAACGGCGAGCCCGCCTACATCTCCGGCGACCTCGGCTACTACCTCGATAAGCGCGAGCGCGGCTTCGAGCAGAACATCATCATGCTCGGCGCCGACCACCACGGCTACATCGGCCGGCTGATGGCGATGGTGGAGGCGTTCGGCGACGAGCCGCACGTCAACCTCCAGATCCTGATCGGCCAGATGGTCAACCTGGTC
This sequence comes from Leifsonia shinshuensis, assembly GCF_014217625.1. Taxonomy (NCBI): domain Bacteria; kingdom Bacillati; phylum Actinomycetota; class Actinomycetes; order Micrococcales; family Microbacteriaceae; genus Leifsonia; species Leifsonia shinshuensis. Next base: position 1,355,544 of record NZ_CP043641.1, on the reverse strand, counting down.
AAGGACGGCGAGCCGGTCCGGATGTCCAAGCGCGCCGGCACCATCGTCACGCTCGACGACCTGGTCGACGCCGTCGGCGTGGACGCGGCCCGCTACTCGCTGGTGCGCTCCTCGACCGACTCGCAGCTCGACATCGACCTCGACCTGCTCACCAAGCGCAGCAACGAGAACCCCGTCTACTACGTGCAGTACGCGCACGCCCGCACCCGCTCGGTGGCCGCGAACGCCGCCAAGTCGGGCGTCGACCGCAGCGTCTTCAAGCCGGAACTGCTCACGCACGAGACCGAGAGCGCCCTGCTCGGCGGCCTCCAGGAGTTCCCTCGCGTGATCGCCCAGGCCGCGGAGCTGCGCGAGCCGCACCGCGTCGCGCGCTACATCGAGGAGCTCGCCGGGCTGTACCACGCCTGGTACGCCGTGCGCGACGGATCCACCCGCGTCCTGCCGCACGGCGACGAGCCGATCACCGACGCCCACCGCACCCGCCTCTGGCTGAACGACGCGACCGGCCAGGTCGTCCGCAACGGCCTGGCGCTGGTGGGGGTGTCCGCTCCGGAGCGGATGTGACGGCATGAGCGACCAGCGCGATCAGCCCACCGAGGTCCTGGCCGGCGAGCAGCCGGCGGGAGCCGCCACTGTGCCTCCGCGCCGCCGCCGGCCGCGCTGGCTGAAGACCGTGCTCTGGATCGTGATCCCGGTCGTTGTCGTCGTCCTCCTGCTGGTGGTCGCCGACGCCGTGACGCGCGCGGTCGCGGAGCAGCGGGTGGCGACCGAGATCGAGAAGAACCTGCCGGACACGGTGAAGGCCGACGTCACCGTGCACATCGGCGGCTTTTCCGTGCTCGCGCAGTTTCTGGAGGGCAGCTTCTCGGACGTAGACCTGGTGGCGCCGCACGCGACCGTCAACGGCGCCCCGCTGAGCGCGGCCATTCACGCCACAGGAGTGCCGACGGACTTCAGCAAGCCGATCCAGTCGGCCACGGGCACGCTGAGCATCTCGCAGGACTCGTTGAACAAGCTCGTCACCATCCCCGGCGCCAAGGGCGACATCACCCTGGGCGACGGGGTGCTCGGCTACGACGGCACGATCGACCTGCTCGGCCTCCCGGTCGACTACACGGTGAGCGCGACCGCCAAGGCGAACGGGAGCACCGTCCTGCTCACGCCCGGCAAGGCCAGCGTCTCGGCCGGGGCGGGCAACGTCAGCATCACGAAGCTGATCCAGGCGCTCACCGCGTCGGGTCCGTTCCCGCTGTGCGCGGCCCAGTACCTCCCCGACGGGGTGCAGGTCAGCGACATCCGCGTCACGCCGAATCGCGCCACCGTCACGCTCACCGCCTCGAACTTCGTGATGGACGAGAAGTTCCTGCACAGCAAGGGGAGCTGCTCGTAACACGGCGAAGCAGGTGCGTGGCGCTCGATAGACTTCATGCAACTTCTCCACCGTTCGTTCTTTCTCCAACGGCTTCAGGGGCCAATCCGGGTCCGCTCGCCAGAGAGAACCCCACTCGTCGTACTTGTTTCTCCGTACTCGTGAGGTTGTCCCCATGGCATCGAATCCGCTCGCACCCCCGTGGCTGACCGAGCCGGGTGACGCGAACGCGCTGGTCCCCGGTCTCTGGTCGCGCACCGTCCACCGCGAGGAGGGCGGCATCGTCGTCGGCGGCGTCCCCGTCGCCGAGCTGGCCGAGCGCTTCGGCACGCCGCTCTACGTCGTCGACGAGTCCGAGGCGCGCGAGCGCGCGGTCGAGGTCCGCTCGGCGTTGCAGCGCGCGTTCGCCGAGGTCGGCTCGTCGGCCCGGGTCTACTACGCGGGAAAGGCGTTCCTCTCGATCGAGATCGCCCGGTGGATGACGGAGGCCGGACTCAACATCGACGTCTGCTCGGGAGGCGAGCTCGCCGTCGCCCTCGCGGCGGGTGTGCCGGCGGAACGGCTCGGGTTCCACGGCAACAACAAGTCGCTCGCCGAGATCGACCGCGCCGTCGCGGCCGGCGTCGGCGCCATCATCATCGACAGCCTCCAGGAGGTCGACCGCGTCGCCGAGGCTGCCGAGCGCCACGGCGTCGTCCAGCGCGTGCGGCTGCGGGTGAACAGCGGGGTGCACGCGCACACGCACGCCTTCCTGGCCACAGCGCACGAGGACCAGAAGTTCGGCATCGCCCTGGCCGAGGCGGCGGACGCCGTCGCGCGCATCCGATCGCACGCGTGGCTCGCCTTCCTCGGCCTGCACTGCCACATCGGCTCGCAGATCTTCGGGGCGGACGGCTTCGCCGAGTCCGCCGCGCGCCTGCTCGCCGTGCACAAGGAACTGCTGGCCGGCGGCGACGTCCCCGAGCTGAACCTGGGCGGCGGCTTCGGCATCGCGTACACCGCCGCCGACGACCCGGCGCCGATCGACCTGCTCGCCCGGAGCATCGCGGAGACCGTGGCAGCCGGCTGCGAAGACCTGGACATCCCGATCCCCGCCGTCGCGTTCGAGCCGGGCCGGTCGATCATCGGCGCAGCGGGCCTCACCCTCTACACGGTCGGCACGACCAAGGACGTCACGGTCGCTGCGCAGGACGACGGCGAGACCGCGGTGCGCCGCTACGTGAGCGTGGACGGCGGGATGAGCGACAACGCCCGCCCGGCCCTCTACGGCGCCGACTACTCCGCCAGGATCGCCGGCCGGGAGTCCGCCGCCGCATCCGTGCTCGTCCGGGTCGCGGGCAAGCACTGCGAGAGCGGCGACATCGTCGTGGACGCCGAGTACCTGCCCGGCGACGTCGCCCCCGGCGACCTCCTCGCCGTGCCCGCGACGGGTGCCTACTGCTGGTCGCTGGCCAGCAACTACAACTACCTCGGCCGCCCGCCGGTGGTCGCCGTGAAGGACGGCGCGGCCCGCGTCATCGTGCGCGGCGAGACCGAGGCGGACCTGCTGGCACGCGACGCCGCGTACGAAGACGGGAGCACCCGCCGATGATCGAATACCGCAACCTCCGCGTCGCGCTGCTGGGCGCTGGCTCCGTCGGCTCCCAGGTGGCGCGGCTGCTGCTGGAGCAGGGCGACGAGTTCGCCTCCCGCGTCGGCGCCCGGCTCGAACTGGTCGGCATCGCGGTGCGCGACGTCGACGCGCCGCGTGACGCCGACCTCCCGAAGGAGCTCTTCACCACCGACGCCACCTCGCTCATCCTCGGGGCGGACATCGTCGTTGAGCTGATGGGCGGTGTCGAGCCGGCCCGCGGCTACGTGCTGGAGGCGCTGAACTCCGGCGCCGACGTGATCACGGCCAACAAGGCGCTGCTCGCCACGCACGGCCCCGAGCTGTTCGAGGCCGCGGAGCAGGTCGGAGCGCAGCTCTACTACGAGGCCGCCGTCGCGGGCGCCATCCCGATCATCCGGCCGCTGCGCGACAGCCTCGCCGGCGACACCGTCAAGCGCATCCTCGGCATCGTCAACGGCACGACCAACTTTATCCTCGACCGGATGGACGCGACGGGGGAGTCCCTCGCCGACGCCCTCGCGACCGCCACCGAGCGCGGCTACGCGGAGGCCGACCCGACCGCCGACATCGGCGGCTACGACGCCGCGCAGAAGGCCGCGATCCTGGCGAGCCTCGCCTTCCACACCACCGTGCCGCTGGAGCAGGTCTACCGCGAGGGCATCACCGCGGTCACCCGCGAGCAGGTCGAGGCGGCCCGCGCAGGAGGCTGGGTGATCAAGCTGCTGGCGATCTGCGAGCGGCTGGTCGACCCGGAGACCGGCGAAGAGGGCGTCTCCGCCCGCGTCTACCCGGCCCTGATCAGCCGGGAGCACCCGCTCGCCGCCGTGCGCGGCGCACACAACGCGGTCTTCGTCCAGGCCGAGTCCGCGGGCGACCTCATGTTCTACGGCGCGGGCGCCGGAGGCGTCGAGACGGCCTCCGCCGTGCTCGGCGACGTCGTGTCCGCCGCGCGGCGCCACGTCGTGGGCGGCCCGGGCGTCGCGGAGTCGACGCACGCCGGCCTCCCGGTGCTCGACGTCGGCCGCGTCGTCACGCGCTACCAGATCACGCTGTCCGTGGCGGACCAGCCGGGCGTGCTCGCCACGGTCGCCCGCATCCTGAGCGACGGCGGGGTGAGCGTGGAGACGGTGCAGCAGTCCGTGCCGAGCAGCACCGGCGCCGTCGTCATACCGGGGCGGTCCCCATTGCAGAGTGTGGCACCGATTCACGGCGCGACCGCCCCCACCGCTACCCTGGTGATCGGCACCCACGAAGCCGAGGAGGCCGCGCTGGCGGCCACCGTGGAGGCGCTCGCCGCGAGCGACGTGGTGACCGCCGTCTCTTCCGTTCTCCGAGTCGAAGGATCGTAATGCCCCAGTCGTCGAATGGGCCGAAGTCGTACAGCCGGCAGTGGCGCGGCGTGCTCCGCGAGTACGCGGACCGCCTGAACATCTCCGAGGCGACTCCGATCGTGACGCTCGGCGAGGGCGGAACGCCGCTCCTGCCCGCCCCTGCGCTGTCCGCGCGCACGGGTGCGAACGTCTTCGTGAAGTTCGAGGGCATGAACCCGACCGGGTCGTTCAAGGACCGCGGCATGACGATGGCCATCTCCAAGGCCGTCGAGCACGGCGCGAAGGCCGTCATCTGCGCGTCCACCGGCAACACCTCGGCGTCGGCTGCCGCGTACGCCACCCACGCCGGCATCCAGGCCGTCGTGCTGGTGCCGGAGGGCAAGATCGCGATGGGCAAGCTCAGCCAGGCGATCGCGCACAACGCGCAGCTCCTCCAGGTGCAGGGCAACTTCGACGACTGTCTCGACATCGCCCGCGACCTGGCCACCAACTACCCGGTGCACCTGGTCAACTCGGTCAACCCCGACCGCATCGAGGGCCAGAAGACCGCCGCGTTCGAGGTCGTCGAGGTCCTGGGCGACGCCCCGGACTTCCACATCGTCCCGGTCGGCAACGCCGGCAACTACACCGCCTACCACCGCGGCTACACCGAGGAGCTGCAGCGTGGGGAGGCCACCAAGCTGCCGCGGATGTTCGGCTTCCAGGCCGCCGGCAGCGCCCCGATCGTGCTCGGCCACGCCGTCAAGGAGCCCGACACCATCGCCACCGCGATCCGGATCGGCAACCCCGCGTCGTGGGAGCTCGCGCTCAACGCGCGCGACGACAGCGACGGCTACTTCGGCGCGATCGACGACGCCGGCATCCTGGAGGCGCACCGCATCCTGTCCGCCGAGGTCGGCATCTTCGTGGAGCCCGCCAGCGCGATCAGCGTCGCCGGCCTCCTGGAGCGTTCGGCCGCCGGCGTCATCCCGGCCGGCGCCACCGTCGTGCTCACCGTCACCGGCCACGGCCTGAAGGACCCGCAGTGGGCCCTCCGCACGGCCGACGGCTCCGACGTGCAGCCGACCAGCGTCCCGGTCGACACCAACGCGATCGCCGACGTGCTCGGCCTCGTCCCGACCGCCGGGGCGTCCGCATGACCTTGCGCGCCGTCGACCTGCGCGGGCGCGCGGTCGCGGTCAAGGTCCCGGCGACCAGCGCCAACCTCGGCCCCGGCTTCGACACGCTCGGGCTCTCGCTCGCCCTCTACGACGAGCTGCGCGTCAGCGTGCGCGACGAGCCGGGCGCGACCGTGGACGTCGTCGGCGTCGGGGCGGGGGAGGTCCCGACCGACGAGAGCAACCTCGTCGTGCGCGCGATCGCCCACACCTTCGAGTCGGTCGGTGTCGCGCTGCCCGGGCTGAACCTGGTGGCGCGCAATAGCATCCCGCACGGACGCGGCATGGGCTCGTCCGGCGCGGCCATCGTCTCCGGCATCATGGCGGCCAAGGGCCTGCTGGAGGGCGTCGTCGAGCTCGACGCCCAGGCGCTGCTGGCGCTCGCGAACGACATGGAGGGCCACCCCGACAACGTCGCGCCGGCGCTCTTCGGCGGCCTCACGATCGCCTGGGTCACGCCGGACGGCCCGCGGTTCAAGAAGCTGATCGTGCACCGCGGCGTCTCGCCGCTCGTGCTCGTGCCAGAGCACGTCATGTCGACCGCGCTCGCCCGCAGCCTCCAGCCGCAGTCGGTGCCCCACGAGGACGCCGTCTTCAACGTCTCGCGCTCGGCCCTGCTGGTCGCGGCGCTCATCCAGAGCCCCGAGCTGCTGCACGCGGCGACCGAGGACAAGCTCCACCAGAGCTACCGCGCCTCGGCCATGCCCGAGACCGACCGGCTGATCACGCTGCTGCGGTCCAACGGCTTCGCCGCGGTGGTCTCGGGGGCGGGACCGTCCATCCTCGTGCTGTGCAGCGACCCGAGCCAGCGGCTCGCCGCCGCGGAGCTCGTCGCCCGCGAAGCCCAGACGGCCTGGCAGCCGCTGATGCTCGCGGTCGATTTCAAGGGCGCGACGGTCGCTCCGGCGGCCGTGGACGAGGCGGACACACCGGCGGCCTAGCGTCAGAATCGCCTGTCGCGAGGTGGTAAACTACCGAGTGCACCCGTGAAGAACCCGCGTCACGAGCGAATCCAGCTTCCGGGTGATCTCTTAGCAATCATGCCGTCACTCCTGCCTGCGCTTTTCGGTTCTCCGGAGCATCCGGAGATCCAGAGCGCACCGTAGCGCGGATCCGAACGCAGCACGGTAAGGCAGGCTCACGTGACGAGTGCTCCACAGCGGCGCGCAGAGTGCGCGTCGGGGGAAAGGAATCCTCTTCAGTGACTGATGTCGAACTCCACGCCGGGGGCGTGGACACCAGCGACCTGACCTCGCTCAAGGTGGCGGAGCTGCAGGCTCTCGCCGCCGAGCTCGGCCTCCAGGGCGCGACCCGGCTCCGCAAGGGCGAGCTGGTCGAGGCGATCGCGACGGCTCGCGCCGCGGCCGCCGGAACCGACGCGCCCGCCGAGCCGGAAGCGGCCGAGCCGGTCTCCATCGAGACCGAGCCGACCGAGAACGAGCAGCAGGCGGACCACGCGACCGCGGCCTCCCAGGTGCTCATCGAGCCGCTCATCGCCGAGCCTGCCGCGGACGAGCCGATCGCCGGCGACGCCCTCCTGGGCCGCGACTCCCTGACGGAGCCCGTCGCCGAGCCGCGTCGCCGCGGCTCGCGCCGTGCCTCCAGCCCGGACGGCACGAGCATCGCCCCGTCGACCAGCGTCGGCGCCGGCGCCCACGTCAACACCGGCGAGACCGGTGTCGAGTCGCTCATCCCGGACGTCGACGCGCTGCTCGACTCCGCGCTCGCCTCCCGCGAGCAGGCCCAGCGCGACGGCCAGGGCGGCGGACGCCGTCGCCGCGGCCGTGGCGGCCAGAACGGCCAGGGCCAGCAGAACGGCGCGCAGGAGGCCGACGAGCAGTCGGCCGAGGCGGCGCAGGGCGAGCAGGCCCGAGGCGACCAGGGCGGCGACCAGCAGGCCGAGTCCGCCGAGCAGGGCGGCGAGCAGCAGCAGTCCGGCCGCAGCCGCCGCAACCGCAACCGCAACAAGGGCGGCCAGAACGGCGACCAGAACCAGCAGGGCCAGAACCAGCAGGGCCAGAACCAGCAGGGTCAGAACCAGCAGGGCCAGAACCAGCAGGGTCAGCAGAACCAGGGCCAGCCGAAGGACCTCCAGGGCGACGGCGGCCAGCGGGGCGGCCAGCAGAACCGCGGCCCGCAGCAGCAGGAGCAGGCCGACGGCGACCGCGCCGGACGCTACCGCGACCGCAACCGCAAGCGCCGTGGCGGCGCGGGCGGCGACGACCTCGAGCCCGAGATCGCCGACGACGACGTGCTGATCCCGGTCGCGGGCATCCTCGACGTGCTGGACAACTACGCGTTCGTCCGCACCACGGGCTACCTCCCGGGCGCCAGCGACGTCTACGTCTCGCTCGGCCAGGTCAAGAAGTACAGCCTCCGCAAGGGCGACGCCGTCGTCGGCGCCATCCGCCAGCCGCGCGAGGGCGACAACAACAGCCGCCAGAAGTACAACGCTCTGGTGAAGGTCGACTCGATCAACGGCCAGACCGTCGAGGAGGCCGCGACCCGCGTCGAGTTCGGCAAGCTCACCCCGCTGTACCCGCAGGAGCGCCTGCGGCTCGAGACCGAGCCGGGCAAGGTCACCCAGCGGATCATCGACCTGGTCGCCCCGATCGGCAAGGGCCAGCGCGGCCTCATCGTCGCGCCCCCGAAGGCCGGCAAGACCATCGTGATGCAGCAGATCGCCAACGCGATCACCACCAACAACCCCGAGGTTCACCTCATGGTCGTCCTGGTGGACGAGCGTCCAGAAGAGGTCACCGACATGCAGCGCACGGTCAAGGGTGAGGTCATCGCCTCCACCTTCGACCGCCCGGCGGAGGACCACACCACCGTCGCGGAGCTCGCGATCGAGCGCGCCAAGCGCCTGGTCGAGCTCGGCCACGACGTGGTCGTGCTGCTCGACTCGATCACCCGCCTCGGCCGCGCGTACAACCTGACGGCCCCGGCCTCCGGCCGCATCCTGTCGGGCGGTGTCGACGCCTCCGCGCTGTACCCGCCGAAGCGCTTCTTCGGCGCCGCGCGCAACATCGAGCACGGCGGCTCGCTGACCATCCTCGCCTCGGCGCTGGTGGAGACCGGCTCCAAGATGGACGAGGTGATCTTCGAGGAGTTCAAGGGCACCGGAAACATGGAGCTCCGCCTGTCGCGCCAGCTGGCCGACAAGCGCATCTTCCCGGCCGTCGACGTCAACGCCTCCGGCACCCGCCGCGAGGAGATGCTGATGGGCCAGGACGAGGTCAAGATCACCTGGAAGCTGCGTCGCGCCCTCGCCGGCCTCGACCAGCAGCAGGCCCTGGAGATCGTGCTCGGCCGCCTGAAGGAGACCTCGAGCAACGTCGAGTTCCTGATGCAGGTGCAGAAGTCGATGCCGCAGCCGACCAACGGCCACGGCACCGCGCACTCGCACGGCCACGAGAACGACCACCGCTAGCTGACGAAGCGTCCGTCCGCCGCGCCCCCCGTGCGCGGCGGCCGGGCGCTTTCTCGTTCCCAGCCGGCGCCTCCAGAAAGAAGTCACGCATGTTCGAGTCGGTCACCGGCCTCATCGCCGAGCACGACGACCTCCAGCAGCAGCTCTCCGACCCCGAGCTGCACAGCGACCCGGTCCGCTCCAAGAAGGTGAACCGCCGCTACGCGGAGCTGTCGCGCATCGTCGCCTCGTACAACCAGTGGAAGCAGCTGTCGGACGACCTGGAGGCCGCGCGCGAGCTGGCCGCGGAGGACGAGGCGTTCGCCGAGGAGATCCCGGGCCTCGAGCAGAGCCTGGAGGAGTCCGGCGAGCGGCTGCGCCGCCTGCTGATCCCGCGGGACCCCAACGACAGCCGCGACGTCATCATGGAGATCAAGATGGGGGAGGGCGGGGCCGAGTCCGCGCTCTTCGCCGGCGACCTCCTGCGCATGTACCTGCACTACGCGGACTCGCGGCGCTGGAAGGCCGAGATCATCGAGCAGACCTCCAGCGACCTCGGCGGCATCAAGGACGTCCAGGTCGCGTTCAAGGGCAGCTCGAGCGACCCGGCCGAGGGCGTGTGGGCGCACTTGAAGTACGAGGGCGGCGTGCACCGCGTGCAGCGCGTGCCGGCGACCGAGTCGCAGGGCCGCATCCACACCTCAGCTGCGGGCGTGCTGGTCTTCCCGGAGGTCGACGAGCCCGAAGAGGTCGACATCAACCAGAACGACCTGAAGATCGACGTCTTCCGGTCGTCGGGCCCGGGCGGCCAGTCGGTCAACACGACCGACTCGGCTGTGCGGATCACGCACGTGCCGACCGGCATCGTGGTCTCGATGCAGAACGAGAAGAGCCAGCTGCAGAACCGCGAGGCCGCGATGCGCGTGCTGCGCGCGCGGCTGCTGGCGAAGCAGCAGGAGGAGGCGGACGCCGAGGCGGCCGAGTTCCGCAAGGGCCAGATCCGCACGATGGACCGCTCGGAGCGCATCCGCACCTACAACTTCCCGGAGAACCGGATCGCGGACCACCGGACCGGCTACAAGGCGTACAACCTGGACTCGGTGATGAACGGGGCGTTGGACCCGGTGATCGAGTCGAACATCCTGGCGGATGAGGAGGCTCGGTTGGCGGTGCTGGGGCAGGACTGAGCGCCGCGGCTCAGTCGGTGTTCCAGTGCAGGTGGCCGTTGGCGTCGGGGCCCTTGCCGCCGCAGGTGTAGGTCCGGCCGGCCGCTGAGTGGCCGACGACGCCCTGCTGTGCGTCTGCGCAGAAGGCGCCGGGAGTGACCAGCGGACCGGGTGCGGGGGCTGGGGCCGGTGCAGGGGCTGGGGCCGGTGCAGGGGCTGGGGCCGGTGCGGGGACTGGGGCCGGCGTGGGCGTCGGAGTCGGAGTCGGCGTGGGTGTCGGAGTAGGAGTAGGAGTAGGAGTAGGAGTAGGAGTAGGAGTAGGCGTCGGTGTCGGTGTCGTCACCGGACGCAGCCTGATCGTCACGATCGCGTTGTGAGCCACGACGGCCCCGGCCGCTGGGCTCTCGTCGACGACGACCCACCCCGTCCAGTCGTCGGGTGCAGGGCTGCCGTCCGCCGTGATCATGCGGACCGTGAGGCCTGCGCCCGAGAGGTTCGCGGACGCGCTCGTCCCGACATCGCCCGTGTAATCGAGGAGGGTCACCGACTGCGGCGTGTGGACGGTGGCCCGCGAGCCGTCCGTCGGCTGCATCCCGGCCACGAACGAACCCAGCAGCAGCGAGAAGGCGGAGACGGCCGCCAGGATCGTCGGGAGGGCGCTCCCGCTCGGGAGCCGCAACCAGGTCCTCCGATGCGTGGCGAGTGCGACGAGCGCGGTCGGGAGGACGAACAGCGACAGCACCACGAGGAAGATCCCGAACCCGTAGGCCACCCCGTAGGCAACGCTGAGCAGAGCGGCCAGACCGCCCACGATCCACGTCGACACTCCCGGCCGCTTGAGAATGGCGACAGCCCAGCGCGTCAGCGTCGCCCGGTTCGATCCCCGATTCCGATCATCGGGCTCAGGCGCGGCGGGTGGGTTCTCTGCCATCATCGCCTCTTCGCGTGCGGCCGGATCGGGAGTCCGGGCGCCTCACGATAGCGCTGTGCGAACCGGCGTCACGACCACCAGAACAGGGGGCAGGACGGCGTGGCGCTCAGATGTACAGCGCCGGATCCAACCACTCATCCCCGGCGATCTGCTCGTGCCCCGACCGTGGCCGTGCCCGCGCAGGCACCCCGGTCAGCACCGAGTCCGGCGGCGCGTCGTGCACGACCACCGCGTTCGCGCCGATCACCGTGCGTGTCCCGATCTCGATCGCGCCCAGCACCTTCGCGCCCGCGCCCACCGTCACGTGGTCGTGGATGGTCGGGTGCCGTTTGCCGTGACCGCTGCCGCGTCCGCCCAGGGTCACCCCGTGGTAGAGCATCACGTCGTCGCCGATCCAGGTGGTCTCGCCGATGACGACGCCCATCCCGTGGTCGATGAAGAAGCGGCGGCCGATGCGGGCGCCGGGGTGGATCTCGATGCCGGTCAGGAAGCGCGTGAACTGGGAGAGCATCCGCGCCGGCATCCGGTAGCCCGCGCGCCAGAGCCGGTGGGCGACCCGGTACGACCAGACCGCGTGGAGGCCGGAGTAGACCAGCGCCACCTCCGCGCCCCCGCGAGCGGCAGGGTCGTGCGTGCGCGCGTTGCGGATGTCCTCGCGCGCCCGGAAGAGGGCCACGCCGTCAGTCCAGCAGGTCCGCCCAGAGGGCCGTCGAGATGTACCGTTCGCCGGTGTCGCAGACCACCGCGACGATCGTCTTGCCGGCGTTCTCGGGGCGCGCCGCCAGCTGGAGGGCGGCCCAGACGATCGCGCCGGAGGAGATGCCGGCGAGGATGCCCTCCTCGGAGGCCAGTTTCTTGGCCACGGCGATCGAGTCCTCGAACGACACGTCGATGACCTCGTCGTACACGCTCGTGTCCAGGATCTCCGGGACGAAGTTGGCGCCGAGGCCCTGGATCTTGTGTGGGCCGGGCTTGCCGCCGTTCAGGATGGGGGAGTCCGCCGGCTCGACGGCGACGATCTGCACGCTGGGCTTGCGCTCCTTGAGCACCTGGCCGACGCCGGTGATGGTGCCGCCGGTCCCGACGCCGGAGACGAAGATGTCGACGCCGCCGTCCGTGTCCGCCCAGACCTCCTCCGCCGTGGTCGCGCGGTGGATGGCGGGGTTGGCCTCGTTGGCGAACTGCTGCGCCCAGATGGCGTTGTCGTTCTCGGCGACGATCTTCTTGGCGGCCTCGACCGCGCCGCGCATCCCGTCCGGACCCGGGGTGAGGACGATCTCGGCGCCGAACGCGCGCAGCAGCACGCGGCGCTCCTTCGACATCGTCTCCGGCATCGTGAGGATGACCTTGTAGCCGCGGGCCGCGCCGACCATCGCGAGCGCGATGCCGGTGTTGCCGCTGGTGCCCTCGACGATGATGCCGCCGGGGCGCAGCGCGCCGGACTTCTCGGCGGCGTCGATGATCGCGACGCCGATGCGGTCCTTGACGGAGGCGGCGGGGTTGAAGAACTCCAGCTTCGCCAGCACGGTCGCGCCTGTGCCGGCGGCGAGCCTGTTCAGCTTGACGAGGGGAGTGCGTCCGACGGTTTCGGTGATGTTCTCGTAGACCTGTGCTGGCATGGTCCTCACTCTATTCCGCCCGGGGCCCCGTGACGGTCTGTGACGGTAAGCTCGTCGGGCCATGTCTGACGCCGCGCCCTCCACCGTCCGCTCCCTCCGCGACGAGACGGTCGCCGTGCTCGCGCAGGCGGGGGTCCCCGATCCGGAGGTGGACGCCGACCTCCTCGTCGGGTTCGTGCTCGGCGTCGGGCGCGGCCGCGTGCAGGCGCTCGTGGTGATGGACGCCGCCATCGACGCGGAGGACGCCGGCCGGGTGCGGGGGCTCGCCGCCCGCCGGGCCACGCGCGAGCCGCTGCAGCACATCACAGGCACGGCCCCGTTCCGCTCCCTGGAGCTCGCGGTCGGCCCGGGCGTGTTCGTGCCGCGGCCGGAGACCGAGCAGGTCGTCCAGTTCGCGATCGACGCACTGCGGGCGGTGCCCTCGGCCGAGCCGGTCGGCGTGGATCTCGGGACCGGCAGCGGCGCGATCGCCCTGGCGATGGCGACGGAGGTCCCGCACGCGCGCGTCTACGCCGTGGAGAAGTCGCCGGAGGCCTTCGCCTGGACCCGCCGCAACGTCGAGTCGGTGGGCGCGGCGAACCTCCGGGCCGTGCTCGGCGACCTCGCCGACGCCCTCCCGGAGCTGGACGGCGCCGTGGACGTCGTCATCTCCAACCCGCCGTACGTGCCGGACGACGCGATCCCGCGCGACCCGGAGGTCCGCCTGTTCGACCCGGCCGTCGCCCTGTACGGCGGCGCCGACGGGCTGGACGTCGTGCGCGTCATCTCCGGGGTCGCCCGGCGGCTGCTGCGCCCGGGCGGCACGCTCGTGCTGGAGCACGGCGAGCTGCAGGGCGCGCAGATCCGCGAGCTGCTGACCGCGGACGGCTGGCGCGCCACCGCGACCCACCCCGACCTGACCACGCGCGACCGCGCGACCACCGCCCTCAAGTAGGGCCCGACACCCGCGCGATTCGTGACGAATGTGCGGATTGGCGGCGCGATTCACGACATTCGTGACGAATGTCAGCGGCGCTCGTCTCGCTCCGCGTCGCGCACGGCGCGTTCGCGGGCACGGGCGATCGCTTCGCGCTCCCGCTTGCGCGCCTCCCGCAGCGCCTTCTCGGCCTCGCGCCGCGCCTTCGCAGCCTCCCGCACGGCCTTGTCCCGCGGAATCGGCTCCGGCCGCGGCTCGTACGCCACGACGGGCTCGCCGGCGGCGCGCGCGGTCACGTAGCGCTCGATCCCGTCGAGGATGCGCTCCAGCCCGAACGCGTAATCGTCCTGCTCGTCCTCCGCGTCCGAGTAGCCGCCGGAGGCGACCAGGGGAGCGAGGTCGGGGAACCGCTCCGGCGTCACCAGCTCCGCGAGCGCGGCCGTGAAGGCCTCGCCGCTCTGCGGCGGCGTCCCGCCCTTCTCGCGCGCCTGGCGCACGTCGCGCTCCACGATCCCGACCGCCCGCGCGTACGACGACAGCAGCAGCGCGGTCGACATCTTCTCGGCGTCGGTCAGCGGCAGGTCGCGCATCTCGCGCAGCCCCCAGTCGAGCACGGCGAGGTTGTTGGGCATCAGCGGGATGCCGGAGATCGGGATGTCCGGGAACCACGGGTGCGCCTGCATGACCTCGATGGTCGCCATCGACCAGCGCCGCAGCCCGCCGCGCCAGTCCGTCCCGCGGTCGTCCTCGGCCGGGATCGGGACCTCGCACACCGCGTCCTGCATGAGCGCGAGCACGTCGTCCTTGCTCGTCACGTAACGGTAGAGCGACATCGTCGTGAAGCCGAGCTCTGTCGCGATCCGGCTCATCGAGACCGCGGCGAGACCCTCCCGGTCGGCGACGCCGATCGCCGTCTCGACGATCCGCTCGATGCTCAGCTCGCGCTTGGGCCCGCGCTGCGGCCGCTCGGCGACGCCCCAGCTCAGCGCGACGGCGCGCGGGAGCGCCTCTTCGACTTCGTCCGCCATTCCGCACGCCTTCCCGGTTCGGTGTTGACACCCATCCTAGAACTGTGTATCACTTAAACGAAATGGTATACGCCATAAACAGTTTGCAACGTACACAGAACTCGAAAGGTACCGGATCATGACAGCACCAGCGATCGAGGTCGCCGGCCTGCGCAAGTCCTTCGGCTCGCAGACCGTCCTCGACGGCGTCGACCTCCGCGTCGAGCGGGGGAGCGTGTTCGCGCTGCTCGGCCCGAACGGCGCGGGCAAGACGACCGTCATCAACATCCTCAGCACGCTCGTCGTGCCCGACGGCGGCGCCGCGGTCGTCTGCGGGCACGACGTGGTCACCGACCCGGAGGGCGTGAAGGAGTCGATCAGCCTCACCGGCCAGTCCGCCGCGGTGGACGAAGTGCTCACGGCGGAGGAGAACCTCCGCATGATGGCGCGGCTCTCCGGCTTCGGCCGGGCGGAAGCAGCGCAGCGCGCCGCCGAGCTGATCGACGGCTTCGACCTCCGCGACGCCGCCCGCAAGCGCGTGAAGACCTACTCCGGCGGGATGCGCCGGCGGCTCGACCTGGCGCTCAGCCTCGTCGCGACGCCGCCGGTCATCTTCCTCGACGAGCCGACCACCGGCCTCGACACCCGCAGCCGGCAGGCGCTCTGGGGCATCATCCGCGAGCTGGCCGCGGGCGGCGTAACCATCCTCCTGACCACGCAGTACCTGGAGGAGGCCGACCAGCTCGCCGACCGGATCGCCGTCCTCGACCACGGCCGGATCGTCGCAGAGGGCACCGCCGTCGAACTCAAGGCGCGCGTGGGCGGGGAGGTCGTGGAGCTCCGCGACGCCGCCGACGAGCTCGTGCGCGAGCTGCCCACCGACGGCACGGTCGACGGTCTCCGGGACGCGATCGACGTCCTCGACCGGCTGGGCGTGCCCGGCGCGTCCATCGCCATCCGCAAGCCCAGCCTCGACGACGCGTTCCTCGCGCTCACCGGCGCACCCAGCGACACCCCATCACGCACCGAGCTCCAGAAGGAGGCCGTCCGATGACCGCACTCACCGCACCCGCCCTGCCGACCCGGGGCGCCGTCCCCTCGCGCCGCGTCGGCCGCGCCACCGCCACCGCGGTGTTCGTCGGCCGCAGCGTCCGGCACTCCCTCCGCAACGTCGAGGCGCTGACCATGGCGATCGTCCTGCCGGTCATGCTGATGCTGCTGTTCACGTTCGTGTTCGGCGGCGCGCTCGACAAGGAGGGCGGCTACGTCGACTACGTCGTGCCCGGCATCATCCTGCTCTGCGCGGGCTTCGGCGCCTCCAGCACCGCGGTGGATGTCGCCGAGGACATGAGCAACGGCATCGTGGACCGCTTCCGGACGATGCCGCTGCAAGCCGGGGGTGTGGTCACCGGGCACGTGGTCGCCAGCCTGCTGCGCAACCTCCTGGCGACCGGCGTCGTTATCGGCGTCGCGCTCGCGGTCGGCTTCCGCCCGACGGCGAACCTGTTCGAATGGCTGGGCGCGCTCGGAATGGTCGCCCTCTTCATCCTCGCCATCACCTGGCTGTACGCGGCGATCGGGCTGGCGGCGGCCAACCCGACGGCCGCCAGCGGCTACGGCTTCGCCCTCCTGTTCCTGCCCTACCTGTCCAGCGCGTTCGTGCCCACCGACACGATGCCGACCTGGCTGCAGTGGATCGCGCAGAACCAGCCGATCACGCCGATCATCGAGACCATCCGCGCGTTCCTGTTCGGGCGCGACCCCGGCAGCGAGCTGTGGTGGGCGCTCGGCTGGTGCGCGGTGATCATCGTGGGGGCGTACGTCTGGGCGGTGTGGCTGTTCCGCCGCAAGGTCGGACGGCGCTGAACCCGACGGGGAGGCCGTCGCACCGCTGAGAGGCCGGGTACCGCCCGGCCTCTCACCGCTCCGCGAACGCCCGGACCGCCGCCAGCAGCCCGTCGGTGTCGAACGTCCCGTCCTCGTCCCGCGTGAAGTGGTACGCCTGCATCCCCGCCTCGCGGGCGCCCTCCACGTTCGCGAGCGAGTCGTCGAACAGGATGGCGTCCTCCGGCCGCGCGCCGAACCGTCCGAGCGCGCGCGTGTAGATCCGCCGCTCCGGCTTGCGGGCGCCGAGCACGGCGGAGACCAGGTCGTTGCCGCCCAGGAGCTCCGCGACGTCCGGCGCCAGCACGGGCAGGGAGTCCTTGAACGGGATCGGGTTGTTGGAGAGCAGGGAGACCGTCCCGAGTCCCGCGGCGACGCGCAGCGCCTCTATCGAGCCGTCGATCCGGGTCATGGCGGACGCCCTGGCCTCTTGCCACTGCTCCAGGGTGAGGCGGCCCCCGGTCACCTCGGCGAACGCCGCGAGGTACTCCTCGCTGGTGGCGTACTCGCCGATCTCGGCGGCACGCTCGTGGCCGCCGGCCCACCAGCTCGACGCGAGCCGGTACTGGCTCACGCCGCTCAGCTCGGCGAGGCGGGGGAGCCGTTTGTGGAAGTCGTAGTCGTACAGGGTCTTGTCGCAGTCGAAGAAGTAGACGTCCATCGCCACCAGTATCGCCCCGCGCAGGTCTGCGCCCTACCGGTGCGCGCGGTCGCAGAGAACCTTGCAGTGGCTCAACTATCATGGGTGCCGTCATGGCTCCCATCTACGACTGCTCCGTCGACTCCGAACTGCTCACCGGCACGCGCCTCGCCCGCGGCGCCATCGGCCGCGGCGAGCTCGTCGTGATCCCCACCGACACCGTCTACGGCGTCGCAGCCGACGCGTTCAGCCCGGCCGCGGTGCAGCGCCTGCTCGACGCGAAGGGACGCGGCCGCCAGTCGCCGCCGCCCGTCCTCGTGCCCGGCATCCCCACGCTCGCCGCGCTGGCCGAGCACGTCCCCGCCGAGGTCGACGCGCTCGTGCAGGCGTTCTGGCCGGGCGGCCTCACCATCGTCCTTCCCGCCGCGCCCTCCCTGGTCTGGGACCTCGGCGAGACCAAAGGCACCGTCGCGCTGCGCATGCCGCAGGACCGGATCGCGCTCGAGATCCTGTCCGAGACCGGCCCGCTCGCCGTGTCCTCCGCCAACCTCACCGGCCGTCCCGCCGCCCGCACCGCCGCGGAGGCGGAGGCCATGCTCGGCGAGTCCGTGTCCATCTACCTCGACGGGGGAGAGGCCGGCACCGCCTACGAGCGCGTCGAGGGCAAGGACTCCTCGTCCACCATCGTCGACGCGACCGCGCTCGCCGCGGGAGCGGGCAAGCTCCGCATCCTCCGCCACGGCGTCATCTCGGCCGAGCAGCTCCGCGCCGTCGTGGGCGACGCGCTCGCCGACGACGAGACGGCGGACCGGGCGGACGACGACGCGGTCGAGACGGACGCGACCGCCGACACCGCCGCGGACACCTGAGCCGTGACCCTCTTCCTCGCTCTCGCGCTCATCTCGGCCGTGATCACGTTCGGGATGTCGGTGGTGGTCTACAAGGTCTCCATGCGCTTCAAGCTCTACCCGAAGATCCGGGAGCGCGACGTCCACACCCGGCCGACGCCGCGGCTCGGCGGCGTCGCGATGTTCCTCGGCATCCTCGTGGCGTTCGGCGTCTCGTGGCTGCTGTCCAGCCAGTTCGGCGTGCTGTCGCTGATCTTCTCGGACGCGGGTCCGATCATCGCGATCCTGGGCGCTGCGTTGCTCATCGTCGTGCTCGGCGTGGCCGACGACCTCTGGGACCTCGACTGGATGACCAAGCTCGCCGGCCAGTTCGTCGCGGCGGGCATCGTGGCCTGGCTGGGCGTGCAGATCTACTCGCTGCCGATCGGCGGCCTCACCATCGGCTCCCCGGTGATGAGCATCGTGATCACGCTGTTCGCGATCGTGCTCGTGATGAACGCGATCAACTTCATCGACGGGCTGGACGGCCTGGTCGCCGGCGTCGCCCTCATCGCCAACGGCACGTTCCTCGTCTACACGTACCTGCTGCAGCGCGACATCAGCCCGCAGAACTACTTCAGCCTGGCCGGCGTCATCGCGGCGATCCTGGTCGGCGCGTGCGCGGGCTTCCTGCCGCTGAACTGGCACCCGGCGAAGATGTTCATGGGCGATGCGGGAGCGCTGCTGATCGGCCTGCTGATGGCGACCTCCGCGATCTCGGTCACCGGCACGATCAATCCCGAGGCCCTGCAGACGCTCGGCAAGTCGTCGCTGGTTCCCGCGTTCATCCCGGTGACCATCCCGTTCGCGGTGCTCGTCATCCCGCTGCTCGACTTCGGCCTCGCCGTCGTGCGCCGCCTGCGCGCGGGTAAGTCGCCGTTCAGCGCCGACCGCAAGCACCTCCACCACCGGCTGCTCGACATGGGCCACACCCACCTGCACGCCGTGCTGATCTTCTACGCGTGGACTGCCGTGCTCTCGATCGGCTGCCTGCTGTTCTTCTTCGACCCGTACTGGATGGCGATCGTCTTCGTCGCGATCGGCCTCGTGATCTGCACCGCGATCACCCTGGCCCCGCTCAGCCGCCGCAAGCTGAACGAGGCCGTGGCCGAGCTCGCCCCGGCGGGCAGCAAGGAAGCCGAGGAGACCGCGAAGTACGACGCGCTCGACATCGCCAGCGAGCAGATCCCCGTCACCACCAGCGGCCCCGTCACGACACCGCCGGGCGCCGGCGCCGACCCCACCAGCAAGGAGACCCGATGACCGACCACCAGGACGGAGCCCCCGCCCCGCGGCCGGACGAGACCCCGAAGGCCGCCGCGCAGCAGCCGACCTCGACTCCTGTGCTGAAGGACGTGCTCAAGTACGGCCTCATCCTCGCCGCGATCATCGCCGTCGTCGGGATGGTGCTCGGCGGGATCTTCGCCGGCTGGGTCGGCGTCACGAGCGCGCTGATCGGCACCGTGATGGCGGCGGTCTTCCTCGGGATCACCGCGCTCAGCATCCTGATCGCCAACCGCTTCATCGGCTCCGACCTCTTCGTCGGGCTGTTCTTCGGCATCGTGCTGGGCGGCTGGATCGTGAAGTTCGTGCTCTTCATCGTGCTCGCCCTGCTGCTGCGCGACCAGCCGTGGATCAACCCCGTCGTGCTGTTCCTGAGCCTCATCGCGGGCGTGATCGGGTCGCTCGTGGTCGACATGATCGTGGTCTTCCGGTCGCGCATCCCCTACGCCAGCGACGTCACGCTGCCGGGGGACAAACGCTGAGCCTTATCCGATTCGTTACCGGTTGAAAACTCTTGTAGAGTTGTCAGTGATCCCCCACCCGTACGCGCCCTCGCACCACTGGTCGCGCGAGCGCGGGTGTCCACCGTTCGTCGTCGCGAGAGCATTATGCTCGACGCCCCGAAACAGGAGATAGCGCTGTTAGCTAACGCTGTGAACCTGCTGGTCCAGGCCGCAAGCTCCGATGGAGGAAGCTTCCAAGGCCCGTCGATCAACGAGTTCTTCCCACCGACCCTGTTCACCATCGGCGGACTCGAGTTCAACCGCATCGTCCTGGTGCGTCTGTTCGCGCTGGTCGTGCTGATCCTGGTCTTCTGGCTCGGCACCCGCAAGATGACGATCGTGCCCGGCCGCTTCCAGTCGGTCGTCGAGATGGGCCTGGACTTCGTCCGCGTCAACATCGGCGAAGACCTGCTCGGGCGCAAGGACGGCCGCCGCTTCCTGCCGCTGCTGACCACGATCTTCTTCATGATCCTGTTCTTCAACCTGACCGGCGCCATCCCGTTCCTCAACATCGCGGGCACCTCGGTGATCGCGCTGCCGATGCTCCTCGCGATCGTCGCGTACGTCACGTTCATCTACGCGGGCATCAAGAAGAGCCCGAAGAACTTCTTCAAGAACGCCCTGTTCCCGCCCGGCGTGCCGCCCTTCCTCTACATCATCGTGACGCCGATCGAGTTCATCTCGACGTTCATTCTGCGGCCGATCACGCTGACCCTGCGACTCCTGATGAACATGGTCGTCGGGCACCTGCTGCTCGTCCTGTTCTTCACCGCGACCTCGTTCTTCTTCTTCGAGGCCGGCGGCTGGTGGGCGCTCTTCGGTGTCGGCACCTTCGCCTTCGGCTTCGCATTCACCCTGTTCGAGATCCTGGTGGCTGTCCTCCAGGCCTACGTCTTCGCACTGCTCACGGCTGTCTACATCCAGCTCGCAGTCGCCGAGGAACACTAAGAACGATCCGCGCGCCCGCACGGATCGCCATCACGGAAGGAAACACATAACGTGGACATCGCTGCTATCAACGGCAACATCGCCACTGTCGGATACGGCCTCGCCGCCATCGGCCCGGCCATCGGCGTTGGCATCGTCGTCGGCAAGACCATCGAGGGCGTCGCCCGTCAGCCTGAGCTGGCCGGCCGTCTTCAGGTCCTGATGTACATCGGTATCGCGTTCACCGAGGCGCTCGCCTTCATCGGTATCGCTACCTACTTCATCTTCGTCTGATCCTCTTTAGCCCACCCCGTAAGGAGGAACGATGCTCAACAGTGTCGTGATCGCCGCGACGGAGGAGACGCACAACCCGCTGATCCCCGCGTGGCCGGACATCATCGCCTCGGCGATCTGTTTCGTCATCATCCTGTTCTTCTTCTGGAAGCTGGTCCTTCCGCGCATGCGGAAGCTCCTGGATGAGCGCGCAGAAGCGATCGAGGGAAACATCGCGAAGGCCGACGAGGCTCAGCACAAGGCCGAAGCGCTGCTCGAGGAGTACACCGCCCAGCTCGCCGACGCGCGTGCGGAGGCGGCCAAGATCCGCGAGACGGCCCGCACCGACGGCCAGAAGATCGTCGCGGAGGCCAAGGACAACGCCACGGCCGAGGCCGCGCGCGTGACCGCTGCCGCCCAGGCCCAGATCGAGGCGGAGCGCCAGGGCGCGCTCGTCTCGCTCCGCGGCGAGGTCGGCTCGCTCGCGATCGACCTCGCGTCCGGCGTGGTCGGCGAGGTGCTCACCGACGACAAGAAGGCCCAGGCCATCGTCGACCGGTTCCTGGCCGACCTCGAGTCCAGCGAAGCCCAGAAGGCAGGGTCGGGCAACTGATGGGAAGCGCCTCCAGAGAAGCACTGGCCCGATCCGTCCAGGCGCTCGCCGGGCTCGGGTCCAAGGCCGATCTGACGACGGCTGAAGACCTGTTCGCCGCAGGACGAGTCGTCGCCGACTCGGCCCAGCTCCGTGCGGTCCTCAGCGACCCCTCGGCGCCCGCCGACGGCAAGGCCGCGCTGGTCCAGCGCGTCTTCGCGTCGCTCTCGGCCCCCGCGGTCGAGCTGCTGACGGTCGTCGCCGGCGAGCGCTGGTCCGGCCAGGACGACGTCCTGGCCGCGATCGAGGAGCTCGGCATCCGCTCGATCGCCGCGTCCGCGCCGCGCAATGTGGACATCCCGGGTGAGCTGTTCGCGTTCGGAGGCGCCGTGACCTCCGACGCGCAGCTCGAGCTCGCGCTCCGCAGCAAGCTCGCCGCTCCCGAGGCCAAGGCCGCTCTCGCCGAGCGCCTGCTCGCGGGCAAGGCTTCGATGCAGACCGTCGCGATCGCTCGCCAGCTCGTGCTGCAGCCGCGAGGCCGCAGCATCCGCGAGTCGCTCCGCGACGCCGCGCGCATCGTCGCCGCCCAGTACGGCCAGACGATCGCCACGGTCGTCACGGCCATGCCGCTCCCGGCCGAGCAGGCCGAGCGCCTGCGCGCGAGCCTCGCCGCGAAGTACGGCGACCTCAAGCTCAACGAGGTCGTCGACCCGGCGATCCTCGGCGGTCTGCGCGTGCAGATCGGCGACGACGTCATCGACGGAAGCGTCGCGTCGCGCCTCACCGAACTCCGACTTCAGCTCGCGGGCTGACCGCCCGACAGAGAAACCCAGATAGGGAACAACGATGGCAGACATCCAGATCAGCCCCGATGAGATCCGGGACGCGCTCAAGGACTTCGTCTCGAAGTACGAGCCGGCCAAGGCCGAGACCACCGAGGTCGGGCACGTCCTCGACGCGTCCGACGGCATCGCGCACGTCGAGGGCCTCCCCGGCGTGATGGCGAACGAGCTCATCCGCTTCGCGGACGGCACCCTGGGCCTCGCCCAGAACCTCGACGAGAACGAGGTCGGCGTCGTGGTCCTCGGCGAGTTCGACGACATCGTCGAGGGCATGGAGGTGACCCGCACCGGCGAGGTCCTCTCCGTCCCCGTCGGCGACGGCTACCTCGGCCGCGTGGTCGACCCGCTCGGCAACCCGATCGACGGCCTCGGCGAGATCGCGACCGAGGGCCGCCGCGAGCTCGAGCTCCAGGCTCCTGGCGTCATGCAGCGCAAGTCGGTGCACGAGCCGCTCCAGACCGGCATCAAGGCGATCGACGCCATGATCCCCGTCGGCCGCGGCCAGCGCCAGCTCATCATCGGCGACCGCCAGACCGGCAAGACGGCCATCGCGATCGACACGATCATCAACCAGAAGGCCAACTGGGAGTCCGGCGACGTCAACAAGCAGGTGCGCTGCATCTACGTGGCGATCGGCCAGAAGGGCTCGACCATCGCTTCGGTGAAGGGTGCGCTCGAGGACGCCGGCGCGATGGAGTACACCACCATCGTCGCGGCCCCGGCCTCCGACCCGGCGGGCTTCAAGTACCTCGCCCCCTACACCGGCTCGGCCATCGGCCAGCACTGGATGTACGGCGGCAAGCACGTCCTCATCATCTTCGATGACCTGTCGAAGCAGGCTGAGGCCTACCGCGCCGTCTCGCTCCTCCTGCGCCGTCCGCCGGGACGCGAGGCCTACCCGGGCGACGTCTTCTACCTGCACTCCCGCCTGCTGGAGCGTTGCGCCAAGCTCTCCGACGAGCTGGGCGCCGGCTCGATGACCGGCCTGCCGATCATCGAGACCAAGGCGAACGACGTCTCGGCGTACATCCCGACCAACGTGATCTCGATCACCGACGGCCAGATCTTCCTTCAGTCCGACCTGTTCAACGCCAACCAGCGTCCCGCGGTCGACGTCGGCATCTCGGTCTCCCGTGTCGGCGGCGACGCCCAGGTCAAGTCGATCAAGAAGGTCTCCGGCACGCTCAAGCTCGAGCTGGCGCAGTACCGCTCGCTCGAGGCGTTCGCGATGTTCGCGTCCGACCTCGACGCGGCCAGCCGCCGTCAGCTCGCCCGCGGCGCGCGCCTCACCGAGCTGCTCAAGCAGCCGCAGTACTCGCCGTTCCCGGTGGAGGAGCAGGTCGTCTCGATCTGGGCCGGCACCAACGGCAAGCTGGACGAGGTCGCGGTGGAGGACATCCTCCGCTTCGAGGCCGAGCTGCTGGACCACCTGCGCCGCAACACCGACATCCTCACCACCCTGCGCGACACGAACGTCCTCGACGACGACACCGTGTCGAAGCTCGGCGAGGAGGTCGACAAGTTCAAGCTCGAGTTCCAGACCGGCGAGGGCAAGCCGCTCGCCTCGGTCGGGCGCGAGGAGTTCGAGGCGAGCTCCACGGAGGACGTCAACCAGGAGCGCATCGTCAAGGCGAAGCGCTGAGCACGGATAGGTACTGAGGAAGACACATGGGAGCACAGCTTCGGGTCTACCGGCAGAAGATCAGGTCTGCCCAGACGACCAAGAAGATCACCCGTGCCATGGAGCTGATCTCCGCCTCACGCATCCAGAAGGCGCAGGCCAGGGTGGCCGCCTCCACGCCGTACGCCCGCGCGATCACGCGCGCGGTGTCGGCGGTGGCGACCTACTCGAACGTCGAGCACGTCCTCACAACGGAGCCGGAGAAGATCGAGCGCGCCGCGATCGTCATCTTCTCGTCGGACCGCGGCCTCGCGGGCGCGTTCAACTCGAACGTGCTCAAGGAGTCGGAGAAGCTCGCCGAGCTGCTGCGCAGCCAGGGCAAGGAGGTCGTCTACTTCCTGATCGGACGCAAGGCGCAGGGCTACTTCAGCTTCCGGCGCCGCGCGTTCGAGCGGGTGTGGACGGGCAACACGGACAACCCCGAATTCGAGCAGGCCAAGGAGGTCGCCGACGCGGTCCTCGAGTCCTTCCTGCGTGACGCGTCCGACGGCGGCGTGGACGAGATCCACATCATCTACAACCGCTTCATCAGCATGCTGACCCAGGAGCCCCAGATCGTCCGCCTGCTTCCGCTGGAGGTCGTGGAGGGCATGGAGGAGCCGGACCGCACGCAGGTCCTGCCGCTCTACGAGTTCGAGCCCGACGTCAACACGGTGCTCGACTCGCTGCTGCCGGTCTACATCGAGAGCCGCATCTTCAACGCGATGCTGCAGTCCGCCGCCTCCAAGCACGCGGCCACGCAGAAGGCGATGAAGGCCGCGAGCGACAACGCCGACAAGCTCATCACCGACTACACGCGACTGGCCAACAACGCCCGCCAGGCGGAGATCACCCAGCAGATCTCCGAGATCGTGGGCGGCGCGGACGCGCTGAGCTCGGCAAAATAATCGTCCAAACGAGAGAGAACGAATCATGACTACCGCTACCGCCGAAGCCCAGGCTTCGACCGCGCAGCCGGCCGGCGTGGGACGCATCGCCCGCGTCACCGGTCCGGTCGTCGACATCGAGTTCCCGCACGACTCGATCCCGGGCATCTACAACGCCCTGAAGACCACCATCACCATCGGCGAGCAGTCGACCGAGATCACGCTCGAGGTCGCACAGCACCTCGGCGACGACCTCGTCCGCGCCATCGCCCTGAAGCCCACCGACGGCCTGGTCCGCGGCGGCGAGGTGCGCGACACCGGCGCGCCCATCTCCGTCCCGGTCGGCGACGTCACCAAGGGCAAGGTCTTCAACGTGACCGGCGACGTGCTCAACGCCGAGCCGGGCGAGAAGATCGAGATCACCGAGCGCTGGCCGATCCACCGCCAGCCGCCGGCGTTCGACCAGCTCGAGTCCAAGACCCAGCTCTTCGAGACCGGCATCAAGGTCATCGATCTGCTCACCCCGTACGTCCAGGGCGGCAAGATCGGCCTGTTCGGCGGCGCGGGCGTCGGCAAGACCGTCCTCATCCAGGAGATGATCCAGCGCGTCGCGCAGGACCACGGCGGTGTGTCGGTGTTCGCCGGTGTCGGCGAGCGCACCCGTGAGGGCAACGACCTCATCCACGAGATGGAGGAGGCGGGCGTCTTCGACAAGACCGCGCTCGTCTTCGGCCAGATGGACGAGCCGCCGGGAACGCGCCTGCGCGTCGCCCTGTCCGCGCTGACGATGGCGGAGTACTTCCGCGACGTGCAGAAGCAGGACGTGCTGCTCTTCATCGACAACATCTTCCGCTTCACGCAGGCCGGCTCCGAGGTCTCCACGCTGCTCGGCCGCATGCCGTCCGCGGTGGGCTACCAGCCGAACCTGGCCGACGAGATGGGCCTCCTCCAGGAGCGCATCACCTCGACCCGCGGCCACTCGATCACCTCGCTGCAGGCGATCTACGTGCCGGCCGACGACTACACCGACCCGGCGCCGGCGACCACCTTCGCCCACCTCGACGCCACGACCGAGCTCTCCCGTGAGATCGCGTCGAAGGGCCTGTACCCGGCCGTCGACCCGCTGACCTCGACCTCGCGCATCCTCGACCCCCGATACCTGGGCGCCGACCACTACCGCGTGGCCACCACGGTCAAGCAGATCCTCCAGAAGAACAAGGAGCTGCAGGAGATCATCGCGATCCTCGGTGTCGACGAGCTGTCCGAAGAGGACAAGATCACCGTGTCGCGGGCCCGCCGCATCCAGCAGTTCCTCTCGCAGAACACCTACATGGCGAAGAAGTTCACCGGTGTCGAGGGCTCGACCGTCCCGCTGAAGGACACCATCGAGTCGTTCGACGCGATCGCCAAGGGCGAGTTCGACCACGTCGCCGAGCAGGCGTTCTTCAACGTCGGCCCGATCTCCGACGTCGAGGAGAAGTGGGCGCAGATCCAGAAGGAGAACGGCTGACATGGCTGTCCTCACCGTCAGCGTCGTCGCCGCCGACCACGAAGTGTGGTCGGGCGAGGCGAGCATGGTCGTCGCACGGACCGTGGAAGGGCAGATCGGTATCCTGCCCGGCCACGAGCCGCTGCTCGCCATCCTCGCCCAGGGCGAGGTGCGCGTGACCCTGAACGGCGGGGAGTCGATCGCGGCGCAGGCCGACGACGGCTTCCTCTCCGTGGAGAACAACACCGTCACGATCGTGGCCCGTCAGGCGGAGCTGGTCTGACCATGGCCGAACAGAAAGCCCCGCTCGAACGGCAGTTCGGCGACGTCCGCGTCCCCGTGCTGATCGTGACGGCGGGGCTTCCTGGTTCGGGCAAGTCCACCATCGCGGAGATCATCGCGGGCCGGCTCGGCGCCACGGCGATTTCGGTGGACCCGATCGAGGGCGCGATCCTCAAGGCGGGCATCGACGCCGACCAGCCCACCGGCCTCGCCGCCTACCTGGTGGCGGAGCGGATGGCCGAGCAGGTGCTCATCAGCGGTCACTCGGTCGTCGTGGACGCCGTCAACGCCGTCGAGCCGGCGCGCCTGCAGTGGCGCGACCTGGCCGAGCGCTGCGGCGTGAAGCTGCGCGTGGTCGAGACGGTCTGCTCCGACGACGAGCTGCACGAGGAGCGTCTCGCCAAACGCACCGGCCTGATCGCCGCCTACCAGGTCGAGCAGAGCGTGGACGACTACTCCGAGTGGAAGGGCGCCGCGGCGTCGCTGCCGCGGGTGACCTTGGACACCTCCCGCCCACTGGGCGAGAACATCGACGCGGCGCTCGCCTTCCTGGAGCGCTGAGTGCTCGTCCTGCTGCCCCCGTCGGAGACCAAACGCGACGGGGGAGAGGCGACACCGCTCGCCGTGAAGTCCTTGGGTTTCCCAGCCCTGAACGCGACGCGCCGCGGCGTCGTCGCCGATACGGTCGCGCTCTCGCGGACTCCGGAGGCTGCGGCGAAGGCGCTGAAGCTGGGTCCGAAGCAGGCGAGCGAGATCGTCCGCAATCGGGGTCTTCGCAGGGCCGAGACGATGCCCGCGTTGCTCCGCTACACGGGTGTTCTCTACGACGCGCTCGACGCGCCGTCGCTGACGGAGGAGCAGTGGCGGTTCGCCGCACGCTCCGTCGCTGTGCAGTCCGCGCTGCTGGGGCTCGTCCGGGCGGACGACCGCATCCCGGCCTACCGGCTCTCGTTCGACTCGCGACTGTCGCCGACGCTCAAGAAGCGCTGGGCAGAGGTCTGCGCGGCCGAGCTCGCGGTGGTCGACGGCGTCATCCTCGACCTCCGGTCGGAGGGCTACGCCGCGCTCGGCCCGCTGCCGGAGCGCGAGGGCGTGCACTACCTCCGGGTGCTGGCGCGCGACGAAAGCGGGACGGTGCGCGCGCTCAACCACTTCAACAAGCAGGCCAAGGGCCTGTTCACCCGTGCCATTCTCGAGCACGGCGAGGATTTCGCCTCCACGGACGCGCTCCTCGCGTGGGCCGCCGCCGAGGGCTACGAGCTGACGCGATCGGTGGACCGTCCGGGGGAGCTCGACCTGGTCGTCCCCGAGGTCGTCGGAGTCCCGGGCAAGCTCAGCGCGGTGCTGCGTTCAGCAAGCTGAACATCTGCTTCGGAGCGCTCGGGATGATGGTGTTCGGCGCGTAAGTGAGATAAGCTCAACTCACGAGAGAAGGGACATCCCGCCAGTCCCGGCGTCCGTGAACGCCGGAAGACTCCACATACCAGTCGGGCCGACGCGCAGATCGCGGACACATCACACGGATGTGCCGAGTCCGGAACCGGTGTGGCGGCAGCACAGTAGATTCCGCCTGCGGTCGGGCACGAGCGGACGCGCCGTCACCAGCGAGAACGGTTCCCGGATCGACCTCGTCGGCCCGACTCTCTTGTGTCCGCGCGCGATCGAGCGCCTCAGCCCTCCGCTCGGAAGCAGCCCTCGAAGTGGTCGTCGACCATCCCGGTCGCCTGCATGAGCGCGTACATCGTGGTCGGCCCGACGAAGCGGAACCCTCGGCGCCGGAGCTCCTTGCTCATCGCGGTCGACTCGTCGGTGACCGCGGGGACCTCGCCCCAGGAGCGCGGCCGAGGCCGCGGGCCGGCCGGGGCGAAGCCCCACATCAGCTCCTCCAGCGGCACGTCGAGGGCGAGGGTCGCGCGCGCGTTCGAGATGGTCGCCTCGATCTTGCCGCGGTGCCGGATGATCCGTTCGTCGCCGAGCAGCCGCTGCACGTCCGCCTCGGTCATCGCCGCGACGCGCTCCGGCACGAAGTCGAGGAAGTCCTCGCGGAACGCCGGCCGCCTGCGCAGGATCGTGATCCAGGAGAGCCCGGCCTGGAAGCCCTCCAGGCAGAGCTTCTCGTAGAGCGCGCGCGGATCGTGCTGGGGCGTGCCCCACTCCTCGTCGTGGTAGCGCCGGTACTCCGGATCGTTCGCCGACCACGAGCACCGGGCGCGGCCGTCGTCTCCGGTCACCAGCGCGGCACGCACGACCGTCTCGGCCGGAAGGGTGCTGGTCGCGGGCTCGCCCGAACGAGTCTGCTCGGCCGGGGAGGTCGTCTCTGTGTCGGAAGCGCTCATGCCGCGAGGGTGATCCCCTCGTGCTCCAGCAGCCACAGCTTGGTGGGGATGCCCTCGCCTCCGCTGTACCCGGTGATCTTGCCGCTGGAGGACAGGACGCGGTGGCACCCGACGATGATGGGCACCGGGTTCGCTCCGACCGCCCCGCCGATCGCGCGCCCGTAGCCGGGGTGGCCGAGCGACAGCCCGAGCTCGCCGTAGGTGGTGAGCGTGCCGTACTCCAGCGCTGTGAGACGCTCCCAGACGGCCGTGCGGAACGGAGTGCCGATCAGGTGGACGGGGACGTCGAACTCCCGGCGCGTGCCAGCGAAGTACTCGTCGAGCTGCGTGGCCGCGTTCTCGAGCACGGCGTCGCGGTTCTCGGGGAGGTCGTCGTGGGGGAGCACGTCGTCGCGTGCGATCGAGAGGGACGTGACGGCGTCGCCGTCGCCGGTCAACTCGATGCGGCCGATGGGGCTCGGCATCCGGAGGAGGAAGATCGTGGAACTGCTCATGGGTCGACTCTACGGGCGGCCACCGACAGTCACTCGCGGAAATCGGACATTGGGGACAAGTCGCATTCCGGGGTCTTCTGTGGAGGACGAATTGGTCCGATGCGCCCCCGGACGCTGCCTAGACTCGACAGCATGGCGAACATCGAATACCGCACCCTCGGCGACTCCGGCCTCATCGTCTCCACGATCGGCCTCGGCTGCAACAACTTCGGCCGCGCGGGCACGGCCACCGAGACCCAGGAGGGCACGGACGCGGTCGTCGACGCCGCGATCGACGCCGGCGTGACGTTCTTCGACACCGCCGACATCTACGGCAAGGAACGCGGGCTCTCCGAGACGCTGATGGGAGCCTCCCTCGAAGGCAAGCGGGACAAGATCGTCCTCGCGACGAAGTTCGGCATGGACATGGCCGGCGCGAACGGCCCCGACTGGGGAGTGCGCGGCTCCCGTCGCTACATCCGGCTCGCCGTCGAGTCGTCGCTGCGCCGGCTGCGCACCGACTGGATCGACCTCTACCAGCTGCATCACCCCGACCCCGTGACCCCGATCGAGGAGACGCTGGAGACCCTGGACGACCTGATCGCCGAGGGAAAGATCCGCTACATCGGCCACTCGAACCTCGCCGGCTGGCAGATCGCGGAGGCCGAGTTCACCGCCCGGCTCGCCGGCCACCCGAAGTTCATCTCGTCGCAGAACGAGTACAGCCTGCTGGTCCGCGGCGCCGAACGGGAGGTGCTGCCCGCCGTCAACGCGTACGGTCTCGGCTTCCTGCCGTTCTTCCCGCTCTACAACGGGCTGTTCACCGGCAAGTTCAGCCGCGAGGGCGGTCCGGCGGACAGCCGCATCATGATGATCCGCAAGCACCTGCTCGACGACGCGCCGTGGGATGCGATCGAGCGGTACCAGGCGTTCTGCGACGAGCGCGGCGTCACGATGCTGCAGGCGACCTTCGCCTGGCTGCTCGCCCAGCCCGGGCTCACCAGCGTGATCGCCGGCGCGACCCGTCCGGAGCAGATCGTGGCGAACGCCGAGGCGGCCACCGCGTGGACGCCCACGGCGGAGGACGTGGCGACCATCTCGGGCTTCTTCCCGCTCGACCGCTGAGCCGCCGGGGGTTGTTCGCTCAGGGCGAACAGCTTCGGCGTTGTGAGTGAGCACTCACTCCACCTACGATTCCTACGTGGAAACCGAGTTGGAGACGACGCGCAACCGCGCGCAGCCGCTGCCGCCGGAGGATCGCAAGGCGATGATCATCGACGCGGTCATCCCGCTGCTCATCGAGCACGGCCGCGGTGTGACCTCGCGCCAGATCGCCGACGCCGCCGGGATCGCGGAGGGGACGATCTTCCGCGCGTTCGGCGACAAGGAGACCCTCGTCCAGGCCGCGGTCGAGAAGTTCCTCGACCCGGAGCCGCTGCGCGAGGCGCTGCGCTCCATCGACCCCGGCCTCCCGCTCGAGCACAAGGTCCGCGCGATCGTCTACCTGCTGCGCGAGCGCTTCCAGAGCGTCATGCGGATCATGTCGGTGGTCGGTCACCAGCGGCCGCCCATCCCGCAGGAGCGCACCGAGTTCGCGGCCATCATCGCGCGCATCCTCGCGCCGGAGGCCGATGAGCTTAACTGGCCCCCGGACCGCGTCGCGCACATCCTGCGCCTGATCAGCTTCTCGTCCGCGTTCCCCGCACTGAACGACGGCATCGAGTTCAGCGTCGACGACCTCGCCCGGATCGCCCTCGTGGGCGTCGCAGGCCGGCCGTTCGCGATCTACACACCCACCACACCCGCCACGACCGCCGCGGACGCGGCAGACCAGGGAGAGCCCGGATGCTCCTGAAACTCCTCGGCCGGTACCTCCGGCCGCATTGGCCGCTGCTCATCGGGGTGGTGTTCTTCCAGCTCGCCCAGTCGCTGCTGTCGCTGTGGTTGCCGACGCTGAACGCCGACATCGTGGACAACGGCATCGCCAAGGGCGACACGGGCTACATCCTGTCGACCGGAGCCGAGATGCTCGGCGTGACGGTCGTCCAGATCGCCTGCTCGATCACCGCCGTCTACTTCGGCGCGAAGGTGGCCATGCTGGTCGGCCGCGACCTCCGCGGCGCGATCTTCCACCGTGTCGGCGAGTTCTCCGAGCGCGAGGTGACCCACTTCGGCGCCCCCTCGCTGATCACCAGGAACACCAACGACGTGCAGCAGGTCCAGATGCTGGTGCTGATGACCTGCACGCTGCTGGTGTCGGCGCCGATCCTCGCGATCGGCGGCATCATCCTGGCGATGCGGCAGGACCTCCAGCTCTCCTGGCTGATCGCGGTGAGCGTGCCCGTGCTGCTGATCGCCGTGAGCATGATCATCGTCCGGATGGTCCCGCTGTTCCGCAAGATGCAGGAGCGGATCGACCGGGTCAACCGGGTGCTGCGCGAGCAGCTCACCGGCATCCGGGTGGTGCGCGCGTTCGTGCGGGAGGACGTCGAGACTGCGCGGTTCACCGTCGCCAACGACCTGGTCACCGACACGGCCATCAGGGCGGGGCGGCTGTTCGCGCTGATGTTCCCGATCGTGATGCTGGTGCTGAACGTGTCCAGCGTCGCCGTGATCTGGTTCGGCGCGTACCGGGTCGCCGACGGATCGATGCAGATCGGCACCCTGACCGCGTTCCTGCAGTACCTCGCGCAGATCCTGATGGGCGTGATGATGTCCACGATGATGGCGGTCCTGGTGCCGCGCGCCGCCGTCTGCGCCGACCGCATCGGCGAGGTGCTGAACACCGAGCCGTCGGTGGGCGCCGTCGAGAACCCGATCACCGAGGTCACCGCCCGCGGGACCGTCGAGTTCGTCGGCGTCGGCTTCTCCTACCCGGGAGCCGAGCAGCCGGTCCTGAACGACGTGACGTTCTTCGCCGAGGCCGGCAAGACCACCGCCGTGATCGGCAGCACCGGGGCCGGCAAGACGACGCTGGTGAACCTCATACCCCGGTTATTCGACGCCACGAGCGGCATCGTGCTGGTGGACGGCGTGGACGTCGCCGAGCTCGACCCCGAGCTGCTCTGGTCGCGCATCGGGCTCGTCCCGCAGAAGCCGTACCTGTTCTCCGGGACGGTCGCCAGCAACCTCCGCTACGGCAACCCGGACGCAAGCGACGACGAGCTCTGGCGCGCGCTGGAGATCGCGCAGGCGAAGGGCTTCGTCGAGGAGATGCCGGACAAGCTCGACGCGGCCATCGCCCAGGGCGGAACCAACGTCTCCGGAGGCCAGAGGCAGCGCCTCGCGATCGCCCGCGCGCTCGTGCGCCGGCCGGAGATCTACATCTTCGACGACTCGTTCTCCGCGCTCGACACCGCCACCGACGCCCGTCTGCGCAGCGCGCTCGCCCGCAACGAGTCGGAGGCCACGATGATCGTCGTGGCCCAGCGGGTGTCGACCATCGTGGACGCCGACCAGATCGTCGTGCTCGAGGACGGCCACGTGGTCGGCCGAGGCACGCACGCCGAGCTCGTGGAGACCAATCCGACCTACGCCGAGATCGTCTCGTCGCAGCTCACCGCGGAGGAGGCGGCATGAGCCGCGCAGACGGCGCCCGTGGCGGCGCGACCCAGCAGACTCCGGCTCGGCAGGCTCCCGCCCAGCAGGCCCCCGTGCGGACCCCCGTCCGCCGCGGCCCGGGCGGCGGCCCGTTCGGCGGCATGACGATGCCGGGCGACAAGTCGATGAACTTCGGCCCGTCGGCCAAGCGCCTCGCCGCGCGACTGCGGCCGGAGTGGATCGGGATCGTGTTCGTCACGGTCCTCGCGGTGGTCAGCGTCGTGTTCGCGGTTCTCGGGCCGAAGCTGCTCGGCAACGCGATCAACCTCGTGTTCGCCGGCGCGATCTCCGCCCAGCTCCCGAAGGGCATCACGCAGGCGCAGGCGATCGCAGGGCTCCGGGCGAACGGGCAGGGCCAGCTCGCCGACCTCATCTCCGGGATGACGCTGACCCCGGGCGAGGGGATCGACTTCACCGCCGTCGGCCACGTGCTGATGTGGGTGCTGGCGCTCTACATCGCGTCGTCGCTGTTCGCGTACCTCCAGGGCTACGTGCTCAACGGGATCACGCAGCGCACGGTGTACCGGCTGCGCCAGGACGTGGAGGCCAAGATCCACCGCCTCCCGCTGACCTACTTCGACAAGATGCAGCGCGGCGAGCTGCTCAGCCGGGTCACGAACGACATCGACAACATCTCGCAGACCCTCCAGCAGACGATGAGCCAGCTGCTCACCTCGCTGCTGACGGTGATCGGCGTGACGGTGATGATGTTCGTCGTGTCCCCGCTGCTGGCGGTCATCGCGCTCATCACCATCCCGCTGACCCTCGTGGTCACGATGCTGATCGCCAAGCGGTCGCAGCGGCTGTTCGTCGCGCAGTGGCGCAACACCGGCGAGCTGAACGGGCAGATCGAGGAGGCCTTCACCGGCCACTCGCTCGTGAAGGTCTTCGGGCGCCACCGCGAGGTGGAGGAGCGGTTCCGCTCCAAGAACCAGGAGATGTACCAGGCGAGCTTCGGCGCGCAGTTCATCTCCGGTCTGATCATGCCGTCGATGATGTTCGTCGGGAACCTGATGTACGTCGCGATCGCGGTGGTCGGCGGCCTCCAGGTCGCCAACGGCGCGATGCAGCTCGGCGACGTGACGGCGTTCATCCAGTACTCGCGCCAGTTCACCCAGCCGCTCACGCAGCTCGGGTCGATGGCCAACCTGCTGCAGTCCGGCGTCGCCAGCGCCGAGCGGGTCTTCGAGCTGCTGGACGCCGAGGAGCAGAGCCCCGACCCGGCCGAGCCGCAGAGCCCGCACGGCACCCGCGGCCGGCTGGCCTTCGAGGACGTGTCGTTCCGCTATGTGGCGGACAAGCCGCTCATCGAGGACCTGTCGCTGGTGGCCGAGCCGGGACAGACCGTCGCGATCGTCGGGCCGACCGGCGCGGGCAAGACCACGCTGGTCAACCTGATGATGCGCTTCTACGACCTGGACTCCGGCCGGATCACCCTCGACGGCGTCGACATCGCGTCGATGACCCGCCACGACCTCCGCGACCGGATGGGGATGGTGCTGCAGGACACCTGGCTGTTCAAGGGCACCATCCGGGAGAACATCGCCTACGGCCGCCCGGACGCGACCGAGGAGGAGATCCTGGACGCGGCGCGCGCCACCTACGTCGACCGGTTCGTGCACTCGCTTCCGGACGGCTACGACACGGTGCTGGACGACGAGGGCTCGAACGTGTCGGCCGGCGAGAAGCAGCTGCTCACGATCGCGCGGGCGTTCCTCGCGCGGCCGAGCGTGCTCATCCTGGACGAGGCGACCTCCTCGGTCGACACCCGAACCGAGCTGCTGGTGCAGAAGGCGATGAGCGCGCTGCGCGCCGACCGCACGTCGTTCGTGATCGCGCACCGGCTGTCCACGATCCGCGACGCCGGGCTCATCCTCGTGATGGAGGCCGGCCGGATCGTGGAGCAGGGCACCCACTCGGAGCTGCTCGCCCGCGGCGGCGCGTACTACACGCTCTACAACGCACAGTTCGCGGCGCCCGCGGAAGAGGAGGCGTAATCCGATTCGTGCCGAATGTCGACTTTCGCGACGCGAAAGTCGACATTCGGCACGAATGTGCGGGGTCAGAGGCGGGCTCGGACGGCCCGGACACACCAGAACAGGCCGTACGCGAGCAGCCCGACGGCGATGAGCACCAGCAGCACCACCCCGAACGGGACGCTCACCAGCGTCTTGAGGCTGCCGTCGAGGCCGGACGCCTTCGACGGGTCGAAGGTGATCGCGGCCGTGACCACCAGCCCGCCGACCAGCACCAGGGCGACGCCCTTCGCGATGTAGCCGACGCGGCCGAGCACGGTGATCGCGCCCGCCCAGCGGTCCGGCGGCAGCTTCAGGTCGCGCTCGAAGCGGTGCGTCGCGCCGTTGCGGATGAAGCCGACGCCGACGCCGACGACGACCAGCCCGATCAGCGCCAGGACGAAGACCCCGCCTGGGAGGGCGAGCAGGCGCGCGCTGGCCGACTTGTCGCTCGATGACGTGTTGTGGCCGCCGCCCGTGGCGATGGTGATCGTCAGGTACGCGAGCCCGCCGTAGACGACGGCTTTCACGACCTCCAGCGCCTTCTTGCCGGCACCCTGCACGGTGAAGGCGACCAGCACCTGCCAGAGCGCCAGCACGACGAGGCCGATCACGATCACCCAGAGCACGAAGACGCCGCCCGGCACCGACGCGACTGCCTGCAGGGCGCCGGACTGGTCGGCCTGGCCGCCGGCGCCGGCGGCGACGGCCAGTGCGATGACGCCGATCAGGATGTGCAGGAGGCCGATCGAGGCCAGTCCCACGCGGGTGAGGGCACGCACCGTGGCGCTGTGCTGGAGCTTCGACGCTGTTCGGGTTGGCGTGCTCATGCCCTGCACGGTACCCGGGGTCCCGGACGCTCGGAATCTCGGGTACCGTAGATAGCTGAGTCCGCCGCGCCATCGCGCGGCGGCGAAGATCTGAATAGAGGAGGCCGGCATGGACATCGACCTCAGCGTCTTGCGTCTCATGGAGCGCGAGAAGGAGATCCCGTTCGATGAGCTGGTGCAGATCATCGAGCAGGCGATCCTGACCGCATATCTGAAGCACACCAACCAGGCCGACCACCGCCACGGGCACAGCGACCAGCCGCCCGCCGCGCGTGTCCACCTGGACCGCAAGACGGGGCATGTCACCGTCTACGTCCCGGAGCGCGACGAAGAGGGCAACGTCATCGGCGAGGCCGAGGACAGCCCGAGCGACTTCGGCCGCATCGCGGCGTTCGCCGCCAAGCAGGTGATCAACCAGCGGCTGCGCGACATCGCGGACGACGCGGTGCTCGGCGAGTTCCGCGGCCGGGAGGGCGACATCGTCGCCGGCGTCATCCAGCAGGGACCGAACCCGCGCATGGTGCACATCGACCTGGGCAGCGTGGAGGCCATCCTCCCGCCCGAGGAGCAGGTGCCGGGCGAGGAGTACACGCACGGCTCGCGCATCCGCGTCTACGTCACGAGCGTGGCGAAGGGCGCCAAGGGCCCGTCGATCACGGTCTCGCGCACCCACCCGGCGCTCGTCCGCAAGCTGTTCGCGCTGGAGGTCCCGGAGATCGCCAGCGGCATCGTGGAGATCGTCTCGCTCGCCCGGGAGGCCGGCCATCGCACCAAGATCGCGGTGCGCGCCACCGAGCCCGGTGTGAACGCCAAGGGCGCCTGCATCGGCGAGCTCGGCCAGCGCGTTCGCGCGGTGACCGCTGAGCTGAACAACGAGAAGATCGACATCGTCGACTACTCGCCCGACCTCGCGACGTTCGTCTCGAGCGCGCTCTCGCCGGCCAAGGTGACCAGCGCGTTCGTGATCGACGAGTCGCTGAAGGCCGTCCGCGCGCTCGTTCCCGACTACCAGCTGTCGCTCGCGATCGGCAAGGAAGGCCAGAACGCACGCCTCGCGGCGAAGCTGACCGGCGCGAAGATCGACATCCAGCCCGATTCGATCCTGGACGAGAAGTAACAGCCGACCGAGGGAATGCGAAGCGGGGACGGAGCGTTGTCCGAAGAGGCGGCGCTCCGTCCTGATTCGGCGCAGAGATGCGTGAGGGGTAAGATGGAAGCCGTCAGAACGTGCGTCGGATGCCGTTCTCGCGCTCCCCGATCCTCTCTTCTGAGGGTCGTACTCCGGAATTCGGAACTCGTGGCGGACCCGTCCGCCACTCTCCCCGGACGGGGCGCGTGGCTGCATCCGGTCGACGAGTGTCTCGACCTCGCACTCCAGCGCAAGGCCTTCGGGCGGGCGCTGAGGGCGGATGGGGCGCTCGACCCGACGGCCGTCCGGGCCGCACTGCGACCCCGGATGGCTTTGAGAGAACAGGCTGAAGAAGCAGTGACTTCACATGAGTGACAACAAATGAGCGGCTCGAAATGAGTGCCGTCCGCAACTAACGCCTGCCCTGTCCGGGGTGGGCCCCAGACAGGAGAATTGTGGCTGCAAAACCACGCGTACACGAGGTCGCGAGCGAGCTCGGCGTCGACAGCAAAGTCGCGCTCGCGAAACTCAAGGAGATGGGCGAGTTCGTCAAGGGCCCGTCCTCGAGCATCGAGCCGCCGGTAGCGCGCAAGCTGCGCGCCGCCCTGGAGGCTGAAGGCTTCACCGCCGACAAGGCGTCGGCGCCCAAGGCCGAGGCCCCGCGCCCGGCCGCGCCGCGCCCGCAGGCGTCCGGCGAGTCCGCCGCACCCAAGCCGCAGGCGCCGCTCTCGGTGGCCGAGCGTCAGGCCGCCGCCGAGAAGGCCGCTGCCGAGAAGGCCGCCGCCGAGAAGGCCGCTGCCGAGCAGGCCGCGCAGGCGGCTCCCGCCGCGAAGGCGACCACCGACGCCGCCAAGCCGGCCTCGCCGCGCCCCGCCTCCGGCGGTGGCTCCGGCTCCGGCTCCGGCAGCATCCCGCGTCCCGGCGCCCCGCGTCCGGGCAACAACCCGTTCTCGTCCAGCCAGGGCATGGGCCAGCGGCCCAGCACCCCGCGGCCGGGCAACAACCCGTTCTCGTCCAGCCAGGGCATGGGCTCGCGTCCGAGCCCGGGCAACATCCCGCGTCCGGCCCCGCCGCGCCCCGGCTCGCCGCGCATCGGCGCGCCCGGCCAGGGCGGCGGCAACCGTCCCGGCCAGCGCCAGGGCGGCGGCGGAGGTCGTCCCGGCTTCCAGCAGCGTCCCGGCGGCGCCGGTGGCGGTGCGGGCGGCGGCTTCCAGCGCCCCGGCGGCGGCACGGGCACCGGCTTCGGCGCTCCGCGTCCGGCCGGCGGCGGTGGCCGCGGCCGTGGTCCCGGCGGCGGCACGGCCGGCGCGTTCGGCCGCGGCGGCGGCAAGTCCAAGGCCCGCAAGTCGAAGCGCGCGAAGCGCCAGGAATTCGAGATGAGGGAAGCTCCGTCGCTGGGCGGCGTGAGCGTTCCCCGCGGCGACGGCGGCACGGTCGTGCGCCTGCGCCGTGGCTCCTCCATCTCGGACTTCGCCGACAAGATCGACGCGAACCCCGCGTCGCTGGTCACCGTCCTCTTCCACCTGGGCGAGATGGCGACCGCGACCGAGTCGCTCGACGAGGCGACCTTCCAGATCCTCGGCGAGGAGCTGGGCTACAAGATCCAGGTCGTCTCGCCCGAGGACGAGGACCGCGAGCTGCTCGAGGGCTTCGACATCGACCTCGACGCCGAGCTGGAGGGCGAGTCCGACGAGGACCTCGAGATCCGGCCCCCGGTCGTCACCGTCATGGGTCACGTCGACCACGGTAAGACGCGCCTCCTCGACGCCATCCGCAACGCGAACGTCGTCGCGGGAGAGGCCGGCGGCATCACCCAGCACATCGGCGCCTACCAGGTGTGGACGGAGCACGAGGGCATCGAGCGTGCCATCACCTTCATCGACACCCCGGGTCACGAGGCGTTCACCGCCATGCGTGCCCGCGGTGCGCAGGTCACGGACATCGCGATCCTCGTGGTCGCGGCGGACGACGGCATCATGCCGCAGACCATCGAGGCGCTGAACCACGCCCAGGCGGCGAACGTGCCGATCGTGGTCGCGGTCAACAAGATCGACAAGCCGGAGGCCAACCCGGCCAAGGTGCGCCAGCAGCTCACCGAGTTCGGCCTGGTCGCCGAGGAGTACGGCGGCGACGTCATGTTCGTCGACGTGTCGGCCCGCAACGACATCGGCATCGACTCCCTGCTCGACGCGGTCCTGCTGACCGCCGACGCCGGGCTCGACCTGCGCGCCAACCCGAACAAGGACGCGCGCGGTGTCGCGATCGAGGCGAAGCTCGACAAGGGCCGCGGCGCCGTGGCGACCGTGCTGATCCAGTCCGGAACGCTGCGCGTCGGCGACGCGATCGTCGCGGGCACGGCGTACGGCCGCGTCCGTGCGATGGCCGACGAGAACGGCGAGCCCGTCCTCGAGGCGGCGCCGTCGCGCCCGGTCCAGGTGCAGGGTCTCTCCAGCGTCCCGCGCGCCGGCGACACCTTCATCGTCACCGAGGAGGACCGCACCGCCCGGCAGATCGCCGAGAAGCGCGAGGCCGCCGAGCGCAACGCGCAGCTGGCGAAGGCCCGCAAGCGCATCTCGCTCGAGGACTTCACCCGCGCTCTGGAAGAGGGCAAGGTCGAGGCGCTCAACCTCATCATCAAGGGCGACGTGTCCGGTGCCGTGGAGGCGCTGGAGGAGTCGCTCATGAAGATCGAGGTCGACGAGTCGGTCAGCCTCCGCATCCTGCACCGCGGCGTCGGCGCGATCACCGAGTCGGACATCGACCTGGCGACCATCGACAACGCGATCGTGATCGGCTTCAACGTCCGCCCGGACGTGAAGGCGCGCGAGCGTGCGGCCCGCGAGGGTGTGGACGTCCGCTTCTACTCGGTCATCTACAACGCCATCGAGGACATCGAGAACTCGCTCAAGGGCATGCTCAAGCCCGAGTTCGAAGAGGTCCAGTCCGGTGTGGCCGAGATCCGCGAGGTGTTCCGCTCCTCGAAGTTCGGCAACATCGCCGGTGTCATCGTCCGGTCCGGAACGATCACGCGCAACGCCAAGGCGCGCGTCATCCGCGACGGCGTCGTGGTGGGGGACAACCTCGCCATCGAGTCGCTGCGCCGGTTCAAGGACGACGTCACCGAGGTGCGTACGGACTTCGAAGCCGGTATCGGCCTCGGCAAGTACAACGACATCCAGGTCGGCGACGAGATCGAGACCACCGAGATGCGGGAGAAGCCTCGCGCGTAATCGGTAGCATGTGAGGCCCGGCGGGAGACCGCCGGGCCTTCGGCTTCCGGCAGAACATCCAAGGAGGACCCCATGGCCGACCCGGCACGCGCGAGGAAGCTCGCGGACAGAATCCAGGTCATCATCGCCAAGCGGCTGGATCGCGGCCTCCGCGACCCGCGGCTCGGCTTCGTGACGATCACCGACGTGCAGGTGACGGGCGACCTCCAGCACGCGACCGTGTTCTACACGGTGTACGGCACCGACCAGGAGCGCGCCGACACGGCAGCGGCCCTGCAGGCGGCGACCGGTATGCTCCGCAGCGAGGTGGGCAAGAACATCACCGCGCGGCTGACGCCGACGCTGGCCTTCCAGCTCGACGCCATCCCGGAGAACGCGGCCCACATCGAGGACCTGCTGCGCCAGGCGCACGAGCGCGACACCGAGGTGGCCGGACTCGCGGCCGGCGCCAGCTACGCCGGCGACGAGGACCCGTACGTGAAGCCGCGCGAGGACGACGAGGAGGACTGACGGATGTACGCCGTCTCGTTCTACGACGCCGACCCCGATAACACTCCCGAGCGCTTCCAGCGCATCGTGGAGGCGTACCCGCGGCACAAGGCCTACCTCGACGCCTTCGCGGCGGAGACCGGCGACGTGCTGATGATCGGCACGTTCGGCGATCCGGGCACGCAGGGGTCGATGGCCGTGTTCCGGTCGCGGGAGGCCGCCGAGCGGTTCCGCGACGGCGACCCGTTCTTCACCGAGGGGCTGGTCTACCGGTCGCGGATCCTGGACTGGGATCCGCTCGTGTTCGCGGAGTCCTGAGCGGCTTCCGGCTGCGTCACGGCAGTGTGTAGCCGTCGCCCTCCGCGACCGCGAGGCCGTCGGCGACCAGCCCGCGGAGGGCGCGGTCGCGCTGCTCGGCGTCGGGCCAGACGTCCTCCAGCTCGGCAGTTGTGACCGGGATGTGCGAGCCGCGCAGTTCCGCGAGGATGCGGCCGCGCACCTGCCGGTCGCTGCCCTCGTACTTCTTCTGGACGGCCTTCCGCGGGCCGTCGTACGCGGGGTAGCCCGCCGCCCGCCAGGCGCAGGCTGCCGCCAGCGGGCACTCCTCGCAGCGCGGCGCGCGGGCGACGCACACGATCGCGCCGAGCTCCATCATCCCGGCGTTGAAGGCCGCGGCCGCCGGGCGGTCGTCGGGGAGCAGCGCCGACATGGCCGTGAGGTCGCGTCGGCCCGGCGGCCCGGGCTCGCCCTGGCCGTCGACCGCGCGGGCGATGACGCGGCGCACGTTGGTGTCGACAACGGGATGGTGCGCGCCGTAGGCGAAGACCGCGACGGCGCGCGCCGTGTAGTCGCCGATGCCCGGGAGCGCGAGCAGCGCCTCGACGTCATCGGGAACCACGCCGCCGTGACGCTCGGTGATGGCGACCGCCGCCGCGTGCAGCCAGAGGGCGCGGCGCGGGTAGCCGAGCGACTGCCACGCGCGCACGGCCTCCCCGGGCGGGACGGCGGCGAGGTCGGCGGGCGTCGGCCAGCGGGTCAGCCACTCCTCCAGTCGCGGGATGACGCGGGCCACCGGGGTCTGCTGCAGCATGAACTCGCTGACCAGGGTGCCCCACGCGGTGAAGCCGTCGCGGCGCCAGGGGAGGTCGCGGCGGTTGGCGTGGTACCAGTCCACCACCGCTGTGGCGAACGCGTCGGGATTGTCCGCGTCGGGCATTCTTCGAGGGTATCGGGTGGCCGCCAGGAGCTTATGCTCATGGCATGATGCTGCCGCCGACGCCGCGGGTCCTCGCCCTCCGTGAGATCGTGGCGGAGGTGCGGGCGCTCGCGCCGGGCGGCCGCGTGGTCGTCGCGGTGGACGGCGGCGGCGGCACGTCCGGCTTC
This sequence comes from Leifsonia shinshuensis, assembly GCF_014217625.1. Lineage (NCBI taxonomy): Bacteria > Bacillati > Actinomycetota > Actinomycetes > Micrococcales > Microbacteriaceae > Leifsonia > Leifsonia shinshuensis. The sequence continues at coordinate 1,313,389 of NZ_CP043641.1, read as the reverse complement.
GCGGATGAGCTCGCCGTGGTGTTCCGGGAGTCCGGCGTCGACACGCACCGGGCCTCCGTCGGTGACTTCCACCGGCCCCGCGCGGACCGGACGTTCTTCGGCCCTGAGACGCCGGAGCGCTACTACCGCGACGCGTTCGACTATTCGACGCTGCAGCGGGTGCTGCTCGACCCGTTCCGGATGGGCGGCAGCACCGGGTTCCAGACGCGGCCTTCGACGAGGTGCGGGACGCGCCGGTCGGCGCGCGGTGGGAGACGGCCGGACCCGACGCGGTGCTGGTCATCGACGGCGAGTTCCTGCTGCGGCCGGAGCTGCGGCGGGACTGGAACGCGTCGATCCTGCTCGTGAACGCCCCGCAGCGGGCGGTCTACGAGGAGGACGCACGGCCGCGGGACGTCGCGACCATCCTCGTGGACGACTCGGACCCGCAACTGCCGGTGCGGGTCTCGCGCTCGGAGTCGGCCTAGCCGCGGTCCTGGCGGCCCAGCAGGGGAGCGAGCCGGCGGGCGACCTCTGCGGGCGCGATGAACGCTTTCGCGGCCTCCACCTCGTGCACCAGGCCGGTGAGCGCCGCGTTGACCGGGGCCTCCTGCCCGAGCGCGTGCGCCTCTGCGACGACCGCGCCGTTCAGGTAGTCGATCTCGCTGAGCTGGCCGCGGCGGATGCTCTGCAACGTCGAGCCGGGGTTGGGGGTCGCGCCCATCCTGCGCCGCATCAGCAGCGGGACGACCTGCGCCAGCCAGCGCGGGGAGGACGCGACGAAGCGGAGGATCCGGTCGTCCAGGCCCTGGATGCTGCCGAAGCGCACGCCGCGCGCGATGCCGACGCGGACGGCCTCCTGCAGGCTCGCGGTGATGACCGGCCGCAGCGCGCGGTCGCCGAGGGTCTCCTGGGCGCTCAGGCCCGTGATCGCGGGCATGGCGTTGACCTGGTTGACCATGAGCTTCGTCCACTGGCAGCCGGTGAAGTTCTCGACCGCGAAGCTGGGCATCGCGGCGTCGAGGATGCGCGCGGCCTCCACCGCGCTCGCCGGCGGCTCGCCGTCTCCCGCGCCGAGGTAGGTGTTCGCCGTCGTCGTGACGGTGACGCGGCCGGGGGAGAGGTAGCTGGCGGCGTAGAGCGCGAGCGCGCCGACGCAGTCGGAGCCGGGCAGCAACTCGGTGGCGGCCCGGAGGCCGGCGAGGCCGTTCTGGACGACCACGACCGTGATCCCGTCGAGGAGTTCGGCGTTGTCGCGGATGGCGGCCTCCGCATCCTGCGCCTTGGTGCAGACGAACACGAGCTCCGGCCGCGTCTGCAGCCGTTCGGCGGCCGCGACCCGCGCGGTGTGAACGCCCCAGCCGCCGTCGAGCCGGAGGCCGTCGGCGCGGATGGCGGCGAGCTGGTCGCCGCGGGCGGTGACCTCCACGAGGTGGCCGACCCGGTCGAGCAGCGCCGCGGTCGTGCCGCCGATGGCTCCCGCTCCGATCACGCCGATTCGCACGGTGTCCAGCCTAGGGCGCGCCGCCTGCGGCGTGAAAACGACGGGACACGGCGCTCCCTGCGTCGTGTCCCGTCGTCTCGGCCGGATGGGCTATTCCGCCAGCACAGGCGTCGGCTCTGCGGTGGCCTCCGCGGTCACGGCGGCGTCGAGGGCGGTCGTCTCCGACTCGTCCGCGGCGTGCGCGGCCGCAGCGAGCTCGGCGGCCCGGCGCCGGCTCGGCAGGGCGAGCGAGATCACGGCGGCCAGCGCCAGCGCCCCCGCGCCCACCCAGACGGCCGGGATGGCCGCGCTCACGTAGCCCGTCGGGGTGAGCGTGCCGCCGGCGCCGGTGAACACGGCGGTCAGCACGGCGACGCCGAGCGCGACGCCGATCTCGCGCAGTGTGGAGTTGGTGCCGGAGGCCTTCGCATGGTCGGCCGTCCGCATGTTCGCCAGCACCGCGGTCGAGCTGGGCGCGAACACCAGGCCCATGCCGACTCCGGCCAGCAGGAACGGCGGCCACATCTGCGAGTAGGGCAGGTCGGCGGACAGCGTCCCGGCGATCCAGGCCATGGCCCCGGCGAGGAACACCAGCCCGACGACGATCGGGAGGCGCGTGCCGGTGCGGCCGGAGACCAGCCCGGTCAGCGGCGCGACGACCATCGGCGCCAGCGTCCACGGCATCGTCATCACGCCGGCCTCCAGCGGGGTGTGCCCCTGCACGACCTGGAGGAACTGGATGAGGATGAAGATCGCGCCGAAGATGCCGAAGCTGAAGGTGACGCCGACGAGGTTCGCGACGGTGAAGCTGCGGTCGCGGAACAGCCGCAGCGGCAGCAGCGGAGCGGAGGTGCGCGACTCCCAGAACACGAACGCGATCAGCAGCGCGCCGCCGGCGATGAGCGAGACCAGCACCTCGGCGCTGTCCCAGCCCGCGTCGTTGCCGCGGACGATGCCGTAGACCAGGCCCAGCACGCCGGGCGCGGCGAGCAGCAGGCCGACGATGTCCGCGCGCACCCGGTCGCCGAAGCTGTTGGGGAGGGCGAGCAGCACGAGCGGGACGGCGATGACGCCGAGCGGGACGTTGAGCCAGAAGATGGCCTGCCAGTTCCAGCCCTGCACCACGGCGCCGCCGATCAGCGGGCCGAGGGCGACGCCGAGGCCGGAGATGCCGCCCCAGATGCCGATCGCGGCCGGGCGGAGGCGCTGGCTGACGCTGCCGGCGAGCAGCGTCAGCGAGAGGGGCAGCAGGGCCGCGGCTCCGGCGCCCTGCACCGCGCGGGCGGCGATCAGCATCCACGGTTCGGTCGCGAGGGCGCTCGCCGCGCTGGCGAGGGTGAAGACGACGATGCCGCCGAGGAACACCGAGCGGCGGCCGAGCCGGTCGCCCATGCCGACGGCCATCAGCATGAGCGTGGCGAAGCTGAGCGTGTAGGCGTTGACGACCCACTGCAGCTGCTCGATGGAGGCGCTCAGGTCGCGGGCGATGACGGGGAGGGCGCTCGTGACGACCAGGTTGTCCAGGGTCGCCATGAACATCGGGAGGGAGGCCGCGACGATCGCGAGCCAGACGGGGACGCGGCGTGCTGCGGAGCCGGCGCGGGCCGGGCTTCCGGTGCCCGGGTGTGATGTGCGGAGAGCAGTCATGGGACTTCGCTTCCTGGGTCGAGTACGGGTGAATCGGGTGTGGAGTTCGGAAGTAATCGAATGATTACAACGAACTGTAGTAATCGACTGATAACATGTCAAGCATGACTTCGGCGATCAGTGAACGGATCCCCTCGGCCGAGCGGCGCGAGCAGATCCTCGGCGCGGCGAGCCTCGTGTTCGGGGAGCGCGGCTACTTCGGCGCGACCACGGACCAGATCGCCAAGGCGGCCGGGATCAGCCAGCCCTACGTGGTGCGGATGTTCGGCAGCAAGGAGAACCTCTTCGTGGAGGTCCTGCAGCGCGCGCTCGACAAGCTGATGGCGAGCTTCCAGGCCACCATCGACGGCTGGAAGGCCGACGGATCGCCCGCGGGGGAGGACGGCGCGGTCGGCGAGCACCACGAGATCGGCCGCAGGCTGGGCCTCGCGTACGTCAACCTCATCGAGGACCGCGGCATCCTGCTCTCGCTCATGCAGGCCTTCGGAATGGGCAACGACGCCGTGATCGGCGAGCGCGCGCGGGAGGGCTTCCTCGCGATCTACAAGCTGGTCCGCGACCAGGTCGGCTTCTCGCCCGACGAGGCGCGCACCTTCCTCGCCGAGGGCATGCTGCTGAACACGCTGCTCGGGCTCAAGCTCCCCGCCGAGTACGGCAAGGACGTCTGCGCCACCGAGATCATCGAGTCCACCTTCCGCACCAAGCTGCAGCTGGTCCTCGACGTCGCCGGCGAGAGCGCATGACCGGCAGCGGTCTGATCCTGGTCGACAAGCCCGGCGGCTGGACGAGCCACGACGTCGTCGCGCGCGTCCGCCGGCTGGCCGGCACCCGCAAGGTGGGCCACGCGGGCACGCTCGACCCGATGGCCACCGGACTCCTCATCCTCGGAGTCAACTCGTCCACGCGGCTGCTGACCTACATCGTCGGCGCCGACAAGGAGTACCTGGCGACCATCCGGCTCGGCGCGACCACGACCACCGACGACGCCGAGGGCGATGTGGTAGCGGAGGCCGACCCGGCCGCCGTCGCCGCGGTCGCCGACGAGGGCATCGCTCGCGGCATCCGGGCGCTCACCGGCGAGATCGAGCAGGTCCCGAGCTCGGTCAGCGCGATCAAGGTGGACGGCAAGCGCGCCTACGCGCGGGTGCGGGCGGGCGAGGAGGTCGTCCTGCAGGCACGCGCGGTGACCATCGCGGAGTTCGAGCTGCTGGCGGCCAGGCGGCTGCCCGATCCGGAGGCGCCGGTCGCGATCGAGCTCGACGTGCGCGTGGTCTGCTCCTCCGGCACGTACATCCGCTCGCTCGCGCGCGACCTCGGCGCCGACCTCGGGGTCGGCGGCCACCTCACGGCCCTGCGCCGCACACGGGTGGGCCCGTTCGATGTGCGGGAGGCCGGCGAACTCGATACGCTCGATGCCGCGGCGGCCCTCATCCCCGCTGCGCGAGCCGCCTCGGACCTGTTCGAGACGCTCGAGCTGACCGAGCAGCAGGCGATCGACCTGACGCACGGCCGGCGCATCCACATCGCCGATCGGGAGGGACCGGGAGGCGGACCCGTCGCGGCCATCGCCCCCGGCGGCCACCTCGTGGGGCTCATCGAGTTCCGCGGAAAGGAAGCCAGGACCCTCGTGAATTTCCCGACCGACGAGATCGCCTCCGCATGATCGAATGGTTCGTGGCGCTGCAGGTCGGCGTCGCCGTGGTGGCCGGCGTGCTCTGCCTGGTGCTCGGCTTCGCCGGGCGCGTGCCGGGCGACGTCTCGATGGGCGCCGTCGCTCTGGTCGAGCTGCTGCTGATCGTGCAGCTGGTCATGGCGATCGTGGCCCCGCTGGTGGGCAACCCGCCGACCGGGAGCCTCGCCGAGTTCTACATCTACCTGATCTCGGCGCTGCTGCTGCCGCTCGCCGGCGGCTTCTGGGCGCTGATCGAGCGCAACAGGTGGAGCACCGTCATCCTCGGCGGGGTCTGCCTCGCCATCGCGGTGATGGTGTACCGGATGGGGCAGATCTGGTTCGTACAGGGCGCCTGAGCTATCGGGAGGGTCAGGCCGTCGCGGGAGGGTCAGGGCCGCGCACGATGACCTGACGCGTCGCGAATAGAATCGTTACCGATGTCCCACCACACCATGTCCGCCCGCGAGCAGAGCGGTGGCGAGGCGCCCAGGCGCCGCGTCTCCGGCGTCGGCCGCGTCCTCGTGTTCGTCTACGGCGTGCTGGCGCTGGCCGCGACCGGCCGCAGCGTCTTCCAGATCATCGACCGCTTCCACGAGGCGCCGGTCGCGTTCACGCTGTCCGCGCTCTCCGCGGCCGTCTACATCGTCGCCACCATCGCGCTCGTCGCGCCGGGGCGGGTCTGGTACCGGGTGGCGTGGATCACGATCACCTTCGAGCTGGTGGGCGTGCTCGTGATCGGGACGCTCAGCCTGTTCGCGCCGGCGACGCTGGGCCTCCACGACATCGACCCGTTCGGGCGCGACGCCACCGTCTGGTCGGTCTACGGCATGGGCTACCTGTTCATCCCGCTGGCCCTGCCGATCCTCGGCCTGCTTTATCTGTCGAAGCACAAGCCGCGCGACGAGGCGCGTTCGTGAAGGTGTTCGGCTCCGTCGAGGAGATCCCCGACGGCTTCGGGCCGAGCGCGGTCACGATCGGCAAGTTCGACGGCGTCCACACCGGTCACCGCGCCGTGATCGAACGGCTGCGCGCAGTCGCCGCCGAGCGCGGGCTGACCGCCGCGGTGATCACCTTCGATCGCAACCCGCTGGAGCTGCTGGCGCCCGAGAAGTGCCCGGCGTCGCTGGTGAGCAACCGACAGAAGCTGGAGCTGCTGGCCGAGACCGGGATCGACGCGACGCTCATGGTCGCCTTCGACCGCCCGCTCGCCGACCTGCCTCCCGAGGAGTTCGTGCGTCACATCCTGGTCGACCGGCTGCACGCCGCCGCGGTGCTGGTGGGCAGCGACTTCCGGTTCGGCGCGCGCGGCGCCGGCGACGTGGCGATGCTACGTGACCTGGGGGAGCGGTACGGCTTCACCGTCGAGCTGATCGACGACGTGCGACCCGAGCACGGCCGCCGCGTGTCCTCCACCTGGATCCGCGAGCTGCTGGCAGCCGGCGACGTCGGTCACGCCGCCGAACTGCTCGGCACCGTGCCGACCGTGCGCGGGATCGTCGTCCACGGGGCGGCGCGCGGACGCGAGCTCGGCTTCCCGACCGCGAACCTGTCGCCGGAGTCGGAGGGCCTCATCCCGGCCGACGGCGTCTACGCCGGCTGGCTGACCGACGACGACGGCGCGCGTTATCCCGCCGCGATCTCGGTCGGCAACAACCCGACGTTCGAGGGCGTTCCGCAGAAGCAGGTGGAGGCCTACGTGCTCGATCGCGAGCTCGACCTCTACGGCCACACCGTCGACGTGGCGTTCTCCGAGCGCATCCGCGGCATGGTCGCGTACGCCGGGATCGAGCCGCTGATCGCGCAGATCGCGGACGACGTCGAGCAGGCCAGGCGGATCCTGACAGCCGAGCGCGCGTGACCGAGGCGAACCAGGACACCACCGCGTCGGCGTCGGCCGCGCGCCCGCTCTGGCAGGGCCGCACGGTCGCGCTGCTCGGCATCCTGCTCGTCGCGGCGAACCTGCGCACGGCGGTCGCGGCGCTCTCGCCGATCTTCGCCGAGATCCGGGTCGAGTTCCCGGTGTCGAGCGTCGGCGTCGGCCTGCTCGGGATGCTGCCGCCGGTCTGCTTCGCGCTCTTCGGCCTCCTGGCGCCGACATTCACCCGCCGGCTCTCGCTGGAGGCCGTGCTGCTGATCGCGCTCGGCGTGATGCTGACCGGGCACCTGCTGCGCGCGACCGCCGGGTCGTTCGTCATGCTGGCCGTCGGCTCTGCCGTCACGTTCGCGGGCATGGGCGTCGGCAACGTGCTGCTGCCTCCGCTCGTGAAGCGCTACTTCCCGGACCGGATCGGCCTGGTGACGGCGCTCTACGCCACCGTGATGTCGGTGAGCACGCTGCTGCCGCCGCTCGTCGCCGTGCCAGTCGCGGACTCCGCCGGCTGGCATGTGTCGGTCGGGATGTGGGCGCTGGTCAGCGTGCTGGCGATCCTGCCCTGGCTGCGCATCCTCGTCACCCACCGGCCCGCGCACGCCGCCCACGACGTGGAGGTCGAGGAGGCCGACCGCTCGCTGATCCGCCGCATCTGGCGTTCCGGGCTGGCCTGGGCGATGGCGGTCGTGTTCGCGGTGTCGAGCCTGAACGCGTACGCGATGTTCGCGTGGCTGCCGCAGCTCGTTCACGATGTCGCCGGGACGCCGCCGGCGGAGGCGGGCGCGCTGCTGTCGATCTACGCCGGGATGGGTATCCCGGCCGGGCTGCTGGTGCCGTTGCTCGCCGCGCGGATGCGGAACGTCTCGCTGCTGATCTACGCCGGCGTCGCGTTCTTCGTCGCGGGCTACGCGGGGCTGATCTTCGCGCCGTCGACGGCGACCTGGCTGTGGGTGGCGTTCGCCGGCCTCGGCCCGCTGCTGTTCCCGCTGAGCCTGGTGCTCATCAACGTGCGCACGCGCACGCACGCCGGCTCGGTCGCGCTGAGCGGCTTCACCCAGGGCCTCGGCTACACCCTCGGTGCGCTGGGACCGCTCGTGGTCGGCATCCTCCACCAGGCGACCGGCGGCTGGACGGTGCCGATGGTCGTGCTGACCGCGACCGCGTTGGCCGCCGCGGCCGCCGGCGCCGTCGTCGCCCGGCCGGTGCCGCTCGAAGACCGCTGACCGCAACTCCGGAGTCCTGCCCGCGCAGCACCCCGATCCGCCCGTAGTTCCGGACATCCCGGCCCCGGCCGCCCGAATCTCCGGAATTGACGACGCGACCTAACTCCGGAGCTCGCCACGCGACCGGCCCGGATCTCCGGAGTTACGGAGACCGCGGCGGCGTGTCTGACAAGGACTCCGGAGTTGTCAGCGCGGGTTGGCCGGCAGCAGTTCGCTGCGGTGGATGAGGGCGGCCGCTCCGATGAGCGGTCCCTCGGAGGAGAGGGCGCTCGGGACGATCCGCACCTTGCGGACGAACGGGAAGTAGTGCGCTTCGATGACCTCGCGCATGTGCGTGAAGAGGTCGGGGGTGGAGTGCGAGAACCCGCCGCCGATCGCGACCAGCTCCAGGTCGAGCAGCGCGGTCGCGGAAGCGATCGCGTGGCCGACGGCGCGGCCCGTGCGGGTGATCGCGGCGACCGCGACCTCGTCCCCTGCGGCGTACGCCGCCGCGAGCTCCTCGCCCGTTCCGCCGGTGAAGCCCTGCCGGCGCGCCCAGGCGACGGTGTGCGGGCCGGAGGCGATGGCCTCCAGGGCGTACGGGGCGCCGAAGGTGTCCTCGCCTCGGATGTCGCCGACCTCCACGTGCCCGATGTGCCCGGCGTTGCCGGTCGGCCCGGTGATGACCCGGCCGTCGACGATGAGGCCGCCGCCGATGCCGGTCGAGACCACCATTCCCATGACGTTGTCGACGCCCTGCGCGGCGCCCACCCAGTGCTCGGCCATGGTGATCGCCACGCCGTCCATCTCCAGCGTCACCGGCACGTGGAGGCCGGCCGAGGCCGCGACAGAGCCGATGAAGTCGCGCAGCGGGTAGTCGCGCCAGTCCGGGACGTTGAGCGGCGAGACCAAGCCGCGCCTGCGGTCGATCGGGCCGGCGCAGCCGATGCCGACGCCGACGATCTCCGCGCCGTCGGGCAGCGCCGCGAACGCGTCGCGCACGACACCGCCGACCGAGGCCTCCAGGTCGGCGACCGTCGCCGTGCGGCCGGTCGGGAGGCGGTGACGGGAGCCGGGGAGGAGGACGCCGTCCGCGTCGACGAGGGCGGCTTCGACCTTGGTTCCGCCGAAGTCGACGGCGAGTGCGAGGGGAGTGGCAGACACGAGCCAACGATAAACGAAACCGGCCCTGCTCATTTGAGCGGTGAACGCGCAACCGTTGCACACCGACCTAAGCTGGACGCGTGGCCCTGAACGATACCGACGAGATCCTCGCCGTCAAAGCCGCAGAGCTGTACTACGAAGCCGGCAAGACCCAGGACGAGATCGGCGTCGCCCTCAACGTCTCCCGCTGGAAGGTCGGCCGGCTCCTGGTGGCGGCGCGCGAGCACGGTTTCGTGCGCATCGAGATCGTCCACCCGAGCGCCAGGAAGTTCTCGCTGGAGCGCGAGCTGTGCGGCTTCTACGGGCTGGAGGACGCCGTCGTCGTCCCCGCCGCGGAGTCGGACGCCGACTCCCAGGCCCGCGTCGCACAGGCCGCGGCCGACTACCTGACGACCCTGCGTCCCGTGCCGCGCACGCTCGGCGTGAGCTGGGGCCGCACGCTGCACGCCGTCGCCGCCCGGCTGCGCCCGGGCTGGGCGGTCGGCGTGAACCCGGTCCAGATCAACGGCAGCGTCTCGAGCACCCGGCAGGCCACCGCCGCCGCGGACACCGCCGTCGTGATGGCCCGCAAGGCCCAGGGCACCGCGACCCTCCTCCCGAGCCCGGCGATCTTCGAGCACGCGGCCACTCGCCGCGCGATCGAGGCCGACCGCTCCGTCCAGTCCGTGCTCGACCTCGCGCGCGGCGCCAACGCCTACCTGTTCAGCGCGGGCGTGGTCGACACCAGCTCCGTGCACGTCGACTCCGGCTACCTCTCCGCGGAGGACGTGCTCGCGCTGGCCGCCAAGGGCGCCGTCGGCGACGTGGTCGGCCGGTTCATCGACGAGGCGGGGCAGGTCGCCGACCCCGAGCTGGACAGCCGCACGCTCGGCCTCACGCTGGACGAGCTCCGCAACGCCCGCACCTCCATCGCCGTCATCGCGGGGGAGGCCAAGCACGGCATCGCCCACGCGGTCGTCGCCAGCGGGCTGTGCACCACCCTGATCACCGACGAGTCGACCGCCAACGACCTCCTCGGCCGTGTGCCGAACATGAGAAAGCAGACGTCATGACCATCGAAACGACTCCGCCCGTGCGCACGCTCGCGCCGGCGGCCCGCGCCGTCGAGGTGCTGGGCGGCGACCTCACCGAGGGCTCGCTCCGGCGCTACCTCGGCGGCATCCCCGGCATCGACGCCGTCGGCCTGGAGCAGCGCGCGGCCGGCCTCGGCACCCGCTCCATCAAGACCACCAGCAAGGCGTGGGCGCTCGACAAGATCATCGAGCTGATCGACCTGACCACGCTGGAGGGCGCCGACACGCCGGGCAAGGTGCGCTCGCTGGTCGCCAAGGCCCTCACGCCCGACCCGAGCGACCTGACCGCGCCGCGGCCCGCCGCGGTCTGCGTCTACGGCGACATGGTGCCCTACGCCGTGGAGGCGCTCGGCGCGTCCCACGCCGCCCGCGTCGCCCGCGAGACCGGACAGGCCGGCGGCATCAACGTTGCCGCCGTGGCCACCGCCTTCCCGAGCGGCCGTGCCTCCCTCCCGGTCAAGCTCGCCGACACCGCCGACGCGGTCGCCGCCGGCGCGGACGAGATCGACATGGTCATCGATCGCGGAGCGTTCCTCTCCGGCCGCTACGGCCTCGTCTTCGACGAGATCGTGGCCGTCAAGGAGGCCTGCCGCCGCGACGACGGCAGCTACGCCCACCTCAAGGTCATCCTGGAGACGGGCGAACTGAACACCTACGACAACGTGCGCCGGGCGTCCTGGCTGAGCATCCTCGCCGGCGCCGACTTCATCAAGACCTCTACCGGCAAGGTCTCCCCGGCGGCGACGCTCCCGGTGACGCTGCTGATGCTGGAGGTCGTGCGCGACTGGCACCGGCTCACCGGCGAGGAGATCGGCGTGAAGCCGGCGGGCGGCATCCGCTCGTCGAAGGACGCCATCAAGTACCTCGTGACGGTCGCGGAGACCGTGGGCGAGCGCTGGCTGCAGCCGCACCTGTTCCGGTTCGGCGCCTCCAGTCTCCTCAACGACGTGCTGCTGCAGCGCCAGAAGCTGCACACCGGGCATTACTCCGGCGCCGACTACGTGACGATCGACTGAGACGGGACGACAACACCATGAGCTTCCTCGAGTACGCCCCGGCCCCCGAGTCGCGCGCGATCCTCAACCTGCGCGACCAGTACGGGCTCTTCATCGACGGCGAGTTCGTCGACGGGCACGGCACGCCGTTCCAGACCATCTCCCCGGCGACGGAGGAGCGCATCGCGACCATCGCGACCGCGGACTCCGCCGACGTCGACCGGGCCGTCGCCGCCGCCCGCCGCGCCTACGACCGGGTCTGGTCGCGGATGAGCGGCAGCGACCGCGGCAAGTACCTGTTCCGCATCGCCCGCCTCATCCAGGAGCGAGCCCGCGAGCTGGCCGTGGCCGAGAGCCTCGACAACGGCAAGCCGATCAAGGAGAGCCGCGACGTCGACGTGCCGCTCGTCGCCGCCTGGTTCTTCTACTACGCCGGCTGGGCCGACAAGCTGGAGCACGCCGGCCTCGGCCCCGCTCCGCGCGCCCTCGGCGTCGCCGCCCAGGTCATCCCGTGGAACTTCCCGCTGCTGATGCTGGCGTGGAAGATCGCCCCGGCCCTCGCGGCGGGCAACACGGTCGTCCTGAAGCCCGCGGAGACCACCCCGCTGACCGCGCTGCTCTTCGCGGAGATCGTGCAGCAGGCCGACCTCCCCGCCGGCGTCGTCAACATCGTCACGGGCGCGGGGGAGACCGGCCGCGAGCTGGTCGCCCACCCGGACGTCAACAAGGTGGCCTTCACCGGCTCCACCGCCGTCGGCCGCGAGATCGCGCGCTCGGTGGCCGGCACCGAGAAGAAGCTCACGCTGGAGCTCGGCGGCAAGGCCGCGAACATCGTCTTCGACGACGCGCCGATCGACCAGGCCATCGAGGGCATCGTCAACGGCATCTTCTTCAACCAGGGCCACGTCTGCTGCGCCGGCTCCCGGCTGCTCGTGCAGGAGAGCGTGCACGACGAGGTCGTGGAGCGCCTGAAGCGCCGCCTCTCCACGCTTCGCCTCGGCGACCCGCTGGACAAGAACACCGACATCGGCGCGATCAACAGCGCCGAGCAGCTGCAGCGCATCCGCGAGCTCTCCGACATCGGGGAGGCCGAGGGCGCCGACCGCTGGACCGCCGAGTGCGCCATCCCCGAGAACGGCTTCTGGTTCGCCCCGACCATCTTCGACAACGTGTCGACCAGCCACCGGATCGCCCGCGAGGAGATCTTCGGCCCCGTGCTGTCGGTGCTGACCTTCCGCACTCCGGCGGAGGCCATCGCCAAGGCGAACAACACGCCGTACGGCCTCTCGGCCGGCATCTGGACCGACAAGGGCAGCCGCATCCTGGCGGTCGCGGACAAGCTCCGTGCCGGCGTGATCTGGGCGAACACCTTCAACCGCTTCGACCCGGCCAGCCCGTTCGGCGGCTATAAGGAGTCCGGCTACGGCCGCGAGGGCGGCCGCCACGGCCTCGGCGCCTACCTGGTGCCCGGGCGATCGCTGCCCGCGGCGCGTCCGGCGGTCACCGCCTCCCGCACCTCGACCCGCACCACCTCCCGCACCACGACCCGCAAGGGAGCGACGAAATGAGCCGCCTGGCCGTGCCGAAGACCTACAAGCTGTACATCGGCGGGAAGTTCCCGCGCTCCGAGTCGGGCCGCACCTACGAGGTCGTGTCCGCGAAGGGCGCGTTCCTGGCGAACGCCGCCAAGGCCTCCCGCAAGGACGCCCGTGACGCGGTCGTCGCCGCGCGTGGGGCGCTGTCCGGCTGGGCCGGCGCGACCGCCTACAACCGCGGCCAGGTGCTCTACCGCATCGCCGAGCTGATGGAGGGCCGCCGGGCCCAGTTCGTGGACGAGATCGTGTCCGCGGAGGGCGTCTCCGCCGCCGTCGCGGGCGCCCAGGTGGACGAGTCCATCGACCGCTGGGTCTGGTACGCCGGCTGGGCCGACAAGTTCGCCCAGGTGGCGGGCAACGCCAACCCCGTCGCCGGCCCGTACTTCAACATCTCGGTGCCGGAGCCGACCGGCGTCGTCGCGATCGTGGCCCCGCAGGACTCCAGCCTGCTCGGCTTCGTCAGCGCCATCGCTCCGGCGCTGGTCGCGGGCAACACGGTCGTCGTCGTGGCGAGCGAGCGCTTCCCGCTGTCGGCCATCAGCCTGAGCGAGGTGCTCGCGACGAGCGACGTCCCCGGCGGCGTGGTCAACATCCTCACCGGCTCGCCGGCGGAGATCGCCCCGTGGCTGGCCTCCCACGCCGACGTGAACGCGCTCGACCTGGTCGGCGCGGGAGCTCTGGAATGGGTGGACCTGCAGATCGCGGCGGCGGACACGTTGAAGCGCGTCCTGACCCCGGAGAACGGCCCCGACGCCGCCGCCCCGTCGCTGGACCGGATCGCGTTCTTCACCGAGACGAAGACGGTCTGGCACACCAAGTCGCTGATCTAGGGTCGCTCCTTTAGAGTCGCCTGGGCCACCCTTCCCGCCTCCTTCGTTGTGAGGGAGGATGGGAGGATGAGCGACGGGTGGGGATCTGGGCACGGAACTCTCGTCCTGGTCGGCGACAGCCTGACCCAGGGCGGCGACTGGGAGGCCTGGATGCCCGGCGAGGAGATCCTGAACCTCGGCGTCGCAGGCGACACTTCCGACGATGTGGTCGCCCGGCTGAACGATGTGGTGGAGGCCCGCCCGGCGCTGGTCGCGCTGCTGATCGGAACCAACGACCTCGCCTGGCGCCGGTCGGTCGAGCACGTCGTCCGCAACGTCGAGACCATTCTGGTGACGCTCCGTAAGGAGCTGCCCGAGGTGCGCATCCTGGTCCAGTCGGTGATGCCGCGCGGCCACGAGTTCGCCGACCAGATCCGCGACATCAACCGCCACCTGTGGCAGTTCGCACCCACGGTCCACGCCGCGTGGCTCGACCTCTGGCCGGCGATGGCGCTGGAGGATGGCGAGCTGAACCCCGCGTACACGGACGACCGCCTGCACCTCAATCCGGAGGGGTACCGGGCGTGGCTGGCGGAGCTGGTGCCGGGGCTGGAGCGGGCGCGGCAGCTGCCGCCGAGCAGCCGGGCCATTCAGCTGCCGGATTTGGGAGGGGCGGCGTAGGGGAGTCCCCGCCTACCGCCCCCGCAGCACCCCTTCGTAGAACCGGATCCCGCGCAGCCACGTCGCCACCTGGATCCGCTCGTTGCGGGCGTGCAGCGTCCCGCGCTCCTCGCCGCTCATCTCGAACGGCGTGAAGCGGTAGACCGCGTCGCTGATCGCGGTGAAGTGGCGGCCGTCGCTCGCACCGAGCATGATGTACGGCGTCACCACCGCGTCCGGGTGCACCTCCGTGATGCCGCGCGCCACCGCCTCCCACTCGGGGCCCGTCGTGGGGGAGACCGGGGACGGCTCGTTCGCGTCGATCGCCTCGATGCGCACCTGGGGGTCGTGGATCGCCCGGCGGATGTGCGCCAGGGTGTCCTCGACGCTCGACCCGACCGCGATGCGCACGTTGACCACCGCCGAAGCCGTCTCCGGGAGGGCGTTCGCGGCGAGGCTGCCGCTCAGCTGCGTGACGGCGGTCGTCGTGCGGACCATCGCGCGCGTCTCGTCGCTGACCCGGCCGAGCACGGCGACCAGCGCCGGCCGGAGACGGCGGGCGCGGGTGAACACCGCGCGCAGCGGGCCGGTCGTGTGTGCGCCGAGCGTCTCCACCATCTGGAGGTTCGTCTCGCTGAGGCCGGCCGGGAACGGCTTGGCGTTCAGTCGCGTGATCGCTCGCGCCAGCCGCACCGTCGCCGTCAGCTTCGGCGGGGTGGAGGCGTGGCCGCCGTTCTGCTCCACGGTCAGGCGGACGCTCGTGATGCCCTTCTCGCTCACGCCGACCACCGCGATGGGTTTCGCGACGCCGGGGAAGATGCCCTCGACCACCGCGCCGCCCTCGTCCAGCACCAGGGCCGGCCGCACGCCGCGCGCGGCGAGGGCGGCGACGATCGCCTGAGCCCCCGAGCCGACGGTCTCCTCGTCGTGGCCGAAGCTGAGGTACACGTCGGCCGCGGGGGTGTGGCCGGCGGCGACCAGCGCCTCCACGGCCTCCAGGATCGCGACCAGCGCGCCCTTGTCGTCCAGCGTCCCTCGGCTCCACAGCAGCCGCTCGTCGCCGGAGCCGGTCAGCTCCGCCCCGAACGGCGGGTGCTCCCAGCCTTCGTCGGTGGCGGGGACGACGTCGTAGTGCGCCATCAGGACGGTCGGCGCTCCGTCGCCCACGCCGCGCCAGCGGTAGAGCAGCGAGTGGCCGTGCCGCTCGCGCTCCAGGGTCGCGTGCAGCCGCGGGTACAGCTCGGGCAGTGCCACCACGAAGGCGTCGAAGGCCGCCCAGTCGGTCTCCTCGACGGCGTTGCGCGACATGGTCGGGATGCGCAGGAGCGTGCGGAAGCGCTCGACGGCGGCCTCGTCGTCGATGCGGGCGGCGCCGCTCACTCGCCGGCCGCCGTGCGGAACGCCGCCAGCGCGTCGTCGCTGAACAGCACGAAGCGGACCAGCTCCACCGAGCCGACGCCGGAGGACAGCACGGCGCGCACGGTGCTCACCGCGATCCGCGCTGCGTCGTCCATCGGCCAGCCGTAGACGCCGGCCGAGACGGCGGGGAAGGCCACCGTCGCCGCCCCCAGCTCGCGGGCGACCCGCAGGGACGACCGGTAGGCGTTCTGGAGGTCCGAGGTGCGGTCCTCGCGCTTCGCCCAGACCGGGCCGACCGTGTGGATGACCCACTGCGCGGGCAGGTCGCCTGCGGTCGTCGCGACCGCCTGCCCGGTGGGGAGCCCGTCCGGCAGGGTCGTGGCGCGCAGCTCGCGGCACTCGGCCAGGATGGCGGGGCCGCCGCGGCGGTGGATGGCGCCGTCGACGCCGCCTCCGCCGAGGAGGGAGCTGTTGGCCGCGTTGACGACGGCGTCCACGGACTGCTCGGTGATGTCGCCGCGGACGATCTCGATCGGGTCCGCCACATCAGCCCCGGTTGTTCGAGAGCTCGTACACCTTCAGCAGTTCGAGGATGGCGTCGTCGCGCTGGTCGCCGCCCTCCTCGAACATCGTGGAGACGTGGGTCTTGAGGTGGTTCTCGACGAGCAGCTTGTTGAGCGAGCCGAGGGACTTCTGGATGGCGAGCGACTGGGTGATGATGTCGACGCAGTAGTCCTCGTTCTCGATCATCTTCTCGAGGCCGCGCAGCTGCCCCTCGAGGATGCGCGTGCGGTGCAACGCCCGCTTCTTGATGTCTGCGATCACGGGACCCAGGATACCGCGGAAAGCCCATACCCCGCCTAGGTATCCGAAAGGGATCGGGGCTTCGGGTGCATATCAGAGACGCCGCCTGGAACGATGCAAGCGGCATGGCGCGCCGCTCGCACCCCCTTAAGGGGGGGTGTGGGAGGACATACAGCATCGTCTATCCTCCTTGACAGGGGTTGAGAAATATTCGTTTTACAGGAAAGGCCCGACTTTGCTGAAGAACCTCAGCCCGCTGCTGTCCGGCGCGCTCCTGCGCGCGCTGGATTCCATGCACGACGGTGACACGCTCACGCTTGTCGGCAGCGGCTATCCCGAAGAAGCACTCACCGCGCCCATCGTCCACCTGGGGGAGGACGTCACCACTGAAGCCGCCGCAGAGGCGATCCTCAGTGTATTTCCGCTCGACACCACGAATCCGTCACCGATCGTCTTCCTCGATCTCGCAGGCGAGCCCTACGAGGTACCCGATGTCGCCTTCGCCGTCAACGGCATCGCTTCCGACGCGGAACTCCGTCGCATCCCGATGAGCCGGCTCGAACTCGAGCCGTTCGTCGAGCAGGCACGAAGCTCCGCGGTCATCGTCCGCGTCGGATCGGACGCGCCGCCGTGCGCGTTCCTGTTCCGCCGCGGCATCCTCTGAAGCACGGCACGCAGCGGTCCGTGCCCCCGAGAGGACAACTCCTCCCGGGGGCGCGGGCTGTCCGCACCGCGCGGCCGGTGCGCTCGCGGGTCGCTTAGAGTTGCAGGGTGCCATACACCCCGCAGCCGCCCGCGTACAACCGCGCCGCCCTGGCGCCCGGCATCCTCGGTGCGCTGGTGCTGCTCTTCGGGCTCGCCTTCGCGGACTGGTACACCTACGTGGAGTACGCGGTCAGCATCCTGGCGCTCATCCTCTGCGTGTTCTCGTGGCAGGCGAAACAGCGCTGGTGGCTGGCCGGGCTGGTCCCGATCGCGGTGCTCTGGAACCCGATCTGGCCGATCCCCGGACTCACCCCGATCCTCCCGCTGCTGAGCCTCGCAGCGGCCGCGGTGTTCGTCGTCGCAGGCCTGATGATCAAGATTCCGGCCGACACACGCCGCTGACCCGTCCCGATACGGTAAAATGACGGTTGCACGGCCGTCCTGCGCCGTGCGCCCGGCGTTCTGCGATGCTCGGTCGGACCACTCGGTTCCGCTCCCCGCCGCCGCGCCGGCCCTCACGCCAAACGGCGTCGCGTCCTCTGTCAGCGCGCGGCGCATCCACTGGAGGACCATGTCTCGATCGGGTCAGCGCATGCCGGGTCAGCGCACGGAGAAGCGCATGTCCGGCCAGGGCGCGTCGCAGCGCGCCTCGTCGCGGCCGCAGCAGCAGCAGCGCCGCAACCGCCACGCCAACAACGACGGGCTCATCCCCGTCCTCGCGCGCAAGGTGCGCGAGGTGGAGGCCAAGGCTGCGGACGGCAAGAAGCTCGGCCCGACGAACCGCACCAAGTTCCAGGTCATCGCCTTCCTCATGCGCGAGGAGCGCGCCCGCGCGAAGGCCGACACCGAGCTCAGCGACGCCGCGCGCGCCGAGCAGCTGAAGCGCCTGGACGGCATCGCCACGATCCTGGCGAAGACCGCCGCCCGCGACACCTCCCTGATCTCACTGCTGGAGAGCGAGGCGCCGCCCACCGCGACGGCCCAGAAGATCCGACGCGACTGGCTGCTGGAGTCCGGCACCGAGCTGAAGCCCGACGACCTGATCATCACCGTCGAGCGCGTCGTCGCGCCCGAGAGCGTCATCCCGCCGGAGCTCGCCGAGAAGCAGGTCGTCCCCGCCTCGGTCAAGGCGCGCCAGCTCTCCAACCCGTTCCTGGCGCCTGACTTCAGCAAGGGCGCCGCACCCGCGCCCGCGCCGCGCCGCCGCCTCGACTCGTGGGAGCTGCTCGGCCCGCTGTTCAAGTCGTTCGAGTACGGCGCGGGCGGCCAGGCCGCGAGCATGGAGCTCCCGGACGCCCCGAAGATCGACCGCTACTCGCCTCCCGGGCTGGAGCTCATGCACCACCAGTCCCGGTTCATCGAGAGCGTCCGCCAGGGCCACCGACGCTTCCTGCTCGCCGACGAGCCAGGACTCGGCAAGACCGCCCAGTCGGTGCTCGGCGCCTCCGTCGCCGGCGCGTACCCGCTGCTCGCTGTCGTGCCGAACGTCGTCAAGATGAACTGGGCACGCGAGGTCGAGCGCTGGACGCCGCACCGCCGGGCCACCGTCATCCACGGCGACGGCGAAGGCCTCGACGCGTTCGCCGACGTCGTGATCGTCAACTACGAGGTGCTCGACCGGCACCTGTCCTGGCTGCGCACGCTCGGCTTCCAGGGCATGGTCGTCGACGAGGCGCACTTCATCAAGAACCTGCACTCGCAGCGCTCGCGCCTGGTGCTCGGGCTGGCGGAGGCGATCCGCGAGAAGGCGGCCGACCCGCTGCTGATCGCGCTCACCGGCACGCCGCTGATCAACGACATCGACGACTTCAAGGCGATCTGGCAGTTCCTCGGCTGGATCGACGGCAACAAGCCGACCGCCGAGCTGATGGAGAGCCTGGAGGAGACCGGCCTCACCCCGGCGGACTTCGGCTTCTACGCCGCTGCACGCGAGTCGGTCATCGACCTCGGCATCGTCCGCCGCCGCAAGGTGGACGTGGCCGCCGACCTCCCGAGCCGCCGCGTGGTCGACCTGCCGGTGGAACTGGACGACGACCTCGGCCGCTCGATCAAGCAGGCCGAGAAGGAGCTGGCCGCCCGCCTGGTCGCCCGCTTCCAGCGCGCTGCCGCGGCCGGCCGGCCGGACTCGTTCGACGGCGACGACGAGGCGCACCGCAAGCACCTCATCCGCCTGGTCGCGCAGTCCGAGCTGGAGGAGTCGAAGTCGGCCAAGACCGGCGACAACGTCTTCACCATGGTCCGCAAGATCGGTCAGGCGAAGGCCGGCCTGGCCTCCGACTACACCGCGCAGCTGGCGCGCTCGGTCGGCAAGGTGGTGTTCTTCGCCAAGCACATCGACGTCATGGACGCCGCGGAGGAGGCCTTCGCCGCCCGCGACCTTAAGACCATCTCGATCCGCGGCGACCAGACGGCGCTGGCCCGCCAGAAGGAGATCGACGCGTTCAACAACGACCCGGAGGTCGCGGTCGCGGTCTGCTCGCTCACCGCGGCGGGCGTCGGCCTCAACCTCCAGGCCGCCTCGAACGTGGTGCTCGCCGAGCTCTCCTGGACGGCCGCCGAGCAGACCCAGGCGATCGACCGCGTGCACCGCATCGGCCAGGACGAGCCGGTCACGGCGTGGCGGATCATCGCCGCGCAGACCATCGACTCCAAGATCGCGGAGCTGATCGACTCCAAGCAGGGCCTCGCGGCCCGCGCGCTGGATGGCAGCGACGTGGAGATCGGGTCGGCCGACTCGGTTCAGCTGGACGCGCTCATCCACCTGCTGGAGGACGCGCTCGAGGCGTAGCCAGGGGAGAAGGGCTCAGGCGATCTCGGCGTCGTCGGGGTCGAGCGGCACCGGCCGGTCGTCGTCCGGCAGGATCCGGTCGTCGTCCTCGTCGTCGTCCACCGGCAGATCGTCCTCGTCGCGGATGACGTCGGAGGGCTCGTAGTCGCCCTCCTGCGCCTCGAGGAAGTCGTCGTCGTCCTCCCGGCTGCGGTCCGTCTCGCTCATGCACCGAGGGTACCGCGCACGCCGGGCGGGCACGAGAGTGAACGCGATTCGTCACGAATCGCGGCTCTGCGGCGGCGAAAGCGATGATTCGTGCCGAATCGCCACAACGCGATTCGTCACGAACCGCGGCTTTGGCGCGGCGAAAGCGACGATTCGTGCGGAATCGTCCCGCCGCTCAGGCGAGGTCGAACTCGAAGTAGGCGCCGCGGGAGTCGTGGCGGATGCGGGCGGGGCCGCTGACGTGCGCGAAGTCGCCGGTGCCCGTCCCGGGGACGATGTAGCCGAACGCCGACGGGTCGTCCGGGTGCTGCAGGGCGCCGTGGTGGACCGTGAACGAGCCGGTGCGGCCGTCCGCCAGCGTCCCGGTGATCCGCTCGGCCGCCAGGTAGCCCCGGCCGCCCTCCTCGGTGCCCGACGACACGAAGTGCGCGACCGACTCGCCGACCAGCCCCTCGGTGTAGGTCTTGCGCATGACCACCGCGCCGAGCCAGTCGCCCGGAATTCCGGGCAGGTCCTCCGGGTCCCAGCCGGTGACGTCGAAGCGGGCGGTGATGGTGGAGTCATCCATGCCGCGAGCCTAATCAGTGCGTCCGCGCACAGCTTGCAATTTCGCGACAGCGCGGAAGTGGACTAAACAGGGGACATGGCGCAGCACCATACCCAGCTCGAGATCGAGCGCAAGTACGACGTGGACGGCGACCTCCGCCCACCCCAGCTCGTCGGCGTCGGGGCGATCGCCGTCGAGAGCGAGCCGGAGACCGCCGAACTGGTGGCGACCTACTACGACACGGCCGAGCTGCGGCTCGCCCGGCAGCGCGTCGCCGTGCGCGCGCGGCGCGGCGGCTCGGACGAAGGCTGGCACATCAAGCTGCCGCCGACCGGCGAGGGGCGCCCGGAGCTGCACTGGCCGCTCGGCGACGGCGAGCAGCCGCCCGCGGAGCTGCTGGAGACCATCCGCGACCAGCTCGGCGACGGCGTCCTGATCCCGGTCGCGCGCGTCACGAACAGCCGCGACACCACCCTCCTGAAGGATGCGGCGGGCTTCGAGCTCGCCGAGCTGTGCGACGACCACGTCCGTGGCGAGAACCTGCAGACCGGCACGAGCGACGCCTGGCGGGAGTGGGAGGTCGAGCTGCTGAGCGGCGCTCCCGACTCGCGCGAGCGCCGCGCCGCCCTCCTCGACGGCATCGAGGCGGAGCTGCTCGCAGCGGGCGCGCGGCCGTCCGCGAGCTCGTCCAAACTCCAGCGGGCCCTCGGCCTCTGATCCCGCCCGCCCCGGCGGGATTTTGGTGCTCCGGTATACCTCGGGCATGATGCTCAAGGGCGCAACGAGAAAGAGAGCAGCATGAAGATCGGCATCCTGACCAGCGGCGGCGACTGTCCCGGACTGAACGCGGTCATCCGCGGCGCGGTCCTCAAGGGCGACCGTGTCTACGGGTCCGAGTTCGCCGGCTTCCGCTACGGCTGGCGCGGCGTGGTCGACGGCGACATCATGCCGCTCGACCGGCACAGCGTCCGCGGCCTCTCGCGCCAGGGCGGCACCATCCTCGGCTCCAGCCGCACGAACCCCTTCGAGGGCGACAAGGGCGGCCCCGAGAACATCCAGCGGATGATGGACGAGAACGGCATCGACGCGATCATCGCGATCGGCGGAGAGGGCACCCTCACCGCGGCCCGCCGGCTCACCGACGCGGGCCTGAAGATCGTCGGCGTCCCGAAGACCATCGACAACGACCTCGCCGCCACCGACTACTCCTTCGGCTTCGACACCGCGGTGGAGATCGCGACCGAGGCCATCGACCGTCTCCGCACCACGGCCGAGTCCCACCAGCGCTGCATGGTCGTGGAGGTCATGGGCCGCCACGTCGGGTGGATCGCGCTGCACTCGGGCATGGCCGGCGGCGCGCACGCCATCCTCATCCCGGAGCAGCCGCAGTCCATCGAGCAGATCTGCGAGTGGGTCGAGTCGGTGCGCGACCGCGGCCGCGCCCCGGTCATCGTCGTCTCCGAGGGCTTCCACCTCGACACGATGGAGGAGGCGCACTCGCACAAGGGCCTGGACGCCTTCAACCGCCCGCGCCTTGGCGGGATCGGCGAGATGCTCGCCCCGATGATCGAGGAGCGCACCGGCATCGAGTCGCGCGCGTCGGTCCTCGGCCACATGCAGCGCGGCGGCGTGCCGAGCGCGTACGACCGCGTGCTCGCGACGCGGCTCGGTATGGCGGCGGTCGACGCCGCGTACGAGGGTCGCTGGGGCTCGATGGTGTCGCTGCGCGGCACCGATGTCGTGAACGTGTCGATCGCGGACGCGACCGGCGGGCTCAAGACCGTCCCGCCGGCGCGCTACGAAGAGGCGGCACTGCTCTTCGGCTGAACCGGCGGTTCTGCTGATCCGGCGGTTCGGCTGATCCGGCCACCCCTCCCGCCCTCCCGGAAGCGGGTTTAGGCTCCACCGTATGAACGGGAGGAGCCCGAAGGTGCCCAGATTCGTCCAGCTCGAGGAGTTCGGCTCGCGCGAGTTCCTCCACCTCGTCGAGCGGGAGCGGCCGTGGCCCGGGCCGGGACAGGTGCTCGTGCGGGTGATGGCCGCCGGCCTCAACCCGATGGACTACAAGGCGTACCGCAGCGAGAAGGCGGCCGCCCGGATGGGCGTGACGCTGCCGAGCGGCATGGGCCAGGACTTCGCCGGCTTCGTGGAGGAGCGCGGCGAAGGCGCCGTGCGCTTCGGGATCGGTCAGGCCGTGCTCGGCACCGCCCCGTTCGCCGCGCTCGCGGACTTCCTCGTGATCGCCGAGGACGGCCAGATCGTCGAGAAGCCCGACCCGCTCACCTTCGAGGTGGCCGGGTCGCTCGGCGTCGTCGGCCGTACCGCGATGGCGACCGCGGCCTCCCTCGACCTCGGCGAGAGCGACACCGTGCTGGTGAGCGCCGCCGCGGGCGGGGTCGGCGTGCTGGCGGCGCAGCTCGCCATCCGTTGCGGCGCGGCTGTCGTCGGCACGGCGAGCGAGGAGAACCACGAGTTCCTGGAGACGCTGGGCATCCTCCCCGTCGCGTACGGCGACGGCCTGGCCGACCGCGTGCGGGAGGTCCTGGACGACGGCCAGCGGATCACGGCGGTCCTCGACAACCACGGACCGGACACCATCGACGCGGCGATCGAGCTCGGCGTCCCGCCGGAGCGCATCAACACGATCGCCGCGTTCGGCCCGGACGCGCGCGGCGCGCGCACCGTCGGCGGCCGCACGGCGGGCAACGCCGAGCTGGCCGAGCTCGCCGACCTCCTCGCGCAGAACGAGCTCGTGCTGCCGATCGACTCGATCTTCCCGATCGAGCGGACCGTCGAGGCCTACGGGCGGCTGGAGGCCGGCCACGTCCGCGGCAAGATCGTGATCGTCACCGACTGAGCGCTGCGCTAGCCGGGCTTCTGCAGCCCCAGGGTCCCGAACAGCAGCGGGAGGCCGCCGGTCAGCCCGCCCATCAGTGCGCCCATGCCGTGACCGCCGGTGGGGAGGTCGATGAAAGTGCTCGCCACCCCCGCACGCTGCGTGGCCCGCACCTCCTGCGCCGCGACGCCGTGATACCGGGGGTCGTCGCGGCAGGCGGTGAAGATGATGGAGCCGGGGAACGCGCCGGGGACGAGCCGGCTGAGCGGCTTGGACCGGTCGTACGCGGCCTGGTCGCCGTGGAAGATCTCGTTCAGCGTCGCGGCGGGATGCTCGGCGCCCGGGTACTCCTCGCCGGAGATGTCGAGGATGTTCGCGAACAGGTCGGGGTGATCGATGCCGAACGACAGCCCGCACAGGCCCCCGTTGGAGTACCCGGCGATGGACCAGAACCGGTGGTCGTGCGTGATCGGGAGGTGCCGGGCGGCCCAGTCGGTGACGTCCCTCGTGATGTAGGTGGCCACGTTACCGTACCGCGTCGTGTCGAGGCAGAGGGTGTCGGGCATCCCCGCGCCGAGCTGGTCGGCCACGACGACGACGGGGGCGAGGCCGTGGTGCTGGGCGGCGAGGGCGTTCAGCACCGACGCGATGGGCTCCGGGTCGGGGTTGCCGGGCTGGCCCATCATCATCACGATGAGCGGCAATGCGGGAGGGTGGGCGGTGAGCGCCGCGGGCGGCAGGTAGACGCCGGCCTCCCTGGCATGGAAGCCGCTGATCGTCCCCGGGATGTGCGCGGTGCCGGTCTTGCCCTTCAGCGGCATCCCCGCCGGCGCCTTCCAGTGCTTCCAGAGCGCGACGTCGTAGGCCGTGCTCCGGCCGGTGAGCGGCTTGGCCTTGATCGGGTTCGGGATGGTGATGGCGAGGACGTTGCCGACGGTGCGGTCGAGGCCGTAGTTCAGGTTGATGCCCAGGGTCGCGGCGAGCACGAAGGCCGGCACGGCGGCGATGGCGACGGCCGTGCGCCAGCGCGGGGCGCGGCCGATGCTGGCCGCGGCGAGCGCGACCCCGCAGAACACAGCGGCCACCCAGAGGTAGTTGCCCGCGCCGAGCGATTCGCCGAACAGGTTGAGCCAGCGGACGCACACGAGCCAGGTGATGACAGCGCCGAGGAGGCCGATGGCGGCGGCAAGGCCGAGCCGGCGGAGCCAGGCGAGCGAGGGACGGCGCGCCAGGAGCGCGACCAGCAGCGCCGCGGCGACGGCGAACACCACGACCGGAACCGGGCCGGTGAGGACGTCGACGGACAGCAGCGCGTCAAACACGGCGTCTTGTCGGCATTCCCATGGACCGAATCTATGGCCGAGAATCGAACGAGAGGTGAACGCGAAGCGCGTGCCTGGGCGTATTCTCTGGGTTCGCCCCCGAACTGGGGGCGATCCGGAACGCGAGAGGAGCAGCCATGATCCACGAGGACACCGCGCGCCTGCTGCGCGCCGCCGGACTGCGCTGGCAGCCGGCGTCGGGCGACACCTTCGCCATCGACCGGCCGGGGATGGCGGGCGAGCGGTTCACAGTGAGCGAGATGACGATCGAGCCGCACCACTTCGACACCGGCACGATCCTCGGTTTCAACGGCACCACCGAGTGGGCGCTCGACTCGCTCGCCGTCGAGGACGCGCTCTGGATCCCGCGCGAGGACCAGCTCAGAGAACTGCTGGGCGGCTCGTTCCGGCACCTCGCGCGCACGGCGGACGGCTACCGGGTGACCCTGGAGCTGGACGGCGCCGAGCGCTTCTTCGAGGAGGAGGACGCGGCCTCCGCGTACGCGCAGGCGCTGCTGTCGCTCATCGCGGCGGCGGTGGCGTAGCCGGCGTCGGCCTAGGCGAGGACCGACCGGTCGAGGTCGGCGACGCGGGCGACGCCGGAGAGCCCGAGCGTGATGTCCAGTTCGGCGACGAGATTGCGGAGGAGTTCGCCCACGCCGCGCTCGCCGGCCAGTGCGAGGGCGTACGCGTACGGCCTCCCGACCGCGACGGCCCTGGCGCCGAGGGCGAGCGCGATCGCCACGTCCGCGCCGCCGCGGATCCCGCTGTCGAACAGCACCGGCAGGCGGCCGTCGACCGCGTCGACCACGCCGGGCAGCGCGTCGAGCGCGGCGATCTCGCCGTCGATCTGCCGGCCGCCGTGGGTGGAGACCTGCACCGCGTCCACGCCCGCGTCGACCGCGCGCCGGGCGTCGTCCGGGTGCAGCACGCCCTTCAGGACGATCGGGAGGTCGGTGCGCTCGCGCAGGAACGCGAGGTCGTCCCAGGTCAGGGACGGGTCGGCGAACACGTCGAGGAAGGTCTCGACCGCGGCCAGCGGCTCGCCCGAGCGCAGGTTCTCGCGCAGGTCTCCGGGATGGTGGCGCAGGATGCTCGCGAAGGAGGCCACGGCGGCCGGCGTGACGGTGGCGCGCTCGCGCGGACCCGCGCCGGCCGGCCGCTTCCGCACCAGGCGGCGGAAGACCGGGTCGCTGGTGTACTGCGCGATGCCGAGGCCGCGGCTGAACGGGAGGTAGCCGAGGTCGAGGTCGCGCGGGCGCCAGCCGAGCACGTGCGTGTCGAGGGTGACGACGATGGCCTCGCAGCCGCTGGCCTCCGCGCGCGCGACGAGGCTCGCCACCAGGTCGCGCGACGAGCTCCAGTAGAGCTGGAACCAGCGCGCGGCGCCCGGCCGGACGTCCTCCATCTCTGCGGCCACCGTCTCCATCGGAGCCGAGGCCTGGTTCGAGAGCACGGCTGGGATGCCGTGCGCGGCGGCGGCACGCGCGGCGGCTGCGTCGCCGTCGCGGCGGGCGAGCTCCAGCACGCCGATCGGCGCGAGCAGCAGGGGAGTGGGCAGCCGGCGCCCGAACAGCTCGATCGAGAGGTCCCGCTCCGAGACATCGCGCAGCACGCGCGGCACGATCCGGTGCCGCGCGAACGCGTCGGTGTCGGCCCGGTCGGTGCGCTCCAGTCCGGCGGAGCCCGCGATGTACGCGAACGCCGCGCGCGACATCCGCTTCCGGGCGGCGCGCTCCAGCTCGGGGAACGCGATGGGGACGGCGGGCCGGCGCCCGCTGACGCCCGCACGGTACACGACGCTCTGCGCGGCCCGGCCGATGCTGTTCGCGACGCTCGTGGTCGTGGTCATCTGCCCATTCTGGCCGGTCAGCGCTTCGGGCGCGGGCGTTTGCCCTGCTTCTTCTGCGGCGTCTTCTGCGGCGCCTTCTTCGCCGCAGTCTTCTTCGCCGGCGCCGAGCGCTTGCCGTTCGCGGCCTCCGTCGCCGCGACCTCCGGGTTGCGCGAGCTGTGCGCCGTGCGGCCGCGCACGATGCCGATGAACTCGTCCACCAGCGGATGCTGCCCGTCGCGCGGCCAGCTCAGGCCGACGTCCGAGGTCGGCCCGTCCTCCAGCCGCATGGCGGTGACGTCTTTGCGGCGCAGCGCCTTCGCCACCGACGCGGGCAGCAGCGCGATGCCGTCGCCGGATGCCACGCTGCGCAGGAGCGCCTCCGACGGCTCGTCGGACAGCAGGGTCTCGCCGTCGAGGTCGGCCAGGAAGAGCTTCTCCTCCAGCGTCAGCAGGTGCTCGTGGTGCATCACGACGACGACGTCCTCGGTGTACAGCGGGATCAGGTGCCGGTCGTCGTCCGCTGTCGCGTCGCGCGCGAACACCATGTCCGCCTCGCCTGCCGCCAGCACGGCCAGCGGGTCGGCCGACGGCCGCACCACGAGCTCCACGCCGGGCTGCCGCTCGGCGAACACGCGCGTCCACTTGCCGATCGTGACACCGAGCGGGAACGCGAGGGCGAAGCGGGAGGCCATGCACGCCAGGCTACCGGCAGGCCGCGCACCCGCGCGGACGATACCCTTGAACCCATGAAGCCCCAGACCATGAAGGCGGCCACCGCGGCCAAGAAGCTCGGCATCCTGCTGTCGGCGGCCCCGGAGGAGTTCCGCGACCGCGAGATCAGCCGCACCGAGCTCGACGAGCTGAACGCGAACCCGCCCGCCTGGCTGGTCACCCTCCGCGCAGACGGACCGCACCCGCGCGACGTGGTCGCCCACAAACTCGGCGTGAGCAACTCGGGGCTGGCCCGCGCCGGCGTCACCGAGCCGCTCACCACCGCGGAGATCAAGACGCTGCTGGAGGAGAAGCCGGAGTGGCTGGTCGCCGAGCGCGCGACGCAGGCGCAGGTGCACGCCGAGAACGCGCGCGTGAAGCAGCGCAACGCGGAGCGCGCGGCGCGCGACTGACGCTACGGCTGGGGCGTCCCGGCGGCCCCGGCCTTCTTCACAGCGTGCGCCAGCACCTCCGGCCCGGTCACGAACGCGCGGCGCCAGGGCGCCACGCCGTCGATCTCCACCTGCAGCGAGAAGCTCAGGATGGTCCGGATGAGCACGATGATCCCGAGCACGACCGCGTCGGTCAGCGTCGGGCTGGAGGTCACGGTCTTGACCAGGTCGGCCGCGACCAGCAGCTCCAGGCCCAGCAGGATGACACCGCCGAAGGCCTCGCGCAGCGTGCGGAAGGCGTCGGCGCCGTTGCGCGTGCGCACCCAGACCGCCAGCGCGATCGCGAGCGCCACGACGAACCCGACCGCCAGGGCCGCGACGCCCGCGAACTCGAAGGCGACCCCGACCGCCTCGAAGAACGCGTGGGTGTCCATGCGCACATGGTGCCACAGGCCGGCGGCGCTGGAGAGAGGGCGCGCAGGCTAGGCCACGTGGACGGCCGGCCTCCGCTTGACGTCCTTCTCGGCCTCCCGCAGCACCTCACGGGTCACCGGGGCGACCTCGCCGACGCCGGTGATCAGGTAGCGGAACATGTTCGAGATCGGGTTGCCTTCCGTCCACTCGAAGTAGATGGTCGGCACCACGCCCGTGATGTCGCGCATTTCCAGCAGGATGGCCGCGATCGTGTTCGGCACGTTGCCGCTCTTGACCCGCAGCACGCGGTAGCCGTACTTGACGACGCCGTGCACGACCAGGTCCTCCTCGAAGTCGGAGGAGTCGGACTTCATCACCTCGAGGAAGATGGTGCGCGAACGCTGCGGGATGTGGCTGAAGCGCCGCTCGTCCTTGTTCTTCTCCTCGTACTCCTTGGTGGTGTCGACGTCGGGCTCGTGCGAGATGATGCGGATCTCGCCCTCCTCGGCGTCCTCCAGGATGAAGTCGAGCGCGGAGACGTCGAAGGTGACGCTCGTCGCGCGCACCTGGAACGACCGGCCGATGCGCGAGACGATCGAAACGATCAGGATGCCGATGATGAACAGCGTCGCGATGCGCAGGCCGTCCGGGCGCTCGATGATGTTGTCGATCGTGGTGTAGACGAAGATCGCGGTGATGATCCCGAACACCACGGTGCGCTTCGGCTGCTTCTTGCGCCAGGCGGACAGGCTCACCGCGAGGGAGGCGGAGGTGATCAGCACCAGGACACCGGTCGCGTACGCGCCGCCCTGGGCATCCACGTTGGCGTCGAAGATCAGCGTGATCAGGAAGGCGATCGCGGTGAACACCAGCACCAGCGGCCGCACAGCGCGCGCCCACTGCGGCGCCATCCCGTAGCGGGGGAGGTAGCGCGGCACCAGGTTGAGCAGGCCGGCCATGGCGGAGGCGCCGGCGAACCAGAGGATGAGGATGGTGCTGATGTCGTAGACCGTGCCGAAGCCGTTGCCCAGGTACTCGTGGGCGAGGTAGGCGAGCGCGCGGCCGTTGGCGGCGCCGCCCTGCTGGAACTCCTTCTGCGGGATCAGCAGCGTCGTCGTGAAGCTCGATGTGATCAGGAACGCGCTCATGATGAGGGCCGCGGTGGTGAGCAGCCGGCCGGCGCCGCGGATACGGCCCTCGGGGTAGTTCGGGTCGTCGGTCGGCTTGCCCTTGATCTGCGGCATGACGGCGACGCCGGTCTCGAAGCCGGAGAGGCCGAGCGCGAGCTTCGGGAACACCAGCAGCGCGACGCCGACGATGAGCAGCGGGTTGCCGTGCGAGGCGAACAGCGCGCTCCACCAGTCGTCGATCGCGGTCGGGTGCTCGAAGACCTGGATGATGGAGGTCGTCACTACCACGACGTTGAGCGCCAGGTACACGCCGACGAGCACGACGGCGATCCCGATCGCCTCGCGGAAGCCCTTGAGGAACACCGCTCCCAGCGCGGTGATGAGCACGAGCGTGATGATGACGTTGTTGCCGTGGAACCAGGACGGCGCGAACGGGTTCTCGATCGCGTGCGCGGTGGCGTCGGCCGCGGACAGCGTGATCGTGATCATGAAGTCCGTCGCGGCGAACCCGAGCAGGACGAGGACGAACAGCTTGCCGGCCCACCACGGCAGGAACCGCTCCAGCATCGCGATGGAGCCGGAGCCGCGGAAGCTCTCGCGCGCCACCCGGCGGTAGACCGGCAGGGCGCCGAGCAGGGTCAGGGCGACCAGCACGAGCGTCGCGAACGGCGAGATCAGCCCGGCGGCGAGCGCCGCGATGGCGGGCTGGTAGCCGAGGGTGGAGAAGTAGTCGAGACCGGTGAGGCACATGACCCGCCACCAGGAGTGCTGGTGCTCCGGGGTCTGGCCGTGCGGGCCCTGCTGGGTGCCGTGCTCGTCGACCATGCCGACCAGCAGCCAGTGCTTGAACCGGCTGGTGCGCTGTGGCGCCGCCGTCAGCGGATGCGTCTGCCCGGGGAGGGGGAGCGGCTCCGGGGAAGTGCTCGACATCGGCTGCCCTTCGTTGACCTTCGTGCCTAATGTACGTTCATCGCGCGGGCCGACGGTAGAGCGGGAAGGCCCGTCCACCGGCCTCCCCGTGATGCCTGCAAAAGTATAGTCAGGCGGCCGCGGTCACCACGCGGAAGATCGGTAGTCCTTCAGGAACACCCCGTGCAGGTCCTCGCCGGCCTCGCCGCGCACGATCGGGTCGTAGACCCGCGCCGCGCCGTCGACCAGGTCGAGCGGGGCGTGGAAGCCCTCCTCGGCGAGGCGGACTTTCGTGTAGTGGGGGCGCTCGTCGGTGATCCAGCCGGTGTCGACGCTCGTCATCAGGATGTTGTCGGTCTCGAACATCTCCAGCGAGCTGGTGCGCGTCAGCATGTTGAGCGCGGCCTTCGCCATGTTGGTGTGCGGGTGGCCCGCGCCCTTGTAGCGGCGGCCGAAGACGCCCTCCATCGCGGACACGTTCACCACGTACGAGCGGCCCGCGGCCGCGAGCGACGGGCGCAGGCGGTCGATCAGGATGAACGGCGCCGTCGTGTTGCAGAGCTGCACCTCCAGCAGCTCCAGCGGGTCGATGCCGCCGACGGCGCGGGTCCAGGTGTTCACGCGCTGGACGTCGGGGACGAGGCCGCCGGCGTCGATCGCTGTGCCGTCGTGGTGGCGCTCCAGCGACGAGGAGCCCGCGGCCATCGCGGCGGACGCGAGGTCGTTCGCGGTGAGCGCGGCGGCGCCGACGAGCTCGGCGACGGTTCCGTGGACGTTCGCCGACGACAGCAGGGGGTGCGCGGCGACGGAGGCCTCCAGCGCCTGCGGGTGCGGGTCGGCGGTGTGCCCGAACGTCTCCAGCTCCGGGAGCGGGCCGTCGGGCAGCGGGTGCGACTCGGCCTCCGCCAGAAGCGAGTAGGCGCCGGGGGAGCGGCGCACGGTCTGGGCGGCGTTGTTGATGAGCACGTGCAGCGGGCCGCGGGCGGCGACCGAGTCTGCGAGGCCGATCACCTGGGCCGGGTCGCGCAGGTCGATGCCGACGACGCGGAGGCGGTGCAGCCAGTCCTTCGCGTCTGGCAGCTGCGAGAACCGGCGCACGGCGTCGCGCGGGAAGCGGGTGGTGATGGTCAGGTCCGCGCCGTCGCGCAGCAGCCGCAGCGCGATGTGCATGCCGATCTTGGCGCGGCCGCCGGTGAGCAGCGCGCGCTTGCCGGTCAGGTCGGTGCGGGCGGTGCGCTTTGCGTGGCTGAACGCGGCGCAGGACGGGCAGAGCTGGTGGTAGAACCAGTCGACCTCGGTGTAGTGCTGCTTGCAGATGTAGCAGGCCTGCGAGTTGATCAGCGTGCCGGCGGTGGCGGAGCCGGTGGTGGGGGAGGTCAGGTCGCGGCCGCGGGTCTCGTCGTCGATGCGGTCGGGGGCGCCGGTCGCGGTCGCGGCGATCACGGCGCGGTCGGCGGCGAGCTCGGCCTCCCGCAGCTCGCGCCGCCTGGCCTGCTTGACGGCCTTGAACATGTGCGCGGTCGCGCGGCGGACGGAGACGAAGTCGGGGTGCTCCTGGTCGAGCTCATGGAGCTGCGCGAGGACGCGGAGGGTGGTCGCGAGGTCGTCGGGGTCGAGGCTCGCGGAGGATTCGGCTGGCACCGGACGATTGTACTGGGGTGCGGATGACCGACTCCTGAAGGCCCGGGCCCTTCGCGGAGGAGGCCTCAGACCTCCAGTTCGAGCCAGTCCAGTCCCCGGAGGTCGAGGCAGAGCCGCCCCTCCCGCTCAGTCGCCATCGCGATCACGTCGCCGCAGATCCGGCAGCGCAGCACCATCCCGTGGTCGTCGGGCCAGAGGTGCGCCTTCGCGATCACCGACACGTCGCCGCAGTGCGCGCACTTGCCGCGCGCCACCGTCACATCGACCGCGAAGACCTCCGACAGGAGTCCCGCCGCCGCGTTGCCGTCCAGGTAGTCCAGCTCGCTCACGCTGCCCCTCCGATCCCGCCGTAGCGTTCGGTGCGGATGCGGTCCGGGTCGTGCCCGGCGTCGACGAGCCAGCCGGAGACCGCCTCGACGAACGGAGTCGACCCGCACAGGTAGAAGCGCGGCGAGTCCGCGGCCGGCAGCACGAGCGCGCCCAGCGCCTCCGCCGTCAGGCGCCCGGCCGCGACCGGCCAGCCCGCCGGAGCCTCCCGCGTGTAGACATAGTCCACCCGCAGCGGCGCCGTGCCCTCGCCGAGCGCCATCAGCTCGTCGCGGTAGTAGACCGACATCGGCGTGCGCGCCGAGTAGAGCAGCCGGAACGGCGCGGCGCTCGCCGCGGCGGCGTGGGCGCGGGCCATCGACATCAGCGGCACGACGCCGGAGCCGCCCGCGATCAGCTGCACGGGTCCGTCGTCGCCGGCCCGCCAGACGAACCAGCCGCCCACCGGGCCGCGCACCTCCAGCTGGTCGCCGACCGCGAGGCCGTGCACGAGGTACGGCGAGACTTCGCCGTCAGGCAGCTCCTCCACGGTCAGCTCGAACTCGTCCGGCGCCAGGCCGTCCGCTCCGGAGGCCGACGCGATCGAGTAGGAGCGCACGGCCTGGTAGCCGTCCGGCGCGGTGAGCCGCACGTCGACGTGCTGACCCGCGAGGTGCCCGGAGAGTCCCGGGATGCGCAGCCGGATCGTGCGGGCCGTCGCGGTCTCTTCGTGCGCGGCCACGACCTCCGCCACCCGCCACGCGGTGCTCACCAGTAGCGCTCTTCCTTCCAGGGGTCCCCGTACATGTTGTAGCCGTTCTGTTCCCAGAAGCCGGGCTGGTCCTGTGGCAGCATCTCCAGCCCGCTCACCCACTTGGCGCTCTTCCAGAAGTACAGGTGCGGCACCAGCAGCCGGGCCGGCCCGCCGTGCTCCGGGGGCAGGTCGGCGCCGTCGAACGTGTGCGCGACCCAGGCCTTGCCGTCGAGGAGGTCCTTCAGCGGGACGTTCGTCGTGTACCCGCCGTAGGAGTGCGCCATTGTGTACTCGTAGTCGGTGTCGACCTTCTCGAACAGGGTGTCGAGCGTGACGCCGCGCCACGAGGTGCCGAGTTTCGACCAGCTGGTGACGCAGTGGATGTCGGTGCCGACGTCGTCCTGCGGCAGGGCCAGGAACTCGTCCCAGCTCCAGCGGTGCACCACGCCCTTCTCTGTCGTGATCGTGAACGCCCAGTCCTCTTTCGGGACGCGGGGAGTCGGGCCGGCGGACAGCACGGGGAAGCCCTCCGTGACGTACTGGCCCGGTGGGAGGCGGGGGTCCTCGGTTCTGCGCCGGCCGAGGAAGCCGGACGAGATGATTCCCATGCGCGGAGCTTATTCCCGTCGCGGTGCGCCGGTCTATGGCCGGCCGGTCTAGGGTGAGGACATGGCCGCGGTCAATCTCGGACTCCCGCGCAGCGTCACGCTGCGCGATGCCGCGAGCCCGGAGACGAGCGCTGACCACGCGCCGAGTCTGGCGGGCCGTCCGGACGTCCCGGGGCTCATCGACCGGTTCGGCCGCGTCGCCCGCGACCTGCGCGTCTCGGTGACCGAGAAGTGCTCGCTGCGCTGCACCTACTGCATGCCGGCGGAGGGGCTGCCCGCCATTCCGCGCGAGGAACTGCTGACCCCGGCCGAGATCGCCCGGCTGGTGGGGATCGGCGTGCGCGACCTCGGCATCCGCGAGGTGCGGTTCACCGGCGGCGAGCCGCTGATGCGCGCCGACCTCGCCGAGATCATCGGCCTCTCCGCCGCGGCCGCGCCCGGGATCGACCTGAGCATCACGACCAACGGAATCGGCCTCGACCACCGCCTGCGCGAGCTGGTGGCTGCAGGTCTCACCCGCGTGAACATCTCGCTGGACACCGTCGACCGCGAGCACTTCGCCGCGCTCACCCGCCGCGACCGCCTCCCTGCCGTGTTCGCCGGGATCGCCGCCGCGCACGCCGCGGGCCTCACGCCGCTCAAGCTGAACGCGGTGATGATGCGCAAGACCCTCGCCGACGCCCCCG
This sequence comes from Leifsonia shinshuensis, assembly GCF_014217625.1. Taxonomy (NCBI): domain Bacteria; kingdom Bacillati; phylum Actinomycetota; class Actinomycetes; order Micrococcales; family Microbacteriaceae; genus Leifsonia; species Leifsonia shinshuensis. Next base: position 1,279,287 of record NZ_CP043641.1, on the reverse strand, counting down.
ACCTCCTCGCCTGGGCGCTGGAGCACGGCTGCCGGCTGCGTTTCATCGAGCAGATGCCGCTCGACGCCGACCACACCTGGCTGCGCGAGAACATGGTGTCGGCCGAGGAGCTGCTCGCCGTCCTCCGCACCCGGTTCGACCTGGTCGAGGTCGGCCGCCCGGACGACCCGTCGTCCCCGGCCGAGGAGTGGCTGGTCGACGGAGGCCCCGCCACGGTCGGCATCATCGCCTCGGTGACCCGCTCGTTCTGCTCCGCGTGCGACCGCACCAGGATCACGGCGGAGGGCACCGTCCGCTCGTGCCTGTTCGGCGACGACGAGACCGACCTGCGCGGACTGCTCCGCGGCGGCGCGGACGACGCCGAGCTGGCACGATGGTGGCGCGGCGCGATGTGGGGCAAGCAGTCCGGACACGGCATGGAGGCCGCCGGCTTCGTCCCACCGGTGCGCAGCATGGGGGCGATCGGTGGCTGAGGCGGCGGCAGGGCGGAGCGTCCTCGTCCGCTACTTCGCGGCGGCGGAGGAGGCCGCCGGGCGTGAGGAGGAGCGGGTCTCGCTCGACGCGCCGACCGTCGGCGCCCTCCGCGCGCTGCTGGACGCGCGTTACGGCGACGCGATGCGGCTGGTGCTGCGCAACGGATCGTTCCTGGTCGACGGCGTCGTGTCGCGCGACCCGGACGCGGTGATCGGCGAGAGAGTGGACGTGCTGCCCCCGTTCGCCGGGGGCTGACATCCGCGGCGGGTGTTCCGCTACGCTGCGGCGAAGGGGGACACCATGAGCGTGCACATGCGGGAGTTGGCCGCCGTCCGTCGTCGGCAGGGGACGTTCGCGGCGCTGGTCGTCGCGGCCCTGCTCACCGGGATCGCGACCTGGCTCGCGTTGCCGTTCGGGATCGTGCTGCTGACCCGCGGCGAGACGTTCGGACTCGCCCTGGTCGTCGCCGGCGTCGTGCTGCTGGCGGCGTGCGTCGTCGCGATCGTCGGGGCGGTGCGGGCGCGGGTGGTGCCGCAGAGCCTCCCGGGCAAGCCGAACCCGGCGTTCGGGGAGCCGCGACCCTCGGCGAACCCCGACGGCGGCTACTCCACCGCCGGAATGAAGCTCGGCTCGTAACCAGCACCCCGCGCGGGCTCACCCCGCCGTGATCCGCACCTCGCCCGGTGGCACCGCCAGTGTCACCCGGGTGCCTGCCGTCAGCCGCAGCTCCGCGACCACGGCCGCCGGGACGAGCGCGGTGAGCCGGTCCGTCCGGACCCTGACCAGGTCGTCGCGGGGTTCGAGGGCCGTGACCGTCGCGGCGATCCCGGCCGTGCCCTCCATCGGCGCGCCCACCCGCACCGCCACCGTGGAGGGCCGCACCACCGCGGTCACCGCCTGCCCCTCCGCGATCGGCGCCGTCGGCGTGCCGTCGAGTACGAGACCGCCGTCGGTCACCAGACCGGTCGCGGTGCGGCGGCCGGTCAGCAGGCTGAGGCCCGTGAGCTCGGCGGTGAACGGGTCCCGCGGCTGCGTCAGCACCTCGCGCGCCGGGCCCTCCTCGACGACCCGGCCGCCGCCGAGGACGGCGACGCGGTCGGCGAGCAGGTAGGCGTCGAGCGCGTCGTGCGTGACGACGACCGCGGTGCGTCCGGCGAGCACGTCGGCCAGCATCGCGCGGAGCTCGCCCGCCACACTCACGTCGAGGGAGGCCAACGGCTCGTCCAGGAGGATCAGGTCGGGCTCGGCGGCCAGCGCACGGGCGATCGCGACACGCTGCGCCTGGCCGCCGGACAGCTCGTCCGGCCGGCGCTCGGCCAGCGCGCGCACGCCGGTGCGGTCCAGCCATTCGTCGGCCTTCGCGCGCGCCTCCGCGCGGGACGCCCCCGCCGACCTGGGAGCGAACTCGACGTTGCCACGGACGGTCAGATGCGGGAAGAGCAGGGCGTCCTGCGCGAGCAGCGCGATGCCGCGGCGGTGGGGCGGCAGCCACGCGGCAGGGAGGTCGAACAGGGTCTCCTCCGCGAGCGTCGCCCTCCCCGCGTCCGGACGGATCAGCCCCGCCAGCACGCCGAGCACCGTGGACTTGCCTGCGCCGTTCGGCCCCAGCAGCGCCAGCGTCTCGCCCGTGCCGAGCCGCAGGTCCACCGCGACATCCCGTTCGGCGACCGTGGCCGAGAAGTCGAGGCTCACGGCGTCGCTCCGGCCGGCCGCGGCCTCCTGCGCAGCGGCTCTCCGGCTCCGTGAGCGACCGCGACCACGGCGATGGCGACCGCGATCAGCACGAGCGACAGCGCGACGGCGGTGTCGGGGTCGGTCTCGCGCTGCAGGTAGATCTCCAGCGGCAGCGTCCGCGTCGTCCCCTGCAGGCTCCCGGCGAAGGTCAGCGTCGCCCCGAACTCGCCGAGGGCGCGCGCGAACGACAGGATCGATCCCGAGACGATGGCGGGCGTCACCAGCGGCAGCGTCACCCGGAACAGCACCGTCGACGGGCGCGCGCCGAGGGTCGAGGCGACCGCCTCGTAGCGCTGGCCGGTGGTGCGCAGCGCGCCCTCCAGGCTCAGCACCAGGAACGGCAGCGCGACGAAGGTCTGCGCGATGACCACGGCCGGGGTCGAGAACGCGATCGGTAGAGCGCCGTCCAGCAGCCCGCGCCGGCCGTAGAGGGCGAGGAGGGCGAGGCCGCCGACGACCGGAGGCAGCACGAGCGGCAGCAGCACGATCGCTCGCACGAACCCGCGGCCCCGGAACGGCACCCGCGCCAGCACGACCGCCATCGGGATGCCGAGCACCAGGCAGGCGATCGTCGCCGCGACCGAGGTGCGCAGGCTGAGCAGCAGCGCGTCCACCGACGACGGCGAGGTGATCAGCGCGACGAAGTGCGTCCAGTCCACCCGGGTCACCATCGCGACGATCGGGAGCAGCACGAACAGCGCGCCGAGCGCGGCGACGACGAGCACCCAGCCGGGGATGCCCGTGGCCGCGGGCGAGCGCCGCGTCACGGCTTCCCGAAGCCGGCGGCCTCGAGCACCTTCCTGCCCTCCGGGCCGGTCACGTATGCGATGAAGGCGGCGCCCCCGGTGAAGTTCTGCCCCTGCTTGACCGCGGCGATCGGGTAGGTGTTGACCACGTCCTTCGCCTCCGGGAACGGCACCGAGTCGACGCTCTTCCCCGCGCCCTTCACGTCGGTGACGTAGACGATCCCGGCGTCGGCCTCCCCGGACGACACCTTGCCGAGCACGTCCGTCACCGACGACTCCTGGCTGACAGGCTTGAGTGTCACGCCGGTGTTGGACTCCACCTTCGCGGTCGCCGCGCCGCACGGGACCTGCGGGGCGCAAACGACGACCTTGAGGCCGGGCTTCGCGAGGTCGGCCCACCCCGTGACGTGGGCCGGGTTCCCGGGAGGCACGGCGATCGCGAGCACGTTCGTCGCGAAGTCGACCGGGTCGCCGGAGACGACGCCGGCGGAGACGGCCTTGTCCATGTTCTTCTGGTCGGCGGAGGCGAACACGTCGGCGGGGGCGCCGGCGCTGAGCTGGGTGACCAGGTCGGACGAGCCACCGAAGCTGAAGCTGACCGTGCTGCCCGGATTGGCCTTCTCGAAGTCCTTGCCGAGCTCGGTGAAGGTCTTGGTGAGGGAGGCCGCGGCGAACACCGTGACGGTGCCCGTGACGTCGTGCTTGGTGGGGGTCTGCGTCGGCGCGTCCGAACCCGTGCCGGCGGAGCAGCCCGAGACGGCGAGCGCCACCGCCGCGAGCGCCGCCGCGACCATCCCGAACCCGGACCGTGTACGCATGCTTCTCCTGCTTCTCATTCGACGGGTCCTGCCGTCTCCACGATGACGTTGGTCGCCTTGACGACCGCGACGGCGACGGAGCCCAGCTCCAGTCCGAGCTCGCGCACGGCCTCGCTGCTGATCAGCGACACGACGCGGTGCGGGCCGCACTGCAACTCGACCTGCGCCATGACCGTGTCCATGACGATGTCGGTCACGATCCCGACGAACCGGTTGCGCGCCGACCGGCCGACGCCCGACGGGTCGGTGGGGAGCACGGCGTTCTGTTTGGCGAGCTGCGCGAGCTCCAGGCCGTCCACGACGGTGCGGCCGCCCTCGTCCTTGGCGCTGGAGAGCACCCCGGCGTCGATCCAGCGACGAACGGTGTCGTCGCTCACCCCCAGGAAGCTGGCGGCGTCCCTCACCCGTATCTGCGGCACGAACAGCACTCTAGACCGGCAGGAGCGTCAAAATCGACCCCGGATGGTGTCTGCGGTCTAGAGACCGACCCACTCCGAGGCGCCGTCGGCGAAGTGCTGCCGCTTCCAGATCGGCACCTCGGCCTTGATCCGCTCGACCAGCTCGGCGCACGCGGCGAAGGCCTCCGCCCGGTGCGGGGCCGCGACCGAGGCGATGAGGGCGAGGTCCCCGATGGTCAGGGAGCCGACCCGGTGCACGGCCGCGACGCGCAGCCCGGTGCGCTCGGCGACCTCCTCGCAGCAGCGCCGGAGGAAGTCGGTCGCCTCGGGATGCGCGCGGTAGTCGAGGGAGACGACCGACCGGCCGCCGTCGTGGTCGCGCACGATGCCCTGGAACGACACGACCGCTCCGGCTTCGCGCCGCCAGACGAACTCGTCCAGCGTCGAGGGGTCGAGCGGCCGGTCGGACACGTCGGCGAAGACGGCGGTCATCGGCGGGCTCCGTGCCCACGGTCGCGGTCGCCGCTCAGCTGATCGAGCAGGTGCTCCAGCACGTCGTCCAGGACGGCGAGTCCGTCGGCGACGCCGCCGCGCGACCCGGGGAGGTTCACCACGAGCGTCCGTCCGGCGACGCCCGCCCGGCCGCGGCTCAGCGCGGCGAGGGGGGTGGAGGCCGCACCGCGCGCCCGCAGCGCGTCGGCGAGCCCGGGGAGCTCGCGGTCGAGCACCGCTGCGGTGGCCTCCGGGGTGCGGTCGTCGGGGGAGACGCCGGTGCCTCCGGTGGTGAGGATGACGGCGGGCCGCCCGGCGACGGCGGTCCGCAGAGCGGAGGCGACGTCCGCGTCGGCCACGACGCGCACGTCGGTGCGGAGCCCGTGGTCGTCGAGCCAGGACGCGATGGTCGGACCCGTGGTGTCGGCGGCCTGGCCCGCGGCGGCGCGGGTGGAGGCGACGATCACGACGGCGGTGGCAGTGGTGTCCGCGGGCGGGACGACCTCCACGCCCGCTTCACGGTCCCTCCGCCACTCTCCGCGCTTCCCTCCGCTCTTCGCCACCAGCTGCACATCGGTCAGCGTCGCGGCCGGGTCGACGGCCTTCACCATGTCGTGCAGCGTCAGCCCCGCCACCGCCACGGCGGTCAGCGCCTCCATCTCCACGCCGGTGCGGCCGTGCGTCCGGGCGACCGCTTCGATCGCGATCGACCCGGCCGCCTCGTCCAGGGCGAAGTCCACGCGCAGCGAGTTCAGCGGCAGCGGGTGGCAGAGCGGGATGAGGTCGCTCGTGCGCTTGCCGCCGGCGATCCCGGCGATGCGCGCGGTCGCCAGCACGTCCGCCTTGGGCAGGTCGTCGGCGGCGACCAGGCGCACCACCTCTGGCGTGGTCACCAGCCGGCCACGGGCCACGGCCTCCCGGTCGGTCTCCGGTTTCGCGCCGACGTCGACCATGCGGGCGCGACCGTCGGCGTCCAGGTGGGTGAGCTCGCTCATAGGGTCCAGACTGTCACGTCCGCGCCCGACTCGACCGCCTCCGCGTCGGCAGGCAGGTCGATCAGCACGTCAGCGGTGGCCATCGCCGCGACGAGGTGCGAGCTCGGCCCGGACACCGGGGCGACGCCGTCCTCGCCGACCCTGCCGCGCAGGAACTGGCGCTTGCCGGGCACCGACCGCACCGACTCCGCCAGGCGCACGCGCCGGACCGGCAGCTCCGGGAGCCCGGCCGCGTCGCGCAGCGGCCCGCGCAGGAACACCGCGAACGACACCTGCGTGCTCACCGGGTTGCCGGGGAAGCACAGCACGGGCACGCCGTCCACGACCGCGGTCGCCTGCGGGCCGCCCGGCTGCATCGCCACGGTCGTGACCTCCGCGCCGCGCGGCAGCAGCACCTCCCTGACCACCTCGTACGCGCCCTTCGAGATTCCGCCGGAGGTGACGACCAGGTCGGAGGCGGCGACCGCGGCGTCGAAGACTCGCGCGAAGGCCGCCGGGTCGTCGCTGCTGCTCGCGCGCAGCGACACGACGGCGCCGGACTCCTCGACCAGCGCGGCGAGGGCGACGCCGTTCGCGTCGAAGACCTGCCCGAAGCGCACGCCGCGACCGGGCGCAGCGAGCTCCGAGCCGGTGGTCAGGACCGCGACCCGCAGCCGCGCCCGCACGGCCACCGAGATGACGCCCGCGGCCGCCAGAGCCGCCAGGTGACGTGCCGCCAGGCGGGTGCCGGCCGTCACCAGCACGTCTCCGCGCTCCAGGTCGCTGCCGCGCTCGCGTACGAACTCGCCGCGCTTGCGGGAACGCCGGACCTCGACCACGGCGCCGTTCAGGTCGTCGTCCCTGCCGAGGACGAGCTCGGTGTCCTCCACGGGCACGATCGCGTCGGCGCCGCTGGGCACCGGCGCGCCGGTCATGATCCGGATGGCCGTCCCCGGCGTCAGCGTCAGCGGCACCTCGTGCCCGGCCGGCACGTCGCCGGTCACCTCCAGCGCGACCGGCACGTGGGCGACGTCGGCCGCGCGGACGGCGTAGCCGTCCATCTGCGAGTTGCGGAACAGCGGGAGGTCGACTTCCGACCGGACGTCGGCCGCCGCGACGCGCCCGGAGGCGTCGGCGAGCTGGACGGTCTCCACGTCCGGCTCCGCGGAGAGCGGCTCCAGCAGGCGGTTGACGTGCTCGACGTGCTCCTCGACGCTGCGCGGTGGGGTCATGGGTTCAGTATCCCGCGCGGGCCGGCGGCAGGCGAGGGGCCGGAGGCGAGGTCAGTACCGCGCGAGCGTCGGGTCGACCTCGCGCGACCAGGCGTCCAGGCCGCCCTCCAGCACCACGCCGGGTGCGCCTGCGGCGTCCAGCAGCTTGCGCGCGGTCTCGGCCCGGATGCCGTGGTGGCAGACGATCACCAGCGGGTCGTCGCCCAGCCGCTCCGCCACGCCCGGCGCGTCCCGCACGACCACGTCGAGTGGCACCAGCAGCGAGCCGGGCAGCTCGGCGATGTCGGCCTCCCACGGTTCGCGGACGTCGAGCAGGATGTGCGGTTGTCCAGCGGCCAGGCGCGCGGCCAGGTCGGCGGGGGAGACGGTCGTGGCGGCGGGGGACGGCACCTCGATCGCCGCGACGCCGCAGAACAGCTCGTAGTCGATCAGCTCGGTCACTGGCTCCGCCGTCGGATCGGCCGCGTACGGCAGCTCGCGGAACGTCCCGCGCAGCCCGTCGTGCACCAGCACGCGGCCGAGCAGGAGGTCGCCCTCCCCGGTCACGACCTTGATCGCCTCGCTCGCCATCAGAGACCCGATCACCCCGCACACGCTCGGCAGCACGCCCGCCTCCGCGCAGCTCGGCACGCTGCCGGGCTCCGGAGGGACCGGGAAGAGGTCGCGGTAGTGCGGCCCGTGCGGCGCCCAGCTCAGCCCGACCTGCCCGCCGAACCGGTGCACGGCGCCCCAGACCACGGGCATTCCGGCCACAGGCATTCCGGCCACAGTCAGCCCGGCCAGCAGCGCCGCGTCGTTCACGAGATACCGGGTCGGGAAGTTGTCGCTGCCGTCGAGCACCAGGTCGAAACCGGCGAGGATGCCCGGCGCGTTCGCCGAGGTGAGCCGCTCGGGGAACACCCGCACGTCGATCCCGGAGTCGATGGCGCGGATCGCGTCTGCCGCCGAAGCCGTCTTCTGCCGGCCGAGGTCGCGCTCGCGGTGGATTGTCTGCCGCGGGAGGTTGCTGAGCTCCACGCTGTCGTCGTCGACGATCCCGATGGTCCCGAAGCCGGCTCCCGCCAGCAGCGGCAGCACAGCGGAGCCGAGCCCGCCGGCGCCGACCACGAGCACGCGCGCGGCGCGGAGGCGGCGCTGGGCGGTCTCCCCGAAGCCCGGCAGCTGCTCCGTGCGCGCGTAGCGGGCGCGGTACTGCGACGGCAGCGCAGGGCCGGGCGCGACGAGCGGCGCGGGGCGGGTGGGGGAGGGCATGGCGCTAGCTAACCACCGTCACGCCGATGGTGTGCAATCCGGTCGCACCGTCGGGCACGACGTCCGCCACCTTCGAGGTCTGGACCGTACCGTGCGCGTCGGTCGCGCGCACCTTGATCGTGTGCGAGCCGGGGGTGGCGTCCCACGCGTACTTCCACTGCCGCCAGGTGTCGGCCGAGATGGCGTCGGCGAGGGTGGCCTCCTGCCACGCGCCGCCGTCGACCTGCACGTGGACGGCGCTGACGCCGACGTGCTGCGACCAGGCGATGCCCGCGACCGCCACCGTCCCGGCCTTCACCTGGCGTCCGTCGCCTGGCACGTCGATGCGGGACTCCAGCTTCACCGGGCCGCGCTCGGACCAGCCGCGGTCGGTCCAGTACGAGGTCGCCTTGTCGAACCGGGTCACGTTCAGCTCGACCACCCACTTGGTGGCCGAGACGTAGCCGTACAGCCCGGGGACCACCATCCGCACCGGGTAGCCGTGCTCCAGTGGGAGGGGCTGCCCGTTCATCCCGACCGCCAGGATCGCGTTGCGGTCGTCGGTGAGTGCCTCCAGCGGCGTCCCGGCCGTCCAGCCGTCCTGGCTGCGGGAGAGCACCATGTCGGCGTCGGCCGATGGCTTCGCCCTGGCGAGCAGGTGGCGGATCGGGTAGCCGAGCCACTTCGCGTTGCTGATCAGGTCGCCGCCGACCTCGTTCGAGACGCAGGTGAGGGTGGTGATCGACTCCTCCAGCGGCAGGGCGAGCAGCTCGGCGAAGGTCAGCTCGACCTCCTTCTCGACCATCCCGGTGATCCGCAGCCGCCAGGCCGACGGGTCGATGCCGGGGATCTGCAGCGCGGTGTCGATGCGGTAGAAGTCGGCGTTCGGGGTGATGATCGGCGCGAGCCCCGAGATGTCGAACGACGCGCCGGCCGGGACGGGCGGGGCCGCGACGGCGGGCTTCGGGAGGTGGAAGGCGGCACGCGCGGCCGAGGCGGCGCGGTAGCCGGTCGCGATGGCCTGGCCGACGATGGTCGCCACGATCCCCGCGGCGGCGGTGGCCGCGGTCGCGGTGACGAAGTGCCGCCGGCTGACCTCGCCCTCCGGCGCGATCCTGGTCGGCCGGGTGCCGCGCAGCAGGTCGGCCAGCCAGCCGAGGATGAGGATGGCGACCAGCGCCGCGAGCGCCGACGGCACGACGTTGACGATCGAGGAGCCGGCGCGGGTGAACGCCGCGAACACGCCCAGCGCGCCGCCGACGCCGATCAGGATGCGCCCGAGCGGAGGCCGCCGCAGCTCCAGCCAGCCGGCGATCGCGCCGCCGATGAGGAGCGCGACGGCGAGCGACGAGATGAGGAACGCCTTGTCGCCCGTTCCGAACACGCCGATCACGGCGTTCTTCAGCCAGGCGGGGGTGAGGTCGATGACGAGCGCGCCGACGACGAGGATCGGGCTGCCGTCCTGCACGAAGAACGCGCTCAGCAGCTCGGCGGCGCCGACGCCGGCCACGACGCTCGCGGCGCCCACGGCGGTGGCGGGCCAGAACGCGACGGCCCGGGCCGGCGTCGCGGACCGCGACGGCCCCGGCGACCCCTCGGGCCGGGCCGGCCCCGCAGACACAGGCGATCCCATAGCGGAAGGATAAGCGCGCAAACCGGTGGATATGCCGAGCATCCCCGCGCTGTGACAGGCTTGGACCCTATGGCCTCCCTGCGCGTCGACGACCTCCCCGGCTGGGCCGGCCCCGCCTCGGTGAGCGAGGACGCGGTCTACGAGGCGTTCGTCGCCTGGGCGGAGTCGACCGGCATCACCCTCTACCCGGCGCAGGACGAGTCGGTGATCGAGATCGTCGGCGGCTCGAACCTCATCCTGTCGACGCCGACCGGGACGGGGAAGTCGCTCGTCGCCGTCGGCGCGCACTTCGCCGCGCTGGCCCGCGGCGAGCGCAGCTTCTACACCGCACCGATCAAGGCGCTGGTGTCCGAGAAGTTCTTCGCCCTGGTCGACGTGTTCGGCGCCGAGAACGTCGGGATGATGACGGGCGACTCCTCGGTCAACGCCGACGCGCCGATCATCTGCTGCACCGCCGAGATCCTGGCCAACCTCGCGCTGCGCCAGGGCGAGGACACCCCGGTCGGCCAGGTCGTCATGGACGAGTTCCACTTCTACTCCGACCCCGACCGCGGCTGGGCCTGGCAGGTGCCGCTGCTGGTGCTGAACCGCGCCCAGTTCGTGCTGATGTCCGCCACCCTCGGCGACGTGACGGCGCTCGCCGCCGACCTGAGCCGCCGAACCGGCCGGGAGACCGCGACCGTCACCGGCGTCGAGCGCCCGGTGCCGCTGCACTACTACTACGAGCTCACGCCCATCCACGACACCGTCGAGGACCTCCTGCACACCGGCCAGACGCCGATCTACATCGTGCACTTCTCGCAGCTCGCCGCCCTGGAGCGCGCGCAGTCGCTGTCCAGCGCGAAGATCGCCAGCCGAGAGCAGCGCGACGCGATCGCGGAGTTGATCGGGGAGTTCCGGTTCACGACCTCCTTCGGCCGCACACTGTCGCGGCTGCTGCGCCAGGGCATCGGCGTGCACCACGCCGGGATGCTGCCCAAGTACCGCCGCCTGGTCGAGCAGCTCGCCCAGCGGGGGATGCTGCGGGTGATCTGCGGCACGGACACGCTCGGCGTCGGCATCAACGTCCCGATCCGCACCGTGCTGCTGACCGCGCTGACCAAGTTCGACGGCACCCGGATGCGCCAGCTCAACGCTCGCGAGTTCCACCAGATCGCCGGGCGGGCCGGCCGCGCGGGCTACGACACCGCTGGCACGGTCGTCGTTCAGGCGCCCGAGCACGAGAGCGAGAACCTGAAGGCCCTGGAGAAGGCCGGCGACGACCCGAAGAAGCGCCGCAAGATCGTGCGGAAGAAGGCGCCGGAGGGCTTCGTCTCCTGGGGCGAGCCGTCCTTCCGCAAGCTCGTGGAGGCCGAGCCGGAGACGCTGACCTCCTCGATGCAGATCACGAGCGCGATGCTCATCAATGTCATCGGGCGCGGGGGAGACGTGTTCGGCCACGTGCGCGACCTCGTCTTCGACAACCACGAGCCGTGGAAGCGGCAGCTCGCGCTCGCCCGCCGCGCGCTCGGCCTGTACCGCTCGCTGCTGACCGCCGGGGTGGTGGAGGCCGTGGACGGCGAGATCCGCCTGACCGTCGACCTCCAGCCCAACTTCGCGCTCAACCAGCCGCTGTCGCCGTTCGCCCTCGCTGCGTTCGAGCTGTTCGACGTCGAGTCGCCCGGCTACCCCCTCGACATCCTCTCCGTCGTGGAGGCCACCCTCGACGACCCGCGCCCGGTGCTCTCCGCCCAGCAGTTCCAGGCGCGCGGCGAGGCCGTCGCCGCGATGAAGGCCGAGGGGATCGAGTACGACGAGCGGATGGAGGCGCTGGAGACCGTCACGCACCCGAAGCCGCACGACGAACTGCTGCACGAGGCGTTCGCGACCTACGCCTCCAGCCAGCCCTGGGTCGCCGACTTCGAGCTGAGTCCCAAGTCGGTCGTCCGCGACCTCTACGAGCGAGCGATGACCTTCGGCGAGTTCATCGCCTTCTACAAGCTCGCCCGCTCCGAGGGCGTCGTGCTGCGCTACCTCTCCGACGCCTACCGCGCGCTGAACCAGACCGTGCCGCTCGACCTGCGCACCGAGGAGCTGCGCGACATCGTGGAGTGGCTGGGCGAGCTCGTCCGCCAGGTGGACTCCAGCCTCCTGGACGAGTGGGAGGAGCTGGCACACCCGGACGCCGCCCGGCACGCGGCCGAGAGCGGGGAGCTCGCCCCGCCCGCGCCGCGGAACGTCACCACGAATCGCCGCGCGTTCTTCGTGCTCGTGCGCAACGAGCTGTTCCGGCGTGTCCAGCTGGCCGCGCTCGACCGGGTGCAGGAGCTCGGCGCTTTGGAGAACGAAGCGGCGGCGCTCGCCGAGGCGTCCGCGCCGTCGTTCTCGGAGCTGCAATGGGACGAGGCGCTGGAGGCCTACTACGCCGAGCACGACGAGATCCTCACGGACGCGTCGGCACGCGCGGCCGACATGATCGTCGTGGACGAGGCCCCGGCCGCGGCGGAGGGCGTATGGCGCGTGCGCCAAATCATCGCCGATCCGGCCGGGGACCACGACTGGGGGATCGCCGCGGAGGTGCTGCTGGCGGACTCCGCGCGCACCGGTGTCGCCGTCGTCCGGGTGACGGCGGTCGACCGGCTCTGACGGTTTGACGCGCCGGAGACGGCCGTGAAAACATGTGTGCGGCTGATTAATCGCGCCAGCCGTTCCGCATGAACTTCCGATGAACTCCCGTCGGCAGTCCACACGAGAAAGAAGCCGGTGGATCTCACCCTCATCATCGTGCTGGTCATCGCGCTGGCCCTCTTCTTCGATTTCACCAACGGGTTCCATGACACGGCGAACGCGATGGCGACGCCGATCGCGACCGGCGCCATGCGGCCCAAGATCGCGGTGGCGCTCGCCGCTGTCCTGAACCTGGTCGGCGCCTTCCTGTCGACGGAGGTCGCCAAGACCATCTCGGGCGGCATCATCAACGAGGGGTCGGGCGGCGTCCTGATCTCGCCGCAGCTGATCTTCGCCGGGCTCGTCGGCGCCATCGTCTGGAACATGGTGACGTGGCTCTACGGCCTCCCGTCCTCGTCCAGCCATGCCCTGTTCGGCGGGCTGATCGGCGCGGCGATCGTCGGGGCCGGGTTCGCGTCCGTGAACTTCCCGACCGTCGTGCAGAAGGTCGTCCTCCCCGCGGTGATCGCGCCGTTCACCGCGGGCGTGGTGGCGTGGGCGGCGACCAAGCTCGCGTACTGGATCACCCGGCGCTACGACGGCCGTCCCGACGGCCGCGGCGGCTTCCGCTACGGCCAGATCTTCTCGTCCTCGCTCGTCGCCCTCTCGCACGGCACCAACGACGCGCAGAAGACCATGGGCGTCATCACCCTGCTGCTGATCTCCGCCAACCTCCTTCCGGCGGGAAGCGGGCCGCCGCTCTGGGTCGTCGTCGCGTGCGCGCTCGCCATCGCGATCGGCACCTACTCGGGCGGCTGGCGCATCATCCGCACGCTCGGCCGCGGCCTGACCGAGGTGAAGCCCGCGCAGGGCTTCGCGGCGGAGACGAGCACGGCCGCGACCATCCTGGCCTCCAGCCACCTCGGCTTCGCGCTGTCGACCACGCAGGTCGCCTCCGGCTCGGTGATCGGCTCCGGCCTCGGCCGCCGCGGCGCCTCGGTGCGCTGGGGCACCGCCGGCCGGATCGCCATCGGCTGGGTGCTGACGCTTCCCGCCGCGGGCGTGGTCGGCGCCGTCGCGGCCCTGATCGGCCTGCTCGGCCCGATCGGCATCCTGATCGACACCGTGGTCGCGGTCGTCGTGATCGCATTCATCTTCTGGCGCTCCCGCCGCAACCAGGTCTCCAGCGCCAACGCTGTCGAGCCGGCTCCGGTCCAGGGCCAGAGCGACGTCGCCGCATCCGGCCGCGTGGTGAAGATCAAGAAGGTCAAGCCGCTCAAGAAGGAGCGTTCGGGAAGGAACCCCGCATGAGCGCCGTCCTGCAGTTCCTCACGGTCTTCGCCGCGTCGCTCATCGGCGCGTGCGTGGTCGTCGGCTTCTACGCCCTCGGCACGCGCCTGCTCGCCGTCGCCGGACGCGCACTCTTCGTGGAGCCGGCCGAGTTCACCGACGCGATCACGGTGATCACGCCGGAGGAGGCGGCCAAGGCCCAGAAGAAGGCCGAGAAGGCCCGCCGCAAGAGCCCGCTCAGCGAGGGCAGGAAGCGCGCTGCGCTGGCCGCGGCTTATGCGTGTTTCGTGCTCTGCGGGGTGGCGGTGCTGTATGGGTTGTATTTGATCATTCCGTATTTCCACGGGTGAGGCGGCGGCGATTACTCCGCGGGTGAGCGGTCGTTGGGCCTAGTTGGGTTGTCCCGGTGGCGGTGTCTTCAAGTTGCGCAGTGATCGCTCACGTGCCCATGTGTCTATGGAGGGGTGGGTGGAGCACTCCGAGGAGACGCTGATGGACACTTGATCGCTGGTGGCGGTGAGTCCGTTGTAGACGCCGTCTGGTCGTGTGGCGCGGATTGAGACGCCCATCCACCCGGATGGCAGCGTCGAATCGACAGTTCGCACCACCGTGAACCCTTCGCTTTCCCAATACGCGGTGAGTGTGTCCGCAATGGGGTGCGGGTCTGCTTCGAACGCATCGTGTGTAACGATGGCGTGTAGTTGGTGAGCGGTCTTCGCTCCGACCGTCCCGCACGGTGGCAGACCTACTTCCTCCGCGGCCGGGTCCCACGGCTTGTTGTCGAGCATCGCGCCGCGGAACCAGTCTTCGGTGTCGCCGGTGGCAGCGATCGCGACGTTGGTGAGGTCGGCCCACTGGGTCAGCAACTCGGTGATCGTCTTCTGCGGGGTGCCCGGGGATTGTGGGGCGGGGTCGCGTAGAGCGGGAACAGACATACAACCTCCTAGGAGTGACGCTGTCACGGCCGCCGCACCGCACGCTTTCACGAAACGGCCAACGAACCCCCTGGATCGGTCCGTCATGCGGTGGGCCTCGACCCACCGGCAATGCTGTCCGAATGCCCACCCAGCGGGAGGCGGTTCCAGCCGGGGCCGGTGCGGCGCATGCGGATCATCCCCAAAAGAACTCGTCATCTGTGCCGTCCGTGATGGCGGACGCGGCTGGCGAGGGTGGCGGAGTGCCGGGGGTGGGAAGCAGCGAGTTCAGTCTTTCTTGCACACGCTCCTCGGCCCACGTGTCGATGGAGGGATGGGTGGAGCACTCCGACGAGACGCTGATGGATACTTGATCGCTAGTGGCGGTGAGCCCGTTGTAGACGCCGTCGGGTCGTGTTGCGCGGATCGCGATGTCCATCCTGCCGGAAGGGGAGGTCCAATCGACCGTTCTCACGACGGTGAATCCTTGGCTTTCCCAGTACGCGGTGAGTTTGTCCGCGATCGGGTGCGGGTCAGCTTCGAACGCATCGTGGGTGACGATGGCCTCTACCTGGCTACTGGTCTTCGCTCCGACCGTTCCGCACGGTAACAGGCCGACTTCCTCTGCGGCCGGGTCCCAGGGTCTGTTGTCGAGCATCGCGCCGCGGAACCAGCCTTCGGTGTCGCCGGTGGCGGCGATCGCGGCATTGGTGAGGTCCGCCCACTGGGACAGCAATTCGGTGATCGTCTTCTGCGGGGTGCCCGGGGATTGCGGGGCCGGGTCACGTAGAGCGGGAACAGACATACAACCTCCTACGAGAGGAACCATCGCGGCTGCGACGACTGTCACACCGCATACTTTTGCGATTCGATTCACGAATCCATCCGATCTGTGGTTCATCGGGTGGGCTTCAGGCCGCCGACGACGCTCTCCGACTGACCGATCGTCGTGTAACCCGTGTTTCGTAGGGCCTCCGTGTCTTTATCAAGGTAACCGAAGCCTTCGGGGGCGATCCCGTTGAGCGGGTTCCACCCGTCCGTGTGCGCTCCCAGCGTGCTGTGACCCTTGGTCTGTTTCAAGACCTCACCGCTCGGGAGGACTGCTCCCTCGGAGGAGAACGACTGCGCGCCGCCCATCGACTGCGGCACGTTCAACCCGATGACGATCGTCGCCCACCCCGTCCCCTCTGAGCGGAGCGCTTCGGGGTTCGGTTCGGCGCGCCCGCCGAGCGCCGAGCCGAATGGTGCGAGGAGGTCCTGCTCGGCCGCCGTGGTGAAGATCGCCGGCTGCCCGCCCGGGTGCTTCACGTGCAGATCCGTCAGCGATGCCACGACGTGGGTGTCGATCCCCGCCGACCCGAGCATGGTGAAGGAGTCCACGTCGTGTTTCACCCGAGTCAACGCATCAGCGGCCATTGTCGTCCCGTACGAGTGAGCCACCACCGACACGTACGGGAATTGTGCCGCTGAATGCGCTGTGCGGGTGGCGTGGGTTCCGTCCAACTCATTCGCGAACCGCCACGACCCGTCCTGCGCCAACGCCGGATTGTTCACACTCGCCAAGTCCGGAGTGTCATACCCCAGCCAGCCGACCACGGCATGTGTCCGACTGTAATCAAGCTCGACCTGCTCGTAGTACAGGTTCCTTGCGGCGCGCGACCAGCTCTGGGTGGCCTCCGCCGCGTCGGAGTTCATTCCGGGCGCCGCCCAGGTCACCGTGTCCGCCGTGTCCAGATCGCCGTACCCGACCGCGACCATCGGCACCGGCGCGTCCAGATTGAAAGACACCAACGACGCCAGCGGGTCGGAAAGCACCTGCTTGAGCGCGTCAAGAACCTTCTGCTGCTCCGGAGTGCGGCCTGGAAGGTCCTTGACAGCCGAATACACGGTCATGTTGCACCGATGCCTCACGCCGTACGGCAGCCCCGCCAGGTTCCCCAGAACCCCAGGCGCCGCCGCCTGAAACGCCTCCCTCGCAGCGTCCCCGAGCCCCGACCACCACTTCGCCACCTTGTCCGGCGACGGCGGATGCTTCCAGAACTCCTGCAGCAGCTCCGGCTCCTCCGCCAGGAGCACCGCCAGTTCCTCGGGCGTCAACCGCTCCAGCGTGTCCATCAGCGACGCGTTCACACTCGCGGAGACAGAGATGTGGGAGAGCTTCCCGACCACCGACGCGAACGCCTTCAGCTCCGGCTTCGGGGCGCGCGGAAGGGCGCCGTGGAGTGCGCTGTCCAGCGCGTCGGCGAACGCTCTCTCGGCCGCGTCGTACTCCTGCTTCGCCCGCCCGGCTCTCCGCTTCGCGTCGTCCAGCCGCTCCTGCGCGTCGACGACCGTGCGGCGCGCTCTGGCCAGGTCGTCGCTCGCTTCCTGCTCCCGGCGGCGGGCACTCGACACGTCCACCGCCGCCGGCGCCGCGGAACCCGGCGGCGGCTTCTCGCTCGAGTTGTACGCCTTCTCCAGCGCGCGCAACGCCGACAGCAGCGCCGCCTGTTCGACGCCCAGGGCGGCCACCGACGCCTCGGCCGCCTCCAGGTCCGCCACAGCCTCCTCGGCGTCCTGCAGCGCTTCGCCCGCCTCGCGCTGCGTGTACTCCAGCGCCAGCGACCACCTGGTCGCCGCCACGGCCCCCTCGTTGTGCTGTTCGGCCGCCTTCAGCGCCGCGGCCGTCAGCGCACGCAGCCGATCGGAGAACACCTCGGCGGCCAGGCCCGACCACGATGCCGCCCCGAGGTTGGTCTTCAGCACCTGCCTCGAGGTCGCCGACTGCCGCTCCAGCCGGCCGGACCACTTCCGCAAGTGGCCGGCCAGCGCCTCCACCAGCTCCGGATCACCGGGAGTCGGGTCGGTGTCGAACCCGACCGGCGACCAGTCCGCCCACCTCGAACCCGCCCACCTAGAAGCCATAGAAGCCA
The DNA here is from genome assembly GCF_014217625.1 of Leifsonia shinshuensis. Taxonomy (NCBI): domain Bacteria; kingdom Bacillati; phylum Actinomycetota; class Actinomycetes; order Micrococcales; family Microbacteriaceae; genus Leifsonia; species Leifsonia shinshuensis. The sequence goes on along the minus strand of NZ_CP043641.1, from coordinate 1,261,794 downwards.
CCCCGGTCTCCCGCGAACCGGTCGGCGTCTTCCGCATCTCGACGCGGATACGACTCGGCGGCTTGGACGAGTGCGCCGGCAAGTCCGGCGACCAGGTCGTCGACGGCCGTCTGGCCGCGGACCCAGTACGCCTCGTACCGGCTCACCGCCTCCCCAGCGACCCGCGAGCCGAAACCGCTGGACTCGTCCGCCGAAGGACGAGGACCGGACGTGACCCCCTTGAGCGCTTTCGCACCAGCCGACAACCGATCGGGGTCGACGCCGACCGTTCTGCCCATCCCTGCTCCTGACTCTGACGATCCGTACGGCGATGAAACCGACGAGTCGCCGCCGTCGATGAGGATGTTCTCGCCGGTCACCATGCCCGCCTCGTCAGAGACCGTTGACATTGTGCAGCTTAGAACAGATAACAGAGAGTGTGCAATATCAGACGCGACACACCGTCCAGGCGGTGTGCCGTCTGCGTTCAGGCGGTGCCGCGGACGCGGGCGATCGAGTTCATCACGTGGTACACCACGATCGCCGCGATGGCGCCGAGCGCGATCCCGTTGAAGGTCAGCTGGCCGAAGTTCAGCGTGAAGTCGCCGATGCCGATGATGAGCGCCGTCGCCGCGGTGAACTGGTTGACCGGCTTGTTGAAGTCGACCTTGTTGTCCAGCCAGATCTTCACGCCGATCACGCCGATCAACCCGTAGAGCGCGGTCGTCACGCCGCCCAGCACGCCGGCCGGGATGGTGTTGATGACGGCGCCGACCTTGGGGGAGAGGCCCAGCAGCACGGCGACGATGCCGGCCACCCAGTACGCAGCCGTCGAGTAGACGCGCGTCGCGGCCATGACGCCGATGTTCTCGCCGTAGGTGGTCGTTCCCGAGCCGCCGAAGAAGCCGGCGATGGTCGTGGCCAGGCCGTCCGCGAACAGGGCGCGACCGGTGAGCTTGTTGACCGCGGGGTCGGTGAGCTGCGCGACGCCGCGGATGTGGCCGACGTTCTCGGCGACCAGCACGAGGACGACGGGGAGGAACGCGGGCAGGATGCCCCAGGTCGACGCCGCGTCGGTGAACGGGTTGGCCGGGAGCGTGAACTGCGGGAGGCCGATCCACGCCGCCTTGTCGACCTTGCTGAAGTCGACCTGGCCGGCGAACACGGCGAACACGTAGCCGACGACGACGCCGAGGAAGATCGAGAGCCGGCCGAGCATCCCCTTGAACAGCACGGTGCAGAGGATGACCGCGGCGAGCGTCACCAGCGCGGTGACGGGCGCCGCCATGAAGTTGTTCTTGGCCGCCGGCGCGAGGTTGAAGCCGATCAGCGCCACGATCGCGCCGGCCACGATGGGCGGCATCAGGCCGTCGATCCACTTGGTGCCGGTGGCGACGACGATCAGGCCGACGACGGCGAGCAGGAGGCCGGTGACGACGATCCCGAACAGCGCCGACGGCATCCCGTGCGCCTTGGTCGCCGCGACGATCGGGACGATGAACGCGAACGAGGAGCCGAGGTAGCTGGGCAGCTTGTTGCGGGTGATCAGCAGGAACAGCATCGTCCCGACGCCCGAGAAAAGCAGCGTCGTGCTCGGCGGGAAGCCGGTCAGCAGCGGCACCAGGAACGTCGCGCCGAACATCGCCACGACGTGCTGGGCGCCCAGCCCGATGGTGCGCGGCCAGGTCAGCCGCTCGCCGGGGAGCACGACCTCGCGGGCCCCCACCTTCTTGCCGTCTCCGTGCAGCTTCCAGGGCAGAGCCATGCGTGTCCTTATCGTGTCGCGAAGGGAATTAGGCTGGTACGGCGCTGTGACATCGCTTCGAATGCGCCCCGAACCAAACCCCACCGATCTTACGGGAGACCACCATTTCCGCATCGACATCCACGACCCCGCCGACCGTCAAGGGTCGACTGGACCGGTTCTTCGAGATCACGTCCCGCGGCACCACGTGGGCGACGGAGATCCGCGGAGGCCTGCTGACCTTCGTGACCATGGCGTACATCGTCATCCTCAACCCGATCATCCTGAGCTCCGCGCCGGATGTGACGGGGCACTCGCTGGGCTTCGAGCAGGTCGGCGCCGTCACCGCGCTGAGCGCGGGTGTCATGACCGTGCTGTTCGGTCTGGTCGCCCGGCTGCCGTTCGCCTTCGCCGCGGGCCTCGGCATCAACTCGTTCCTCGCGGTGAACGTCGTCAAGGTGCTCACCTGGCAGGAGGCGATGGGCCTCGTCGTCATCAACGGTCTGATCATCGTCCTGCTCGCCGCGACCGGGCTCCGCCGCCTCATCTTCAACGCCGTCCCGCCGCAGCTGAAGACGGCCATCACGGTCGGCATCGGCCTCTTCATCGCCTTCATCGGCTTCGTCGACAGCGGTTTCGTGCGCAGCACCAAGGCGGCCTCGCCGCCCGTGCAGCTCGGCGAGGCCGGGTCCATCGCGACACTTCCCACCCTGGTGTTCCTGATCGCCCTGGTGATCATGGGCGTGCTCATGGCGCGGAAGGTGAAGGGCGCGCTGCTGATCGGGATCGTGGCGGCGACGGCGGTCGCCATCATCATCGAGGCGATCTTCCACCTCGGCTCCTCCGCGAAGAACCCGGACGGCTGGAACCTCTCGGTCCCCGCCCTGCCCACGTCGTTCGTCTCGGTGCCGAACCTCAGCCTGGTCGGGCAGTTCGACCTGTTCGGCTCGTTCGCCCGGATCGGCGGACTCGCCGCGATCATGCTCGTCTTCACGCTCGTCTTCACGAACTTCTTCGACGCGATGGGGTCGATGACCGGCCTCGCGCGCAGCGCCGGGCTCGCCAACGAGGACGGCACGTTCCCGCGCCTGCAGTCCGCGCTGATCGTGGAGGGTGTCGGCGCAGTCGTCGGCGGTGGCACGTCGGCCTCGTCCAACACCGTGTTCGTCGAGTCGGCTTCCGGCATCGGGGAGGGCGCAAAGACCGGCTTCGCCAGCGTCATCACCGGTGTGCTGTTCCTGCTGGCCATGTTCTTCACGCCGCTGACCAGCGTCGTCCCGAGCGAAGTGGCAGCCGCGGCGCTCGTGATCGTGGGTGCGCTCATGGTCGTGCAGATCCGCCACATCGACTTCCACGAGTTCTCCAGCACGCTTCCGGTGTTCCTGACGATCATCGTGATGCCGCTCACGTACTCGATCGCCAACGGCATCGGCGTCGGCTTCATCTCCTGGGTGCTCGTCCGGTCGCTCTCCGGCAAGGCGCGCGAGATCAGCCCGCTGCTCTGGATCGTCGCGGCCGGCTTCCTGGTGTACTTCGCGCGCGGCCCGATCGAGACGCTCCTGCCGCACTGACCGCCTGAGCGCACATCCCGGGTAACCCCTGACCGCAACCGGGGGTTACCCGGATGTGCGCGGGCCGTGCGGATCGCTTGACTGGATCCATGACCACCAACACTCCACCGAACGCATACCCGGCTAACCCCTACCAGGCCGCTCCGGCCCGGACCCTCAGCGTCACGAGCTTCGCGCTCGGCCTCGCGTCCATCGTCTTCAGCTGGACCTTCCTCGCCCCCATCGCCGGACTGGTCCTCGGTGTCCTCGCGCTCAGCCGCGAGCCCCAGGGCCGCACCTTCGCGATCTGGGGGATCGTGCTCAACGCCGTCATGCTCGCCGGCATCCTGATCGGTCTCCTGGTCGCGGTGATCGGCTTCGGCGTCGGGCTCGCCTTCCTGCCCTGGCACGTCGTGGGGGCGCACCTCTGATCCTCGCCTCCTGCGCGGCCTGCGAGAATGGAGGGATGGAACCGTCCCCTCTCGTCGCGCCGCACAGCGACAGGCCGCGCAGCTTCGTCATCCGCGGCAGGAAGACCGAAGCCCAGCAGCGGGCGATCGACGAGTTCTGGCCGGTCTACGGCGTGGACTTCGACGGCTCACCGCTCGCCCTCGACACGATCTTCGGGCGCACGGCGCCGCGCGTGGTCGAGATCGGCTTCGGCAACGGCGAGAACCTGCTCGCGCTCGCGGCGCAGCACCCGGGGAAGGACTTCCTCGGAGTCGAGGTGCACGGCGCGGGAGTCGGCCGGGTGCTGGCGGCCGCGCACGAGCAGGGGCTGACCAACATCCGGGTCGTCCGGCACGACGCGGTGGAGGTGTTCGAGCAGGGGCTCGGCCCGGGCAGCGTGGACGAGGTGCTCATCTTCTTCCCCGACCCGTGGCCCAAGGCCCGGCACCACCGTCGCCGCCTGGTGCAGCCCGACGTCGCGCGACTGATCGTCGCCGCGCTGAAACCGACGGGCGTGCTCCGCCTCGCCACCGACTGGGAGCCGTACGCCGAGCACATGATCGACGTGCTCGACGCCGAGCCGGCGCTGGTCAACACTGCGGGGCCGGGCGGGTTCATCCCGCGACCGGAGGACCGCCCGGTGACCAAGTTCGAGCGCCGCGGCGAGCGGCTGGGACACGCGATCTTCGACCTGGAGTACCGGCCGACGGTGTAGCCGGACCGGCCGTGTGATGATGGGCGCATGACCTCCGAGTCCACGCTCACGCCCGGCGACGTCGCCGGCGACATCCCGCAGACGGTCGGCTCCCTGCGCGCCACGTTCGACATCGGCCGGACCAAGCCGCTCTCCTGGCGGCTCGCCCAGCTCGCCGGCCTCCGCCGCATGCTGACCGAACGCGCCGCCGAGTTCGAGGACGCGCTGCTGGAGGACCTGGCCAAGAACCCGACCGAGTCGCAGATCGCCGAGCTCGGCTTCGTCGTCGGCGAGATCGACCACATGCGGCGCAACCTCCGGAAATGGCTGCGCCCGCGCCGGGTCGCGGTGCCGGGCGCCCTGCTGCCCGCGAAGGCGCAGGTCGTGCTGGAGCCCGTCGGCGTCGTGCTCGTGATCGCGCCGTGGAACTATCCTGTGCAGCTGCTCCTGGCCCCCGTCGTCGGTGCGCTGGCCGCGGGGAACGCCGTCGTGCTGAAGCCCAGCGAGCTCGCGCCGGCGACCTCCGCCGCGATGGCCCGGCTCGTCCCGCAATACCTCGACCCGGCGGCCGTCGCGGTCGTGGAGGGCGGCGTCGAGGAGACCACCGCGCTGCTCGCGCAGCGCTGGGACCACATCTTCTTCACCGGCAACGGCCGCGTCGGGCGCATCGTCGCCGCAGCGGCGGCCGAGCACCTCACTCCGGTGACGCTGGAGCTCGGCGGCAAGTCGCCGGTGTACGTGGACGACTCCGCCGACCTCGCCGCCGCGGCCCGCCGGATCGCCTGGGGCAAGTTCATGAACGCGGGCCAGACCTGCGTCGCGCCGGACTACATCCTGGCGACGAAAGCGGTGTCGGAGCGGCTCTCCTCCGAACTCGGGAACGCGGTCCGCGCGCTCTACGGCGACGACCCGGCGGACAGCCCCGACTACGGCCGGATCGTGAACGACCGGCAGTTCGAGCGGCTCGCCGGGCTGCTCGGCTCGGGGACCACCGCGGTCGGCGGCCGGTCGGAGGCGGCCTCCCGCTACCTCGCGCCGACCGTGCTCGTGGACGTGCCGCGTGACTCCGCCGTCATGGGCGAGGAGATCTTCGGCCCCGTGCTGCCGATCGTCGCCGTCGACGGTCTGGACGACGCGATCGCGTTCATCCGCTCCGGCGATAAGCCGCTGGCCCTCTACGTCTTCAGCGAGCGCCGCGACGTGCGCAGGCGCATCCTCACCGAGACCAGCTCCGGAGCGGTCGGCTTCGGCGTGCCCGCCGCGCACCTCGCGGTCGGCGGACTCCCGTTCGGCGGCGTGGGGGAGAGCGGCTCGGGCGCCTACCACGGCCGCAGATCGCTGGAGACGTTCAGCCACGAGAAGGCCGTGCTGTCGAAGGCGCTCGCGCCCGACACGCTCCAGCTCATCTACCCGCCGTACACCGAGGGCAAGGACCGGTTCGCGCGCGGGCTGCTGCGCAAACTCGGCTGAGCGGAGGCGCTCTCGACAGGCTGTCGAACGGCGTCCGGGATACCGGACGAAGTGTCCATCACCCGTGCAGGCACCAGGGGTAGGCTCGGCACTGCCGGGCGCCACGAACGGCCGGCAGACCCCGACAACGCCAACGCACAACGAGAGGCAATGGAGCCAAGCGTGGATTCCACAGCAACGATGGACGAACCGAAGACTCACCCCATCCCGGTCATCGACACCGTCACCGACGCGTCCGAGAACGTGTCCGACGTCCCGACCCCCAGCGCAGAAGGCCGGCCCACCCGCGTCGAGACCGACTCCCTCGGCAGCCGGGAGATCCCGGCCGACGCCTACTGGGGTGTGCACACCTCGCGAGCCCTCGAGAACTTCCCGATCGCCAAGCGGCCCATCTCGGTCTACCCCGACCTGATCGTCGCCCTCGCCGCCGTCAAGCAGGCCGCGGCGCGCGCCAACCTGGAGATCGGCGTGCTGGAGCAGCACAAGGCCGAGCTCATCGACCGGGCCTGCCAGCTCATCATCGACGGCAAGTTCCACGATCAGTTCGTGGTCGGCGTCATGCAGGGCGGCGCCGGCACCTCCACCAACATGAACGCGAACGAGGTCATCGCGAACATCGCGCTCGAGCTCGAAGGCCGTCCCAAGGGCGACTACGCGTACATGCACCCGATCGACGACGTGAACCGCAGCCAGAGCACGAACGACACGTACCCGACCGCGATCAAGATCGCGCTCACGTTCGCGCTGGGCCACCTGCTGGACGAGCTCGCGCTGCTGCGCGACGCGTTCGCCGCGAAGGGCCGCGAGTTCCGCCACATCCTCAAGGTCGGCCGCACCCAGCTGCAGGACGCCGTTCCGATGACGCTCGGCCAGGAGTTCCACGGCTTCGCCACCACCCTCACCGAGGACCACGCCCGGCTCACCGAGACCAAGTGGCTGCTCGCCGAGATCAACCTGGGCGCGACCGCGATCGGCACCGGCATCACCGCCGATCCCGGCTACGCGGCCGCGGCCGTCAAGCACCTCAACCTGATCACCGGCCTCAACCTGGAGACCGCGCCCGACCTCATCGAGTCGACCAGCGACGCCGGCGCCTTCATGTCGTTCTCCGGCTCGCTCAAGCGCAGCGCCATCAAGCTGTCGAAGATCTGCAACGACCTGCGCCTGCTCTCGTCCGGCCCGCAGGCCGGTCTCGGCGAGATCAACCTCCCGCCGCGCCAGGCCGGTTCGTCGATCATGCCGGGCAAGGTCAACCCGGTCATCCCGGAGGTCGTCAACCAGGTCGCGTTCTCCGTGGCCGGCGCCGACGTCACCGTGACCATGGCGGCCGAGGGCGGCCAGCTCCAGCTCAACGCGTTCGAGCCGGTCATCGCCCACTCGCTGCTGCAGAGCATCACCTGGATGGCGCAGGCCTTCCACACGCTGCGCGTCAACTGCGTCGACGGCATCACCGCCAACGAGGAGCGCCTCGGTGCGATGGTCGGCTCGTCGGTCGGCGTCATCACCGCGCTCACCCCGCACATCGGCTACGCCGCCGCCGCCGCGCTCGCGAAGTCCGCGCTGCTGACCGGCCACAACGTCGCCGACCTGGTGGTGGAGGCCAAGCTGATGAGCCGCGAGGAGGTCACCCGCCTGCTGTCGCCCGCGCGCCTGAGCGGTCTGGAGGCGATCACCACCTCCATCCCGATCATCGAGGCCGAGGCCATCGAGAAGGCCGAGAAGGCCCGCGAGTAACGCTCAGCCCTCCGCCGAAGGGCACCGAAACGCCCCTAGAACGCCGTTTTAGGGGCGTTTTCGTGCCCCTCGGCGCTATTCGGCGGAGCGGAACAGGGCGAGCATGTCTCGGGCCAGCTGGTTGGGGGCGGTCTCGCACGGGCTGTGGCCGGTGCGGTAGACGGCCAGCCGCGCGCCCAGGGCCTGCGCGTTCGCGGCGTGCAGGTGGGTCGGCCACAGGTCGTGGTCGCCCGTCGCCACCAGCACAGGGAGGCCGATCTCCGCGATGCGCCCGCGCACGTCGGGCACGTGCTTCATCAGCCCGACGATGTCGTCCACGCTCGAGCGCCGGGTGAGCGCGAACCGGGAGCGGACGAACGCGAGCCGGGTCGGGCCGACCTTGTTCTTGTTGGTCACGATGCCCCAGATCATCAGCCCGGCGCCCTGGCGGCCGTTCAGGAACCAGCTCAGCCAGCCGATGACCCGCACGCCGCGGAACGCCTGACCGGGCTCGGGCGGCGAGGTCAGCAGGGTCAGGGTGCGGAACAGCTCCGGGTGCTGGACGAGCGCGAGCTCGGCGAGGATGCCGGCGAACGAGTAGCCGAGCACGTGCGCCGGACCGCCCTCCCGCAGGAAGGCGACGAAGTCCGCGACCAGCAGGTCGTAGGTGTAGTGGTCTCCCGCGGCCGGGCCGGCGGACGCCGACTCGTACTGGCCGGCCAGGTCGTAGCTCTGCACGTAGTAGCCGGCCGCCACCAGGATCGGCGCGAGGAGGTAGAAGTCCTCCTTGGAGCCCGTGGCTCCCGGCACCAGCACGACGCGCGGATCGGCCGGATCTCCGAGCGCGACGACGGCCAGCTCGCCGCTGGGGGCGCGGAAGGTCGAGAAGGTCGCGCCGACCGGGGCGACCGACCAGTCGATGTCGGGGAGGACCGCGTCGAGACGGGCCGCCTCGTCGTCTCCGCCCGAGAGCCCGGGACGCCGCTCGCCGATCGACATGCACTCACGCTAGCCGACAGCGCGGACGAATGCGTGCAATGCAGGTATTGGCCTGCGCCGAGCGTCAGGAGACGCGGCAGTAGGTCGTCAGGTAGCCGATCCCGCCGATCGAGACGGTCACGGTGGAGCGGTCGCGGAGGAACACCGGGGGAGTGCGCGAGTAGCCGGCGCCTCCCGGGCTGCCGGTGGAGATGAGCGTTCCCGGCTGGATGGTCGCCGACCGGGACAGGAACTCGATGATCTCGGCGACCGAGCGGACCATGTCAGCCGTTGAGGCGTCCTGCAGGATCGCGCCGTCCACGTTCGTGGTGAGCCAGAGGTCCTGCGGGTCGGCGATCTCGTCGGCCGTGACGACCACGGGGCCATTGGGCGTGAAGCCGTCGAACGACTTGCAGCGCGACCACTGCGCCTCCGAGAACTGGAGGTCGCGGGCGGTGATGTCGTTGACCACGGTGTAGCCCCACACGTAGTCGAGTGCGTCGCGGACCGGGACGTTGCGCGCCGGCTTGCCGATGATGACGCCGAGCTCCGCCTCGTAGTCGACCTGGGTGGTGAGGTCCTCCGGCCAGCTCGTGGTGCCGCCGTGCCCGGCGAGCGAGTTGGGCCAGAGCGAGAACACGGTCGCCGCCTTCTCGCTGCGGAGCTTCAGCTCCGAGGCGTGCGCGGCGTAGTTGGCGCCGATCGCGATCACCTGCGGCGGGCGCAGGACGGCGGAGGCGTGCCGGAGCTCGTGCACAGGGACGACCGGGGCGCCGGCGGCGACCGCCTCGTCGACGATGGCGCGCACCTCCGCCAGGGTCGTGTCGCCGCGTTCGATGAGGTCCTGGAGGTCGCGGGGCGCCTCGGCCATGAGCTCGTCGAGGAAGAGGGCTCCGTCTCCGATGACGGCCGCCAGGCGCGGGTGCGAGTCCGGGGTGGTGCTGAGGTGCGAGAATCTCACACTGTCCAACCTATCGGTCGGACGCCTGGGGACACGAACCGGTGGCTGTGCGGAAAATGCTCAGAACGCGCACAAGCTGCGGGCGGCCGCCCGGCGCTCAGGCGATCGCGCCCGGCGCCTCCTCGGTGTGCTCCGCCTCCCAGCGCCGCCGCGCAGCGCGTCTGCGCCACGGCGTCTCCTCTGGCAGGTGCATGCGCAAGGTTCCGAACGCCCAGCGGATGCGCCGCCCGAAGCCGCGCCAGGTCGAGAACGGCCGGGACGAGATGCCGACCAGCAGGCGCTCGTCGTAGCGGACGACCACGCCGGGGTCGAGGTGGATGGCCAGGTCCAGGTCGTCGTGCACCTCGCGCAGGTCGCGGTGCACGCGTCCGCGGACCTCCTGCCAGACCTCCCGCCGCATCGCGAAGTTCGAGCCGAAGATCGGCGGGTGCCCGAGCCAGATCTCCATCGACCAGAAGTAGCCGCCGATGTAGAGGAGCTGCCCGAGTCCGGCGACGAAGGTGTTGCCGTCGTAGAACACGCCGGGGCCGGTCAGCACGCCGATGGCGGGGTCGTCCACGAACTCGGCCTCGATGTGCAGCAGCCAGTCGACGGGAGGCCGGGAGTCGGCGTCCAGGCGCGCGACGATGTCGGTGGTGGCGGCGTCGTAGCCGGTGGCGGCCGCCGGGAAGATGCCGCGGACCGACTGCTCCAGCACCCGGGCGCCGCCGGCGCGGGCGACCGCCGCGGTGTCGTCGGAGCTGCCGTTGTCCACGACGATGATCTCGTCGGCGGGCCGCAGCTGCGCGGCCAGGTCGGAGAGGCAGCGCGCGAGCATCCCGGCGTCGTCGAGCGCGGGGATCACGACGGTGATCGAGGGCACGAGAGCGCTCCCTCCTCGACCGAAATGCACGTATTTTGTGGCGGGCCGTCACGGTGGTCCGCTGTCTGCGATCCTACGCCGCGGTGGTCGGTGCGGGGCTACGCCGGGCCGGAGGGGTCGCCCGCTGCGCCGCCCGCTGCTCGCGCGCCTCCCGCTGCGCCTCGTGCGCGCTCTCCCACAGGTGCATCCCCGCGTAGCTGCGCCACGGCGACCACACCGCACCGCGGGCCGCGAGCTCGCGCGGCTCCGCGGGGAGGCCGAGCCGTGCTGCGCCCTGCCGCAGCGCGAGGTCGCCGATCAGCAGCACGTCCGGGCTGCCGAGGACGCGCAGCGCGACGTAGCCCGCCGTCCACGGGCCGATGCCGGGGAGCGCCACCAGCCGGGCCTCCAGCTCGGCGCGGGACTCGCCCACGTCGATCACAAGCGAGCCGTCGGCGAGGGCGGTCGCGGCGCCGATGATCGCGTCGATGCGTTTGCCGGGCCCGCGCAGCACCTCCCGACCGTGCTCGGCGATCGCCTCCGATGTCGGGAAGAGCCGCGTGAACCCGCCGATCGCCACCGGCTCGCCGAGGGCCTCGGTGAGCCGGGCGAGCGCGGTGCGCGCAGCGGGCACCGACACCTGCTGGCCGATCAGCGCGCGGAACAGGATCTCCTCCGGGTCGACCGCGCCCGGCACCCGCATCCCCGGCGCCGCGGCCACGGACGGCGCGAGCACCGGGTCGGCCGCCAGCGCCGAGTCGATCGCCTCGGCGTCGGCGTCCAGGTCGAGCAGGCGGCGAACGCGCGCCACGAGTGGGGCGAGGTCGGCCATGTCCGCGAGACTCGCCTCGCACTCGATCGCGGGGGCGTCGGGGTCGCCGGCGAGCGTGAGCCGGATCGCGGCGGGGCCGTGCGGCAGGCGGAGGGCGCGGCTGTACGAGGGTGCGATGGCGTCGGTTCCCGCGCCGGCGACCGCGGACTCCATTCCTTCGATGGCGCGTGCCGCCAGGAAGGCGAGCACCCGCCCGCCGTCGAACGGCGCCCGCGCCGGCAGCCGCAGCGTCAGTGAGGCCCCCGCGGTCGCGCCCGCCACCATCGGCCCGTGCGCGATCCCGGGCCGGCGCCGCGCGGACGCCCGGATCGCCCCAGGCGTCACGTGGTAGATCTCCGCCATCGTCTCGTTGAACTGCCGCACGCTGGAGAACCCGGCGGCGAACGCCACGTCGGTGACCGGCATGTCCGTGCCGGCCAGCAGCAGCCGCGCGGTCTGCGCCCGGTGCGCCCTGGCCAGCGCGAGCGGTCCGGCGCCGAGCTCGGCGGTGAGCACGCGGCCGAGGTGCCGCGGCGTGTAGCCGAGCCGGTGGGCGAGGCCGGGTACGCCCTCCCGCTCGACCGTCCCGTCGGCGATCAGGCGCATCGCTCGGGCGGCGAGGTCGTCGCGGACGTTCCACTCCGGCGAGCCGGGGACGGCGTCGGGCAGGCAGCGCTTGCAGGCGCGCAGCCCGGCCTCGTGCGCCGCGGCGGCCGTCAAGTAGAAGGTGACGTTGTCGGCCTTCGGCGTCACCGCCGGGCAGCTCGGCCGGCAGTAGATCCCGGTGGAGTGGACGCCGGTGATGAACTGGCCGTCGAACCGGGCGTCCCGGGCGCTCATCGCCCGGTAGCGCTGCGCGAACACGGGGTCGGCGAGGCGGTCGCCGGCTTTCGCGGGGGCGCTGGGCTTCGACGTGGTGCTGCTCATGCCTTCCAGCCTGACACGGGCCACCGACATCCGATAGCGGAAATCGGACATGAGTGCGACACCGTTAGCATGACGGTCATGGATGTCATCGACTGGCTCACGGCGGCGCTCGGCGAGGACGCGGACGACGTGCTGTCGGTCGATCCAGAACACCTGGACGCCGCGCGCGGCGACCACTCCGGCTGGGTGGCGGACGGCAGCCCGCTCGCCATCGTGAACGCGCGCACGGTCGGGCACGTCCAGGCGGCGATGCGGGCGGCCTCCGAGTTCCGGGTCCCCGTCGTGCCGCGCGGTGCGGGCACCGGCCTCGCGGGCGGCGCCAACGCGACCGCCGGCTCTCTGGTCCTGAGTGTCGCCGGCATGGACCGCATCCTCGAGATCTCCACCGAGGACCAGCTCGCGGTCGTCGAGCCGGGCGTGGTGAACGCCGACCTCAACGCGGCGCTCGAGCCGTTCGGGCTGTTCTTCGCGCCGGACCCGGCGAGCAAGGCCGTCTCCACGGTCGGCGGCAACATCGCGACGAACGCCGGCGGCCTGCTCTGCGCGAAATACGGGGTGACGCGGGAGGCCGTGCTCGGCCTGGACGTGGTCCTCGCCGACGGACGGTTCATCCGCACAGGGCACCGCACGGTCAAGGGCGTCACCGGCTACGACCTCACGTCGCTGCTGGTCGGCTCGGAGGGCACGCTCGGCGTGATCGTCGGCGCGACGGTCCGCGTCCTCCCGCTGCCGCAGGGCGAGCCGACCACCCTCGGCGCACTCTTCGCGGACGTGCGCGCGGCCTCCGACGCGGCAGCGCGGGTCACGGCCGCTCACCTGCGCCCGGCGATCATGGAGCTCGTGGACGGCGCGGCGCTGGAGCGCATCTCCGCCCACCTCGGCGAGGAGACCATCCGGGAGGCGCTCGGCGCGACCGGGGGAGCGGCGTACCTGCTGGTCCAGTTCGACGGGCCGGCGGCCGCCGCCGACGCCGCACGGGCGGGCACGCTGATCGCGGAGACCGGCGGCACGGTGCGGGTCGCCGCCGACGCCGAGGAGGGCGACCGGCTGCTCGCGATCCGGCGCGCGTTCCATCCCGCGCTCGCGGCGAGCGGGACAGTGCTCATCGAGGATGTCGCGGTGCCGCGGTCGAGGATGCCGGAGATGTTCGCGGCGATCGAGCGGATCGGGGAGCGCTACGGCATCGCCATCCCGACCGTCGCGCACGCCGGCGACGGCAACCTGCACCCGAACTTCATCACGGAGGGCGACGAGGTCGGCCAGCAGGTCTGGGACGCCGCGGGGGACCTGTTCCGCACCGCGGTCGCGCTCGGCGGCACGCTCACCGGCGAGCACGGCGTCGGCGTTCTGAAGCGCCGCTGGCTGGCGGAGGAGCTGGGACCGGACTCCTACGAGCTGCAGGTCAAGCTCAAGTCGGTCTTCGACCCGCTCGGGATCCTGAATCCTGGAAAGGTTTTCGGTTAAGCGAGGCTGGGCCCGGACCGCCTCGAAGAGGGTCGACAAGCAAACACGGGGTTAAACAAACACAGGGCGTTAAAAGACTCGACGCCCGGTGGTGCGGCAATGCCTGCAACGCTCCCGGGTCGTCGAGTTATGCGTATAGCCTGCCCCAGGCTCGCCCGGATTGCAAGACTTTTGACGCGGGCGTCTCGCACCGGTTGGATGGGTGCATGGCAGAGAACACCAATGAGAAGCCCGAGGTCGACGCCCCAGAGGGCCCGGCCCCCACGACGCTCGAGATCGTGGACATCGTCGAGGGCTCCGGCCCCGAGGCGACCCCCGGCTCCAAGGTCGACGTGCACTACCTCGGCGTCGAGTACGAGTCGGGCGAGGAGTTCGACTCCTCCTGGAGCCGCGGCCAGTCCATCAACTTCCCGCTGAACAACCTGATCAAGGGCTGGCAGGACGGCATCCCCGGCATGAAGGTCGGCGGCCGTCGCAAGCTGACCGTCCCGCCGGCGCTCGCCTACGGCCCGGCCGGCGGCGGACACCCGCTCTCGGGCAAGACGCTGATCTTCGTGATCGACCTGCTCGGCGTGAGCTGACCTCCACTCGTCGTGCCGGAGGGCACGTGGACGCCCCTGCCTGTCTCGGGAGGGGGCGTCCACGTGCCCTTCGTGTTCGCGGGCGTCAGAGCGCCGGCGGCCGCATGTGCGTCGGGATGGCGATCCGGTTCCAGATGTTGATCGTGCCGATCGCGAGGATCAGGTTCGCGAAGCCGACCTCGCCGAACTCGTTCACTGCGCGGGCGTAGAGCGCCTCGCTCACGCCGCCCTGGTGGATCAGCGTGACGGCCTCGGTCAGCTCCAGCGCGGTGCGCTCGCGCTCGCTGAACCACGGCGACTCGCGCCAGGCCGAGACGGCGAACACCTTGCGGAGCGGGTAGCCGCCCTCCTGCAGGTCGACGGAGTGCATGTCGACGCAGTAGGTGCAGCCGTTGATCTGGGAGGCGCGGAGCTTGATCAGGTCGCCGAGCGGCTCCTCGACCGCCTGGCCGACGTAGCCGTCGAGGTTGATGACCTTGCGGTAGCCGTCGGGGACGGCGGAGGAGATCTGCACCCGCTCGACGTGGGTCGGGCGGTCGGCGGTGGCGGCGGTTTCGATGATCGAGGTGTCTGTCATGGCTTCACCGTAGGGTCGATATTGGTCCGGTGTAAGATCCAATTCTGTAGAAACCTGGCAGACCAATTCGGGAGGCCGTCCTGGACATCCACGTGTCGATCGACGGGCGCGGCGACCGCACCGAGCGCGTCTACCGCGAGTTGCGCGACGCCGTGCTCGACGGCCGGCTGCGCCGCGGGGTGCGGCTGCCGGCCACCCGCGAGCTCGCGGCGAGCCTCGGCGTCTCGCGCAGCACCGTCTCGACCGCGTACGAGCGGCTGACCGCGGAGGGATACCTGGTCGCACGCGTGGGCTCCGGCACGTTCGTGGCCATGCCCGCGGCGGCGGACGGGAGGACGCCGCGTCGTCCGGCCGCCGCGCAGCCGGCGCCGGCGTGGCGGGACCTGGCCGACCCGCTCTGGTCGGAGCCGCACCCGATCGCCTACGACTTCAGCGTCGGGTCGCCCGACCCGGCGCTGTTCCCGGCCGACGCCTGGCGGCGCGCCGTGACCGCCGCCCTGCGCGGTCCGGCGCTGCGGACGGCGCACTACGCCGACCCGGCCGGTCCGGAGCGGCTGCGCGCCGGCATCGCGCGGCACCTCGGCCTCGCGCGCTCGGTGGCGGCGGCCGCCGAGGACGTCGTGATCACCAGCGGCGCCCAGCAGGCATTCGACCTCCTCGGCCGCACGCTGCTGAGCCCCGGCGACACGGTCGCGGTGGAGGACCCGGGCTACCCTCCCGTCCGCCAGCTCTTCGAGCAGCTGGGCGCGCGGGTGGTCCCTGTCCCGGTGGACGAGCACGGCCTCCGCGTCGACCGGCTGCCGCCGGCCCGCCTGGTCTACGTGACGCCCTCGCACCAGTTCCCTCTCGGCGGCGTACTGCCGCTGGAGCGGCGGACGGCCCTGCTGGAGTGGGCGGCGCGGCACGACGCCGTGGTGGTGGAGGACGACTACGACAGCGAGTACCGCTTCGGCGCGCGCGCCCTGGACCCGCTGCAGCGTCTGGACGCCGACGGCCGGGTGGTCTACGTCGGCACGTTCTCGAAGACGATGCTGCCCGGACTCCGGCTCGGGTTCCTGGTCGCGCCGCCCTCCCTCGTGCCGGCTCTCCGCAGCGCGAAACGGCTGACGGACTGGCACAACGACGTCGTCACGCAGGCGGCGATGGCGAGCCTGCTGGACTCCGGGGCGTTCGCCTCGCACGTGCGCAGGGCGCGTCGCGTGTACGAGGAGCGGCACGCGCTGATCGGCCGGGAGGCCGGACCACTTCTGGCCTCCCGACTCGCGGTGGTGCCCTCCTCCGCCGGGCTGCACCTCGCGCTGCGGCCCGTGGACGGCGTGCCGTTCGACTCCGCCCGGGTGACGGCGGCCGCGGCCGTCGCGGGGGTGGCGGTGCAGCCGCTGCCGCGGTTCGCGGTGAGCGGCGGCTGGGAGGGTCTGCTGCTCGGGTTCGGGGCGATCGCCGTCGAGGACATCCCCGACGGCGTCCGCCTCCTCGCCGAGGCGGTCGGTCGTATCCGCGCGGGGTGACCGGCCGTCTCGGCGAGCCGTCATGCGACGTGCGTCAGATCGCCGACCAGCCGCCGTCCGACGCGAGCACGACACCCGAGATGTTGGCGGAGTCGTCGCTCAGCAGCCAGGTGATCGCGGCCGCGAGCTGCTCGGGGTGCGCCACCGGCGGGACGTTGGTCTGCATGATCGGCCCGAGGCGCTCGCCGGCGAGCTGCGACTTGAAGGTGCCGTCCACGTTCGTGATGACGCCGCCCGGCGCCACGGCGTTGGTTCGGACGCCGTTCGGCGCGTAGAAGACGCTCGTGCTCTTGGTGAGGCCGACGACCGCGTGCTTGGACGCGGTGTAGGCCGCGCCCGCCGCCGAGCCGCGCAGGCCCGCCTCGGAGGACACGTTCACGATCGAGCCGCTGCCGGCCGCCACCATGAGCGGGAGGACCGCGCGGGTCAGGCGCATGATCGCGGTGACGTTGACGAGGAACACGCGGTCCCAGGTCGCGTCGTCGACCTCGGCGGCCGGGAGGAAGCCGTCCATGATGCCCGCGATGTTGGCGAGGGCGTCGACCTTCCCGCCCGCCGCCTCCAGCAGCGCCGCGATGGTCTCCTCGCTGGAGACGTCGCCGGCGACGGTGACGATGTCGAGTCCGGCGTTCTCCTCCACCAGGGCCGCCAGCCGCTCGGCGGAGATGTCGCTGCCGACCACGCGGGCGCCCTCGGACGCGAGGCGGAGGGCGGTGGCCTTGCCGATGCCGGAGCCCGCTCCGGTCACGATGGCGGTCTTTCCGGCGAAGCGGCCGGTTCCGTTGCTGCTCATACTGCTGTACTCCTTGAGTCGATGACGTCGTTGGCGCTCGATATGGGCGTCGATGTATTTATAACACCCAGTGCCATAATGGAGACCATGAATTCGCTCGAAGCCGAATCCACGCCGCGCCGCCGCGGCCGGCCCGCCGACGTCGACCCGGACCGCGTCGCGCTGCTGGCCTTGCGGCATTTCGAGCAGCACGGCTACGAGGCGACCACGATGGACGAGATCGCCGCGCTCGCCGGGATCGGGCGGCGGACGCTGTTCCGCTACTTCCCGTCCAAGCCCGACCTGGTCTGGGGCGGCCTGGAGCCGGTGGTCGAGCGGATGCACCAGGTCCTGGACTCGGCGCCGGCGGACGAGCGCCCGCGCGACGTGATCGCCCGCGCCATCACGGAGTCGCTCGACCTCGGCCCCGACGGGATCGAGGCGACCCGGTTCCGGCTGAGGCTGATGGCCTCCGACCCCGCGCTGATCGGTTTCGGGCTGACCCGGCTCGGCGCCAATCGCGACATCCTCGCGGAGTTCATCGCCCGCAGGCTCGGTGTGCCGGCGGACTCGCTGCGGGCGCAAGTGCTCGCCGACGCGATCAGCTCGGCGAACTTCTCGGCGCTGCTCTGGTGGGCGTCGCGCGGGGTGGGCGACGACCCGGCGGCGACAGCGGTGCAGGCGCTGGACGAGGTGCTGCGCGGGCTGCCCGGCTGACCCGGGCGCGAGTACCCTGGCGGCCATGCCGACCGTCACCGAATTCCCTCCCGGCACGCCCGTCTGGGCCGACCTCCAGACCTCCGACCGCGCCGCCGCGTCCTCGTTCTACCGGTCGCTGTTCGGCTGGCACGTCCCGGAGGCCGACCCTGCGCACGGCGGCTACGCGGTCGCCGAGCTGAGCGGAACGCCGGTCACCGCGATCGGGCCGTTCCCGCCCGGCATGGAGCGCCCGGTCTGGACCGTGTACTTCGCCGTGGCCGACATCGACGCGTCCGCCGCGGCGGCCACGGAGACCGGGGGAGCGGTGCTCCTGCCACCGGGCGAGCTCATGCCCGGCGTGCGGCTCGCCATCGTCGCGGACCCCGCAGGCGCCGTGCTCGGCCTCTGGCAGCGCGACCACGACGCGCCGTGGCTGCGCGACGAGCCGGGCGCGGTGGACTGGCTGGAGCTCGCCGCGCCCGACTACGAGGGCACCTTCCCGTTCTACGAGGCGGTGCTCGGCGTCGCCGTGAGCGAGATGCGCGTGAACGACGAGCCGTACGGCCTCTTCGACGTCGGCCCGGCCAACGTCGCCGGCGCGACCACGGCGGCGCCCGGCGTGCAGGCGCACTGGCTCGTCTACTTCGGCGTGGCCGACCTCGACGCCGCCGTGCTGCGGCTCACCGAGCTCGGCGGGAGCATCCTCGAGGCCCCGGTCGCGGCCGAGGGCGTCGGCCGCTGGGCGATCGTCGCGGACGCCCAGGGCGCCGGTTTCGGCCTGCTCGAGCCGGAGGCGCGATGAGGCTCTTCGCCGCCTCTCGCGCGGACTTCGCGCGCATCCCGGTCTGATAAACTCTTCAGGTTGCCGTCTGAACGGCCGCGGATAAAGAGAGCCCAGGCATTCGGCCCCGGGCACCGCGCAACGAGAGAAAGGGGATCCCCTCTATGGCACTGGATGCAGAGACCAAGAAGGCGATCATCGAAGAGTACGCGACCCACCCCGGTGACACCGGATCCCCCGAGGTTCAGGTCGCCATCCTGACCAAGCGGATCAAGGACCTCACCGAGCACCTCAAGGAGCACAAGCACGACCACCACTCGCGTCGTGGCCTGCTCCTCCTGGTCGGTCAGCGTCGCCGCCTGCTCGGCTACCTGTCGGACATCGACATCAACCGCTACCGCGCCCTCATCGAGCGCCTCGGTCTGCGTCGATAACGCAGCGTCGATAACGTCAGGTCGCACGCAGGTCGGTCTTCGATCGACAACGCGAGCTTCTTGCGAACGGGCCGTCACCTTCGGGTGGCGGCCCGTTCCGCGTTCCGCCCCCGACATTCGTCATGAATGTCGTGAATGAGGCCGCCAATCCCCACATTCGGCACGAGTCGCGCCATGCGATTGCGGTCACATTCGGCACGAATCTTCCGAAAGGGCTCACCAGACGCGAGATTCGGCACGAATCGCGCCCGCGTCAGTCGGTGTCGGCGCGGCGTGCGGCCACCACCCGGTCGATCAGCGTCGCCGCGACCAGCCCCGCCGCCGCCAGCGCCACCACGATCACCACGCCCACGAGCCCGATCACCGGCGACGCGAGCGGCGCCAGCAGCACCAGCAGGATGGCTATCCCGGTCTTCAGCGGGCGGATGACGACCTCCGGCACCAGCGGTGCGTGCAGCACGTAGAGCATCAGCAGGAACACCGCGACCGGCACCGCGATCGCGTACTCGACGGCGGCGTCCGACACCTCCGCGTGCGCTGCGCCGCGCTGCACCGCGACCTCCAGCCCGGCCCCGAGCGCGGCGAGCGACGCGAAGACGAAGTAGTGGCCGTAGCCCCAGTAGAACGACCTCCCGCGGTTCGACTGGAGCCCCTCCGCCGCGGGCTCCAGGAAGTACAGCCACCACAGCGCGAAGAGCAGCACCAGGCCGGCCGCCGCGATCAGGACCAGCGCGGGGGAGACGCCGTGCGCCGCCAGCGCGTTCTGCACGCCGATCGCGGAGGCCGAGACCGACTCGCCGAGGACGATGATCGTGAACAGGCCGTAGCGCTCCGCGATGTGGTGCGGGTGCCAGGAGGTCATCCCCGGCCGCTCCGCCCACACCGGCACCAGCAGTTCCAGCAGGGCGGCGAG
Source organism: Leifsonia shinshuensis (assembly GCF_014217625.1). Classification (NCBI taxonomy): domain Bacteria; kingdom Bacillati; phylum Actinomycetota; class Actinomycetes; order Micrococcales; family Microbacteriaceae; genus Leifsonia; species Leifsonia shinshuensis. The sequence goes on along the minus strand of NZ_CP043641.1, from coordinate 1,241,947 downwards.
CAGGAATGTCCAGAGCTTCAGTTCGACGGGCAGGAAGCCCCAGGCCACCCACAGCACCTGAACCGCCGCGATCCCAATCGCGTACCTGCGCGCCGTGGTCCGCCCGTCGGGATGCTCGATCGCCGCGCGCACCCACTGGCCCACCATCGCCAGCCGCATGATGACGTAGCCGATGATTATCGCGGTGAATTCCTGGCGCTCGAACGCGGCAGGCACTCCCGCCGCCAGCACCAGCACACCGCCCATCTGCAGCATCGTCATCAGCCGGTAGGGCACGTCGTCCGTGTCGTACGCCGACGCGAACCAGGTGAAGTTCATCCACGCCCACCAGATCGCGAAGAACACCATCAGATAGGGGCCGAGGGAGGCGAGAGCGTGGCCCTGCTCGCTCGCGCGCGCCAGCTGCGCGGACACCTGGGCGACCGCGACGACGAACGTGAGGTCGAAGAGCAGCTCGAGCGGGCTGGAGACGCGGTGCTCCTCATCGGTCGACCGACCGGACATCGGGATGCGGAAGGCGATGCTCATGTGCGCAAGCATAGGAGGATGCTCCACCGCGTCCTCCTCGCCGTCACCGCCGCCTACCTGCTGGTCGTGGCGTGGATCACGCTGAACCCGTTCCCGGCCGACCCGCACCGCAACACGCTGCTGGATGGGTTGCTGGCGACCTTCGCGTCGACGCAGCTGCTCGCCTGGGTCGACTACGACGTGGTGGAGTTCACGGCGAACATCCTGCTGTTCGTCCCGATGGGCGTCCTGTTCGCGGTGCTGCTCGGCCGCTGGCGGTGGTGGCTGGCGTTCGCGCTCGGCGCCGCGGCCACGCTGACGATCGAGTTCGTGCAGCTGTTCCTGCCGGCGCGGGTGAGCGACCCGCGGGACCTGCTCGCGAACGCTCTCGGGACGGTGATCGGGATCGCGCTGGTGGCGGTCGTTGCGGGAGGGCGCCGGTCGCGCCCGGATGCGACGCCCTCCCGCGGTCTGTGAGTCCCGGCCCGTTCGCTCAGTCCAGCCCGAACGCGGCCAGCTCGGCGTCGTCGAGCAGCCGGGACCGGATGAGGAACCGCTTGCCCTCCGGAGCCTCCACCGAGAACCCGCTGCCGCGGCCGTCGACCAAGTCGATCGTCAGGTGCGTGTACTTCCAGTACTCGAACTGGGCGGCCGACATGAACACGCGCACGGGGCCGATCCCGTCGACCTCCGGAGCGCCGAGCAGCACGTCGGAGGCGCCGACCCGGAACATCCCGACCGGATAGCACATCGGCGACGAGCCGTCGCAGCAGCCGCCGGACTGGTGGAACATGAGCGGGCCGTGGGCGGCCGCCAGCCGCCGCAGCATCGCTGCGGCGGCCGGCGTGACGTCCACGCGGGACGGGATGGTCTCCATCAGCCGAGGTCCCGTCGGCTCTAGAAGAACCCCATCGGGCCGTCGGCGTACGACACCAGCAGGTTCTTGGTCTGCTGGTAGTGGTCCAGCATCATCTTGTGGTTCTCCCGGCCGATGCCGGACTGCTTGTACCCGCCGAACGCCGCATGCGCGGGGTACTGGTGGTACGTGTTCGACCAGACCCGGCCGGCCTCGATCGCGCGCCCGGCCCGGTAGAGCTGCGACCCGTCGCGGCTCCAGACGCCGGCGCCCAGCCCGTACAGCGTGTCGTTGGCGGTCGCGATCGCGTCGTCGAAGCCGTCGAAGCTGGTCAGCGCGAGCACCGGGCCGAAGATCTCCTCCTGGAAGATCCGCATCGAGTTGACGCCCTCGAAAACGGTCGGCTGCACGTAGAACCCGCCGGCGAGGTCCCCGCCCAGGTCGGCGCGCTCGCCGCCGGTGAGCAGCTTCGCGCCCTCCTGCCGCCCGATGTCCATGTAGGAGAGGATCTTCTCCAGCTGGTCGTTGGAGGCCTGCGCGCCGATCATCGTGGAGACGTCGAGCGGGTCGCCCTGCGTGATGCGCTTCACGCGCTCCAGCCCGTCGGCGACGAAGCCGTCGTAGATCGACTTCTGCACCAGAGCGCGGGACGGGCAGGTGCAGACCTCGCCCTGGTTCAGCGCGAAGAACGAGAAGCCCTCCAGCGCCTTGTCGTAGAACGAGTCCTTCTGCGCCGCGACGTCCTCGAAGAAGATGTTCGGGCTCTTGCCGCCGAGCTCCAGCGTCACCGGGATCAGGTTCTCGCTCGCGTACTGCATGATCAGCCGGCCGGTCGTGGTTTCGCCGGTGAACGCGACTTTGCGGACGCGCGGGTGCGAGGCGAGCGGGGCGCCCGCCTCGAAGCCGAAGCCGTTGACGATGTTGAGCACGCCGTCCGGCAGCAGGTCGCGGATCAGGTCGAGGAGGACGTGGATGGAGGCCGGCGTCTGCTCAGCGGGCTTCAGCACCACGCAGTTGCCCGCGGCGAGGGCCGGCGCGAGCTTCCACGTGGCCATCAGGATCGGGAAGTTCCACGGGATGATCTGCGCGACGACGCCGAGCGGCTCGTGGAAGTGGTACGCGATCGTGTCGTGGTCGAGCTCGCTGATGCCGCCCTCCTGGGCGCGGATCGCACCGGCGAAGTAGCGGAAGTGGTCGATCGCGAGCGGGATGTCGGCCGCGAGCGTCTCGCGCACCGGCTTGCCGTTCTCCCAGGTCTCGGCGACGGCGAGCAGCTCGAGGTTGGCCTCCATGCGGTCGGCGATGCGGGTGAGCAGCAGCGCGCGCTCGGCGGCGGAGGTCCTGCTCCACTCGGGGAACGCAGCCCACGCGGCGTCCACGGCCCGGTCGACGTCGGCGGCGGTGCCGCGCGCGATCTCGGTGAACGGCCTCCCGGTCACCGGCGTGACGTCCTCGAAGTACTGGCCGCTCGCCGGGGCGACGTAGCGGCCGCCGATGAAGTGGTCGTAGCGGGTCGCGAAGCTCACGACGGAGCCCGCGGTGCCGGGCCGGGCGTAGACGCTCGGCTTCTCCGTGGCGACGGCCGCCGCAGCGCCGTCGGTCTGTTCCGGGCTCAGAGTCATTCGAGTCTCCCTTGACTGTCGCGTGCGCCCATCGCACGCCTCTGGTCCGGGAGGTTACGCAGCCGGAGGTTGCGTCCTGTTGCGCGACGTCAGGACTCGAGCTCGAGCAGCCGCGCCACGACCTGCGCGCGGCGGGGGGAGTGCGGCGGCAGCGCCTGGAGGGCCGCGCGCCAGATGTCCTCGTCGGCCGAGCCGCGCTCGGTCTCGCCCCAGGCGATCAGGAGGTCGGCCGAGCCGGACTCCAGCAGGGCCTCGCGCAGCCGGGCGATGACGTCCTCGCGCAGCTCCTCGACGCCGGGCGCGTCGGAGCCGGGGAGCGGGCCGCCGCCGTACGACGCGATCGCCGCCCGATGCGCGCCGCGGCGCTGCAGGTCGAGCACCGCGCCGAGGTCGGTCTCCAGCGGCGCCGCGAGCCGGTACGGGCGGGCGAGCGGGCCGAGCTCCGGGGCGATCGCGGCGATCGCCTTCCGCAGCCGCACGATCTCCGCGCGCAGGGTGACCGTGGAGGCCGGGTCGCCGTAGACCAGCTCGGCCAGCCGCTCCGCCGACAGGCCGTCGCGGTGCCACGAGAGCAGGGTGAGAAGCTCGCTGTGCCGCGCGCTCAGCGTCCCGGCCCGGCCGTCCGCTCCGGACAGCGCACCGGTGTCGCGGCCGAGGACGCGCAGTGCGGCGATGGCCGGACGCGGACGGTCGCGGCGGGCGGCGCCGGGTGTGCGCGCTTCCCGCAGCCGCGCGATGAGCAGCTCCCGCTCCACCGCGGCCGCCGTCGCCTCCAGCAGCGGCAGCACGTGCGGCTCGGCCACCTGGTCGCCGCCGGTCACATCGATCACGCCGATGATGTCGCCGGTCTCGGGGTCGCGCACCGGGACGGCCGTGCAGCTCCACGGCTTCACATCCTGCGCGAAGTGCTCGGCGCCTCGGATCTGCACGCCGTCGCCGATCGCGAGCGCGGTGCCGGGCGCCGAGGTGCCGACGTCGCCCTCGGCCCAGGCGGACCCCGGCACGAACAGCATCGACTCGGCCCGCCTCCGCAGCACGGGGTCGCCTTCCACCCAGAGCAGCCGGCCGCGGGCGTCGCCGACCGCCACGACCACCCGGCTGTCCGGCTCGGCGTCGCGCACGAGCAGCTGCCGGATCACCGGCAGGGCGGCCGCGATGGGATGACTGCGCCTGGCATCCTCCAGTCCGGGACCGTCCAGGACGAGCGGGGCGGCGACGGCGGGGTCCAGGTGCGCCTGCTCGGCGCGCCGCCAGGAGGCGTCCACCACGGGCCGCAGCCCGGGATGCTGAGCGCCCTCCAGGGCGTCGACGGCGTCGTCCATGCGCAGCATCGTACGCGGTGCCGCGCATTGCTGAGTACGGTGGTCGCGTGCGCACCATCCTGAAGGAACACCCCGACGCGCCCGCGCGGTTCTTCGAGGCGGAGGCCGCGGGCCTGAGCTGGCTCGCCGAGGCCGAGCGCGACGGCGGCGCCCGCGTCGTGCGCGTCGCGGACGTCGGCCCCGGCCGGATCGAGCTGGAGGAGATCCAGGAGACCCGCCCGAGCGCCGGCGCCGCCCGCGCGTTCGGCGCCGCACTCGCGGCCACGCACGCCGCAGGGGCCGCCGCCTTCGGCGCCCCGCCCGACGGCTGGGACGGGCCGCTCTTCATCGGTCGCCGGCCGCTCCCGGTCGCCCGCGAGGACTCCTGGGGCCTCTTCTACGCGCGGGACCGCGTCCGGCCCTACCTCGACCCTGCGGTGGCGGCCGGCAACCTGACCGCAGAGCAGCGGGAGGTGGTCGACGCCGCCCTGGAGCGGGTGGAGGCCGGCGACTTCGACGACGACGAGCCTCCCGCGCGGCTGCACGGCGACCTCTGGACCGGCAACGTGCTCTGGTCGCCGGAGGGCGCCGTGCTCATCGACCCGGCCGCGCACGGCGGCCACCGCGAGACGGACCTGGCCATGCTGGCGCTGTTCGGCGCGCCCGGGCTGGACGACATCCTCGCCGCGTACGACGCCGCCCGGCCGCTGCGCGCCGCATGGCGGGAGCGCGTTCCGCTGCACCAGCTGCACCCGCTCGCGGTGCACGCCGCAGGGCACGGGCCGTCCTACGGCGCGGCCCTGGCGGACGCCGCGCGGGCGACGCTCGCGCTCCGATAGCGGAATTCCGGCCTCCTAAGCACCACGACTGATAGGATTCCGGTGGTCGGCCGAACGCCGGCCGGTGGAGCAGGCTGGCAGGAGCTGGTCCTCGGTGGTGGTATCCGGATGCGCTGTGCGAGAGGCACAACCGCAACCGTGTATTTCTACTGATGGCCAGACGGGCTCAGCCCCACGCACCCGCATGGGATGCCGCGTACACGAAACCGTGTCGAACTGCCTGCTCGCTCCGTTGTGGAGTCGCGCCCAGACGGGGCTGCGACGTTAAACAAAGGAGAAAGACCTCTTGGAAGGTCCCGAAATCAAGTTCGCCGAAGCCGTCCTCGACAATGGACGCTTCGGCACCCGCACCGTCCGGTTCGAGACCGGACGCCTCGCCCAGCAGGCGCAGGGCGCCGTCGCCGCCTACCTCGACGAGGAGACCATGCTGCTGAGCGCGACGAGCGCCAGCAAGCACCCGAAGGACAACTTCGACTTCTTCCCGCTGACCGTCGACGTCGAGGAGCGCTCGTACGCCGCCGGCAAGATCCCCGGCTCGTTCTTCCGTCGTGAGGGCCGCCCCTCGACCGAGGCGATCCTGGTCTGCCGCCTGATCGACCGCCCGTTGCGCCCGTCGTTCGTCGACGGCCTCCGCAACGAGGTCCAGATCGTCATCACCGTCCTCAGCATCGCTCCGGACGAGTTCTACGACGCGCTCGCCATCAACGCGGCCAGCGCCTCCACCCAGATCTCCGGCCTGCCGTTCTCCGGCCCGATCGCCGGTGTGCGCCTCGCGCTCATCCCCGGCAACGGCCAGCACGAGGACCAGTGGATCGCCTTCCCGAAGGCCTCGCAGCTCGAGGAGGCCGTCTTCGACCTCGTCGTCGCCGGCCGCGTCCTCACCAACGAGGACGGCACCGAGGGCGACGTCGCGATCATGATGGTCGAGGCGGAGGCCACCGAGGGCAGCTGGAACCTGATCCAGGGCGGCGCCGTCAAGCCGAACGAGGAGGTCGTCGCCCAGGGTCTGGAGGCCGCCAAGCCGTTCATCCGCCAGCTGGTCGGCGCGCAGACCGTGCTCGCCTCGCAGGCGGCGAAGGCGATCGCCGACTACCCGGTCTTCCTGCCCTACTCGCAGGAGACCTACGACAACGTCGCCGGCCTCGCCTACGACGAGCTCGTGAACGTCTACCAGATCGCCGATAAGGTCGAGCGCCAGAACGCCGACGACGCCCTCAAGGAGCGCGTCAAGGTGGCCCTCACCGAGAAGGTGGAGGCCGGCGTGCTCGACGCGGAGGTGCTCACGCAGCTCTCCGCCGCCTACAAGTCGGTGTCCAAGGTGGTCATGCGCGGCCGCGTGCTGCGCGAGGGCATCCGCATCGACGGCCGCGGCCTGACCGACATCCGTCCGCTCGACGCCGAGGTGCAGGTCATCCCGCGCGTCCACGGCTCGGCCATCTTCCAGCGCGGCGAGACCCAGATCCTGGGCGTCACCACGCTGAACATGCTCAAGATGGAGCAGCAGATCGACTCGCTGTCGCCTGTCACGAAGAAGCGCTACCTGCACCACTACAACTTCCCGCCGTACTCGACCGGTGAGACCGGCCGCGTCGGCTCGCCGAAGCGTCGCGAGATCGGCCACGGCTTCCTGGCCGAGCGCGCGCTCGTTCCGGTGCTGCCGACCCGCGAGGAGTTCCCGTACGCGATCCGTCAGGTCTCCGAGGCGCTGAGCTCCAACGGCTCGACGTCGATGGGCTCGGTCTGCGCCTCCACCCTGTCGCTGCTGAACGCCGGTGTGCCGCTGCGCGCGCCGGTCGCCGGCATCGCCATGGGCCTGATCTCCGACGTCGTCGACGGTGAGACCCGCTACGCGGCGCTCACCGACATCCTGGGCGCGGAGGACGCGCTCGGCGATATGGACTTCAAGGTCGCAGGCACCAGCGAGTTCGTCACCGCGATCCAGCTCGACACCAAGCTCGACGGCATCCCGTCGTCGGTGCTGGCGGGCGCGCTCAAGCAGGCCAAGGATGCTCGTACGACCATCCTCAGCGTGCTGAACGCCGCGATCGACACCCCGGACGAGATGGCCCCGACCGCGCCGCGCGTGATCTCGGTCCAGATCCCGGTCGACAAGATCGGCGAGCTGATCGGCCCGAAGGGCAAGACGATCAACGCGATCCAGGACGAGACCGGCGCCGAGATCTCCATCGAGGAGGACGGCACCGTCTACATCGGCGCCACCGACGGCCCCTCGGCCGAGGCGGCCCGCGCCCAGGTCAACGCGATCGCGAACCCGACGAACCCGGAGGTCGGCGAGCAGTTCCTCGGAACCGTCGTCAAGATCGCCGCGTTCGGCGCGTTCATCTCGCTGCTGCCCGGCAAGGACGGCCTGCTGCACATCTCCGAGGTGCGCAAGCTCGCCGGTGGCAAGCGCGTCGAGAACGTCGAGGACGTCCTCGGCGTCGGCCAGAAGATCCTGGTGGAGATCACCAAGATCGACGACCGTGGAAAGCTGTCGCTCGCCCCGGTCCTCGCCGAGGAGGCGGACACCCAGGGTCGCGACGCGGCCTCCGAGGGTCCCGCCGCCCCCGCCGAGGGCGCCGTGGAGACCGTCGAGAGCTGAGCTCCCGCACGTAACGAAGGCCGCGCCGACGAAAGTCGGTGCGGCCTTCGCCGTTCCCGCCTCCGAACATTCGTGACGAATGTCGTGAATGACGCGAACTTTCGCGACATTCGTCACGAATGTTCAGGTCAGGCGCCGCGGGTCAGCAGGGGCCGCAGCCGGTAGGGGATCAGCTCGCCCATGTCGAGGGAGGTCTCGGCGCGCTCGACGCCGTCGGTGGACTGGATCGCGCCCGTGATGCGGAACAGGTCCTCCGCGTCCGTGCAGACCACCCGCAGCAGCAGGTCGGACGGCCCGGACAGTCCGTGCGCCTGCACGATCTCCGGGATCCCCGCCAGGTGCTCCACGATCCCGGCGAGCTTCTGCTGCTGCACGTGCACCGTCACGAAGGCCGCCAGAGGGTAGCCGGCGGCGGTCGCGGAGATACGCCGCTCGAACGACAGGAACGCCCCGTTCCGCTCCAGTTCGGCGACCCGCGCCTGCACCGTGTTGCGGCTGAGGCCGAGCCGGTCGGCGAGGGAGACGTTGGTCGACCGGGGGTCGTCGGCGAGCGCGACGAGGATGCGTCGGTCGGTGCTGTCGAACGTGCGCATAGTGTGAAAGCTAGCACCTCAACACGAGCAGCGACAGTGCACTCTGCACGGTCGACACGCCGTCGGTTGTGCGGCCTGATCGTGGAGCGTAGCCTTTCGAGTAATTCCGGCAAGGAGGCCGGAAGCCGGTCGTGCCTGCCACAAGCGGGCGGCCGGACGCGAGAGTGAAGGTTGCGTGAACCGTGACGATCGACAATCAGCCCGACACCCGACTGGACGACGTCCACCTTCCGGCCGGCGCCGACACCGTCCGGCTTCTGACTCCCGAGGGCGTGCGCACCAGCGACGTCCGCTTCGACGCCTGGGTCTCCGACATCGGCCCGCAGCAGCTGCTCGGCCTCTACGAGGACATGGTCGTCATCCGCCGCATCGACTCCGAGGCGACCGCCCTGCAGCGCCAGGGCGAGCTGGGCCTGTGGCCGCCGCTGCTCGGCCAGGAGGCCTCCCAGATCGGCTCCGGCCGTGCGCTCCGCCGTGACGACTTCGTCTTCTCCAGCTACCGCGAGCACGGCGTGGCCTACTGCCGCGGCGCGGGCCTGGTCGACCTGCTCCGGGTGTGGCGGGGCACGACGCAGTCCGGCTGGAACCCCTACGACATCAACATGGCGACCCCGCAGGTCATCATCGGCGCCCAGACCCTCCACGCCACCGGCTACGCCATCGGCATCCAGGCCGACGGCACCGACGCCGCCGCGGTCGCGTACTTCGGCGACGGCGCGACCTCCGAGGGCGACGTGAACGAGGCGCTGATCTTCGCCGCGACCTACGCGGCCCCTGTCATCTTCTTCTGCCAGAACAACCAGTACGCGATCTCCGAGCCGGTCGGCCTGCAGGCGCAGCGCCCGATCGCCGAGCGCGCCCCCGGCTTCGGCGTGCCGAGCGTCCGGGTCGACGGCAACGACGTGCTGGCGGTCATGGCGGTGACCCGTTCCGCCCTCGACCGCGCCCGTAGCGGAGGCGGCCCGACCTTCATCGAGGCCGTCACCTACCGGATGGGCCCGCACACCACCGCCGACGACCCGAGCCGTTACCGCGACCCGGCCGAGCTGGACGAATGGCGCGCCAAAGACCCGATCGCCCGGGTGGAGGCGTACCTCGCCGCGGAGGGCCTGCTCACCCCGGAGGCGCTCACCGCCATCCAGGAGCACGCCGACCGCGTCGCCGCCGAGATGCGCCAGGGCGTCGTCGCGCTGCAGGACCCGGATCCGCTGTCGGTCTTCGACAACGTGTACGCCGAGCCGCACACGGGTCTCGCCCGCGAGCGGGACCACTACTCGCGCTACCTGCGCACGTTCGTGGGCGGTGACCGATGACCGCACTGACCATGGCCAAGGCCATCAACGCCGGCCTCCGCCGTTCGCTCGCCGAGGACGACAGGGTCGTCCTGATGGGCGAGGACATCGGCACGCTCGGCGGCGTCTTCCGGGTGACCGACGGCCTCCAGACCGAGTTCGGCCCACGTCGCGTCATGGACTCGCCGCTGGCGGAGTCCGGCATCCTCGGCACCGCTGTCGGGATGGCGTACCGCGGGCTGCGTCCCGTGGTGGAGATCCAGTTCGACGGCTTCATCTACCCGGCGTTCGACCAGATCGTCAGCCAGGTGGCGCGCATGCACTACCGGACCGCTGGCGCCGTGCGCATGCCGATCACCATCCGCGTGCCGTTCGCGGGCGGCATCGGCGCGGCCGAGCACCACTCCGACTCGCCCGAGGCGTACTTCGCGCACGCCGCGGGGTTGCGGGTCGTGAGCCCGTCGACCCCGCAGGACGCGTACACGCTCATCCAGCAGGCCATCGCGTCCGACGACCCCGTGCTGTTCTTCGAGCCGAAGCGGCGCTACCACGCCAAGGGCGAGGTGGACGAGGAGGCCGCGCTCGCGGACGCCCGCCCGATGGGCACCGCGCAGGTCCTCACCTCGGGAAGCGACGTCACTCTGGTGACCTACGGCGGCCTGGTGCAGATGGCGTCGGACGCGGCGCTCGCGGCCGGGGACGAGGGCATCTCGGTGGAGGTCGTGGACCTCCGCTCGCTCTCGCCGCTCGACCTCGACACGGTCGCGGCGTCGGTGCGGAAGACCGGCCGCCTGGTCGTCACGCACGAGGCCGCGCTGTCCGGCGGCCTCGGGGCGGAGATCTCCGCCTCCATCACGGAGCGCTGCTTCTACCACCTGGAGCACGCGCCGGTGCGCATCACCGGCCACGACATCCCGTACCCGCCCGCCCGGCTGGAGGCCCACCACCTGCCCGACCTCGACCGGATCCTCGACGGCATCGACCGCGTCATGGACCGCCCGAACTCGCTGAGCGGAGTGGAGGACTGATGGCGGTCAAGGACTTCGCCCTCCCGGACCTCGGCGAGGGACTCACCGAGTCGGAGCTGGTGAGCTGGCATGTCGCCGTGGGCGACACGGTGCGGCTCAACCAGATCATCGCGGAGGTGGAGACGGCCAAGGCGCTGGTCGAGCTGCCCGCGCCCTACGAGGGCACGGTGTCGCGGCTGTACGTCGAGCCCGGCGTGACGGTGGCGGTGGGGGAGCCGCTGGTCGCGTTCGAGGTGGCGGGTGCCGCCGGGGCCGACCCGGACCCCGCTGCGGCGGAGTCCGCCGGGGCCGCGGAGCCGGTGGAGGCCCGCGAGGCGGTGCTCGTCGGCTACGGCGCGCGCCCGGACGCCAAGGGACGGCCTGCTCGGCGGGCACGCCCGGGACTCGGTTCGCCTGCGGCGGCTCCGGTCGCGGCGCAGCCTGCCGCATCGGCGCCGATCGCGCCACCGCCCGCAGCGGAGCCTGCCGCCTCCCGCGCGTCGACGGCCGACAGCGCGGTGGGCGAGCGCCCGCGCGCGACCCCTCCGGTCCGCAAGCTGGCCCGCGAGCGCGGCATCGACCTCGCCGCGGTCACCGGCACGGGCGAGCGCGGGCTCGTGACGCGTGCCGACCTCGAAGCGTTCGCGTCGGCGCCGGCGGCTACCGCACCGGCGGAGGCCGCGCCCGGCGAGCTTCGCATCCCGATCAAGGGCGTCCGCAAGGCGACCGCCGACGCGATGGTCCGCAGCGCGTTCGGTGCTCCGCAGGCGACGGTCTTCCTCACGGTCGACGTCACGCCGACGACCGAGCTGATCGAGCGCCTGCGCGCCCGGCCCGACCTCGCCGACGCGCGCCCCGGCCTCCTCGCCGTGGTCGCGAAGGCGATGTGCCTGGCGGCGCGGCGCACGCCGGAGGTCAACTCGAAGTGGGACGAGGCCGCCCAGGAGATCGTGCAGACCCGCGCGATCCACCTCGGCATCGCCGCGGCGACCCCGCGCGGTCTGCTGGTGCCGGTGATCCGCAATGCTGACGGCCACTCGCTGGCCGAGCTGTCCGGGGCGATCCGCGACCTCGCCGTCACCGCGCGCTCGGGCAAGACGCCGCCGGCCGCGCTGACCGGCGGGACGATCACGATCACCAACGTCGGCGTGTTCGGCGTGGACGCGGGCACCCCGATCCTCACCCCGGGGGAGGCCGCGATCCTGGCCGTCGGAGCGGTGCGCCGTCAACCGTGGGAGCACAGGGGCGAGATCGCCCTGCGCGACGTGCTCACGCTCGCGCTGACGTTCGACCACCGGATCGTGGACGGCGAGCAGGGCTCCCGTTTCCTCGCCGACATCGGCCGCATCCTGGCGGACCCCGCCTCCGTCCTCACCCTCGTCTAACCGTCGAAGGGCACGTAAACGCCCCTAAAAGCGCCTCATAAGGGCGTCTACGTGCCCCTCGGCGACGGGTCAGGCGTGGAGGGCGGCGTTGAGTTCGACGCCGGTGCCGGAGCGGCGGAGGACCTCCACGGCGCCGGTGAGCGAGTTGCGGCGGAACAGCAGCCCGGGCACGCCGGAGAGCTCGACCGCCTTGATCGTCTGCGGGCGGCCGTCTGCGGTCGCAGGGCCGTCGACCACGACCACCTTCGTGCCCGCCGTGACGTAGAGCCCGGCCTCCACGACGGTGTCGTCGCCGATCGAGATGCCGATGCCGGAGTTCGCGCCGAGCAGCGCGCGCTCGCCGATCGCGACGCGCTGGGTGCCGCCGCCGGAGAGCGTGCCCATGATGGACGCGCCGCCGCCGATGTCCGAGCCGTCGCCGACGACCACGCCCTGCGAGATCCGGCCCTCCACCATCGAGGAGCCCAGCGTGCCCGCGTTGAAATTGACGAAGCCCTCGTGCATCACCGTCGTGCCGGGCGCGAGGTGCGCCCCGAGACGCACCCGGGAGGCGTCCGCGATGCGCACCCGGTCGGGCGTCACGTAGTCGAGCAGGCGCGGGAACTTGTCGATCCCGGTCACGTGGATGCCGGCGCGCTGCAGCGTCGGCCGCAGCCGGTCCAGGTCGGCAGGGAGGACCGGCCCGGCGTTGGTCCAGGCGACGATCGGCAGGTGCGCGAAGATCCCGTCGAGGTTCACCGTGTTCGGCCGCGCGAGCAGGTGCGAGAGCAGGTGCAGCCGGAGGTAGGCGTCCGGCGTGGAGGCCGGGGCGGTGTCGAAGTCGATCTCCACCGTCACGATGTCGATGCGCACATTGCGGCGGGCGTCCTCGCCGGCGAGCTCCTCGAACTCGGCGGGAGCGATCCAGCGCTCGCGGCCGGCGGGGAGGCGGCCGAGCTGCGGCTCGGGGAACCAGGTGTCGAGCACGGTGCCGTCCCCGGCGATCGTGGCCAGCCCGTACCCCCAGGCGGAGCGGGCGTTCGCGGACGCGGCGGACTCGTCAGGAAAGTCGGAAGGCATGCCCCTAGATTAGTAGCGTGCCTCTCGACCTCAGCGCCTCGTCCATCGACCTCACCCGGCAGATCTGCGACATCGAGTCGGTGTCCGGCAACGAGAAGTCCCTCGCGGACGCGATCGTGGAGACCCTGTCCCCGCTGCCGCACCTGGAGATCATCCGTGACGGCGACACCGTCGTGGCGCGTACGAACCTCGGCCGCGAGCGCCGCGCGCTGATCGCCGGCCACATCGACACGGTCCCGCTGAACGGCAACCTGCCGACCCGGTTCGAGGAGGACGGCGGCGTGCGCTACCTCTGGGGCCGCGGCACGGTCGACATGAAGGCCGGTGTCGCCGTGCAGCTCAAGCTCGCCGCAGAGCTCACCGATCCCGCCATCGACGTGACCTGGATGTGGTACGACCACGAGGAGGTCAACGCCGAGCTGAACGGCCTCGGCCGCCTCGCCCGCAACCGGCCCGACCTGTTCGTCGGCGACTTCGCGATCCTGGGCGAGCCGAGCAACGGCGTCGTGGAGGGCGGCTGCAACGGCAACCTGCGCGTCGAGGTGCGCGCCTACGGGCTGCGCGCCCACTCGGCCCGCGGCTGGGTCGGCGAGAACGCCATCCACAAGATCGCTCCGGTCCTCGACCTGCTGGCCGGCTACACCGCCCGCGAGGTGGAGGTCGACGGCCTGGTGTACCGCGAGGGCCTGAACGCCGTCGGCGTCTCGGGCGGCGTCGCGGGCAACATCATCCCCGACGAGGCGATGGTGCACATCAACTACCGGTTCGCACCCTCCCGCAGCTCGGAGGAGGCCATCGCCTACATGCACGAGCTCTTCGACGGCTACGAGATCACCGTGGTGGACCGCGCCGACGGCGCGCGTCCCGGTCTCGACGCGCCGCTCGCGCAGGAGTTCCTGGCCGCGGTCGGCGGCGTCGCCAAGCCCAAGTACGGCTGGACGGACGTCGCCCGGTTCAGCGCGCTCGGCATCCCCGCGGTCAACTACGGCCCAGGCGACCCCCTGAAGGCGCACGCCGACGACGAGCGCGTCGACGTGGAGCAGATCGTCTCGGTGGAGGCCGGTCTCCGTGCCTGGCTCAGCGGTTCCCGCGCCCGCTGAGGCCGACGAGGCGGCGCTGACGCCGCGCGGCCCCTGGTGGTCGCGCTGGTGGGTGCGTGTCCTCGGCGTCTTCCTCGCCAGCCGGGTGGTCACCACCGTCATCCTGCTGATCTTCGCCGCCAACCAGGGCAAGAACCCCTGGACCGGCGCGCACCCCGACTACTTCTCGTTCGCGACCATCTGGGACGGCCTCTGGTACAACATCGTCGCGGTCAGCGGCTACCCGGCGTCCCTGCCGTCGGCCGACGGCCTCCACGTGACCGAGAACGCCTGGGCGTTCCTGCCGGGCTACCCGGGCCTCGTCGACGCGGTGATGTTCCTGACCCGGCTGCCGTGGTCGCCCGCCGCGGTGCTGGTGTCGCTCGTCTGCGCGGCCGGCGCTGCTCTGGTGTTCTACCGGCTGATGCTGCGCGTCGGGCTCGGCGCGTCCACGAGCATGTTCGCGGTCGTGCTGTTCTGCTTCTCGCCGGTCTCGCCGCTGTTCCAGCTCGCCTACGCCGAGTCGCTCTACCTGCTGCTGCTCGCCGGCGCGCTGCTGCTCCTGGTCGAGCGGAGGTACGGCTGGCTGTTCCCCGTCGTGCTCGCGATGGCGTTCACCCGGCCGAGCGGGCTGGCCTTCGCGCTCGCGGTCGGCCTCCACGTGGTCTACCGGTGGCTGCGCCGACGCGACGAGCCGTTCCCGGTGCGGGAGCGGGTGCTGAGCGTGTCGCTCGCGGTCTTCAGCGCGGTCGCCGGAGTCGCCTGGCCCGCGATCGCCGCGATGGCCACCGGCTCCTGGACCGCCTACACGGACACCGAGCTCGCCTGGCGCGCGCCGTACATCGGCTACACGCACCTCGTGCCGTTCACGCCGTGGTTCCAGGGCGCGGACTGGTGGGCGAGCGTGATGCTCGGCGTGCCGGGCTGGATCGGCGTGATCGCGCTCGTGCTGCTGGTGGCCGTCTACGCCGTGCTGCTGTTCTCTCCCGCCGTCCGCCGGCTCGGGGTCGACCTCCGGTTCTGGATCGCCGCCTACTCGCTGTACCTGTTCGCGGTGTTCTTCCCGCAGTCGAGCACGTTCCGCCTCCTCATGCCGCTGTTCCCGCTGCTGGGCGCCGTCGCGATGCCGAAGAGCCGGGTGTACCGGGTCGGGATGGTCGTCCTCTTCGTGGCGCTGCAGGTCGGCTGGATCGCGATCTGCTGGGGCGTGGACGGGGCCGACTGGTCGCCGCCGTGATCGGCTCCTGACCACCGTCTCGCGCGCGGCCCATTGCGCCTGGGGTAGACCGGCGATTTCCCCCGTCAGCCGCGGATGACGGATAATAGACACGACATCCACGAAAGGGGAGCTGCATGGCGGCCATGAAGCCGAGGACCGGGGACGGGCCGATGGAGGCTGTGAAGGAGGGACGGCTCATCATCGTGCGGGTGCCGCTCGAAGGTGGGGGACGTCTGGTCGTCTCCGTCAACGACGCGGAGGCCAAGGAGCTTCACGACGCTCTCGCGAGTGTCGTGAGCGCGTCCTGACGACGTACCCGACTGAACGAGATACCCGAGAAGGGGCCCCGAGCGATCGGGGCCCCTTCCTCGTTGTACGGAACCTCGTTGTCCGGGACGGCCGTCAGGGCATCAGCTTGGTGATCTGCAGCAGCCCGTCGCCGGCGGGCGAGAGCGCGCTGATCACCGCACCGGAGGCCGCTGTCTCGGTGATCAGCGTGCGGTAGCCGGTCGACAGCGGGTCGCGCGCCGCGGGGTCGGCGACCCGGCCGCGCCAGAGCGCGCGGGCGACCAGGACCGTGCCGCCCGGGCGGACCAGGCGGAGGCCGTGCTCGACATACTCGATGACCGACTGCGGGTCGGCGTCGATGAAGACGATGTCGTAGGAGTTCTCGTTCATCCGGGGGAGCACGTCGAGCGCGTGCCCGGTGATGAGCCGGACGCGGTTGGCCGCGACGCCCGCCTCGGTGAAGAACGTGCGGGCGTGCTGCTGGTGGTCCACCTCGATGTCGATGCTGGTGAGCTGCGCCTCGGCGCCACCGTGCAGCAGCCAGAGCCCGGAGACGCCGACGCCGGTGCCGATCTCCACGATGTTCTCGGCCTTGGTCGCGGCGACCACGACGGCCGCCTGCGCGCCCGTGCTGGGAGCGATCGGGTCGACGCCCAGCTCCAGCGACTGCTGCCGGGCTCGGACGATCACCTCGCTCTCGACGATGACGTCGTCGGCGAATCTCCAGTTCGAGTCCTTGTCAGACACGTGTCTCCCGTCGGTGGCCTCGGTCCAGAATAGGCCCAGTCGATCCAGCATTCGTGCAGCCGCGCGCGATACTCTGTATGTGTGTTCGGCCTGACCTTCGAGAAGCTCCTCATCGTAGCTGTGATCGCCGCGTTCCTCATCGGGCCGGAACGGCTTCCGCTCTACGCGGGCAAGCTGCGGCAGTTCGTGCGCACGGTGCGCGACTTCGCCGACGGCGCCAAGGACCGCATGAAGGAGGAGATGGGGCCGGAGTTCGACGACGTCGACTGGAAGAAGCTCGACCCCCGTCAGTACGACCCTCGCCGCATCATCCGCGAGGCCCTGCTGGACGACGCCCCCGCGCCGTCCGCGATCAAGCCGGTGACGCCGTCGGCGCTGACCCAGCGGTCGAGCCTCCCTCCCGGCACGGTGCCGCCGTTCGATCCCGAATCCACCTGAGCGGCGCCGACCGCCTGAGCGCCCGTACAGAATCGCTCGCGCGTCGCTGACGCACTGCGCCCCGATACGACTCTGCATCCCATACGATGCGGGAATGATCGCAACGCAGCAGTCGCTGACCCGGGCGACCGTCGCCCGTTACGCCGTCGGCTCGCTCGGCACCGGAGGCTTCGCGACGCTCCCGGGGCTGGTCCTCGTCTACTACCTGACCGACAGCCTCGGCGTCGCCGCGATCGCCGCGGGCCTCGTCGTGACCGTCGCGAAGGTGTGGGACGTGATCATCGACCCCGTGATCGGCGCGCGCAGCGACCGGATGCTCGCCGCGCGCGGGTCGCGCCGGCCGATGATGCTGCTGGGCGCGGTGGCGCTGCCGGTGTTCTTCCTGCTGACCTTCGCCGTCCCGTCCGGGACCGCAGCCGTGCCCGCGGCGGTGTGGGTGTTCGTGGCGTTCCTGCTGACGGCGACCGTGTTCAGCCTGTTCCAGGTGCCGTACATCGCCCTCCCGGCCGAGCTCGCGTCGGGTTACGACGAGCGCACCCGCCTGCTGACCTGGCGGGTCGTGGTGCTCACGTTCGCGATCCTGCTATTCGGCGCCGGCGGCCCGGCCCTGCGCTCGCTCGGCGGCGGGAACGACTTCGCCGGCTACTTCCTGATGGCGCTCGTCGCGGGCGTCGTGATCGGCGCCGGGATGCTCGTCTCCGCCTTCGTCGCGCCGCGGCAGCTGCCCGCCGAGGTCCTGCCGCCGCGGGAGGGCGTTCTGACGACCCTGCGCACGAACTACGCCGCGGGGATCGGCGCGCTGCGTGACAGCCAGCCGTTCCGCGCCCTTCTGCTCACGTTCCTCCTGCAGGGCCTGGCGACCGGGATGATGCTGGCCGGCGCGAACTACGTGGCGACCTGGGTGCTGCACTCGGAGGACGCCGTCACCTTCCTCTTCATCGCGCTGATCGGCCCCGCGCTGGTCGTCACGCCGCTGTGGGGCGTCGTCGCGCGCCGGATCGGCAAGGAGCGCGGCTTCCTGCTCGCGAGCGTCCTGTTCGGGGTGGCGGCGCTCTCGATGGTGCTGCTGGTCTGGTTCCCCGGCGCCTGGGTGTACCTGCCCGTCGCGGTCGCCGGGGCCGCGTACGCGGGCATGCAGTCGCTGCCGATGGCGATGCTGCCCGACGTGATCTCGCACGACGCGCGCCACAACGGGCCCGGCCGGGCGGGGACGTTCGGCGGGATGTGGACGGCGGGGGAGACCACCGGCATGGCGCTCGGGGCGACCGTGCTCACCATCGTGCTCGCGCTCACCGGCTACATCGCGCGCTCGGCGTCGGACGCGGCCGCAGTGGCCGGGGGCGCGACCCAGCCCGCGGAGGCCGTGACCGGGATCGTGTTGAGCTTCAGCCTCATCCCCGCGGCGATCATCGCTGCGAGCCTGGCGCCGCTGTTGCGGTACCGGCTGCGGAAGGGAGACGTCGATGACGCCCTTTGACCGGAACGCCATCCTGAGCCGCCTCGCGGGCCTGCGGGCCGCGGACGCGCCGACGCACGGCGGCCACGTGCTCAGCTACGTGTACGACTCCGGGATCGCGGAGCTCGACGAGCTGGCGGCGGCCGCGGTGCGGATGGTGCAGCCGGTGAACGGGCTCGACCCCACGACGTTCACCTCGGTCGCCGTGATGGAGCGGGAAGTGCTCGGCTTCGCCCGCGAGCTGCTGCACGGCGGCGACGACGTGGTCGGCTCGGTCACCTCCGGCGGCACCGAGTCGTGCCTGCTCGCGGTGAAGACCGCGCGAGAGGCCTGGCGCGCGCGTGGCGGCTCCGGCGTGCCGCGCATCGTGGCGCCGGTGACCGTGCACGCGGCGTTCCACAAGGCAGCCGAGTACTTCGGGCTGGAGCTGGACCTGGTGCCGGTCGACTCCGACACCGGCAGTCTGGACGCAGCTCTGCTGATCGAGCGCCTGGGCCCGGACGTCGCACTCGCGGTCGTCTCCGCGCCGTCGTACCCGTACGGCTCGCTCGACCCGGTCGAGGAGGTCGCCGCGGCGTGCGACGAGGCCGGGGTCGACCTCCACGTGGACGCCTGCATCGGCGGCTGGATCCTGCCGTTCTGGCGCGAGCCGGACGGGTCGGCGCTGCCGGCGTGGGACTTCCGCGTCGCCGGGGTCACCAGCCTGTCGGCCGACCTCCACAAGTTCGGCTACGCGCCGAAGGGCGCCAGCGTGCTGCTGCAGCGCGGGCGCGACCGGCAGCGGCTGCAGTACTTCGCGACGACCGGCTGGCCGGGCTACCCGGTGGTGAACCCGACCCTGCTCGGCTCCAAGTCGGCCGGCGCTCTCGCGGCGTCGTGGGCGATCATCCAGGCGCTCGGGGCGCGCGGCTTCGCCTCGCTCGCGGAGGCCTGCCTGCGGGCCACCCGCACGCTCGCCGACATCGTCGGCGACATCGAGGGGCTGCGGGTCGTGGGATCGCCGACCGGGCCGCTGCTGGCGGTCGCGGCCGACGACGCCGTGCCGGAGGACCGCAGGGTCGACCCGCACCACTGGGCCGACCGGGCGCGCCGGCGCGGCTGGCACCTCCAGCTCCAGCCGGGGCTGACGCAGCCCGACGGCACGCACCTGACGCACACCACGCACCTGACGATCACGCCGGTCACCCGCGACCGCCTCGACGAGCTGGAGGCCGCCCTGCGGGCCTCCGCGGACGACGTACGTGGCGTGCCGGCGGTGGACGCCGCGGCGGCGCTGTCGGCGCTGCCGCCGCTCGGCGACCGGCCGCTGGACTCGGACACCGCCGCCGCCCTGCTGCGCGCCGTGGGGATCGCGGGCGACGCCCCCGGCCTCCCGGACGAGCAGGCGCCGCTGCTGGCGCTGATCGAGGCGTTGCCGCGCCCGGTGACCGAGCGCCTGCTGGTGGAGCTCCTGGCCCGGATCGTGGAGCCCGCCTAGCGGGTCGAGAGCGGGAGCTTGCGCCGCGGGAGGTCGCGGGGACGCACCGCGAGGCTCGCGGCGACCGCGCGGATCGCCGCAGCGGCCGGGTCCTGCGGGTCGGTGACCACGATCGGCGCCCCGGCGTCGCCCCCGGTGCGCAGCGGCACGCTGAGCGGGACGCTGGCCAGCAGCGGCACCGCCTCGTCCTGTCCGGCCGAGAGCCGCCGCGCGACCTCCGCGCCGCCGCCGGAGCCGAACAGTTCCAGCACGCTGCCGTCCGGCTGCACGAGCCCGGCCATGTTCTCCACGACGCCGACGATTCGCTGGCCGGTCTGGCGGGCGACCACGCCGCTGCGCTCGGCCACATCGGCGGCGGCTGGTTGCGGGGTGGTGATCACGAGCACCTCGGCCTGCGGCAGGAGCTGGCCGACCGAGATCGCGACGTCTCCTGTCCCTGGCGGGAGGTCGAGGAGCAGGACATCCAGGTCGCCGAAGAACACATCGCCCAGGAACTGCTGGATCGTGCGGTGCAGCATCGGGCCGCGCCAGGCGACGGCCGCCGACGAGGAGTCCACGAACATCCCGATCGAGATGACCTTCACGCCGTAGGCGACCGGCGGCAGGATCATGTCGTCCACGCGGGTCGGCCGCACGGCGACGCCGTCCGCGTCGGTCAGGCCGAGCAGTCCGGGGATCGAGAAGCCGTGCACGTCGGCGTCCACCAGGCCGACCCGGAGGCCGCGCTCGGCGAGCGCGACGGCGAGGTTCGCGGTGACGGTGGACTTGCCCACACCGCCCTTGCCGCTGGTGACGGCGTAGACGCGGGTCAGCGAGTCGGGGCCGAACTGCTGGGCGCGCGCAGCCCGTCCGCCGCGCAACTTCTCGGTGAGCGCCGCGCGCTCGGCGGGCGTCATCACGGAGACGTCGACCGTCACGTCGGTGACGCCGGGGACGGAAGCCGTGGCGGCGCGCACGTCCCGCTCGATCTTGTCGGCCGCAGGGCAGCCGACGATGGTCAGCTTCACGCGCACGGTCGCGTGGCCGTCGCCGGACACCTCCACCCCGCCGATCATGTCCAGCTCGGTGACCGGCTTGCGGATCTCGGGGTCGAGGACGCCGGAGAGGGCGCGCCCGATCAGCTCGGCGACGCCCGGACCGGACGGGACCGGGTCAGGCACGTGCGCGTCCGGTCTCGGCGGGGTCGCCCTTGTCCAGGTCCTCCAGCAGGGCGCGCAGCTCGGCGCGGATGAAGTCCTTCGTCGCCATGTCCTTGACCGCCAGGCGCAGGGCGACGACCTCCCTCGCCAGGTACTCGGTGTCGGCGAGGTTCCGCTCGGCGCGCTGGCGGTCCTGCTCGATCTGCACGCGGTCGCGGTCGTCCTGCCGGTTCTGCGCGAGCAGGATGAGCGGGGCGGCGTACGACGCCTGCAGCGACAGCACCAGCGTCAGGGCGATGAAGCCCAATGCCGCGGAGTCGAAGCGCCAGGCGGTCGGAAGGAGGGTGTTCCACAACATCCAGGCCGCGACGAAGACGGTCAGCCCGACGATGAACCACGGCGTCCCCATGGCGCGCGCGATCCACTCCGTGAACCGGCCGAACCGGTCGCTCTGCTCCAGCGGGTCGCGCCGGGGGATCACCGACGTGCGGAGGCCCTTCGGGGCGTCCAGACTGGCGTCCTGCTTACCTCGTGCCACTTCCGCCCCTCCTTCCGTTCACGATGCGGATACTGCCGGTCTCGTCGGACGGCGCCTTGACGGGCTCGTCCTCGTCCTGACTTCGCCAGTCGTCGGGGAGCAGGTAGTCGAGGATGTCGTCGATGGTCACCACCCCGACGAGCCGGTGCTTCTCGTCCACCACCGGGACGGAGACGAGGTTGTAGCTGGCGAGGATGCGGGAGACCTCGGCGGCGGAGGTGTCGGCCGTCACCGGCTCCAGGCTCGGGTCGAGCAGGGTGCCGAGACGGACGTGCGGCGGGTAGCGCAGCATCCGCTGGAAGTGCACCATGCCGAGGAACCGCCCGGTGGGCGCCTCGTACGGCGGCAGCGTCACGCAGACGGCGGCGCCGAGCGCCGGAGCGAGCTCGTGGCGGCGGATGAGCGCGAGACCCTCCGCGACCGTGGCGTCGGCCGACACGATGATCGGCTCGGTCGTCATGAGGCCGCCGGCGGTCTCCGGCGCATAGCTGAGCAGCATGCGCACGTCGTCGGCCTCCTCGGGCTCCATCAGCTCCAGGAGGTGCTCGCCACGCTCGTCGGAGAGCTGGGCGATGAGGTCGGCGGCGTCGTCGGGCTGCATCTGGTCGAGCACGTCGGCGGCGCGGTCGTCGTCGAGCTTCGCGAGGATCTGCACCTGCTCGCTCTCCGGCATCTCCTCGAGCACGTCGGCGAGCCGGTCGTCGGGAAGCTCCTCCGCCACCTCCAACATCCGCTGCTGCGGGAGGTCGAGGAGGGTGTTGGCGAGGTCGGCGGGCTTCAGCTCCGAGTAGGCGGCGATCAGCTGCTCGGCGGACTGCGCCTCGCCGCGGGCCTGCTTCTCGCGCACCTCGTTCCAGGCGGCGAACGTCGTCTGGCCCTTGCCGAACGGGGAGGCGCCGGACTTGGGCCGCCGCACGAAGAGCTGGCTCACCGCCCACTCGCCGGTCGCGGACTCCTGGATGGCGACATCCTCGATCGTCGCCTCGCCGGTGCCGTCGGTGAAGACGACCTTGCGCCCCAGGAGCTCCGCGATGACCCGGACCTCGCCGCCGCGCTGCTCGAACCGGCGCACGTTGATGAGCCCGTTGGTGATGATCTGGCCGCTGGAGATGCTGGTCACCCGGCCGATCGACAGGAACACGCGGCGCTTGCCCGGGATCTCGACGATCAGCCCGACCACGCTGGGCGGATCGTCCTTGCGGTACACCACCAGCACGTCGCGCACCTTGCCGACCCGGTCGCCGACCGGATCGAACACGCTGGTGCCGGCCAACCGGGCGACGAAGATACGGGTGCTCACGTCTAATAACTTAAGCCCTAGCAGCCGGGCGGACGGTGAGGATGGGACAATGGCGGGATGACCACACCCAGCCCGCTCGGCGGACGCAACCGGATGCTCTTCCCGACCATGCCCCGGGGAGAGGTCGTGGCCACCTACGAGACCTATGTGGACGCTCAGCAAGCGGTCGACGTGCTGGCCCGCGCCGACTTCCCGGTCGACAAGGTCTCGATCGTCGGCAGCGACCTCAAGAGCGTGGAGCGGGTGACCGGAAAGCTCACCTGGGGGCGCGTCGCGCTCGCCGGGGCGGCCTCCGGAGCCTGGCTCGGCATCTTCTTCGGGCTGCTGCTGATCATCTTCTCGCCGACCGTGAGCTACGCGTTCGTCATCGCGGCCGTGCTCATCGGCGCCGGCTTCGGGATGCTGTTCGGGATCGTGTCGTACGCGATCAACCGCCGCCGCCGCGACTACACGTCGGTGATGCAGGTGATCGCGACCAGCTACTCGGTGCTGGTGGACTCCGACCTGGTCAACCGGGCGCGCAACCTGCTCGGCGGCGTCGCCGATGTGCAGCCGGCCCCTGGCGCGTGGACTCCGCCCGCGCACCCCTCCGACCCGCCGCCCGCGCCTCCGGCGCAGCCGGAGCCGGCGCAGCCGGAGCCGCCGGCGGACGATCAGCGGCCCCCCGCGTAGCGCGGACCGCTCTGGCGCCACCCGCGCACAGGGCGCAAGATGAACTCGGCAGCACCCCTTCCGTCGATGAGGACAGCATGGAAGCCGAGAACCCGAATCGTGAGCTGCGCGCGCAGTTCGACACCCTCGCCGCGATGGCGGAGGACCTCGCGGGCCACTTCGCGCTCGGGCCGCTGCTGGAGCGGATCCTGCGGCACACCCTCGAGCTGCTCGACTGCGACAGCGGGTCCATCTGCACCGTGGACGAGGCCGCAGGCGCTTACCGCAAGGACGCCGACCTCGGCGTCGGCTGCCAGTCGGGCAAGACCTTCCCGCTGAACGAGGGCGTCACCGGCGAGGTGGTGCGCGCGCGGGCGACCGTGATGTTCGACGAGTACGCCCAGGTGCGCGGCGGACACATCGAGGGCGCGGACCGCGACCTCCTGCACGCCACGATCGGCGTGCCGATCCGCTGGAACGACGCGATCATCGGCGCCGTGGTGGTGTTCAGCCGGGATCCGGCCCGGCGCTTCACCGCAGCCGACGCCGCCCTGCTCGAACGCTTCGCCGCGCACGCAGCCATCGCGATCACCAACGCCCGGCTGCACGCGATCGCGGCCGAGCGCACGCGCGAGGCCGCGGTCGCCGGCGAGCGCGAGCGGGTGGTGCGCGACGTGCACGACACCGTCGGGCGCGGCCTCGCCGACATCCTGCTCCGGCTGGACGAGGCCGAGCGCCGGCTGGCGGTGGGCGAGCCGGCGGGCGACGCCCTCGCGCAGGCACGTCGCGCCGCCCGCTCGGCGCTGAGCGAGACCCAGCGCACCGTGCTCGGGCTCGGCCCGGAGCAGCTCGACGGCCGGTCGCTGGGGGAGGCGATCGCGCTGGAGCTCGCGTGGGCGGAGTCCGCGGCAGGTCTCCGCACCCGGCTGGTCGTGGTGGGCGAGCCGGGCGCGCTGGCGCCGGAGACGGTGCGGCAGCTGTTCCGGATCGTGCAGGAGTCGCTGACCAACGTGGTGGAGCACGCGTCGGCGCACCAGGTCAGGGTGGGGATCGTCTACGGCGAGCGCGAGGTCACAGCGCTGATCGAGGACGACGGCCGCGGCTTCGACGTCACCGGCCTGTCCCGCGCCCCGAACCGTCCGTTGCGCGGGCTCGGCCTGCAGGGGCTCGCGGCGCGCGCCGAGCACCTCGGCGGCAGCGTGCACGTCGAGTCGACGCCGCAGTGGGGCACCCGCGTGCGCGCGGAGCTGCCCGTGGCGCCGGAGCCGCGCGAGCCCGGCCGGGGGCGCTGGCGGCTGCTGATCGTCCATGCCAGCCACCTGATCCGCTCCGGGCTCGTGCGCTCGCTGGCGCTGGCCGAGCCCGACGTCCAGGTGGTGGCGGAGGTCGGCGACGCGCGGGCGGCGCTGGAGGCGTTCGACCTGCTGCGCCCGGACGTGGTGCTGGCCGACCTCGACCTCCCGCACGTGGACGGCGTGCAGCTGACCGCCTACCTGCGCGCCGCGGACGAGGAGGCCAGGGTGGTCCTCCTGATCGGGTCCGTGGGCGACGACCGGCTCGCCGGCGCGACAGGGGTCGGCGCCGCCGGATTCGTGGAGACCGACGCCGACCCGGCTACCATCGCCCGCACGGTCGTCGCGGCCGCCCGCGGCGACCTCCTGCTGAGCCCCGAGATCCTCAGCCGGTTCTCGGTGTCGCTCACCGGCGGCCCGGAGCCGCTCACCGCACGCGAGCGGCAGGTGCGCACGCTCGTGGAGCAGGGCATGCCGGACAAGGCGATCGCGGCCGAGCTGCACATCTCCGTCAAGACCGTCGAGAAGCACGTCGGCGCGCTGCTCCGGAAGACCGGGGCGTCGAACCGCACAGCGCTCGCCGGACTGTCGGCCGCACGGCGCTGACGGCGCGCCAGGCGGAGGCGGGGAATCCCTACCGGCCGGATGGGGGATCCTCCCGTGTCGCGCACCCGCCGCAGCGACCTAGCCTGCTGACGGACGAGGAGGCCGGCCATGCCTGTTGTGTCGCTGAAGGAGATCGTCGACAGGGCGTTCGAGGGTCGCTACGGCGTGCCCGCGATCAACATCGTGAACGATCTGACCCTGGAGGCGGTGCTCGCGGGCGCGGTGGAGGCGCGCTCGCCGCTGATCGTGCAGACCTCCGTGAAGACGGTCAAGTCGATCGGCTCGAACGTGCTCTTCACGATGTGGGAGGCCATGACCGCGGGCATCGAGGTGCCGGTCACGCTCCACCTCGACCACTGCCCCGAGCGCGAGGTGATCACGGAGTGTCTCGACCGGGGCTGGAACTCGGTGCTCTTCGACGCCTCCACGCTTACCGTCGAGGAGAACCAGCGGCAGACGGTGGAGGTCGTCGCCGAGGCGCGCAGGCACGGCGCCCACGTCGAGGGCGAGATCGAGGCGATCAAGGGCGTGGAGGACGGCATCGGCGCCGACACCGAGCCGCGCCGGCAGAGCCTGGACACCGCAGTGACCTTCATCCGCGAGACGGGCGTCGACGTGTTCGCGCCTTCGATCGGCAACGCGCACGGCGTCTACTCCGCGACCCCGGAGCTCGACTTCGAGCGCGTCACCGAGCTGGTGGAGGCGACCGGGGTGCCGATCGCCCTGCACGGCGGCAGCGGGATGACGGACGAGCAGTTCCACGACCTGATCTCGCGCGGCTGCGCCAAGGTGAACATCTCGACGGCGCTGAAGATCGAGTTCATGACATCCAGCCTCGCGTTCCTGAAGGGCGCGGAGGCCGCAGACAAGTGGGACCCGCCGTCGCTGTTCCGGGACGTCCGGGGGCACGTGGTGGAGCTGACCACCGGGCTGGCCGCGACGTTCGGCAGCGCAGGCAAGGCGTGGTGAGCGGATGCCCGCGCTGATCTTCGACTGCGACGGCGTCCTGGCCGACACCGAACGCAACGGCCACCTCCCGGCGTTCAACCGGACCTTCGCCGAGTTCGGCGTCCCCGTGCAGTGGAGCGACGACGACTACCGCGAGAAGGTGCTGATCGGCGGAGGCAAGGAGCGGATGGCCAGCATCCTCACGCCCGAGTTCGTCGCGGCCAACGGCCTCCCCGCCGACGCGGACGGGCAGCGCGAGCTGCTGGCCGAGTGGCACAAGCGCAAGACGGCGATCTACACCGAGCTCGTGGCGTCGGGCGCGCTGCCGCCGCGACCCGGCATCGCGCGCATCGCACAGGAGGCCGCCGACGCCGACTGGACCCTGGCCGTCGCCTCCACGTCGGCGGAGCCGTCGGTGCGCGCCGTGCTCGAGCACGCGGTCGGGCAGGAGCTCGCCGCGCGGTTCGCGGTGTTCGCCGGCGACATCGTCCCGCACAAGAAGCCGGCGCCCGACATCTACCTGCTGGCGCTCGACCGGCTGGGGATCGGGCCGGACGACGGCGTGGTGGTGGAGGACAGCGGCAACGGAGTACGCGCGGCGGTCGGCGCCGGCCTGCGCACGATCGTCACGGTCAGCGCGTACACGGCCGACGAGGACTTCGACGGGGCGTCGCTCGTCGTGACGTCACTGGGCGACCCGGGCGAGCCGGCCGAGGTGCTGGCCGCTCCGGCCGGGGTGGAGCCGGGCGCACTGGTGGAGCTGCGGGACATCGGGGCGGTCATGCACCGTCCCCGGCCCTGAACGGGCGCAGCGGAGCAGCACGAAGGAGTGGACATGACGCAGAGCTTCGACGATGTGGAGTTCGTGGTGCGCACGATCGCGCAGACGGCCGTCGACAACGAGAAGGCGTTCGGCGACCTCGACTCGGTCGTCGGGGACGGCGACTTCGGCTTTTCGCTCGCCCGCGGGTTCGAGATCGTCCTGGCGGATTGGGACGGCTACGACCGCAGCGACATCGGGACGTTCCTGCAGAAGGTCGCCGTCGCGATCACCAGCCGCATCGGCGGGACCTCCGGGCCGATCTGGGGCACGGCCTTCCTGCGCGCGGCGACCGTCTCCAAGGGCAAGGACACGCTGACCGGCGAGGACGCCGTCGCCATGCTGCGCGCGGCCATCGACGGGATCAAGGCCCGCGGCAACGCCGACGTGGGAGACAAGACCCTGCTCGACGCGCTCGTGCCGATGACCGACACCATCGCCGAGGGCGTGCAGGCCGGAACGGGCAGCGACGGGATCGTCGCGGCGGCCGCCGTGACCGCCCGGGAGGCCGCGGACGCGACCGTGACCATGCAGGCGATGCGCGGACGGGCCGCCTACACCGGCGAGCGCAGCATCGGCTCGCCCGACCCCGGCGCTGTCGCCGTCGCCGTCATCCTGGAACGCCTCGCGCCGGCCTGGCCGGACCGCCCGCGAGCCTGACCGGTCTCACCGCTCACCGAAGCACAACCCGAAGGAGCACCTCCCATGAAGAAGTTCGTCAACGATCCGCTGAAGTACGTGCCGGACATGCTCAAGGGCATCGCCCTCGCCAACCCGGACACGCTGCGCTACGTGCCCGAGTACAACCTGATCATGCGCGCGGACGCCCCGCGCGACGACAAGGTGTCGATTATCCAGGGCTCCGGCTCCGGCCACGAGCCGGCGCACGTCCTCACGGTCGGCAGGGGGATGCTCGACGGCGCCTGCCCTGGCGACGTCTTCGCCGCGCCGCCGATGGACTACGTCTACGAGACGACCAAGCTGCTGGCGTCGCCGAAGGGCGTGCTGCTGCTGGTCAACAACTACACCGGGGACAAGATGGCGTTCGACATGGCGCAGGAGCTGAGCCTCGCCGACGGCGTCAACGTGCGGACGCTGTTCATCGACGACGACGTGGCGGTGCAGGACTCCACCTACACGGTCGGCCGCCGCGGCGTGGCGGGCAACTTCTTCGTGATGAAGGCGGTCGGCGCGGCGTCGGAGGCCGGGGCCGACCTCGACGAGGTGGTCCGGATCGGGGAGAAGGTGAACTCGGTCACGCGCACGATGGGCCTCGCGCTCACCGCCTGCACCCCGCCGGCGAAAGGCTCCCCGCTGTTCGAGCTGGGCGACGACGAGATCGAGATCGGCGTCGGGATCCACGGCGAGCCGGGCCGCCGGCGCGCGAAGATCGAGCCGTCGGACGCGCTGGTCGATATCCTGCTCGACCCGGTCGTGGCCGACCTCCCGTTCGAGCGCGGCGACCGCGTGGCTCTCATGGTCAACGGACTCGGCGGCACCCCGATCAGCGAGCTCTACATCGCGTACGGCCACGCGCACGAGCAGCTCGCCGCGAAGGGGATCACGGTCGGGCGCAGCTACGTGGGCGAGTACTGTACGTCGCTCGACATGGCCGGCGCCTCGATCACGCTCGTCCGCCTGGACGACGAGATCGAGAGCCTGCTCGCCGCCCCCGCCGAGATCGGCCTGCGGATCTTCTGACCGCGGCCGCGTCCCGCCGTCTCAGCGCGTGCTGAGGCGGCGGACCCAGGCCTCCACATCGTCCGCGGTGCGCGGGAGCGCGATCGACAGGTTCTCGGCGCCGTCGGCCGTGACGAGGATGTTGTCCTCGATCCGCACGCCGATGCCGCGGAAGCGCTCCGGCACGGTGAGGTCGTCGGGCTGGAAGTACAGGCCGGGCTCTATGGTGAACGTCATGCCCGGCTCCAGGACACCGTCGAGGTAGAGCTCGCGGCGGGCCTGCGCGCAGTCGTGCACGTCGAGCCCCAGGTGGTGGCTGGTGCCGTGCACCATGTACCGGCGGTGCTGCTGGTTGTCGGTCTGCAGCGCCTCCTCGGCGGTGACGGGCAGCAGTCCCCACTCGGCGGTGCGGCGGGCGATGACCGCCATGGCGGCCGCGTGGATCTCGCGGAAGCGGATGCCGGGGCGCACGATCGCGAAGGCGGCGTCCGCGGCCTCGCGCACCGTCTCGTAGACGAGGCGCTGGGTCTCGGTGAACGTGCCGTCGATAGGGAAGGTGCGGGTGATGTCGGCGGTGTAGAGGCTGTCGACCTCCACGCCCGCGTCGATCAGGATCAGGTCGCCGGGCACCACGGGGCCGTCGTTGCGGGTCCAGTGCAGGATGCAGGCGTGCGGGCCGCTCGCGGCGATCGTGTCGTAGCCGACCGCGTTGCCGTCCAGGCGCGCCCGCGCGTTGAAGACGCCCTCCACGATGCGCTCGCCGCGCGGGTGGTCGACGATGCGGGCCAGGTCGGCGATGACGTCGTCGAAGCCGGCCGCGGTGGCGGCGATGGCGCTGCGCAGCTCGGAGAGCTCGTAGACGTCCTTGACCAGGCGCAGCTCGGAGAGGTCGCGCGCGAGGCGGTCGTCCTCGCCGTGGTTCTCGGGGTCGAACGCGGCGTCGCCCACCTCGGCTCCGGCCTCGGCGGCGAGCAGCAGGCGCGCGGCGTCCACCTCGTCGGTCAGCTCGGGGTCGGCCTCGCGCAGCACCAGGGTGGAGGCGTCGACCGCGTCGAGCACGGCCTCCACCTCGGCGATGCCGCGGGTCGGGAGGTCGAGGTCGCTGGCGACCTGCGCGAGCGACGGGCGCGGGCCGATCCAGAACTCGCCGATCTCCGGGTTGGCGTAGAACTCGTCGGAGTCGCGGCCGGCGCGCTCACGGAAGTAGAGGGTCGCGACGTGGCCGCCGTCGGTCGGCTCCAGCACGAGGACGCTGCCGGGCTCGGCGTCGGAGCCCCAGCCGGTCAGGTGCGTGAACGCGGAGTGCGCGCGGAACGGATAGTCGGTGTCGTTCGAGCGCTGCTTGAGCCGGCCCGCCGGGATGATCAGCCGCTGCCCGGGGAAGAGCGCAGACACGCGGGCGCGGCGGGCGGCGGCGTACGACGCCTGCTCGCGGGCGCCGGGGAGGATCTCGGGGCGGTCGGCCCAGTTGCTGCCGATGTACTCGCGGAAGTTCTCCGATCCCGGGGTGGTGGAGCGGTTCGACGTGGCGCGGGGCGCTTCCTCGCTCGTAGCGGGGGCCGGCGCGGTGGTGTTCTCGGACGACATGCCGACCATTCTTCCACTCCTAGGATGGTGGGCATGGCTGATGAGCGACGGTTCCGCGGTCCCGTCGACCTCCACACGCACTCCAGCGTGTCGGACGGCACGGAGACCCCCGCCGAGCTGGTGCGCGCCGCCGCGGCGGCGGGGCTCGGCACCGTCGCCCTCACCGACCACGACTCGACGGCCGGCTGGACGTCCGCGGCGGTGGCCGGCGCGGAGGTCGGCGTCACCGTCATCCCGGGCATGGAGCTCTCCACGCGCGTCGAGTTCGCCAGCGTGCACATGCTCGGCTACCTCTTCGACCCGGCGGACGAGGCCCTTGTGGCCGAGACGCGCCGCATCCGCGAGGGCCGAATGCGGCGGGCCGAGGACATGGTGCGCCGCATCGCCGAGGACTACGACATCACCTGGGCGGACGTGCTCGCCCAGGCGACAGAAGGCGCGACGGTCGGCCGCCCGCACATCGCCGACGCGCTCGTGGCCCGCGGACTCGCCGCCGATCGCAGCGCCGCCTTCGCGGGCATCCTGCACTGGCGCAGCGGCTACTTCCAGCCGCATTACGCGCCGGACCCGGCGACCGGCATCCGGCTGATCCGCGGAGCCGGGGGAGTGCCCGTGCTCGCGCACCCGGCGACCAGCAGCCGCGGCGTCATCCCGGAGGACCGGCTCCGCAGGCTCGTGAAGGCCGGCCTGTTCGGACTGGAGCTCGACCACCGGGAGAACCGGGCGGAGGGAGTGGCCACTTTGCGCGGTTACGCGGCCAGGTACGGCCTGCAGATCACCGGCTCCAGCGACTATCACGGTGCGGGCAAGCCCAACCGGCTGGGCGAGAACACGACCGATCCGGCCGTCGTGGACCTGATGATCGAAGAAGCGACAGGCGCGGCGCCTTTCTACGCGTGAGCGCGACCTCCGGTTACCCTGGTCGGCGGGGATCAGGAAGCGAGGTACGTGTGTCTCGGCGGCTCTGGACGTCTTCCGTCGCGGTAGCGGCGCTCATCGGCGCGCTCACAGTGGCGGGAGGAGCGGCTCCCGCGAACGCGGACAACTATCCCTCCTGGAACGACGTGCAGGCGGCCAAGGCGAACGCCGCGGCGGCGCAGGCGGAGGTCGACCGCATCAACGGCCTGCTGGCGTCGCTGCAGACGGCGGCGAACGCGGCGGGCGACCTCGCGGTGAAGCGCCTCGGCGAGTACGGCCAGGCCGAGGCCGCTCTGAAGGACGCGACCGCGAAGGCGCAGGACATCGGCCAGCAGGCCCAGGCGGCCGCGGCTCGCGCGGACCAGCTGCGCACCCAGAGCGGCAAGTTCGCCGCCCAGCTCACGCGGTCCGGCACCTCGGACGTGTCCATCCGGCTCTTCCTCGGCGGCGCGGGCTCGCCCGGCGGGAATGGTGCGGCGACCACCGGCACGCAGCCGTCGCTGCTGTACCAGCTCGGCGCGGTCTCCAAGCTCGCCGACCAGGCCTCCAGCCTCTTCGCGCAGGCCGCCGCGCAGAAGAACGTCGCCGCCGCGCTGAGCGAGCAGGCGACGGCCGCGCAGAAGATCCGCGACCAGCTCGACAAGGACGCCCAGAAGGCACTGAAGGTCGCGAACGACGCCAAGGCGGCGGCGGACGCCCAGCTCGCCGATCAGAAGCAGCACGCGAACACGCTGTACGCGCAACTCGCGTCGCTCCAGAACCACGAGGCCTCGGTCGAGCAGGCGTACGCTGCGGGCGTCGCAGCGCAGCAGGCAGCGGAGGCGGCGGCGGCCGCCGCGGCCGCGCAGCAGGCGGCGAACAGCGGCGGCAGTGCGAACGGCTTCGCGCCCCCGCCCGGGATGAACGTCGACCCGTCCGCCGCGCAGGCGTACGCGTCGAGCCGGCTGGGCGCGTTCGGCTGGGGCCAGGACCAGATGGGCTGCCTCATCTCGCTGTGGAACCACGAGTCCGGCTGGCGAGCCGACGCGTACAACACGTCGAGCGGCGCATACGGCATCCCGCAGGCGCTGCCGGCCAGCAAGATGGCCTCGGCCGGATCGGACTGGATGACCAACCAGAACACCCAGGTCAACTGGGGCCTGGACTACATCAACCGCGCCTACGGCTCGCCCTGCGCTGCGTGGAACTTCGAGATGAGCCACACGCCGAACTGGTACTGAGTTCGGGCGCACGCCGCTGAGAACAGACGACGCCCCCTGCCGGATCCGGCAGGGGGCGTCGTCACGTCACAGGGAGCGCACTCAGCTCGCGGGCGTCGCGGGCGAGCCGCCGCGCGACCGGCGGCGACGCCGGCGCGGAGCGCTGTTGCCGTCGCGGTGCTGCGAGCCGCCGCCGTCGTGCGTGCCGGCAGCGGGGGACTTCTCCTCGCCGCCCGATGCCGCGGCGTCGGAGCCGTTCGAGCCCTGGCCGGCGGCGCTCTGGCCGGCGGCGCTCTGGCCGCCCTGGCCGGAGCCTCCCGAGCGGGTGCGGCGGCGGCGGTTGCGCGAGCGGCCCTCGCCCTGCGTGCCGGGACCGGTGGAGTCGTGGCGCGCGCCGTCCTGCGTCTCCGGGGCCTTGACGGCCGGGGTCGACTTCAGCCGGCCCTTCGCGCCCTCCGGGATGTCGAGGTCGGAGTAGAGGTGCGGCGAGGACGAGTAGGTCTCGGTCGGCTCGGGCTGGCCGAACTCCAGCGCGCGGTTGATGAGGGCCCACTTGTGCAGGTCCTCCCAGTCCACGAACGTCACGGCGATACCGGTCTTGCCCGCTCGGCCGGTGCGGCCGGCGCGGTGCAGGTAGGTCTTCTCGTCGTCCGGGATGGTGTGGTTGATGACGTGCGTCACGTCGTCCACGTCGATGCCGCGCGCGGCGACGTCGGTGGCGATCAGAACGTCCTTCTTGCCGGCCTTGAAGGCGGCCATCGCGCGCTCGCGCTGCTCCTGGTTGAGGTCGCCGTGCACGGCGGCGGCGTTGAAGCCGCGGTCGCCCAGCTCCTCGACCAGCTTGGCCGCCGCGCGCTTGGTGCGCGTGAAGATCACGGTCTTGCCGCGGCCCTCGGCCTGGAGGATGCGCGCGACCACCTCGTCCTTGTCGAGCGAGTGCGCCCGGTAGATGAGGTGCTTGATGTTCGCCTGGATCTGGCCCTCGTCGGGGTCGTTGGCGCGGATGTGGATCGGGCGCGTCATGAAGCGGCGGGCCAGCGCGACGATCGGGCCGGGCATGGTCGCCGAGAACAGCATGGTGTGGCGCGTCGCCGGGGTCTGTGCGAACAGCTTCTCGATGTCGGAGAGGAAGCCGAGGTCGAGCATCTTGTCGGCCTCGTCCAGCACCATCTCCTTGACGTGGGAGAGGTTCAGGAGGCGCTGGCCCGCGAGGTCGAGCAGGCGGCCGGGGGTGCCGACGACGATCTGCGCGCCGGCCTTGAGCTGGGCGATCTGGCCCTCGTAGGCCTTGCCGCCGTAGATCGCGGTGACCGCGGTGGCGCGGTTGGAGGCGGCCTGCTCCAGGTCTTCGAAGACCTGGACGGCGAGCTCGCGGGTGGGGACCACGACGAGCGCCTGGACGCCGGGCTCCGGGTCGAGCCCGAGCCGCTGGATGATCGGGAGGCCGAAGCCGAAGGTCTTGCCGGTGCCCGTCTTCGCCTGGCCGATGATGTCCTGGCCGGCGAGGGCGAGCGGGATGGTCTGGGACTGGATGGGGAACGGCTCCACGATGCCCTTGGAGGCGAGGGCGTCCACCATGTCCTGGTCGATGTTGAGTTCAGAGAAAGTCACGTAAGGGTGCCTGTCGGTTCGAATAGTGAGTTCCACGCCCTGTTCTCGTCGCAGGCGCAGGGCCGTCGATCCTGCGCCGACGGCACCACAAGCCTACTGGACCTCCCCGTTACACTGCTGTACGTGTCAACGTGGTTCACCAGACGCCGGCCCACGGTCGAGCTGCCCCGCCTCCGCCCGCGCACGCCTCAGGCGACGGTCCGGGTCGACCTGCACGAGGTGATGCCCGACCTGCTGCCGTACCTCGGGCAGGCGGCGTACCTCCAGCTGGAGCAGTTCCAGACGCTGTCGCGGGTGGCAGCGGACACCGACGCGCTCGGCGCGAAAGAGGTGGTCTCGGGTGCCGCGGGCCTGGCGCTCTCCAAGCACCAGGGCATTGTCGCGGAGATCCGCAGGCGCGGCGACGAGCCCGCGGGGGTGATGCGGCCCTTCGCCGAGGAGATCGAGGGCTTCCGGGCGCTGCTGGTCGGCTCCGACTGGCGCGAGACGCTCCTGGCGGCGCTGATGACCGGCGGCCTCCTGGACGACTTCTTCATCCGGCTCGCGGGCGGCCTGCCCGGCGATGTCGGCCCGCGGATCCAGCAGCTGCTGGGCTCCGACTCCGGTCAGGAGGCCCTGTTGGAGGTCCTGCGCGGCGAGATCGCCGCCGACCCTCAGCTCGGCTCGCGCCTGGCGATGTGGGGGCGGCGGCTGGTCGGCGACACGCTGCTGGTGGCGCGCTCCGCCCTGCACCTGTCGGGGAACCGCGCCGCCGACGAGGAGCGCATCGAGCCGATCTTCACCGAGCTGATCGCCGCGCACACGCGGCGGATGGACGCGCTGGGGCTGACCGCGTAGGGCGTCGGCAACGGAGGAGATCCGTCGCGACACGCCGACCGCGAGCAGTCAGCGGAGGAGATCGGGGCCGCAGGGCCTCCGAAGTCCTCCGTTGTCAGCGCGCGACGGCGATGCGGGAGGCGAAGTCCTCCGTTGGCGGCTCGGGTCAGCGGGCGACGGCGCCGCGGGAGAGGGTGTGCAGCAGCTTGTCGTCGTGGGCCGTGCGGAGGCGGCCGATCACCAGATCCGCCACGACCACCACGACGGCGGTGCCGACGAGGGTGATCCACCAGATCCAGCCGCCGTTCCACTTCAGGCCCGCCCAGGTGAGGGCGACCCACAGGACGCAGGCGACGCTCACGCCCAGCGCGGGCATCAGCACAGAGCCGTGCGTGTGACGGTTGGGCAGCAGGTACCGCGCGCCGAGGCCGAGGATGGCGCCGGCGAGCGCGACGAAGAGCAGTTCCACGGTCGGAAATCTAGCCGACGAAGCCGATGCGGCGCGACTCCTCGGTGCCGACCTCGACGTAGGCGATGCCCGCGGTCGGGACGATGTAGACGCGGCCCTTGTCGTCGGTGAGCTTGAGGATGCCGGTGCCGCTGCTGATGCCGGCCTGGATCTGCTCGGTGAGCTCCTCGGCCGACTGGGCCGACTCGAAGCTGAGCTCGCGGGGGGCGTTGACGATTCCGATGCGGATCTCCACGGGATGTGCCTTTCGAATCAGACCGGGCGGTTGCGAGTTCAGACTACGGCACGCGGCTCGCGGGCTCCGATCGCGTTCTCTGTCGGCGGACGCCGATACCGTGAAGTCATGTCCACCCGAGGTTTCCGTCCGCGCGTCGACGACGCGGCCGGCGGCCTCGCCGTCGTCCTCGACGACGCCCAGCGCGCGGTGCTCGCGCTGCCCGACGGCGCGTCGGCCGCGGTGCTCGGCGCCCCGGGCACGGGCAAGACCACCGCCCTGGTGGAGGCCATCGCCGAGCGCGTGCACGAGCGCGGCTACGCCGCGTCCGAGGTCCTGGCGCTGAGCGCGTCGCGCACCGCGGCGACCGCCCTGCGGGACCGGATCTCGCTACGGCTCGGCGTGCCGACGCCCGGCCCGCTGGCCCGTACGGCGACCTCCCTCGCGTTCCAGCTCGCCGGCGAGCAGGCCAGGCGCAACGGCTGGGAGCCGCCGCGGCTGCTGACCGGCGGCGAGCAGGACCAGATCATCGCCGAGCTGCTGAGCGGCCACCTGGAGGACGGCACGGGTCCGGTCTGGCCGGTCTCCCTCGGCCCCGAGGTGCGTATCCTGCGCGGCTTCCGCACCGAGCTGCGCGAGCTCATCGGCCGCTGCGCCGAGCGTGGCGTGTCGCCCTCCCGGCTGGCCGAGCTGGGCGCGATCACCGGGCGCGACGAGTGGCGCGCGGCCGGCCGGTTCATCGCCGAGTACCAGAACGTCCTCGACAGCTTCCGCGGCGGCTACGTCGACGCCGCCGAGCTGATCGCGTCGGCCGTCCCCGTCGTGGCGGAGGGCAGCTCGCTCGACGGGCTCAAGGCCCTGTTCGTCGACGACCTCCAGGAGGCGACCGTCGCCACGATCGCGCTGCTGCGCGCCGTCGCCGCCCGCGGTATCGCCGTGATCGCGTTCGGCGACCCCGATGTCGCGTCGACCACGTTCCGCGGAGCGGAGGTCGCGGCGCTCGGGCAGCTCGGCGCGCGGCTGGGCGTGCCGGTCACGCGCGTCGTGCTCGGCACGGCGCACCGCCAGACGCCCGCGCTGCGGGAGCTGACCTCCCGGGTCACCGAACGGATCGGTGCGGCCGCCGCAGGCGTGCACCGCGTGGCCTTGGCGGGGCGCGAGCAGCCGGAGGACGCCGGCCCGGCCGTTGTCGTCGTGAAGGCGTCGTCGGCTCCGGCGGAGGCGGCGCGGCTCGCCCGGCTGCTGCGCGAGCGGCGGCTGATCGAAGGCGTGCCGTGGAACCGCATGGCGGTCGTCGTGCGCTCCGGCGCGCACATCCCGGGGCTCGCCCGCTCGCTCGCGGTCGCGGAGGTGCCGACGACGACCAGCATCGCGGGGCGGCCGCTGCGCGACGACTACGCAGCGCGGCAGCTCATCACCATCGCCGGGGTCGCGCTCGACGCGCTGGAGCTGACCCCTGTGGTCGCGACCGAGCTGCTGCTCGGGCCCTTCGGCGGCCTCGACGCGATCAGCCTGCGCCGCCTCCGGCTGGCGCTCCGCCAGGAGGAGCTGGCCGGCGACGGCAACCGCCCGGGCGACGACCTCCTGGTCGAGGCGCTCGCCACGCCCGCGAACCTCGCCACCATCGACTCCTCGCCCGCCCGCCGGGCCGCACGGCTCGCGGAGACGCTGCGCGGCGGCCGCGAGAAGGCGGCGGCGGGCGCCACGATCGAGGAGCTGCTTTGGCACGCCTGGGAGCGCAGCGGGCTCGCCGCCCGCTGGCTGGAGCAGTCGGAGCGGTCGGGCATCGTCGCCGACGAGGCCGACCGGCACCTCGACGGGGTGGTCGCCCTGTTCACCGCCGCCCGGCGCTTCGTGGAGCGCTCGCCCGAGCGCCCGGCCTCCGACTTCGTGATCGAGCTGCTCGGCGCCGAGGTGCCGGAGGACACCCTCGCGGCCCGCACCACCGGCGACGCGGTGCTGGTGTGCACGCCGAGCGCGACGGTCGGCCGCGAGTTCGACGTAGTCGCCGTGGCCGGCCTCCAGGAGAGCGTGTGGCCCAACCTGCGGCTGCGCGGCTCGCTGCTGCACCCGCAGGAGCTGGACGGCGCCCTCGCGGGTCGCCGCGCCGACGCCGACGACGGGAGCGACACCGCGGACCAGCGCGCGGAGGTCCTGAGCGACGAGCTGCGGATGTTCGCCCTCGCCGTCTCCCGCGCCCGGCGCCAGGTTCTGCTCACCGCCACCGCGAACGACGACGAGCAGCCCTCGCCGTTCCTGCGCCTCGCCGCGGAGCTCGCGGTCGAGGACGACGATCCCGGCATCCACCCGCTGTCGCTGCGCGGCATGGTCGGCCGGCTGCGGCGCCGGCTGGTGACCACCGGCTCGCCCGACGCCGCCGACGCGCTGGCGCGCCTCGCCGAGGCCGGGGTCGAGGGCGCCGACCCCGCCGACTGGTACGGCCTCGCCGAGCCCTCCACCACCGATCCGCTGATCGACCTGGACGACCCGGAGGCGCGGGTGAAGGTCTCGCCGTCGCGGCTGGGCACCTTCGAGAAGTCGCCGCTGGCCTGGTTCGTGGACGAGATGGCCGCCTCCCCGAGTGGGCTCG
Source organism: Leifsonia shinshuensis (assembly GCF_014217625.1). NCBI lineage: Bacteria > Bacillati > Actinomycetota > Actinomycetes > Micrococcales > Microbacteriaceae > Leifsonia > Leifsonia shinshuensis. Next base: position 1,203,802 of record NZ_CP043641.1, on the reverse strand, counting down.
CGGCCGGCATCGGCACCGTGGTGCACGCCGTGATGGAGGAGGCCGCAGCGACCGACGAGACCAGCGTCGACCTGCTCTGGTCGGGCATCGAGCGGCGCTGGGCGCAGCTGCAGTTCGAGTCGCCGTGGATCGAGGAGCGCGAGCGCCGCCGCACCCGCGGGCTCGTGGCGGGCGTGTCGGAGTACCTGCGCGACTTCGGCCGCGCGGGCGGACGCCTGCTCGGGTCGGAGGGCGAATTCCAGCTCGAGCTCGGCCGCGCCAGGATCAGCGGCAAGATCGACCGGGTCGAGGAGACCCCGGACGGAACGGTCGTGATCGTGGACCTGAAGACCGGGCGCACGGTGCCGACGGCCGCGGAGACGGCGTCGCACGCGCAGCTCGGCGTGTACCAGCTCGCGCTGGAGCACGGCGCGGTGGAGGCGGCGGAGCTGCCGCCGGGCGGCGCGAAGCTGCTCTTCGTCGCCAAGGGCGTGCGCGGCAAGGCGTACCGCGAGGTCGTGCAGGAGCGCGTCGACGCGGACGCGCTCGCTCGGCTGGAGGAGCGGGTCGCGGTGGCGGCGGAGGGCATGGCCGGCGCGACGTTCGCCGGGGTGGTCGACCTCGGCGACCGGGACCCGCACGCGGCCTACGGGTACCGCATCCATCTCGTCCCGGCGGTCAGCGCATGAGGAGGGAGCAGGCATGAACGACGACAACCTCCTGGAGCTGGCCGACGACCAGCCCGGCCTGGACCTGGTCGAGCTGGCCTTCGCCGCCGAGGCCGCTGCCCCCGAACCGCAGCGCCCGGCGCGCCGGCTGAGCGCGGCCGAGATCGCCGACGCGCTCGGCCTCCCGCGGCCGACCCCGCAGCAGCAGGCCGTCATCGAGGCGCCGCTCGCGCCTGCGATCGTGGTCGCCGGTGCGGGCAGCGGCAAGACCGAGACCATGGCGAACCGGGTGGTCTGGCTGCTCGCCAACGGTCTGGTGCGGGTGCCCGAGGTCCTGGGCCTGACCTTCACCCGCAAGGCGGCGGGCGAGCTCGCCGAGCGGATCCGGCGCCGCATCGAGCAGCTGGCGGCCTCCGGGCTCACCGACGTGGTCTTCGACCCGTTCGACGCGCCCGAGGTCGCGACCTACAACGCGTTCGCCAACGCGATCTTCCGCGAGAACGCGCTGCTGATCGGCCGGGAGCCGGAGTCGGCCATCTTGAGCGAGGCGTCGGCCTGGCAGCTCGCGCGGCGCGTCGTGGTGGCTTGCGACGACGAACGGCTCGTAGAGCTGGACAAGAGCGTGGACGCCGTCACCACCGCCGTCCTCGACCTCAGCCGCGCGCTCAGCGAGAACGTTGCGGACGCCCGCGACGTGCACCGCATGGTCGAGGGCTTCGGCCGGCTGCTGGAGCTGCCCACCGGCAGCGGCCGGGTCAAGGACGCCTACGCGTCCGTGCGCACCGCCGTGGCGTCGATCGGCTCGCTGCCGCCCCTGCTCGACCTCGCGGAGCGGTTCGCCGACGAGAAGCGCCGGCGTGGTTTCGTGGAGTACTCCGACCAGGTCGCGCTCGCGCTGGCGGTCTGCGAGCGGCTGCCGGAAGTCGTCGCCGACTACCGCCGCCGCTATCGGGTCGTCCTGCTGGACGAGTACCAGGACACCTCGGTCGTGCAGACCCGCCTCCTGTCGGCGCTGTTCTTCGACCAGGCCGTGATGGCCGTGGGAGACCCGCACCAGTCGATCTACGGCTGGCGCGGCGCGAGCGCAGCGAACCTCGGCCGGTTCGCCCTCGACTTCACCGGCCGGAAGGACGGCGCGGCCGCCTTCGCGCTCAGCACGAGCTGGCGCAACCCGACCACGGTGCTCGACGCCGCGAACACGCTCGTCGCCCCGCTCTCGGCCGACTCGCCGGTGCACGTCGAGCAGCTGCAGCCCCGGCCCGGCGCGATCGCCGGCGAGCTCGACCACGCGTTCGGGCAGACCGTGGAGGACGAGGCGGCGACCATCGCCGAGTGGCTGCGCGTGCGGCTGGCCCAGCGGGACCCACAGGGGATGCCGCCCTCCGCCGCCCTGCTCTGCCGCTCGATCAAGAAGATCGACGCCTTCACCGGGGCGCTCGCGGCCAGGGGGGTGCCCTTCCACGTCCTCGGTCTCGGCGGCCTCCTGGAGCAGCCGGTGATCGCGGACCTGGTGAGCGCGCTGCGGGTGATGCACGACCCGACCGCGGGCTCCGAGCTGATCCGGCTGCTGACCGGGGCGCGCTGGCGCGTCGGCCCGCGCGACATCGCGGCGCTGCGCCGGGTGGCGAGCTGGCTCGCGGCGCGCGACCACCGCTTCCAGACGCTCGAGGCGGACGTGCGCGACCGGCTGCGCGGCTCGGTCGTGGCGGAGGAGTCGGCCTCCCTGGTCGACGCTCTCGACTTCGTCGTGGAGGCTCCGCTGGACCACGGCCAGCTCGCCGGCTTCAGCCCGATCGGGCTGGAACGGCTGCGCACCGCCGGTGGGCAGCTCGACCGGCTGCGCTCGCGCGCTGGCCTCGACCTCCTCGACCTCGTCACACTCGTGCAGCAGGAGCTGCGGCTCGACATCGAGGTCGCCGCCAACGAGACCGCCCAGCTCGGGCAGGCCTCCCTGGACGCGTTCGCGGAGCAGGTGGCCTCCTACCTGGCGAGCGACGATCGGGCTACGCTCGGGTCGTTCCTGGCCTGGCTGGCGGAGGCCGAGCAGCGCGACAACCTGGCGCCGCGCAGCGAGGACCCGGAGCCGGGCACGGTGCAGATCCTGACCATCCACGGCGCCAAGGGCCTGGAGTGGGACGTCGTCGCCGTGCCGCGCATGGTCGAGGGCGAGCTGCCAGGGCCGCCGCAGAGCAAGCGCGGCTGGCTGGCGTTCGGCCAGCTCCCGAACGAGTTCCGCGGCGACTCGGCCGAGCTGCCGGTGCTGCCGTGGCGCAACGCCGAGGACCAGAAGCAGGTGGACGAGGCGATCTCCGCCTTCGAGGCCGCCAATGTCGCCCGCCACCTGGAGGAGCAGCGCCGGCTGATCTACGTCGCCGTGACCCGCGCGCGGCGCAGCCTCCTGCTCTCGGGATCGTACTGGTCGACGCAGTCCCGGCCCCGGTCGCCTGGCGCGTACCTGCTGGAGCTGCAGCAGGCCGGGCTGCTGCCGGAGGACGCCTTCCCGCCGTGCGACGAGCCGGACGAGAACCCGCTCGCGCCCGAGTCGCGCACCGTGCTCTGGCCGCTCGATCCGCTCGGCGTGCGCCGCACCCGGGTGGAGGCCGCGGCGGCGGCGGTGCTGGCCGCGCGCGAACACGGGCCGGGCGACGGCGGCGTGTACGCGCTCGACGTCGACCTGCTGCTCGCCGAGCGCGCCAGGCGCGAGGCGGAGGACGGCCTGGTGGAGCTGCCGGCCCGCATCCCGGCCTCCCGGTTCAAGGACTTCGTGAGCGACCCCGCTGGCGTCGCCGCCCAGCTGCGCCGCCCGATGCCCGAGCGGCCGTACCGGCAGACCCGGCTGGGGACGCTCTTCCACCGCTGGGTCGAGGAGCGCTACGGCGTAGCCGGGGGAGCGACGGACGCGCTCGACGCGGCGGTCGCCGAACTGGACGACCCCGCAGGCGAGCTGCTGGGCGCGGAGGCGCTGGCCGAGCTGCAGGCGACCTTCGCCGCAAGCGAGTGGGCCGACCGGGCGCCGACGGAGGTGGAGTTGGAGATCCACGTCACGCTCGCCGGCCAGGTGGTGGTCTGCAAGCTCGACGCGGTCTACGCGGTCTCCGACGGCGGCCATGACGTCCAGATCGTGGACTGGAAGACCGGCAAGGCCCCGCGCGACTCGGCCGACCTCGAGCGCAAGCAGCTCCAGCTCGCCCTCTACCGTCTCGCCTATGCGAAGCATGCCGGCATCGACCCGGCCCGGATCGACGCCGTCTTCTACTTCGTGGCCGACGACCGCGTCGTCCGCCCCGAGCGCCTCTACTCGGAGGCCGAGCTGGTCGACCTGTGGGCCGGAGTGCGCGGCGAGTGACTCCGGAGTCTCGCCCCCGGAGCCCGGCACATCATCCGTAACTCCGGAGACCGACCCGCTACCCGTCCGATTCTCCGGACGAACCGACCGCGAGTGGGCCGAAGGGTGTCCGTAACTCCGGAGATCTGGGCCGTTCGGGGGTGGATGTCCGGTTGAACGGACCTTTTCCGGGGTGTCGCGGGTGGGGCTCCGGAGGAGCCGAGATCAGGCCTGGTCGTCGACCGGGCGCATGCCGCCCAGAACCGACGAGCGGTCGCCGGGGGTGCGGTCGAGCATGGCCTCCACGTCGCCGACCGCCATGATCGGGCCGGTGGCCGTGGAGAGCGGGGTGACCGTGTTGCTGTGCACCCGGTCGACCAGGCCGTCGAGCATCTGCACCGCGTCGTCCACGATGCTCTGGTCGCGCAGCTCGCGGCCGTGCAGCAGCCAGCGGGCGACCTCCAGTTCCGCGTAGAGCATCGCGCGCTGGGTGAACTGCCGGTCGGTGGCGACTTGGCGGGTGGAGGCGTAGGCGACGAGCGCGCCGTCGGTCGCCTCCGGGTTCATGGCGAGCAGCCAGTGCAGGTCGCGCGCCGGGTCGCCGACGCGCAGCGCCGACCAGCCGAGCACGCCGGAGACCGACTCGCCCTCGACCAGCAGGGAGTCGGCGGTCAGTGCGCCGTTGATCACCGTCGGCTGGAACTGCCACACCGAGTGGTCGGCCACAGCGTCGCGCCAGCGGTCGCGCAGCGCGGCGGGCAGCTTGCCGGTCGCCGCGGCGGACTCGATCAGGGCGGCGGTCGAGGACAGGCACTCCGCGGCGGTCAGCACCGGGAGGCCGGCCTCCCCGACGAAGCTGGTCGGCAGGGTGTGGATCGCCGCGATGGCGTGCCCGATCGAACCGGCGAGGCCGTCGCCCGGGGGCACGTCCTCGACGGCGACGTGCCCGCCGGGCAGGAAGTCGTAGACGATGGCGCGCGTGCCGCCGATCGGCGCCTGGCCCAGGTAGGTCGGCACGTCGAACGGGAGCCGGCTGCGGATGCCGGTCGTGAGCGCGCGCAGGGCGACCAGGTCGGAGCTCTGCTCGGTCTCGGCCGCCTGAGTGAGCGGCACGCGCACGATGCGGGCGTTCCCGTCGGCCGTGGTGAGCACGGCGGCGTCGAACTCGCCCGCGCCGTCTGCGGTGTGCGCGCGGGTTCCGGTGACTGTCAGGTCGGGCACGGCCGAGCTGGCCAGCGCGGCTAGAGTGAGAGGGGATCTGGCCATGGACCTAGGCTAAATGGACATCCGCGCGTGGGCAGTTCCGCCACGCCTTGCAACTCCTCCACGCTTCGAAGGGATCCCGATGTCGTCCGCATCGACGTCCGCGCTGCCGCTCGCCGCGCTCCCGCTCTCGCGCCACGCGATCGACCGCGATCACGCCGCCCGCTCCCGGCCGGCGCTGTTCGACGAGCTCTGGGAGGAACCCGGCACCCGGGTGCTCCCGCTCTGGAAGGGCAGGGCGCTGCTGACCGCCGAGAGCGTCCCGGCCGCGACCCCCGCCTCCGACGGCTGGAGCGCGCCCGACGCCGGACCCGCGGAGCTCGACCTCCTGCCGGTGGACCGGGTCACCGCAGCGGTGACGCGCGTCTACCTCGGCCGCACGCTCGTGGATGCGCCGGGCGAGCCGGCCGGTTCCGCCGTCGTGCTGGAGGTCCTCACGGACGCCGCCGCGACCGAGCTGGAGCCCGACGAGGCGCGCTGGGGCAACCTCCGCACCGTCGCCACGGCGCTCAGCGACCGCGACGCCGGGCTGTTCACCGAGGCGCTGGCGATCGCGAACTGGCACGCCAGCCACACGCACTGCCCGCGCTGCGGCACGCCGACCGTCGTCGAGCAGGCCGGCTGGGTGCGGCGCTGCTTCGAGGACGGCTCCGAGGTCTTCCCGCGCACCGACCCCGCGGTCATCGTCACGGTGCTGGACGCCGACGACCGGCTGCTGCTCGGCTCGAACGCCATGTGGGAGCACTCGCGCTACTCGCTGCTGGCGGGCTTCGTGGAGCCGGGGGAGTCGTTCGAGTCCGCTGTCGAGCGGGAGATCTTCGAGGAGGCCGGCGTCCGGGTGACCGACGCCCGGTACAAGGGCTCGCAGCCCTGGCCGTTCCCGGCCTCCGTCATGGTCGGGATGACCGCGCGGCTGGCCGACGACCAGCCGCCGGCGGCACTCGCGCCGGATGGCGAGGAGATCCTCGACCTGCGCTGGTTCAGCCGCGACGAGCTGTGGGAGGCCAGGGAGCAGATCATCCTGCCCGGCCGGTCCTCCATCGCCCGCGCGCTGATCGAGGACTGGTACGGCGGCCCGCTCGACGAGCCGCCCGCGCTGTGAGCGCGACGTGAGCACGGTGACGGCGTTTGGGCCCGACGGTCTGCTGGCCGGCCTGGACACGCAGCAGCGCGTGGCCGCCGAGGCCCTGTTCGGCCCGGTCTGCGTGCTGGCGGGCGCGGGCACCGGCAAGACGCGCGCGATCACGCACCGGATCGCGTACGGCGTCGCCTCCGGCGCGTTCACGCCGAACCGCGTGATGGCGCTGACCTTCACCAACCGCGCCGCCGCCGAACTGCGGGGGAGGCTGCGGCAGCTCGGCGCCGGCGGAGTGTCGGCCCGGACCTTCCACGCCGCGGCGCTGGCGCAGCTCAACTACTTCTGGCCGCAGGTGGTCGGCGGTCAGCTCCCCAGCGTCCTCGACGGCAAGGGCCGCGTGCTCGGGCACGCCGCCGAGAAGCTGGGGCTGCGGGTGGACACCGCGACCCTCCGCGATGTGGCCGCCGAGATCGAGTGGCGCAAGGTGTCGAGCATGGGGCTGGAGGACTACGCCGCGGCGCTGGCCTCCCGACCGCTGCCCGGCACGCTGAAGGCCGAGCAGCTGGTCGACCTCCACAAGACGTACGAAGAGCTGAAGGACGAGCGCAAGCAGATCGACTTCGAGGACGTCCTGCTGGTTTGCGCCGGGATGATCGAGACCGAGCCGTCGGTCGCCCTGCAGGTGCGCGAGCAGTACCGCTACTTCGTGGTGGACGAGTACCAGGACGTCTCGCCGCTGCAGCACGACCTCCTCCGGCTGTGGCTCGGCACGCGCCGCGACCTCTGCGTCGTCGGCGACGCGAGCCAGACGATCTACTCGTTCGCGGGGGCGCGCAGCGAGTACCTGCTGGACTTCGAGCGGGAGAACCCGGGCGCGACGGTCGTCCGGCTGGAGCAGAACTACCGGTCGGCGCCGCCGGTGATCGACACCGCCAACCGGCTGATGCGCGGCCGCTCCGGCGCCCTGACGCTGCACGCCGTCCACGAGGCCACTGCCCGCGACGAGGTGCCGGCGCCCGCGACGTTCGACGACGACCGGGCCGAGGCGCGCGCCGTCGCCGAGAGCATCGCGGCCGAGCTGGCTGCGGGCGCGCGCCCCGAGAACATCGCCGTGCTGTACCGCGTCAATGTGCAGGCGGCGGCGCTGGAGCAGGCGCTCGGCGACCTCGGGATCAGCTACCAGCTGCGCGGGTCGAAGCGCTTCTTCGACCTCCCGGAGGTGCGTCAGGCCGTCATGACGCTGCGCGCGGCGAGCGTCGCCGCCACCGACGAGCCGCTGTTCAAATCGGTCAGCGACGTGCTTCGCACCCTCGGCTGGTCGGTGCAGCCTCCGGAGGGCCGCGGCGCCGTGCGCGAGCGCTGGGAGTCGCTGAACGCGATCATGGGGCTGGTGGACGAGATGCCGGAGGGCGCGACCTTCCGGCGCTTCACCGACGAGCTGATGGCCCGCCAGGCCGGCCAGCACGAGCCGACCATGTCGGCGGTGACGCTCGCGACCCTCCACGCCGCGAAGGGCCTGGAGTGGGACTCGGTCTACGTGATCGGGCTCTCCGAGGGCCTGGTGCCGATCAGCTACGCCTCCAGCTTCGAGCAGATCGACGAGGAGCGCCGCCTGCTCTACGTGGGCGTCACGCGTGCGCGGCATCGGCTGCGGCTGAGCTGGGCGCAGCGCGGAACCCAGCCGGGGCGGCCGGTGTCACGGCAGGCGTCGCGGTTCCTGGCGGAGCTGGCGCCGGTGCGCGCGGCGCGGGAGGCCGGGCGAACGGACTGAGGCAGCCGCACTCGGGATGCGGCTCCCAGGCGAGCTCCGACCACCGCCCCGTGCCGGTGTCGTAGCGCGCCGCCGCGTCGGTGCGCCCTGGCACGCCGTCCACCAGTGCGAGGACGGCCCCGGCCGCGGCCGATGACGCCGCGCCGCAGACCAGCTCCGTCTCACCGGGAAGCGGCCGGGTGTGGAGCTGCGCGGCCAGCGCCGGCCAGGCCGGGTCCGCATCCCGCCGGTGCAGGTCGACGCAGCGCAGACACGCGCCCTCGCCCGGCCGGACGAACGGCCCGACGGTCACCCCGCCGTCGCCGAACACCACGGCCAGGTGCGGGATGTCCCTGCGCAGCCAGCGCTGATGCCGGTGCGGTGCGATCGCGAACGCGCCGACGACGACCGCCGCGGACGCGCGGTCGACCGCGGGGTCGTCGGCGGCGAGACCGCTGCGCGCGTCGACCCCGGCCTCCCCGAGGAGGGCGAGGATGCGCGCGGCCGTGGGGCCGGCGCCGTCGAGGACGACGACGGGCGCGTCCGCGGGCCTCGGTTGTGGTTGCAGCACGGGCTCCAGCCGCGCGAGGAGCGCGCCGACCGCGGCCGGTCCCGCTCCCGCGCCGCGCGCGATCATCCGCAGCGCGCCGAGCGTCGCCCCGGCCGCGAGTGCGGAGATCATCCGCTCCTCCGCGACGCCGACCGGCTCGAGGAGCAGCCGCGGTCGTTCGACGCCGAACTGGAGGGCGCGCGGCGAGCGCCACACGCGGGGGATGGTGGGATCGAGCTGGTGGACCATCCCGCCATCCTGACCCGCCGGAACCACCCGAAACGGGTTATCCACAGCTCCCGCGCGCCTCGCCCGTCATCCACACCCCCGCCGCACGCATGGGGTCCATGCGGGCAGCGGAGGAGATCGGCGCCAACACGCCGGGTGGTGGCAGCTACCGGAGGAGATCGGGGCGCTGGGCGGTGGGATGTCCTCCGTTGGCGGCGGTCGGTGGGGCGCCGGGGGTCGGTGGCGAGGGGCGGGTGCGGGCAGCGGAGGAGATCGGGGTGGGGTGGGAGCCGATCTCCTCCGGTAGCTGTTGTGAGGGGGTGTGGCGGGTGGAGACTCCTCCGTTGGCTACGCGTTGCCGTCGCCGCGCAGCAGGTCCTCGATCGCCTGGTCCAGTTCGTCGCGCTCCGGCTCCTGGCCGGTGGCCGCCGCGGTGAGCCGGGCGACCAGCCGGGACGGGTCGTCGAGGTCCGCCGCCTGCGGGAGCAGGTCGGGGTGCGACCACAGCCGGTCGCGGGCCTCCTGCCCGACCGCGTCGGTCACGGCCTGCCACATGGCGGCAGCGTCGCGGAGGCGGCGCGGGCGCAGCTCGAGGCCGACCAGCGTCGCGAAGGCGGACTCCGCCGGGCCGCCCGCCGCGCGCCGCCGGCGGACCGTCTCGGCGATCGCGTCGGCCTTCGGCAGCAGCCGGGTGGCGCCGGCGGTGACCACGTCGACCCAGCCCTCGACCAGCGCGAGCACGGTCTCCAGGCGGCCGAGGGCCTCCTGCTGCTCCTCGGTCTTCGGCGGGATGAGCGCGCCGGAGACCATCGCCTCGCGCAGCTCCTCCGGGTTGGACGGGTCGAAGCTCTCGGCGAGCGACTCCAGCCGGTCGGTGTCGATCGTGATGCCGCGCGCGAACGCCGTGATCTGGGTGATGAGCTGCAGGCGCAGCCACTTCGCGTGCCGGAACAGCCGCGCGTGCGCGAGCTCGCGCACCGCGAGGTAGAGCTGCACCTGGTCGGTGGGGATGTCGAGCCCGTCGCCGAACTCGGCCACGTTCTGCGGGATGAGCGCCGCGGTGCCGTCGGCGAGCAGCGGGATGCCGATGTCGCCGCCGGAAACGACCTCCTTCGCGAGCTGCCCGACCACCTGGCCGAGCTGCATGGCGAAGAGCGCGCCGCCGACCGAGCGCATCACCTGGCCGGCGTTCTGGATCATGCCCTGCATCTCCTCCGGCGCCTGCTCGGTGAGAACGCGGGTGAGCGCGTCCGAGATGCTGAGCGCGACCGGCTCGGCGAGCTGGGTCCAGAGCGGCATCGTCTGCCGCGCCCACTCGGCGCGGCCGATCAGCTCGGGCTGCGTCGACAGCCCGTTGACGGTGGTCGCCTCGTCGAGCCACAGCGCGGCGACGTGGAAGGCCTGGTCGAGCGCCGAGCGCTCGGCCGGGGTGACCGCGTGGGCGCCCTCGGACGCGAGGGTGCGCGCCTGCTGCGACGCCACATCCCAGTTGATGCCGCCGCCGGGGTTCATCATGGCGTTCTGCAGCTGCGCGAGGAGCTGCTGGATGGCGGCCGGATCGTTGGGCAGGCCCGCGGCCCCCGCGAGCTGGCTCGGATCGATGGAGGAGTCGCCGGACAGGAACTCCCGCAGCATGTCCCGGAACTCGTCGTCCGGTTCCTTCGGATCGTCGGCCATGGCGCGTCCTTCGTCTCTCGTGGTTTCGGCGTCTCGATTGGTTTCGGCGTCTCGACTGGTTTCGTACCGTGCGATTACGGCCTTTCCAGGCTTGGCATCTACGCTAGCCCGTGATCACCGCGAGCCGGGTGAGAATCGGCTCGGGCGGTGCCGTGGGCTGTGCGCCCGTGGCGAACATGACGAAGGGACAGCGCGTGACCCTGTTCACCGACGACGACCGGCCCGCGCCGCAGCCCGACCGCGAGCGGGTCGCGCCCTCGCGCAGGACGATCGTCGGCTGGGTGTCGATCGCCGTCGCCGTCGCGCTCGCGCTGGTCCTCGCGCTCGCTCCCGCGCCGTTCGTGATCGAGCAGCCCGGACCCGTCTTCAACACGCTCGGCACCGACCAGGCCGTCGGATCGGCGCCGACGGGAGGCGCGAAGCCGCTCATCAGCATCCCGAGCCAGACCACCTACCCGACCGCGGGCTCCCTCGACCTCCTCACCGTCTCGGTGGTGGGCAACCCCGATCAGCGCCCGAGCTGGCTGAACATCATCCAGGCCTGGTTCGACCCGAGCCGCGCGGTGCAGCCGATCGACGACGTCTTCCCGCCGGGGACGACCACGGAGCAGTCCAACGCCGCGAACGCCGCCCTCATGGTCGACTCGCAGCAGGACGCGATCGCCGCGGCGCTCAACCAGCTCGGCTACCACTTCCCGCAGGCCGTCGCGGTCAAGCAGCTCATCCCGGACACCCCGGCGTCGAAGGTGCTGAAGACCGGCGACGAGATCACCAGTGTGAACGGCGAGACCATCCAGAGCGTCGCCGCGCTCCGCAAGGCGGTCAACGCCAACGGGACGGGGAGGCCGGCCGAGATCGGGATCGTGCGCGCGGGCGCCGCCTCCACCGTGTCGATCACCCCGACCGAGACGCAGGGCCAGGTCGTCCTCGGGATCGGCGCGGGGATGGACTACACCTTCCCGTTCGACGTCAACATCCAGCTCAACAACGTGGGCGGCCCGAGCGCCGGGCAGATGTTCGCGCTCGGGATCATCGACAAGCTGACCCCGGACAAGCTCAACGGCGGCAAGAAGGTCGCGGGGACCGGCACGATCGACAACGTCGGCACGGTCGGGGCGATCGGCGGGATCCGGCAGAAGATGTACGCCGCGCGCGACACCGGCGGAGCGAGCTACTTCCTCGCGCCGGCGTCGAACTGCGACGAGGTCACGGGCCACATCCCCGCCGGGCTGCACGTGTTCGCGGTCAAGACGCTGAAGGACTCGCTCGCCGTGCTGGATGCGGTCCGCAGCGGCGCCAGCACCGCGAAGCTGCCGACCTGCCCGGCCGGCTGACGCCGCAGCGGGTGCGCTGACGTCGATCCCGCGCTCGGCCGGCGTGCGTCGTCTTCACCGCCGGGCCGCAGCATTCTCCAAGCGACGCCCGCCTAGGATGGATCTCTGAGTCACCCCACGAGGAGCAAGAGGGCCCACACGTGAGTTCAACCGCCGCAGTTCGACCCCCTGGACGTCGCCGGGCCGCCATCTGGATCACACTCGGGGTGGTCGTGGCGCTGGTGATCCTGTTCTTCGTCTTCGCCGGACTGTATGCCGACATTCTCTGGTACCAGCAGCTCGGGTTCCTCAACGTCCTGACCACGCAGTGGTTCGCGGGCGCGGCGATGTTCTTCATCGGGTTCTTCGCGATGGCCGTCCCGCTCTGGCTCTGCATCCAGCTCGCTTACCGGCTGCGCCCGGTCTACGCGAAGCTCAACACCCAGCTCGACCGCTACCAGCAGGTCATCGAGCCGCTGCGCCGGCTCGCGATGTACGGCATCCCGATCGTCTTCGGCATCTTCGCCGGCGTCTCGGCGGCCAGCCGCTGGCAGGCCGCCGCGATGTGGCTGAACGGCACGTCGTACGGCAAGACCGACCCGCTGTTCCACCTCGACATCGGCTTCTACCTGTTCGCGCTGCCGTTCTACCGCAGCGCAGTGGGCTTCGCCTCGGCCGTGGTGCTCATCGCGCTGCTCGCGACCCTGGCCACCTGCTACCTGTACGGCTCCCTCCGGGTCAGCGGCCGGGAGGTGCGGATCTCGAAGGCCGCGCGCGTGCAGATCTCGGTCATCGCGGGCCTCTACCTGCTCCTGCAGGGCATCAGCATCTGGCTCGACCGCTACGCCGCGGTCACCGACTCGAACGTCAACGACATGGTCAACGGCGCCGCGTACACCGACGTCAACGCGACCATCCCCGCCCGTGCCGTGCTCGCGGGGATCGCGGTGCTCGTCGCCCTCATGTTCTTCGCGACCGCGTTCATCGGGCGCTGGCGCTTCCCGCTCGTCGGCACGGCGCTGCTCATCGTCGCGGCTCTCGTGGTCGGCGCGATCTACCCGTGGATCGTGCAGCGCTTCCAGGTCGACCCCAGCCAGAAGACGCTGGAGACGCCGTACATCCAGCGCTCGATCGACGCCACCCGCGACGCCTACGGGCTGAGCAACATCGACGTCATACCGTACGACGCCACGACCAACGCGCAGGCCGGCGCGCTGCGGCAGGACGCCCAGACCACCGCGCAGATCCGCATCATGGACCCTGCGGTCATCAGCCCGTCGTTCCAGCAGCTGCAGCAGTTCCGGCAGTACTACGCCTTCCCGCGCAACCTCAACGTCGACCGCTACCAGATCAACGGCAACGAGCAGGACGCCGTGGTCTCGGTGCGCGAGCTCAACCAGTCCGGCCTCACCAGCCGCAGCTGGTTCAACGACACCATCGTCTATACGCACGGCTACGGGATGGTCGCCGCCTACGGCAACCAGCGCTCCAGCGACGGCCAGCCCGTGTTCATGGAGTCCGGCATCCCCAGCACCGGCACGCTCGGCCAGTACGAGCCGCGCGTCTACTTCGGGCAGCAGTCGCCGACGTACTCCATCGTCGGCGCTCCCAAGGGCTCCAAGTCGGTCGAGCTCGACTACCCCGGCGGCAGCGACAACGCGCAGCAGACCTACACGACGTTCAGCGGCAACGGCGGGCCGAAGCTCGACAACGTGTTCAAGCGGCTGGTCTACGCGCTCAAGTTCCAGGACGAGCAGATCGTGCTCTCCGACGCCGTCAACAGCGACTCCCAGATCCTGTACGACCGCGACCCGATCAAGCGCGTCCAGAAGGTCGCCCCGTACCTGACCCTCGACTCGCAGGCCTACCCGGCCGTGATCGACGGCCGGATCAAGTGGGTCATCGACGGGTACACGACGAGCGACCAGTACCCGTACTCGCACGTCGGCAGCCTGAGCGACGCCATCGCGGACACCGAGACGCCGAAGCCGGCCTACGCCTTCGACGACATCAACTACATCCGCAACTCGGTCAAGGCCACGGTCGACGCCTACGACGGCTCCGTGCAGCTCTACGCGTGGGACGCCAGCGACCCGGTGCTGAAGACCTGGGAGAAGATCTTCCCGACCACGGTCAAGCCGGTCAGCGACATGAGCGCCCAGCTGCTCAGCCACGTGCGCTACCCGTCGGACCTGTTCAAGGTGCAGCGCTCGGTGCTCGGCCAGTACCACGTGACCGACGCCGGCTCGTTCTACTCGCGCGACGACGCCTGGACGACGCCGAACGACCCCACCTCGTCGCCGTCGGACCCGACACTGCAGCCGCCGTACTACCTGACGATGCAGATGCCGGGGCAGGACACCCCGTCGTTCTCGCTCTACACGACGTTCATACCGCAGGCCGCCAGCGATTCCAGTCGCTCGATCCTGAAGGGCTATCTGGCGGTCGACGCGGACGCGGGCTCCACCAAGGGGAAGGTGTCGTCCGGCTACGGCAAACTCAGGCTCCTGTCGTTGCCATCGAGCGACACCATACCCGGGCCGGGTCAGGTGCAGAACAACTTCAACTCCGACCCGACCGTCTCGCAAGAGCTCAACCTGCTGAGGCAGGGCAAGACCGACGTGATCAACGGCAACCTGCTGACCTTGCCGGTCGGCGGCGGTCTGCTGTACGTCCAGCCGGTCTACGTGAAGTCGACGGGGGAGACCAGCTATCCGATCCTCCAGAAGGTGCTCGTCGCCTTCGGTGACAAGATCGCGTTCGAGGACACCCTCGACCAGGCGCTGGACTCGCTGTTCGGCGGCGACTCGGGAGCGAGCGCCGGCGACAACAACATCCCGTCGACCGGTGGCGGTGGTTCGTCGGGCGGCGGGTCGAGCGGAACGGGCTCCGGCTCGGGCACCGGCTCCGGGTCGAGCGGCAGCGCGAACAACGCCGCGCTGCAGCAGGCGCTCCAGCAGGCGAAGCAGGCGCTGGCGGACCGCCAGGCCGCGCTGAAGGCCGGCGACTGGGCCGCCTACGGCGCCGCGGACGCGCGGCTGCAGCAGGCGCTGCAGCAGGCGTTGGCGGCCGAGGGCGGCACCGGTACGGTCACAACGCCGGCCCCGACGCCGACTCCGACCCCGTCGAAGTAGCCCACGGCGCTGTACGCGAACGACCCGCATCCACCAGGGTGCGGGTCGTTCGCGTATGTTCAGGCGCTTTACTAAGTTCGCGCGTGCGGCCTGCGGATGTTCGAAGCATTGCCGTTATTTCAGCGCGGAACCCTTGCGCAGACTTTGATTGTCTACTTTACTAACAAACATGCTCATCGATGAAGCGCGGCGTCCCGTCCCCGATCGCCGACCGGTCGGCGTCGACGGTGCGATGGTCCCGGGCCGTGCCCTGCGTCCCCGCACGAAGGTCCTTCCCGAGCATGCCCGCAACCACAACCGGTCGCTCGTGCTGCAGTCGCTCTACCGCTCCGGCCGGGCCAGCCGCGCCGACCTGGCGAGGGAGACGGGCCTCACGCGCGTCACCATCTCCGACCTGGTCGGCGAGCTGATCGCCGAGGGTCTCGTGGTCGAGCTCGGCCAGCGTGACGACGCCCGTCCGGGCAAGCCGGCCGTGCTGCTCGACGTGAACCGCGCCGCCACCCAGATCGTGGGCGTCGACCTCAGCGAGCACGCGGTCTTCCGCGGCGCGGTGCTCGACATCGACGGCGCGGTGCTCCGCTCGGCCGAGGTCGAGCTGGCCGGCAGCCGTGGCGAGGAGGCGACGGCGAAAGTGCTCGCGCTGGTGGATGAGCTGGTCGCCGCGGCGACCGCGCCCATTCTCGGCGTCGGCGTCGGATCGCCCGGCATCGTGGACGCCACGGGGACCGTGGTGGCCGCGCCCAACCTGGGCTGGACCGACGAGCCGCTGCAGCGGCGCCTCGCCGAGCGGACCGGGCTCGCGGTCTTCGTCGCCAACGACGCCAACGTGGCGGTGCTCGCCGAGCACGGCTTCGCCGACGCCCAGGGCGACATGATGCTGGTCAAGGTCGGTCACGGCGTCGGCTCCGGCCTCCTCGTCGCGGGCGCGCTGGTCTTCGGCAGCCGCTTCGCCGCGGGCGAGATCGGCCAGGTGATGGTCGGCACCGACGACGGCGCCCAGGGCCCGTACGACCGCGAGAAGTGCCTGGAGGCCTGGCTCGCGGTCCCGCGCCTGGAGTCGAAGGTGGCCGCCGCCGCGCTCGCCGGCGACCCGGTCGAACCGGTGCTGCGCCAGGCGGGCCAGCGCCTCGGCGTCGCGCTCGCCCCGATCGTCGGCGCCCTCAACCTGTCGGAGGTGGTCCTGAGCGGCCCGGACGAACTGCTCGCCGGCACCCTCATCGACGCGGTGCGGGAGACCCTCCGCAACCGCACGATGGCCGGCTTCCACTCCGATGTCACCATCCGGATGACCAGCCAGGGCCGCAATATCGTCCTCCGTGGCTGCGTGGTCATGGTGCTCTCGGCGCAGCTCGGGGTCTCCTGATGACCCTGGTCGCGGACACCCGCACAGCGCCGGCCGACCTGACCGGCTTCCGGTTCGCGCCGGGCGTCCGCGCGGCCCTCCCGGCCTTCCGGACCCGCTGCACGGTGGTCCGGCTGGCCAGCCTCGACAACGAGCGCCTGGGCGTCCCGCGCTGGTACACGCTGGCCGAGGCCTGGACCGACCCGGGCTCGCCCGAAGATGTGCTCTGGTCCCGCAACCCCGTCATCGACGTGGACAGCAACGACCCGCCGGAGCCCGTGCTGGCGACGAGCGCGCCGGTCATCGTCCTGGGCGCGGGGCTGGGCGCGATCCCCTGGCAGCGCGCCGTCGTGGACGCCGTCCGTGCGCTCGGCGCGCGCGTGCTCGTCGTGGAGATGGGGCACGTGATCGTGCCCGGCTACGCGGACATCGTGACGGGCGGGTACGGGCGGGAGAGCGGCGGCCGGCTAGTCTCGCTGCTCTGCCGCGGCGACGCGGACTGATCCGTCGCGGCGGACCACGCGACCGGGTCCTCGCAAGACCAGGCCCGCCAGGTAGACGACCGCCACGGCGCCGCCGGCCAGCACGATGACCGGGCCCAGCCAGGACGTCGCCGGACCGAACGCGGTGACGGCCCACCAGACCCCGAGGCCGCCGGCGACGACGACCACCGGGGCGGCCGCGATCGGCCAGGTCCGTGGCACGGAGCGCAGCTTCGGCAGCGGGAGGCGGCTCCAGAGCAGGAACGAACTGTAGGCGACGACGTTCTGCCAGAACGCGATCGTCAGTGTGATCAGCACCCCGACGTGGAACAGGCACATGACGGCGAGGCCGATCCGCCACGACCGCCAGGTGAAGACGAGCACGACCAGTGCGGCCTCGGCGATCACGGTGAGCCAGTCGAGCGCCTCCCAGAACAGCGGGGAGTCGAGCCGGAGGAAGAAGCCGGCGAGCCAGCCGGTGCGGTCGTTGCCGAAGTACTCGACCACCAGCGCTGCGTAGGTCGCCGAGTACGTCGTGGAGAGCCAGCCGTTGGAGATCTTCGGCAGCGCCGCGGTGAGCATCGCGCTGGCGGTCGCGACGGCGTAGAGACGCAGCGGCCACTGCGGAGTGCTCGCTCGCGCCGGGCGACCTCGTCTCCGCCGGAGCAGAGCGTCGATCGAGAGGGTGTCGCCCCAGCGGGTGAACAGCAGGAAGACCGGCGCGATCATCAGATAGAAGGTCCCGTCGACCTTCCCGAGGGAGTACGAGACGCCCAGTCCGAAGACGCTGACGACCGAGACCAGCACCGACGCCGTCCGGGTGCAGAACCCGATCAGCAGGGCGACCAGCGCCATCGCGAGGACGACCTCGAGCGCGGAGAGGAACTCGATCGGCGGAATGCCGCCGAGCAGGACGAACGGGCCGACGGGTGGCCGGAAGAAGGTCTGCGGATACTCGGCCGCCCAGCGGAACTGAGGGAACGCGGCGAGCAGCAGCGTGGCGAGCACGATGCGGAAGAGCGCGACGTCGCGGGGGGCGAAGTCGCCGCGCTCGAACCAGCGCCCGACGGCATTCAGCGCTCTCGTCATCGGTCGGACTCCTTCGTGTGCTTCAGCTCGACGGTGAAACCGGCTTCGTCGTCGATGACATCGGTCTGCAGGAACGAGGAGAGCTCGATGGTCGTGTCGCTCCAGACGACCCGCACCGCGACGAACCGGTCGTCCGGATACGCGTCATCGATCCGCCGGGTGAGCCACGAGACGGTCTCGGGCTTCTCGATCACGGCGGGATGCGAGAAATGCTGCATCGCGATGATGATCGGCACCGTCTGCGAGCGCGGAAGGATCCCCGGGAGGTCGAGGTCGCGCTCCGTGCCGTCGCTCCGTACGCCGACAAGGGCGAGCCGGCGTGCCGACACCGCGTCGGGGCGCGGGTCCTGTGCTCCGAAGCTCGGCATCATGAGCGCTGGGTAGAGCGAGGCGCCCACGGCCTTGCGGATCACGAGCTGGGCGGGAGCGAGGGCGAGCAGCAGCGCTGCGATCAGGGTGAGCGCGACGACCGCGGGCCTGGTCAGTCCGGGCTTCTTCATGCGACTCCTCGATCGTGCAGGGCGGTTCGGGCGGCGTGGTACCCGCACATCCCGTGCGTGGAGGTGCCGGGCGGGGTGGACGACGAGCAGAGGTACACGCCGGGGACGGGCGTCCGCCACGGAGCCCGGGAGATCACCGGGCGCTTCACGAACTGCAGCGCCGTCGAGGCCCCCGCGTTGAAGTCGCCGCCGATGTAGTTCGGGTTGTACTGCTCGAGTGCGGTCGCCGGTGTGCTGCGGGCGCCGAGGATGCGGTCGCGCACGCCGGGGGCGAAGGCCTCGATGCGGCTCAGGATCGGCTCGGTCATGTCCCGCGGGGAGCCGGGCGGGACGTGGCAGTACGCCCAGGCGACGTGCCTGCCCGCCGGGGCGCGGGACGGGTCGACGGCGGTCGGCTGCACCAGCAGCACGTACGGGCTCTCCGGGTGCCGCCCGCGCGCCATCTCGTTCTCCGAGCGCGCGATCTCGGCAGCGGTTCCGCCGAGATGGAGGGTGGCGACCCCGGCCAGCGCGGGGTCGCTCCACGGGATGGGGCCCTCGAGTGCGAGATCGAGCTTGGCGGCGGCGGCGCCGTACCGGAAGCGGCCGACGGCCCGGCGGTAGCGCGACGGGACGCGGTCGCCGAGGATGCGCAGCATCGCCCGCGCGCTGGTGTCGAGGAAGGTCAGCTCCGACGGCGGGAGGTCGCCGAGGTCGGTGACCTCGGTGTCGGTGACGATCGTGCCGCCGTGCGCGACCAGGTCGGCCACCAGAGCGTCGACGATCCGTTCGCTGCCGCCGAGCGGGAGGCCCCAGCCCCCGGCGTGTCCGTGCGCGGCCAGGAGCATCCCGGCCCCTGCCGTCGCGAAGCCCGGGAGGCGCCCGGCGGCGTGCGCGGCCACCCCGGCGAACAGGGCCCGCGCTTCGGTCGTGCGCAGGCGTGCGCCCGCCAGGCTCTCGAGCACGCGCATCCCGAAGCGGGCGGCGGTCACCGGCCGTGCCGGGAGGCGCAGCAGGGCGCCGCCCGTGAAGTCGACGACCCCCTCGATGTCTCGCACCAGCGGCTCGAAGAGGGACCGCCAGCGTGGGCTGTCCGCGCCGAGGGAGGCGGCGGTGCGGTCGAGGTCGCGGTACGCGATCGCCGCGGGCCGGTCGGCGAACGGGTGCGCGTACGAGGCCTCCGGGATCACGAAGGGGACCTTCTCGGTGAGCCCGAAGGAGCGGAAGAACGGCGACGCCAGCGCCGTGGGGTGCACCGCGGAGCAGACGTCGTGCAGGAAGCCGGGGAGCGTCAGCTCACTGGTGCGCGCGCCGCCGCCGACGCGCGACGCCCGCTCGAAGACGGTCACCTCGACGCCGGCCCGGGCGAGGGTCACAGCGGCGGACAGCCCGTTGGGGCCGCCGCCGACGACCGTGGCTCTCACGCACTCTCTCCCTGCCCGCACGGATGTGGAACTCACATCGCAGCACAAGAATATCAGACGGAGGGTGTCTCAGCGCGCCCAGCTGACCCCCAGCGTCGCCTGCAGCGCGTACTGCGCAGCGCCCCGGAAGGGCTGCTCCTGCGCCGTCTTCGCGTAGCGGAAGCTGAGCGGCATGGCGGCGCGGACCGGGTGCCGCGCGGCCTCCGCGCGCACATGGCCGATGAAGTCGGGGCCGAGTTTCGGGGCGGCGCCGCCGAGGACGACGTTCGGCACGTCGAGGGCGGCGCCGACCATCAGGAGCGCGCGGGCGAGCGCGCGGGCGCCGGCGGCGATGCGCTCGCGGGACTCCGGGAGGGCGGCCAGCGCTGCGACGTCGACGGCCTCCAGGTCGGCGCCGTGGGGGAGGCCGAGGAGGCTCGTCACCGAGACGACCTCTTCCAGGCAGCCCCGGTTGCCGCAGGCGCAGAGCGGCGCGTCCTCGCCGAACAGGACGGGCACGTGGCCGATCTCGCCGGCGCGGTGGGTCGCGCCGGCGAGCACGTCGCCGTCGACGATGACAGCCGCTCCGACGCCGGTGCTGAGCGAGACGAAGAGCTGGTTGGCGCCGAACTCGTCGGAGATCTCGGAGTCGGCGATCGCCTCCGCGTCGGCGTCGTTGACCAGGCGCACGGGCGCCGAGACGACGCCGGCGAGCTCGCGGCCGAGGTCGACGTCCAGCCAGCCGAGCTGCACGCTCTCGCGGACCAGGCCGGCGTCCACGATGCCGGGGACCTGGACCGCCACGGCGACCACGCGTGCCGTCGTCGCCGTCGCCAGCCGCCGGACGATCGAGCGGACGTCCTCCACCGTCGCGGTCGAGGAGGTGCGGTGGGCGACGCTCTGCACCACGTCGCCGAGGAGGTCGAGCACGGCGCCGCGGACCAGGCCCGGCTGCACGATGACCGACAGCAGCACGTTCCGGGAGGCGTCGACGCGCAGGGTGGTCGCGCGCTTGCCGCCGGTGCTCTCGGCGAGGCTGCCCTCCACCACCAGCCCGTCGGCGATGAGACCGGCGAGCAGCGACGACACGGTCGCCGACGTCAGCCCGGTGCGGCGCGCGATGCTCGCCCGGGTGGCCAGTCCCTCGCCGGACAGCACGAGCTGCAGCGCGCTGGTCAGGTTGCGCTCGCGCACGGCGGACTGCGTCGCCTTGCCGTGATCGTCAGCCACAGTCCTCCTCGCGGCGCGGGTCTGTCTTGGTGGCCCCCGGTTTACGACCATAGCGAATGCGGCGCATGATGGAGCGCATGGGATATGGCCTCATCCTCGTCGACGTCCAGCGCAACATGCTGGAGGGCGAGACAGCCGTCGAGGGCGCCGCGGAGTTCACCGGCGTCCTCGCGGATCTTCTGGACGCGGCACGGGACGCGGACGCCGCGATCGTGCATGTGAAGAACGACGGACGCCGCGGCGATCCGGACGAGCCGGAGGCGCCGGGCTGGGAGCTGGTCTTCGCGCCGCTGCCCGGCGAGCCGGTCGTGCGCAAGGACGCCGCGAACGCCTTCGAGTCCAACCCGGCGCTGGCGGACGTGCTGCGCGCCATGGGGGTGGACACCCTGGTGGTGGCGGGACTGCAGAGCGAGTACTGCGTGCAGGCGACCGCGATCGGCGCGCTGGAGCGCGGGTTCGACGTGATCGTCCCGGCGGGGGCGCACTGGACCTACGACGACGGCGAGCCTGCGCGGGACATCGCGGAGCGGGTCACGCTCGACCTCATCGCGGCCGGCGTGGAGGTGCTGGAGCTGGACGAGGTGACGTTCGGCGGGCGCCCCTAGGGCTGGAGCGCGCCGATCCGCTCGCCCTCCAGCGCCTCCCGGATGCTCAGCGAGTAGATGCGCGACAGCCCGGGGCGGGCGGGGTCGCCCGTCACGTACGCCACCGACTCCACGTGCTCCTCGAACGCGTTCACCTTGTCGCGCGGAGCGCCGACGATGAGCTGGAAGCCGAGGCCGCGGAACGCCGCCAGCGCGCGGCCGGTGTACTCGTTGTCCGCCTTCACGAAGCCCTCGTCGAGGACGATCGGGGCGTAGGTCGGGATCGCGTCCGTCCCGTCGCCGAGCCGGTAGCGCAGTGCGGCGCCGAGGACGAAGGCGATCAGCTCCTGACCCTCGCCGCCGGATTTGCCCGCGACGCCCTCGTGCACGATCTGGGCGCCGTCGGCGCGGGTCTCGATCGCCCGGAACTGGTAGTGCTCGCGCGCGTCGAGCACCCGGCGCCGCCAGGCCTCCCCGGCCCGCGAGCGCTCCTCCAAGCGGGCCAGGTCGCGGCGGAGGTCGAGGAAGTCGCGCTCGATCGCCGCGGCGTCCCTCCGGTCGGCTCCAGACGCAGCGGTGTGCTTGCGCAGCGTGCGGGTGAACTCGTGGAGGTCGCTGTTCGACACCGGCCGCGGATCGATGTCGAGCGTGGACCCCTCGCGGAACTCGATGCCGCGCAGCGCGCTGGAGATCGGGCGGACGCCGCGGCGGATCGCGTGGCCGTCCTCCTCGATCTGGGTGAGCAGCGCGCGCAGGCTGTCGCCCATGCTCGCGCCCGCCTTGACCAGCCAGTCCGACTTGGCGCGGGGGAGGTCGTCCTCCACGAGCACCCGGTGGATGGCCTGCACGGCGGGGAGGCTGTCGATGGTGGCGTCGATCTCGGCGCCGGGATCGAGGTCCCGGTAACGCTCGAACGTCACGACGAGCAGCTGCTCGACGTTCTCGACGCTGCGCTGGTGGGCGTCGATCTGGTCGCGGAGCGCCGCGAGCGCCTCGGCGTAGCGGCGGTCGACGTCGGCCGGCTCGCGCGGAGCCGCGAATGGCAGCGTCCCGAGCAGCAGGCGCTCCTCGGCCGTCAGCGCGCTGTTGTCCTCCAGGGCGTCCGCGACGCTGTCCTCGATGTCGATGAGGTCGGCGTGCCGGGACTCCAGCTCGTCCACCTTCGTCTGGAGGGCGGCTCCGCGCTTGGCGGCGTCCAGGCGCTCGCGGTCGTGGCGCTCGGCCTCCTCCTGCAGGGCGGCTGCCTCGGGGTGTGCCACGGAGACGTTCGCGAGCTGTTCCGCCAGCTCGGCCACGTGTGCCGCGTGCGGTGCGACCTCGATGGCCTGCCACTCGATCGCGCGGATCGCGCCGAGGGCTTCGCTGCGCCGGCGGGCCTCGCCGTGCTCGGCCTCCGCGCGGTCGGACTCCGCCCTGGCGTCCGCCAGCTCGGCCTCGAGGGACGCGATCCGCGCGGCCAGCTCGTGGATGCGGGGTGTGTTGTCGAGGCCGATCCAGGAGGCGGTGCGGCGGTCGTCCTTGACGACGCGGCCGCGCGCGGCGGAGCGCATGCCGGAGCGGGTGACCGCACCGGAGACACCGGCGGGACGCGGCGCGTCCAGCTCCTCGGGCGACTCGACGCACAGCACGCTGCGGTCGGCGACCAGCTCGTCGTGCAGCCAGCCCCAGAACGGACTCGCGTCGTCGAACTGCAGGAGGGCGGGCACGGTCTTATCGGCCGGGTCGAGCGCAGGCGCGCGACCGGCTGCGGCCGGCACCAGCACGACCCGGCCGCGCATGTCGGCATCGTTCACGAACCGGCGCACGGCATCGAAGCTGCGCTCGTCCACGATCAGGTGGGTCGCGACCTCGCCGAGCACGGACTCCACCGCGCGGCTCCAGTCCCGGCGGCCGGGCGCGACCTCGAACAGCTCGCCGGCGTAGGGGAGGTCCTCGGGAGCCAGGCCTGTGCCGTCGGCGATCCGGCGGCGCCGCTCGTCGGCGTCGGCCGGCACGTTGCTGCGGCGCTGCTCGAACGACCGCTTCTCGGCGGTCGCCGCGGCGATGGCCTTCTTGGCGGCGTCGACGCGGCCGGCCAGCTCGTAGCGGTGCGCCTGCCGGTCGTCGTCGGCGGTGGCCGCGGCGAGAAGGGTCTCCGCCTCGCGCTGGAGCGCGGCGAGGTCGTCGGCGGTCTCCGGAGCGGTCAGCCCCGCGCGGGCGAACAGCGCGCCGGCCGCGGCACGCTCCCGGGTCTGCGCCGCGAGGACCCGCTCGGCGAACTCGTGCTCGCGGCGGAGTGCCACGGACGGGTCGCCGCCGGCCGCCGCGAGCCGGGCCTGGGCGTCTTGGTGCGCACGATGCGCCGCGCGCTCCTCGGCGTCGGCGTCCCGGCGCAGCGCCTCCTGCTCGCGCTTGCGGTCGCGGACCTCGTCCACCTGGCCGGACACCCAGTCGCGCACGCGCTCGGCCAGCCAGACCCGCAGGCGCGGGTCGTTCTCGCCGTCGGCGGGGGAGAGCAGCCGGCGCTTGCCGGTCGCGTCCTCGGCGGCGGCCGCGTACTGCTCGGCTCGCGCCGGGACGTCCGCGAGGACTTCCAGCTTGCGGCGCGTCGTCTCGAAGACGTCGTACAGCGCCGACGCCTCGCGGTAGCTGCTGAGGGTCGTCTCCCAGCGGGAGAGGGCGCGCGGCTCCGTGAGCACGAAGCTCTTGAACAGCTCGTCGATGGAGAAGACGCCCTTGGACGCCTGGGCGCGGCGCAGCAGGGTGAGCGCCTTCAGCTGCGACTCGTCGCTGCCCCCGATGCCCAGCTCCTCGCAGAGCCGCACGCGCAGCTCGGGCTGGGAGGAGGTGACCAGGTCGCGCTCGGGATGCACGAGCCGGGCGAGGGAGGCGCGGGTGAGCGGCGACGAGCTGCCGGGCTCCTGCACCAGCTCGTTGAGCCGGCCGAGCGGGAACTCGCCGTGGGCGAGCAGGTACACCGTCGCGGTGGTGACCTCGTCCTGCGTGGAGGTGTCCGGCCCGATCCAGGCGAGGCGCGCCGCGGTGATCGTCTCGCCCAGCTCGGTGCGCCAGGTGATCGCGGCGCCGCTCGGGAACGCGGTGCCGAGCGGCCGGAGGAAGTGCGTCGTGGTGGTGTCCGACCCGGCGTCCTTCACCTCGTCGGTCTTGCCGCGGGCGTAGCTGTATACGGTGCGCTCGGAGCGCTGCCGGGAGTCGTCGCGCGCCGCGCGGTTGAACTCCTGCGGGTTCGGCATGATGACGGCCGACATCGCGTCGAGCACGGTGGACTTGCCGCGCCCGGTCGGGCCGAGGATGGCGATGCCGCCGCGGCCGACCGGCATCCGGTGCAGGCCGTCGTAGCTTCCCCAGTTGAGCAGCTGGACGAGTTCGATGCGGAACTGGCCGCGGCGCAGCAGGCCGTCGTCGACGGGCAGGTCGGTCACTCGGCGTCCTCCTCGGCGGTGGGGGCGTCTTCTCCCGCGCCCTCCAGGAACATCCGCTCCAGGTGGAGCAGCTCCGCGGTCCCGATCAGCGGCACGACCGCGGGCGAGACGACGAAGAGATCGGGGTCCTCCGGTGCGGGGGTGAGCAGCTCCAGCCGGTCGAGGGCCGCGATCGCCGCGCGGATCCGGCGGTCCACGCGCACCTCGTCGTGCGCGGAGTCGCCCTGGAACCGGCCGAGGAACTCGGCGATGTGGTCGCGGGTGACCGTGACCGGCTCGTCCTGCGCGTCGGTGTATGCGTGCTCCTGGCGCAGCAGCACCAGCAGCAGCGAGGCGTCGCGCGACAGCGGCTTCTCGCGGCGCAGCAGGACGGGGACGCCGTCCTCGCCGTTCTGGCGCTTGAAGGCGACCTCGTGCTCGCGGTCGAGGTGCAGCTCCAGGAACAGCTCGCCGAGCCGGGCGCGGATGTCGTCCTCGTGGTCGAGGAGGCCGCGCCAGGCGTCGGGCTGCTTCGCGCGGGTGATGAACCGGCTCGTCAGCAGGGTGACGAGCGCGGTGCGCGCCTCGCGGGGGAGGGCGTCGGAGGCGCGGTCGCCGAACGCGTCGGTGCCTTCGGCCTCCTCGCTGCCGATCGGGTCCTGTTCGAGCGTGTCCGTCACCGGTCCTCCGCCTCCGTCTCGAGCGCGTCCCGTCCGAAGACGAGCAGCGGCATGGTCACTTCGCGGTCGCCGTCGGCCAGCTCCAACGGCACGGTCTGGACGCCCTCGGCCACGGCGCCGTGCTCGGCGCCCAGCTCGATGAGGCTCACGGCCAGTCCGAGCCGGCGGAACTCCGGCGGCGTCTGCGCGTACACGTCGGCCCCGGTGACGGTCTCGGCGCGCGCCAGCAGCGCGTCGATCGTCTCCCGCACAGCGGTCGTGCTGGTCCCGACCGCCAACCGGAGCGCGTCGCGCTCGTGCGCGGGCAGCGGGTCGTCGTTCTCGGCGATCGCCACGCCGACCTCCGGCCGGCCGCGGTCGCGCCAGAGCTGGGTCTGGGTCACGTCGACCAGATCCCAGCCGCCGACGCCGAGCACGTCGCCGTCGACCAGCACAGGGCCGGGCCGGCGCTCCGTCCAGAGCGCACCGGCGTCGAGCGCGCGGGCGGCGAACGACAGCAAGCGCGCGTGCCGGTCGGAGCCGCTGCGGCTGAGGAACCGGCGCAGCGACGAGGTCCAGCGCACGTAGGTCTCCTGGACGGTCTGCTCCTCGGCCAGCAGCGAGGTGATCAGGGTCTCCAGCTGCGTGCGCTGCCGCTCGGTCAGCTCCGTGTCCGGCCGGGACAGCACGCGGTCGATGTCGGCGCGCATCCCGTCCAGCTCGCGCGAGGACAGCATCCCCGCGAAGCCGCGGTAGGCGCGGCCCTCCGGTGTCTGCTCCAGGAGGTCGTTGTCGCGCAGGAAGCGGTCGACGATCGCGCCCTTGCCGACGTGCTGGGACGAGGCCGCCCGCGCGACCTCGCGGTGCCGCTGCTCGACCATCGCGCCGAGCTGGCGGAAGTCCTCCGGCAGGGTCGCGGTGAGCCGCAGCACCTCGCGCACCTGGCGGGCGACGGTCTCGGGCGACGCGGCGACGGCGCCGTCGCGTGCGATCGCATCCCGCCGGGCCTGCAACCCGGCGATCTCCCTGTCGAGGCGTTCCAGCTGGGACTCCGCGGTGGGGTCGGTCAGCGCTGCGAGGTGGTGGACGGCGTGCGCGATGCTCGCGAAGCGCGCCTCCGACACCGCGCTGTCCGGCTCGGCCAGTTCGCGGACGATCCGCAGCGCTTGGAGCGCGTACTGCGAGAGCCGGTAGCGCGCGCGTCCCTCGCCGGCCCCGGCGCGGGTGCGGATCAGCCAGCGGCTGTCGACCCAGCTGCGGCAGTACTCGACGGGGGAGGTGCGGGAGGACTCGGCGTCGGCGCCGGGCGTGGGTTCGTCGGCCGGCGCGCGGTCATCGTCCAGCGCGTCGAGCGCTTCCGCGACCTTCTGGTGGAACCAGTCCGCCGAGACCGTGCCGTCGGCGTACTCCAGATGGCGCGAGAAGAGGGGGAGGACCCAGCGGCCGTTATAGCTGCGCAGCAGCGCCCAGGTGGGATGCTCCTCCCAGACCGCCGCGACGCGCGCGGCGTCGAGAGCCTCGTCCACTCATCCTCCGGGTGCCACAAGCAGTACAGACAAAAATCGGCCCGGACCTGGGGATTTCTCCTCAAGTCCGGGCCAGTTGGTTGCGGGGGCAGGATTTGAACCTACGACCTCTGGGTTATGAGCCCAGCGAGCTACCGAGCTGCTCCACCCCGCGGCACAAGAAAAGACTCTATCACGCCCTCGGGGCACTGTGAAATCGGCTGTCGGCCCGGGCGAGTCCGGCCGCGTAGACCGGCCGTCCCACTAGAGTCATTGCCAGGAACCGGGAGAAGACGAATGGCCAGCTCTGCCCAGAAGTATCGCGTGTGCGTGATCGAGGACGATCCGGATGTCGCCTTCTACATGAAGACGGTGCTGGAGAAGCGCGCCGACGCCCAGGTGGTCGCCGTGACCGACCCGTCCATCGCGCTCGACACCATCGCGGAGTTCGACCCGGACGTCGTCATCACCGACATCGAGATGCCGGGTATCTCGGGCATCGACCTGCTCCGCGAGCTGCGCGGCCGCCACCCCGGGATGCCGGTCGTCGTGATGACCGCGCACGTCTCGGTCGACTACGCCGTCTCCGCGCTCCGCGCCCAGGCCGACGAATTCCTCACCAAGCCGATCGCCTCCTCGGAGCTCGTCGCCATCGTCGGGCGCCTCGCCGAGGAGGGCCGCGCCAAGCGCGCCGCCAGCCAGCAGCAGGTCGTCCTCGCGATCGGCGCGCACCCGGACGACGTCGAGATCGGCGTCGGCGGCATCCTCTCCGCCCACCGCGACGCGGGCAACCAGGTCGTCATCCTGACCCTCTCGCGCGGCGCGCGCGGCGGCGACGCGGACGACCGCCAGCACGAGTCGCTCGCCGCGGCCGAACTGCTCGGCGCCCGGCTGTTCCTGGAGGACCTGGAGGACACCCGGATCTCCGCGGCCGACCCGACCGTCAGCATCATCGAGCGGGTCGTGGCCGAGGTGAAGCCGGACATCGTCTACACGCACTCCGCGCACGACCGCCACCAGGACCACCGCGCCGTGCACGCGGCCGTCAACGTCGCCACGCGCAACGTCCGCACGGTCTGCTGCTTCCAGAGCCCGTCCGCCACCATCGACTTCCGGCCCACCCGCTTCGTGCCGATCGACGGCTTCACGGAGGCCAAGCTGCGGCTCATCGACTGCTTCCGCTCGCAGACCGAGCAGCGCGCCTACCTCGAGCACGACTTCGTGCTCGCCACCGCGCGGTACTGGTCCCGGTTCGGCGGCGGCACGAACTGCGAGCCGCTCGAAGTGATGCGCGACACCGCCGACATCTCGGTGCCGGCCGCGAGCATCCACACCGACGCCCGGATCAGAAGGAACCAGGAATGACCCAGAGCACCACCCGTGTCCTCGTCACCGGAGCCGGCGGGCCGGCCGGGATCGCCGTGATCCGCTCGTTGCTCAAGCGCACCGACGTCGAGGTGCTCGCCGCCGACATGGACGGCTGGGCGAGCGGGCTCTACCTCGTGCCGGAGCAGGCCCGCCGGATCGTTCCGCCCGGGAGGTCGCCGCAGTTCGTGGACGACGTCATCGCCATGTGCGCCGCCGACGACATCGACGTGCTGTTCTCGACGGTGGACGTCGAGCTCCCCGGACTCGCCGAGCGCCGCGCCGAGCTGGCCGCTGTCGGCACCGCCCTCGCGGCGCCCAGCCACGAGACGCTGGTGACCTGCCTCGACAAGTACCGGCTGGCCCAGGCGGTCGACGGCAAGGCGCGCATTCCGGAGACCCGCCTCCTGGACCGCGACGGCGTCGGGGCGGAGTGGGTGTTCCCCGTCATCATCAAGCCGCGCAGCGGCGCGGGCTCGCGCGGCGTGCGGCTGATCGCCGACCGCGCCGCCCTGGAGGCGCTGGGCGAGGACCGGAGCATCCTCATCCAGGAGAACCTGCCGGGCGAGGAGTTCTCGGTCGACGTGCTCGCCGGTCTCGACGGCAGTGTGATCGCAGCCGTGCCGCGCTCCCGC
Organism: Leifsonia shinshuensis; assembly: GCF_014217625.1. NCBI lineage: Bacteria > Bacillati > Actinomycetota > Actinomycetes > Micrococcales > Microbacteriaceae > Leifsonia > Leifsonia shinshuensis. Next base: position 1,174,663 of record NZ_CP043641.1, on the reverse strand, counting down.
GAGCGCGTGGACTCCGGCGTCTCGATCGCCGGCCGCACCGTGCGCCGGGCCGAGCTGTCGGACACCGCGGCGGACGTCGCGCGCGCCATCGGGCTGACCGGGGTCGCCAACGTGCAGCTGCGCTACAGCAGCGACGGCGTCCCCGCCCTGCTGGAGGTCAACCCGCGCTTCCCCGGCGCGATGCCGCTGACCATCGCCGCCGGCGTCGACATGCCCTCGCTGCTGCTCGACCTGGTGCTCGGCCGCCCGGTGCCGTCCGCGGTCGACTTCGCCGAGCTCGCCAACGTGCGCTTCCTGGAGGACGTCTTCCTCGATCCGGGCGACGTGCTGGTGTCCGAGAACGCGGCGCACGCCGAGGGACCGGAAGAGTGACCGGAGCGACCGGGCTGAGCCGGCTCCTGGAGGGCGACTACCACGTCCACTCCACCTTCTCCGACGACGCCCGCAGCACGCTCGCCGAGAACATCGCGGCGGCGCACAGGGCCGGGCTGCGCGCCGTGCGGCTGACCGACCATGTGCGCGCCTCGACGGCCTGGGTGCCGGAGTTCGTGGCCGCGGTCGCCGCGGAGCCCGTCCCGGAAGGCCTCACCGTGCTCACCGGTGTGGAGGCCAAACTCCTGGACGCGACCGGCGCCGTCGACACCCCCGCCGACCTCGTCGTCGGCCCGGGCGGAGTGGACGCGATCGTGATCGGCGACCACCAGTTCCCGGGGACCGACGGGCCGTGGTCGCCCGAGGCCACCCGGGAACGGCTCGCAGGCGGCCTCTCGGCGGACGACGCCCTCGACCTCCTGATCGAGGCGAGCATCCAGGCCATGGAGCGCACACCGCACGCGCAGCTCGCGCACTGGTTCTCGATCCTGCCGAAGGTCGGGCTGGCCGAGGAGCAGCTGGGCGACGCCCGGCTCGCCGCGTGGGCCGCGGCGGCCGCCGCGACCGGCACGATCGTCGAGGTCAACGAGAAGTGGGCGTGCCCCGGCGCCGCCGCCGTGCGTGCGCTCCGGGCCGCCGGGGCGCGTATCGTTGCGTCCACCGACAGTCACGACGCCGCCGACGTGGGCCGTTACGACCGCGTCGCGGCCGTGCTCGACGCCGTCGAGCGGGAGGAGCAGGCATGAGCCCCGTCGATCTGACCCGCGTGCAGCGCGAGGAGCTGCAGCGCGAGCTGGACCGCAACCGGCGCTGGGAGCTGCGGCTGCCGATCTACGGCGTGATCGCCCTCCTGTTCATCGCCGCTGTCGTCGTGGTGAGGCTGGTGTTCTTCTCGTGACCGTCGCGAAGAGGGTCGTGATCGCGGACGACGACGCCGACATCCGCGGACTCATGGTGATCGCCGCCAACCGGGCCGGCGTCGAGATCGTCGCCGCCGTCGACAACGGTCGCGCAGCGCTCGACGCGGTGAACGAGGGCGGCGTCGACCTGGCGGTGCTCGACATCTCGATGCCGGGGCTGAACGGCGTGGAGGTCGCCGAGGCGATCCGCGGGGACGAGCAGACCAGCAGCACGCTCATCCTCATGGTGTCGGCCTCGGTCCAGCTCCTGACCGACCACGGCGTCGTTGCCGACCGCTCGGACAGCTTCATCATCAAACCGTTCAGCCCGCGGGTGCTCTCCGAGCGCATCCGCTCGATGCTCGGACTGGGGGACCCCGCATGACGGTCGACCGCTGGCTCAGCCGGATCCCACTCGAATCGCCCTCGGTCTTCGTGAAGCTGGTGCCGACCCTGGTCGGCTACATCATCGCGCTGGGGCTGTCGCTCATCCCCGGGGTGGTGACCGCGCACATCCCGGTGTTCATCGCCGGCTCGGTGGCCGTGATGATCGGCGCCTTCCTGCTCGCGGTGCTGGTGCCCTGGCCGAAGATCGACGCGCACTGGAACGTCATCGTGCCGCTCGTGGCCATGGTCTCGATCGGCCTGATGCGGATCGGCACCGGCGGGACCACGTCGTCCATCGGCGTCATCCTGCTGCTGCCGTTCGTCTGGATCGCGACCGAGGACGGCCGGCGCAACATCCTCATCGCCGCGGCCGGGATCTTCCTGGTGCTGATCGGCCCGATCCTGGTCGACGTGGGCTCGACCAGTCCTGCCGACCTCATCAGGGCCTTCTTCTCTCCGGTCATCTACGCGATCGTCGCCGCGGTGGTCAACGAGATCGCGCACCGCTCGCGGAGGCAGCTCGAGGCGACCCGTGCCGCTGCGGAGCAGCGCGAGGAGCTGCTGGCGCAGGCGGTGCGGACGCAAGACGAGCTGGTGCTCAACGAGGCGCGGCTGAAGACCGCGAACCGCCTCATCCAGAGCATCTGGAACGCCGTGACCGAGCAGTCGGTGATCGGCACCGACCTCGACGGGGTGATCGACGTCTGGAACCCCGGAGCCGAGAAGATGCTCGGGCTGACCGAGAAGCAGGTGCTCGGCGCGAACCGCAAGGTCATCGAGTTCCATCTCGTCAGCGAGCTGGAGGAGCGGCTGCGCGACATGGACGCCCGGTTCACGACCGTGGCGGGGATGGACGACTTCTCCGCGCTCGTCGACACCGTCCGCGCGGGCTACGCCGACGTGCGGGACTGGACCTACGTGCGCGCCGACGGCAAGCAGGTGCCTGTCCAGGTCGCCGCGACGCCGCGGCTGGACGAGAACGGCCACCGGGTCGGTTTCATCTTCGTCGCCACCGACATGACCCAGGCCAGGGAGTTCGCACGCCTCAAGGACGAGTTCGTCGGTCTCATCTCGCACGAGCTGCGCACGCCGCTCAGCTCGATCCTCGGCTACCTGGAGCTGATGCGGGACGACGACGAGTCGCCGCTGTCGGAGGAGCAGCTGCAGTACCTCGGCGTGGCCGAGCGCAACGCGCACCGGCTGCTGCGGCTGGTCGGCGACCTCCTGTTCACCGCCCAGGTGGAGTCCGGGCGGTTCCCGATCGACATCAAGGACGCGGAGCTGCGCTCGGTCGTCGCCGCCTCCGTGGAGTCCGCGACACCGGTCGCGGCGACGGCGGGCGTCGAGCTGGTCTGCGACGTCCCCGACGAGCCCGTGGAGGTGCGCGGAGACACCGTGCGCCTCGGCCAGGCCGTGGACAACCTCGTCTCGAACGCATTGAAGTTCACGCCGCGGGGCGGCAGGGTCACTGTGTCGCTGCATCGCGACGGGGAGGAGGCGGTGGTGGCCGTGACGGACACCGGCATCGGCATCCCGGCGGTCGAGCTCAGCCAGCTCTCGCAGCGGTTCTTCCGCGCCTCCACGGCGACCCGCAACGCGGTCCCCGGCGTGGGGCTCGGACTCACGATCACCAAGGCGATCGTGACCGCGCACGGCGGCCGTCTCGACATCGCGAGCGAGGAGGGCGTCGGCACCTCGATCAGCCTCCGGCTCCCCATCGAGACGCCGCGTCCGGTCGCGGAGGCCGTCCCGGCGGAGGCCACCCCGTGACGGGCGTCGGCGTCGCCGTCGCCCAGTTCACGCCGGGCGACGACCGGGTGCACAACCGGGACGTGGCCGCGGCGCTGATCGCGGTCGCTGCCGCGCGCGGCGCCCGCCTGGTGGTCCTGCCGGAGTACTCCTCGTACTTCACCGACCCGCTCGGCCCGTCGTTCGCCCGCAACGCGGAGCCGCTGGACGGGGAGTTCGTGCGGTCGCTCCAGGCCGCGGCCCGGGAGCACGACGTGTACGTGATCGCCGGCCTGGTCGAGCAGACCGGCGTGCACGACAAGTTCGCCAACACGCTCGTGGCGGTCGGTCCGGCCGGAGAGACGCTCGCGGTCTACCGCAAGCAGCACCTCTACGACGCGTTCGGCTCGACAGAGTCCGACTGGGTGGTTCCCGGCGACCTCGCGCTGCCCGAGGTGTTCGCCGTGGACGGCCTCCGGATCGGGATGCAGACCTGCTACGACCTGCGCTTCCCCGAGGTCACCCGCCGGCTCGCGGACGCGGGCGCCGAGCTGGTCGCCGTGCCCGCCGAGTGGGTGCGCGGGCCGCTGAAGGAGCAGCACTGGTCGACGCTGCTGGCGGCGCGCGCGATCGAGAACACCCTGTACGTCGCGGCGGCGGACCACGCGCCGCCGATCGGGGTCGGATCGAGCGCGATCATCGACCCGATGGGCGTCGTGCTCGCCGGCCTGGGGGAGACCTCGGGCGTCGCGGTGGCCGAGGCGTCGGTCGAGCGCGTGCAGGAGGTGCGGCGGCGCAACCCGGCGCTGAAGTTGCGGCGCTACCGGGTGGAGCCGATCGACTGAGCAGTGCCCGTCAGGCGCCGCCCAGCGACGCCAGCCGGCTCGCGGCCTCCTCCAGCACCTCGACGCGCTTGCAGAACGCGAAGCGCACCAGGGACGCCGTCCGCTGCGCGTACTCGTCGCGGCAGAAGGCGGAGAGCGGCACCGCCACGACCCCCGCGAGCTCCGGAAGCCGGCGGCAGAACTCGACGGCGTCCGGATGGCCGAGCGGCGCGGCGTCAGCCACGACGAAGTACGTCCCGTCGCTGCGGTGCACCTCGAACCCGGCCGCCCGCAGCCCCGCAGACAGCACGTCGCGCTTGTGGGCGAGCGCGGCGGCGATCCCGGTGAAGAACTCCGTCGGGAGGGCGAGCCCGGCCGCCATCGCGGGCTGGAACGGCGCGCCGTTCACATAGGTGAGGAACTGCTTCACCGCCAGGATCGCGGTCACCAGCTCCGCGGGCGCGGTCAGCCAGCCGACCTTCCAGCCGGTGGTGTTGAAGGTCTTGCCGCCGGAGGAGATGCTGACGGTGCGCTCCCACGCGCCGGGCAGCGTCGCGATCGGGATGTGCTCGAGGCCGAAGGTCAGGTGCTCGTAGACCTCGTCGGTGACGATGATCGCGTCGTGCCGGTGGGCGAGCTCGACGACGGTCTCCAGGGTCTCCCTGTCGAGGACCGCGCCCGTCGGGTTGTGCGGCGTGTTGACCAGGATGACGCGGGTGCGGTCGGTCACGGCGGCGCGCAGCCTGTCGAGGTCGGGCCGGAACGCCGGCGGCTCCAGCGGGACGGTGCGGTGCACGCCGCCGGCGAGCGAGATGACGGCGCCGTACTCGTCGTAGAACGGCTCGAAGGTGACGACCTCGTCGCCGGGCTCCAGCAGCGCGAGGAGTGTCGCCGCGATGCCCTCGGTCGCCCCCGCGGTGACCAGGACCTCCCGGTCGGGATCGACCTCCAGCCCGTAGAAGCGCCGCTGGTGGGCGGCGACGGCGTGCCGCAGCTCGGGGATGCCGATACCCGGCGGGTACTGGTTCGCGCCGCCGCGGATGGCGTCGACCGCCGCGTCGAGCACGACGGCTGGACCGTCCTCGTCGGGGAAGCCCTGGCCGAGGTTGATCGCGCCGGCGCGCACCGCGAGTGCGCTCATCTCCGCGAAGATCGTCGGGCGGACAGCGCCGTCCGCGCCCAGCAGTCCCGCACCGCGCGCGGCGGCCCTCCATGCGCCCGAAACCGTCATGCATCCAACCTAGGGCCTCGCTCCGAGCGCATCCATTCGTTACGTTGGGAGGAGTCATCGGGAGGCGGAAGGTCGCCCACAGGACCCGCAAATAGAACGCTCAGGTTGGCATCCCAAGCTGTCTAGTGCTTGGAAGGAGCACCCCACCATGACCGACACCCCGATCACCCCGGAGCCCGCGAAGCCCCAGAACGACGGCGACACCGACGCGGTCGTGGATGCCGGCGCGGCTCGTCCCGCGGAGGCTCCCGCCGCCGCTCCGACCCCGGCCGCCGAGCAGGCGCCGGCCGAGCAGACTCCGGCGCCGCAGGCGTCTGCCGAGCAGGCTCCCGCGGCGCCCGCGGCGCAGCAGCCCACTGCTCCGGCCGCGGACCACGGCTGGACCGCGCCGGCCGCCGCTCAGCCCGCGGCGCAGCAGCCGACCGCCGAGCAGCCGACGGCGCAGCAGCCGACGGCCCAGCAGCCCACCGCGCAGCAGCCGACGGCCCAGCAGCCCACGGCCCAGCAGCCCACCGCCCAGCAGGGTCCCATCCCCGTGGCGAACCACACCCAGCCGACCCAGCCGGTCGCCCCGCAGCAGCCCTACGGCCAGCCGGGCGGCGCGCAGCACCAGCCGCAGCCGAACTACGGCAACGGCTCCTTCGGCCAGCCCTCCGCCTACGCGCAGTCCCCCTACGCCCAGCCGGGCGCCCACCAGCAGGCCTACGCCACCGCCCCGGGCACCGGGGAGAAGGCGCCGCGCAAGCGCAACACCGGCCTGATCATCGCCACGCTCGCCATCGGCGCGCTGATCGGCGGCATCGCCGGCGCCGGCGCGGGCATCGGCCTGTACTCGGCCACCGGCAGCAACGCGACCATCAAGACGGTCTCGGGCCCGCAGAACATCACGGTCAACGACACGAACAACGCCACCACGGTGACCGCTGTCGCCGCCAAGGCCTCGCCCAGCGTCGTCACCATCTCGGTCAGCGCCTCCAGCGAGGGCGGCACCGGCTCGGGCGTCGTGCTCTCCTCCGACGGCTACATCCTCACCAACACGCACGTCGTCACCCTCGACGGCGCCGCGTCCAACGTGAGCATCAGCGTCACCGACAACAACGGCAAGATCTACACCGCCAAGATCGTCGGCACCGACCCGACCACCGACCTCGCCGTCATCAAGCTCGACGGCGCCAGCGGGATGACCCCGATGAACTGGGCCGACTCCAGCAAGCTGAACGTGGGCGACACGACGGTTGCGATCGGCGCCCCGCTCGGCCTCTCCGGCACCGTCACCGACGGCATCGTCAGCGCACTGAACCGGTCGATCAGCATCGCGTCCTCCGCGGCCCCGAAGTCGAGCGACGGCAGCAACGGCGGCGGCAGCGGCGACGGCAGCTCGCAGAACCCGTTCAACTTCGACTTCCCGAACCAGGGCGGCGGATCGTCGCAGAGCGGCACCCAGGGCACGATCTCGCTCCCCGTCATCCAGACGGACGCGTCGATCAACCCGGGCAACTCGGGCGGCGCGCTGCTCAACAGCAAGGGCGAGCTGATCGGAATCAACGTCGCGATCGCGAGCGCCAGCGGCAGCAGCTCCTCCGGCACCCAGTCCGGCAGCATCGGCGTCGGCTTCTCGATCCCCTCGAACCTCGCGAAGCGGATCTCCGACGAGCTGATCAAGAACGGCTCGGCGACCCACGGCCTCCTCGGGGCCTCGGTCGGCGACGCCAGCTCCGACAGCAAGGCGACGACGGTCGGCGCAGCGGTCAAGAGCGTCACCTCCGGCGGCGCCGCCGCGAGCGCAGGCCTGCAGGCGGGCGACATCGTCGTCAACTTCAACGGGCTGCCGATCACGGACGCCACGGACCTGACCGCTCAGGTCCGCGCCCTCCCGGCCGGCGCGAAGGCCGACGTCACCTACATCCGCGACGGTCAGTCCAAGACCACCTCGGTGACCCTGGGCTCGCTCCCGGCGAATTGACCCGCACCCGCCCGGAAGGCCGTCCCGCACCCGCGGGGCGGCCTTCCGTCGTCCTGTCGTCGGACGGGGCGCTCAGGCGCCGGCTGATAAGCTCGGCCAGGCCCGAACGACGAATGGATCAGATGCCGGACGACAACGTGAACACCCTCCCCGGTGTGTCCTACGTGATGCCCGTCCTCAACGAGGCGACCCACGTCCGGGCGGCTGTCGACAGCCTCCTGGCCCAGGATTACACCGGGCCGTTCGACGTCACCATCGCCCTCGGCCCGAGCATCGACGGCACCACCGAGCTGGTCGAAGAGCTCGCCTCCGTCGACTCCCGCATCCGCGTCGTCGACAACGAAGTGGGCTCGACCCCTGCCGGGCTGAACCTGGCGATCCGCTCGTCGGAGTTCCCGGTCGTGATCCGCGTCGACGCCCACAGCGTGCTGCCCCCGGACTATGCCAGGATCGCGGTCGAGACCATCCAGGAGACCGGCGCGGACAACGTCGGCGGCCTCATGGACGCGCAGGGCACGACCTCGTTCGAGCGCGCGGTCGCCCGGGCCTACGGCAGCCGGATCGGCCTCGGCGGCACCAAGCTGCACGTCGGCGGCGCGGCCGGGCCCGCCGAGACCGTCTACCTCGGCGTGTTCCGCCGCGAGCGGCTCCGGGAGGTCGGCCTCTTCGACGAGGAGATCAAGCGCGGCCAGGACTGGGAGCTCAACCGCCGCATCCGGCAGGCGGGAGGGACCGTCTGGTTCACGCCGCGCCTGCGCGTGGTCTACCGGCCGCGCCCCAACCTGTACCGGCTCGCGCGGCAGTTCTTCTCGACCGGCATCTGGCGCGGCGAGCTCGCCCGGCGCTTCCCGGCCTCCAACGGCATCCGCTATTTCGCGCCGCCGGTGATGGTGCTCGGCGTCGCCCTCGGCGTGCTGCTCGGCCTCGGCGGCGTGCTGCAGGCCCTGCTCGGGGCGAGCCCGTGGCTGCTGTGGGCGTTCGCCGTCCCTGCGGCGTATCTGGTCATCGTGGTGGCGTCGGCGTTCGTCTGGGGGCGCCGCGACGGCTTTTCGTCGTTCCTCTGGTTTCTCGTAGTCTTGCCGTGCATCCATTTCAGCTGGGGCATCGGGTTCATCCTCGGATACCTGTCCCTCACCCGGAACATCACGGCCCACACGGGAAGGTAGGCATGACTGCAGCGGGACCGGCGGCGCACGGAGCGCGGCCAACGTCGATCGCCGAGCTCAAGGCGGTGGCGCAGCCCCCGGAGGTGCGCGGACGGCGCAACGCCGAGCACTGGACGGCGTCGCTGTACCTGCGCAACCTCTCGCCCTACCTGACCTGGGTCTTGCTCAAGACCTCCATCTCCGCCAACGGCGTCACCGGGCTGATGATCCTGACCGGCTGGGCGACGGCGGCGAGCCTGCTCATCCCGGGGATCGGCGGCGCCGCCCTCGCGCTCGTCCTCGGCCAGCTGCAGATGCTCGTGGACTGCTGCGACGGCGAGGTGGCACGCTGGCGCCGCACGTCGTCGCCGGCCGGGATGTTCCTCGACAACGTCGGCCATTACACGACCGAGACACTGATCGCCATCGCGCTCGGCGTCCGCGCCGCTGGCTTCCCGTTCGAGGCGCCGCAGGACTTCCTGTGGACGAATCTCGGCACGCTGCTCGCGCTCATCATCGTGCTCAACAAGGCGCTGAACGACATGGTGCGGGTGGCGCGCGCGAGCGCAGGCCTGCCCAAGCTGGCCGACACCGAGGCCGCCTACGCGCCGACGCACGGCATCGTCGCCCGACTGCGCAAGGCCGCCAAGTTCGTCCCGTTCCACCGGCTGTACCACTCGGTCGAGCTGACGATCATGATCTTCGTCTTCTCGATCCTCGGCCTGTTCATCGGCTCGCCGCTCGCCGACCGGATCCTGCTGTCGATCCTGGTGCCGCTGGCGCTCCTCGCCGCGATCGGGCACTTCGTCGCGATCATGTCGTCCAAGCGGGTCCGTGGCTGACCCCACGGTCGGCGTCGTCGTGCTCACGCAGGGCACGCGGCCGGACGACCTCCTGCGCGGCGTGGAGTCCGTCCTCGCCCAGGAGGGCGCGACCACGGACATCGTCGTGGTCGGCAACGGCTGGGACCCTGCGACGTCCGAGCCGCCGCTGCCCGCGGGCGTGGCGACGCTGGCGCTGCCGGAGAACCTCGGCATCCCGGCCGGTCGCAACCAGGGCGTGCCTCTGGTGGCGGGGGAGTACCTGCTGTTCCTGGACGACGACGCCGACATCCCGTCGCCCGGTTTCCTGCGCGACGCGATCGCGCTGCTGCGCGGGGACCCCGGCATCGGGATGATCCAGCCACGGCTGCGGGCGCGCGACGGCAAGCCGTCGCCGCGGCGCTGGATCCCGCGGATCCGCAAGGGCGATCCGGAGAAGTCCTCTGCGGTGTTCTCGGTGCTGGAGGCCGTGATCGTGCTCCCGCGCGCGGTGTTCGACCGCGCGGGAGGCTGGGCCGACCCGTTCTTCTACGCCCACGAGGGCATCGAGCTGGCCTGGCGGGTCTGGGACCAGGACAAGCGCGTCTGGTACGCGGGCGACCTGGTCGCCGAGCACCCGGCGGTCTCGCCCACCCGGCACTCGTACTATTACCGGCTCAACGCCCGCAACCGGGTGTGGCTGGCGCGCCGCAACCTGCCCGCCGTGCTGGTCCCGCTCTACGTGGGGTCCTGGACGGGCATCCAGCTGCTGCGCTGGTTCCGGAAGCCGGACGTGCTGCGCGCCTGGTTCGGCGGCTGGCGCGAGGGCTGGAGCGCGGACCCGGGGGAGCGCCGCCCGATCCGCTGGCGGACGGTGCTGCGCATGGCGGCCGCGGGACGTCCGCCGATCGTCTAGCGCTCGGGAGCGTCCTCAGGTTCGAGTGCGGCGGGTTCGAGTGCAGTGGAGTCGAGCGCGGAGGCTTCGGCAGAGGTTCCGATCGCATCCGCCGCGGGGGAATCCAGCGCCGCTCGACCCTCGGCGCCCTCAAATGACGCTGGGTCAGCGCCCTTCCGGCCACGCCGGTTCACACGCGACGGCATCGCGCTGCGAACGACCACCCCGGCCTGCACGACGCGCCGGCCGGTGATCGCGCCGAAGCGCCGGACGACACCCGGTCCCTCCGTCGGAGCGAGCGCGTCCGGGATGACGAACGGCGCCGGCCCGAAGGCCAGCCGTGAGTTCGTGACCACCCGGCGGCCGAGGATGTGGTTGCCCGTCCCGCCGACGACGGCGCCGATCCCGAACGGAATCGCCCGCGCGACGATCGAGGCGCCGCCGCGCACCGCGAACTGCCGGATGAAGGAGTTCCGCAACCGGTCCACGAGCGGCCCGACGACCATCGAGGGCAGCGTCGTGGTGACGAGCTCGCCCCAGTACGCCGTGCGCGTCACCCCCGTGCCGGCGACCTGCCCGGCGAGCTGCCGCACCAGGTCCGAGCCTTCGCGGCCGAGCATCATCGTGAGCACAAGCGCCCGGGCGCGGGCCGGATCGTCGACGGCGATGCCGTGCAGTTCGCTGAGCGACTGCGCGTAGAGCGCGGTGGCCTCCAGGAAGGCGGCGGTCTCCAGCCCGGAGAGCGCGAGCGTCACGCCGGTGCCGATGGCGGGGATGACTGCGGTGGCCCCGACTGCGGCGCCGCCGGTGGTGACGGCGGCCAGATACCGCCGCTCGAGGATGTTCGCGAGCTCCGCCGCCGTCGCGTCCGGGTGCCGCCGGCGCAGCCCGCGCAGGTGCGCGAGGACCACAGGCCGCTGGATGCCGAGGAAGCGGTCGAGGGTGGCGTCCACGGCACGCGGGGTGTCGCCACCGCGGGGCGGTCCGCCGGTCGGGGAGACGAAGGGCTCGGGTCGCTTGGTCATCTTTACCGAGTGTAGGCCTCCCTGCCGAACCGGCCAGGCCGCCGGGACGAACGCTCAGCCTGGGCGTCTCTCACCGCCGCCGGTCGCGCTCCCGCAGGAATTCGTCGGCGGTCAGCACCTCGAATTCGGCGGGGAGGTCGTCACGCGAGAGTCCGTCGGTGAGGAGCGCGACGTCGGTGCCGAGCACGCTCGCGATCCGCAGCATGGTGGTGAGGCTCGGGTTGGCGATGCCGCGCTCGATCTTGCCGTAGTTCGTGACGTGCATCTGGGCGAGTTCGGCGATGCTCTCCTGACTGAGACCGAGGTCGACGCGGGCGCTGCGCACTTTCGCGCCGAAGTGGACGGCGGCAGGCGACATCGGATGTTTCATGCTTCATGCCTATCCGGTCGTTGACTCCCGAACCAGAGCGCATGCCACCGAGACATCCGTACAAGAGGCCTGGAGTTCGGAAAATGCATGCCCTCCGGTGCCGACCTCATTCGGGCGGGTGCCTCACCGTCGCCGGTCGCGCTCGCGCAGGAATTCGTCGGCCGTCAGCACCTCAAACTCCGGCGGCAGGTCATCCCTGGACAGCCCGTCCGTCAGGAGCGCGACGTCGGTGCCGAGCACACTCGCGATCCGCAGCATCGTCACCAGGCTCGGGTTGGCGATGCCGCGTTCGATCTTGCCGTAGTTGGTGACGTGCATCTGGGCGAGTTCGGCGATGCTCTCCTGACTGAGGCCGAGGTCGACGCGGGCACTGCGCACCTTGGCGCCGAAGTGGACGGCGGCGGGTGACATCGGATGTTGCATGCTTCATGCCTATCCGGTGGCGGACTCCCGAACCAGAGCGTTTGCCACCGCGATCTTCGCGCCTGAGGCCTGGAGTTCGGATAATGCATGCCCACGCGTCGAGCGGCGCTCCGGCGCCCCCCCCGACGCCGCGGCCGGCTGCCCGGGGCGGTGCCCGCAACAGCCGGCCGCGGCGCTCAGAAGCTCACCTGCCAGAGGTACTCGCGGCCGTCGGGCGGGAACCACCGGATGACGAGCACGGTGTCGAGGGCCGGGTCGCCGGGACCGCTGAGACTGGCGCGCACAGCCTCCCCGGGTCGGATCAGGGACGGCGGGCTCACCCGCACGGACGAGCTGCCCGCGATGCTCACGGTGACACCGCGCAGCACGTCCGCGCTGGTGTTGACGAGGCGGAAGTGGGGCGCGCCGCTGCGGTCGACGGTCCAGGGGACGGGATAGGCGAAGCGCCTGTCGCGAAGCGGGGCGAGCGGTGGGCGGAGGTTGCGGAGCTGTTTCATGCCAGCAACGCTAATTACCCCCTCCGACGCTCCAGCGCCGAGATCGGGCCTTAAAGTCCGATCTGGGGACAACTCGCCGAGATTTCTTTCTGTGTAGGACTTTCGGCGTGCCGGAAACAGGCGCTGACCGGCTCTTCTCTACGAGCCGTAATCCTGGTTGTAGAGGTCGAGCACCTCGTCGATCGGGCCGTCCAGCACCAGTCCGCCCTTGTCGAGATAGAGACCGCGGGCGCAGAACCGGCGGAGGTCCTTCTCGTTGTGGGAGACGAAGAAGAGGGTGCGACCGCTGGCGAGGAGCTCCTCGATCTTCGCGTAGCACTTCTCCTTGAAGCCGCGGTCGCCGACCGCGAGCACCTCGTCCACCAGCAGAACGGGCTCCTCGAGCTGCGCGATCACCGCGAAGGCGATGCGGACCTTCATGCCGCTGGAGAGGTGCTTGTACGGGGTGTCCACGAAGTCGCCGATCTCGGCGAACGCGATGATCTCGTCGAAGCGGGCGTCGATCTGCGGCCTGGTCATCCCGTGCAGGCCGGCCGTGAGGTAGACGTTGTCGCGCACGGTGAGGTCGTCCACGAACCCGCCGGTGATCTCGATGAGGGGTGCGACGCCCTCGGTGACCTTCACCGTGCCCTCGTCGGGCAGCAGGACGCCGGCGACCAGTTTCAGCAGCGTCGACTTGCCCTGGCCGTTGCGTCCGACCACGCCGATCGCCTCGCCGGGCTCCACGCGGAACGACACGTGCCGCAGCGGCCAGAAGTCGTCCGGCCGGGCGCGGCGCTGACGGCCGCCGAACAGGTCCTTGAACGACCGGCGGGCCCCGCGGTTGCGCTTGAAGCGCACGCCCAGGCCGGTGACGTCGATGACGGCCGACATCTAGATCTCCTTCAGGACGTCGCGCTCGAAGCGCTTGAACACGAGCCAGCCGATCCCGAGCAGCAGCAGCGACATCAGCGCGGCCACGATGACCAGGTACCAGTCCAGCTCCTCCGGGAAGAAGGCTGCCCGGTAGAGGCTGAAGATGCCGGTGAGCGGGTTGAACGCCGACCAGAAGTGCAGGGAGAACAGCGTCTCCGTCGACGCGCCGGGATGCGTGGCGACGTACGCCGCGCAGTGCTTGGCGGCGACACCGGCGCCGCAGCCGCCCGGGAGGTCACGGGCGCTGTAGATGATCGGCGAGGCGTAGAAGAGGAAGCGCAGCGCGAGCTTCACGGCACGCTCCAGGTCGCGGAAGAACACCACGAGCGGCGCCACGATCAGTCCGATGCCGACCGAGAGCACGATCTGGATGACGATCGCGAGCGGGAAGAGCAGGATGTCGACGTTCACCTTCGCGCCGGTCGCGATCGCGAAGATCGCGAGCACCGGCAGCGACAACAGGAACTCGATGCCCTTGGAGGCGACGATCCGGTTGACCCAGATCGTGCGAGGGATCATCGTCGAGCGGATGAGCTTCGCCTCGCGGATGAACGCCCGCGTGCTGTCCGACACCACTCCGTTGAACCACATCCACGGCAGGAGCGCCGCGAGCAGGAAGACGATGTAGGGGTTCTCACCGACGCTGCGGTGGAAGATCACCGTGAAGACGAACCAGTAGATCGCGCTCATGACGAGCGGATCGAGGATCGACCACAGGTAGCCCAGCGCGCTGGTGGAGTAGCGGACGCGCAGGTCGCGCACCGTCAACAGCCACAGCGAGTGGCGGTAGCGGGCGGAACGCGTCCGCTGCGCAGGGCGCAGATCGGCGGAGGTACTGGTCACGGGAACCTATCGTATTGATCGCTGGCTGCGTGTTCGCGTCACGCGGCCCTTCGACTATACGAAAAGATTCGCGCGCTCCAGGTCCTCCTGGAAGTCGACCTCGACGGCGTACAGGTCGGAGATGTCGACCGGCTCGACCAGCAGGCGGTCTTGCTCGATGGCGAGCTCGATGCCGCGCTCGAAGTAGTCCTGGTCGGCGACCCGCTGCAGCTGGCGCAGCAGGGCGGCCTTGTCCTTGCCGGAGATGTAGTTGATGCCGACGGCCTCGCCCAGCCCGCCCTTGACGGTCTTGGACAGCTCGTGGATGTAGCCCTCGGGGCCGGTGGTGTACTTGACCTCCTCGTCGGCGACCGACGAGGTGTTGACGGTCACGAAGGTCTGGTCGCGCGAGACCATCGCCGCGCCGCGGACGAGCACGGCCGGGTCGAACACGACGTCGCCGTTCATCCAGAGCACGCCGCCGGGGCCGGAGGCCTGCAGGGCGCGCATGAGGCTCTTGGAGGTGTTGGTCTGGTCGTACTGCTCGTTGTAGACGAACTCGGCGTCCGGGAACGCCTCGATGATGTGCTCGAGCTTGTAGCCGACGACGATCGTCACGGTGACGTCCTTGCCGAACGCGGCGTGGATGTTGTCGAACTGCTGCTGCATGATGGTGCGGCCGTCGCTCAGCTCCGTCAGCGGCTTCGGGAGGCTCCGGCCGAGCCGGCTGCCCATTCCGGCCGCGAGGATCACTACCTGGGTCGTCACAATCATCTCCTTGAATCCGCGCGAACCCCGTGTGGGTGTGATTGCGGCGGAGCTTCGACGCCCGCCACTCCCGGGATGTCACCGGGAGTTCATTCACGCTTTACGTGTTTCGACACGCCTTCATGCCTGCACCAGAATACCGGGGGCCCTCATCCGGGGGCAGGGGTTGACGTCGGTCGTTGCGGGGTCGTTATGTTCCTCACAGGACTTTCCTAGGCAGTCTGAGAAGCCTGAGGCCGTCGCTGCGAGGTCACCCGTCGGGGGGTACGCAAGCGGTTCTGTATTGGTACGGTTGCGTGGTGAGTTTCGAGCGCGCGCGACCCGGCAGCAGTACCGAGCCGGAGTCCGGCGCGCCCGATCCGCGGGGGGATCACGAGGGGGAGCCGATGTCCGAGATCGCGCAGTCCGAGACGGAGCAGGCGGCGCCCGCCGCGCGCCCCGCCGCCAAGCGCACGCAGCCGAAGACCGCGGCGGCGGCCGCGGGCTCGAGCACGCGGACGCCCACTCCGCGCAAGCGGACGACCACCGCCAAGACGGCGCAGAAGCCGCGCACCGCGAAGGCCGTCGTCGAGACGGCCGCCGCGGTCCCCGCACCCGCGCAGCCGGCGGAACCGATCCGTCCGGCCCCTGTCGTGGACACCCGCCCGAGCGTCCTCGCCATCCACGGCCTCAGCAAGCGCTACGGCCCGATCGTCGCCGTCGACGGCGTCACGCTGGACGTGCGCGAGGGCTCCTTCTACGGCATCGTCGGCCCGAACGGCGCGGGCAAGACCACGACCCTGTCGATGGTCACCGGCCTGCTGCGACCCGACGAGGGCCGCATCGTCGTGCACGGCGTGGACGTCTGGACCGAGCCGGTGCGCGCCAAGCACGTCATCGGCGTCCTTCCGGACAAGCTGCGCCTGTTCGACCGCCTCACCGGAGCGCAGTTCCTGCACTATGCCGGAACGCTGCGCGGGCTCTCCGCCAAGACCGTCCACGCCCGCACCGCCGATCTCGCGAACGCGTTCGGCATCGCCGACGCGCTCGACCGCCTGGTCGCCGACTACTCCGCGGGCATGACGAAGAAGATCGCCCTCGCGGCCGCCATGATCCACTCGCCGCGCCTCCTGGTGCTCGACGAGCCGTTCGAGTCCGTCGACCCGGTCTCCGCTGCGAACGTCGTGGACATCCTGCAGCGCTACACCGCCGCGGGCGGCACGGTCGTGCTCTCCAGCCACGGCATGGACATGATCGAGCGGGTCTGCGACAGCGTCGCGATCATCGTCCGCGGCCAGGTGCTCGCGGCCGGGACCATCGACGAGGTGCGCGGCGAGCAGACCCTGGAGGAACGGTTCGTCGACCTGGCCGGTGGACGCAAGGCGGCGGAGGGCATGGAGTGGTTGCACAGCTTCTCGGACTGAGGCTCAGGCTCCTCGGCAACGCCTTCCGGCGCAGCCCGTGGCAGATCTTCGGCCTGGTGCTGGGGCTGGCTTACGGCGTGGTGACGGTGGTGCTGGTGATCGGCGCTCTGGTGGCGGCGCGCCTCGCGCCTGACGTCGCCGACGTGCACGGTGTGCTGGTCGTGATCGGCTCGATCGTGGTCGCCGGCTTCCTGCTGCTGCCGCTGCTGTTCGGGGTGGATGACGCGCTCGACCCGCGCAAGTTCGCGCTGTTCGGCATCCCCGACCGGGAGCTCGCCCGCGCGCTGGCCCTCGCCGCGCTGGTCGGCCTCCCCGCGATCGTGCTCTTCGTGTGCTCGCTGGGCACGGTGATCACCTGGTCCCGCGACCCGGGCGCGGCGGTGCTCGCCGTGCTCTCTGCGCTGATCGCCCTGCCCACCTGCGTGCTCGCGTCCCGCATCTCCACCGCGATCGCCTCGCTGCTCGTACCGCCGCGCCGGTCGAAGGAGGCCGGAGGCGTCTTCGCGTTCCTGGCCCTCGTGCTCGTCGCCCCCGTGCTGCTCCTGCTGCTCACCGTCGACTGGGGCCGCGACGGCCTCGGCACGCTGAACGGCTTCGCCGGCTGGCTGCAGTGGACCCCGCTCGGCGCGGTCTGGAGCATGCCGGGCGCCGCCGCCGAAGGCGACGGGGGTGCGGCGTTCGCGCAGTTCCTCATCGCCGTCGCGACCGTCGGCGTGCTCTGGCTGGTCTGGCGCACCCTCGTCGCGCTGGTGCTCGTCGCGCCGGAGCGGGAGGCGCTCGCGCGCGACCATCACGGCCTCGGCTGGTTCGCTCGGCTCCCCGGCGGACCGACGGCCGCGATCGCCGCGCGCTCGATGACGTACTGGGGGAGGGACGCCCGCTACTGGGTGGCGCTGGTGGTGGTGCCGGTCATCCCGGTGTTCGTGGTCGTTGCGCTCGCGCTCGGCGGCCTCTCGATCCACTTCGCCTCGCTCGTGCCGCTGCCGCTGGTCTGCCTGTTCCTCGGCTGGACCATCCACAACGACATCGCCTTCGACAGCACCGCGATCTGGCTGCATCTCGTCTCGGGGACACGCGGCATCGCCGACCGGGTCGGGAGGATGTTCCCGCCCGTGCTCATCGGCATCCCGGTCATCGTGGTCGGCTCGCTGGTGACCGCGGCGGTGTTCGGCGACTGGGCGGTGCTTCCGGCTGTCGCGGCGCTGTGCGGGTCCATCCTGGTGATCGGGCTCGGCCTGTCCAGTGTGTTCTCGGCGCTCTTCCCGTACCCCGCGACCAAGCCGGGCGACAGCGCCTTCACGCAGCCGCAGAACTCCGGAGCGTCGGCGGCCCTCGCCCAGGCGTTCAGCTTCTTCGCCATCATCATCCTGGCGTCGCCCGCGATCGTCTTCCTGGCCCTCGGCCTGACGGTCAACCCGTTCTGGCTCGGCATCTCGCCGATCGCGTCGGTGCTGGTCGGCTTCGCCGCCCTCGGCGGCGGGCTGTGGGCCGGCGCGCGGGCGTTCGACAAGCGCGGCCCGGAGTTGATGGCGTTCGCGAACCGCAACGACTGAAGCAAGGGCGACGGGCCCGGCAGTGTCCGGACCTCACGCCGTTAGACTGGGACGATGAACGACGCCAGCATCCTCGAACCCGGTGGAGAGCCGGGCGGCGGTGGCACGAGCACACTCGAGCGCGAGCTTCTGGAGACGCCGCAGATCTCCGAGCCCGGCGACCACGAGCGCTTCTCGCACTACGTGAAG
The DNA here is from genome assembly GCF_014217625.1 of Leifsonia shinshuensis. Lineage (NCBI taxonomy): Bacteria > Bacillati > Actinomycetota > Actinomycetes > Micrococcales > Microbacteriaceae > Leifsonia > Leifsonia shinshuensis. Next base: position 1,156,454 of record NZ_CP043641.1, on the reverse strand, counting down.
AAGGAGCAGATCCTCGAGTCCGCCATGACCGGCAAACCGGTCAAGGCGCTGTGCGGCAAGATGTGGACCCCGGGCCGCGACCCGGAGAAGTTCCCGGTCTGCCCCACCTGCAAGGAGATCTACGAGAAGCTGCGGGACGAGTAGCCGCAGTCCGCGGCGGCCGCCGCCTCAGCCGAAGATCGTCGGCAGCACCGGGTCGCCCCGGCCCAGCCGGAACGCCTCGTCCGGCAGCTCCCTCATCGCGCTCGCGCGGTGCTCGCGTGCCCGCCGCGTGCCCTCCGGCCCGAGGTGCTCGCGCTGCACCTCGCCGTCGGCGACCAGCGGCACGAGCAGGTCGCGGCCGGTGTCGTCCGGCTGATCGCCCGCCTCCACGATGTGGATGACCTCCGCGACCGCGTGCCCCGACGCGTCGAGCCGGCGGATCGGGTGCTTGCGGCCGCCGATGCTCGGCTTGCCCTCCGACTTCTTCGCCACCGGCACCCACGTGCCGTCGTCGTCGCGGTGGGCGACGAGCTTGTAGACCATCCCGGAGGCCGGTGACCCCGAGCCGGTGACGACCGCGGTGCCGACCCCGTACGAGTCGACCGGCGACGACGACAGCGCAGCGATGGTGAACTCGTCCAGGTCGTTGGTCACGGTGATGCGGGTCTTCGTCGCGCCGAGCCGGTCGAGCTGGGCGCGCACCTGGCGCACGAGCTTCGGGAGGTCGCCGGAGTCGAGGCGGACGGCGCCGAGCTCCGGACCGGCCACGCGCACGGCCGTCTCGATCGCCTGCTCCACGTCGAAGGTGTCGACCAGCAGCGTGGTGCCGGGGCCGAGTGCCGCGACCTGCGCACGGAAGGCGTCCTCCTCGCTGTCGTGCAGTAGCGTGAACGCGTGCGCGGCCGTGCCCATCGTCGGCACGCCCCAGGTGCGCCCCGCCTCCAGGTTGGAGGTCGCGCCGAACCCCGCGATGTACGCGGCCCGCGCGGCTGCGACGGCGCTGCGCTCGTTGGCGCGGCGCGAGCCCATCTCGGCGAGCGGACGGCCGGCGGCGGCCGTGACCATCCGCGCGGCGGCGGAGGCGACGGCCGAGTCGTAGTTGAAGACGCTGAGGATGAGCGTCTCGAGGATGACCCCCTCCGCGAACGGCGCGTCCACGATCAGGAACGGCGACCCGGGGAAGAAGACCTCACCTTCCCGGTAGCCCCGGATGGTGCCGGAGAACCGGAAGTCCGCGAGCCAGTCGAGGGTCTCCTGCCGCACCACAGAGGCCTCGCGCAGGTACTCCAGCTCGGCGTCCCCGAAGCGGAACCGTTCGATCAGCTCCAGCAGGCGCCCGGTGCCCGCGATGACGCCGTAGCGGCGGCCGGCCGGCAGGTGACGGGTGAACGCCTCGAAGACGCTCTCCCTCTCGTGCGTGCCCCTCAGCAGCGCGGCGTCGAGCATCGTGAGCTCGTAGCGGTCGGTCAGGAGCGCGGAGGACTCGGTCACGGCTCCACCTTAGCCACGGCGCGGACGGGTAGGCTGGACTGCTGTGACGGATGCGCCGATTGGGATCTTCGACTCGGGGGTCGGTGGGCTCACCGTCGCCCGGGCCATCCGCGACCAGCTCCCCAACGAGTCGCTGCTCTATGTCGGCGACACCGCGCACTCGCCGTACGGGCCGAAGTCGATCGCGGACGTCCGCCGCTACTCCCTGGAGGTCCTGGACTTCCTGGTCGAGCAGGGCGTCAAGCTGATCGTGATCGCCTGCAACACCGCGTCGTCCGCGATGCTGCGCGACGCCCGCGAGCGCTACTCGGTGCCGGTCATCGAGGTCATCCAGCCGGCCGTGCGCCGCGCCGTCTCGGCGACCAGGACGGGCCGGGTCGGCGTCATCGGCACGGCGGGCACGATCTCCTCCCGCGCCTACGAGGACGCCTTCGCCGCCGCGCCGTCCCTCGAGCTCTTCACGCAGGCCTGCCCGCGCTTCGTGGAGTTCGTGGAGGCCGGGATCACCAGCGGCGAGGAGGTGCTGCGCGTCACGGCCGAGTACCTCCAGCCGCTGCGCGAGGCCGACGTGGACACGCTCGTGCTCGGCTGCACGCACTACCCGTTCCTGAAGGGCGCGATCTCGTACGTGATGGGCGAGGGCGTCTCGCTGGTCTCCAGCGACACCGAGACCGCCAAGGACGTCTACCGCACGCTCGTCAGTCGCGGCCTGGAGCGGACCGAGATCACGCCGCCCAGCATCCGCTACGAGGCGACCGGTTCGGACGCCGACTACTTCCTGCGCCTCGCGCACCGCTTCATCGGGCCGGAGATCTTCCGGGTCGACCTGGTGCAGACCGGCGTGATCGACCTCCCGCTCTGACCCCTGAGCCCTTCCGTTTCCGACCGAGGAGAGAACTGTGACCGACATCACCCGCGCGGATGGCCGCACCCCCGACGGCCTCCGGCCCGTCACCATCGAGCGCGGCTGGAGCCGGCAGGCCGAGGGCTCGGCGCTGATCTCGTTCGGCAACACGCGTGTGCTCTGCACGGCGTCGTTCACGAACGGCGTGCCGCGCTGGATGGCCGGCAAGGGCAAAGGCTGGGTCACCGCCGAGTACGCCATGCTGCCGCGCTCCACGAACGAGCGCATGGACCGGGAGTCCGTCAAGGGCAGGATCGGCGGCCGCACCCACGAGATCAGCCGGCTGATCGGCCGCAGCCTCCGCGCGGTGGTGGACATGAAGGCGCTCGGCGAGAACACCATCGTGATCGACTGCGACGTGCTGCAGGCCGACGGCGGCACCCGCACCGCCGCGATCACCGGCGCCTACGTGGCCCTGGCGGACGCGCTGGAGTGGGGCCGCGAGCACCGCTTCATCGGCCAGAAGGCCACCCCGCTGATCGACTCGGTGTCCGCGGTCTCGGTCGGAATCATCGACGGCACGCCGATGCTCGACCTCGCCTACGTGGAGGATGTCCGCGCCGAGACCGACATGAACGTGGTCGTGACCGGCCGCGGCCTGTTCGTGGAGGTGCAGGGCACCGCCGAGGGCGCGCCCTTCGACCGCGGCGAGCTGAACGCGCTGCTGGACCTGGCTCTCGGCGGCGCGACCGAGCTGGCCGCCGTGCAGCGCGCAGCGCTCGAGTCGTCCGCGCTCGGCATCGAGGGCTGATGGTCCGCGTCGTCCTCGCCACGCACAACCGGCACAAGGCGCTGGAGTTCCAGCAGATCCTGGGCGACGCCGTCCCCGGCCTCGAGATCGTCGGCTACGACGGCCCGGAGCCGGTGGAGGACGGCGTGACCTTCGAGGCGAACGCGCTGATCAAGGCGCGCGCCGCGGCCGCCCACACCGGGTTGCCGGCGCTGGCCGACGACTCCGGAATCTGCGTCGACGCGATGGGCGGCGCCCCGGGGATCTTCTCGGCGCGCTGGGCCGGACGGCACGGCGACGCGCAGGCCAACCTCCAGCTGTTGCTCGACCAGCTCGCCGACCTCCCGGACGGCACGCGCGCGGCGCACTTCACGGCGACGCTCGCACTGGTCTCACCGGCCGGCGAGACCGTGGTCGAGGGGATCTGGCCCGGCAGCATCGCGCACGAGCCGCGCGGCGAGCACGGCCACGGCTACGACCCGATCTTCGTGCCGGACGGCCACGACGCGACGGCGGCCGAGCTCGGGCCGGAGGTCAAGAACGCCGAGAGCCACCGCTCGCGGGCCTTCACGGCCATCGTGCCGGCGCTGCGGGACCTGGTCGCGGCCGCGGGCTGAGCGCCGGAGCCTGGGCGCAGCGCAGTGAGAATGAGAACGGCACTCATTCCTATCTAGCGCTCCCGCTGGCACGCCCCGGCGACTTCGACATACCGTAGAAGAACCATGAGTCACGACCACGGCCACTCCGCCAACCGCAACCGGCTCCTGATCGCCATCGGGATCGTCGCCGCGGTGCTCGTCGTGCAGATCATCGGCGCGTGGCTGAGCGGATCGCTGGCGCTGCTGGCGGACGCCGGTCACATGCTGAGCGATCTGACCGGGCTGATCGTCGCCCTGATGGCCACCATCGTCGCCGCCCGGCCGCCGACCGACCGCCAGACGTTCGGCTACCGCCGGGCCGAGGTCTTCGGCGCGCTGATCAACGGGCTGATCCTCGTCGTCGTCGCGGTGTTCGTGAGCATCGGCGCGATCGGACGGCTCGTGTCGGGGGAGACGGAGGTCCAGTCCGGCCCGATGCTCGTGGTCGCCGTCATCGGCCTGGTCGCGAACCTCGGCGCCCTGCTGCTGCTGCGTCCCGCCGCCGATCACTCGATCAACATGCGCGGCGCGTACCTGGAGGTGTTCGGCGACCTGATCGGCTCGCTGACCGTCATCGTCGCGGCCGTCGTGATCATGTTCACCGGCTTCGCCCCGGCCGACGCGATCGCGTCGCTGCTGATCGCGGCGTTCATCGTCCCGCGCGCCGTACTGCTGCTGCGCGACGTGGTGCGCGTGCTCAGCGAGGCGGCCCCCGCGGACACCGACGTCGCGGAGATCCGCGACCACATCCTGGGCACCCCGGGCGTCGTCGCCGTGCACGACGTGCACGTCTGGGCCATCACGTCGGGCGCGCCGGTGTTCACGGCGCACGTCGTGGTCGAGGCCGGCGTCTTCCGGTCGGGCGGGACGGGGAAGCTGCTGGACGAGCTGTCCGGATGCCTGGCCAAGCACTTCGACGTCGAGCACTCGACGTTCCAGCTCGAGCCGGCCGAGCACGCCGCGCACGAGGACGAGTTCCACCGCTGAGCGACCCTCGAAGGGCGCGTAAACGCCCCTAAAACCGTGTTTTAGGGGCGTTTACGTGCCCCTCGACAATCGGAGCAGCAAACGCGCAATCCGCCCAACTCCTTCAGCCTCGGAGGACGGCCGCGAGCATGATCACGATGAGCGCGACGAACCATACGGCGAAGATCACCGCGGCGCTGACCACCACCCAGTGGAGGAAGGCACGCTTCGTTTCCGCCCGCGGGTCCGAGTCAGCGATGAAGAGTTGTGTCATCAACGACTCGACGATGCCGGCGTACCGCCTGTTCGCGTGCGGAGGCGTAGAGCCATCACGCGAATCCTCGGACATGCGACGAGCATATGCCGTCGGTGGCAGTTACCGCCGAGAGCCGCGTCGACGCCCAGAAGACCCCCTACGTGCCCTGACCAACGTGACCGAATTGGGGCCGCGAACCAGCCAGTGAGTGTGCAAGGTTGGGCCAGTGGAGGAAGGTGCCGAGACTCGGAAGCTCTTCCAGGGGGCGACCGAGCTGACTGCATGGGAGCCCTATTGGAAGCGCCACTATGCGCCCGAGTATGTTCCCACCGGGGATGAGGTCTGCGCCATCATGTTCGACAGCCCTGGTGCAGACGATGTCATTTCGGGATCCATGGTCTTTCCTCCGGAGGCAGGACGTCAACCGGCCGACCTAGTGGATCTTCCGGGGCACCCGTCTGGACCGAGGAATGCCCTGGAATGTGGGTAGCTCGCCTGCAATCCACAGGGACGTATTAGCGAGCTGCCCCACTAGGGCCGTTTACGTGCCCCTCGACCTTCAGACGTCGGGCGTGGGGTGCGGGTCGGAGACCGTGGCGTCGGTTGCGGTGGCGGCGGCCGCTTCGGCCTCCAGGCGCTTCTTCTTCGCCTTGCGCAGCGACTGGAAGTAGTGGAACAGCGTCGGGATGAGCGTGATCACCACCGCGCCGATGAGGATCATGTCGATGTAATGCGACACGAAGTTGGCGATCGGCGGGATGTAGCCGATGACGAAACCGAACAGCGTGAGGCCGGCGCCCCAGAGCAGCGCGCCGATCGCGTTGTACAGCGAGTACTTCTTGTAGTTCATGTGCCCGACGCCCGCGGCGACCGGGGCGAATGTGCGCACGATCGGCACGAAGCGCGCCAGGATGACCGCGAGCGCGCCGAACCGGTCGAAGAACGCGTTGGTGCGGCGCACGTTCTCCATGCTGAACAGACCGGTCTCCTTGCGCTCGAACACGCGCGGGCCCGCCTTGTGCCCGATCAGGTAGCCGACCTCTCCGCCGAGGAACGCCGCGAACGCGATGGCCAGGCAGACCCACCAGATGTCGACGCCGAAGACACGGGAGGTGTGCGTGAGCAGGCCGGAGATCACCAGCAGGGTGTCGCCCGGCAGCAGGAAGCCGACCAGGAGGCCCGTCTCGGCGAACACGATCCCGCACACCACGATCAGCGCCCACGGACCGGCCGCGCCGATGATGGTGGTGGGGTCGAGCCAGGGGATGAGGCCGGCGTGATGGATCACGCAACTCCTATCGTCTCAGTATGCGGTCGAGGCGAGTTTAGTGTGCGCGGGCTGGGCGTACGGTGCGAATGACTCCTACTACGTGGCGGCGGTCCACCGCTCGCCGAGAGCGAGGGTTCTGGTGACGCGCCACGAACGCAGGATGCGCTCGAGAACCACCGAGGCGAGCAGCGCCACGACGGTGGTCACGACGATGCACACGGTCACGTCGTGGAAGCCCAGCGCGACGAAGGCCATCCGGCAGAACTGGACGGCGAAGTAGTGGAACAGGAAGATCGCGAACGACCTGGCCCCCAGCCATTCGAGCGGCCTCGACGAGAACCGCACGAGCACGACGAGCGCGCAGAACAGCGCTCCGACGAGGTTGCCGACGACGCCGTCCGGTGACGGGCGAACACCGGCGACGGTGCCGAGGATCGTCACCGCGAACAGCACGACGAACGCGCCGAGGGCGATCAGGTGCCGGCGCCGTGGCGCGCTGCGCCAGTCGAAGCGGCGGCAGGCCATCCCCGCGAGGAAGAAGAACGAGAGGTACACCGCGGCCGCCGAGGCGAACGGAGTCGCGATGCCCTTCGGCAGGACGGCCGAGAGCGCGAACGACACGACCAGCGCGATCAGCATCCCTCGCCGCGTGGACAGCCGGCCGCGCGCGTCGAGGACGGCGACCGCGACGAAGCACCAGAGCACCGCCCAGATGAACCAGAGATGCGCGACGGGGATGATGTGCCACGTCCAGAACGGTCGCAGACCGCTCCCGCCCCAGCCCGGGATCAGGTCGAACGCCAGGATGTAGGCCGTGCCGACCACGAGCATCGGAACGAGCAGTCGTCGCGCCTTCGAACGGAGGAAGCGCCAGGGGGATGCGCCGACGCTGATCGGTCGCATCGCATAGACGTAACCCGACAGGAACGTGAAGAGCGGCATGCGCAGGTACTCCAGCAGTCCGAGCGCGAACTCCCACGCGGAATCGCTCGTGAACCGCCAGAGCGACAGCTCGCCAAGACCGACGGAATGCCAGACCACCACGAGGATGCAGGCGATGCCGCGGAGGGCTTGGACCGACGTGTCCTTCGGCCGTGCCGACGGCGTGCGCTGAAGATCGGGGCGCGACATCCCTCTCCCGACGATGGAACGGACATTCGGGAGAATAGGGCAGGTCCGCCTGCGCGACGCCGTTTCTGCGGCCGGGGGCGGGGTCTTTCACCCGCCGCGTCACACGGTGCGGGAGAAGGGACTCGAACCCTCACGCCGTGAAGCACAGGAACCTAAATCCTGCGTGTCTGCCAGTTTCACCACTCCCGCGGCTCGCGCTGCGCGCGGCTACGACAATAGCTCATCCACGCGCGGCGCGACCTCGCGGCCGAGCAGGTCGATCGCCCGCATGATGTGCTCGTGGCCCAGCGTCCCGTTGCTCAGCTTGACGTCGAACCGGGTGAGGCCGAGGCCGCGTGCGGCGTACGCGATCTTCTGCGCGACCGTCTCCGGCGAGCCGACGACCAGGGCGCCGTCCTCCGCCGCCTCGTGCTCGAAGCGCGCGCGGGTCGCGGGCGGCCAGCCGCGCTCGCGGCCGATCCGGTTGGTCATGGCCTCCCAGTGCGGCCAGAGCAGGTCCTTGGCCTCCTGGTCGGTCTCGGCGACGAAGCCGGGGGAGTGCACGCCGATCGGGAGGCCGGTGTCCTGGCCGAACTGCTCCAGCGCGTTGCGGTAGAGCTCGGTGAGCGGCTGGAAGCGCATCGGGCCGCCGCCGATGATCGCGACCATCAGCGGGAGGCCGTAACGCGCGGCGCGGACCACCGACTCCGGGCTGCCGCCGACGCCGATCCAGGTCTTCAGGAGGCCGTGCTCGACCGGCGGATACACCGACTGGTCGGTGAGCGGCGGCCGCAGCGTCCCGCTCCAGGTCACCGGCTCCTGCTGCCGGATCGCGGCGAAGAGGTCGAGCTTCTCGTCGAAGAGCTCTTCGTACTGCGCCAGATCGAAGCCGAACAGCGGGAACGACTCGATGAAGGAGCCCCGGCCGAGGATGACCTCCGCGCGGCCGTTCGAGACGCCGTCGAGGGTGGCGAAGCGCTGGAACACCCGCACCGGGTCGTCCGAGCTCAGCACCGTGACCGCTGAGCCGAGGTGGATGCGCTCGGTCTGGCCGGCGATCGCCGCGAGCACGACCTCCGGGGCCGCCACCGAGAAGTCTTTGCGGTGGTGCTCGCCGATGCCGATGAAGTGGAGGCCGGCCTGGTCGGCCTGGACGCCCTCCGCCACGACGTTGCGCAGCACCTGAGCGTGCGGCAGCGGATTCCCGTCGGCGTCCAGCGTGATGTCGCCGAACGTGTCGATCCCGATCTCCAGCCGTGCGGCCATGTCCGTCCTCCTGCTCGATGCGTATGCATACGTATCGAACCGTACGGGAGTCGCGGCTATTCCGGCAGCCCCTCCGCGGCCCGGGGCCGGCGCGGGATGTAGCGCGGGATGAACCGGGCGAGCAGACCGGCGCCGACCAGTCCGAGCACGCCCATCACCCCGCTCGCGAAGGCGATCGAGACCAGCCCGGTCAGCAGCGACACCACGAGCGGCGCTGCGGCCTGGCCGGCATCACCCGTGAACCGCCACGCGCCGAGGAACGCGGCCGGGCTCTCCTTCGGCGCCAGGTCGGCCCCGAGCGTCATGATGATGCCCGAACCGATGCCGTTGGCGAACGCGAGGAACAGCGAGACGCCGATGTACCAGGCCACCGCCCCCGGAAGGTCGTGGCTGAACGACAGCACCAGGAAGCCGACGCCGAGGCCGAGCATGGAGGGCACCACGCTCCACATCCGGCCGAACCGGTCCATGAGCTGGCCGCTGGCGTAGAAGAGCGCGAAGTCGACGGCGCCCGCGATGCCGATGATGAGCGCGGTGTTCGCCTCGTTCAGCCCGATGGAGACGGCCCAGAGCGGCAGCAGGACGGTGCGCGCCGACCGGACGGCCGCGACGAGCGAGATGCCGGAGCCCATCCGTGCGAGCACGCCGCGGAACGACCAGATCGTCGCGAACAGCCCGCGGGTGCGCTCGTCGGCGTCCTCCTCGCCCTCCGTCACCGGCTCGCCGCCGTGCCCGGGAGCGGTCGGCGCCGGGCCGAACATCCGCTCGGGGTCCGGAAGCACCAGCAGCACGACGACCGAGCCCAGGCAGCTGACGATGAAGATCCAGAACACCGATTGCGTCGACCCGGTCGCCGCGATCACGGCGGACGCGATCAGCGGGCCGACGAACCAGCCGGCGCGGAAGATACCGCCGAGGGTCGACAGGGCCCGCGCCCGGTAGCGCACCGGCACGTAGGTCGTCATGAACGCGTGCCGGGCGAGGGCGAAGACCGCCGTCGCGATCCCGACCACGAAGATGCCGGCCATGAGCACCCAGTAGTTCGGCGCGAGCAGGCACACCACGACGCCCGCCACCGCGACGGCCGCGGCGCCGATCATGGCGGTGCGCTCGCCGATCCGCGAGACGACCCAGCCGCTCGGGATGTCGCCGGCCAGCTCGCCGAGCATCAGCATCGACGCGATGAAGCCGGCCATCGCCAGCGTCGCGCCGAGGTTGCCCGCTGCGATCGGGATGATCGGGATGATCGCGCCCTCGCCGATCGAGAAGAGCAGTGTCGGCAGGAAGGCGGCGAGTGCGACAGAGCGGAAGGAGAAGGGGCGCTCGTCGGAAGTCATTTGCTTAACACAGTACAACTGTCGCGCGCACGTCTCGCCGGAAGGGCAGCCGGTAGGCTGGAGGACGCCATGATCGAACTAGACCTCTCCCCGCAGATCGCGGACCTCCGCTCCACCCTCGCCGACATCGTCGCCGTCGTGAACGTGGACAAGCTCCGCGCCGACATCGCCGACCTCAGCGAGAAGGCAGGCGCCCCCGACCTCTGGGACGACACGGCGAACGCGCAGAAGGTGACCAGCGCGCTCAGCCACCGCCAGGCGGAGCTCGGCCGGATCACCTCGGTCGAGCAGCGCCTCGACGACCTCGAGGTGCTCGTCGAGCTCGCCAACGAGGGCGACGACGAGGAGTCCGCCGCCGAGGCGCGCGCGGAGCTGGAGTCCCTGCAGAAGACGCTCGGCGACCTCGAGGTGCAGACGCTGCTGAGCGGCGAGTACGACGAGCGCTCGGCGATCGTCACCATCCGCTCCGGCGCCGGCGGCGACGACGCCACCGACTTCGCCGAGATGCTCATGCGCATGTACCTGCGCTGGGCGGAGCAGCACAAGTACCCGGTCAAGGTCATGGACACCTCCTACGCGGAGGGTGCCGGCATCAAGTCCGCGACCTTCGAGGTCGAGGCCCCGTACGCGTTCGGCACGCTCTCGGTGGAGGCCGGCACGCACCGGCTCGCCCGGATCAGCCCGTTCGGCTCGGCGGACAAGCGCCAGACGTCCTTCGCCGCGGTGGAGGTCATCCCGCTGATGGAGGAGGCCACGGCCGTGGAGGTGCCGGAAGGCGACATCCGCGTGGACGTGTTCCGCTCCTCGGGCCCCGGCGGCCAGTCGGTCAACACGACCGACTCCGCCGTCCGCATCACGCACCTCCCGACCGGCATCGTCGTCTCGATGCAGAACGAGAAGTCGCAGATCCAGAACCGCGCGGCGGCGATGCGCGTCCTGCAGACCCGCCTGCTCCTGCTCCAGAAGGAGGAGGAGGCGGCCAAGAAGAAGGAGCTCGCCGGCACCATCACGGCGAGCTGGGGCGACCAGATGCGCTCCTACTTCCTGTACGGCCAGCAGCTGGTGAAAGACCTGCGCACCGGCTACGAGTCGGGCAATCCCGCGTCGGTGTTCGACGGCGACCTCGACGGCTTCATCGCCGCGGGCATCCGCTGGCGCGCGGGCGCCAAGGACGAGGACTAGGCCCGGTCACAGGCCCCACGGGCATTGCGCTCAGCGCGTGTGCCGGGGACTGTCAGGCTTGTGGCTCACGGGCATGTCGCTACTGTGGAACGCGCAAGAGTTGCTTAGTCTCTAACAGTCATGATCCGGTTCGAACACGTATCCAAGCAGTACGCGGGGACAGCGCGCCCTGCGCTCAACGGCATCAACCTGGAAGTGCTCCGCGGCGAGTTCGTCTTCCTCGTCGGCGCGTCCGGCTCGGGCAAGTCGAGCTGCCTCCGGCTGATCCTCAAGGAGGAGCGGCCGACCAAGGGAGCCATCCACGTCCTGGGCCAGGACCTCGGCACGATCTCGTCGCGCAAGGTCCCCTACTTCCGCCGCAACATCGGCGTGGTCTTCCAAGACTTCCGGCTGCTGCCGAACAAGACGGTCTTCCAGAACGTCGCCTTCACACTCCAGGTGATCGGCAAGTCGCGTGGCTTCATCCAGGAGGCCGTGCCCGACGTGCTGGCGATGGTCGGCCTCGACGGCAAGGCGCAGCGCCTGCCGCACGAGCTCTCCGGCGGTGAGCAGCAGCGCGTCGCGATCGCGCGCGCCGTGGTCAACAAGCCGCAGATCCTCCTCGCCGACGAGCCCACCGGAAACCTCGACCCGGCCACCAGCGCCGGGATCATGTCGGTGCTCGCCCAGATCAACGCGGGCGGCACCACGGTGCTGATGGCCACGCACGAGGCGGCGATCGTCGACCAGATGAAGCAGCGCGTGATCGAGCTCGTCGGCGGCCAGATCGTCCGCGACGAGCGCCACGGCGGCTACGGCGTCACCTCGGCGATCCCGCTGCCGCGTCCGACCGCGGACGGGCTCGTGACCGGTGCCGTGCCGGCCCCGCACGCCGCTGCGCCGGTGCCCGCCGCCGCAGCCGCGCCCGCTCCGTCGGAGCCGATGACGCGTCCGCACGCGCCGGTCGCCAACCCCACGGGACCCGTCCCGGTCGGGACCGGGCCCGTGCAGGGCGCGCCCGCGGAGCAGGCTCCCGCCTACCAGCAGGCGCCGTCCTCTCCGCAGGCACCGTCGTCACCGCAGGCGCCGTCCTCTCCGCAACCGGTCTACCAGCAGCCTCCGGCGTACCAACCGCCCGCGCCCGCGCAGGAAGCCCCGGCCCCGGCCCCGGCCCCGGCGCCCGCCGTGCCGGCGCCCGTCCCCGTCGCGGTGCCCGCGTCCGCCGGGGGCGAGGACCTCCCCGACCACCTGAACTTCACCGCCAACCTCGACCTGAGCGGGCTGCGCGACGCGTCCGACCGCGACGGCGAACAGAATGTGGGGCCCACGAAATGAGATTCGGGCTCATCTGGTCCGAGGTCGGCAACGGCCTGCGCCGCAACCTCTCGATGGTCGTCTCCGTGGTGCTCGTCACCTTCATCTCGCTGACCTTCGTCGGCACGGCCGCGCTGCTCCAGCTGCAGATCGCGCAGATGAAGACGTACTGGTACGACCGCGCCCAGGTCGCCGTCTACCTGTGCACCGAGACCGACAACTGCCCGGGCGGCGCCGCCACGGCGCAGTCGGTGGAGGCCGTCAAGAAGCAGCTGCAGTCCCCGGAGATCGCGCCCTACATCCAGAAGTGGTACTTCCAGGACCAGAAGCAGGGCTACGAGCAGTTCAAGCAGCAGTTCAAGGGCAACCAGATCGCCGACTACGTCACGCCGGACATGATCCCGCAGACGTTCTGGGTGAACCTCAAGGACCCGAACCGCTCGGACGTGCTGACCGAGACCCTGTCCAGCTCGCCCGGAGTGCAGAGCGTCGTGGACCAGCGCAGCTACCTCGACCAGATCTTCAGCATCCTCAACGCCGCCAGTCTCACCGCGATCGGCATCGCCATCCTGATGCTGGTGGCGGCGGTGCTGCTGATCGCCACCACGATCCGGCTGTCCGCGTTCTCGCGAAGGCGGGAGATCGGGATCATGCGGCTGGTCGGCGCGTCCAACCGGTTCATCCAGACCCCGTTCATCATCGAGGGCGTGATCGCGGCGCTGATCGGCTCCGTGTTGAGCTGCGTCGTGATCTGGCTGCTGGTGCAGTACTTCGTCCGCGGCTTCCTGAGTCCGAAGATCCCGTCGATCAACTTCGTCGGGATGGACCAGGGCTGGCTCGTGATCCCGCTGCTGATCGTGGTCGGTGTGGTGCTGGCGGCGGCGTCGGCGAACTTCGCCATCAAGCGCTACTTGCGGGTCTGACCCTATAGACTGGTCTGCTGCCCGGCGTTGTGCCGGGCAGCACCATCTTCGACGTCAGGAGACGCTGTGCCCAGGGAACGTGGCCAGAAGGTCGTGGCCACCAATCGCCGAGCGCGCCACGACTACACCATCGAGGACACCTACGAGGCGGGCCTCGTGCTCACCGGCACCGAGGTCAAGTCGTTGCGCGAGGGGCGGGCGTCCCTGGTCGACGGCTACGCCTTCGTCGACGGGGGAGAGGCCTGGCTCGACGCCGTGCACATCCCCGAGTACCTGGACGGCACCTGGAACAATCACGCCCCGCGGCGCAAGCGCAAGCTCCTGCTGCACAAGGCGCAGATCGTCAAGATCGAGAACAAGGTCAAGCAGGGCGGCTACACGATCGTCCCGCTGCAGATCTACTTCAGCGACGGGCGCGCGAAGGTCGAGATCGCGGTCGCCAAGGGCAAGCGCGAGTACGACAAGCGCCAGGCCCTCCGCGAGCGGCAGGACAACCGCGAAGCCGAACGGGCGATGTCCAGCAGGCGTCATCTCGGCGAGTGACCTGCCCCGCACGGCGTGCTGTCGGCGCCGGGTGGCAGGATGAGGGCATGAGCAGCAACGACGAGGCGACGGCCGGAACGACAGGCGTCGTCGCGGCGCGCATCCCGGTGAACGGCACGTACAACTTCCGCGACGCGGGCGGCTACCCGGTCCCCGAGGGTGTGGTGCGCCGCGGCAAGCTGTTCCGCTCGGACGGGCTCGCGCGGCTCGGCGACGAGGGGCGGCAGACGCTCCGCGACCTCGACGTGCGGGTCGTGATCGACCTCCGCGACGACTTCGAGGTCTCGGTGATGCCGGACGACGTCGACGGTCTCGACCTCCAGCGCCTGCACCTCCCGGTGTTCGAAGGCTCCGGCGCGTCGCAGTCGACGATCGGCATCACGCTGGTCGGGCTCTACGAGAAGATCCTGCTGCAGCACGGCGACGTCATCGTGACCGCGCTGCGGGAGATCGCGGACACCGGCGGCGAGGCCGTCGTCGTGCACTGCACCGCGGGCAAGGACCGCACCGGCATCGTCGTCGCCCTCGCGCTGCTCGCGGTGGGCGTCGAGCGCGAGCTGGTGGTCGCCGACTACGCGGCGACCCAGGCCAACCTCCACGGTCCCTGGCTGGACGGGATGATCGACCTGGTGCGCAGCCACGGGGTCGAGGTCACGCCCGACCTCCGCATCATCCTCGGCGGCAGCCCACCCGAAGCGCTCGAGGAGGCGCTCGACGTGGTGGAGCGCAGGTTCGGGAGCGTGCGCGAGTACCTGCTCGCCACCGGGCTGGACGAGCTGGAGCTGGCGAAACTCCGTTCCGTGCTGGTCGAGCCGTCGTGAGTTCACATCGAAGCCATAACCGGCGTTCAGCGGTATCGCGGCTCGATCAGGTGTTCTTGTGACCATGGACGAGAACCAGCCCACCGAGCCGCTGTACCCGCAGCAGCCCGGCGCGCAGAATGAGGTGCCGCGGCACGACGTGCCGCCGCAGCAGGCCGCGCACCCGTACGGGCCGCCGACGCAGCAGTACGGGCCTCCCGCGCGCCCGGTGGGGGAGCCGTTCTACAAGCGCCACGGTCTGGCGTTCGCCATCTCGACGCTCGTGCTCGGCGTCATCGTGCTGTTCGGCATCGCCGGCACCGGTGCGTTCGCCGTGGGCTCGGTCGTGTTCCACGCGGGCTCGTCGGTGTCGCGGCTGCTGCACGACGGCCAGGGCGGCCCGGTCCCGGTGAAGCCGGGCGCCCCCGGCCAGAACGGCAAGGGCAACGGCAGCGGCTCCGGCCAGGGCGGCCGCCAGGACGAGGGCCCGATCGCGAAGGGCGTCGTCCGCGGCACCGTAGCCTCGATCTCCGGCTCGACCTGGACCATCCGGACACAGCGCGGCACGACCCTGACCGTCGACACCACATCGTCCACCGTGTATGGAGCGCCGGGCCAGACGCAGAGGGCCTCAGACTTCGCCGCCGGCGACGAGGTGATCGTCGTCGGCACCCGCTCGGGGACCACGGTGACGGCGGTCCGCATCCTCAACGTCGCCGACCTCCCGCTGCGGCCGGGTCAGTCCGGCCCGACGCCGACGCCCTCGCCCAGCAGCTGAGCGGGAGTTCTCCGCGTCAGGACGCCGCGAACCGCGCGTGCACCTGCACGGCGACCGTGATGTCCTCGGGCTTCAGCGCGAGCGTCGCGCCGCCGAGCTCGGCCGACATCGCCCGGGCCTGGAGCGGCTGCGGCTGACCGTTCGACGGCCCGTCGCCCAGCATCCCCGGGTCGCTGAGCGCGAGCGGCTTCACCGCCGTCAGCCCGAGACTCGTCGCGTACACCGTCGCCTTGGCGACCGCGTTCTCCACCGCCCGCCGCCGCGCCTCCTGCGTGATCGACTGGCGCCGAGCCTCCGTCAGGCTCCAGGTGACGCCCTGGATCGTGACCCCGTCGAGCAGTGAGACGACGCCCACCCAGTCGGACAGCGCGGTCAGCTCGCTGAAGGTGACGTCCATCCCGATCTCCGCGTGGTAGATCGGCGAGAGCCGTCGGCCGTCCTGATTCCAGGGCCGGTCGCCCCATACCCGCAGCTGGTCGGAGGCCCAGGAGGTCACCGGCCCGGTCTGCGGGTTGTGCAGTTCGCGCAGCTCGGCCGCCAGGGAGGCGTGCCGCTGGGTGGTGAGCGCGAGCGCCTCGTCGCGCTGCTCGCCCTCGTACGCGACGCTCAGCCGCACCGCGCCCCGCTCCGCCGGATGCTTCAGCTCGTACTCGCCCTGGACGGTGATGATGGTGTCGGCCATCCACCGATCCTGGCATAGACCGCCGCGGCGCAGAAGGACGGCGGTGCGCGCCGTCGTCAGCCCGCGGTGCTGCGCCGGACGATGAGTTCGGGCCGCAGTCGCTGCGACTCGACCTGCTCCCCGTCGATGGCGCGGAGCAGAGTCTCCAGCGCCCGCCGTCCCATCTCGTGCATGGGGGAGCGCACCGTCGTCAGCGACAGGGCGTCGGACGCCGCGAGCGGGGTGTCGTTGTAGCCGACCAGCGCCACGTCCTCCGGAACGCGCAGTCCCATCCGCTCGATCACCCCGAGCGCCCCGATCGCGGCGAAGTCGTTGGTCGCGAACACCGCGTCCGGGTACGGCTTCTCCGCGAAGATGCGCTCGGCGCCCTCGCGGCCGGCCGGGGCGTCGAAGCCGATCGAGACGATGCGGTGCTCCGGAATGTCGACCCCGGCCTCGCGGTAGGCGTCGACCAGTCCGCGCGTCCGCTCCCGGCCCGTCGAGGCGAACGGGAGGCCGGCCAGGACGGCCACGTCGCGGCGGCCGGTCGCCAGCAGGTGCTCCGCGACCAGCCGGCCGCCGAGCGCGTCGTCGCAGGTGACGGCGATGTGGTCGCCGCTGCGCCGCGAGGTGAGTACGAACGGCACGTCCCGTTCGGCGAGAGCGTCGAGGTACGGGTCCTCCAGGTGGGCGTCTCCGAAGATCAGGCCGTCGACCCGCCGGTCGAGCATGGACTCCGTGCGCGCGCTGCGCAGCTCGTCGTCGTCGAGCGAGTTGGTCACGAACGCGGAGACCCCGTGCTCGGTCGCCGCCTCGTCGATGCCCTCGTAGATGGTCGCGAGCACGAAGTCCTGGAGGCGCGGGACGAGCACGCCGACGAGGTTCGACCGCGATGTGCGCAGGCTCGCCGCGTGCGGGTTCGGCCGGTAGCCCGTCTCGCGGGCGACGGCGAGGATGGCCGCGACCGTCTCCGGCGAGGCCCAGCGGGCGGCATCCTCCTCGCCGGCGGCCAGCACGCGGGAGACCGTGGTGACCGAGACTCCGACGCGGTCGGCGATCGTCCGCTGCGTGGCGGGGCGTCGGCCTGCCGGGGCTTTTCCTGTCATTGCGCTCCTTCTGCCGCCATTATGGCGTGCCCGCCGGGCCCGCGGCCCCGCGACGGCCCGCGGAGCGGCAGATCCGCGCCCGGCGCGGGCATTGCTTCCACAATCGTCAACACAAACGATTGACGCAATCGATTGAGTTGTGCAAGAGTGTCTGCCAGACCTTCCCGTCGCACCTTGCACGTCCACCGTCGTACGAAAGGATCCGCCGCCGATGCCGCACATCGTCGTCCTCGCCACCGGGGGGACCATCTCCTCCCGCTCCGGAGCGGGCGGTTCGGTGGCGACCGACGGCGGCCCGGCGCTCGTCGCCGGTGTGGAGGTCGCGGGAGTCACCGTCGAGAGCGTCGACGTCCTCCGCAAGAACTCGTTCAACCTCACGCTGCGCGACCTGCGGGAGCTGAGCGAGGCGATCGCCGGACAGCTCGGCCGTGCGGAGGTGGACGGGATCGTGGTGACGCACGGGACCGACACCCTGGAGGAGTCGGCGTTCCTCGCGGACGCCGTGCACTCCGACGAGCGCCCCGTCGTCTTCACCGGGTCGCAGCGTCCGGCCGATCATCCCGCCTCGGACGGCCCGGGCAATCTGGCCGACGCCATCGCCCTGGCCGCAGACCCCGCCGCCCGCGGACGCGGCGTGCTGGTGTGCTTCGCGGGCATGGTCTTCGCCGCCCGCGGGGTGCACAAGGCCGAGACCCTCGCACCCGCGCCGTTCGCCGCGCACGACAGCGGCGCGGTCGGTCTCGTGGCCGGCGGTCGCGCGATGTTCGCGGCGTCCCCGGTGCGCCCGGCCGCACTCCCACGGCCGGGTCGCGGATTCGACGACATCCGGGTCGACGCCGTCGTCTGCCACCCGGGCGGCGACCGCACCCTGTTCGACGCGGCCGTCGCCGCCGGCGCGCGCGGGATCGTCCTCATCGGCACCGGATCGGGCAACGCCTCGGCCGCGCTGATCGACGCCATCCAAGCCGCGACGCGGGCCGGCGTGGTCGTCGCGCTCTCCACCCGGGTGCCGCGCGGACCGGTCGTGCCGCTGTACGGCGGCGGCGGGGGCGTGGACGCGGTCGGCGCCGGCGCCCTCCCCGCTGTGACGCTGCCCGCGTCGCAGGCGCGCATCCTGCTCGCACTGCTGCTCGACACCGAGCCGGCCGACCGCGTCGCCCACCGGTTCGCGGCCTTCGCCGGGCCGGCGCACGGAACCTCCATCACCGATCGGAAGAAGGAAGACACACCATGACCAAAGAGATCTTCGTCGCCTTCGGCATCGACATCGACGCCGTCGGCGGCTGGCTCGGCTCCTACGGCGGGCAGGACTCGCCGGGAGACATCTCCCGCGGACTCTTCGCCGGGGAGGTGGGCGTCCCGCGGCTCAACCGGCTGCTGGAGAAGTACGACCTCCCCGCCACCTGGTTCTGGCCGGGCCACTCCATCGAGACCTTCCCGGAGCAGTTCGACCAGGTCGTCGCCTCCGGCCACGAGATCGGCCTGCACGGCTACAGCCACGAGAACCCGATCGCGATGAGCAGGCAGCAGGAGTCCGACATCCTCGACCACTGCATCGAGCTCATCTCCGACCGGTCCGGACGCCGGCCCACCGGCTACGTCGCCCCGTGGTGGGAGTTCTCGCCGGTGACCAACGAACTCCTCATCGAGCGCGGCATCCGCTACGACCACTCGCTGATGCACCGCGACTTCGAGCCGTACTACGTGCGGGTCGGCGACAGCTGGACCCCGATCGACTACGACGGGAAGGCCGCCGACTGGATGCGCCCGCTGGTGCGCGGCGCGGAGACCGACCTGGTCGAGATCCCGGCGAGCTGGTACCTCGACGACCTGCCTCCGATGATGTTCATCAAGTCCTCGCCCAACAGCCACGGCTTCGTCAACCCGCGCCACCTCGAGGAGATGTGGCGCGACCAGTTCGACTGGGTGTACCGCGAGCAGGACTACGGCGTGTTCACCTTCACCATCCACCCGGACGTCTCCGGACGCCCGCAGGTGCTGCTGATGCTGGAGCGGCTCATCGAGCACATCTCCGGCCACGACGGCGTGCGCTGGGCGACCTTCGACCAGATCGCGCAGGACTTCCAGCGTCGTTCGCCCCGGCGCTGAGCCGGTCCACCCCCACCCCCAACCCACGCATTCCCTCCACGAAAGGGGAGACATGAGCACCGTCGCTCGTGAGTCCGCCGGACGGCTTCGCACCGTCGGCGTCAAGGAAACCCGCCGCGCGACCGCCATCGCGTTCTTCGCCTGGACCATCGCGGTCTACGACTTCATCCTGTTCGGGACGCTGCTGCCCGACATCGCCGCCGACTTCGGCTGGAGCACCAGTGAGGCGCTGCTCGTCTCGACACTGGTGAGCATCGGTACCTTCGTCGTCGTGATCTGCGTCGGCCCGCTGGTCGACCGGCTCGGCCGGCGGAAGGGCATGATCATCTCCGTCGGCGGCACAGCGCTGTCCTCCGCCGCGACCGCCGCCACCATGAGCTCGGCGTACCTGGTCGGCGTGCGCTCGGTCAGCGGCCTGGGCCTGGCGGAGCAGTCCGTCAACGCCACCTACCTCAACGAGCTCTACGCGCTGACCGAGGACAAGCGGATCAAGCGCAACCAGGGCTTCGTCTACGCGATGGTGCAGACCGGATGGCCGCTCGGCGCGATGCTCGCGGCCGCCTTCGTCGCCATCATCATCGCGATCTTCGGCCTCGACAGCTGGCGCATCGCCTTCCTGATCGCCACGGTCCCCGCGATCTGCGTCGCGCTGCTCTGCCGGCGGCTCAAGGAGAGCCCGCAGTTCGTCGTCCAGCAGCATGTGCGCGCGCTGCGCAAGGAGGGCCGGGTCGAGGAGGCCGCGCAGATCGCCGCAGCAGCAGGCCTCGACCACCAGACCGCCGCTCCGTTCAAGCGGATCTTCCAGGGCAAGCACCTGCGCAACACCATCGTTCTGTCGCTGGCCTGGCTGGTGAACTGGTTCGGCATCCAGACCTTCTCGGTGCTCGGCACGACCGTCCTCCAGACCGGCAAGGGCATCGATGCCTCCAACGCGCTGATGCTCGTGGTCGGTTCCAACCTGGTCGGCGCGCTCGGATACCTCACGCACGGCTGGCTGGGCGACCGCTTCGGCCGCAAGCGGGTGATCGTGACCGGCTGGATCCTCGGCGGCATCTGCTTCGGCGTGCTGCTGCTGGGGCCGAGCAACACCGTGTTCGTGCTGATCAGCTACATGCTCGGCCTGTTCTTCCTGCTGGGGCCGTACGCGGCGATCATGTTCTTCCAGGCGGAGTGCTTCGACCTGGACTGCCGGGCGACCGGCAGCACGTTCATCGGGGCGATGAGCCAGCCGGGCGCGATCATCGGCGGGTTCATCCTCACCGGGCTCACCGCGGCCGCTGTGCCGTTCTCCACCGCCGCGCTCTGGGTCGGCGCGCTCGGGACGCTGGTGTCCGGGCTGGTCATGCTCGGGACGAAGACCGTCACCCCGCGGGCCGCTGCGGCCGCTGCGGCCGCTCCGGCCTCCGCCGACGCGGTGGTCCCGGTCGCGGGCTCCGTGCCGGATGAGGAGGTCGGCGGATGAGCGCGGTCAGCATCGTCAGCGGCGCGGCCTCCGGGATCGGCCGGGCCGCCGCCGTCCGGCTCGCCTCCCGCGGCGACCGCGTGGTCATCGGCCATTACGCCGCCGACCCGCACGACGCGGGGGAGACGCTCCGCCAGGTGCGCGAGGCCGGGGGAGAGGGCGTCGTCGTCGACCTGGACGTGTCGAGCACCGCCTCCGTCGAGGCGTTCGCCGACGCGGCGCTGAGCGCGTACGGGCGCATCGACCACGTCGTGGCCAACGCCGGCATCCTCCGCCGGGCGCCCTTCGCCGAGATGACCGACCGGCAGTGGGACGAGGTGCTGCAGGTGGACCTGCACGGCGTGATGCGGCTGGCCCGCGCCGCGGTCCCGCACCTCGGCGACGGCGGCTCGATCGTCGCCATCTCCTCCATCGCCGGCGGCGTCTACGGCTGGCAGGAGCACGCCCACTACGCGGCGGCGAAGGCCGGCGTCCTCGGCCTGATCCGCAGCCTGGCCGTCGAGCTCGGTCCGCGCCGGGTGCGCGCGAACGCGATCATCCCCGGCCTCATCGAGACGCCGCAGTCGCTGGACGCAGTCAACTCGCTCGGCCCGGACGGCCTGCGTGCCGCCGGGGACGACATCCCCTGGGGCCGTGTCGGACGGCCGGAGGAGGTCGCGTCGGTGATCGCCTTCCTCACCTCCGCCGACGCCACGTATGTGAGCGGTCAGGCGATCACCGTCGACGGTGCGCTCACCGTCGCGATGCGGGACTGAGGGGGAGCGATGACCGGAGTCCTGAATGGCCGCACCGCCCTCGTGACCGGCGCGGCGAGCGGCATCGGGCTGGCGATCGCGCGGCTCTTCGCCGCCAGTGGGGCCGAGGTGGTCGGCGCGGACCGCGACGCCCGCGTCGCCGCCCTCGCCGCGGAGGAGGGCTGGAGGGCGGGCATCGTCTTCGACGCGGCCGACGAGCAGTCGGTCGCGGCCGCGGTCGCCGACGCCGAGAGTCGGCTCGGCCGCATCGACATCCTGGTCGCCTCGCACGGCGTCCTGACCGAGTCGCCCGTGGCCGCGATGCCGCTCGGCCGCTGGGAGGAGACGCTGCGCATCGACCTGACCAGCGTCTTCCTGCTGGCCAGGGCAGTCCTCCCCGGGATGCTCGCCCGCCAGGACGGCCGGATCATCGCGGTGTCCTCCCAGCTCGCCATGAAAGGCGGCGACGGCCTGGCCCATTACGCCGCGGCCAAGGCAGGGGTCATCGCCTTCGTGAAGTCGCTGGCGCTGGAGGTGTCGGCGCAGGGTGTGCTCGTCAACGCCATCGCGCCCGGCCCGATCGAGACCCCGCTGGTCGACGGGATCAGCGAGGAGTGGAAGGCGGCCAAGCGCGCCGAACTCCCGCTCGGCCGGTTCGGGCGCCCGGAGGAGGTGGCGCCCGCTGCGCTGCTGCTGGCGTCGGACCCGGGAGGGAACCTGTTCGTCGGCCAGACGCTCGGTCCGAACTCGGGCGACGTCATGCCCTGAACTGCCGCCGAGGTGATGTAGAATGAAAAGCTCGCCGCGAGGAGCGGTGTGTATCTGGACAACTCAACAGCGCGCGATGACGACCCGGCCTCACGGCCGTCGCACGGGGATGATCGGTTTCGACATTGTCTGCGAGAGTGTGAGAAGCGGGTCGAGGATGCATGGTTATCTCGTAAACGATCCATGCGAAAAAATAAGTGCCAATAACAAGAGCACTGTCTCGGCCAAGGCCGACTTCGCCCTCGCGGCGTAAGTTCCCCTTCGCCATTTGAAGAGACCGTCAGACCGGGAACTGTCTTCTACCCGGATCCTGGCGTCAGCTAGAAGACTTGCTTCTGCGTTGAGCATCAGGGCGCAGAGGGACTCCAACTGATACTGAGCCCGTCGGAGCAGGTGCCAGCGACAAGTTCCGGGGCTGAGAAAGCGACTTCACTGGCTACGCCCGTAGAAGGCATACGACCACAGCAGTGGACGGGGGTTCGATTCCCCCCATCTCCACCGGATCGGTCGTCGTCGCGCGTTGTTGAGGGTTCCGGGGCGCTTCGGTGATCGGGGGCGGCGATGCGGGGTCGGGCTGCGGCCGATCGGCGGCGGTCATTGCGGGTTCGCGCGCTGTGGTCCGCCGCGACGGTCCTCCTCGTGCTGGTGCTGACTGCGCCGCTCGGACTCGCCGGATTCTGCCCGTCGGGTGGGGAGTGCGTCATCACGCCGACGAACATCCTGGCCATGCCGGTTCCGCCGTGGCTGTGGGCGGTGGTGACACCGGTCGTCGTCGCGGCGCTCATCGCGGGCGTCCTCCTCCCTCGGCGCGGGAGAGGGTGAGGATCGCCGCCGTGCGAACCCGGCCCTCGGCAGGGCACCGAGCTGTCCGCATGATCGCCGCGACGGCGTCCGCGTCCGCACTCCTTCTCGGAGTGACTGGTTGTGAGACGACGACCACCGCCGCCCCCCGCTCGTCATCTGCGGGACGACCCTCTCGAACTCCGCGGCCGGCGCCGTGCTGTGGGACGTCTCGCAGCACCGGATCGTGGACTCGCGGACGATCGGCGGCCTGCTGTTCCTGAAGGTGAGCGACGACTGCGACCGCGGCGCGACCGTCCAGTGGACACCCGCGGACGCGGCGACGCAGCTGCGCGAAGTACGCGCGAGCGACGGACGCCCGGCCGCCGTCATCCTCCGGCCGAACCACGACCGCTTCACGATCACGATCGTCGGCGACACCGGTCGCACCACGGTGAAGGTCGACCTGCCTCCGGAGACCCCGATCCCGACGCCGAGCCTCATCGACTGATCTCGACCGCGGCGAGCGTGCTCGCAGTGCTATCTCCAATCGAGCAGATATCGAGAAGCCCCCCGCCTCCCGTGCCCGTAGATTGAATCTCAGCCGACAACACGGCACGATTCACACGAAGGGGACACCATGGCCGACACCACGTTCAGCAAAGAGGAGAAGGCGGCGATCAAGGCCGCCGTCGCCGAGAAGAAGGCGCAGCAGGCCGGGGCCGACGCCGCCGCCGCGTGCGATGAGGCGATCGCCGCGATGACCGGGACCGACAAGGAGCTCGCCCAGGCCTTCCACCAGCTGGTCACGGACAACACCGACCTCGCCGCCAAGACCTGGTACGGGATGCCGGCGTACGCCGACGCCGACGGCAAGACGGTCGTCGCGTTCAAGCCGGGGTCCAAGTTCAAGATCCGTTACGCCACGCTGGAGTTCCAGCAGGCTGCCACCCTGGACGACGGCAACGTCTGGCCGGTCGGGTTCGCCCTCACCAAGCTCGACGACGCCGACAAGGAACGTATCGCGCAGATCCTCCGCGCCGCCGTGCGGCGCTGAGAGGGCAACCCGCCGCCTCGCACGAATCGGGGGCGTCCAGCGATCGCGGGACGTGATTGGATGAGCGCGTGGGGCAATCGACGGATGGCGAGGCGGCGGAAGACCCGCAGACGTTCCTGGCCGAGCTGGTCGAGAGCGTGGCGCGCGCGCTGGCCCCGGCGCTGCTGGCACGGGTGCTGGTCGTCGAGCGCAGGCGTACTCTCGCCGACCGGCTTTTCCGTCGGCCGGGGGCGATCGCGCGGGTGAGCCTGATCGGCGCCGAGGAGAACCTCTCCCTCGCGTACGAGCCCGGTCCGCACTGGACCGGCGAGGTCGAGCGCGTCTACAACGGCGTGAGCGTCACTCGTCGCCCCCTCGGCCTCGGGGACTGGCTCACCGCCTTCGCCGGCCGTGTGGCTGCGCTCGCCGCACAGGCCGCGGGGGATGCCGCGACCTCCTCTCGCGCGCTGCAATCGCTCGGGCTGGAGCCCGTCGGGTCGGAGATCCAGGTGCGCGACGCCACGATCGAGGGCGACCTCCGCACCCTCCCGGCACGCCTGGGACAGCGGGTGCCGCCCGAGGCGGTCGCGCAGGTGGAGCGGATCGGGGGCCTCATCATCGACGCCCTGCCGCGGGTCGCGGGGCAGGGCGAGCCGGAGGTCGTGGTGCGGCGCACGGCGACGGTCTACCTCCCCGACACCCTGCGCGCGTACCTGTCCCTGCCCGCCGACTGGACGGCCGAGCACGTGCTGCCCGACGGGACCAAGGCGGCGGACGCGCTGATCGGCCAGCTCGGCGAGCTGGAGCGCGCGGCGAAACGCATGCGGGACGCCGCGGTCGAGCAGGACGCGTCGGCGCTGCTGGTGAACGGGCGGTTCCTCACGCAGCGGTTCGGGACGTCGCGGCTCGACCTGCCGTAGGGCTCGACCTGCCAGAGCGGGGGCGCCGTCCCCACGCCGCCTCAGCTGCCCGAGTGCGACCGGTCTACGTAGCTCCGCGACCGGGTGATCTGCTGCTCCAGCGCGTCCACCGTCTTCGCCATGCTCTCGACCGCCTTCACGCGGTAGCTGTCGATGGAGTCCATCGTCGCGAACACGTTGTCGAACGCGTGCTGCAGCGTCTGGATGCTGACCCCGGTCGAGACGGCCTCCTCGTGAATGCGCGCCGTCTGCTGCCGCAGCAGCTCGCCGGTGCGGTCGATCATGGAGTTCGTCGCGTCATTGAGCGCGCTGATCTGGTCGAGGACCAGCTCCTGGTTGCCGAGCGCCTGAGCGACGATGATCGCGGTGCGCAGCGCGGCGACGGTGGTCGTGCGGGCGCGCTCGACGCCTTTGATCAGCTCCAGGTTGTTCTTCCGGATGGCGTCGAGCGCGAGGTAACCCTGCACCGAGACGGCGATCTGCGTCGTCAGGTCCTGGCGGCGCTGGCGGATCGGGAACAGGGCGTCGGCGACCAGGGAGTCCGCACGCTGCGGGTCGGTCGCGCGCAGCTCGGCGGCACGCTTCTCGATCGAGTCGTCCAGCGCCTTCGCGAGCGTGGCGTACTCGCCGAGCTTGCCCATCGTCGCCCACAGGTTGGTGCGCTCCAGGTCGATGGCCGCGTTGTCCTTCAGGAGGGCGTCCTGACCGGAGATGAGCGCGGTGATGATCGCGTCGAGCTGCTTCTGCGCGGGCTGGTAGCGCTCGAAGTACCGCATGAGCGACTTGCCGCCCGGCAGCCTCCCGAGGATGCCCTTCGAGCCGGACAGGTTGGCGTGGCCCGGGTCGAGGTCGGTGATCGTCGTGCGCAGCTGCTGCAGCGTCTGCGCCACCTGCGTCTGCGGGTCGGAGGGGCCGCCGCGTCCCCGCGCCGCCGCGAGCGAGGACTCCGGCCGCTGCAGCATCCGGTTCGACACCTCGGAGGAGGAGCGGATCTCCTGCACCCCCATCCGCGCGATCTCGTCGACGCGGCGGGTGAACTCGGGGCTGCCCGGCTCCACCCCGGCGAGTCCGGCGACGAACTCGTCCGCCTTCGCCGCGAGCTCGGCCCGCTTGTCGGCCGGGACGGCGACCATCCCGACGGCCTGGTCGCCGCCGACCTCCGGCACCGCGGCGGGCGGCGTGAGGCTCACCCCGGCCGCCGGCTCATCCGGAGGCGTCAACGGCTGGTTGAGGTCGAGCTCGGACATCGGTACTCCTCCCCGGGGTCGGGCGCGGATGGCGCGGCGCCCGACGACACGACACTTGAGCCAACCCTAGAACGAACAGTGCGGCCCGGGCGCGCGGTTCGGCCGACTCGCAGGTGCGGATACATCGCGCGGATGATCCGGTCGCGACGTTCGCCGGACGTGGCGACGGGAGGAGGCCGGGGAGGCTGGCAGGATGCGTCTGCGTTCCGTGCTGCCCTGGGCTCCGTCTCTGCTGGTCGTTCTGCTGGTGGGGGTCGGGGTTCTGTTGTGGCTGTCGTCGCCGCGCTCGCCCTGCTGCCGATCGGCGGGGCGATCGTTTTCGTGTCCGGATTCGCCCTGGGGGTGGAATATGTGCGGCTCTCCGTCCCCGGCCGCGACCTCGTCGCATACTCGAACGCGTGGGCGGAGTCGGTCGGGATCCTGGAGCGCGACGGACTCTATTACCGCGAGACGGACTGCCGGCTGTCGTACCTCATGCACGGCGTGCTCACGCACAACGCCTACGAGGCCACCATCGAGGACGGCCGCACGATCGTCCGCTACGACGTCGTCCCCGGCGGCCCGCGCTGGGGCGAGCTCGACCTCCAGGAGGAGTGCTCCCGCGGACCGGGGTGACCCTACGCCCGCGGCTCCCGGTCCTTCCCGACCGCCGTCGTGAAGCCGGTGACCGGCTGGTTCTCGTCGAACGCCGCGGTGCGCCGGCGGAAGCCGCGCGTGAGCACGAGCAGATAGCCGAAGCCGATGGCCGTCCAGATCAGGCCGCCGATCAGGGCGTCCGCGTGCAGGTTCGCCCAGAGGACGCCGGTCAGCAGCATGCCGATCCCCGGGAGGACGATGAAGCGCACGATGTCGCCGAACGTCCGGCGGCGGCCCTGGCGGATCGCGAACCAGGCGATGACCGAGATGTTGACGAACGTGAACGCGATCAGCGCGCCGAAGTTGATGAAGGCCGAGATCGTCTCCAGCGTGAACGACATGGCCAGCAGCGAGATCGCCCCGACGAGCACGATGTTCAGCGTGGGGGTGTGCGTCTTCGGGTCGATGTACCCGAAGAACCGGCGCGGGAGGACGTTGTTGCGGCCCATCACCAGCAGCATCCGGGACACCGACGCATGCGAGGCGAGGCCGGAGGCGAGCGTCGCCGCGAAGCCGGCCGAGACGAAGATCGCCTGGAAGACCGGGCCGCCCACGATCAGGCCGATCTGGGGGAGCGGGTCGTCGGTGAACTCGCCGAACGGCGCGTTCGTCGGGAACCGGAGCTGCGTGAAGAACCCGGCGATGAGGAAGATCGCCCCGCCGATCAGCACCGTCAGCAGGATCGCCCGCGGCATGACCTTCGGCGTCTTGGCCTCCTCGGCGTACATCGTGACCGCGTCGAAGCCGATGAACGAGAAGCAGACCACGGTCGCGCCGGTGAGGACGGCCGACAGGGTGACGCCGTCGTGGAAGAACGGCTTGACGGAGGCCACCGTGCCGTCGCCCGCGCCGTTCGCGAGCTGCGCGATGACCATGACGACGAACACGGTCATCACCGCGATGGCGAAGACGAGCAGGATCATGTTGATGTTCGACGTGCCGCGCATCGTGAAGTAGATGAGCGTCGTGACGGCCGCGCAGTAGATCACGACCCAGATCCAGCCGGGGACGTCGGGGAACACCTGCTCCAGGTAGAGCCGGATGATCAGGCAGTTCACCATCGGCAGCAGCACGTAGTCGATGAGCGAGGTCCAGCCGACCATGAAGCCGAGGTTCGGGTGGATGGACTCCCGCACGTACGTGTACGCCGACCCGGCGCTCGGGATGGCGCCGGCCATTTTTCCGTAGCTGACGGCCGTGAACATCATCACGATGAGCGCCACCAGGTAGGCGGCGGGCACGGCGCCGCTGGTCTCGTCGGAGACGATGCCGAAGGTGTCGAAGACGACGGTCGGCGTCATGTAGCCGAGGCCGAGGCCCACGATGGCCCACAGGCCGAGATTGCGGCGCAGGGTGCCGGAGCGCGCGGGCGCGGGCGCAGTGGACGTCGTCGTCATGAGCTCTCCTTCGCAGGACGGAAACGGCGCGCCGGGAGGTGGCCCAGCCGATCGACTTTCCGCGACCCTAGCAGGAGAACGGGGCTTTTCTGAAAGAACTGACAGAAAGGCGACGTGTTTCCGTCAGCGGGCGGAGGTCGCGACCAGCCAGTCCAGTGCCACGGGGAGGGCGGTCAGCACTGAGACGTGGCCCTCTCGCGGGCGCAGCCAGAGCTCGCCCCGGCGGAGGCGCTCCAGCATCCAGCCCGCGTGCGTGGCCGGGATGACGCGGTCGCGTCCGCCCTGCACCAGGAGGGTGGGCGCACTCACCGCGCCCAGTTCGACACCCCACGGGGAGACGTAGGCGAGGTCGTCCTCCACTTCGCCTTCGTGGCCCTCGGCCGCACCGGCTCCGGCGTCGGCGCCGAGCGCGGCCCACGCGCCTTTCAGGGTCTCGTAATCGCGGTCGGTGAACGACTCCGGCTCGAACTCGGCGGTCTCGGCGTACGCTGCGCGGGCGTCCCGGCCCGCGAGCGCGGCGCGCAGGCCGCCCGGGTCGGCCATCCCGGCGAACCAGTCGACGTCGCCCCAAAAGGGCGCGATGCCGGCGAAGGAGACGACAGCCGGGACGCGGGAGGGCGCGAGCGCGGCGCAGGCGAGCGCGTGCGGGCCGCCGCCGGAGGCGCCGAGCGTCGCGAAGCGGTCGACGCCGAGCTCGTCGAGGACGGCGAGCACATCGGCCGCCGCGTCGGCGACGCTGCGGCCGGCGAGGGCGTCGGAGCCGGGGTAGCCGGGCCGGGCGACCGAGACGACGCGGAGGCCGCGCGCGGCGGCCGCCTCGGCGACGGGCGGGATGACAGCGCCGGTCTGCGGGGTGCCGTGGTGCCAGACGATCACAGGGGGGTCGGCGACGACGTGGGCGTCGGCGCCCTCGCCGGTGTCGAAGAACCGCACCGCGCGGCCGTCCGGCCGGGTGATGCTCCCGACGCGGCCCCCGGTCACCCCCGCCACGCGTCCACCTCCGTCTGCAGCTCGGCCTTCCGCTCGGCAGTCGCGAACGACGCGTCGATGGAGGTGCGGGCGAACCGCTCCGCCTGGTCGGCCGTGACACCGAGCGCGTCCCGGATCGCGAGGTAGTTGTCGCCGACGTAGCCGCCGAAGTAGGCCGGGTCGTCCGAGTTCACGGTGACGCGGACGCCCGCGGCGTCGAGTCGCAGCAGCGGATGCGCGCCGAGGTCGGGCACCGTGCGCAGGCGCACGTTGGACAGCGGGCACACGGTCAGCGGGATGCCGTCGGCCGCCAGGCGTGCCATCAGGTCCGGGTCCTCCGCGGCGCGGATGCCGTGGTCGACGCGTTCCACACCGAGCAGGTCGAGCGCCTGCACGATGTAGGAGGGCGGTCCCTCCTCTCCGGCGTGCGCGACGGCGTGCAGCCCGGCGTCCTTCGCGCGGGCGAACACGCCGGCGAACAGCTCGGGCGGATAGCCGACCTCGGCCGAGTCGAGCCCGACCCCGAGCAGCCGCTCCGGGCGGGTGAGCGCGGCGGAGAGGACGGCGTCGGCGGACTCCACCGGCTGGTCGCGCAGGAAGCACAGGATGAGGCCGCCCGACATCCCGAGGTCGCGCTCGGCCTCCGCGAGCGCACCGCCGATCCCGTCCACGACGGCCTCGATCGGGATGCCGCGCGCGACGTGCGCCTGCGGGTCGAAGAACAGCTCGGCGTGCCGGACCCCCTGCGCGGCTGCCGTGCGAAGGTAGCGGCGGGTGAGCTCGGCGAAGTCGTCCTCGGTGCGCAGCACGGCCATCGTGGCGTAGTACAGGTCGAGGAACGACTGCAGGTCGGAGAAGTCGTACTGCGCCGCGAGCTCCTCGACGGTCGCGTACGGCAGGTCCACTCCGTTGCGCCCGGCGAGCTCGAACGCCAGATCGGGCTCGAGGGTGCCCTCGATGTGAAGGTGGAGTTCGGCTTTCGGAAGGGCGATCAGGGCGTCGTCGGAGGGCGGCGGTGTCATGGTTCGATCCTCCCACTGAAGGGGGTGCGGGTGGTCATCGGGGGGAGGGCGGAACCGCCGCTTCAGATCAACGATGCTGTTGCGTGTGCGCGGATTCTTCGATGTGTCGTCGGTGCACGGCTCTCAATCGTTGCGATCGGTCAGGACTGCGAACCACCGAGAACAGGTAGAGGATCGGCCCGATGTTGCGCGTCATCGACCACACGAGCACCGCGCACGGCAACGAGAAGATCTCGCCGAAGCGAAGCCGGGAGTGGCCGGTGCCGAGAAGGCGGAGGGCTCTCCGGATGAACAGAACGCTGAGACCGGCAGAAACGATGGGAATCGCGGCGAGCCATAGCTGACCAAGCAGGATCCCACAGAGAGCGAGAAACCAATACGGTGCCGGAGCCAGGAGGAAGCAGCCTGCACTGCGATAGAGCGATGCTGCTCGCTGAAGCTCATATCGGAAGACGCCGCGTGCCCGGAAACGCGGATGAAGTCGGTGGAAATTGACGACATCCGCCATTCCCGAGAACCAATAGCGCTTCTGGGCTGTGACCGCGACGGCCGTCGAGGGTGATTCGGTGTCTTCCATGATCGTGACGGGGACGACCGGCACCCTCAGGAGGGAGAGCCGAAAGCCGAGCTCGAGATCCTCGCACGGAGTTCGAGTGCTCAAACCCTCGAGAGTGAGAGCTCGATCGAGGCGCAGGACGAGCCCGTGGCCCTTCAGATGATAGGAATGGCCGAGCGGTTGGGGGCGAGAACGAGCACTGTTCCTACGATGGAGGTCGAACTCGAAGCCCAGGGCCCAGCGGGTCTGATAATAGGCGGCTCCGAGCGCGTACCAACCGGACGCGCCGCGCATGAGATCGGCATTCCGGAGCGACGTGTAATTCAGCTGGAGGACCTCGGGCAGGTCCCGCGCCACGATCGTGTCGCCGAGGGCACACACGGTGTCCGGCGACGCCGTCGAGTCGGCGTTGTAGGCGACGACGTATGCCTGAGCTTCGCTTCCTACCACTTCGGCCGCGATTCTGCGCATCCCGTAATTGAAAGCCGATGCCATGCTCGGCACTGGGGACGGATCCACAAGGACGCGTGAACCCGCGACGTCAGCGCAGAGTCGTTCGGCGATGGTCCGCGTGCAGTCTTGGTCGGAGGCCTTCGGCTCGTCGGTGATGGAGGTGACCACGGTGATCTGGGCCCGATAGGGCGAACGCTCGATCGAGCGCTGAAGGGCTGCGAAGGTCGCGGGAAGCGCATCGACCTCCTGGTACGCAGGAATGACGAAATGAAGGTCGACTGCTCGATCGGATTCCTTCGCACGAGCGGCGACCGCAGCCCGCTCGGACGTGAATAGGTGAGGCAGCCTCCACATTCTGACCAGATAGGCGCTGTTTCGCACCAAGGTCAACGCAGCTACGAGCACTGCCGCAACGAGCAGCGGAATGTGCAGTTGTGGGTCGTCGATCACGTCGTTCCTTGATTCGCACTTCGGGATGCCGATCGCGTCACCGCGGCAAGAGTCCCGACGGATCCGAGCAGGGCGACTAACACGCCGGCGGACCATGCCACAGCAGATGTGAGGCCGAGCGCTTGCCAAAGCTGCCCCATGAGCCCGTTCGTGATGGCCATGGTGACCCCCGTCGCCGAGCCGACAAGGGAGGTGGCGGTGGCGCGAATGGAGTCGGGAAACGTGGCCTGCGCCCAGACCGCCAGGGTCGTGAGCGCTATTCCGATCAGGAATTCGGCGAGAACATACGCCACGATCGCACCGACCGCGCCCAGCAGCACGAGGGCGAGGGAGGCGTTCACAATCGACAGCGTCGCGCCCACCACCACCTCGGGCGAGCATCGACGTGTCCATCGGGTCGTCCACGCTCCTGCGGCTGTGGACAGAGTGAGGACAAGGAGCACAATTCCCAGAAGGCCGGCATCGAAGCCGACGACGTCGACCGTCATCGGTTGCCACGTGAGGATGACGATGGCCAGATCGATCGCCGCGAGCACGCTGAGGGCCAGGAGGAGCCGCCCTTTGCGAGAAAGAATGTAGCGGACTCCCCGCTGCATCGAACGACCGATGGGTGACCCGGAACGACGAGGAGAGTCAGGCCAGGTGAAGGTTACCCAGACCGCGGCGGTGACGAGCAGGCCTCCAGAAATCGCAATGGAGACTCCATCGGCCATCGCCCACCCTGCGAGAGCCACGAGGACCGCCCCCAGCGCAGCCGAGGCCCAGCGGATTGTCTCAGAGCCTCGGATGGCGTGTTCGCCGTGATGCGACAGCCCTTCCGAGTTCAAAGTGTTGACCAGCAGTGCTGTGGATGCTCCGCTGTAGAGGGCAAGCCCACCCGACCAGAGCAGGATCGCCGCTGCGAACACCGCGGGATTCGACGCCACGGAGAAGACGAGCAACCCGGCCCCCCACAGGGCGAGGCCGCAGCTCACGAGTCGCTTGTGTCCGAATCGATCCCCCCAAGCGCCGCTCGGAGTCTCGATGAGCAGCGCCGTCACGGCGGTCAGCGACAACAAGCCGCCAACCAGTGCAGCGCCGAGGCCGCGCTGTCCCATGAGCGTGACAAAGGTCGCACCGAAGATGAAGTCGGCGACCGCGACAGTGCCAGTGAGAACCCATACTTTGACGATCAGCGATCTGGTGGTGCGATGCTTCAGACGCTCGCTCATCCGGAGACCATGTGGGACTGCTCCAGGGTCCGGGAGAGGCGACGAGAGAGCGCAACCATCGTAAGGAAGGGATTCCAAGAACCGCGTGTGGGAAATGCCGCGCCTCCGAGAACGTAGACATTGGAGGACCCGCGAAGTCGCCCGTCTTCGTCGGTCACGGCGCCGGACGATTCGTTGCCCATCCAGAGTGTTCCCGTTTCATGGAAGGCGAAGGGCATCCGTCGGGATTCAAGCCGCGACACCCACGTTCGGCTGGTTCTCTCCCAGTATTCGATGCTCGCTCCTCCGGACAGGCGGTCGAGAATCTGATCAGCGCATTCGTCTAGCGAATCCCACGCTTCACTATCGGCGGTGTCCAAATGGAAGCGACCGACGGTGATGTCACTATCGATTTCGATGCGGCTGGCGTCGGGAGCGCTGCCCTTGCCCGCGATCTCCGCGAGTCCGTGGACTATCAGAACCACATGGTTCTCATCGGTCACCAATGCGGGGGTTTCGTCGCCGAACATGTCCGGCATCAGCCGGTAGACGCGCTCGAGGTCGCGATCGCGATCGGTTGTCGCAACGGCCGAGACATGAAGATGAAACTCACGTTGTTCTGTGCGACCGTCGACGTAGAGCGCCGCCAGCTCTGGGCCTTCGGTCGAGAGACCCGCAAACGCATCACGCGGGATCCTGCACATGAAGAAACTCGCCGAGTTGGCCGCGAGGTTCCTCCCGGCGTGCCCCGCGTCCACCGTGTTCTGGGAACGGAGGACGAGTCCGGTCGCCTCCGACGTGCCGAGCGCGAGAATTAGCGCCGCGTCCCCGATATCGAGCGATCCCAAGGACGTGGATACGTGCGTGATGGACCCGTGGTGCCCCACGAGTTGCTCGACGAAGCACGAGGTGACGATGTCGAACGCAGGAGCCTCGGACGCGGCGCGGAGCAGCGGTCCGATCGCGCTGAACTTGGACGTCATCCCACTCGCATCCTCAGGATGCGCCAATGGCGCATCGAGTTCCTCCGGTCGGCGTGGGGTGAGTAGATGAGGGTTCCGTCGACTGACATCGAAGACACGATCCCGAAGCTGCTCATGAAGGCTGCCGAACTCTGCTGCGAGCGAAGTCGCGGGTCGTGCGCCCAACCACGATCGTGCTTCCTCCCAGTGATCGTCCAAGTCGTCGACGATCGATTCTGGCCAACGCCGGAGGTGATCGCGGGAAGGCTCCGGGACGGAGCCGCTCCAAACGAGCGTCCGCCCACCAAGAAATGGCACTTGCGAAACCAAGTCAAGCTCTCCCTCCGACCGCCACGGTGTCGCCGCGGCGGCAGACATGAGCGGCTGGAAAGCAACCCCGAGATTCTGTACATGGCTCGGCAGCAGAAACGAGCCTTGTTCCAGGACCAGAATCCGCGCTGTCGGGCGCCGAGCCAGGACCCCGGTGACGAAGGCCGCCGCAGTACCTCCTCCGCCGAGGACGACGTAGTCGTAACGACGTTTGCACGCTACGTCGAACGAGACAGTGAGATGTGAATCAGCGGTCAGGCGAGTCATGCATGCTCCTTTCGTCGCGAAATGCAGTGTCGGCCAGCTCGAGGATTGCGGTCGCGTCGAGTCGGGGGAGACGTACGTGAGCTGCCTTTGCGGCCGCCTGGCTGGTGGCCCCGACGGCGACGGCGAGATCCGCTTCACGAAACATGGGGACGTCAGCGGTGCCATCGCCCACGGCAAGCGTGTGCTCGCTTCCGAACTTCTGGATCAGTTCGCGTGCACGGCATCCTTTGTCGCTCTCATGGACCTCGAGAATCGCACCGCCTGTGCAGATGCCGTCTTCAGTCGACAGGTCGTTCGCTATGCAGGCGTCGATCGGAAACCGTTGTTCGATCGTGTTCGTCAACACGCGCAGCCCCGTCGAGATCAGAGCGATGCGATAGCCCCGTTCCCGAAGTCCGTCGAACAGTTCTGGCACCCCGTCGCTCAGCGGGATGTCTTCTGCGATGCTTGCCAGCTCCGGATAGCTGACTCCAGCAAGCAGCTGTGCGTCGAGCTGACAGAACTCGTCGTAGCCGATTTCGCCCGCGACGAACCTCTTGAGGTTGTCGGCTCCCTGTGGCGACCAGCGGTTCTTCGCTTCGAGGAGGTGCTGCCAAATGGACCGGATGGGAGTCAGCGTTCCATCGACGTCGAAGAGTGCGAGGCGGCTCTTGGCGGTCATTGCGCGACGAGCCCGTCGATCGAGGTGCCCGTTCGGACGAGCATGTCGGTGTCACGCGGACCGACCGTGACCGCTCCAACCTCCACGGAGAGCTGCTCCTCGACGAAAGCGACGAACTCCCGTGCCTTGACAGGCAGTCCCTCGAACGACTGCGTGCCGGTGGTTGGTTGAAGCCATCCGTCGAAGTACCGGAAGATCGGCCGACAGCGCTCGAGGGACTCGTGTTCTGCGTCGAATTCGATCACTGTGTCACCATCACGCTCGTATCCGACGCACACGCCGATCTTCTCGAAGGTGTCGAGAACGTCGAGCTTCGTGATCGCCACGCTCGTGAATCGGTTCACCTCAATGGCCCAGCGAGCCTGGACCAGATCCAGCCAGCCGCATCGTCGTTGGCGCCCGGTGGTCGTTCCGAATTCGTCACCTTCCAAGCGAAGGCGGTCCCCCAGGTCGGAAAGGTCCTCGGAGACGAACGCGCCGTTCCCGACCATGGTCTGGTATGCCTTGAGCACTCCGATTCGATGATCGATCTGATGCGGGTGGAATCCTGCTCCTGACCCAACCGAGTGAACCGCGGTCGGAGAAGTCGTGACGTAAGGGTAGATCCCGTGTTCCAGATCGATCAGAGGACCTTGCGCTCCCTCGAACAGGACCGAATGATCCGTAGCGACGAGATCTTCGATGAGTCGAGCAGAGTCGACTTCTCTTGTGAGCGCCACATCGCGGTAGCGGCGAACCCACTCGACATTTCGCTCGACCTCGTACTCGGGCAGGTCGAAGAACTGGACCGCTTCGCGGATCCTCTTCTCGATGAGCTTCGGATCGGCGAGGTCGTGGACCCGTAGACCGATCCGGTTCACCTTGCAGACGTTCGCTGGGCCGATCCCTCTCCGCGTGGTCCCGATCGCGGACCCAGTGCCCTCACGCGCGGCTTCCTGGCGGTCGTCGACCGATCGGTGAAGGGGCAAGATGAGGTGAGCGCGCCCACTCACGAAGACGCGGCCGCCTATACCCGGCGCGAACTCCTCGAAGCTCGTCAACTCGGACGCGAGACGTTCGAGGTTGATCAGGACTCCGTTGGCCAGAACGCCGATCACATTCGGGTGCCGCATTCCCGACGGTAGGAGGTGATTCTTCACCACCGTTTCTGAGCCGTCGGAGGCTTGGAAGACCGTAGTGTGGCCGGCGTTGTCGCCGCCTTGCACCCGGACGACCACGCCGTGCTGCGCGGCGAGGCGGTCTGTCATCGCCCCTTTGCCGCCATCCCCTTGTTGCAGGTCGCCGATCCAGGTGGCGGCCGGCGCGCTACTGGGCCGGAGGCCTTGCCTTCGGAGACGTCCAAGTCTCTCCTCTCGCCGCTGTGCAAGCTGTGCGCTCACGTACTGCGCGTCGATGACGGTCTCCATCTGTTCCCCCTTGTGTCCGTTATCGCTGAGCCGGTTCCAACCGAGCCATGCCGGCCTCGAGGCCCGCGTGCGTTCCCGCCGCCACCAATGGCTGAAGTAGCGACGTCACAGCGTCCAACCGGTGGACTGGCACGATTCGTCGGAGCCCACCCGGCCCGAGGGTGCGGAGAGCTTCGCCGACACGCACCGACTCGAGAGCGCGAGGGACCGGCGAGAGGCCGCCGAGAGCGACGCCGATGAGGTACGCGGTCCGCCAGAGTTCGCGTTGGATAATCGCGCTCACTGTGTCGGAGAGTTCGTCTCGATCGACGAGCGCGCGAGACCAGTCTTCGAATGTGCGGTCAGCGACGTCCCTGGAGATCTCAAGCAACGCGAACGCCGGCTCCGATCGCAACCGACGCCAGCCGTCGGCGCTCGCTGAGTCCGGGACGAAGAGCGCGGCCTGTTGATCCCACCAGTCGTAGTACGGGACGACAGTGGGTCTGAAAACAAAACCGCCCACTGGTCGGTCAAGGCGATCGGTGAAACGCACAGCTCGTCGGATTCCCATGATGGAGTTGCCGACCAGGCTGTCCTCGCTGTCGTGTTGCAGAGGGCCGTCAACAGGAGCGATGGTCTCGATGCCTGCCGACCGCAGATACTCGAACAGCACCACGTCGTCCGGTACGTCGGTCGTCGATCGACTCGCCGCGAATTCGTCGAGGCCACGGGCGACATCGGCGGGGACGACGAGTCCGACCGTCGGTACGTAGTCATCGACAACCGCGGTCCAGTCAGCATCAGTGGCAGCAGCGAGGCGCGCGGCGGTCGCCGTGCGTGAGCCCCATTCGACGAAGAGGGAGATCGCGTCCTTCGGTCTAGCGGCGACCAGTTTCAGGACTCGCTCCTCGAAGTCTCCGGCTGTCGCCACGTCATCCTGGAGGACCAAGTGATGCGTCGCCCGCGGCGACACCGCCGCCCAAGCAACGCGCGCTGTACGCCAAGCGGAAGGAGGTCCTTCGGGATCGGGATCCATCACAATGCGGAGATCGAGCCCCGGGTGGCGCGATTGGAGAGCCAGTGCCGCGTCGAGTCGACGTGGATGGGTCATAATCACGGCCGAAAGGATCACGGATGGTGCTCGTGTCACTGCGTCCTCGTTGTGCTCATTCGACCGAAGGTCGAGTTGGTTCTAGCTCAAATTTAGAGTGTAACAAGGTGAACATACAAATTGGAGTGTTATCAACGTGTCGGCCTCGTCACTGCGACGTACTCCGAACTCCATCGCACGCCGGACGCGAGTAGGGTGGGACGCCAATACGCTCAGGTTGTGCCCTCCGTCTCCCGCCGCCGCATCTTCCTGATCGTGGCCGCGGTCGCCACCATCGCAGCCGGCCTGACCGTCCACGAGACGGTCGACAGCTGGGCCGGCGCGTTCGCGGGAGACGCGCTTTACGCGGTGCTGCTGTTCGTGCTGGTCGCCGTCGCGGCGCCGCGGGCGCCGAGTGCGGTCGTGGGTGGGGTCGCGTTCGCGCTCAGCGCTGTCGTCGAGTTCACGCAGCTCACGGGCGTGCCCGCGCATCTGTCCGCGACGGTCCCCGGCGTCGAGCTGGTGCTCGGCTCGACCTTCCAGCGGAGCGATCTGCTCGCCTACGCGATCGGCGCCGCGCTAGCGGCCGCGGTCGACGCGGCGGTCAGGAGACGCGCAGCAGGATCTTCCCGAGGTGCGCGGACGACTCCATCCTCCGATGCGCCTGCGCCGCGTCCGCCAGCGGGAACACCGAGTCGATGACCGGGCGCACGTCGCCGGACGCCAGCAGCGGCCAGACGTGCTCGCGCACGGCGGCGACGATCCCGACCCGTTCGGCGAGCGGACGGGCGCGCATCGTCGTGCCCTGGAGGCGGGCGCGCTTGCTCATCAGGAGGCCCATGTCCACGGCGGCCGGGGTGCGGTCGCGGACCGCGATCGACATGATGCGGCCTCCGGTGGCGAGGGCGTCCAGGTCGCGGGCGATGTACGCGCCGCCGACGATGTCGAGCACGACGTCCGTCCCGCGGCCGTCGGTGAAGGCGCGCACGGCCGCCACGAAGTCGTCGGTGCGGTAGTCGACGGCGGCGTCCGCGCCGAGGCCGCGGCAGAAGGCGGCCTTCTCGGGGCTGCCGGCGGTCGCGATGACGGGCGAGCCGAGCGCGTGGGCGAGCTGGATGGCCATGCTGCCGATTCCGCTGGAGCCGCCGTGCACCAGCAGCGTCTCGCCGGGCGCGAGCGCGCCGAGGTCGAACACGTTCGACCAGACGGTGGCGGCGACCTCCGGGAGACCGGCGGCCTCCACCGGGTCCACGCCGGGCGGGACCGGGAGGACCAGTCCGGCGTCGACCGTGACGTACTCGGCGTAGCCGCCGCCGGGGAGCAGTGCGCAGACGAGGTCGCCCTCGCTCCAACGGCCGGGTTCGACGTCAGGGCCGACCGCGTCGATGACGCCGGAGGCCTCCAGGCCGGGCCACTCCGGGGCGCCGGGCGGCGGCGGGTAGAAGCCGCGGCGCTGACTGAGGTCGGCGCCGTTCAGCCCGGCCGCGATCACGCGGATCCGGACCTCGCCGGGGCCGGGCTGCGGCTCGGGGACGTCGGCGACGGTCAGGACCTCCGCGTCACCGGGCTGCGGCACGACCACGGCGCGCATCAGCGTGCCGCCGATCCGGTGGCCGCCTTGCGCCCCAGCACGTCCGTGATGCGCACCTTGCTGGAGTACTCGATCGACCCGTAGCGGAACAGCCGCACGGCCAGCCGGAGCACGATGAGCGCGAGGATGAACAGCTCGGCGATGATGATGATCGCCTGCCAGAGCGGCAGCGACCCGAACGCGTTGAGGATGAGCGCGGTGATCGGAGCCGTGAACGGGAAGTAGGCCAGGACCTGCAAGATCGGCGCCTCGGGCGTGCTGACCGCGTAGCTGGCTGCATAGATCGGGATGACGACCGCGAAGATCACGACCGAGAAGAACGGCGCGGCGTCCTTCGCGGTCGGCATGACCGCGCCGACGGCGACGAGCGTCCCGGTGAACAGCGCGAATCCGCCGATCGTGATGAGAGCGCCGACGATCATCTTCTGCGGGTCGAACACCAGCGAGCTCAGGTCGAGGTTCGGGATGGAGAGCTGGTCGCGGAAGAACAGATAGCCGATCACGACCGGCAGGGCGAACACCGCTATCTGGATGATCCCGACCGCGAACAGTGAGATCACTTTGCCGACGAGCAGATTCGTCGGGTTGATCGTCGTCAGAATCATCTCGGTGACCCGGTTCTCCTTCTCCTCCAGCGTGGAGTTCAGCATCTGGTTGCCGAGGAAGACGATCACGACGAAGAACGCGGCCAAAAAGATCAGCGGCGGGAGGATGCCCTCGAAGCCCGGGGCGACCGCGCCGTCCTTGAACGTGGTGGTGGCGGTGTTCGTCTCGCCGCGCAGGATCGCGACGTCCACCGGGCTGTCCAGCTTCTTCTCCACGCTGGTCGACAGCAGCGACTGGGCGACGGCGGAGTACTTGTTGTTCGCGAAGACGCCGGCGTCGGCGCCGTAGACCTTGATGGTCTGCTTCGACGGGTCGGCCGGGTAGTCGAAGAAGGCCGGGGTGCCGCCGATCTGCACCTCCTCGACGCCCTCGGAGCTGCTCGCGATCTGCTTGCCGCCGTACTCCTGCGCGGTCGCAGGGTCGACCAGCCCGGACGCGTCGACGTAGAGGAAGTCGAAGCGCTGGTTCTTCTGCTGGTCGGCGGTGTTGGCGCTGGAGGCGTTCGCTGAGATGACGAGCGCTCCGAGTCCGAAGATGAGCAGCGGCATGATCAGCGTCACCGCCCAGAAGCTGCGCTTCTTGATCGTGCGGGTGAACTCGAACCCGATGACGGTGGAGAGGTTGTGGCGGGCCATGGTCAGTCCTCCTGGCGGCTCTCGGCGCCGTAGACCTCGACGAAGATGTCGTCCAGGGATTTGCGGGTGGGAGCGAAGCGCGTGATGTGGAGGCCGGCCTCCACGAGGCCGCGCAGGATCGCCGCGGTGTCGGCGTCGTTCGCGACCTCCAGCTCGGCGTGCCCGTTCTCGTCCTTCGCGACGCGGTAGGCCGCGGAGGCGGGGATCGTGCCGTCGTGATCGACGTGGACGAGGGTGCCGCCGAACTGCTCCTGCACCTCCGAGACGGTGCCGTAGGCGCGCGAGACGCCGTCTTTCAGGAGGATGACACGGTCGCAGAGCCGCTCGACCTCCTCCATCTGGTGGGTCACCATCATCACCGTCGATCCGGCGCGCTTCTGGTCGTCGATGATGTCCATGAGCAGGCGCCGGTTGACAGGGTCGAAGCCCTTCGTCGGCTCGTCCAGGATCAGCAGTTCGGGCTGGTTCATGATCGTGACGCCGAGCTGGACCTTCTGCTGCTGACCGCCGGAGAGCTTGTCGAGCCGGACCTTCTCCTTGTCGCCGATGCCCACGCGCTCCAGGTACTCGCTCGACCAGCGCCGCGCCTTCTCGGCGCCGAGACCCTTCAGCCGGCCGAAGTAGACCATCACGTCGATGACGGACTCCTTCTTGTAGAGGCCGCGCTCCTCCGGCAAGTAGCCGAGCCGTTCGCCGGCCTCCGGGGAGAAGTCCTTGCCGTCGATGTGCAGGACGCCGGCGGTCGGCTGGTAGATGCCGAGCAACGCGCGGATGGTCGTGGTCTTGCCCGACCCGTTGCTGCCGAGGAAGCCGAACGTCTCACCGCGGACGATGTCGAAGGAGAGGTCGCGGATGACGGTGGTCCGCCCGAAGTCCATGCGGAAGCCGGCGATGTGCACGAGGGGCTCGTCGGTGTGGGTGCTCACAGGGTCGAGCCTATTGGGTGGAGTGCGGCGCGGTCGCGGGATGCGGAGGCTATGAAAGTGTTTGCGGGCGTTCGCCGCTCTGCGCGGCGGGGCCGGCGGCGGCGCTACGCGAGCGCGTCGAGCAGGGCCCGGTGCAGCAGCCCGTTCGAGGCGAGCGACGACCCGTGCGACGGCCCCGGCTCGCCGGTCACGGAGGTGAACGTGCCGCCGGCCTCCTCCACGATCGGGATGAGCGCGGCCAGGTCGTAGGTCTTCACGTCGAACTCGCCCACGGCGTCCAGCAGCCCCTCGGCCAGCAGCATGTACGACCACATGTCGCCGTACGCGCGGTCCCGCCACACCCGGCGGGTGAGGGCGACGAGCCGGTCGAGGTAGCCGGCCTGATCCCACTGGGCTATGCTCTGGAAGCTGATCGACGCGTTCGCGAGGTCGTCGACGGCGGACACCCGGATCCGCCGCGGCTCGGCGCCCGGCGCGTCGGTCGTCCACGCGCCGCCGCCCGCCGCAGCCCACCAGCGCTTGCCGAGGGCGGGGGAGCTGACGACGCCGAGGACGGGTGTGCCGTTCTCGGCGAGCGCGATGAGCGTGCCCCAGACCGGCACGCCGCGCAGGTAGTTGGAGGTCCCGTCGATCGGGTCGAGGATCCACTGCCGTGCGGTGTCGCCCTCCGTGCCGTACTCCTCGCCGAGGATCCCGTCGCCCGGGCGCTCGGCGGCCAGCGCCTCCCGGACGGCCCGCTCGACGGCCAGGTCGGCCTCCGTGACGAACGTGCGGTCGGGCTTGGTGTCGACGTGGAGACCGCGCTCGCGGAAATGCGCGGAGGAGATCGAGTCGGCGAGATCGGCGAGCCGCTGCGCGAGCGCCAGGTCGTCGGAGTGGAGCGGAGCGGTGTCGCGAGCGTCGGTCACGCCAGGAGCCTAGCGGGCCGCCGCGGGGACACGCCCGGGCTGCCATGGGTGCTGCACTCGATTGGCGTCGCGCCCGGCGCGGATGCTAGTGTTGAGCCTCGGTCCGGGAAACCGGAACGAATGCGCCTCTAGCTCAATCGGCAGAGCAATTGACTCTTAATCAATGGGTTCAGGGTTCAAGTCCCTGGGGGCGCACCCAACACCGCAGGTGGCGAGAAGCCCCCGATTCCGTGGAGACACCGGTCGGGGGCTTTTTCGTTTCATCGATTGGATCGGCGACTCGGACGAGCATCCTCGCCCTCCCCGCTCACGATCCCCGCGCGGCATAATGCCCGCATGCGGCGCATCCCGCTCTCCACCGGTGTCACCCTGGCCGTGCAGGAGTCCGGCCGGGGCGCGCCGGTCGTGCTGCTTCATGCTTGGGGCGAGACGCACCGCTCGTTCGACCGGCTCGTGCCGCTGCTCCCGGGGGACCTCCGGCTCGTCGTGCCCGATCTGCGCGGCGTCGGTGAGAGCGACAAGCCGGACGGCGGGTACTCGGTGGAGGATGCTGCTGGGGATGTCGTCGCCCTCCTGGACGAGCTTGGCCTTCACGACGGCTGGCTGCTCGGCACCTCCAGCGGCGGCTACCTCGCGCAACAGGTCGCGGTCCAGCATCCCGAACGCGTGCGCGGGCTGGTGCTGGTCGGGGCGCCGAGCGATCTGCGCGGGCAGGTCCCGCGGGCGCTCGCGGGTGAGCTCGCGGCGTTCCACGATCCCGTCACCCCGGACGACATCCGCGCCGTCAACCAAGCGCTTCCGCTGCATGCGCCGGTTCCGGACGGCTTCCTCGCCGATCAGGCCGACGCGGCGCTGACCATTCCGCGCGCGGTGTGGCTCGCGGGGATCGAAGGGCTCGTCACCGCCGAGCCGCCGCTGCGGCGCGGGACGATCGTCGCTCCGGCGCTGGTCCTGTGGGGTGCGGAGGACGACATCCTCCCGGAAACGCAAGCGCACGAGCTGGCCGCGGCGATCGGCGGCAGCCGGCTGGTGATCTACGAAGCGACCGGGCACCTCGTGCTCTGGGAGCGGCCCGGGAGGGTCGCGGAGGATGCGGCGGCGTTCATCGCCGCGCACGAGGGAGGGAGCCCACCATGACGACGCTCAGTATCGGCCCGCACCGCGACGCGATCGTGCCCGCGTTCTGGCGGCCGTTCTTCGAGAGCTCCGGCGTGCCCGCCGCCCTCCGCGACGGCGACACCCTCCACGTCACCGGCCACACCGGCGAGGACGAGGACCTGTCGTTCTCCCCGGACAGTGCCCACCAGATCCGCCGCACGTTCCTGAACCTCGACGCGACGCTCCGGGAGGCCGGGTTCGGCTGGGCGGA
This sequence comes from Leifsonia shinshuensis, assembly GCF_014217625.1. Lineage (NCBI taxonomy): Bacteria > Bacillati > Actinomycetota > Actinomycetes > Micrococcales > Microbacteriaceae > Leifsonia > Leifsonia shinshuensis. The sequence goes on along the minus strand of NZ_CP043641.1, from coordinate 1,112,759 downwards.
CGTCGTCGAGCTCCGGTCGTTCCACGTCGGGATCCGTGGTCAGGGGGAGGCGCTGCTCGCGATCGCCGGGGAATTCCTGCCGCGACCGTTCCCGGCCTGGACCGCCGTCGGCGTGGCCGAGCTCTGGGACGAGGGGTCGGTCGTCGAAGTGGCGTGCACGGCGGTGCGGCGGGCGCGGTGATCCGCCGCGGAGACTAGGACCAGGTCAGCGGAGCCACTGCCACCACCGGCTCGGTGCAGTCCGGGTCGCCGTCGCGGTGCTGACGCACGACCACGACGGCCGCGAAACGCGGGACGGTGGAGCCGAGCTCCGACGCCGACGCGAACGGGAAGCGGGAGGCCGGACCGCCGGGCGTTCCTCCGACGCTCGCCGTGGCGGCGGCCTCCGGGACGCAGGAGGCCAGCTCGGCGGGGTCCGCGTCCACCAGGAGGAGCCGGAGCTGGTCCGCACCCGAGTGGAAGGAGTCGAGTGTCAGCACGAGGGCGCCGTCGGCGCTCTCCACGGCGACGCGACCGGACACCCCGTTCGCCGGGGTGAAGGCGCCGACGGCCAGGTCACGTGACGCGGGCGCGGTCGCGCCGGGCGACCCTGATGCGGCCGGTGGCGCGCCGGAGGGCTGCCCGCCCGTCGGCGCGCTCGCCGCAGCGGAGCACCCGCTCAACAGAAGCGCTGCGGCCGTCGTCGCGATCCAGGCGCGCGCGAACTTCGAACTCATGGTTCCCCCCATCCGCCGCATCACCGCGACGTCCCCGCAGCCTAGCGGCTGAGCGGGGCGTCCGCCCTCCCGTTCCGCCCGCTCCGCCCCAGGGCTGATTTCCGCGCGGAGATCCGCCGGCTCACCCCCCGGTCGCCCTAGCGTGTCGGTATGAGTTCGCTTCTGCAACGCAGCCGCTGGCTGTTCGAGCCGGCGCTCGCCGTGGTCTTCTTCGTCTTCTGGGCGATCGACCTCGTCGGACGGCATCAGCTCGGGCCGGGGATGCTCCGCAACGAGGTGCCGTTCTGGGGCGCCCTCCTCCTGCTGGCCGTCGCGATCGGGGTCTCGCACCTCCAGCCCATCCTCGCGATGGCGATCGGGACGGCGATCCTGCTCGGCCAGCTGCTCTTCCCGCAAGCGATCTTCGAAGAGCCGCTGGCCTACCTCGGTTACGCGTTCGTCATCCTCGTCGTCGCCGCGGAGGTCCACGGCCGGATGCGCGTGGGCGCCCTCGTCTTCGCGATCGGGAGCGGCCTCTCCGCGGCCGGGCTGCTCGCCTGGTGGCTGGGTGTCGGCCGGGGCGATGCGGCGGCGCGCGCCATGTTCTTCGTCCTGTGCGCCTCCGCCGCGGCGATCGCCTGGCTGATCGGCACACTGATCGGTGTCTGGCTCCGCAAGCGGAACAGCGAGCTCGAGCTCGAACGCGCGACGGTCGAGCTGCGCGCGGCCGAGACCGAGGCGTTCGTGTCGGGCGAGCGCGAGCGCATCGCGCAGGACGTCCACGACATCATGGCGCACTCGCTGTCGGTGATCCTCGCCCAGGCCGACGGCGCACGCCTGCTGGCCGAGGAGCGTCCCGCGGCGGTGGCCCCGTCCCTGGCGACCATCGCCTCCACGGCTCGCTCGTCGCTGACGGAGGTCCGGGTGCTGATCGAGACGCTGGTGGGCTCGCCGGACGGTCCGGAGCATCCCGGGATGGCCGACCTGGACGAGCTGGTGGCCCGGCTCGGCGGCGCGGGACTGACCGTCACGCTCGAACGCTTCGGGGAGCGCGGGGACCTCACGGCCGCGCAGGAGCTCGCGGTCTACCGGATCGTCCAGGAGGGCCTGACGAACGCGCTCAAGCACGCCGGCCCCGGGGCGGCGGCACGTCTCGCTCTCGACGAGCGCGACGACGGCGTGTCCCTCTCGCTCGCCTCCCGGCCCGGGGTCGCGCGGGGTCCCGCGCCCCAGAACGCCTCGGGTCGCGGACTGATCGGGATGCGCGAACGGGCCAGGCTCGCCGGCGGCTGGCTGGACGCGGGACCGGACGACGACGTCCCAGGCGGCTTCCTCGTGACCGCCTACATCCCGGCGGCCGGCCGGGTGGAGGCGACCGCATGATCCGGGTGGCCGTGGCCGACGATCAGCCGCTGTTCTGCGCGGGCCTCCAGATGATGATCGAGTCGCAGCAGGACCTCGCGTTCGCCGGGGCGGCGCCGGACGGCCTCCAGGCGGTCGAGCTGGCGCGCTCCGGCCGTCCGGACGTGATGCTCATGGACATCCGGATGCCGGTCATGGACGGCATCGCGGCCACGCGCGCGATCCGCGGCGGAGCGTCGTCGGAGCGGCCCCGGATCGTCGTCCTCACGACCTTCGACCGCGACGAGGCGGTGGCGTCCGCGCTCCGGGCCGGAGCCGACGGGTTCCTGCTCAAGGACGCGACGCCCGACTTCATCCTCGCCGCGATCCGCACCGTCCACGAAGGCCACTCGGTCATCGCCCCGAAGTCGACGAGCGAGCTGCTGCGCACGCTCGCGCGCCGGCGGCCGGAGGCGATCGAGCCGCTGTCCGTGCGGGAGAAGGAGGTGTTCCTGCTCGCGGCGCGGGGCCTCAGCAACGGCGAGATCGGCCGGACGGCGTTCATCTCCGACGCGACGGTGAAGTCGCACATCCGGAGCATCCTCGCCAAGCTGGCGCTCACCTCCCGGGTGCAGCTCGTCGCCTTCGCGTACGAGAACGGCCTCGTGCGCTGAGGTGTGAACCGTTCGCCCCTCCCATCCCGTGTACTCCACAGGAGGGACGCACGCCGTGACGACCCCGCGGCCCCGCACCATGACGATCCGCACCGAGAGCCGTATCGTCGTCGCCGGCAGCGTCCGGGACGTGTGGGACTACCTGTGCGACGTCGGGCGCTGGGCGGAGTGGGCGCCGACCGTGCTCGAGTGCCGGGTCCGCGGCGGCAGGCCGCTCGAGACCGGCGCGATCATCGAGCAGCGGGCGCGCGACTTCCGGACGGAGCATCGCCGCATCGAGCGGGTGACCGTCGTGGAGGCGCCGCACGCGATGGCGTTCGCCGGGACCATCGGGTCGTCCCCCGCGCGGTGGGGGATGGAGGTGCTGCCGGCGGGCGAGGACAGCACCGACGCCATCATGTGGGTGGAGGCAGATCTCAGGAACGTCATGCGCGTCATCCCCGGCGGCATCCTCCGGCGCCGGATCCAGCGCACCAGCGACATCGAGATGGCCGCGATCAAGGCCGCCGTTGAGGCCGATGTGCAGGCGGGCGCGGGGTCGCCGTGACGCGGGTGGACGGCGCAGAGCGACTGATCGCGGTGTACCGGCGGAAGGCCGCGCACTACGACGTCACGTCGCGGCTGTACCCGGTGCCGGGCTACCCGCAGCGGTCGCAGCGGCTGCGGGCCGTGCGGGCGCTCGGCCTCCGCCCCGGCGCGACCGTGGTCGAGATCGCGTGCGGCACCGGACTGAACTTCCCGCTGCTGGAGGACGCGATCGGCCCGGGCGGGCGGCTCATCGGCGTGGACCTGACCGATGCGATGCTCGAGCGCGCGCGGCGGCGGGTCGCCGAGCACGGCTGGCGGAACGTCGAGCTGGTGCAGGCCGACGCCGCTGCGTTCGCGTTCCCGGCCGGGGTGGACGCGATCCTGTCGACGTACGCGCTCACGCAGGTCCCCGAGTGCGGCACCGTGGTCGCACACGGTGCGGAGGCGCTCGTGCCCGGCGGCCGCTGGGCGGTGCTCGACCTGAAGACGCCGGACCGGACGCCCGCCTGGCTGGCGCGGGTCGGGGTCGCCGCCGTGGGGAGGTCTGCCTCGCTCGACGAATGGATGCGGCGGCGGCCGTGGGAGGCGATCCGGGCGGCGATGCGGGCGGGGCTGGACGACGCGGCGTGGGAGGAACTGTGCTTCGGGACGGCGTTCCTGGCGGCCGGGGAGGCAGGGCCGGCCGGGGAGGCAGGGCCGGGCGGCCCGGCACGCTAGATTCGCAGCATGCCGACTCCGCGCGCCGCCAGCCGACGGATCCGCGTGCGCCCGAGGGTCATCGTCGCCGGGCTCGCGATCCTGGCGGTGGCCGGCGCGCTCGCCGTGGCGTACGTCCTCCTGAACCCGTCGGTCCTCCCGCCGCGCAGCCCCGTCCCGGTCGCGACCGCGCCGATGTCGACCGTCGCCCGCACCTACATGGCGGCCGCGCAGAGTCAGGACTGCGGGATGACCCGGGCGCTCACCACCTCCAACACCTGGTCGTGGTGCGGGAACCCGCGGCTGCTCGCTTATCGCTTCGTCGCCCGCACCGGCGCGGACGGCGAATGCATGGCCTACGACGTCACTATCGACAGCAGCAACCCGTCCATGGCGAGCGGCACCGAGCCCTGGTCGCTGTGCTTCCGGCAGACGAAGGACGGCTGGCGGCTGTGGGATCAAGGCCAGGGATAGGCGCGACCCGCGCGGTTGCGCCGGCGGCGTTCAGCGCCTACCATCGCAAAAACCGTCCGAAAGACGGTTTCATGCCCGTTCGATGGAGACCCCGGCCCCGATGACCGATCAGCTCACCCGCACCCCGTCCGTTCTGCGGGTCGTGCTGGCCTCCCCGCTCTACCGCGGCGCGACCATAGCCCTGTTCCTCTCGGGGCTCGGCTTCTCGGCTGCGGCTCCGCAGATCGCGCAATTCCTGGTCAAGGATCTCGGCGCCTCGCTCACCACGGCGGGGCTCTACTACCTCACCAACCTCACCGCGCCGGTCGCGGGATATCTGATCGGGCGGCGGTCCGATCGCACCGGCCGCCGGCTCGGCCTGTTCCGGATCTGCGCGGTGGCCGGGTTCCTCGGCTGGCTCGCGATCGCCTTCTCCGGCGCGCTGTGGCTGCCGTTCGTGATCAGCGCGGTCGTGCTCGGGTTCGCGGGGGCGGCGACCTCCCAGCTGTTCGCGGCGATCCACGACGAGCTCGCGGCTGCGCCGACCTCCGCGGCGGACGGCGTGGTGTCCGTCGTCCGGATGGCGCTCACGCTCGGCTGGGTCGTCGGCCCGGTCGCGGGCGCCTTCCTCGCGGCGCAGGCGGGGCTGCGCGCGATGCTGGTGGCGACCGCCGTCTGCACGCTCGCCCAGATCCTCCCGCTCGGGACGCTGCGCGAGCGGGTGGACACGGCGGCCGATACCGGCGAGAACGGTGTCACACGCTCCGCGCACGTGCCGCTGCGGGCGATGGCCGCCCTGCTCGCGTTCACGGGGCTGTTCATCCTGGTCTACGCGGGCGAGCCCATCAAGTACGCGTACCTGCCGATCTACATGAACGACCAGCTGCACTTCCCGGCGGCGCTCAGCGGCGCGATCATCGGCATCCAGCCGCTGGTGGAACTGGCGTTGATGCCGCTGGCGGTGGTGGTCGCGCGCCGGATGGGGATGCTGCCGCTGATGGTGCTCGGCGCGCTTTTCGGCGTCGGCGCGAACCTCCTGTTCGCCACGACGGGGACCGCGCTCGGCCTGTTCGCCGGCCAGATCCTGATGGGCGGCGTCTGGGGCGTCTTCGCCGGCCTCGGGATCATCGTCGCGCAGCGGCTCCTGCCGACCGCGATCGCGACGGCCTCCGCGATCTACCTGAGCGCGCCGGCGCTCAGCTCGGCGCTGGGCGGCCTTGCGGGCGGGCTGGGAGCTGGAGCACTCGGGCTGCCGCTGGTGTTCGTCATCCCGGCCGGCCTGGCGCTGGCGGCGGCGGTGGGACTCCTGGCGCTGAACCGGCGCGTAGGGGAGCGCGTGCGAGGCTGAGCGCCCGCTCCGGCTACCAGGGCAGCACGCCGTAGCCGCCCTCGCCCTCCCGCAGCCAGAGGTGTCCCCACAGCACACCGGACGGCCCGTCGTCGGGCAGGGTCGCCAGGTGGACGCTCGGCTCGGCGCCGTCCTCGACCGAGCGGATGCCGCGGTGGTCGTTGAAGTCGGTGGCCGTGAAGCCGGGGTTGGCGGCGTTCACCTTGATCCGGGTGTCCTTCAGCTCCTTGGCGTACATCGCGGTGAGCATGTTGACCGCCGCCTTGGACGACGGGTACTGCGCGGACGCCGGCATGTCGTAGAGCGGGCTGGCCGGGTCCGACTGGGAGCCGATCGAGCCGACCTCGCTCGACACATTGACGATGCGTCCCGCCTCGGAGCGGCGCAGCAGCGGCAGCATCGCGTTGGTGACGGCGACCAGGCCGAAGACGTTGATGTCGTAGATCGCCCGCATGTCCTCCAGGGACGTCGCGCTGGCGAGCGCGCGCTGCCGGGAGACGGTGGCGCTGCCCGCATTGTTGACCAGCACGTCGAGACGGCCGAACTCCGCGCCGATCCACTCGGCGGCGCGTGCGATCGAGTCGCCCTCCGTCACGTCCAGCTGCACGAATCGCGCGTCCGCGCCGCCGTCGCGCAGTGCGGCCTCCGCCTCCAGCCCGCGCTGCTCGTCCCGCGCTCCGACGAGCACGGTCATCCCGAGCTCGCCGAGCCGCCGGGCCGTCTCGAAGCCGATTCCTTTGTTCGCGCCCGTGATGAGGGCGATCGTCGTGGTCACCCGGTGGACTCTACGCCTGTCACGAGCGGTCCTTCCGCGGCATCACGACCTCCTTGATGATCAGGATGATTCCGGCGGAGATCGGGATGGCGACCAGCGCGCCGGGGAGGCCGAACAGCGTCGAGCCGGCGAGCGCCGAGATGAGGACGACCGATCCGGGCACCTGCACCGCCTTGCCCATCACCTTCGGAGTGAGGATGTATGCCTCCACCTGCATGTAGATCAGCATGAAGACCAGCACGACGATCGCGCTCACCGGCGAGTGGATCAGCGCGAGCACAGTCATCAGGATCGTGGTGAGCACGGTGCCGATCAGGGGGATGAGCGTGATGAAGAACGCCGCGAGCGCGATCAGGAACGCGCCGGGCACCCCGGTGACCAGCAGCAGGATGAGGCTGTAGGTCGCGTTGAAGAACGCGAGGATCACCATCCCGCTCAGGTACTTGCCGAAGTTCTGCAGGATCCGCTCGGTGTAGCCCTCGAACTGCTCCCGGTGCGACTTGCGCACCAGGTGGTAGAGCGAGGCCTTGGTGGAGTCGTAGGAGGCGATGAAGTAGATCGTCAGGATGGCGATGAAGAAGCCGGTCGTGAAGCCGTTCAGCACCGAGAGGCCGACGCCGACCAGGCCGTTGCCGATGTTCGCCCAGGTCTGCGGGTTCTTCACCTGGTCGGAGACCCAGGTGAGGGCCTGGCCGAGGACGCCGTTGCTGGCTTCGTTCGTGCTGTCGAACCAGCCTTCGGCGCGCAGCTTCTCGACCTCCGCCGGGATGGCCGTCGCGAGGTTCGTGATCTGCTGCACGATCAGCGGGACGACCACCCAGATGATGGCGACGAGCACGCCGACGATGAGCAGGATGACGGTGACGATCGCCCAGGCCCGCTTCATCCCGTGCCGCTGGAACCAGCGGATCAGCGGGTCGAGGCCGACGGTCGCGAAGGCGGCGAGGAACACCGAGAAGATGATCGAGCGGAGGCCGTAGAGCATGTAGCCGGTGGCGACCGCGCCGAGCGCGCCGAGGGTGACCACGAAGCCGAACAGCAGCGGGCTGCGCTTCAGGAGCGGCGCGCTGCCGGTGTCGCTGCCTGCGCCCGCGTCGTGCACGTGCATGCGCCGCTCCGGCGACTGGATGAAACGCATGGCCCCCGCCTCTCGGTCCCGGCGTATATTTCACGCCTTGCGCCGAGCGTAGGGGGCCGGGAGTCGGGGTCACAAGCCGACTCGCTCTGCGGAGGCGTGCTCAGCGGTCGCGCGCGATGACCGAGAAGTCCATCCCGCCCTGACCGGCGTCGATCGCGCGCTGCAGCTCGGCGGCGACCAGGGCGACAGCCGGGAGCGGCACGTCGGCGGTCGCGAGCATGAGGCGGGCGTCCTTCGCGAGGGCGTCGGCCGTGAACTGGGCGTCGTCGTAGTCGCCCGCGGTCACGAGCGGTCCCTTCATCGCGGCGAGCGGCGCGATGGCGGTCAGCGAGAGCGTCGCGAGGACGTCGTCGTCGCTGAGGCCGGCGGCGCGGCCGAGACGGAAAGCCTCCGACAGCCCCTCCATCGCGATCGCGAGGGCGAGGTTGGCGACGAGCTTTGCGCCGGTGGCCGCGGCCGGGGAGTCGAAGGTGCGCAGCTTCTCTTGGTCGGCCCACAGCCCGACGATCCGCTTCGCGTCGCGCACCGCGTCGTGCTCGCCGCCGACCAGCACCGCGAGCGCTCCGGCGCGGGCGGGCGCGAGCGACCCGACGACGGGGGAGGCGACGTAGCGGACGCCGAGGGCGGCGGCGCGGTCGGCGAACCCGGCCGCGTCGTCCGGCGAGACGGTCGTCACGTCGATCCAGAGCGTGCCGGGCCGCCAGGGGAGTCCGGAGTCCAGCAGCGTCTCGCGCACCGCCTCCGGCCCGAACAGCACGCTCACGACGGTGTCCGCGCTGCCGACGGCGTCCCCGGCCGAGGCGGCGACGTGCGCGCCACGGCGGCCGATGGTCTCGGCGGGCTCGGGGGAGCGATTCCAGACGGTGACGGTGTGCCCGGCATCGATCAGATGCGGCACGAGCTCGCGGCCCATCCGGCCGAGCCCGAGGAATGCGATGTCCATGGGGCCACTCTCCACCGGTGGGGGCGTGGGCGGAAGGCGCGGGCTGGTGGAGAATCCTGAGCTGCGCAACAGAAGATCGACCTGCTGACATCGCCAGGCAGGCCGATCTTCTGTTCACGCGGAGACTATCCGACGGTGGCGCCGTAGCCGCTGATCGTGCCGTTCGCCTTAACCGTTGCGGTCATCGAGACGTTGTAAACGATCGGCGTGCCATTCGGGTTCACATCCCATGCTGAATAGAGATTGCGCGCGGCTGCGCTGCCGCTCTCATTGCAGGCAGTACCGGTGAGATTGAAGCCGACGCTGTAGTTCGTGAAGCATTAGAAGGTGCCGTTGTGGGTGCGTGTGTAAGCGGTGCCCGTGGTGAACTGGCTCCAGTGCTTCGCCGTGACAGCGCCGCGTGTTCGGCGGTTGAGGATCACGGCTTTGTCCTCGGAACTGAGGGCTGAGGCGCTGATGTCGGCCTCCGTGGCGACGAAACTGTCGTCGACCTGCAACGTCCTGGTGACCAGGCAGTCCTTCTCAGAGAGGCCTGCTTCTGGGTGAGCTTCGATCTCGGCCAGGCAGTCTGGCGCATACGACGATGTCGTAGCGATCGAAGGCGTTGCATCCTCCGCATTCGCGGGTGTGGCCATGAAGGTCAGCACTGCAGCTGCCGCAATCGAAGCGGCGATGGTTTGTCAGAAATTTAAGACGATAGATGGAGTTAGCGTAGATTTCTAAAAATGGTAGGCTCAGCGGAGCCTGGGCACTGTGGTCCAGGCGGAGGGGGGCAGAGGGTATGGAACTCGTCTTCGTTCTCGCAGGATTCGCGGCGCTCATCGTCATCGGTGTGTTCGTCGCGGTCGCCATCGTCCAAATCCTCAAGCAGCCGTTTCTGCACCCGCTGGTCCGGCTTGCATGGGTCGTTGCCGCGATCGCCTTCCCCGTCCTGGGACCGGTCGCATGGTTCGCGCTGGGCGATAGAAGGCCGCTGATGACGTGCCTTCCGCCGCGCTGACATCCCGGCGGTGCCTGGCCGTGTGGGCGGAACCCGCGGCCGCCGATCACCCCTCCGGCAGCAACGCCCGCTGCCGGGCCAGGAACTCCCGCTCGCTGTCGTTCGCGCACAGCCGCACGGCTTCGTCGTACTCCGCCGCGGCCTCCTCCGGCCTCCCCGCCCGGCGCAGCAGCCCCGCGCGGATGCCGTGCAGCAGGTAGAACGCCGTCAGGTCGGCCCGGAGCGGCTCGATCGCCGCCAGCGCCTCCACCGGACCCACGGCCTCCGCCACCGCGACCGCCCGGTTGAGGGCGACGACGGGGGAGGGCTGCACCCGCAGGAGCTGGTCGTACAGGGTCACGATCTGCCGCCAGTCGGTGTCCTCGGCGCGCGCGGCGTCGTCGTGCACGGCCTGGATCGCCGCCTGCAGCTGGTACGGTCCGGGGCGCCCGGCGACCAGGCAGCGCCGCACGATCGCGTGGCCCTCGGCGATCAGCGGGGCATCCCAGCGGGAGCGGTCCTGTTCGGGGAGGGCGACCATCGAGCCGCCGGCGTCCACGCGGGCGGCGCGGCGTGCGTCGACGAGCAGCAGCAGGGCGAGCAGGCCCTGCGCCTCCGGCTCGTCGGGCAGCAGCGCCGTCAGGAGGCGCGCCAGCCGGATCGCCTCGCCGCACAGTTCCGCGCGGAGAAGCCGGTCGCCCGCGGTCGCGGTGTAGCCCTCGCTGAAGATGAGGTACACCACGGCGAGCACGGAGCCCAGTCGCTCCGGGAGGTCGGCTGCGGCCGGGACCCGGTACGGGATCCGCGCGTCGCGGATCTTGGCCTTCGCGCGTGAGATCCGCTGCGCGAGCGTCGGCTCAGGAACCAGGAACGCGCGCGCGATCTCGGCGGTGCTGAGGCCGCCGAGCAGCCGCAGCGTCAGGGCCACCCGGGCGTGCGGGGCGAGCGCGGGGTGGCAGCAGGTGAAGATGAGCCGGAGGCGGTCGTCGGCGATGGGGCCGGCGTCGTCGGCCTCGACCGTGGCGGCCAGCGCGAGCAGCGCCGTGGCCTCGGCCTCCCGCTCGCGGCCGACCGCCTCCCGCCGCAACCGGTCGATCGCCCGGCGGCGCGCGGTCGTGATGAGCCAGCCCGCAGGCGCGGGCGGGACGCCGTCGACCGGCCACCGTGCGACGGCGACGGCGAACGCCTCCTGCACCGCGTCCTCCGCCCGATCCAGGTCGCCCAGCGCGCGGTAGAGCACGGAGACGGCGCGGCCGTATTCCTCGCGGAAGATCGAGTCGATCCGTCCGGAGGAGGCGGTCGCGCCGTCCGGGGCGCTCACGCGAACGGCCGCACCTCGATCGGCAGGGTCGTCGCGACGGCGAGGCGCCTGCCCCACTCGAGGGCGGCGTCCAGGTCGGGCACGTCGACGATGGTGAAGCCGCCGATGTGCTCCTTGCCCTCCGCGAACGGCCCGTCGGTGACGAGCACCTCGGAGCCGGACGGCCGCAGCACGGTCGCCGACGCCGGCGACAGGAGGCCGTTGGAGAACACCCAGGCGCCGGCCGCGCGCATCTCGGTGTTGAGCGCGTCGAGGTCCTCGCCGATCGCGGCGAGGACCTCCGGCTCGGGGACGGGCCCGTCGGGCTGGTAGACGCTGAGCAGGTACTGGGACATGGTCGTGATTCCTTCCTCTCACCGTCCATACGAACGGGGAGGCGTCATCTCGACATCATGCCGCGGTCCGAACCCCGCGATCCAGGCTCAGCCCACCCGCTCCAGCCGCGCGACACCGATCTTGGAGTCCGCCATCCCGTAGAACACCCAGTCGACGTCGCCCACGCGCTCGATCGCGGTCGGGAAGACGACGTTCGGCACGATGCCGCTGCGCTCCTCCTCGGTCTCGGCGCTGAGCAGCGGCTCCTCGGTGCGCCGGATCACCTTCCACGGCTCGTCGGCGTCGAGGATCATCGCCCCGGCCGCGTAGTTCACGTGCTTCTGCTGGTCGACGCCGCGCTCCAGGCGGCCGGTGACGCCGTGGTGCAGCAGGAGCCAGCCCTCCGGGACCCGGATCGGGGCGGGGCCCGCGCCGATCTTCAGCTCCTCGAACGCGTACTCGGGGCCGGCCAGGAAGCGGTTGTGCCGCCACCGGGTCAGCTCGCCGAGGTCGTCGCGCACCGCGGCCAGCGGGATGAACGCGATCCAGATGCTGGGACGCTTCTCCTCCAGCCCGGTCGGCGGATGCGCGCCCTCGCCCTCGCGGACTTCGCCGAGGTCCCACACCGGACGGTGCAGCACGGCCAGGGACTCCACGCCGTCCGGCCCAGTCACCGGCTCGGGGAAGAACACGGTGTCCTTGTTGTGGAACAGGGCCAGGTCGACGCCGAGCCCGTCGTCGTACTCGAAGCTCACCGGACCGAGGCGCTGCCACGATCGCAGGTCGGAGGACACGGCGACGGCGGTGCGCGGCCCGAGCGGACCGTACGCGACATACGTCATCAGGTGGAGGCCGAGCGCCGGCACGAACGTCGTCCGCGGGTCCTCCACGCCCGAGTTGCGGCGTCCGCGCTCGAAGTCGCGGTCCGGCGCCAGCACGACGCCCTCCCGCTCGACGCCGACGGGCACGCCGCCTTCGACCACGACGCGGGCGAGGCCCACGCGCGACACGTTGCCGTCGGCCACCAGCCGCGGAAGCAGGTACAGCTCGCCATCGCCGTCGCGGCCGGACGCGGGGTTCAGCACGCCTTCGGACTCCAGCGGCTCGGCCGGGTCGGGCGTCATCACCACGCCGGCGCGGGTGAGTGCGTACGGGAACGGTTCAGTCACTTCGTGACCTCCTTGTAGACATAGAGTTCGCGCGTCCCCCGGGGAGCGTCCCAGCCTTGCGCGAACGACCAGCGGCCGTCGAGCCTCTGCAGGCCGCCCCAGGCGAGCGAGCCGCCGCGGTGGAGGCCGGTCTGCGTGAACGGGGCGTCGACGGAGTAGTGCGCCTGGGCGGCGGCGAAGTCGCCGTTCTCGTCGGCGTAGAAGAAGTCCAGCACGAGGTCGTCGCCGCGCACCACGGCGCAGGCGACCTCGAACAGGCTGCCGGGCAGCGGCGACAGGTCGAGGTAGGGCTGCTCGGCGAAGGTCCAGGAGACCAGGTCGTCGGAGTGCCCGATCATCGGCCGGCCTCCGCAGCCCTCGGAGAGGTACATCAGGTACTCGCCGCCGATCCGTACGGCGCGGCCGTGCTCGTCGCGCGGCACCACGGCGCCCTTCGCCCAGCCCTGGGAGACCTCCAGCGGCACGGCCAGTCCGGTCTTCTCCCACGACACCAGGTCGTCGGAGACCGCGCCCATGATGTCGACCGCGGTCTCACCGTTCGCGTCGCGGCGGATCGCGTTGTAGAACAGCACGTAGCGGCCGTCGGCCTCGTAGACCTTCGGGTCCTCGACGCCGAGCGTCTCGTTGCCGAGCGTGGGGTACACGACCGGGTTGGCGGGATCGTCGTGCCAGACGCCGTCGCGGCGCACGGCGTGCCCGATCCGGCTGGCCGTCGACTCCATCCGCGGCGAGGCCCGGTAGAACAGGTGCAGCTCGCGGTGCTGATCATCCGCGCGTTCGATCATCGTCGGGTTGAAGATCGCGCGGCTCGTCCAGCCGACGCCGGTGGGGTCGTCCCACTGGCCCTCGAGCCGGAAGGTCAGCGACGGGTCCCGCTCGAACGGGCCGATCGCCCAGTCCGGCGGGTCGACGTAGTGCGCCGAGAAGTGGTCGGTCGAGATGTGGTCGGTGAGGGCGTTGGTGTGACCCAGCGCCTCCTCGTAGCTGAGGCGGAGGGCGTCGGTATCGGCGGCGTCCACGGTTCTCCTTGCGTTGCGTGTCGTGTGACGGGCGGGGTGGGCGGCTCAGCCCTTGACGGACGAGCCGATGTCGGTGGAGGTGAAGTAGCGCTGGAACACGATGAACAGCACCACGACGGGCGCGGCCAGCACCACCGCTCCGGCGAGGATCGCGCCGTACGGGTTGGACGTGGAGGCAGCGACGGTGCTGATGTAGTTCGCCAGCGAGACGGCCAGCGGCTGCAGGCTCGCCTCCTTCGTGATCAGGAACGGCCAGAGGAACTCGTTCCACGGTCCGATGAAGGTCAGCAGCAGCACCGTGACCAGCGCCGGCCGCACCAACGGGAGGGCGACCCGCCAGAGCAGGGTGAACTCCCCTGCCCCGTCCACCCGGGCGGCGTCGAACAGCTCGCGGGGGAGCTGCAGGAAGTACTGCCGGAAGATCAGCACCGCCGCCGAGTTGATGGCGAACGGCAGGATCATCCCCAGATAGTTGTCGGCCAGCCCGTAGTTGCGCGCGATGAGCACGTACAGCGGGATCATCAGGAGCTGGAAGGGGATGGTCTGCACCAGCAGCGCCAGCGCGAAGGTCACCCCGCGCCCGCGCCACTGCAGGATCGAGAGCGCGTATCCGGCGAGCACGCCGAACACCACCGTGCACAGCAGCACGCCGCCGGTGAAGATCCCCGAGTTGACGAGGCCCTGCCAGAGGTTGATCCGGGAGTCGATGGCCGCGTAGTTGTGCAGCGTGAGATTCGCCGGATTCGGGAACGCCCCGGCCACGCTCGTGTCGGGCGACGCCTGGAGCGACCCGATCAGCATGTAGTAGAAGGGGAAGAGGAAAGCGATGGCCCCGAGCGTCAGCACGACGCCCTGCAGGATCGCCTGCGGTCGGCTGAGCCTCGTGGAGGCGGCCATGTCCCTGCGTCCCCGCCGTGCGACGCGCGGGCTCCGCGGCGCCTTGTCGGCGCCGGTGGTCTTGAGCGTGGTCATCAGTCGCGTCCTCCCGCGAATCGGTTCTGCAGCCAGCCGATGATCAGCACCAGGATCACGAGCACGACGCCGATCGCGGCGGCGTAGCCGGGGTGACCCTGCTGGATGCCCTGCTGGTAGATCAGCAGCACCGGCGAGGTCGAGTGGCCGTCCGGGCCGCCGCCACCGGTGAGGAGGTACGGCTCGGTGAACAGGTTGGCGCCGGTGATGGTGGCGAGCAGCAGCACCAGCACGGTCGCGGGGCGGACACCGGGGACGGTGACGGAGAAGAACTGCCGCACCCTCCCTGCGCCGTCGGTCGCGGCCGACTCGTAGAGCTCGCGCGGCACGTTCTGCAGCGCCGCGAGGTACAGCAGGATGTAGAGGCCGAGCTGCTTCCAGGTCACGTAGATCGCGATGGTCGGCATCGCCAGCACCGGGTTCACGAACCACGACGGGTTCGGGGCGAGCGGGCCGAGGATCTGGTTGACCAGCCCGGTGCTGTTGAACAGGAACAGCCAGACGCCGATGATCGCGACGCTCGCCGTGACGTACGGGACGTAGTAGCTCACGCGCAGGAACGTCCGGAACCGGGTGATGCTGTTGAGCCCGTTCGCGAGCACCAGCGAGAGCACCACGGTGAGCGGCACGTTGATGATCAGGAAGATCCCGACATTGATGAACGACTGGATCACGGCCGGGTCGGTGAAGACCTGCACGTAGTTCTGCAGGCCCACGAAGGGCTGCGTCACCTGCGCGCCGGGGGCCGCGAAGAAGTAGTCGAAGAACGAGATGTAGACCGCGTACACCAGGGGGTACGCGAAGATCAGCAGGACGAAGACCAGGTACGGCGCGGCGAACAGCCAGCCGAGCGGGTTGCGGCCGAGGATCCGCCGCAGCAGAGGCGGCCGCCGTCCGGGGCTCGCCCCGGCGGCAGGCGTGGTGCCTGCCGCCGGGGGTGCGGAGAGGGTGCTCATGATTACTTCTGAGCCTGGAGCTGGTCGATCTTCTGCGACGCGGCCTTGAACGCGTCCTCCACCGTGCCGGTGCCGTTGATCACCGACTTGGAGTAGGCGTCGCGCAAGGCCTGGAGCTGGGCGATGGTGTTGACGCCGGTCGGGTCGTCAGCGGTCCGCTCGCTCTGGTTTCCGAACTCCTTGTACGCCGGGTGCGAGTCGAAGTAGCTCGCGTACACGCTGGACACGTTGGAGCGGATCGGCATCTGGCCGGTGACGTTCAGCAGCTTGCCGTCCTGGTCCTTCGAGGTGGCGTACTTGATGACGTCCCACGCGGTGCCCTGGTTCTTGCACGAGGTGTACATGCCGATGTTCTTCGCGTCGGGGAAGGTATAGGTCTGGTCGGCCGACTTGCCGTCCTTGGTCGGGACGGGCACCGAGCCCCACTGGACCTTGTTGTAGACCGCGATGGCCCACGGCCCGACGATGGCCATGGCCGACTTGCCGTCGGCGAACGCGTCGCCCTGGTAGGCCTCCTTGCCGGCGAGGCCGTCGGCGTAGATGCTCTTCCAGAAGTTGGCGACGTCGATCGAGTCCTGGCTGGTGATGTTCGACTTGCCGTTCTCGATGAACGTCTTGCCGCCGGTCTGCGCGGCCAGCAGGGGCAGGTAGTCGAAGTTCGGCTGGAAGAACTCGCTGGTCGGCGCCGGGTAGATGGCGTACGGCGCAGCTCCGGAGGACTTGATCTTCTGGGCGGCGGCCAGGAACTTGTCGTAGGTCGACAGGTCCGGGCTGTTCGGGTCGATGCCGGCCTTCTGGAAGATGGCCTTGTTGTAGAAGATCATCACCGGGTTCTGCTTCCACGGCATCTGGTAGAAGTCGCCGTTCGGGGACTTGTACTGGTCCGCGGTCTTGCCGCTACGGCCCTCGATGTACGAGTTGCCGTCGGAGAACTTCGACAGGTCGACCAGGCCGCCCTGCTTCTCCCACTGTCCGGTCGCGGCCGGGAGGTTGTTGAAGACGAGGCACGGCGTGGTGCCGGCCGTGATGGCGGCGCCGATGACCTCCTCGGTGCTCTTGCCGGCCGGGACCTCCTGGGCCTTGATCTGCTCCTTGGGGTGCGAGGAGTTCCAGGAGGAGACCATCGCCTTGCCCCACTGCACCTCTTGGGCGTTGTTGGAGTACCAGATGGTGATCGGGCCGTGCGCCTTCATGGCGTCGGTCTGACCGCCTCCGCCGCTGGAGCCGCACGCGGCCAGGGTGCCGGCGACAACGCCGGCGCTGATGACGGCGACCGCGAGTCTGCGGTAGCCGGTGATGCGTTTGCGCATGTTCTGTGCTCTTTCTGTGATCTCAGTGACGCGATGGCGCGGCCGTGGAGGCGCGCACCACCAGTCGGGCAGGGGGCAGGGCGACATCGGCAGGCTCGCCGTCCTCCACCAGCCGCAGCAGTGCGGTGGCGGCGGCGATGCCCCAGCCGGCCGGGTCGTTGTCCAGGGTCGTCAGGCTCGGATAGATGTAGGTCCCGATCTGGGATCCGTCGAGCCCTGTGATGGACAGGTCGTGGGGGAGGCGGAGGCCGCGCTCGTGCGCGATCCCCATGCCCGCGATCGCCATCGGGTCGTTGCCGTACACGATGGCGGTGGGCGGCTCCGCGGAGTCGAGGAGCGCCTTGGTGGCCTCCCCGCCCTGTTCGGGCGAGAAGTCGGTGGGGACGATCACCGGGCGCAACCCGGCCTCGACCATCGCCTGCTCGAAGCGCTCGCGGCGGCGGAGGCCGTGCAGCATCCGCTCGTCGCCGGACACGTGCGCGATGCGCGTGTGGCCGAGACCGAGCAGGTGGGCGACGAGCTCGTCGATGCCGGAGTCGTAGTCGCGGGTGATGACTGGGAAGGGGCTGCCGCCGACCGGCTCGCCGAGCGAGACCGCCTGCGAGCCGAACTCCTGGACGAGGCCGATGCGGTGGTCGTCGGCGAGCAGGTCGGTGAGCAGGAAGCCGTCGACCCGCTTGTCGAGCGCGAGCCGCTCGTAGGCCCTGGCCTCCGCCTCGTGGTCGGGGACGACCGTCAGCACGAGCACCTGGCCGCGCTCGGAGAGCACGGTCTCGACGCCCGCGATGAACGCCGCGAAGAACGGGTCCACCTCGATGGTGCGGGCCGCGCGGCGGAGGATGAGGCCGAGCGCGTAGGCGCGCCGGGTGGTGAGCCCGCGGGCGCTCGGGTTGGGGGTGAAGCCGAGTTCCCGCGCGGTCGCGAGGATGCGCTCGCGGGTCTCCAGCGCCACGCCGGGCTTGCCGTTGAGGGCGAGGGAGACCAGTCCCTTGCTCACGCCCGCCGCCCGAGCGACGTCGTTGATCGTGATGTCGGCCGGCGTCACCGCGCCACCACCGTGGTGAAGCCGCCGGGCACGACCGTGACGGTGCCATTGCCGTTCAGCGGGATCGGCGCGCCCACCTGGCGGCCGGAGCCGTCGTAGCGGGTCGCGAGGACCGGGCCGGACGAGCCGAGGTGCTGCGGCACGGTCGCGTTCGTGGCGTTGACGTAGACGTCGAGCCGGCCGGTGCCGGTCAGGCCGAGGTGGGAGACGACCGGCTGCACGAGCACCGCGTCGAGCCGGGCCTGGCCGTTCACCCGGGCGGTGATCGTGGCGACGTCGGCGGGAGCGGTGTTCTGCAGCGTCTGCGGCAGGAGGAACACCGGACTCGGCGCGATGCCCTGCGCGCCGGGCCGGACGTTCTGGCTGACGCCGAGCTGCACGGTGCGGTTGCCCGCGCTCGCGGTCCAGGCCGTGGTGCCTGACCCGCTGGTGGCGGTCCCGGCCGTGCTGCCGGTGGAAGTCTGGCCGAGGTCCTCGATCGGGAGGATGCGCGCGGCCGGGTGGCCGGCGGGCAGGGTCATCGTGACGGTCGCGCCGGTGGCGGCGGAGACGTACGCGCCGCCCGACCAGTTCGCCGAGCCGGTCCACGCGGACGGCGGGGTGACGACAGTGGCGGGACCGGTGAGCGTGCCCTTCTCGGCCTCGACGACCTGGATGCCGTCGACGGCGGACCGGTGCGTCAGCGCCAGCGCCTCGCGCTTGATCGCCGGGTGGGCGTCGAGCGCGAGCATGCTCAGCTCGGTGTGGATGACGGACTCGGCGCCGCAGTTGCGGTTGACACCACCGTCGCCGCCGATGCCGTCGACGCAGACGCCGGTCGCCGGGTCGTAGACCGGGACGCCCGCCGGGTTGGCCCCGAAATACCAGGCGGCCTGAGCGCCGGCGAGGGTGGCGAGGCCGGTCGAGCCGGTCGCGTCGGAGGCCGCGACCAGGCCCTCCACCCGAGAGTCGACGCCGTACGCGATCTGGGACGGGTCCGCCGGGGTCGGCGTCCAGCCGTTGTCCGGGCCGCCGCTGGCGAGCAGCTGCGGGGTGAAGCTCGCGAGATCGGTGTTCGCGGCGTTCTGCAGGCTGCCGTCGTGGAGCTGCGTCGCGGCCGCGGTCAGCGCCGCGGGCTGCATCCCGCCCCAGGCGTGCCAGAAGGTGGGGGAGTTGGCTTCGGGGAGCAGCGCGCCGAACGGCCACTGGCCGGTGCCGCCGGAGGAGAGCCCGGCGATGCCCTTCGCGTAGCGCTTCAGGTCGGTGCGCGCCTGGGCGTCGCCGGGAGCGGCCGCGGTGTACGCGCTCAGGCCGAGCACGGCCTCCGCCGTCGGGCTGGCGCTGCCGACGATGAGCCAGCCGGGCACGGTGACGCCGCTCGCCGTCTCGGTGGTGCCGTACTTCGCGAGCGACTGGCGCTCCAGCGAACGGAGCGCGAGCGACATCCGCTGCTGGAGGAACGACGCGAACGCCGGGTCGGACTTCTGGAAGCCCGCGAAGCCCTCGCCGAGCGCCCAGACCGTGCGCGCCAGCCAGAACGACTCGGCCGAGTCGCTCGGGTTCGGCTGGTCGACCGGGATGGCGGACGGGTTCAGCGTGCCGTCGTGCTGCTGCCAGAGCACGACGTTCCCGGCGTTCGGGCCGGAGTCGACCTGCAGGTAGGTCAGCTCGCGCAGCAGCTCGTAGGCCGACGCGCGGCTGGCGGCGGTGCCGTTCTGCTTCCAGTCGCGGAGGTAGACGACCGCGGCGCGCGAGATGTCGTCTGCGTCGAAGGAGCCCTGCGCGTACCAGCCCTTGGCGGCGTTCGTGATCGGGCCGCCGCCGACGCGGGTGAAGCTGCCGTCGGCGTTCCGGTTCGCGTACACCCACGGGGCGCGAGCCGTCGGCTCCTGGCTCTGCCGGTAGGTGGAGTGACCCGCGACCCCGGGAAGCAACGACACATCGTCCAGCAGGAAGTTCAGGTGGGCGAGGTTCGTCAGCGTGGGGGCGGCCGGGGCCGCGGGAGTGGGGGCTGCGCTCGCGGGGAGTGCGGCGATCGCCGGCACGAGTGCGGCGGCGGCGAGGGCTGCGCCCGTCGAGGCGGCGAGGAGTCGATTCCGCTTCATTGCGTTTCCTGTCTGAACTCGAGGTCTCTCCGGCAAGTCCCCCGAACGGGTGACGTCTAAACCGGTTTAAAGGACGGTAGCCGCGCTTTTCGGATCTGTCAACGGGACGAACGCACGGTCCACCCCCGGGGTCTTGTGCCGCTCCGGCGCCGCGACGAGACTGGGGCGACCGGCCGATGCCGTCCGGCCGGGTCAGACGACCGAGGAGGAAACGTGGAGTACAAGGACATTCCGACCAAGGCCGACATCGAGAGGATCGCGGCGCTCCGCGAGCCCGGCTGCGTGAGCATCTACCTGCCGACCGGCACGACCCCGCCGGAGGCGGACAAGGCGCGGATCGAGCTCAAGAACCACCTCGCGCTCGCGGTGAAGTCGCTGGAGGCGATGGGCGTCGACCGCCACCGGATCGCCGCCGTGCAGGCCGAAGGGGAGGGCATCCTGGAGGACCGCGACTTCTGGCGCTACCAGTCCCGCTCGCTCGCCGTGTTCCTGGACGGGGAGGTCGCCGAGACCTTCCGCCTCCCGAACCGGCTGAGCTCCGCGTGCGAGGTCGCCGACCGCTTCTACATCAAGCCGCTGCTGCGCGCGGTGACCTTCCCGCAGTCGGCGCTCATCCTCGCGCTCGCGCAGAACTCGGTGCGCCTGATCCGTGTCGACCCCGAGCTGCCGCCCGCGCTGATCGAGGTCGACGGGATGCCGAAGGACGTCGCGGCGGCGGTCGGCAAGACCTCCATCAGCGGGCGTGCCGCCGAGGGCCGCATCCAGGGCTCCGAGGGCCAGAAGGTCCGGATGCTGGAGTATGTGCAGGCCATCGAGCGTGCGCTGCACCCGCTGCTGGCGGCCTCCACCGAGCCGCTGATCCTGGCGTCGGCCGAGCCGCTGACCGGGATCTTCCGCGGAGCGACGGACTACCCGCGCCTGGTCGACGACGTGATCGCGGGCAACCCGGAGGACAAGACCGAGGACGAGCTGGCGACGGCCGCGCGCGGCGTGCTCGACCGGCTCTACGCCGGCAAGATCGACGCGCTGAAGGAGGACTTCTCCACGCGCATCGCGGGTGGCACGGCCCTGGTCGACCTGAGCGACATCGCCCGCGCCGCCACCTACGGCGCGGTGGAGACGCTGGTGTTCGACATCGACCGGCGGGTGCCGGGTTCGCTGGACGACGAGACCGGCAAGATCGCGTACCTGGACGACGACACGGCCGGCAACTACGGCGTGGTGGACGAGATCATCCGCCGCTCGCTGGCCTCCAAGGCGAAGGTCTACGCGCTGCGGGCGGAGGACGTCCCGGGCGGCGGCGCCGTCGCGGCCGCCGTCCGCTTCCCCGTCTGACCCACCGCCGAGGGGCACGTAAACGCCCCTAAAACGCGCTTTTAGGGGCGTTTACGTGCCCCTCGGCGACGGTCAGTGGCGCTCGGTGCGGGCGAGCGCCAGCACGAGGAACTCCTGGACGGCGGCGAGCCAGTCGTAGACGGCCCGGCGCGTCGCCGACTCCAGGTCGTGGATGTCGCCTTCGTCGCCGTCCTCCTCGATGCCGAGACCCGCAGCCAGCCCGAGCCGGATGTCGGTGAGCGCGCGCAGCCAGGCCTGCGCCTGCTCGGCGTCGAGGCGTACGTCGACCGCGCCGCCCGCTGGGCCGCTGAGCGACGCGATGACCACCTGCGCGTTCTGCGCCTTCGACTCCGCCAGCCGCTCGGCCGTGAACCGGCGGAACTCCGCCGACGCCTCCGGATCGTCCGGATACGCGTCGGGCAGCAGCCGCGCCAGCGCCGGGTCGGCGGAGGCCCCGTCCGGCGGCTCCGAACCGGCCCGCTCGGCGCGTTCCGCGGCCTCGGCGGCGAAGCCGATCAGGATCGCGGCCTCGTCCGCCTCGAAGCGCGCGTGCACGCCGCCGCCGTGCCGGTCGGCGCGGAACGGCCTCACGCGTCCGCCTTCGTCAGGGTCGCCCACAGCCCGTAGCCGTGCATGGCCTCCACGTGCCGCTCCATCTCCTCGCGGGTGCCCGTCGCGACGACCGCGCGGCCCTCGTTGTGCACCAGCAGCATGAGCCGTCTGGCCTCCGCCTTGGAGAACCCGAAGTAGCTCTGGAAGACGTAGGTGACGTACGACATGAGGTTCACCGGGTCGTTCCAGACGATCGTGACCCACGGCGCGCCGAGCTCCAGCCGCTCGCCGAGGTCGACCTCCTCCTCGGTGGCGGGCTCCGTGATCGCGGGCGTCACCCCGCCTGCGCCTCTGCGATCGCGTCGGCGGCGCGCACCAGCGCGAGGTGCGTGAGCGCCTGCGGGGTGTTGCCCGCCTGCGAGCGGCCGTCGACGTCGTACTCCTCCGACAGCATCCCGACGTCGTTGGCCAGCGACACCAGCCGGTCCATCAGGCGTACCGCGTCGTCCAGCCGGTGCGAGCGGGCGTACTGCTCGGCGAGCCAGAACGCACAGGCCAGGAACGGGTGCTCCCCGGGCGGGAGGCCGTCGACGCCCTTCTCGGTGCGGTAGCGCAGCGGGAGGCCGTCGCGCATCAAGTCCTCCTCGATCGCCTTCACGGTGCCGAGCATCCGCGGGTCGTCGAAGGCGCAGTAGCCGACCTGGGGGAGCAGCAGCAGGGAGGCGTCCACCTCGGTGGTGCCGAAGTACTGCACGTAGGTGCCGCGGTGCTCGTCGTAACCGTTGGCCTCCACGTCGGCGCGGATCTGGTCGCGCAGGTGCCGCCAGCGCTCGACGGGACCCTCGAGTCCGTACTGCTCGACACCCCGGATCGCGCAGTCGAAGGCCGCCCAGACGAGCACCCGGGAGTGCGTGAACATCTGCTCCTCGCCGCGGATCTCCCAGATGCCGTGATCGGCCTTGCGCCAGTTCTGCTCCAGGAACCCCATCAGTGCGCGCTGCAGTGCCCAGGAGAATCGCGTCTCCTGCACGCCGTTCGTGCGGCCGTGATCGAGCGCCAGCATCACCTCGCCGATCACGTCCGCCTGGAACTGCGTCGAGGCGTCGTTGCCGACCCGCACCGGATGCGCGCCCTGGTAGCCGGGAAGGCTGTCCAGCTCGCGCTCGGCGAGGTCGCGCTCGCCCGCGAGCCCGTACATGATCTGCACGTCGCCCGGGTCACCGGCGATCGCGCGCAGCAGCCAGTCGCGCCAGTGGTCGACCGAGTCGTCGTAGCCGTGGGCGAGCAGCACGCCGATGGTCAGCGACGCGTCGCGCAGCCACACGTAGCGGTAGTCCCAGTTGCGCTCGCCGCCGAAGTTCTCGGGGAGGGAGGTCGTCGCCGCCGCCACGATGCCGCCGGTCTCCAGGTGGGTCAGCGCGCGCAGGATGAGGAGCGAGCGCACGACCTCGTCACGGTAGGGGCCGTCGTGGTCGCAGCCTTCCGCCCACTCCGTCCACCAGCGGCGCGTCGCCTCCAGCGCCGTCTCCGGGTCGAGCGCGGGCGGCGCGTCGCGGTGCGACGGGAACCACGTCATCGAGAGGTCGACGGTCTCACCCGCGTGGACGGTGAACTTCCCCTCGTGGGCGTGGTTCGTCGCGTGCAGCGCCGAACCGCGGAACACCAGCCCGTCGGGACCGGCGACCGCCACGAGCGCTGCGGGCTTCTCGTCGGTCATCTTGCGCACCCAGGGGATGGCGCTGGCGTACCCGAACCGGATCCGCAGCTCCTCGCGCATCTCCACGTGCCCGCTGACCCCGCGCACCCGCCGCACCAGGTCGGCGCGGTGGTCTCCCATCGGCATCGCGTCCACCACCTCGACCTCACCGGTGGCGGTGCGCCAGCGGGTGACCAGGATCATGGTGTCCCGCTCGTACGCGCGCGTGCTGGTGGCCTCGGGGTCGGAGGGTGCGAGCAGCCATCGGCCGTGATCCTCGGTGCCCAGCAGGGCGCCGAACGTGGACTGCGAGTCGTACCTCGGCAGGCACAGCCAGTCGATGCTGCCGTCCCGTCCGACGAGGGCCCCGGTGAAGCAATCACTGATCAGGGCGTAATCCTCGATGGGGAGCGACATATCCCCAGTATGGCCGTACTGTGAAGCGCATGACGCAGTCCGTGGGCACTCTGGTGATTCTCGGAGCGAGTGGCGATCTGTCGTCCAGGCTCCTCCTCCCTGCGATCGGGCAGTTGCTCACCCACCACCCGGAACGGCGTTTCCACCTGGTCGGTTCGGGCGCGGAGGACTGGACGGACGCGAAGTGGCGGTCGGTGGTGAAGGCGTCGTTCAAGACCGTGAAGGCCGGCGGCCCTGCGGTCGACGAGCTGCTGAAGAGCACCGTGTACCTGTCCGCGGATGTGACCAAGCCCGACGACCTCCAGCGGATCTTCGACGCCTGCGATGGAGCGCCCGCGCTGTACTTCGCCCTGCCGCCGGCGATCACCGCGAAGGCGTGCGAGGCGCTCGGCAAGCTGACGCTGCCCGCGGGCCTGACGCTCGCGCTGGAGAAGCCGTTCGGCACCGACAAGCGCTCGGCCGTCGCGCTCAACAAGCGGCTGGCGACGCTGGTGCCGGAGGACCAGATCCACCGCGTCGACCACTTCCTCGGCAACTCCACCGTGTTGAACCTGATCGGCCTGCGCTTCGCGAACAGCATCCTGGAGCCGGTGTGGAACGGCGACCACATCCAGAGCGTCGACATCGTGTACGACGAGTCGCTGGGGCTCGAGGACCGCGCCCGCTACTACGATCACGCCGGCGCGCTGATGGACATGATCCAGAGCCATCTGCTCCAGGTGCTCGCGGTGTTCGCGATGGAGCCGCCGAGCGCGCTCGACGCCACCGACCTGCGCGATGCCAAGGCGACCGTGCTGCGCGCGACCCGGGTCTGGAAGGACGACCCGGTGGAGGCGAGCAGGCGGGCCCGCTACACCGCGGGGACCGTCGACGGGGAGAAGCTCCCGGCGTACATCAACGAGCCGGGCGTCGACCCGGCGAACGACACCGAGACGCTCGCAGAGGTCACGGTGCAGATCGACACCTGGCGCTGGGCCGGCGTTCCGTTCACGCTGCGCTCCGGCAAGGCGCTCGGCTCGCGCCGGCGCGAGATCCTGGTCACGTTCAAGCCGGCGCGGCACATCCCGCGCGGGCTGAAGGGGCACCGCGAGCCGACGATGCTGCGCATCATGCTGGCCCCGGACGCGATGTCGCTGGAGCTCAACATCAACGGCCCGGACGACCCGCACGAGATCGAGCGGGTGGCGCTCAGCGCGGACTTCGGTCCCGGGCTGCTGCTGGCCTACGCGGAGGTGCTGGAGGGCATTCTCGACGGCGACCCGTCGCTGTCGGTGCGCGGCGACACGGCGGTGGAGATGTGGCGGATCGTGGCGCCGGTGATCTCGGCGTGGAAGAAGGACGACGTGCCGTTGCAGTCCTACCGCGCGGGGTCGGACGGGCCGGCGTCGTGGAAGAAGATCGGCTGAGCCGGACGATGACCGGCGAGGCGACCTAGGCCGCCGAGCGCTCCGCGATCGTGGGGATCTCGCCGGTGACAGGCTTGCGCAGGTCGGTCCAGACCGTGATCGGGGCGGGCTCCCAGCCGAATGCGGCGGGCTCCTCGTGCTGCGGCTCCTCGTGCACCTCGGCGGCCGGAACGGCGGCCACGGCCACGACCGGTTCAGCGGGAGCGCGGTGCTGCGGCTCGGACGCGACGGCGATAGCGGTCTCTCCGGCCTCCAGGCGGCGGCGTGCCTCCACGAGGGCGGCGGTGATGCCGACCGAGACGGATTGCGAGAGGACGGAGTGGAAGATGGAGTCGGTGTCGTCTGACGAACGGCGCGACACGGTCCATTCGCCGCGCTCGCCGATCAGCTCGGCGATCTTGGTGTGCACCACTTCGAGGATCTGAGCATCCGTGAGCTGAGGAACCGGCGCCGCCTGCACCTCGGCGGCGGCGTGCCGCCTACGACCAAACATCGCGCAACCCCTTCCAGGTTCTCCGTCGAGAACAAGTTTCGGGCCGCACTCACCTCAAAACGCGCGGACACGCCGTACGATCCGCGGAAATCGTGCGGTCAGCGCCCGATTTCGCGCTCGTCGGCCTCCCGGGACTCCTCCAGGACCGTCCCGACGGCGATCACGACGCCGATCGCCGCGCTGATCCACATGAGCACCACCCGCCAGTCGCGCCGGCCCTCCCTGGTCTCCTGGATCGTGGACCAGAGTCCGATGACCGCACTGATGATCGCCCCGTTGAAGATGAACTTGCGCATCCGCGTCCTTTCGCTCGTTCGCCAGGGTACGCTGCCGGGGGCGCCGAATTGAAGGTGCCGCGTGGAGAGGAGCGGGATGCGGACGGCGATCGTCGGCGCTGCGCTGCTCGTGCTCGGAGCGATCGCGGTGCTCACCGGGCTCCTGCCCGGCGCGGACGCGCTGGCCCTGTGGGACCGGGTGTGGCCGATCCTGCTCTTCGTCGTCGCCGTGACGGTGGTGACCGAACTGGCCTCGGAGGCCGGGGTGTTCACCGTAGTGGCCCAGCAGACCGCACGCTGGGGCCGCGGACGGGCGTGGCTGCTCTGGCTGCTCGTCGCGGTCGTCGCGACGCTGAGCACGGTCTTCCTCTCGCTCGACACCACCGCCGTGCTCCTCACGCCCGTGGTGATCGTGCTCGCACGGCACTCCGGCCTGGACCCGCTGCCGTTCGCGCTGACCACGGTCTGGATCGCGAACACCGGCTCGCTGCTGCTGCCCGTGTCCAACCTCACCAACCTGCTCGCCCAGCACGCCATGGGCGACCCGTCGCCGTTCGCCTTCGCCGCACTGATGTGGGCGCCGGCGCTCGTGGCGGTCGTCATCCCGTTGGTGGTGGTGTTCGCGATCTCGCGCCGGCAGCTGCTGGTCCGCTACGAGACCGGTCAGGAGGACGGGATCGAGGATCCTGTGCTGTTCTGGATCGCGGCCGCGGTGGTGGTCGCGCTGATGCCGCTGCTGGTGTCCGGCATCCCGGTGTGGATCCCGGCCTCGTCGGCGGCTGCCGTCCTGATCGTGGTGTTCGCCGTGCGGCGGCGCTCCGTGCTGCGTTTCGGGCTGCTGCCGTGGCAGCTCGTCCTGCTGGCGTCCGGGCTGTTCCTGTTCATCGAGGCGCTGCACGCGAACGGACTGGGCACCCTGCTGGCGCGGGTGTCGGGCTCGGGGGAGTCGCCGCTCGCGCTGCTGCGGCTGTCGCTGACCGGGATGGTCGGCGCCAACGCGATCGACAACCTCCCGGCCTACCTCGCCCTGGAGCCGGCGGCGGGCAGCCCGCTGCGGCTCGCGGCGCTGCTGATCGGCGTCAACGCCGGTCCGCTGATCACGCCGTGGGCGTCCCTGGCGACGCTGCTGTGGCACCAGCGGCTCACATCGTTCGACGTCCGCATCCGCTGGGGGCGCTACATGCTGCTGGGCCTGCTGGTCGCTCCGGTCACCGTGGTGCTCGCGACGCTGGCGCTGGCGGCCACTGCCTGAGCCGGCTCACTCGGCCGGGAGCAGCTGCGCGGCGGTGACGATGCGCCGTCGTGCGACTGCGGCGAGCGCGAGTCCGAAGCCGATGGCGGTCCAGATCAGGAGGCCGCCGAGCCCGCGCCAGACGCCTGTCGACCCGTCCACCACGCCCTGCAAGGCCGTGATCGCGGGCGAGGTCGGCAGCCACGCCGTCACGCTGTCGAAGAATCCGGGGGCCGTGGACACGATTCCGGAGGCGAGCGTCACCACGACGACGAGCATCGACAGGAACCGCCCGAGGCCGCCGAACAGCGCGACGAGCCCGTGGTTGACGGCTGCGAAGCAGACCGCGACCGCTGCCGCGACGCCCGCGAACCCGAACCAGGCTCCGACGCCCAGCTGCATCGCCGGCTGCATGATCGCGGCGACGAGCAGGCCCTGGACGACGCCGATCACGGCGGCCGGCACGAGTCCGTCGGACGCGATCAGCCCGGCCGCGCGGGAGGTCAGCAGCGCGCGCCGCGAGATCGCCTGCAGCACCAGGAACGACGCGAACGCCCCGAGCCAGAGCGCGACGGATGCGAACAGCGGGACGCTGGAGGCGCCGAACGCCGTGGTGCCGGACTGCTTCTGGCCGACCGGCTGCGAGGCGACGGACGCCAGGTTGGTGCGCTGGCCGGCGTCGTAGCTCGGCAGCTTCGCGACGGCCTGGTCCAGCCCGGAGGCGAGGGACGCGGCACCCGCCGCGGACTGGTCGGCGCCGGACGCGAGCGCGGGCACGCCCGCTGCGAACTGCTGCACGCCCGCGGCGTACTGGGACGCGCCGTCCGCCGACTGCTGGACCCCGGAGGCGAGCTGCTGCGCGCCGGAGGCCGACTGGGACGCGCCGGAGGCCAGCTGCTGCGCGGCCGAGGCCGACTGGGCGAGCTGGCCGGGCAGCGGTGCGACGCTGCTCGACAAGGTCTGCGCACCGGCGGCGACCTGCGACGCGACGGGCTGCAGCCCCGTGTCCGGCTTCGTGAGCCCGGCGATGGTCGCCTGGATGCCCGCGCAGATCGGGTCCGGCGTGGTGCCGACACCCGGGTGCAAGGCCTTGCAGTTCTTCTCGAGCTCCGTCAAGGCTGTCACCGTCGCGCCGATGCCGTCGCGCACGCCGGCCGTGCCGGTCGCGAGCTGCGCCGCCCCCGCCGGAAGCTGCTGCGCCGCGGCGGCCCCCTGCGAGACCCCGTTCGCGTACTGCGTCATCCCGTCCGACAGCGTCCCGAGCCCGCTCGCCAGCCCCGACGCGCCGCCGGACAGCTGCCCGAGCCCGCTCGCGAGCGAGTCCGCGCCCGTCGAGAGCTGGGTCGCTCCGTCCGCGAGCTGGTGCGTGCCGCTCGCGAGCTGTGTGAGTCCGCTGGAGAGCGAGCCGGCGCCCGCCGCCGCTTTGGCGAGCTGGTCGTGCAGCGTGTTGAACCCGACGTAGACGTTCTCCAGGTACGTCGTCGTGAGCTGCTTGTTCAGCACGCCGGTCGCGGTCGTGGTGACCGCCTGACTTATCGCCGGGTCGACCAGTTTCGACTTCTGGCTGGTGCGCACGTCGATGGTCGCCTGCGTGGCGGCGGCGGAGGTCCCCGCGGTGGAGGTCGCCGCCTTCGAGAAGTTCTTCGGGATGGTCACCACGGCCACGTAGCTGCCGTCGGCGATGCCCGCGTTCGCGTCCTTCTGGTCGGTGAGCACCCACGTGAAGTTCTCGTTCTTCGCGCTGAGGAGGCCCGCAGCCATCTGCCGGCCGAGCGGGACGACCTGGCCGTTGACGGTGACCGGCTGGTCGAGGTTGACCACGGCCGCCTTCACCTCGCCGAGCCGGTCGGTCGGGTTCCAGAGCGCCCACACCAGCAGGCCGCCGATGACGAGCGGAACCAGGACGATGCCGACGATGGTCAGCCAGGTCACCCGCTTGTCGGAGCGCATCCGCTCCAGCGAGAACAGCGAGCGCGGGCGGCGCAGAGGGGACGGGGTGGTCATCGGGCGTTCGCCTTCTCGAGGTGGGCGGTAGGGTGGTGGTCGGCGGGCTCGTCCGGCGTTTCGGCGTGATCGTCGACGAGGACTCGGGAGGGGGTGCCGTGGGCGGCGCCGTCGGAGTCGACCGCGAGCTGCACCGCGGTGGGCTCTGCGGTGTCCGGCAGCAGGTCGTCCAATCCGGACGGGTCGACGCAGCTCACGACCAGCGCGAACGGACGGCCGGCCGCAGCGGCGTCGGCGAACGCCCGGCCGAGCTCGACCCGCACTCGGCGGCGCTCGACGGGGTCGGTCAGGCTGTCCGCGGCATCCAGTCCCAGAATGACCGGCGAGCTCGCCAGGGCGCGCCGGACGTCCTCCACCGGCGTCTCGGCGTGGTCGAGCCTGACCACGGACGTCCGCGAGCGCACGGCAGAGCCGCGGGTCGGGAGGACGAAGCCGGCGACCTTCACGGTGCCGCCGTCGATGCGTGTGCGGCCGGTGATCGCCATGAGCAGTGCGAGGGCGGCCGTGCGGTCCGGGCCGTGCACGATGAGCGCCTCGCCGTCGCCGAGCCGGAACGACACGTCGCGCAGGATCGGTGTGCGCCGGGCGCTGACCGACAGACCGTCGGCGGCCGCGATGGACCGGGAACCGGGCGCCGGCCAGTCGGCCAGCTCCAGCTCCTTCTGCAGGCCGTCGCCCTCCACGTCGAACGAGGGGAGGATCCGGTCGAGCCAGCGCGGCATCCACCAGGCCTTGTCACCGAGGAGCTGCAGCACAGCGGGCACGAGCGTCATCCGGACGATGAACGCGTCCACGAAGACGCCGACCGCGAGGCCGAGCGCGATCGGCTTGATCGACGCGTCGCCCTCCGGCACGAACGCCGCGAACACGGAGATCATGATGACGGCCGCCGCGGTGACGACCTTGGCCGACCCGACGAAGCCGCTCTGGATGGCGCGGCGCGCGTCGCCGCCGTGCACGTAGTCCTCGCGGATCCGGCTGACCAGGAAGACCTCGTAGTCCATCGCGAGGCCGAACAGCACGCCCATCAGGATGATCGGCATGAAGCTGATCACCGGCCCGGTCTTGTCCAGGTGGACGGCGTCGCCGAACCAGCCCCACTCGAACACCGCGGTCACCGCGCCGAAGGCGACGCCCACCGACAGCAGGTAGCCGAGCGCGGCCTTGATCGGCACGGCGATCGACCGGAACACCATCGTCAGCAGCACCAGCGAGAGCCCGACGACGAGGATGCCGAACGGCAGCAACGCGCCGCCGAGCCGGGTGGAGACGTCGATCTGCGCCGCGGTCGTGCCCGTCACCTTGAGGTCGACGCCGTACTCGTCGAGGAAGTGCTGGTGCTTGGAGCGCAGCTCGGCGACGAGCTGGGCGGTGCGCGGATCGTCCGGCGCCGTGGTCGGGACGACCTGGACGATGCCGGTGTCGGCGTTCTGGTTCGGCGTGGACAGCGGGACGGCCGCCACGCCGGGGAGGT
The DNA here is from genome assembly GCF_014217625.1 of Leifsonia shinshuensis. Taxonomy (NCBI): domain Bacteria; kingdom Bacillati; phylum Actinomycetota; class Actinomycetes; order Micrococcales; family Microbacteriaceae; genus Leifsonia; species Leifsonia shinshuensis. The sequence goes on along the minus strand of NZ_CP043641.1, from coordinate 1,082,115 downwards.
CGGCGATCTCCGCCCCGAGCTTCTTCATCAGGCCGAGCGGGTCGTGGCTGGAGATGATCGAGCCGGTCACGATGAGGGGCCCGTTGTAGCCGGGGCCGAAGTGCTCCGACACCAGGTCGTACGCGATCCGCGCCGGGTCGTTCTTGGGGTGCGAGCCGGCGTCCGGGAGGGCGAGCCGCAGCTGCAGGGCGGGCACGGCCGCGATGCCGAGCGCGACGACGACGGCGAGGACCGTCGCGATGGGGAAGCGCGTGACGGCGCGCACCCAGGTGCGGAACGGCCCCCGGGGGATCTCGGCCGTGGCGGCGTGGGCGAGCGACGGGTTGCTGCGCGTGACCGGCTCGGGAACGGGCGCTGCCCCCTCCGCGGCGTCCGGGTCCGCCGCCTGAGCACGCTTCGCCGCGCGCTCGGCGCGCTTGGCAGCGCGGTGTCCCGGCGTGATACGCGCTCCCGCGAAGCCGAGGAATGCCGGTGTGAGGCTGAGCGCGACGAGCACCGCGATGCCGACCGCCACCGACGCGGCCAGTCCCATGGTCGTCAGGAACGGGATGCCCGCGACGGCCAGTCCCGCCAGCGCGATGATCACCGTTATCCCCGCGAACAGCACGGCGGAGCCCGCGGTCGCCACCGCGCGTGCGGCGGACTCCTCCGGATCGACCCCCCCCTTCAGCTGGCTCTGGTGCCGGGAGATGATGAACAGCGAGTAGTCGATCCCGACCGCGAGCCCGAGCATGAGCGCGAGCAGGGGAGTGGTCGAGGAGATCGGCCCGAACAGCGTCGCGATGAAGATCAGCGCCATCGAGAGCCCGACCCCCAGCAGGGCGGTCGCGAGCGGCATCCCGGCCGCGAGGATCGACCCAAACGTGATGATCAGCACCACGATCGCGATCAGGAGGCCGACGCCCTCGGTCGGGGAGATCGTCGGCAGGTTCTGCGAGAAGAGCTGGCCGCCGACCGCGGTCTGCGAGCCGGACGGCAGCTGCTTCTGGAGGGCGGCGCCGGCGTCCTTGATCGCGGTCTTCGTCTCCGCGGGCACGGTCGTCTGCTGGCCGTGCAGCTGCACCGTGATGATCGCGGCGCTGCGGTCGTCCGAGATGAGGTTCTTGACCGTGGTGCTGTACGGGGAGGTCGTGCCCGCGACCCCGGCGGTCTTCGCGAGGTCCGTGACGGTGCTCTCCACCGGGTCCTGGATCGCCGCCTGGTCGACCGTCTCGCCCTTCGGCGCCACGACGACGATCTGCGCGCTGGTGCCGCTGACCTGCGGGAACGTCCTGCTCAGCGTGTCGAGCGCCTCCTGGGACTCGGTGCCCGGGATGCTGAATGTGTTGTCCGTGCCCTGGTTGAAGGCGATGGCGCCACCGGCCAGGAGGACGAGCAGCAGCAGCCACATCGACAGGACCAGCTTGCGGGCGCGGAAGGCCCAGCGGCCGATCGAGTACAGGAGCGAGGACACGCGTTCTCCAGTAGTGAAAAGGGAACGACGGTCGGCGGGGACCGGCCGTCGAAGGGGTTTCGATACACCGTCGTATCCGATGCCCGACTGTATCGGATACACTCGTGTATCGGGAACTCGGCACAGGAAGGTTTCAGCTTGAACAGCACGGCTCTCAGAGACGACGCGCCTGTCGAGTCCGCGCGCCGGCAGCGCACCCGCACGCGCCTCCTCGACGCCGCCTTCGACGTCTTCGCCGAACAGGGCGTCAAGGCCGCGAGCGTGGAGACGATCGCCGAGGCGGCGGGCTTCACCCGTGGAGCGTTCTACTCCAACTTCTCCAGCAAGGAGGAGCTCTTCTTCGCTCTCATGGAGCGCGAGAAGACCATGCGCCTGGCGCAGCTCGACGCCGGTGTCGAGCAGTTCCTCCGCCCGCTGGTCGGCTCAGGCGGGGTGGAGCTCGACGACGCGGACGTCATTCGCACGATCACCCGCATCCTGGAACTGCAGTCGGATGACCGGCGCTGGTGGCTGGTGCAGTCCGAGTTCCTGCTGCTCGCGCTGCGCGACCCGGCGGTCTCCGCCGACTTCCTGCGCTACCAGGACGGCTTCTTCCAGGAGCTCACCGAGACCGTCGTCGCCGCGCTCGCCAGCGCCCGGCGCCGCTTCACCATCGACCCGGAGGAGGCGGTGCGCGTCATCGCCGAGGTGTGCGCCAACGGGGAGGCCAGGGCGCTGCTCTCCGGCGACGAGCGCAAGTTCTCCGAGCGCCTGTCGGAGTCCGTCCCCGCCATCCTGCTGGCCCTCACCGAGCGGATCTGACTTGACCGAGCGGATCCGATCCGACACGGTCTGATCGAACGCCGAGCCTCAGCGGGTAACGTGTGCTCGATGCGACGTCGTCTGCTCCGTCCGGCTCTCACGACCGCGCTGTGCGCGGCCGTGCTGCTGGCCGTGGCCGCGTGCGCCGCGCCGGCGAATCCCGAGGCGACGCCGGGTGCTGCCGCGAGCGCCACGCCCGCCCCGAAGGCGACCCACGACCCGTTCCCGAAGAAGCCGCTCACCGCGCAGACCCGGTACGTCGCGATCGGCGACTCGTTCGCCGCGGGGATGGGCGGGGGCGACGAGACCGGCAAGTGCCGCTCCAGCCCGTTCAGCTACCCGAGCGTGTTCACGCGCGCCGCCGGGGTCGACCTGGTCGTCAACGCGGCGTGCGCGGGAGCGACGACCTCCGACCTCCTCAAGCACCAGCTCATCGCGCTGGACGACCGCACCGACCTGGTGACTCTGAGCATCGGCGGCAACGACCTCGGTGTGGCCGCCATCGCGTCCGAGTGCTCGTCGGGCAAGGCGGTCGCGTGCCGCAACGGCGTCTCGTCCGCGCTGTCGCTGCTCAACGTCCTCCCGGAGCGGCTCGCGGCGGTCTACGCGGCCGTCCACCTGGCAGCCCCGAACGCCCGCATCGTCGTCACCGGCTACGCCGTCGCGTTCGACAACTACGACCCGAAGTCGCCCTCGTTCGGCACTGACACCGCCATCAACGCGGCGACGCTCGGCCTCAACCAGACCATCTCCGACGTCGTCGACACGCAGCGCGCGCAGGGCGTTCCGATGACCTACGTCGGCGTGGACTTCGCCGGGCACGGCATCGGCTCGAAGAAGCCCTGGCTGAACGTCAGCGGGATCGACGCCTTCCACCCGACCGCGACGGGCTACGCCCAGTACGCGAACGCGCTCGTGCGGCTGCTGGGCCGGGCGACGTAGCGGGGTCGTCCTCCGCGGCCTCTGCGGCGATGTGGGCGCCGCTGTCGTCGGTGTGCCTCCGCGCGAACTCCAGCGTCTCGCGGAGCATCGCCGTCCGCTCCGCCGCGTCGCGCGCCTTGCGCGTGTTCACCTCCGCGACGATCGAGCCGTCCCAGCCGGCGTCCGCGAGCGAGCGCAGCACTTCGGCGACCGGTTGGCTGCCGCGTCCCGGGATGAGGTGCTCGTCGAACACGCGCGAGTCGTCCAGCGGGCCGGAGCCGTCGCACAAGTGCACGTGCCGCAGCCGGTCGCCGAGCCGGTTCGCGAGGTCGAGCCCGTCCACCCCGCTCAGCGCGGCGTGCGAGAAGTCGAGCGTGACGGCGTCGCAGTCCATCCCGACCGGGTTCCAGTGCGGGACGTACCCCGCCATCGACCGGCCGGCGACCTTCCACGGGAACATGTTCTCGACCGCGACCGTCACGCCGGTGCGCGCGGCGGTCGAGCGGACCAGGCCGAGGAAGTCCTCCGCATATCCGGACTGCCAGCGGAACGGCGGGTGCACCACGACGGTGTCGGCGCCGAGCTCCGCGGCGAGCTCGGCCGACCGCTCCAGCTTGACGCCGGGGTCGCGCCCCCAGACGAAGTGGGTCAGCAGCAGGACGGGCGCGTGGACGCTGAGGATGCGCGTGCCGTAGCGCTCGGCGAGCCGCCGGAGGGGCTCGGCCGACTGGGTCCGGTCGTCGCGGGTGACCATGACCTCCACGCCGTCGTAGCCCAGCTCGGCGGCCGTGCGGAAGGCCGTCTCGACCCCGAGCGGGTAGACGCAGGTCGTGCCCATGCCGATGCGCATCACGACCGTCACTCTAACCACGGCGGCTGAACGAGCAGTGTCCTGCGGGGGAACGCGGGGCCCGCGCCGGGCGATGCGGGCGCTGGTACTGTGGCTGGAGACCGTTGCATCAACTGGGGGAGTTGACCCACCATCAGCCAGACGCCCGAAACCTCGACCGACCTGTACGACCTGGTGATCGTGTCCAACCGGCTGCCCGTCGACCGCGTGATCGACGAAGCCGGGCAGGCGACCTGGCGGCCATCGCCGGGCGGACTGGTCACGGCGCTGCAGCCCGTCATGCGGGCGGAGGAGGGCGTCTGGGTCGGCTGGGCCGGCGTCGCGGGCGAGGAGATCGAGCCCTTCGAGGCCGACGGCATCAGCATCCTCCCCATCGCGCTCAGCGAGCAGGAGCTGCAGGAGTACTACGAAGGCTTCTCCAACGACACGCTCTGGCCGCTCTACCACGACGTCATCGCCCAGCCGAGCTACCACCGCGAGTGGTGGGAGAGCTACGTGCGCGTCAACCGCCGGTTCGCCGACGCGGCCGCGAGCGTCGCCGCGCACGGCGCGGTCGTCTGGGTGCACGACTACCAGCTCCAGCTCGTCCCCGCGATGCTGCGGGAGGTGCGGCCGGACCTGGTCATCGGATTCTTCAACCACATCCCGTTCCCGCCGTACGGCATCTACTCGCAGCTCCCGTGGCGGCGGCAGATCATCGACGGCCTCCTCGGCGCCGACGTCATCGGCTTCCAGCGCGTGGCGGACGCGGGCAACTTCTCGCGCGCCATCCGGCGGCTGAAGGGCTACGAGACCCGTGGGCCGATCATCGAGGTGCCGATCGACAGCGACGACCCGGAGGCCGGGTCGCACCGGCACGTGACCACGAACAAGCACGGCGGGCTGGTGCGCACCGTGCTGGCCAGGGCCTTCCCGATCTCCATCGACGCCGAGGCGTACCAGGAGCTCGCCCGGCGCCCCTCCATCCAGGAGCGCGCCAAGGAGATCCGCGAGGAGCTCGGCAACCCCGACACGATCATGCTGGGCGTCGACCGCCTCGACTACACCAAGGGCATCGGCCACCGGCTGAAGGCCTACGGCGAGCTGCTGCGCGACGACCGCGTGAGCGTCGAGGATGTCACGCTGGTGCAGGTGGCCAGCCCGAGCCGCGAGCGCGTGGAGACCTACCGCCAGCTCCGCGACGAGATCGAGCTCACCGTCGGCCGGATCAACGGCGACTACGCGACGCTCGGCCACACGGCCGTCGCCTACCTCCACCACGGCTATCCCAAGGAGGAGATGGTCGCGCTGTACCTCGCCGCCGACGTCATGCTCGTGACGGCGCTGCGCGACGGCATGAACCTGGTGGCGAAGGAGTACGTGGCCACCCGCGTGGACGAGGACGGCGTGCTGGTGCTCAGCGAGTTCGCGGGCGCCTCGGACGAGCTCCGCCAGGCGCTGCTGATCAATCCGCACGACATCGAGGGGCTGAAGGACACCATCCTCCAGGCGATCGCGATGCCGAAGCGCGATCGTGTGCGCCGGATGCGCGCGCTGCGCAAGAAGGTGCTCACCAACGACGTCGCCCGCTGGTCGGCGAGTTTCCTGGAGGCGCTCACCCGCAGCGCCCACGGCGACCACCCCTTGCAGGACCCGCCGGTCAACCGGCGCTGACCCGTTCCCTTTTCGACAGACGAGAGCCGAATGAGCGACACCTCCCTCCCGAACGCCGCCTCCGACCGCCAGCCCGCCGCTATCGCCCTCGCGACCGCCGTCGCGCGCCTGGCCGGCGCCCAGCGCCTCCTGCTGGCGCTCGACTTCGACGGCACCCTCGCGCCGTTCGTCGACACGCCGAAGGCCGCCCGCATGCTCCCCGCGGCGAAGGCCGCGCTCGACCGCCTGGAAGCCCTGCCGAACACGTGGGTCGCGTACGTCTCCGGCCGTCCGCTCTCCAGCCTTGAGATCGTCACCGAGGCCGACGAGGACGCCCTCCTGCTCGGCTCCCACGGCGTCGAGGTCCGTTTCGGCCGCGACGGCGTCTCCCTCGACCTGACGCCCGAGGAGCGCGCGACGCTCGACGAGCTGGGCGAGGTCCTCGGCGCCCTGGTCGACAGCGTGCCGGGCACCCGCCTGGAAGTGAAGCCGGTCGGATTCGGCGTCCACTACCGGCTGCTGGAGGGTGATGGCGGCTCGGAGGTGGTGGCCCGCGCCTACGAGGCCGCCGCGTCGGTCAGCGACGCCCTGACGATCCGCGACGGCAAGGACATCATCGAGTTCTCGGTGCGCGGCGCGAACAAGGGCGACGGCATCGAGCGCCTGCGCGGCTACACGCACGCCACCGCGGTCCTGTTCGCGGGCGACGACGTCACCGACGAGGACGGCTTCGCCGTGCTGCGGCCGGACGAGGGCGACCTCGGCATCAAGGTCGGCGAGGGCGAGACCGCGGCGCAGTTCCGCGTGGCGGACGAGCGCGCGGTGGCGACGCTGCTGGGGCTGCTGGCGGATGCGCGGGGGGCGCAGGCGCGCTGACCCGCTCGTCGTCCTCCACAGCGTCGTCCTCCACAGCGTCGCCCGGCGCGGCCGTTCTCCACGGGTCCTGACGCATGGCCGACCGGGAATCCAAACGGTCCTAGAGTTGTCACATGCCAGAGATCGATTGGAAGCCGCGTTCGCGCGTCGTCACTGACGGAATCGAAGCCACGACCAGCCGCGGGATGCTGCGGGCAGTCGGCATGGGCGACGCTGACTGGGAGAAGCCGCAGATCGGCATCGCCAGCTCGTGGAACGAGATCACGCCCTGCAACCTCTCGCTCGACCGTCTCGCGCAGGGCGCCAAGGAGGGCGTGCACTCCGGAGGCGGCTACCCGCTCCAGTTCGGCACCATCTCCGTCTCCGACGGCATCTCGATGGGCCACGAGGGCATGCACTTCTCCCTGGTCTCCCGCGAGGTCATCGCCGACTCGGTCGAGACCGTCATGATGGCCGAGCGCCTCGACGGCACCGTGCTGCTGGCCGGCTGCGACAAGTCGCTGCCCGGCATGCTCATGGCGGCCGCGCGGCTCGACCTCTCGGCCGTCTTCCTCTACGCGGGCTCGATCGCTCCGGGCTGGGTGAAGCTCAGCGACGGCACCGAGAAGGACGTCACGATCATCGACTCGTTCGAGGCGGTCGGCGCGTGCAAGGCCGGCAAGATGAGCGAGGAAGACCTCAAGCGCATCGAGTGCGCCATCGCCCCCGGCGAGGGCGCCTGCGGCGGCATGTACACCGCCAACACGATGGCGAGCGTCGCCGAGGCGCTCGGGATGAGCCTCCCGGGCTCGGCCGCGCCGCCCTCGGCGGACCGCCGCCGCGACTACTTCGCCCACCGCTCGGGCGAGGCCGTGGTCAACCTGCTCAAGCAGGGCATCACCGCGCGCGACATCCTCACCAAGAAGGCTTTCGAGAACGCGATCGCCGTCGCCATGGCGTTCGGCGGCTCGACCAACGTCGTCCTCCACCTGCTGGCGATCGCGAACGAGGCCGAGGTCGAGCTCACGATCGACGACTTCAACCGGATCGGCGACAAGGTCCCGCACATCGGCGACCTCAAGCCGTTCGGCAAGTACGTCATGAACGACGTCGACCGGCACGGCGGCGTCCCCGTCGTCATGAAGGCCCTGCTCGACGCCGGCCTGCTGCACGGCGACTGCCTCACCGTGACCGGCAAGACCGTCGCGGAGAACCTGGCGGAGATCAACCCGCCCGCGCCGGACGGCAACGTCATGCGCTCGCTGGACAACCCCATCCACCCGACCGGCGGCCTCACCATCCTCAAGGGCTCGCTCGCCCCGGAGGGCGCTGTCGTCAAGACGGCCGGCTTCGACGCCGACGTGTTCGAGGGCCCAGCGCGGGTCTTCGAGCGCGAGCGCGCCGCGATGGACGCCCTCACCGAGGGACGCATCAGCGCCGGCGACGTCGTCATCATCCGCTACGAGGGCCCGAAGGGCGGCCCCGGCATGCGCGAGATGCTGGCGATCACCGCCGCCATCAAGGGCGCAGGCCTCGGCAAGGATGTACTACTATTGACGGACGGACGATTCTCAGGCGGCACAACCGGCCTGTGCATCGGCCACATAGCACCCGAAGCGGTGGACGCAGGTCCCATCGCCTTCGTGCGCGATGGTGATCTGATACGGGTCGATATCGCGGCTCGCTCCCTCGACCTACTTGTCGACGAGTCAGAGCTGACCGCCCGCCGTGAAGGCTGGGCACCTCTTCCTCCGCGCTATACCCGTGGCGTTCTCGCGAAGTACTCCAAGCTCGTGCGCTCCGCTGCGGAGGGCGCGGTCACGGGGTAGCCCTTCGCCCCACTCAGATTCATCAACCGCTTCGCACGTAAGGGATCGATAAGGCATGACGCCGGATGCAACCCCCAGTTCAGTGTTGCCGTCCGCGGCGCCCGGCAAGGCGTCGCCCGAACTCCTGACCGGCTCCCAGTCGGTCGTCCGCACCCTCGAGCTCCTCGGCGTCACCGACGTCTTCGGGCTGCCGGGCGGTGCGATCCTCCCCATCTACGACGCGATCATGGACTCCTCCGTGATCCGTCACATCCTGGTCCGGCACGAACAGGGCGGCGGCCACGCGGCCGAAGGCTACGCCGTCGCCGCGAACAAGGTCGGCGTCGCCATGGCGACCTCGGGCCCCGGCGCGACCAACCTCGTCACCGCGATCATGGACGCGCACATGGACTCCGTCCCCGTCGTGTTCATCACCGGCCAGGTGTTCTCCACCCTCATGGGCACGGACGCGTTCCAGGAGGCCGACATCGTGGGCATCACGATGCCGATCACCAAGCACTCGTTCCTGGTCAAGAAGGCCGAGGACATCCCGGCCACGATCGCCGCGGCGTACCACATCGCCGGGACGGGACGACCGGGACCGGTGCTCGTGGACATCACCAAGGACGCGCAGCAGAACGCCGTGCCCTTCGTCTGGCCGCCCAAGATCGACCTGCCCGGCTACCGCCCGATCACCAAGGCGCACGGCAAGCAGATCCTCGCCGCCGCCCAGCTGCTGGTGGAGTCGAAGAAGCCGGTGCTGTACGTCGGCGGCGGCGTCATCCGCTCGCGCGCCTCGCAGGAGCTCCTGGAGCTCGCCGAGGCGACCGGCATCCCCGTGGTCACCACGCTGATGGCGCGCGGGGCGTTCCCCGACACGCACAAGCAGCACCTCGGCATGCCCGGCATGCACGGCACGGTGCCGGCGGTGCTCGCCCTGCAGGAGTCCGACCTGATCGTGTCGCTCGGAGCGCGCTTCGACGACCGGGTCACCGGCAACACCTCCCTCTTCGCGCCGGACGCGAAGATCGTGCACGTCGACGTCGACCCCGCCGAGATCTCCAAGATCCGAGTCGCCGACGTCCCCATCGTCGGCGATGCCAAGGACGTCATCGTCGATCTGACCGCGGCCTACCAGGAGGCCACCCGCAGCACCGCACCCGACCTGGTCGAGTGGTGGACGTACCTCAACGGCCTCCGCGAGGAGTTCCCGCTCGGGTACACGCCCACCAGCGACGGCCTGCTCGCGCCGCAGCACGTCATCCAGCGGATCGGCGAGCTGACCGGGCCGGAGGGCATCTACACCGCCGGCGTCGGCCAGCACCAGATGTGGGCGGCGCAGTTCATCAAGTACGAGCGCCCCAACTCGTGGCTCAACTCCGGCGGAGCGGGCACGATGGGCTACTCGGTGCCGGCCGCGATGGGCGCCAAGGTCGCCCAGCCCGACCGCGTCGTGTGGGCGATCGACGGTGACGGCTGCTTCCAGATGACCAACCAGGAGCTGGCCACCTGCACGATCAACAACATCCCGATCAAGGTGGCGATCATCAACAACTCGTCGCTCGGGATGGTGCGCCAGTGGCAGACGCTGTTCTACGACGGCCGCTACTCGAACACCGACCTCAACACGGGCCACGACACCGTTCGCGTGCCCGACTTCGTGACCCTCGCCGAGGCGTACGGCGCCCTCGGCATCCGCGTCACGAAGGAAGAAGAGGTGGACGCCGCCATCAAGCTGGCCCTGGAGACGAACGACCGCCCGGTCGTCATCGACTTCGTCGTCAGCGCCGACGCCATGGTGTGGCCGATGGTGCCGCAGGGCGTCAGCAACAGCTACGTGCAGTACGCACGCGACCACAGCCCCGCCTTCGGAGAGGAGTGACCCCCATGAGCACACACGTTCTGAGCCTCCTCGTCGAGGACAAGCCCGGTCTGCTGACCCGGGTCGCCGGCCTGTTCGCGCGGCGCGGCTTCAACATCCACTCGCTCGCGGTGGGCACGAGCGAGGTCGACGGCCTCTCGCGCATCACCGTCGTGGTGGACGTCGAGGAGCTGCCGCTGGAGCAGGTCACCAAGCAGCTCAACAAGCTGATCAACGTCATCAAGATCGTCGAGCTGGATCCGGCGCAGTCGGTCCAGCGCGAGCACCTGCTCATCAAGGTGCGGGTCGACAACTCGACCCGCTCCCAGGTGCTGGAGGCGGTCAACCTCTTCCGCGCCCGCGTCGTCGACGTGGCCACCGACGCCCTCGTGATCGAGGTCACCGGCGACAGCGGCAAGACCCAGGCGCTGCTCAAGGTGCTGGAGCCCTACGGGATCAAGGAGATGGCCCAGTCGGGCCTCCTCGCGATCGGCCGCGGCGGAAAGTCCATCACCGAGCGCGTCTTCAAAAACTAGAACCGAACCACACGAACAAGGAGAACCCACACAGTGGCTGAGATCTACTACGACAACGACGCGGACCTCTCGATCATCCAGGGCAAGAAGGTCGCGGTCATCGGCTACGGCTCGCAGGGCCACGCGCACGCGCAGAACCTCCGCGACTCGGGCGTCGAGGTCGTCATCGGCCTCAAGGAAGGCTCGAAGTCCAAGCCGAAGGCCGAGGAGGCGGGCTTCCGCGTCCTCTCCGCCGCCGACGCCGCCAACTGGGCCGACGTCGTCGTCATCCTCGCGCCGGACCAGGTGCAGCGGAACCTCTACAAGGACGACATCCAGGCCAACCTCGAGGAGGGCAACGCCCTCGTCTTCGGCCACGGCTTCAACATCCGCTTCGGCTACATCGAGGCGCCGGAGGGCGTCGACGTGATCATGGTCGCCCCCAAGGGCCCCGGCCACACGGTGCGCCGCGAGTACGAGGCCGGCCGCGGCGTCCCCGTCATCGTGGCCGTCGAGAAGGACGCGACCGGCAACGCCTGGCCGCTCGTCCTCTCCTACGCGAAGGGAATCGGCGGCCTGCGCGCCGGCGGCATCAAGACCACCTTCACCGAGGAGACCGAGACCGACCTGTTCGGCGAGCAGGCCGTGCTCTGCGGCGGTGTCTCGCAGCTCGTCCAGTACGGCTTCGAGACCCTGACCGAGGCTGGCTACCAGCCGCAGGTCGCCTACTTCGAGGTCCTGCACGAGCTCAAGCTCATCGTGGACCTGATGTGGGAGGGCGGCATCGCCAAGCAGCGCTGGAGCGTCTCCGACACCGCAGAGTACGGCGACTACGTCTCCGGCCCGCGCGTCATCGACCCGCACGTGAAGGAGAACATGAAGGCGGTGCTCTCCGACATCCAGGACGGCACCTTCGCGAAGCGCTTCATCGCCGACCAGGACGCCGGCGCGCCCGAGTTCCTGGAGCTCCGCAAGAAGGGCGAGCAGCACCCCATCGAGGCGACCGGCCGCGAGCTGCGCAAGCTCTTCGCCTGGAACGCGTCCAACGACGACGACTACGTCGACGGCGAGGTCGCGCGCTGATCCAGCCGCGCTGAACCACGGCATCACGGACGGGGCCGCATCGAGATTCGGTGCGGCCCCGTCCGGCGTTCACGCCGCGCTGTGCTCGATGACGGCGTCCGTGCCCGGGTAGACCAGCGTCTCGTGCCCGTCGTCGAACCGGACCAGGTACGGCGGCGCTCCGTCGTCGCCGCGCACCTCGATCACCGAGCCGTGGCGGTCGGCGGACTCCACGTGGGTGCCCCGGATGCAGATCCGGTCTCCGATACTCGCCTGCATGACGGCCTCCTCCCGTGCCGGCTGTCTCTGCTCCCGACGCTACGCCCCGGCCCGGCTGTCGGGAATGCCGCTATCGTGGGCCGCATGCCTGAGCCCCGCCGCACCGCCGTCGAGATCGCCGTCCAGGATGTCGCGGGGGTGCGCGTCGCACTCGCGGAGGGCGCCGACCGGGTCGAGCTGTGCGTCGCGCTCGGACTCGGCGGGCTGACCCCCTCCGCGGGGCTGGTCCGTGCCGCGGTCGAAGAGGCGAATGAGGACGGCCGCGCGGGCTTCGTCCACGTGCTCGTGCGGCCACGCGGTGGCGGATTCGTGTACGACTCCGACGAACTGGACACCATCGCAGCCGACATCCGCTTCGCGCGGGAGGCCGGCGCGGCCGGGGTGGTCGTGGGCGCGCTGGACGAAGCCGGCCGGATCGACCGGGACGCGGTCAGCCGGTTCGAGGCCGAGGCAGGCGGCCTCGATGTGACCTTCCACCGGGCCTTCGACACCCTGCGTGATCCGCTCGCGGCGGCCGACACGCTCGCGGATCTCGGCGTGACGCGCATCCTCACCTCCGGCGGAGCAGCGCGCAGCGTCGACGGCGTCGACGGGCTGCGGGCGCTGGCCCAGCGGGTCGGCGGCCGGCTCCAGGTGATGGCGGGCGGGGGAGTGCGCGTGCAGGACATCCACGCGCTCATCGCCGCAGGCGTCGACGCGGTGCATCTCTCGGCCCGTGAGTCGGTGTCGGGCGCGCCGAGCGGACCGGGCGGCGGCGACGCGGCGTACGACATCACCGACCCGATCACGGTGCGCGAGGCGGTCGCCGCTGCGGAGGTCAGGGCTTCGTAACGCGGCGAAAGGCAGCGTTGCGCTCCCGCTAGAGTTAAGCAACCCGCGCACCGACGACTGCTGCGCATCTTCTCCCAAGCCAGCCTCCCTGTAAGGAACTGCCACGTGACAAAGCCGGTCGTGCTGATCGCCGAAGAACTTTCGCCCGCCACCGTCGACGCCCTCGGGCCGGACTTCGAGATCCGAAGCGTCGACGGAACCGATCGGCCCGCCCTCCTCTCCGCCGTCTCCGACGCGGACGCCATCCTGGTGCGCTCCGCCACCAAGGTCGACGCCGAGGTCATCGCTGCCGCCCCGAAGCTGCGCGTCATCGCCCGCGCGGGCGTCGGGCTCGACAACGTCGACATCAAGACCGCGACCAACGCGGGCGTCATGGTCGTCAACGCGCCGACCTCCAACATCATCTCGGCCGCTGAGCTCACCGTCGGCCACATCCTGAGCCTCGCCCGGCACATCCCCGCCGCGCACAGCGCCCTCGCGCAGGGGCAGTGGAAGCGGTCCAAGTACACCGGCGTGGAGCTCTACGAGAAGACGGTCGGCATCATCGGCCTCGGCCGCATCGGCGCGCTGATCACCGCCCGCCTGCAGGCGTTCGGCACCAAGGTGATCGCGTACGACCCGTACGTCACGAGCGCTCGCGCGCAGCAGCTGGGCGTGCAGCTCGTCAGCCTGGATGAGCTCCTCACCGACGCGGACTTCATCACCATCCACATGCCGAAGACCCCGGAGACCACCGGGATGATCTCCGACGACCAGCTCGCGCAGATGAAGCCGACGGCGTTCGTCGTCAACGTCGCCCGCGGCGGCCTGATCGACGAGGACGCGCTCTACCGCGCTCTGAGCACGAAGACCATCGCCGGAGCCGGCCTCGACGTCTTCGTGAGCGAGCCTCCGACGGACTCGCCGCTGCTGGAGCTCGAGAACGTCGTCGTCACGCCGCACCTCGGCGCGTCGACCGACGAGGCGCAGGAGAAGGCGGGCGTCTCCGTCGCGAAGTCGGTGCGACTCGCGCTGTCCGGTGAGCTGGTGCCCGACGCGGTCAACGTCGCCGGCGGCGTCATCGACCCGTACGTGCGGCCCGGCATCCCGCTGGTCGAGAAGCTCGGCCAGGTGTTCTCCGGCCTCGCGCACAGCCCGCTGACCAGCATCGACGTCGAGGTCCGCGGCGAGCTCGTCGACTACGACGTCAGCGTCCTGAAGCTCGCGGCCCTCAAGGGCATCTTCACCAACATCGTCTCGGAGACGGTGTCGTACGTGAACGCGCCACTGCTCGCCGAGCAGCGCGGTATCGAGGTCCGCCTGATCACCGACTCGGTCAGCGAGGAGTACCGCAACCTGATCACCCTGCGCGGCGCGCTCAGCGACGGCTCGCAGGTGTCGGTCTCCGGCACGCTCACCGGCACGAAGCAGATCGAGAAGGTCGTGGAGATCAACGGCTACGACGTGGAGGTGCCGATCGCCGAGCACCTGATCGTCATGGTCTACGACGACCGCCCCGGCATCGTCGCGGTCTACGGCCACGAGTTCGGCGAGGCGAAGATCAACATCGCCGGCATGCAGATCGCGCGGACCTCCGCCGGCGGCAAGGCGCTGAGCGTGCTCACCGTCGACTCGCGCGTGCCGGAGGGCCTGCTCGAGACGGTCCGCGTCGCGATCCACGCCGACCTGATGCAGGAGATCGACATCACCGAGTCCTGATCTCCGTCGAGGGGCACCTAAACGCCCCTACAACCGCGTTTTAGGGGCGTTTACGTGCCCCTCGACGAAAAGGTTGTCGCGCTGTCGATTTCGGCAGTTGACTTGCGTCGTAAGGGTGTCGTCCCAGACGGGACGGCATCCTGATGACGTGAGGAGACCACGATGTCCGACGAGTACGTTCTGCTCATCCGCGAGCCGGACTGGGACCCAGAGGCGATGACGGCGGAGGAGTGGCAGGCGGGCATGGCCGGCCACAAGGCGTTCCAGGACGCCGTTGTCGCCGCCGGTGAGCGGGTCGTCGCCACCGGCGCCCTGCAGCCGATCACCAAGGCGACGAAGATCACGCCCCGCGAGGGCGGTTCCCCGCTCATCACGGACGGACCGTTCGGCGAGACCCGGGAGGTCGTCACCGGCTTCTACAGCTTCACGGCGTCGACGCCCGAGCAGGCGAGGGAGCTGGCCGCGATGGTGCCGACCGGAGGCTGGGTGGAGCTGTACCCGGTGCTGGTGCTCGACACGGTGCGCTGAGGGCGGCCGCGCACGATGGGGCCGGCCACGTGAAGGCGGGGCCGTGACCGCGGCCGGCCGGATCGAGCGCGCCTACCGCGAGGACGCCGCCCGCATCCTCGGCGCGGTCGCGCGCACGACGGGCGACCTCCTGCTCGCGGAGGACGCGGTGCAGGAGGCATTCGCGCGCGCCGTCGCCGAGGCGGCGCGCGGCCGCGAGCCGCGGAATCCCGCGGCCTGGATCACGACGGTCGCGCGCCGGGTCGCGCTCGACGCGCTGCGGCGCGAATGGACCGCCCGTCGCGTGGCGCCGATGCTGGCCGCGGAGGCCGAGCGCGCCCAGGGAGCGGCCGTCGCCGCTGCGGAGGAGAGGGGAGGTGCAGCCGTGTTCACCGGCGATGAGCGACTGGACCTCATCCTGCTCGTGGCGCATCCCGACCTCGCACCGGAGACGCGCGTCGCCCTGGCGCTGCGGCACGTCTGCGGCGTGCCGACCGCGCGGATCGCGGACGCCTTCCTCATCTCCGAGCCGACGATGGCAGCCCGGCTCACCCGTGCCAAGAAGCGCGTCCACGACTCCGGCCTCCGGTTCGCCCTCGACGACCCGGCTGCCGTCGCCGTCCGGATGCCCGACGCGCTGACGACGATCTACCTGCTGTACACGGTGGGGCACGCGACCGCGGACGACCGGCTGCGCGCTGACGCGATCGCCCTCGCGCGCGACGCGCACCGGGTCGCAGGCGACGCCGAGAGCGCCGGGCTGCTCGGCCTCCTGCTGCTCACCGAGGCGCGCCAGGCGACCCGGCTGACCGCAGACGACGAATTCGCGACGCTGCGCGAGGCCGACCGGACCCGGTGGGATGTGCCGATGATGGTCGAGGGGGAGCGGCTGGCGACCGTCGCACTCGACGGCATGGCCGACGGGGACGGCCGCTACGGCCTCCAGGCGGGCATCGCCGGGCTGCACGCGATCGCGCCGACCTGGGGGGACACCGACTGGCCCGCGATCGTCCGGCTCTACGACGGGCTGGTACGGATCTGGCCGAGCGCGTCGGCGCGCCTCGGACGCCTGGTCGCGCTCGCGCACAGTCCGGACGCCGGACCAGAGGTCGCCCTCGCTGCGCTGGACGGCGAGCCCGACCTGTTCGCCGGCCCGTTGTCCTCCCGGACGCACGCCGCGCGAGCCGAGTTGCTGCGGCTCGCCGGGGACCGAGCGGGGTCGGAGGCCGAACTGCGCCGCGCGATCGGCACCGCGGGCGACGACCGGACCCGGCGGTCGCTGCTGCGGCTGCTCGCCGCGGGCGGCGCCTGAGCGCCCTCAGTCCCGCGCGCTGAGCCGCTCGACCAGCCCGATCAGCTCCTGGAGGTCGGTCTCGTCGCGCAGCACGGTGTTCGCCGCCGGAAGCAGCGCGGTGTTGTAGTACATCCCGTCGCCGATCAGCATGATCGTGCGCGCCACCATCCGGTCGCCGACGACGGCCTCCAGCTCGCTGAGCCACTGCCGTTGCGCGTCGGCGAGCGCGTCGCTCGCACGGGCGTCCGACGCCTGGGCGAGCCGGGCGATGGCGACGATCACGCGCTCCAGCCGGTTGTCGGAGGGGATGGAAGTGCGCAGGAAGTAGGCCACCGGGCCGTCGGGAGCCGCCCGCATGTGCTCGATGTCCTCCGCCAGGTCGGCCGCGAACCGCTCCAGGACGCCGTCGACCAGGGCGTCCTTCGACGCGAAGTGGTAGAGCAGTCCGCCCTTGGAGACGCCGGCCCGCGCGGCCACGGCCTCCAGCGTCGCCGCCCGCTCGCTCTGCTCGGCGAGCAGGTCCTCGAAGGAGTCGAGGATGCGATCGCGCGCGGAGCGAGAGGTGGGGGCGGAAGAAGTGGACGCCGGTGAGGCGGGGGAGGACATGGGGCCATGCTAGCCGCGACGACCAGCGCGACCGTGTCATCGTCTCCCGCGGTCATCGTCTCCAGCGGTCATCGTCTCGCTCGTCGTTGACTACTGTACCGTCCGGACGGTACAGTAATCTCATGACCTCGACCACCCGCCCCGACCGCACTCCGGCCGCCGAGCAGACGGCGCAGCCCCCTGCGCCCACGCCGGCCCGCGCCGGTGCGCGCGCCTGGGTTGCCCTGGTCGTCCTCATGCTCCCCGTCCTGCTGGTGTCGGTCGACAACACCGTCCTCGGCTTCGCCCTCCCGGCCATCACCGAGGCGCTGCGGCCGTCCTCCACGCAGATGCTCTGGATCGTGGACGTCTACCCGCTCGTGCTCGCCGGCCTCCTGGTCGCGATGGGCAGCCTCGGCGACCGCATCGGCCGCCGCACGGTACTGCTGATCGGCGCGACCGGGTTCGCCGCCGTCTCCGCCGCCGCCGCGTTCGCGCCGACGGCCGAGCTGCTGATCGGCGCGCGGGCGCTGCTCGGCGTGTTCGGCGCGATGCTGATGCCCTCCACGCTGTCGCTGTTGCGCAGCGTGTTCCAGGACCGCGAGCAGCGCCGCGTCGCCATCGCGATCTGGGCGGCGGGCTTCGCGGCAGGCTCCGCGCTCGGCCCGATCGTCGGAGGCCTCCTGATCGAGCACTTCTGGTGGGGCTCGGTCTTCCTGCTCGCCGTGCCCGTGCTCATCCCGCTGCTGGTGCTCACGCCGCTGCTCGTGCGCGAGTCGCGCGATCCTTCGCCGGGGCCGGTGGATGTGGTGTCCATCCTGCTGTCGCTCGTGACGATGGCGCCGATCGTGTACGGGATCAAGGAGTTCGCGGTGCACGGCTTCGCGCTCGTGCCGGTGCTCGCCGTGCTCGTCGGGGTGAGCGCCGGGGTGCTGTTCGTCCGGCGTCAGCTCCGGCGGCCGGTGCCGATGCTCGACATGCGACTGTTCCGGGTGCCCGCGTTCACCGGGGCCGTGCTGATCAACCTGCTCAGCGTGATCGCGCTGGTCGGCTTCCTGTTCTTCGTGTCGCAGCACCTCCAGCTGGTGCTCGGGATGCCGCCGATGCGCGCGGGGATGGTACTGCTGCCGGGGCTCGCGACCATGATCGTGTCCGGTCTCCTCGTCGTGCCGGTGGCGCGGCGGCTGCGGCCCGGCCTCGTGATCGCGGGCGGCCTCTGCGTCTCGGCCGCGGGCTACCTGCTCGTCGCCGTGAGCGGCGGGGACGCGTCGTGGGGGATCCTGCTCGCGGCGTTCGTGCTGCTCGGCGCGGGGATCGGCGCGGCGGAGACCGTGTCGAACGAGCTCATCGTCTCGACCGCTCCGGCGGACAAGGCGGGCGCGGCGTCGGCGGTGTCCGAGACGGCGTACGAGCTGGGCGCGGTGCTCGGCACGGCGACGCTCGGCAGCATCATCATCGCGTCGTACCGCGCCGCGATCGTGCTTCCCGCCGGGCTGAGCCCGGCCGACGCGACGGCCGCCGCGGACACGCTCGGCGGTGCGGTGACGGTCGCCCACGGCCTCCCGGGTACGACGGCGGCCGAGCTGCTGGCGTCGGCGCGCCACGCGTTCGACAGCGGCATCGCGCTGACGGCCTCCATCGGCGCCGGGCTCATGCTGACGGCCGCCGTGCTGGCGCTCGTCACGCTGCGGCGCGTGCGCGGCTGACGGGCGCGGGGGCGGCCGGCACGGCGATAGTGTAGGGGGACCGTCCGCCCACCGATCAGTGCAGGAGCGTCATGAGCACAACCGTCAAACTCGCCGTCATCCCCGGGGACGGAATCGGTCCGGAGGTGGTCGCGGAGGCGGTCAAGGTGCTCGACGCGGTCACGGCGGGCAGCGACCTCGCGTTCGCGAAGACGCACTTCTCGCTCGGCGCCGACCGTTATCTGGCGACCGGCGACGTGCTCACCGACGACGACCTCGCCGCGATCGCGGGTCACGACGCCATCCTGCTCGGCGCGGTCGGCGGCAAGCCGGGCGACCCGCGGCTGGCCGGCGCCAACATCGAGCGCGGGCTGCTCCTGAAACTGCGCTTCTCGCTCGACCACTACGTCAACCTGCGGCCGACCACCCTGTTCCCCGGCATCGCGAGCCCGCTGGCGAACCCCGGGGAGGTCGACTTCGTCGTCGTCCGTGAGGGGACCGAGGGCCCGTACGTCGGCAACGGCGGTGCGATCCGCCAGGGCACACCGCACGAGATCGCCAACGAGGTCTCGGTCAACACCGCCTACGGCGTGGAGCGCGTCGTGCGCTACGCCTTCGAGCAGGCGGAGAAGCGCCGCAAGAAGCTGACCCTGGTGCACAAGACCAACGTGCTCACGTTCGCGGGTGGGCTCTGGAAGCGGATCGTGGATGCGGTGGCGGCCGAGCACCCCGACGTGGCCGTGGACTACCTCCACGTCGACGCGGCAACCATCTTCCTGGTGACGGATCCTGCTAGATTCGATGTGATCGTCACGGACAACCTCTTCGGCGACATCCTCACCGACCTCGCGGCCGCGATCAGCGGCGGCATCGGACTGGCCGCCTCGGGCAACATCAACCCCGCGGGCGAATTCCCGAGCATGTTCGAACCGGTTCACGGATCGGCCCCCGACATCGCCGGCCAGCAGAAGGCCGACCCCACCGCCGCGATCCTCTCCGTCGCGCTCCTCCTCCGCCACCTCGGCGCCCAGGAGTTCGCCGAGCGGGTCGAGCAGGCGGTGACGTCCGACCTCGCCGCCCGCAGCGGCGCCGCGCGCACGACCTCCGAAGTGGGCGACGCGATCGCGGCCCGCGTGGCGCAGAATTGACGCATCGCACAAAAGGACACCCAATGACCTCCACCAGCATCAACCTCACCTCCGGACCCACCGAGACGGCCGGCCTCCTCTGGAACGTCACGCGCAACGAGTCGTCGCGCAGTGCGGCCGAGCGCGAGGAGATCCTCGCGAACCCCGGCTTCGGCAACTACTTCACCGACCACATGGTCGACCTGTGCTGGTCGGCCAAGGGCGGCTGGCACCGGCCGCGGGTCTCTCCGTACGGGCCCATCCAGCTCGACCCGTCGGCCGCCGTGCTGCACTACGCGCAGGAGATCTTCGAGGGCCTGAAGGCCTACCGTCACGAGGACGGCTCGATCTGGAGCTTCCGCCCGGAGGCGAACGCGGCGCGCATGCAGCGCTCGGCCTACCGCCTGGCGCTGCCCGAGCTGCCGGTCGAGCACTTCCTCGACGCGCTCAAGCAGCTCGTCGCGGTCGACGGCGACTGGGTGCCGGGGCGCGAGGAGACGAGCCTTTACCTGCGCCCGTTCATGTTCGCCAAGGAGGCCTTCCTCGGTGTGCGGCCGGCGAACAAGGTGGCGTTCTACCTGATCGCCTCGCCGGCGGGCGCGTACTTCCCGAGCGGCGTCGCCCCGGTCTCCATCTGGCTGTCCGACCACTGGTCGCGCGCGGGCAAGGGCGGCACCGGAGCGGCGAAGACCGGCGGCAACTACGCGTCGAGCCTGCTGCCGCAGGCCGAGGCATACGAGCACGGCTGTGCGCAGGTGCTGTTCCTCGACTCCGTCGAGGGGAAGTACATCGAGGAGCTCGGCGGGATGAACGTCGTGCTCGTGTACAAGGACGGCACGCTGGTGACGCCCGAGTCGGACAGCATCCTCGAAGGCATCACGCTCGACTCGGTGCTGCAGCTCGCGCGCGACCGCGGCCACACGGTGGAGCGTCGCCGGGTGACGATCGACGAGTGGCGCGACGGCGTGGAGTCCGGCGACATCGTCGAGGTGTTCGCCTGCGGCACCGCCGCGGTCATCACGCCGATCGGCGAGCTGAAGTCCGACACGTTCACCGTCGGCGACATCACCGCCGCCCCGGGCGAGCTGACGATGTCGCTGCGCAAGGAGCTGACGGACATCCAGTACGGCCGCGAGCGCGACCGTCACGGCTGGATGATGCGCCTCGACGCGTAGTCTCCCGCACTCGAAGGGCACGTAAACGCCCCTAAAACCACGTTTTAGGGGCGTTTACGTGCCCTTCGGTGGTTGCGGGACGCGCGGTCAGTGGGCGAGGGAGGCGAGGACGCGGTCGACGTCGTCGTGGGTGTTCCAGAGGTGGAAGGCGACGCGGGCGCGGCCGGCGCGGCCGGAGGCGCGGAGGCCGGCGGCGGTGAGCGCGGCGAGGTCCGCGCCGTCCGCGTCCGGCCAGGTGAGGATGGCGCGGCCGCGGACGGCGTCGCCGCGCGCGTCGGTCAGGTCGAGCGCAGCCGCGAGCCGGTCTGCGAGCCCGGTCGCGTGCGCGCGCACCACGGCCGGGTCGAGCGACGCGAAGAACTCCAGCGCCGCGGCCGTCCCCGGCCACACCGGCCACGCGGGCGACACGTCGAAGCGCCGCGCGGAGGATGCGGCCGACAGCAGTGGTCCGTAACAGGAGGTCCACGGGTCCTCGCCCGCGTACCAGCCCGCGTGCACCGGGGTGAGGGCGTCCCGCAGCGCGGGCCGCACGGTGAGGAAGGCGCTGCCGCGCGGCGCGCACAGCCACTTGTAGGCGTGCGTGATGGTGAAGTCGAACCGGGAGGCGTCCACCGGCAGCCAGCCGAGCGCCTGGGTGAGGTCGGCGAGGCTCAGCGTGCCGGTGCGGGCGCAGGCGGCGAGGATCGCGTCGGCGTCGGCATGCTCGCCGATCGCGGATTGCACGAGGGAAAAGGCCACCAGCCAGGTGTCGCCGTCGATGGCGTCCGCGAGGCCGGCCAGGGCGACCTCCCTGACCTGGACGCCGCGGTGCGCCTGGGCCTGGAACGGGGCGACGATGGAGGCGAAGTCGCCCTCGGGGCAGACCACCACGGCGCCGTCCGGGGCGGAGGCCGCGATGAGGGAGGCCAGCACCGACGCCTGCGACCCGATCGCCACATCCTCCACCGTCACGCCGGCCAGGCGGGCGAACGCGGAGCGTGCGCGGGCGATGGCGGCGTCGTAGTCGCCGGGCGTGGCCTCGCCGCGTGCCCAGCGCTCCAGGTCGATGCGTGTGGCCTCCACCGTTGCGCGGGTGGGGAGGCCCTGCGTGCAGGCGGCGAGGTAGCCGGCGCCGGAGGCGAAGGCGTCGCGGAAGACCGGGGCGGCTGCTGCGGCGGCCGCGGGCGCGCGCAGGGTCGGGGATTCGGGCATGGCATCCATCCTGAGCGACCCTCACACATCACACCAGAACAGGTGTTGAATCGCATCCATCACCCGGAGTTATGATTCCTGCATGCTGCTCGACGACCTCGACTCCCACAGCCTCCGCGTGGTGCGCGCGATCGCCGACCACGGCTCGATCACCCGCGCCGCCGAGTCGCTCGGCTACAGCCAGCCCGCGATCAGCCAGCACCTGCGACGCCTGGAGGGCCGCATCGGGATGCCGCTGGTCGCCCGCGCCGGCCGCGGCGTCCGGCTCACCGAGGCCGGTCGCGTCCTCGCCCGGCATGCCCGCGCGGTCACGACGGCCCTGGACGCCGCCGCCGGCGAGCTCGCCGACCTGCGCGGCCTGCGCACCGGCCGGGTCCGGCTGGCCGGGTTCCCGTCGGCGTCGTCCTCCCTCGTCCCGCGGCTGCTCAACACGATGGAGGCCGAGCACCCGGGCGTCCGGATCACCTACCTGGAGGCCGAGCCTCCGGAGGCCGTCGCCGCCGTGCGCGACCAGACGGCCGACCTCGCCATCACGTTCAGCTACCCGGGCGACCGCGTCGACCCGCACCGGGAGAGCGCCCGCGGGCTCGCCGTCGTCCCGCTCTGGAAGGACGAGATGCTGGTCGCCCTGCGCGCCGACCACCCGCTCGCGGCGGGAAAGCGCGTCGACCTCGCCGAACTGGCGTCGGCCTCCTGGATCGGCGGCTGCCCGCGCTGCCGCGGCCACCTGCTGGAGCTCACCGACGCCTGCGGCTACGCGCCGCGGATCGCCTACGAGACGGACAACTTCATCGCCGTGCTGCGGATGGTCGCCGAGGGCGTCGGCGTGGCTCTGCTCCCGGCGCTCGCGGTCGGCTCGGCGGGAGCGGTGGAGGGCGTCGTCCTGCGCCCGACCGCGAACCGCGACCACCGCACGATCAACCTGGTCGCCGCCGCGGGCTCCGACGCCGTCCCCGCGATCGCCGCCACCGCGGACGTGCTGCTCGCCCTCGACGGCGCGCCCTGGGGGCTGTCCGCGCTCTGACGGCTGGCTACGATCGAGCCATGAGCGCTGCTGAACCCGTCTTCGCCGTCGTCGGTCCCGGAGCCGTCGGCGGCCTGTTCGCCTGGCTGCTGTCGCGCGCGGGGCACGATGTCGTCGCGGTCGGCCGTCCCGCGACGGTCGAGGCCATCCGTGCGGACGGCATCGAGGTGCGCAGCGCCACGTTCGGCGACGGCGTCGAGCGCGTCTCGGCGGCGACCGAGGTGCCGGAAGGCGCGAGCGTCATCGTCGCCACCAAGGCGTACGGGCTGGAGGACGTCCTCCCCGGCATCGCGGCCGCCCGGCCGAGCGAGGTGGTGTCGTTCCTCAACGGCGTCGAGCACATGGGGCCGCTGCGGGAGGCGCTGCCCGGCGTCCCGGTCGCCGGCGCGTCCGTCGCGGTGTCCGCCCTGCGGGCCTCCACGACGGTGATCGACCACCGCAGCCCGTTCGTGAACATCGAGGCGCCGGAGGCCGCGGGCGGCTTCGCCTCGATCCGCGGCCTCGCCGGCGCCGGGCCGCGGGTGAAGGTCGGCGGCACGGAGGCGGAGGTGCTGTGGGCGAAGTTCCGGCTGCTGTCCTCGCTCGCTCTGCTGACCTCCTACTGGCGGCAGTCGGCGGGACCGGCGCTCAGCGAAGACCCGGAGCTGACCGAGGCGGTCGTCTCCGAGATCGTCGCGTGCTCGACGGCGGAAGGCGTGCCTGCCTCCGCGCTCGACCTCGTCCGCGTCCTGCACAGCGTCCCGGGCGGGATGCGCACCTCGCTGCAGGAGGACCTCGCCGACGGCCACCCGACCGAGCTGGACGCGATCGGCGGCGCGCTGCTGCGCATCGGCGCCCGGGACGGTGTCCCCACCCCGGCCGTCGCCCGCATCGTCGCGGCGCTAGGCTCGAACGCGTGAAGATCGCACGGTTCAGCCACACCCGTCCCTCCGAGCAGACCCCGGTGATCGACTACGGCATCGTCGACGACGACGCCCTGGTCGTCCTCGCCGGCGATCCGCTGTTCTCCGGCTTCGACACGACGGGGGAGCGCGTGCCGCTCGGCCAGGTCGGCTCGCTGCTGGCGCCGGTCATCCCGCGGTCGAAGGTCGTCGCGGTCGGCAAGAACTACCGCGAGCACGCCGCCGAGATGGGCGGGGAGGCTCCGGGCGAGCCGCTGCTGTTCCTCAAGCCCAACACGGCCGTGATCGGCCTCGGCGACGCCATCCTGCTGCCTCCGCAGTCGCAGCAGGTCGAGTACGAGGGCGAGCTGGCCGTCGTGATCGGCAAGATCGCCCGGCATGTGCCGGAGGAGAAGGCCGCCGAGCACATCTTCGGCTACACGGTGGCCAACGACGTGACCGCCCGCGACCTGCAGAAGTCGGACGGCCAGTGGACCCGCGCGAAGGGCTTCGACACCTTCTGCCCGCTCGGGCCGGTGATCGAGACCGAGCTGAACCCGGAGGCGTTCCTGCGTACCCGGGTCAACGGCGAACTCAAGCAGGAGGCGCGCATCTCCGAGATGGTGCACGACATCCCCTCGATCATCGCGTACGCGTCGAGCGTCTTCACGCTGCTGCCCGGCGACGTCATCCTCACCGGGACCCCGGCCGGCGTCGGGCCGATCGTCGCGGGCGACACCGTCGAGGTGGAGGTCGAAGGCGTCGGCTCGCTGGTGAATCCGGTGCGCGCTCCCAAGTAGGATTCCAAAGGTATGTCTGACAACGTTTCGCACCCCTTCTCGACCGCGACCGGCGCGGATGTCCGCGTCCGGTTCTGCCCGTCGCCCACCGGCACCCCGCACGTCGGCCTGATCCGCACCGCCCTGTTCAACTGGGCGTACGCGCGGCACACCGGCGGCAAGCTGATCTTCCGCATCGAGGACACCGACGCCGCGCGCGACAGCGAGGAGTCGTACGCGATGATCATCGACGCGCTTCGCTGGCTGCGCCTCGACTGGGACGAGGGCATCGACGTCGGCGGGCCGAACGAGCCCTACCGGCAGTCGCAGCGGTACGACATCTACCGCGACCTGATCGAGCGGCTGAAGGCCTCCGGCCACATCTACGAGAGCTTCGCCACGGGCGAGGAGATCGAGGCGCGCAACGTCTCGCTCGGCCGCGACCCGAAGCTCGGCTACGACAACTTCGAGCGCGACCTCACCGAGGACCAGAAGGCCGCCTATCGCGCGGAGGGCCGCGAGCCGGCGCTGCGCCTGCGGGTGCCGGACGACGACCTCAGCTTCGACGACCTGGTGCGCGGCGAGATCACCTTCCCGGCCGGCTCGTTCAGCGATTTCGTCGTGGTGCGGCCGAACGGTCACCCGCTCTACACCTTCGTGAACCCGGTGGACGACGCGCTCATGGGCGTGACGCACGTGCTCCGCGGCGAGGACCTGCTGTCGTCCACGCCGCGCCAGATCGCGCTCTACCACGCGCTCATCGACGCCGGCGTGACCACCTTCGTGCCGCGCTTCGGGCACCTCCCGTACGTGATGGGCGAGGGCAACAAGAAGCTCTCCAAGCGCGACCCGGAGTCGAACCTGTTCCACCACCGCGACCGCGGCTTCATCCCGGAGGGCCTGGTCAACTACCTGGCGCTCCTCGGCTGGTCGCTGACCCACGACCGCGACGTGTTCTCGATCGACGAGCTGGTCGCGGCGTTCGACGTCGCCGACGTGAACCCCAACCCGGCTCGCTTCGACCAGAAGAAGGCCGAGTCGATCAACGGCGACCACATCCGGCTGCTGGAGGTCGGGGACTTCGCCGATCGGACCATCCCGTACCTGGTCGCGGCCGGTGTGCTCAGCGAGCCGCTGACGGACGCGCAGCGCGCGGTGCTGGCGGAGGCTGCGCCGCTGGTCCAGGAGCGGGTGCAGCTCCTCGGCGAGACGCCTGGCATGCTCGGCTTCCTGTTCACCGACTCCGCGTCGCTGACGATCGAGGACGACGCCAGGAAGTCGCTGCCCGACAACGCCGGCGAGGTGCTGGCCGCGTCGATCGGCGCCCTGGAGGTCGTGCCGGAGTCGTCGTGGACCCACGACGAGATCGAGGCCGCCCTCCGCGACGCCCTGGTGGAGGCCCTGGGCCTGAAGCCGCGCGTCGCCTTCGGGCCGCTGCGCGTCGCCGTCTCGGGCCGCCGGGTGTCGCCTCCGCTCTTCGAGTCGATGGAGATCCTGGGCAAGGCCGAGTCGCTCGCCCGGCTGGACGCGCTGTCGGCGAGCCTGGGCTAGGACGCCCCGTGGCGGTCAGCGTCGAAGTCATCGTCGTCGGGGGCGGCCCGGCCGGCCTCAGTGCCGCGCTGAACCTCGCGCGCGCCCGCCGGCGGGTGCTGGTCGTCGACGGCAACCGGCCGCGGCACGCGGCGACGCTGCAGGCGCACGGCTTCCTCAGCCGCGACGGCGTGCCTCCCGCGGAGCTGCGCCGCCTCGGCCGCGAGGAGGTTTCCGGCTACGACGACGCGGACGTCGTGTTCGCGCAGGTGGGCTCGGTGACCGTGGACGCGGACGGTTTCCGTGTGCGCGGCGCCGGGGTGCGCGGCGGCGCCGACGTGGACGCTGTGGCGCAGACCGTGGTCATCGCCACCGGCGTGACCGAGACGATGCCCGCCCTCCCGAGCCTGCGCGCGTTCTACGGCACCCAGCTGCACAGCTGCCTCGAGTGCGACGGCTACGAGAAGGCCGGCGAACCGCTCGCGCTGATCGGCGAGACGACGGACCTGGCCGAGCGCGCGCTGCTGCTCACCCAGTGGACGGACGACCTGATCGTCTTCACCAACGGCGTCGCGCCCATCGGCGACGACGAGGAGCGCGCGCTCGCCCGGCTCGGTGTGGGCGTCGAGCGCCGGCCGATCGAGGACGTCGTGGGGGAGAAGGGCGTCATGACCGGCGTCCGGCTGACGGACGGCACCGTCGTGCCGCGCGCGGGCGGCTTCGTGCGGCCGGTGTGGACTCCCGCGTTGTCGTTCGCGGACGGGCTCGACCTCGACAGGGACACCGACGGCTACCTGGTGACGGACGCGCACGGGCGCACGTCGCTGCCGGGGGTGTACGCGGCGGGGGAGACGACGGCGCCGGGGCCGCAGCAGTTGATCGTGGCGGCGGGCTCGGGGGCCGTGGTCGCGGCCGCCGTGAACCGCGACCTCATCGGCATCGCGGTCGACGAGAACGCGGTCCTCTAGCCGCCGCGACATTCGTCACGAATCGCGCGTCTCGCACCGCGATTCGCGACATTCGGCACGAATCGCGGCGCGCGGGTCACTCGTCGGGGGCCGCGTTGTAGCGCTCCAGCATGCGCGCGAAGGCCTCCAGGTCGGCCTCCGACCAGCCCTCGAGCCGGCGCGCGACCGAGTCCAGCACTGTGCGCGTGCTCTGATCGAAGGCCCGGCTGCCGGCGGGGGTGAGCCGGAGGGCGATGCCGCGTGAGCCTCCCGACGCCTCCTCGTCGGCCGCGACGTAGCCGTGCTCCAGGAGGCCGGCGAGCTGCCGCGAGACGGTGGAGCGGTTCAGCTGGAAGTGCGTCGCGATGTCGATCGCGCGGCAGCCCGGGTTGTCCTGGATGAACGTCAGCAGCGACCGGTCCACGACGGAGAGCGCCTCGTCCTCACGGCGCACGCGCGCGGTGCCGCGGCGGCCGACGGTGAGCAGTTCGCGCTGCACGCGGGCGATCGGGTCGCGGGGGTCCGGCGCTGTCGGAGGCGTCATCTTCTCAGCCTATCGGCGGCGAGTTGCACAATACAACGAATTATCGTACGTTGCTCTCTGCAACTTAGCTGTCGAGAGGATCCCGCTCACCCCATGTCCGCGCACCGCATCACCCCTGTCCCCGCCGTCGCCCGGCCTCCGCGCTTCTGGCCGCCCGCCGCCTTCTGGAAGACACTCGGCTCGCACATCGTCATCCCGCTGTTCCTCGCGGCAGGGATGGCGCTGGCGTACCTCGGCGCGTTCCACGCCGCTCAGCCCGACAGCATCCCGGTCGGGATCGTCGGCCAGGGTCCCGCGGCCGACGTCTTCGCGCAGGCCCTCAACGACAAGGCGCCCTCTGCGCTCGATGTGAGCACCGTCACGACACTCGCGAAGGCCAAGGCGGAGGTCGCCGACGGGACGCTCTCGGCCGCCTACGCGACGGACGCCGGCCACGCGACGATCGTCGTCTCCACCGCGGCGTCCCCGGCGGAGGCCTCCGCCGCGCAGGAGCTGCTGCTCCCGATCGCGTACCAGCAGCATCTGCCCGTCGCCATCGACGATGTGCGCCCGGTCCCGGCGAACGACATGACGGGGCAGGGCCTGTTCTTCATGATGGTCGCGATGAGCGTCGGCGGCTATTCGAGCGCCATCGCCATCGCCGCCGTCGCAGCCCGCCTCGGCATCGGCTGGCGGATCGCGGTGTCTGCCGCGACCGCCGTCGTCGTCTCGGCGATCACCACCGTCGTCGCCGGCCCGATCTTCCACGTACTCGCCGGCAACGAGTGGAGCATCGGCCTCCTCGGGGCCCTCTACACGTTCGGGATCATCACCATCGGTGTCGGCCTTCACCCCATGCTCGGCCGCTGGACCACCCCGGTCCTCACCCTGCTGTTCGTCATGCTCAACGTCACGACCTCCGGCGGCATCTTCCCGCAGAACATGCAGCCCCCGTTCTTCGCCGGCCTCAGCACGTTCTGGACAGGTGCGGCCTGGCTGGACTCCGCGCGGGCGCTGACCTACCTGCCGGGCCAGCAGTTCGGCTTCGACGGCCTCCGCCTCGCACTCTGGGCGACCGCGGGCTTGGCGCTGATCGGCATCAGCCACCTGCTCACGGTGCGTCGCCGCCGGGCCGCGGACGACACGATCGCGGCGACGGCGGAGGAGGAGGAGACGGCCGCCGTCGCAGCCTGACGTGCCAGGGCCGGGCGCGGCTCGCCCGGCCCTCCCGCGTTTTGTGGAAGCGACGGAGCATAGGCTATTGTTGTATCTCGTGCCCGGGCCATGGCCCGAAGCCCTTGGGGTATGGTGTAATTGGCAACACGGCTGATTCTGGTTCAGTTGTTCTTGGTTCGAGTCCAGGTACCCCAGCGAAAAAGTGACCCTCACATCCGCACGATGTGGGGGTTTTTCGTGCCTATGAGGCCGAGGTCGTTGGCGCAGCCGGGGGACACGCCGGATTCGTTCTGTGAGGTAGCGCACTGGCCACCGGTGGGGTTACCGGCCGGCTGTCAGGTCTGAGTTGAAGTAGTCGGCCGGGGTATGTGTGCGACGGTGTGAAACGCGGTTCACTCAGTGCCGCCCACGACGGGCGTCGATGGGCTCGGCGCCGGTCGTCTTCCCGATGTGGCGTAAGCGAATCCCGGGGCGTAGACCTGTTAGTCAGGGGAGGCACGCGATGAAGATCAGGGATCGCGAGCGGATGCTGGAAGCGGTGCAGCGGGCGCAGTTCGAAGCACGCACCAACTACGTGGACGCCGCGCGAGTGCTCGCTCGTTCGAACGTGCGCACTGGGATGGAACTCATCTCCGTCCTGGACGAAGAGGCCAAGCCGGCCAAGCTCATCGGTAAGCGAGATGGCTTGCGGGCCGCTCTCTCCGTCATCCGTTCCACAGAGTTCTTGGAGCAGCCGACGTCGAGGTTCCGCAACGAGCACGGCGGGACTTACGTTCTTTCGGTGGGCGACCCCGGATGGGATTTTTGGATGGGCGACGACGCGGATGGCTTCTTCAGTGGCCTGGTCGAGCCGGTCAGACACGCAACCAATTACCTCGTGGAGGCGATGATCCCCGAATGGAACGCGGAGCGGACCCCCGTTCTGTGGGCGCTCGATTTCGGCAAACTCTCGTCGGAAACCGTCTACTTCGCGATGAACGACCGGGGCTACGCGTACATGGCTCTCGGGGCGGCGAAACCAGTTGCGAAGAAAGGGTGGGAGCCGCGACTCGGCGATTTCACCGTCGCACTGGATCGGACCCGGAGATCGTTGACCGAGGCGATCGCGGCGGTGGCTCCGATGCTGGATGCGCCTGCTCTTGCGGGCGTGTGCTGGCACTACTTCACTGAGGCGCACGGACTTCGAGGTGATGGGACAGATCCTCGGTGGGACGCGATCCGGGAGGGGGCTCCGGGCCTTCCTCAACGTCTGCCTGATCGCGTTCGTGTCCTGCCGGCTGAGGCTGAGCCCGGAGTTGCGGAGGACGAGAACTTACCCGGGTGACGCACTCGCTCGAACGACGCTCCGCCAGCACCCAGGTTCGCCAGCACCCAGAGTCGCCAGCACGGCGATCCACGGGATCGCTGCCGACACGACGCCGAGGGACCGTTCCGGGTCGGTGAGCATGACAGACAGGATCATCGCCAGGAGCCCGGGCACCGGAAGAAGGCCCCGGCGACGGGCCGGGGCCTCTTGTCGTGCGGAACGTGAGCGCCGGGCTACATCGCGATGACTTCGCCCACCTCGACGCTGCCGCCGTAGGAGAGGCCCGGGCATCCCTCGGCCAGCGCGGTCGCCGCGGTCAGGTCGGGTGCGTCGACGAGAGCGTACCCGGAAAGGGCGTTGGCTCCCGCGGACGTTCCCAGCAGGCTGGTGGCGCCGACACGGCTGCCCATGTCGGTCACCGCTGGGCCGAGCTTCTGGAACCAGGACCCCCAGGCGGCGATCTCCTCCTCGGTGGCGTTCACAGCGGGGTCGTTGCGGAAAGCGAAGACGAAAGCGGACATGATGTGCTCCTTCTGACTCTGGCCGGCGTCAGGTGCCGGCTCAGCAGTACGACGGGGGAGGGGGTCGGAAATCGACAGGGCCTGCCGTTTCCGGAGTCCGCCACTCATCCCGGAGCGTGGTGCCGGGTCGCCCGCTGTCCCGTGTGACTGGTCACCCCAGCCGGCGCGACCACGCGACTTCGTGCGCGAGCTGACCTGTCCGCCGGAACAACGCCACCTGGTGCGTCGAAGAGAGCGCGGCCGCGAGCTCGTCGCGGTCGGCGCGGACGAAGTCCAGCGACTCCCAGAACGGCCCGGAGCGGTGGCTGAACAGCCATGCCCGTGTCGCGCCCTCGCGCGTCGCCTGACCGAGCGCGTACCGAGCGAGCCTCGTCCCGCGGCCCCCCGATCGGTGATCGGCGCCCACCGCGACGCTCCGGATGAGGGCGTGCGCGCCGTCCGCGCTCAGCTCGTACCCGGTGCTGCCGACGATCGACCCGTCCTCGGCGCGCTCCACCCAGAGGCGCACGCCAGGGGAGTCCAGCCCGCTGAGGGTGAGGTCCGCCTGGCGGAGGAACGCCGTCAGCGAGTCGACGTCTCCGGGGGAGCAGCGCTCGAGCATGGCTCCCATTCAAGCAGGGCTGTCGTCGCAGGCGGGAGCGCGGCACTCACCCCTGCACGTGCTGCCCGAACGCGAACCCCAGTGCCATCCACACGATGAGGCTGACGATCGGGGCGGCGGCCGCGAGGACGATCGCGACGATACCGTTGCGGCGGCCGCGGTTCTGGGCGACGGCCACGATGCCCTGGGTCAGAGCCCAGATGCCGAAGATCGAGCCGACGAGCATCTGGAAGCCGAACCAGCCCTGGTCGGGGTGCATGTTGAAGCCGGCGCCCGCGTTCGTGCTGTAGGTGCGCAGGGTCGTCGCGAACACGCCCTGCAGCACGGAGACCAGCACGGACAGGCTGATCACGCAGACGGCCATGATCATCGCGACGCGGCCGAGCTTCGGCGACTTCTCGGCGGGGACGGGCACAGGCGCGGCGGCCGGCGGCTGGGTCTGCCACGTGCCGGCCTGCGGCGCGCTCGCCCACTCGGGCGCGACAGGCGCAATAGGCGGGACGGGCGGAACCCCCTGCGTCGGCACAGGAGCCACAGAGTCGTCGGTCATTTCATCCTCCACATCGAGGTCCATCAACAGGTCAGGCCGCGGCAGCCGCCGGACACTCTTCCGCGCCCAGCGCGTTCGTCCCGCCGTCCACTCCCGTGCCGCCGAACACCAGCGCCACCGCGAGCACGCAGCCCAGCAGCGCGCCGGCGCCGAGGCAGATCCCCCAGACGGCGCGCGCCCTCCCGAGGTGCTGCGGCAGGACTCCAGCGCGGATCAGCGCCGGGATGCCGAGCCCGACGGACAGGCCGACGCCGACCAGGATCAGCAGGGCGAGCAGCGGGTCGACGCCGCCTCCGAGGGTGAGCGCCAGCACGACGACCGCCGCGGCGACGACGCCGGCGGCGAGCGACGCCGTGGCGAGGCCGTTGGTCGGGGGAGGGCCGGCGACCGGCAGCGAGGGGGCGAGCGGGCGCACGGCGTCGGTCCAGCGGAGGCCGTCCCACCAGCGCTGGAACCGGGTGTCGGCGTCGGGGTACCAGCCGGGCGGCGGCAACTGGCTCATCGGGCTCCTCGTTCGGGTGCCCCGACCCTATCGGTCGGCGGCCCCGCATCGGAGGATCCTCAGCGTGAAGCACCCTTTCTGGGGGTAGTCACAGGCTGCAGTTCACCTTCCGGTAACCCCCGGCAGGCATGATCATTCGACCGGGATAGCGGCACGGGGGTTCCGCGACCGAAGGTCACTCCATGATGCGGGTGACGGTGCGGCCGATCTCATCCACAGGACGGGGTGAGACCGGCTGCACCTCTCTGTTCGAGACCCGAGACGAAGTGCCGGTCGATCAGCTCCCCAGCCCGACCCGGTCGACCCGGCGGTGGTAGCGCATGCCGGCCACTCCGCCGAGCACGGCGCCCGCGAGGCTGACGATGGCCACGGCCACCGCGGTGATGATGCCGGTCACCGTGACGCTGCCCTCGTCCAGCGGGATGCGCGGGAACCCGTTGATGTTGCCGAGGATGTTGTACTGCGCGCCGAGGATGAGGGTCAGGACGGCGACCACGACCGCGATGATGATCGCCCAGATCCACACCGCCAGCCCCTGGCGGGCGCCGTCGAACCGGGCCATCCGGCCGGCGACGTAGCCGCCGCAGTAGTAGGCCACGAACGCGATCACGACGAGTGCGATCGCGCCGGCGATGCCGATCGTGGCGGCGTTCTTGTTCGCGGCGTTCGCGGCCGCGTTGCCGCCGCCGGTCGCGCCGAAGCCGACGGCCGCGCCCGCCGCGGCGACCAGCGCCGTCAGCAGGACCGCCATCCCGGTCGCGGTCAGCCAGCCGAAGAACGCGGAGCCGAACTTCATGCCGCCGAACTCGCTGCGCTCGCGGGCGACCACGTTCTCGCGCAGCGTCCGGTTGCCGTCGACCCGGACCGCCTCGTCCGTCTCCTCGCGGGTGTCGCTCGGGTAGCGGGCGGCGCGCGGGTACTCGTCCACCGGCTCCTCGTCGAGGGAGCGGTCGTCCACGCGGCGCGTGCCGGCCGGGTCGTCCACCGCGTCGTCCACCGGCTCGCCCGCGGCCCGCGCGGACACCGGGCGCGCGGCGACCGGCTCGACCGGCTCACCCGCCGCCCTGTGCGCTCCGGCGGCCGGCACGGTCGCCGTGCCGTCGGCGAGGGCCTCGTCGCGGGGCGCCGCGTCGTACGCCCGCGTCTCCGGCTCGTACGCCCGGGTCCCGGTCGGTTCGTCTGCTGGGGGCCTACGGTCCGTCATCTCGGTGCCTCCTCCTTCACCCGCCTCTGCGACGGGAGGGTCGTTGGAACTGCCGGAGCGGACGCTAGACGCGTTCCGGCCCCCGAGGAAGGACCTTGTTCAGGTCGGACATCGGGGGTAAAGGGCGAGCCTGCCCCCGGCGCGCGAGCGTACAATCGGACCACTTCAGCAGGACACCGGCAGGAGGGAGGCGCCTCGATGGGCTGGTTCTCCCGAGCACGCGACGCCGACCCGGCGGCCCTGGCGGAAGACGGTTTGAGCGCGCTGACGCTGCTCGCCGTGCTGGACGAAGCCGTGTCGCACCTGTCCGCCGCGGAGAGCCTCCTGGAACGGTGCGCAGTGGCGGGGGAGCCCGGCCACCCGGTCGGGGTCCGGCCCGCGGACCGCCGTCTCGGTGTGGCCGACGCGCGCCAGGGCCTCCGGCTGCGGATCGCCTTCACCCAGCTCTCGCGCTGGCTCGACGGGATGACGTGCGAGCCGGAGCAGGAGCAGCTGCGGGCGGACGCGTCCCGGCTGCTGCGGTTCTACCTGCTGATGGTGACCTACGCGCTGGACGCCGCGTTCACGCCGTCGGCGCGGCAGCACATCGCGATCCGCGGCGGCCGCGGTGGCGCGGCGGGGCGGCTGGTCGAGCTGCGGGACCTGGCGCGGGCGGCGGTGGAGTAAGGCGCCGTCGAGTCGGGTCGGCCGCGGGACGCCAGGAGAGACGAGCCCGGCTACGGAGTCCGGTGCACCGTCGGAGTGGGTCCCGCGCCCGTGAGCGAGTCGAGCACGGCCGCCGAGCCGAATCCGACCAGCGCGGCGGCGACGACGGACAGCAGGACAGCGGCCAGCACGGCCTGACGACGATTCATGTTCCCCCCACGAGCGAGACCGCTGCGCAGTCCCCCCGGATGCGCGAGGTCAGGCTAGCAGGTGGAGGCGGCCGACATGCCGTCGGCACCGTCACCGCATCGGGGTGCTGCTCCGCATCCTCCGCGCCCGGCCCGCGATCGTCAGCGCCGCACCGCCGGCGATCGCCAGCAGGCCGGCCGCCGCGGCGGGCGCGGCGTCCGAGCCCGTGTCCGCGAGCTCACCGGTGGGCACGGTGGACGCTCCGGTGCCCGACGGACCACCACCCGATGCAGGCGGAGCAGGCGGAGGAGGCGGAGTCGCCGCCGCAGCCAGGGCGAAGTCCTGTCCGGTGACGGACTCGCCGGCGGCGGTGATCGTGACGGTCCGCTGCGACGCCCCGGCGTCGACGTACCCGGCGGGCGGAGTCACGGTGATCGTGTAGACGCCCGCGGCGAGGCCTCCCGTCGCATACGTCCCGTCGGCCCCGGTCGTCAGCGCGATCGTGCCGGACATCCCCTGGACGATCACCTCCGCACCCGCGACGGGTCCGGCCGGGGAGGCGACCGTGCCCTCGACCGCCCCGGAGCGGGTGAGCGCGAAGTCCACGCCGGTCACGTCGGCCGTCGCCACGGTCTCGGCGCGGCTCGCGGGGCCGCTGACGCTGTAGCCGGGCGGCGCTGCGACGGTCACGGTGTAGCCGCCTGCGGCGAGCCCGGGCAGCCGGTACGAGCCGTCGGCCTCCGTGACCGCGCTGACCGAACCGCCGGCGGAGGTCGCGGTCACGACGACGCCGGCGACCCCGCCGCCCGCGTCCGCCACCGTGCCGGTGAGGTCGGGGCTCGCGCGCAGGGTGAAGTCCACTCCGCCGATGGGTGTCTCGGATCCGGGAGGGACGGTGACCGCGACCGGTCCGCCCAGCACCGTGTAGCCGGCGGGGACGCCGACGACCTGCACCTGGTACGTGCCCACTGCCGCGGTGTCGAACAGATAACCGCCGTCCGGTCCCGTCGTGGTCGTGAGGCCGGGCGCCAGCTGGACGGTCGCGTTCGGAACGGGGGCGCCGTCGGTGTCGCGCACGGTGCCGCCGACGGCGACCGGGACGATGACGTGCGTCGCGAAGTCCACGACTGCGTCGGCGGCCGAGAGGTCCGCCGGCTTCGTGCGCGCCCCGTCGGCGATGGAGCCCGCCGGCGGCGCGAAGGTCACCGTGTAGCCGGCGCTCGCCTGCACGCCCGCGAAGGAGTAGCTGCCGTCCGCGGCGGAGGTCGTGGTGGCGACGACCGCGCCGTCCGCGTCACGCAGGGTCAGGGTGGCCCCGGCCGCCGAGCCGGTCGTCGCTGTGACGGTCCCGGTGATGTCGCGCGCGAGCGAGGCGAACCAGGTCTGGTAGACGGGGAGTCCGGACCGCTGCCGGAAGAGGAAGGTCAGCGCCGAGATCGGGGCGTTCGGTTCGAACCAGCCGGCGGAGCCGTTCGTGTCGGTCGCCGCCGCATTGCCGGTGAGGGTGAGCGTCGCCGGATCCCAGCTCGGGATGTCGGTGGCGGACCCCGTGCACGACGGCTTCCCGGCGACTCCGGGAGCGCAGTAGTTGAAGCCGCCGCGGTAGCCGAGCTGCGCAGCCGTGAGCAGTGCGCCGTCGGGGCCGATCGCGCGCACCTGCACGGCGTCCGCGTCGATGTCGCCGAGCACGAACGTCCAGCCGGAGGTCGGGGTGGGCGCGGCGAACGAGTATGTCGTGGTCGACGGCGCGCTCGGGGAGTCGGCCTTGGGCCGGAGGTTGAGGTAGGGCTTCCCCTGGCTGGAACCGTATTTCGCACCGACCGGTGTGCCCGCGCCGAGCCACGTCGACGCTCCGCTGATCACCCCGATCTGGCCCTGGCGCGAGTCCGTCGTCACGGTCGCGCTGATCGCCGGCGTGTTCGCGACCTGGACCGTGAAGGAGTTCGTGCCGGTCGTGCTCCAGCCCGCCCAGAGTCCCGTCGTCGCCGCCGACGCGGGCGACGCGAGCAGCGTGGGGAGCGCGATCGCCGCGACGATCGCCGCCGGCACCAGCAGCCGAGAGCGCACGCGGCGAATTTACGCCGCATCCGCGGGCGCGTCCAGCGCCGTTCGCCGCGGCTGCGCCGTTCGCCGCGCCTGCGTCGGGGCGGCGGTCTCAGCGCCCCCGGCGCCTCCGCAGACCGAACCCGATCAGCACGCCGCCGCCGATCGCGACGAGCACCCCGATCCCGCGCACGACCCACTGGACGTCGC
Source organism: Leifsonia shinshuensis (assembly GCF_014217625.1). Taxonomy (NCBI): domain Bacteria; kingdom Bacillati; phylum Actinomycetota; class Actinomycetes; order Micrococcales; family Microbacteriaceae; genus Leifsonia; species Leifsonia shinshuensis. The sequence continues at coordinate 1,045,354 of NZ_CP043641.1, read as the reverse complement.
CCGTCGCGGCGTCGACGAGGAGCGGACCGGCCAGCCCCACCACGACGAGCAGGATGCCGCCGATGAAGAACCACGGGGAGCCGTTCGTCCGTTCGACCATGCCCCGAGCCTACTGGCGAGCCGCGCGCCCGGACCCGTAGCACCGGCGCCGTCACGCACGGCGGGATTGCAGCGAACCCCGGTAGCGTTGAGCACAGTATGCGCACCGACACCCTCGACCCGGTCCGGCTCCGCTCGGACTTCCCGATCCTCTCCCGCGAGGTGAACGGCCACCCCTTCGTCTACCTGGACTCCGGCGCCACGTCGCAGAAGCCCCGGCAGGTGCTGGACGCCGAACGCGACTTCGCCGAGCGGTTCACGTCCGCCGTGCACCGCGGCGCCCACACCGTCGCGGGGGAGGCCACCGAGCTGTTCGAGGACGCCCGCGCGCGGGTCGCGCGCTTCGTCGGAGCCCGCCCAGAGCAGCTGGTCTGGACCTCCAACGCCACCGAGGGCCTCAACCTCCTCGCCTACGGGATGTCGAACGCGTCCGCCGGCCGCGGCGGCGAGGCCGCCGAGCGGTTCCGGGTGGGCCCGGGCGACGAGCTCGTCGTCACGGAGGCGGAGCACCACGCCAACCTCATCCCGTGGCAGGAGCTGGCGGCGCGCACCGGCGCGACCCTGCGGGTCATCGGGCTGACCGACGACGGCCTGCTGCGGCTCGACCAGGCGGCCGAGCTGATCGGGCCGCGCACGAGGGTCGTCGCCTTCACGCACGTCTCCAACGTGCTCGGCGCGATCAACCCGGTCGCGGAACTGGTGGCGCTGGCGCACGCGCACGGCGCGCTCGCCGTGCTGGACGCCTGCCAGTCCGTGCCGCACCTCGCCGTCGACCTCCCGGCGCTCGGCGTCGACTTCGCGGTCTTCTCCGGCCACAAGATGCTCGGCCCGACCGGCGTCGGCGGCCTGTACGGCCGCACCGAGCTGCTGGATGCGCTGCCCCCGTTCCTCACCGGAGGCTCCATGATCACGACCGTGACGCTCGACCACGCCGAGTACCTGCCGGCGCCGCAGCGCTTCGAGGCCGGCACCCAGCGGGTGTCGCAGGCGGTCGCGCTCGCCGCGGCGGTCGACTACCTCGAAGCGGTCGGGATGCCGGCGATCGAGGCGCACGAGGCGGAGCTGGGCGCGCGGATGCTCGCCGGGCTGGCGGGGATCCCCGGCGTGCGCGTCCTCGGCCCGGGCGCCGACGTCGAGCGCGTCGGACTGGCGAGCTTCGTCGTGGACGGCATCCACGCGCATGATGTCGGGCAGTTCCTGGATGATCGCGGCATCGCGGTCCGGGTCGGCCACCACTGCGCGCAGCCGGTGCACCGCCGGTTCGGCGCCACGGCCTCCACCCGGATCAGCGCGTACCTCTACAACACGGCCGACGAGGTGGACGCCGCCGTCGCGGCCGTCGCGGACGCGCGCGACTTCTTCGGGGTGAGCGGCCGATGAGTGACCTGCAGAACCTGTACCAGCAGGTCATCCTCGACCACGCGCGGGAGAAGCACGGCTACGGCCTGCGGGAGGACGCCGCCGCCAGCTCGCACCAGTTCAACCCGACCTGCGGCGACGAGGTGACCGTCGGCGTGCATCCGGACGCGGACGGCCGGATCCACGCGATCAGCTGGGAGGGCCACGGCTGCTCGATCTCGACCGCCTCGGCCTCCCTGCTCAGCGACCTCGTGCACGACACCGACCGTGCGGAACTGGCGGCGTCGATCGCGGCGTTCCGCGAGCTGATGCAGTCGAAGGGTGCTCTGGAGGGCGACGAGGAGCTGCTGGGCGACGCGGTCGCGCTGGCCGGCGTCTCCCGCTACGTGACCCGCGTGAAGTGCGCGATGCTCCCGTGGGTGGCGCTGGAGGATGCGCTGCTGAAGTCGGCCTAGCCGTCGCTCATCAGGGCACCGGCGCGAGGTCGACTTCGTCGGCGATGGCTTCCAGGGCGGAGGGCAGCGTCGGGAAGGTCGTGCCGTAGACGAGCCCGGAGGGCCCGGCCGCTGTCCACGTCTCCTGCCGCTTCGCGACCTTGCCGACCAGGTACCGCCGGTGGCCGCCGAGCACCTGCCGCTGCGCGATCGGCAGCGTGAGCGGGAACGCGTAGACGTCGCCGCGCGGGCTGACCACCAGCTCCCAGCGGGCGCGGCCCGGGTTGAACTTGCTCGTGAAGATGCGCGACATGATGGCCTTTTGTACCCTGCCGCCGCCACCCGTCGCCACGAAGATGACGACCTGTTGCGGGCGCGCGCGTCATGCGGCGTCACGTGGCCGACGGCCGGCGCCGCGCCGCGGATCGGTCAGCCGCCGAGCCGCCCCAGCCAGCCGGTCAGAATGCGCTCCAGCGCGCGTGCGTCGGCGGGGGAGAGCTCGTCCACCAGCCGCCGCTCGTTGGCCAGGTGCGCGGTGACCGCGGCGTCGATCCGCTCGAGCCCGTCCGGGGTGAGGGCGACCACCCGGCCGCGGCCGTCCGTGGAGGAGGCGCGCCGCGAGACCAGCCCGGCGCCCTCCAGCCGGTCGATGCGCTTGCTCATACCCCCGGAGGTGACCATCGTGTGTTCGGCGAGCTCGCCCGGGGTGCGCTCGTAGGGGGCTCCCGCGCGCCGAAGCGTCGCGAGCACGTCGAAGTCGCCCTCGGTCAGCCCGTGCTGCGCGTAGACGGCGACCAGCTCGTCGGTCAGCAGCCCGGCGACCAGGTGCAGGCGGCCGATCACGCCCTGCGGGGACGGGTCGAGGTCGGGACGCTCGCGGCGCCACTCCTCCTGGATGCGGGCGACATGATCGGGTGAGCTCACGGTTCCATAATAGCTTCCGCGGAAGCTATTATGTCTTCCATGGAAGGTAAATTCCGCTGGATCGCTGTCACAGCGATCGCGCCCATCGCCTGGGGCTCGACCTACGTCGTCACCCGCGCCGTCCTCCCGGACGCGCCGCTGTGGGGCGCGGTGCTGCGCGCGCTGCCCGCCGGGCTCCTGCTGCTCGCGGTCGTCAGGAGACTGCCGCGCGGGTCGTGGTGGTGGCGTGCTCCGCTGCTCGGAACGCTCAACGCGGGCGGGTTCTTCGTGCTGGTCTACGCCGTCGCGAAGCTGCTGCCGTCGTCGGTCGCCTCGACGGTCATGGCGACCTCGCCGCTGGCCATGATGGGCTTCGGCTGGATGCTGCTGGGCCAGCGGCCTCGGCTGCTCTCGCTGGCCGGTGCGCTCGCGGGAGTCGCCGGCGTCGCGGTGATGCTGCTCGGGGGCGCAGCGCCGGTGGACCCGCTCGGCGTCGCCGCGGCCATCGCGGCCATGCTGCTCTCGGCGGCGGGCTACGTGCTCGCCGCGCGCTGGAGCGACGTCGACGTGCTCTCCTCGACCGCCTGGCAGCTCGTCGCGGGCGGCCTGCTCGTCGTGCCGTTCGCCGTCGCGTTCGAGGGCGCGCCTCCCGGGCTCGACGGGCCCGCCATCGCCGGCTTCGCCTACGTCTCGCTCGTCGCGACGGCGCTGGCGTTCCTGGCCTGGTTCGCGGGCATCCGGCGGCTCGGTCCGGCCGTCGCCGGGCTGGTCGGCCTGCTCAACCCGATCACCGGCGTCGCCCTGGGCGCGCTCGTGGCGGGCGAGTCGCTCAGCGGGCGTCAGCTCCTCGGCGTCGCGATCGTCGTCGCCGGGATCGGCGTGGGGCAAGTCGCGAAGCGCCAGGGCACGCCCCGGGCTCAGTCGCCCAGCGACTCGAGGAACCCGCGCGTCGGGACGAAGAACGTCGTTCCGGTCGCGGCGGTGGAGAAGTCCAGGATGCGGTCGTGGCTGCCGGGCGGGTCCCCGATGAACATCCGCTCCAGCATCCGCTCGATCACCCACAGCTCGCGCGAGTAGCCGATGAAGTACGTGCCGAACTCGCCGTGGCCCGGCCTGCCGAACGGCATGTTGTCGCGCAGGATGTCGTGCTCGACACCGTTCTCGTCGGTGATCGTCGTCAGCTGCTTGTGGGCCTTCTGGCCGTGCTCGACGTCCGGCAGCTCGATGTTCTCCACCTTCGTGCGGCCGATCACGCCCTCCTGCGACGGCACGGGGAGGCGGTCCCAGGAGGCGAGGTCGTGCAGGTACTTCTGCACGACGACGTAGCTGCCGCCGGCGTACGCGGCGTCCTCGTCGCCGACGATCGCGGAGCCCGCCATGTCGCCGCCGGTCGGGTTCGCCGTGCCGTCGACGAAGCCGAGGAGGTCGCGGGAGTCGAAGTACCGGAAGCCGACCACCTCGTCCACCACGGTCACCGCGTCGCCGAGGTTGTCCAGCAGCTGCCGCTCGAACTCGAAGCAGAAGTCGCCGCGCTCGGCCCGGATGTGGAACAGCAGGTCGCCCGGTGTCGCGACGGCCGTGTGGACCGCTCCGCGGATCTCCTGGAACGGGCGCAGCTCCTTCGGCGGCGCGGCGTCGGTCAGCCTGCTCCAGAACGCCGCCCCGACGCCGATGTTGCACGACAGGTGGGCGTTCAGATCGCGGAAGCCGACCGTCTTCACCAGGTCGGAGATGTTCGCCACGACATCCCGCGCGGTCGCGACGGCGTCGGGGGAGTCCGCGACCGTCACGACGAGGAAGACGGCCGCGCGCGAGAGCGGCGCGTCGACGCTCTGCGGCTCGATCGGGACGCGGTGCCAGGCGTGGTCGCCCGTGGAGTTGGCCATGCGCACACTCTGCCGGAATCGCGCGGCGCGCGGAAGGTCCGCCGGCTCCCCGCACCCGGTTTCACCCGCTCTCGATTCGCGGTCGCTGCGAGAACCCTGATAGCGTCGAGGGGCCTCGTGCGCCGGACGACTCGGCGCGGGCGAGGTGAACCAGCCCGCGATCCCGGGCCGTGCGGCCGCACCGGTGGCCCCGCTCGGATCGTACGGTCGGCTGGCGTGGGCGCACCCCGATGGTCGCGCCAGCGATGGCGATTCGCGCGGAAGGCCCGCGCTCGAGTCGTGCTGCCGTCGCCGCATGCCGTCGGCCCGGGCGTGACCAGAGTGCGCGCGTCCACCAGACGCGAGCGCGCACCGCGGAGAGAACACGTTTTGAGCAACACGATCGCCGTCGAGGCGAGGAACATCTTCAAAGTCTTCGGACGCAAACCCCAGGAGTCCGTGCGCCGGCTGCGGGAGGGCGCGAGCCGGAAGGACGTCGCCGGGCTCGGCACGGCCGCCGTCATCGACGCGAGTCTGACCGTGAAGCGCGGCGAGATCTTCGTCGTGATGGGCCTGTCCGGCTCGGGCAAGTCCACCCTGATCCGGCTCCTCAACGGGCTGCTGGAGCCCACGGCGGGCGACGTGGAGGTCATGGGCACCACGATCACTGGCCTCGCTGGCGCGAAGCTCCGCGCCGTCCGCCAGCAGCACATCTCGATGGTGTTCCAGCACTTCGCTCTGCTTCCGCACCGCACCGTCCTCGACAACATCGCCTACGGCCTGGAGGTGCGCGGGATGTCCGCCGCCGAGCGCCGCGAGCGCGCGGCCGAGGTGCTCGAGCTGGTCGGCCTCGGCGGCTGGGGCGACAAGCTCCCCGGCGAGCTCTCCGGCGGGATGCAACAGCGCGTCGGCCTCGGCCGTGCGCTGGCCGCCGACACCGACGTCCTGCTGATGGACGAGGCGTTCTCCGCGCTCGACCCGCTCATCCGCCGCGAGATGCAGGAGCAGCTGCTCGAACTGCAGAGCACGCTCGGCAAGACCATCGTCTTCATCACGCACGACCTCAACGAGGCGATGTTCCTCGGCGACCGGATCGCTGTCATGCGCGACGGCCGGATCGTCCAGACCGGCACGCCGGAGGAGATCCTCACCGACCCCGCGAACGACTACGTCGCCAGCTTCGTGCAGGACGTCGACCGCGCCCGCGTGCTCACCGCCGCGAGCGTGATGGAGCCGGCCCGCGCGCTGGTCACCGTGGCGGGCGGGCCGCGCGCCGCGATGCGGACCATGCGCGACCTCCAGACCTCCGCCGCGTTCGTCGTCGGCCAGGGCCGGCGACTGCTCGGCGCCGTGCGCGACCGCGACGTGATGCGCCAGGTCCGCGACGGCCAGGGCGACCTGACCGAGGCGATCGACGAGGACATCGCGACGGTGTCGCGGGACGAGGTGCTGAGCGAGCTGGTGGAGCCTGCCGTCGGCAGCGCCCTGCCGCTGGCCGTCGTCGACGACCAGCGCCGCCTGCTCGGCGTCATCCCGCGGGTCACCCTGCTCGCGGCGCTCGGGAACGTCTCCAGCGACACCACCGAGATCCCGGTCGTCGTCGAGCCGCCCGCGACCGTGCCGGTGGACGCGATGACGCTGGCCCTGCGGGAGAGCGCCGGCGGCGACCCCATCCCGGTCGGGGCGGACGAGGCGGAGGTGGTCGCGTGAACACGGCGCACCTGATCCCGCTCGGCCAGTGGGCGACCGCGGTCGTCGACTTCGTCACCACCACCTTCGGCGGCCTGTTCGACGTCATCCGCGTGGTCTTCACCGGGATGTACGACGGCGTCGACTGGGCGCTGCAGACGCCGCCGTTCTGGGGCGTCATCCTCATCCTCGCGATCCTCGCGGTCTGGCTGCGCGGCTGGGTGTTCGGCGCGGGCGCCGTGCTCGGGCCCCTGCTCATCGCCGGGATCGGCCAGTGGCCGAACGCGATGGACACCCTCGCGCTCGTGCTGGTCTCCTCGGCCATCGCGATCGCGCTGAGCGTGCCGCTCGGCATCCTGGCCGCCCGGTCGAGGACGGCGTCGGCGATCATCCGGCCGGTGCTCGACTTCATGCAGACGATGCCCGCGTTCGTGTACCTGATCCCGGCGCTCATCCTGTTCCGGGTGGGCGTGGTGCCCGGCATGGTCGCCACCATCGTGTTCGCGATGGCGCCGGGCGTGCGGCTCACCGAGCTCGGCATCCGCGGCGTCGACACCGAGCTGGTGGAGGCTGGCCGTGCGTTCGGCTCGCCGCCGCGCCGCATCCTCCGTCAGATCCAGCTGCCGCTCGCGATGCCGTCGATCCTCGCCGGCGTCAACCAGGTCATCATGCTGTCGCTCTCCATGGTCGTCATCGCGGGCATGGTCGGCGGTGGCGGCCTCGGCCGCGACATCGTCCAGGCGCTCAGCCGGGTGGACGTCGGGCTCGGCTTCGAGGCGGGCATCGCCGTCGTCATCCTGGCGATCATCCTCGACCGCCTCACCGCCTCGGTCGGAAAGGCGCGGCTGCGGATGCCGAAGCGCGCGCTCGCGGTGCTCGGCGCCGGCCTCCTGGTCGTCATCGGCGGGACGGCCGTGAGCGCGGCCTCCACCGCGGGCGGCGACAAGGGCGACGTGAAGGTCGCCGTGTTCAACGGCTGGCCGGAGGGCGAGGCGGCCTCCTACCTGTGGAAGCACGTGCTGGAGCGCGAGGGCTACCGGGTGCAGTTCGAGTACGCCGACGCGGGCCCGGCCTTCGCCGGGCTCAGCACGGGGGACTACGACGTGGCGTTCGACGGCTGGCTGCCGACCACGCACGCGCAGTACATGAAGACGTACGGCGCGCACCTCACCGACCTGGGGGCGTGGAACGACGAGGCCAAGCTGACCATCGCGGTCAACAAGGACGCCCCGATCGACTCGCTCGACCAGCTCGCGTCGCACGCCTCGGACTTCGGCAACCGGCTGGTCGGCATCGAGCCGGGCGCCGGGCTCACCGAGGCGACCCAGAAGAAGGTCATCCCGGAGTACGGGCTCGGGAAGATGGACTACGTCACATCCTCCACGCCCGCCATGCTCGCCGAGCTGTCCAGCGCGATGCAGAAGCACGACAACATCGCGGTCACGCTGTGGCGCCCGCACTGGGCCTACGACCAGTGGCAGCTGAAGGACCTCAAGGACCCGAAGAACACCCTGGGAGCGGCCGAGTCCATCCACTCCATCGCGAGCAAGGACTTCCCGCGGAAGTTCCCGCAGATCGCGACGTGGGTGAAGAAGTTCCACATGAAGTCCGACATGCTCTACTCGCTCGAGAATGCGATGTACAACGGCAAGGCGGACGCCAGCCAGTACGACGGCATCGTCGAGAAGTGGATGAAGGCGCACTCCGCGTACGTGGACTCGCTCACGAAGTAGCCCGCGCCGGGAGGCCGCGGTGGGAGGGTCCCCTACGCTGGAGGGATGACCCTCCCCACCGCGGACACCGCCGTCACCTACCCCGACGGCGACCTCGCCTCCACCGGAACGGTCCTGCACGTCGAGCCGCTCGCAGACGGCCGCAGCGCCGTGATCCTCGACCGCACGGCCTTCCACCCGGTCGACCCGGTCTGGCCCGACCAGCCCGCAGACACGGGCACGCTGACCGTGGGCGGCCGGGTCGTCCCGGTGGTCGCCGCGGTCGTCGGCGCGACGGACGGCACCACGCTGCACGTCGGCGACGCCCCGGTCCGCACCGGCACCGAGGGCTGGGCGTTCCTGGTCTGCCACCTCGTGGACGACGCGACCGGCGTCGAGCCGGGCGCCGCCGTCGAGGTGGCGGTCGACGCGGAGGCCCGCGACGGACTCTCGACCGGCCACACCGCGTGCCACCTGGCCTCGCTCGCGCTGGACGAGGCGCTCTCCGGCCTCTGGACGAAGGAGGTCCCGGTCGACGGCCGCGGCAAGCCGGCGTTCGACCAGCTCGCCATCGCCTCCTCGCGCATCCTCCCGGACGGCTCGGTGGACGAGTACCGCATCGGCAAGAGCCTGCGGAAGAAGGGCTTCGCCGCTGCGGAGCTGCCCGGCGCGCTCGCCGCGGTGACCGACGCCGCCAATGCGCGGCTCGCCGGCTGGGTGGCGGCAGGGGCGGACGTCGCCATCTCGATCGAGCGCGACGGCGACGGGCTGGGGGAGCGGCGGCGCTGGCGGGCCGGGCTCCCGGACGGCGTGGTCGAGATCCCGTGCGGCGGCACTCATCTGCGCTCGCTCGCGGAGGTCGCGGCCATCCGCGTGGAGCTCGACTACGACGTGGAGGCGGCCTCGCTCACGATGCGGACGGCGGCGGTCCCGGTCTAGCGATCAGCGGGTCAGCGCGGGGATCAGGGGGAGCGCGACGGCGACCACGCCGAGCGCCGCCGCGAGGCCCCAGCCGAAGCGCACGAGCTGTGCGTTCCTGACCTCGCGCTCGATCACCGCGAACCGCTCCAGCGTGTCGGAGGAGGAGTCCACCGTACGCCAGGTCGCCGGGTCGTCGAACAGGCGTGCCACGGCGGACGTCGTGGCGGCGTCCAGCACGGCAGGACGTCGCGTCAGCCAGCGCACGAGCCCTTCGGCCCGCAGCACCATCACGCGGCGCGGCTGCTGCCGCACGGTGACCTCTTTGGTCCCGACGAGCGCGACCACGGCCGTCACGGGCGCCACGATGCCCGCCTGGGCGAGCACGCCGCGGACGCGGGAGGCCTCCAGGTCGGAGTTGCGGAGGTACGGCTGCTTCTGACCGGCGACCAGCACCGCGCGCTCGCCCACCCACACGCGTTGTCCACGGTGGTGCTTGGTGTTGACGACGAACACGCCGGCCGGCCCGGCCACGATGTGGTCGACGTCGGCGACCGCTCCGGAGGCGTCAGGGCGTGTGCCGACCGGGATGGCGTGGAAGACGCTCCAGCCCTCGGGCAGCCGGTCGAGCAGCGCGCCCACCTCCCGCTCGCCGAGCGCGCCGGCGAACCAGGGCGCCGTGTCCGCACCGATCGGCGGAGCGCCGAGAGCGCGGGCCAGGGCGGATCGCGGCGGCGACTGCGTGTGCAGACGGACCACCTGCTCCATCACCGCGGCGCCTGCGGCGCGGTCGCGCATGCGCTTCGTGCGCCGTCCGTCGTCGTTCATCCCCGCCAGCGTACGGACGTGCGGGACGGCCTCCCAGTCCCCAGTGAGGGACGACCGCGGCGGCCTACCCCTGGCCGGGTGCCCCCTCGGCGCGGGGCACGTCGGGATCCTCCTCGTCGTCGTGCTCGGAGGAACCGCGCCCGCTGACGCTCAGCTCCTCGTCCGGCAGCCGCTCCTCGAGCGAGTCGTTGCGGCTCGCCACCTCCTCCAGGGCGTCCTCCGGCGTGTCCCCGAGCCCGGAGACCTTGTCCCTCAGCTCGTGTTCGCGGTACTCGGCAGGCTCGGGCGCCTCGTCGTGTCGATCCGTCATGCGGCGCACTCTACGCCGCGTGGGCCTGACCCGCGTGGACCGGGTGTCAGACCATGATGTCGACGGCGTAGACCTGATCGGTGGGGTGGCCGGCCTTCTCGTGCACGCGCATGACCGCCTCCTTGGACGGCCCGGTCGACAGGCAGAACACCTTGCCGCTCTCCGGGTCGAGCCAGGCGGTCTCGAAGTGCACGCCCTCCTCGCCCTCGACCGCCAGGTCGGCGGCGTGGGCTTCGGCGAGCTGGTCCTCCGTGACGCCGACGAATCCATCGTGGATGTCCATGAATCGTGCCATGATCGGCTCCTTCTCCTCGTGCCGCCGGGGATCCTCCCCGCGACGAGAAGGAGTCTCGTCGCGCGCCCGCTTGCGCGGCATCGGTCATCCGACCGATCCCGGTGCTGCGCGGCCGCGCGCGGCGCTATGCTTCGCGCATGGATGCGGCGCCGGCATCGTTCCGGGGCGCCGAACGCGTGTGCCCGGTGTTCGTGGGCAGGCTGGACCTGCTCGCGCTGGCGCGCCGTCGTCAGGCCGCCGCGCTGGAGGGCCGGGGCGGCCTCCTGCTGATCGCAGGCGAGGCCGGGATCGGCAAGTCGAGGCTGATGGAGGAGGTCGTCGCACTCAGCGACGTGCGCCGCGTGCACGCCGACGCGTACGCGGACGACCGCGAGACGCCGGGGATGCTGCTGCTCGGCGTCGCCGCCTCGCTGGCCGAGGCGGGCGACGCACCGGCGGCCGAACGGATCAGGGGACTGGTGCTGCACGGCGACCCGGCGGACGCCGCCGATCCGGCAGCGCGCACCGCCCGGCGCCGTCTCCTGGTCGCCGAGCTGGCCACCACGCTCGCGACCGCGCTCACGCTGCCGACCATTCTGGCTCTGGAGGACGTGCACTGGGCCGACCAACTCGGGCTCGATGTCCTGCGCAGGGTCGCGGTCGCCGTGCGCGAGCGGCCGAGCCTCGTGGTCGCGACGTTCCGCACCGAGGACCCGGAGGTCGCGGCGGAGGCGACCTCCTGGCGGCTCGACCTGGTGGGGCACCGGCTGGCGGAGGAGGTGCGGCCCGAGCGGCTCGGCGCCGACGGGGTCGCGCGCATGCTCGCCGCGATCCGGGGGACCGAGCCGTCCGCCGAGGAGGCCGAGCGGCTGCACGCCGTGAGCGACGGCATCCCGCTGCACGTGGAGGAGCTGCTCGCGGACGGCTTGGGCGGCTTCGGCGGCTCCGACGACCCCGGCGGCGCGCCGGAGACCGTGGCCGCTGCCGTCCTCTCCCGGACGCGCGCGCTGACACCGGCGTCGGCGGCGGTGCTGGACGCGGCGGCGGTGATCGGACGCGAGTTCGACGTGCGGCTGCTCGCGGTGGTCGTCGGCGACGAGCTGGACCGGGCCGCGCGGGAGGCCGCCCTCGACGACCTCGCGGCGCAGCACCTCCTGGTCCGCGCGACGGCGGGCGGCTACGACTTCCGGCACGCCCTCATCCGCGACGCCGTGTACTCGGCCGTCCCGTCCGCGCGCCGGCGCACCCTGCACGGTCGCGTGGTGGACGCCGGCGCCGGCCTGTCCGACGCGCTGCTGTCGCTGCACGCCGAACGGGCAGGGCGCGCGCGCACGGCCTACGCGCTGGCCCGGCGTGCGGCCGAGCGCGCCTCCATGCTGTCGGCGCACCGCGAGGCCGCCGACCTCTACCGTCGCGCCCAGCGGACGATGCCGCTCGCCGTGGAGGGCCGCGACCGCGCCGACCTCCTGCGCAGGCTCGGGGCCGAGCTCGCCGCCGTCGACGCGAACCGGGAGGCCGAGGCCGAGTTCGCCCGCGCCATCGAGCTCTACCGGGCGGCAGGCGTCGCACGGGAGGCCGCCGCGGTCGCGCCGGCGCTCGTCGCCGCCCGGCACCTCCTCGGCGCGGACTGCCCCTCGCGGGTGGCCGACCTCCGCGCCGCGCTCGGCTGGATCGACGGCGACGACGACGCGGAGGCCGTCCAGGTGCGCGGCCGGCTGCTCGCCGCGCAGGCCGCGGCCGCCATGCTCGAGCGGCGGCTGGACGACGCCAGGCGGGTAGCGGAGGAGGCCCGCCCGCTCCTCACCGCGGAGGCCGACCAGATCGGCGTCGACGCCACCCTCGGGTCCGTCCTGGTGTTCGCGGGCGACGGCGACCCGGCCTGGGACCTGCTGCGCACTGCGGCGGAGGAGGGCGCGGCGCACGGCCGGGAGGAGGCGGCGGCCCGCGCGTACCGGATGCTCGGCTCGTCGGCGTCCGTGCTGCTCCAGTACGGGCGCGGCGTGGGGTGGCTGGCCGACGGGATTGCCTACGCCGAGCGCATCGAGCGCTGGAACGACGCCCACTATCTGACCGCGCACCTGGCGCACGTCCGCTGGGCCACCGGCGACCTGCGTGCCGCCGCGGAGCTCGCCGGGCACGCCCTCGCGGACGGCCGCGGCGGCATCACCACCGAGGTCACCGCCCTGCACGTGCTCGGCTATTGCGCGCTGTCGTCCGGTGACCTCGGCCGGGCAGGCGAGCTGCTGCGCCGGGCGGAGGCGATCGGCGAGCGGATGCAGGAGCTGCAGCGGCTGTCACCGGCGCTCTGGGGCCTGGCCGAGACGGCGCTGCTCGCGGGCGACGCCGCCGAGGCCGTCCGGCAGTGCGAGCGCGGCGCGGTCGAGTCGCACCGGGTCGAGGACTCCGCCTACGCCTTCCCGTTCGCGGTCACCGGCGTGCGGGCGTACCTGGCGGCGGGCGACGTCGCCGGAGCGCAGTCCTGGCTGGAGCGGGTCGGCGCCCTGGTCGAGCGACGGCGGATCCCCGGGACGGAGTTCGCCCTGCAGCACGCCGCCGGCCTCCTCGCCCTCCGCGAGCGGCGCCCCTCCGACGCCCGGGAGCTGCTCGGCTCGGCCTCCGCCGGCTGGGACGCGCTCGGCCGCTGGTGGGAGGGGACGCAGGCGATCCTGGACCGCGCCGAGTGCGCCCGGCGCACCCGGAGCCCGGTGGAGGCCGCCGCCCTCGTCGCCGAGGCCCGCACGCGAGCGCCGGGGACGGTGATCGCACGCCGTGCCGACGAACTGGCCGCACGGCTCGCCGAGGGCGTCGTGCCGTCCACGCTCAGCGCACGGGAGGAGGAGGTCGCCGCTCAGATCGCGGGAGGCGCGACGAACCGGGAGATCGCCGCTGTCCTCCACATCGCCCCGAAGACCGTGTCGACGCACGTCGAGCACATCCTCGCGAAGCTCGGCGCCTCCCGGCGGGCGGAGATCGCGGCGTGGGCGGCCGAGCGCAGGGCGTGACGGGGGCGCAGGGCTTGACGGGTGTCGTGCCCGTCGGTCTACCATGCCGCACATGAGCCAGATCGAGACCGGGATCGTCTCCTACACGCTGTCCTCCGACTACTACGCGCAGGTCGGCGCCGACTTCGACACCGAGGCGGTGGACGACGCCATCCTGGCCGAGCTGAACCGCAAGCTTCCGAAGGGGATCGTCGTGGAGCGCAGCGGCAAAGTGCTGGCCGACGAGGAGCTGGCCGACGTCGCGCGCGGGCTGGACTGGCCGGCGCTGCTGCAGCAGATCGACGTGGACCAGATCCTCGCCGATCACGCCCGCTGAGAGCGTTTCACCGTGTCGTAGGCGGCCAGCGCCGCGCGCCGGGACTCGGCCAGGTCCACGACCGGCTCGGGGTAGTCGCCGGTGTCCCAGTCCGGCGCCCAGCGCCGCACATAGTCGCCGTGCCGGTCGAACTTGGTGCGCTGCAGCTCGGGGTTGAAGACCCGGAAGTAGGGCGCGGCGTCGGCTCCTGAGCCGGCGACCCACTGCCAATTGAACGGATTGCTCGCGGGGTCGGCGTCCACCAGGGTGTCCCAGAACCACTGCTCGCCGCGCCGCCAGTCGATCAGCAGGTTCTTGGTGAGGAACGATGCGACCACCATCCGCACCCGGTTGTGCATGACTCCGGTTGTCCACAGTTCTCGCATCCCGGCGTCCACGAGCGGGACGCCGGTGCGACCCTGTTGCCAGGCGCGCAGCACGGACGGGTGCAGGCGCGGCCAGGGGAAGGAGTCGTACTCGCGATGGATGTTGACGGTGGCCAGGTCGGGATGCTCGAAGAGCGTGTGATAGGCGAACTCGCGCCAGCCGAGCTCGGAGAGGAAGGTGGTCGCGGCCTCTGCCACGGCGGCGCCCCGCCTGCCGTCGTCGCGCGCGACCGTGACCGCGTGCCAGACCTGGTGCGGGCTCAGCTCGCCCCAGCGCAGGCGCGGGGACAGCCGGGAGGTGCCGTCGACGCCCGGAACGTCCCGCTGCTCGCGGTAACCGGCCAGGCCGTCGGAGACGAAGGCGTCGAGGTCGGCGTGGGCGTGGCGTTCGCCGGGCTCCCAGGTGTCGCGCAGGCCGGCCGCCCAGTCGGGGTGCGTCGGCAGGAGCCCGAGGTCGTCGATCGGGAGGCCGTCGAGAGCGGGGCCGGGAGTCAGCCGCTCGGGCGCGGGCAGCGGCTTGCGCGGCGCCGGGACGGACTGGCACGCCCGCCAGAACGGCGTGAAGACCGAGAACGGGGTGCCGGACCCGGTGCGGATGGTCCACGGCTCGAAGAGCAGGCTCGCGCCGAAGCTCTCCGCCTCGATCCCGGCCTCCCGCGCGGCGGACTTCACCGCGGTGTCGATCCGCCGCTCCGCGCCGCCGTAGCGGCGGTTCCAGGAGACGGCCGCGGCATCCACGTCGGCGAGGAGCGCGGCGATGGTTTGCTCTGCCGGGCCGCGCAGAACGGTGAGCCGGGCGCCCCGCTCGCAGAGGTCGGCGTCGAGGGAGGTGAGGCTGTGGTGCAGCCACCACCGGGCTGCGCCGCCGGGTGCGCGCAGGCCGGGGGACTCGTCGTCCCAGACATAGACGCAGACGACCGGGCGGCCCGTGCGCGCGGCGGCGTCGAGGGCCGGGTTGTCGGCCACCCGGAGGTCGTCGCGGAACCAGACGACCGCCGGGCGGGAGTCGGCGGTCATCGGCGGGCGCCCACGGGCCGGGTCACTCGGGCGCGTGCGTCGTTCCCACTCACAGGTCGAGCGTGTCGCCCGGCTCGAGGGCGAAGAACTCTCCGCCGTTCTGCTCCGTCGCCCACGCGATCCGGGCGTTCGAGAGGTCCTTGCCCGCGCGCGACAGCACCATCTCGTGGGTGGGGAAGCTGCGCTTCGGCTTCGCCGCCAGCACGTAGTCCATCGTCTCCGCGACCTTCATCCACGGAGCGCCGGCGGGCACCGCCAGCACGTCGAGCTCGACGCCCTCCGGGATGACGAACGAGTCGCCCGCGTAGTAGAGCTCGTCGTTGACCAGCACGCCGAGGTTGTCGACCACCGGGATGCTCTCGTGGATGACGGCGTGCCGCCCGCCGAAGAAGCGGAGCGTGAACGGGTCGGCCTCCACGGTGTCGCCCGCGTGCACAACCGTGATGTCGAAGTCCGCCGCCGCTTTGGCCACGCCTTCCGGGGCGAAGATCTGCACCTCGGCGTTCATCTCGACGACGCGCTTCAGCTGCTCCGGGGTCCAGTGATCGGCGTGCTCGTGCGTGATCACCACGGCCACCGTGTTCGCGGTGTCCGTCAGCGGCGAGGTGAAGCTGCCCGGATCGATGAAGAGCTTCTTCCCGGACTCCTCCAGGAGCAGGGCGGCGTGTTCGAACTTCGTCAGTCTCATGGCTTCATCCAACCTCCACCGGGGACCGCGCGCCAGTTCCGGTCGTGTCGCGCTTCGCCGGACGGCGGCTATGCCATAGTCGTGGTCTATGCCTGTCACCCCTCGGACCGTGGTCGTCGCGGTCAACCCGATGGCGTCGTTCGGACGGCGCCGCGAGGTCGGGCCGCGCGTCGTCGAGCGGCTGCGCGCCGCCGGCCACACCGTGATCCCGGTGGACGAGGCCAACATCGAGCTGCTGCGCCGGGAGACGATCCGCGCCGTGGAGGCCGGCGCCGACGCGCTTGTCGTGGTCGGGGGAGACGGCATGGCGAACCTCGGCATCAACATCGTCGCGCAGACGGAGGTCCCGCTGGGCATCGTGCCGAGCGGCACCGGCAACGACCTCGCCGACGGCCTCGGCATCCCCACCGACGACGCCGACGCCGCGACCGATCAGCTCCTGGAGGCGCTGGGACGCCCGCCGCGCACGATCGACGCCGGGATCATCCGGCACGGCGACAAGCACAGCGAGCTCAGCACCTGGTTCGGCTGCGTCCTCTCGGCCGGCTTCGACGCGACCGTGAACGAGCGCGCCAACCTGATGACGCGCCCGCGCGGCCGCAGCCGCTACGTGTTCGCGCTGCTGCGCGAGCTGGCCGTTTTGCACGCCCGCCCATACCGCATCGTGGCGGACGGCGAGCCGATCGTCACCGAGGCGATGCTCGTCTCGGTCGCCAACAATCGCTCGCTCGGCGGCGGCATGCGGATCGTCCCGCACGCCGACCTCGGCGACGGCCGCCTCGACCTCTTCGTGGTGACGAAGATGTCCCGCCCGCGCTTCCTCCGCCTCTTCCCGAAGGTCTTCCGCGGCGAGCACACCGGCCTGCCGGAGGTCTCCTTCCGCGGACTCAGCACGGTCCGCATCGAGGCGGAGGGCGTCATCGCCTACGCAGACGGCGAGCGGATCGGGCCGCTGCCGGTCGAGGTCGCGGTCGTGCCCGGCGCGTTGCGCGTCCTGGTCTGACGGCCGGTGCGACACTCCCGGGATGACGGCCCCGTTTTGGAGGAAGGCCGCCATCTGTGGCATTATCAATGAGTTGCAAAAACGGCCCCATCGTTTAGCGGCCTAGGACGTCGCCCTCTCACGGCGGTAACGCGGGTTCAAATCCCGCTGGGGTCACCAACACCGAAAGCCCTCCCGGACACTCGTCCGGGAGGGCTTTTCGCATGCGCGCGCCGGCCGTCTGCTACGGTCGCCACCATGCTGAATCCGGTCGCCGAGGGCGTGCGCGTCCACCAGAGCCAGTTCTGCCAGACCAACACCATCGTGGTCGACGGGGGCGCGGGCGCGCTGCTGGTCGATCCGGGGATCCTCGACGCGGAGCTGGGCGGCATCGCGGCCGAGCTGCGGGCGTCCGGCACGCCGGTCGTGGCCGGGTTCGCCACCCATCCGCACTGGGACCACGTGCTCTGGCATCCCGCCTTCGGCACGGCTCCGCGCTTCGCGACGGCGCGCGCTGCGGGCGCGATCGAGGCCTTCCTCGCGAACGACTCCTGGCGGGAGCGGGTCGCCCCGATGATCCCGGCCGACATCGCGGAGGAGGTGCCGCTGACCCTGTTCGGCGAGCTCACCGCGCTCCCGGAGGGCGCCGAGTGGGTCCCGTGGGACGGCCCGCGCGTCCGGGTCGTCGAGCACCGCGCCCACGCGGCCGGCCACGCCGCGCTCCTGATCGAGGAGAGCGGGGTCCTCGTCGCCGGCGACCTCCTGTCGGATGTGCTCGTGCCGCTGCTCGACCACAGCGCGGAGGACCCCGTCGAGGACTACCTCGCCGCCCTGACCCTCCTGGAGGGCATCTCGGACGGCGTCGAGACGGTCGTCCCCGGCCACGGCTCGGTCACCGGAGCCGACGGCCTCCGGGAGCGCATCGACCTCGACCGGGCGTACCTGCTGGCGCTCCGGGCCGGCGAGGACCCCGCAGACGACCCGCGGCTCGGGCCGGACGCCGTCTACGACTGGGTGGCCGGAGTGCACGAGCGCCAGGCGGGTCTGCTCGCGCAGCGGTAAGCCGCACGGCGCTCAGAGCACCCATCCGCAGGGCTCCCGGCGCTCCGGGCACCCACCCGTCAGGGCACCCACTCCTCGGGGAACCGATCCCGCACGCTCTCCGCGAAGTACCTCCCCGGCGAGTCCGCCTCCTGCAACTCCCGCCAGACCCGCGGCGGCACGAGCAGGTAGCGGTAGACGCCGCCCGAGCCGAACTCGATCTCCAGGACCGCCGTGTCCGCGTCGTAGCCCGCAGAGGCGATCGCCGTGCTGTCGAAGAGCTCTCGCCGCATGGTGGGGACGATACACGCCGACCCGGTAGACTGGGTGCTCGCGAAGGGGAGTATCCCGAAGAGGCCGAGCGGCCTCGCGCTGCGCACGTCATCACGGTCCGTTCGGGCCCGGGCGCAGCGGCACGGATGTGCGGGAGAGACTTTCGGGTTCATCCCGCACACCCTTCGAAAGGTCTCCCGTTGGAACTCGCCCTCCCGCTCTGGTTCGAGGTCGGCAGCTTCGTCGTCCTGCTGCTCGTCCTCGCCTTCGACCTCCTGATCGTCTACAAGCGGCCGCACATCCCGAGCCCGAAGGAGTCCGCGCTCTGGGTGGCGTTCTACGTCGGCCTGGCGCTGGTGTTTGCGCTGCTCATGCTGCTGATCGGCGACGCCGAGCACGCCGGGCAGTTCCTCGCCGGCTGGCTCACCGAGTACAGCCTGAGCATCGACAACCTGTTCGTGTTCGTGATCATCATGGGCCGGTTCGCCGTGCCCAGGAAGTACCAGCAGGAGGTGCTCATGGTGGGCATCATCCTGGCGCTGGTGTTCCGCGGCGTGTTCATCCTGCTCGGCGCCGGCCTCATCGCCAGCTTCAGCGCGATCTTCTACCTGTTCGGCGCCTTCCTGCTCTGGACGGCGTTCAACCAGGCGTTCGGGAAGCACGACGACGAGGGCGCGCAGGACAGCTGGTTCATCCGCTTCGCCCGGCGCAGGCTCCAGGTCTCCGACCAGTACGAGGGCAACAAGCTGCGCACCACGGTGAACGGCCGGCGGATGTTCACGCCGCTGATCATCGTGTTCCTGGCGCTCGGGACGACCGACCTGCTGTTCGCGCTCGACTCCATCCCGGCGATCTTCGGCATCACGCAGAGCGCGTTCATCGTGTTCACCGCCAACGTGTTCGCCCTGATGGGGCTGCGGCAGCTGTACTTCCTGCTGGGTCACCTGCTGGAGAAGCTCGTCTACCTCAAGTACGGGATCGCGTTCATTCTCGCCTTCATCGGCGTCAAGCTGGTCTTCCACGCCATGCACGAGAACACGCTGCCGTTCGTCAACGGCGGCGAGCACATCGAGTGGGCCCCCGATATCAGCACCTGGACCTCCCTCGCGGTGATCGTCGGTGCGATGGTGGTCGCGACCGTCGCTAGTCTGGTGAGGCTGCACCTGAGCGGCACCACCGTCGAGCACGCCATCCAGGGGGATGACGAACCGGCGACGACGACCGCAGAGGCCGCCCAGGCCGAGAACTCCCCGGAGGACCCACGCACATGACTTCCCGCGTCGAGGTGAGCGCCCGCAGCGACACCGGAGCGGTCCGGCACGTCAACGAGGACAGCTACCTCGCGCAGGACCCGGTCTTCGTGGTCGCGGACGGGATGGGCGGTCACGCACGCGGCGACGTGGCGAGCCGGACGGCGGTTGAGAGCCTCGCCCGCACCCTCCCCGCCGGGGCCACCCCGACGCCGGAGGAGGTCATCACCGCGATCGACGAGGCGAACGCCGCGGTGCGGGCGCTGTCCGACGCCGAGGAGACCGGCGCCGCCGTCGCGGGCACCACGCTCACCGGCGTCGTGCGGGTGCGCGTGCCCGAGCGCGCCGCGGAGGAGTGGATGGTCGTCAACGTCGGCGACTCCCGCGTCTACGGGTGGGACGGACGGCAGCTCAGCCGCCTGACCGTCGACCACTCGGCGGTCCAGGAACTCGTCGACGCCGGGCTCATCAGCCCCGAGCAGGCTGCCGTGCACCCGGAGCGCAACGTGATCACGCGGGCGCTCGGCGCAGAGGACTTCGTGGACACGGACAGCGAGCTGCTGCCGGAGACCGGGCGCCAGACCTTCCTGATCTGCTCGGACGGGCTGACCAGGGAGCTCGGCGACGAGACGATCGCGGAACTGCTCGCCGGCGACCCCGACGATCCGGCCGCCGTGCTGGTGGAGGCCGCGGTCGCGGCGGGTGGCCACGACAATGTCACGGTGATCGTGGTTGAATCGAGGCCGGGGGATGACGCTCCGGCCGCTGTCGACACCCGCGACAGGCTCGCCGGCCGGGAGCTCGACGACACGCAGCCGAGGGAGTAATCGCACGTGTTCGAGGTGCAGCAGGCGACGGCAGGGGAGTGGGCGGTCGTCGCGGCGGCCGGGCGGGCGCTCCTCGTCGCGCAGGCCGGCCGCGAGCCGCTGCTGCGCTACCTGACCGCGGTGCGGACCGGCTTCGCCGAGACCTTGGACGCGCTGATCGCGGACGGCCTGAGCCGGACCCCGGCGTTCGGGCTCCTCGACACGAGCGGGGAGGCCGTGCTGCTCGCGGTCCGCGGGCTGCCGGCGACGGTGACGGACGACGGCGGCCCCCGCGAACTGCGCGCGGCGGTGTCGTCCTGGCTGGAGACGCAGGTGGAGGCCGCGTCGGCGGTGACCCTGGGGGAGCCGGGCGGCGCGACGCTGCCGGTGGCCGAGGGCATCGTGCGCGGCACGGCGCTGGTGTGGACGGCGTCGGGGGACGCTGCGGCGCCGCCACGGGACGGTGGGGAGCCGGCGAAGCTGTCGCGGATCACCGAGCCGGTGGTGCTGGAGGACGGGGCGCTGGAGCCGGTGGCCCTGGAGCCGGGGACGCTGGAGCCGGTGGCTCCGGAGCCCGCACCCGTCGACCAGCCCACCCGCGTCCCCGAGTCCACCATCGCAGAGCCCCCCGAGCGTGAACCCTCCGGTTACGACCACCTCTTCGGCGCGACGATGATGCGCGGAATCGAGGAGGCCGCCGTCCGGGCCGAGCAGGCGCAGGAGCCCGCCCGGATCGACCTCCCCGGCTTCATCACCGACTCCTTCCCGTCCGCCGCGGCGGTCGGCGACCACGACGGCCTGACCGTGCTGAGCGGCGACCTCCCCGCGCGCACCCCGGTCGAAGCAGCAGCGGAGCCACCCGCCGAACCGGCCGAGCCCCCTGCTGCCGCAGGCTACCGGCTGATCCTCCCGGACGGCCGCAGCGAGCCGCTGGCCGGCGCCGTGATCGTCGGCCGCGCTCCGAGCGCCTCCGCCTTCCGGACGCTGCGCGGCGCCCGCCCGCTGACCCTGACCGGCGTCGAGGAGGACATCTCGCGCTCGCACGTCGCGGTCGCCGTCGAGGGCGACACCGTCGTCGTCACCGACCTCCACTCGCGCAACGGCACCCTGATCGTCCTGCCGGGCAAGTCCCCGCAGAAGCTGCGCGCCGGAGAGCCCACGACCGTGGTCGCCGGCACCGTGGTCGACCTCGGCAGCGGCGCGACGCTCACGGTCGAGGCCGGCCGATGAGGAGCGGCGCATGAGGAGGATGGCGTCGACGCCTCCCGAGTTGGCCGGGCTGCATTTCATCCGGCTGCTCGGCTCCGGGGGCTTCTCCGACGTCTTCCTCTACGAGCAGGAGCTGCCCAAGCGCAGCGTCGCCGTGAAGGTGCTGCTGACCGACAGCGTGGACGAGGCGGCGCGCGCCCGGTTCGTGACCGAGGCGAACGTGATGGCGCGGCTGTCCGCGCACCCGTTCATCGCGACGATCTTCGACGCGGGGGTCTCCGGCGACGACCGGCCGTACCTGGTGATGGAGTACTGCTCCGGCCCGTCGCTCGCCGACCGGCTCAAGCGCGAGCGCATCCCGGTGGAGGACGCGCTGCGGACCGGCGTGCGGCTCTCGAGCGCCGTCGCGACCGCGCACGACGCCGGCATCCTGCATCGCGACATCAAGCCGGCCAACGTGCTGACGAACGCGTTCGGCTGGCCGGCGCTGACCGACTTCGGCATCGCCTCCGCTCTGGAGGAGCTGCCGGTGCACACGGCGACGCTGTCCGAGCTGCGCCGGGCGGGGTCGGACACGGCCACGAGCGGGAGCCGGTCCGTCGGGCTCAGCGTGCCGTGGTCGCCGCCGGAGATGTTCGCCGACGACCCGGACCCGGATGTCCGCAGCGACATCTTCTCGCTCGCTGCGACGCTCCACACGCTGCTCGCCGGGCGCACGCCGTTCGAGGTGCCCGGCCGCTCCAACGGGACGCTCGACCTGATCGGCCGCATCGAGCGCGGGATGATCACCCCGCTCGACCGGCCCGACCTCCCGCCGTCGCTGACCGCGGTGCTGCGGACGGGGATGGCCCCGCGCCGGGAGAACCGCTACGGCTCGGCGGTCGAGTTCGCCCGCGCGCTGCAGCGGGTGGAGCTGGAGCTCGGTCTCTCGCCGACGAGCATCGACGTGCCCAACCTCCACATCGCGACCGACCACGTCGGTGTGGCGGAAGGCGCGGGGGAGGCCGGCGACGCGGGGGCGACCCGCGCGCGGTCCGTCGCGACCGTCGTGGCGCAGCCGGTGCGGCCGAAGGCGGCGCCGGAGCCCGACCCGCAGGCGCAGCCCGCTCCGGAGGCCGCGCCGACCGCCGAGCCGACCCGCATCCGCGGCATCGCCCCCGTCTCTCCGGTGGCCGGGGTCCCTGCCCCGGTCGAGAGCACGGTCCTGCGCCCCGCTCCCGTCGCCGTCGCCCCGGAGGCCGAGCCCGAGAGTGACCGCGGCCGGCAGCCCGAGAACGCCCCACGCCGCCGCCTCCTCACCTGGATCGCCGCCGGCGCAGCGGCGGTCGTGGTGATCGCCGTGGGCGCCGCGATCGTCTCCAACGCCCTCACGCCCGCCGCCCCGGCCACGAACCGGCAGGGCGGCGACGACGGCGTCGTCCCGGTCACGGTCGTCCCGCAGCCCACGCTGGTCTCCGCCAAGCGCGACGCCGCGGCCACCTCGGCCACCATCGTCTGGAAGACCGCCCAGCCGAAGTCCGGCGACCAGTACTCCTGGGTGCGCGAGGGCACCACCGACGCGCCCGCCGTCACGTCCGACACGACGGTCACCCTCACCGGCCTCACGCCCGGCGTGCCGGTCTGCGTCGACGTCACCACCATCCGCGCCGGCCGCACGTCCCAGCCGCTGAAGGCGTGCTCCTCGTGAGCCTCACGGTCGAGTTCTGCGGCGAGGAGTATCCGGTCGCCGCCGACGCGGAGTTCGGCATCGGCCGGGAGGCCGACCTGTCGATCGACGACAACCCGTACCTGCACCGGCGGTTCCTCAGCATCAGCAACGACTTCGGGATGTGGTGGCTGAACAACGTCGGCACGCTGCTCACCGCGACGGTCACCGACGCCTCCGGCACGATGCAGGCCTGGCTCGCGCCAGGGGCGAAGCTGCCGATCGTGTTCCAGACCCTGCACGTCATGTTCAGCGCGGGCGCGACGACCTACGACTTCACGATCTCCAGCGACGCGGACTACTTCAACACCTCGGTCGCGGTGGACGGCACGGGAGGCTCGACGACGGTCCTCCCCGTGACACTGACCACCAGCCAGCGGCAGCTCATCGTGGCGCTCGCCGAGGGTGTGCTGACCCAGTCGCTGCCCGGCCGGGGCAGCATTCCGAGCTCCGCGGAGGCGGCGGAGCGGCTCGGCTGGAGCATGACGACCTTCAACCGCAAGCTCGACAACGTCTGCGACAAGCTCGACCGGCTCGGCGTCGCCGGGCTGCGCGGAGGCCGCGGAAAGCTGGCGACGAACCGCCGCGCACGCCTGGTGGAGTACGCGGTGACGACGCGGCTCGTCGGGATCGAAGACCTCCCGCTGCTTGACGCGGCCGCCGGCCCGGCGGATTCTGGCAGCGACTGAGCTGGGCGCGCTGTGCGGCGGATGGGGAGTCCTCCCCATCCGATCCCGTTCAGGGGCCGTGTTAGCGTACTTGTGTTTCCAGTCCCGGGGGATATCAGAGTCTTGGCATCGTTGAGCAAGTGGATCCGCGAGCGCAAGACGCTCGCCATCGCCACTGCTCTCGCCGTCGTCGCAGGGGTCCCGCTCACGGTCGCGGTGCTGCACCGCGGATTCCCGGTCAACGCCGTCCAGCTCGACACCCGCGACGTCTGGGTGACGAACGGCGAGCGGCTGCTCGGCGGCCGCCTCAACCATCAGATCGACGAGCTCGACGCCGCGGTCACCGGGTCCTCCGCCGACCTGGACGTGCTGCAGGACGGCTCGTCGTACTTCCTCACCGACCTCCCGCACGGGACCGTCGACCGCATCGACCCGGCGTTCGTGTCGCTCGGCGGCCGCATCCAGGTGCCGGACGGCTCCCAGGTCGGCTACGGCGGGTCGACGCTCTCCGTGCTCTCGCCGACTGGCTCGCTGTGGGTGCTCGACGCCACCGGACGGCTCGACTTCGACAAATCGAAGACGACGCCGACGGCTTCGGTGGGCGCTGGCGCGAAGCTGGTGGTCGCGAAGTCGGGGAAGACGTTCGTCGCCGCGCCGAAGGGCAAGCGGCTCGTCACGGTCGACCATCCCGGCGCGGCGGCGTCCTCGGCGTCGTTCCCGGTGCCGGGCTCCTTCCAGCTTTCCGCGGTCGGCGACCATGCGGTGCTGCTCGACACGCAGGCGGACAAGCTGGTCACCGACTCGGGCACGACCGTCGCCCTCCCGGCGAAGGGCCTGCGGATCCAGCAGCCCGGCCCCGACGACCCGGCCGCGCTCGTCGCGACGGCGAACAGCCTGCTGAGCGTCCCGCTCGCCGGGGGCACGGTGACCTCGGCACCCGCCGGCGCGACCTCCAGCGGAGGAGCGAGCGCGGTCTCCGCACCGGTCCGGCTCGGCACCTGCTCGTACGGGGCCTGGGCCGGGTCCGCCCGCTACCTCTACGCCTGCGACGGCACGAAGCCGGTCGGGCTGGACATCGACCAGCAGGTGACCGGCGACGACCTGGAGTTCCGGGTCAACCACGGCGTCATCGCCCTCAACAACCTGCGCGACGGGAACGCCTGGGTGGTGTCCTCCAACATGCGCCTGGTGCAGAACTGGGCGCAGCTCAAGCCCAACGACACGACCGTCCAGGGCGACACCGGCGAGGAGAAGCCGGTCGTGCAGTCCTTCGCGGACACCCTCGCGCAGCGCACCTCGGTGAACCGCCCGCCCACCGCGGTGGACGACAGCTTCGGCGTGCGGCCGGGCCGCTCGACCGTGCTGCACGTGCTGGCGAACGACACCGATCCCGACGGGGACGTGCTCACCATCACGCAGGTCTCGCCGATCCCGGCCGATCAGGGGCAGCTCGCGCTGGTGGAGGGCGGGCGCGCCATCCAGTTCACGCCGAAGGACGGCGTGACCGGGACGGTGACCTTCCGCTACTCCATCGACGACGGCCGGGGCGGGACGGCGTCCGCGAACGTCAACGCGACCATCCACCTGGACGCCCAGAACGACCCGCCGGCGTCGACCCGGCCGAGCGCGGCCCAGACGGAGGTCGGCCAGTCGGTGACCTACAACGTGCTCAACGACTGGCTGGACCCCGACGGCGACGACCTCTCGCTCGTCTCCGCGTCCGCCACGACCGAGGACGACGTGCGGTTCAAGCCGGACGGCGACGTGACGTTCACGAGCAAGACCGGCCAGGCGGGATCGAAGGAGGTCCGCGTCACGGTCTCCGATGGCCGGAAGTCCACGACCGGGAGCCTGATCGTCACGGTGAAGCCCTCCGGCACGCTCGACCCGGTGGCCGTGCCGGACTTCGGCTCGGGGTTCACCGGGCAGCCCGTCGTCGTCCACCCGCTGGACAACGACCAGTCGCCGTCGGGGGAGCCGCTCACCCTGGTGGGCGCGACGCTGACGGGACCGGGGTCCGGGCGGGTGACGGCCGATCCGGCGCACGGCACGCTCACGCTCACGACCAGCGCGGCCGGCGAGTACTACGCCGAGTACACGCTCGGCGCCGGGCCCAAGAGCACGACCGGGATCGTGCGCTTCGACGTCGCGCAGCAAGGCGCCACCGACGCGCCGCCGATCGCGGTCGCGGACCGCGCGTACGTCCGGCCGGGCGAGCCGACCTCGGTCGCCGTGCTCGACAACGACGTCTCGCCGTCGGGGCGCGTCCTCGTCGTGCGGCAGGTGACGCCAGGGCCGGGAGCCCAGGACCTCGACGTGGAGGTCCTGGACAACGCGGTGGTCAAGATCACCGCGCCGACCGTGCTGACCCAGCAGGTGCAGCTCCAGTACACGGTGTCGGACGGGACGCACGAGGCGACGGCCGGGATCACCGTCATCCCGGTGCCGCCGCTGGTCGTGCACCAGCCTCCCGTCGCGGTGGACGACACCGTGACCGTCCGGGCGGGGGACGTCGCGACCGCCTCCGTGCTCGACAACGACTCGTCGCCCGACAACGCGCCGTTCTCGCTCGACCCGCAGCTGCGCGACGCCTCCGCGGCCGGCAAGGGGGCCACGGCGTTCGTGAGCGGCAAGACCGTGCGCTACCAGGCTCCGACAACGCCCGGCCAGTACAGCGTCGTCTACGGGATCACCGACAAGTACGGGCAGAAGGCGCAGGCCACCGTCACCTTCGTGGTGACCGCCCCGGACAAGGGGAGCGACCGCGCCCCGCAGCCGCAGCCGCTGACCGTGCGCGCCTTCGCCGGCTCGTCCGTCCCGATCGAGGTCCCGCTCGACGGCATCGACCCGGACGGCGACTCCGTCGTGCTCGCCGGGCTCGGCAGTCAGCCGACCCTCGGCCGGATCTCCGGCACGACCAGCACGGCGTTCACGTACGAGGCGTACCCGGACTCCGCGGGCACCGACACGTTCACGTACACGGTGAAGGACACCTACGGGAAGACCGCGACCGGCACCGTGAACGTCGGCGTCATCCCGCGGCCGAGCCAGGTGCGGCCTCCCGTAGCCGTCAACGACCCGGTGCAGGTCAAGCCCGGCCGGACCATCGCGGTCCCGGTGCTCGACAACGACTCGGACCCGAACGGCTATGCCATCGCTCTGCAGAAGAAGCTGCTGCACGTGGACCAGGGCCTCACCGCGTCCGTGCACGGCAAGATCGTGCTGGTGAAGGCGCCGGACCGCGAGGGCTCCTACGTCGTGCGGTACCAGATCACGAACGGCCAGGGCGGGGTCGCGAGCGCGTTCATCCAGCTCACCGTGACCCCGGACGCCAAAGACGTGCCGCCGTCCGCCGTCGACCACGTGCTGGAGGCCGACGCCGTCTCGAACAAGTCGAGCGTGAAGGTGAACGCGCTGGAAGGCGCGGTCAACCCGTCCGGCCTCGTCGGGGACCTCCAGGTCGCGGTGCTCGGCCCGAACGCGTCCGCGGCCGACGTCGGGAGCGACGGCACGGTGACCGTGCGCCCGGGCGACCGCCGGACCGCGATCGCGTACTCGGTGACCGACCGGGTCACCGGGCTCAGCGGCGACGCCTTCATTGTCGTTCCGCCCAAGGGCGACGCGACCGCCCCGCCGCGGATCAAGGACGGCCTCCCGCAGCAGATCGTGCCCATGAACGGCAGCAAGAGCTGGAAGCTGTCGGACATCCTCACCGTGCCGTCCGGCCGGAGCGTGAAGCTCACCGGCGCGTCGGGCGTCAGCGCGACGAACAGCTCGGGCGCGTCGTCGTTCGGCGGCGACGACACGCTGACCTTCAGCGCGCTGAAGGACTACCGGGGTCCGGCCGCGATCACCTTCAAGGTCGACGACGGCCGGGACGCCGGGGCGACCTCCGACCGCATCACCACGCTCGTCCTCCCACTCACCGTGGGCGACCCGGAGCAGGCGGATGTCGCGCCGACGTTCACGTCGCCGACCGAGAAGATCGAGCCGGGGGAGGCTCCGCTCGCGGTCGACCTGCGGGCGTCGAGCTACCACCCGAACCCGGCCATCCTCGCGAAGCTCAGCTACTCGAACCCGCAGTGGCCGAACCAGAAGATCGCCGTCTCGCTGAGCGGCTCGACGCTGTCGCTCTCCGCGCCGCTCGGCGTCCAGCCGGGGGAGTCCACCGCCGTGACGGTGACGATCAGCTCGGGCACGCACACGATCACCGGCACCGTGAACGTACAGGTGGTGAGTTCGTCGCGGCCGGTGGCCACCCAGAAGAACCCGCCGCAGACCTCCGAGCTGAAACGCGGGTCGAGCGGCACGCTGCAGGGCGCGTCCTCGGACTCGGCGTGGGTGAACCCGTTCCCCGGCACACCTCTGACCATCACCGACGCGCAGGCGCAGAGCGCGCCCTCCGGCGTCACCGTCACCCACACGGCGAGCTCCATCACGGTCAGCGCTGCCTCCGGTGCGGCGATCGGCGCGGTCAACATCGTGTACCACGTGGAGGACGCGACGAAGGATCCGCAGCGCACGGCCGCGGCGATCGGGCAGTACCGGGTCACCATCCACGACGTCCCGGCGCAGCCGCCCGCGCCGTCGAACCCGTCGGCGGGCGACGGCCGCGCGAGCGTGACCATCGCCGCCCCGGCCGACAACGGCAAGCCGATCGACTCCTATGAGGTCAGCGGCGGCGAGAGCACCGTCACCGTCGGCGCGATCGGCCGGGTGGACATCACCGGGCTGACCAACGGCAAGTCGTACCGGTTCGCCGTCCGCGCGCACAACGCCGACGGCTGGGGCCCGGTGTCCGCGCAGAGCGCGGCGGTCACGCCCTACGGGACGCCCAGCAAGGTCGGCGGTCTCACCATCACGGCCGACCAGTACGCGCCGGCCACGGTGCGCATGAGCTGGAACGCGCTGCGCGACCCGGACGGCACCGGCGGCGGGGCGGTGACCTACCACTACCGGCTCAACAACGGCGCCTGGCAGACGACATCGGGCACGAGCGCGTCCGAGGGCGGCAAGGGCGCAGGCAGCTACTCGTTCGACGTATACGCCACGAACGACCACAGCGGCAAAGCCGGGCCGACGGCGTCCTCCGGCTCGGTCCAGGTCGCGAACAAGCCGGCGCCGCAGCCGTCGATCGACCTCGCCAAGGGCAACCCGGAGCCGGGCTACGCGCACAGCTACACCTACGACGTGACGCTGAACAACTTCCCGGCCAACCGCACCTTCCCGATGCAGGTGCACTGCAATGGGAGCACACTCTGGTCGC
Source organism: Leifsonia shinshuensis (assembly GCF_014217625.1). Lineage (NCBI taxonomy): Bacteria > Bacillati > Actinomycetota > Actinomycetes > Micrococcales > Microbacteriaceae > Leifsonia > Leifsonia shinshuensis. The sequence goes on along the minus strand of NZ_CP043641.1, from coordinate 1,016,375 downwards.
CGTCCATCTCCACCGACGGCACCGGGCACGCCCACTACCGCGGCGCGCCGGACGGCCAGCAGCCGTACTGCGGGTACCCCGGCGCGTACGTCGTCGTGAACGGCGTGCAGAGCAGCGTCCAGAACTGGGCGCAGTGAGCCCGGCCCCCGACCAGACCCGACCGACAACCGACAAGAAGGATCAACCGTGGCAGTGACCCAGGAACAGGCGGACTGGTTCGCCGGCGCGTTCGCGCAGCTCGTCGCGAACGTCGACAAGGCGATCCTCGGCAAGGAGCACACCATCCGGCTCGTGGTCGCCGCGATGCTCTCCGGCGGCCACGTGCTGCTGGAGGACGTGCCGGGCACCGGCAAGACGGTGCTGGCCAAGGCGCTTGCGAACACGGTCGAGGGCACCCAATCCCGCATCCAGTTCACCCCCGACCTGCTGCCCTCCGACGTCACCGGCGTCACCATCTACGACCAGTCGACGGGCCGGTTCGAGTTCCACCCCGGCCCGATCTTCGCCTCCGTCGTGCTGGCCGACGAGATCAACCGCGCGAGCCCGAAGACCCAGTCGGCGCTGCTGGAGGTCATGGAGGAGGGCGTCGTCACCGTGGACGGCGTCGGCCATCCGGTCGGCGCGCCGTTCCTGGTGATCGCGACGCAGAACCCGGTCGAGCAGTCCGGCACCTACTCGCTGCCGGAGGCCCAGCTCGACCGGTTCCTGATCAAGACCTCGCTCGGCTACCCGGACCACGCGACGACCGTCGACCTCCTGCTCGACTCCTCGAACCGGTCGCGGGCGTCGGGCGTGCGGCCGATCATCGCCGCCGACTCGGTGACGACGCTGGCGCAGCTCGCCTCCGAGGTCCACGCCGACGCCTCGGTGATGGGCTACCTGAGCGAGATCGTCACCGCCACCCGCGACGACAGGGACTCCGCGCTCGGCGTCAGCATCCGCGGCGCCCTGGCCCTCGCGCGGGCCGCGAAGACCTGGGCCATCGCGGCCGGCCGCAGCTACGTGACGCCCGACGACATCCGGGAGCTGGCTCAGCCGGTGCTCGCGCACCGCATCATCGTCGACGCCGAGTCGGAGTTCGCCGGGGTCACCGCCGCCGAGATCGTGGCGCGGGCTGTCGCCGCCGCGACGCCGCCCGCCTACCGGGCCGCATGACCGCATCCACCACGACCGAGACGGGCGCACGCGGGCGACGCCGCGCCGCCCCGCTGCGGCGAGGCACGGCGCAGGCGCGGATCGCCGGCGCCCAGCTCGCCGCGACCGGTCGGCGCCTCGTCGCGCGTGGCGCGCCTGCGGGCCGCGCCGTCGTCGCGCGCGTCTCGCCGGTCGTGCGGACTGTCAGCGCGCTCGGCTGGGTGGTGCTGGTCTCCGGCGTGCTGGCGCTGACGCTCGTGCTCGTGTTCGGCTGGGCGGAGTTCGCCTTCCTCGGCGCGACGCTGCTCGCCGCCCTCGTGCTCGCGGTCGGCTTCGTGATCGGCCGCTCGACCTATGCGGTGGGCGTCGAGCTCACGCCGCGCCGCGTGGTCGCCGGCGACCGGGCGTACGGGCGGCTGACCGTCCGCAACAGCGGGCAGCGGCCGGTCCTCCCGACCCGGCTGGAGCTGCCGGTCGGGGAGGGCGTCGCCGGGTTCACCGTGCCCCGCCTCGTCCCGGGAGCGGAGGTCGAGGAGCTGTTCGCCGTCCCGACCGCCCGTCGCGCCCTCATCCTCGCCGGCCCCGCGATCTCGGTCCGCGGCGATCAGCTCGGGCTGCTGCGGCGCACGACGCGCTGGACCGACCAGGTCGAGCTGTTCGTCCACCCGCGCACCGTCCGGCTCGCCGCGACCGCCCGCGGGCTCGTCCGCGACCTCGAAGGCCAGACCACCAAGGTGATCACCGACTCCGACCTCGCCTTCCACGCACTGCGCACGTACGAGGCGGGCGACGACATCCGCAACGTGCACTGGCGCACGTCCGCGCGCACCGGCCAGCTGATGGTGCGGCAGTACCAGGAGACCCGGCGGTCCCAGCTGCTGCTCGCGCTGGACGCGGAGCGCGCCCGGTTCGCGTCCGACGACGAGTTCGAGCTGGCGGTCTCGGTGTTCGCCTCGATCGGCTGCCATGTCATCCGGGAGGACACCGGCATCGACGCGCTCTGGCAGGGCGGCGGCCTGCGCGTCTCCACGCCGACGGCGTTCCTGGACGACTCGTGCCGCCTCCAGCCGTCGGGCTCCGGCGCGGGCGTGCGGGAGTTCCTCCGTCAGGCGACGCTCCGGATGGGCGCGCCCAGCCTCGCGGTGACGGTCGTCGGCTCGCAGGCGACGCCCGCAGAGCTCCGCGCGGCCGCCGCGCTCTGGACCTCCGACACCGAGACCATCACGGTCCGGGTGGACGAGACGGCCGAGCCGCGCGTCGCCCGCCTGGGCCGCACCATCCTGATCGTGCTCGGGCGCCTGGACGAGCTGCCCGCGCTGCTGAAGCGGGCCGGCCGATGAACGCCGACCGGCTCTCGCGGACCACGTGGATCGACATCGCGGTCGTCACCGCACTCAGCCTCGTCGCCGTGGCCGGGTTCGAGCCCGCCTTCGGCCACTACGCGTTCCTCTCCGCCGCGCTCGGCGGGGTCGTCGTCGGGGGAGCGGTCGCCGTGCTGGGGAGGCTGTTCCGGCTGTCCGTGCCGCTGACGGTCGTGATCGCGCTGGCGGCGTACTTCCTGCTCGGCACGCCGCTCGCGCTGCCGGGTCTCGCGCTCTCCGGGGTGCTGCCCTCGCTCGACAGCCTGTCCGGGCTCGCCGTCGGCGCGGTGTTCGGCTGGAGCGACGCCGTCACCCTCCGCGCGCCGCTGGAGGCGCCGCCGTACGTCGCGGTCGTGCCGTTCGTCGCCGGCTGGCTGGTCGCCCTGGTGTCGATCACGCTCGCGGTGCGGTGGCTCCCGCGGGCGAAGGCGGGCGCGTCCGTGGGCCGCGCCGCGGTGCTCCTGATCGGGCCGGTGCTGCTCTTCGTCGCCGGCATCCTGCTCGGCACCAGGGACGCCTACTTCGCGGGTGTCCGCGGCGTGGTCTTCGCCGGCGTCGCCCTGGTCTGGCTCGCCTGGCGTCGCGGCGCGGCGAACCGCGCGCTCAACGTCGGCGCCGGCGTGCGCCGCACCCGGCTGGTGAGCGGCGTCGCGGTCGTCGTCGGCGCGCTGCTGGTCGGCGCCGTCGCGGGCTCGCTGCTCACGCCGGCCGCGGCCTCCCGGCTGGTCGTCCGCGACGAGGTCACGCCGCCGTTCGACCCGCTGGACTACCCGAGCCCGCTCGCCGGGTTCCGCAAGTACACGAAGGACCTGGAGAAGACCACGCTCTTCACCGTGCAGGGATTGAAGCAGGGCCAGGTCATCCGGCTCGCCACCATGGACAGCTACGACGGCGTGGTCTGGACCGTCAGCGCGCCCGGCACGCAGTCCGGGGCATCCGGCGCCTTCGAACTGCTCGGCAGCTCCATCCCGCGCCCGGCGCTCTTCACCCCGGGGCCGACCAGCACCGCGACGATCGACATCCGCGGCTACTCCGACGTCTGGCTGCCGACCCTCGGCTATGTGGACAGGCTCGGCTTCGACGCGCACACCGGCCAGGACCCGTCTGCGACCGTGCGCGTGAACACCGCCACCGGCACCAGCGCCGTCACCAGCGGCGTCCGCGACGGACTGCGCTACACGGTGGAGGCGACGGCGCAGCGCGTCCCGAACGACCAGCAGCTCGCGAAGGCGGCCCCGGCCCACGTCGTGCTGCCGCCCGTCGACAACGTGCCGGACGTGGTGGCCTCGAAGGCCGAGGAGTATGCGGGCTCGGCGAACACGGCGATCCAGAAGCTCCGCAACATCGAGCGCTCGCTGAAGTCGCTCGGCTACCTCAGCCACGGCCGCGCGTCCGACCCGGTCCCGTCGCGGGCGGGCGAGGGCGCCGACCGGATGACGGACCTGCTCAGCACGTCCCCGATGGTGGGCGACCAGGAGCAGTACGCGAGCGCCTTCGCCCTGATGGCCCGGCACCTCGGCTACCCGGCGCGCGTGGTGATGGGCTTCGCGCCGAAGGCCGGCTCCGGCACGACGACCGTGACGGGCAACGACGTCACGGCCTGGGTCGAAGTCCCGTTCGAAGGCGTCGGCTGGGTGCCGTTCTTCCCGACGCCGACCAAGACGGACGCGCCGAAGAACCAGACCACGAAGCCCAAGCTGGAGCCGCAGCCGCAGGTGCGCCAACCTCCGCCGGTCGACCCGCGCTCCGACGAGCTGCTGACCCCGGTCAAGACCAAGGACACCGAGAAGAAGCAGCCGGGCCCGGCCTTCCAGGTGCCGGCCTGGGCGTGGGTGGTGCTCGGCGTGGTGGGCGTCCCGCTGCTGCTCTACTTCGTGCCGCTGCTGATCGTCGCCTGGCTGAAGCGACGGAGGCGGCGGCTCCGCGAGACGACGGGACCGCCGGATCGCCGGGCCGCCGGGGCGTGGGAGGAGCTGTCCGACCGCTACGGCGAGCTCGGCCTCGTGCCGCCGCCCCGCGCCACCCGGCTGCAGACGGCGGCGGCGCTGGAGCAGCAGTCGGAGGCGCAGGGGCTGACCGTCCCCGCGGCGGGGCTCGCGACCCTCGCCCGCCACGTCGACGCGGCCGTGTTCGACGGCAGCGACGTCTCCGACGAGCGCGCCGCCGAGGCGTGGACCGCCGCGGACGAGGCCATCGCGGGCGCCATGACCGCGGCCGGACGGCTCCGCGCCCGGCTGGCGGCGTTCCGCTACCGGAGGCGTGCCGGGTAGCGCGGACGGACGCAGTCCGTAGAGTGGGCGCGTGGGGACAGACGACACGCGCGCCGAGCGGCCGGGCTTCATCGTGCCTCCGCCTGGGCTCATCCCGTCCCGCGGCGGCCCGGCCGAGCCCGAGGAGGCCGTGGAACCGCCCGCGCACATCAGCCTGCCGTCGTTCCGCCCCGCCGCGGCCGGCGCTCCCGCCCCCGCGGCCGTGCGGGCCCCGGTCTGGCGGCTCACCGCGCCCGGCGGACGGAGCATCCCGGTCACGGCGACCGTGCTGCTGGGACGCAACCCGTCGTCCGCCGCGCACGCGGGCCCGGCGGAGCTGGTCGCGCTGGAGGACCCGACCTCGACCGTCTCGAAGACCCACGCGGCCGTCGCCCCGGCGGGCGACGCCCTCCAGGTGACCGATCTGCACTCCACCAACGGTGTGACCGTCGTGACGCCGGACGGCCAGGCGCTGCGGGTCGTCCCCGGCACCGCCGGCACCGTGGAGAGCGGCGGGAGACTGCTGCTGGGCGAGCTGGGCCTGCGGGTCGAGCGGTCCTGACGGCCGGTGCGCCTGCAGTCCTGCCCCCAGCACGGGTGATAGCCTGAGAGCGTGTTCGCGGGTCTGCTCCTCCTTAGCCGCCGCGGCGAGTCCTAGTCCTCAGGCCACCCTCGCCGCGGAGTCCGTCGACGGCTGATCCGTAAACGAAGCTCAAGGAGTACCGAGATGACGACGCAGCACAGTCCGCTGACCCCGCACAGTCCGTTGACCCCGCACAGGCCGCTGACTTTGGCGGAGAAGGTGTGGCGAGACCACCTGGTCGTGAAGGGTGAGGACGGCTCGCCCGACCTGATCTACATCGACCTCCACCTCGTCCACGAGGTGACCAGCCCACAGGCGTTCGACGGCCTGCGCATGGCAGGGCGCCCGGTCCGCCGCCCCGACCTCACCATCGCGACCGAGGACCACAACACGCCGACCATCGGCATCGACCGGCCCATCGCCGACCTGACCAGCCGCACGCAGATCGAGACGCTGCGCCGCAACGCCGAGGAGTTCGGCGTCCGGCTGCACTCGCTCGGCGACGTCGAGCAGGGCATCGTGCACGTCGTCGGCCCGCAGCTCGGCCTCACCATGCCGGGCATCACGGTCGTCTGCGGCGACTCGCACACCTCCACGCACGGCGCGTTCGGCGCGATGGCGTTCGGGATCGGCACCAGCGAGGTCGAGCACGTGCTCGCCACGCAGACGCTGCCGCTCAAGCCGTTCAAGACCATGGCCATCACGGTCGAGGGCGAGCTGCGCCCCGGCGTGACGGCGAAGGACATCATCCTCGCGGTCATCGCGAAGATCGGCACCGGCGGCGGGCAGGGCTACGTGCTCGAGTACCGCGGCAGCGCCATCCGCGCGCTCTCCATGGAGGGCCGCATGACGATCTGCAACATGTCGATCGAGGCGGGCGCACGCGCCGGCATGGTCGCGCCCGACGAGACCACCTACGCGTACCTGAAGGGCCGTCCGCACGCGCCGGAGGGCGCCGACTGGGACGACGCTGTCGCCTACTGGGACACGCTCGCCACGGACGACGACGCGGTCTTCGACGCCGAGGTCTACCTCGACGCCGCCGCGATCGAGCCGTTCGTGACCTGGGGCACCAACCCCGGCCAGGGCGTCTCGCTCAGCCAGGCCGTCCCCGACCCCGCCGCGATCGCCGAGCCGAACGCCCGCGCCGCCGCCGAGCGCGCGCTGGAGTACATGGACCTGGCCCCGGGCACGCCGATGAAGAGCATCCCGGTCGACGCCGTGTTCATGGGCTCGTGCACCAACAGCCGCATCGAGGACCTCCGCGCCTTCGCCTCCGTCATCAAGGGGCAGAAGAAGGCGGACGGCGTCCGCGTCATGGTCGTGCCGGGCAGTGCCCGCGTGCGCATCGAGGCCGAGGCCGAGGGCATCGACAAGATCGTCGAGGAGTTCGGCGCCGAGTGGCGGTTCGCCGGCTGCTCGATGTGCCTGGGCATGAACCCCGACCAGCTCGCGCCGGGGGAGCGCTGCGCCTCCACCTCCAACCGGAACTTCGAGGGCAGGCAGGGCAAGGGCGGCCGCACCCACCTGGTGTCGCCGCTGGTCGCGGCGGCCACGGCCATCCGCGGCACGCTCTCCAGCCCGTGGGACCTGGAGCACGACGATGTCGATACGTCGACCGGAGAGAAGGTGGGCGCCTGATGGAGAAGTTCGAGACCGTCACCGGTGTGGCCGTGCCCTTCCGCCGCTCCAACGTCGACACCGACCAGATCATCCCGGCCGTCTTCCTCAAGCGGGTCACCAAGACCGGCTTCGACGACGCGCTCTTCCACGAGTGGCGCAAGGATCCTGAGTTCATCCTCAACCAGGAGGCCTACCAGGGCGCGCGCGTCCTCGTGGCCGGCCCCGACTTCGGCACAGGCTCCTCGCGGGAGCACGCCGTCTGGGCGCTGCGCGACTACGGCTTCCAGGTCGTCCTGAGCCCCCGGTTCGCGGACATCTTCCGGGGCAACTCGGGCAAGCAGGGCCTGCTCACCGGCATCATCACGGAGGAGGACGCCGAGCGTCTCTGGGCGGCCATCGAGGCCGAGCCGGGAATATCCGCGACGGTGGATCTGGTTGCCAAGACTGCGATCGTCGGTGGGGTCCAGGTGTCTTTCGACATCGACGACTACACTCGCTGGCGTTTGCTCGAAGGGTTGGACGACATCGCTCTGACCCTGCGCGACGAGGCGCGCATCTCCGAATACGAAGCCGCTCGCGCAAGCTGGCGGCCCAAGACACTCCCGGTGAAAATTTGAACTCGCTTCTTCAGGACTCCCAGGCGGCAGGCGCCCACGTCGGCCTCACGGCCGACCGCATCACGATCAACGGCGGCATCCCTCTGCGGGGCCGCATCGAGGTGCGCGGAGCCAAGAACTTCGTCACCAAGGCGATGGTCGCCGCCATCCTGGGCGAGGGCCCGAGCGTGCTGCGGAACGTCCCGAACATCAGCGATGTCCGGGTCGTCCGCGGCCTCCTCGAGGTCCACGGCGTCAAGGTCACCGACGGCGCGGAGGAGGGCGAGCTCCTGCTCGACCCCAGCGCGGTCGAGTCGGCGCACATGGCCGACATCGACGCGCACGCCGGGTCCAGCCGCATCCCGATCCTGTTCTGCGGGCCGCTGCTGCACCGCCTGGGCGAGGCGTTCATCCCCGACCTCGGCGGCTGCCGCATCGGCGACCGTCCGATCGACTACCACCTCGAGGTGCTGCGCAAGTTCGGCGCCGTGGTCGACAAGCTCCCGAGCGGCATCCGGATGTCGGCCCCCGAGGGCCTGCATGGCGCCAAGCTGGAGCTGCCGTACCCGAGCGTCGGCGCGACCGAGCAGGTGCTGCTCACCGCGGTCCGCGCGGAGGGCATCACCGAGCTCAAGGGCGCGGCGATCGAGCCCGAGATCATGGACCTGATCAACGTCCTGCAGAAGATGGGCGCGATCATCTCGGTCGACACCGACCGCGTGATCCGTATCGAGGGCGTCGACAAGCTGGTCGGCTACAGCCACACCGCGCTGTTCGACCGCAACGAGGCCGCGAGCTGGGCCGCTGCCGCCCTCGCCACCAACGGCGACATCTACGTCGGCGGCGCCCGCCAGCCCGAGATGCTGACCTTCCTCAACGTCTTCCGCAAGGTCGGCGGCGCGTTCGAGATCCACGACGACGGCATCCGCTTCTTCCACCCGGGAGGCGAGCTCAAGCCCGTCGTGATCGAGACCGACGTGCACCCCGGCTTCATGACCGACTGGCAGCAGCCGCTGGTGGTCGCCCTCGCCAAGGCGAACGGCGTGTCCATCGTGCACGAGACGGTGTACGAGCAGCGGTTCGGCTTCACGGACGCCCTGATCGACATGGGCGCGAAGATCCAGGTGCACAAGGAGTGCCTCGGTGGTCACGCCTGCCGGTTCGGCCAGCGCAACTTTAACCACTCCGCGGTGATCATGGGGCCGGTCGAGCTGAAGGGCGCCGACATCGAGATCCCCGACCTGCGCGGCGGCTTCAGCCACCTCATCGCGGCCCTGACCGCTGAGGGACGCTCGACCGTCAGCAACGTCGGCATCATCAGCCGCGGGTACGAGAAGTTCATCACCAAGCTCGAACTGCTCGGAGCGGACTTCGTCCTCGAGGGCTGAGGCCCTGGATAATGGGATGGTGCCCCATCCCGATGAACCCGTGAACCCGTCTGCGTCCGCGCCCGCGAAGCCCGCTCGTCAGCGCTCCGAGAAGAGCAGGCCCACCATCTTCTGGGTGCTGGCCGGCCTCATCGTCCCGCTGGGGAGCCTGCTCGCCCGGTTCCGGATCACCGACGGCCAGAAACTGCCGAAGCACGGCGCCTACATCATCTCGCCGAACCACTACAGCGAGATCGACCCGGTGATGATCGGCATGGTGGTGTGGAAACTCGGGCGGCTGCCGCGGTTCCTCGCCAAGGAGAGCCTGTTCCGCGTCCCCGTCGCCGGGTGGTTCCTGCGCAAGTCCGGGCAGGTCCCGGTCGCGCGCGGCGGGTCGGGGCGCGGCGCGGCCCCGCTGGCCGAGGCGCAGAAGATCGTGGACGACGGCAAGGTCGTCGTCATCTACCCGGAGGGCTCGCTGACCCGCGACCCCGACATGTGGCCGATGCGCGGCAAGACCGGCGCGGCCCGCATGGCGCTGGAGCACGACCTCCCCGTCATCCCGATCGCGCACTGGGGCACCCAACAGGTCATGGCGCGCTACGCCAAGAAGATCAGCTTCTTCCCGCGCAAGACCATCGCGGTCAAGGTCGGCGACCCGGTCGACCTGTCCGCGTTCCGGGGCCGCAACCTGGACCAGGCGACCCTCACCGAGGCGACCGAGGTCATCATGAACGCCATCACCGCGCTGCTGGAGGACCTGCGCGGCGAGAAGGCGCCCGAGACCCGCTGGGACCCGGCGGCGCACAACCAGAAGGAGACCGGCCGCTTCGATGGCTGACAGGAAAGGCCGGACGGCCGCACGACCGACTACGCCTCCCCGCCGCATCGCCGTCCTCGGCGCCGGAAGCTGGGGGACGACCTTCGCGAAGATCCTGGCCGACGGCGGAAACGACGTCGTGCTCTGGTCGCGCCGCCCGGAGGTGGCGCGCGAGATCAACGAGGTCAAGCGCAACAGCGACTACCTGGAGGGCATCAACCTCCCGCGCAACCTGCGGGCGACCTCCCACATCGGCGAGGCGATGCGCGGCGCCGAGCAGGTGTTCGTGTCGATCCCGAGCCAGACGCTGCGCTCGAATCTGGACGCCATCGCGCCGCACCTCGGCCCGTCGACCATCCTCGTGAGCCTGATGAAGGGCGTGGAGAAGGGCACCGGCCTGCGGATGAGCGAGGTGATCGCGCAGGGCCTCCCGATCGAGGCCGAGCGGATCGCGGTGGCGTCCGGGCCGAACCTCGCGCTGGAGATCGCGCGCGAGCAGCCGACCGCCGCGGTGGTGTCCTCGGAGAGCCTGGAGACCGCGCAGGCCGTGGCGATGGCCGCCACCAACCGCTACTTCCGCAGCTTCGTGAACACCGACGTCATCGGCACGGAGTTCGGCGGCGTCCTGAAGAACCTCATCGCGGTGGCGATCGGCATCGTGGACGGCGTCGGCTACGGCGAGAACACCAAGGCGTCCATCATCACCCGCGGCCTGGTCGAGATGACCGACTTCGCCGTAGCGTACGGCGCGGAAGCCGTGACGCTCTCCGGCCTCGCGGGCCTCGGCGACCTGATCGCCACGTGCGAGTCGCCGCTCAGCCGCAACAACACCGCCGGGCGCCTGCTCGGGCAGGGCTACAGCTTCAACGACGTCGTCAAGCAGATGAACCAGACCGCGGAGGGCCTTGCGTCAGTGGCGCCGATCCTCCGCCTCGCGGAGGAGCGCGGCGTGGACATGCCGATCGTCCGCCAGGTGAGCCAGGTGCTCGCCGGGACGCTCGACCCGAAGGATATCGCGCCCCATCTGACCACCGAGGACGACGAACCCCAGGGAGAGAGGACAACGGATGACGGACAAGGTCGCAGTCGCACTTCTGTTTGGAGGTCGCTCAAGCGAGCATTCGATCAGCTGCGCGACGGCGGCGGGAGTCCTGGCGGCGATCGACCGTGACCGCTACGACGTCATCCCCGTCGGCATCACCCACGAGGGCGCCTTCACGCTGCAGCCGGACGACGCGGCGCGCTTCGCGCTGAACGCGGACGCCCTCCCGGAGGTGGAGGACAACGGTTCGCGCATCGTCTGGCCGGAGTCGTCGACCTCGCGCGAGCTGTCCGTGGTCGCGGCCGACGGCACCCGGTCGGCGCTCGGCGCGGTAGATGTCGTGTTCCCGATCCTGCACGGCCCGTGGGGCGAGGACGGCACGGTCCAGGGCATGCTCGAGCTCGTCGGCCTCCCGTACGTCGGCAGTGGCGTGCTCGCGAGCGCGCTCGGCATGGACAAGCACTTCACCAAGACCGTGCTGCAGCAGGCGGGCATCCCCGTCGCGCCGTGGCAGACCGTGACCGCCTACCAGTGGGCGACCGACCGCGAGTCCGTACGCGGCGAGGCCGAGCTGCTCGGACTCCCGGCGTTCGTGAAGCCCGCCCGGGCCGGCTCCAGCGTCGGGGTGTCCAAGGTCACCTCGTGGGACGACCTGGGAGCGGCGATCGACACCGCCCTCGCCGAGGACGACCGCGTGCTGATCGAGTCCGCGGTGGTCGGACGCGAGGTGGAGATCGCGGTGCTGGGCGGCCGTCCGGGCCAGCCGGCGCGTGCGTCGGTGGCAGGCGAGATCGTCATCACCGGCCGGGACTTCTACGACTTCGCGGCCAAGTACCTGGACGCTCCGGGCATCGACCTGGTCTGCCCGGCCGAACTGACCGACGCCGAGCTGGCCGAGATGCGCGACCTGGGCGTGCGGGCGTTCGACGCCATCGGCGCGGAGGGCCTGTCCCGGGTGGACTTCTTCCTCACCGAAGACGGCTTCGTGGTCAACGAGATCAACACGATGCCGGGCTTCACGCCGATCTCGATGTTCCCGCGCTGCTGGCAGGAGTCGGGGCTGGCCTACCCGGAGCTGATCGACGAGCTCCTGCAGGTGGCCATCGCGCGCGCGTAGCCCCCCCACATTCGTGCCGAATGTCGCGAATGCGCGCGCGAAACGCGACATTCAGCACGAATGTGAGCTGCCCTGCGCCTCGCGATTCGTGCCGAATGTCGCGAATGCGCGCGCGAAACGCGACATTCGTGCCGAATGTGAGCGGTGACTGCGCGGGGGCCATTCGTGCCGAATGTCGTGAATCGCAGCGCGTAACGCGAGATTCGGCACGAATGTGCGGCGTCAGCGCGAGGGCGTCGGGCTCGGCGTCGCCGACGGCGGCGTGAGCGTCGTGTCGAGCGTGGAGAGACACTTCTCGGTCTGCTTGACGCTCGAGATCGCCGAGGCGAACTCCGGCAGCACGGCGGCGTCGGAGGCTCCGGAGACGTGGTCGATGATGACCTCCGTCGCCGGCGTCCGGCCGAAGGTCTGGTAGACGACCTGCTTCGCGGCGGGGTCGGACATCAGCACCCAGTCGACGCCGCTGACATCCACGCACGGCTTCGTCGTCGGCCCGATCGGCGGGACGCCGCAGCGCAGCAGCACGGCGGCGGGGTCGCCCCAGGCGCCTGTCGCCTGCGCGTCGGTCTGGCGGCGGTCCTTGTCGGCCACCGAGTCGGGGAGCCGGACGGAGATCTCGGCGCAGCCGGGGTTGTTCGCGTCCGCCCCCGGGTCGAGGGAGACCGTGGGCGCGCACCCGGCGAGGGCGAGCGCGGCGGCGGCGAGCACGAGGGCGAGGGCGGAGCGGCGAGCGGACATCAGGATTCAGGCTACCGTTGTGAGTCATGGTGGATTCTGGGAGCGCGGCCGACACCGTCGCGGGTGCGTCCGAGCGGGAGGCGCTGAAGCGGATCTTCCCGCGTCTGCCGGAGTCGGCGGCGACGCTCGTCGGCCCCGGTGACGACGCCGCGGTGCTCGCGGCGCCGGACGGCCGGTTCGTGGTGACCACCGACATGATGGTGCACGGCCCCGACTTCCGGCTGGCCTGGTCGTCCCCGGAGGACCTGGGCTGGAAGGCCGCGGCGACCAACCTGTCGGACGTGGCCGCCATGGGCGCGGTGCCGACGGCGCTCGTGGTCGCGATCGCGGCGCCGCAGACGCTCCCGGTGTCGGCGCTGGAGCACATCGCGGACGGCTTCCGCGCGGCGTGCGCCGAGCTCGCGCCGGGCTGCGGCGTGGTCGGCGGCGACCTGTCGGCCTCGGACACGCTGACGCTCGCGGTGACCGCGTTCGGCGACCTCCGGGGCCGCGGCCCTGTGCTGCGGAGCGGCGCTCGTCCTGGCGACGTGGTGGCGGTCTCCGGTCGGCTCGGCGCCGCGGCGGCGGGACTCCGGCTGCTGTTCGCGGAGGCCGTCGACGTGGACGGCGTGCCCGACCGCGAGCGCTTCGCGGCCGTCGCCGCCGCGCATCCCGACCTGGTCGGCGCCCAGCTGCGGCCGCGGCCTCCCGTCGCCGACGGCCCCCTGGCCGCGGACGCCGGCGCGACCGCGATGCTCGACCTGAGCGACGGCCTCGCGCTCGACGCCCGCCGGGTGGCCGAAGCGAGCAGCGTCGCCATCGACCTCGATCGCGCCGCCCTCGGCGACGACCCGCTCACCGCGCTGACCGGGGGAGAGGACCACGGCCTCCTCGCCTGCTTCCCGCCGGACACGGAGCTGCCCGGCGGCTTCCGGCGCGTCGGCACGGTCCGCAAGGGCGCCGGCCTCCTGGTCGACGGCCACCCCTTCGACGAGCGCGGCGGCTGGGACCCCTATCTGGAGTGGGACGGCCACAGCGGCTGACGGAGGAGATCCGGCCCGACACGCCGGGTGCGATCAGCCGGCGGAGGAGATCGACGGCCGGGGAGGGCGGGAGTCCTCCGGTGGCGGTGGTCAGGCGGGGGACAGGTAGTGGACGGCGGTTTCGCCGTAGGTGCGGGTGCGGTCCAGGGTGAGGGGGCCGGGGAGGGTGGGGGCGCCGTCGCGGGTGCTGCGCTCGACGCAGACGAGCGCGTCCTCGGTCAGCAGTGGGACGAGCGCGGTGAGCACGGCAAGCAGGTCGGCGTCGGGGAGGTCGTAGGGCGGGTCGACGAACACCAGATCGAAGCGCGCCGCGGACGATCCGGCGGCCGCCAGGTACGGCAGGACCGCCGTCGCCCGCACGTCCACCTCGGGCCGGGCGTCCTTCGGCGCCGCGCGCACCACGGCCTGCGCGTTCCGCCGGCAGATCGCCGCGGCCGCCGCCGACTTCTCGACCAGCAGCACGCGGGACGCCCCGCGGCTGGCGGCCTCCAGCCCGAGCGCGCCGGAGCCGGCGAACAGGTCGAGCACGTGCGCCCCGCGGACCGCGTCGCGCGCGTCCAGCCCGGAGAACACCGCTTCGCGCACGCGGTCGCTGGTGGGGCGTGTGCCCGACTTCGGCACCTGGAGCGTCAGCGAGCCGGCGAAGCCGGAGACGATTCGGGTCATAGCCATCCGAGCCTAGCGGTGCCGCCGCGGCGTCAGCAGAATAGGAGGATGGACGAACGCCTCCAGCAGGCGGAACTCGACGCCCTATGGCGGTATGACGACCCCATCGCCTCCGCCGAACGCTTCGCGATCGCTGCCGCAGAGCCGGACCGCCCCGAACTGGTGCGGGCCGAGCTGGAGACCCAGCGCGCCCGCGCCCTCGGCCTGCAAGGCCGGTACGCCGAGGCGGACGGACTGCTCGACTCCCTGGAGCCCGCGCTCGGCACGCTCGCCGTGCGCATCCTGCTCGAGCGCGGCCGCCTCCGCAACACAGAGGGGCTGCGGGCGGAGGCCGTCCGGCTGTTCGAGAGCGCCCTGCTGGCGGCGCGGCGCGACGACGACGCGTTCCTCGCGGTCGACGCCGCCCACATGCTCGCCATCGCGGACCCCGCCCGCTCCGAGCAGTGGACCGAGGAGGGTCTGGCCGAGCTCGCGGCGGTCACGGACCCCCGGACGCTGCGCTGGGGCGTCGCCCTGCACAACAACCGCGGCTGGGCGCTGTTCGAAGCCGGTCGACCGCAGGAGGCGCTGGGCTCGTTCGAGGCCGCCCTGGAGGCCGCGGAGCGCTACGGCACGCTCGACCAGCAGTTCGCCGCGCGCTGGTCGCTCGCCCGCTGCCTGCGCGAGGTCGGCCGCTGGCAGGAGGCCCTCGACATCCAGGCCAGGCTCGCGGCCGAGCGCCCGGGGGAGAGCGACGTGGCGGACGAGCTCGCCGCCCTCGCCGAGGTCGAGGCGCATGTGCGCGACGCGGCGACGGAGGCGGCCCCTACGATCGAACCATGACCTCCAGCACCGCCCCGGCCTCCGGCGGCTCCGTCGCGCTCGAGACCCGGCTGACCGGCGTGCTGGGCGGGCGCACGGCCTCCGCGTTCGAGAAGGCCTTCGGGATGCGCACCGTCGCCGATCTGCTCGCCCACTACCCGCGCCGCTACGCCAGCCGCGGCGAGCTGACCGCGCTGGCGAACCTGCCGCTGGACGAGCACGTGACGATCGTCGCCGAGGTGCTGCGGGTGCAGGAGCGGCCGATGCGCGCCAGGCGCGGGTCCATCCTGGAGGTCAAGATCTCCGACGGCGAAGGCATCCTGACCCTCACGTTCTTCAACCAGGCCTGGCGCTCCAAGGAGCTCGCCCCTGGCGTGCGGGGCATCTTCGCCGGCAAGGTCTCCGCGTACCGCGGCGCCCTGCAACTCGCGCACCCCGACTACGAGCTCTTCGCCGAAGACTCGGAGAACGCCGTCGCCCCGGGCAGCGCCGCGGCCAAGGAGTGGGCGCAGACCCCGATCCCGATCTACCCGGCGACCGGGACGGTGGCGAGCTGGCAGGTGCAGAAGGCCGTCGGCCTCGCGCTCGACGCGCTCGGGCCGTGCCCCGACCCGGTGCCGGCCTCGATCGCGACGGAGCGCGGGCTGCTGCCGTTCCGCGAGGCGCTGGAGGGCATCCACCGGCCGCAGAAGAACCCCGAGTGGCAGCGGGCGCGCGATGCGCTGCGTTTCCAGGAGGCGTTCGTGCTGCAGGCCGCGCTCCTCCAGCAGCGCGCGGAGAACCGCTCGGTCGCGGCGACCCCGCGGCAGGCGACGCCGGGCGGGCTCCTGGAGCGGTTCGACGCCGTCCTGCCGTTCACCCTGACCGGCGACCAGGCCGACGTCGGCCGGGAGATCGCGCACGACCTCGGCTCGGCCGAGCCGATGCACCGCCTGGTGCAGGGCGAGGTCGGCTCGGGCAAGACCCTGGTCGCGCTGCGGGCGATGCTCGCCGTGGCCGACAGCGGCGGCCAGTCCGCGCTGCTCGCGCCGACGGAGGTCCTGGCCGCCCAGCACCTGCGCTCGATCGCCGACATGCTCGGCCCCGACCTCTCCGCCGAGGTGATGCCGACGCTCCTCACCGGCCAGCTCTCGACCGCCGAGCGCAAGCGGGCGCTGCTGCGGACGGTGAGCGGGCAGTCCCGGATCGTGGTCGGCACCCACGCCCTGCTCGGTGACGCCGTCACGTTCTTCGACCTCGGCCTGGTGGTCGTGGACGAGCAGCACCGCTTCGGCGTCGAGCAGCGGGAGGCGCTGCGCGCGAAGGGCGGCACGCCGCCGCACGTGCTCGTGCTCACCGCGACGCCCATCCCGCGCACGGTCGCGATGACGGTGTTCGGCGACCTGGAGGTCTCCACCATCGCCCAGCTGCCCGCGGGACGCCAGGGGATCGAGAGCTTCGTCGTCCCGCTCGCCGACCGGCCGGGCTGGGAGCGCCGGATCTGGGAGCGCGCGTCCGAGGAGATCGGGCGCGGCCGGCAGGTCTTCGTCGTCTGCCCGGCGATCAGCGCCAAGGAGGCCGAGGACGACGGCGAGGAGCCGCAGCCGGACGACGCGGACGAGGCGGCAGGCCCGCCCCGCGTCCCCGCGAACGTCGAGTCGGTCGCAGCCCAGGTGCGCGCCGACCCGCTGTTCGCCGGGACGCGCGTCGGCGTGCTGCACGGGAGGCTGTCGTCCGACGAGAAGGACACGGTCATGCGGGCGTTCGCCGCCGGCGACCTCGACCTCCTGATCGCCACGACGGTGATCGAGGTCGGCGTCAACGTGCCGAACGCGTCCGCCATGATCGTGCTGGACGCCGACCGGTTCGGCGTCTCCCAGCTCCACCAGCTCCGCGGCCGGGTGGGCCGGGGCGACATCCCCGGGCTCTGCCTGCTCGTCACCTACGCCGAAGAGGGCTCGCTCGCCCGCGAGCGCGTCGACGCCGTCGCCGCCACCCTGGACGGGTTCGAGCTGGCCAACGTCGACCTGGAGCTGCGCCGCGAGGGCGACGTGCTCGGCAGCCGCCAGTCCGGCGGCCGGTCGTCGCTGAAGCTGCTGCGCGTGGTGTCCGACGGCGAGCTGATCTCGGAGGCCAGGGTCGCAGCGGCGGAGACCCTCGACGACGGCGGCCTGGCCGCGCATCCCGCCCTCGCCGCGGCGCTCGCCCGGCGGCTCGACGAGTCGGAGCGGGCCTTCCTCGGCAAGTCCTGACGCAGCCGCCGGGCCACGCGACACTCTGCTCTGTGAAGATAACGGATTCACAACGAAATGCCGGGTACTGCGTAATAGTCTGGTGCCCTATGAACAGGATCGCCGTAGTCCCTGGATCGTTCGACCCGGTCACTCTCGGGCATCTCGATGTCATCGAGCGGGCCGCTCGGCTGTGGGACGAGGTCCATGTCCTGGTGGTGCACAACCCGGACAAGTCGGCCCTGCTGCCCATCGCGCAGCGCGTGGCGCTGATCGAGCGCTCGATCGAGGACGCCGGGATCCAGGGGCGCATCGTCGTGGCCTCCTGGTCGGTCGGCCTCCTGGTCGACTACTGCACCGATGTCGGAGCCGATGTGCTGGTCAAGGGCATCCGCTCCCAGGTCGACGTCGCCTACGAGACCCCGATGGCGATCGTGAACCGCCACCTCGCCGACGTCGAGACGGTCTTCCTGCTTCCCGATCCGGCGAACGCGCACGTGTCGAGCTCCCTCGTGCGCCAGGTCGCCAACCTCGGCGGGGACGTGAGCCCCTACGTGCCTCCCGCCGTATCCGAGCTGCTGTCAACCACATGACCCGGGTGGAGAGATGAACAGTTACGCGACGCGCCAGCCCACGGAATCCTCTGTCGCCCCGGAGGAGGTGGGCCTGCCCGCGCCGGGGATGGACCTGGACGAGCTGCGGCGCGCCGCGGAGCAGATCACCGCAAACGTGGAGTCCGTCATCGACGGCAAGCACGACGCGGTCCAGACGGCGCTCGTCGTCCTGCTCGCCGAGGGCCACCTCCTGATCGAGGACGTGCCGGGCGTCGGCAAGACCATGCTGGCCAAGTCGCTGGCGAAGTCGGTGGACTGCTCGGTCAGCCGCATCCAGTTCACGCCCGACCTGCTGCCGAGCGACGTCACCGGCGTCTCGGTCTACAACCAGGCGGAGCGGCGCTTCGAGTTCAAGCCGGGCGCGGTGTTCGCGAACATCGTGATCGGCGACGAGATCAACCGGGCCAGCCCCAAGACACAGTCCGCCCTCCTGGAGTGCATGGAGGAGCGGCAGGTCACGGTCGACGGCTCGACGTATCCGCTGGCCGCGCCGTTCATCGTCGTGGCGACGCAGAACCCGGTCGAGATGGAGGGCACCTACGCCCTCCCGGAGGCGCAGCGCGACCGCTTCATGGCCCGCATCGCGATGGGCTACCCGGACGACGACTCCGAGCTCGCGATGCTGACCACGCGCGACACCTCCAGCCCGCTGTCCCGGATCGGGCCGGTGGTCACCTCGGAGGAGCTGCGCTCCATGATGACGACGGCCCGTGCGGTGTTCGCGTCGACGCCGGTCAAGCAGTACGCGGTCGACCTGGTGCGCGCGACGCGCGAGGACCGCGACCTCCGGCTGGGCGGGAGCCCCCGCGCCACGCTGCAGCTCGTGCGCGCGGCCAAGGCGATGGCGGCGCTCGACGGCCGCGACTTCGTGCTGCCCGACGACATCGACGCCCTGGCGGTCCCGGTGCTCGGCCACCGGCTGCTGCCGACCAGCCGCGCGCTCGGCCACCACCATGAGAGCGCCCCGGTGATCGCGGACATCGTCCGCCGGATCGTCGCCGCGACGCCCGTCCCGGTCGGCTCCGGCGCGATCGGCGGCGGGAGCGAGACGGCGGGCGCCGGCAGAGGCCGGGCCGCCTCCGGAGCGGCGCGCACAGGCGGGGAGTAGGCCATGGCAGGGCGCTGGGGGCCGTCGCCCCTGAAGAAGCCGCGCCCCACCGCGCGCGGCTGGACCTTCGGCGCCGTCGGCGTCGTCGCGCTGGCCGCCTCCGCGCTCTTCGGCCGGACGGACGTGCTCTTCATCGGCGTCTTCCTCACGGTGCTGCCGCTCGCGGCGATGATCTCGGTGACCCTCGACCGGCCGCGGCTCACCGTCGCCCGTACCTTCCATCCCGACATCGTCGCGGTGGGGGAGCAGGCGACCATCGTCACCACGGCGCGCAACCAGTCCACCCGGCCGAGCCCTCCGGCCCGCTGGCGCGAGTATGCCCCGGCCGGGGTCGAGGTGCAGAGGTCTGCGCCGTTCCCGCGGCTCGGCGCCCACCAGGTCAACGTGACGCACGGACGGGACACGGTCGTGCTGCGGCAGGACGTGGTCGCCTACAAGCGCGGCTCGCACCCGGTGGGGCCCCTGATCGTGAGCCGCACCGACCCGTTCGGCGTGGCGTACGCGGAGTACGCGCTCGGGCAGCCCCGGCAGCTCCTGGTGACGCCGCGGGTCGTGCCGCTGACCAGCGGCGAGCTGGACGTGGCGCACAGCGAGGGCGCGGAACACGAGCTGCAGCGGCACAGCATCCCGAGCGCCGACGAGCTGATCGCGCGCGAGTACCGGCCGGGCGACCCGCTGCGCCGGGTGCACTGGCGGGCGACGGCGCGGCACGACAAGCTGATGGTCCGGCAGGAGGAGCAGCGCAGCAATCCGGAGGCCTGGATCCTGATGGACACCCGGCCGGCGCCGACACCGCCCGGCGTCATCCGGCCCGCCACCCGCAGCGCGTACGAGCCGGAGGACGAACTGTTCGAGACGCTGATCGAGCTGGTGGCGTCGGTCGGCGTCCACCTCCTCGACGAGGGGTTCGTGCTCAGCGTGGTCGAGACCGCGCCGCGGCAGCTCTCCGGCCGCAGCGGGGCGGGGAGGACCGGCACGCTCGGGTCGGTGACGCCCACCTACGACCGCGGCGCCGCCGACCGGCTGCTGCTCGCGGACCTCGCCGCGGTCGACGCGACCGCCGACACGCGCGACGACGCGGTCGCCGAGCTGGCCTCCGGGCTGCGCCGGGCCGGCCGCTCCGTCCCGATCTTCGCGGCGCTGCTCGACGGCTCGCCGGAGCTCGGGTCGCTCGCGGGCCTCCGCGGGATGGGCGACCCGGCGGTCGCCTTCATCGGCGAGACGGCGGGCGCAGAGGTGGAGGAGGTGCTCGCCGACGCCGGCTGGCTGTGCGTGCCGTTCTCCGTCGGCGACGACCCCGCCGAGTGCTGGCAGCGTGCCCTCGACCGGCAGCGGGCGGTGGTGGGCCATGGTTAGCGAGGCCGTCCCGCTCGGGCTGACCGGCGTCCGGCGCCGGCGCCAGGCCTACTGGCGGATCACCGGAGCGCTCGTCCTGCAGATGCTCGCGCTCAGCTTCGCGCTCGGTGGGCTCATCCAAGGGCCGACGTGGTGGTTCGCGCTCATGCTGACCAGCGCGTTCCTGCTGGTGAGCGGCGCGGGCCTCCGCACGATCGGGGTGCACCGCGGACTGGTCCCCGTGCTCGAAGTCGTGCTCGCCGCGATCGTCATGACCGTGACCTTCGGAAATGGCACCGGGCTGCTCGGGCTCATCCCGACGCCGGCGACCGTGCAGCGCTGGGGCGTGTACCTGCAGCAGGCGATGCTCTCGATCTACCAGCAGGGGACGCCCGCGGAGAGCCTTCCCGAGTTCATCTTCCTGGTCGTGGCCGGCGCCTGCCTGATCGCGATCGTGCTCGACATCCTGGCCATCGCGATCCGCGCGCCCGCCTTCACCGCCATCGGGGTCGCGGCGGTGCTCGTCGTGCCGGGCGCGCTGCTGGGCGACGGGCTGGACCCGATCGCGCTGGCGGCTTCCGCCGCGGCGTTCCTCTGGCTGCTGCGCTCCGACGTCCGCACCAGGCGCCCGGGAGCAGGACGACCCGGCGCCGCGCTGTCCGTCGGGGCCGCGGCGGTCGTCGTGGCGATGCTGCTGTCCGGGACGGCTCCTGGATTCGACAAGGGCGGAGCGACCTCCTTCACCGCAGGCGGCATCTCGATCGGCGGCACTGTGACGCCGCTGATCGACCTCGGCAAGGACCTCCGCAGGCCCGCCGCGGTCCGCGCGCTGACCTACACGACCACCGCCTCCGCCGGCCAGTACCTCAAGCTCGCCTCGCTCGACCAGTTCACCGGCTCGGTCTGGAAGCACCGCGAGCGGGACACCAAGCGGCTCTCCGACGGCGTCGCCGTCGGGCCGGTCCCCGGGCTGTCGGACACCGTGAAGCGGAGCAAGATCAGCACGACGGTGGAGATCGACGACATGACCAGCCGCTGGCTGCCGGTCCCGGCGCCCGTGCAGTCGGTGAAGGGCCTGAACGGCACCTGGTCGTGGGATCCGGACGACCTCACCCTCGGCGGCATCAACGTGACGACGCAGGGCCAGAAGTACACCGCGACCAGCCTCGTGCTGGCGCCGACGGCCGACCAGCTGAAGGCGGCGGGAGGCTTCGTCCCCGCCGACATCCAGCGCGACCTCTTCCTGCCGTCCAACATGCCCGCGATCGTGGGGCAGACCGCGCTGGCCGCGACGGCGGGGGCGGTCTCGGAGTACGACAAGGCGGTGGCGCTGCAGGACTACTTCCGCGACAACGGCTTCGTGTACTCCACGCAGACGCCGCTGAAGCAGGGCTACGACGGAGACGGCGCGCGTGTGATCGCGAAGTTCCTGGAGGTCAAGAGCGGCTACTGCGTCCACTTCGCCTCGGCGATGGCGCTGATGGCCCGCAGCCTCGGCATCCCGGCGCGGGTGGCGGAGGGCTACCTGCCCGGCACATCGAGCGGCGGGACCGCGAACAGCCCCGGCACCTACACGGTGACCAGCGACGACCTGCACGCCTGGCCCGAGCTGTACTTCGCGGGCGTCGGCTGGGTGCCGTTCGAGCCGACGGTCGGCCGCGGCACCATCCCGAGCTATACGCGCCCGAACGCGACCCCGGACCAGGTGGCCCCGACCTCGGCGCCCGGCTCGTCCGCCGCGCCGAAGCGCCTCGTCCCGACCGACCAGCCGAACGTCGCGGGCGCGGCCGGGACCACCCCGCCGTCGCCGCTGCAGCCGGTGCTCTCCGGGCTCGGCGTGGCGCTGCTGGTGCTGGCGGTGCTCCTGACCCCCGCCGTGCTGCGCCGGATGCGCAGACGGGCCAGGCTGAGACGGCTCTCCGAGTCGTGGGGCGGCGCGTCGATCGTCTGGGACGAGCTGCGCGACACCGCGCGCGACCTGGGCTGGTCGGCCCCTGACACCGAGACGCCGCGCGTCTTCGCGCGCCGGATCGCCGCCGCGGTCGAAGGCACGCCGGGGGAGGAGGCCGTGCTGCGCCTGCTGGACGTGCGCGAGCGCGACGCCTTCGGGCCGCCGACGCGCGCCGTCGCGGTGGGTCTCGCGGACGACCTCCAGCGCGTGATCGCCGCGCTCGAGGCGCAGGCGGGCCGCGGGGTACGGCTGAAGGCGGCGCTCATTCCTGTGTCGTTGCTGCCAGCCGGCTGGCGGTCGCCTGCGAGCGTCGGCGGCCCCGCGTAAAATAGTCGACCGTGAGCACGTTCAGAAAGAGCCCGTACATCGTCAACGTGTACGACCTGATGCGGCGTCCCGGCGAGATGCGGGAGCAGCACGTCAGCATCCCGGTCGACGCGAGACTCGGCGAGGGACTCCTGTCCGTCCCCGAGGGCGAGACCATCGAACTCGACCTCCGGCTGGAGTCGATGCACGAGGGGATCCTGGTCACGGCGGAGGCCGAGACCACCGCCACCGGCGTCTGCGGACGCTGCCTGATCGACATCGCCCAGCCTGTCGAAGTCGATTTCCAGGAACTTTTCGCGTATCCTTCTACGGAAGCTTTTGATTATGAGGTTCACGACGACCACGTGGATCTTGAACCTCTGATCAGGGATGCGGTGGTGTTGTCACTGCCGTTTCAGCCGGTGTGCCGGCCGGACTGCCCGGGTCTCGATCCAGAGACCGGGGAGAGGCTGGCGGATGTACCGGACCGCAAGCCGAACGAGACCATCGCTCCTCGCTGGTCCGCGCTCGCGGCGTTCCAGGCTTCCGACACCGAGTCCACCAGCAACAACGCCCCGGCCGCCGGGGCTGGAGAAGAGAGATAGTCATGGCCGTTCCGAAGCGGAAGCAGTCTCGCGCCAACACCCACGCCCGCCGTTCGCAGTGGAAGGCCGAGGTCCCCACGCTCGTCAAGTCGATCGAGAACGGCAAGGTCGTCTACAGCCTCCCGCACCGCGCCAAGGTCGTCGAGGACTCCGCGGGCACCGCGCTCTTCATGGAGTACAAGGGCCGCAAGGTCGCCGACGTCTGATCCGCCCACAGGGCTGAACAGCGCAGGACGCAACAAGTAGGGGGCAGGGAGCACGTGGTCGGGGAGAACACTGACCGCTCCGCCCTCATCGAGAAGCTCGGGGTCGACATCGACCCCGAGCTTCTCGTGCTTGCGCTGACCCACCGGTCGTTCGCGTACGAGAACGGCGGCATCCCGAACAACGAGCGCCTGGAGTTCCTCGGCGACTCGATCCTCGGGCAGGCCGTCACCGTCAAGCTGTTCCGGGAGAACCCGGACCTCGACGAGGGCGAGCTCGCCAAGCGCCGGGCCAGCCTGGTCAGCTCGGTCGCGCTGGCGGAGGTCGCGCGCAGCATCGACCTGGGCCAGTATCTGCGCCTCGGCCGCGGCGAGAACCAGAGCGGCGGCCGCGACAAGGCGTCCATCCTGGCCGACACGGTGGAGGCGCTGATCGGCGCCGCCTACCTCGACGCCGGAGGGGATGAGGCGACGGCACTCGTGCTGCGTCTGGTCGACCCGCTGCTGGCGGACCCGGATCGGTTCGGGGCGGCGATGGACCCCAAGACGAGCCTCCAGGAGGCCGCGGCCCACCGCGGCGCCGGCCTCCCGGTCTACACCGTCACCAACACCGGCCCCGATCACTCCAAGACCTTCCACGCCACCGTCTCGGTCGGCGACCTCGTCACCGCGACGGGGGAGGGCACGAGCAAGAAGCAGGCCGAGATGGCCGCCGCGCTCAGCGCCTGGACCGAGCTGAACCGCCGCCGTGCCAGAGCTCCCCGAGGTTGAGGTCGTCCGCGCCGGACTGGCGCCGGCGGTCACGGGTGCGACCATCCTCGGGGTCGAGGTCTTCGAGCCGCGTTCGCTGAAACGCCACGACCCGGTCGCGGGCGCCTTCGAGACGCTGCTGACCGGCCGCGTGATGGAGGAGCCGGCCCGCCGCGGCAAGTTCCTCTGGATCCCGCTGCAGGGCTCGCCGCGCCGCGCGATCGTCGCGCACCTCGGGATGAGCGGCCAGATCCTGCTGCGCGAGCCCGGCTGGGACGAGGCGGGCCTCCTGCGCATCCGCCTCCACATCGAGACCGCAGCGACCCTACCCGGCGACCACCGCGAGCTGTGGGTGCACTTCGTGGACCAGCGCATCTTCGGCTCGATGGCAGTGGACTCGCTCGTCCCGACCACCGACGGCGCTCCGGCCGGCCTCGGCACCGACGAGCCGCTGATCCCGACCCAGGTCTCCCACATCGCCCGCGACCCGCTCGACCCGGCGTTCGACGACGCCGGGTTCTTCGCCGCGCTGGCCCGCAAGAACAGCGGCATCAAGCGCGTCCTCCTCGACCAGACGGTGATCAGCGGCGTCGGCAACATCTACGCGGACGAAGCGCTCTGGGCGGCCCGCATCCACTACGAGCAGCCGGCGTCGTCGCTGAGCCGCGCTCGGGCACGTGCGCTGCTGGCGGAGGTGCGGCACGTGCTCGAGAAGGCGCTGGCGGAGGGCGGCACGAGCTTCGACGCGCAGTACGTGAACGTGAACGGCAACTCGGGCTACTTCGCGCACAGCCTGAACGCGTACGGGCAGGACGGGAAGCCGTGCCCGCGATGCGGGACGCCGATCGTGCGCGAGCGGTTCATTAACCGGTCGTCGCACTTCTGCCCGCGGTGCCAGCGGCTGCGGGCGCCGCGCCCGTAACTCCGGAACCCCGCCCGAATCCGCCGCGGATGTCCGGAGTTACGGCATCCCGCGCGGCGTGTCCACCGATTCCTCCGGAGTTGCTGCAACTCCGGAGACCCAGCTCGACACACCGGGGAACTGTCCGTTCGTCCGGCGAAACGGCCGCGAGGGGGCGGGATCTCCGGAGTTGTGAACGGGACTACTCCCGTGTCATGGGTGAGCGTCGCTTTGTACTTTCGCCAGCAGCGCCTCGTCCGCGCAGCCGGCAGCGAAACTGGTCACGCGCGCTTGGATTTCTCGTCGCAGCACCAGGGTTCCGATCCGCTCTGCGATCGGCGCGAGCCAACGAGGTCTGCACGAGAAGCTGTACCGCCACATCACTCGTGTGCCGCCGCCCTCTGCGTGCCTGAACTGCCATCCACCCGCGAAACGTTCGAAAAACCACGGCCCCTCGGTCATGCGCATTCCAGTGTTCGACGGGGGATTGAATGAGACGCATTCACTGACCATCGCCATGCCCCTCCTGTGCCGTGTCCAGGTGCGTACCCCGCGATCCTGCGCGGTGGCACCGTCGAGCAGTCGCTCGGCGCGGATGAACCGATCCCAGCGCAGCCGTAGATCCCCGTGAGTCTGGGAGACCGCGAACGCCACGTCAGGCTCTACGGGAACGGTCGTGCTGGCTTCGATCGTCGGCATTGGGGCTCCCCGAGGTGGAATCGGTTGTTTCCTCCCAAATCTACATCTTGTGCTGACAACTGAAATCACCACATGAAGCATGTTACTGTCGTGCCATCGCGTTTCGACGGCTGTCCTTTCACCCGAGGCAAGTCGGCTCCGCCACTTGACACCTGAAGCAAGAAATAGAAGCATGGAATTAAGAGTGAAACGCCACACCATATCGGGCATTGTCATCCGTGCGCTCCTCGTGCCGTCGTTGCCTCCACCTCGCGGATTATTCGAACCAGTGGTTGTCGGCATGACTGGATGGAGCGTTGCTCGTTTTCGGCGAGACCGCGTGTCTCCCGGAGAAACGCTGTCTATCGAACGTACGAGCCTTCGACCGCGGGTCGGGCGGCATCGAGGCAGATAGAGCTGGGGATTCACATGAGGCAGATCACACGCACGATCGAGTGGCTGGAAAGCGTCGACCTGGGATCGGTGGCCCCTGCCACCGCCCGGGAGTGGGGTGAACGACTATTCGGGGCTCGCCCCGCGCCCATCCAGGCGGCCATCGCTGTCAGGAACGTCGTCGTGCGTCCCTTCGGCGTGGAGTCGTTCGCCTCCCGGGCTGGGGAAGGGGAGCGCACCGGACCGAAGTTCCTCGGGCCTTTCCCGGTCATCGCGGAATCGTTAGACCGGATCGAATTCGGGATCGCGGACAGACATTTATCCTTTCGCAGCTCACTGACGGCGAATGAGACTAGGAATGGCACCCGGATCGAGGTGACGACCACAGTGACAACACACAATGTCTTCGGGCGGATCTACGCGCGAGGGCTCCGCCTCGGGCATCCGCTCGTTATGAGGGTGTTCTTCGGCCGCCTCGCACGAAGTCACGGAAACAGAGGGCAGTGAGAGGTCTGTGCCTCGGCGCGCGGAGAGCAATGAGTGCTGACACTCGAAAAGTGGCATCAGGAGGGTGCTAATAACGGGGCACGAACCGAGTCAGGGGCTGCGTCGATTACCAAAGATTGGTAATGTGGCCCGCATGGCCATGAACACGTCGATCAGCCTCGACGACCACTTCGCCGGTTTCCTCGCGCACGAAGTGGCGACGGGCCGCTACCGCTCCGCAAGCGAAGTCGTGCGCGCCGGGCTGCGCCTGCTCGAGGACCAGGAGACGCAGATGTCCGCGCTTCGAGCCGCGCTGGTAGCAGGCGAGGAGAGTGGCGAACCGGAGGCGTTCGACTTCGACGCGTTCATCGCCGCGAAGAAGTCGTGACCCGGTTCCGGTTCACTCCGGCCGCGCGGCGCGATCTCTCCTCGATCTGGGACTTCACACAGGAGACCTCGGATGTGCGTCAGGCCGAGACGTATGTGACCGAGATCCGCGCGGCCATCGAGCGCATTGCGGCTGACCCGGAACGCGGGCGCGCCTGTGACGACATTCGGACCGGCTACCGGCGTTACGCGATCGGGAGCCATCTGCTCTTCTACGTCGCGAACGGCGACGGTGTCGATGTCATTCGCATCCTGCATCAGCGGATGGATCCGACCAGGCACCTGTAGAGGCTGCCGCCGTTCACCCCAGCGTCTTCTGCCAGTGCCCCGTCAGCGCGTGCAGCTGGAACCCGAACGCCCGGTTGATCGCGAGCATCGGCGCGTTCTCGTCGGCGTTCCAGGTGAGCAGGCGGTGGATGTGCGGAGCGTGGTGCGCCAACTCGTGGATGTTCTGGAGCTTGACCAGGGTGCCGAGGCGGTGGCCGCGGTGGGGGAGGGCGACCAGGGTGTCGTACTGCTCGGCCTTGTCGCCGTCGGCCGGGACCGCGATCTCGGTGTACGCCGCCAGCTCGCCCGTGGCGATGTGCTCGGCGGCGGTGACCAGCAGCGGCTCGCCGCGTTCGGCCAGCTCGCGCTCCTGCGCGCGCACCCGCTCGCCCGTCCACTCCTCGCGGTCGACCGCGATGCCGCTCTGCGGGATGTCGGTCGACATCCGCGCCTTCAGCGCCGCGAACGGCTCCAGCAGCTCGTCGGGCGCGTGGCCCAGCCAGGAGACCGCGCGGTAGCCCGTGGCGGAGGCCGCCGTGCTGGCCAGGCCGGCCTCCCGCGCCCGGGGGAGCGGCAGCAGCAGCTCGCTGGAGCGCTCCACTTGGCCAAGCCGGTAGCCGTGGCGGAGGGCGAAGCGGACGTCCCGCGACTCGGCGGGCAGCCCGGCGGAGCCGGCGCGCGCCCGGATGACCGACACGCTGTCGCCGAGGGTGGCGGCCGGGTGCTCGGTGTACGCGCTGACGACACGCCGGCCGCCCTCGGCCGCGAGCTCTTCGCCGGCGGCGAGCAGCGCCGAGCCGATGCCGCGGCCGCGGGCGGCGGGGGCGACGTCCACCAGGAGGCTCATCGTCTCGGCCTCCTCGTCCAGCGGGAAGTCCGCCTGGACGCGGCCGACGACGACGCCGTCCTCGATCGCGACGAGCACGATCTTCTCCTGGTAGTCCTGCGCTCGGAAGGCGGCCAGCGCCTCCTCCGCCGTCTCCACGAAGTCGTCGGCCCGCCACAGCGCCACGCTGATGCCGTTGAGGACGCCGACGAGTTCCTCGAACAGCAGCGACTCCGCGGTGCCGAGAGCCGGGGGAGGTGAGAGCCGCTCGATGCGCACCGCTGCCTCCCGCTGTCGTCGAATCGTCAATATGCGGCCAACCGCCCACACTAACCCCGGTTCGGATCGCTGTGAAGAGCATCGAACCGTTTGGTTTCGATCGTGTAAATCTGCGCGCAAATGGCGGGTGCAAATGCTTGCATTACAGGTAGTCTCAGCACACATATTCGTGGTGCGACGAGGCAAACACGCCGCGTTCGACACGGATTCACGTCGAGAGGCAGAAGATGCTAGGAAAGAAAGTCACGATCGGTGCGGCTGTTGCAGCGTCAGTCGCACTGCTCCTCGTTGGCTGTGCCAACCAGCCGTCAACTGGTGGCTCCACCAACACCAACTCGAAGGTGAACATCCCCGCTATCACCTCGGTTTCCACCCCGAAGGACGCGGTGCTCCCCGCGGGTGATGGCAAGGCCACCTGCCCCTCCGGGCTCACCATCGCGTACGTCGGAGCCGAGACCGGCCCGAACGCCCAGCTGGGCATCAACATCTTCAACGGCATCCAGCTGGCCATCAACCAGCACAACAAGGCCAACGCGGGATGCCAGGTCGGCTTCAAGAAGTTCGACACCGAGGGCGACCCGAACAAGGCGACCGGCCCGGTCACCCAGGCGGTCAACGAGGCCGACATCGTCGGTGTCGTGGGCCTGCCGTTCTCCGGTGAGTCCAAGGCGACCGGAAACATCTTCGAGCAGCAGGGCCTGGTGCACATCACCCCGTCCGCGACCAACCCGGCGCTGACCCAGAACGGCTGGAAGACCTTCTTCCGCGGCCTCGGCAACGACGCCGTGCAGGGCCCGGCAGCGGCGAAGTTCCTGACCGACAAGCTGCAGGCCAAGAAGGTCTACCTGGTCCAGGACGACTCCGACTACGGAATCGGCCTCGGCACCACGACCTCCAAGGCGCTCGGCAGCGCGCTCGTCGGCACCGACAAGGTGACGACCGGCCAGAAGGACTTCTCCGCGGTGATCTCCAAGATCATCAACGCGAAGCCGGACGCCGTGTACTACTCGGGCTACTACGCCGAGGGCGCTCCCTTCGACCAGCAGCTGGTCAACAAGGGCTACACGGGCACGTTCGTCGGCCCCGACGGTGTGAAGGACGACCAGTTCATCAAGCTGGCCGGCGACGCGTCCAGCAACGCGTACTTCACCTGCCCCTGCATCCCGGGTGAGCTGATCCCGTCGTTCGAGTCGGCCTACAAGTCGCTCGCCAACGCCGAGCCCGGCACCTACTCGATCGAGGGCTACGACGCCACGACCGTGCTGCTCGCCGGCATCGACAAGGGCAACACGACCCGCCCGAAGCTCGTCGACTGGGTGAAGAACTACGACGCGGACGGCCTGAGCAAGCACTACAAGTGGGACTCCACCGGTGAGCTCCAGGCGCCGACCGTCTACGGGTACAAGGTCGAGGGCGGCAAGATCGTCCCGATCGGAACCATCGGATAACGCGACACGCGAAGGTGCCGCGGGCCACCGTGGCCCGCGGCACCTTTGTTTCGACTCTCGCTCGTACGCTCGTAAGAACTGAGCCGGACCAACGACGATCCGGCACTGACACCTGGAAGCTCGAATGCTCGAAACCCTCCTCCTCGTCCATCCCGTCCTCGACAACTCCTGGATCAACTTCGATGTCGGCGCCCTCATCCAGAACTTCTGGAGCGCCACCTTCGACGGCCTCACCTTCGGCGCCATCTACGGCCTGATCGCCGTCGGCTACACGCTCGTCTACGGCGTGCTCAATCTGATCAACTTCGCCCACTCCGAAGTGTTCATCGTCGGCGCGTACGGCGTCGTGATCACCCTCACGTCGCTCGGCTTCGGGCCGAGCGCCCCCAACCTGAGCCCGGTCGCGATCATCGGCGATCTGCTGCTCGCGCTGCTGGTCGGCATGGCGGCCTCCGCGGCGACCGCGTACGTGCTCGAACGCGTCGCGTACCGGCCGCTGCGAAAACGGAACGCGCCACGCCTCGTGTTCCTCATCACGGCGATCGGCGCCTCGTTCACGATCCAGTACCTGATCTTCCTGATCCGGGGCGCGAACGCGGAGCCGGCGGTGACGATGTTCATCCCGACGCCGATCTTCGACGTCTTCGGGACGATCGTGAACAGCCAGCAGCTCATCATCGTGATCGCCTCCGTCATCCTGATGATCGCGACGGACATGTTCATCCGCCGCACCCGCACCGGCCGCGGCATCCGAGCGGTCGCGCAGGACGCCGACACCGCGACGCTGATGGGCGTAAACAAGGAGAAGATCATCCAGATCACGTTCATCACGGGCGGCATCCTCGCGGGCGCCGCCGCGCTGTTCTACGTGATGCTGGTGCCCTCCGGCGTGATCTACAACGGCGGCTTCGTGCTCGGCGTCAAGGCGTTCGCCGCCGCCGTCCTCGGCGGCATCGGCAACGTGCGCGGCGCCCTCCTCGGCGGTCTCCTGCTCGGCGTGATCGGCAACTACGGCCAGATCCTGCTGGGCGACTCGCAGTGGACCGACGTCGTCGCGTTCGTCGTGCTCGTGCTGGTGCTGCTGGTCAAGCCGACCGGCATCCTCGGCACCTCCCTCGGAAGGAGCCGCGCATGAGCACCACCGAAGGCCCCAAGGTCCTGCCCGACGGACGTTCGGAGCAGGCCGGCGATGCCCTCGAGGCGGCGCGCGCCAACCGGAAGAAGGGCCCGCTGCAGCCGCTGCGCGACTACTGGAACGGCCTCCCGCGGGCGGTGCAGTGGGCGTGGCTGCTCATCGTCGTCGCCCTGGCGTACGCGCTGCCGTACCTGAACTTCTTCCCGCTCACGACCGAGCCCGGCAACGACTGGCCGCTCGCGTGCTTCGCGATGGCCACCTACGGCCTGATCGCGATCGGCCTGAACGTGGTGGTCGGCTACGCCGGCCTCCTCGACCTCGGCTACGTCGCGTTCTTCGCCGTCGGGTCGTACACCGCGGCGATGCTGACCAGCCCGGACTCGCCGTTCCTCAAGATCCCGTACCTCTGGACGATCCCGGTCGCGATGGCGGTCACCATGACCTTCGGTGTGATCCTGGGTGTGCCGACGCTGCGGCTCCGCGGCGACTACCTGGCGATCGTCACGCTCGGCTTCGGTGAGATCGTGCGCATCCTCGCCACGATCATCCCGGCCATGAAGGGCCAGGTCGGCTTCCAGAACGTCGGGCACCCGCCGGGGGAGACCGCCAAGGGCATCCCGATCTTCTCCAACTCGAACGGCGTGCCCTGGTACTGGCTGACGGTGACGGTCATCATCGTGATCTTGCTGCTGGTCGGCAACCTGGAGCGCAGCCGCGTGGGCCGCGCGTGGATCGCCATCCGGGAGGACGAGGACGCCGCAGAGATCATGGGCGTGCCCACCTTCAAGTACAAGGTGTGGGCGTTCGCGATCGGCGCCGGCGTCGGCGGCCTCTCCGGTGCGCTGTTCGCCGGGCAGGTCGGCTTCGTCAACAACCAGAAGTTCGACGTCCAGACGTCGATCCTGTTCCTCGCGGCCGTCGTGCTCGGCGGCGCGGGCAACAAGGTCGGCGCGATGATCGGCGGCGCGATCGTGGCGTACATCCCGCTGCGGTTCACCGCGATCGCGGACTACAAGTACCTGATCTTCGGAATCGCACTCGTGCTCATCATGATCTTCCGCTCGCAGGGCCTGTTCCCGGCGCGGCAGAAGCTCCTGGCCTACGGCCGGCACGCGTATCGACGAGTCGCCGAGGCGGCGAAGGGAGGCGCGCGATGAGCGACGGACCCACCACACCACAGAGCCAGGAGCTCCCGGAGGAGGAGCCGGTCCTCGGTCACAACGAGGACGAGCTGGAGGCGGCGGGCGTCGACCTCGACGTCGCGGAGGCCGCGGCCCCCGACCGGGACATCGCGGTCGAGGTCGGCGAGAACATCGTGGAGGTCCGCAACCTCACGGTGAAGTTCGGCGGCCTCCTGGCCCTCGACGACGTCTCGTTCGACATCCGCCGCGGCGAGATCCTCGGCCTGATCGGGCCGAACGGCGCGGGCAAGACCACCTGCTTCAACGCGATGACCGGCGTCTACAAGCCCACCAGCGGCGACGTGCTGCTGGAGGGGACGTCGATCAAGGGCCAGAAGCAGCACAGGATCACCCGGCTGGGCCTCGCCCGCACCTTCCAGAACATCCGCCTGTTCGGCGAGATGACGGCGCTGGAGAACGTGGTGGTCGGCCTCGACGCCCGGCACCGCACGTCGGTGCCCGGCGCGCTGCTGCGGCTGCCCCGGCACACGCGGGAGGAGAAGTCCTCGATCGAGCGCGGCATGGCCCTGCTCGAGTTCGTGGGCATCGCGGACCACGCCGCCGACCTCTCCCGGTCGCTGCCCTACGGGTCGCAGCGCCGCCTGGAGATCGCGCGGGCGCTGGCGACGGATCCCAAAGTGCTCTGCCTGGACGAGCCGGCCGCCGGCTTCAACCCGGCGGAGAAGGAGGACCTGATGGACCTCATCCGGACGATCCGCGCCGACGGGTACACCGTCCTCCTCATCGAACACGACATGAAGCTGGTCATGGGCGTGACGGACCGCATCGTGGTGCTGGAGTTCGGCCGCAAGCTGGCCGACGACGTGCCCGACGCCATCCGGAACGACCCGCGCGTGATCGCCGCCTACCTCGGGGAGCCCGAAGATGACGTTGCTTGAACTGAAGAACATCAGCGTCGCGTACGGGCGCATCGAGGCCATCCACGACATGTCGTTCTCCGTCGAGGAGGGCGAGATCGTCAGCCTGATCGGCGCGAACGGCGCGGGCAAGTCGACCACCATGAAGACCATCTCGGGCATCTTGAACCCGTCGAAGGGCTCCATCCTGTTCGACGGCCAGGACATCACCAAGATGAAGGCGCACATCCGCGTCGTCCGCGGCATCTCCCAGGCGCCGGAGGGCCGGGGGATCTTCCCGGGCATGACGGTGATGGAGAACCTCGACATGGGCGCGTTCGGCCGCAAGGACCGGTCCAACATGGGTCCGGACTTCGAGCGGGTGTTCTCGCTGTTCCCGCGCCTGGCCGAACGCAAGACGCAGGTCGGCGGCACGATGTCCGGAGGCGAGCAGCAGATGCTTGCGATCGGGCGCGCGCTGATGTCGAACCCGCGGCTGCTGCTGCTGGACGAGCCCTCGATGGGGCTGGCCCCGCAGTTCATCCGGCAGATCTTCTCGATCATCACCGAGATCAACAAGCAGGGCACCACCGTCCTGCTGGTGGAGCAGAACGCCAACCAGGCGCTCGCGCGCGCCAACCGCGCGTTCGTGCTGGAGACCGGGAGCATCACGCGCTCGGGCACCGGCCGCGAACTGCTCGCCGATCCCGCCATCAAGGAGGCCTACCTCGGCGTCGGCTGACGCCCGGCAGCCCCTGAACGCACGGAAAGTGCGCCGTCTCCGCCCGGAACGGCGCACTTTTCGCGTCCTCGGCGGCAGGGGGGACGGGGGAGAGCGCGGGGGTCGGGTAGATTCACCTGCGTGTATCTGAAGAGTCTGACGCTCAAGGGCTTCAAGTCGTTCGCCACGCCGACGACTTTCGCCTTCGAGCCGGGCGTCACCTGCGTCGTCGGGCCCAACGGCTCCGGCAAGTCGAACGTGGTCGACGCTCTCGCCTGGGTGATGGGCGAGCAGGGCGCCAAGACGCTTCGCGGCGGCAAGATGGAGGACGTCATCTTCGCCGGCACCTCCACCCGCGGTCCGCTCGGCCGCGCCGAGGTCCAGCTCACGATCGACAACACCGACGGCGCCCTCCCGATCGACTACACCGAGGTCACCATCTCGCGCACCCTGTTCCGCAACGGCGGCAGCGAGTACGCGATCAACGGCCAGTCCTGCCGGCTGCTCGATGTGCAGGAGCTGCTGAGTGACTCCGGCCTCGGCCGCGAGATGCACGTCATCGTCGGCCAGGGCCAGCTCGACGCCGTGCTGCGCGCCACCCCGGAGGAGCGCCGCGGCTTCATCGAGGAGGCCGCCGGCATCCTCAAGCACCGCCGCCGCAAGGAGAAGACCCTCCGCAAGCTGGAGGCCATGCAGACCAACCTGACCCGGCTGAGCGACCTCGCCGGGGAGGTCCGCCGACAGTTGAAGCCGCTCGGCCACCAGGCCGAGATCGCCCGCGAGGCGCAGTCCATCGCCGCGATCGTCCGCGACGCCCGCGCCCGCCTGCTGGCCGACGACGTCGTCGGGCTGCGCCGGTCGCTGGACGACCACACCCGCACGGAGGCCGAGCGGCACAGCGAGCAGATCGTCCTCCAGGAGCAGCTGGAGCAGAAGCAGCTGCGCCGCACCCGGCTGGAGCAAGCGCAGATCGGCGACGCCGTCGACGTCGCCCGCAGCACCGCGTTCGCGCTGGAGCAGGCCCAGGACCGCCTCCGCGGCCTCTACACCCTCGCCACCCAGCGGCTCGCGCTGCTCGGCAGCCAGGCGGAGACGACCGACGACGGGCCGCGGGTCAGCCCCCAGATGGTGCAGGACGCCGCCGACGAGGTCGAGCGACTGCGCGGCGCGGTCGTGGAGGCCGAGACCGCGTGGCAGGCAGCGCAGTCCGCGTCCCGCGCCGCGCGCGCCCGGCTGGACTCGGTGGACGACGAGATCGCCGCGCAGAGTGCGCTCGTCTCCAAGCACGACCTGGAGATCAGCAAGCTGAACGGCCAGGCCGAGGCCGCCGCCCAGCGCCTCGCGGCCGTGCGCGGCGAGGTCCTGCGCCAGCAGAACGCGCTGGACGCCGCCGCCGAGCGGCTGGAGAAGGCTCGCGCCGAGTTCGCCGCCCGGGAGGCCGAGGCGGCGACCACCGACCTCGGCGAGGGCGCGCTCGACGAGGCGTACGAGCTGGCTCAGGCCGATGTCTTCGAGGCCGAAGGGCTCATCGAGAAGCTGCGCGACGACCTGCACACCCTGGAGCGCGAGCGCGACGCCCTCGCAGCCCGCACCTCCGCCCTGTCGCTGGCCCTCGACCAGAAGGACGGCTCGGCCGCGCTCGTGGCCGCCCGCCTCCCCGGAGTCCGCGGGCTCGTCGCCGAGCACATCCGCGTCCACCCCGGCAACGAGGCGGCCGTCGCCGCCGCGCTCGGCACGCTGGCCGACGCCGTGCTCGCCGAGAGCAGGGACACCGCGTTCGACGCGGTCGCGCACGCCGCCGCCGACGACCTCGGCCGGGTGGAGGTCGTGGTGGCCGACGCCGCCGCGCCGGAGGTCGACCTGACCGGTGTCGCCGGCGTCGTTGCAGCGCGCTCGGTCGTCGAAGCGCCGAGCGGTGTGCTCGGCCTGCTCGCCTTCACCGCTATCGCGGACGACGTGGAGAGTGCTCGCGCGGCGGCCGACGCCTTCCGCGCACGCAAGCTCGGCGGTCCCGTCACCCTGATCACCCGCACCGGCGAGGTGCTGACCGACTTCGTGCTCCGCGGCGGCTCCGGCGCGAAGCAGAGCCGCATCGAGCTGATCGCCGACCGCGACGCCGCGGAGGACCGCCTCGGCGAGGTGACATCCCTCATCGACCGCGCCCGGTTCGCCCTCGCCGAGCAGCGCGGCGTGCTCCAGGTCGCCAAGGAGCAGTCCCAGACCGCCCTGACGGCGCTGCGCGAGTTCGACGCCCAGCTCGCCGCGCAGACCGAGGGCCTGAACCGGGTCAAGGTGCAGTTCGAGGCCTCCGTCGCGGAGTCCGACCGACTGAGCCGCGCGCTGGAGCAGGCCGCCGAGCGCGTTGCCGAGGCCGAGTCCGCGGCCGAGACCGCGAAGTCCGAGCTGGAGGTCGCGCGCTCGCGGCCGCGGCCGATCCTCGACGTCTCGGCCCGCGACGCCCTCTCCGCCGAGCTGGACGCCGCCCGCGAGTCCGAGGTCGAGGCGCGCCTGGCCGTCGAGACCGCGAAGGAGCGCGTGCGGGCCGAGCAGGCGAGGGGAGAAGCACTCGCCCGGCAGCTGGAGGCCGAGCGCGCCGCCGCGGAGGAGGCCGCCCGCCGCGCCGTCATCCGCCGCCGCCAGCTGGAGGCCGCGCAGGGCGTCGTGGATGTCCTCCCGGCCGTGCTGGCCTCCGCCGACCGTTCGGTGTCGCAGGCGCGTCTGGAGCTCGCCGCCGCCGAGGCCCGGCGCGCGAGCCAGAACGAGGAGCTCGCCACCGTGCGGCGCGAGGAGGCCGCGCTGCGCGAGCGGCTGCACGGCATTACGGAGTCGGTGCACGGCCTGGAGCTGCAGATCTACGAGAAGAAGCTGCACCTGTCGAGCCTGCTGGAGCGCGCGGGCAGCGAGCTCGGCCTCGTGGAGGACGTGCTGGTGGCGGAGTACGGGCCGGACGTGCCGGTGCCGCCGGACACGCGCGACGAGGACGAGACGTCCGACACGCCGGACGAGAGCGGGGACGCCGACGAGCGCCCCGGCACCCCCTACGTCCGCGAACAGCAGCAGAAGCGCCTCGCGACCGCCGAGCGCAAGCTCGGCCAGCTCGGCCGGGTGAACCCGCTCGCCCTGGAGGAGTTCGCCGCCCTGGAGCAGCGGCACAAGTTCCTCACCGAGCAGCTCACCGACCTCACGAATACACGCAAGGACCTCGTCACGATCATCGAGGAGATCGACGAGAAGATGCAGACCATCTTCGAGTCGGCCTTCGCGGACACCGAGGCCGCCTTCGAGCGCGTGTTCCCGATCCTGTTCCCGGGCGGCTCCGGCCACATCGCGCTGACGAACCCGGACGACCTGCTCACCACCGGCATCGAGGTGTCGGTCAAGCCGGCGGGCAAGAAGATCGAACGGCTGTCGCTGCTCTCCGGCGGCGAGCGGTCGCTGGCCGCCGTGGCGCTGCTGATCGCGATCTTCAAGGCCCGCCCCAGCCCGTTCTACATCATGGACGAGGTGGAGGCCGCGCTCGACGACGCCAACCTCGGCCGCCTGCTGACGATCTTCGAGGACCTGCGCGAGAACAGCCAGCTCATCGTGATCACCCACCAGAAGCGCACGATGGAGATCGCCGACGCCCTCTACGGCGTCTCGATGCGCCAGGACGGCGTCTCGGCCGTCGTCGGCCAGCGCGTCGCGCAGGAGAAGGCCTCCGCCTAAGCGTTCGCCCCCTCGAACGCGATCGCCGCGAGCTTGCCGTCGAGGCCGTCCAGCGCCTCCGCCGCTCGACGCTCGCAGCGCATGGCGAGGCCGATGTGCCCGCGCTCGCGCAGCTCGTGCGCCAGCAGGAGATCGTCCCGGTTGTCGCCCAGGGCGTCCTGCACCGCCTTCGCCGCCGACGACAGCCGCACGGCCTCCCTGCCGAGGTCGTCTGCGACCGCGTCGGCCGCGTACCGCACCTTCCTCGCCGCCTTCCGGGTGGCGTGCCGTTCCTCCAGGGTGTCGCCGCGCTCCCGGTGCACCCTCTCCACGGCCTTCTGGAGGCCGCGCGTCGTGACGCGGCCGGGATTCTCCCGCCCCTTCCGGGACAGCGGCGGCTCCGCCGCGAACATCTGCAGGTCGGCCAGCAGGGCGCGCACCGTCGCGCCGTGCAGGAAGCGCAGCAGCGAGGCCAGCGCCGCGTCGTGCTCGGCGCGGGTCTCCCTCGCCTCGGCGGTGACCGCGTCGACCAGCTCCGGCGGGTCCCCGGCCTCCAGCAGGTCCTCCAGCGTCGCCGCCTTCACCTCCAGGTCGCGCACGGTGCCCAGCCGGTCGCCGAGGGTCTTCAGCCGGGTGCGCATGTCGAGTGCGGCATCCGACTCGAACGCGGCCCGGTAGACCCGCAGGATGCTCCGCAGCCGGCGCACCCGGATGCGCGCCTGATGGACCGCGTCCTCCCCGTCGGTCTCGATCGCGACGAGCTGCTCGGCGAGCTCGGCCGACACCGCCACGAGGGAGAACATGGCGACACCGTACCAACTAGTCTGAGTGCATGGCAGACCGCACCCCCTGGTCCTTGTCGGGCGCCCTCCGTGGGATGTTCGCCAAGAAGACCATCGACGACACCACCTGGGACGATCTGGAGGCGGCGCTCATCACCGCCGACTTCGGCCCCGATGTCACCGAGGCGGTCGTCGACGACCTGCGCGCCAAGGTCGAGCGCTACCACACCACCGACCCGAGGGACCTCCAGCGCATGCTGCGCGAGACGATGGAGGAGCGGCTGTCGAAGCTCGACACCACGCTCAAGCTGAGCGAGCGTCCCGCGATCGTGCTCGTGGTCGGCGTGAACGGCGTCGGCAAGACCACCACCATCGGCAAGTTCGCCAAGTTCCTGCGCACCTACGACCGCTCGGTGGTCGTGGGCGCGGCCGACACCTTCCGCGCCGCCGCGGTGGAGCAGCTCGCCACCTGGGCGGAGCGCGCGGGAGCGGAGATCGTCCGCCCGCAGCAGCAGGGCCAGGACCCGGCCTCCGTCGCCTTCCAGACCGTCGAGAAGGCCAAGCGCGACGGTACCGAGATCGTCATCATCGACACCGCGGGCCGCCTGCAGACCAAGGGCGGCCTGATGGACGAGCTGTCCAAGATCAAGCGCGTGGTCGAGAAGCAGGCGCCGATCGCCGAGGTGCTGCTTGTGCTCGACGCGACCACCGGCCAGAACGGCCTGGCGCAGGCGGAGGCGTTCCTGGAGCACGCCGGCGTGACCGGGCTCGTGCTCACCAAGCTCGACGGCTCGGCGAAGGGCGGCTTCGTGCTCGCCGTGCAGGAGCGCACCGGCCTCCCGATCAAGCTCATCGGCCAGGGCGAGGGGATCAACGACCTCACCGGCTTCACCCCGCACGTCTTCGCGCAGCAGCTCGTCGGATAGGAGGCGGGTCGCCATGGCCATCGAGCACGACTACTTCGGCGTCATCGACGAGACCGCCTCGGGCGGCCTCGCCTGGAACGACACGGTCGACCTGGCCGACCAGGCGGTGGAGGTGGAGCTCCGCGCCGACGACGAGCGGGCCGTGGGGGAGTACGCCCTCGACGCGGCCGCCGCGCTCATCCAGGCGCTGGAGGGCTTCGACGCCCGGGCGAGGGACGCGCTGGTCGCCGAGCTGAGCTCGCGGCAGTCGGCCACGACGAGCTACATCGACGAGCACGTCGACAAGCTGGGGGAGTCGCTGCTCGACCTGCTGGTCTACAACTCCGGCGACATCGCCATCGACGTCCTGCGCTCGCTGCAGCTGCTCACCGTGACGGTGCAGGCCGACCAGGCCGGCGAGGACGAGGTCTTCGCGACCTTCGACTACTCGATCAGCCCGGACGAGACCGACGCGATCCTCACCGTGTCGTTCGACGTCCGCGGCGACGTGGTCGCGGTCGACACCCAGGGCTGAGGCTCGGCGGGCGGCCAGTCTCGCCCGGTAGACTTGTCCGATCATGGCTACTTTCGGCTCGCTGTCCGACCGGTTGACAGACACCTTCAAGAACCTGCGCACCAAGGGCAAGCTCTCCCCGTCCGACGTCGACGGCACCGTGCGCGAGATCCGCCGCGCGCTGCTCGACGCCGACGTGGCGCTCGACGTCGTCAAGGAGTTCACCGGCAAGGTGCGCGAGCGCGCCCTGTCCGACGAGGTCAACAAGGCGCTGAACCCGGCGCAGCAGGTCGTCCAGATCGTCAACGAGGAGCTGGTGGCCATCCTCGGCGGCCAGCAGCGCCGCCTCCAGTTCGCCAAGCGCCCGCCGACGGTGATCATGCTCGCCGGCCTCCAGGGTGCGGGCAAGACCACCCTCGCGGGCAAGCTCGGCAAGTGGCTGGTCAAGGACGGCCACACGCCGCTCCTCGTCGCCGCCGACCTCCAGCGGCCCAACGCCGTCACCCAGCTCCAGATCGTCGGCGAGCAGGCCGGCGTCCCTGTCTACGCGCCGGAGCCCGGCAACGGCGTCGGCAACCCGGTGAAGGTCGCCAAGGACGCCATGAAGTTCGCCGAGACCAAGCAGTACGACACGGTCGTCATCGACACCGCCGGACGCCTCGGCGTCGACGCCGAGCTGATGAAGCAGGCCGCCGACATCCGCAAGGCCACCGATCCGGACGAAGTGCTGTTCGTGATCGACGCCATGATCGGTCAGGACGCGGTGGCCACCGCCAAGGCGTTCCAGGACGGCGTCGACTTCACCGGCGTGGTGCTCTCCAAGCTCGACGGCGACGCGCGCGGCGGCGCGGCCCTCTCGGTCGCCTCGGTCACCGGCCGCCCGATCATCTTCGCCTCCACCGGCGAGGGACTGGACGACTTCGAGCCGTTCCACCCCGACCGCATGGCGTCGCGCATCCTCGACCTCGGCGACATCCTGACCCTCATCGAGCAGGCCCAGGAGGCCTTCGACGAGGAGGAGGCGCGCAAGGTCGCCGAGAAGTTCGCGACCGACAGCTTCACGCTCGACGACTTCCTCAAGCAGATGCAGCAGTTGCGCAACATGGGCTCCATCAAGAAGATGATGGGCATGCTCCCCGGCGCCGGCCAGATGAAGCAGCAGCTGGACAACTTCGACGAGCGCGAGATCGTGCGCACCGAGGCCATCATCCAGTCCATGACGACGGCCGAGCGCACCACCCCGAAGCTGCTCAACGGCTCCCGCCGACTGCGCATCGCCAAGGGCTCCGGCACGACCGTCACCGAGGTGAACCAGCTCGTCAACCGCTTCGAGCAGGCCGCCAAGATGATGAAGACCGTCGCCAAGGGCGGCGTGCCGCAGGTCCCCGGCATGGGGCCGATCCCCGGCGCCGGCTACGCGGGCCGTGGCAAGCAGCAGCCGAAGAAGAAGGGCTCCCGCTCGGGCAACCCGGCCAAGCGCGCCGCGGAGAACGCGGCCCTGGCGTCTGGCGTCAAGCCGGCGACGGGCGCGCCGGCGGGCACCGGCTTCGGACTCGGCTCGGGCAACAAGGCGAAGGCCGGAGGCCCGACCGAGGAGGAGCTGGCCGCCCTGCAGAAGTTCATGGGGCGCTAGAAGTTCATGGTGCGCTGAGGCCCGGCTGCTGCCGCGGTTCCGGCGACCGCTAGGAGGTCACGCCGAGCGGCGCGAGCCGGTCCTCGATGACCTTCGCGACCGCGCGCTCACCGGCCGCGTTCGGGTGGATGCCGTCCGCCTGCACCAGCTCCGGGTGATCGGCCAGCGGGTAGCCGATGTCGAGGAAGGTTCCGCCGACACCGGTCACGGCCTTCTCGACGATCCCGTTGACGGTCGCGACGGTCGCCGGCGGCGCGTCGGCGCCCCAGACGGTCGTGATGCCGATGATGCGCGCCCGCGGGAACGTGTCGCGCAACTCGCCCAGCAGTTCATCCGCCGAGGAGGCCACGAGCGCCGGGTCCTGCGTGCGGTCGTTACGGGTGGCCGCGATCAGGATGTAGTCGGGGTGCAGGCCGAGCGCGGTGGCGACCTGCTCACGGTAGGTGTCGCCGTTCCAGCCGGGCTTGACGAACCCGGAGCCGGAGACCGCGAGGTCGGTGAGCGTCCAGCCGTGCTGCGCCGCGACGAGCGCCGGCCAGGCCTGATCCGGGCGGACGCCCTTGCCGAACGCGATCGAGTCGCCGATGGCGACGACCTGCGGTTTGGCGTGCTCCGCGGGGGCCGCAACAGCGGTGCCGTCTGCGGCGACCGGGCGCGCGGTGACGGCGGAGGAGCAGCCGGCGAGAGCGGCCGCGGCGAGGGCGATCGCGGCGAACGCGATCAGGCGGAAACGGATGGGCACGGAGTGAGGGTAGACCGCCGAGACTGACAGATCGCTGTGTGCGCCGCCCGGGCGTGTCGGCGTCTTAGCGTCAGACGATTCCGTCGAGCTTGGACAGCACCACCGACGCGATCGCCTGCTGGCCTTCGAGCGTGGGATGCTCGCCGTCGTCCTGCACCAGACCGACCTGGCCGCGGTACGGCTGGCCGAGGTCGATCCACTTGCCGCCCGCCGCGGTCACGGCCTGCTTCAGTGCGTCGTTCAGGGGAGCGAGGTCGCTGTCGCTGGCTTCTCCGGTGAGCGCGTTGTAGCCGATCAGGTGGGCTTTCGGCAGCGCGTCGCTCAGGCGCTCCACCGCCGCCGCCATCGCCTTGGAGACGGAGGCGGTGTCCTGGCCGAGGTCGTTGTCGGACGCGCCGATCAGCACGACGTTCGCCTTCGCGGCGATCGCCTGGTCGATCTGGGCGTTGAAGTCGGAGTTGCTCGCCCCGATCGCGACGAAACCGGCGCCCGGCTCGCTGAAGTTCTGCAGGCCCCAGCGCCGGTCGACGGCGACGAGGGCGGGCCAGGATTCGAACGGCTCCAGTCCCATGCCCGATTCGATGGAGTCGCCGACGATCGCGACCACCGGGTGCTTCCCCGCCGGCACCGTCGCGCCGACGGCGAGCTGGGAGGAGACGGAGGCGCATCCGCTCAGGGCGACCGTCCCGAGCAGCAGCGCTGCCAGCGCCGTTGCGACGGTTGCGAGAGGCCGATGGCGGAACATGTCTCCGAGCCTAGGCGAAGAGTCTATGGATGCCCTATGCGCGATTATGAGCCTCCTGTGCCGGCCGAGGTCTCCCGCGGCGTCCGGTCCAGTCCGCTGCGGAGCTCGTGCGTGAGCGAGCTCACGACGGCCTGCAGGCTGCCGCCGTTGGCCTCCGCGACGGCGAGCTGGCGCTGGTAGCTGGCGCCGGTCCCGAGCACGTCGGCGACCGTCGCGAGCTCGGCGGAGCAGCCCAGCCGCTCGGCCGTGCCGCCGAGCTCGTCCACGAGCTGGAGGAGCTGATCGCGCACCAGGCGCTCGGTGCCGTCCGGCGCCACGATGATCTCGGCGTCCAGCCCGTACCTGGCCGCACGCCACTTGTTCTCACGCACGAACCACGGCTGGAGCGTGACCGGCTCGACGCCGTCGTCCAGGTCGCCGGACATCCGGTCGGTGAGGCAGTGGATGAGCGCGCCGACCGCGCCCACCTCGTCCGCGGTCGAGAGCCCGTCGCACGCGCGCATCTCGACAGTGCCCCAGCGCGGCGACGGCCGGATGTCCCAGCGGACCTCGCTGTGGTCCTCCACGACGCCGGTCGTCACGAGGTCCTGCACGTACTCCTCGTAGTTCGCCCAGGTCCCGAACTGCCAGGGCAGCCCGGCCGTCGGCAGCTGCTGGAACATCAGCGCCCTGTTCGACGCGTAGCCGGTGCGGGCTCCGGCCCAGAACGGGCTCGACGCGCTCAGCGCCTGAAGGTGCGGGTAGTAGGTGAGCAGCCCGTTGACGATCGGGAGGGCCTTGTCGCGGTCGTCGATGCCGACGTGCACATGGATGCCCCAGATCATCATCTGCCTGCCCCACCACTGCGTGCGGTCGAGCAGCCGGTCGTAGCGCTCGTTCGGGGTGATCTTCTGGTCGTACCACTGGGCGAAGGGATGCGTGCCGGCGCACATCAACTCGACGCCGAGCGGATCGATGACCTCCCGGGTCAGCGCTATCAGCTCCTGGAGGTCGGCGATCGCCGCGGGCACGGTGTGGTGGACCCGGCTGACCAGCTCGATCGTGTTCATCAGCAGCTCGTGCGTGATCTGCGGATGCTCCCGCCCGTCCGGCGTGCCGAGCTCGCGCAGCACCTCGTCGGCGAGCTGCACCAGGTCGCCCGTCGAGCCGTCGACGAGCGCCAGCTCCCACTCGATCCCGACCGTGGAGCGTTCCGACTCTGCGAATTCGATCTGCATCGAGGGTGACCCCGTCCGTCCGATTGTTCATTGGGCGCGCTTTTCTGACAGAATATCTAGTTGAGTTCGACGTGCCCGACCCTCTATCCGGCACATCGGACGAACAATAGACCTCCTGCCGCGTGTGCCCCCACGCCCACGGCAGTCAGTTCGACAACGAATCCACCGGAACCTCTGCGGGTTCCGGACGTCAACACAGGAGAATTGTGGCTGTCAAA
Organism: Leifsonia shinshuensis; assembly: GCF_014217625.1. NCBI lineage: Bacteria > Bacillati > Actinomycetota > Actinomycetes > Micrococcales > Microbacteriaceae > Leifsonia > Leifsonia shinshuensis. The sequence goes on along the minus strand of NZ_CP043641.1, from coordinate 972,172 downwards.
ATCCGTCTGAAGCGCCTGGGCAAGATCCGCGCTCCGTACTACCGCATCGTCGTCGCCGACTCGCGCACCAAGCGCGACGGCCGCGTCATCGAGGAGATCGGTCTGTACCACCCGACCGAGGAGCCCTCGCGCATCGAGGTCGACTCCGAGCGTGCGCAGTACTGGCTCGGCGTCGGCGCTCAGCCGTCCGAGCAGGTGCTGGTGCTCCTCAAGCTCACCGGTGACTGGGGCAAGTTCAAGGGCGACAAGGACGCCGTCTCGACCGTGAAGACGGCCGAGGCCAAGGAGTCCTTCGTCGCCGACGAGAAGAAGAAGCCGGTCCTGAAGCCGAAGAAGGACGAGACCGTCGCGAAGGCGGAGGCCGTCGTCGAGGCCGAGGTCGAAGCCGAGGAGGCCGCTGAGGCCGAGGTCGTCGCCGAGGCTGAAGAGATCACCGAAGCCGCTGACGGCGAGAAGGCGTAACACCTTGCTCGCTCCCGCTCTCACGCACCTGGTCAAGGGCATCGTCGACCACCCGGACGACGTGCACGTCGTGGCCAAGGGTTCGCCGCGTGGCGAGGTCCTCGAGGTTCGAGTGAACCCCGAGGACCTCGGGCGGGTCATCGGCCGTTCCGGCCGGACCGCCAAGGCCCTCCGCACCATCGTGGCCGCACTGGCCGACGGCCGCCGCGTCCGCGTCGACGTCGTCGACGACTGAGGTGGCGGACCACAAGCTGCCCCGCAAGGAGGTCGCTCCGCGACCGGGTCAGACCGAGCTGCGCGTCGGCCGGCTGACCAAGGCGCACGGACTGAAGGGCGCTCTCAAGCTCGAGCTGTTCACGGACGAGCCCGAGCGTCGCTTCGTGCCTGGCGCCGTCTTCACGCTGCAGGTGCCCACGGCCTCCAAGTGGCACGGCAGGACCATCGAGCTCACGGAGCTGCGCTGGTATAACGGTCACCCGGTCGGCTTCTTCGCCGGCGTGGACGACCGGACCGAGGCGGAGACGCTGGTGAAGGCCATCCTCTGGGTGAGCCAGGACGCCAAGCAGCTCCCCGCCGAGGAGGACGCCTGGTACGACCACCAGCTGGTCGGGCTGAGCGCCCGCCGCGACGGCGTGGAGGTCGGCACCGTGGCCCGGGTCGACCACCTGCCCGCGCAGGATCTGCTGGTCGTCCGCACGGCGGACGGCGAGGTCCTGGTGCCGTTCGTGAAGGCGATCGTCCCCGAGGTGGACATCGCCGCGGGCACCGTGACGCTGACGCCGCCGGCCGGGCTCTTCGAGGAGCTTCCGGACGACGACGAGGCCGAGGGCGCTGAGACCGCCGACGAGCCAGCGGGCGACACGGCCGAGCCGGAGGCCGAAGCCACCGAACCGGAGAACCCCGAGGACTGACGTGGCCCATTACGTGATCGACGCCTCCGCCGCCATCGAGCTGGCGGAGGCCGGTTACGTCCCGGCCACCGGCGACTCCCTGCTCGCTCCCACACTGCTGCGCTGCGAGGTGCTCGCGCTGCTGCGCCGCTCCGTCGTGGCGGGCGAGCGGGACGACCTCGCCGCCCGCACGCTGATCGCCGCCGTCGACCGGCTGCCGATCCGGCTGCTCGGCGACCGCGTGCTGCGGAAGACCGCCTGGCGTCTCGCCACGGAGCTCGGCCTGCCCGACACGTTCGCGGCCGAGTACGTCGCGCTCACCGTCCTGCACGGCGACGCGCTCGTCACCGACATGCCGGACGTCTACGTCGGCGCGTCCGTCCCGCTGCGCACCGGCGCCGACCTGCTGCGCTCCTAGCGCACGATCGCGAGTCCGCGCGCCCGCAGGTGCCGCGCGTCCGCGTCCAGCGCCGCGAGCAGTCGCTCGTGCGTCCCCACGATGTGCCGGTGGATGCTGTCCGCCGCCGCGTTCGCGTCCCGCGCCGCGAGCTGGTCGACGATCGCGCGGTGCTCCTCCCAGGCCGTCCGCCGCGCGTCGGCCGTGCGGACCTCCAGCCAGCGGGTGCGGGCCAGCCGGGTCATCGCCGAGGAGACCGAGTCGGCGAAGAAGTGGTTGCCGCTGAGCGCTGCGAGCCGCACGTGGAAGCTCGCGCCGGCGCCGACGGCGTCCTCGTCCCGCCGGTCAGGGTCGTAGGCGCCGAGGTCGTCGCGCAGCGCACGCAGGTCGTCGTCCGTGGCACGTGCTGCGCTGAGCCGGGCGGCGGCGGTCTCGAGGGCGTCACGGAGCTCGCTGAGCCGCGCGATCTCGCCCAGGTCGATGGGGGAGACCTCCCAGCCCCGGCCGTCGCGCCTCACCAGCCCCTCCGCCTCCAAGCGCATCAGGGCCGTACGCAGCGGCGTGCGCGACGCGCCGAGCTCGGCTTCGAGCCCGCGCTCGGTGATGCGGGAGCCCGGCACGCGGTCCAGGTCGAGGATCGCGGAGCGCAGGCGCTCGTACACGTGGGGCTGCTCGGGCATCAGGCTCCTTCGTTGGTATACCAAGTCGGTATACCGCTAGGGTATACCGCATGAGCCGAGAAACACGAGCGGACACCGAGCAGGCGACGAGAACACCGCGGCCGTGGCTCATGCTCGCGCTGGGCGTCGTCGGCCAGGCCAGCTCGACCGTCTTCGTCTCGACCCCGGCCTTCCTCATCCCGCTGCTGCACACCGAGCGCGGCCTGAGCCTCGCCCAGGCCGGCCTGCTCGCCTCCGCGCCGACGCTCGGGCTGGTGCTCGCGCTGATCGCCTGGGGAGCCCTGAGCGACCGGATCGGCGAGCGCTGGGTCATCGCCTCCGGACTGGCGCTCACGGCGGCCGCCGCGATCGGCGCCATGTTCGTCTCGTCGTACGTCGCGCTCGGCGCGCTGTTCCTGGTCGGCGGGATGGCCGCCGCGAGCCCCAACGCCGCGAGCGGCCGGGTGGTGATCGGCTGGTTCGCCAAGGAACGGCGCGGCCTCGCCATGGGCATCCGGCAGATGTGCCAGCCGCTCGGCGTCGCGATCGCCGCGATCAGCGTCCCGCTGCTGGCGGCCTCCGGAGGAATCTCCGCGGCCCTGGCCGTGCCCGCGGTGCTCTGCGGCGTCTCGGCCGTGCTGTGCGCCGTCGGGATCGTCGACCCGCCGCGTCCGCCGCGCCGCTCCGCCGACGGGGAGGACACCCACCCGCAGGCGACCTGGCGCCCGTACCGGGAGACCTCCCTGCTCTGGCGCATCCACGCCGTGTCGATGCTGCTGGTGGTGCCGCAGTTCACCGTGTCCACGTTCGGGCTGGTCTGGCTGGTCACGGAGCTGCATTTCACGTCGCTCGCCGCGGGAGTCGTGATCGCGGTCAGCCAGTTCGCCGGAGCGATCGGCCGGATCGGCGTCGGCGTGCTGAGCGACCGCGTCGGCAGCCACCTGGTGCCGCTGCGCTGGGTGTCGCTGGCCGCGGTCGTCGTCATGCTGCTGATGGGCGCGGCGTCCGCGCTGGGCTCGGTCGCCGCGGCCGTGATCCTCATCGTCGCCGCGATCGTGACCGTCGCCGACAACGGCCTCGCCTACACGTCGGTCGCCGAGATCGCCGGACCGTTCTGGTCGGGCCGGGCGCTCGGCGCGCAGAACACCGGTCAGTTCCTGGCCGCGTCGGTCGTCGGGCCGGCCGTCGGCGCGCTCATCGGCTGGGTCGGCTTCCCGCTCGCGTTCGCGGCCGTGGCGATCTGCCCGGCCGTGGCGACGCCGCTGGTGCCGCGCGACCGGGAGCTCGCCGTCGTCCCCGAATAGAATTCCCCCTATGCGCATCGACATCGTCACGATCTTCCCGACCTTCTTCGATGTGCTCGACATCTCCCTGCTCGGCAAGGCGCGGCAGGCGGGCATCATCCAGCTCGGCGTCCACGACCTCCGCGACCACACCCATGACCGGCACCGCACGGTGGACGACACCCCCTACGGCGGCGGCGCCGGGATGGTGATGAAGCCGGAGCCGTGGGGGGAGGCGCTGGACGCGGTGGTGGACGGCTCGGACGACCCGGTACTGCTGTTCCCGTCGCCCGCCGGCGAGGTGTTCACCCAGGCGATGGCCCGCGAGCTCGCGACCGAGTCGCACCTGGTGTTCGGCTGCGGCCGCTACGAGGGCATCGACCAGCGCGTGTTCGACGAGTACGCCTCCCGCGCCCGCGTGCGGCTGGTGAGCATCGGCGACTACGTGCTCAACGGCGGCGAGGTCGCCACGATGGCGATGATCGAGGCGATCGGCCGGCTGATCCCCGGCGTCGTCGGCAACCCGGAGAGCCTGGTCCAGGAGTCGCACGAGGACGGCCTCCTGGAGTACCCGTCGTACACGAAGCCGGCCGAGTGGCGCGGCCACGACGTGCCGCCGATCCTGCTCTCCGGCAACCACGGCGCGATCGAGAACTGGCGCCGGGAGCAGTCCCTCGCCCGCACTGCGCGGGTGCGGCCCGACCTGCTGCCGTAACCGCTACGGCGCGCTGAGGACGAGGGGGCCGTCCTCCGTGATGGCGACGGTGTGCTCGGAATGCGCGCCGCGCGAGCCGTCGGCCGACCGCAGCGTCCAGCCGTCCGGGTCGGTGAAGATCCGGTCGGTGGTCTCCAGGAACCACGGCTCGATCGCGACGACGAGCCCCGGCCGCAGCGGGAAACCGCGTCCGGCGCGGCCGTCGTTCGGGATGTGCGGGTCGCCGTGCATCGTCCGCCCGACCCCGTGGCCGCCGAACTGCGTGTTCACCGAGTAGCCCTCGGCGTGCGCCACGGCGGCGATCGCCGCGGAGATGTCGCCGACGCGGCCTCCCGGCTGGGCTGCGGCGATCCCCGCGGTCAGCGCCCGACGGGTCGTGTCGATGAGCCGGACGTCCTCGTCGCGCGCCGTGCCGACCACGAGGCTGACCGCCGAGTCGGCCACCCAGCCGTCGACGCTCGCGGCGAAGTCGAGGCTGAGCAGGTCGCTGTCGCGCAGCCGGTAGTCGTGGGGGAGGCCGTGCAGGACGGCGTCGTTGACGGAGGTGCAGATCACCTTGCCGAACGGGCTCGCCCCGAACGACGGGTGGTAGTCGATGTAGCAGGACTCCGCCCCGCGGCGGCGGATCAGGTCGTGCGCGATCCGGTCCAGCTCCAGGAGATTCACGCCCACCTTCGCGGCGGCGGCGGTCTCGGCGAGGACCTCGGCGACGAACCGGCCGGCCGGCCGCATCTGCTCGATCTCGGCGGGGGTCCTCAGCTCGATCACGGGGTGTCCTCTTTCTGTGGTGGGGCTGCGTCCAGTCTTCCATGCGCCCGTCGCGTTCAGTCCGCCGTGGGCGAACCCCTAGCCACCGCACAGCCGCGCGACGTTACGCTGGTCGCGTGTTCATCCGCAAGGCGTTCTACTGGTGGCTCTTCCCGTCCGCCGTGGTGCTGCCCGTCTGGCTGCTGATCGGCTGGGCCGCATTCCACCAGGGCAGCGGCTGGACGTTCCTCGGGCTGCTCGTGCTGTGCCCGATCCTCTTCGTCGCGCTGCTCGCGATCGGCGGCATCGTCATGGCCCGCAGGAGCGTCAGGGAGACCCGGGCTGTCTCCTGGTACGACACCGGCCTGCTCGCCGGCTGGAGCGCCTCCATCGTCGCGTTCGGCTTCTTCCCGCCCGGCGCCACCGGCTGGCTCGCCGTGCTCGGCGTGTTGTTCTTCCTGGCGATGTTCTGGGTCGGGCTCTGGGAGCTCGTGACCGAGACGCGTGAGCGGATGTCGGTCACCTTCGCCGCGTACCAGCAGGCCGCGCAGCCGCAGCAGGTGCCGCGGCCGTCCAGCCCGGTGGTGGACGACGCGGACGTCATCATCATCGAAGAGCACCGCGAAGACTGAGGCTTCCCACCCGTCCGGCGCCGCGCTTTGGCAATAGGGCCTCGCGCGTGGCAGAATAGTTGTTCGTGCCGCCGCCAGGCTCTGCCGCAGGGGAGCCAGCAATTCGAGCGTGCACACCCAATCGAATCCCGGCCGTCCGCCCGCGCGCAGTGCGCATCCGGCAGCGGCCCCGAATCCGTCCCCGACCTGCCGGCGGGTACAGAGAGCGAACAGCAATGCACATCCTCGATCAGGTGGACGCCGCGTCCCTCAAGTCGGACATCCCCGCGTTCCGTGCCGGCGACACCGTCAAGGTGCACGTCAACATCATCGAGGGCAGCCGCTCTCGTATCCAGGTCTTCCAGGGCGTCGTGATCGGCCGCTCGGGCGAAGGCGTCCGCGAGACCTTCACGGTCCGCAAGGTCAGCTTCCAGGTCGGCGTCGAGCGCACCTTCCCGGTGCACTCGCCGGTCATCGACCACATCGAGGTCGTCACCCGCGGTGACGTCCGTCGCGCCAAGCTGTACTACCTCCGCGAGCTGCGCGGCAAGAAGGCGAAGATCAAGGAGAAGCGCGAGAACTGAGCGTTTCGCGCGCGACTCATCCTGAGCTCCCGGTCCTACACTGGACCGGGAGCTCAGGCGGTTAACGAGCCAGGCAGGGTGGATGACGGACGAGACACTGCCCACGCGACCCGAGCGCGTGGCGCGGCGAGAGCGTGGCAGGCGCAGCGGCCTGCTGTTCCTGCGGGATGTGCTGATCGTCGTGGTGATCGCGCTGCTCGTGGCCTTCCTGGTGAAGACGTTCGTGGTGCGGTCCTTCTACATCCCTTCCGGGTCGATGGAGAACACCCTCCAGATCAACGACAAGATCCTCGTGAACGAGCTGCAGCCGTCGCTGTTCCCGCTCAGCCGCGGTGACGTCGTGGTGTTCCGGGACCCGGGAGGCTGGCTCCCCAAGACGCCGCCGGCGCCCCGCAACCCGCTGGCCCAGGCGGCGGACACCGCCCTCACCTTCGTCGGCCTGTCGGCCTCCGACAGCGACGACCACCTCGTGAAGCGGCTCATCGGCCTTCCCGGGGACCACGTGGTCTGCTGCGACGCGGCCGGGCGGATCACCGTCAACGGCGTCGCCATCCGCGAGCCGTACATCGAGATCCCGGCCGGCCAGACCAACGCGGCCACCCTCGCCTTCGACGTCACCGTGCCGAAGGGCCACATCTGGGTGATGGGGGACAACCGCTACGACTCCCAGGACTCCTCGCGCAACCAGGCGCTGCCCGGACACGGCTTCGTGCCGCTCGACCATGTCGTCGGGCGGGCGGCCGTGATCAGCTGGCCGGTCAGCAGATGGACGTGGTTGGACGACTATCCTGAAGTCTTCCGAGGCGTGGAGGAGAAGAAGGAATGATGACCCCGGTCTCGCCGTCGCTGCGCTTCGAGAAGGCGCTCTACCGCGACGGCGTCACCTCGATCGTGGCCGTCGACGAGGTCGGCCGCGGGGCCCTCGCCGGCCCGGTGGCCGTCGGCATGGTGGTCATCGACACCGCGGTCAAGCGCATCCCGCCTGGGCTGCGCGACTCCAAGCTGCTGCCGGAGCCGGTGCGCGAGGCGCTCGAACCCGCCTGCCGGCGCTGGTCCCTGTTCCACGCCGTCGGGATGGCCTCAGCCGCCGAGGTGGACTCGCTCGGCATCATGCGCTGCCTCGGTCTCGCCGGGGCCCGCGCGGTCGCGATGCTGGAGGATCAGGGCGCGCAGGTGCGCGAGAGCACGATGATCCTCGACGGCAACTACGACTACCTCAGTCCGGCGCTGATGCGTCCGGCACGGGTGGTCACCCGGATCAAGGCCGACCGCGACTGCGCGTCGGTGGCGGCGGCCTCCGTCATCGCGAAGGTCCACCGCGACCGGCTGATGATCGGCCACGACGTGGACTATCCCGGCTACGGCTGGGTGAGCAACAAGGGCTATTCGACCCCGGAGCACTTCGCCGCGATCGCCGAGCTCGGCCCGAGCGCGCTGCACCGGCTGACCTGGCTGAAGGACCTCGCGACGCTCGATATGCCGAGCTAGGCGCGCGCGGCTAGACTTGTCGAACGATGGATGAGGACGAGTTCGACGACTACGACCGCGAGGTCGAGCTGGCTTTGTATCGCGAATACCGGGACGTCGTCTCCCAGTTCAAGTACGTGATCGAGACCGAGCGCCGCTTCTACCTCGCGAACGAGGTGGAGTTCGTGCGCAGGGACACCGAGCACGACTTCTACTTCGAGCTGACGATGAACGACGTCTGGGTGTGGGATGTCTACCGCGCCGACCGGTTCGTGAAGTCCGTTCGCGTGCTGACGTTCAAGGACGTGAACATCGAGGAGCTCTCGAGCAAGGAGTTCGAGCTCCCGAAGGAGCTGGCGCTCGACGAGTGAGGTCGGTCTTCGGCTCTGCTGCGTCTTCCTCCACAGCGTGCTGAGCTGACGACTTCTCCACGGATCTTCCTCCGCCCGGTTCTGCCCGGCCCCCACCGACCACGCTGGTCGTGGGAGGACACATGGCTGAGAAGGATGTTCTGGGCAGACGCGGCGAGGCCGTGGCGGCCGGCTGGCTCGAGGATCGGGGCTACACGATCGTGGCCCGCAACTGGCGCTGCGCGCACGGCGAGCTCGATCTGATCGCGCGCCGCGGATGCGTGACCGCGTTCGTGGAGGTCAAGACCCGCAGCTCGATCGAGTACGGGCACCCGTTCGAGGCGATCACGCCGGAGAAGGCGGCCCGAGTGCGCCGCCTGGCCGCGGAGTGGTGCCGGGCGCATGGACCCGTCCGCGGCGAGACGCGCATCGACGCGATCGCCGTGCTGGACGCGTGGAGCGGGAAGCCGTCGGTCGAGCACCTGCCGGGGGTGGCGTGATGGCCGTCGCACGCACGTTCGCCGTCGCGCTGACCGGGGTCAGGGGCGACATCGTGGAGGTGGAGGCCGACATCTCGGCCGGCCTGCCCGCCTTCGTCCTCATCGGGCTGCCCGACGCGGCGCTCGGCGAGTCCCGCAAGCGCGTCGCCGCGGCCGCCGCCAACGCCGGCTGCGCTCTCACCCAGCGCAAGCTCACCGTGAACCTGTCGCCTGCGTCGCTGCGCAAGCAGGGGTCGGGCTTCGACCTGGCGATCGCGGTGGCCGCGCTGGCGGCCTCCGGGGAGATCCCCGCCGAGTCGCCGTCCCTGGCCGTCCACATCGGCGAGCTCGGCCTCGACGGCCGGCTGCGGCCGGTTCCGGGGGTGCTGCCCGCCGTCCTGGCCGCCCGGGAGGCCGGCTTCGCGCGGGTCCTCGTCCCGACGGCGAATGCCGAGGAGGCCTCCCTCGTCGACGGCATCGACGTCGTCCCGGTGGTCGGCCTGCGCGCCGCCGCCATCGCCCACGGCGCCGAGCTGGACCCCGTCGACGAGACCCCGGTGGCGGTTCCCGACGACGCCGGCCCGGTCGACGACGAGCCGGACATGGCCGACGTCGCCGGCAACGACGACGCGGTCGACGCGTTCGTCGCCGCAGCGGCGGGACGCCACAACGTCTCGATGATCGGGCCGCCGGGCGCGGGCAAGACGATGCTGGCGCGCCGCCTCCCGTCGCTGCTGCCCGATCTCACCCCCGAGCAGGCGCTGGAGACGACCTCGATCCGCTCCTTGGCGGGCCGTGGCCTGGGCGGGGGTCTGGTCCTGCGCCCGCCGTTCGAGGCCCCGCACCACACCGCGTCCTCCGCCGCCCTCGTCGGCGGAGGCAGTGGACGCCTCGTCCCGGGAGCCGTCGCGCGGGCGTCGAACGGCGTGCTGTTCCTGGACGAGGCCGCCGAGTTCCAGCCCAACGTGCTCGACGCCCTCCGCCAGCCACTGGAGTCCGGCCGGATCGTCGTCGACCGCGCCGCCGGAAGCGCGTCGTTCCCTGCGCGCTTCCAACTCGTGCTCGCCTCCAACCCGTGCCCGTGCGGCCGCTACGGCTCGGCCGACGCGGAGTGTTCCTGCACCCCGGCCGGCCGCCGCCGCTACCTCGCACGGCTCTCCGGCCCCCTGCTCGACCGCGTGGACATCCGTCTCACCGTGCGCCGCCTCGGCCTCGGCGCGCTCCGCACGGCCTCCGACGGCACGGCCCGGACCCGCACGAGCCAGGACCTCCGGCTGGCCGTCGAGAGCGCCAGGGCGGCCGCCCGCGACCGCCTCAGCGGCACGGGCTGGACGACGAACTCCCAGGCCGCCGGAACGTGGCTGAGAGCCCCCGAACGCCGGCTCGCCGCCTCCGCCCGCGCCACCCTCGACCGCTCCCTGGAGCGCGGCGCCCTCACGATGCGCGGCTACGACCGCACCCTGCGCCTGGCCTGGACCCTGGCGGACGTCGACGGCACCGCGAGCCCCACCGCGGACCATGTCGCTCGGGCGCTCTACCTGAGACGAGGTGTGAGCGCATGAGCGCGTCGGAGGGCCTGGGCGCTGGCGACCTCGACGGCCGCCGCCGGCCAGGTGGCTGGAGTGTTCGAGAGGAGCTGGGGCATGGCCGCATGAGCACGACAGCGGGCATGGTCCGCGAAGTCCGGGAGGAACGCGAACGCGAACTCTGGTGCGGCAGCTGTGCGCTCTGGCAGTTGGCGTCCGGCCGAGGCGAGGCTTCGGAAGGAGAACGAGCCGGGGATGTCCGCGGAGGCCCGCGATGACGCGCGAGACGTTCCCCGGCCTCACATCCCAGGAGGTCGCATCCCTTGTGCGCGACGTCTCCACCGGCATCCCCTACCCGGACGAGTCCGCGGTGGTCGCGGCGGCGACGCGCGCAGCGCTCTCGGCCGCGTGCGAACCGGGCGACACCGACGCCGCGCTCCTGGTCGGGTCCATCGGCGCGCCGGCGACCCTCCGCTCCGTGATCGGCGACACGTCGCCGCAGTCCGTCCGCGCAGCGCTGAGCGACGCCGGCGCCCCCGCGCTCCCGCCGATCGACAGACTGCGCGACGCGCTCGACCGGTGGCGGTCGCGACTCCCGCGCGCCGCGCTGCATGCCCCGCTGGAACGCGCCGCCCGCCTCGGCGCCCGCCTCGTGTCGCCCGAGCACCCACTGTGGCCGACCGCGCTCGACGGCCTGGAGCTCGGCGCGCCCCTGACCCTCTGGGTCCGCGGCGACCCCGCCCGGCTGCCTCTGTTGAAGCACTCGGTCGCCCTGGTCGGCGCACGCGCCGCCAGCGGCTACGGCGAGCACGTCGCGCTGGAGTGCGCGGCCGGCCTGAGCGACCGAGGCTTCGCCATCGTCTCGGGAGGCGCCTACGGTGTCGACGCCGCGGCCCACCGCGCCGCCCTGTCCAGCGACCAGGTCACCGTCGCCTTCCTGGCCGGAGGCGTCGACCGTCTCTACCCGGCAGGCAACGACGACCTCCTCCAGCGGATCGCCCGCTCCGGCCTGCTGATCGCCGAGCTCCCACCGGGCTCCACCCCCACGCGCTGGCGCTTCCTGATGCGCAACCGCCTGATCGCCGCCGCCAGCACCGCGACCATCGTGGTGGAGGCCGGCGCCCGCTCCGGTTCCCTGAACACCGCCGGCCACGCCGCCCAGCTCGGCCGCCCTTTGGGAGCCGTGCCCGGCCCCATCACGTCCCCGACCTCGGAAGGCTGCCACCGCCTCATCCGCGAGTACGGCGCGATCTGTGTCACCACCCCCGACGAGATGGCGGAGCTGGCCGAACCGATGGGCGCACGCCTCGGTGCGTACGAGAACGGAGGCCGATCATGACGTGAGTTTCAGCGCGAAGCTCGGGACTTTGCGGAGCCGAGGGGGAGCATCAACGGGCGCTTACTCGCCTGCCCGGCGCGGCTCTGCGCCGGAGCGGAACAGGATGGACCGAGTCGCACGGCTCCACGTGGCGGGGTCGAGCAGGAGTGTCAGTAGGCAACGCCTTTCCGCCTGCCGGGAGTGGCTCTGCTGCCTAGTGGAACAGGCCGGACCGCGTCGCACGGCTCCACGTGGCGGGGTCGCGTCGGAGTCGGAGTGTCAGTAGGCAACGCCTTCCCGCCGGCCGGGAGTGGCTCTGCTGCCTAGTGGAACAGGCCGGACCGAATCGTGCGGCTCCGGGGACGTGTCGCGAGCGGACGAGGAGCCGGTCAGGGCCGCCCGACGATGAGCCGGAGGGACCCGTCGAACGTCGGCTGCGTTCTCAGGTGCCCGTATCGTTCGTCCCACGCGCCGGACGCGAGGTCCGCACGGAGGGTGTGCTCGAATCGGGTAGCGATCTCGTTGCTCACGAAGCTCCACGCGGAGTTCGCACGGCGCGCACCCCGGTCGAGCAGCGATTCGGGTCGGCCGTAATAGGCCTCGGAGAACCCGTCGACGCACGCCAGCGGGATGGGCAACCGCTCCACCGTCACGTCGCCGCCCAGTCCCGACCGTACAGCCGCGATCGTGGGATAACGGCCGGCCTCTGTCGCGATCACTTCGGGAGCGTAGTCGTTGATCCAGGACCGCTCGAGGGCGGTGGGGTCGCAGGTGAGGATCACAATCGGTCCGCGGGTCACCCGACGGATCTCGCGCAGTCCTGCGTGCAGGTCCCGCCACTGGTGGACGGTGAACGATGCCAGCGCGGCGTCGAACGACCCGTCCGCGAACGGCAGGTCCTCCGCGACGGCGTCCACGACGGTCGCCGTCCCAGCGGGACGTTGCGCCCGCATCGCCGCGCTGGGTTCGACCGCGGTGACCGCGAGGTGATCCGGTTCGTACGAGCCGGCGCCGGCGCCGACGTTCACCAGGGTCCGTGCGCTGCCCAGCGCCGCGCGGACGGCGGCGGCGAACGCCGGCTCGGGGCGCCGATACCGCGCGTACCGCTCGCCGATGACGCCGTAGTCCGCGTCGCCGGCACTTCCATCGTCATGCCGGCTGGCGGCGGTTGATCGTTCAGAGGTCATGGACCCACACGATCGCGATCGGCCCGGCGGCGCCAGCCGCGGTGCGGACTCCCATCGCAAGGTTCACGCCACACCGCGGCCGCCGGAATCGGCGCCTCCGGTGCGTCCCCGACGGTGTCGCGGTGTCGATGGCGGATGCTGGGGGAGTGAACCTCCGGCTCGCCGTCGACGGCTACCTGCGCCACCTGGAGGTGGAGCGCGGCTACTCGGCGCAGACGGTGCGCGCGTACCGGTCCGATCTCGCGCTGTTCGAGCGGTTCGCCCAAGGGCGCGGGGCGACCAGCACCGAGGCGCTCACGCTCGATCTGTTCCGAGACTGGCTGTGGCAGGGGTCGCAGCAGCAGCTCGCGAAGTCCACGCTGGCGCGACGATCGGCCGCGGTGCGCGGGTTCAGCGGGTGGAATGCGCGGAACGGCAGCTCTACGGAGTCCGCGACAGAGTCGACGCCCTCGACAGGCGCAGCGTCCGTGTCCGCCTCGCCAGACCCCGCCGAGCGGCTGCGCGCGCCGAAGGCCGACAAGCATCTCCCGCGCGTGATCACCCGGGCTCAGATCGACGGGCTGCTCGATGCGCTCGCGGCTCAGGCCGAGAGCGGTGAGCCGGGGGCGATCCGAGATGTCGCCGTCATCGAGCTCCTGTACGCGGCCGGCATCCGCGTGAGCGAGCTCACCGGGCTCGACGTCGACGACGTGGATGTCGAGCGGCTGACGCTCCGCGTCGTCGGGAAGGGGAACAAGCAGCGGGTGGTCCCGTTCGGTGTCCCTGCTCTGCGGGCGATCCGTCGCTACCTCCAGGTCGCACGGCCGGCGCTCGCCGCAGACGGCTCGGGACCGGCGTTGCTGCTCGGGGCTCGCGGCGGCCGGCTCGGGACGCGCGCGGTGTACCAGCTCGTGGCGTCGCTGCTCGCCGACCTCCCCGGCGGTGGTCCCGCCGGTCCGCACACGCTGCGGCACACGGCGGCGACGCATCTGCTCGACGGGGGAGCGGACCTGCGCGCGGTCCAGGAGATCCTCGGGCACGCCAGCCTCGGGACCACGCAGATCTACACCCACGTCTCCAGCGAACGGCTCAAAGAGACCTACCGCATCGCCCATCCCCGCGCCTGACGGCACGGCCCCGCGGGACGGCCCCGCGGCGCTGCCGGACGGCCGCCCGCCGACGCGGGGGACGCTCGGCCGGCGTGAAGCGGCAGCAGCACCGACCGCGGGAGCCGTTCGAAGAACAGCAGCGGCGACGCGTACTCGCCGTCCACCCGGACGCCGACGTGCAGACAGGCGCCGGAGCAGTGCGCGCCCTCGCCCACGACTCCGAGCGGCATCCCCCGCGTCACCCGGTCGCCCACGGCGAGGCCGGCCGCCGCGAGCGGTTCGTACGACGACAGCACGCCAGAGCCGTGGTCCAGGGTGAGCACCGGCCGATCCACGACGACCCCGACGAAGTGGACCGTCGCGTCGGATGGCGCGGTCACGGTCGCACCGGGCCGCGCCGCGAGGTCGATCCCGCGGTGCCCCGCGGCGTACGGCGACGGCGGCGCCGCATACGCCCCGACGACCCGGGGCGGGGAGAGCGGCCACGACCAGCGAGCCGAGGCGCGAGGGCGGGCGAGCGCGGTGTCGCCGGGAATGGGGGAGGCCGCGGCGTCCGCAACTCCACTCGCCGCACGTCCACCGACCGTGTAGCCACCGCTCTCCGCAGCAGCAGGCGCAAGAGCGCCCGTCGCCACCACAACGCCCATCGCCACCACAGCGATCGCCCCCACCCCACGCAGCACCCGCCGCACCACCTCACCGAACGCCGCCCTCCACCGCATCCCCACCCCGATCACCTGAACCATCCGACCACCTCAACCATCCCGACCACCCCACCCGCCCCGATCACTCCCACCCCCACCCTCCCGCCACCACCCCCTCCCCGCACCCCGACCACCGCCGATCCGTGCACAACCTGCTCACCCACCGGCTCTGTGCAGGACTCTTATGCACACGTACGAGTCGGCGTACCGTGACCAGCGCACGTTCCGCCGATCCTCCCCGAGAGGGCGGCGACCCACATCGAGGAGGGGTCTCATGTCCGATCAGCGCAGTACCGGATCCGAGCGGGAGGACGAGCACGTTCCTCAGCCCACCGCGGCGATGCGGCGGAAAGTCGTCGGGCTCGCGACCGCAGCGGCGGTCGGCGGGTTCCTGTTCGGTTTCGACTCCTCCGTCATCAACGGGGCCGTCGACTCCATCCAGCACCACTTCGCGCTCAACGCGTTCGTCACCGGGTTCATCGTCGCCATCGCGCTGCTCGGCTGCGCGGTCGGCGCCTACTTCGCCGGCCGCCTCGCCGACCGCTGGGGCCGCATCCGGGTGATGCTGATCGGCGCCGTCCTGTTCCTCGCCAGCTCCATCGGCGCCGGGCTCTCGTTCTCCGTCTGGGACCTCGGCTTCTGGCGCGTCATCGGTGGTCTCGGCATCGGCATCGCGTCCGTGGTCGCTCCGGCGTACATCGCGGAGATCGCGCCCAAGCAGCGCCGTGGCGGCCTCGCCTCGCTGCAGCAGCTCGCCATCACGATCGGTATCTTCGTGGCGCTGCTCTCCGACGCCTTGCTCGCCGGAGCCGCGGGCGCCGCGGCCAACCAGCTCTGGTTCGGGCTGGAGGCGTGGCGGTGGATGTTCCTGGTCGGCGTGATCCCGTCCGTCGTCTACGGCATCCTGGCGCTGATCCTGCCGGAGTCGCCGCGCTACCTGCTGTCCAGTGGGCGGCACGACGAGGCGCGGGCGATCTTCGCGACCCTCGTCCCGGAGGAGGACGTCGATCGGCAGGTCCGCGACATCGAGCACGCCATCGAGGAGGACAAGGACGCCGCGAAGGGCACGCTCCGCGGCAACCGCTTCGGCCTGAAACCGATCGTCTGGATCGGCATCATCCTGTCCGTGTTCCAGCAGTTCGTCGGCATCAACGTGATCTTCTACTACTCGACGACGCTCTGGAAGGCCGTCGGATTCACCGAGAGCAACTCGCTGCTCATCACCGTCATCACCTCCATCACCAACGTGGTCGTCACCATCGTGGCGATCCTGCTGGTCGACCGCGTCGGCCGGCGCCCCATTCTGCTCACCGGCTCGGTGGGCATGGCGATCTCGCTGGCGGTGATGGCGCTGTCGTTCAGCTTCGCGCACAAGTCGGCCGGCGCCGTCACTCTCCCGAACCCGTGGGGGCCGATCGCGCTGATCGCGGCGAACGTCTTCGTGATCTGCTTCGGCGCCTCCTGGGGGCCGCTGGTCTGGGTGCTGCTGGGCGAGATCTTCCCTCCGCGCATCCGCGGCGCCGCACTCGGTGTCGCCGCCTCCGCGCAGTGGATCGCGAACTTCCTGGTCACGGTCTCCTTCCCGCCGATGTCCGACTTCTCGCTGCCGTTCACGTACGGGATGTACGCGGTCTTCGCGGCGCTCTCCTTCTTCTTCGTCTTCTTCAAGGTGCCGGAGACGAACGGGATGGCGCTGGAGCACGCCGAGACGCTGTTCGCCAACGCCGGGCGCGGCCGCGGGCCGCAGGTGCGGTCGTCGGGGGACACCGTCCCGCGCTCGTGAGGCGGCGGCGGCCGGCCCCCGGTTCCTGATAGGATGTCCACTGCACTCCGCATGCCGGGGTGACTACGCGTGTCCGGAACATCCTCACTCGAGGGTGTGCGCTTCTCCACCGGTCTCCTGCTCCTCCACCACGATCAACCGTGCGGAGGCGCGGGTGCGGGGAGGCGCGGGGCACCAGGAGCGGCGGCCGACCGGCTGCCGCTGGACAACCGAGAGTCGTGTCCCCGCCGTGAGGCCGGGCGCGCAAGAACAGGAGAACGGCAATGGCCGTCGTCACCATGCGCCAGCTGCTCGACAGCGGCGTCCACTTCGGACACCAGACCCGCCGCTGGAACCCGAAGATGAAGCGCTTCATCCTCACCGAGCGCTCGGGCAGCTACATCATCGACCTGCAGCAGTCGCTCGCCTACATCGACAAGACGTACGAGTTCGTGCGCGAGACGGTCGCCCACGGCGGCACCATCCTCTTCGTCGGCACCAAGAAGCAGGCGCAGCAGGCGATCGCCGAGCAGGCGACCCGCGTGGGCCAGCCCTACGTGAACCAGCGCTGGCTGGGCGGTCTGCTGACCAACTTCCAGACCGTGTCCAAGCGCCTCGCGCGCATGAAGGAGCTCGAGGAGCTCGACTTCGAGGGCACCACCAGCGGCTTCACCAAGAAGGAGCTGCTGATCAAGAAGCGCGAGCTCGACAAGCTCCACAAGTCGCTCGGCGGCATCCGCAACCTGGCCAAGACCCCGAGCGCCATCTGGGTCGTGGACACCAAGAAGGAGCACCTCGCGATCGACGAGGCGAAGAAGCTGGGCATCCCGGTCATCGCCATCCTCGACACGAACTGCGACCCGGACGAGGTCCAGTACCCGATCCCGGGCAACGACGACGCCATCCGCTCCGTCACCCTCCTCACCCGCATCGTCGCCGACGCCGCGGCCGAGGGCCTCATCCAGCGTCACCAGAAGCCGGAAGAGGGCTCCGAGCAGGCCGAGCCGCTCGCCGAGTGGGAGCAGGAGCTCCTCGCGCAGTCGCAGGACGAGGTCCAGTCGTCCGCCGAGACCGAGAAGGCGGCCGACGCCGACCTCGCCGAGGCCAAGGCGGACTCCGCCGAGGTCGTGGCCGAGGGCGAGGCGGACGCGGACGCCGACGCCGAGGCCAAGTAACCACCCTCACCAAACTTCGAGTCAGAAGGTTCCAGTCAGAACATGGCAAACATCAGCATCGCTGACATCAAGGCCCTGCGCGAGCAGCTCGGCACCGGAATGGTCGACACCAAGAAGGCCCTCGAGGAGGCCGGTGGCGACATCGAGAAGGCGACCGAGATCCTCCGCCTCAAGGGCGCCAAGGGCAACGCGAAGCGTGCCGACCGTTCCACTTCCGAGGGCCTCGTGGCCGCGAAGGAGAACGGCAACGGCACCGCGACGATGATCGAGCTCGCCTGCGAGACCGACTTCGTCGCGAAGGGCGAGAAGTTCATCGCCCTCGCCGACAAGGTGCTCGACGCGGCCGCCGCCGCGGGCGCCACCACCGTCGAGGAGGCGCTGGCCGCCCCCGCCGGGTCGCAGACCGTCGCCGAGCTCATCGGTGACGAGGCCGCGATCCTCGGCGAGAAGGTGGAGCTCCGCCGCATCGCCGTCGTCTCGGGCGAGAACTTCGCGATCTACCTGCACAAGACCTCCAAGGACCTGCCCCCGCAGGTCGGCGTGGTCGTCGGCTACGCCGGCGCCGACGCGGAGACCGCCCGCAGCATCGCGCAGCACATCTCGTTCGCCAACCCGACCTACCTCACCCGCGAGGACGTCCCGGCCGAAGAGGTCGAGAACGAGCGTCGCATCGTCGAGGAGATCTCGCGCAACGAGGGCAAGCCGGAGGCCGCGCTCCCGAAGATCATCGAGGGCCGCCTCGGCGCCTACTTCAAGCAGGTCGCCCTGCTCGAGCAGGAGTACGCCCGCGACAACAAGCAGAACATCGCCCAGGTCCTCAAGGACTCGGGTCTGACCGTCTCGGGCTTCGCCCGCTTCAAGGTCGGCGCCTGACCCAGGCATGAAGGAGTCCGGATCGTGAACCACGATCCGGACTCCTTTTCTGTGCCCGCCGTCCCTGTTCAGGGGGTGGGCCACGCATTAGCGTTAACGAAACACACGGAAGGACTCGTACACACATGACGGCAGCCACTCACAGACGCAGGGTCCTTCTGAAACTCTCCGGCGAGGCCTTCGGCGGCGGTCAGCTCGGGGTGAACCCCGACATCGTCAGCAGCATCGCCCGCGAGATCGCGCAGGCGGCGGAGGACGTCGAGATCGCCATCGTCGTCGGCGGGGGCAACTTCTTCCGCGGAGCCGAACTCTCGCAGCGCGGGATGGACCGCGGACGCGCCGACTACATGGGTATGCTCGGCACCGTGATGAACTCGCTCGCCCTGCAGGACTTCCTGGAGCAGGCCGGTGCGGAGACGCGCGTGCAGTCCGCTATCGCGATGACCCAGGTGGCCGAGCCGTACATCCCGCGCCGCGCGGAGCGCCACCTCGAGAAGGGCCGCGTCGTCATCTTCGGCGCCGGCGCCGGCCTCCCGTACTTCTCCACCGACACCGTCGCAGCGCAGCGCGCGCTGGAGATCAGCGCCGACGTCGTGCTGGTCGCCAAGAACGGCGTGGACGGCATGTACGACTCCGACCCGCGCATCAACCCGGACGCGCGCAAGATCGACCAGATCAGCCACCAGGACGCGCTGACGCAGGGCCTCAAGGCCGTCGACTCCACTGCGCTGAGCCTCTGCATGGACAACGGGATGCCGATGCGCATCTTCGGCATCGAGCCGGCGGGCAACGTCACCGCCGCGCTGCTCGGCGCCGAGATCGGCACCCTGCTCGGCTGACCCGTCCGGCGGGGCGCTCCGCCGTGCGCAGGGCGCTCCGGGGCCTGGCCCTAGACTAGACAACGACTCACCGATCTGAAGGAGAAACCGTGATCGCCGATGTGATTACCGACGCCCGCCAGCGCATGGCCAAGACCGTGGACGCGGCGAGGGACGACTTCGGCACGGTGAGCGCGGGGCGCGCCAACCCCGCCCTCTTCCAGAAGGTGCTCGTCGACTACTACGGCTCGCCGACGCCGCTCGCCCAGCTCGCCGGCCTCCAGAACCCGGAGGCCCGGGTCCTGCTGGTGACGCCCTACGACAAGTCCGCCCTCAAGGACATCGAGAAGGCGATCGTCAACATGCCGAACCTGTCGGCCAACGTCGGCAACGACGGCGAGATCGTGCGCGTCACCCTCCCCGAGCTGACCGAGGACCGCCGCAAGGAGTTCGTCAAGATCGTCCGCGGCAAGGGCGAGGACGCCAAGGTCGCCATCCGCAACATCCGCCGCAAGGCGAAGGACGACCTCGACGCCCTGAAGGGCGAGGTCGGCGACGACGAGGTGGCCCGTGGCGAGAAGGAGCTCGAGGCCCTCACGCGCACGAACGTCGACGCAGTCGACGAGGCTCTCAAGCGCAAGGAAGCCGAGCTCCTCGAGGTCTAGATGAGCGAGGGGAGCAGCCCCGGCGCGCCTCGCACGCCGGCGTCGGGCAGAAGGGGGAAGGCCGCGGCCCGGGCCGAGTTGCGGCGTGCGCAGGTGCAGGCCACCCGCGCGGACTTCGAGCGCCAGGTGCTCGCACGCAAGGCCCAGCTCGACGCGACCAATGAGCGGATCGCCGCACGGACCGGCCGCAACCTGATCCTGGCGATCCTGATCGGTCTCGGCGGCGGAGCCCTGCTCGTGCTGAGCCTGGTCTTCGTCAAGGAGCTGTTCCTGGTCTTCGGAGCGGCGATGATCGGGTTCGCCGCGTTCGAGCTCACCCAGGCCTTCCGCGCGGCAGGGAGGCGCGTGCCGCGCACGCCGTCGCTGATCGCCTCGCTCGCGATCGTGCCGGCGACCTTCTGGTTCCACGCGGGCGGTCAGCTCGTGGCGCTGGCGTCCGGCATCGTCCTGGTCGTGGTCTGGCGGCTGATCGAGGAGGCCGCGCTCCCGGCCAAGCGCGCCGGGGGAGTGGCGCTCGCCCGCGACCTGGCGTGGAGCGTGCTCGTGCAGATGTACGTGACCCTGCTCGGCTCGTTCGCCATCCTGCTGCTGGCGGAGAACGGCGGCGAGTGGTGGGTGCTCGGCTTCTTGATCGTGGTCGTCGCGGTCGACACCGGCGCGTACGCGAGCGGGCTGTCCTGGGGCCGGCATCCGATGGCGCCGAGCATCAGCCCCAAGAAGACCTGGGAGGGCTTCGCCGGGGCCGCGGTGGCGGCGATCGTCGCGGGCGTCCTGATCTCGGTCTTCATGATCCACGAGCCCTGGTGGTTCGGCGTGATCTTCGGCGTCGTGGCGCTGCTCACGGCGACGGCGGGCGACCTCGCCGAGTCGCTCATCAAGCGCGATCTGGGCATCAAGGACATGAGTTCGTGGCTGCCCGGCCACGGCGGCTTCCTCGACCGGCTGGACTCGATCCTTCCGTCCGCGGCGGCCACCTACGTGCTGTTCCTCATCTTCTCCTGACAGAATGTGCTGGTGAGCACCTTTCCCCGGAGCCCCAAGTCGAAGCCAGGCTACGACGTGGCACAGGTCGACGAGTTCCTCGTCGCCGCCCGTCGCGCCTACGACTCCGACCCCTCGACCCCTGGCGGCCTGTCGGCCTCCGACATCCGCCACACGGCGTTCTCGATGGCCAAAGGCGGCTACTCGACCTCGCACGTGGACGCGGCCCTGGAGCGCCTGGAGGACGCCTTCGCGGCCCGTGAGCGCGACTACGCCCGTGGCGGCGGCCGCGACTCGTCGTGGTTCGAGGACGCCCGCACGTCGGCCCAGGCGATCCTGGACCGGCTGGAGCGCCCGGTCGGCAACCGCTTCCAGCGGGTGAGCTTCCTGACCCTCGGCTACAACCGCCAGGACGTCGACCGCTTCGCCGGACGGCTCGTGAAGTACTTCCAGGACGGCCGCCCGATGAGTGTCGAAGAAGTTCGCACGGTCACTTTCCGTGAGCAACGAGGGGGGTACCGTGAGGCCCAAGTGGACCTCCTCCTGGACAGCGTCACGGACGTGATGCTCGCGGTCCGCTGATCCTGGCCGTTACCTGAATAGGGGAGCTCCGTGTTGGAATCCGCTGAAATGTTCGTTATGGTTCTGTGATCGTGGGTAGACAAGAAGCAGCAGAGCTCGTTCCGCTGACCCCTGCCAACCCGGTCGGAGTCGCATTCCGCCGTTCGCGACGGCCTCATGTCCGTTCGCGCGCCGTCATCTGGGGGTTCGCCTTCACGGCCGCCGTCGGATTCGCGCTGGTCAACGTCGTCGACCCGTATTCGGGCTCCGCGGCGACGCCGGCCTACGCGGACACGATCCAGAGCATCCAGCAGGACTCGCGCTACGGCGCCGTCCCCGTGCAGAGCCTCACCGCGCCGAACGCGTCGGAGACGGCCGTCACGCGCGACACGCTGGGGGTCAAGCCGACGCCCACGCCGACACCGACGCCCACGCCGACGAAGTCGTCGTCCTCGTCTTCCTCCTCCGGCGGTTCGAGCGCCCCGTCCGCTCCCATCCCGTCGCCGGGCACTGCTCAGGCGATCGCGTACCAGATGGTGCAGTCCCGCGGCTGGGGCGACGACCAGTACAGCTGCCTCGTCTCGCTCTGGAACCGGGAGTCCGGCTGGCGCGTGAACGCGTCCAACCCGAGCGGGGCCTACGGCATCCCGCAGGCCCTCCCCGGCAGCAAGATGGGCCCGGGCTGGCAGACGGACGCCTCCGTGCAGATCTCGTGGGGCCTGGGCTACATCGCCGGCCGCTACACGAACCCGTGCGGCGCCTGGGCGCACTCGCAGTCCACCGGCTGGTACTGAGCGGACTCGATCACTCGCCGGTCGACGGCGGACGGCTCGCACCGGGCGACGTCGGCGTGTATGCGCGCCAGAATCGGTAGTAGAGCCGCATGTCGATCCACACGGAGACGATGAGGTAGCCGACAGCGCCGGCGACGCCGACGATCCACGCCGCCGTGATGTCGACGCCGCTCGTCGCCAGCACGACGCCGAGGAACAGGCCGACGAGCGCGCCGTTCACGACGAACGTGAACATCATGCTGCTGCCGAACACCGGGCTCTGCCCGCGGCGGCCCAGGAAATAGTAGGTGCGTGTGACGCCCTCCCGGTCGTCGTGCCACGACGTGGAGAGCGCCCGTGCGACGTCAGGGGCCAGCCGCACGTATTCGGCGCGGAGGCGGTTCATGGCGAGCACGTACATGAGGTCCTCCATGGACACGTTCGTGACGCGCACCTGTGTGAGCACCCCCACCACCACGACGAGTCCGAGCAGCGCGTCCGCGAAGGTCGGGAAGATGCCGGCGAAGTCCGTGGCCTGGCCGACCAGCGCGATGCTCACCAGAGCGGCCGACATCAGCGTCAGGAGCATGCTGATCCGCGTCAGCACCTCGCTCTGCGTCGTGCTGCGCGAAGCGAGGAGGCTCCAGTGCTCGGTGGCCAGGAATTGCGCGGTCAGAGCATCCGTGTTGCGGGCGTCGCGATCTCGAGCGTCGTCGCTCATGCCGCCGATGGTACTGCGCGTGGGTCGGCGGGGGACAGCCGCGTCCTGCATAGACTGGAGCGGTGCCCCGCAGCAATCGTCCCCGCCGCCGCCACGGCGAGCAGCGTGAAGAGGAGCAGGACGGCTTGGACCGGCTCCTCGCGGGCTGGCGGCGCACGGAGGTGCGGCGCGGCGTCGAATGGAACGTGCAGCCCGTGTCGGCCGTGCAGGCGCAGAAGAGCTATGTGTGCCCCGGTTGCGGCCGCGAGATCGGTCCTGGCGTCGCCCACCTGGTCGCGTGGCGCGCCGACGGTGTGATGGGCGACGCGGCGGACCTCGCCGCGCGCCGGCACTGGCACCCGTCGTGCTGGCGGGTCGCGTGAGTGAGGGAGACAGTGGAATGACGGACAGCGCTCCGGGGCCGATCGAGATCCGCGGCGGCGTCGAGCTGCCCGCCCGGCGCGAGGACATCGAACTCCGCACCAGGGACGGGCTGACCCTCGTCGGCGAGCTGGCGTCCCCGCTCGACCGGGAACCGGTCGCGACCCTCGTCACGCTGCACCCGCTCCCGACCGGCGGCGGCTTCATGGACTCCCACATCCTGCGGAAGGCGGCGGGCCGGCTTCCTGCGCTGGCCGACATCGCCGTGCTGCGGTTCAACACGCGGGGCACCGCGTCGCCGCGCGGGCGCAGCCAGGGCGAGTTCGGCCACGGGGTGGACGAGCGCTACGACGTGGAGGCGGCCATGGCCTTCGTCGCCGAGCGCGGCCTCCCGCACCCGTGGCTGCTCGGCTGGTCGTTCGGCACCGAGCTCGCGCTCATGTACGGACGGGAGTGCCCGGTGGACGGGATCATCCTGCTCTCGCCTCCGCTGCACCGTGCCAAGCCGGAGCACCTGGCCGCCTGGGCGGGGGACCACCGGCCGATCGTGGCGCTGATCCCCGAGCACGACGACTACCTGCAGCCGGCGGAGGCGGCGGAGCGGTTCAAGCCGCTGCCGCAGATCGAGCTGGTCGACGTCGAGGGCGGCAAGCACCTCTGGGTGGGGGAGAACCAGACCCGCCGCGTGCTGGACGAGATCGTGGAGCGGATGAACCCCGCCGCGGCGCCGCTGCCGACGCAGTGGCCGCCGGCGTGACGCGGCCACCGGCCTGAGGTGCCGTGGCGGCGGGTTAGAGCTCGTTCTGCCGCGGGATGACGACCTGCTTGATGATGAGCAGGATCGCCGCGGCGAACGGGATGGCGACCAGCGCGCCGAGGATGCCCAGCAGCGTCCCGCCCGCGAGGGCCGCGACCACCACGAGCGCGCCCGGCACCGACACCGCGCGGTTCATGATCCGCGGGCTCAGGACGTATGCCTCCACCTGCATGTACACGATGTAGTAGATCGCCGCGGCGATGGCGGTCGGGGGGCCGGAGAAGAAGCAGACCGCGACGATGATGACCGAGCCGGTGATCGTGCCGACGAGCGGGATCAGCGAGAAGAAGAACGCGATCGACGCGAGCAGGATCGGGAACTTCGCGCCGATGATCGTCAGGAAGATCGCGCTGAGCACGCCGTTGACGAGCGCGAGCGAGACCTGGCCGCCGACGTACTTGCCGACCGAGTCCGTGATCTGGTCGCCCAGATCGGCGAAGCGCGAGCGGCGGGAGGCCGGCACGAGCTGGTAGGCCGCGCGCTTGATGCTCGGCAGCGACGCCGTGAAGTAGATCGTCAGGATCACGACGATGATGACGCCGAACGCGCCCTGCACGATCCCGATGCCGGTCTGCAGGACCTTGGACGTGATGTCCGGGAGGTTCTTCTGCAGCCACTGGGTGACCGCGTCGATGTTCTGCTGGTTGACGATGGTCGGGAACTGATGCTGGAGGCTGAGGAACCACTTCTCGGCTCCGCCGTTGTTGACCCAGTTGATCGTGTTCTGGACGAGCTGCGACGCCTGGCCGACCGCGACGGGGACGATCGCCCAGATCAGGCCGACGAAGGCGCCGACGATGACCACGAGCGTGACGACCAAGGCGGCCCAGCGCGGGAACTTCCGTCGCTCCAGGAAGGAGATGAGCGGCTCGATCCCGAGCGCCAGGAACAGCGCGGCACCGATGTAGGTGATGATCGTGGCCAGGCTCACGATCGAGGTCAGGATCAGGACGCCCAGGCCGACGCCGAGGGTGCCGATCAGGCCGACTCGGAACGCGTTCTGGATCTTCACTCAGTCCCCCTCTGGGCGGTCCGCCCGGAAGGCGGAACTCAGTCGTCGGCCGAAACCGTGTCCGCCTGCTGCAGCATACCCCTGAGGTTCTCGAAGTACCCGGCCACGGCCTCTCGCTCGATCCTAATCTGGGAGAGGCGGTCCTCCGCGTCGGACACCAGGCGTTGCGTGCGCTGCTCGGCGTCCTCCACCAGGGCGTCCGCGCGCTCCTGGGCCTCGCGGACGATATCCGCGGCGACCTTCTCGGCGTCCTTGCGGGCCTTCTTGACCGTCTCGCGGGCCTCGGTGTCGTACGTCTCGGCCTCGGTGCGGGCCTGCGAGGTGCGCTTGACCGCGTCGGCAAGCTGGACGTTGGCCTCGTCCAGGTACTTCTGGGTCTGGGCGACGGCCTCCTGGTGCCGGCTCAGGTACTCCTTCTCGGCCTCGTCGCGACGGGCGCGGAGCTCGACGTCGAGGTCGATCCTGGCCTGCTCGATCTCGCGGGTGCGCTTGTCCAGCTCGGCGAGGGTGGAGGTGCGGAGGGCGACGAGCTCGGCGTCGAGGTCGGCGCGCGCGGTCGTGGCCTCCTGGTCGAACGCGGCCTGGCGCTCGGCCAGCTCGGCGTCGAGAGCGGTGCCCGCCTCGGCGGCCTCACGAGCGACCTCCGCACGGGCCTTCGCGGTCTCGGCGTCGAGCGTGACGCGGGCACGCTCGGTCTCCTCGGCGAGCGTCAGCCGGGTCTGGTCGGCCTCGCGCTCCAGTTCGAGGCGCTGCTGCTCGCGATCGTTCTTCAGCTCCTGGGCGGTCCTGGCGCGCTGATCGGCGAGGTCGGCGGTGGTGCGCTTCACGTCGGCGGCGAGCGTGCTGCGGGTCTGCTCGGTCTCGTCGGCGAGGCGGGAGCGGGTCTCCTCGGCCTCCGCCGCCAGCGCCGACTTCGTCTGCTCGACCTCGGCGGCCAGGGCGGACTTCGTGGTGGTGACCTCGGTCTCCAGGGCGGACTTCGTCTGCTCGACCTCGGCAGCGAGGTTGGAGGTCGTGGTGGTGACCTCGGTCTCCAGGGCGGACTTCGTCTGCTCGACCTCGGCGGCCAGGGCGGACTTCGTCTGCTCGACCTCCGCCGCCAGCGCGGCCTTGGTGGTGACGACCTCGGTCTCCAGTGCGGAGAGGGTCTGCTCCTTCTCCGCGGCCAGGCGGGCGGCGGTCTGCTCGACGTCGGCTGCGAGCTGAGCGCGGGTGGAGGTCACCTCGGCCGTCAGGGCGCTGCGCTCGGTCGCGAGCTCCTCGGCCAGGGCGGTGCGCGCCTCGCCGACCTCGGCGGCCAGCTCGGCGCGCAGCTCAGCAGCCTCGGCCTCGAGTTCGCGACGCTGGCGCTCGGCGTCTGCGGCCAGCTCGGCGCGGGTGGTCCTCACCTCGTCCGCGAGCGCCGCCTGCGTGGTCCGGACCTCGTCCGCGAGGTCGGCCTTGGTGGTCTCGACTTCCTCGGCCAGGGCGGCCTGGGTGGTCTCTACCTCCTCGGCCAGGGCGGCCCGGGTGGTCTGCACCTCGTCGGCCAGCTCGGCGCGGGCGGTCTCCAGCTCGGCGGCGAGGGCGGCCTGGGTGGTCTCGACCTCCGTGGCGAGGTCGGACTGGGTGGTCTCGACCTCCTTGGCCAGGGCCGCCTTGGTGCTGTCGACCTCCTTGGTGAGGGCGGAACGGGTGCTCTTGACCTCCTTGGCGAGGTCGGCCTTGGTCGTCTGGACGTCCTTCGCGAGGGCCGCACGCGCGGTGTCGACCTCGGTGGCGAGGTCGGTGCGCGTGGTCTCGACCTCGGCGGCCAGATCCGCGCGGGTGTCCTTGACCTCCGTGGCGAGCTCGGCCGCGGTGCGCTCGCGCAGCGCGGTGACGCGGGCCCGGGTGGTCTCCTCCTCGGCCGCGAGCTCGTTGGCGACGCGCTCGCGGTCGGCGGTGAGCTGCGCGGCGGTCGCGGTTCGGTCGGCTTCGAGGCCGCTGCGGGTCTCGGTGGTCTCGCGCTCCAGGGTCGCGCGGGTCTGCAGGACCTCGTCCGCGAGCTCCTTCTTCGTGCGCTCGACCTCCTCGGCCAGCGCGGAGCGGGTGGTGGTCACGTCGGTCTCGAGGGCCGAGCGCGTGGTGGTGACCTCCGACTCCAGCGCGGCCTTCGTGCTGGAGACCTCGTCGGCGAGCGCAGCCTTCGTGCGTGCCACCTCGTCGGCGAGCTCGGTCTTGGTGCGGGTGACCTCGTCGGCCAGGGCGGAGGTGGTGGTCGTGACCTCGTCGGCCAGCCGGGCCTTGGTCTGCTCGACCTCGGCGGCGAGGGAGCTCCTGGTCTGCTCGACCTCGGCGGCGAGGGAGGTCGTGGTCTGCTCGACGTCGGCGGCGAGCGCCTGGCGCTTGGTGGTGTCCTCGTGATCCAGGTCGGCGCGGGTCTGCGCGGCGAGAGCGGCCAGTGTCGCGCGCTGCTGCTCGACCTCGTCCGCGAGCTCGGCGCGCGCCTGGGCGACCTCTGCGGCGACCGCGTCGCGCGCCGCGGTCTGCTCGGCGGCGAGCCGGTCAGCGGTCTCGGCGACGCGCTTGTCGAGCTCGAGGCGGGTCTGCGCCGCCTCCCGTTCGAAGGCGGCGCGGTCGGCGGCGAGCGCGTTCTCCAGCTCCGCACGGCGCGCGGCGATGGTGCGGTCGAGCTCGGCGGCCTCGGTGCGCGCCGCCTCCGCTTCGCGCAGCGCGACGGCCTTCAGCTCCGCCGCCTCGCGGTCGGCCTCGGCGCGCAGGGCGGACGCCTCGCGCTTGCTCGTCGCGCGCAGCTCGGCGGCCTCGGTGGCGACGGCGCCGCGGATGGCCGCTGCCTCCCTGATCGCGTCGTTGAGGAGGGTCTCCTTGTCGGCACGGGTGCGCGCGAGCAGCTCCGACGACTCGATCTGGGCGTCTTCGAGGGCCGTCGTCGCGCGCGCCTGCGCGTCGGCGAGGACGCGCTCGGCCTGCTGCGCCGCCGTCTTCTTGATCTTGTCGATCTCGGCGGTGACTCCGGCGCGCAGCTTCTCCGCGTCGATGTCGGCCTGCGCGATGAGCCGGGTGGACTGCTCCTCGGCGACGCGGAGGGTGTTCTCCAGCTTGGTGCCGAGCCCGGAGTAGGTCGGGCTGCCGACCTCCTCGATCTCCGCGTTCAGCTCGTCGATGCGCAGCTGGAGGCGCTTGAGCTCCTTGGCCTGGTCGGCCGATTGGGTGTTGGACTTGATCAGCTCGCGGCGGAGGTCCTGGATGGCCTGGTCGACTTCGTCCTTGTCGTATCCGCGAAAGACCTGGGTGAAGTTGGATTCGTCGGTGGCCACCGTGTTACTCCTGTGGGATCGAGTGAGCGAGCAGCGCGCGCGCCGCATCGATCTTACATTTCGAGGCCCGTACCCGCATGGGGGACTGCGTGACCGTGCAGACAACGGTTAGATGCCTCTCAGGGTGCTCCATTATCGTTGTGTGACTGTGCCCGCCCCCCGTCCGGCACTGAGGAGTTCTGTTTGCGTTTCGTACTGGCCATCGTCGCGTTCGTGGTCGCTGCCGTCATGATCGTGGCCGGCATCGCCCAGCGCACGATCTTCGCACCCCCGTCGCAGGTGAACGCCTCGGCGACCGTCCCCGGCGACGCGCGCTACGTCGTGATCGACAGCGCCGTGCTGAACGCCCATCCCGGGCAGCAGACGCTGTCCATCTCGGGCTCGAAGAACGCCAAGACGCAGATGGTCGCCTACGGCCGCACCGCCGACGTGAAGTCGTGGCTCGACGACCAGAAGTATGCGACGATCTCCTACCGCCCGGGCGACAGCGCGCTGACGGTGAAGACCGTGACCCCGAAGGCGGCCGACTCGACCGGCTCCGGCTCCGCGTCCACCGCGACCCCGACCGCGACACCGACCCCGGCGCCCACCGGCTCGTCCACGTCGCAGACCGCGGCACCCGGCCCGAACCCGGCCGGCTCCGATCTCTGGCTGGAGGAGTACGACGGCCAGGACGCCCAGGTCACCAAGATGAACCTCCCGTCCGGCGTGAGTGTGATCGTCGCCGGAGACGGGACCACCCCCGCCCCGAACAAGATCCTCCTGACCTGGCCGGTCGACACCAGCACGCCGTGGGCGTTCCCGCTCATCATCGGCGGTCTCGTGCTCCTGGTGATCGGCATCGCGCTCTACCTGTGGGGGCTCTACACCCACCGCAAGTCGCGCGGGCCACGGCGCAAGAGCGGACCCAAGATGCCGAAGCTGCCCAAAGCCCCCAAGTACAAGCCCACCGCCTCCATCGAGGCCACCCCGCGCGGCCGCCGCTCCAGCCGGCGCACGCGAGTGATGGTCCCGGCCCTCCTGGCCGGCGTCCTCGCGCTGACCGGCGCCGGCGCCGGGGCGGCCTTCGCGGACACGTCGACGCCCACCCCGACGCCGACGCCCACGTCCACGAGCGCGCCGAAGGGCGACAACAACTCTCCGGCTCCCGCCGTGACGGCGCCGCAGCTGGAGCGCATCATCAAGCGGATCTCGGTCGCAGCGGCCAATGCGGACGCCAAGAACGACGCCGACCTGGCCAAGCTGCGCTTCGCCGGCCCCGCCCTCCAGCTCCGGGACGCGAACTACGCGATCCGCGCGAAGAAGGCCGACCAGCCCGCTCTCCCCGCCATTCCGGCGGGACCGCTGGAGCTCTCGCTCCCGCAGGCGACCGACAGCTGGCCGCGCACGGTCACGGCCGTCGTGAAGATGCCGAACGACTCCACCGGCAAGGCGCAGGCCCCGCTCGCGCTCGCCCTCGTGCAGCAGACGCCGCGCGACAACTACATGGTCGAGTACGCGATCGCGCTCGAGCCGAACGTCAAGGTGCCGAACCTGGCCCCGGCGAGCATCGGCGCCGCGGTGGTCCCGCCGGACTCCAAGCTGCTCAAGGTGCAGCCCGACCAGGTGGCGGCCGCCTACGGCGACATCCTGCTGAACGGCGACAAGAGCAAGTGGTACTCCAGCTTCGACCTCACCGACGACAAGCTCGTCGCGCAGGTCGGCGCCTCCTGGAAGCAGCAGGAGCAGGCCAGGCTCGCCCAGCAGTTCGGCCAGACCTCCTCGCTCACCTTCTCCAGCCGGCTCGGCTCCGGCCCGGTCATCTCCATGGCGACCAACGACTCCGGCGCCATCGTCTGGGTGAACCCGGAGGAGGTCCAGCTCCACAAGGTGACGGAGGCCGGCGCCCAGGTCATCGCGGGCGCCACGACCGCCGCGCTCAGCGGGGTCGCGCAGTCCAACACCGGCATCGAGTCGGTGTACGGCTACCAGCTCGCGTTCTACGTGCCGCCCGCGGGGTCGAACGAGAAGGTGCGCCTGCTCGGCTTCGCGCAGGGTCTGGTCTCCGCACGCGAGGTGCAGTGACCCGCACAGTGCTGAGCCGTGATGGGCTCGGGACCGCGCAGTAGGCTTGACCGCATGAGTCAGCTTCCGCCCAATCCGACCAATCTCCGCGGCGCCGTGGACCTGAGCGGCCTCGTGAACCGGCCGCAGCCCGGCCAGGGCGACGCGGGAGCAGGCGGCGCGGCGGGTGAGCCCGTCGAGCTGCCCAGCCTGTTCTTCCAGGGCACCGACGCGAACTTCAACGACTTCATCGACCTGTCGATGCGGATCCCCGTCGTGGTCGCGCTCACGGCCTCCTGGGCCGACCCGGACCGCGCCCTGGCGACGGTCCTCGACCGGGTCACCAACGACCTCGCCGGCCGTATCGTGCTCGTGCAGGTCGACGTGGACGCGAACCCGCAGCTCGTGCAGGCCTTCCAGGCGCAGTCGGCGCCCGCCGTGGCCGGCATCGTCTCCGGCCGGCCCGTCCAGCTCTTCACCGGAGCGCTGCCGGAGGACCAGGTCCGCGACGTGTTCGCCCAGCTGCTGGAGCTCGCCGCGCAGAACGGCGTCACCGGCACCGCGCAGGTCGACGCCGCGGCGGGGGAGACCCCGGGCGAGCAGGCCGACGAGCCCGCACCCGAGCCGCCGCTGCCCCCGCTGCACGCCGAGGCGTACGATGCGATCGACCGCGGCGACTACCCGGCCGCGATCGCCGCATACAAGACCGCGATCGCGCAGGATCCGCGCGACCAGATGGCGATCGCCGGGCTGGCCCAGGTGAGCCTGCTGTCGCGCCTGGCCGGCCGCACGCTGGACGAGATCCGCAACGCCGCCGCCACGGCTCCCGAGGACACGGAGGCGCAGCTCGCGGTCGCGGACCTCGACCTGTCCGGCGGCCACGTCGACGACGCCTTCGACCGGCTGCTGACCCTGTTCCCGACGCTCGACGCGGAGGGCAAGGAGGCCGTGCGCGCCCGCATCCTGGAGTACTTCGAGATCGTCGGCGTGGACGACCCCCGCGTCGGCAAGGCCAGGGCTAGGCTGGCGTCGCTGCTCTACTGACGCGCCTCCTCCGCCCCACGAGGATCGGCGCGCAGAGCGGCTGACACCCCCTCTCGCCCGGAAGGCTCGCGCATGTCCCGTGTGCTCGTCGTCGGTGGGACCGGTCTCGCCGGTCGCGCCGTCACCGCTGAGGCCGTCGCACGCGGCCACCAGGTCGTGGTCGCGGCCCGGCGCATCCCCGACGACGACTCGCCCGCCTACGTCGACGGCGTCGCGTACGTGACGGCCGACCTCGTCACCGGTGCCGGGCTGGAGGAGGCGGTCGACGGCGTCGACGTGCTGATCGACGCGAGCAACGCCGGAGGCCGGCGCGCGTCGCACGTGTTCGCACACGGCTCCCGCAACCTCCTGCACACCGCTGCGCGCTACGGCGTCGGCCACGCGGTTCTGCTCTCCATCGCGGGCATCGACGGCGCCCGCTACCCGTACTACCGGTCGAAGCTGGCGCAGGAGCGCACCTATCTGGACTCCCCGCTGGAGGTCCGGATCGTGCGCACGACGCAGTTCCACGACTTCGTCACGTCGGTGTTCGAGCGCGGACGCCGGTTCGGGACGGTGACGGCGCCCTCCTCGACCCGGGTCCAGCCGATCGCGCTCACCGATGTCGCGCGGGTCCTGGTCGACGCGGCCGAGGGCTCTGGCGAGCCGGGGACGCGCACGGTCGGCGGCCCGCGGGTCGAGAGCGCGCGCTCGCTCGCTCGGCAGTGGAAGGACGCCACCGGCACGCGCCGGCCGATCCTGTCGGTCCGCCTGGGCGGCCCGCTCGGCTCGGCCTGGCGCGCGGGACGTCACCTCGCGCCGGAGCACGCCGTGGACGGCGGCACCGGCTACGCGGCGTGGCTCACCGAATCTGCCTGAACGTCAGCGACGCGGCCTCAAATACAGCGCCCCCAACGGCGGCAGGGTCAGCACCGCGGAGGCCGGCCGGCCCATCCACGGTTCGTCGTGCGCCGTGACGCCGCCGAAGTTGCCGACGCCCGAGCCGCCGAAGTCCTCGGCGTCCGTGTTGAGGAGCTCCTCCCACTCGCCGGCGAACGGCAGCCCCACCCGGTAGTCGCTGTGCGGCATGCCGGAGAAGTTCAGCAGCACCGCGACCGGCGAGCCGTCCTTGTCCTTGCGCAGGAACGCGAGCACGTTGCCGGCCGCGTCCGAGCCGTCCAGCCACTCGAAGCCGCCCGGGTCGTTGTCGAGCGCCCAGAACTGCGGGTTGTCGCGGTAGACGGCGTTCAGCTGGGCCACGAGGTTCCAGAGCCCGCGGTGGCTCGGCTGGTCGAGCATCCACCAGTCCAGGCCGCGCTCCTCGCTCCACTCGGAGTACTGCCCGAACTCCTGGCCCATGAACAGCAGCTGCTTGCCGGGGTGCGCCCACATGAACGACAGGAAGGCGCGCACGTTCGCCAGTTGCTGCCAGTGGTCGCCCGGCATCTTGCCGATCAGCGAGCCCTTGCCGTGCACGACCTCGTCGTGGCTGATCGGCAGCAGGAAGTTCTCGCTCCAGGCGTAGACGAAAGAGAACGTGATCTCGCTGTGGTGGTAGCTGCGCCACATCGGGTTCTCCTTGATGTACTGGAGCGCGTCGTGCATCCAGCCCATGTTCCACTTCAGCCCGAAGCCGAGCCCGCCCGAGGAGGTCGGCGCGGTCACTCCGGCGTAGCTCGTGGACTCCTCGGCGATCATCACCGTGCCGGGGTTGCGCTTGTAGGAGGTCGCGGTGACCTCCTGCAGGAAGCCGATCGCCTCCAGGTTCTCCCGGCCGCCGTGGATGTTCGGTTCCCACTCGCCCTGGTTGCGCGAGTAGTCGAGGTAGAGCATCGAGGCGACGGCGTCGACCCGGAGACCGTCGACGTGGAACTCCTCCAGCCAGTAGAGGGCGTTGGCGACCAGGAAGTTGCGCACCTGGGAGTTGCCGTAGTCGAAGATGTAGGTGCCCCAGTCCTTGTGCTCTCCGCGGCGGGGGTCGGAGTGCTCGTAGAGCGGCTGGCCATCGAAGCGGGCGAGCGCCCAGTCGTCCTTCGGGAAGTGGCCGGGCACCCAGTCGAGCAGGACGCCGATGCCGGCCTGGTGGAGGCGGTCGATCAGGTACTTGAGGTCGTCGGGCGAGCCGAACCGGCTGGTCGGGGCGTAGTAGCCGGTCACCTGGTAGCCCCACGAGCCGCCGAACGGGTGCTCGGCAAGCGGCAGGAACTCGACGTGCGTGTAGCCGAGGGCGCCGAGGTAGTCGATGAGCTGGTCGGCGGCCTCCCGGTAGCCGAGGCCGGGCCGCCAGCTGCCGAAGTGGAGCTCGTAGACGCTCATCGGGCCGGAGTGCGGGTCGGTGGCGGCGCGGCGCGTCATCCACTCGCCGTCCTCCCACTCGTGCCGGCTGACCGTGACGACGGACGCGGTGTTCGGCGGGGTCTCGGCGTACTGCGCCATCGGGTCGATCTTGCGCACCCACTCGCCGCCGGCGCCGAGCAGGTCGAACTTGTAGATCGAGCCCTCGCCGAGGCCGGGGACGAAGAGCTCCCAGACGCCGGAGGCGCCCATGTTGCGCATCGCGTGCAGGGTGCCGTCCCACCCGTTGAAGTCGCCGACGACGCGGACCGCGCGGGCGTGCGGAGCCCAGACCGTGAACGACGTGCCGACGACGCCGCCGAGGTCGCGGACGTGGGCGCCGAGCGCGGTCCAGAGCGTCTCGTGCCTGCCCTCCCGGATCAGGTGGAGGTCGAGCTCGCCGATCGTCGGCAGGAAGCGGTACGGGTCGTCGGTGGTCCAGGTGCTGCCGCCGGCGTAGCGCGCCTCCAGCTCGTACGCGCCAGGGCCGACGATGTCGACGCCCTGCCAGATGCCGTGGCCGAGGTGGGCGAGCTCGAGGTGCGCGCCGGTCGGCAGGATGGCGAAGACCGACTCGGCGAGCGGGCGAAGCGCCCGGATGACCGTGATCGGGTCTTCGACACCCGCAGCGGCGACCTGGTGCTGGCCGAGCACGGAGTGCGGGTCGTGGTAGCTCCCTGCGGCGACGGCGCGCAGGACGCCGTCGTCGATGGCGGGCAGGTCGACGGCGGCGGCGCCCTCGGGGATCGGGGTCATCGGGTGGCCTCCAACGGCTTGACGGTCAGGATGTGCACGGGCTCGGTGAACGCGTCGAGGCGCACGTAGGCGTCCGAGCCCCAGGTCCAGCGCTGGCCGGTGACCAGGTCGCGCACCTCGAACTGCGATCCAGGCTCGATGCCGAACGCGGCGACGTCGAGGTGGACCATCGTCTCGCGCACCGAGTGCGGGTCGACGTTGGCGACGACGAGGACGGCGTCGGGCTTGCCGCTGCGGGTGAACTCGCCGGCCAGGTACTTCGAGTAGACGAGGATCGCGTCGTCCTCGCTGGAGTGGACGTGCAGGTTGCGCAGCTGGCGGAGCGCCGGGTGCTCGCTGCGGGCGCGGTTGAGCATGGTCAGGTACGGCGCGAGGGACCGGCCGAGCGCGACCGCCCTGGCGTAGTCGCGCGGCCGGTACTCGTACTTCTCGTTGTCGATGTACTCCTCGGCCCCGGGCCGGGCGACGTTCTCGTAGAGCTCGAAGCCGGAGTAGACGCCCCAGGACGGCGCACCGGTCGCCGCGATCGCCGCGCGGATCTTGAAGGCCGCCGGTCCGCCGAACTGGAGGTACTCGGTGAGGATGTCCGGAGTGTTCACGAACAGGTTCGGCCGCAGGAAGTCGGCCGTCTCGCTCGCGAGCCCGGTCAGGAACTCCTCCAGCTCCTCCTTGGTGTTGCGCCAGGTGAAGTAGGTATACGACTGCTGGAACCCGGCCTTGGCCAGTGTGTGCAGCAGCGCCGGCCGGGTGAAGGCCTCGGCCAGGAACACCACGTCCGGGTCGGTGGCGTTGACGGTGTGGATCAGCCACTCCCAGAAGTGCAGCGGCTTGGTGTGCGGGTTGTCGACGCGGAAGATCCGCACGCCGAGCGACATCCAGTGGTGGACGATCCGCAGCACCTCGGCGCGGAGGCCGTCGTAGTCGTTGTCGAAGTTGATCGGGTAGATGTCCTGATACTTCTTCGGCGGGTTCTCCGCGTACGCGATGGTGCCGTCGGGGAGCGTGGTGAACCACTCCGGGTGCGTCGTGACCCACGGGTGGTCGGGCGAGGCCTGCAAGGCGAGGTCGAGGGCGATCTCCAGCCCGGCCTGCTTGGCCTTCCCCACGAAGAACGTGAAGTCCTTCTCGGTGCCGAGGTCGGGGTGGATGGCGTCGTGACCACCGTCCGGCCCGCCGATCGCCCAGGGCGAGCCCGGGTCGTTCGGGCCGGCGTCCAGGGTGTTGTTCGGCCCCTTGCGGAAGGTGCGGCCGATCGGGTGGATCGGCGGCAGATAGACGACGTCGAAGCCCATCGCCGCGACCTCCGGGAGGCGCTTGGCCGCGGTGCGGAACGTGCCGGACTGCCAGGACCCGTCGGCGGAGCGCTTGGCGCCCTCCGACCGCGGGAAGAACTCGTACCAGCTGCCGACCCCGGCGCGTGTGCGCTCCACGAGGATCGCGCGGGTCGGAGAGAGCGACGGCAGCGCGACCACGGGCCGCTCGGTGAGGATGCGGCGGATGCGGTCGTCGACCGCGGCCTGGAACCGCTCGTCCACACCGCGCGCGGTGTCGCCGACGATGCGGGCGGCCTCGGACAGGTGGCGGCGCTCCGCGGTGCTGCGGCGCTTGTCGGTGGCGGCCTTCTCCAGCAGTTCGCGGCCCATGGTGAGCATCAGCTCGACGTCGACGCCGGCCGGGACCTTCACTTCGGCGTTGTGCCGCCAGGTCGCGTACTCGTCGGCGTAGGCCTGCACGCGGTAGCGCCAGAGCCCCTCCTCCTCGAGCTGCACCTCCACGCCCCACCGGTCGGTGCCGGGGGCCAGCGGCCGCATGTGGTGCTCGGTCTGGTTGCCGGAGGGATCCAGCAGGATCAGATCCACGCCGATCCGGTCGTGCCCCTCGCGGAAGGCGGTGACCTGGAACGGGACGACCTCGCCGCTGAACGCGGACGCCGCCCAGTGGCCCTCATCCACCTGGGGGGAGAGCCCGAGGATCGGGATCCGGGGGAGGAGCGGATCGTACTCGGCCGGTGCGGAGGCCGCCGGCGCCTCAGGTGCTGCGGCGGCTGATGGTTTGGTCGCTGCGCTCTTTGCCACATGCCGACCGTACACTCATTCGCACTTTGGTCAGGAGGCTTGATTAACGCTCCCGTCACAAGGCGCGTCTATGCTCGTGCGAGTGAAGGCCATCCGTAGATTCACCGTCCGCGCAGTCCTCCCCGACACCCTCTCCGCTCTGGAGGAGATCGCCGGCAACCTCCGCTGGTCCTGGCACGAGCCGACCAAGGAGCTGTTCGCCCGCATCTCGCCGGAGCTCTGGCAGGAGGTGGAACACGATCCCATTGCGCTGCTCGGCTCCGTCGACCCGGCGAGGCTCGCCGAGCTCGCCGTCGACCAGGGCTACGTCGACTGGGCGAACCACGTCCGGGACGAGCTGCGCGCCTACATCCACGACCCGCGCTGGTACCAGTCGCTCGACGGCTCGGCTCCCGCCTCCATCGCCTACTTCTCGCCCGAGTTTGGCATCGCGGCCACGCTGCCGCAGTACTCCGGCGGCCTCGGCATCCTCGCCGGCGACCACCTCAAGGCGGCCAGCGACCTGGGAGCGCCCCTGGTCGCGGTCGGGCTGTTCTACCGCTCCGGCTATTTCGCGCAGGCGATCACGCCGGACGGCTGGCAGCTGGAGAGCTACCCGGCGCTCGACCCGGACGGGCTGCCGCTCAGCGTGCTCCGCGATCCCGACGGCGCGCCCGTGCAGATCACGCTCGCGCTCCCGGCCGGCGAGCTGCGCGCCAGGGTCTGGCAGGCCGCGGTCGGCCGCGTCACCCTCCTGCTGCTGGACACCGACATCCCCGAGAACGACGAGAGCCTGCGCTCGGTGACCGACCGGCTCTACGGCGGAGGCGGCGAGCACCGCCTGCTGCAGGAGCTGCTGCTCGGCATCGGCGGCGTGCGCGCCGTCAAGGCCTGGGCGGAGCTCACCGGCGCGCCCGAGGCGGAGGTGTTCCACACCAACGAGGGCCACGCCGGCTTCCTCGGCCTGGAGCGGATCTCCGACCTGATCGGCGAGGGGCTCAGCTTCGACGAGGCGCTCCAGGTGGTGCGCGCCGGCACGGTGTTCACCACCCACACGCCCGTCCCCGCCGGCATCGACCGCTTCGACCGGCCGCTGGTCGAGCGGTACTTCTCCACCTCACTGCTGCCGGGCGTCGAGCCGGAGCAGGTGCTCGCGCTCGGCGCGGAGGACTACCCGGGCGGCTCGGACGCGGTGTTCAACATGGCCGTCATGGGCCTCCGGCTCGGCCAGCACGCCAACGGCGTCTCGCGCCTGCACGGCGAGGTCAGCCGGCAGATGTTCGGCGGCCTGTTCCCGGGCTTCGACAGCCCGGAGGTGCCGATCGACTCCGTCACCAACGGCGTCCACGCCCAGACGTGGACCGACCCGATGCTGCGCGCGCTCGCCGTGGAGCGGCTGGGCACCGACGACACCACGCACGCCGACTGGGCGAACTCCGGCGCCGTGAGCGACCTCGACCTGTGGAGCGTGCGCACCCGCATGCGCGAGCAGCTCGTCAAGGACGCCAGGCACCGGGTCGCCGCGGCCTGGGAAGCGCAGAACCCCGGCGGGATCGCGCCGGTCTGGATCGGCGACCTCCTCGACCCGAACGTGCTCACCATCGGCTTCGCCCGGCGCGTGCCGACCTACAAGCGGCTGACGCTGATGCTGCACGACCCCGAGCGGCTGAAGAACATCCTGCTGCACGCCGAGCGCCCGGTGCAGTTCGTGATCGCCGGCAAGTCGCACCCGGCCGACGACGAGGGCAAGCGCCTCATCCAGAAGCTGGTGCAGTTCGCCTCGGAGCCCGAGATCCGCTCGCGGATGGTGTTCCTGCCGGACTACGACATCGGGATGGCGCAGCTGCTCTACCCGGGCACCGACGTCTGGCTGAACAACCCGCTGCGGCCGCTGGAGGCCTGCGGCACCTCCGGCATGAAGGCGGCGCTGAACGGCGCGCTCAACCTGTCGATCCTCGACGGCTGGTGGAACGAGTTCTACGACGGCGAGAACGGCTGGGCGATCCCGTCGGCCGACGCAGCGGGCGACGGCGCCGAGCGCGACGCGCTGGAGGCCGAGGCGATGTACGACCTGATCGAGCACCAGATCGCACCGCGGTTCTACGACCGCGACGGCGACGGTGTGCCCACGAACTGGGTCGGCCAGATCCGGCACACGCTCGCGACGCTGTCCTCGCCGCTGAGCGCGGAGCGGATGGTGCGCGAGTACGTGGAGCGGCTCTACATCCCGGCCGCGGCCAACGAGAAGCGGCTCAGCGCCGACGACTACCGCGACGCCCGCGAGCTCGCCGCTTGGAAGGACCGCGTGCGATCCGCGTGGCCCGGCGTGAACGTCGCGCACGTCGATGCCGGCGGCCTCGACGCCGTGCCGCAGGTGGGCGACCAGCTGCGGGTGCGCGCGCTCGTGCACCTGAACGGCCTCCGCCCGGAGGACGTGGAGGTGCAGCTCGTCTACGGCCGCAGCTACGACGGCGAGGACCTGACCGGCGTGCACTACGAGCGCCTGACGCTGGACCACGCCATCCCCGGCGCGGACCCGTCGGTCGCGCACGAGTTCTCCGGCGGGGTGACGCTGACCTGGGCCGGCTCGTTCGGATACACCGTGCGAGTCGTGCCGGTCAACGACCTGCTGCTGTCGTCGGCCGAGCTGGGGCTGGTCGCGGCGGCCTGAGCCGCAACGGTTTCGCGGCGGTCGCTACCGGGCGATCGCCGCGAAGCGCGCGTCCGTCGCCGCCAGGAGGTCGGCCGGAGCGAGTTCCAGGTCGAGGCCGCGGCGGCCTCCCGACACGAACACCGTGTCGAAGAGCTGCGCCGTCTCGTCCACGACCGTGAGGTGCCGGGTCTTCTGGCCGATCGGGGAGATGCCGCCCACGACGTAGCCGGTGCGGCGCTCGGCGACGGCGGGGTCGGCCATGACCGCACGCTTCGCGCCGACCGCTGCGGCGAGCGCCTTGAGGTCGAGCATCCCGGTCACCGGCACGACGCCGACGACGAGCCCGAGCTCGGTGTCGGCCAGCAGCGTCTTGAACACCCGGTCCGACTCCACCCCCAGCGCGTCGGCGGCCTCCAGCCCGTAGGAGGGCGCGGCGGGGTCGTGCTCGTAGGCGTGCACGGCGAAGGGGATCGCCGCGGCGCCGAGCGCGACCGTGGCGGGCGTGCCGGCCGAGGCGGGACGTTTCGCCATCAGGCGGCGCCCGTCGCCGTGTCCACGCGCGGCCCGTTCGCCCGGTAGAGCTGCATCGAGGCGCCGCCGACCAGCCGTGCGCTGCCCGGCGCCAGCTCGATGCCGTCCTCCAGGATGGGCACCTCGGTCGCGCTGTCCCAGAGCAGCTGGTACGACTCCACGCCGGGGGCGACCGGGAGGGAGACCTGCACGTCGTCCTCCACGCCGTGCACGATGAGGAGGACGCGGTTGAACTCCTCCTTGTCGGGCGTGGAGGCCGCCAGGTACTGCAGGGTGCGGTTCTCCGGGGAGTTCCAGTCGTCGTCGTCCATGAGCGCGCCGGTGGCGTCGTACCAGTCCATGTGGCTGGCGTTGGGCGTGGTCTGCCCGTAGACGGCGAACCGGCTGGGACGCAACGCAGGGTTGTCGCGACGCAGCTCCAGGAGCCGGCGGGTGGTGTCGAGCATCTCGCGTTGCTCCCTGGTGCGCAGCCAGCTCATCCAGGTGAGCTCGCTGTCCTGGCAGTAGGCGTTGTTGTTGCCGCGCTGGCTGCGGCCGAACTCGTCGCCCGCGGTGATCATCGGGACGCCCGCCGACAGCAGCAGCGTGCCCATCAGGTTGCGCATGGCCTTGTGCCGGTCGAGCAGCACGCGCTCGTCCAGGGTGGGGCCTTCCGCGCCGTGGTTGAACGACCGGTTGTTGTCGGTGCCGTCGCGGTTGTCCTCGCCGTTGCCGAGGTTGTGCTTGACGTTGTAGACGGTGAGGTCGGCCATGGTGAAGCCGTCGTGCGCCGTGACGAAGTTGATGGAGGCCAGCGGGCCGCGCTCGGGCGAGAACGTGTTGGACGAGCCGGCGAGCCGGGTGGCGAAGCCGCCGATTCCGATGGGGGCCTGGCCGTTGCGGCGGGCCTCGGCGATGTCGGCCAGCCAGAAGTTGCGGACCCTGTCGCGGTAGCGGTCGTTCCACTCCGACCAGCCGTCCCGGCCGTCGATCCCACCCGGTCCCGCCGGCCCGGCCGGGCCACCCGGGAAGTTGCCGGTCTGCCAGCCGCCGATCCCGACATCCCACGGTTCGGCGATGAGCTTGACGCTCGAGAGCACCGGGTCCGCGAGCATGTCGTTGAGGAGGGGATGGTCGCGGCTGTACGAGGCGTCCTCGCCGCGGCCGAGCGTCACGGCGAGGTCGAACCGGAACCCGTCGATCTGCACCTCCTGCGCCCAGTAGCGCAGCGAGTCGAGCACCAGTCGCTGCGGGACGGGATGCCCGAAGTTCACGGTGTTGCCGCAGCCGGTGACGTCGATGTAGACGCCGTTCGCGTCCTGCCGGTAGTAGGTGGCGTTGTCGATGCCGCGCAGGCTGGTGCGCGGGCCGCCGATGCCTTCCTCGGCGGTGTGGTTGTAGACCACGTCGAGAATCACCTCGATGCCCGCCTCGTGCAGGAGCTTCACCATCCCCTTGAACTCCACGAGGACCGCCTCGGGGCCGGCGGCCTGGGCGGCACGCGTGGCGTACGGAGCGTGCGGGCTGAAGAAGTTGAGGGTGTTGTAGCCCCAGTAGTTGGTCAGGCCCTCCCGGATGAGGCGCTGCTCGGACGTGAACGCGTGGACGGGCAGCAGCTCCACAGCGGTGACCCCGAGGTGCTTGAGGTAGCCGATCGTGGACTCGTGCGCCAGGCCGGCGTACGTGCCGCGCAGCTCCTCGGGCACGTCCGGGTTCTGCCGGCTGATGCCGCGCACGTGCGCCTCGTAGACGACGGTGTGGTCGAGGGGAGTGCCGGGCTTGGCTGAGCCGCCCCAGTCGAAGCCGTCGGAGACGACCGTCGAGCGCCACTCCTCCGGACCCACTCGGGTGAGGCCCTTGGCGTACGGGTCCATCAGCAGGGTCTCCGGATTGAACATGTTCTGCGGGCCGGACGGACCGGAGACGTTGATCGCGTACAGACTGCCGACCTGGAGGCTGCGGGAGCGGCCCATCCAGACGTCGTTGGCGTCGCGGTGCATCTCGACGGTCTTCACCCGCCAGTCCGGGTCCTTCGGATCGAACAGGCAGAACTGCATGGCGTCGGCGTTCGCGGAGTAGACCCGCAGCTCGCCGCCGTGCGGACCGATGCGTACACCCAGGTTGCGCAGAGGATCGGGGGACGTCATGCGATCTAGAGTAGTGACCACACCGCGCCACACTCCGAGGAGGCCTCGGTGCCCGTCTATCTCGACCACGCCGCCACCACCCCGATGCGCCCGGAGGCGATCGCCGCCTTCACGGACGCGCTGGGGCTCGTCGGCAACCCGTCGAGCATCCACAGCCAGGGCCAGCGGGCCAAGCGGATGCTGGAGGAGGCCAGGGAGGCCGTCGCCTCGACCCTCGGCTGCGACCCGATCGAGGTCGTCTTCACCTCCGGCGGCACGGAGGCGATCAACCTCGCGATCAAGGGGATGTACTGGGCGCGCAACAGCGGGGCCGCTCATCCGCGCATCCTCGTCCCGGGCGGCGAGCACCACGCGACCGTAGACGCGGTGGAGTGGCTGGAGCGCGCGGAGGGAGCGCGGCCGGAGTGGCTGGCGCTCGACCCGGAGGGGCGGATCCTGCCCTCGGTCGTCGCGGACGCGCTGGGCTCGGCGTCGGACGTGGCGCTGCTGACTTTCCTGGCCGTGAACAACGAGGTGGGGACGATCCAGCCGGTCGCCTCGCTCGCGGCGCTCGCGCGCGCTGCCGGGGTGCCGGTGCACGTGGACGCCGTCGCGGCCTACGGCCACGTGCCGCTGTCCTTCGCCTCGCTGGGCGTCGACGCGCTGAGCGTCTCGGCGCACAAGATCGGGGGACCGGTCGGGATCGGCGCCCTCGTCCTCGGCCGGCGCTCGGCGGTCGTGCCGCTGATCCACGGCGGAGGCCAGCAGCGCCAGGTGCGCAGCGGCACCCAGGACGTCGCGGCGGCCGTCGCGTTCGCGGCGGCGGCGCTCGCCGCGGAGGCCGAGCGGGTATCCGAGGCGCAGCGGCTCGCCGCGCTGCGCGACCGGCTGATCCGCGGCGTGCGGGTGGCCGTGCCCGAGGCGGTGCTGAGCGGGCCGGAGCCGGAGCAGGCAGGTGGCGAGCGGGTCGCCTCCAATGTCCATTTCGTCTTCCCCGGCGCGCAGGGCGATTCGCTGCTGTTCCTGCTCGACCTCGCCGGACTGTCGGTCTCCACCGGCGCGGCCTGCACGGCGGGCATCCCGGAGCCGTCGCACGTGCTGCTCGCGATGGGCCGCAGCGAGCCGGAGGCCCGCAGCGCGCTGAGGTTCACGCTCGGCCGCACCTCCACCGAGGCGGATGTCGACGCGCTGCTCGCGGCGCTGCCGGGCGCGTACGCGCAGGCGGAGCGGGCGGGGCTGGCGGAGCGCGAGACACGCAGTCGAAATTGATATGATAGATGTATGCCGCGTGAACTCATCACCGTCGACGTCGCGACAACGGACCTCGTCAAGGTCGAGCATGCACTCC
Organism: Leifsonia shinshuensis; assembly: GCF_014217625.1. NCBI lineage: Bacteria > Bacillati > Actinomycetota > Actinomycetes > Micrococcales > Microbacteriaceae > Leifsonia > Leifsonia shinshuensis. The sequence goes on along the minus strand of NZ_CP043641.1, from coordinate 929,041 downwards.
GTCAGCGACTCGCACCGTATCGGAATGCCCGGATCGTCACGTTGACGTCTGTCCCTCCGAACCTCTGGCAGTGGAGGGCGCACACCCAGATCCTCGCGGCCATCGAATACGACGAGTGACGCGATTGAGCCGAACCCAGGAGGCGCGGCGTAAGATTCCTCGGGTGCGAGTTCTGGCAGCGATGAGCGGTGGCGTCGATTCCGCCGTGGCGGCCGCGCGCGCCGTGGAGGCCGGGCACGACGTCGTCGGCGTCCACCTGGCGCTCAGCCGGATGCCGGGCACCCTTCGCACCGGGAGCCGCGGCTGCTGCACCATCGAGGACTCGATGGACGCCCAGCGCGCCGCGAACATCATCGGCATCCCGTACTACGTCTGGGACTTCTCCGAGCGCTTCAAGCTCGACGTTGTGGACGACTTCATCGCCGAGTACTCGGCCGGCCGCACGCCCAACCCGTGCATGCGCTGCAACGAGCGGATCAAGTTCGCCGCGCTGCTGGAGAAGGCGCTCGACCTCGGCTTCGACGCCGTCTGCACCGGGCACTACGCGAGCATCGTCACCGATGCCGACGGCAACCGGGAGCTGCACCGCGCGAGCGCCTGGGCCAAGGACCAGTCGTACGTGCTGGGCGTGCTCACCGCCGACCAGCTCGCGCACGCGATGTTCCCGCTCGGCGCCACGCCCTCCAAGGCGGAGGTCCGCGCCGAGGCCGCAGCACGCGGGCTGAGCGTAGCCAACAAGCCGGACTCGCACGACATCTGCTTCATCCCCGACGGCGACACGCGCGGCTGGCTGACCGAGCACGTCGGCGCCGCGGAGGGCGACATCCTCGACCGCGAGGGCAACCGGCTCGGCTCGCACGAGGGCGCGCACGCCTACACGGTCGGCCAGCGCAAGGGCCTCAACATCGGCTACCCCTCGCCGGACGGCCGCCCGCGCTTCGTGCTGGAGGTCCGCCCGAAGGACAACACGGTGGTCGTCGGCCCGAAGGAGGCGCTCGACATCGCCGAGATCGCGGGCGCCCGGTTCACCTGGGCCGGACAGCCTCCCGCGTCGCCGGAGAGCCCGTTCGCGTGCGACGTCCAGATCCGCGCCCACGCCGACCCGGTGCCCGCCGTGGCCCAGGTTCGCGACGGCGAACTGGTCGTCCGCCCCGACGAGCCGCTGAACGGCGTGGCCCCCGGCCAGACCGCCGTCGTCTACGTCGGCACCCGCGTCCTCGGCCAGACCACCATCGACCGCACCGTCTCCGCCGTCCCGGTCTGACGGTCGGAAACGGAGGACATCCGCTCCCGCCCCCGGCGTGTCGGCAGCCACCGGAGGACATCCGGCCCGGCTGATCCCGCACCTCCTCCGTTCGCCACAGTGGAGCCGCGTCGGGAACGGAGGAGATGCGGGTGGTACGGGGGCTGTAGTCCTCCGTTGGCCGACTCTGCGCGGCGTGTCGGAGCGGATGTCCTCCGTTGCCGACGCGGCGTCGGTGGGGGTGAATATGCTTGCTGGGTGACTGACGAGCAAGCCGCACGCGCGGAGGCCCAGGACCTGACCACGCGCATCCTCGAGCTGCGCGACGCGTACTACGAGCGCGACACCGTGCTCGTCAGCGACGAGGAGTACGACCGCATGCTGCGGCGCCTCGAGGAGCTGGAGCGCCTGCATCCCGAGCTGCAGAGCCAGGACAGCCCCACCCAGACGGTCGGCGGCCGCGCGCAGACCACGCTCTTCGCGCCGGTGCAGCACGCCGAGCGCATGCTCAGCCTCGACAACGTGTTCTCCCTGGAGGAGTTCGAGGCCTGGGCCGCGCGCGTCGAGCGCGACGCCGGACGCCGCGTCGACTACCTCTGCGAGCTGAAGATCGACGGCCTCGCGATCAACCTCCGCTACGAGAACGGCGTCCTCGTCACGGCGGCCACCCGCGGCGACGGCGTCGTAGGGGAGGACGTCACCGAGAACATCCGGCAGATCCCCGCCATCCCGCAGCGGCTCGCCGGCGACGGCCCGTTCCCTCCGCTGGTGGAGGTCCGCGGCGAGGTGTTCTTCCCCGTCGCCCAGTTCGACGAGCTCAACGCCCACCAGCAGGAGGCCGGCGAGCGCGTGTTCGCGAACGCCCGCAACGCCGCCAGCGGCTCGCTCCGGCAGAAGGCCGAGGGCAAGAACGCCGCCCAGCTCGCCCTCATGCGCGACCGGCTGCGCCGCCTGCACATGCTCGTGCACGGCATCGGCGCGTGGGCGAACCCGCCGGTCGACGCCCAGTCCAAGGTCTACGAGCTGCTGCAGTCGTGGGGCCTGCCGACGTCCACCCACTACCGCGTGCTCGGCACCATCGCCGAGGTGGACGACTTCATCCGCTACTTCGGCGAGCACCGCGGCAGCGTCGAGCACGAGATCGACGGCATCGTCATCAAGGTGGACGAGCTGGCCCTGCACGACGAGCTGGGCGCGACCTCCCGTGCGCCGCGCTGGGCGATCGCGTACAAGTACCCGCCGGAGCAGGTGAACACCAAGCTGCTCGACATCGTCGTCAGCGTCGGCCGGACCGGCCGGGCGACGCCGTTCGCCGTCATGGAGAAGGTGCGCGTCGCCGGCTCCGAGGTGCGCCAGGCGACACTGCACAACCAGGACGTCGTCAAGGCGAAGGGCGTGCTGATCGGCGACACCGTCGTCCTGCGCAAGGCGGGCGACGTCATCCCCGAGGTGCTCGGCCCGGTGGTCGAGCTGCGCGACGGCACCGAGCGTGCCTTCGTGATGCCGGAGAACTGCCCGGAGTGCGGCACCAAGCTGGCGCCGGCCAAGGAGGGCGACATCGACCTCCGCTGCCCTAACTCCGAGTTCTGCCCGGCGCAGGTGCGCGGCCGCGTGGAGCACATCGGGTCCCGCGGCGGCCTCGACATCGAGGCGCTGGGGGAGGTCGCGGCCGCGGCGCTCACGCAGCCGCGGTTCCCGGAGACGGCTCCGCTGCCGACCGAGGCCGGGCTGTTCGGGCTGACCGTACGGGAGCTGTTCCCGATCGAGGTGGTCGTCCGCGACTCCGAGACGGGGCTGCCGAAGCTCACCGAGTCGGGAGCCGAGAAGGTGGACACACCGTTCCGCCGCCGGCGGCAGAAGAAGGACGGACCGTTCGTCCCCGATGCCGACGAGTTCGGCGGCGACGAGCTCCACGTCCCCTCGAAGAACGCCCTGGAGCTCGTCGCCAACCTCGCAGCCGCGCGTACGAAGCCGCTCTGGCGCATCCTCGTCTCGCTCAACATCCGGCACGTCGGCCCGGTCGCCGCACGCGCGCTGGCCGACCACTTCGGGTCGCTCGACGCGATCCGGGGCGCCTCGCGCGAGGAGCTCGCCGCGGTCGACGGCGTCGGCGGCATCATCGCCGACGCGGTGCTCGCCTGGTTCGAGGTCGACTGGCACCGGGAGATCGTCGAGCGCTGGGCCGCCGACGGCGTCCAGTTCGCGACCCCCGGCCACGCCGGCCCCGGCGCACAGGCCGAAACCGGCGGCGTCCTCGCCGGGCTGACCGTCGTCGCCACCGGCTCGCTGGAGGGCTTCACCCGCGAGGGTGCGCAGGAGGCGATCATCGCCGCGGGCGGCAAAGCGGCCTCCAGCGTGTCCAAGAAGACCGACTTCGTCGCGGCCGGACCCGGCGCAGGGTCTAAGCTCGCCAAGGCGGAAGAGCTCGGCGTCCGCGTCATCGACGCCGCCCAGTTCGCGATCCTTGTCGAAAAGGGCCCTTCGGGGCTGGAGGATTAGTCGGCCAATTTGTGGACAGACCACAAGTTATCCCCCTGAATCGGGGGTAGAACGTCCATCCGTCCACCCCCCGGATGCGGCTAGAGTCGTGGTGTGCGCTCGCCCGGTGCACGCAAGGGCTTAGCTCGCTCGCTCTCGGAGGGACCCGGACGGAGTGCTGGTCAGCTTTGCAGCAGCTTCCATCGTCACCTCGGTCGTCACAGGACTGACCGGGGCCTTCGTCATGCCTGCCGACGCTGCGCAGGCGGCGCCGCGTGTCGAGCACGTGGCCCAGCTCTCCGGAGCAGCGGCCCCTGCGGCGATCGGGGATGCGCCGGCCAGCTCCGGCCCGGCCGGAGCCGGAGCATCCGGCGCGAGCGCCGCCGCCGTCTTCGGCGCGATCCGCGCGGTCGACCCGGCCGCGCTGCCGGGCTTCCTCGGCGCGCACGCGTCCGACCTCGACCGGCTCCTGACCAGCCCGCCCGCGGCCAGCGACGTCAGCCAGCTCTGGAAGCTGCTCGACCCCGCCCGCCAGGCGGCGCTCGTGAAGCTCGCGCCGCACGTGATCGGCAACCTGGAGGGCGTCCCGTACGACATCCGCGGCAAGGCCAACGTGCTCGACCTGGACCGCACCATCGCCGCCGCCAAGGGCGACCTGCGCACCGAGCGCGGCAAGACCGAGCGCGTCGCCCTCAAACGGCAGCTCACCACGCTCGGCAACGTGGAGACCGCGCTGAAGAAGAAGGACGGCGTCACGCGCACCCTCGTCTCGCTGGACACGTCGGCCGACGCCCGGGCCGCGATCGTCGTGGGCGACCTCCGGACGGCGCGCTACGTGAGCGTCCTGGTGCCCGGCATGTACATGTCGGTGGGGGAGCAGGTGGAGGGCTGGGCCGGCGTCGCCCAGAACCTCTACTCCCAGGAGACCGGGTTCCTGAAGCGCTTCCTCGGCTCCCGCGCGAACACCGCGGCCCCCGGCGTCGCGGTCGTCGCCTGGATCGGCTACCAGACGCCGGTGCTGACCAACATCGGTGGCATGGACCTCGCGCGGCAGGGCGCCGACAGCCTGGAGCGCACGCTGATCGGCCTCCAGTCGCTCCGCGCGGCCGACCCGCCCTACCTGAGCGTGTTCGCCCACTCCTACGGCTCGACCGCCGCGCTGCTGGCGCTGGAGAAGGGCACCGTCACGGTCGACGCGCTGGCCCTGATGGGTTCGCCGGGCTCCGACGCCCAGTCGGTCGACCAGCTCGGCGTGCGAAACGGCAACGTGTACGTCGGCAAGGCGTCGATGGACCCCATCGTCAACAGCGCGTTCTTCGGCAGCGACCCGGGGGCGCCCTCCTACGGCGCGAAGACCATGGGCGTCGGCGGCGCGACCGACCCGATCACCCACAAGAGCCTCTCCGGTTCGAGCGGCCACAACGAGTACTTCACCGCAGGCACCGAGTGCATGCGCAACCTCGCGCTGATCGGAATCGACAAGGGCGACCTGGTCCTCGGCTGAGGCGGGCGGCACGGGCCGGGCCTGCGCATAATGGGACCGATGGATCCGGACCGGAACGACCAGAACGCTCAGGACGGCACCACGGGGCGTCCCGCCGCGTCGTCCCGGCGCGCCTTCCTGCGCGGGGCCGGGATCGCGGCGGCCGGCGCCGTCGTCGGGGGAGCGGCGGGCGCCGCCATCGGCGCGGGCGCGGCCTCCCGTAACCCGCCGGGCGCCATCGCCGAGGAGGGCGAGGAGTACCCGACGCTGCCGCCGCCTGCGCAGGCGGGCTTCGACCACCTGGTGGTGCTCATGTACGAGAACCGGTCGTTCGACAACCTGCTCGGCTACCTCTACGACGCGAAGACGCTGCCGAAGGGAGCGCGCTTCGACGGCCTGGCGTTCGGGGAGTACAGCAACCCGGACCCGGCGGGCGGCGAGATCCCGGCGCATCCCTACACCGGGGCGACGGACGTCATCATGCGCCAGCCGTCTCCCGACCCCGGGGAGGTGTACCCGCACGTCAACACGCAGCTCTTCGGCACGGTCGATCCGCCCTCCAACGCGGACGCCCTCGTGCGCGACATGAAGCCGCCGTACAACGCCCCGCCCGCGGGGACGAAGCCCACGATGACGGGCTTCGTGCGCGACTACATCGGCGTGCTGCGCAAGGACACCGGCGCCGAGCCAGCGCCCGACGACTACCGGCGGATCATGGGCGCGTTCACGCCGGACATGCTCCCGGTCTTCTCGACGCTCGCGCGTCAGTTCGCCGTGTACGACGACTGGCACTGCGCCGTGCCGTCGCAGACGTTCTGCAACCGGTCGTTCTTCCACGCCTCCACCTCGCACGGGTACGTCGACAACGGCGGTGACGGCGGGCTGCGCAAGTGGTTCGACCCGGCGAACGACGCGCCAACGATCTTCAACCGGCTCCAGGAGGCCGGGCGAAGCTGGCGCGTCTACTTCGACGACCGGCAGCTCATCTCGCTGACCGGCTTCATCCACGCCCCTGTGCTGGAGCCGTACTGGAGGACGCACTTCCGCACGATGACCCAGTTCTACGCAGACGTGGCGGAGGGTACCCTCCCGGACTACGCGTTCCTCGAGCCGCGCCTGCTCTACGACCACAACGACATGCACCCGCCGGGCGGCCCGATGACGGAGGAGGACGTCGACGGCACCCTGATCGCCGGCGGCGGCATCTCGGACGTGCGGGCGGGCGAGTTGCTGCTGCACCAGGTGTACTCGGCGATCCGCGGATCGCGCAGCGCGAACGGCTCGAACGCGCTCAACACGATGCTGCTGGTGACCTTCGACGAGCACGGCGGGACGTACGACCACGTCGCGCCCGGCCCGGCGACGCCTCCCGAACCGGCCGCCGGCCCGGGGGAGAACGGCTTCACGTTCGACCGGCTCGGGCTCCGTGTGCCCGCCCTCGCCATCTCGGCGTACACCGAGCGCGGCAGCATCCTCCACGAGGAGATGAGCCATGCGGCGGTCATCGCCACGCTCTGCGAGGCGTACGGGCTCCCGCACCTCACCGAGCGCGACCGCGGCGCGCGCACGATCCAGAACGCCGTGAACCGGACCTCTCCGCGCCAGCCCGGCACGTGGCCGGACACGCACCCGCAGTACCTGCCGCCGAACCCGGAGGCCGGACCGCCCGCGCCCGGCGACGAGGACCGCCCGCTCAGCCCGCCCGGCGTCGGCCTGGTCGGCCTCCTGACAGCCCGGTACGGCGCTCCGGACGACCCGGTGCCGCGCACCTACCGGGAGGCCTACGAGACCGTCGATCGGCTGGGGCGCGGGCTGTTCGGCTCACCCTAGAATTGACTCAGCCCACTGACGACACATCACGGAGACGCATGTCCGAAATCAGCGCAGAACAGGTCGCGCACCTGGCGAACCTCGCCAGGATCGACCTCAGCCCGGAAGAGATCGAGAGCCTCACCAGCGAGCTCGGCCAGATCGTCGAGGCGGTCGCGAAGGTGCAGGAGGTCGCCGGGCCCGACGTCCCCGCGACCAGCCACCCGCTCCCGCTCACCAACGTGTTCCGGTCCGACGAGGTCCGCCCGTCGCTGACCGTCGAGCAGGCGCTCTCCGGCGCCCCCGAGCGCGAGGGCGACCGTTTCAAGGTCGCCACCATCCTGGACGAGGAGTAAGAATGACGGACCTGACCAGGCTCTCCGCCGCCGCCCTCGCCGACCTCCTCGCCGCGCGCGAGGTGTCCTCGGTGGAAGCCACCCGCGCCCACCTCGACCGCATCGAGTCGGTCGACGCCGACGTGCACGCGTTCCTGCACGTCGCGGGCGAGAACGCCGTTCGCACCGCCGCCGAGATCGACGGCCGCCGGGCTGCGGGCGACCCGCTCGGCCCGCTCGCCGGCGTCCCGGTCGCGATCAAGGACGTGCTCGCCACCCACGACATGCCGTCGACCTCCGGCTCGCGCATCCTCGAGGGCTGGATCCCGCCGTACGACGCCACGGTCGTCCGCAAGCTGCGCGACGCCGATCTGGTGCCGCTCGGCAAGACCAACATGGACGAGTTCGCGATGGGGTCCTCCACCGAGCACTCGGCCTACGGCCCCACCCGCAACCCGTGGGACCTGGAGCGCATCCCCGGCGGCTCCGGCGGCGGCTCGGCCGCGGCCGTCGCCGCGTTCGAGGCGCCGTTCGCGCTCGGCTCCGACACCGGCGGCTCGATCCGTCAGCCGGCCGCCGTCACCGGCTCGGTTGGCGTCAAGCCGACCTACGGCGGGGTGAGCCGCTACGGTGCGATCGCGCTGGCGAGCTCGCTCGACCAGGTCGGCCCGGTCTCCCGCAGCGTGCTCGACGCGGGCCTGCTGCACGACGTGATCGCCGGGCACGACCCGTTCGACTCCACCTCGCTGACCGACAGCTGGCCGTCGATGGCGGAGGCCGCGCGTGCCGGCCTGCGCGAGGGCGCCCTGAAGGGCGTGCGCGTCGGCGTCGTCCGCGAGCTGAACGGCGAAGGCTTCCAGGCGGGCGTCAAGCAGCGCTTCGTGGAGGCGCTGGCCCTGCTCGAGGGCGCTGGCGCCGAGATCGTGGAGGTCGACGCCCCGAGCTTCGAGTACGCGGTCGCCGCCTACTACCTGATCCTCCCGGCCGAGGCGTCCAGCAACCTGGCCCGCTTCGACTCCGTGCGCTTCGGCCTCCGGGTGAACCCGGAGGACGGCCCCGTCACCGTCGAGCGCGTGATGGCCGCGACCCGCGACGCAGGCTTCGGCACCGAGGTCAAGCGCCGCATCATCCTCGGCACCTATGCGCTGAGCGCCGGCTACTACGACGCCTACTACGGCTCGGCCCAGAAGGTCCGCACGCTCATCCAGCGCGACTTCTCCGCCGCGTTCGAGAAGGTGGATGTGCTGGTCAGCCCGAGCGCGCCGACCACGGCGTTCAAGTTCGGCGAGAAGCTGGCCGACCCGATGGCGATGTACCTCAACGACATCACCACCATCCCCGCGAACCTCGCGGGCGTGCCCGGCATGGGCCTCCCGATCGGCCTCGCGCCGGAGGACGGCCTCCCTGTCGGCATGCAGCTGATGACGCCGGCGCGCGCCGACGCCCGGCTGTACACCATCGGCGCCGCCCTGGAGCGGCTGCTGGAGGAGCAGTGGGGCGGCAGCCTGCTGAGCCAGGCGCCGGATCTGTCGGCCACCGAGATGTTCGCGAGCGAGGAGGGAGCGGTCTGATGGCCAAAGCTGACCTGATGGATTACGACAAGGCCCTCGAGCTCTTCGAGCCGGTGCTCGGCTTCGAGGTGCACGTCGAGCTGAACACCGCGACCAAGATGTTCTGCGGCTGCGCCAACGAGTTCGGCTCCGGCGCCAACACGAACACCTGCCCGACCTGCCTCGGCCTTCCCGGCGGCCTCCCGCAGGTCAACGAGAAGGCGATCGAGTCGAGCATCCGCCTCGGCCTCGCGCTCGGCTGCGACATCGCCGAGTCCAGCCGGTTCGCACGGAAGAACTACTTCTACCCGGACCTCGCGAAGGACTTCCAGACCTCCCAGTACGACGAGCCGATCGCGCACGACGGCGTCGTCAGCATCGAGCTGGAGAACGGCCGCGAGCTGCGCATCGAGATCGAGCGCGCGCACATGGAGGAGGACGCGGGCAAGCTGACCCACGTCGGCGGCGCCACCGGCCGCATCCAGGGCGCCGACTACTCGCTGGTCGACTTCAACCGCGGCGGCGTGCCGCTGGTCGAGATCGTCACCAAGATGATCGAGGGAGCGGAGGGCGACGCGCCGGAGGTCGGTCGCACCTACGTGCGGGCGATCCGCGACCTGGTCAAGGCGCTCGGCGTCTCGAACGCGCGGATGGAGGAGGGCAACGTCCGCTGCGACGCGAACGTCTCGCTCCGCCGCCGCGGCTCGTCCGAGCTCGGCACGCGCACCGAGACGAAGAACGTCAACTCGCTGCGCTCCATCGAGCGCGCCGTGCGCTACGAGATCCAGCGCCAGGCCGCGATCCTCGACGCCGGCGGCACCATCACGCAGGAGACCCGGCACTGGCACGAGGACACCGGCACCACCTCCGCCGGCCGCCCGAAGTCGGACGCCGACGACTACCGCTACTTCCCGGAGCCCGACCTCGTCCCCGTCGCGCCCAGCCGCGAGTGGGTCGAGGAGCTGCGCGGCACCCTGCCGGAGGCGCCGGCCGCCCGCCGCAAGCGCCTGACGGCGGAGTGGGGCTTCACCGCTCTGGAGTTCCAGGACGTCGACAACGCCGAGCTGCTGGACGAGCTGGAGGCGACCATCGCCGCCGGCGCCACCCCCGCCGCCGCCCGCAAGTGGTGGACGGGTGAGATCGCGCGCCTCGCGAACGCGCAGGGCGTCCCGGCCGGCACCCTGGTCAGCCCGCAGCACGTCGCCGAGCTCGCCGCTCTGGTCGACGCGGGCACCCTCACCGACCGCCTGGCCCGCCAGGTGCTGGAGGGCGTCATCGCCGGCGAGGGCGCGCCGCAGCAGGTCGTGGACGCCCGCGGGCTCGCTGTGGTCTCCGACGACGGCGCGCTGATCGCGGCCATCGACGAGGCGCTGGCGGCGCAGCCGGACGTGCTGGAGAAGATCCGCGACGGCAAGGTGCAGGCCGCCGGCGCGGTCATCGGCGCCGTCATGAAGGCGATGAGGGGCCAGGCGGACGCGGCACGCGTGCGGGAGCTGGTGCTGGAGCGCGCCTCGCAGTGACCGGTGCCGCCACGACGCTGATCGAGCAGGTCACGGAGACGAGCGCCGCAGCCACGGCTGCGGCGCTCGCTCCCGTCCTGATCGACACCGTGGAGTCGGGCGCGAGCGTCGGCTGGATCGAGCCGCCCACCCCGGACGAGGCGATCCTGTGGTGGAGCGCCCTCTTCGCCGACCCGGACGCCACGACCTGGATCGCCAGGGACGGCGACCGCGCGCTCGGCACCATCACCCTGGTGCGCGCGGCCAAGCGCAACGGGCCGCACCGCGCCGAGGTGATCAAGCTCATGGTCCACCGGGAGGCCAGGGGCCGCGGCATCGCGCCGGCCCTTCTCGCGGCGCTGGAGCAGCACGCGGCCGCGACCGGGCTCACCCTGCTCGTCCTCGACACCGAGACCGGCAGCCTCGCCGAGTCGCTCTACGCCCGCTGGGGCTGGCAGACCGTGGGCGGCATCCCCGGCTACGCCGTCTCACCCTCCGGCGCCCTCGGCGGCACCACCATCATGTACAAGCGCCTCACCCTTCGCGATTCGTGACGAATGTCGCGAATCGCGACCCCAAAACGCACATTCGTCACGAATCGCGACCTGGCGATTCGTGACGAATGTCGGGAATGGGCGTGGCAAAGGCGACATTCGGCAGGAATCGTCGGGCGCGCTAGCGTAGGCGCATGGGCGTCTTCACTCTCGGCGGGCTGACCACGGCCCCCGCCTCCTCCCGCACGGACCTGCTGGCCCCGGCCACCCTCGCGACTCTGACCGCCCTCGGCTGGCTGGACGAGGTCGGCGTGGTCGAGATCGACCCGGACGTCTCCGACACCGCGGCCACTCAGGAGGAGTTCGGCCTGACCGCCGACACGCTCGCCAACTGCGTCGTCGTCGGCGGCAAGCGCGAGGGCGTCGAGCGGATCGCCGCGTGCGTCGTGCTCGCCACCACGCGCGCCGACGTCAACAACACGGTCAAGCGGCTGCTGGACGTCCGCAAGGCGTCCTTCCTGCCGATGGAGCGCGCCGTCGAGCTGACCGGGATGGAGTACGGCGGGATCACGCCGATCGGGCTGCCGCCGGAGTGGCCGCTGCTGGTCGACGCGCGCGTCGTGGCCGACGGCGTCGTCGTCATCATCGGCTCGGGCGTGCGGCGTTCCAAGATCCTGCTGCCGGGCCGGCTGCTCGGCGGGCTGCCGTCCGCGCAGGTCATCGACGGCCTCGGGATGCCTGTGTCATCCGAGTCCGGCGCGCCACGATGACCGGCGCCGGCGTCGACCGCCTCCTCGGCCCGGTGCGCTCGCGCCTGATCGAGACGCTGTCCGGGCGCTCCGACCGCATCCCGAGCTGGGTGCTGCGGCTCGAGGAGGGCGAGGACGAGGGCTACTTCCCGGCCGGCGGCGCGGCGTGGACGGTGCACGGCGGGATGCCGACGCTCGTCGCGGGGGTGCGCGCCCTCCTGCTGCAGGCACTGCACCCGGGAGCCCTGGCGGGCGTCCGCGAGCACTCCCGCTACCGCGAGGACCCGCTGGGCCGGCTGGCGGGCACGATCCAGTGGATCCACACGGTCACGTTCGGCAGCCGCGGGCATGCCGTCGCCGGCTCGGACATGGTGAGGACGCTGCACGAGCGTGTGCACGGCACCTTCGTCGACGGCTACGGCGTCACCCGGCCGTACACGGCGAACGATCCCGACCTCGCCGAGTGGGTGCACCTGGCGTTCACGGACGCGTTCCTCACCGCCCACGAGCGCTGGGGGTCGCCCATCCCGGGCGGCGCGGACGGCTACGTGGGGGAGTGGGCGACCGCGGCGGAGCTGATGGGCGTCGCCGATCCGCCGCGCACCGCTGCTGAGCTGCGCGCCAGGATCGACGCGGTCACCGATGCGGGGGAGCTGCGCGGCGGCCCGGAGGTGGAGGAGATCGTGCGCTTCATCCGGCGGGCGCCGCTGCGCCGGACGCTGCGGCCGTCGTACCGGGTGCTGTTCCGCGCGGCGGTGTCGACGCTCGAGCCGCGGCACCGCGCCATGCTCGGGCTCCCTGTGGCAGACCGGCTGCCGATCCATGGCGCGACGGCCGTCGTGCTGAGCGGGGCGCAGGTGCTGCTCGGGCCGCAGACGCAGGCGGAATTGGCGGCGCGCCGGCGGCTGGCACGGCTGGCGGCGGCGACGGGAGGCTGAGCGCGGGTACGGCGTCTGTGAGAACGTGCAACCCCGCGATGCCCTCTGGGAGCTACGCTGTGCTCCGGTGGCCCGCTCACCGGTGAGCGGACCCGAGTCACCGGAGGTGTTGCCATGACATCCACCAGCTCATCCGCGACCGACGAGGCCGGGAACAAGGGCCTCAAAGGGGGCGCGCTCGGCCTCGTGTCGGGCGTCGTCGTCGGTGTGGCCTCCACAGCGCCCGCCTACAGCCTCGCCGCGAGCCTCGGCTTCATCGTCGTCGGCGGCACGCTCGCCGCCGGCGTGAAGGCGCCCGGCATCGTGCTGCTCGCGTTCATCCCGATGTACCTGATCGCTGTCGCCTACCAGGAGCTCAACAAGGCCGAGCCGGACTGCGGCACGACCTTCACCTGGGCGGCGCGCGCGTTCGGGCCGATCACCGGCTGGATGGGCGGCTGGGGCATCATCATCGCCGACGTGATCGTGATGTCCAACCTGGCGCAGATCGCCGGGCAGTACTCCTTCACGTTCGTCGGCGGCTTCGGCCTGCCCGGCGTCGCTGCGCTCGCGAGCAACAACTTCGCCGTGACGATCGCCGGCCTGGTCTGGATCGCCCTGATGACCTGGATCTGCTACCGCGGCATCGAGGTATCGGCCCGGTTGCAGTACGTCCTGCTCGGCTTCGAGGTCGTCATCCTGATATTCTTCGCCGCGTTCGCCCTCGTGAAGGTGTACACCGGCAACGCCGAGCCGTACTCGCTGATCCCGCAGTGGTCCTGGTTCAACCCGTTCACCCTCGACTTCGGGCAGACCATCGCCCCGGCGCTGCTGACCGCGATCTTCATCTACTGGGGCTGGGACACGGCGGTCTCCATCAACGAGGAGACCAAGAACCCGGAGAAGACCCCGGGCCGCGCCGCCATCATCAGCACGCTCCTGCTGCTGGGCACCTACGCCATCGTGACCGTCGCCACCGTCGCCTTCGCGGGCGTCGGCACGAAGGGCATCGGGCTGGCGAACCCGGCGAACTCGGGCGACGTGTTCTCGGCGATCGGGCCGACGCTGTTCGGCAGCGGGCCGATCGGCGCGATCCTGATGACGCTGCTCGGCTTCTCCATCCTCACCTCGGCCTCCGCCTCCACGCAGACGACCATCCTGCCGACCGCGCGGACGACCCTGTCGATGGCGGTCTACAAGGCGATCCCCGAGAAGTTCGCGCGCATCCACCCGAAGTTCCTGACGCCCACCTGGTCGACGATCGGAATGGGGATCGTCTCCGCGGCCTTCTACCTGGTGTTCACCGCGATCAGCGTCACCCTGCTCACCGCCCTGATCGGGTCGATCGGCTTGATGATCGCGTTCTACTACGGCCTGACCGGCTTCGCGTGCGTCTGGTACTACCGCCGGACCCTGTTCACGAGCTTCCGGCACGCGATCATGCGCGGGCTGTTCCCGCTGGTCGGCGGGCTCATGCTGCTGGCGGTGTTCATCTACGGCGTGATCAGCTTCTCGGCGCCCGACTGGCTCACCGACGAAAACGGCAAGAACGTCACCATCTTCGGGATCGGCGCGGAGGCCGTCGTCGGAATCGGCGGCATCCTGATCGGCGTCGTGCTCATGATCATCTGGCGGATCATCCGGCCCGACTACTTCAAGGGCCGCACCCTCCCGCGGCAGAGCGACGACATCATCCTGGAGCCGGTCGCCGTGGGCGACGAGCTGCCGTTCGGCACGGCGGCCTCGCGCATCCCGGCCACGGTGATCGCGCCCGACTTCTCCAACCTCCCCGAGGGGCAGACCCCGGTCAATGCGGATACGCTCGAAGCGGTCGACGAGCCGGCGGACCTGCCGCCGGCCGATCCCGACCTCCCGCGGAAGGGGAGTGAGTGAGCCAGCGCACGAGAACCGTCCACTGGGAGGACCCGGCCCCGGGCGTCGCCGTCATGCCGACGGTGAGCGGCCTGGAGTACCTGCAGAAGATGATCGCGGGGGAGCTGCCTCCTCCGCCCATCGCGAACCTGATGGGGATGACACTGACGGAGGCCGAGACCGGCCGCGCGGTGTTCGTCTGCGAGCCGGACGAGTCGCACTACAACCCGATCGGGACGGTGCACGGCGGCCTGGTCTGCACCCTGCTGGACTCGGCGATCGGCTGCGCGGTGCAGTCGACGCTCGCGCAGGGTCAGGGTTACACGTCGATCGAGATCAAGGTGAACTACCTCCGCCCGGTGTTCGCCGGCAGCGGCCCGCTCACCTGCAGCGCGACGGTGACCAAGCCGGGCAACCGGGTGGCCTTCGCGGACGGAGTGGTGACCGACGGGAGCGGGAAGACGGTCGCGACGGCGACGGGGTCGTTGCTTGTGTTCCCGATCGGGTGATGGCAGGGCGATCGGGTGCTCAGGCCCCCGCCGCCTCCTGCTGCGCGACGAGCTGGTCGCGCACCTTCCGGCGGATCACCTTGCCGACGATGCTGCGCGGCAGCTCGTCCACCTGCACGACGTGCTTCGGCACCTTGTACGCGGTGAGGCAGTCGCGGCCGTAGGCGCGGATGGCCGCCTCGTCGAACGACGCCCCCGGCTCCATCACGACCGCGGCGACCACGTCCTCGCCGCCGCGGCGGTGCGGGAGGCCGACCACGGCCACGTCCGCGACGCCCTCGAAGCTGCGCAGCGCGTCCTCCACTTCGGTCGGTGAGACGTTGAAGCCGCCGGTGACGATGAGCTCCTTGATCCGGTCCACGATGCGGACGAAGCCGTCCTCGTCCATCGTGACGATGTCGCCGGTGCGGAACCAGCCGTCGGCGGTGAGCACCTTGGCCGACTCGTCGGCGTTGCGCCAGTAGCCGGAGAACACCTGGGGTCCGCGGGCGAGCAGCTCGCCCTCCTCGCCGAACGCCCGGTCGACCGACGGGTCCTCCGGGTCCGCCACGCGCAGCTCGGTGCCTGGCAGCGGGAGGCCGACCGTGCCCGCCTTGCGGGTCGCGCCGACCGGGTTCGCCATCAGGACGGGGGAGCACTCGGACAGGCCGTAGCCCTCCACGAGGTAGCCGCCGGTCTTCGACTCCCACAGGTCGACGATGCTCTGCGGGAGGCTCATCGCCCCGGAGATCGCGATGTCGATGCCCGAGAGCGAGACCTTCCGCTTCTCCGCGGCCTGCACCAGCCGCTCGTAGATCGGCGGCACGGCCGGCAAGAAGGTCGCCGGCCGCTTCTTCACGACGTCCAGCACCAGGTCGGGGTCGAACTTGGGGAACAGCACCAGCCGCGCGCCCATGCTCATCGCGAAGGTCAGGCAGAGCGTGAGGCCGTAGGCGTGGAACAGCGGCAGGACCGCGTACACCACGGACGCGCCGCGCTCGATCGTGGGAACCCACGCGCGCGCTTGCGCCGCGTTGACCGCGAGGTTGAGGTGGCTGAGCATGACGCCTTTCGGCCGCCCCGTGGTCCCGCTCGTGTACTGGATGAGCGCGAGGTCGTCGCGTTCCGGCCGCGGCACGGAGGCCTTCAGCCGGCGGGAGGACACCAGCGACTCCCACGTGACGGCGCCGGACACCTTCGCGGTCAGCTGCTCGCGCGCTTTGCGGGCGGCGGGGACCGGCAGACGCAGCGCGAAGCGCTTGGTCGCGGGCATCCCGCGCGTGATGTCGACCGCGATGACCGTCGAGACGCCGAGGTCGGCCGGCAGGTCCTGCACCATCGGCACGACCTTGTCCCAGACGATCGCCACGGTCGCGCCGTGGTCCTCGAACTGGTGGCGCAGCTCGCGCGGCGTGTAGAGCGGGTTGTGCTCCACCACGACCGCGCCCAGCCGCAACGCTGCGTAGAACGCGACGACGTGCTGCGGGCAGTTCGGCAGCACGAGCGCGACCCGGTCGCCCTTGCGGACGCCGCGCTTGCGCAGACCCTCCGCGGCGCGCGCGATCTGGTCGCCGAGCTCCGCGTAGGTCGTCGTCGCACCGAAGAACTCCAGGGCGACGTGCTTGCCGTAGGTCGCGACCGAGCCGTCGATCAGGTGGGCAAGGGAGCCCTCCGGCAGCTCGATGTCGGCGGGGACGTCCGGCGCGTAGGCGGAGACCCAGGGGCGATCGCTGTAACCACTCACGGACACGAGCCTATTGGGCCGTGGTCGCCGCGTGCACGGCCTCCTCGATCGGGACATCGCCGGAGACGACCTCCCAGGTGCGGCCGATCGTGGCGGGGTCGGCCAGGCAGACGGCGATCAGCCGGGCGACGTCCTCACGCGCGATGGTGCCGCGCGGGACGCTCTCGCCGAGCTGGATCGAGCCCGTGCCCTCGTCGAAGGTGAGGCCGCCCGGACGCAGGATCGTCCAGTCCAGTCCGGAGGCGCGCAACGCCTCGTCGGCCTCGCGCTTGGCCTCCACGTACGCGCGCCACTGCGGGTCGGCGTCCTCGGCCACCGGGGCGTCGACGCCCCACGCGCTCACCTGCACGAACCGGCGGACGCCGGCGGAGGCCGCGGCCTCGGCGGACTTCACCGAGCCGGCGTAGTCGACCGTGCGCTTGCGGGCGACCCCGGAGCCCGCCCCGGCGCCCGCGGTGAAGACGACCGCGTCGCAGCCGACGAAGGCCATGGCGATGGCGCCGGAGTCCGCCTGCTCGATGTCGAGCACGTGGCCCTCCCCGCCGAGACGGTAGACGTCCTCGGCGTGCTCGTCGCTGCGGACGACGCCGACGAACTCGTCCCCCCGGTCGTAGAGCACCCGCATGAGCTGCTGGGCGACTTTTCCGTGGGCACCGACGATCGCGATTCGACTCATGCCTCCATCTTGCTCCTGTTCGGGTCCGCTCCGCTCACGGCGAACGTGCAAGCGGCCCGGCGGGCGGATGCGTTACGGTCGTGCTCATGACCGGTCTGCTGGAGTTCCTGGCGCGCTTCTTCGCGCCCGGCTCCGGTCTGTCGGTGCTGTGGCACTCCGCGGCGTGGCCCGGAGGCGTCTCCGGTCTCATCGCCCTTGCCGGCCTGGCCGGCGCGATCGGGATCGTCGCGGTCGCGGCGACCGCGGCCGTGCGCTCCGTCGCCGCGCTCGCGGCCTCCCTGCGGGTCCGCGCCGTCTGGTCGAACCCGCTGCAGCCCACCGCAGGCTGGCTCCTGGAGAGCCAGTCCGACCCGGACGCCGACGGCCGTCCGCGCCCGAGAGCACCGGGCATCCTCCTGCCGGTCGCGTAGCCGGGCGCTTCCCGCTCGCTGCGTCTCTTCGCTTCTGCGCGGCCAGACGACGTCTTCGTTCGTTCCGACAGCAGGGATATCACCCATGGACTTCTTCTCGTGGCCGCCGATCGCGGCCGTCCTCGACGCGGCCTACGGCTTCGTCACCGCCCTCTCCGCCGCCGCAGAGCCCATCGCGGGCGCAGCGGCGGGAATCGTCGCGATCGTCGTCCTGACGATGATCGTGCGCGCCATCCTCCTCCCCGTCGGCGTCAGCCAGGTGCGCGCCGAGTACACCCGCCGCCGGCTCGCCCCGGCACTCGCCGAGCTCCAGCGGAAGCACGGCACAGACCGCGAACTGCTCGCCCGCAAGACGATGGAGCTCTACCAGGCGGAGCGGACCTCCCCGTTCGCCGGGATGCTGCCGCTGCTCGCGCAGCTCCCGGTCATCTCGCTGGTCTACGCGCTCTTCACCCATGCGACCGTCGCAGGCCACGCGAACGCGCTGCTCGACGTGCACGTGCTCGGCGCGCCGCTCGGCACCAGCTTCGTCGGACTCGCCGGCGCCGGATCGGTGTGGCCGGGATTCCTGGTCTACGCGGCCGTGCTCCTGCTGATCGCCGCGGTGACCACGGTGTCTCGGCGTGTGCTCGCCCTCCCGCAGCCGGACGGCTCGCCGGCGCCCACCGGCGTGGTCCGCGCGCTGTCGTTCCTGCCGTACGTCACCGTGGTCTTCGCGGCGTTCGTGCCGCTGGCAGCCGCCGTGTACATTCTGACGACGACGGCGTGGACCGTCGTCGAGCGCGCGACGCTGCGCCGCCTGCTCGACCCGGAACGAGGGAGGACCGAGCCATCGACGTCGCACTGAAGCCCGTCCCGACGCTGACGACGGAGCGGCTGACGCTCGTCCCGCTCGGTCCCGCGCACTTCGACGGCACCTGGGCGTCCCTCCACGAGCCCGAGGTGATGCGGCTGACCGGCACGCACACCGCATTCACCGAGGAGGGCGTCCGCGACTGGCTCGCCGGCCTCGCCCGGCTGGAGGGCCGGGCGGACTGGGCGATCCTGCGCACGGCCGACGGCGCCCACCTCGGCGAGGTCGTCCTCAACGACGTGGACGCGGACAACCGGTCGGCGGGCTTCCGGATCATGCTCGGCTCGCCGCAGTGGTTCGGGGCCGGCTACGGCACGGAGGCGACCAGGGCGGTGCTGCAGCACGCTTTCGCCACAGTCGGCCTGCATCGGGTCGAGCTGGAGGTCTTCGCCTTCAATCCGCGCGCGCAGCGCGCCTACGAGAAGGCTGGCTTCGTCGTGGAGGGCCGCAGGCGCGACGCGCTCCGCTGGGACGGTGAGTGGGTCGACGCGATCGTGATGGGATGCTTGAACCATGTGGAAGCGTGATCGTCCCCGCCCGCCCCGCGACCCCCGCGAGGCGATGCCCGGGCTCGGCGTCGGCGTGCAGGTGTACGTCGTCGAGCAGGAGCCGCCGTCGTCCGACGACTGGCCGGGCGAGCCGACCGGGGTGATCATCGCCTCCGGCGACCGCAGCCTCCGGCACGTGTCGCTGCCGAACGACGGCTTCACGACGTGGGTGGTCGCGTTCAGCGAGCCGCAGCGCCGCCGCGACGGCACCGGCCCCTACGAGCACGCGACCATCCCGTCCACACTGCTGGTCGCGGCCGAGCCTGCGGAGGCCTGAGCGTGCTCGGGGTCGGCCTCGTCCGCGGCATCAACGTCGGCGGGAACGCGCGCGTCGCGAAGGCCGACCTGGCCGCCGCGTTCGAGGCGGCCGGCTTCGAGGAGGTGGGGACGCTGCTGCAGAGCGGGAACGCCGTCTTCCGCGGATCGGGCGCGCCGACGGCCGCTCAGGCCGAGGCGGTGGTCGCTGCGCTGGCGGAGTCCTCCGGGGTATCGGTCGGCGTCGTCCTGCTGCCGGAGGACCGCTTCCGCCGGATCGCGGCCGACAACCCGCTGCTGGAGGCCTCCGACGACGACTCCCGGCTCGTCGTCACCTTCCTCGACCACGACGTGCCGTCCGGGGTGACCGCGCCAGAGGACGCCGATCTCGCCCCGGAGGTGGTCCGGCTGGGCGACCGCGCGATCTACCAGTGGAGCCCGCTCGGCGTCTCCAAGTCGGTCGTCCCCGCCGCGTTCTGGCGCAGCCTCGGGCCGGTCGCGACGGGCCGCAACCAGCGCACCGTCCTGCGGCTGCTCGCCGAGCTCGACCGGCGCGGCTGAACGCGCCCTGAGCGGACTCCGGAACGCACTGCTGGAGGTCACCGGCTGCTCTTACAATGACTGCATGTTCGTCGAGGGCACTCTTCGATGGCAGGTCACCGAGGACTGTCCCTGGGATCTGCTGATCGCGCTCGCCCTGCGCGACCTCGTCGGCCTCGACAACACCCTCGAACCCGCCCTCCCTCGGGTGTCGCCGGCCGTCGTGCCGGCGCTGCACGGCGCTCCCGAACGCGGTGGCGGAGCCGCGACCCTGGCCGCGAGGGACGTCCTGGAGACGCAGTGGCACGCCCTCTTCGAGCGTGCAGCCGACCGGGAGCACCGTCCGCTCACACCGCTGCTGCAGCCCCCGCACTTCACCGCGCTCGACCGCGCGATCGAGCTGCAGGACATCGTTCTCGCACAGCACGAGACGGCGGCGCGCTGGGCCCGCGAGCGCCGAGCCGAGTACGCGCGGGCGAGCATCGAGCACCACGCGACGCGCGCCGCCGACATCGTGGACGTGGTCCACGAGCGGGAGCACGACCTGCGCCGCCAGGCCGGGTACTTCCGGCTCGACATCGATGTGCTCCCGCTCGCGGAGCGCGGGGCGTGGATCGTCGGACCGCACACCGTCGTCGTCAGCGCCTCGCTGCGCGACGACTCGCGGGCGTTCCGCGACTGGTTCCGCCCGCTCGTCGCCGCGCTGGTCTGAGCGAGCCGGCTACGCCACCCGCTGCGCCGGGGAGGTCGTCTCCGCCGGGTCGGTCACCGCGACGTCCCCGACCGCTTCGTCGATGCGCGCCATCACGTCGCCGCTGAGCCGCACTCCCGCCGCCTTCACGTTGGAGGCCACCTGCTCCGGCCGGGACGCGCCGACGATCGCGCCGGACACGTTCGGGTTCTGCAGCACCCACGCGATCGCGAGCTGCGCCATCGTCGCGCCGAGCTCGTCCGCGATCGGCTTCAGCCGCTGCACCGAGGTCAGCACGTCGTCGCGGAGGAATCCCTTGATCGCGTTCGCACCACCCTTGTCGTCGGCGGCGCGGCTGCCCTCGGGGAGCGGCGCGCCCGGCAGGTACTTGCCGGTCAGCACGCCCTGCGCTACCGGGGACCAGACGATCTGCGAGATGCCGAGCTCGGCGGAGGCCGGGACCACCTGCTTCTCGATCACCCGCCAGAGCATCGAGTACTGCGGCTGGTTCGAGATGAGCTGGAAGCCGAGCTCCTTCGCCAGCGCGTGCCCGGCGCGGAGCTGGTCGGCCGTCCACTCGCTGACGCCGATGTAGAGCGCCTTGCCCTGCCGGACGATGTCGGCGAAGGCCTGCATCGTCTCCTCCAGCGGCGTCTCGTAGTCGTAGCGGTGCGCCTGGTAGAGGTCGACGTAGTCGGTGCCGAGCCGGGTGAGCGAGCCGTCGATGGACTCGAGGATGTGCTTGCGCGAGAGGCCGGTGTCGTTGTGGCCCTTCGGGCCGGTCGGCCAGTAGACCTTGGTGAAGATCTCCAGCGACTGGCGGCGCTGGCCCTTCAGGGCGTCGCCGAGCACCTGCTCCGCGGCCGTGTTCGCGTACGCGTCCGCGGTGTCGAACGTGCTGATGCCGGCGTCGAGGGCGGCGTGGACGCACTGCGTCGCCGTCTCGTTCTCGACCTGGGAAGCGTGCGTGAGCCAGTTGCCGTAGATGATCTCCGAGATCTTGAGACCGCTGTCGCCGAGGTATCTGAATTCCATGGCTCAACGCTAGCGCTGCGATCGCACGGCGACAGGCCGGATGTCGTGCCCGGATGCGAGGATTGACCCATGGCGGGAGGTGGGATCTTTGGGAGGTGTGATCGGTGGGTAAGGCGGACGGCAGCGACCGGCGGGTGACGACCGCTGACGTCGACGACTCCGACGCCACGATCCTGCACGTCGACATGGACGCCTTCTTCGCCTCGGTCGAGCTCCTGGACCGCCCGGACGCCCGCGGCAAGCCCGCGATCGTCGGCCACGCAGGCGGCCGCGGGGTCGTCACCAGCGCGACCTATGAGGCGCGCCGGTTCGGCGTCCGCAGCGCCATGCCGGTCTCCCAGGCGCTGCGGCTGTGCCCGACCGCGATCATCCTGCCGCCGCACTACGAGAAGTACACCGAGTACTCCGGCAAGGTGATGGACATCTTCCACGAGGTGACGCCGCTGGTCGAGCCGCTCAGCATCGACGAGGCGTTCCTCGACGTCGCGGGCACGCGCCGGCTGCTCGGCTCGCCGCGGCGCATCGCCGAGCTGATCCGCTCGCGCGTGAAGGAGGAGACCGGGCTCACCTGCTCGGTCGGCGTCGCCGGCACGAAGTTCATGGCCAAACTCGCCTCCGGCCACGCCAAGCCCGACGGCCTTCTCGTCATCCCGCCCGCCGACACGGTGTCCTACCTGCGTCCGCTGCCGGTCGGCGCGCTCTGGGGCGTCGGCGCCAGCACGCAGGCGTCGCTGGAGCGGATGGGGATGAAGACCGTCGCCGACCTCGCCGACGCTCCGCTGACCGTCCTGCAGCGCGCCGTCGGCGACGCGAGCGCGCACCGGCTGCACGAACTCGCCAACGGCCGCGACCCACGCCGGATCGTCACCGCCTCCCGCGAGAAGAGCATCGGCCACGAGAACACGTTCTCCGTCGACGTGACCGACGCCGACACCCTGCGCCGCGAGCTGCTTCGGCTCTCCGGCCGGGTCGGGGAGCGCCTGCGCAAGCACGGGATGGTCGGCAGGACCATCGCGATCAAGGTGCGGTTCTCCGACTTCCGCACGATCACCCGCTCGCGCACCCTCGCCGAGCCGACCAACGTCGGCCGGCGGCTGTTCGAGGAGGCCTGGGACGTCTTCGAGGCGCTCGACCTCCACCTGAAGGACACCCCGATCCGGCTGATCGGCGTGCGGGCCGAGCAGCTCGCCGACGCCGGCGGCGACGCGCTCGCGCTCTGGGACCCGGACGAGGAGTGGCGGGAGGCGGAACGCACACTGGACGCGGTGAGCGCGCGCTTCGGTCGCGGCACCATCGGGCCGGCCTCCCTGGTGCGCAGGTCGCGCGACGCCGAGCAGGCCGAGCGGGACGGCCGCAACCCGCGCTGGCTGAGCGACTGACGAGCACGGGCCTCCGGCAGAACCGCCCTGGTCACGCCGGGAGCCGCCGGGTACGGTGAACCCATGAGTAACCTCAGCCTCAAGCTCGCCGAGACGATGAGCTCCTCCGGAATCAAGTCGGTCTACGGCGAGCCGATCGTCGTCGACGGCACCACGATCGTCCCCGTCGCCGCGGTGCAGTTCGGCTTCGGCGCCGGCGAAGGCCCCGGCGAGGACTCCGCGCCGGGCGGAGCGGGAGGCGGCGGCGCCGCTGTCCCGTTCGGCGCCTACATCAGCGACGAGACGGGCGTGCGGTTCCGGCCGAACTTGATCACGCTGCTCGCGGTCGCCATCCCGTTCGTGTGGGTGGCCGGCCACGCCTGGGCGCGGGTCATCCGCGCGCTCAAGCGATAACGCGCGCTCGCGCAGGCGCCCGGCGGTCTACACTGAACTCCTGAACACGGGAGTCCGGTGAGCCGGGCTGAGAGGAAGCTTCTCCAAGTTTCGACCGTCGAACCTGATCTGGGTCATGCCAGCGCAGGGAGGCATCTCACATCCCGTGCCCTCATTTCTGAACAGAAAGGGCACGAACAGTGCACGCAACCATTTCGTCCGTCTCCGCGCCGACCAGGCGCGTCCTCCGCTGGCGGGTCGTCGACATCGTCGTCGCCAGCGTCGTCGCCGTCGCAGCCGGCGTCGTCTTCTGGGTCTGGGGTCAGGCCTACAACCCGATCTCGGGGCCGGTGACCGCCGTCCTCCCGGGCTTCCAGGGCATCCTCAACGGCCCGTGGCTGTTCGCCGGGGTCCTCGTCGCGCTGATCGTCCGCAAGCCCGGAGCGGCGCTCTACGGCGAGATCGTCGCCGCGGTCGTCTCCATGCTGATCGGCACGCAGTGGGGCTTCGCCACGCTGCTGTCCGGTGTGGTCCAGGGCCTCGGCGCGGAGATCGTCTTCGCGATCTTCCTCTACGCGCGCTGGAACCTGGTGACGGCGCTGCTCGCGGGCGCGGGCACCGGCATCGCCGAGTCGATCCTCGACCTGCTGTACTCCTACCCGGGCGCGAAGCCGGAGTTCGCGATCGTCTACACGATCACGACGACGATCTCCGGCGTCATCGTCGCGGGCCTGGGCTCGTGGCTGCTGGTCAAAGCGATCGCCCGTACCGGGGCGCTGAGCCGGTTCGCGGCCGGTCGCGAGGTCACGGGACGGGTCTAGGCGCGGCAGGGACGCTGTCATGCCGGAACTGAGTCCGGCCGGCCCGCAGCCGGCCCCGGTCGCCGTCCACGTCGGCGACTGGGGCTGGCGGCACGCCGGCAGAAACGCCTGGGCGGTGCGCGGGCTGAGCCTGTCGATCGAGCCGGGAGAGCGGGTGCTGCTGCTCGGCGCGTCCGGCGCGGGCAAGTCGACCCTCCTGGCCGGGCTCGCCGGTGTGCTCGGCGGCGACGACGACGGCGAGGCGGAGGGCGACCTCCGCGTCGACGGCCGGTCTCCGGCGGAGGCGCGCGGCCGGTCCGGGCTGCTGCTGCAGGACCCGGACGCGCAGGTCATCCTCGCGCGCGTCGGCGACGACGTGGCGTTCGCCTGCGAGAACCTCGGCGTCCCGCGCGACGAGCTCTGGTCGCGGGTGCGCTGGTCGCTGGGTGCGGTCGGTCTCGGTCTCCCGCTCGACCGCTCGACCGCGCAGCTCTCCGGCGGGCAGAAGCAGCGGCTCGCGCTGGCGGGCCTGCTCGCGATGCGGCCGGGCCTGCTGCTGCTGGACGAGCCGACCGCCAACCTCGACCCGGAGGGTGCGCGGGAGGTCAGGGACGCCGTGTCCGCTGTCCTCGAGCGGACCGGTGCGACGCTGATCGTCGTGGAGCACCGGGTCGCCGTCTGGCGGGACCTGGTGGACCGGGTGATCGTGCTCGACTCCGCGGGCGGCGTACTGGCCGACGGCGCTCCGGAGGCGGTGCTCGCCGACACGGCGGGCCGGTTGCGGGAGGCCGGTGTGTGGCTGCCGGACGAGCCGGTTCCGGCGGCGCGTCCGGTCGCGCCGGGCGCTCCGCTGCTGGAGGCCCGGTCGCTCGCCGTCGGCAGGCCGCCGCTGTTCGCGGGCCGTCGGGCACGGCGTTCCCGGGTGAGCGCCAACCTCCTGGCGCACGCCCTCCCGTTCCGCGCGGACGTGTCCGTCGCCGAGGGCTCCGCCCTGGCGCTCACCGGCCCGAGCGGCGTCGGCAAGTCGACGCTGGCCCTGACACTGGGCGGCCTGATGCCGGCCCTGGGCGGCGCCCTCGCCGCCGCACCCGCGCTCGCGGGCGACGCCGACACCGATCCCGGCGGCTGGCGCTCACGCGAGCTGCTGACCCGGATCGGCACGGTCTTCCAGAACCCCGAGCACCAGTTCATCGCCTCCACCGTTCGCGACGAGCTCGCCGCGGGTCCCCGCGCACTCGGCCTCCCGGCGGAGGAGATCGCGGAGCGCACCGAGCAGCTGCTGGAGGCGCTCGCACTTCTCGCCCTCGCGGACGCGAACCCGTTCACGCTCTCCGGCGGCCAGAAGCGCCGCCTGTCGGTCGCGACCGCACTGGCGACGCGCCCGCGCCTCCTGATCCTCGACGAGCCGACCTACGGCCAGGACGCGAACACCTGGCGGCGCCTCGTCGACCTGATCGCCGGCCTGCGCGGGGAGGGCCACGCCGTCGTCGCCGCGACGCACGACGCCGAGTTCGCCGCGGCCATCGGCGCCGGCGAACTGCGGCTCGACGCCGCACGGGAGGCCGTGGCATGACCATCGCCGAACCCGTCCGCAGCGGCCCGCTCGCCACGCTCAACCCGGTGTCGAAGCTCGGGGCGGCGATGATCGTCACCGCCGTGCTGCTGGTCTCCATCGACCCGGTGTCCGCGGGCGTCGCCCTCGGCCTCGAGCTCGTCCTGCTCTGCTTCGCGGCCATCCCGGTGCGCGTGCTGCTGGTCCGCACGTCGCCGATCCTGATCGCGGCGCCGCTCGCGGGGCTCACCACCGTGCTTTACGGGCGGACCTCCGGAAGCGTCCACCTGCATTGGTGGGCGATCGAGGTCAGCGACGGCTCCCTCCAGCTCGGGCTCGCGACCCTCCTGCGCGTGCTCGCGATCGGACTGCCGGCCGTGCTGCTGTTCGTGACCATCGACCCGACCGACCTCGCCGACGGGCTCGCGCAGCTGCTGCGGCTGCCCGCGCGGTTCGTCCTCGGCGGCCTCGCCGGTCTCCGGCTGGTGGGGCTGTTCGTGGACGATTGGCGCGCGCTCACTCTCGCGCGCCGGGCCCGCGGGGTCGCGGAGTCCGGGGCGCTGCGGCGCTTCCTCGGCCAGTCGTTCTCGCTGTTCGTGCTGTCCATCCGGCGCGGATCGAAGCTCGCGACGGCGATGGAGGCCCGCGGCTTCGGCGCGTCCGTCGCCCGCACCTGGGCGCGCCCGTCGGTGTTCCGCGGGCGGGACTGGGCGACGCTGGTCGTGGCGCTCGCGGTCGCCGGCACAGCGGCGGCGGTGGCGATCGCAGTGGGGAGTTGGAATGTCCTGGGATCCTGACGAGCTGCCCGAGCTGTGCGAGTTGCTCGGCGCGGTCGTGGACGCGATGGAGGCGACCGGGGGAGAGGCGGCGACCGTCGTGCTGATCGACGGCCCGAGCGGCGCAGGGAAGAGCTCCCTCGCCGACCTGCTCGTCCGGCACTGGCCGGGGAGCGCAGCGCCGCGCCTGGTCCGGATGGACGACCTCTACCCGGGCTGGGACGGACTGCTCGCCGCCAGCGGCGCGCTGGCCGGCGACCTCCTCGAACCGCTCGCCGTCACCGGCCGCGGCCGCTGGCGGCGGTGGGACTGGGCGGGGGAGCGCCCGGCCGAATGGCACGACGTGTCCGGCCACGCTCCCGTGATCGTGGAGGGCTGCGGCACGCTCGCCGCGGCCAACGTCCGCTGGGCGCACCTCGCGGTCTGGCTCGACGCGGACGACACCCTCCGCAAGACCCGGGCGCTCGACCGCGACGGCGCGACGTTCGCGTCGCACTGGGACCAGTGGCAGTCCGAGTTCGAGGAGTACGTAGCCAGGGAGGATCCGCGGGCGCGCGCCGATGTGGTGCTGGACGTCACCGACTGGCCGATCGGATCTGCACCCCGTCATCCCTCGGGGTCTACGGTGGTGCCATGAGCGCGACACCACACCCGGATCCTGAATACATCGTCGAATACGCGGACGGCCCCCTGGTCGGGACGGCCGAACGCCGCTACCTGGTCGACGGGAAGGTGGACGAGCGGATCGGTGCGGTGGCCGCGGTCGAAGGCCTCGAGTCGCTGTTCTGGTACGTCGCCGGCGAGGAGCGCGAAGTGAACGGCGAGCGCTACGTCTCGTACCATTTCGACGCTCCGGACAGCGACCCGGTCGAGGCCGAGAAGGACGAGGAGTCGCTCTAGCGGCTCGCCGCTGACGACGACGCAACAGTGCCCCGGGAGTCCGAGACTCCCGGGGCACTGCGTGTGCGGCGCGAACGCGTCAGCCCTGTTCAGAGGCCTTCCTGCGTCGGGCGGCCAGCATCGCGATCCCGGTCCCGGCGAGCGCGAGCAGACCGGCGAGCGGCGCCAGCCAGCTCAGCACCTGGAGGCCGGTGTCGGCCAGCGGCGGGCTGGCGGGCGGCGCGTCCGCCAGCGGCGGGTTCGGGCCCGGTGCGTCCGGCGCCGGCGGGTTCTCGACCGGAACCTGGACGGCCTCCACGACGGCGGTGGACGCCGCCGACGTGATGCTCGCCCCGGTGGGGTCGGTCCCGTCCGCCGTCGCGGTGTTGGTGACGCCGCCCGAGGCGTAGTCGGCGTCGGTCGACTCGTAGTCCGCGGTGCAGGTCAGCGACGCCCCGGCGGCCAGAGTCGTGTCCGCCGGGCAGGTCACGGTGAGCGGTCCGCCGCTCCCGGTGAAGCTCTGCTCGGTGATGCCGACCTCCGTCAGCGTGACGTTGCCGGTGTTGGTGACCAGGAACGAGTAGGCGATCGGCTCTCCGGCGCCGGTGATGGTGGTCGGGTCGGCCGTCTTCGCGAGCGTCAGAGCAGGCGCCCGATCGGCGGTGACCCCGGCGGTGGCCGCGGCGCTGGTGATGGCGCCCGCCACGGCATCCTGACCACCGGCGACGGCGGTGTTCGAGATGGTGCCCGCGTCGACGTCCGCCGCGGTGGCGATGTAGGTCGCGGTGCACTGCTCACTCGCGCCCGCGGCGAGGATCGTCTGAGGACAGTCCGGGACCGGCGCCGTGCCGGTGCCGGTGAAGTCCGTCTCGGTCACCGCGATGGCCGACAGCGGGGTGTTTCCGGTGTTGGTCACCGTGTAGGTGTACGTGATGGTCTCGCCGGCCTTCGCGATCGTCCCCGGGCTGGCCGACTTGGTCAGGCCGAGAGCGGCGGCGCGCGCCTCGTTCGTGAACGTGCAGACCACCGACGGCGCCTCTCCCGCGTAGGTCGCCAGCGCGAAGCTGACCGTCGTCCCCGTCCCGGAGATCGGGAACTGCGGGTTGCCCGGGTTGACCGTGTCGACGCAGCGGTACGACGACAAGTACTGCGTCAGATCGGTGGTGCCCGCAGCCGTCTCGGTCGCCGTGTACGTGTCGCCGTAGCGCGCGAGCGCCGGCCCGGCCTGGAGGACGCGGCCGTCCGCCGTCTGCTGCAGTCCGGTGGCGGTGCCGGTCGTGGTGGCGGTGGCCGGGAGGCTCACCGTGGGGCCGGTCACCTGGAGGCCGAACTGGTCGGTGGCGTTGACCCGGGACACGACGTTCTTCTGGACGCTGAGTGCCGGCGGGAACGCGCAGCTGGCCAGATCGACGACGCCGACGTTGGCGGGGCCGGCGAGCGCTGCGGGCAGCGGGGTCAGGTTCCCATCCGCGTTCCCGGTGCCCGGGTCGATCGAGAAGATGCCGTTGGTGCCGCCCTGGCTCAGGTAGAGCGTCCCGTTCCCGTCGAAGGCGATGCCGTTGACGACCGCGCTGCCCGGCACGGCGAACGTGCTCAGGATCGTCGGCGAGACGGTCGCGGCCTGCGCTGCCGTCTGCGGCAGCGGTCCGCTGATCGCCTCCAGCGTCCCCTCCGTCGCCGACGACGCGACGACGTAGAGGTTCCCGCCGCCGTCGAACGCGATGTCGCCGTTGACCTCGCCCGCGATCGCGGGGAACGTGATCAGCGGCGCCGGGCTGATCATCTGGTCCGTCGTGGTGTCGAAGCCCCAGAGCTGACCCGTGACCCCGTTCGAGCCGACATCGCCGAAGTAGTAGATCCCGGTCGTGGGGTCGACGGCGCCTCCGGTCACGGCCGAGCCGGGCGCCGGCTTGCCGGGGTACGAGGTCCAGGTCCCGCTCGCGGCGTCGTAGCCCTGGACGACCGTGCCGCTGTCGGAGGCCATGAACGCCGCCGTGCCGCCGATGGCGATTCCGAGCCCGTTCGCCAGCAGGCCCGGGATCGTGCTGGTGGACTCGACCGACGCGTTGAGCTGCGGCCCGCCCACGGACGACCCGTCGATGCTGAGCATGTCGGCCGGCTGCGGGCCGGCGATGTCGTGGGGGACGACGCCGTAGAGCGAGGTCCCGGAGCAGTCGAGGGCGCCGGCGGCGTTCGCGGGCCCGGCGGGTCCGGCCGTCGCGGCGAGCGAGAGCGGGATCGCGAGGACTGTCGCGAGGATCAGTCCGTGGCGAACCGCGCGTCTCGCGGTGTTCGCGGAAGTGGGCATTGCCACCCTTTCGTCGTTGCGTGCGCGGCCGCAGGAGGCGAGTCGCGTGAGGGGTTTATAGCAACGAGATGAGAGCGGTATTCAGACGCGCTCGGATGCCGGCGTCCCGGAGTTCCGGTGTTTCCGCCGCGCAAGCCGCACGTCGGATCGGCGCCCCCGACGTCCTGGCGGCAGGATTCACCCGCGCCTTAACGCGTCGGAGTCCACGGCATCGGCGCGAAGGCACACGCGAATGCGTGCGATTTGGACGGGCGGCTCAGGCCCAGCCGAGCTCGTGCAGCCGGTCGTCGTCGATGCCGTAGAAGTGCGCGATCTCGTGCACGAGCGTCACGTGGATCTCGTCGCGCAGCTCGTCCTCGTCCGCGCAGATCGCCAGCAGCGGCTCGCGGTAGAGGATGATGCGGTCCGGCATCTCGCCGAAGCCGTAGGCGTCGCGCTCGGTCAGCGCGACCCCGTCGTACAGTCCCAGCAGGTCGAGCGAGCCGTCCTCCGGGCGGTCCTCGACGACGAACACGACATTGTCCAGCCCGTCGACCATCTCGTCGGGGAGCTCGTCGAGCTCGTCGGTGACGAGGCGCTCGAACGCGTCGGCGTCCAGGTGCAGCGGCACCGTCACCACGCCTGGGCGACGGCGGCGTGGAGGTCGAGCAGGCCGATGGTGCGCTCGGACGGCCCGCGGCCGAAGCCGCACTCCGTCGCCACCCCGAAGCGCGGCCGCGCGGTCGCAGCGGCGTCGGCCCGGCGGCGTGCGCCCTCCACACCGTCCTCGTGGTGCAGGAGGCCGAGGTAGAGCTCGGTCGACTCCGGCAGCTCGAGCGCGGCGAGGGGCACGAAGTACTCCGGGTCGTCGCGCTCGATCGGCACCGGGAGGTGGAAGAACGTGATCGGCCGCGGCGCACCCGAGAGGATCCCGTCGATGACGGCCGCCAGGTTGCCGGCATCCGCGGGCTGCACGAAGTGCTGCTCCTCGACGTCGCCGTAGCAGAGGTGGTAGCCGACCTCCACGTCGCCGGGAACCGCGGCCGCCTGCCGGAGCGAACGCTCCACGACCCCGGCGAGGACGTCGTCGGCGCCCGGCTCGGCGAACCACGGCTCGATGCGTCCCTCCAGGATCGCGAACTCCACAGCGGTGTCCCACTGGATCGCAAGGTCCTGGTGCGGGATGCCGTCGAGGATGCGCGACAGCTCGGCGAACAGCGCCCGCTCGTAGGCCGGCTCGAGTGCGGCCCGGTCGGCCGGCACGACGAAGGCGCCGATCACCGCGGCCGGCGTCGGCAGGGACACCTGGAACCGGCTGCCCGATGCGATCGTCCCCGCCGCGCGCAGCCGGGCGAACTCCGCGTACGAGGCCAGGGCCGCCTCCGCGTAGCCGAGGTCGGGGAAGACCAGCTCGTCCGCTGCGACGCCCTCGTCGAGCTGGAACGGACGGCCGTCGAAGATCCCGCGCAGGTAGTACGGCTCGACCGGGATGCGGGAGAGTCCCGTCATGGTGTCGAACCGCTTGGTCTGGAACTGGATCCAGTAGAAGCGCTCGCCCACCTCGCCGTCGGGGATGCGCCGCAGCCGGTCGCCGAGGTGCTCGCTCGCCGTGCTGAAGACCGCTGCGGCATCGGGGAGGTTGACGCTCCCGACCAGGTGCGCGCCGCGGATCGCGGGGACGGAAGAAGGGACGGGGGCTGCGCCGGTGCTCACCTGGGTGAGTCTACCGGCGCGGCCGCCGTCCCCTCATGTGTGGAGGTCGTGGACCGGTCAGTACCAGTTCATGGCCTGCGAGTGGCCCCACGCGCTGCACGGCGTGCCGTACGAGCTCTTGATGTAGGAGAGGCCCCACTTGATCTGGGTGGTCGCGTTGGTCGCCCAGTCGCTGCCGAACGAGGCCATCTTGCTGCCGGGCAGCGCCTGCGGGATGCCGGTGGCGCCGCTGCTGCCGTTGGAGGCCTGGTAGTTCCAGCCGGACTCCTTAGACCAGAGGCTGTCCAGGCACTGGAACTGGTCGGAGCCCCAGCCGTAGGTGCTCGCCATGATGGACTGCGCGGCGGTGCGGGCGCCGCCGGGGGTGTTGGCGTTCGCCTGCGCCGCGGCGGCGGCCGCGGCGGCCGCGGCTGCAGCGGCTGCGGCCTTCTGATCGGCGGCGACGCCGGCGGCTGCGAGAGCCGCGGTCGCGGCGTCGGTGGTGTCGATCTGCTTGCGGAGCTCGGAGTCGTCGAGCTTCTTGTACGCGTCGAGTCCCGCGATGGCGGTCTTCGCGGCCGTCGTGTCGGCCTTGGCGGCGTTGGCCTGCACGGTGGACTGCGCCTTCGTCAGGCTCTGCTGGGCGATGCCTTCGAGGCGGTCGCGCCAGAGCTTGTCGTAGACACCCAGCTGGTCGTGGTGGATGCCGGTGGACTCGGAGAGCTCACGGGTGGCGCGGACGCTGTCCTGCTGCTGCGCGAACATCGGGGCGACGATGCTGGCCGACATGATGATCGCGGCGGCGCCGGTGAGGACGCGCCCGAAGGAGACGTTGGATGAGCGGACGACATGGGTGAGAGAGCTGAGCATATAGTTCCTGGGTCGGGCTTCCCCGCCAAGCCGTGCGGCACCCCGGCCGGGGCGCACGCACGGCGGAGAACGCTCGCGGGGGAGCGCTCTCGGACGGGCTGGCAACCGCGCCGGGACGCACGGAAGCGCCACTGGACCAGGGGTCCCGAGGCGCGGCGTTCGACGCGGGTGTGCCGCACCAGGTTTTCGGGGGTGTCGTCCGGGGGTTCGGGGGTTGGACGCACGGGCGCAGCACGTGACGGCGTTACTGCCGTCGGGAAAACACGTTAGACGCCGACTCTGGACGATTCGGGCACAGAGCCTGGCAAAGTCGTGTGCGCGCGCTCTCTCGGCGTTGTTCCGCGGGTGTGCCGCGTTCCGAACCTGAACGCCCGGTGTGCGCCGGACGCCCGGTCAGCTGCCGAAGGCGGCGTGGTCGCGCGCGTCGGCCTCCTCGGCCTCCGCCTCCGCGGCCGTCATCCGGGCGTCGGTGACCCAGATCATCCCGATCAGCATCGCGAGCGCGACGACGCCCATGCTCAGGAACACCGCGGGGATGCCGAAGAACTGGGCGATCAGGCCGGCGGCGGCCGCCCCGAGCGGCATCGTGCCCCAGGCGAGCAGCCGGTAGGCGGAGTTCAGCCTGCCCAGCAGCCGTGCGGGAGTCACACGCTGCCGGAGGGAGACCGTGATGACGTTCCAGATGGAGACCGTGACGCCGCCGAGCAGGAATCCGGCGCCGATGATGTACGGGTTCGTGGTGAAGGCCGGCGTCGCGACCGTCAGCAGCGAACCGAGGATCGTGAGAAGGAGCGCTCTCGAGCGGCCCAGCAGGCGTTCGGCCGGTTCGGCGAGGAAGGTCCCCGCGACGCTGCCGAGCGCCGAGGCGGTGAGCAGGAGGCCGTAGCCGGGATCCGTGAGCTTCATCGCGGACGCCGGCCCGACCGCGTACAGCACGAACACGGTGAAGACGGCGCTGCTGGCGAAGTTGAAGCCGCCGACCATGACCGCGAGCGTGCGCAGCAGCGTGCTCCCGCGCAGGAAGCGCAGCCCCTCGGCGATGTCGGCGCGGATGGTGGTGGTGCGCGGGTGGTCGGTCGTGAAGCGTCCGCGGACGAGCAGCAGCATCCCGATCGCGGCGACCCAGAGCAGCACCGGCGTGCCGAAGGCCAGCCCGATCCCGGCCGCGACCAGGAACCCGCCGAGCGGAGGGCCGACGAACTGGTTCGTGGTGAGTTCAGCCGCGTAGAGGCGGCCATTGGCGCGGGAGAGCGCGGACTTGCTCACGAGCTGCGGGAGGATCGACTGCGACGAGGTGTCGTAGACGGTCTCGGCCACTCCGATGCAGATGGCCGCGGCGTAGAGCAGCCAGATCGCGCCTGCGCCCGCGACCGCCGCGATCGTGAGGAACGCGAGGAACGCCGCTCGCGCGGTGTTGGCGACCAGCATGAGCCGGCGGCGGTCGTAGCGGTCGGCGAGGGCTCCCGCCAGCAGCGCGAACACCAGCCACGGCAGGGTGAAGGCGAAGGTGAGGCCGGCGATCAGCGCGGGGGAGTCGGTGTAGCGGATGGCGACCAGCGGCAGCGCGACCTTCATCACGCCGTCGGCGAGGTTGGAGAAGGCCGACGACGTCCAGAGCGTCCAGTAGCGCGCGCCGAGTGATTCTGATGCCACGCCGCCAGCCTGACACGTCGATTGAGAAAACTCAATCGATATCAAGAAACTCAATTGAGCGGGTATCCTCCCGGTATGGCCCGCCCTACTCCACCCGACGCCGTGCCCGGTCCGTCCGCCGACCCGGACGCCAAGCGGCGCCCGGCCTCCGTCACGGAGATCAAGGCGCTGTCGCATCCGCTGCGGGTGCGCATCCTGCGGCTGTGCGGCGACCGCGAGTTGACCAACAAGCAGCTCGCCGACCGGCTGGGGGAGGACGCCGGCACGGTCTACTACCACGTCCGCCAGCTCGTGGACGCGGGCTTCCTGGAGCCGGCGCCGGTGCGGTCGGGGGAGAGCGGCGCGCTGGAGAAGCCGTACCGCTCGACCGGGCGGAGCTGGTGGCTGTCCATGGCGCTGGATGAGCGGGACGGCAACCGGGCGGTGGCGCCGGTGGAGGCCTTCCAGCAGGAGCTCGCCGAGGCCGGGCCGGCCTCCATCGCGACGTTCGCGCGCTTCTCGCTGCACCTCTCGCCGGAGGATGTGGCGGAGCTCGACCGCCGCATCGTCGCGGTCATCGATTCCTACGTCGAGACGGACAGCGAGCGCAGCCACCTGCCCGCGCACGGCGGCATCTTCGTGCTGCACCGCAGCGTGGAGTGAGCGCGGGCACCGGAGGAGGGCTCACTGCCAGGGCGACGGCGCCGGCGGCACGACGACCGGCGGCCGGTCGTCGCAGGTGATCGTGTTGGGCAGCTCCCACGACGCCAGCCACGGACCGGTGGTCCCGCCGCCGTCGTTGCCGCCGAGGTTCTGGAGCGAGAACTCCGATCCCGCGGGCGTGAAGTGGAACGACCCGCAGTTGTTGACTCCGACGGCGCCGACGTTGCGCGCGTCGACGTTCTGGAACGACGCCGACCCGGCGGCGCGGGCGCTGACCACGCTGGTGCCCGTGCCGTCCACGTGGATGTCCGCGAAGTGCACGTTCGTGATCGAGTAGAGGTCCTTCACCGGCCAGTCCGCGACGAGCATGATCGCGTTGTAGGTGTTGTCCAGGAAGTCGTCGCCCGTCACCTGGATGTCGGCGTCGATCGAGTGCTCCAGCGCGTAGAACCAGATCGCGCCCAGTCCGATGTTCCAGTTCAGCTCGTAGGTGCCGGCGCGCACGGTGGTGTTGTCCGCGATCGCGAGCGTCCCGGTGAAGGGGACCGCCCCGAACCGGCTGCCGACCTGGATGGCGCTGCCCTCCCGGAGCGGATCGGCGACCAGGTTGTTCGAGACGGTGTTGTCCGTACCGCCGTAGATCGCGATCCCGTTGGCGAGCGTCGGCGTCTGGACGGTGTCGTGGTCGAATGTGTCCCTGGCATCGGCGGTGGTCTCCGACCACAGGGCGAGGCCGTCGTCCCCGGTGTTGCGGATGAGGCTGTTCGTCACCCGGGAGTCGGTGACGCCGGTGTGGAAGTTGACGCCGTCGGCGATCTGGTCGGCGATGACCGTGTCGGAGATCGTCAGCCCGTGCATCGGCCCGTCCAGCCAGATCCCGACCTTGGTGTGGTGGATGTAGAGGCCCTGGACGGTGGAGTCGCTGAGCGCGCCGCCGATCCCGTTGACCTGGTCGAGGTCGATGCGCTCGCGGACATCTCCCTCGATCGCGAAGCCGGAGAGGTGGACGTTGTGCGAGCCCCCCGACGCGGCGTCCTTGCCGTAGAAGCCGACGCCTGTGTGCACGGAGCCGTCCGGGGCGGGCGTCGCCAGCGCGACCTCGTGCCCGCGGATGATCGTGTACCAGCTCCCGGCGCCCTCGATCGTCACGTTGTCGACGACGATGTGGCGGTTCACCTGGAAGACCCCCGGCGGCACGTACACCGACAGATGCAGCTTCTGGGCGAACGCGATCGCCTTGTCGAACGCGGGGGCGGCGTCCCGGTGGCCGGTGGGGTCGGCGCCGAAGGCGAGGACGTTCGCGGCGGCGAGGCGGACGTGCGGCGGGGCGACCAGCTGCGAGTCGAGCAGGTCGATGGTCGTAGTCGCGGCGGGCGTCCCGGCTGGGGCGCTGAGCCGCACGCGGGTCCCGGCCGGGTAGGTGCGGTGCAGGAGGAGCCGCTGCTCGTCGTAGAAGTGCATGGGCCGGAACGGCTTCGCGATGGTGGGCGCCGGCGTGGTCTGGTCCGGAATGCAGTTGCACTCGGTGATCCACCAGTCCGGGTGCAGGAGGCCGGCGTTCGGGTCGTTGCTGAACGAGTACTGGTTGTACAGCCAGGAGTACTGGGAGGTCAGGGTCATCGTCTGCCTCGCTCCGCCGTTCAGGGTGACGGCGAGCGGGGCGGTGATGCCGCCGCCGTTGGGGGCGTCGGGGAGGCTGTACCGCACCGTGAGCGCGTTGGTGGGCGCGGCGAGCGTGAACTCGACGTACTGGCCGGCGGTGAGGGAGACCGCCGAGCGCCCGGAGGCTTCGGCCGCGAGTGTGTACGCAGTGCGGTCGGGGCCGATGACGGTCCCGGTGGTGACAGCCTTCTCGGCCTCCTGCTCGGTGATGCCGAGGTCGGCGCCGCGGCCCGTGGTCAGCGACGGGTCGAGCGCGGAGCGGGTGACCGGGCTCGGCGCAGGCGCAGGTGGCGGTGCGGCCAGCGCGGGGGCGCCGGTGAGGCC
This sequence comes from Leifsonia shinshuensis, assembly GCF_014217625.1. Classification (NCBI taxonomy): domain Bacteria; kingdom Bacillati; phylum Actinomycetota; class Actinomycetes; order Micrococcales; family Microbacteriaceae; genus Leifsonia; species Leifsonia shinshuensis. The sequence continues at coordinate 892,484 of NZ_CP043641.1, read as the reverse complement.
GATTCCGATCGCGGTGGCCGCGGCGAGCACGACGGCCAGAGTGCGGAAATGAGCGGGAGTTCGAGTCATCGTCGACGGTCCTCTCGGAAGCGGGCGGCCCCGACGCCGCCCGGCTGCGCCCGACGATACGGCCGCCCGGCGCGGACCCACAACCCCTCCACCCGAAATGTCGAAGAATTGTCGATTCCTTGCGCAAAGCTTGCGGGCGACTGCAAGTGGAAAAGAGAAAGAGCACGTCGTTTCGGCGACGTGCTCTCTCTATTGGGGTGAGTTACGGGGCTTGAACCCGCGACCTGCTCGCGGCTCAGTACCACGACCAGGCGCTATTGGGGTGAGTAACGGGGCTTGAACCCGCGACCTCCTGGACCACAACCAGGCGCTCTACCAGCTGAGCTATACCCACCATGTTCCGCGAGCGTCCCGGATCATCTGCGATGACCGTTCCGCGCGAGGCAACTCATCGATTCTAGTACATCCGGGCGGCCCATTTTTCCACCACTCCCGCGGCGGCCTCCTGGGTCTGCTCGGTGCTCGGTCCCGGCTCGCCGACGAAAGCCGCCGCGCGGTAGTAGTCGAGCTCGCGGATGGACTCGAGGATGTCGGCGAGCGCGCGGTGGCCGCCGTTCTTCTCGGGGGCGTTGAAGTAGATGCGCGGGTACCAGCGCCGGGCCAGCTCCTTGATCGAGGAGACGTCGACGTTGCGGTAGTGCAGGTGGTTGTCGAGCCGCGGCATGTACTTGGCGAGGAACATCCGGTCGGTGCCGATCGTGTTGCCGGCGAGCGGCGCGCTGCGGGCGGTCGGCGCGTACTTGAGGACGTACTCCAGCACCTCGTACTCGGCCTCCGCCAGGCTCTTGCCGTTCGGGATCTCCTCGATCAGGCCCGAGGTGGTGTGCATGGCGCGCACGAAGTCGTTCATGTTGGCGAGTGCGGAGGCGTCCGGCTTGATCACGATGCTGAGACCCGGGTCGAGCACGTTCAGCTCGAAGTCGGTGATGACCACGGCGATCTCGACGAGCTCGTCGACCTCCAGGTCGAGTCCGGTCATTTCGCAGTCGATCCAGACCAGTCGATCACTTGAGGCAGCCATGCCCGCCAGTCTAGTGGGGGCCTCCGACCATCCGCGGCTGGCCGCCGATGAGGGCCTGCGTGCTCACGGGCAGCGCCTCCGGCAGCTTGGGGCTGAGCCCGTCGCCGGAGGAGATCCCGCGCAGCCGGCGCGCGGCCCACGGGATCGCGTGCACGCGCAGCCAGGTCCGCAGCGGGAGGTCCTCGGGGAGCGCGGGCGGCCCGTCCACGACGGCGTGCGCGTCGGCGGCGTCGCCCTGGTTGGTCTCGGCGTACGGCACGCCGAGCGCGTGGGCGGCGTGCGCCGCGAGCAGCCGGTGCCCGCGCGAGCTGAGGTGGACGCGGTCCGCACCCCACATCGCCGGGTCGCGGAACTCGCGCACGCCCCAGACGTCGAGGACGACGGCGTGGTGGTCGCGGGCGATGCTCCAGATGTTCGCGTTGAACACGGCCGCGCGTCCGCGGAACGGCTTCAGGAAGAACGCGAATTGCGGGTCGAAGAGGTTCGCCAGCAGCACCGTCGTCCCGTGCGCCCGCAGCATCCGAACTCCGTCGGACAGCCGCTCGGCGAGCGCGTCCGGGTCGGCTGTGGGGCTCATCAGGTCGTTGGCGCCGACCAGCACGGAGACCAGGTCGGGCCGCAGCGCGAGCGCGCCGGGCACCTGCTCTCCGACCACGTCGGCGATCCGTCTGCCGCGGACGGCGAGGTTGGCGAACTCGACGGTCCCGCCGGAGAGCCGGGCGTCGCCGTCCAGGATGCCGGCCAGGCGGTCCGCCCAGCCGAGCCACGCCCCGGGCCGTGCAGGCGCGGGATCGCAGAGCCCCTCGGTGATCGAGTCGCCGAGGGCCACGTAACGCGTGTAAGTGGTCCTGCTCACGCCCCGATTGTCGGTCGCGGGGATGACGTGCGGGTGACGCGCCGGGCGCTGTCGCGGGATGGTCGCCGGGAATTCGCCGGACGTACACTGGTCGACGTGGATGCGACACCCGCCGTTGACCGTCCCGTCACCCGGGAGGTCGGCCTGACCTTGTACACCTCGGCGTTCTGCGAGCCGTGCATGCAGACGAGGGCGGTGCTCGCCGAGGCCGTCCGCCTGGTCCCCGGCCTGCGGGTGACCGAGCGCGACGTCGCGCGCGACCCGGCCCACGCTGAGTCGGACGGCATCCGCTCGACGCCGACCGTGATCGTGCTGGGCGGGGACGGTGCGGAGGTGTTCCGCGCGGAGGGCGTGCCGACGCTGAACCAGGTCCTGGTGGCGGCGGCGCGGGCGTTGTGACCCCGAATGCGACATTCGGCACGAATCGACAAACGCACATTCGGCACGAATGTGGCGAATGGCGACGCCAAAGGCGACATTCGGCACGAATCGCGACTTTGATGCGCGTCGTGCCCCCGGCAGGAATCGAACCTGCGACCAAGAGATTAGAAGGCTCCTGCTCTATCCGCTGAGCTACGGGGGCGCGGCCTCCACGATACCGTAGCCGTCCGGCCCCTTCCCGACCTTCGCGCGCGAGCCCCTACAGCGTCGCCCCCGCCTTCCCGGCCCGATTCACGATCGCGATCACCGGCCGCCGCCCGCGCAGCCCGAACCGCAGCCGGAGGCTGGCGTGCCGCGCGATCATCAACGCGACCACCACAGCCGCCGCCGCCGGCACCAGCCCCGAGATCGCCATCGCGATGTGTGGGCCGACGGCCTCCACCACCCAGCCCATCAGCGGGCCGCCGATCGCCTGGCCGCCGAGCAGCACCAGGATGTACAGCGAGATCACGCGGCCGCGGATCTGGACGTTCGACGACATCTGCACCAGCGAGTTCGCCGCCGTGATGAAGAGCAGGTTGCCGACGCCGATGCCGACCAGCAGCACGCTGAAGGCGATCTGGTCCGGCGCCAGTCCGGCGAGCGCCTGGACCACGCCGAGGGCGGCGGCCGTGCCCACCACCATCGACAGGCGAACCGACGTGCGGCGGGTGGAGGTCAGCGCCCCGGCGAGCGCGCCCGCGGCGACGAGCGCGTTGAACATCCCGTAGCCCTTCGCGCCGACGTCGTAGACGTCGTTCGCGTACGCGGCCAGGAACACCGGCATGTTGAACGCGAAGACCGCCAGCACGGCGACCATCACCACGGTCCAGAAGATGACCGGCTTGCGCCGCACGTACCGCATCCCCTCGGCGAGCTGGCCCTTGCCGCGGGGAGCAGCGGGGGAGTGGTGCAGTTCCTTCGTGCGGAGACTGAGGAGGGCGCCCACCACGGCGAGGCACGCGGCCGAGTTGATCACGAACGACCAGCCGCCGCCGACCGCCGTGATCAGGATGCCGCCGAGCGCCGGGCCGATGAGGCCGCCGAGCTGGAAGATGGACGAGTTCAGGCTGATCGCGTTGCGCAGGTACTTCGGCCCGACCAGCTCGTTGACGAAGACCTGGCGCGCCGGGTTGTCCACCACGGTCACGAGGCCGAGGACGAACGAGATGGCGTAGACGTGCCAGACCTGCACGGCGTGGGTGAGCGTCAGCGTCGCGAGCAGCGCCGCGAGCGCGGCCGCCGCCGACTGCGTGCAGACCAGGAGGCGCTGCTTCGAGTACCGGTCGGCGATGACGCCGCCCCACAGCCCGAACAGCAGCATCGGCGTGAACTGCATGAAGACGGTGACACCGACCGCGGCGACGCTGCCGGAGAGCTGCAGCACCAGCCAATCCATGGCGATGCGCTGCATCCAGACGGCGGTGTTGGCGACCAGGTTGCCTGCGGCGAACCGGCGGTAGTTGGTCACGCGCAGCGAGATGAAGGTCTCGCGCCACGGCGGGCGTGCGCTGAGGACGGGCATGGGGCCGGTGGGAGGGGCTGCTGCTGCTGTGGAGTTCGCCACGAGTCGTTCCTGCGTTCCTGGTTCCGTATGGTCTGTTCGAGTTCTCCCTCAACGCTACGGAATCGGCGGTATTCTTTCAGCGAATTGAAGCTATAACTCCCATTGGCTTTCCGAATGACCGCCCCGCGAACGGAGCACCGATGTTCGACCCCGTCCTCCTGCGCACGTTCCTCGCGGTCGTCGACACCCGCTCCTTCACCCGTGCTGCCCAGCGGCTCGGCATCAGCCAGCCCACCGTCAGCCAGCACGTCCGGAGGCTGGAGCAGGCCGCCAAGCGCCAGCTCGTCTCGCGCGACACCCGCGAGGTCCGGCTGACCGACAACGGGGACGCGATGGCCGGCTTCGCGCGCACCATCCTCGCCGCGCACGCCGAAGCGGACAGCTACTTCAGCGGGTCGGCGATGCGCGGGAGGCTGCGGTTCGGCGCCGCCGACGACCTCGCGATCACGACCCTCCCGCGCATCCTCCGGCACTTCCGCCAGCAGAATCCGCAGGTCAACCTGGAGCTCACGGTCGACCAGTCCGGTCCGCTGCACCGCAGGCTCAAGGCCGGCCATCTCGACCTCATCTTCATCAAGCAGAACCCGGGCACGACGGACGGGACGGTGGTCGCCACCGACGAGCTGGTCTGGATCGGGCAGGAGAAGACGGCGCTGGAGCCCGACCAGCCGGTGCCGCTGATCGCCTACCAGGGGCCGAGCCTCAGCCGTCAGATCACGATCGAGGCGCTGGAGGCGGCCGGCCGCACCTGGCGGATCACCTGCAACACGCGCGAGGTCAACGGCGTCCTCGCCGCGGTGCGCGCCGGCCTCGGGGTCGCCGTGTTCCCGCGTTCGCTCATCCCCACCGACCTGATCAAGGTCACCAACCGCTTCGGGCTCCCGGAGCTCGGCCACGTGGACTTCACGCTGCTGTCGAACCCGTCGGCGGCACGGGAGCCGGTGGAGGCGCTGACGACGGCCATCCTCGCGCGGGCGGTCACGCGGGTGCCCTGAGCGTCACCCCTCGACCGGCACGCGGTCCGGGTCCGGCGGCCGCACGCCGCCGTCCGCCGAGCGCTGCCGCAGCATCAGGGCCACGACCGGGAAGATCAGCACGGACAGCATCCCGGCGCCGACCAGCGCCGTCGCCGTCCCGGAGGTCAGGTCGTGGTCCTTCAGCCCGATGTTCGTCACGGCGACGATGATCGGCAGCCCGGTCGCGCTGAACAGCGTGAGCGACGCCCGGTCGGCGAACGTCGAGCCGCGCGGCGCCGCGAGTGAGCCGGGGAGGCCGCGCACGACGAGCAGCAGCACGAGGAAGATCGGCAGCAGGAGCAGCGCGTGCGGGTCGCCGAGGAGTCCACGCAGGTCGAACGTGATCCCGGTCTCGATGAAGAACACCGGGACGAGGACGCCGAACGCGACGGCCTCCAGCTTCGTCTCGATGAGCTTCGCGTCCGACTCGGCCGCCCCCGACAGCAGCACGCGGACGACGACGCCCGCGGCGAACGCGCCGAGCAGCATGTCCAGGCCGAGCGCCAGGCTCAACCCGACCAGCGCGGCGATGGCCAGCACCACGACCCGCACGGCGAACTGCCCGCTGGTGTGCAGGGTCGCACGCACGAGCGCGTGGAACCGCTCGTGGCCTCCCCGTGCCGCGAACCAGACCGCGCCGGCCGCGATCACGGCGAACGCGATCAGCACGAGCGCGGCGGCCAGCGGCCTCCGACCGGAGAGGAACAGCGAGATGGCCAGCAGCGGCCCGAACTCGCCGATCGCGCCGACGGCCGTGACCGCGCGACCGAACGGGGTGCGCAGCTCGCCGGCGTCGCGCAGCATCGGCATGAGCGTCCCGAGCGCGGTGGAGCACAGCGCGATCCCGACGTACACGCCGGCGATCGCGTTCGGCGCGAGCAGCACCCCGAGCAGCACGCCGACGGCCAGCGAGATGATCCAGCCGAGGGAGGCCCGGCGCAGCGGCCGGCCGCGGATGGCGTGGAAGTCGATCTCGTTGCCCGCCATGAAGAACAGGAAGGCGAGGCCGAACTGGCCGACCGCGTGCAGCGCGTCCGACGCGGGGATCCAGCCCAGCACGCTCGGGCCGGCCAGGATGCCGAGCAGGATCTCGAACACCACGAGCGGGATCTTCGCCACCCTCCCGACCGCCGACGCGACGAGGGCAGCGACGACGGCCAGCAGCGGCACGAGGACGATCGTTCCGACGAGCGGGTTCATGCGGCCGATGCTAGAGCGGACGGCGGGCGCGCGGGGAGTTCACACGCACGAAATCCGCCGCCGGTATCGTGGCAGCATGCGTGAACTCCAGGCCAGGATCATCGACGAGCTGAACGTGACGCCGAGCGTCGACGCCGCGGAGGAGGTCGCCAAGCGCGTCGACTTCCTCGTCCGCTACCTGCGGGCGACCGGCGCCTCCGGGTTCGTGCTCGGCATCAGCGGCGGGCAAGACTCCTCCCTCGCCGGCCGGCTCTGCCAGCTCGCGGTCGAGCAGCTCGCCGCGGAGGGCGTCGAGGCCGAGTTCATCGCGGTGCGGTTGCCGTACGGCGTGCAGCACGACGAGGACGACGCGCAGCTCGCGCTCGCGTTCATCCGGCCGCAGCGCACCATCGAGTTCAACATCAAGCGCGGCGTGGACGGCGTGGACGCCGAGTTCGGCGACGCCGTCGGCGAGGCGATGACCGACTTCAACAAGGGCAACGTCAAGGCCAGGGTGCGGATGGTCGCGCAGTACGCCATCGCAGGCCAGCGGCGCCTGCTCGTGGTCGGCACGGACCACGCGGCGGAGGCGGTGACGGGCTTCTTCACCAAGTACGGCGACGGCGGCGCCGACGTGCTCCCGCTCAGCGGCCTGACCAAGCGCCAGGGCCGCGCGCTGCTGGAGCACCTGGAGGCCCCGGCGCGGCTCTACGAGAAGGCGCCCACCGCCGACCTCCTCGACCTCGACCCCGGCCAGACCGACGAGGCGAACCTCGGCATCGAGTACAGCGACATCGACGACTTCCTGGAGGGCCAGGACGTCGCCGACGAGATCGCGTCGGCGATCGAGACCCGCTACCTGGCGACCGAGCACAAGCGCCGGGTGCCGGCGAGCATGTTCGACGACTGGTGGACGACGCGCGGCGACTACAGCCGCTGATCCGCGACCTCCCGCGCGCGACGCGTGAACGACGAAGGGGCGCCGACCGGCTGGTCGGCGCCCCCTCGTTTCGGTGGGGAGGCTCGGGTGCGCTCAGGTCAGCTGACGGGCTGGCCGTACCGCTGGTTCGGAGTGGTGTCGTTCTCATTGTCGGAGGAGGCGAAGGCGGACACCGGAAGCGGGGTCTCGTCGTTGGCCGCTGCGTTCGTGGGGTAGTTCGCGGCGGTGAACGCGGCCTCGGAGTGCGCAGCCGGGGCGCCGGCCTCCGGAGCGGCCGCGGCGGGAGCGCTCGCAACCGGAGCGTACGACGCGGCAGGAACGGTCTCCTCGGTGGCGGGAACTGCCGGCGCCGCGTACTGCTCGTGGTGCTGCTGCGCCACCCAGGCGTCCTGCTGGGCCAGTACCGAGTTGCCCGGGTCGGCGCTCTCGAAGCGCCAGCGCTCCAGGTCGCCCTGGAAGATGCGGCGCGCGCGGCCCGGCTTGTTCTGCCACTCGATGAGCCGGTCGCGGAACTCCGCGACGGCCGGGTCGAGCTGGTAGCCGAAGGTCGCGGAGGCGCGCTTCATCTCGGCGAGCTGGTGACCCGCCCAGGTGGCGGCGATACCGGCGCCCTTGATCGGCAGGAGCCGCACGAGGATGTCGGCCTGGCCGACGGCGCGGTCGGAGAGCACCTGCTCGGCCGGGGTCAGCGAGTTCCACACGGACGCCTCGGTCGCAGCATCCACGAGCGCGGCGATCGCGCTCGCCTTCTGCTGACGATCGGTGCGGGAGAGGAGTCCACGGAGGGCGCCGCGCGCGATCCACGCCGCGAGCAGACCGGAGACGATGACGGCGATCGCGAGGACCGCCGCATTGAAGACCGCGGGCTGCGCGGCCGACGAGTTGAGCCAATCGACGAAGTCATTCCACCACTGCATGCGGTGATGGTAACGGGGCGGACCGTTCCGTCCGGGCAGCGGCGGCGCTGTGTCGCGCATCCCGCTGCGAACCTCGCGCCGGCCGGGCTCGTAGCAGAATGGAGGCCGGACCGATCGAAAGGGATGGACCGATGCAGACTTTCGTTGTCGCCGGCGGGTGCTTCTGGTGCCTCGACGCCGTCTACCGTGTGCTCCGCGGCGTGCAGGACGTGGTGTCCGGCTACACCGGCGGCACGACCGTCGACCCCAGCTACGAGGAGGTGTGCACCGGCACGACCGGGCACGCCGAGGCGGTCGCCGTGACCTTCGACCCGGAGGTCATCCCGGCCGACGTCATCCTCGACGTCTTCTTCACGCTGCACGACCCGCGGCAGCTCGACCGCCAGGGCGCCGATGTCGGCACGCAGTACCGCTCGGCGATGTTCTACGACGGCGAGGAGCAGTGTGCGCTGTTCGAGGCCGCGCGCGACCGGGCGTCCGAGTACTGGGAGGGCGGGATCGTGACCACGATCGAGCCGCTCGGGCCGTTCTACCGCGCGGAGGACTACCACCAGGACTTCTTCGCCAAGAACCCGGGCCAGGGCTACTGCCTCGCGGTCGCGCTGCCCAAGGTGAACAAGATCCGGGCGTCGTACGCGCCGTACGTGGTCGCGGCCTGAACCGTCTGTCCGGCGTGATCCGCCTGCGCGGCGTGATCCTCCTGCACGGCGCGATCCTCCTGCACGGCGTGATCCTCCTGCACAGGCCGCCGGTTTCGCGCGTTCTCCACTGATCTCCGCTTCCCGCGCTGTGCGGGTTGCGCGTCGGTCATGGTTGACGCAGGGCCTCACCGGAGGCCGCGGAAACGGGGGAGACATGACGGAGACGGTGGCGGTACGGGGCACGGTGGCGACGAGCCCGCGGCACATCGTGCCGGAGGCGGGGGCGCCGATCACGAGCTTCCGGCTCGTGACGAACGACCGGAGGCGCGAACGCCGCTCGGGAGCGACGGTGCCGGACGCGCCCTCCAACTGGTTCACGGTGACGGCGTTCGACGAACTCGCGGTGAGCGCGGCGGCGTGCATCGCGCGCGGCGACCCGCTCCTGGTGTCCGGGAGGCTGTGCGTGCGCGATTGGGAGGGTGAACAGCTCGGCGTGACCGTGGAGATCGAGGCGGAGGCGATCGGGCACGACCTGACCTGGGGGCGCAGCGAGTTCACGCGGTCCACGGCCGGGATCCGCCTGCCTGCCGCGGGCGGAGCTGTGTCAGACGCGCCAGGAGAGCGGCCGGATCCCGCAGCAGGTCAGGGAGATCCCACAGGCGCCGGGCCCTAGGGTGGACAGCATGAGAGCGCCCGCCCGACCCGCCGCCGCCTTTCTCGCGGGTGCGGCCGTCGCGGCGGCGCTGCTGCTGAGCGCGTGTACCGGGGCCCACCCCTCGGCGTCGACCGATCCCGCGCCGCACACGACGGCGTCGGACTCGGCTACGCCGACGCCGACCGCGAGCGCGGCCCCCGTGCTCGTGCCCGGCGGGACCGCCGCTGCGAACCAGCCGTACTTCGACAAGGTGAATCAGGCGACGATCGCGGCCAAGCCGGGTGCGAAGGGGCGCGACTTCATCGACGGGCTGGTGGCGGCCGGGTTCACGAAGGCGGACATGCAGCTCACGCCGGACACGACCACGATCGGGCTCACGGCGCCCTCCATCCAGTTCTCCGTCAAATTCGGAGACAGCTGCGTGATCGGCCAGTACGGGCCGGACTCCGGCGGCTACACGAGTCTCACCAGCCCGGCCCTCGCGACCGGAGGCTGCCTGATCGGCCAGACCCGGCCGATCGACTGGTAGTTCCCGGTATCCTCGTACAGGGCTTCGAGCCCAGGGTTCCGAGCCCAGGGCTGCGAGCCCGGCGAGTCCAAGACAGGGAGTTCAGGAAGAAGAGTGGCCGAATACATTTACTCGATGGTTAGGGCCCGCAAGGCCGTCGGCGACAAAGTGATCCTCGACGACGTGACGATGGCGTTCCTGCCGGGAGCGAAGATCGGCGTCGTCGGTCCGAACGGCGCAGGTAAGTCGACCATCCTGAAGATCATGGCGGGGCTCGACACCCCGTCCAACGGCGAGGCCAAGCTGTCTCCGGGCTACACGGTCGGCATCCTCATGCAGGAGCCGCAGCTCGACGAGTCCAAGACCGTGCTCGAGAACGTCCAGGAGGGCGTCGGCGAGATCAAGGACAAGGTCGACCGGTTCAACGAGATCTCCGGGCTGCTGGCCGACCCGGACGCCGACTTCGACACGCTGCTCGCCGAGATGGGCACGCTGCAGGAGCAGATCGACGCCGCCGACGCGTGGGACCTCGACTCCCAGCTGGAGCAGGCGATGGACGCGCTGCGCTGTCCCCCGGGCGACTGGCCGGTCAACACGCTCTCCGGTGGTGAGAAGCGCCGCGTCGCGCTCTGCAAGCTGCTGCTGCAGAAGCCCGACCTCCTGCTCCTCGACGAGCCCACCAACCACCTCGACGCCGAGAGCGTGCTCTGGCTCGAGCAGCACCTGGCCAAGTACCACGGCGCCGTGCTCGCCGTCACCCACGACCGGTACTTCCTCGACCACGTCGCCGAGTGGATCGCCGAGGTCGACCGCGGTCACCTCTACCCGTACGAGGGCAACTACTCGACCTACCTCGAGAAGAAGCGCGAGCGCCTGGAGGTCCAGGGCAAGAAGGACGCCAAGCTGGCCAAGCGGCTGTCCGACGAGCTCGACTGGGTGCGCAGCAACGCCAAGGGCCGGCAGGCCAAGTCCAAGGCGCGTCTGGCGCGCTACGAGGAGATGGCGGCCGAGGCGGAGCGCACCAGGAAGCTCGACTTCGAGGAGATCCAGATCCCGCCGGGGCCGCGCCTCGGCCAGATCGTGATCGACGCGAAGAACCTGCAGAAGGGCTTCGGCGACCGCGTCCTGATCGACGGCCTCAGCTTCACGCTGCCGCGCAACGGCATCGTCGGCGTGATCGGCCCGAACGGCGTCGGAAAGACCACGCTGTTCAAGACGATCGTCGGCCTGGAGCCGCTCGACGGCGGCGACCTGAAGGTCGGCGAGACCGTGCAGATCTCCTACGTCGACCAGACCCGTGGCGGCATCGACCCGAACAAGAACGTCTGGGAGGTCGTCTCCGACGGGCTCGACTACATCCAGGTCGGCAAGACCGAGGTGCCGTCGCGGGCCTACGTCTCCACCTTCGGGTTCAAGGGACCGGACCAGCAGAAGAAGTCCGGCGTCCTCTCCGGTGGTGAGCGCAACCGACTCAACCTGGCGCTGACGCTCAAGCAGGGCGGCAACCTCCTGCTGCTCGACGAGCCGACCAACGACCTCGACGTCGAGACGCTCTCCAGCCTGGAGAACGCGCTGCTCGAGTTCCCCGGCTGCGCCGTGGTCATCACCCACGACCGATGGTTCCTCGACCGCATCGCGACGCACATCCTCGCCTACGAGGGCACCGAGGAGAACCCGTCCGACTGGTACTGGTTCGAGGGCAACTTCGAGGCGTACGAGGAGAACAAGGTCCAGCGCCTCGGAGCCGACGCCGCGAAGCCGCACCGCTCCGCGTACCGCAAGCTCACGCGCGACTGACGCCGCCATGCGACTGCACGTTCCGATCAAGCTCCGCTGGAGCGACCTCGACGCGTACGGCCACGTGAACAACGCCGCGATGCTGCGCCTCCTGGAGGAGGCGCGCATCGAGGCGTTCTGGTCGAGCGACGAGCACGCGGTCGGCGGCTCCACCGCCGTGCTCGACGGGACACCGGGCGCGGACACGCTCACCCTGATCGCGCGGCAGGAGATCGAGTACGTCGCGCCCATCCCGTACCTGCGACAGCCGCTCGACGTGCAGCTCTGGCTCGGCAGGCTGGGCGGAGCGAGCCTGGAGGTCAACTACGAGGTGTGGACGCCGGAGTGGGCCGAGCCGCGCACGATGTTCTCGCGCGCGGCGACCACCATCGTGCTGGTCGACGCCGCGACCCAGCGGCCGCGCCGCATCAACGACCGCGAGCGCGCCGCCTGGACCCCCTACCTCGACGACCCCGTCCAGTTCACCAAGCGCTGAGCGCGTCTCTCTGGCGCCGAAGGGCACGTAAACGCCCCTAAACCCGCGTTTTAGGGGCGTTTACGTGCCCCTCGACGGTGGCGCTACTGGGTGACGGTGACCTTGTCTCCGGAGATGTTCGCCTTCAGCTTCGTCAGCGGGGTGCTCGCGGGGCCGTTGATGACGTCGCCGGTCGTCCCGTCGAAGCGCGATCCGTGGCACGGGCAGTCGAACTCCTTGCCCTGCGGTGCCACCGTGCAGCCCGCATGCGTGCACACCGCGCTGAACGCGACGACCGTTCCGGCGGACGGCTGCGCGACGACGATCGGCGTCGAGCCGAGCTGAGCGGAGACAGCGCCGCCGACCGGGATGGACGACAGAGCGACGGTGGCCGAGCCGCCGTTCCCGTTCCCCGAACCGTCGCCGGACGCGCCAGAGCCCTGCGGCGTGCATGCCGCCAGCAGCAGCGCCCCCGCGCCTGCTGCGGACACGCCGCCGATCTGGACGAGGGTGCGGCGCGTCAGCGGCGCGGATTCGGTCATCGTGGATCCTCCCGGTCGGCAGTGCTTTCTCCTAGCGTAGGCACGAGACGGAGAACAGCCCGGTTCACTCATGGCGTTCTGAACCATTCCATCGCCGGCTCCGTGGTTAGTGAAGGAGGTGACCATGCCGGATGAGGACGCACGCCTGCTGCGGGAGCTGCACGACCAGCACGCGCAGGCGGTGTGGCGTTACGTCGTCCACCTCACCGGCGACCGAGCGATGGCCGACGACGTCGTGCAGGAGACCCTGTTGCGCGCCTGGCGCAAGCCAGCGGTGCTGGATCAGACCCAGCAGTCGGCGCGCGCCTGGCTCTTCACCGTCGCCCGCAACATCGTCATCGACGACAAGCGGAGCGCGCACTCGCAGCACGAGTTCGGCACCGACACCCTCCCGGAGCGGCCGTCGCAGGACGACGGCGCGGACGCCGTCCTCGACGCATGGCTCGTCTCGGACGCACTGGCGGAGATTTCCGACGAGCACCGCGCGGTGATCGTCCACGCGTACTACGGCGGCAGGTCCATCGCCGAGATCTCGCGGGAGCTGGAGATCCCGGAGGGCACGGTCAAGTCGCGGCTGCACTACGGCCTCCGGGCCATGCGGCTCGCACTGCAGGAGAGAGGGGTGACGGAGCGATGAACCACGACGAGTTCGCCACCTGGGACGCCGCCTACGTGCTCGGCGCCCTGGCTCCGAACGAGCGCAAGCAGTTCGAGGAGCACCTGCGCGAGTGCGGGCGCTGCTCTGCCGCGGTCGCCGAGCTCGCCGGCATGCCGGGGCTGCTCGGCCGGGTGCCCCGTGAGCAGGCGTTCGCACTGCTCGACGAGGAGGCGCCGCAGGACGCCGGGCTCGGCGCGGAGGTGCTTCCGTCGCTGCTGGACGCCGCCCGGCGGCGCAGACGGCGGTCGCGCTGGCTGGTGGGCGGTCTCGCCGCTGCGGCGGCGGCCGTGCTCGTGGGGGCCATCGCGATCGCCGTCCCAGCGCTGGAGCCCGGCTCGCCTGCGGGCACCAGCGTCGCGATGGAGCAGGTGGAGCCGAGCGCGCTGTCCGCCGACCTCCACCTGACGTCCGAACCGTGGGGAACCCGGATCGACTCGCGTTGCGCCTACGCGAAGGTGGGCGGCGACGACGGAGGCCGCACCTGGACCTACGCGATGGTCGTCACCGACAAGTCCGGCCACCAGACCCAGATCTCGACGTGGACGGCGACCGAGGGGACCGTGGTCGAGCCCGCGGCGACGACGAGCGTGCCGGTCGCCGACATCGCCGCGATCGACATCAGGTCGGCGGCCAACGGGACGGTGCTGCTGCGCAGCACGTTCGGCTGAGCCGACGCCTTCGGCGGTCAGCCGCTCAGTCGCGAAGCTTGGCCGCGTCGGGGACGCGGATGGTGGCCTCCTGGGCGACACTCGCCACGAGGCGGCCGTCGCGGCTGAAGATCCGGCCGAGGGCCAGCCCGCGGCCGCCGTTCGCGCTCGGCGACTCCTGCGTGTAGAGCAGCCACTCGTCCACGCGGGCCGGCCGGTGCCACCACATCGCGTGGTCCAGGCTCGCCGCCTTGAGGCCGGGGGTCGCCCAGGCGACGCCGTGCCGGCGCATGACGGACTCCATGATCGTGTAGTCGCTGGCGTAGGCGAGCGCCGCGCGATGCAGCGCGGGGTCGTCCGGGAGGTCGCCGATCGAGCGGAACCAGACGGCCTGGTGGGCGACGTGTGCGCCCTCGACCGACAGGTAGATCGGCGAGGGCACGTGCCGCATGTCGAAGGGGCGCTGACTCGCCCAGTACTGCGCGACCGGGTGCTCGACGTCCTCCAGCGTCGCCGCCGAGTTCGGCAGCGTCTCGGGGTCGGGCAGGTCCAGCGGCATGGCGACCTGGTGCTCCAGGCCTTCGTCGTCGTCCTGGAACGAGGCGATCATCGACAGGATCGGCAGCCCGTTCTGGTAGGCCTGCGTGCGCCGGGTGGAGAACGAGCGCCCGTCGTGGATGCGGTCGACGGAGAAGGTGATCGGATAGTTGACATCGCCGGGCCGCAGGAAGTACCCGTGCATCGAGTGGATGCTGCGGTCGTCGGAGACCGTTCGGGTCGCCGCCACGATGGACTGGGCGAGCACCTGACCGCCGAACACGCGGCCCAGCGGCATCCACTGGGAAGGCCCGGTGAAGATGTCCTCGCTTGTCCGGGCGCCGGTGTCGGTGAGGTCGAGCGCGGCGAGCAGCGATTCCAGGGGCTCTGTCACAGTGTCTCCGTCCGGGGTCTCTAGTAGCTTAGAGGGCAGATGAGCCAGTCGTTTTCCCTCCAGGACACCCTCGCCGCCGCCGACCTGCAGACGTACCTGTCGCGCGCCGCCCGCGTCGAGGAAGGGTCGGTGCGCCTGATCGCAGGATCGGGCGTGCTCGCCGTGTACACCGCCATCCTCTACCCGAGGGGGCTGCTCGACCAGACGCCGACCGTGCTCGGGCTGCGCACGTTCCTGACCGGGAACGATGTGGAGTTCGACGTGGTCGTCCCGATCCGCTCGCTGCTCGACCGGCTCGCGCGGGTGCGCGAGGCTGCGGAGAGCGCGGCGGCTGCCTCCGAGACCGGTGCGGTCGAGGAGGAGGGCCGCGACGGCGACGAGTCCGGCGCGGTCGACGGGGCCGTGGAGAGCGCACCGCTGGAGGTGCGCCTGCCAATGGAGGCGCCCTCCGTGACCTGGGCGGGCATCTCACCGCCCCGCGGCGGCTGGCGGCAGGTCGGCGAGACGAACTTCGAGCTGCTGCAGGCGACGGCGGCGGCCGGCATCGCCGAGGTGGCGGACGCCGTGCCGACGGGGACGGGCGAACAGCTCGTCCAGCGCGTGCGCGCCGAGGTGTGGGGCCGTCCCATCGATGAGCTGGAGTACGTCCCGGCCGGTGCGGCCTTCGCGGCGGAGAGCCTGGGGTTCCTGGCCGCGGGGGAGCCGGTCGCGATCCTGGAGACTGGGCCGTGGACGCGGCTGACGACGCGGCGCGGACACACCCTCATCCGCCGGCAGTCGTGGAGCCTGCGCGGCTGACGCGACCCGGCGAGGCTGACGTGACCCTGCGAGGCTGAGGCGACCCGCCGCGGCTAGACCGCCCGCGCCACCGCCCGCCCGGCCTGCCGCCCGGAGAACAGGCACCCGCCGAGGAATGTCCCCTCCAGCGCCCGGTAGCCGTGCACACCGCCGCCGCCGAAGCCGCTCGCCTCGCCGGCCGCGTACAGTCCGGGCACCGGCTCGCCGTCGGCTCCGAGCACCCGGCCGTCGAGGTCCGTCTCGATGCCGCCGAGGCTCTTGCGGGTGAGGATGTGCAGCTTCACCGCGATCATCGGGCCGGCCTTCGGGTCGGTGAGCTTGTGCGGCGACGCCACCCGGATGAGCTTGTCGCCGCGGTAGGCGCGGGCGCCGCGGACCGCCGCCAGCTGGAGGTCCTTGCCGAACGGGTTGTCGAGCTGCCGGTCGCGCTCGCGCACGTGCCGGGTCACCAGCTCGGTGTCGAGCGGGACCTCCGACAGCCGCTGCATCCCGGCCAGCAGCTCGTCCAAGGTGTCCGCCACGACGAAGTCGGCGCCCTTCTCCTTGAACGCCTCCACCGGCCCGGGCGCTCCTGGCGCGACGCGCTTGGCGAGCAGGCCGAAGTCCTTGCCGGTCAGGTCTGGGTTCTGCTCGCTGCCCGACAGCGCGAACTCCTTCTCGATGATCTTCTGGGTGAGGATGAACCACGAGTAGTCGGAGCCGACCTTCCGCAGGTGCTCCAGCGTCCCGAGCGTGTCGAACCCGGGGAACAGTGGCGCAGGCAGCCGCTCGCCGCGCGCGTCCAGCCACAGCGACGAGGGACCGGGCAGGATGCGGATGCCGTGCCGCTGCCAGATCGGGTCCCAGTTCTGGATGCCCTCGGTGTAGTGCCACATCCGGTCGCCGTTGATCAGGTGCGCGCCCGCCGCGTCCGCGATGCCGAGCATCCGGCCGTCGACGTGCGCCGGGACGCCGGAGAGCATGAAGTCCGGGGGAGTGCCGAGCCGCTCCGGCCAGGCCGCGCGGACCAGGTCGTGGTTGCCGCCGATGCCGCCGCTCGCGACCACGACGGCCGGGGCGCGCAGCTCGAAGTCCGCGATCCGCTCCCGGTTGCTGGCCGCGCCGCGCGGGGCGGCGTCGGGCTTCAGGATCTCGCCGCGCACGCCGGCGACGCGGCCGTCCTCCACGATCAGCTCGTCGACGCGGTGACGGTGCAGGAGGCGCGCCTTCCCGGTCGCGGCGGCGGCCTGCACCTGCCGGACGAACGGCTCCAGGACGCCAGGGCCGGTGCCCCAGGTGATGTGGAAGCGCGGCACGGAGTTGCCGTGGCCTCCCGCCGTGCCGTCGCCGCGTTCGGCCCAGCCGACGACCGGGAAGAACCGGACGCCCTTCTCGTGCAGCCAGGCACGTTTCTCGCCGGCGGCGAACTGGAGGTAGGCTTCCGCCCAGCGCTTCGGCCAGTGGTCCTCCGCACGGTCGAAGCCGGCGCTGCCGAACCAGTCCTGCCGCGCGAGGGCGAGCGAGTCGGTGACGCCCATCCGGCGCTGCTCGGGGGAGTCGATGAGGAACAGCCCGCCGAACGACCAGAACGCCTGACCGCCGAGGGAGGCCGCAGGCTCCTGGTCGAGGATCGTCACGGTCTTCCCCGCGTCGAGCAGCTCGCATGCGGCGACCAGTCCGGCGAGTCCGGCTCCCACGACGAGGCAGTCGGGTTCAGGGGTCATGGCGTGGCTCCTTCGGCACGGCGGGAGGGTGAGGCGCTACTCCTCGAATGTGTTGACCATAGCGAACGCGGCGCGCTCCAGATAGTTCCAGAGGGTCTCGTCCTGCAACGGAGGCAGCCCGAGCTCGTCGACCGCGACGCGCATGTGCGCGAGCCAGCGGTCGCGGGCGTCCGGGTTGACCTTGAACGGGTTGTGCCGCATCCGCAGGCGCGGGTGGCCGCGCTCCTGACTGTAGGTGGTCGGGCCGCCCCAGTACTGCTCCAGGAACAGCGTCAGCCGCTCCTTGGCGGGACCGAGGTCGTCCTCCGGGTACATCGGGCGCAGCACCGGGTCGCAGGCGACGCCGCGGTAGAAGGAGTCCACGAGACGCACGAAGGTGGCGTGGCCGCCGATCTGCTCGAAGAAGGACGGCCCGAGCGGCGGTTCGACGGGGAGGCTGGTCATCACTCGGCTTCTTCCGCGGGAGGCTGCCCGGCAGCCGGAGGCTTCGGGGTGCGGGGCTTGGCGGCGGGCTTCGCCGGGGTGTCCGCGTCGGCCGGCGGCGTGGGAGGTGTGGCCGGCTTCGCCGCGGTCGACCGGGTCGTGGCGGGCTTCGCGGCCGGCTTGGCGGGCGCAGCATCCGGCTTCGTCTCGATCGCCGGCCGGATCCGGATGGCGCCCGGGTCGGGCGCGCGGGTCGCGGTCCGCTTCGCCGCCGCCCGCGCCTTGCGCCCGGTCAGCGGCCGGTCCGGGACGACCGGCGTCGGCCGGGTGCGCGGCGGCTTCGCGCCGTTGACGCTGCCCGCGCCGTCGAAGCCGGAGAGGACGACGGCCGACAGCGACGGCAGGGTGACGCCGAGTTCGTCGGTGGCCTGCTTGAGCCGCAGGCGCAGCTCGCGGGACACGTCGTCCTTCGCCGTCGTGCGGGTCTTCAGCACGATCCGGATCACGATGGCGTCGGCGGAGATCGACTCCATCCCCCACAGCTCCGGCTTGTCGAGGATGCGGGAGCGCCACTTGGGGCTCGTCGCGAGCGCGGTCGCCGCCTCCATCATCTTCGCCTGCACCGTCTCGATGTCGGTGTCGTACGGCACGGCGAGGTCCACGATCACGCGCGACCAGCCCTGCGACATGTTGCCGACGCGCAGGATCTCGCCGTTGCGGACGAACCAGAGCGTGCCGTTGACGTCGCGCACCTGGGTGATCCGGATGCCCACGGCCTCCACGACCCCGGTCGCCGGCCCCAGGTCGACCACGTCGCCGACGCCGAGCTGGTCCTCCATGACCATGAAGAGGCCGTTGAGGACGTCCTTCACGATGTTCTGCGCGCCGAAACCGAGGCCGGCGCCGATCGCGGCGGTGAGGAGGGCGAGCGAGCTCGCGGCGTTGGGTGCGACGACGCCGAAGATCATCACGATGGCGATGATGCCGATGGTCACGTTGACGATGTTGCTCAGTACGGAGCCCAGCGTCCGGGTACGCTGCACCACTCGCACCGCGGCGAGCGGCGACGCCACGAGCGCCTGCGTGTCGGTGACGCTCTGCCCCTTCTTCACGCCGCTGACGATCTGTTTGACCACGCGGCGGATGATCACGCGCAGCAGCCAGCTGATCAGGACGGCGCCGAGGATGATGCAGAAGACGTTGAGCAGGGTCCAACCGGTGCTGACGGCCCAGTCCCCGAGGGAGGTCCAGAAGTTCGCTTTCAGAATGCTCATCGCACGGAATCCTACCGAGAGCAGCCTTGGCGTCTTCTGGAATTCGCGGCGCGGCTCAGCTCTCCACCAGCCCGTTCTCGTACGCGAAGATGACCGCGTGCACGCGGTCGCGCAGCTGCAGCTTGGCGAGCACCCGGCCGACGTGCGTCTTGACGGTCGACTCGGTCAGGAAGAACTTCGCGCCGATCTCGCCGTTGGTCAGGCCGTCGGCCATCGCGAGCAGGATCTCCCGCTCGCGCGGCGTGAGCACCGCCGCCGGGTCGGCCGTCGTGGTCGCGGACGGGCCGCTGGCGGGGAGCCGGTCGGCGAAGAGTTCCAGCATGGAGCGGGTGACGCGTCCGGTGACGGCGGCGTCCCCGGCGGCGACGGCGCGGATGGCCGCGGTCAGCTCGGCCGGACGGGCGTCCTTGAGCAGGAAGCCGCTCGCGCCGGCGCGCAGCCCGCCGAAGGCGTACTCGTCCAGGTCGAAGGTGGTGAGGATGATGATGCGCGCGTCCGGATTCGCCGTCACGATGCGCCGGGTCGCCTCGATGCCGTCGAGGTTCGGCATCCGCACGTCCATGAGGATGACGTCCGGCCGGGTCTCGACGGCCAGGCGGACCGCTTCGACGCCGTCGGCCGCCTCGCCCACCACCCGGAGATCGGACTCGGTCTCCAGCACCATCCGGAAGCCCAGCCGCACGAGCGCCTGGTCGTCGACGAGCAGGACGCTGATCGGCTGCTGAGGGTGGTGGGGGTCGGTCATTCTGTTCTCCTGGTGGTGCCGGTGTCATTGTCGATGCCGGTGTCAGTGTCGGCGGCGATGGGGTCGGCCGGAGACGGCACGGTGGTGAACTCCGCCACGAGCCGCCAGCCGCCGCCGCGCCGGGGCCCGGCCTCCAGCGTCCCACCGTAGAGCGCGACACGCTCGCGCAGCCCGAGGAGGCCGCTGCCGGAACCCTGCACGGAGCCGGTGTGGACGGTGGCGTCGTCCTCCACGGTGATGCGGATGACCCGCTCGCCGAACTCGATGGTCACGGCGACCGTGGTCGCGAGTTCGGCGTGCCGGAGCGTGTTGGTGAGGGCCTCCTGCACGACCCGGAAGACGGTGAGCTGCTGCCCGACGTCGGTCGGCGGCGTCCCCGAGACGGTGATCCGCACCGGGAGGCCGGCCGCCCGGAACCGCTCGACCAGCTCGCGGAGGTCGCTGAGGCCGGGCTGCGGGGCGTGCGCGGCGGCCTCCTCGTCGCCCGCGCGCAGCACGCCGAGCAGCCGGCGCATGTCGCCGAGGGCGCCGCGGCCGGTCTCGGCGACCAGCCGCATCGTCTCGGCGGAGCGCTCCGGTGACGTGGCGACGAGTCCGGCTGAGCCGTCGGCCAGGGCGATCATCACGGTCAGGCTGTGCGAGACGATGTCGTGCATCTCCCGCGCGACGCGGCTGCGCTCGGCCGCGGTGGCGATCTCGGCCTGCTGGTCGCGTTCCCTGGCGAGCTGCCTGGCGCGGTCGATGAGCGCGGTCAGGTAGCGGCGGCGGTTGCCCACGTTGCTGCCGATCAGGACCGCCACGATGCAGAACGCTAGCGCGGCGAACCCGGAGGGCACGGCCTCCGTCGACAGCGGTGCGAAGTCGGGCACCTCCGAGACGATGGTCGCGACGGCGAGGGTGACGGTGGTCACCACCGCCGTGATGCCGTAGCCGATCCAAGCCGAGCGCACCGACCGGTAGACCGCGAGGGCGTAGAGCGCGAACACCGCGGGGACGAAGTCGAGGTTGCGCCCGAGGAAGACGCTGACGACCAGGACGACGATCGCGATCCCGAACACCGCTCGCGGGTGCAGCCGGCGGGCGAACAGCGCCGCGCCGGCGATGACCACGAGCAGGAGCTGGATCGCGGCGGCCAGACTCGGGGTCCGCACCAGGTGGACGACGCCCTCGGCGAGAGAGGGCACCAGGTAGACGCCGGCGACGATCGCATCCACGACGAGCGGATGCGCGCCGAAATAGCGCCGCACCGCCCCGGGCGGCCTCGGGAGTTCGAGGTCGGCCGGGGCGGCGTCGGCGGCGGTCACCGTCGGGGTCACGCGTCCCGTCGCTGCAGCAGGATGGCTCCCACGACGAAGGCGGCGGCGGTCCAGATGCCGAGGCTCAGGGCGTTCTGCCAGGGCTCGAGGCCGCCGTTGGCGAGTCCGGCGAGCCCGCTGCCGTTGTTGCTGACGAGGTAGTGCGTCCAGTCTGCGAGCCAGGTCTCCTTCGGAAACACCGACACCAGGACGTTGGCGAGGATCGGCAGGACGAAGAGGACGCCGACCACGGCGGAGATACCGCCGGCGCTCGACTTGATGATGGTCCCGATCCCCAGCGCGAACACCGCGACGAGCCCGAGGTAGAAGGCGCCGCCCACGATGGACCACAGCGTGGACGCGTCGAACAGCCCACGCGTGTAGCCCTTGGCGCCCGTGACTCCGACCGCGATCGACCAGGAGGCCGCCATGCTCACGAGGCCGATCACGAAGGACACGACGAAGAGCATGATCGCCTTGGCCGCGAGCACCGGGAAGCGGTGCGGGACGGCCGCGAACGAGGAGCGGATCATCCCGGTGGAGAACTCGCCGCTGATCGCGAGGACGCCGAGCACGGCGACGACGAGCTGGGCGAAGGTGAGGCCGAAGGTGGCCGCCGTCGCGACGATGTTGGACGGGTCGAGCGTGGCGGCGCGCGGACCGGCCTCGCTGAGCAGCGTGGTTTTGCTCGGCAGCGCGAAGCTGATCAGGGTCGCGAGCCCCACGACCAGCACCACGACGCTGACGAGCGTCCAGAACGTCGAGCGGAGCGAACGGAGCTTGATCCACTCCGAGCGCAGCACGCGCGGGAAGCTGAGCCGGCCGATCTCCGCGTGGACGTGCGGGGTGGCGGGCGTTGCGGTTGCGGCGCTCATCGGGCGACCTCCGAGTGGTATTCGACCTCGTCCTGCGTGAGTTCGAGGTACGCCTCCTCCAGGGAGGCGCTGAGCGGGGTGAGTTCGTGGAGGGCGATGCCCGCGGCGGCCGCGGCGTCGCCGATCTGCGCGGCGCTGAGGCCGGTGACCTCGATGAGCTGGGCCTCCACGCCGGTGATCGTGACGTCCCCGCCCTGGATCGCATTGGCGAGCCGCTCGACCTCGGGCGTCCGGACCCGGACCGCGCTGCGCGTCGCGCCGGCGAGGATCTGGTCCACCGGGGCGTCGGCGAGGATGCGGCCCCGGCCGAGCACGATGATGTGGTCCGCGGTCTGGGACATCTCGCTCATCAGGTGCGAGGAGAGGAAGACCGTGCGGCCCTGCCCGGCGAGGTGCCGGGCGAACTGGCGGACCCAGAGCACGCCCTCCGGGTCGAGCCCGTTGACCGGCTCGTCCAGGATCAGCGTCTGCGGGTCGCCGAGCATGGCGGCGGCGATCCCCAGCCGCTGACCCATGCCGAGCGAGAACCCGCCGACGCGCTTGCCCGCGACGGACTCGAGGCCGGTGAGGCCGATGACCTCGTGCACGCGGCGCTTGGAGATGCCGTGCGTCGCGGCCATGGCGAGGAGGTGGTTGTAGGCGGTGCGCCCGGTGTGGACGGCCTTCGCGTCCAGCAGTGCGCCGACCTCGCCGAGCGGCGACCGCAGCTCGGCGTAGCGCTTGCCGTTGATGGTCGCGATGCCCTTGGTGGGCCGGTCGAGACCCATGATCATGCGCATGGTGGTCGACTTGCCCGCGCCGTTCGGCCCGAGGAAGCCGGTGACCTTGCCCGGCTGGATGGTCGCCGAGATGTCGTCGACAGCGGTCTTGCTGCCGAACGTCTTGGTGAGGCGTTCGAGTTGGATCATGGCTCCGAGAGTAGGGGTGCGGAGGGGTCGCCGTCATCGAACCTGGGTACGACCTGCGTGTCGGGCGGGTCGGGCGGTGGCATGAAAGGAGGCCCCGGCTCGTGCGAGCCGGGGCCTCCTTCAGAGCGCCCGAGCGTTACGCCTGCGCGTCCCGCGCCTGCGCGGCGAGGGCCCGCTCGACGCCCGCGAGGTTCTCGACCACGAGCCGTCGCAGCGCGGCCGGCTCCTGGTTGGCGTCGAGCCACGCCCGCGTCGCGTCGCGCAGCTCGGCGTTCGCGAGCGGCGCCGGGTACATGCCGGCGACGAGGTACTCTGCGATCTTGTACGTGCGCGACACCCAGATGTCCTGCAGCGCCGCGAAGTACGGCGCGACGAAGGCCGCAAGGACCTCCTTGTCGGCCGCGCGCTGGAAGCCGAGGCCCGTGAAGCGGACGATCGTGTTCGGCAGGGCGTCCGAGGCGAACACCGAGTCCCACGCCGCCTGCTTGCCGGCGAGCGTCGGGATGGACGCACGGGCCTGCGCGGCGAACTGCGCGCCGTTCGCGGTGTTGTCCGCCGCCAGCGCGGCGTCCACCTCGTCGTCGCCCGCGACCCCGCCGGCGACGAGCGCGATGAGGAGCTCCCAGGCCAGGTCGGTGTCCACGGTCAGGCCCGGGAGGGTCACCGTCCCGTCGCGCAGGGCGGCGACGTTCGCGAGCTGCTCCGGGGTGGAGGCCAGCGCCGCGAAGAACTTGACGAACTGGAACTGGGCGTCGCTGCCGGCCTCGGCCTGCTGAGCCAGCTCCCAGAGACCGCTCGCGGCATCCTCGCTGGTCTGCTTCTGCCGTTCGGGCGCGACGTAGCTGCCGGCCGCGAGGACGAGCTGGTTGAGCGTGGTCCGCAGCGTGGTGGACTCCGTCTCCGAGGCGATGTTGCCGAGCACGAGGCGCACGTAGTCGCTCGCGGGCGTCTCGGCGTCGCGGGTGGCGTCCCAGACCGCGCCCCAGACCAGGGAGCGCGCGAGCGGGCTCTCGATCGAGGACAGGTGCTCGAGCGCGACGCGGTGCGAGTCCTCGTCGAGACGGATCTTCGCGTAGGCGAGGTCGTCGTCGTTGAGCAGGATGAGCGCAGGGCGCTTCTGGCCGACCAGCTCGGCGACCTCGGTCCGCTCGCCGTCGACGTCCAGCTCGACGCGCGAGGTGCGGACCAGGCGGCCCTCCACCAGCTCGTAGAAGCCGACCGCGAGACGGTGCGGGCGGATGGTCGGGTAGTCGGCCGCCGCCGACTGGAGGATCGCGAAGGCGGTGATCGTGCCGTCCGCCTCCACCGAGAGCTCCGGGCGGAGGGTGTTGACGCCCGCGGTCTCCAGCCACTTCTTCGACCACTCGGTCAGGTCGCGGCCGCTGGTGGCCTCCAGCTCGACCAGGAGGTCGGTGAGCTCGGTGTTGCCGTGCTGGTGCTTCTTGAAGTACTGCGCGACACCGGCGAGGAAGTCGTCCTGGCCGACCCAGGCGACGAGCTGCTTGAGCACCGACGCGCCCTTGGCGTAGGTGATGCCGTCGAAGTTGACCTGCACGTCCTCCAGGTCGTTGATCGTGGCGACGATCGGGTGGGTGGAGGGCAGCTGGTCCTGGCGGTACGCCCAGCTCTTCTCCATCGCGGCGAAGGTCGTCCACGCCTCGGTCCACTCGGTGGCCTCGGCGGTCGCGAGCGTGGAGGCGTACTCGGCGAACGACTCGTTCAGCCACAGGTCGTTCCACCACTTCATGGTGACCAGGTCGCCGAACCACATGTGCGCCAGCTCGTGCAGGATCGTGACGACGCGGCGCTCCTTGATCGCGTCGGTGACCTTGGAGCGGAAGACGTAGGTCTCGGTGAAGGTCACCGCGCCGGCGTTCTCCATCGCGCCCGCGTTGAACTCGGGCACGAACAGCTGGTCGTACTTCTCGAACGGGTACGCGTAGTCGAACTTCTCCTCGTAGAAAGCGAAGCCCTCGCGGGTCTTCTCGAAGATGTAGTCGGCGTCGAGGAACCCGGCCAGGCTCTTGCGGGCGTACACGCCGAGCGGGATGGTACGGCCGTCGCGGCTGGTCAGCTCGCTGTGGACCGACTCGTACGGGCCCGCGATGAGCGCGGTGATGTAGGAGGAGATGACCGGCGTGGCAGCGAAGGACCAGGTCTTGGCGCCCTCTCCGGCCTCGACCGGCTCCGGGGTGGGGGAGTTGCTGACGACCGCCCAGTGCGCGGGAGCGGTGACGGTGAAGGTGAACTCCGCCTTGAGGTCGGGCTGCTCGAACACCGCGAACATGCGGCGGGAGTCCGGGACCTCGAACTGCGAGTAGAGGTACACCTCGCCGTCGACCGGGTCGACGAAGCGGTGCAGGCCCTCGCCGGTGTTGGTGTAGATCGCGTCGGCGTCGACGGTCAGCGTGTTCTCCGCCAGGAGGCCGTCCAGCTGGATGCGCACGCCGTCCGAGACGACGGCCGGGTCCAGCTCGACGCCGTTCAGCACGACCGAGTGGACGGTGCGCGTGATCGCGTCGATGAACGTGGACGCGCCCTCCGTGGCGGAGAAGCGCACGGTCGTGGTGCTGCGGAAGGTCTCCGGCCCGGTCGTCAGGTCGAGGGCGACGTCGTAGCTCTGGGTGCGGACGAGCGACGCGCGCTCCTGGGCTTCGATGCGGGTGAGGTTTTCTCCGGGCAACGCTGACTCCTTGAAAAGCGGATCGGGGGGTGTGGATCGTGTCCACCGGATCCACCTTACTGACGTGGCGGCGGCGTCGGCGGCCTTCCCTAGACTGTCTCCATGCGCATCCACATCGCCACCGATCACGCCGGTCTCGAGTTCAGCACGCACCTGCAGGCGCACCTCAGCGAGGCGGGGCACGAGGTCGTCGACCACGGGCCGTCCGAGTACGACCCGATCGACGACTACCCGGCCTTCTGCATCAACGCGGCCAACGCGGTCGTGCGCGACCAGCAGTCCGGTGTGGAGGCCCTGGGCGTGGTGTTCGGCGGCTCGGGCAACGGCGAGCAGATCGCGGCCAACAAGGTGCTCGGCGTCCGCGCCGCGCTGGTGTGGAACGAGAGCACCGCGGAGCTCGCCCGCCAGCACAACGACGCCAACGTCATCTCGATCGGCGCGCGCCAGCACACCGTCGAGGAGGCCACCCGCTTCATCGACCTCTTCATCGCCACGCCGTTCTCGCTGGAGGAGCGCCACGTGCGCCGCATCGCCCAGCTCGCGGAGTACGAGGCCACCGGCGACATCGCGGGCAAGAACGTGGACCGCTGATGCCCGAGGGCCACTCCGTCCACCGGATCGCGAAGCAGTTCGCGGTCAACTTCGTCGGGCGCCGGGTCGCGGTGTCCTCGCCGCAGGGCCGGTTCGCCGACGACGCCAAGCGCATCGACGGGCACACGATGATCGCCGCGAAGGCGGTCGGCAAGCAGATGTTCCTGGAGTTCGACAACGACCTCTGGCTGCGCATCCACCTCGGCATCTACGGCGCCTGGGACTTCGCGGGCGACATCAGCATCGACCCGACCATCGCGAGCGCGAACGGGCGGATGGGCCAGACCAACCAGACGGGCACCATCCTGGATTCGGCGGGCGAGAACTCCCTGCACTCCATCGGCGCCCCGCGGCGCACCCGGCTGCGCATGTCGGAGTCCGAGAAGGTGGAGGCCGACATCGACGTCTTCCCGCCGGAGCCGATCGGGCAGGTGCGGGTGCGCCTGCTCACCGACACCGCCGTGGCCGACCTCCGCGGGCCGACCGCGTGCGAGGTGCTCGACCCCGCCGAGGTCGACGCCGTGATCGCCAAGCTCGGGCCCGACCCGCAGGTGGACGATGGCCCGGAGGCCGAGGAGGCGTTCGTCGCGAAGGTCCGCAAGAAGCCGACCGCCATCGCCCTCCTGCTGATGGACCAGAGCGTCGTGAGCGGCATCGGCAACGTCTACCGCGCCGAGCTGCTGTTCCGGGCGCGGCAGAATCCGCACACCCCCGGAAAGCTCGTCGCCGAGGACACCGTGCGTGAGCTGTGGCGCGACTGGGTGCACCTGCTGAAGATCGGCGTCGAGACCGGCCAGATGATGACGATGGACGACCTGGACGAGGAGTCGTACCGCAAGGCGATGGCCAAGCGCGAGGACCGGCACTGGGTGTACAAGCGCGAGGGCCTGCCGTGCCGGGTCTGCGGCACGCACATCGTCATGGAGGAACTGGGCGGCCGCAAGCTGTACTGGTGCCCCAAGGATCAGAAGTAAGGAGCGCTCCGTGCGTCAGAACCCCAGCTTCACCCTGACCGACCGGGCGGAGATCGAGCGGATCATCCGCGAGAACCCGTGGGGCACCTTCGTGAGCAACGCCTCCACCGGGCTGGTCGCCTCGCACTACCCGGTCATCCTCGACGACACCCGCGAGGAGCTGAGCATCGTCAGCCACGTCGGCCGTCCCGACGAGCAGCTGCACGAGCTGGGCGAGCACGAGCTGCTGGTGATCTTCCAGGGCCCGCACGGCTACATCTCCTCGTCCTGGTACGACGCCGACCCCGCGGTGCCGACCTGGAACTTCGTCGCCGTCCACCTCTCCGGCGTGCCGGAGCTGCTGAGCCCGGAGGAGAACCTCCGGGTGCTGGAGAAGCTGGTCGACCACTTCGAGCGCGAGCTGCCGGAGCCGCGCCAGATGCGCGGCACGCTGGAGGACGAGAGCTACGCCGAGCGGATCTCCTCCGGTACGGTCGGCGTGCGGCTGACGCCGACGAAGATCGTCGCCAAGCAGAAGATGAGCCAGAACCGCCCCGACCACATCGTGGACTCGATCATGTCGGAGCTGGGCGGCAGCTCGCCGTACGCGAGCCCCGCGCTGCTGCGCGAGATGCAGCTGGTGCACGACCGCCGCCGCGCGGCGCGATGACGCTCGTCCTCGCGGGGGCGCGGCTGCCCGGGTCGGGCGAGGTCGTGGATGTCACCCTCCGGGATGGCGTCATCGCGGGCGTCGCGCCGTCGGGAGGTCGGATCGCCTCGGAGGCCGAGCGCATCGACCTCGACGGGCGCTGGCTGATCCCGGGGCTCTGGGATCAGCACGTGCATTTCACGCAGTGGGCGCAGACCGCCCGGCGGCTGGATGTGTCGCGCGCGGCGTCGGCGGCGGATGCGGCCGCCCTGGTCGGCGCGCGGGTCTCGGCGGACCCCGGGACGGATGTGCTGGTCGGCTTCGGGTTCCACGACGCGCTGTGGCCCGACCTCCCGACTCGCGAGCTCCTCGACGCCGCGGCCGGGGAGCGACCGGTCGTGCTGATCGCCGGCGACTTGCACTGCTCCTGGCTGAACACGGCGGCGTTCGAGCGGTTGGCGCCGTCGGCGGAGGGCGCACTGCTGCGGGAGGACGAGAGCTTCGCCCTGACCAGCCGCCTCACGCCGTCCGACGCTGCGACGCTCGACCGGTGGGCGGCGGAGGCTGCGCAGCAGGCGGCCCGGCGCGGCGTCGTCGGGATCGTGGACCTCGAATACGGCTGGAACCTCGACGTGTGGACCCGCCGGATCGCCGCGGGCGCCCGCTCGCTGCGAGTCGAGTTCGGCGTCTACCGCGACCGGATCGCCGACGCGGTCGCCCTCGGCCTCCGCACCGGCCGCGCCGTGGACGACACCGACGGCCTGCTCACGATGGGTCCGTTCAAGGTCATCTCCGACGGCTCGCTGAACACGCGCACGGCGCTCTGCCGCCACCCGTACCCGGACGGCGGCCACGGCGTCGCGAACCTGACGCCCGCCGAGCTGCTGGCCGACCTCCGGTTCGCCGTGGGCAACGGCATAGAGCCGGCCGTGCACGCGATCGGCGACGAGGCCAACCGGCTGGCGCTCGACGCGTTCGAGGCGGTGGGCTCGGGAGGCCGCATCGAGCACGCGCAGCTGATCGACCCCGCCGACATCCCGCGCTTCGCCGCGCTCGGAGTGACGGCGAGCGTGCAGCCCGAGCACGCGATGGACGACCGCGACGTCGCGGACCGGCTCTGGGCCGGACGCACCGCGGACGCCTTCCCGCTCGCGTCGCTGCTGGCCTCCGGCGCCCGGCTCGCGTTCGGCTCCGACGCGCCCGTGGCGCCGCTCGATCCGTGGGCGGCCATCGCGTCCGCGGTCGGCCGCTCGCGCGACGGACGCGAGCCGTGGCATCCCGAGCAGCGCGTCACGACGCCGGCCGCCCTCGCCGCGTCGGCCCGGACGCGGGTCGCCGTCGGGGAGGCGGCCGACCTCGCTGTGCTGGAAAGTGATCCGCTCGCGGCGTCCGCGGACGAGCTGCGGGGGATGCCGGTCGCGGCGACCCTGCTCGCCGGGCGGTTCACGCACAGCGTGCTGGACTGACGCTCGAAGGCCTGACCCACCGAAGGCCGCCCACCTCCCGGTGGACGGCCTCCTGACTGCGGGGCTCCCGCTGCGGCTCTACTCGCTGATGTGCGCGAAGAGGAACCAGCGGTCCTTGTCGAGCCCGCGGGCGATCTCGATCGCGACGTCCTGGCTGGTCTGGTCGAGCTCGTCCAGCTCGGCGACGGCGGTGTTGACGCTCGCGAGCGCGGCGTCGATCTGGGCGATGACCTCGGCGATGGTCTCGTTCGACGGGCGGAAGCCGGCGGTCAGCTCACCCGTGGTGGTCTTCGCCGCGACGGTGCCGAGGCGGGCGTCGACCGGGAGGCCGAGCGCGACGATCCGCTCGGCGGCGAGGTCGGCCCAGTCCTGGGCGTGGGCGACGATGGTGTCGAGGAGTTCGTGCACTCCGATGAAGTTGGCGCCGCGCACGTGCCAGTGCGCCTGCTTGCCGTTGACGACGAGTGCGGTGAGGTCGATGACCACGGGGGTCAGGAACTGGGCGACCCCGGCGGCGACGTCCGGGTTCGAAACGCTCTGGGTGGCTGCGATGTCCGTCATGGTGGTGATCCCTTCTTCTGGCTGTGGACAACGCTACTCAGCGCCGGGAATTCCGCAACGAAGTGCAGGCTGCCCTCAGGAAGGGCAGGCTCCCCTCACCTGCGGGTCCTGGCATCCCGGGGGATAACCCCCGCACGGTTCGGGAGGGTCGCGGGATGGGGCGCCCGGCCGCGGTTCGGGAGGCTGGAGGCATGAACGAACAGAGCACCGTCCCGCTGCCCGCGGGTGACGTCCCCGGCCCGGCGGCCTCGTCTGCCAGGCTGGACACCGTGACCGCCCCCTCCGCCGCTCCGCGCGCCGACCGTACGTCGTACGGTGCGCTGTGGCGCCGGGTGCCGCGCGAGCTCGGCTTCCTATTGTTGACCATGCCCATCGCCATCGTCGGGCTGTCGGTGCTGTCGTCGCTGTTCTGGACCGGCATCGGCACCATCGTGATCTACGTCGGCTTCTTCATCGTCGTGGCGACCTTCTACACGGCCCGCGCGTTCGGCGTCCTGGAGCTGACCCGGCTGGACTGGGCGGGGCGGCCGGCCATCCCGCGTCCGGTGTGGGAGCCGGCGGACAAGCCGCGCACCTTCTGGCGGATGATCTTCGGTCCGTGGGCGAACGGCCACTACTGGCTGTACCTGCTGCACGGGATGATCATCAACCCGATCGTCAGCATCGTGAGCTGGAGCATCACCATCGCGTGGACCTCGGTGGCGCTCGGCGGCCTGACCGGCTGGATCTGGCTCGGCTTCATCCCGACCGGGCACCGCGACTTCTTCCTGTCCCGGGT
The DNA here is from genome assembly GCF_014217625.1 of Leifsonia shinshuensis. Taxonomy (NCBI): domain Bacteria; kingdom Bacillati; phylum Actinomycetota; class Actinomycetes; order Micrococcales; family Microbacteriaceae; genus Leifsonia; species Leifsonia shinshuensis. Next base: position 861,964 of record NZ_CP043641.1, on the reverse strand, counting down.
CGTGGTGGACGCCGTCTTCGGCATCCACTCGACCTTCGACCCGGTCGCCGGCGACCGCATCCTGTACCTGATCGCCGGCGTCGTGTTCGCCGTGACGCTGCCGTTCGTCACCCGCGGGCTCACCCTGCTGCACCACGCCATCGCCCGCGGCCTGCTCGGCGCGTGGCCGTCGGAGGCGCTGCAGCGCGAGGTCGCGGACCTGTCCGCCCAGCGCGGCGCCGCGCTCGCCGCCGAGGACCACTCGCTGCGCCGCCTGGAGCGCGACCTCCACGACGGACCGCAGCAGCGCCTGATCCGGCTGCAGATGGACATCGCCGCCGCCGAGCGCAAGCTGTCCGACGACCCCGCAGCCGCCGCGTCGCTGCTGGCGGAGGCGCGCAAGCAGGCCGGCGACACGCTGGAGGAGCTGCGCGCGCTGTCCCGCGGCTTCGCCCCGCCGATCCTCCAGGACCGCGGCCTCGGCGCGGCGGTCGACTCGCTCGCCGCGCGCAGCACCATCCCGTTGACGGTGGAGTCGTCGCTGCAGCCGGGGGAGCGGTTCAGCCCCGAGGTGGAACGGAACGCCTACTACGTGCTGGCGGAGCTGTCCGCGAACCTGGCGAAGCACTCCGGCGCGACCGCCGGCCGGATAGTCCTGGAGCGGACGGTCGACATCGCGGGCGACCCGTGGCTGTCGGTGTGGCTGACGGACGACGGCCACGGCGGCGCGACGATCGTGCCCGGCCACGGACTGAGCGGCCTCGCGGACCGGGTGCACGGCCTCCGGGGCGAACTGCTGGTCGACAGCCCGGCGGGCGGGCCGTCGGTGATCGGGGCGCGGCTGCCGCTGACCTGAGCGCGCTCGGCCAATAGGGTGGAGGGGTGTCTGCCGACCCCCTCCGCCTCGTCGTCGCCGACGACTCCGTCCTCCTCCGCGAGGGCCTGGTCCGCCTCTTCGACGAGGCCGGCTTCGAAACCGTGGGAGCGTTCGGCGACGCGGACTCCCTGCTCGCCGCCCTCCCGTCACTGGCCCCGGACGTGGCGGTGCTGGACGTTCGGATGCCGCCGACCTTCCGCGACGAGGGCGTGCGAGCGGCGTTGGAGCTGCGGTCGTCGTTCCCGTCGGTGGGCGTGCTGCTGCTGAGCCAGTACGTCGAGGGGACGTACGCCCAGGAGCTGCTCGCGAGCGGCCGCGGCGGAACCGGCTACCTCCTGAAGGACCGCATCGCCTCGCTGGAGGAGTTGCGTGACGCGGTCACCCGCGTCGCCGCCGGCGGCACGGTCCTCGACCCGGAGGTGGTCCGCGAGCTGCTGGTGCGCCGGACGGACCCGCTGGCCGCATTGACGCCGCGAGAGCGCGATGTGCTCACGCTGATGGCGGAGGGGCGGACGAACACGGCGATCGGCGGGCGGCTGATGATCGGCGTGGGCGCGGTGGAGAAGAACGTGACGTCGATCTTCCAGAAGCTGGGGCTCGAGGACTCGGGGGACGATCACCGGCGGGTGCTGGCGGTGCTGGCGTATTTGCAGCGGTGAGGTGCTGCCAGGATGACGATATGGAAGAGATCGAGTACGACTTCGACGTCGCTGTAACGTTCGCTGGAGAAGACCGCGATTTTGTCGAAGAAATCGTTCGGCTGGTGCAGGCTGACGGCTTTTCAGTGTTTTACGACGAGGACTCGAAGGTTGCAACCTGGGGCGAGGATCTCACCGAGTATTTCTCCAACGTGTACGAACAACGCGCACGATTTGCCGTGATGTTCATTTCAGCGAGTTATGCCGCCAAACCATGGACGCGAATGGAGCGTCGAAGTGTGCTGTCGCGCGCGCTGCGAGAGTCTTCGCCCTATCTCTTGCCGGTGCGCCTTGACTCAACAGCGCTTCCGGGGGTGAGGGAGAGTATCGGTTACCTCGACGGTTTGCAGGAGGGGCCGTTGGGGATCGCCGACGCAATCCGGGGAAAGCTTGAGCAACCTCGATCAGATGGCAGCCGACGCTTCAATGGGCGAGTCCCGCGGACAGAAGTTGAGGTTGCTGTTCTTCTCGGCGAGCGGCCCACGGGGTGGGAGTATCTGTTGTTCAGCTATTGGCTCGCAGCCGGGCTCGAGCGATTGAACCCGCAATACAACGACCATGTAATCAAGTTCGCGATAGGCGGAGACCCCGTGAGCGACGAGGATCTGCTGGACTTCAGCAGCTCCGAGCTGGCGCGCATAGGTTCAGTGACCTCGACGTTTGAAAGCCTGCTGCTTGGTCCTGCACAAGAAGCTGCTATGGGGCGGCCGGGCGAGCCGGGTGACCCAGAACTCATCGAGCATCTCGCTGATCGGATGATTGCAATTTACGCTGAGCTGCTTAGTTGGGAGTACCGTCTCCGTGCTGCAGCTACCTGGAGCGATGAAGCCCGAGAGCTACTTCGCGCTCTCGCGAACTATGCCAACCAGCCAATCGACGAGATTCATCGATTCGTTCTTGCGCTTCGTGCCCAGATGGATGGACTGAGCGAAATTCTCCAGAGCGGCAAGTCCGTGGACTGGTCACAGACGATCGAGTTCGTGATTCCCGAAGAAGTGTCCAAGCAATACTTGGATTCGTTGGAGGCGTTCAAGCTCTGGCGTCAAACGTAGCGCCAGACCGAGGGATCGGCCCCGAAGCGGTCCGCACACGGAGGGGATGACGGGAATCGAACCCGCGTAATCAGTTTGGAAGACTGAGGCTCTACCATTGAGCTACATCCCCGAAGGCCGTCCTCTGCGGACGGCCGACGACCATCGTAGTACACGCGGGGGGATGCCCGCGTGCAGTAGACTTGCGCACGGTCTTTCGCACCGCTTGAAGCCGGGGCGTAGCTCAGCTTGGCTAGAGCGCCCGCTTTGGGAGCGGGAGGTCGCAGGTTCGAATCCTGTCGCCCCGACGAGGACCTCGTTCCTTGCGAGTAGACCATCGTTCGAACATTCAGGAGAACCCAGACATCGTGAAGACCACGGTCGAGAAGCTCAGCCCCACGCGTACCAAGCTCATCATCTCGGTGACGCCGGAGGAACTGCAGCCGTCCATCAAGCACGCCTACGAGCACATCGCCGAGCAGGTGAACATCCCCGGCTTCCGCAAGGGCAAGGTGCCGCCGCCCATCATCGACCAGCGGGTCGGCAAGGCAGCCGTCCTGGAGCACGCGGTCAACGAGGGGCTCGACACCTTCTACCGCCAGGCGGTCGAGGAGAACGACGTGCGTCCGCTCGGCCGTCCCGAGGCGGACATCACCGAGTGGCCCAGCGAGAGCGACTTCTCGGGTGACCTTCTGCTCACCATCGAGGTCGACACCCGCCCGGAGGTCACCCTTCCCGACTTCGGCGACATCACCCTCACCGTCGACGCCGCCGAGGTGTCCGTCGACGACGTCGAGGAGGAGCTGGACCGTCTGCGCAGCCGCTTCGGCACGCTCGTCACGGTGGACCGCCCGGCCAAGTCCGGCGACTTCGCCCAGATCGACCTGACCGCCGTCATCGGCGGCGAGGAGGTCGACACCGCCGCGAACATCTCCTACGAGATCGGCTCGGGCGAGCTCATCGACGGCATCGACGAGGCGCTCGACACCCTGACCGCCGGCGAGACCACCACCTTCGAGGCCCCGCTCATGGGCGGCGACCACGAGGGCGAGAACGCGCAGATCACCGTCACCCTCAACGCCGTCAAGGAGCGCGAGCTCCCGGAGGCCGACGATGACTTCGCGCAGATCGCCAGCGAGTTCGACACCATCGGCGAGCTCCGCACCAGCCTCCGCGGCCAGGTCGAGCGCGCCAAGTCGTTCGGCCAGGGCACCGCCGCGCGCGACCAGCTGGTCGACAAGCTGCTCGAGCTGGTCGAGATCCCGGTCCCCGCCTCGCTGGTCGAGGACGAGGTGCACCGCCACCTCGAGCAGGAGAACCGCCTCGAGGACGACGTGCACCGCGCCGAGGTCACCGAGTCGAGCGAGAAGACCTTCCGCACGCAGATCCTCCTCGACGAGGTCGCCCAGGCCGAGAACGTCAAGGTCAGCCAGGACGAGCTCACCCAGTACCTCGTGCAGGGCGCCGCCCAGTACGGCATGGACCCGAACGAGTTCGTCAAGATCCTCAGCGAGAACGGCCAGATCCCGTCGATGGTCGGCGAGGTCGCCCGCAACAAGGCGCTCGCGATCATCCTCGGCAAGACCGAGGTCGTGGACAGCAACGGCAAGAAGGTCGACCTCACCGAGTTCGTCGCCCTGCCGGAGGACGAGAACGGCGACGAGGCTGCGGACGAGACCGCTGCCGACGAGGCGACCGAGGCCCCGGCCGAGGAGCCGGCCGCCGAGGAGAAGCCGAAGAAGCGCGCCGCCAAGAAGAAGGCGGAGTAGCACTCCTGTCACCCGAAGGCCGGGCGTCCCACGGGATGCCCGGCCTTCGTGCTGTCCGGTAGCGTGACCGGAGCACGACGAACGGAGCGCACGATGGACGACTGGCGGCAGCGGATGGACGCGGTCTGGGCCGCGGCGGACCGGCTGGGGGAGCAGGCCACGGTGGCGGCCGTCGACGCCCTCGTCGCCGAACGCCCCGCCGACGACCCTGTCGCCCTGTTCGAGGCGGCGGGCGCCCGCGACTACGCCGGCCGGGAGGCCGAGGCCGAGCCGCTGTACCGCGCGGCGCTGGCCGGCGGCCTCGCCGAGCCGGAGCGCGGGCAGGCGATCGTGCAACTCGCGAGCACGCTCCGCAACCTCGACCGGCCGGCGGAGGCGCTGGCCCTGCTGCGCGACTTCCTTCTCGCCGAGCCCGAGCATCCGCTCGCCGGCGCCGCGCACGCGTTCGCCGCGCTCGCCCTGTTCGACGACGGACTGCACGCCGACGCGCTGCGGGAGGCCCTCGGCGCGCTCGCCCCGCACCTCCCGCGGTACGGCGGCGCGGTGGAGGCCTACGCCGCCGCCCTCGACGACGACTGACGCGGCGCGCCCGGCACCCCGCGACACCCGCTCTGCCCAGGGCGAACAGCGGGGAAATGCGTTCTCCGCTCCGATAGATTCGATGCCAAGCGACAAAGGAAACGGAGCGAACATGGCCGACATGGGTATCCAGCCCAGTGTTTTCGACAGACTGCTGAAGGACCGCATCATCTGGCTCGGTTCCGAGGTGCGCGACGACAACGCCAACGAGATCGCGGCGAAGCTGCTGCTCCTGGCCGCAGAAGACCCCAAGCGGGACATCTACCTCTACATCAACTCTCCCGGCGGTTCGATCACCGCGGGTATGGCGATCTACGACACCATGCAGTTCGTTCCGAACGACATCGTCACGGTCGGCATCGGCATGGCCGCCTCGATGGGTCAGCTCCTGCTGACGGCGGGCACCAAGGGCAAGCGGTACATCACGCCGAACGCGCGCGTTCTGCTGCACCAGCCGCACGGCGGCTTCGGCGGCACCGCCAGCGACATCCAGACGCAGGCCCAGCTCATCCTCGACATGAAGAAGCGCCTGGCCGAGATCACCGCGGCAGCGACCGGCAAGTCGACGGAGCAGATCAACGCCGACGGCGACCGCGACCGCTGGTTCAGCGCCCAGGAGGCCCTCGACTACGGTTTCGTCGACCACATCCGGGAGTCCGCGCTGGACGTCTCCGGCGGCGGCGGAACCGACCAGGACGCCCAGTAGCAGACGCCGGAAGGACAAGGACATCACTATGAACACCCCCATGCTCGGCGGGTCGGCCTTCGGCGGACTCCAGGCGCCCGGCTCCCGCTACATCCTGCCGTCGTTCGAGGAGCGCACGGCCTACGGCTACAAGCGCCAGGACCCGTACGCGAAGCTCTTCGAGGACCGCATCATCTTCCTCGGCGTGCAGGTCGACGACGCGTCCGCCGACGACATCATGGCCCAGCTTCTCGTGCTCGAGAGCCAGGACCCGGACCGCGACATCGTCATGTACATCAACTCGCCCGGCGGCTCGTTCACGGCCATGACGGCGATCTACGACACGATGCAGTACATCCGCCCGCAGATCCAGACCGTCGTCCTCGGCCAGGCGGCCTCCGCCGCGGCCGTGCTGACCGCGGCCGGCACCCCGGGCAAGCGTCTGGCGCTGCCGAACGCGCGCATCCTCATCCACCAGCCCGCCGTCGGCGAGGCCGGCCAGGGGCAGGCGTCCGATATCGAGATCCAGGCCAACGAGATCATGCGCATGCGCACCTGGCTGGAGGAGACGCTCGCCAAGCACTCCAACCGCTCGGTCGCGCAGGTCAACAAGGACATCGACCGCGACAAGATCCTCTCGGCCGAGGAGGCCCTGGAGTACGGCCTCATCGACCAGGTGCTGACCAGCCGCAAGACGCTGCCGGCGCTCGTCAAGTAGCTCCCCGTCGCCGAACGCCCCCGTCCTCACCGGACGGGGGCGTTTTGCGTGGCCGTTGAGCGCCACATTCGTGACGAATGTCCCGTTTGGCGCGGCGAATGTCGCGATTCGTCATAAATCGTGATTCGCACATTCGTCACGAATGTCGCGTTAGGGAGCCCTAGACGCGACATTCGTGCCGAATCGCGGCTACGTCGGCTGCGCGCAGCGTCTGCTACGGGCATAAGGGCCCCGCGTGTCGAATCGCCTCCGGTGCGCGCCAATGTCGCCGTCTCGGGTTAGGCTCGACGAAGAGACCCGAAGAAGGAGGGGGAGACGGATGGCACGCATCGGGGAGAGCGCCGATCTGCTCAAGTGTTCCTTCTGTGGCAAGAGCCAGAAGCAGGTACAGCAGCTGATCGCCGGTCCCGGCGTGTACATCTGCGACGAGTGCGTCGAACTCTGCAACGAGATCATCGAGGAGCGGCTCGCCGAGGCGGGCGAGGAGGCCTCGGGCGAGTTCGACCTCCCGAAACCGAAGGAGATCTTCGGCTTCCTCGAGGAGTACGTCATCGGCCAGGAGCAGGCGAAGCGCGCCCTGGCCGTCGCCGTCTACAACCACTACAAGCGGGTGCGGGCCAAGCAGACCCTCACGTCCGCCGACGCCATGGACGACGTCGAGATCGCCAAGTCGAACATCCTGCTGATCGGCCCGACCGGCTGCGGCAAGACCTACCTGGCCCAGACGCTCGCGCGCCGGCTCAACGTGCCGTTCGCGGTCGCCGACGCGACCGCGCTGACGGAGGCCGGCTACGTCGGCGAGGACGTCGAGAACATCCTGCTCAAGCTGATCCAGGCCGCCGACTACGACGTCAAGCGGGCCGAGACCGGCATCATCTACATCGACGAGGTCGACAAGATCGCCCGCAAGGCCGAGAACCCGTCGATCACGCGCGACGTGTCCGGTGAGGGCGTGCAGCAGGCGCTGCTGAAGATCCTCGAGGGCACGGTCGCCTCGGTCCCGCCGCAGGGCGGCCGCAAGCACCCGCACCAGGAGTTCATCCAGATCGACACGACGAACGTCCTGTTCATCGTGGCCGGCGCCTTCGCCGGGCTGGAGGACATCATCTCCTCGCGCGCCGGCAAGAAGGGCATCGGCTTCGGCGCCCCGCTGCACTCCAAGGGCGACGACATCAACCTCTTCAGCGAGGTGCTGCCGGAGGACCTGCACAAGTTCGGCCTCATCCCCGAGTTCATCGGCCGCCTCCCGGTCGTGACCACGGTGACGCCGCTCGATCAGGACGCGCTCATGCAGATCCTGACCGAGCCGAAGAACGCGCTCGTGCGGCAGTATCAGCGCATGTTCGAGCTCGACGGCGTACAGCTCGAGTTCGAGCACTCGGCCCTGGAGGCCATCGCCGACCTCGCGGTGCTCCGCAAGACCGGCGCCCGCGGCCTCCGCGCGATCATGGAGGAGGTGCTCGGCCCGATCATGTTCGAGGTGCCGTCCAGCTCCGAGGTCGCTCGTGTCGTGGTCACCAAGGAGGCCGTGCTCGAGAACGCCGCGCCGACTATCGTCCCGCACCGCCCGCGGCGCGAGGAGAAGTCGGCGTAAGCTTCGGCGGCTTGATCAGGAACTCGGGCGCCTTCGTCACCATCAGCCACGCCGGAAGCACGGCGAGCGACAGGATCGGCAGCACCAGCAGGTTCTGAGTGACGGCGACGCCGACGAAGATGGCGATCCAGCCGTCCCGTGTGACCGCGAGTGTGATCCCGAGGACGCCGGCCGCGACCGCGACCGGCAGCGGCACGGCCGGGACGAGTGCGGTGGCGAGCGTCCCGATCGCGGCGCCGATGAAGACCGCCGGGAAGACGCGGCCGCCGCGGAACCCCGCGCTCGCGGCGACCAGCAGCGCGACCAGCTTGACGCCGATGATGAGCGCGAGCTGCCCTGCCGAATAGTCGGCGCGGTTCATCACCAGCGTGCCCATCTGTTCCAGCCCCTTGAACAGCGTGATCGGGCCGCCGAGCGCGCCGAGCAGACCCAGGACCACGCCGCCCGCGAGCGTGATCAGCAGCGGGTGCCGCAGAGCGTGGAACGCCCGGTGGATCAGCGGGAAGAGGACCGCCCCGAGCAGGCCGAGCGCCGTCGAGACGACGCCGATGATCAGGGCGGCGAGCACGTCCCACCCGGTCACCTGGGTGTAGGCGGGCATCGGGATGCCGAAGTGCGGGTGGGCGAGCAGCGTCATGGTCAGCGACCCCGCCGCGGCAGCGACCAGCGGCAGGAACAGCTTGTCCCAGAGGGCGCCGCCGCCCTTCACCGCGGCGACGATGCCGGTGAAGACCAGCGCCGCGGCGACCGGCGTGCCGAAGAGCGCGCCGATCGTTCCGGAGGCCGCCATCAGCATGACGAGCCGGGCGGGCACGGCCTTCCACAGCCTCCCGACGAGCGTCACCAGGATACTGACGTTGATCGCGATGATCGGGTTCTCCGGGCCGAGGCTCACGCCGCCGGCCAGGCCGAGCACCGCTGCCAGGGCCAGCGACGGCACGACGCCGATCTTCAGCGGCGCCGCGACCAGATCGGTCGTCGCGGAGTCGGGGCCGGCGTGCCCGGGAACGAGCCAGACCGTCAGGCCGACCGCGAAGCCGGTCACCGTGAGGACGAGGAAGATCCACCATCCGGACGACGGGTCGACGCCGATCGCCTTCGGCAGCGTCGTCCACACACCGTCGTCGATCACGGCGGCGACCTCGTCCACTACCCACAGCGTCAGGGCGCTGACGACGCCGATGACGACGGCCGGGATGGAGAGCAGGACGAGCTGGCGGACGGACGGTGTGGCCAGCTCCGGCTCGGTGGTGGTCACGTCGCCCCCTTCCCGTTCGGATGCGCCCAGGTCTCCGGGATTGGGCCCAGAGTAGAGCTTCGCGCGGGAAGGGGGCTAGGGCTCAGCCGTCCAGCCCGCGGCGCTTCAGCAGCGGCTCGATGACCGCGTCGCGGCCGCGGAAGTCGCGGTACGCCTCCAACGGGTCCTTCGAGCCGCCCACGCCGAGCAGGCGGCTGCGGAAGCGGTCGCCGTTCTCGCGGGTCAGGCCGCCGTTCTCCTTGAACCACTCCACCGTGTCCGCGTCGAGGACCTCGCTCCAGATGTAGGAGTAGTAGCCGGCGTCGTAGCCGCCGGAGAAGGTGTGCGCGAAGTACGTGCTCGCGTAGCGCGGCGGGACGGCCGGGTTGTCGAGGCCGACCGCCGCGAGAGCCGCCGCCTCGAACGCGGCGACGTCGGTCACCGTGTCGTCGGCGGTGATCGCGTGCCAGGCCTGGTCGAGCAGTGCCGCGGCCAGGTACTCGCTCGTGGCGAAGCCTTCGTTGAACGACTCGGACGCGTGCAGCCGGTCGATGAGCTCCTGCGGCATCCGCTCGCCCGTCTCGTGGTGCACGGCGTAGTTCGAGACGATCTCGGGCCACAGCATCCACATCTCGTTCACCTGGCTGGGGAACTCGACGAAGTCGCGGAAGACGTTCGTGCCCGCGAACTTGGGGTAGGTGACCCGCGCGAACAGCCCGTGGAGAGCGTGCCCGAACTCGTGGAACAGCGTGTTCGTCTCGTCGTAGGTCAGCAGGGTCGGCTCGCCGGCGGCCGGCTTCGGAACGTTGAGGTTGTTGACCACGACCGTCGGGTAGTCCAGCAGCGCGGACTGCGAGATGAGGGGATTCATCCAGGCGCCTCCGCGCTTGGAGTCGCGCGTGTAGAGGTCCAGGATGTACAGCCCCAGCTCGGAGCCGTCCTCGTTGCGTACCTCGAAGACGCGCGCGTCCGGGTGGTAGGCGACCAGGTCCGGCCGCTCCTCGAAGGTGATGCCGTACAGGCTGGTGGCCGCGAAGAAGACGCCGTCGCGCAGCACACGCTCGGCCTCGAAGTACGGCCGCATCGCGGCGAAGTCGACGTCGTAGGTCGCCTGGCGCACGGTGTCGGTGAGCTTCGACCAGTCCCAGCTCTCGACGGTCTCGCCGTCGCCCAGCTGCTGCTGGAGGTCGGCCTGCTCGGCGCGGGCGTTGCGGGCGGCGGGAGGCGCGAGCCGGCCGAGCATGTCGGCGACGGCCTGCGGGGTCCGCGCGGTCTCGTCGGCCGTGACGAACGCGGCGTGCGTGTCGAAGCCGAGCAGCCGGGCACGCTCGGCGCGCAGCCGCGTGATCTCCAGCACCAGCTCGCGGTTGTCGTTGTCGCCGCCGCGGATGCCGCGCGACCGGGAGGCCGCCATGATCCGCTCGCGCGAGCGGCGGTCGGTGAGGCTCGCCAGCCACGGGTGGCCGGTCGGCAGCACCAGGGTGACGACGTACTTTCCGTCCAGTCCGCGCTCGCGGGCGGCCTCCGCCGCGGCCGAGAGCTCGCCCTCGCCGAGTCCGTCCAGCTCCTCGGCCGCGTCGAACACGACGGCGAGGTCGTTGGTGTCGGCGAGCAGGTTCTTCTCGAAGCGCGTCGTCAGGGTGGAGAGGCGCTGGTTGTACTCGCGCAGCCGCTCCTTCTGCTCGTCGTCGAGCCCGGCGCCGGCGAGCGTGAATTCGGTGAAGTAGCGCTCGATCAGGTACACGCCCTCCGGGTCCAGTCCCAGATCGTGGCGCCGCTCGTGCAGCGTCTGGATGCGCGCGTACAGAGCCGGGTTCAGCCGGATAGCGTCCTGATGCGCGGAGAGCAGGGGAGCGATCTCCTCCTCCAGGGCGTTCGTGAAGTCGGTGCTGTCGGACGAGCTCTTGTTGAAGAAGACCTCGGCGACACGCTGCAGCACCTGTCCGGACCGCTCCAGCGGCAGCATGGTGTTCTCGAAGGTCGGCTCCTCGGCGGAGGACGCGATCGCCTCGACCTCGGCCAGCTGCTCGGCGAAGCCCTGCTCGAACGCGGGACGGTAGTGCTCGTCGCGGATGTCGGCGAACGGCGGGAGCTGGTAGGGGAGCGGGCTGGGGGAGAGGAAGGGGTTCGACGTGTCGGCCATTCCTTCAGCCTAGGGGTAGGCGTGCACCTCGCAAAGGTTTCGCTGCAAAGACTGCGTTGCAAAATAGTTGTTGCAAAGAAGTCTTTGCATGGCTATTCTGGTCTCATGTCCGACGATGTCACCCCCGCAGACCCCGAGAAGGCCGCCGACGAGTACGAGCCGCACTTCGAGTCCCTCGGGATGCCCGCGCTGCGCGCCCTCGCGCACCCGCTGCGCGTCGAGCTCATGAACGAGCTGTCCGACTTCGGGCCGGCCACCGCCTCCATGCTGGCCGAGCGGCTGGGGGAGTCCAGCGGCGCCACGAGCTACCACCTCCGGCAGCTCGCCAAGCACGACATCATCCGGGAGGACCCCGAGCGCGGCAGCGGCCGCGAGCGCTGGTGGAGGATGGCGCCGGGCGGCGTCACCATCGGCGGCCCGGAGACACTGGAGACCCCCGCCGGCCGGGAGGTCACCGAGCAGATCTCGTTGAGCTGGCAGCAGAACAACGAGCGTCGGCTCAACGCCTACCTGCGCCGCGGGCTCGACACCTTCGGAGCGGAGTGGGTGCAGGCCGCGGCGCTGTCGACCTCGCACCTGGAGCTGAACCGCGACCAGCTCGCCGAGTTCGCCACCGAGTACTACAAGATGCTCAACCGCCTCAAGAAGAAGTGGAAGGCCGAGCCGGCCGGCGACCGCAAGCGCATCCAGGCGCAGTTCAACGCGTTCCCGCTCGTGGAGCAGGAGCACCGCGCCGAGGAGCAGAAGGCCGAGGAGCAGAAGGCTGAGGAGCAGAAGGCCGAGGAGGAGCGATGACCGCCCCCGCCGCCGCGAAGACGGGCCTCGGCGCCGGCTTCAGCCGGCTCTGGACCGCAGCCATCGCCTCCAACCTCGCCGACGGCATCGGCCGCACAGCGGTCCCGCTGATCGCCACGACCCTGACCCACGACCCCGCGTTGATCGCCGGCCTGACGGCGGTGACCTTCCTGCCCTGGCTGCTGTTCGGCATCCCGGCCGGGATGCTGCTCGACCGGGTCGACCGCAGGATCGCGATGGCCGTCGCCAACGGCCTCCGCTTCGCCGTGGCCGCGCTGGTCGCCCTGCTGATCGCCACCGACGCGCTGACGATCTGGAGCCTGTACGGCTGCGTGCTGCTTTTCGGCCTCGGCGAGACGGTGTTCGACAACGCGACCACGACGGTCACGCCGAGCCTGGTGACCCGCGCGCAGCTCGACCGGGCGAACGGCCGGATGCAGTCCGCCGAGATCGTGGTGCAGAACTTCATCGCGACGCCGATCGCGGGCTTCCTGTTCGCCGCCGCGATCGGGCTGCCGCTCTGGCTGACCGGCGCCGGGTTCCTGATCTCGGCCCTGCTGGTGCTCAGCATCCCGGTCGCCGCGGCCCGCGTGCACCAGCTCGGGGCGGACGGCGAGGAGGCCGCGCCGCGTCCGAAGCTCGGCGCCGTCGTGCGGTTCCTCTGGGACGACCGGTTCCTGCGCAAGATGATCATCCTCACCTCGATCACGGCGTCCGCGCTGTCGTTCGCACAGGGCAGCGTCGTGCTGCTGCTCCTGCAGACCTACGCGCTGCCGCCGTCGCTGGTCGGGGTCGTCACCGCGGTGATCGGCGCCGGCGCCCTCGTCGGCGCGCTGATCGCCAGCGGGCTCGTCGCCCGGTTCGGCCGCGGCCGCGTGATGTACGTGGCCATCCTGGTCAGCGGCGCCGGCATCCTCGGCGTCGGGCTCACCGGCAACGTCGTGGTGGGCATCCTGGCCTACGCGATCGGCGCGTTCGGCGTCGCGGTGTGGAACGTCCCGTGGGGCGCGCTGCGCCAGGCGATCGTGCCTGGCGCCATCCTCGGCCGGGCGATGGGCATCGTCCGCACCATCGGCTGGGGCCTGACCCCGGTCGCCACGGTGCTCGGCGGTTTCGTCGCCCGCATCGACCTCCGCCTGCCGTTCCTCATCGGCGGTGCGATCGTCGTGGTGCTCGCGCTGATCGCGACGCGCCTCCTGCTCAGCGCCGGCCGCTACGGCCAGGTGGAAGAAGAGAACACAACACCAGAAGTCCAGACCATCCCGGAAGGAACCGCATCATGACCGCCATCTCCGTGCCCGTGCACCGGCCGCTCAGCCACCGCGCAGCACTCCGGCTCGGTCGCGCCCTCACCGCGTGGGGGATGCGCCAGCCCGCCCGTCACCACCGTCACGCCGAGCTCGTCGCCACCGTCGAGCAGACCCGTGACCGCGCGGCGCGCACGCTGCCGCAGCTGCCGCGTTAGCCGCGCAACGAGCGGCTACGCCTCGTCGTAGTCCGAGGGCTCGGTCTCGACCACCTGGGTGATCGTGGCCGAGTCCTCGGCCGCGTTGTAGCGGATGACCGTCCCGTCGTCGAGCTCGACGACGGGGTTGCCCTCCAGCCAGGTCAGCGTCCAGCGCCAGCCCGCCGTGTCGATGTCCGTCGCCGTCAACTCCTCCTCGACGGTGGAGACGGCGTAGGTCACCACCTCCGGGAGGTTCGCCGGCGGATTCTCGCCAACGGCCCAGCGGGTTCCGAGCTGCATCAGGCGCTCTCGGCGTTCTGCGCGGCGGCGAGGTCGATCTCGTAGGTGACCCAGCCGGTCTTGTTCGCCACGGAGTCGTAGACCCGCTGCGCGTCGGCGTTGTCGGTCGCGGTGATCCACTGCACGACGCCGAGGCGGCGCTCCTCGGCGAGGGCGCGGACCGCGGCGATGAGCTGGTGGCCGACGCCCTTGCTGCGCTCGTCCTCCAGCACGTAGAGGTCGTCCAGGAACAGCCCGCGGTCGCCCTCCAGCGGCCGGGCGAACTCGCGCACGTTGGCGAGGCCGACGATGCGGTCGCCGTCGACGGCGACGTAGCCGAGCTCCTCGTGGTCGGGGTCGGTCAGCCAGGACCACAGGACGAGGGCCCTCTGGTCGGTCAGCTCGGTGTCGTAGAACTCCGCGTACTTCGCGTACAGGTCCAACCAGGCGAAGAAGTCGCCATCCTTGACCGGCCGAACAACTGTCGACATCAGCCCCTCCGTTCGCCTTGCTCCCCGGCTCAGGAGTCCGGGAGTCGTATCGACCCTATCGCGGACCCGTTCAGGGAACGAGGTCGTAGGTGACCCACTTCGTCTTCTCGGCCACCCGATCGTAGAGGCGGCGGGCCGTCTGGTTGTCCTTGGCGGTGATCCAGCGGACGACCGACAGGCCGCGCTCCTGCGCCAGCGTGCGCAGCTGCTCGAGGAGGGCGGTGCCCGCCCCTTCGCCGCGCGCGTCCGGCAGGACGAACAGGTCGTCCAGGTAGAGGCCGGTGCTGCCGTCGAGCGGGCGAGCGAACTCGCGCACGTGCGCCAGGCCGATCGGGGTGCCCTCCGCGTCGACCGCGAAGTACGCCTCGAGGCTGTGCTCCGGGTCGGTGATCCAGCTCCACACGAGGAGGGCCTTCTCGTCCGTCACGGGGGTCTCGTAGAACTCGCCGTAACCGGCGTAGAGGTCGAGCCAGGTGAAGAACTCGTTGTCCTCCACGCGCCGGACGTCAGCCGTCATCGTTCCTCCTCGCTCAGCGTCTGCGCAAGGAGGATATCGGTCACTTCGAGCGTGTCGGCTGCTGCGAAACGCAGTTCTGCGATTCTGCCCACCGAAGCGAGGTCGGCGGACGCGGACTCGATGGCCGCGAGCTCGCCCGCCGGAGCGGCGATGACGGCCGAGTCGACGGGTGTGCGCTGGGAGGCCTTGGCGGCCGTCTTGGCGCCGCGGATCCCGGTCAGGGCGCGGCCCACGACGGTGAGGACGGCGCGGGCGTCGTCCCAGTCGCCGGCGACCTCACCGGTCTGCGGCCAGGGCGCGAGGTGCACGGAACCGCTCTCCGACCAGCTCCACGCCTCCTCGGACGCGAACGGCAGCACGGGGGCGAACAGCCGGAGGAACGCCGACAGCGCGGTGCGGAGGGCGACCACCGCGGAGACCTGGCCGGCGTTGTGCTCGCCGTAGGCGCGCTCCTTGACCAGCTCCAGGTAGTCGTCGCAGAACGTCCAGAAGAACGTCTCGGCCGTCTCCAGCGCGCGGGCGTGGTCGTAGCCCTCCAGCGCGGTGGTCGCGTCGGCCACGACATCGGCGAGCTGCTGCAGCATGCTGCGGTCGAGCGGCGCGGTCACCTGGGCGAGGTCGAGCGACTCCGGGGCGTCGAAGCCGTGGATGAACTTCGCCGCGTTGAGCAGCTTGATCGCCAGGCGGCGGCCGATCTTGATCTGAGTGGGGTTCTGCGGGTCGAACGACGCGTCGGTGCCGAGGCGCGAGGAGGCCGCCCAGTAGCGCACGGCGTCCGAGCCGTGCCGCTCCAGGATGTCGGCTGGCGTCACCACGTTGCCCTTCGACTTCGACATCTTCTTGCGGTCGGGGTCGACGATGAAGCCGGAGATGGCGGCGTTCGACCACGGCGCGACGCCGTTCTCCAGCTGCGAGCGCAGCATGGTCGAGAACAGCCAGGTGCGGATGATGTCCTGGCCCTGCGGGCGCAGGTCGAACGGGTACACGGCGCCGAACAGCTCGGGGTCGTCCACCCAGCCGCCCGCGAGCTGCGGGGTCAGCGAGGAGGTCATCCAGGTGTCCATGACGTCGTGCTCGCCGACGAAGCCGCCGGCCTGGCCGCGCTGGGACTCCTCGAACCCGGGCGCCGGGTCGGAGGACGGGTCGACGGGGAGGTTGTCCTCGCCCGGCAGGATCGGCTGGTCGAACAGCGGGTTGCCGACGCCGTCGAGCGGGTACCAGACCGGGATCGGCACGCCGAAGAAGCGCTGGCGCGAGATCAGCCAGTCGCCGGTGAGGCCGTTCACCCAGTTCTCGTAGCGCACGCGCATGAAGTCGGGGTGCCAGTCGAGGCTGCGGCCGAGCTCGATGAGCCGCTCGCGCAGCTTCTCGTCGCGGGCGCCGTTCTTCACGTACCACTGGCGGGTCGAGACGATCTCGAGCGGCTTGTCGCCCTTCTCGAAGAACTTGACCGGGTGCTGGATGGGCTTCGGCTCTCCGACCAGGTCGCCGGAGGCGCGCAGCAGCTCCACGACGGACTGCTTGGCCGAGAACACGGTCTTGCCGGCGAGCTGCGCGTACGCCTCGCGGCCCTCCGCGCTCTCGATCGCCGCGGGCGGCTCCGCGATGATGCGGCCGTCGAAGCCGATGATCGCGCGGTTCGGGAGGTCGAGCTCGCGCCACCAGGTGACGTCGGTGATGTCGCCGAAGGTGCAGATCATGGCGATGCCGGTGCCCTTGTCCGGCTGGGCCAGGTGGTGGGCGACCACGGGCACCTCGACGCCGAAGACGGGCGTGCGCACGGTGGTGCCGAACAGCGGCTGGTAGCGCTCGTCGTCCGGGTGCGCCACGAGCGCCACGCAGGCGGGCAGCAGCTCGGGACGGGTGGTCTCGATGTAGACGGGGCCGTCGGCGCCGTGGAAGCCCACGCGGTGGTAGGCGCTCGGCTGCTCGCGGTCCTCCAGCTCGGCCTGGGCGACGGCGGTGCGGAAGGTGATGTCCCACAGCGTCGGGGCGAGCGCCTGGTAGGCCTCTCCGCGGGCGACGTTGCGGATGAAGGCGAGCTGCGAGGTGTGCAGCGCCTCCCGGCCGATGGTCCGGTAGGTCTGCGACCAGTCGACGGAGAGCCCGAGAGTGCGCCAGAGCGCCTCGAACTGCTTCTCGTCCTCCACGGTCAGCCGCTCGCAGAGCTCGATGAAGTTGCGCCGCGAGATCGGCTTCTGGTCGGCCGCCTTGGCGCTCTTGTTGTCGCCGCCCTCGAACGGCGGGACGAAGCCGGCCTCGTAGGGGAGCGACGGGTCGCAGCGCACGCCGTAGTAGTTCTGCACGCGCCGCTCGGTGGGCAGGCCGTTGTCGTCCCAGCCCATCGGGTAGAAGACGCGCTTGCCGCGCATGCGCTGGAAGCGGGCGACGATGTCGGTGTGCGTGTAGCTGAACACGTGCCCGATGTGCAGCGATCCGGAGGCGGTGGGCGGCGGGGTGTCGATCGAGTAGATCGCGGCCCGGCCGGCGGCGATGGCACCGTCCCGATCGAATTCGAAGGTGCCGTCCTGCTGCCAGCGTCCGCCCCAGACGGCCTCCAGGCCTTCGAGTGCTGGCTTGTCGGGCACGGGGTTCGCGGCGGTCATGGCTCTCCGATTCGATATGTGCGGCACCGTGTCAGCGGGGTGCCTGAGTGTGGGATACCCGTCAAGTTTACAGACTGGCCGTGGCGACGGCTGAACTCGTCTGCAGCCATATGCTGAACTCCGGATTTCAATGTGAGTGAGGCGTGATGACCGGTGCGGTTTCTGTCGAGACGGAACGATTGCGGGAAGGCGCGGCAGTGCTGTCGCAGGCCGCCGAGCGAAGGCATCCCTCGATGGTCGCCGGAGCGGAGCTCGGTTCTCGCGTCTCGGCGGCGGCGTTCGAGCGGTTCGAGGGGTACTGGTCCACACCTCGATCGCTGCTGACCGACAGTGCGGGGGCGCTGAGCGCGGCACTGCTTTCGCTGGCCGAGGGGTACGAGCAGCGTGATGCGGAGGACGCGGGGATGTTCGAGGGCGGCGTCCGTGCGATCTAGCGGGGCGGACTGGTCGGTCGTCGGCTTCGACGCCGATCCCACGCCCGGCGAGGTGGAGGCGGTCGACGCGTGGGCGCGCGATCTGAGCGCGCAGACCGACAGGCTGTGGCAGCAGTCGGAGGCCATGCGACGGACGCTGACGGTCCTCGAGACGCCCGCGTGGACCGGGATCGCCGCGGAGGTGTTCGCGGAAACGTTGGGAACGGTCCTCACCGCAGCCAAGACCGCGACCCAGCAGCACGACGAGGCCGCGGCGGCGGCGCGCGTGTGGGCGCACTCGCTCGCGGAGACGCAGCAGGAGGCGGACAGGGCGCGGCGGGACGCGGAAGAGGCGCAGGACGACCTGGAGCGGGCGCAGGCAATGGCCGGTGCGCTCTCTGTCGAGCACGCGGCCCTGGTGGCTGCATTGTCGGCCGTTGGCGCGGCGTCGTCGGTGCGCCACGACGAGGACGCAGTCCTTGCCGAACTGATCGGCGCGCGCAACCGGGTGGACGACGCGCAGCAGCGACTGGACGAGGCCACGGCACGGGCGCGGCGCGCCAAGGACGATTACGACTCGGAGGAGCGGGCCTTCGCGCGCCGGCTGGAATCGACCCTGGACGGCGCCCTCACCCGCGTGGCGACGCCGGAGCTCGGCGCCGACTTCGTGAGCGCGCTCTCCACGCTGGCGCGGTACGACCGGGCGAACCCGGGGGTGACGATTCGCCCGGCGTCGACGGCGGTCCCGGTGCCGGGAGCGAGCGTGCAGCAGGTCGCCCGGTGGCTGCTCAGCGGGGCGTACAGCATCGAGAAGCTGATCGCGCTCTGCGGTGCGGGCGTGGTCATGGCGGCGGTCGCGCTCGTGGTCATCGGGGGAGTGGGCACGGGGTCCACGAGCGGGTCGCGGTTCTACACGCCGGAGGAACGGCTGAGGCGTGCGCAGCTGAACATGTACTACCGAACACACAACCTGGACGGCAGCGTTCGTCAGTTCATCGGACCTGCGCCCACGCCCCTCGGGACATACCTCAACGAGGCGAAGACGTTCGACGAGATCGAGTCCATCGTGAAGGAGAAAACGCGTAAGGGGAAGAGCCGGCCCCACCGCGAAGTCGACACGCCGGAAGAACTGGACGCGCTCCACGAGGAGATCACTCGCGGGAGCGAAGCGGTCGAAGAGACCGGAACCTACGAAGGTGAGAAGCGCAGGCTCCCTGACGGAAGTGAAATCGGCATTCGAGGCGACAGCACATCGGGCGGCCCAACGATCGACCTCAGGTCTCCTGGTGGCAAGGAATTCAAGATTCATCTTCCGAAGGGATGGGGCAAGTGAACATCGAGCCGGACACCATTGAGCACCTCGTCCTGCAACAAGCCGCGGACGATTGGTTACCGATCGGGAATGCGAGCGCCTACGCCTCGGACTTCGTGACGGACCTGGCGGAACGCAAGGCTCTCCTGTTGGACACCATCCGATCACTGGCCGCAGCCGGGTACATCCGGATCGGCCAGCTGGCGTTCCACGACCCTGAGCAACGCCGCGGTCTCCACTGGGTGGAATGGTCCGGCGGTCTCGACGATCACATGGCGCGTCTCGCCGAGGTTTACACGCCCGAGGTGGAAGACACCACGTGGTGGTATTACGCGTGCTGGCTCAATCTCACGGATGCCGGCCGCCAGATCGTCGAGGCCCTTCCCGAGCCCGACGACCGGTTCTTCAAGGGTCTGCCGTGAGGTCTTTGAGCCGTGGTCACGGCAGATCCCTGGCTCGAGACGCAACCTGAGCCAGGGACCACACGTCGCTAGATGGTCGCAGCCGACTCTTCGACCGCCACGTCCGCATCCTCATCCAGCACCGGCTTCCGCCGCGCCGCCGCCCACGCCGCGACCAGCGTGATCGCCGACATCACCGCCAGCACCACACCGGGGTGCCACCACGCGTTGTGCACAGCCTGCCCGAAGATCAGCGTCAGCGCAGGCACGAACGACGTCAGCAGCGCCGCGACGCTGTACGCCACCGACAGCGCGCTGTAGCGGATCGGGCTCGGGAACAGGTCGGACATCAGCCCGCCGAGGCCCGCCCAGGAGAGGGTGGGCAGGATGCCGCCGATGATCATGCTGGCGACCAGCACGCCGAAGGACGCGCTCTGCAGCAGGAAGTACATCGGGAACGCGACGACCAGCGTGCCGATCGCTCCGATGGCGACGACGCGGGCCGAGCCGATCTTGGCGGCCCACAGGCCGAACAGCGGGATCGTGACGAGCTGGAGGAGGCCGCCGATCGTGGTCGCCACCAGCAGGTCCTGGAACTTGAAGCCCAGCACGCTCGTGCCGTAGTCGACCATGTAGGT
Organism: Leifsonia shinshuensis; assembly: GCF_014217625.1. Lineage (NCBI taxonomy): Bacteria > Bacillati > Actinomycetota > Actinomycetes > Micrococcales > Microbacteriaceae > Leifsonia > Leifsonia shinshuensis. The sequence goes on along the minus strand of NZ_CP043641.1, from coordinate 841,755 downwards.
GTTCATCAGCGAGTAGGAGCCGATGCCGAGGACGGCCGCTCCGATCGCGATCACGAACGCCGTCGGGGCCTTGGTGAAGACGTCGAGGACCGGGAAGCGGTCGCGGCGGCCGGTCTCGACGAGCTTGCGGAACACCGGGGTCTCGTCGATCGACCAGCGCAGGTAGAGCGACACCAGCAGCAGCGGGAACGCGGTGAGGAACGGGATGCGCCAGCCCCACGAGGCGATGTCGGCGGGCGACATGGTCAGCGTCAGGACGATGAAGACCACGGCGCTCAGGATGGAGCCGACCGGCGAGCCGAGCTGGGGGAGGGCGGCGTAGAAGCCGCGGCGCTTCGGGTTGGCGTACTCGGTCGCCAGCAGGATGGAGCCTCCCCATTCGCCGCCGAGCGAGAGGCCCTGGACGAGCCGCAGCAGCACGAGCACGACGCCGCCGAACCAGCCGGCGGCCGCGTAGGTGGGCAGCACGCCGACGAGGCCGGTGCTGATCCCCATCAGGAGGATGGTCATCAGCAGCACGGGCCGGCGGCCGATCCGGTCGCCCAGGTGGCCGAAGACGACCGCGCCGACCGGGCGGATCACGAAGCCGGCCGCGATGGCCAGGAAGCCGGCGAGGACGCCGCCGAACGAGCCGAGCGGGCTGAAGAACAGCGGGCCGACGAAGAACGCGGCGAAGTACGCGTAGAGGTAGAAGTCGTACGATTCGAGGGAGGTCCCGACGAACGATGCGATGGCGACGCGGCGAGCGGTGCCGGGTGTGATGCCCGGGCGATCGGTCTCGCTGACGGCGAGCGTGGGGGTGGAGGTCACGGGTGTCCTTCTGACGGGGGTATTTGAACCGGGTCCAATATTAGGCGTGAGGAGACAACGCATCGTGACACTGCGCCATTCCAACCAGGCGACGCAGCCTGGGCGACCGCGGGCGTCGTCGCGCGGGATGCTGGCCGAGGCGGCCGGCGAGCTCTTCCTGGAGCAGACTTACGCCGGCACCACCGTGGACGACATCGCCCGTCGCGCCGGGGTCAGCCGGGCCACCTTCTTCAACTACTTCTCGGCCAAGAGCGACCTGCTCTGGCTGGAGGTCGACGAGTCGTTGGCGGCGTTCCCCGCGATGCTCGCGGCGGCCGACGACGACGTCGAGCCGATGGCCGCGGTCCTGGAGGCCGTCGTGCGGCTCGCCGAGGGCTTCGGCCCCGACCGGCTCCCGCTCGCGGTCACCCAGGTCGAGCTGATGGGCACCGACGCCGAGCTGCAGGCGTCGGCGCTGCCGCGGTTCCTCTCGGTCGTCCGGCTGGTCGCCGCGGCGGTCGCCCGCCGGGCCGGGCAGGACCAGGACGGCCTGCTCCCGCGGGCCGCTGCGACCGCCGTCGTCGGGGCAGCGGTCGCCGCCGCGGGCGTGTGGGCGCGCGCGGGAGTGCGGCGCGGCCCGCTGGCTCCGCTCGTTCGCGCGGCCGTCGAGCCGGTGTGCGCCGGGTACGCCACCGCGTTCGGGTCCGAATAGCCCCGATCACCCGGTAGAATGGTGCGAACGACGTCGACCCGGCCATCACCGGTGAGTCTTCGGAAGAACGGCGGGCAGTCGCCCGCTCACTAGAACCGAACGGGGCAGGCCCGTCACAGCCGCAGAACGAGAGGCTTCATCCGGCGCCGCAGGCGGGTGGGGCAAGCGGGGTGGTACCGCGACGGGCGTGCGAGCGTCCGGCGTCCTCGTGCAGATCACGACTGCCAGGAGAGAGATGCCGTACCCCAAGTCCGCACCGGATGGAGCGCCCGAGTCCACCGGGCGCGAGCCCCAGGACGTCACGCCGTCGCCGGTGTTCCCGGAGATCGAGACCGACGTCCTCGCCTTCTGGGCCGAGGACGGCACCTTCCGCGCGTCCGTGGAGAACCGCGAGGGCGCGCCCGAATGGGTCTTCTACGACGGCCCGCCGTTCGCCAACGGCCTGCCGCACTACGGCCACCTGCTGACCGGCTACGCGAAGGACGTCTTCCCGCGTTTCCAGACCATGCGCGGCAAGAAGGTCGAGCGCCGGTTCGGCTGGGACACGCACGGTCTCCCCGCCGAGCTGGAGGCCGAGCGGCAGCTCGGGATCACCGACAAGAGCCAGATCGAGGAGATGGGCCTCGCCGCCTTCAACCAGGCCGCGAAGGACTCCGTGCTGCGCTACACCCGCGAGTGGCAGGAGTACGTCACCCGCCAGGCGCGCTGGGTCGACTTCGACAACGACTACAAGACGCTGGACACCTCCTACATGGAGTCGGTGATCTGGGCGTTCAAGCAGCTGCACGAGAAGGGCCTGGCGTACGAGGGCCACCGCGTGCTGCCGTACTGCTGGCGCGACCAGACCCCGCTGTCCAACCACGAGCTGCGCATGGACGACGACGTCTACAAGATGCGCCAGGACCAGACCGTCACGGTGACCTTCCCGCTGACCGGCGCCAAGGCCGAGGCCCTCGGCCTCACCGGCGTGCGCGCCCTGGCCTGGACGACGACGCCGTGGACCCTGCCCACCAACCTCGCGCTGGTGGTCGGTCCCGACATCGAGTACGCGGTCGTCCCGGCCGGGCCGAACGGTGCCGCGGATGTGCACGGGCGCGACGGCGGGCGGCACAGCTCCGCCCTGCACGAGGAGTCGCTGAGCGGCGAGTACCTGCTGGCGATCGACCTGGTCGGCAACTACGCGAAGGAGCTCGGCTACGGCTCTGCGGAGGCCGCGCGCGACGCGGTCAGCCGCACCGTCCGCGGCGGCGAGCTGGCCGGCGTCACGTACGACCGGCTCTGGGACTACTACGCCGACACCGAGAAGTACGGCACGCAGAACGCCTGGCAGATCCTCGTCGACGACTACGTCACCACCGAGGACGGCACCGGCATCGTCCACCAGGCCCCGGCCTACGGCGAGGACGACCAGCGCGTCTGCGAGGCGGCCGGCATCCCCGTGATCATCTCGGTGGACGACGGCGCGCGCTTCCTCGCCGAGGTGCAGGACGTCGCCGGCCTGCAGGTCTTCGAGGCCAACAAGCCGCTCACCACGCTGCTGCGCGAGGACGGCCGGCTGCTGCGCCAGGCGAGCTACGAGCACTCGTATCCGCACTGCTGGCGCTGCCGCAACCCGCTGATCTACAAGGCGGTGTCCAGCTGGTTCGTGCGCGTGACCGAGTTCCGCGACCGGATGGTCGAGCTCAACCAGGGCATCAACTGGGTGCCGGAGAACGTCAAGGACGGCCAGTTCGGCAAGTGGCTGGCCGGCGCCCGCGACTGGTCGGTGTCGCGCAACCGCTACTTCGGCTCGCCGATCCCGGTCTGGAAGAGCGACGACCCGAACTTCCCGCGCGTCGACGTGTACGGCTCGTTGGAGGAGCTGGAGCGCGACTTCGGGCGGCTGCCGGTCAACGCCGCGGGCGAGCCCGACCTGCACCGCCCGTTCATCGACGAGCTCACCCGGCAGAACCCGGACGACCCGAGCGGGGCGTCGACCATGCGCCGCATCCCGGATGTGCTCGACGTCTGGTTCGACTCCGGGTCGATGCCGTTCGCCCAGGTGCACTACCCGTTCGAGAACCACGACTGGTTCGACAGCCACAACCCGGCCGACTTCATCGTGGAGTACATCGGGCAGACCCGCGGCTGGTTCTACCTGCTGCACACGCTCGGCACCGCGCTGTTCGACCGCGCCGCGTTCAAGAACGTGATCTCGCACGGCATCGTGCTCGGCAGCGACGGCCAGAAGATGTCCAAGTCGCTGCGCAACTACCCGGACGTCAACGAGGTCTTCGACCGCGACGGCTCCGACGCGATGCGCTGGTTCCTGATGTCGAGCCCTGTGCTGCGCGGCGGCAATCTCATCGTCACCGAGGAGGGCATCCGCGAGGGTGTCCGCCAGGTGCTGCTGCCGCTGTGGAGCACGTGGTACTTCTTCTCGCTGTACGCCAACGCGTCCGGCTACGAGGCGAAGCGCTCGACGGCCTCCACCGACGTGCTCGACCGCTATCTGCTCGCCAAGACGCGCGACCTGGTGGAGGCCGTGACGGCCGACCTGGACGGGCTCGACTCGACGCTCGCCGCGGCCAAGCTGCGCGACTTCGCCGACGTGCTGACCAACTGGTACGTGCGCCGCTCGCGCGACCGGTTCTGGACCGGCGTCGCCGAGGACGGCTCGGGCGCCGAGGCGTTCGACACCCTCTACACGGTGCTGGAGACCCTGACCCGGGTCGCCGCCCCGCTGCTCCCGCTGGTCAGCGAGCGCATCTGGAAGGACCTCACCGGGGGCCGCAGCGTTCACCTCACCGACTGGCCGGAGGCGGCGGAGTTCCCGGCCGACGACGCACTGGTCGACGCGATGGACCGCATCCGCGCGATCAGCTCGACCACGCTCTCGCTGCGCAAGCAGTCCGGCCGCCGCGTGCGCCTGCCGCTCGCGTCGCTGACCGTCGTCGCCACGGACGCCGACGCGCTGCGCCCGTTCGAGGCGATCCTGCGCGACGAGCTGAACGTCAAGGCGGTCGAGCTGGTCGAGCTCGCCGACGACAGCGCGACGTCGTACGGCATCACCAGCAAGCTGACCGTGAACGCCCGTGCGGCGGGTCCCCGGCTCGGCAAGCAGGTGCAGCAGGTCATCCAGGCCGCTCGCGCCGGCGACTGGTCGGAGCACGACGGAGTCGTTACCGTGGGCGGCGTGGAGCTGGCCGAGGGCGAGTACGAGCTGGTGCTGGAGACCGCGCAGACCGACGACGAGGCGACCTCGGCGCTGGCGCTGCTGCCCGGCGGCGGCTTCGTGCTGCTCGACACGGCCACGACGCCGGAGCTGGAGGCCGAGGGCCTGGCCAGGGACGTCATCCGCGCCGTGCAGGACACCCGCAAGGCGGCCGGGCTCGACGTGAGCGACCGGATCGAGCTGAGCGTGGCGTTCGAGCACGCCGACGACGTGCGCGCCATCGCACTGGCGGGGGAGGCCGTGGACATCGCGGCGGAGACCCTGGCGCTGGAGTTCGAGTTCGTCGCCGCCGGCGGCCGCTCCGAGGACGCCCGCGATGACTTCAGCAAGGACTTCGCCGCCGGACTGTACGCGAACGCGGGCCGGTTCACGGTCGGCGTGACGAAGGTGGAGGCCACCCGATGACCGACGACGACGAACTGCGCGAGGACGCGGAGGCGGTCTACCAGGCCCTCCTCGCCCGCGTCGGCGAGGGCGCCCCCGAGCGCCGCCTCGACGCGACCCGCCGTGCCGTCGAGCTGCTCGGCGACCCGCAGCGGGCGTACCCGATCATCCACATCACCGGCACGAACGGGAAGACCTCGACCAGCCGGATCGCGGAGAGCATCCTGCGCGCCTACGGGCTGCGTACGGGCCTGCTGACCAGCCCGCACCTGGTGCGCTTCAACGAGCGCATCATGATCGACGGCGTGCCGATCTCCGACGAGGCTCTGGTGAGCAACTGGGAGGACGTCCGCCCATACCTGGAGATCGTGGACGCCGAGCTGCAGGAGCAGGGCAAGGCGCCGCTGACCTTCTTCGAGGCGCTGACCGCGCTGGCGTTCGCCGCCTTCGCGGACGCACCGGTCGACGTCGCCGTCATCGAGGTCGGCATGGGCGGCGAGTGGGACTCCACCAACGTCGGCGACGGCCAGGTGGCGGTGTTCACGCCCATCTCGCTCGACCACACCAAGCAGCTCGGGGGCACCGTCCGCGAGATCGCGCGCACCAAGTCGGGCATCATCAAGCCCTCCGCCGACGTCGTGACCTCGGCCCAGGCTCCGGAGGCCATGGCCGAGCTGGAGGAGGCCGCCCGGCTCACCGAGTCCACGCTCGCGGCTCAGCCGCAGGCGTTCGACGTCGTCAGCACCCAGGTCGCCGTCGGCGGCCAGCTCGTGACCGTCCGGGGACGGGCGGCGACCTACGCGGACGTCTTCCTCCCGCTCTACGGCGACCACCAGGCGCAGAACGCCGCCGTCGCGATCGCGGCGGTCGAGACCTTCCTCGGCCGCGGGACCCAGCCGCTGAAGACCGACCTCGTCGAGGAGGGCTTCGCCACCGCGACCTCGCCCGGTCGCCTCCAGCTCGTCGGCGTCGAGCCGACCATCCTGGTGGACGCCGCGCACAACCCCGCGGGAGCGGCGACCCTGGCCGACGCCCTCCGCCGCTACTTCGACTTCGACGAGCTCACCTTCGTGGTCGGCAGCCTGGGCGACAAGGACGCCCGCGGGGTCATCCGCGCGCTCACCCCCGTCGCGACGCAGTTCTTCGTGACCGAGCCCGCCTCCGACCGTGCCCTGCCCGCCGAAGACCTGGGGGACATCGTGCGCGAGGAGGCCGGCGACGAGGCGACCATCGTCTACGGCGACGCACTCGACGCCCTGGAGGCCGCGCGCGAGTGGGCGGGCGAGGAACCGCGCCGCGCGGTGGTCGTCACGGGCTCGATCGTGCTGGTCGGCGCCGCGATGGCGTACGCCGACGAGCAGGGCTGGAAGGACGCCACAGCGTGAGCGCCGCAGCCAAGCAGCCGCGCGCCCGCCGTCAGCGCGGCCTCCGCGAGAGCCTCGGCTCGATCGTGCTCGGCTTCGAGCTGATCGTCGTATTCCTGGGCGCGCTCGTGCTCTTCGGGCTGAAGGCCCTGCCGGCGTGGATCGCGCTCGGCGGGGGAGCGCTGGTGGTCGTGCTGATGATCGCGGCCATCGGGCTCATGCGCAATCGCGTCGGCGTCGTCCTGGGCTGGATCGTCCAGGTGCTCGTCGTCGCGGCCGGCTTCCTGCAGCCCGCCTTCTTCATCGTGGGGGCGATCTTCACGGCAATGTGGACCTACTGCATGATCGTCGCCTCCCGCATCGACCGGAACAACATCGACCGGAACAACCGAACGGAGACCAGATGACCACCGCCGTCGAAGAGACCCTCGTCCTCGTCAAGCCCGACGGAGTCGCCCGCAACCTCACGGGCGAGATCCTGCGCCGCATCGAGGCCAAGGGCTACTCGCTCGTCGACATCCGGATGCTGCAGGCCGACCGCGAGCTCCTCGCGAAGCACTACGCCGAGCACGAGGGCAAGCCGTTCTACGAGCCCCTCGTGGAGTTCATGGAGTCCGGCCCCGTCGTCGCCCTGCGCGTCGCAGGCAACCGCGTGATCGAGGGCTTCCGCTCGCTCGCGGGCGCGACCGACCCGACCGGTGCTCTGCCCGGCACGATCCGCGGCGACCTGGCCCGCGACTGGGGCCTCAAGGTGCAGCAGAACCTGGTGCACGGCTCCGACTCGCCCGAGTCGGCGCAGCGCGAGCTCGCGCTCTGGTTCGGCTGAACCCCCGACCGCACGAGGAACGGCTCCCGACCAGATGGTCGGGAGCCGTTTCGCGTGCCGGGGGATCAGCGCCCGGGGATCAGACGAACGCCCGGTGGATCCAGTCGAGCTGGATCTGCGCCAGCACGGCGACGATCGCGTAGCTGACGATCGTGATCAGCGGCACCCAGCCGTAGAGCGTGCCGAAGAACCGGCGGGCGCGCTCGGGCACGGGGATGTGCCCCTCCTTGAGGTTGTAGAGCGTGACCGCCCAGAACGTCGGGATCGTCACGGTCCAGGTGACCATGCACCACGGGCAGAGCACGTTCAGCACGGTCAGCGACTCGGTGATGAGGAAGATCACCAGCACCAGGGCGAGCACGACGCCGACGTTGAACGCGATCCAGTACCACCGGGCGAAGCGCCCGGCGGCGAACAGTCCGACGCCGACCGCGATGGTCGCCGTCCAGCCGGCCAGGCCGAGGAGCGGGTTCGGGAAGCCCAGCAGCGAGCCCTGCCACGAGTTCAGGTTCTTGCTGCAGCCGACGAGGACGTTGAAGTTGCAGGAGAGCTGCGCGTGGGAGTCGGCGAGCAGGTGGAACTTGTCCACGGTCAGCATGAACGCCGCCCAGAAGCCGATGACCCCGGCGACGATCAGGAAGATCGCGAGGGCGGTCGGGCGGCGGTACCCCGCGGGAGCGGGATCGGTCGTCGGTTTTGACGGCTGTGGGGTAGCAGGCGCGGTCTTCGAGGCAGGCACAGTCGGATTATGGCATGACGCGGCGCGCCCGTTCTGTGAACGCCGGTTGCGCCGGTTCGGAGCCGCCGACATGCGATAATCATTGGATAAGTCGTTCCGGCAGCATGCCGGCCGACACGAACAGAAGGCTTGAGGGCGCCAGGTGCGCCCGAATGAACAGCCGGCCACGCAGGCCGGCACAAGACAAGGGAGAGCCGGACGCGGGTGCCACGAGCACCGGCAGTCCGAGCCAGGATTACGGCAGGCGCCGAGCGGCGCCTCCGACGGAGAGTACCCGGTGAGCGGGTTGCCGCCACCGGTCGAGGAGTGCACCAGCGATGGTGGAAAACGAGAATATCGACAGCACGAACAGCAACGAACAGGGAACGGGAGGCCGCAGGCGCCGGGGGATCTTCGGCAGCAGGCGCGTGAGCCGTCCCGCCGGGACCGCCGAGACACCGGTGTTCGCCGGAGAGCGCGAGATCGCCGAGCAGGAGGTCGTCGCGGAGCAGGCCGACACGTCGGTCGCCGAGGCGACCGCCGACGCCGGGACCCCCGACGCCGCGACCGACGTGACGGTCGCCGTCACCGAGGAGACCGCGGCCGCGGAGTCCGTCGTGGACGTTGCGACGATCGCCGCCGACGGCCACGAGCCGCCCGCCCTGCCCGAGCGCCACGGCGACGAGCAGGAGGCGGCCGGCGCCGTCATCCCCGGCCTCCCGCCGACGACCCTGCTCTTCCAGGCCCCGGACATCGTTCCGCTGCCCCCGCTGCCGGACGAGGAGCCGACCGGCACCATGCGCCGCCGCTCGCGCCGCCGCGCGGGCGAGAACGGCCGCACCGAGGCGAACGACCCGGCGAACACCGTCGTCAAGGTCCGCACGCCGCGCGAGCCGGAGCTGATCACCGAGCCGCAGAAGGTCAAGGGCTCGACCCGGCTGGAGGCCAAGAAGCAGCGCAGGCGCGACGGCCGCGACGCCGGCCGCCGCCGCCCGGTCATCACCGAGGCGGAGTTCCTGGCCCGCCGCGAGTCCGTCGACCGGCAGATGGTCGTCCGCTCGAAGGGCGGCCGCATCCAGATCGGCGTGCTCGAGGACAAAGTCCTCGTCGAGCACTACGTCGCCCGGTCGCAGGAGGCCTCCCTCATCGGGAACGTCTACCTCGGCCGCGTGCAGAACGTGCTGCCGAGCATGGAGGCCGCCTTCGTCGACATCGGCCGCGGCCGTAACGCCGTCCTCTACTCCGGCGAGGTCGACTGGGACGCCGTCGAGACCGGCAACCAGCCCCGCCGCATCGAGCTCGCCCTCAAGGCAGGCGACCGCGTGCTCGTCCAGGTCACCAAGGACCCGGTCGGCCACAAGGGCGCGCGGCTGACCAGCCAGATCTCGCTGCCCGGCCGCTACCTCGTGTACGTGCCGAACGGCTCCATGAACGGGATCAGCCGCAAGCTGCCCGACACCGAGCGCTCGCGCCTCAAGAAGATCCTCAAGGAGGTCCTCCCGGAGAGCGCCGGCGTCATCGTCCGCACGGCGGCCGAGGGCGCCACCGAGGAGCAGCTCACCCTCGACGTCACCCGCCTGACGGCGCAGTGGGCGGACATCAGCCGCCAGGTCGAGACCCAGCAGGCGCCCGCGCTCCTGCACAGCGAGCCCGACCTCCTGATCAAGATCATCCGCGACGTCTTCAACGAGGACTTCCAGAAACTGATCATCGCCGGCGACGACGCGCGCCAGACGATCGAGAGCTACCTGCGCCAGGTCGCGCCCGACCTGATCGACCGCGTGGAGGCCTACACCGGCGACCGCGACGCGTTCGACGAGCACCGCATCACCGAGCAGATCGAGAAGGCGCTGGAGCGCAAGGTCTGGCTGCCGTCCGGCGGTTCGCTGGTCATCGACCGCACCGAGGCGATGACCGTGGTGGACGTCAACACCGGCAAGTTCGTCGGCTCCGGGGGCAACCTCGAAGAGACGGTCACCAAGAACAACCTGGAGGCCGCGGAGGAGATCGTCCGCCAGCTCCGGCTGCGCGACATCGGCGGCATCATCGTGGTCGACTTCATCGACATGGTGCTGGAGTCGAACCGCGACCTGGTGCTGCGCCGCCTGATCGAGTGCCTGAGCCGGGACCGGACCAAGCACCAGGTGGCGGAGGTCACCTCGCTCGGCCTCGTCCAGATGACCCGCAAGAAGCTCGGCCTCGGCCTCCTGGAGACCTTCAGCGAGGCGTGCGAGGTCTGCGCGGGCCGTGGTGTGATCGTGCACCACGACCCCGTCGTCAAGCACCGCCAGCCGCAGCAGCAGCCCCAGAGCGAGCGCCGGCGCGGCCGCGGCGGCAACGCCGGCAACGGAAACGGCAACGGCGGCGGCCAGCAGCAGCAGGCGAGCGCCGCGCACACCAACGGCACGCACGCGCTGACCGACGACGCCAAGAACGCGCTCGCCCAGATCGCCGCCTCGACCATCCACCCGCATCACGAGGGGGAGGTCGCACCGGCCGCCGAACCGGCCACTCAGCCCGCGCAGGTGGCCGACGCGCCCGCCGCCGACGCCGCGCCGAAGAAGCGCCGCCGCAAGGGCAAGGGCCCGCGCGACGAGCAGCGTCAGGCGGAGGCTCCGGCCGCGGAGGCTCCCGCCGCCGAGACGAAGCCCGAGCCCGCAGCGCAGGAGTCCGCTCCCGCGGCTCCGGCGGCCGACGAGCACCCGCACCTCGACTTCCCGATGATCGACCTGCCCGAGCCGTCCGCTCCCGTGGCGCACGCCCCGGTCGCGACGGCCGTGGAGACCGAGCTGCTGCTCGACTCCGTGCTGGACGCCCTGCCGCAGCCGAAGGCTCCGGGCCAGGGCCGCAGCCGCGGCCGCCGTGCGAGCACGGCCGTCATCACCGGCGGCCAGATCGCCGGCGAGAAGCACGAGGACTGAATCGCCCTCCGTGCGCCGTCGCTGACCTCTCAGTGGCGGCGCACGCGGTCGCGCGCCCGCACGCGCAGTCCGCTGGCGATCAGCCGGGAGACCAGCTCCTTGCCGCTGACCGCCTCCGCTCCCGCCGCCACGAGCTCGTCGTAGCGGCGGTCCGGCACGTCGTAGTGGTCGAGGTCGAACGCGCGCGCCGGGATGTCCGCCGCGGCGGCGAACGCGTGCAGCTCGTCCAGGGAGGAGTCGCTGACCAGATGCGACCACAACATGCCGTGGGCGGGCCATGCCGGGGGATCGATCAGGACCGTCATACAATGATTGTAGGAACCGGTCCCGTCCAGGGTTCCGGTCGGTCTCGACGCCCCCTCGCTGAATTGACGGGTCGTGCGGTGTCGGGTAAAGTTGACCGTTGGTGTGTGCCGGTTGGCCGGTGCACCCGCACGGTTTTCTGAGAGCCACCCGCCGCCATCGGCGGGCGCGAGCTCGCCAGTAACTCCCTGAACAAACAAGAGCAGGACAGGTCCACGGCATCGGTCGGGAACTGATCCCCGACGAAAAGGTACGTGAAAGTGGTTTACGCAGTTGTGCGCGCCGGTGGCCGGCAGGAGAAGGTCGAGGTCGGCACCATCGTGACGATGGACCGCATCAAGGCCGACAAGGACGGCAACGTCGAGCTGGCCGCTGTCCTGCTCGTCGACGGTGACAAGATCACCTCCGACGCGAAGTCCCTCGCCAAGGTGAAGGTGACCGCCGAGGTCCTCGGCGACCTGCGCGGCCCGAAGATCGTCATCCAGAAGTTCAAGAACAAGACCGGCTACAAGAAGCGCCAGGGCCACCGCCAGGAGCTCACGCGCGTCAAGATCACCGGCATCAAGTAGCCGACAGAACCTCTCGAGGAGAAGAAGACATGGCACACAAAAAGGGCGCGAGCTCCACTCGCAACGGTCGTGACTCGAACGCGCAGCGCCTCGGCGTGAAGCGCTTCGGCGGCCAGACCGTCAACGCCGGCGAGATCCTGGTCCGCCAGCGCGGCACGCACTTCCACCCGGGCGCCAACGTCGGCCGCGGTGGCGACGACACGCTGTTCGCCCTCGCGGCGGGCTCGGTCGAGTTCGGCACCAAGGGCGGCCGCAAGGTCGTCAACATCGTGGCCGTCGAGGCCTGAGCCTCACCCACGACAGCACTTCACGGATGGGCGGGCTTCGGCCCGCCCATCCGTCGTTTCAGACACAACCGAGGAGCATCCTGATGGCCACGTTCGTGGACCGCGTGACACTGCATCTGCGCGCGGGCAACGGCGGAAACGGGTGCGTCTCGGTCCGTCGCGAGAAGTTCAAGCCGCTCGCCGGCCCCGACGGCGGCAACGGTGGCAACGGAGGCGACATCGTCCTCGTCGCCGACCCGCAGGTCACGACCCTGCTCGGCTACCACCGCCACCCGCACCGTTCCAGCGACAACGGCGGCTTCGGGATGGGCGACCACCGCAGCGGCACCACCGGCGGCGAGCTCGAGCTCCCGGTCCCGGTCGGCACCGTGGTCAAGTCGGAGGACGGCGAGGAGCTCGTCGACCTGAACGAGCCCGGTATGCGCTTCGTCGCGGCCGCGGGCGGTCTCGGCGGGCTCGGCAACGCCGCCCTCGCCACCCAGAAGCGCAAGGCGCCCGGGTTCGCGCTGCTCGGAACCCCGGGCTGGGAGGGCGACGTCCTCCTCGAGCTCAAGACCGTCGCCGACGTCGCGCTGGTCGGCTACCCGTCCGCCGGCAAGTCGAGCCTGATCGCCGCGCTCTCTGCGGCGAAGCCGAAGATCGCGGACTACCCGTTCACCACACTGCACCCCAACCTCGGCGTCGTGCAGGCGGGGGACGTGCGCTACACCATCGCCGACGTCCCCGGCCTGATCGAGGGCGCCAGCGAGGGCCGCGGCCTGGGACTGGAGTTCCTGCGCCACGTCGAGCGCTGCTCCGCCCTGCTGCACGTGCTCGACTGCGCCACCCTGGAGCCCGGCCGCGACCCGCTGAGCGACCTGGAGGTCATCCTCGGCGAACTGGCCGCCTACCCGGTGCCCGAGGGCCAGGTCCCGCTGCTGGAGCGCCCGCAGCTCATCGCGCTCAACAAGATCGACGTCCCGGACGCCCGCGAGCTGGCGGACTTCGTCCGTGGCGACCTGGAGGCGCGCGGCTACCGCGTGTTCGAGATCTCCACGGTCAGCCACGAGGGCCTGCGCGCGCTGTCGTTCGCCCTGGCCGAACTGGTCGAGGAGGCCCGGACGGCCGAGGCCGCGCAGGCCGAGATCCGCCCGCGCATCGTCATCCGCCCCAAGGCCGTGGACGACGCCGGCTTCACCGTCAAGGTGGAGGGCGGCTCGGACGGCCCGGTCTACCGCATCCTGGGCGCGAAGCCTGAGCGCTGGGTCGCCCAGACCGACTTCGCCAACGACGAGGCCGTCGGCTACCTCGCCGACCGGCTCGCCAAGCTCGGCGTCGAGGACCGCCTGTTCACGGCGGGCGCCGTCGCCGGTTCGACCGTCGTCATCGGCCGGAACAACGGCGTGGTGTTCGACTGGGAGCCCACGCTCACCTCCACGGCCGAGCTGATCACGGCGCCGCGCGGCACCGACGCGCGCATCGACCAGAGCGCGCGCCCCACCCGCGCCCAGCGCCGCGAGGACTACTTCGACCGGATGGACGGCAAGGCCGAGGCCCGCGCCGAGCTCCTCCGCGAGAAGGAGGCCGGGCTCTGGCAGGACGACGACTACGACGACTACGACGGCCAGGACTCCGGCTCCCGGAGCGCGGCGAGCGAGGAGACAGGCCGGGAATGACCATCGACGAGCGCGCCCAGGTCCCCACCGCCCGACGGATCGTCGTCAAGGTCGGCTCCTCGTCGATCAGCGGCGAGAACGCGGGGCAGATCGGCCCGCTCGTGGACGCCCTCGCCGAGGCGCACGGCCGCGGCTCGCAGGTCATCCTGGTGTCTTCCGGCGCGATCGCGACCGGCATCCCCTACCTGTCGCTGGACGCGCGGCCGACCGACCTGGCCACGCAGCAGGCGGCCGCCGCGGTCGGCCAGAACGTGCTCATCTACCGCTACCAGGACAGCCTGGACCGCTACGAGATCGTCGCCGGCCAGGTGCTCCTGACTGCGGGCGACATGGAGAACCCGACCCACCGCAGCAACGCGAAGCGTGCGATGGAGCGGCTGCTCGACCTCCGCATCCTCCCGATCGTCAACGAGAACGACACGGTCGCGACCCACGAGATCCGGTTCGGCGACAACGACCGGCTCGCCGCGCTGGTGGCGCTGCTGGTGGAGGCCGACCTCCTGGTGCTGCTCTCGGACGTCGACGCGCTCTATACCAAGCCGCCGCAGGAGCCCGGCGCCGAACGGATCGGGTACGTGGGCTGGGGCGACGAGCTCGCGGGGGTCGAGATCGGCGCGACCGGGCTGTCCGGCGTCGGGACCGGGGGAGCGCTGACCAAGGTGTCGGCTGCGCGGCAGGCCGCCGAGCAGGGCACAGCGGTCATCCTCACGGCGACGACGCTGGTCGCCGAGGCGCTGCGCGGCGAGGCCGTCGGGACCTGGTTCGCGCCGTCCCCGAGCGCGGACGACGCCGAGGCCGCGCGGGCCGCCACGGCCTAGACTTGACGCATGTCCTCGACCGTCGCCGCCCCCACTTCGCTCGCTGATCGCCTCGCCGCGGCCAAGGGCGCTTCGCTCCCGCTGGCGACCGCGACGTCCGAGCAGAAGAACGCGGCGCTGCGCGCGATCGCGGATGGCGTGCTGGCGGCCGAGCAGAGCATTCTGGCCGCCAACGAGTTCGACCTCGCCAACGGGCGTGAGAACGGGCTCTCCGCGGGCCTGCTCGACCGGCTGACCCTCACCCCGTCGCGGCTGCAGAGTCTCGCGGAGGCTGTGCTCGAGGTCGTCGGCCTGACCGACCCGGTCGGCCAGGTGGTGCGTGGCAGCGACCTCCCGAACGGCGTGAAGATCGCCCAGACCCGCGTGCCGTTCGGCGTCGTCGGCGCGATCTACGAAGCCAGGCCGAACGTCACCATCGACATCGCGTCGCTCGCGATCAAGAGCGGCAACGCGGTCGTCCTGCGCGGCGGCACCGCGGCCCTCAACACCAACGCCGTGCTGGTGGAGGTCGTCCGCGACGCGCTCGCGAGCGCCGGCCTCCCCGCCGACGCGGCGCAGACCATCGACGAGTTCGGCCGCGACGGCGCGAACGAGCTGATGCGTGCACGCGGCCTGGTCGACGTGCTGATCCCGCGGGGCAGCGCCGACCTGATCCAGGCCGTGGTGACCCAGTCGAGCGTCCCGGTGATCGAGACGGGCGCCGGCGTCGTGCACATCGTGCTGGACGAGAGCGCGCGCGAGGACTGGGCGGTGGACATCGTCCGCAACGCCAAGGTCCAGCGTCCCAGCGTCTGCAACGCGGTCGAGACGCTGCTGGTGCACCGGAGCGCCGCCGAGCGCCTGCTGCCCGCAGTGCTCGGCTCGCTGGCCGAGGCCGGCGTCACCATCCACGCCGACGAGACCGCGCTCCCGTACGCGCCGGGCGGCGTCCCCGTCACCGACGAGGACTACGCCACCGAGCACATGAGCCTCGACATCTCGGTGCGGGTCGTGGACGACCTGGACGCCGCGATCGCGCACATCCGCCGGTACTCCACGCAGCACACCGAGGCGATCGTCACCAACGACCTCGGCAACGCCGAGCGCTTCCTCGCCGAGGTCGACTCGGCGGTCGTCATGGTCAACGCGTCCACCCGGTTCACCGACGGCGGCGAGTTCGGCTTCGGCGCGGAGGTCGGCATCTCCACCCAGAAGCTGCACGCGCGCGGACCGATGGGCCTGCCCGAGCTGACCAGCACCAAGTGGATCGTCCGCGGGTCAGGCCAGATCCGCGCGTGAGCGACCACTAGACTGAGAAACGGCCTCGTGCCGCAACGCCCCGAAAGGAACACCACCGATGTCCCAGTTGACGACCATCATCGCCGCGGCAGCAGCGGAGACCCACGTCGACCTGCCGATGCCCACCTGGGCCTACGGCACGATCGCGATCGTCACCTTCCTGTGCCTGCTCGGTGTCATCTTCAGCTTCCGTGACGTGGCCAACCGCCACAGCCACCGCTCGGCGACCGACGCCGCGTCGCACGCCGGCGCCCCGGGCGCCACCCACCACGGCACCGGCCACCCGACCCAGGGGCACTGAGGCCCGCCGCGCCGGGCGGCACCCACACATGGAGCTGACCGAGAAGAGCCGTCCACGCATCGGCGTGATGGGCGGAACATTCGATCCGATCCATCACGGCCACCTGGTCGCCGCGAGCGAGGTCGCGCAGTCGTTCGACCTCGACGAGGTCGTCTTCGTGCCCACCGGCCAGCCCTGGCAGAAGGGCGAGGTCACGCCCGCCGAGCACCGCTATCTGATGACGGTGATCGCGACGGCCTCCAATCCGCGCTTCACGGTCAGCCGGGTGGATGTGGACCGCGTCGGCCCCACGTACACGATCGACACCCTGCGCGATCTGCGCGAGGAGCGGCCGGACGCGGAGCTCTTCTTCATCACCGGCGCCGACGCCATCGCGCAGATCCTCAGCTGGCGCGACATCGACGAGCTGTGGAAGCTCGCGCACTTCGTGGCTGTGAGTCGCCCGGGACACGACCTCAATATTTCTGGATTGCCCAAACAGGACGTAAGCTTGTTGGAAGTTCCGGCCCTGGCGATCTCGTCCACTGACTGCCGGAGCCGGGTGAGCAGGGGATTCCCCGTCTGGTACCTCGTCCCCGACGGGGTGGTCCAGTACATCTCCAAACATCACTTGTATCGGAGCGTGGAATGACGTCATGGCCTGAACAGCCAGCGGAAGCGAGCCAGCCGCCGCAGACACGGCGACAGGCCAGAGAGAACGAGCGTACGGCGGCTCGGCAGGCGTCGCGCCGTGCGGGCACCTCCGAGATCACGCCTGCGGGGGAGATCCCCGAGACGTCCGCGACTCCCGGAGCCCCCTCCGACGCTCCGTCCTCGAACGAGGAGCAGGCACCGGCCATCCCCGCCAGCGCGTTCGCCGAGCCCGGCGTGTCGTCGGGCGGCAGCTTCGACAACCTCCTGTTCAGCGCCCCCAAGCGCTCGGGCTCCGACCCCAGCTCGGACGCGTCGTCGTTCGACTTGTTCCGGCAGGCGCCGGACCCGTCCAAGCCCGAGCCGGTGACGCAGCCGATGAGCGTTCTGCCGGGGGCGGCTGCGGCCGCTCAGGCTCCTGTGCGCGCGACGTCGCAGCAGATCACGACTCCTCCGCCGTCCGCGTCGGACGAGTCCGACCCGACCGGTGAGCGCACGCTGACCCGCCGCGAGCTGCGGGCCATGCTGCAGGCGCAGGCGGCGAACCAGCAGGCGAACCACTCGCCGGCCATCGCCGAGCCGATCATCCCCGTGAGCTTCACCGACGAGGGGGCGCCCGCGGCCCCGGTCTCCGCGGCGTCGCAGGCCGACAGCGCGGTGACATCCTCGCCGACGTCCGTCTTCACGGCGTTCGGATCGCAGGCTCCCGCCGCGCCGGCCGCTACCGCTGCCGCCCCTGTCGAGGACGACGAGGACACCTCCGCGCAGGAGCGCCGTCCGTTCACGCCGCCGACCGGCCACTGGTCGATGGCGGCCGAGCTGGAGGACGGCTCCGAGCCGATCACCTCCCGCAACGTCGGCCACTCGACGGCGGCGACCACGACCAACGCGCTGATCCTCCCGTCGCTGCCGCAGGCGGACGCCACGGGCCCGCTGACCAGCACCGGCGAGATCCTCGTCACCGGCTCGATCGACCTGCCGCGCACGCTCGGGGCGACCGGTGCCCACGACCGCATCGACTCCTCCGACATCGACCGGCTGCTGGACAGCGAGGAGAACGAGTTCAACACCTCCGAGGTCGCGCCGGTGCGCGCGTCGCGGGCGATCAGCACGCACACCTCGACGCGCGGCGTCATCGCCCCGCCGAAGAAGCGCGGCAACGCCCTCCCGGTGGTGCTCATGGTGACCGCGGGCGTGCTCGCCGTCGGCGTGATCGGCCTGCTGATCGCGGCGTACGTGCTCCACGTGTTCTGATGACCCGCGAACACTTCTTCTCGACCCGCTCTCTTCCGAAGGACTCTCTGTGACCGCCTCCCCGCATGCCCGGGACATCCTCCAGCTCGCGGCCGCCGCCGCCGACTCGAAGGGCGGCATCGACCTGGTGGCGCTGGACGTCTCCGGCCCGCTGCCCCTGACGGACGCCTTCCTCCTCGTGTCCGGCTCGGTCGAACGCAACGTGATCGCGATCGCCTCCGAGGTGGAGGACCGGCTGAACGACGCCGGCGTACGCACGCTGCGCCGCGAGGGCAAGGCGGAGGGCCGCTGGATCCTCCTGGACTTCGGCGACCTCGTGGTGCACGTCTTCCACGAGGAAGACCGCATGTACTACGCCCTCGAGCGCCTCTGGAAGGACTGCCCGGTCCTCCCGCTCGAGCTCCCGGTCCACACCGCGGAGTAGCCCCGGAAGCGGGCGCGGAGCGCACACGCCCGGGCTGCACGGCCGATTTACGTTGCGCCGCCCGCGTGTAGTACGCTTGATGAGTTGCCCGGGGAGACCCGGTGAACAACAACAAAGGTACTGATAATTCAACATGGGGGTCTGTGGCGCAGCTGGTAGCGCACCTGCATGGCATGCAGGGGGTCAGGGGTTCGAGTCCCCTCAGATCCACCGAGAACAGAAAAGGCCGGCTTCTTCGGAAGCCGGCCTTTTCTGATTGCGCGGGCCGATGAGCCGGCCTCTCCATGGGCGCGCTCAGTCGGCGGCCGCCCGCGGTACGGCCCGTCGCCGACCTCTGGTGCGCGATCCCGGCTGGGGTCGCCGGCGGCCGAACACGATCACCGCGATCAAGGCCGCCACGTACGTCGCCACCGCCGCGATGCCCAGGGGCGTCCGCGCGGCGAGCGCGATCGTGCCCGCCAGCGGGATCCGGCCGACGAACTCACCGACGGAGGTGACCACGTACGGCAGCGGGTCCTCCGTCGCGTTGGCGTCGCCTTTCAGACGCAGGGTCGTGACGCCGTCCTTCGTCGTCGCCTGCTTCACACGGTGGGTGATGAGGCCCGCGGCGCCATCCGAGCGGGGCACCGTCACGATGTCGCCGACCGCGACGTCCTTCGCCGGGACCGTGCGGTAGAAGACCATCGATCCCACCGGGAGCTCCGGCTCCATCGAGCCGGAGATCACCACCACGGGGCGGAGGCCGAAGATCGCGCAGACCGCCACGGCCACGATCGCGATCACGCCGACGACGGCCGAGAACGTCAGCAGGAGCGAGCCGAGCAGCTTCCACACCGAGCGACGCGGGGGCTCACTGCGCCGACGTGCCATCGAACTCCACCTCCAGGGCGGTCTGGCCTCCGTTGTAGGCGGAGGTCTCCGGTGTGTCCACGTAGAACAGCGTGATCGTGAGGTCGTGGCGGCTGCCGGCGTTTCCCGCCACCCAGGCGGCGCCGTCGGCGAGGGCGGCGGAGCCGCGGGCCGGGAGGCGGCCGATCACGGCCGACGCGTCCGCGACCGCGGCGCCCTGGCTGGGGTCGGACGCGCTCCCGCCGACCAGGAGCTGCCCGGTCGTCGTGTCGACCACGGTGACGCGGAGGAACGGCGTGATGTTGGGGCTGCCGTCGACCTGGCCGGTGCCGGCCGCGTCCGACGGCTTTACGGCGACGGTGACGGCGGCGGCGAGCGAGGGCGAGTTGTTCGCGACGCCGAGGTTCACAGTGAGGGCGCCCCCGGGGACGAGGGAGTCGTCGCCGGCGATCGGCACCGTCACGCCGTGACCGGGGAGTGCCTGGGCGACGTCCCCGCCCGGGAGGACGGAGACGATGTCGAAGGCCTCGGAGCCGATGCCGTCCGTCCCCGCGTTCAGCGCCGCCCGGTCGGTGAAGGCGCTCACCGTCGGGCCGACCGTCAGCAGCGCGGCCGTCACGACGAGCGTTCCGGCGGCGACGGTGGCGAGGGCGATCCCTCTGCGTGATTGTCTCCTGTGCTTCATCACGACCCCGGGGTGATCATCGTCGTCAGCCCCTGGACGGCGTTCGTGGGTGTGGTGTTGGCGGCCCAGCTGTTGATGATCGAGGAGTAGGTGTTGTTGTTGCCGCCCGCGGTGCTGCCTCCCCAGTTGACGAACGAGCCGTCGGCGTTCAGGGCCGTTCCGGAGTAGCCGAAGGCGCCGACGGCGCTGACCGTGTCGCCCAGTGGGAGCAGCGGGGTCGGGGTCACGATGTTCGTGGTCGACGCCGTCCCCGACACCGGGTCCGGTCCGCGTGCGAACGAGTAGCGGCCGTAGATGTAGACCTGGCCGGACATCCCCAGCACCTCGACGTAGTCCTGGCTCGGCGCGATCTGCTTGACCAGGTCGTCGTTCGGCAGCGTCAACGCGATCGGGGTCGCGCTGATCGGCCCGGAGACGTACGCCCGGCCGGTGCCGAAGTTGGAGGCGTCGCCCCACGTCACGAGGTGACCTCCCACGGCGACCAGCTGGTTGCCGAAGTAGTGCCCGGTCAGGGACTCGATCGAGCACTGGTCCGCGGGGGAGCCCATCACCACCCCGACCGTGTCGCAGCCGGACTGGGCGAACGGGGACAGCCCCGTCGACCGGGTCGGGGTGTACTGGTTCGTGCCGAGGTTGTCGCCGGAGGGGTCGGAGGCGTAGGAGGAGCCCGCGTTCGCCCATCCCCACCAGAAGACCCCGGTGGTCGGGTCGTTCGGGTCGAAGTTCCCGCGGACCGCCCACCCGTTCCACATGCCGGCGCCGATGCTGTGCACGCCCGACATGATCAGGGACGGAGTCGGCGAGGAGGCCGTCGCGCTGCCCTGGCCGGTGATCCCGCGGCCCTGCGCGTTGCCCCAGGTGTACAGGTCGCCCGTGCTGGTGAGCGCCATGAAGACGCCGGAGGACGAGCGGAGGTCGACGACGGTCCCGGGGATGGCGACCGGCCCCGGCTGCGTATAGGGGATCGGCGTGCTCGGCCGGCCCATGACGTTGTTCGTGTTGCTGCCGCCCCAGGTGTAGACCTGGCCGTCGTCGGACAGCGCTGCGAGGCCGGTGTAGTTGATGTCGGTGGGGTAGAAGTCGTCCAGGCTCGTGCCGGCGACCTTGACGATGTACCGATGGTTCGCGCCGGTGTAGCCGTCGTTCGGGAGGACGACGGGCGACGGCGAGGCGGTGGACGGGACGGTCAAGGTGCCGTTCCCGGCGAGGCCGTTTCCGCGGAAGCCCCACACCCACAGCGTGCCGTCGTCCTGCAGGGCGGTCGCCGTGTTGGCCAGGTAGGTGTTCGTCGGGATCATCCGCGCCGCCTGGGTGAGCAGGGGCGTGTCGGTCGGGGAGGTCTCGGCCGCGGCGGTGTCGGTGTACGCCGCCGTGGTCGACGGCACTCCGGCGACGGCGGCGAGCGCGATGGCGACGAGGGTGGTCATCCCTGCCGCGCGGGCGGCGGCGGAACGCCGGATCCGGGTGATGGGTCTGCGCGTCATGGCTGTGCACTCTGCTTTCTGCGCCGCAGGAGGAACACGGCGCCCAGGGAGACGAGGGCGAGAGGGACGCCGAGGCCGATCACCGTGAGGCCGGTGTCGGCGAGCGGGGGAGGCGCGGACTCCTGCGCCACGGAGCTGAGCCGGAGGGTGACCTCGGCGCTCTGTCCCTGGTAGGCGTTTCCGGCGGCCGTCGAGAGGGCGACCTCGCCCGAGACGGTCTTCGTGCTTCCGCCGTCGACGGTGCCGAGCGCGACCGGGCCGGCGCCGAGGATCCGGCGCACCGGGGTCGGCGCGATCACGGTGACGCCGTCCACCTGGACGCTGAGCGTGAGCTCGTCGTCGATGCCCGCCGCGCCGCCGGTCGCGCCGACGACGTTGAGGTAGACCTTCGACGTGCCGGAGACGGGATTCTGCACGGTGGCCGACCACGCGCTCTGATGGCCAGGACCTGGCATCGGCACGGTGACCACGTCGGCGGCGTTCGCGGCGGAGGCGGTGGGCAGCACGCCGGCCAGCGCGAGGAGGGCGGCGGACGCGACGACGGCGGCCCTCACGAGGTGCTCCCGTCGAAGCGGACGCCGAGGACGAGCGTGCGGTCGAAGACGTACGGATTCCCGATCGCGCGCGGCAGCGAGACGGCGACCGTGACCGCCTTCGGGGTGTTCTGCGTCCAGCCGGTGAGGACGGGGGGCGCCGCGTCGATCGCGGCGGCGGTGGCGGCCGTCACGACCGCGGTCCCATCCACCGTGACCGTGTAGAGGGCGTAGTCGTACGGATCGGCGCCGGGCCCGGTGGTCCCTGGATCGCTGGGGCGGCTCCCGGGGTAGGCGTTGTACAGGGAGAGCCGGACGGGACCGGTCGCGACGGTCGTGGTGACCACCCGCATGGCGACGTCGGAGGTGGCGTCGAACGTGATGGCGCCGTTGCCGGAGGTGTCCAGCGCGAGCGGTGTCGGGTCGCCCTCCTGGATCGCGCCTCCCGCGTCGAGGAAGGCGATGTTGTAGGAGCCGCCGATGGCGCCGCCCGTGCCGAGCCGCGGAGCGGACTGGTCCGTGAACCCGGCCGAAGTGGTCTGGAGGGCGGCGAGGCCGAAGGCGGCGCTCAGGGCGAGGAGGCCGGTGGCGGCCAGTGCGCGCCGTCCGCGCGGAAGGAGGCGCAGAGCGGAGACCCGGCGTGCGCTGCTCGCCCGCCGCCCGGTCACAGGTTCACCCCGGTGAACATGAGCCGGATGGGCGTCACCGATCCGTTCACGCTCGCGGGCGCGTCGGCCGGCAGCGCGACCTCCACGTCCAGGACCCGGTCCTCGCCGGGCGCCGTCGCGCCGGTGAGCGGGATGTCCGCCGCGCCGGTGGGCGGGACTGCTGCCGCGTACACGTGGCCTCCTTCGGAGATGGTGAAACGCAACTCGGGGAACAGCGCGTTCGGCGTGGCCGGGTCGACCAGGTGCACCCTGATCGACCCGGCGAGCCGGGGGCTGCTGTTCCGGACGGCGACGCGCGCCTGCACGGAGGTGCCGGGTTCCAGGACCGTGGCGGGCAGGGCGACCACGACCGGGTCGGGTCGGCCCTGCTGCCATTCGGCTGCCGTCGGCTGCCAGCCGGGCACGTCGCTGCCCGCCACCTGCAGGTCGAAGGTGTTGTCGCTTCCGTCCAGCGCGACGATGACGTCGGACCAGTTCACGGTGCTCGCGGCGGTGACGGCGATCGCCGAGGCGACGCAGACTCCGACCGCGGCAAGGACGGGGCGGCGCCACCGACGCGCCGGCAGAGTGGGTGGGGTCATCGGATCAGGGAGCCGACGTGCCGTTGAACTGGGCCTGGATGAACGCCTTCATGCCGTTCAGGTCGTTGTCCGTGAACGTGGAGCCGGACTCGGCCTGGGTGAGCAGGCGCACCTGGATGGTGACGCTCGACTCCTCGCCGGCGGCCAGGCCGTTCAGCGCGAGTGTGCTGAGCTCCGCGAACGTCTGGTCGGTGACGCTGATCGGCGTCGCGCCGAGCGAGGTCGCCGGCATCGTGACGGTGAACCGCAGGCTGGACAGGTAGTCGGGGTCGGTCACGTTCGCTCCGGCGTCCGGCAGCTGCACGAGACCGAGCGACAGCGTGGAGTTCAGCGTCGCGGACGCGTTCCGGACCGGGATGTCGACCGAGATCGGCGTGCTCCCCGGGAAGATCGTGTTCGCGCCGACGAGCTCGATCGGGGCTCCTGCGGGCGTGTTCGCCTCTTGCCACGAGCCGGGGATCTGCGCGCCTGTCGTGGGGTCGGTGTCGACCACCTGGATGTTGTACTGGTCGGCGCCGATCCCGTTCGCCCCGAGGTTGAGGTTCGCGAAATCGGTGAAGGCGGCGGCGGTGACGCCGGCCGCGATCGCGACGACAGCGCCCAGGCCGACGACCGCCCGAGTTCTCTTGGACATTCCGCGCTTCTGCGGCGCGGCGGCTTCTTGCATCATTGCTCTCTCCCTAACGGTCGAAGACGGTCAGGCCGTCTACAGCGACGTGACCGTAGCACCGGGGTTTCGCGGTGGAACGGCGGGGGAGGAGGGGTTTCATCGGGGTCTGACACGGGGGGAGCCGAGATGATCGTCTGGGCTTTCACCCGCGTGGAGCCCGGGCGTGTCGCGCGGGGTGTCGCGGGTTCATTCGGGGCTCACATCCCGTGCGGCGGCGTGTGCCAGCGCCTCACCTCACGGTCGGGGACTCGACGGAGACACGGATTCCGTCGGTGGTCCCGCGAATCCGGGCGACGTCGACGCCGGCCGGCCCGGGGACGTGCGGTCCCCGGCTCCAGATCTCCGTGCCGAGCGCGCGTTCCCCACTGGTGAGCCCGGCGTGGCGCCAGGCCGCGGTGATGGCGGCGAAACAGGCTTCGACGTCCTCCGTGGTCGTGCCGGCTTCATGCCAGAGCGGGAGCTCGGCCAGGCACTGCACACTGCGCCCGTCCGTGACCGAGCAGGTGGCGGTGCCGGCTTCCGCGGTCCGGAGCAGGAAGGCCCGGAGATCGGCCTCGTAGGACGCGAGGATCGGGGCGGCCTCAGCGGCGGGCGGAGGTGGGTCCGCACCGGCGAGAGGTAGGCCGACGTACCCGTTCAACGGGGGTGCGTTCGTGGCGGTGTGGGCGGAGAACGCGGTCCGTGGGCGCGGTGGGTGGTCGTCGGCGACGGTCGTCAGGAGCCGCGCGACGGCCTCCGGGTCGTCGGTCTGGACGTCGAGCAGCGGACGATCCTGACCGCGCTGCTCGTGGTGGACGATCCTGGAGACGTCCGGGCGGACGGTCAGCTCGTCCAGCGCGGCCAGAAGCTCCGCGGACGGGCCGTCGTCGGCCACCTCCACCGAGACGGAGCGGGAGGAGTCCCGCGGCCGGTACTCCACCGTGACGGGCGAGGGGACGCCCGCGACGCCGCGGAGGGCCGCCGCCGCCGTCGTGAGCGGGGACGGCCCCGCCGTGGTGTGGTCGTCCAGTCGCAGCGACAGAGCCGAGGACGTGATGCCGACCTCCGCGGCGATCGCGACCCGTCGCAGCGTGTCCGCCGCCTCCAGCGCTGCCGGGAACGGCATCCCGTCCTGGTGCGCGCGCGCCTGCGAGATCTCGACCGGCGCGAGGCCCGGAGCAGCCGGAACCGCGACCGCGAGCGTGACCTCCTCCGCGCCGGGCAGCGGCGCGGCGTCGAGGGCCGCGGCCGCCGTCGCCGCGGCCCTCAGCTCGCCCTCCGGCTGCAGCCGCACGTGCACGGTGACGCGGCCCGCATCCCCGACCTCCGACCACGCCGCCGCCACCCCCGGCTGTGTGCGCACGTCGAACGCGACCTTCGCCGCCGCCACGATCAGGTCCCGCTTCGGATCCGGCAGCTGCGAACACCCGGCGAGGACCGACGAGAGGAGGGCGACGACGCAGAGCAGTGCTGCTCCGATCACGAAGCGGTGGAGCAGCGGAACCATCCCGCCAGTCCAGCGCCTCGGCGCGGCGCCCGTCGTCCCTCCCGCTGCGGACCCGCGTCATCCTGCCGGCGTATCCGCGCGCCCCGCCCCCATCCGAAAGCGCCCATCGCTTAGGATTCACCCAGTTCTCTTCTTCGAACCGCCCCGGGGGATCCGCATGACCGACCTGACTCGCCGTCAGAAGCGTCCGCGCGGGCCGGCGCCGGTGCGGCACGGGAGACTGCCGCGGCGGCGGTTGGTGGCGTCCGTCCTCAAGCTGCTGGCGGGCGTGGTCGCGGTCGTGGTGGTCAGCAGCTTCTCGGTCGCCGCGTACGCGGTGTGGGATGTCGCCCGCTCGGTGAAGCACGGCGTCACCCTGGTCACGCTTCCCGGCCACACGGCGATCCCGCAGGACATCCCGAATGTGGGCGCCATCCCCGGCGGCGTCAACCTGCTGCTGGCGGGCACGGACAGCCGCAGCGGCCTCGGCGGCGTCTACAACTCGGCGGCCGAGCAGGACGCCAGCACGGGCGAGGGCAACAACGACGTCACGATGCTGCTGCACATCGCGCAGGACCACAAGAGCATGATGGTGGTCAGCTTTCCGCGCGACCTCATGGTGCGCATCCCGACGTGTCCGACGCCGGACGGCAAGGACACCGTGAGCGGGTCGTCGTACGCGCAGTTCAACACGGCGCTGTCGCGCGGCGGCCTCGCCTGCGTGGTGCTCACCGTCGAGAAGCTGACCGGCGTGAGCATCCCGTTCGGCGCTGTCATCAACTTCAACGGCGTGAGCGCGATGTCGACGGCCGTCGGCGGCGTCACGGTCTGCCTCGCGTCGAAGGTGCAGGACGACTACACGAACCCGCCGCTCGACCTCCCGGCCGGGGAGAGCACGCTGGTGGGGGATCAGGCGCTCTCATTCCTGCGCAGCCGGCACGGCGTCGGCGACGGCAGCGACCTCGGCCGCATCTCCAACCAGCAGGTTTTCCTGTCCGCGCTCGCACGCAAGATCGTCAGCGGGGGAGTGCTCGGCAACCCGGTGCAGCTCTACGCGCTCGCCAAAGCCGCTGTGCAGAACGTCACGCCGTCGGAGACGCTCACCAACCCGACCACGCTGGTGGAGATCGCGCTCGCGCTCAAGGACACCGGCCTGCAGAACATGGTGTTCCTGCAGTATCCGGCGGTGACGGACCCGGACAACATCAACCGCGTCATCCCGGACGAGGAGGCCTCGACCGCTGTGAACAACGCGCTGGTCAACGACCAGCCGGTCACCCTCACCGGCTCGACCGGGCGAGCGGCGGAGGACCCGAGCGCGACGGCCACGCCGACCTCCCAGCCGAGCCAGACCTCCCAGCCGAGCGACACCGCGACGGCGCCCGCGAGCCCGACCTCGAGCGGCACGCCCGCCCCGACCAACTCGTCCGGCGCGGTCGATCTGCCCTCGAACGTCACCGGTCAGACGGCCGCGCAGCAGACCTGCACGAAGGGCAACAACTGACGCTGGTCACACCGTCGGCGGCGTGACCAGGAAGTGCCAGCCGATCCACCACCAGAACAGCAGGATGGTGACCCGGGCCGCGCGATCGGCCATGACCCGGTCGAGGAGGCTGCCGAGCGGCGCGATCCGGTCGGGGCGCCGGCGCGACTGGACGACGAGCAGGACGATCAGGAGGCCGCACAGCAGGAAGCCGCCGATGGTCACCCATCTCATGACGACCTCCCGCGCCGCAGCAGCGCATAACCGCCGAGCAGCCAGCACGCCACCAGCAGCGCCCGCGCAGGCGGCGACGCCAGCAGCGGGTCGATCAGGTCGGAGAGCGCGGGGAAGGCGTTCTCGCTGCCGGTGAGGTCACGGCCGAGGAAGTAAACGCCGATCTCCCAGAGGCAGCCGAGGACGATGACGACCGACCAGAGCACGGCTGCGCGGCGCACGGCGGCTCCGGGCGGCCCGGCGTCCGCACGCGACCGGTCGGCCCACGCCACCGGCAGCAGCAGCACCCCGAGTCCGACCACGATCGCGGTGTCGGCCGGGCTGTAGAGCTGCGTGAAGCCGAGAGTGATGGCTGCGACCGCGATCAGCGTCCCGGCGATCACGCGGCGGGAGACCGTGTCGCGGTCGGCCGGCATCCGGAGCGGGACGCGCAGCCAGCCGAGCGCGTCGAGCGTGAGCACAGCCGCCCCTGCGACGTAGATCGCCGCGTCCACGGGCGCTCCCCGCACCGCGTGGAAGACGGCCGTGATGAGGAGCACGCCGATCCAGCCGGCCCGCGAGATCGTGGTCGGGGTCGGTCGGCGCCGCCCGGAGGATCGCTCGGAGTGCGACAGCTCGGACACGAGGGAAACCGTACGCCCGGCGTGCGTGGTTGCGCGATCAGCACGCCGGGTCGTTGAATGAGCACATGGCCACCGAGAAGATGACGTCCCTGCAGCTGCGCGTCCTCCTGATCGCGATCCTGGCCAGCTTCGTGGCGTTCCTCGACGGGGCCGTCATCAACGTGGCGCTGCCGGCGATCGACAAGGAGCTCGGCGGCGGGCTGCCGCTGCAGCAGTGGGTGGTCGACGCCTACCTCGTGACGCTCGGCTCGCTGATCCTCATCGCCGGCTCGCTGTCCGACGTGTTCGGGCGCAAGCGCATCCTCTACGTCGGGCTGATCGGGTTCGGCATCACCTCGCTGCTGTGCGCGTTCGCGCCGAGCGGCGTGTTCCTCGTGCTGTCCCGCGCCCTCCAGGGCGTCGCCGGAGCGCTGCTGGTGCCGTCGTCGCTGGCGATCATCATCTCCCGGTTCGAGGGGCCGGCCCAGGCCAAAGCCATCGGGCGCTGGACGGCGTGGACCGGCATCGCGATGATCGCTGGCCCGGTGGTCGGCGGCTTCTTCGTGGACGCGCTGTCCTGGCGCTGGGTGTTCGTCATCAACGTGGTGCCCATCGCGGTCACGCTGGTGCTCATGCTGACGCTCGGTGACACCGACAAGGGAATGGGGGGTCGGGTCGACATCATCGGCGCCGTGCTCGGTTCGGTCGGTCTGGCCGGCACCGTGTTCGCACTCATCGAGCAGGGGTCGTACGGCTGGGGGAGCCCGCGGGTGTGGATCCCGTTCGTGGTCGGCATCCTGTCGCTGATCGGCTTCTTCTTCGCCGAGACGCGGGTCAGGCAGCCGATGCTGCCGCTGGGGCTCTTCTCCGTGCACAACTTCTGGGTGGGCAACCTGGCCACGGCGTTCGTCTACGGAGCGCTGTCGTTCGGGCCGCTGATGGTCACGCTGTTCCTGCAGCAGGTCGTCGGGTTCTCCGCGTTCGTCGCCGGGTTCGTCTTCATCCCGTCGACCCTCTGCATGCTGCTGCTGTCGAGCTACTTCGGCGGGCTGGCGGGGAAGTACGGGCCGCGGTTCTTCATGGGCGTCGGTCCCATCGTGGCGTCGGCGGGCTTCCTCTGGCTGCTGATGATCGGGCCGGAGGTGAACTACTGGTTCGAGCTGCTGCCCGCCGTGCTGCTGTTCGGCGTCGGCCTCTCGATGACGGTCGCGCCGTTGACCAGCGCGATCCTCGGCTCCATCCACCCGGGCCAGGCCGGCATCGGGTCCGCGGTCAACAACGCCGTGGCGCGCATCGCCGGCCTCCTCACCGTCGCCATGGCCGGGATCGTGATCGGCCAGAAGCTGGACGTCGACGGTATGCACCGGGCCATGCTCGCCACGGCGGCGCTGCTGATCGTCGGCGGCGTGGTGTCGGCCATCGGCATCCGCAACCACGAGCCGGCGGCTGCGCCGATCAAGACCACGGTCGACGAGCCGCCCGCGGGGAGCCCGACGGCCTCCCGCTAACCCGCCGCGATCGACTGGCCGGCCAGGGCCAGCATCGCGACGTCCACGAGCGCGCACGTCATGATGAGCTGCATGAGCAGCCGGGTCGGGCTGCGCCGGAGCAGGAGGACGACGCCTGCGACGACCGCGGCCAGCCCGATGACGAGGCCGACGACGAGCAGCGGGCGCACCGGGAGGCCGGGCCCGAACGTGATCAGCACGGTCGCGACCGCGAGGCAGCCGAAAGCGAGCAGGCCGCTGGCGCGCGTGCCGAGGCGGTGCGGGAGGCCGCGGATGCCGGTGCGGGCGTCGTCGGCGAGATCGGGCAGCACGTTGGTCACGTGCGCGGCGACCCCGAGCAGAGCGCCGGCCGCGAAGACCCAGGGCGCCGGCCACGCCGGGTGCTCCTGGCCGAGCGTGGCGATGGCCGGGAGGAGGCCGAAGCTCACGGCGAACGGGACGAACGACGCAGCGGTCGACTTGAGGCCCAGGTTGTAGGCCCAGCCGCCCGCGATCGCCACGGCGTGGGCGATCAGTGCGCCGATACCGAGGAATGCGGTCACGATCAGCGCGAGGGCGAGCGCCACGAACGCGGACGCGCGCACGAGGGCGAGCGGGACATCGCCGCGGGCAGCCGGCTTGTCGGCCCGGTCGACCTCCCGGTCGCGGGCGGCGTCGAGCCAGTCGTTCGACCAGCCGATCGAGAGCTGGCCGAGCAGGATCGCGAGCGCGAGGACGACGAGGCGGCCGGGCGGATAGCCGAGCCCGATGCCGAGGCCGACCGCCACGACGGTGACCACGGCAGTGGGTCCCGGGTGGCTGGCGAGCAGCAGCGAGATCGGCTTGGACGCCATCCCGCCATCGTAGGGCGGCCGGAGCCGGGAGGCGACGGCGTACGGGCGGACACGCAGGAAGCACCTGCTGCAAAAGAGTTGCGTTGATCTGCAAGAGTTTGCGTACACTGTGACCATGTCGAAACGTCTCGCCGAAGTGGCGCGCAAGGTCGGGGTGAGCGAGGCCACGGTGAGCCGGGTGCTCAACGACAAGCCGGGGGTCTCCGACGCGACCCGGCAGGCGGTGCTGACCGCGCTGGACGTGCTCGGCTACGAGCGGCCGAGCAAACTGCGCGGCGAGCGGGCCCGCCTGGTCGGGCTGGTCCTGCCCGAGCTGCAGAACCCGATCTTCCCCGCCTTCGCCGAGATCATCGGCGGCGCGCTCGCACAGAACGGCTACACGCCGGTGCTGTGCATGCAGACGGCGGGCGGCATCTCCGAAGCCGACTACGTGGAGCTGCTCCTGCAGCAGCAGGTGTCCGGCGTGATCTTCGTCGGCGGCGCCTATGCGCAGCAGGACGCGTCGCACGAGCACTACGCGCGGCTGACCGAGCTGCACCTGCCGACGGTGCTGGTCAACGCGCCGGTCGACGCCCTCCACTTCGCCACGGTGTCCTGCGACGACTCGGTCGCGACAGCGCAGGCTCTCGGCCACCTGCGCTCGCTCGGCCATGAGCGGATCGGGCTGCTGCTCGGACCGCGCGACCATGTCCCGTCGCAGCGCAAGCTCGCCGCCGCCCGCCGGATCTTCGCAGAGGCCGGCCAGGAGCTCGACGAGGACCTGGTCGTCCACTCCCTCTACTCGCTGGAGGCCGGCCAGGCCGCCGCGGCCCGGCTGCTGAAGGCCGGGGTGACGGCGATCGTCTGCGCGAGCGACCCGATGGCGCTCGGCGCGATCCGCGCGGTGCGGCGGGCGGGGCTGAGCGTGCCGCGCGACGTGTCGATCGTGGGCTACGACGACTCGGCGCTGATGAACAGCACCGAGCCTCCGCTGACCACCATCCGCCAGCCCATCGAGCCGATGGGCCGCACCGTGATCGAGCTGCTGCTGCGCCAGATCTCCAGCGACTCGGCCCTGCGCGACGAGCTGCTGTTCGAGCCGGAGCTGGTTGTCCGCGGGTCGACAGGACCCGCCGCACACCTGGTCTCGTAACGCAATTCAGCGCAAAAGTATGCAAACCAATTACGTCTTGTTGAGTTCTTGCGTCATTCTGTCGCGATAGCTACATTCAGTGAGCAACGCGGCCCGCCTGGGCCGCTTCCCGAAGCGAAGGGCTCACTGTGGACCTCTCCGTGCTGGCCGAGACGGCTGCGCATCCCTCACCGCCTGCCGACGATCCGGAGTGGTGGCGCAGCGCGGTCATCTACCAGATCTACCCGCGGAGCTTCGCGGACGGGAACGGCGACGGGGTCGGCGACCTGGCGGGCGTGCGACAGCACCTCGGCTATCTGCGGGACCTCGGCGTCGACGCGATCTGGTTCACGCCCTGGTACGACTCGCCGCTGGCGGACGGCGGCTACGACGTGGCGGACTACCGCCGCATCAACCCGGCGTTCGGCGACCTGGCCGAGGCGGAGGCGCTGATCCGGGAGGCGCTCGAGCTCGGCATCCGCACCATCATCGACATCGTCCCCAACCACGTCTCGGACCGGCATCCGTGGTTCCAGGCGGCGCTGGCGGCCGGACCTGGATCGCCGGAGCGCGAGCGGTTCTGGTTCCGTCCTGGCCGCGGCGAGCGCGGCGACGAGCTGCCGACCGGCTGGGTGTCCAACTTCTCCGGCGACACCTGGACGCGCACCGTGAACGCAGACGGCACACCGGGGGAGTGGTACCTCCACCTGTTCAGCCAGCAGCAGCCCGACCTGAACTGGAATCATCCGGACGTCCGGCGCGAGCACGAGGACATCCTGCGCTTCTGGTTCGATCGCGGCGTCGCGGGCGTGCGCATCGACTCGGCGGCGCTGCTGATCAAGGATCCGGCGCTGCCCGAGGTGCCGGCAGCGCCGGGCCCCGGCGAGCACCCCAACCAGGACCGCGACGAGCTGCACGAGATCTACCGCAACTGGCGGGAGCTGGCCGACTCCTACGACGGCACCCGGGTGCTCGTGGGGGAGATCTGGCTGCCGGACATCGACCGGTTCGCGAAGTACCTGCGGCCGGACGAGCTGCACACAGCCTTCAACTTCGACTTCCTCGCCCGGGCCTGGGACGCCGGCGAGCTGCGCGCCTCGATCGATCAGACCCTGGCCGCACACGCCCCCGTGGGCGCGCCGAGCACCTGGGTGCTCTCCAACCACGACGTCACCCGCCCGGTGACGCGCTACGGCCGGGCGGACAGCTCGTTCGCCTTCGCCGCCAAGCGCAGTGGGACTCCGACCGACCTCGACCTCGGCCGCCGCCGCTCGCGCGCCGCGGCCCTGCTCACGGCGGCGCTGCCCGGCTCGCTGTACCTCTACCAGGGCGACGAGCTCGGCCTGCCGGAGGTGGAGGACCTGCCGGCCGACCGCATCGAGGACCCGATGCACTTCCGTTCCGGCGGCGTGGACCCGGGCCGGGACGGCTGCCGGGTGCCGCTGCCGTGGCGCGGGACAGCCTCCCCGTTCGGCTTCAGCCCCGATAGCGCGGCCGGGGAGCCGTGGCTCCCGCAGCCCGCCGCCTGGGCGGCCCTGACCGTCCAGGCGCAGCAGAGCGATCCCGCCTCGATGCTGTGGCTGTACACCCAGGCACTGCGGATCCGGCGTGCGGAGCCCGGGCTCGGGGACGGCCCGCTCTCCTGGGCCGAGGCACCGGAGGGCGTGCTCGCGTTCGCCCGCGGCGGCGCGTTCCTGAACGTCACCAACCTCTCGGCGGAGCCGGTCGCGCTGCCGGCGCACGCCGCCATCCTGCTCAGCAGCAGCCCGCTCGACGGCGGAATGCTGCCTCCCGACTCCACGGCGTGGCTTCGAACACAGCACTGAGCCGCCGGAGAACCCTCACCACCCACCTGAAAGGAACATTCCGACAATGAAGTCACCGAGAACGATCGCGGCCGTCGCCGCGGTCACCATCGCCGGAGTCGGGCTCCTGGCCGGATGCTCGTCGTCCGGCTCGGACTCCAGCGACGGCAAAGTCCACATCACTGTCGCCAGCCTCATCCCGGGCAGCGACAAGGCCGCCTTCAAGGCGTTCGACGATCGCGTCAAGGAGTTCGAGAAGGCGAACCCGAACATCGTGATCAAGTCCGAGGAGTACCAGTGGACCGGGCCGACGTTCGCGACCCAGCTCGCCGGCGGCACCCTCCCCGACGTCTTCAACGTGCCCTTCACCGACTCCCAGTCGCTGCTGCAGGCGGGCCAGCTCGCCGACATCACCGCCGAGGTCGACAAGCTGCCGTACGCGAAGAAGTTCAACGAGAACGTGCTGGCCGTGGCCAAGAGCGGCGACAAGATCTACGGGATCCCGTACGGCCCGTACGCCATGGGTCTGTCCTACAACCGCGACATCTTCCAGAAGGCCGGCCTCGACCCGGACAAGCCGCCGACGACCTGGGACGAGGTCCGCGCCGACGCGAAGATCATCTCCGAGAAGGTGCCGGGCGTCGCGGGCTACATGCAGATGACGCAGGGCAACACCGGCGGCTGGGAGCTGACCACCACGACGTACGCGCGCGGCGGCAGGATGGAGACCGTCGAGAACGGCAAGACGAAGGTCACGGCCGACAACGCGGTCACCAAGGACGCGCTGCAGTGGCTGCACGACCTCCGCTGGAGCGACAACTCTGTCGGCAGCAACTTCCTGCTCGACTGGAGCGGCATCAACCAGGCGTTCGGCGCCGGCCAGATCGCGATGTACCCGTCGGGCTCCGATGTGCTCACCTCGCTGGTGCAGCAGAACCACGTCGACCCGAAGAGCTACGGCCTGACGATGCTGCCCGTCGACACCAGCGACAAGAACGCCGGCGTCCTCGTCGGCGGCAACGTCGCGGCGGTCAGCCCGAAGTCATCGCAGGCGCAGAAGGACGCGGCGGTGAAGTGGATCGACTTCTACTACATGCAGAAGCTGCTCAACCAGGATCAGGCCGTCGCGGACGCGAAGGTCCTCGCCAAGTCGGGCCAGCCGGTCGGCGTGCCGACCCTCCCGGTCTTCGACAAGGCGACCTACGACCAGAACATGCAGTGGATCAAGGACGAGGTGAACATCCCGCTGGAGAACGTGGCGCCGTTCACTGACAAGATCTTCGACGCGAACCTGGTCCCGGAGCCGAACAAGCACACGCAGGAGCTCTACGGCGCCCTCGACTCGGTCGTGCAGGCCGTGCTGACGGACAAGAACGCGAACATCGACCAGCTCCTGACCACGGTCGACACGAACATCCAGAAGCTCGTCGACGCCGACAAGTAGCCACCCGGCCGGCGGGACGTCACGCGTCCCGCCGGCCCCTCGCACGAAAGCCCTCGCACATGACAGAGATCGACCGACCACACTCCGCCCGCCGGAGGTCGCCCCTCACCTGGGTGCGCGGCGGCGGCCTCACCACCCTGCTCTTCCTGATCCCGATGCTCGTGATCTTCGGCGTCTTCTCCTGGTGGCCCATCGTCCGCAGCGTGGTGATGAGCTTCCAGCACACCAACCTGGTCTCGGCGCCGACCTGGGTCGGCTGGGACAACTTCGTCCAGGTGGTGAACGACCCGCTGTTCTGGACGGCGGTCGGCAACACCGCCTGGTTCGCCTTCCTCGCGCTGATCCTCGGCTACCCGGTTCCGCTGATCGCGGCGGTGCTGATGAGCGAGGTCAAGCGTGCGAAGGGCCTCTACAGCGCGCTGGCCTACCTGCCGGTGGTCGTGCCGCCGGTGGTCGCGGTGCTGCTCTGGAAGTTCTTCTACGACGCCCGCCCTGACGGCGTTTTCAACACGATCCTCGGCTGGGTGGGCATCCCGCCGCAGCCATGGATCCAGTCCGCCACGCAGGCGATGCCCTCCCTCGTCGTCGAGGCCACCTGGGCCGCCGCGGGCGGGACGATCATCATCTACCTGGCCGCGATCACGGGCGTCGCGCCCGAGCTGTACGACGCGGCGGAGGTCGACGGCGCCGGGATCTGGAAGAAGATCTGGCACGTCACCCTGCCGCAGCTGCGCGCCGTGCTGCTCATCACGCTGATCCTGCAGATCATCGGGACGGCGCAGGTCTTCCTGGAGCCGTTCCTGTTCACGGGCGGAGGGCCGGTGGACTCCACGGTCACCATCCTGCTGCTGATCTACCGCTACGCGTTCCAGAACTCGCTCGGCGGCGACTACGGCGCCGCGACCGCGCTGAGCCTCATGCTCGCCGCGTTCCTGGCCGTGCTGTCCCTCGTCTACTTCCGTCTCACCAAGTCCTGGAGCCAGAATTGACCACCTCCACCCAGCTCCCGCCCGAGGTCCGGAAAGTCGTCACCGACGTCGTCGAGGAGGGCGCTCGCACCGAGCCGCCACGCCGCCGCAGGCGCCGCCGTCCCAGCGAGGACTCCGCGGACCGCGGCATCCTCTCGATCTCCGACCGCCGCAGGCCGGGCGTCCGCTGGAGCAGCCGGATCGTCAACGCCGCGCTGCTCGTCGTGCTGCTGATCGTGGGCCTGGGCCCGCTGCTCTGGCTGGCGAAGTCGGCGATCACCCCGACCCAGGACACCCTGGCCACGCCGATGGCGCTCTGGCCGCATGGCGTCGACTGGGCCAACCTGTCCACGGCGTGGTCGACGGTGCACATCGACGTGCAGTTCGTGAACACGATCTGGGTGGCCGCCGGCTCCTGGGCCATGCAGGTGCTCGTCGCGACCACGGGAGGCTATGCGCTCAGCGTGCTGCGGCCGAAGTACGGCAAGGTGCTCTACGGGCTGATCCTCTGCACGCTGTTCGTGCCGTCGGTGGTGCTGCTCGTTCCGCTGTACCTCACCATCCTGAACCCGCCGCTGCTCGGCCAGTCGCTGATCAACACCTTCTGGGCGGTCTGGCTGCCGGCGGGCGCCAGCGCGTTCAACCTGGTGCTGGTGAAGCGCTTCTTCGACAACCTGCCGCGCGAGGTGTTCGAGGCGGCGAGGACGGACGGCGCCGGGCCGTTCCGGCTGTTCTGGTCGATCGTGCTGCCGATGTCGAAGCCGATCCTCGGCGTCGTGTCGGTGTTCGCGATCATCGCGGCCTGGAAGGACTACCTCTGGCCGCTGCTCGTGCTGCGCGACCCGGGCATCCAGCCGCTGTCGGTGCGGCTGCCCACCCTGCAGGCGGCGATCGAGCTGGACGTGTACCTGGCGGCGCTGGCGATCTCCACGCTCATCCCGATCGTGCTGTTCCTGGTCTTCCAGGGGCTGTTCCTGCGCTCGGCCGGGCTCGGAGGGGCCGTCAAGGGCTGAGGGTTACCATCAGGGGATGCGCCGCGCCCGAGGGATGACGGCCGCCGCCCTCCTGGTGCTCGCGACGACGCTGGGCGGGTGCGCGGCCGGCGGTTCGGCGCACCCTGCGGAGACTGCGCCCAGCTCGCCGGCCGGGGCCTCCGGAGCGCCGCGCGCCGCCGCCACCCCGGATCCCGTCGTGGGGTACGCGGAGGAGCGGCTGCAGAACCTGACCCTCCGCCAGAAGGTGGCGAGCCTCTTCATGCTGCACGCACCCGGCACCGACCCGGCTGCGCTGCGCGGGTTCGTCGACCGCTACGGGCTGGGCGGCGTGATCCTGATGCCCGACAACATCCCGGCCACCCCGCCGGCCCTGGCGGCGGAGACCGCGGCCACCCGCGCCTCGGATCCCGGCCTGCCGCCGCTCGTCGGGATCGACGAGGAGGGCGGCGACGTCACCCGGCTGCCGTGGGACGCTCAGCCCGGCGCCGAGACGCTGCGGTCGCAGCCGCCCGCCGCCACGCAGCAGGCGTTCGCCGCCCGCGCCGCGCTGCTGAAGCAGGCCGGCGTGAACCTCAACTTCGGGACCATCGCGGATGTGACGGCCGATCCGCACTCCTTCATCGCCGACCGCATCCTCGGCACCGACCCGGCGTCCGCCGCCGCTCGGGTCGCCGCCTCGGTGACGGGGGAGCGCGGCACGGTGCTGAGCACGCTCAAGCACTTCCCCGGGCACGGCGAGACGGAGGCCGACTCGCACCACACGGTCCCGACCGCCGCCGTCGACCACGCCCGCTGGGCGGCGCAGGACGCGCCGACCTTCCGCGCGGGCATCGACGCGGGAGCGGAGGTCGTGATGTTCGGCCACCTCGTCTACAGCGGGGTGGACTCCCAGCCCGCGTCGCTGTCGCCGGCCTGGCACCGCATCCTCCGCGACGAGCTGGGCTTCAGCGGCGTGACCATCACCGACGACCTCCGGATGCTGCAGGACACCGGGCTGCCGCAGTACCAGGACGCGGGCGCGAACGCCGTCGCCGCGATCGCCGCCGGCAACACGATGGTGCTGATGATCCAGGGCGCGGAGGACCCGGACGCCCTGATCGACGCCGTGGTGGCGGCCGTGCAGAGCGGGCGCATCCCGGTCGCGCAGCTCGACGCGGACGTGCGGACGCTGCTCATGCTGCGGCGGTCGATCGCCCTGCACGGTTGACGTGTCAACTTTTTTTCGAGATTCCGGAATACCCGCCCGATACATGCGGTTGCATGGACTCTGACAGCGTCAGACACACGCAAGCTTCGAGCAAGGAGAACCGAATGAGCATCGACATCCCCGGATACAAGGCCGGCACCTGGACCATCGACCCCGTGCACAGCGAGGTCGGCTTCAGCATCCGTCACCTCATGATCAGCAAGGTGAAGGGCGTCTTCGAGAACTTCGACGCGACCTTCGTCACCGCCGAGAACCCGCTGGAGTCGACCGTCTCCGCCACCGCCCAGGTGGCCTCCATCAACACCAAGAACTCCGACCGCGACGCCCACCTGCGTACCGGCGACTTCTTCCTCGCCGAGGAGTTCCCGACGATCGGCTTCGTCTCCACCGGCGTCCGCCACGAGGACGGCGACTTCCTCGTCGACGGCGACCTCACGATCAAGGGCGTGACCAAGCCGGTCACCTTCGAGTTCGACTTCGGCGGCTTCGGCCAGGACCCGTACGGCAACTACAAGGCCGGCGCGACCGCGAAGACCAAGGTCAACCGCGAGGACTTCGGCCTCACCTACAACGCCGCCCTCGAGACCGGCGGCATGCTGCTCGGCGACGACGTCGTCATCACCCTCGAGCTCCAGGCTGTGCTCCAGCAGGCCTGACGCTCCACCCCCTTCCGTCGAAGGGCACGTAAACGCCCCTAAAACCGTGTTTTAGGGGCGTTTGCGTGCCCTTCGGTGTTCGTGGGGTCAGCGGAAGTCGCGGGAGGCGGTGCGGATGGCGGTCTCCAGTGGCTCGAGGCGGTCGGCGATCACGTTGACCACGCCCTCCTCGCTGCGCTCCAGGATGCCGCGGACGATCATCGCCGGCGCCTGCCTGGCCACCCGGCGGTAGCGGTTCCACACCCCGACCGGGCAGATGATGTTGACCAGGCCGGTCTCGTCCTCCAGGTTGAGGAAGGTCACACCCGCCGCCGTGGCCGGCCGCTGCCGGTGGGTGACCACGCCGCCCACCTCGATGCGGCGCCCGGACTCGGCGGCCGCCAGGGTGTCGGCCGCCCGCACGCCGCGCGCCGTCAGCGCCGGGCGCAGGAAGCGGATCGGGTGGTCGTCGGTGGAGATCCCCGTGGCCCACAGGTCGCTCGCCAGCTGCTCGGCGGGGGAGAGCATCGGCAGCAGCGGAGGCTGCACGGTGATCGCGGTGCCCGCCAGGTACTCCGGACGCTCCTGGGCGGCGTTGCCGGCCTCCCAGATCGCCTGCCGCGGGCTCAGCCCGAACCCCTCGAACGCCCCGGCCGCGGCGAGCGCCTCCAGCTGCGCCACCGTCAGCCCCACCCGGCGGGAGAGGTCGCTCAGGTCGCGGTAGGGGCCGGACGCCTCCCGCTCGGCCACGATCCGCCCGGCGAGGGTCTCGCCGATGGAGGTCACGCCCGCCAGCCCCAGCCGCACCGCGTGGCCGGCGTCGCGGCGGTGGGCGGCGAAGTCGAGCGGCACGGCGCGGTCGAAACCGCCGACCGGGGGCTGGTCGGGCTCCAGGCACGGGTCGGTCCCGGTCGGCCCCTGCCTACTCTCGTCGATCGCCTCCAGCAGCGGGAACACCCCGGAGAGCTGGATGTCCGGCCGGCGCACCACCACGCCGTGCCGCCGCGCGTCGGCGGTGAGCGTGCGCGGCGAGTAGAACCCCATCGGCTGCGCGCGCAGCAGCGCCGCGAGGAACGCGCCGGGGTAGTGCAGCTTCATCCACGAGCTGACGTAGACCAGCAGTGCGAAGCTGATCGCGTGGCTCTCGGCGAAGCCGAAGTTGGCGAACGCCTCGATCTTCTCGTAGATCGCGTCGGCGTCGGCGCCGACGATCCCGTTGTGCGCCATCCCCTCGTAGAGCTTCGCCCGCAGCGCGCCGATCTTCTCGATGCCGCGCTTGGAGCCCATCGCCCGGCGGAGCAGGTCGGCGTCCTCCGCGGTGCAGTCGCCCACGGCGACGGCCATCTGCATCAGCTGCTCCTGGAACAGCGGGACGCCGAGTGTCCGCTCCAGCACCGGCACCAGCGCGGGGTGCAGGTAGGTCACCTCCTCCTTGCCGAGCTTGCGGCGGATGTAGGGGTGCACGGCGCCGCCCTGGATGGGGCCGGGCCGGATCAGCGCGATCTCGATCACCAGATCGTAGAAGCTGCGCGGCTGCAGGCGCGGGAGGGTGCCGATCTGCGCGCGGCTCTCCACCTGGAACACCCCGATCGAGTCGGCGCGGCACAGCATGTCGTAGACGCCGGCCTCCTCCTTCGGGATGCTGTCCAGCGTCCACGCCTCGCCGAGCGACGCCTCGATGGTGCGCATCGAGTAGTCGAGCGCGGAGAGCATCCCGAGGCCGAGCAGGTCGAACTTGACCAGGCCCATCCAGGCGCAGTCGTCCTTGTCCCACTGCAGCACGGTGCGGTTCTCCATGCGGGCGTGCTCGATCGGGCACACCTCGCCGACGGGCCGGTCGGTGAGCACCATGCCGCCGGAGTGGATGCCGAGGTGCCGCGGGAACTTCAGCACCTGCTGGGCGAGGTCGACCACCGCCTCCGGGATGTCGTGGTCGTCGGTGCTGGTGACCTTGCTCCAGGAGTCGATCTGCTTGCTCCAGGCGTCCTGCTGCCCGGTGGAGTGGCCGAGCGCCTTCGCCATGTCGCGCACGGCGTTCTTGGGCCGGTAGGTGATGACGTTGGCGACCTGGGCGGCGTTGTGCCTGCCGTACTTGGCGTAGACGTACTGGATGACCTCCTCGCGCCGGTCGGAGTCGAAGTCGACGTCGATGTCCGGCTCCTCCTCGCGCATCGAGGAGAGGAAGCGCTCGAACGGCAGGTCGTACTTGATCGAGTCCACCGCGGTGATCCCGAGCAGGTAGACCACCGCCGAGTTCGCCGCGGAGCCGCGGCCCTGGCAGAGGATGCCGCGGCTGCGGGCGAACCGCACGATGTCGTGGACGATGAGGAAGTAGCCGGGGAAGTCCTTCGCCTCGATCACGTCCAGCTCGCGCTCGATGCGCTCCCGCTTTGCCGGGTTGCGGTCGAGGTCGGGGTAGCGCTCGGCGGCGCCGCGCCAGGTGAGCTCGCGCAGCCAGCTCATCGGGGTGTGGCCCTCCGGGACCTCCTGCTTCGGCAGCTTCGGCCGGGCGCTGCGCAGCCGGAACGCCAGGTCGTCGGCGATGTCGGCCGTGCTCTCGACCGCGCCGGGGTAGCGGGCGAACCGGGCCGCCATCTCGCGGCCGCTGCGCAGGTGGGCGGCGGCGGAGGCGGGCAGCCAGCCGTCCATCTCGTCCAGGCTGCGGCGGGCGCGCACCGCCGAGACCGCCGTCGCGAGCGGGTACTGGGCGGGCGTGGCGTAGTGGACGTTGTTGGTGGCGACGACCGGGAGGCCGAGCCGGCCGGCGATCCGGGCGAGCACGTCGTTGTCTGTGGTGTCGCGCGGGCCGCCCTGGTCGATCAGCTCCACCAGCACGTTGTCGTGGCCGAACAGCTCGGCGAGCCGGGCGACCTCCCGTTCGGCAGCCTGCTCGCCGTGCTCGGCCAGCGCGAGGCGCACGTCGCCCTTGCGGCAGCCGGTGAGCACCATCCACTCGCCGCCGGACTGCTCGGCGAGTTCGGGGAGGCCGTACACCGGGCGGCCCTTCTCCTCGCCGGCGAGCTGGCCGGCGGTGATGGCGGCGGCGAGCCGGTGGTAGCCGGACTGCTGCCGGGCGAGCAGGACCAGGTGGCTGCCCTCCGGATCGGCCTCGCCGTTCTGCGGCCGGCTGAGCGAGAGCGACAGCTCGGCGCCGAACACGGTCTTCACGCGCTCGTAGGCCTCCGCGGCCTCGGCGAGGCGGACGACGCCGTACAGGCCGTCGTGGTCGGTGAGGGCGAGGCCGTGCAGGCGCAGGCGGGTGGCCTCCTCCAGCAGCTCCTCCGGCGCGCTGGCGCCGTCGAGGAAGCTGAAGGTGCTGTGCGCGTGGAGTTCGGCGTACGGGACGTGGCCTTCGTCCGGCTCGTCGGAGATGGACTGCGCGACGTACTTCTGCCGCTTGCGCGAGGAGGGGCGCTCCGGCTGCTCCTGCTCGCTGACGCGGCGGCCGCTCAGCCGGCGCTCGAACTCGGCCCAGGGGATGGGCGGGTTGTTCCACCCCATCAGTCGTACCTCGCCTCCGCGACCCAGGCCGTGCCGGTGAGGGCGAGCAGCCAGGCCGTGCCGTCGGCGTCCACCAGCTGGAAGCGGTGCATGGCGCGGGCGAGCGTCGTGTCCCACCAGCGCTCGCGGACCGGCCAGGGCCCCGCCCAGGAGTCCACCGGGCGGGCGTCGCGGGCCGAGCCGGTGGGGGAGAAGCTGACGATCGGGGCGGTGACGTCGCCGCGGTCGGTGACCTCCACCGGCTCGCCGGACGCGTTCAGCACCGCCACCGGCCGCGGCACCTCGAACACCGTGGAGGGCGCGGGCGCGGGCAGCGACCCCGGCCAGGGCCGATCCGAGCGGGCGACGCCCACCGGCCGGTCGCCCCACGGCACGAGCACCTGCCGGTCGGACAGCGCGCGGCCGCCGCCGATCGTCGCGGTGACCACGGCGTCGTGGCCGAGCATCCCCTGCACACGGGTGAGGCCGTGGTGGATGCGCTCGTCCGCGCCGCCGCCCCACAGGCCGTCCTCGTGGTGGCCGATGTCGTCCACGGCCTCCGGAGCCACCGCGACCTTGGCGATCGGGGAGGCCAGCCCGGAGTCGATGGAGCCGGCGCCCTGCAGTTGCCAGCGCACCCGGTCGACCACGTCGGAGGCCGAGAACAGCCGGGGGTGCTGCCAGCTCCGCTCGCTCACCCTCCCGCGCTCGTCGGTCACCTCGATGCGCAGCGACGTGCAGACCAGGCCGGCCTTGGTGAGCCCGGCGACGAACTGCTCGGCCGTGCCGCGGAACGCGAAGGTCACCTGGTCGACCCGGTCGAGGGGAGGCTCGAACTCGATCGCGCGGTCCAGCACTTTCGGCGGGGTGCGCGGCACCACGGCGGCGCCGTCCATCCCGCTCGCCAGGTCGTGCGCGTGCTCGCCGCGCTCCCCGAACCGCTCGCGGACGTCCAGCCGGTCGAGCCGGGCCAGGTCGCCGAGGCTGCGCAGGCCCAGCCGGCGCAGCAGCGGGGTGAGCTCGGCGAGGCCGAGCTGGGCGACCGGCAGCGGGGCGAGGAAGGCGGGGGAGCCGCCGGGTGGCACGATGCGGACGCGGGGTGCGGTCTGTGCCACCCCGGCGGAAGGGGCGAGCCCGGTGGAGCGGGCG
Source organism: Leifsonia shinshuensis (assembly GCF_014217625.1). Lineage (NCBI taxonomy): Bacteria > Bacillati > Actinomycetota > Actinomycetes > Micrococcales > Microbacteriaceae > Leifsonia > Leifsonia shinshuensis. The sequence goes on along the minus strand of NZ_CP043641.1, from coordinate 798,919 downwards.
GCCTGCTCGGCGGCGAACGGGCCGTCGGCGATCCCGATCCGCACGTCGTCGAGGGCGAGCCCGGTCACGTTCTCCAGCCCTTCCAGGCAGCGCAGCAGCTCGGCCGCCGCTGCCTCCTCTCCGCCGTAGTACCGCGCGGGTCCGCGCGCCCGCAGCACGCAGGTGCCGGGCCGCACCGCCTGGACGCCCGGCGTGATCTCCTCGATCGCGGTCAGCACCGGTTCGAACGCGCGCGCGTCCAAGACCGGGTCGTAGAGGACGATCTCCAGCTGCGGGCAGCGCGACTGCGCCTCCCTGACCCGGAGCCCGCGGGTGACGCCGTCGGCGCGGGCGTGCGAGGAGCAGGCGAACACCATCCCCTTCTCGATCAGCGCCAGCGGAACCTCCGCGGGCAGCTCGAGCCGCTGCCGCGCGGCGATGACCGGCCAGTCGGGGCACCAGAGCACGATCGCGCGGGTGACCTGGCGCACCTAACTCACCGCCTCCAGGCGCGTGGGGGCGGAGGCGCGGAACGTCTCGTCCATCGCGGGCAGCCAGAGTTCGGCGCGGCGCCGCGGCCCGGCCCCGCCGCGCGGTGCGGCCTCCACCGTCACGCGTCGCGAGTGGAGGTAGCCGGCGCCCTCGCCCAGGCCGTCCCAGCCGCTGCGGACGACGGAGAGCGCCGCCTCCGCCTGCGGCCAGTCGCCGGCGACGACGAGCGTGGCCTCCCGCTGCCGCAGCCGCGCGGTCAGCCGGGCGACGTCGCCGCTTTTCGGCTGCTCCGGGGGCGCGACGGCGATCACACCGAGCACGTCGGCCATCGCGGCGGTGACCGTCAGCCACTGCGGCCCGGGATGCGGCACCAGCACCAGCCGCTCCAGGTCGATGCCGAACCGCCCGGCGGCCTCCGCTCCGAAGTCGGGCATCCCGACCACCCCGCACCAGGCGCCGGCCGCGCTCGGCCCGGCGAGCATCGCCATCAGGAGCGTGCTGGAGCCGTGCACCGTGTAGGCGGCGCCGGCTTTGAGCGCCCCGCCGGGCAGCAGCGCGGCGAGCGCGGGATGCGTCTCCAGCCGCCGCGCGTCGAGCTTCGTCGCCTGCATCTGGCGGATGCGCGACTGCAGCTCGTGCACCTGCGCCCGGTCGGCGACCGGGTCGGGGAAGGCGGGTGCGACTGCCAGGGACATACGTCTATTTTCGAACACATGTTCGAATACCGCAAATGGATTCTGGTGCGCGAAAGCGCGACAGGAGAAACGGCCCGGAACTCCTTCCGAACGTCGTTCTGCGGGAGTTCCGGCGCGTGTTGCGGCGGGATCTCCTGCGCTACGGGCGGCCGACCGGCTCGGTTACGAAGTCGATGAGGCGCTCGACCCGGCCGAGCAGCTCCGGCTCCAGGTCGGCGTAGGTCCGCACCCGGCCCAGGATGAGCTTCCATGCCCGGGCGATGTCGGCCTGCGTCTCGTGCGGCAGCCCGAGCGCCGCGCAGATGCCGTGTTTCCACTCGATGGACCGCGGGATCGACGGCCAGGCCTCCAGCCCGACCCTGGCCGGCTTCACCGCCTGCCAGATGTCGATGTAGGGGTGGCCGACCACGAGCACGTGAGCGCCGAACGGCCCGCGCGCGACCTGCTCGGCGATCCGGCTCTCCTTGGAGCCGGGGACCAGGTGGTCGACCAGCACGCCGATGCGGCGGCCGCGGTCGGGGGCGAACTCGCGCACGATCGCGTCCAGGTCGTCCACGCCCTCCAGGTACTCGACGACGACGCCCTCGACGCGGAGGTCGTCGCCCCACACGCGCTCCACCAGCTCGGCGTCGTGGCGGCCCTCCACGAAGATGCGGCTGGCGCGGGCGACGCGCGCCTTCTGGTCGCCGACGGCGAAGGACCCGGAGGCAGTCCGACCGCGGCCGGCCGGCGCCCGGCTCGGCGCGGCGAGCTTCACGGGCTCCCCGTCGATGAGGAAGGCGGCGCTCAGCGGGAACACCCGCTTCGCCCCGAAGTAGTCCTCCAGCTCGACGGTCTGCGCCTCCAGCCGGACGATCGCGCCGCAGAACCCGGTGCCGGCCTCCTCGACCACGAGATTGCGCACGGCCTCCACGGTCGGCACGGCTTTGCGGCCGGCGTTCTTCCAGTCGCCGGCCAGCACATCGGATCCGTAGCGGTCGTCGTCCATCACGTTCAGAGAGGGTAGGGGATGGGTGGGGCGCGGTGGGGGAGGCTCCCCGAGGGAGGGTGGGATGCGAAGGCGGCTGCCTCAGTCGAAGATCCGCACCAGCCACCAGCTCCGGTCGTCCGCGTCGTGCCGCACGTCGAACACGTGCGCCACCCCGCCGTCGCTGGTCGCCTGGAACCGCCACCCGCCGATCTCCCGCGGCAGCGCCCCGACGCCGTACCGGTGTTCGCCGAACGGCCGCCACCACGCGCAGATCTCCGCCCAGACGGTCGGGGTGTCGCTCACCCGGTAGCGTGTGGAGCGCCAGACCAGGCGGGTCGGGATGCCGTCCTCGGTGGTCCACACGGCCACCGCCTCGTCGATGTCGGTCATGAGCACGGGTTCCTCTCGAAATCGAACGTATGTTCGAATGCAAGTGTAAACCTGCGCGCCGACGGACGCACCTGGAATGCCGTGCGACTGCCATACTGACCCCATGACAGACTTCGGGGATCCGTCGAGCGCGTCGCTGCGCCTCAGCAACGACGAACGGGAGCGCGCCGTCGCCGCGTTGCAGTCCCACGCCGCGCAGGGGAGACTGAGCGACGCCGAGCTGCAGTCGCGGGTCGCGGCCGCGCGGTCCGCCGTCACGCGCGGCGACCTCCAGCCGCTGTTCGCCGACCTGCCGGGGGTGCTGCACCTCGACGGCGCCGCGCCCGCGCAGGGAGCCGCGCCCGCTGCCGCCGGAGGCCCGGCCGATCCGGCCGCCGCCGCGTGGCAGGCGTCGCAGCCCGGACCGGCCCCGTACGGCTATCCGCCGGCTCCCGGCGAGCACGGCCGGCCGGTGAACCGGTGGGGGCTGCTGGTCGTGTCGATCATGCCCTTCGTGGCCGTCATCCTGTTCTTCCTGACCGGGATGGCGTGGGGCTACGCGTACAGCTGGCTGTGGTTCCTGCTCATCCCGCTGGCCGGGGCGCTGGTGTACGGCGTCGACGGAGGGGACCGGCGGCGGCGCTGACCGCGCACTCCAATCGCGTCAGCCGACCGTCGCGCCGAACAGCAGTCCAAGCAGGTACGTCGCGGCCGCCGCACCGTAGCCGATCGCGAGCTGCCGCAGTGCGCGCTTGAGCGGCGACGCGCCCGACAGCAGGCCGACGACCGCACCCGTCCCGAGCAGCACCAGCCCGACCAGCACGGCAGCCACGATGATCGCCGCGGTGCCGGTCAGGCCGAACAGGAACGGCAGGATCGGGATGAGCGCTCCCGAGGCGAAGAAGCAGAAGCTCGACAGCGCAGCGCTCCAGCCGTTGCCGATGGCCTCGTGCTCGTCCTCCGCCGCGCCCTGCACCGCGACGGGCGACGTGTAGGCGCCGAGCGTCGAAAGCACCTCGTGGGCGTGCGCCTGCGCCTCCACCTGGTCCATGCCGCGCGCCCGGTAGACGAGGGTCAGCTCGTTCGCGTCCACATCGAGGTGGGGGAGAGCTGAGCTCGTCGCGGGGTTCGGGCTGGAGGCCTCCAGCAGCTCGCGCTGCGACCGCACCGAGACGTACTCGCCGGCGCCCATCGACAGCGCGCCGGCGAGGAGGCCGGAGATGCCGGTCAGCAGCACGACGTGGCTCGCCACGCCGCTCGCGCTGACGCCGAGCACGAGGGCCAGGTTGCTGACCAGGCCGTCGTTGGCGCCGAACACGGCCGCGCGGAACGTCCCCGACAGCCGCTGCCGGCCGCGGGCGGCGAGCGCGCGCACGACCTCCTCGTGCACCTGCTCGTCCGCGGCCATCTGCGGCGTGGCGTCGGCGTCGTCCGCGTACGGCGACCGGGCCTCTGCGCGCTGCGCCAGGGCGAGCACGAACACCGACCCGAACCGGCGGGCCAGGAAGCCGAGCATCCGGGTGCGGATGTCGCCGCGCAGCGGACGGCCGACCTGGTCGCCCAGGAGGCCGAGCCAGTGCTGTTCGTGGCGGCGCTCGGCGTCGGCGAGCGCGAGCAGGATCTCCCGCTCCTCGCCCTCCCGGCGGCCGGCGAGGTCGCGGTAGACGGCGGCCTCGGCGCGCTCGTCGGCCAGGTACTGCCGCCAGCGCTTGATGTCGGCGTGCGTCGGGGTGCGCGGTGCGGGTGGGGTGGGGGTCGGCTCGGGCGTGCTCATCGGGTGACGAGTCTACCGGCGGAGGTGAAACGCTCGCCCCAGAGAGCGGCCAGTTCGCGCACCTCGGACGGCCCCTCGATCGCGAACGGCGCGGCGACGGCGGCGAGGCCGAACAGCGCCCACTCGGCGGAGTCCGCCGAGATCCGGACCCGGGTGCGCGCCGTCCCGTTGGGCACCGCCGCGTCCGCGGATGCCGTGGCCCAGCGCCCGATCGCCTCCTCCACGACGGCGAGCGGCGCCTCGATCACGGCGTCCACGATGAGCGAGTCCGCCGCGCCGGCGAGCGAGTCGCGCACGTACTCGGCGGCGTCGGCGGCGGGCAGCGTCCGCGGCCGGAACCGTGCACCGGTCGGCCGCGGCCCGCTCATCCGGTCCAACCGGAAGCTCCGCCAGTCGAACCGGCCGATGTCGTAGGCGACGAGGTACCAGCGCCGGCCGACCGAGACCAGCCGGTGCGGCTCGACCGTGCGTTCGGACGCGTCCCCGTCGCGGCGGACGTACGAGAACACCAGGCGCTCCTCGTCGCGGCAGGCCTGCGCCACCACGGTGAGCAGCTCCGCGTCCACCACCGGCCCCGGCCGCAGCTCGGAGGCCAGCGTCGCGACGCGGAGGGCGTCCACGCGCCGGCGCAACCGCGGCGGCATCACCTGGACCACCTTGGCGAGCGCGCGCACGGAGGCGTCCGCGACCCCTGCGATGCCGCTCTGCGCCGCCGTTCGGAGGCCGACGGCCAGCGCCACAGCCTCCTCGTCATCCACCACGAGCGGCGGCAGCGACGCGCCGGCGGCCAGCTGGTAGCCGCCGGCGACCCCGCGCGTGGCGTCGACGGGATAGCCGAGATCGCGCAGCCGCTCCACGTCGCGCCGGAGCGTGCGCGGCGACACCTCCAGCCGGTCGGCGAGCTCCTGCCCCGGCCAGTACCGGTGCGTCTGCAGGAGCGACAGGAGCTGGAGCGTGCGTGATCCGGTGCTGGCCATACCCCCAGTGTGCCGCGAGAACCGGTCGGGATGTGACCGCTATCGCTGTTCGAGCGCGTCCGGGTCGTGCGGCAGCAGCGCCGGGGCGCCGCGGCGGGACAGGGTGAGCACCGCCTCCGCCACGTGCTCGTCGCGCTCGATCGCCCGTTCCACCTCGTACAGGTCGTCGGCGACGTCCGACTCCTTGTCGTCGCCGATCAGGTCGACCGCCGCGACGAGGAACACCCGCTCCGGCCCCACGTACTCCAGGTGCAGATAGGTGACGCGCTCGACCTGGGGATGCTGCAGGAGGGCGACGAGCGCCGCCTGGTTCACCCGGTCCGGCGCGGGCTCGCCGAGCAGGAAGCGCCGGTTGCGGTCGATCAGCACGACCGCGACGACCGCCAGCAGGATGCCGACCAGGATGGAGCCGACCGCGTCGTAGACCGCGTTGCCGGTGAGTTCGTGGAGCAGCACGCCGAGGAACGCGATCACCAGTCCGATCAGCGCCGCCGCGTCCTCCGCGAAGACCGCGCGGAGCGTCGGGTTGGAGGTGCTGAGCACGTGCTCCAGCGTCCCGGTGTCGCGTTCGGCCGCCATCGACCTGGCCTGCCGGAACGACTGGAAGAACGAGATGCCCTCGAACACGAACGCGACGGCGAGCACGATGTAGTTGACCAGGTAGTCGCTGTCCGGCTCGCCGGTGCCGAGCTGGGAGAAGCCGTGCAGGATCGAGACCACCGCGCCGGCCGTGAACAGCCCGACGGCGGCGAACAACGACCAGACGTAAGCCTCACGGCCGTAGCCGGTCGGGTGGAGCTCGTCCTGCGGCCGGAGGGCGCGCCGCTCGGCCTGCAGCAGGAAGATCTCGTTCCCGGCGTCCGCCCAGGAGTGCGCGGACTCCGCGACCATCGACGCGGACCCGGTGAGCACCGCGGCGACGGTCTTCGCGAGGGCGACGACGATGTTCGCCCCGAGCGCGAGCAGGACCGTGAGCAGACTCTGGCCGGAGCGCTTCGGGTTCGCCATGCCCGCAAGAGTAGAAGGAGCCGGGGGAAAGAAGAAGGCCCCGGATCTGTCGATCGGGGCCTTGTCCATTGGTGGGGGACGGCCCGTGCTTACACCGCGCCGTCGTCGGTGATCGCCAGCAGCACCGCCTCGGGGTGCGCCCGCACGCCGACGACCGCCTCCGAGGAGAAGACGCCCTCAAGCTCTGCGGCGACGACCTCGTACAGCGCCACCGTGAACTCGCTCTCCTCGAGGTCGAGCAGTCGCAGCGGGTTGAGAGTGTCGGTGCCGCTGGGTTCGGTGGAGATGTCCCGGCTGCCGACGAAGGGGATCTCGGTCTCCGCGCCCGCCAGTCCGACCGCCTGGGCGGTGTTGTGGAGGACGTGCACCACGGCAGCCTCGGCGGAGGTGTCAGCGGGGATGGGAAGCTGATCCCGGTTGACGTAGGCCATGCGGACGTTGTCCAACACCATGCGCTCGACAACGCTGCGCGCGTCTGCATTCTGTGTGGGCACGCCCTACGGCTGTTGCGAGCTCAGGTAGCGCAACGTCGCATCGATCAATTCGATCAGGTCGAGGGCCGAAGCCTGTCCGAAGTCGATAGTGGCGCTCGCCTCGTGGCGACACGCACCGTCGCCGAGAAAGTCGGGGTGCGTCTTCGTCCGGTTGTTCGTGGACCCGTCCGTCAGGGGAGCGCCCGCAAAGCCGTGGACGATGACCCGCTCGAAGTCTCCTGTGGCGTCCGGGCGGCCCCGCCCCTTTCCAGACACCAGCTTGACGAGTTCTGGTTCTTCTTCGGTCAGATATGCGTTGAGGCCTTCGTAGTCGATCGCGGTATCCATGCTGCGGGCGAGATCGTACGCCGCCCTGCGCACTTCCTCGTCCTCCACGCTGTCCGGTCGCGGATCGAAGTCGACGCCGAAACGCAGCTCACCGACGGGCATCGTCTCCGACCAGCGGATCTCTGCGATGAACGATCGGTCATAGCTCTCGTCACGAATAGGGGTCCAGCACTCGACTATGGGCCGGCCGCCTCCGCTCGTAACCATCGCCCTCGCCCACCTGCGCCGATCCTTGCGGTCCTTTTCGTCAAGGTCCCTTTCGATCCTGCGGGTGACGACCCGCGCCAGGAACTTCTGAGTCAGGGCACTGACCGGCTGCCAGTCGGCCGACGATCGTTCAGCGAATACCCCTGCCATCACCGTGTCCCATGACCTCAGTACTTTGGCTGCCTCGGCCGCTAGGAGCCGCGCGAACCCGTCCTTGGAGGACTCCCATGCGCCGATCAGCTCGCTCAGGCTGAGGAATTCCCACCGATCAGTGTCGGACGGCAGACGAACCTTGTCTGAGCTCAGGGCAGCCTGGAACAGATCCGGGCGACTCGCGAGCGACTCGTATGCGGCCTGCTGCTCCGTGCTCATCAGGTGACCGAGCTTCACTTCGACCACAGCACTCCGCGCTTCACCGGTCAGCAGCAAATCCGCCTTGTTGTCCGACTTCAGCCCTTCGCGATCAGCGGCGACCGGGACGAATCCCACCAGATCCTTCCAGGGCGACGGGTCGCGGTCGGTCAGCAACTGGATGAGGTCCGAGATGTTCGTTTCCTGAGCGAGATGGCGCTCGAGCCCCCGGCCGCGGACCCAGTGGAGTGGTTTCATGGTCAAGAGGCGTCGCCTTTCCGGTGTGCGTCAGGCGTTGCAGGCGCCCGTAGACGTTCCTGTCTACGGTATCGAGCACGGGCGCACTCCTGCGGCTGCCGGGCACCCCCAGATCAGGGCTGCTCCTGCCGGTCCTCGTCCGGGAGACGCAAAAGGGCCGAGACGCTACAAGCGTCTCGACCCAATACCCTGCACAGCCCTCCGGATCACTCCGAATCGCCACTGGTGTCCGAGGGGGGACTTGAACCCCCACGCCCTATACGGGCACTAGCACCTCAAGCTAGCGCGTCTGCCATTTCCGCCACCCGGACAGGTGTTTCCGGCCGCCGAAGCTTCCGGCTGCCGAAGAAAGACACTAGCACGAAACCGACTCCCGCTCTGACATCGTCGCGCACCCCGGGCGTGGCGCGGCGGTGCGCCCGGTAGCGTGGGGGGATGACCGACTCCACCGACACCGGACTCGACGAGACCGCGATCATCGCGCGCGACCTCATCCGCTTCGACACCACCAACTACGGCGAGGGCCGGTCCAACGGGGAGGCCGAGGCGGCGCAGTACGTGGAGGCGCGGCTGAGCGCGATGGGCCTGGCCCCGCAGCTGTTCGAGTCCGACCCCGGTCGCACCAGCGTCGTCGCCCGGGTGGAGGGCCGCAACGCGTCGAAGCCCGCGCTGGTCGTGCACGGCCACCTCGACGTCGTCCCCGCCGACCCGCGCAACTGGTCGGTGGACCCGTTCGGCGGCGTGGTCAAGGACGGCCTGCTCTGGGGTCGCGGCGCGGTGGACATGAAGAACATGGACGCGATGATCCTGACCGCCGTCGGCGACATCCTGGCCGCGGGGGAGCAGCCCGAGCGCGACCTGGTGCTCGCCTTCTTCGCCGACGAGGAGGACGGCGGCCGGCGCGGCTCGCACTTCCTGGTCGACACCCAGCCGCAGCTCTTCGCCGGCGCCACCGAGGCCATCAGCGAGGTCGGCGGCTACTCGATCGACCTCGGCGGGCGGCGCGCGTATCTGCTGCAGACCGGGGAGAAGTCACTGGTCTGGATCAAGCTGATCGCCCGGGGCCGCGCCGCACACGGCTCCCGGCTCATCAAGGACAACGCGATCACGAAGCTCGCAGAGGCGGTCGTCGCGATCGGCCGGCGCGAGTGGCCGATCCAGCTCACCGGCACCACCACCCGGCTGATCGCCGAGCTCGGCCGGCTGCTCGACGTCGACCCGGAGCAGGTCGGCCCGGACGAGGTCGTGCTGCGCACCGGCACGGCGGCGGGCTTCATCCTGGCGACGCTGCGGGCGACCAGCAACCCGACCCTGCTGGACGCCGGCTACAAGCACAACGTCATCCCCGACACCGCGGAGGCGCTGATCGACATCCGCACGCTGCCCGGCGACGAGGACCGCGTGCTCGCCGAGGTCCGCGCGCTGATCGGCGACGATGTGGAGATCCAGGTCATGCACCGCGACATCGGGCTGGAGGCGGAGTTCGGCGGCGAGCTGGTCGACGCGATCACCGGCACGCTCGAGCGGCACGATCCCGGGGCTCCTGTGCTGCCGTACCTGCTCTCGGGAGGCACCGACAACAAGGCGCTGAGCCTGCTCGGGATCACCGGCTACGGCTTCGCCCCGCTGCGGCTGCCGAGCGACCTCGACTTCCCCGGGATGTTCCACGGGGTCGACGAGCGGGTCCCGCTGGAGGCGCTAGTGTTCGGCAGGTCCGTCCTGCGCGACCTGCTGCGCAGCTACTGAAAGAGCCTTCGTGGAATTCCTCAACGCCCTCATCCTGGGTGTCGTCCAGGGACTCACCGAGTTCCTGCCGATCTCCTCCAGCGCCCACATCCGCATCGTCGGGGAGCTGCTGGGCACGGGGGCCGACCCCGGCGCGCGCTTCACCGCGATCATCCAGCTCGGCACCGAGGCCGCCGTGCTGCTCTACTTCTGGCGCGACATCGCCCGCATCGTCACCCGCTGGTTCCAGGCGCTGTTCGGGCGGATCCCGCGCAACGACCCCGACGCCAGGATGGGCTGGCTGGTGATCGTCGGCAGCATCCCGATCGTGGTGCTCGGCCTGCTCTTCCAGGACGCGATCGAGACCACCTTCCGATCGCTCTGGATCGTGGCGACGACGCTCATCGTGTTCGGCATCCTGCTCGGGATCGCCGACTACGTGGGCGCGAAGACCCGCCGGCTCAAGGAGCTCACCTGGGGGCACGGCATCATCTTCGGCTTCGCCCAGGCGCTCGCCCTCATCCCGGGCGTCTCGCGCTCGGGCGGCACGATCACCGCCGGTCTGTTCATGGGCTACCAGCGCCGGGCGGCCGCGCGGTACTCGTTCCTGCTGGCGATCCCGGCCGTGTTCGGCAGCGGCCTCTACCAGCTCTACAAGGCGTTCAAGGAGCCGTGCACGGCGGCCCTCCAGGCGGCGGGCACGTGTACTCCCGAGGTCTTCGGGCCGGTGGAGACGGCCGCGGCGACGGTCGTCGCGTTCGTGGTCGGCCTCCTCGTGATCGCCTTCTTCATGGGCTACATCTCGCGGCGGAGCTTCCTGCCGTTCGTGATCTACCGCATCGCGCTCGGCGTGCTGCTGATGATCCTGCTCGCGACGGGCGTGCTCGCGGCCTGACCGTCCACGACACGGGCGCCCCGCCGACCGGGTGAAATCCGGCGGGATTCAGCCCCGCCGCGGGTCGTCGCCGGCCTTGCCGTCGCGCCCGTCCCGTCCGTCCCTGCCATCGCCGCGCCGGCGGAGGTAGCGCTCGAACTCCTGCGCGATCGCCTCGCCGCTCGCCTCGGGGGAGTCGACGGTGTCGCGCGCCTGCTCCAGCTGCTGGATGTACGCGGCCATCTCCTCGTCATCGGAGGCGAGGGCGTCGATCCCGGCCTCCCAGGCGGCGGCTTCCTCGACCAGCGACCCGCGCGGGATGGTGACGTCGACCAGCTCCTCGAGCTTGTCGATGAGCGCGAGCACCGCCTTCGGGCTCGGCGCGTTGTGCACGTAGTGCGGCACGGAGGCCCAGATCGAGATGGTCGGGATGCCGACGTCCTCCGCGCCCTCGGCGAGCGCGCTGAGGATGCCGACCGGACCCTCGTAGCTGGAGCGCTCGATCCCGAGTTCGGCGCGCACGGCGGCCGACTCGCTGGTGGCGAAGACGGAGATCGGCCGGGTGTGCGGCACGTCGGCCAGCATCGCGCCGAGGAAGACGATCACGCCGATGTCCTCGGCGAGGGCGGCGTCCATGATCTCGGCGGTGAAGCTGCGCCAGCTGCGCGACGGCTCGGTGCCGAGCAGCAGGAAGATGTTGCCGGAGTTGTCGCCGGTCACGTCGAGCTCGGCGTCGCCGGCGAGCGCGTCGCCGACGCGCCCGGGGCGCGCGGGCCCCATCACGACCGCCGACGGCCACACCAGTCGCCTGCGGCCGTCGTCGTCGGTGACGACCGGACGGTTGAACTGGAAGTCGAAGTAGAGCTCCGGGTCCACCTCGGCGATCGGGACGACGTCGAGCTGCTCCTTGAGCGTCTTCACCGCGCCGCTGGCCGCTTCGCCTGCGTCGTTCCACCCTTCGAAGGCCACCACCAGGATGCGGCCGCCGAGGATGTTCTTCGCGTCAGTCACGTGGGCTACTCGTCCTCTCGTCGGCGACCGGTCGGCCGCCGTTCTCACCAGGATAGGCCCCGTCCCCGCCGCGATAGACTTGCCGGTCGTGACCGATCTGACCACGCACCCGCTGCCGGCCGCTGTCTTCTGGGACATGGACGGCACCCTCGTCGACACCGAGCCGTACTGGATGGCCTCCGAGCAGGAGCTCGTCGGCTCGTTCGGCGGCACCTGGACCCACGACGACGGGCTCCTGCTGGTCGGCCTCGGCCTGTGGAACTCGGCCGAGATCCTGCGCTCGCGCGGCGTCGCGATGGAGGCGGACGAGATCGTGCACTGGCTCACCGAGCGGGTCAGGCAGCGCCTCGCCGAGCAGGGCGTCCCGTGGCGCCCCGGCGCACGCGAGCTGCTGCGGTCGCTGCGCGACCGGGGCGTCCGGACCGCGCTGGTGACCATGTCGATGCGCAGCATGGCGGAGGAGATCGTGGCGGCCATCCCGTTCGACGCCTTCGACATCATCGTCAGCGGCGACGAGGTCACCGACCCGAAGCCGCACCCCGCGCCGTACCTGCGCGCCGCCGAGCTGCTGGGCGTCGAGCCGGGCGAGGCGGTGGCGATCGAGGACTCCCTGGTCGGGCTGTCCTCGGCGGTCGCCTCCGGCGCCGCGACCATCGGCGTGCCGCACATCGTGCCGCTGCCGGAGTCGGACGAGCACACGCTGTGGGAGTCGCTGGAGGGCCGCACGGCCGAGGACATCGCGGCCGTGGCCGCCGGGCGGCGTGCCGGCGCCACGAATCAGGAGGACGCACGATGACCGAAGAGCGAAAGAACTCGGGTCCGTTCCGGGTGGGGGACCGCGTCCAGCTGACCGGCCCCAAGGGCCGCATGAACACCATCACCCTGGAGCCGGGCAAGCTCTTCCACAGCCACCGCGGCGTGCTCGCGCACGACGCCATCATCGGGCTGCCGGACGGCTCCGTCGTCGTCAACAACGCAGGCGTCGAGCACCTGGCGCTGCGCCCGCTGCTCAACGACTTCGTCATGTCGATGCCCCGCGGCGCGGCGATCATCTACCCGAAGGACGCCGCGCAGATCCTCGCGCTGGCCGACATCTTCCCCGGCGCGACCGTGGTGGAGGCCGGCGTCGGCTCCGGCGCCCTGTCGCTCTGGCTGCTGCGCGCGATCGGTCCGCAGGGCCGGCTGCTGTCGTTCGAGCGCCGCGACGAGTTCGCCGACGTGGCCCGCGCCAACGCCGCGACGTTCCTCGGCGGCGACCCGGAGAACTGGACCGTCACCGTCGGCGACCTCCAGGAGGAGCTGACCGCGGCGGTCGAGCCGGCGAGCGTCGACCGCGTCGTCCTGGACATGCTCGCGCCCTGGGAGACCCTGGACGCCGTGACCGCCGCGCTGAAGCCGGGCGGCGTCGTGCTCTGCTACGTCGCGACCGTCACGCAGCTCTCCCGCGTCGCGGAGGCCATCCGCGCGACCGGCCACTACACGCACCCGCAGTCCAGCGAGACGATGGTCCGCGGCTGGCACGTGGAGGGGCTCGCCGTGCGCCCGGACCACCGGATGATCGCGCACACCGGCTTCCTGATCACCGCACGCCGGCTCGCGCCGGACACCGTCCTCCCCGAGCTGAAGCGCCGGCCGTCCAAGAGCGACTACGACGACGCCGACGTCGAGGCCTGGACGCCCGGCGCCCTGGGCGAGCGCCAGTCCAGCCCGAAGAGCCTCCGCAAGCGGATGCGGGAGGCCGCGGCCAGCGCGACGCTGGCGCGCGAGGGCGGCGCGGAGGCCGTCTCCGGCGCGGACGACGACGGTGACGAGCTCGACCCGCACGTCGACTAGCATGGTTCAGGTCGTGAGGCGCGCCGCCTGACGCGCCTGCACCGTTCGAATCGGTGCACACCCCCACCGCTCGCATCGAAAGAGGACCCGTGCGCAGAGCTACCGCACTCGGAAGATCGTCCGTCGCCCTCCTCGCCGTCGGCATCGCCGCCGCGGCGCTGACCGGATGTTCGTCCAACCCGAACGCCGACTGCGGCTCCGCCCTGAAGAGCGGGCAGGCGTCGTCGCTCGTGCAGGCCACGGGCCCGCTCGGCAAGCAGCCGAAGATCACGATGCCCACGCCGGTCGACACCACGACCTCCGAGCGCACGATCATCACCACGGGCACCGGCGCTCCGGTGATCAACGGCCAGATGGTCGAGATCCAGTACACCCTGCTCGACGGCCAGACCGGCCAGGTGGGCGAGAAGGGCAGCTACGGCGGCGACACCACGCCGATCACGATCGGCAACTCCAACGCCGCGATCAGCAAGGGCCTGCTCTGCGCCCCGGTCGGCTCGCGCGTCGCCGTCGCGATCTCCCCGAAGGACTCCGGCGGGGCCGGCTCCGGCAACACGACCATCCTGGTCGCCGACATCATGCACGCGTACCTCCCGGCCGCGAACGGCGCCGTCCGCCCGTCGGTCTCCGGCTTCCCGACCGTCGTGCTCGCGCCGACCGGCCAGCCCGGCATCACGATCCCGTCCTCCGGCGGCGCCCCTAAGAGCGTCCGCACCGAGACGCTGAAGCAGGGCGACGGCGAGGAGGTCAAGGCCACCTCGCAGGTCGTCCTCCACTACACCGCGGTCGGCTGGGACCAGAAGAACGTGGTGATGAGCAGCTGGCAGAGCAAGTCGCCCGACATCGTGTCGATGAGCACCGGCCAGAGCGCGCTGAACCAGGCGCTCCCGCAGGAGGTCCTGAAGCCGCTGGTCGGTCAGAAGGTCGGCTCGCAGCTCGTCATCGAGGCGCCGGCGAACGGCAACGTTCCTGCCGCCGCCTGGGTGGTCGACATCCTCGGAGTCCGCTGAGTCCCGACTAGGATGGTCGGGTGCCCCGATCCTCCTCTTCGCCCGCGCGCGTCCCGGTCGAGGAGCGTCTGTTCAGCCTCGTGCTGGCGCTGCTCGCGACCGAGAACGGCCTGACGAAGAACGAGATCCTCTCGACCGTCCAGGGCTACCGCCAGCGCTACGAGTCGCACGGCGACAACAGCAGCCTGGAGCGCCAGTTCGAGCGCGACAAGGACGACATCCGCGAACTCGGCGTCCCGCTGGAGACCGTGGAGTCCCCGGAGGCCGCGGGCAACAACCAGCTGCTGCGCTACCGCATCCCGAAGGGCGCCTACGACCTCCCGTCCGACGTCGTGTTCTCGCCCGAGGAGATCACCCTGCTCGGCCTGGCCGCCACGGTGTGGCGCGAGGGCTCGCTGTCGGGGGAGTCGCGGCGCGCGCTGATGAAGCTGCGCTCGCTCGGCGTGGAGGCCGACGAGCCGGTCGTCGGCTACGCGCCGCGCCTGCGCGCGCGGGAGAGCGCCTTCGACCCGCTGAGCCAGGCGCTGGAGCGCCACGCGATCGTCCAGTTCCCGTACCTGAAGCCCGGTGAGAGCGCCTCCCGGGTGCGCACGGTGGCGCCGCTCGCGCTCGTGCAGCACCAGGGCCGCTGGCACCTGCAGGGGATCGACCAGGAGGCCGGTGGCTCGCGCACCTTCCTGCTCTCGCGGATGGTCGGCCCGGTCAAGGTCACCAACCGCACGTTCACGCCGGAGGGCGACGACTTCGCCGAGCGGGCGCTCGCCGACCTGGAGAGCATCTGGGCGGCCAACGTCGCCGAGATCGAGGTGACCGCCGGCACCGACGCCGCGACCCGGCTGCGCAAGCGCTACGGCGACGCCGTTCCCGCGCAGCACGAAGGCGCTGCCTTCCGCTTGACGGTGAACTTCTCCGACATCAACATCCTCGCCGACCAGCTCGCGGCGTTCGGCCCGGAGGTGCTGGTGTTGTCGCCCGAGGAGCTGCGCGGCAAGGTCCTCGACCGGCTGACGGCGGTCGCCGAGGCGCACGAGGGGGAGGGGAGCGGCCGTGGCTGAGCGCAGGCGCCCGATGCAGGCGCAGGACAAGCTGGCGTTCCTGCTGGCGCTGGTCCCGTACCTCATGGACCGCGACCGGGTCACCGTGGCCGAGGCGGCCGAGCACTTCGGGGTGGACGAGGAGAGCATGCGCGACGCCGTGCGGCTGATCGCGGTCTCCGGCATCCCGGGCGAGACGAACGCGTACCAGCCCGGCGACCTGTTCGACATCTCCTGGGACGACTTCGAGGAGAACGACCGCATCATCCTGACGCACCAGGTGGCGATCGACGACTCGCCGCGGTTCTCGGCCAGGGAGGCCGCTGCGCTCATCGCCGGCCTTCAGTACCTCACCGCGCTGCCGGAGAACGCCGACCGCGACGTCATCGGCTCGCTGATGGCCAAGCTGGCCCGCGGGGCGTCCGCCGCGCCCAGCCAGGTGGCCGTCGCCCGCTCGGAGTCCGACGAAGCGCTCGCGACCATCCGCGAGGCGGTCATCGCGGGCACGCAGCTCGAGTTCGACTACCTCAACTCGCGCGGGGAGCGCGAGCGCCGCCGGGTCGACCCGCTGCGCGTCGAGTCCGCCGACCAGGACTGGTATCTGCGCGGCTGGGACCACCTGCGCACCGCGATCCGCACCTTCCGCCTCGACCGCATCGACGGGCTGGTGGCCACGAAGGAGCCGATCACCTACCGGCCGGGCGACCTGAAGCTTCCGGAGACGCTCTTCGAGGGGACGCCGGAGGACCAGCTGGTCACCGTCGAGGTGTCCGCGTCGGCCATCCCGCTCATCGAGGACTACATCCCGGAGGGCGCGGCCCGCGAGGAGCGCGACGGCGTCATCCGCACGAGCGTGCGCGTCGCCCACTTCCACGGCCTCAAGCGGCTGGTCGCCGGCCTGGCCGGAGTGCTCACCGTGCTCGACCCGCCGGAGGCCCGCCGGCTGGTGGCGGAGTGGGCGCGTGCGGGCGCCGACCGCTACCGTTAGGCTCCCTGCATGCCGTGGTGGTCGTGGGTCGTCATCTGGGCCGTGCTCGTGCTCGGCCTGCTGGGCATGCTCGCGTTCTTCGCGTGGTGGCTGTTCCGGAAGGTTATGGCCGCGGGCCGCGAGGCGAGCGCCCTGATCGAGAAGGCCGCGATACTCAGCCGGCGCTCGGATGACATGCGGTACGCTGAGTTTCACAGCGCCGTTTTCGCCGACTCGGAGGTGCTCCGAGCGGAGCGCGAACAGGCCGTTGCCGACCGTCAGGTCGCACGGCAAGCTCGCAGAGATCGGCGAGTTCAGCGCGGTAAAATACTCGTCAACGCGGACCCGTTCCGCTACTCGTACTTGAACAGAAGGACGTAACTCATGCTCGGCGGCCTCACCGGATGGCACCTGCTCATCATTCTCGCGGTCATCCTCCTTCTTTTCGGTGCGCCCAAGCTCCCCGCGCTGGCGAAGAGCATCGGTCAGTCCATGCGAATCTTCAAGGGCGAAGTCGATGAGATGAAGAAGGACGGCAAGGACGGCGACGCCTCGGCGTCCGCCCAGAACACCACAGCTCAGAACACCGCGCCCGCCGCGCCCGCGGCTCCGGCTCCCACCGCGCCCGGCACGGACTCGACCGAGTCCAAGCCGAAGCAGTAGCTGAGTGGCCTCCACCAAGCGAGGCAAGAACCGCGAAGGCCGGATGTCGCTGGCCGAGCATTTCGTCGAGCTTCGTAAACGTCTGTTCCGCGCCGCCCTGGGCCTTCTGGTCGGCGCGGTCGTCGGCTGGATCCTCGCCGGTCCGGTGATGGACGCCCTGCGCGTTCCGATCACCGCGATCGCGAAGCAGCAGGGCCGCGAGGCGCTGCTCAACTACGGCAGCATCACCGGCGCGTTCGACCTGAAGATGCAGATGGCGATCACCATCGGCATCATCGTCTCCAGCCCGATCTGGCTCTGGCAGATCTGGGCATTCTTCGTGCCGGCGCTCACGCGCAAAGAGCTCAAGTACGCGTTCGGCTTCTTCTTCACGGCCGTTCCGCTGTTCATCGCGGGCGGGGTGGCCGGCTGGCTGCTCGTGCCGCACATGGTCAGCCTGCTGACCAGCTTCGCCCCGGAGCAGGACGCGGCGATCATCGACGCCAAGACCTACATCGACTTCGTGACCAAGCTCGTCCTCGCGGTCGGCGTCGCCTTCGTCCTGCCGGTGTTCCTGGTGCTGCTCAACTTCGTCGGCGTGCTGAGCGCCAAGTCGATCATCGGCTCGTGGCGCTGGGCGATCATCCTGATCGCGCTCTTCACCGCCATCGCGACGCCGGCGGCCGACGTGCTCTCGATGTTCCTGCTCGCCGTGCCCATGGTGCTGCTCTACTTCGGCGCCTACGGCGTCGCGTGGCTGCACGACCGCCGCGCGGCCAAGGCGGCGATGCGACTGGAGGCGGAGCTCGCGGCATAGGCTGGTCGCGTGACCGACCAGCAGCAGCTCTCTCCGGCCGAACGCTTCGCCGCCTCGCGGCAACGCGCGCAGCAGCCTCTGCTGGAGACCTTCCGGGCGGGACTGCGCTTCGACCTGGACCCGTTCCAGCGCGAGGCGTGCGCGAGCCTCGAGAACGGCCGCAGTGTGCTCGTCGCGGCGCCCACCGGCGCGGGCAAGACCATCGTGGCGGAGTTCGCCGTGTTCCTCGCCATGCGCGAGGCGAACGCGAAGGTGTTCTACACCACGCCGATGAAGGCCCTGAGCAACCAGAAGTTCCAGGAGTTCGTCGAGGCGTACGGGCCCGAGTCGGTCGGCCTCCTGACCGGCGACACCAACATCAACTCGCACGCCCGCATCGTCGTGATGACGACCGAGGTCCTCCGCAACATGCTGTACGCGGACTCCGACCTCCTCGGCGACCTCGCCTACGTGGTGATGGACGAGGTGCACTACCTGGCCGACCGGTTCCGCGGCGCGGTGTGGGAGGAGGTCATCATCCACCTGCCGCAGGCGGTGCGGATGGTGTCGCTCAGCGCGACGGTCACCAACGCCGAGGAGTTCGGCGACTGGCTGCAGGCGGTCCGCGGCGACACCGACGTGGTCGTGTCCGAGGAGCGTCCGGTGCCGCTGGAGCAGCACATCCTGATGCGCTCCAAGCTCATCGACCTGTTCGACTCGTCCGGGCTCGCCGCGACCAACCGGGTGAACCCGGAGCTCGTGCAGATGGCGCGCTACGGCGGCCGGGTGCTGTCCAGCCGGCAGACCCGCGATGTCGGGCGGTACCACTCGCGCGGCGGCCGCCCCGACACCTTCCGGATGGGCCGCGCCGACTTCGTCCGGATGCTGGACGAGCACAACCTGCTGCCGGCGATCTTCTTCATCTTCAGCCGCAACGGCTGCGACGCGGCCGTGCGGCAGACCCTGCGCGAGGGCGTGCGCCTGACGGAGCAGCGCGAGCGCGACGAGATCCGCGCGATCGTGGAGGAGCGCTGCCGCACGCTGCTGGACGAGGACCTCGCGGTGCTCGGCTACTGGGAGTGGCTGGAGGGCCTGGAGCGCGGCGTCGCTGCCCACCACGCCGGGATGCTGCCGGCGTTCAAGGAGGTCGTGGAGGAGCTCTTCCGCCGCAAGCTGGTCAAGGTCGTCTTCGCCACCGAGACCCTGGCGCTCGGCATCAACATGCCGGCACGCACCGTCGTGCTGGAGAAGCTGGAGAAGTTCAACGGCGAGGCGCGCGTGCCGATCACGCCGGGGGAGTACACCCAGCTCACCGGGCGGGCCGGACGGCGCGGCATCGACGTCGAGGGCCACTCCGTCATCCAGTGGGAGGACGGCCTCGACCCCCAGTCGGTCGCCTCGCTGGCCTCCCGGCGCAGCTACCCGCTGAACTCCAGCTTCCGCCCCACGTACAACATGGCGGTCAACCTCATCGACCAGTTCGGCCGGGTGCGCACCCGCGAGATCCTGGAGTCGTCGTTCGCGCAGTTCCAGGCCGACCGGGCGGTGGTCGACCTCGCGCGGAAGGTGCGTCAGCAGGAGGAGTCGCTGGCCGGCTACGAGAAGGCGATGGAGTGCCACCTCGGCGACTTCCGCGAGTACTCCCGGATCCGGCGCGAGCTCAGCGACCTGGAGAAGAAGGGCCAGCGCATCGAGAACGCGTCGAAGGCCGAGCGGGAGCGCCGCCAGCGCCAGCTCGCCGGCCTCCGGAAGCGGATGCGCGAGCACCCGTGTCACCGCTGCCCGGACCGCGAGCAGCACGCCCGCTGGTCGGAGCGCTGGTGGAAGCTGAAGCGCGACACCGACCGGCTCAGCGCGCAGATCCAGTCCCGCACCGGGGCGGTGGCGAAGGTGTTCGACCGCGTCTCGGACGTGCTGCTGGAGCTCGGCTACCTCACCGACGAGGACGGCGAGACCGCCCTCACCGTGCACGGCCGCACCCTCAAGCGGATCTACGGCGAGCGCGACCTCCTCGTCGCCGAGTGCCTGCGCCGCGGGTACTGGAAGGAGCTCGACGCCGCGGGCCTCGCCGCGATGGCGTGCGCGCTGGTCTTCGAGCCGCGTCGCGACGACGGCCTGGCGCACGACCGCAACCTCCCGCGCGGCGCCTTCCGCCCGGCCCTGGAGCGCACCACGGACCTGTGGGCCCGGCTGGACGACCTGGAGCGCGACAACCGCCTCCCGGGCAGCGAGCCGGTCTCGACGGCGCTGGCGCTGGCGATGCACCAGTGGGCGCGGGGCGCGGCGCTGGACGTCGTGCTGCGCGAGGCGGACATGGCCGCGGGCGACTTCGTGCGCTGGGCGAAGCAGACGATCGACCTTCTGGACCAGCTCTCGCTGGTCGCCCAGGGCAACGTCGGGCGCACCGCACGGCAGGCACTGGAGTCGATCCGCCGCGGCATCGTGGCGTACTCCGCCGTTGCCTGAGCCCGTGGCTGTGCGGGACGCAGAGCGCGATGCCTTAGGCTCTCCCTTCGTGACCCGAACGCCCCGCGCCCGCCGATCGCGGCGTGCTGCGCTGCCGCCGGCTCCGCTGCCGCTCTGGCTGGCCATCCTCGTCGCGATCGGCGCAGGCCCCGTGCTGGCCGCCGGCTTCCCCGGCCAGAACCTGTGGCCGCTGACGTTCGTCGGCATCGGGATGGTGCTGCTCGCCCAGCGCGGCAGGACGGCGGGGATGGCGTTCCTGGTCGGCTGGCTCGCCGGCGAGGCCTTCTATCTGGTGCACGTGTCGTGGACCTCGCTGTACCTCGGACCGGTCCCGTGGATCGCGCTCTCGACGTTGGAGGCGCTGTTCTGGGGCGCGGGCGGCATCCTCATCACGCTCGCCTACCGGTGGGTGCCCCGGGCGTGGCCGAGCATCGCCGGGCGGCTCGGGATGGTCCCGGTCATCGTCGCCGGGCTGTGGGTGCTGCGGGAGTACGTGACGGGCAACTGGCCGTACGGCGGCTTCTCCTGGGGCCGGGTCGCGGAGTCGCAGTCGCTCAGTCCGTACGCTCCGCTCGTGGCCTGGCTCGGCATCTCGGGCCTCGGGTTCGTCATGGTCTGGCTCGTCGCCCTCCTGATCGAGCTGTTCTTCGCCGTGGATGTGCGCACCGTCGTGCGCGGCGCCGTCGCCCTCGGCGCAGTCGCCGTCGTGCTGGCCGTGCCGTCCTGGCCGGCGACGACGCACGGCACCACGCGGATCGCGGCCGTGCAGGGCAACGGTCCCGCCGGCTACTTCGACAACGCGCCGGAGGGCGCGGTGCTGCAGACGCAGTTCGACGAGACGCTGAAGATCCCCGCCTCCCAGTCGTCGGGCGACAAGAAGCTCGACATGGTGGTCTGGCCGGAGGGTGCGGCCCAGCCCGACCCGACCCGCGACCCGGACACCGCCGCGCTCCTCGACGCCCTGAGCCGCAAGTTCGGCGCGCCGTTCATCGTCGGGACGATCACCTACCGCGACGGCAAGTACTTCAACACGTCGTTGCAGTGGGAGGCCGGCAAGGGAGCCGTCGACTACTACGACAAGAAGCATCCCGTGCCGTTCGGCGAGTACGTCCCCGACCGGTCGTTCTGGCGGCCGTTCGCGCCGTCGCTCATCGACCTGATCGGCCGCGACTACACGCCGGGGACACGCGACAACGTGTTCGATGTCGGGGGAGTGCGCGCCGGCATCTCGATCTGCTTCGACATCGTGGACGACCAGCTTCTGACCGACATGATGAACGACGATGCGCAGGTCATCCTGGCCCAGACGAACAACGCCGACTTCGGGCAGACCGACGAGAACGAGCAGCAGCTCGCGATCGCCCGCCTGCGCGCGATCGAGTCGGGGCGCGCGCTGGTGAACATCTCCACGGTCGGCAGCAGCCAGATCATCGCCCCGGACGGGAAGACCATCACCGAGATCCCGCCGTTCAAGCCGGGTCACATGGTCGCGGACGTGCCGCTGGGCACCACGACGACCCCTTCGACGCTGCTCAGCCGCGGCATCGAGTTCCTGGTCGCGGGCCTCGGGCTCTTCGGCCTGGCGGTGGCGGCGTTCTCGCGGCGGCTGCCTGCCCCGAGCACGAGAAAGCCGCTCCCACCGAAACGGTGAGAGCGGCTGAACGGGGACCGAGCGTCAGGCGGTGTGCTTGTGCTCGGTCGTCCCGCGGCGTGCGCGCAGGTACTGCAGCCGCTCCTCGAGGAGCTCTTCGAGCTCGGCGCGGGTGCGACGCTCCAAGAGCATGTCCCAGTGGCTGCGCGGCGTCTTGACGTCCGAGTGGTCGATCTCGACGGGCTTGTCGTCGACCAGCAAGCGGGCCTCGTGGCCGCAGTGCTTGCACTCCCAGGCACTGGGAGGCTCGGCCTCGGCGGAGAAGACCATTTCGGTCTCCTTGCCGCAGTCGGGGCACAGGTAGGTGTAACGGGAACGCGGAGAGTAGACGACGCCTTCTTCGCTTTGTAAGCTCTGGGCGCCAAGCCTCATTCCGCGCAAACTGCGATCTGCCATCGTGTGGTCTCCTCTTCGCGCGAATCCTCACTTTTATAAACCAGCAAGCTGGGGATTCTCTTTCCGGGAGCCGCCTTCTCTCAGTGGGCTCACAGCGTCAGCAGAGCTTCGACGGGTCAGTTCTGCGGGTCGACCAGGGCTTTCATGAGGTCGCAGCGGTTGGTGACGATGGCGTCGACTCCCAGGTCCAGTAGGCGCTTCATCTCGGCGACGTCGTCCACCGTCCACACGTGCACCTCGGCTCCCGCGGCCTGGATGGCGCGCACCGTGCGCGCCGTGACCAGTCGGACCGGACCGCGGCGCTCGGGGATCTGCACCGCGGCGAACCCGCGCAGCGCGCGCCGGGTGAGCGGGCGGAGGCCAGACTTCGCCCCGACCAGCGCCGGCACGAACTCCGTCACGGAGGGCGACACGGCGACCTCGGGGAGGGCGGCTGTCGCGGCCTTCCGGCGTGCCGCCGAGAAGCTCGTGAGCAGGACGCGGTCGGCCGCGCGCGCCTTCACGATCGCAGCGGCGGCCGGGGCCGCGGCGCGCTCGTCCTTGATGTCGATGTTGAAGCGCGCCTCCGGGAAGGCGTCCAGCGCCTCCGCGAGCGAGCAGAACGACTGGCCGTCGCCGAGCGGGATGCGCCGCAGCTCGGCCAGGGTCAGCTGTTCCACGCGCAGGTCGCGGCCGGCCACCCGGGTGAGGTCGGGATCGTGACTGACCACGGCCTCGCCGTCGGCGGTGCCGTGCACGTCCGTCTCCAGATGAGTGGCGCCGGCGCTCAGCGCCTTCAAGAAGGCGAGGAGGGTGTTCTCCGGCGCGTTGAGGGCCAGGCCGCGGTGCGCGATGATCCGCGGCCGCGGCCCGTCGAGGAAGGTCACGCCGGGGGAGCGGGCGGAGGAGTCGAGCTCGCCGCGCCTGCCGCCTCCACCGACGGCGGGGCCTGTGTGCCGGCCGGGACCACGC
The DNA here is from genome assembly GCF_014217625.1 of Leifsonia shinshuensis. NCBI lineage: Bacteria > Bacillati > Actinomycetota > Actinomycetes > Micrococcales > Microbacteriaceae > Leifsonia > Leifsonia shinshuensis. The sequence goes on along the minus strand of NZ_CP043641.1, from coordinate 775,662 downwards.
CGAGCCCGGCCGCGTCCGCGCCCTTCGGCCCGAACGCCTGGCCGATGCCCTTCAGCGCCTCCGTGAGCTCGCTCGGGATGACCCAGAGCTTGTTCGCGGAGCCTTCGGCGAGCTTCGGCAGCGTCTGCAGGTACTGGTAGGCCAGCAGCAGGTTGTCCGGCTTCCCCTCGTGGATGGCGCCGAAGACGGTCGTGATCGCCTTCGCCTCGCCCTCGGCGCGGAGCACGGCGGCCTTGGCGTCGCCCTCCGCCTTGAGGATCGCGGCCTGCCGCAGGCCCTCGGCGTTCAGGATCTCGGACTGCTTCGTGCCCTCGGCTGTCAGGATCAGCGCACGACGGTCGCGCTCGGCGCGCATCTGCTTCTCCATCGAGTCCTGGATGGACACGGGCGGGTCGATCGCCTTCAGCTCGACGCGCGATACTCGGATGCCCCACTTGCCGGTGGCCTCGTCCAGCACCAGGCGCAGCTGGCCGTTGATGTTGTCGCGGGAGGTCAGCGCGGCCTCGAGGTTCAGGCCGCCGACCACGTTGCGGAGGGTGGTCGTGGTGAGCTGCTCGACCGCGCCGAGGTAGTTGGCGATCTCGTAGGTCGCGGCGCGGGCGTCGGTGACCTGGAAGTAGACGACCGTGTCGATCGAGACGACCAGGTTGTCCTCGGTGATCACCGGCTGCGGCGGGAAGGAGACGACCTGCTCGCGGAGGTCGATCAGCGGCCGGACCTTGTCGATGAACGGCACGACGACGTTGAGGCCGGGGGTGAGCGTCTTGTGGTACCGGCCCAGGCGCTCCACGACCCCGGCCCGCGCCTGCGGGATGATCCGGATGGCGCGGAAGAGCGTGACCAGCACGAAGATCGCGATCACCAGGACGATGATCGAGACGACGATGGTCACGACGAGCTGGGTGACGTCGGTCACGTGATGCTCCTCTCGGTGAGGTCGCCGGCTCCCGCCGACACCGGTGACGGGGCGACGACGGCCGTCGCGCCCTCGATGCTCAGGACGATGACGTGCTCGCCCGGCACCAGTTCGACGGGGCGGGACTGGCCGGGCGAGAGCCGCGCGGTCCAGGTCTCCCCGACGGACAGCTTGACCAGTCCAGCGGTGCGCGAGACGGTCGAGACGACGACGCCGTTCATCCCGATCAGCGCGTCCACGTTGCTCTTGGCGGGGTCGCCGCCGCGCTTGAGCCTGTGCAGGAGCGGCGGCCGGATGAAGAAGACCAGGATGACCGAGAGCGCGGCCGCGATGATCAGCTGTAGCCACCACGGGGCGCCGAGCAGCCCGGCGATCAGCCCGCCGAGACTGCCGATCGCGATCATGAGGAAGACGAAGTCCAGCGTCAGCATCTCGATGATCACGAACACGAGGATGAGGACGAGCCAGGCGATCCAGGCGAAGGAGGTGATGTCCACGAGCCGCCCCTCTCTACACATCACTATGTACTTGCTAGAACGCTAGCATTCCCGCGGCCCACTGGACGGAACGCACTTGGTAGTCTCAGAAAGCCGTGTCGTCCAACGCTCTAGGAGTACCCGTGTCCAACGCTTCCGCGTCCGCCAGCCCGCTCGCGCAGGGCAGCCTCACCGGCAAACGCGCCCTCGTCACCGGTTCGTCGCGCGGCATCGGCGCCGACACCGTGCAGTACCTGGCCGACGCCGGCGCCGCCGTCGCGATCAACTACCGCAACAAGGAGGCGCGCGCGGTCAAGCTCGCCGACGCGATCCGCGAGCAGGGCGGCTCGGCGATCACCGTGGGCGCGGACCTCACCGACCCCGCCTCGGTGGCGGCGCTCTTCGAGACCGTCTCGGCGGAGTGGGGCGGCCTGGACATCCTGGTCCTGAACGCCTCCGGCGGGATGGAGTCCGGCATGGCGGAGGACTACGCCATGCAGCTCAACCGCGACGCCCAGGTGAACGTGCTGACCTCGGCGCTGCCGCTGATGGCGGCGGGCTCGCGCGTGGTGTTCGTCACGAGCCACCAGGCGCACTTCATCCGCTCCACGCCGACGATGCCCGAGTACGAGGCCGTCGCGCTCAGCAAGCGGGCGGGGGAGGACGCGCTGCGGGCGCTGCTCCCGGAGCTCGAGGCGAAGGGCGTCGAGTTCGTCGTGGTCTCCGGCGACATGATCGAGGGCACCATCACCGCGACGCTGCTCAACCGGCTGAACCCGGGCGCGATCGACGCCCGCAAGGAGGCCGCCGGCCGCCTCTACAACGTCGGCGAGTTCGCCGCCGAGGTCGCCTCCGCCGTGGTCGACCCGGTGCCGGCCGACCACACCCGCCTCGTCGGGGACGTCTCCAGCTTCGAGCCGATCAGCGAATGAGGCCCGCCGACCTGGAGCTCCTGACCGGGGTCTCCCGTCCCACCGTGCACCCGGCAGGCGGCCGCGCGGTCGTCTCGGTCACGCATCCCTCCCTCGCCGCCGACGCCACGATCGGTCAGCTCTGGAACATGCCGCTGTCCGGGCACGCGGCGCCGCGCAGGCTCACGCGCGGGTTCCGCGACTCCGCGCCGCAGTTCTCGCCAGACGGCCGGCTGATCGCGTTCCTGCGAGGCGGTCCGAAGTCGCCGTCACAGCTGCACGTCGTGGACGCCGCCGGCGGCGAGCCGGTCGTCGTCACCGACCGCAAGCTCGGGGTGACCGAGTTCGCCTGGTCGCCGGACGGGCGCTCGCTGGCCTTCGTCAGCCGGGACCCGGAGCAGGGCAGGTACGGCACGGTGGACGGCATCGAGCCGAACGGGGAGCGGGCCCGGCGGATCGACACTCTGAAATATCAGGCCAACGGACTCGGCTACATCACCGACCGGCGCTCGCACGTCTACCTCGTGACGGCGCCGGACGTCTGGGCCGAGCCTGCCGTGTCGCCGATCGCGGAGGCCGACGGCTCGACCCGTCCGGCGCCGGCTGTCGCGACGCCGCGCGCGCTGACCGGCGGGGACTGGGACGACTCGACCATCGCGTTCTCGCCGGACGGGTCGACGCTCGCGTTCGTGTCGGCGCGGCACGAAAGCCGCGACGACGACCTGCGCTCGAACGTGTTCGTGGTGCCCGTCGACGGCGGCAGGGAGCCGTCCGACGCGACGGGGAGGCACGGGGACTTCTCGATCGTCGCCGTCGCCTACGGACTGAACGGCGCACTCTACTTCAGCGCGCAGGACGTGGGGGAGAGCGGCCGGGACTTCGTGGCGAAGAACACGGCGCTCTACGTCATCGACCACCCGGGCGCCGCACCGCGCCTCCTGACCGACCCGGAGTCGGTGGACCTGACCGAGTCGGACATCGTCGCCTTCCGCGACGACAGCGTGCTGGTGTCCGACCGCCGCCGCGGCGTGCTCACGCTCACCGAGGTCGACGCGGACGGCTCGGCACGCCGGCTGACCGACGACCTGACCGTGGTGAGCGGCGTCGGCGCCGCGGGCGGGACGGTCGTGGCGAGCGTGTCGGACGCCGGCACCGCGGGCGACGTCGCCGTGCTCGACGGCGACGGCATCCGGAAGCTGACCGACTTCTCCCGCGAGCTCCGTGCGTCGGGCGTGATCCCTCCGCGCGAGCTCACCGTGACGGGCCGCGACGGCTATCCGATCCACGGCTGGGTCGTGGCGCCGGAGGGCCCCGGCCCGCATCCCGTCCTCCTCAACATCCACGGCGGGCCGTTCGCCGCCTACACCGCAGCGCTCTTCGACGAGGCGCAGGTCTATGCCGCGGCGGGCTACGCCGTGGTGATGTCGAACCCGCGCGGTTCGGCCGGCTACGGCCAGGACCACGGCCGCGTGATCCGGCAGCGGATGGGCACCGTCGACCTGGCGGACGTGCTGGACTTCCTGGACGGCGCGATCGCCGCGACCCCCGGCCTAGACGCCGAGCGCGTCGGCGTGATGGGCGGCTCCTACGGCGGCTACCTGACCGCCTGGACGATCGCGCACGACCACCGCTTCGCCGCGGCGATCGTGGAGCGCGGCTACCTCGACCCGGCCGCGTTCATCGGCACGAGCGACATCGGCAGCTTCTTCAGCGACGAGTACACCGGCACCGACCCGTCCGGGATCGCGGCGCAGAGCCCGCAGGCCGTGGTCGACCGCGTGCGGACGCCCACGCTGGTGCTGCACTCGTCCAGCGACCTGCGCTGCCCGCTCGGGCAGGCGGAGCGCTACTACGCGGCGCTCAAGCGAGGCGGCGTCGAGGCGGAGCTCGTGATCTTCCCCGGGGAGGACCACGAGCTGAGCCGCAGCGGACGCCCGCGGCACCGCCGCGAGCGGTTCGAGATCATCCTGGACTGGTGGGACCGGCACCTGCCGGTCGAGCGCCGCTAGGCGGCGGCGGGAGCGGCGGGCGCCGTCGTCGTCTTGAGCACCTCGCGGCCGAACGTGAACGCGCGGACGATCCCGATGATGCCCAGCACGATCAGCGCGATCGCGGCGAACAGGATCAGGAACACCGCCGACGACGCCGGCAGGAAGAGCACCACGAGACCCGCGATGATGCTCAGGATGCCGTAGGCGATCGCCCAGCCGGCCGACCGGGAGCGCCCGGCCTCCACGAGCGCCATCACGCCCTCGATGATCCAGCCGACGCCGATGAATGCCAGGGCGAAGATCACCAGGACGGTGGCCGCCGTCGAGACGTTCTTCAGCGTCACGATGGCGAGGAACACCAGCAGGATGCCGAGGATGATGTTCAGCGTCCGGATGCCGCCGCCGATGCCGCGGGCGAAGATCCCCATGGCGAGCCGCATGATCCCGGCGATGAGGAAGTAGATGCCGAGGAAGACCGCCAGCACGGCGATCGTCTTGGCCGGCCAGAACAGCAGCACCACGCCGAGGATCACAGCGACGGCGCCGCTGACTCCCAGCACAGCGCGGATGCCGTTGATGGCCGAGCGCGTCATCTCCGAGGCGTCCAGGGAGAGGTCGCGGACGACGGAGTCGAGAGGATCGGGAGAGGACATCGCGCACACCCTTTCAGTCGTTCGGCCACGGTTCGGATGGCCGTCACGTGCAGAATACTGAAAATGTCCTGTGTAGATCAGACCCATTCTCGCGAGGCGGGGACGGCGGGGAGGGGAGCGGGTCGGCGGCACCTGGTTAGATCGGATGCGACACCGAACGGACGGAGCACGGCGATGACCACGGCGACCAGCGCAGCCACCGACGCGGGCGGACCGGAGCGGGCGGACAGCCACGACGTGATCCGCGTCCGCGGAGCGCGGGAGAACAACCTCAAGGACGTCAGCGTCGAGCTCCCGAAGCGCCGGCTGACGGTGTTCACGGGGGTGTCCGGGTCGGGCAAGAGCTCGCTCGTCTTCGGGACCATCGCCGCGGAGTCGCAGCGGCTCATCAACGAGACCTACAGCGCGTTCGTGCAGGGCTTCATGCCGTCGCTCGCGCGCCCCGACGTGGATGTGCTCGAAGGGCTGACCACCGCGATCCTGGTCGACCAGGAGCGGATGGGCGCCAACGCGCGGTCCACGGTCGGCACGGTCACCGACGCCAACGCCATGCTGCGCATCCTGTTCAGCCGGCTCGGGCAGCCGCACATCGGATCGCCGCAGGCCTTCTCGTTCAACATCCCGACCGTCCGCGGCGCCGGCTCCATCGCGATCGAGGGCAAGGGCACCGTGAAGCGCAGCTTCGAGCAGACCGGCGGGATGTGCCCGCGCTGCGAAGGGATGGGCACCGCCTCCGAGATCGACCTCACGCAGCTCTACGACGAGTCGAAGTCGCTGTCCGGCGGGGCGATCACCGTCCCCGGCTACACGGCCGACGGCTGGTCGGTGCGGATGTTCAGCGAGTCGGGCTTTTTCGACGCGGCCAAGCCGATCCGGGACTACTCGGAGACCGAGCTGCACGACTTCCTCTACAAGGAGCCGGTGAAGGTCAAGATCAACGGCATCAACCTCACCTACGAGGGCCTGGTGCCGCGCGTCCAGAAGTCGATGCTGTCGAAGGACGTGGACGCGATGCAGCCGCACATCCGCGCATTCGTGGAGCGCGCCGTCACGTTCGCGCCGTGCCCGGAGTGCGGCGGGACGCGGCTCAACGAGGGCGCGCGTTCGTCGCTCATCGAGGGCGTGAGCATCGCCGACGTCTGCGCGATGCAGCTCAGCGACCTCGCCGCCTGGGTCCGCGGGCTGGACGAGCCGTCCGTGGCGCCGCTGCTGGCGAACCTGCAGGGCACGCTCGACTCGTTCGTGGACATCGGCCTCGGCTACCTGTCCCTCGACCGGCCCTCCGGCACGCTGTCCGGCGGCGAGGCGCAGCGCACCAAGATGATCCGGCATCTGGGGTCGTCGCTCACCGACATCACCTACGTCTTCGACGAACCCTCCGTCGGCCTCCACCCGCACGACATGCGCCGCATGAACGAGCTGCTCGTGCAGCTGCGCGACAAGGGCAACACGGTGCTGGTGGTCGAGCACAAGCCGGAGATGATCGTCATCGCCGACCATGTGGTCGACCTCGGGCCGCGCGCCGGCACCGCTGGGGGAGAGATCGTCTACGAGGGGACGATCGAGGGACTGCGGGGGAGCGGCACGCTCACCGGGCGGCACCTGGACGACCGGGCCGCCGTCAAGGACGCGGTGCGCACACCGTCCGGGGTGCTGGAGGTGCGCGGTGCGACGTCGCACAACCTCCAGGACGTGGACGTCGACATCCCGCTCGGCGTGCTCGTCGTGGTCACCGGCGTGGCAGGCTCGGGCAAGAGCTCGCTCATCCACGGCTCGGTGTCGCCGCGCGAGAACGTCGTGTCCGTCGACCAGGGCGCGATCCGCGGTTCGCGGCGCAGCAACCCGGCGACCTACACCGGGCTGCTGGAGCCGATCCGCAAGGCGTTCGCCAAGGCCAACGGCGTCAAGCCCGCGCTGTTCAGCGCGAACTCGGAGGGCGCCTGCCCGAACTGCAACGGCGCCGGCGTCATCTACACCGACCTCGGCGTCATGGCGGGCGTCTCGACGGTGTGCGAGGTCTGCGAGGGCAAACGGTTCGACGCGTCGGTGCTGGAGTACCGGTTCGGCGGGCTGGACATCAGCGAGGTGCTGGCGCTGTCCGTGGAGGACGCCGAGACGTTCTTCGCGAGCGGCGAATCGCGCATCCCGGCCGCCCACGCCATCCTGCAGCGCCTGACCGACGTCGGCCTCGGCTACCTGACCATCGGCCAGCCGCTCACGACGCTGTCCGGCGGGGAGCGCCAGCGGCTGAAGCTGGCGACGCACATGGCGGAGAAGGGAGGCGTCTACGTGCTGGACGAGCCGACCACCGGCCTGCACCTGGCCGACGTCGAGCAGCTGCTCGGCCTCCTGGACCGCCTGGTCGACTCCGGCAAGTCGGTCATCGTCATCGAGCACCATCAGGCCGTCATGGCGCACGCCGATTGGATCGTCGACCTCGGCCCGGGCGCCGGCCACGACGGCGGCCGCGTCGTGTTCGAGGGCACTCCGGCCGACCTGGTCGCGTCGCGCGCGACCCTGACGGGGCAGCACCTGGCGGAGTACGTCGGGGGTTGAGACGCTTCAGCGTTCCTCCACCCGGCGAGAGCGGCCCGTCCGCGCGTTCAGCCACCCCGCCCGGGACAGCAGCTCCGTGGCGATGTCGGTGACCGAGCGGTCGTCGGTCGCGACGCGGGTCACAGTGCGGTCTGCGGCGTCGAGCGTCTGCGCTGCGTGTCTGCTGCGCTCGATGTGCTCCGTGAGCGAGCTGCCGATCTCCCGTTTCGCCAGTCGATCCGCTGCGGTCGTGTCACTCGCGGTCAGCAGTACGGCGAAGGGGCGTACCTCGGTGCCGAGCGCGGCGATGAGCGGCGACAGCTGGAGCTCGCTGACGGTGTTGGTGAAGATGAGCCGCGAGTAGCCGCTGCGACACGCTCTAGTGGCCGGCTACCGCGGTCCCGGTGAGCTCGTGGCGTGAGTAGGTGTCCACGAAGCACTCGTACGCGCGGTCTCCCGACGCCCACTCCGCCTCGGTCCGGGGGTAACGAAGCTCGATCTGGACGTCCTCGTTCCAGACCGCCACCCAGTCCCAGTTCAGGAGCCCCGGCGCGCTGCAGAGGTCGCCGACCTGGGCGTTGAGCGGCTGCGCGCCGGGGAACGCGGCGCCGGAGGACTGGGGGAGCGTGCCCTTCGCGAGCACCTGCGCGAGGTGCGGGGAACCGCAGTCGACGACCGGGTAGGCGTCGGCCCAGGGGGAGGGGAACACCTGGAGGCAGGCGCCCGTCGCGATCCCGGCGACCGGCTGCTCGGGGACCGTCGCGACGGGCGGCGTGGGGCTTGTGCGCGGGGGGAGTCCGAGCGGCGTGGGATTCGCGTTGAGCGTATGCGGGGCAGCGGGGGTGGATGCGGCCGTTATGTCAGCTCGTGCGTGGCCGGCGGGGGCGGCCAGGGCGAACGCCGCGACGGAGAGGAGAGTGGCCGCGACGACGCCGACCACGGCGACGAGGACGATCCAGCCGCGCCGCGACAGGCCGGCGGAACTCGAAGACGTTCGGCGGTCGGTCACCGCCTCATCCTACGTTCGGCTGGCGGGATCGCGAGATCGCAGCGGGCGCGGGCCGATACCCTGGAGCGGTGGATGGCGCTGACGGAGACGAGAACATCCTGCGGCTGACCGTCGGCGGCTCGACCCGTGCGCAACTCCGGGCGGCGCTGGAGTCGCACGGCGTCCTCCTGAACGCCCACGCTTCGACACTGCTCGACCATGAGGCCTTCGACCGGCGGGATCCCGTCGAGGTGTCCGTCGTCGAGCGCGACCTGCGCGAGCTGGGCCTAGGCGACGGCGGGACCCTTCCGGAGGTCTTCGCTGCGGCGGGCGAGCACGGCCTGTCGCTGTGCCCGCCCGACACCGGACCGTACCTCCGGCTGGCGCTCCGGTCGCAGCCGAACGCGCCAGACTCGATCCTGTCGGCCGGGCGGTCGCCGGCGGGCGCGATCAAGGCGGCCGCGGCGCCACTGAGCGACGACGTGGAGTTTCCGAAGGGCTTCTACCTGCGCGTCGTCGACCACGTGCCGTGGCTGCGCGGCTACCGCTGCGACGACGAGTACCGGTTCTCGGCCGGGGACCGGTTCGCGTTCACGCTCCCGTCATGAGCGATACTCCGGATTCGGGAAGTCGAAGCGCGTTCCGGCGTCCCACTCCCGGCGCTGGTTGCCGTAGTTGGGGAATCCGCCGGCGTCCTTCAGCAGCCGGGCCAGGTGGAGGAGGTTCCAGGTGAGGAATGTCGTGTTCCGGTTGGTGAAGTCGTTGTCGAACCCGACGCGCCGGCCGTCGCCGGCGTCGTCGCCGTAGCTGGGTCCGGGGCCGGCCTCGCCGATCCAGCCGGCGTCCGCCTGCGGAGGGATGGAGTAGCCGATGTGCTGCAGGCTGTACAGGACATTGGACGCGCAGTGCTTGATGCCGTCCTCGTTGCCGGTGATGAGGCAGCCGCCCGTCCGGCCGTAGTAGAGCCACTGGCCCTTCTCGTTCAGCTCGCCGGAGTGCGCGTAGAGGCGCTCGATGATCTTCTTGGTCTCGCTGCTGTTGTCGCCGAGCCAGATCGGGCCGGCGATCACGAGGATGTCGGCGGCGAGCACCCGCGGGAACAGCTCGGGCCAGGCATCCACCTCCCAGCCGTGCTCGCGCATGTCGGGGTAGACGCCCGTGGCGATCGGGTGGTCGACGGCCCGGAACTGGTCGACCTGCACGCCCTGATCGGCCATGATCGACGCGCTCACGTCGACCAGCGACTGCGTGTGGCTGCGTCCGGGGCTCCGGGTCAGCGTCGTGTTGATGAAGAGCGCGCGCAGGTCGCTGAAGTCGGTGCCGGAGGAGCTCATGGCGCTCACGCTACAACTGCTCGCCGTGCCGCGCGACGAACAACGGGGAGAAGAGGACGATGAGCGCCGCGAGGAAGAAGACGATCGCACCGATTCCGATGGTGAGGCGGTAGCCGAGGAGCGTAGCGAGGAGTCCGGCCAGGAGGGCGCCGACGAAGAAGACGACGCGGTTGACGGTCCGGATGGTCGAGTTCATCCGTCCCTGGATGGCGTCGGGCGCGACCGACTGCCGGTAGCCCGTGTCGTTCGGATCCTCGACGCCCATCGCGAGGCAGTAGACGAACTGCGCCGCGGAGACGAACGCCACGAGTGCGACACCGTCGTCGGCCGGGCTCAGCGGCACCGCGGCCAGCGCGAGCCACGGCACGACGACGAGGGCGCGGGCGAGGAAGATCGCGCGTCCCGCCCCGAGCGACGTGCCGAGCCGCGGTGCGATGAGCGCGCCCAGGAACCCGCCGAGGCCGCCGAACGCTAGGGCGAGCCCGTACTCCCAGGGCTGGAGCTGGAGCTGACGGAGGGCGAACACGGCGAACACCGTCGTGACGATGCTGTTGCCGAGGAACCAGGTGTGGATCGAGAGCGCCAGTGGACGCAGCGTGCGGTGCCGGTAGGTGTATCGCATCCCGTCGGCGATGTCGTGGCCGATATGACGACCGGGTTCGCGCGGGGCGGGTGGCGGCTCGTCCACCCGGATCCGGGACTGCAATACGGCCGAGACGGCGGTGAGGACGGCGTCGAAGGCGAACAGCAGCGGCGCTCCGAGTAGGGTCAGCAGCGCGCCGCCGACCGCCGGCCCGGCGGTCCCGGCCACGGTCTCGCTCTGCCCGAGCCGGGCGTTGGCCATGATGAGGGAATCTCGGGACACCAGCCGGGGGAGCAGCGGCTGAGCGGCCGAGTCCGCGAACAGGACGAGGACACCGAGCACGAGCGTGACGATGGCGACCGACCAGAAGCCGAGTGTGCCGGTCAGGATCAGGACGGGGATCGCCGCCAGCGCGATCGCGCGGCCGACGCTGGTGAGGACGAGCGTGCGCTGACGCCGCCGGCGATCCATGAGCGCGCCGACGATCAGCCCGAGGAACAGATACGGAACGACGCTCAGTGCGCTCAGGACGCTGATCTGCACGGCCGACGCGTGCAGGACGGAGACGATCAGGACGTTGAAGGCGACACCGGAGATCGCGCTCCCGAACGCACGGACGGTGCTCGCGCTCCAGAACAGCGCGAACGCCTTCTGACGCAGGACTTCCCGTGGACGTGCGACGACAGCGGGCGCAGGGTCGGCGTCGTCGTCCACGGGACCAGCCTAACGAGGGCGGTACGGGCGGGCGTCGAGCTCAGGCGCAGACGTCGTCCCGGACGGGCGTGAGGTCGGCGATGACGCTGGAGAGGGCGTCCGGCAGCTGCGCCATCGCCGTCTCCTTAGCGGATCCGTTCAGCAGAGCGAGCTGCCTGTCGAGCGTGGCCGTCGCGTGGCGGAGGCGGGTCGCTGTGGCGGCGTCGGCGGACGTGTCGGCCTTCAGCGAGTTGTCGACGCCGGTCATCCAGGCGGCGGCGCCGGCCGGATCGTCGTGACCCGCGCACCAGGAGCGCAGCGCCTCCAGATTGGTGACGACCGACCGCAAGTTCGCGCAGCCGGCGCTCGCGGCTGTCGTCGCGCCGGTGGGAACGGTGGAGCAGCCGGCCAGGCCGAGTGCCAGCAGGAAAGCTGCGATGGGCACGATACTGGTGGCACGGGTGTGTTGCTTCATGGTTCCCCCTGTCGACGATGACATCCACGGCGATCATACTGACCGGGTGTCGCGGAGGAGGGAGTCGTGATCCTCGCCGTGGCGCTAGCGTTCATGCATGACGATCTCCCTTCCGGGGCTTCCTCCGCTGCGGTGGACCGGCGTCGACGGCGCCGCGTCCTACGACGAGCGGAACGGCGTCCTGTCGCTGCGGGCGGCTGCGGGTACCGATTGGACGAACGACGCCGGCGGTGGCCCGCAGCAGCACGCGGCCACGGCGTTGGCGTTCACCGCGCCCGCCGGCGACTTCGTGCTGTCCGCACGGGTGCGCGTGCCGGGGGAGCGCACGACCTTCGATGCCGGCGCCCTCGCGCTCTGGTCCGACCGGGATCACTGGGCGAAACTCTGCAATGAGTTCTCGCCCCACGGCGAGGAGATGGTCGTCAGCGTCGTCACGGACGGGTTCTCGGACGACTGCAACGGCCCGATCCTGGATGCTCGGGCGGTGTACCTGCGCGTCGCTCGCGTCGGTCAGGCGTTCGCATTTCATTCCTCGCGCGATGGCCGGTTCTGGGATTTCGTCCGTGTGTTCCGGCTGCCGGTGAGCACCGAACCGTTGTGCGTCGGCTTCCTTGCGCAGGCGCCGCTCGGGGACCGCAGCGATCCGACTTTCGATTCGATCCGTTACGAGACGCGTTCTCTGGGGAGCTTGCGCGACGGGTCGTGACGGCTCCGATCGAAGTTACGCTGATAATGCACATTATGTCAGCTAAACTAGATACAACTTGCAGGATTTGCAATTGTGCGCAATTGCACGCTCCCCGTCGCTCCTGAGCTTCTCCCGGTCAGAGTCGGTTTTCATAGATGCTTACTCCTGTGGACCCACGATGGAACACTGGGCCACGACGAGTGCGAGTTGAGGTCCTGACCGGGATTTTCATTGCCGTCTATTTCATTTTATGCAATGATCATGCGAAACGTGCAACGATCGGAGTTGGCGTGAATGACGAGATGGGTCGGGTCACTGTCGTAACGTTCGGCAGCCAGGCTCCAGATCCGGAGGTGTTTCTGGAACGCCTTCTCGAGAGTTGGGTGCGCGCCCAGACGTCCTCGGACAGGAGCAAGCAGACCGTGAGGGCGAAACGAGCGCGCGTTCTAGACCTGGTCGAGTTCTCTGGACACTATCCCTGGGAATGGTCCGTAGCCGACGCGGACGACTATTTCTCGCACTGCCGCGGCGTTCGGAATCTGGCTCACAACACTGTTCGCAACTATCAAGGCGCAATTCGGTCCTTCTGCGAGTTCGCCTGCGACCCTCGCTACGACTGGAATACCGACTGTGCTCGACTATTCGGCGCCGTGTTTTCGCAGATCGTCACCGAGTGGAACCGTATCCCCCACAGCCAGCCGAATGCATCGAAGCCCGAGAAACGCGTGTTCACCCAGTGGGAATTGCAACAGCTTTTCGACCTGGCCGATCTCGAGCCTGAGCGCAAGCTCGCGTCGGGTCGAAAGGGAGCGCTATCGGCGATGCGGGATGCCGCCCTGTTCAAGACGCTTTACGGGTGGGGCTTGCGAATCGACGAAGGCCGTCATCTCCAACGCGTCGACCTGTCAGAGAACGCCGGTGCACCCCAGTTCGGCGAGTACGGCGTGGTCAGAGTTCGATGGGGCAAGTCACACCGCGGGTCGGCGAAGAAGACGAGATCGGTGTTGACAGTGTGGGAGTGGACGGCGTCCGCGCTTCAGAATTGGGTCGAGTTCGCACTCCCCCTTTACGGCAAGCCCTTAACCGATCTGTTCCCGACGACCGGAGGGCGAGTCGTCGCTGAGAGCCACGCCCTGCGCCGACTCCGTGGCTATCTGGACGAACTGGGATTCGCGCCGGGCGTTGACCTCCATGCTTTTCGCCGCTCCTACTCCGCTCATCTCATCACCGGACTCGGCGCGGACGTCTCGTTCGTCCAGCAACAACTCGGTCACGCCCACGCATCCACCACGTCGATCTACACCCTCGCCTCGCCTGATTACCAGCGCGAATCGCTGAAAAGGCTGCACGAGAAGACTCTCGCTGCCGCGATGACCTCCCGGAAAGGATCCACTCGATGAAACGCGAGATCCACTACGAATGGCACACCCGCGAGCTGATGGCCCGCAATCACTTCCGGCGCGGAAAGGATCTGATCGAACCGCTCCGCGAGCGCGGCATAACCCTCTCCCCCACTCAGGTCTGGCGTCTAGTCGACCAGACACCTGAGCGGATCTCACTACAGGTACTCGTTGCTCTGGCAGACATTTTCGGCGTCGAAGTCAGCGAGGTCATCACCTACACCGCTGCGGACAAAAGCACGCAGCGCCGAAAGACCGCACAGAGCGGCGCCCTCCCGGACATTCACGGATACCGCCCCGTTCGCGCTCGAATAGTGGATGAAGACGATGATGACGGGGCGTAGCGGGCAGGGGCGGCCACCCTCGGACGGCCGTGTCGCGCCCGCCGCCATCGAAAATGCTGCGCCGCCGCACAAGCGCGGCCGCCCTCGCACAACCGGCGACAGGCGCTGTGAACGGTGCGGTGAAATGGTGGCCAAGATCCGTGTCCGCTGGCCCGATGGAGCGATCTGCGGCCGCTGTTTCACCGACGCTGTGCGCACCGTCGGGCGCTGCGCCCAGTGCGGTGAGGAACGGCTGGTCCCGGGCCGCGACAATCTGGGCCGCTCGCTATGCCGTGACTGTGCAGGAATCGACACCAACATGACCTGCGATACCTGTGGCGCGGAAGCAGAGCGCTATCGCGGCGGATCCTGCGTCAGGTGCGTCATCCGGGTCGACCTCATCGCGATTCTCAAGCCAAACGATCCACCGGATCTCCGGCTGCGCCGCCTGATTGATGTGCTCGCGGACAGCGGCCGGCCAGAGAGTATCCACACCTGGATGCGGGGTGGAGCTGCCGCGAGCCTACTCGCACAACTCGGCGAACGGACCCTGCGCCTCGATCACGAAGCCTTTGACGCACTCCCCCGCTCTGCTGCTGTCGAGCATCTACGAGACCTCTTGACGCACCACCACATCCTGCCGCGCCTAGAGGACAAGTACATCGCCACTTTCGAGCGCTGGCTCGCTCGACGCCTCCACGAGTTGGAGCCGTACCCGCAGGTACGCTCCAGCATCGAACAGTTCGCGACCTGGCACCACCTGCGCCGCCTCCGATCTGCCGACGCAGACACAGCGACGGTCACGGCGGCGCTTGCGGCTCGACAAGAGATCACCGAGGCCGGCAAATTCCTGATCTGGCTCGCCGAAGAACACCAGACCGACCCAGCCGACATCAACCAGGCGCAGATCGACCAGTACCTCGCCGAAGGAACGAGCACCCGGAAGCACATCCGAAATTACCTGCACTGGCTGAACCATCAGCGCCCCCGCTCAGCCCACGTCACCGCCCCCTACCGAACAGCTCAGACCACCCCACTCGTCACTCAAGACCAGCGCATCCGCATGGTCCGCAACTGCCTCACGTACGACAACGTTGCCCTCTCCACCCGCGTCGCCGCACTCATCCACCTGCTGTGGGCGCAACCATTGAACAAGATCGCGCGTCTGCACACCGACGCGATCGAACTCCGTCCCGCTGGGATGCGCCTCCACCTCGCGGCCGTGAGCTCGGACATACCCGAACCGATCGCACGACTCTTCTGGACTCACCTCCGGGCGCCCAGCAACCAACGCGCAGGAAACACCGGTACCCACTGGCTCTTTCCCGGATTTCGTGCAGGCCAGCCCGTGCACCCCAACACACTGTCCCAGCGATTCCTCGCCCTGGGCATCAATACCCAGCGGGTGCGCAACACGACGCTCCGCACCCTCACACAGCAACTCGACGCACACTCGCTGGCGAATCTCCTCGGGTACGACGCCGGGATTCTCGCGGAACACGCACGCCGCGGCGGCCTCGTCATGCATACTTACCCGAGCGTCCTACTCGAGCGCTCGCGTTCGCAGCGCACACCGCCGGCCGCCCCAATTCAGGGCTAGGCCTCCGTGCCTGCCCGGAGGATCCTCACCCGGACATCGACGGGTACTGCCTGTCCTCCTGAGCCCTGCTCCCGATAGCGTGGAATCTATGCCCGACCCTCGATCGTTCAATGACGCCTCCGCTGCCATGGCCGTCGATGCGATCGCACACCTTCGCGATGTCCTGGGCCCGGGGCTCGTCGCAGTGATTGCTGACACCACAGTCCTCGAGGTCACGACCTGGGCAAGTGGAGCAGCCGCCCCCTCCCCGGCCAAACGACCGCTGCTCATTGCGGCGGAGTCGCTTGTGAACCAACTGCTTGAGGTTGACGACGCGGAAGTGGTGCGCGCCTGGTTCATGGGGATGAACCCGCAACTCGACGACGACTCCCCTGCCGAAGCTATCGCCGACGGGCGGATACGTCAGGCCACCGCGGCTGCACACGCGTTCATTCAGGGAGGCTAGTTGTAGGAGGCCAGGACGTTGTTGACGCGGGCTAATGTCGCTGAGGCGGGCGGCTTCCCGCGGTGAGCACCGTGAGGCCGGTGATAGTTGTAGTGCAGGTTCCACGTCTCCAAGGCACTCGCCCGCAGGGTTTCTGAGGCCCAGGTTCTGGCGTAGAGGAAATCTTCGGCGAGGATGCGGTTGTACCGCTCGACTTTCCCGTTGTGCTTGGGCGTATACGGCCTCGTGCGCCGATGCTCAGCACCGTCCAGTGCAGCGGCGAACGCGCCAGAGCGGTAGCAGGAACCGTTATCGGTGATGATCCGCTCGATCTTCACGATGCCGTGCTTGGCGAACCAGTCCCGTGCCCGGTCGAGGAACGCGACGGCCGTGGATGCTTGCTCGTTCTCCAACGCCTCGGTGTACGCGAGACGGGTGTGACCGTCGATCGCGGAGTGCAGGTAGACGTAGCCGGCACGCGCACCGCGCGTCTTCGTGCGCGCGACGGCCTTCGCTTCGCTACTGCCCTTGCCGAAGGCGCGCCAGCCGCCGCCGTCCGGGATGCGGCCGGCCTTCTTCACGTCGAGGTGAAACCATGTGCCCGGGATGCTTCGCGGTGATCTTCTTCACCTCACGATTGGTTTCGCCGTTCGGCTCGATGAACCTTCGCCGGTTGAGGCCGAGTTTGGGCGAGATGTCTTGTAACGGTGCGGCGGCTGATCGTGACATCGTCCGCAGCCAGCTCGAAAGTGATCCGCGACGCGGACCACTTCTTGTCGCGTCGCATGCTTTCGATCTTCGCGACGGTCTCACCGGGCGTTGCGGTTGGCTGCCGGATCGGGGCGGAGGAGCGGTCGTAGAGGCCAACCTCCCCGTACGTCCGGTACCTGTTCACCCACTTGGATGCCGTCGCGCGGGAGATCCCCATCTCTGCCGCGACGTGCGCGATCGGCCGAGTGCGGCACCGCTCGATCAGACGCATGCGCCCTTCTGGCGTCAGCTGCGCATTCCGGTGCGTCATTGGCGGGAAGTAACGGGGCCGTGGCGCTGTGCGTTGTTCAGCGTGCCAGCGGGCGCTCGACAGCCAGAGCGCCGCTGTCGATGAGCCATGCCACGGATTCCCTTACGGCGTCCAAGGAGCTGTAGCTGGGGGCGTAGCCGAGGAGGCTCTTGGCTTTGTCGATGCTGAAGCAGGGGCTGCGGTCCAGGTGCTCGAGGCTCTTGTCGGCGTGCTCGGCCGTCGTGGCCTGTCGGAACTCGTCCCAGGTGACGTGCTTGAGGTGCGCTTCCTGGCCGAACCAGGACGCGGACGCGTGCGCGAAACCGCGCACCGACAGCGCGGCCGCCGAGGTGATGTTGAAGTCCTCGCCGGCGGCGCGATCGCGGTTGGTGATCGCGAGCTCGAAGGCTTGCGCGACGTCGTCGGCATGGACGTGATGCACCGTCTCTGCACCCAGCCCGGGAACCGGCAGCGGTCGGCCGGCGGCAAGCGTCTGCCACACGGCGAGGTCGACGTTCCCGAGGGGGTTGATCGGCTCCCATCCCGGGCCGACGATGTGACCGGGGTGCAGCGAGGTGGTGTCGAGTCCGCCTGCGGCGGTCTCGGCCTTGAGCATCTCGGCGATGCGCTGCTTCTCGATGCCGTATTCGTCGAACGGCGGCGTCATCGTCTCTTCGGTGGTCGGAACGATCGCGCTGCGACCAGAACGCCAGATCGACCCGCAGTTCACCAGGTGCGCGCTTGTGCCCCGTAGCCCCTCGACGAGCGCGGCTGCAGACTCGAGTGTGAAGCACACCAGGTCGATCACAGCTTCCGGGCGCAGATCGGCCACTCGTCCCGCGAACGTGCCTGCCGCGTCCTCGGCCTGCCGGTCGGCCACGACATGCTCGACGTGCTGCCACTCGGGCGCTTCGGCGTAGGCGCGGCTGGTGCCACGGGTGATGCTGACGACCTCGTGGCCGGCCCTGACCAGCCGCGGGACCAGGAACGTGCCGATGTGGCCGCTTCCGCCGATGACGACGACGCGCATGATTCTCCTTCAGTGCTCAGTGCTCAGTGCTCAGTGCTCAGTGGTGTTGTGGCTGGCCGCCCAGCTGGCCAGCAGGGCGAACTTCTCGCCGGTATCGCTTCCCGGCAGCGGGCTGTAGGTGACGAGCTTCTGCCCCGGCGTGCCCGGTGTCTCGAAGACGTTGAATGCCACCTCGACGACCCCGAGCTCGGGATGACGGAACGCTTTCGTCCCGGTGCGGTGCTCGTGCACGTCGTTGCGCGCCCAGTCCTGACGGAAGTGCGGGCTGAGGGTCGACAGCTCCCCGATCAAGGCGGTCAGCTGTTCGTTCAGCGGGTCGCGGCCCGCCTCGAAACGCAGGATCGCAGCCGACGTGCGGCGCGAGAGTTCCCAGTCGACCCAGTAATCGCGCGCACGCGGGTCCAGATACACGAACCGGGCCAGGTTGGGAGTGCCTGGCAGGTCGAACACCGGCGCATAGATCGCCCGCCCGACCAGATTCGCGGCGAGGACATCCTGCTGCGGGTTCTGCACGATCGCCGGCAACGTCATCGCGTCCAGGAGCTGCTGCACCGAGTCCCGCACCTCGGACGGTCTCTCCGCGGGGCGCGTCACCATCGAGGATGAGGCGGCGGTGCGTGCCAAGCCGAGCAGATACTCTCGCTCGACGATCGAGAGCTGCAACGCCGCCGCGACCGCGTTCAAGACGCTCTCCGAGACGCCCGCGATGTGTCCCTTCTCCAGCCGCGTGTAGTAGTCGACGCTGACGCCGGCGAGCTGGGCCACCTCCTCGCGGCGCAGCCCCGGCACGCGACGATCATCACCTGAAGCCTGGATACCCGCGGCAGCCGGTGTGATATTCGCGCGGCGCGACATCAGGAACTCCCGAACGTCATCTCTCGTGCTCATGGCCACGATGATATGGCGACGCACCCCGGCCCCGGCAGGTCGAGACGCAACCCCCCAACGGGCCGCCCGAAGCTACCAACAACACCCGTCAGAGCCGGCCCGCGCAGGCCACGCCGTCAACAACGTCATGGCCAGCAACAGCTAGTCGCGCCACCCTAGCTGGACGGCGATGGCTCGCGCCGCCGGCGGCCCGCAGCTCGTCGGAGCGGCCCGTGGACTACCCGTCGTCGTCGCGTTCGCGCCCGATCATGACAGAACGGAAGCTGCAACCGACGGGATGGCTTAGGTGACTAGCATCGAGCGCGCGGCTACTAGAACGTCCGACGCGTCGCCAGGCGCAGCATTCCTGATATAGCGCGCGGGCGCCTCGTCACCGAGTAGAGGATTCATTCCTCGAAACCAGGTGCTGATCGTAATTGGGTCGTAACCAATCTCCAGAATCCCTAAGGCGTGGACCGCCGTTCGAAGACGTGTGTCGTCGGCGGGTGTCGGGAGTGAGCGTCCGTCAGCCCATGCGCTGACGGCGCTTGCCGTCGTCACGTTCCCGATGTAACCGACCAGTCGCACGCCTAGTACGGCCCGAAGACGCACAACGACCTGATTGATCGGAAGCTGTCGAGACTCTTCTTCCGCCAGAAGCCACGGTCGCGCTCCACCATTGTCCATACGACGATCGTGCTCCATCACCGGGCTCGGCGATACCGATCAAGCATCACAAGAGTCCGTACTCACGTCCTGGCCGAATCAGCCCCGCTCCAACATGGCCGTCCGGTGGCCGCTGAGCCGATGACTTCCCTCGCGCCTTGTACGTCTCAAGATCGATGGGGCTGAACGGTGTGCCATCCAGGCGCGCAACGGCGGCCTTGAGTCGGGTGAACGCCCGTCGCTCGGCGCTCGTCGTATCGAACCCTGAATGCGCCCGCAGCGTATTCGCAAGAACACCAGCCGCATAGAGCAGACTGAAGAGAACAGTCGCGGCTGACTCATCGGGATGCGCCATAGCATCCTCCGTGAACCCATCCACGGTGCTCGGAAGAAACCACGGCTTGGAATGCACAGCTCCCGATGCGATCACCCACCCGTAGGTCTCGTCAGGAAGATACGTCTTCGCGAGCTCAGTAGTCTTGAGACGCACCTGCGCACGCTCCCCCTCGAAGGAGACCGAAGGACACAATCGGCTCGGCTCCTTGGTAGCGCCAAGGACGAATCCGTTTTCGGCGAAGAACGCCTTGATTCCGTCGGTGCTCTCCTGCACCCGCTTCAGATCCTTCGGGGATGCATCTCGGCCGAACTCCGCGAGCGTGCTTTCGTTGCCTTGCACTGAGTCGATCTTGTAAGCCGCAAGCCGCGCTACCGACTGCGCGGGCGGCACTTCCGAGTCATACAGGTAACAGAGAACCACGACGGCCTCGTGCACCGCTCTGAGAAGCGTCGAGGCAGCCGGAGTGTGACCTCGGCCAGAACGGAACAGCAACTCGATCGCCTCGGTATGAGCATCGATCGAGTTCAGTAAACGCACTGCATCTTCTAGCCCCTGTTCGAAAATGACGCGCAGAGCCGGGAACTCCGCACGCGTCTCCATCCACTCGACCACGTTACGCAAACCGCTCCCGTGAACTTCAAGATTTCCAGCCGCGTAATCAGTGGATTCAAGGAAGGCGTGCCGAAGATCCTGCCGCTCTTGCGCGACGATCTTGGCCGCATACTCCTGGAAGCCGATCTGCGCTCGCATGCTGATCATTCTGCCCGGCAGATACCCGAATTGTTCGGAAACGGATAATCAGCTTCACCAGTAATGGACAATCGGATCAGCGTGCCCGCTCTCCCGCGCCGGGTGTGACGTGGTACTTGAAGCCGATGTGCGAGCCGGTGAAACCGAGTCGTTCGTAGAACCGGTGGGCGTCCGTCCGTGCTGCGTCCGAGGTCAGCTGGACGAGACTCGCGCCGAGCGTCGGCGCGGCGATGTCGGTCACCCAGCGCATCATGGCGCCGCCGATCCCGGCGGAACGCTGATCGCCGGCGACGCGGACGGCTTCGACCAGCAGCCGGGTGGCGCCGCGGCGTGCCATTCCGGGTATCAATGTCAGTTGAAGCGTTCCGGCGAGGTGTCCCCGGCTGTCGACGGCGATGACGAGATCGTTGGCGTCGTCCGCGATGATCCGGGTCAGACCGTCGGCGTAGGCGGGCAGGTCGGCGTCTGCCCCAACGTCTCCCCTGCCAGCGCTGATGGGGTCGTCTGAGAGAAGACGCATGAGCCCGTGGAGGTCGGTCGCGGTTGCGCGCCGGAGGGTGATGGCGCCGTCACGGATGGAGAGCTCCGCGGGAAGGTCGAGCAGGGTGAGCATGTCTGCCATTCTCCCGTTCGCGGAAGACGGGAGACAGCCGCCCCGCGCGTCATGCGCTCAGGATGCGGGCCTTCTGGGTCTCGAACTCGGCCTCGCTGAGCACTCCCGCCTCCCGGAGCTGGCCGAGCTGCGCGAGTTGGTCCAGGACCGACGGTGCCGACTCCGGAGGCGGTGCCTGTGCGGTCGCCGCGGCGTCCTGTGCGGCCCAGCGCTGCTGCTGGCGTCGGTGCGTGTTGCCGATGACGCGGGTCGCGACCGAAGCGCGGACGGCGGTGCGAAGAAGGCTCATTTTCGGTTCTCCCCCAGTGATTCGGATTCTGCTCCGGCTTCGGATTCCGGTTCGAGCGACTCGGCCAGGTCGATCATGTCGACTCCCCCGACCAGCAGCTCCGTTCCGCCCGCCGCGGTCCAGGCGTCCGCCGCGGTGGCCAGCGACAGGTCCTCGTAGACGAGGGCGATCGCGACGCCGCCGGGTTCCAGGGCGTCGGCGACGCGGCGGACGTCCTCGGCGTCGAGGATGCCGGAGAACGCGCCGGTGAAGTCGGCCGGATTGTCGAGCGGGCCGGCGACGACCGTCCCATCCGCCTCGACCCGGATGCGCTCGAGGTCGAGGACTTCGATGACGCCCTCGTCGACGCGGCGGAGGACTTCTGTGAGGCCGGCCCCCAGCACGGCTTCCGAGGGGAACGTGAAGACGAGGTAGTCCACGGGTCCGGCGAAGGCGTCTGTGGCCATGGCGGTGTTCCTTCCTGGTTCGCGGCACGGTCGTCGCAACGCTAGTGGCGGCCCGTCCGGTCGAGCGGGCCCGCTCCCCCGCCGTCCGCGGCGCGATGCCGTTCGTCGGGCGTGGGCCGGGCGCAACTTCACCACCGCGGCCACACCGCGATGCGGCCCGCCGGCGTCGGAGCTCACCCGTTCGCCGGTTGGCATGGTGGAGCCCCGGGGCGGGGAACGCCTTCATCGCGCTCCACGCCCCGGAAGGCCGGTCTCTACTCCTGCAGGACGGCGCCGAGGACGCACCGGATGGTTGTCCCGGCCGGCGCGTCCAGATCGGTGCTGACCGACCACCGCGCGGGGGTTCCCGGGGTGGCGTCCTGGACCGCCTCGACCGCCCGCGCGTAGGCGGTGGACGTGTCCGCGTCGACCCAGCTCACCGATACGACCGGGGAGCCGTGCGCTCCGGCCGGGACGGTGATCGAGCCTTCCGCCGTCACGGTTCCGTTCCCGGTCGCACAGGCGGTCATCGTCGTCGCGCGGATGATGCCCTCTCCGTCGGGGATGTCCGGCAGCGCTGCGGTGCCGGTGGGCTGAGCCCGCGCGGTGGCGGGAGGCCCCGACGGCGACGGCGACGGCGCCGCCGTGCAGCCGGCGAGGCCGACGGCGGCACCTCCCCCGAGCGCGAGCGCAAGGGCCGTCGCGGCGATCCGGCTTCGGAGGCTGCCCGCCATCTCAGCGCACCGCCTTCGGAGCGGCCACCGAACGCCGCCGCGCGACCACTCGCACCGCTACACCGACCAGGATCAGGAGGATTCCTGCCAGGACCGCGGCCCCGGCGACGTCGCCGCCCGTGAACGCGAGCGCAGTGCCCGGCTGCGGGATCCGGACCTCGGCGCTGTCCTCCGGCGATGCCACGCGCGGTGCGCCGTCGCCCGGAGGCGTGCCGACCGCGTGTGCGGTGTTCAGCACCCGGCCGTTGCGGAGGTCAGCGGCCGTCAACTCGTACGACGCCGTCGCCTGGACCCGCTCGCCGGGAGCGAGGACGCCCTTCTCCCCCGGCCACGCGTAGACCGGCGCGGAGAGGCCGGCCAGCTCGTCGACGACCTCCACGTCGGTCAGCGTGACGTTCCCCGTGTTGGTCACCAGGAACGAGTACCGGACGACGTCGCCGACCGCGCCGGGGCTGCTGACCCCGGAATCGTCGGCCGTCTTCACGAGCGCGAGCGCGGCGGCGGGAGGCAGCGGCGTGTCCGTCTCGCTGGGCGCGGTCACGTATGCGTCCGCGTCCGGTGCGGGCCGGGTGCCCTCGGCGAACGCCAGGTTCGCGACGTGCCCGGCGTCGAGGTCCGCCTGCGTCAGCAGGTAGTCGGCCGTCGCCGTGGCCTCCTCACCGGGGGCCAGGACCCCCTTGGCGCCGGGCCAGCGGTACTGCAGCTCGCCGAGCCCGTCGAGGTGGTCGACGATCGCGACGTCCGTCAGTGTGACGTTCCCCACGTTGGCGACGGTGAAGCCGTAGACGAGCGTGTCGCCCGCCGCGGCCTGCTCCGCGATCCGGCTGGCGTCCGCGGTCTTGACGATCGTCAGCTCCGCGTCCTGCGCCAGCGGGGTCAGCGTGTCGTCGTGGTTCGACGGCACGTACTGCTCCGCGCGGCCGGGGTCGGCGGGGTCGGCAGGGTCCGGAACGCCGGGCACCGTGACGCCGTCCGCGAACGCGTCGTTCGCCACCGCGCCGGCGTCGATGTCCGCCTGCGTGACCGCGTAGGCGGCGGTGGCGGTGACCCGCTCACCGGGGGCGAGCACGCCGGCCGGGCCGGGCCAGGTGTACGACAGCGCGCTCAGTCCGGGCAGAGGGTCATGGATGTCCACGTCCTTCAGCGTGACGTTTCCGGTGTTCGTGGCCGTGAAGGCGTACTCGATCACGTCGCCGACCGCACCCGTCGCCTGCGCGTCGGCGGTCTTCTCGAAGACCAGCGCCGGTGCGACCGGGATCCGCGGCGTGGTCGTCGCGGGCTCACCGCTCACCGGCAGGCCGTCCGGCGTCTCGGCCTCCGGCGTCGCCACGTTGTGCACGTAGCCGCGATCGATGTCCGCCTGGGTCACCCGGTAGGGCGCCGACGCGGTGCCGGTCTGACCGGGCTCGAGGACCCCGGGGGCGCCCGGCCAGGAGTACTGCAGCGCGCCGAGCCCCGGCAGCGGGTCGTTGACCTGTGCGCCGCGCAGGGTGACGGTCCCGCTGTTGAGCAGGTCGAAGGCGAACGTGATCAGATCGCCCGGGCGGGCCGGTGAACCGATCCCGGAGGTGTCCGCCGACTTGCTCAACTGGAGGGCGGGAGCGCCGGGCAGAGTGTCATCGGTGTTCCCCGGGTTCGAGGGGACCGGCGATCCGGACGGCGGTGTGCCGGTGGCGATCGCCGTGTTCGCGACGTGGCCGCGGTCGATGTCGGCCTGCGTGATCGCGTAGTCCGCCGTCGCCGTCATGGACTCCCCCGGACGCAGCGTCCCGTCGGCAGCCGGCCACGCCTGGGCGATCGTCCCCAGACCGGGCAGCGGGTCGTCGATCGCGACACCGGTCAGCGTCGTCGAACCGGTGTTCGTGACGGTGAAGCGGTACACGATGGTCTCGCCCGGCGCGCCCGGGGACCCGATCCCGGAGGTGTCCGAGGTCTTGATGAGGCTCAGGGACGAGTCGGACGGGAGCGGGGTGTCGGTTCCGGCGGGTGGTGTTGTGACGGCCGGGCCGGTCGGCGGGGTGCCGGTGGCGAGCGCCGTGTTCGCGACGTGGCCGCGGTCGATGTCGGCCTGGGTGATCGCGTAGGTGGCTGTCGCCTTCACGGTCTCCCCTGCGACCAGGGTGCCAGCGGCGTTCGGCCAGACGTATTGCAGCGTGCTCAACCCCGGGAGCGGGTCGTCGATCGCAACGTCGGTCAGGGTCACGGAGCCGGTGTTCGTCGCGGAGAACGTGTAGGCGATGCTCTCACCGACGGCAGCCGGGTCGCCCAGCTGCGACGCGTCAGCGGACTTCGTCAGCGCCAGCGCGGCGGCCACATGAAGCGGGGTGTCGGTGGAGGCCGGCGGCGCTGTGACGGCCGGTCCCGTCGGCGGGGTGCCGGTGGCGAGCGCCGTGTTCGCGACGTGCCCGCGGTCGATGTCCGCCTGCGTGATCGCGTACGCGGCCGTCGCCGTCACGGTCTCCCCCGGCTGGAGAACCCCCGCGGGGCCGGGCCAGACGTACTGCAGCGTGCTCAACCCCGGAAGCGGGTCGTCGATCGTCACTCCGGTGAGCGTCTGCGAGCCGTCGTTCGTCGCGGAGAACGTGTACACGATGGTCTCGCCGACGGCGGCCGGGTCGCTCAGCTGTGACGCGTCAGCGGACTTGGTCGATGACAGTCCCGAGCTGCTCGGAAGCGGGGTGTCGGTCGACGCCAGCGGCGACTCGACGGGAGGTCCTGCCGGCGGGTTTCCTGTCGCGACGGCGGAGTTGTCCACGTGGCCGCTGTCGATGTCGGCCTGGCTGAGCGCGTAGGCCGCGGTGGCCGTGACGGTCTCGCCGGCGAGGAGCGTGCCCGCGGCGCCCGGCCAGGAGTAGGTCAGCGCGCCGAGACCGGGGAGGCGGTCGGTGATCGTGACGTCGGTCAGCGTCTCGCCGCCGGTGTTCGTCGCCGTGAAGCTGTAGGCGATGGTGTCCCCGGCCTGCGCCGGATCCTGAACGCCCGACGCGCTCGCGGTCTTGAGGAGCGTGATCGCCGCGGCCTGCGGCGTGCTCGTCACGCTGGCCGAGCAGTCCGGGGTGCAGCCGGTGTCCGTGGCGCCCGCCGGGGGTGCGACGGTCGCGGTGTTCGTGATCGGGCCGGTGGCGTCGGCCGGGAGGGTGCCGGTGACGGTGTACCGGAGGCTTCCGCCCGCGGGGATCGTGACGGCGTCGTCGATGCTGCCGGCGCCCGAGGTGGCGCAGGAGGCGCCGGCCGAGGGGACGCAGGTCCAGCCGAACGTGCCGGCTGCTGCGGGCAGGACGTCGGTCACGCGCGCGCCGGCGGCGTCGCCGGGTCCCGCGTTCGCCACGTCGACCGTCCAGGTCAGCGGCCCGCCAGGAAGGTAGGAGGCTGTGTCGACCGACTTGGCCACACTCAGCGCGACCGGCGCCTCGAAGGTCACCGCGGCGCACGCGGGGAGGTCGAGCCCGGCCGACGC
The DNA here is from genome assembly GCF_014217625.1 of Leifsonia shinshuensis. Taxonomy (NCBI): domain Bacteria; kingdom Bacillati; phylum Actinomycetota; class Actinomycetes; order Micrococcales; family Microbacteriaceae; genus Leifsonia; species Leifsonia shinshuensis. Next base: position 749,504 of record NZ_CP043641.1, on the reverse strand, counting down.
CGTGATGTTCGCGGCGCAGTTCTGGTAGGCGCCCGGCGCCGCCGAGACGTCGACCGTGATGGTGCAGCTGACGTCATCGAGGGCGAGCTCGCCGTTCGCCACGGCGAACTGCGCCGCCCCCGGGTCGGCCGTGACATCGGCGACGCAGGTGCCGCCGGTGTTCGGCGACGACGCGACCGTCATCCCGGACGGGAGAGCGTCGGTGAAGCTCCAGCCCTTCTTGGCGGCGAAGTCGGAGGTGTTGGTCACCGTGAACGTCAGGGTCGACACGCCTCCGACCGGAACGGACTGCGGGCTGAACGACTTGTCCAGCTGGGGCGTCGCGTCCAGGATCTCGACGTTGTCGATGGCGCCGTCGTTGCCCATGGCCGCCTCGCGCGAAAGGTTGCGGATCTCGAGCTGGACGGTGTCGGTGGTGATGAGCGCGGAGTCGTCGGCGACGAACTCCGCCGCCTTCACACAGCCGCGGAACCGGTCGACCGGGACGCTCGTCCACTCGCCGCGGGGGTCGGAGTGGACGTTGATCGGCTGGTCCGTGACCGTGTGCCGGACGCCGTCGCCGTCGACGAGCGAGTACTGCAGCAGCGGCGAGGTGGCGTCGCTCGGCGGGCAGATGTCGTTCGAGGCGGCGAACGCGGACCGGACGGTCAGGAACCGGCCGGAGCCCGCGAGCGAGATCGGGGACGAGCCGAGCATCAGGGTCTCGTTCGCCGGAGGCCGGGCCGAGGAGGTGTTCATCGACAGCGCGTAGTTGTCGTCCGCGTCCTGCTGCCCGAGGATGACCCCGAGCTGCTTGGCCTTCGCCTGGACCGCGTTCCACTCCTTGGCCTGGTCGCCGCAGTAGCCCGACGGCTGCGTGCTGCGCGCGTTCAGCACGAAGCCGTTGCACTGGGACGTGTTCGCCCAGAACGGGTCGGCGCGGTAGGTGGTTCCACCGGAGCCGACATAGGCGTCGACGGTGGTGACGAAGATCCCGTCGGCATGGTTGCTGAAGGTCTCGGCGAACAGCGGGACCGGATCGTTGGGAACCGCGGGTGTGCGACCTTCGGACGCGACGATCCCCTGCTGCCGGGCCGCCTCGGAGCCGGCGACGTCCACGGCGGCGGCGCCCTGAGCAGGCAGTGCCAGCCCGGCCCCGGCGAGCAGTGCGGCGAGGACGCCCGCCAGCAGGCTCCGCCTCCGTCGGCGGGGCGTCGTGAGCGGGGTCCCCGGAGGGCTCGTGCGTTGTGCGGTCATACCAGGTCTTTCTGATTCGACACCTGAACAGTGATTCACCTCGAATCGTCCGGCGACCGCCCCTCTCTCCCGCAGCCGGCCGCCGCCCATCACCGTGCAGTTCAGTACGCGGTCCGGCCCGCTCCGTACCGTGCGGGTGGGACGCGCGGTCTACTCACGGAGGCGGGAGGAGGCGGCCGCGGACGGCGTCAGAACCAGTCCAGCTTCGCCAGCTCGGCGCGGGCGGAGACCCCCAGCTTCCGGAAGACCTTGAGCACGTGGCTCTCGACGGTGCGCGGGCTGATTCCGAGCCGGGCGGCGATGTCCGGGTTCGACAGTCCATTGCCGACCAGGCGGGCGATCTGCACCTCGCGGCCGGTCAGCTGGGCGTGGGAGGCCTCCCACGCCCGCGTCCCGGGATCGGCCGCGTCCAGCAGTGTCCGGGCCGTGCGCTGGAGTCGCCTCACGCGCGCGCCCTCCTCCGTCCCGTCCTCGGCCAGCAGCCGCTCGGCGGCGGTCAGTGCGACGGCGGCCTGCTCGATCCGCTCCTTCGCCAGGAACCATTCGCCCAGCCCGACGAGGGCGGGGGCGTCCCCGGCGTCGAGCGACGCCTGCAGCGCGCGGTACGGCGCGACGAGGGAGCCTTCCACGTCGAGGCGGACGGAGTCGCCGACGAGCGGCGCGACGTCCCGCCCGAGGGCCGCGAAGTCGATCACCGCGTGGGTGGCCGCTGTGCTCGTGTATCCGCGTGCGGAAGCAGCCAGGACGCCCGCCGCGAGCGCGTTCGCGGCGCCGACGTCGTCGCCGTCCATGGCGAGCAGCGCCGCCTCCGGCAGGGCCGCGAGCATGCCGGGCCACGGGCCGGGGACGTGTCCGGGCGCGGACGTCTGCCGTGCCAGCGATCCGGCCGTCTGCAGCCGACCGCCGCGGACGGCCAGCAGCGAGCTGAGGGCGAGCGCGCCGAAGTACAGCTGCTCCTGGCCGAGGCCCGGCGTCCCGAGCGCCAGCACGGTCCCGAGCAGGCGCTCCGCCTCGGCGTAGCGTCCGAGCGGCACGGAGGCGACGGCCGCGATGTATGTATGCTCCCGGTACCGTTCGATGTCGAGCTCCGTCCGGGCGAGCTCGCGCTGTTCGGTCGTGCACAGGACGGCGTCGACGCACTCCCCCGCCAGCAGCAGCGCCCACGCGCGGACGGCGGCGTGCGCGCCCGCCACGGCGGAGGACGGCTCGGCCCGGACCGCGTTCAGCACCCCGAGTGCCCGGACGGGCTGCGCCGCCAGGACGAGGGCCGTCGCGCGCGCCACATCGGCCGCCGCCCAGTCGGCCTGCTCGTCCGGGTCGTACCCGGCGAACCGGTCCGCGATGTCGCCGGGTACTCCGTCGAGCTGGAGCTCTAGCGCGGTCGCGGCGGCCTCCAGGAGCGCCCCGAACCGCTCGAGGCCGGGCACGGACTCCCGCAGCAGCCCGGTGGCGCCGGTGAGGTCCCCGACGCCGAAGGCCAGCCAGCGGGCGCGGTGGACCCGGTGACGGGCGACGACGGCCGCGTCTGCGCCGTGCTCGCTGGTCTCGGCGAAGACATCCTCGATGTCCCGCGGATCGCGGTCGCCGGCGAAGAGCGCTTCGAGGTAGGCGTTGGCCGACTCCACCGTGCCGTGCCGCAGCCACTCGTGCTTGGTGGCGCTCACCCGGGCGTCGCGACTCTCGTGCAGCATCCGGATCAGGGCCGGCTCGGAGGCGGCGCCCCCGCCGGCGTGGGCGCGACGCGCGATGAGCCGGTCGAGCTCGTGCGCCGCCGGCCCACTGCCGGGTTCGAGCGCTGCCAGCTCAGCGCGGACCCGGTCCAGGATCCGGGCGTGGCGCGAGGTGGCCGGCTGCTGCTGGAAGTGCTTCGCCACCAGCGCGGGGCTGACGACGACCGTACTGCGTCCCAGCGGTCCGATGCTCTGGACGAGTCCGCGCGCCTCCAGGTCCTCGATGACGCGATGGCCGAAGAGCGCGGTGGCCGCGCGCAGGTCCAGCGGGCTCGTCAGGGACATCGCCTCCAGCGCCTCGCGCTGCTCGTCCGTGCAGCCGTAGAGCAGGCGGTCGACGACGGCGCCCATGGCGGGATGCCAGATCTCCGCGCCGGCGCTCCACAGACCGTCGTGACGGAGGATCGTTCCGTTCGCTGCTCCGATCCTGATCATCGCCCCGACGAGGCCCGGACGGCCGGCCGACTTCGCGTACAGGCGCCCGACGAGCCACGCGTCGACCGCGCCGCCCAGCATCTCGTGGGCGATGTCGGAGACCACGTCGAAGGTGACGGGGGCCAGGTCGACCGCGGCCGAGCCCATCGGCAGCAGCTGGTCGAACGCCCGCGCCGAGTCGGCGTCCGCCGTGGACGCCGTCGCGAGGACCGGGACGCCCAAACGCGCGCTGACCGCGCCGAGCGCCGCTGCGGACTGGACGTCGATGGAGGGCGCGTCGTCGACGACGATGACGCCGCGTCGTGCCGCGAGGTACTCCCCCAGCAGGTCCGCGACACCGGAGACGGACGGCGGCTTCGCCGACTTGGCGAGCAGGCCGGTGGCCTCCAGACTCTCGAACGGGCGCGCGGCGAGATGCTTGAACCCGGGCGCGACGATCGTCTCGTAGCCGCACTCGTCGAGCGCTTCGATGGCGTGGCGGGTGAAGGTCGTGCGTCCCGCCGTCGGCAGAGCGACGAGCCGGACGCTCGTCCCGGCCAGGAGGTAGTCGAGGCTGTGCCGCAACTCGGCCGCCCGGGCGAACAACAAGATAGCTCCTCCATCGGTCAGCCGAGCGCCATGAACATTTCATGCGTCCGACTAATATTCCCCGAAGAGGTCGCCGAGTCTGATGCGTCCCGAGTCGATGTGCGGGGTGACGGCGCCGCATTCCGTGCTCCGACGGCTGCCGCGTCGGTAGGAGTGCGTAAGCCGGCGCTCGGCGCGTCCGTGAGGAGCGACCGGGATTCCGATGCTCCGCCGGCCTATCGCCGGCCGACTCCCGGTCGCGACGTGATCTGCCGCATCCAGTCCGCCGCCTGGCGCTCGTCCAGGTCCGCCGGCGTCTCCAGCTCCACCCCACGGGTGGCCTTGCCCATCCCCACCGGCGTGACCGGAGGTACGGGATCGAGGGTGTCCCCGTTGACGAACATGAGCTTCACCAGCCCGTCGAAGGATCCGCAGCAGAAGCACCAGCCGTCGCCGACGCCGTAGTACGACATCCCCCACTTGACCGAGCGGGTCAAGCCGGGCAGCGTCCGGGCCGCCAGGGCGTCGACGGCCTCGGCGATGGCGCGCTGCGGCTCCGGGAGGCTCGCGATGTAGGCGAAGACCGGCTTGTCGCCGACCGCGGCCCTGGCGTCACTCGCCCGCCCGGGCATCACGCACGCTCGTGCACGGTGTAGGTGAGGTGCGTCGCGCGCGGCGACGCCTCCGAGCCGACCTGCTCCAGCCGGAGCCGGGAGTCGTCCACGGCCTCGAAGAGCCGGATGCCCTTCCCGAACAGCACGGGCGAGAGCGCGATCGAGAACTCGTCCACCAGGCCCGCGTTCAGGTACTCCACGATCGTCGCGCCGCCGCCGGCGATGCGGACGTCCCGCTCCCCTGCGGCCGCGCGCGCCCGGTCGAGGGCGACCCGGAGGTCGTCCACGAAATGGAACGTGGTGCCGCCCAGGCGCTCCCACGGGTCGCGGCGCTCGTGCGTGACGACGAACACGTCGGTGTGGAACGGCGCGTCCTCCGGCCAGGCGTGCTCGCCGGCCTCGAACATGCGCTTTCCCATCACGCTCGCGCCTGTGCGCTCGAAGGTGCGCCGGGCGACGTCGTCGTCCAGGCCCTCCTCGCCGCCGGCGCCGAGCCCCAGGTTCTGGCGGAAGAACCGGGTCGGGAAGACCCAGTGCTGCAGCTCCATCCACTGCTTGCCCATCAGCTCGTCCGGGGAGTCCGGCGCCATGAACCCGTCCAGCGACATCGAGACGCTGAAGAACACCTTCCCTGCCATCAGTCCTCTTTCTCCTTCGTCATGGTCGTCTCGACGTAGCCGGCCAGCTTGGCCAGCGTCTGCCTGCCGCCCTCGGCGGCGTGCGAGCGCTCGAGCGCCTGGTCGCGCAGCTCCCTGGTCGGGAACACCGTCCGCAGCTCGATGCGCGTGGCGTCGCCTTCCGGGGCGAACGTCAGCACGGACGCGAACGTGTCCGGGTCGTCCTTGTGCTCGCCGTGCAGCAGTTCGATGCGTTCGGGCGGCTCGATGACGGTCCAGGTGATCCACTCGGGATGCACGGTGCCGTCGGGTCCGCGCATCGTGAAGGCCCACGCGCCGCCGACGCGGAACTCGAAAGACCGCGTGGTCGTGGTGAACCCCTCGGGACCCCACCAGCGCGCGAGGTGCCTCACCTCGGTGAACGCCTCGAAAACCAGCTCGCGCGGCGCGTCGATCACGCGTGCGACGACGATCTCGCGATCGGCGGTCGAGGCCTCCACTGCTTCCGGTTCCCGCACTGCTACTCCCCTGCGCTCGGTGTTCTCGGTCCTTGGGCTTTCAGCTCCTGCACGTACGCGTCGAGCCGGTCGAAGCTCTCGTTCCAGAACCGCTCGAAGCCGCCCGTCCACTCGTGGACGGTCCGCAGGCCGCCCGCGTCGAGGCCGTAGACGCGCTGCTTGCCCGCGCGCCGGTCCTGCACCAGCCCGACCTCCTTGAGCACCCGCAGGTGCTTGGAGGCGCCGGGCTGCGGCATCCCGAGCGCTTCGGCGACCTCGTTGACCGGCCGCTCCCCCGACCGCAGCAGCGTCAGGATGTCGCGGCGGCGCGGCTCGGCGATCGCGTTGAAGACGTCCGAGGTCGTCGCTGCCCGTGCCATGCAGCGATCATATACCCATATGGGTGAGTGTCAAACGAACTCAGGCGTCGGCGCGCGCCATGAACGGCTCGTGGTGGTAGCCGTCGTCGGTGAGGATCGCGACCGTGGACTCCCCCACCTCGACGAAGGCGCCGGGGAGGTCGTTGAGCGGCTCCGACACCACGACCTTCGCCTTGTCCCCGAAAACCTCCAGGCGGGCGGCGTCCGGGTACATCTCACGCAGCTCCGGGATGGCGACCGAGTGGTAGAGGCTCCGGCTGCGTCCCGAGGTGGAGTGCCGGAAGGCCCACAGCGTCGCGCCGTCGGAGATCGCGATGGTCCCCTGCATCGGGAAGCGGACGCCGTTCGCCTCGCCGACCTCCTCGATCCGCTGGACGGTCTTCGTCATCGCGCCGATCGGGTCGTCCTGGAGGCCGAGCGTCAGGGCCAGGTAGAACATGATCTCGGAGTCGGTGGTGCCGTGGATGAGCGGATAGAGCGACGGGTCGACGGAGAACGCGAGGTCGCGCTTCATCTCGGCGAATCCGCCGAGGAAGCCGTTGTGCATGAACAGCCAGTTCTCGTAGCGGAAGGGGTGGCAGTTCGTCTGCTGGATGGGCGGGCCTGCCGCCGCGCGGACGTGCCCGAAGAACAGCGGGCTCGCGATCGAGTTGGTCAGCTCGCGCAGGTTCTCGTCGTTCCAGGCGGGCTCGGTGGAGTGGAACAGCGCGGGGACACTGCCCGCGACGGAGCCCTCCGGGTACCAGCCGAAGCCGAAGCCGTCCCCGTTCACCGTCTCGGCGCCGAGCGGCGAGTTGAGCGATTGCGCGACCAGCGAGTGTTGCGCGTCCAGGATCAGGACGGCGGGTTTGAGCGCCTCCCCCGAGTACGCGAGCCAACGGCACATGACGTCATCCCCTCCCGGATCGACCGGCTCGATCCGCAGGCACCATAACGCCGTGCCCCCTCCTCCGGGAATGGGGCTGCGGCGACTCTCAGGCGGGAGGGGCGAGCACGTCGCGATCGTCACCGTGCCCCGCGACGTGCAGCGGGACCACCAGCACCGGGCGCGGCTGGTCGTGGGCGAGGTGCGCGGCGACCGAGCCGCCCAGCCACTCCTCGAGCGCGTGCTCGACGCCCCTGCCCCGGGTGCCGACGACGATCAGCCGGGCGTCCAGCTCGACCGCGATCCGGCCGAGGGCCTTGGCGGCGTCCCCGGCGAGGATGCGCAGGCTCCAGTCCGGTGCGACCGTCCCCTGCCCGCCGCCCGGGGCCGGGTCGAGCGCGGAGCCGATCGCGGCGGCCAGGTCGAGAGCGATGCGTTCGTCGTCGGCGGCCACATCGCCCGGATGGAGCGACGCCTCCTCGCGCACGTCCGCGCGGTCCCACTCGGTGAGGTAGCTGTCCTCCGTCACATAGGCGCAGACGAGGTCGCGGCCGAGCGCGACCGCGAGGCGCGCGGCCTCCCGGGTCACGGCGGCGGCCTGACCCGGGTGCACGCCGACGATCACCGGGCCGGCGCCCGGCGGTTCGGTCATCGGACCGGAACGCTCAGGCCGACGGCGCGGAGCCCGCGATGTTCACGAGCCACTGCACGCCGAAGCGATCGACCAGCATCCCGAAGCTGTCGCCCCACGGCGCCTTGGAGAGCGGCTCGACGACCGTGCCGCCGTCCACGAGCTTGTCGTAGTAGCCGGAGAGCTGCGCCTCGTCGTCGCCGCTCAGCGAGACCGAGATCTGCGAGCCCTCCTTGAGCTCCATGTGGGCGGGGACGTCGGCGGCCATCAGGGTGAAGCCCGCGTCAGTGGTGAGCTGCGAGTGCATGATCAGGTCGGCGTCGGCCGGGTCCTGGCTCATCCCGAACTCGGCGAACGTGCTCTGCTGCAGGCTGCCGCCGAAGACGGACTGGTAGAAGTCCATCGCCTCGCGGGCTTGGGTGCGGAAGTTGAGGTAGGGGTTCAGGATGGACGGCATCTGGAGGTCTCCCTTCGTGCGCGCGCCGGATGCGCGGCTCAGGAGTCAGGCTAGCCAGTGGGCCGCGCGGGCGGGAAGGTCGGGGCCCGATGTCTGGACGCTTCGTCGGATGCGCAATCACCGAACTGTCAGGTGAGGTAGGCGGCGACGAACAGGTCACCCCGGATCTCACCCAGGGCCACGAGGATCCGCTCGACCACCGCGTCGGTGACTCCGGACGCGACGATGTCGTAAGGGCCGATCGGCGCGAGCGGAGAGCACCGGACGCGGACGACCTCCCAGCCGGCGGCGCGCAGCAGGCGGTCCTTGCGGCGGTCGGAGGCCTCCCGCGGGCCGACGTGCTCCAGGCCGTGCCGGCCGATGGTGTCGTACTCCACGGCCACGCGCAGTTCGGGCACGACGATGTCCGGCCACACCTCGAGCTGGTTGTAGAACGGCCGCGCGACGCGCACGGCGTTGTTCGACAGATCGAGGGCGAGCCGCGCGGCGAGCCGGCGCTTGAGCTCCGGCTCGGCCGCGGACGCCGGGCGCGGCGCCAGCTCGCTGACGAAGGCGTCTCCGACCGCGACCCGGTCGGCGCCGCGCCGGGCGTTCCGGCAGACCGGGCAGCGGCGGCCGCCGAGGATCCGCTCGACCGTCGTCGAGTAGGTCGGATGCCCGTGTGCGCACTGCCACGAGTAGCGCGCGGCGGTGCCGTTCTCGTGCGACAGCGCGACCCGGGAGCCCGGCGCCGCGAGGGCGATCAGCTCCTCGCGGGTCATCGAGGTGCGGTCGAGCCGGCGGCAGAGGTAGCAGCGGTCGTCGTCTGGGTCGTTCTCGATCCGGCGCAGGTCGCGCGCGTGCCCGCAGACGTGCAGCCCCGCGTCGGGCTCCGGGGTGCGGACGCGGCGCGGGACGGCCTCCTCGCTGCACCACGGGCACCAGGCCGAGCGCCGCCGGGTGCCGCCCGGGCGGGAGCGCTGCTCGTCCGGCGTGGCGATGAAGCGGTGGCCGGCGTCGCACTCCCACTGCACGTAGACGTCGGCGGCGGGCGGGATCTGGCTGAGCACGATCCCGGCGTTCAGCTCGGGATGGAACTGCCGCACGACCGTCGGATAGCGCTGCCAGTCGGCGCGGTAGGTCCCGACGGCGTACGGAATCGGGAGGCCCTTCGACCACTGCCGTCGAGCCCACCACTGCGCGACGTTCTCGGTCACGTCACCCCGTCCTTCACACGCCCACGGTACGGCGGGCCTCCGACAGCGCGCGCGTCACTGCGCCGCCCTCACAGCACGAACGGCAGCAGCGCACGCCGGTCGGCCGGGTAGTCGGGGAAGGTCTCCCGGTACCAGCGGTGGTTCGCCATCGCCCGCGGCGCGAGGTTGGCGACGGTGTAGAGCGCGAACGCGAGTCCCGCGAGGGACCAGGTGGCGATGGCCCAGCCGGTCCACTCCACGATCTCGCCGAGGTAGTTCGGGCTGGAGACGAACCGGAAGCCGCCGCCGTGCGGGATACGGTAGCCGGTTCCGCCGCGCCGCAGCCGGCGCAGGATGCGGTCGGACCCGACGTTGAGCGCGTACCCGCCGGCGAACAGGACCACGCCGATCCAGAACCGCGGATCGCCCAGCCAGGACACCGGGTAGTCGCCGTACTCGGAGATCCAGCGCGCGTTGACCCAGGCGTTGAGCAGGTTGAACAGGATGGCCAGCAGCATCACGAGCACCGGCATCCGGGACCCGGAGCGCATGAGCAGCGGGTAGACGAAGGCGCGCTGGACGTAGTGCGCCTGCCAGAGCAGCAGGAACAGCACGGGCACGAGCTCCGCCCGGTGCGCGCCGAGCAGATAGAAGGCCAGGAACGCCAGGCTCGCCGGCGCCTCCATCACGATCCAGCCGACCCGCGCCGGCACGGTCGGTCCCCAGCCCGGGCGGCCGTGGCGTCCGCCGTACGGCGCGACGATGAACAGCAGCGCGACGAAGGTCACGGCCGCGAGCACGAACTCCGCGACGACGAACCAGCGATACGGGCCCTCCGGCATGTGCGGGAGTCTAGGTTCGCGGGTCCCCGGGTGGAAGCGGCGCGCCGAGGATGCCGATCACCTGGGCGGCGACCGCGTCGGTGGCGGCGCGGTTGCGAAGGGCGGAGACGGCGGCCTTCCGCGGGTCGGTGCGGCGGGCGCGCAGGTTCCAGGCCAGGAAGACGAGGTGCCGGGCGCGCATCATGGCGGGAAGGCGGTCGAGCTCGGCGGGTTCGAGGGCGATCCGTTCGCGGTAGCCGGCGGCGACGAGCGCGGCACGGCGCGGGTCCTTGACGCCCTCCGCCCACAGGAGAAAGGCCAGCGGCCAGATCCGGGGACCGACTCCGGCGCCGGTCCAGTCGACCAGCACTATGCCGCCGTCGGCCGCCGCGACGACGTTGGGGAGGACGAAGTCGGGGTGGAGGAAGGCCTCTGGGAGCCCGTCGCCTGCGTCGGCCTCGGCGAGCTCCCGGCGGAGGGTGTCGAGGGAGGCCGCGTCGTCCGTGCCCGCGCCCTCCAGGAATCGGGAGGCTGCCGCGAGCTCGTCCGCGGGGCGTCCCTCCACGAAGTGATGCCACGCGCCGCCGGGCCGGGTCATCGCACCGCGCGGCGTGAGCAGCTGCAGGCCGGCGAGCATCCGCCCCAGCTCACGGAGGCCGCCGGCATCCCTGATGGCCTCGCGACGCTCGCTGCGCGGCACGGGGACGACGTACTCGGTGACCAGGAGTGGGCGGCCCGCCACCACGGAGACCGGATGCGCGTCCGGGCGCTCAGCGGGATAGCCGTCCTCCGCCAGGAGTCGCAGGATCTCGGCGTCGCCCTCGACCGCGGCCAGGGGCCGCTGCGCGGGGAAGACGCGCACGATCCGTTCGCGCTCGCCGCGGGCGCTGACGTGCAGGACGTCCTTGTCGAGCTCCTCGACCGCGCTCACGTGGAGGCCGTGCTCGGCGGCGAGGTGCCGCAGCAGGTCGGCGTGACGGAGGGTCGCCATGTCGGCAACTCTAGGGTGGGCCCTGCCTCGCGGCATTGCATCGAACCGATGACGTTGTGCGTGACGGTGGGCCCTGCCGGGATCGAACCGACGACATCCACGGTGTAAACGTGGCGCTCTACCAGCTGAGCTAAAGGCCCTGACTCCCCCAGCCTACCGGGCCGCGCGCGTCCTCAGCGTTCCGCCGCCCAGTCGAGGTCGAGTCCCCACTTCCCCTCCTCGCCCGCGGCGAGCTGCCACACATACTCGTTCTTCAGTTTGGCGCCATCGCCCACGAACGGGCCGGCACGGTGCGGGTAGAACGCGAGCGTCGGCAGCGTGCCGGCCGGCGCCGTGCGGATCGCGTTGTGGAAGTCGCCGTTCATCCGGCGCAGCTCCGCGACGATGCGCGGTCCCGCCTCCGCCGCCGAGAGCATGCCGGCGCCGTCGCTGAGCTGCAGCGCGATGTGGAGCTGGCGGTCGCCCGTCGCGTCCTCGAACGAGATGAGCCGGTGGTTCTCGACCGCGCGGACCAGGACCGGGTCGCCGGCGATCACGTCGCGGAGGGCGTCCGGCGCGACGACCGCGCCGTTGTAGTCGACCGACAGGTCCGAGCGGCCGTAGTGGAACAGCAGCGGGAGGTCGAGGAAGCGCTCCGCGAGCACCTGGGTGTGGCCGCGCGAGCGCAGCGCCGGCACCACATCGCGCATCCGGAGGACGTGACCGCGGTCGTGGATGTTGTACCGGATGCGCGGGTTGATGTTCTCCTTGCGGACGATCGTGACGACCAGCTCGCCCTCCGCATTGGTCTCGATCAGGTAGTCGTACGGGTTGAACTGGAACACCATCGGCAGCACGCCGTACTCCCGCTGCCGGGTCAGCCGGGCGGCGAGCTCGGGATCCGCCACCAGCGCCTGGCGCAGCGCGACGGTGAACTCCGTCTCGATGGCGATGTTGATCTCCAGGTCGCTCGCCCCGTACGACCCGAACGCGGTGGTGGCGTAGCGGAGGATGTGGGCGCGCATGCTCTCGCTGATGCCCTCGCCGCCGAACGCCGCGACGATGTCGTACTGCGCCCAGTCGATCCGGTCGTCCTCGAATAGCGCCTTCAGGAACGGCGGGTAGCTCAGGATGATGTACGTGTAATCGGTCCCGAACTCGCGCATGGTGGCGACGATCTTGTCGCGGTCGGGGCCGATCGACTTCATCATGGTGACCTCGGTGAGCGAGGTCGTCACATTCATCCCCGTCGCCCACGCGCCGAGCGAGAAGGCGTTCAGCACGAAGGGCTGCTTGCGCAGCGTCGTCGCCGTGCGGGAGAAGCCGACCTGGAGGAGCTGCCGGGTCGCCAGGCGCTCGTCGCGGCCGCGCACCCAGCTCGTCGGGACGCCCGAGCTGCCGGAGGACTCGTCCACCACCACGCCGCGCCGGGGCAGCCGGCCGCCGACGCAGCGCTCCGGGATGCTCCAGCGCTTGATGTAGGAGTCCTTGTCCATCTCCGGCAGCGCGGCGAACTCGGCGGCCAAGGCAGCGCCGCGCAGCCGGGGCGCGACGCCCCGTTCGGCGAGGAACGCGCGATACGCCGGCACGCGGCGGGCGGCGCGCTCGAAGGTCCGCCACGCCCGCCAGCGCCCCAGCTGCCAGCGCAGCGGCTCGATGCCGGGGCCGAGCAGGATCTTGTGCGTGTTGACGCTGTGCGTGAACAGCCGGACGAAGCCGTCCTGCAGCCACACGAACGCGAACACGACCGCGCGCCTCATCGGTCCGCCCCCACGAGCATGGCCGCTGCGGGACGGCGGTGGGCGACGGGAGGCGGGGCGCTGCGGCCGAAGCGGAACAGCATCCACGCCATCCGGCCGTCGCCCTCCCGGATGCCGGCGGCGGAGACGAACCGTCGGTGCGACTCCGGGTTGGTGATCACCGTGCCGAACGGGTGGAGGGCGAGGCCGTGCGCGGTGAAGGCGAGCCAGAGCCGGAGGAAGACGCGGCCGGCGGTGACGTAGTCGTCCGGCCCGGCGAAGGGTCCCTCCAGCCAGCCGAGCTGGTGCACGCCGCGCATGGTGTTCAGGTAGACGCCGCGGATGACGGGCCCGACGACCGGCGCCGTCCAGAGCTCGCGGTGGCTCATGGCGAAGCGGAGGATTGGGCCGGGCAGCAGCATCGCCTCCGCGCTGAGGCCGTCCCCGCGGTCGGCGGCCTCCCGGCGGCTGAACCGCAGCCAGGTCATGATCTCGTCGTAGACGGCGTCGTCCTGCAGGTCGGAGAACAGGGTGGACTGGTTGATCCGGACGAGGTCGCGGACGGTGCGGGCGTCCTCTGTCCAGCCGAAGCGCTGGCCGCCGGAGTCCGCGATCGCGGCGGCGTCCGCCACGGCACCCTCCGGGACCGCCGTCCCGTCGTAGGGCCGGCGCGAGGTCTGCCTGCGCAGGAACAGCGCGTGCCGGACGCGCTCGTCGTCGCCGGCCGGCGCGTCCACCAGGGTCAGCAGGCCGAGCGAGTGCAGGCGGTCGTTCACCCCGAAATCCATCTCGCGCAGGTCGAGGCGCTCCTCCACCCGGTAGCCGTGGCCGCCGGCGACCGCGGCGAGGCTCTCGAGGAAGACGCCGGCGCAGACGTGGGCGAACGGGATGCCGAACGACTCGGCGGGCAGCCCCAGGTCGAGGTCGTAGTAGAACTCCGCGGTGCGTTCGTCGATCGGGCGCACTTTGATCGGCTGCGAGTTGTGCGGCGACGGGTAGCGGCGCGCGTCCTCCAGGACGGCCGTCCACGCCGACGAGAGATCATCCATGAGGGCGACGCTAGCGGTACACCCTCGCGCTCAGTATCCGTGACAGCACGGTGGCGAGACCCCCTAAACGTGGGCCGGGAGCAACTCCAGTGCGGCCTTGTACGTCTCGATCGAGCGGGCCTCCCCCGGCGCCGTGATGAACGACGCGCGGATGATGCCGGTCTCGTCGATCAGGAACGTCGCGCGGTTCGCGAAGCCCTTCTCGGGCAGGAAGACGCCGTACTCCTTGGCGATCTCGCCGTGCGGCCAGAAGTCGGCCAGCAGGCTGAAGTCGTAGCCCTCCTGCTCGGCCCAGGCGCGCAGCGTGTACTTCGAGTCGACGGAGATGGCCAGCAGCTCCACGCGGTGGTCCTGGAACATCGCCAGGTTGTCGCGCAGCGCGCACAGCTCGCCCGTGCAGGTGCCGGAGAACGCCAGCGGGAAGAAGACGAGCGCGACGGCCTTGGAGCCGCGGAAGTCGCTCAGCCGGACCGAGCGGCCGTGCTGGTCGAGCAGTTCGAAGTCGGGAGCCTGGGTGTCGTTCTCCAGAGCCATGTGACGGTGTCCTTTCACGCGCCCCGGGGACGATTCCACCCGGCCGGCGCACGAGGACACAGCATAGACCCGGTGCAGGGAAGCGCCAACCCGGGGACGGTCACCGGTGCTCCTGAGTTGCGGCTAGGCTGAACGATGGTGCCCGCGGAATTGTCGCGACCCGACAAGCGATGCGCCCCTTCCACGATCCATCCGACACAAGAAAGAGGTCGAGGGTGACTGTAAACGACCAGGACCCGTACTCGATGAATAACATCGACTCGGACCCCGAGGAGACCGCCGAATGGCGCGAGTCCCTCGACGCACTGGTTGCGGCACACGGCCATGAGCGCGCTCGCGAGATCATGCTGAGCCTGCTGAAGCGCTCGAAGGAACTGCACCTCGGCGTGCCGATGGTGCCGACCACCGACTACATCAACACCATCTCCCCGGAGAACGAGCCGGACTTCCCCGGCGACGAGGAGATCGAGCGCCGCTACCGGGCGTGGATCCGCTGGAACGCGGCCATCCTCGTGCACCGCGCGCAGCGCCCCGGCATCGCCGTCGGCGGCCACATCTCGACCTACGCGTCGAGCGCCGCCCTCTACGAGGTCGGCTTCAACCACTTCTTCCGCGGCCAGGACCACCCGGGCGGCGGCGACCAGATCTTCGTCCAGGGCCACGCCTCCCCCGGCACCTACGCCCGCGCGTTCCTCGAGGGCCGGCTCAGCGCCGACCAGCTCGACGGCTTCCGCCAGGAGAAGTCGCACGCCGGCGGCGGCCTGTCGTCGTACCCGCACCCGCGGCTCATGCCCGAGTTCTGGCAGTTCCCGACGGTGTCGATGGGCCTCGGCCCGATCAACGCCATCTACCAGGCGCAGCTCAACAAGTACCTCACCAACCGCGGCATCAAGGACGCCTCCGACCAGCACGTCTGGGCGTTCCTCGGCGACGGCGAGATGGACGAGGTGGAGTCGCGCGGCCAGCTCCAGGTGGCGGCGAACGAGAAGCTCGACAACCTGACCTTCGTCATCAACGCGAACCTGCAGCGCCTCGACGGCCCGGTGCGCGGCAACGGGAAGATCATCCAGGAGCTGGAGAGCTACTTCCGCGGAGCCGGCTGGAACGTCATCAAGGTGATCTGGGGCCGCGAGTGGGACGACCTGCTCGCCCGCGACACCGACGGCGCGCTGGTCAACCTGATGAACCAGACGCCGGACGGCGACTACCAGACCTACAAGACCGAGAACGGCGCCTATGTGCGCGAGAACTTCTTCGGCCGCGACCCGCGCACGCTCGAGCTGGTCAAGGACTTCACCGACGACGAGGTCTGGAACCTCAAGCGCGGCGGCCACGACTACCGCAAGGTCTACGCGGCCTTCAAGGCGGCCGTCGAGCACAAGGGCCAGCCCACCGTCATCATCGCCAAGACCATCAAGGGCTACGGCCTCGGTCCGTCCTTCGAGGGCCGCAACGCGACCCACCAGATGAAGAAGATGACGCTGGACAACCTCAAGACGTTCCGCGACGCCATGCGCATCCCGGTCACGGACGCGCAGCTCGAGGAGAACCCGTACCTGCCGCCGTACTACAACCCCGGGCCGGACGACGAGGCGATCCAGTACCTGCACGACCGTCGTCGCGCGCTCGGCGGCTACGTCCCGGAGCGCCGCGTGAAGTACACGCAGCTGAACCTGCCGGACGACTCGGCCTACGCCATCGCCAAGAAGGGCTCCGGCACGCAGGAGATCGCCACCACCATGGCGTTCGTCCGCCTGCTCAAGGACCTGCTGCGCGCGAAGGACTTCGGCCACCGCATCGTCCCGATCATCCCGGACGAGGCCCGCACCTTCGGCATGGACGCGTTCTTCCCGAACGCGAAGATCTACAACCCGAACGGCCAGCACTACACCTCGGTCGACCGGGAGCTGCTGCTGGCCTACAAGGAGAGCCCGCAGGGCCAGATCATCCACGTCGGCATCAACGAGGCGGGCGCCCTCGCGGCGTTCACCAACGTCGGCACGTCGTACTCGACGCAGGGCGAGCCGCTCATCCCGGTCTACGTCTTCTACTCGATGTTCGGCTTCCAGCGCACCGGCGACGCCATGTGGGCAGCGGGCGACCAGATGGCGCGCGGATTCATGATCGGCGCGACCGCCGGCCGCACCACGCTGACCGGCGAGGGCCTGCAGCACGCCGACGGCCACTCGCTGCTGCTCGCGTCGACCAACCCGGCCGTCGTGGCCTACGACCCGGCCTACGGCTACGAGATCGGGCACATCGTCCGCTCCGGCCTGGAGCGGATGTACGGCGAGTCGCACCCGAACCCGAACGTCATGTACTACCTGACGGTCTACAACGAGCCGATCGTGCAGCCTGCCGAGCCGGAGGGCGTGGACGTGGACGGCATCGTCCGCGGCATCTACAAGCTCCGCGACGGCGGCGAGGGCGGCCCGAAGGCACAGCTCCTCGCGTCCGGCGTCTCGGTGCCGTGGGCGCTGGAGGCCCAGCACCTGCTCGCGCAGGACTGGGGCGTGTCGGCGGACGTGTGGAGCGTCACCTCGTGGGGCGAGCTGCGCCGCGACGGCCTGGCGGCCGAGGAGCACAACTTCCTCTACCCGCAGCAGGAGAAGCAGGTGCCGTACGTCACCCGCAAGCTGCAGGGCGCCGACGGCCCGTTCGTCGCCGCGACCGACTACATGCACGCGGTGCCGGACCAGATCCGTCAGTTCGTGCCAGGCGAGTACGCCACGCTCGGCGCCGACGACTTCGGCTTCTCCGACACCCGCGCCGCCGCGCGCCGGTTCTTCAAGATCGACGGGCCGTCGATCGTGGTCCGCACCCTGGAGCTGCTCGCGGCCCAGGGCAAGGTGGACCCGAACGCTCCGGCCTGGGCCATCGAGAAGTACCTGCTGCACGACGTGAACGCCGGCACCACCGGCACCGCGGGCGGCGAGTCCTAGACCGCGGGCCCGTGCCGACGACACCGGAGAGGACGAAGTCCGAGACGCTTGCGTGGCTGCGCAAGATCTCGGGCGAACTCGCCACGACCACGCTGAAGCGGCTGGAGGACACGCTCCCCTGGTACCGGGACATGCCCCCCGGCCGCCGCAGCGCGGTCGGCCTGGTCGCCCAGGCGGGCATCTCCTCCTTCATCTCGTGGTTCGACGACCCGCGGTCGACGCCGTGGATCGCGGCCGACGTCTTCGGGGCGGCTCCCCGTGAGCTGCTCCGGAGCGTCAGCCTGCAGCAGACCCTGCAGCTCATCAAGATCACCGTGGAGGTGGTCGAGGAGCGCGTGAAGAGCGGCGGCAACGAGGCTCTCAAGGAGGCCATCCTCCTCTACTCGCGCGAGATCGCGTTCGCCGCGGCCGACGTGTACGCGCGCGCCGCCGAGGCGCGCGGCCTCTGGGACGCGCGGCTGGAGGCCCTGGTGGTCGACAGCATCCTCACCGGCGAGTACGACGACGAGCTGCCCAGCCGGATCGCCGCGCTCGGCTGGCACGGCCACGGCGAGGTGAGCGTCCTGGTGGGCACCGCCCCCAAGATGCTCGACGTCGACCAGCTGCGCCGCACCGCCCGTCACATGTCGGCGGATGTCCTGATCGGCGTGCAGGGCAGCAGGCTGGTGCTCGTCATCGGCCGAGCCCTCCCGGCCGACGCTGTGAACGAGGACGCCATCGGCGCCGCTCCCGCGGTCAGCTTCCTGGAGATCGCGCAGCAGCTGGAGCCGGGCTTCGGCGCGGGCCACCTGGTGCTCGGCCACGAGGTCGCGAGCCTGGTGGACGCCTCCAAGAGCGCGAAGGCCGCGCTGGCCGGCTTCGCGGTCGCGAAGGCGTGGCGCAACTGCCCGCGTCCGGTGCACGCCGACGACCTGCTCCCCGAGCGGGCGCTCGCGGGCGACGGGCTCGCGCGGGCCACCCTGATCAGCCGCATCTACCGCCCGCTGCAGGCGTACTCCACGGAGTTGCTGACGACGCTGTGGTGCTACCTGGACAACGGGAGGTCGCTGGAGGCCACCGCGCGCGAGCTGTTCGTGCACCCGAACACGGTGCGTTACCGGCTGAAGCGCGTGTCGGAGGTCATCGGCTGGGACGCCACCGGGGCCAGGGAGGCGCTGATCCTGCAGGCCGCTCTCATCGTCGGCTCGATCAACGAACCGGACGCGCCGCGGCGGCACTGACCGCCGGCCGTGGGCGACCTCGACTGTAGACATTCACAAAGCATCGCCGAATAGTTCATACACATCCGACACATCCGCTCGGCGGAAGATTGGCAGACTTGAACCCGTGATCGTCATCGCGTGCCCGGGACAGGGTTCCCAGACCCCCGGCTTCCTCGACCCGTGGCTCACCGAACCGTCGTTCCGTGACCAGCTCACCCGCATCTCCGACGCGGTCGGCATCGACCTCGTCGCGCACGGCACGGTGAGCGACGCGGACACCATCCGCGACACCGCGGTGGCCCAGCCGCTGATCGTGTCGGCCGGTCTCCTGACGCTCTCGGCCCTCCTGGCCGATGGCCGCCGCGAGAAGGTCGGCGGCATCGCCGGGCACTCGGTGGGCGAGCTGACGGCGGCCGCCGGCGCCGGGGTGCTGTCCGAGACCGACGCGGTCGCCTTCGTCCGGGAGCGCGGCGCCGCGATGGCCCGCGCCGCCGCCGAGGCGCGCACGGGCATGAGCGCCGTCATCGGCGCCGACGAGGACGAACTGCTCGCGAAGCTGGACGCCCTCGGCCTCTCCCCCGCCAACTACAACGGCGGCGGCCAGATCGTCGTCGCCGGCGATCTCGACGCGCTCGCGAAGCTCGCCGAGGAGCCGCCGGCCCGCGCCCGCGTCATCCCGCTGCAGGTCGCCGGCGCCTTCCACACGCGCTACATGGCGCCGGCGGTGCCGACGCTGGAGGCGTTCGCCGCGACGCTGACCACGAACGACCCGACACTGCGGCTCTGGACCAACAAGGACGGCTCGGAGGTCGCCGACGGCGCTGAATTCCTGCGCCTGCTCGTCGGCCAGGTCTCCTCGCCGGTGCGCTGGGACCTCGACATGGCGGCCTTCCAGGAGGCCGGCGTCACCGGCATCATCGAGGTCGCCCCCGCCGGCGCCCTCGTCGGCCTCGCCAAGCGCGGCCTGAAGGGCGTCCCCGCCGTCGCGGTGAAGACCCCCGACGACCTGCCCGCCGCGTTCGACCTCATCGACCAGGCCGCCTAGGAGGACCGCAGCCATGACCCACCCCACCCTGCAGCAGTCCCACGGCCCGCAGTACACCCGCATCCTCTCGATCGGCGCGGCCCGCGGCGACCTCGTCGTCCCGAACGACGACCTGGTCGGCCCGATCGACTCCTCCGACGAGTGGATCCGCCAGCGCACCGGCATCATCACGCGCACCCGCGCCAGCCACGACGTGGGCGCCGTCGACCTCGCCACCGAGGCCTCCAAAGAGGCCATCGAGAAGTCGGGCGTCGACCCCAAGCTCATCGACGCCGTGATCGTCGCGACGATCTCCAACCCCCAGCAGACCCCGTCGCTGGCCGCGGTGCTCGCCGACAATGTCGGCGCCAACCCGGCCGCCGCCTACGACATGAACGCTGCGTGCGCGGGCTACGCCTACGCCGTCGCCCAGGCCGACGCGCTGATCCGCACCGGCCAGGCGCACTACGCGCTGGTCGTCGGCGCGGAGAAGCTTTCCGACGTGGTCGACCCGACCGACCGCACCATCTCGTTCCTGCTGGGCGACGGCGCGGGCGCCGTGGTCATCGGCCCGAGCGAGTACCCGGGCATCGCCAAGACGGTGTGGGGCTCGGACGGCTCCAAGGCCGGCGCGGTCGGGATGGGCAACACGCTCACCGAGTACCGCGACGGCGAGGCCCCGTGGCCGACCCTGCGCCAGGACGGCCAGACCGTCTTCCGCTGGGCGGTCTGGGAGATGGCGAAGGTCGCCAAGCAGGCGCTCGACGCCGCCGGCGTCACGCCCGACCAGCTCGCCGCCTTCATCCCTCACCAGGCGAACATGCGGATCGTCGACGAGTTCGCCAAGCAGCTCAAGCTGCCGGAGACCGTCGCGATCGCCCGCGACATCGAGACGACCGGCAACACCTCGGCCGCCTCGATCCCGCTCGCCACGCACCGGCTCCTCCAGGAGCGTCCCGAACTGTCCGGCGGCCTCGCGCTCCAGATCGGCTTCGGCGCCGGTCTGGTCTTCGGCGCGCAGGTCGTCGTGCTCCCCTAGGGCCTGCCCTAGACTGATCAACGGTCAAAACGACACCCCCTCAAGGAGAAAACACCATGGCATTGTCCACCGAAGAAGTTCTTGCCGGCCTGGCCGAGCTCATCAACGACGAGACCGGCATCGCGACCGACACGGTTGAGCTGGACAAGTCGTTCACCGACGACCTCGACATCGACTCGATCTCGATGATGACCATCGTGGTCAACGCCGAGGACAAGTTCGACGTGAAGATCCCGGACGAAGAGGTCAAGAACCTGAAGACCGTCGGCGACGCCGTCGAGTTCATCGTCAAGGCGCAGGACGCCTAAGCACCGCAAGAAGAAACTTCCTACGCGCGGGCGGAGCCGGGCCTCCGGCAGGGTTCCGCCCGCGCGGGTAGCAGCGCTCTGCGCGCTGCGCCGTTGTTCCTACTACACGGAGTTGCCGTTATGACCAAGAAGATCGTCGTCACCGGCGTGGGCGCATCCTCCCCGCTCGGTGGCACCGCCCCCGAGAGCTGGGAGGCGCTGCTGGCCGGGAAGTCCGGAGCACGCAGCCTCACGCACGACTGGGTGGCCGAGCTCGAGCTGCCCGTCACATTCGCCGCGGAAGCGCTCGTGCGCCCCGACACCATCCTCGACCGGCCGACCGCCAAGCGCCTCGACCCGTCCAGCCAGTTCGCGCTGGTCGCGTCGCTGGAGGCCTGGGCCGACGCCGGCTCCCCCGAGGTCGCCCCCGAGCGCCTCGGCGTCGACTACGCCACCGGCATCGGCGGCGTCTGGACGCTCCTCGACGCGTGGGACACCCTGCGCGAGCGCGGACCCCGCCGCGTCCTGCCGATGACCGTCCCGATGCTGATGCCCAACGCCGCGTCCGCCGCGGTGTCCATGCACTTCGAGGCCCGCGCGTTCGCGCGCACCGTGGCCTCCGCATGCGCGTCGAGCACCGAGTCGCTGGTCAACGCGTACGAGCACCTGCAGGCCGGCCTCGCCGACGTCGTCATCGCCGGCGGCACCGAGTCCGCCATCCACCCGATCACGATCGCGTCGTTCGCGTCGATGCAGGCGCTGTCGCGCCGCAACGACGACCCGGCGTCGGCCTCCCGCCCTTACAGTGTCGACCGCGACGGCTTCGTCATGGGCGAGGGCGCCGCCAGCCTGGTGCTGGAGACCGAGGAGCACGCGCTCGCCCGAGGCGCCCGCATCTACGCGGAGATCGTCGGCGGCGGCGTGACGGCCGACTCGTACCACATCACCGCCAACGACCCGGAGGGCCGCGGAGCCAGCCGTGCGGTCCGGCTCGCTCTCGAGCAGGCCGGCGTCTCCCCCGACGAGGTCACCCACATCAACGCGCACGCCACCAGCACGCCGGTCGGCGACCCGTCCGAGTACGTCGCCCTGCGCGAGGTGTTCGGCGAGCGGGTGCACGACATCCCGGTGTCGGCGACCAAGGCGTCGACCGGCCACCTGCTCGGCGGCACCGGCGCGCTGGAGGCCGTGTTCACGATCTTCGCGCTGCGCGACCGCGTCGCCCCGCCGACGATCAACATCACCGAGATGGACCCGGCGATCCCGCTGAAGGTCTCCGCCGAGCCGCAGCCCCTAGGCGACGGCCCGCAGCTCGCGATCAGCAACTCCTTCGGCTTCGGCGGCCACAACGCCGTAGTCGCGATCCGCTCGGTCTAACCACGCGAAACGTGAGTAGTCGCGGGAATCGCATCGTCGATTTCCGCGACTAGTCACGTTTCGGCGGCCGTGAAGAAGGCCCCGGTCGCAGGACCGGGGCCTTCTTCTGTTCACCGCGTGCGGACGGCCGAGCCTGGCCCGTCGCGGGAGTCGGTGGTGCGGGTCAGCCGACCTTGTGCAGCCAGATGACCGAGGTGTCGTCGTGAGCGCGCCGGAACGGCTCCAGCTCGTCGTCCCACGCCTGGCCGAGCGCGAGCCGCAGCTCGCGGTGCAGGTCGAGCGGGTTGGGCCCTGCGACCTCCATCGCGTAGCGGATGCGGTCCTCCGGCACGACGGTGTTGCCCGCGGTGTCGGTCTGGACGAAGAAGATCCCGAGGTCTGGGGTGTGCATCCAGCGACCGCCGTCGGTGCCGAGTCCGGCGTCCTCCGTCACCTCGTAGCGCAGGTGCTCCCAGCCGCGCAGCGCGGTCGCGAGGCGCGCGCCGGTGCCCTGGGGGCCGTCCCAGAAGAACTCGGTGCGCTGGGCGCCCTTCAGCACCGGCTGCGTCTCCCAGGTGAAGTTGACGGCGCGACCGAGTGCGCGTCCCGCCGCCCACTCGATGTGAGGGCAGAGCGCGCCGGGAGAGGAGTGCACGTAGAGCACTCCTCGAGCTGCGTGAGCCGTCATGGTTTCCTCCTTCGTCGGTACGTCTTCCCCTACGACCGCGAACGGATTCCATGACTCCTATTAAGTTGGCTACCGCGATTATGCCGGAGAACGCGCCCGAGTTACAAGATTGTGATTCGGCGATTCCTCCGTGCCACGCGCTCGCGAGCGGAATAGCATACCGGGTATGTCGGTCCAGTATGGTTTCCTCGCGGTGCTGACCCAGGGCCCCGCCTACGGCTCCCAGCTCCAGAATGAATTCCTCCTGCGCGCGGCCAACCGCCGCCAGCTCAACGCCGGGCAGGTCTACTCCACGCTCGACCGGATGGCCGAGCAGGGGCTGATCGAGTCGGCGGGTGAGACCGACGACGGCCTCCCCCTCTACCGGCTCACGGCGGCCGGCACCGAGGAGGCCACCGGGTGGCTGACCTCCGGCCCGCGCGACGCCCGTCCGGACTGGGACGAGATGCAGGACCAGGTGCTGGTCGCGGCGTCCCTCGACGGGGCGGACGCGGAGGCCGTCGTGGCGGACTACCGCGCGGCGTTCGCCGAGCGCATCCGGGAGCTGACCCACGACGCGGACTCCCGCGCAGTCCTGGCCGCCAACCGCGCGGCCGAACTCGGCGCCCGCGCTGCGATCGAATGGCTGGACGAGGTCGCCAAGGCACTTGCCGCGCACCCCGGCGCGCTCGTGCAGCCGCGCTGCCCCGAGCGCCCGCGCCGCGGACGCAAGCCCGCGGCCGCCGTCGACTGAGAGCAGCCGTCGCCGCTCAGTGCAGGAGCTGGCCGTCCTTGTCGAGCACGTTCTTCTCTCCGGCCTCGATCGGGACCGCGAAGCGGTTCTGCGCGGGAGGCAGCGGGCAGTTGAAGTTGTAGCTGAACGCGCACGGCGGCAGCACGGCGAGGTTGAAGTCGAGAGTCACGGTGCCGTCCTCGTTCGGGACGACGAACAGGAACCGGCCGACCGAATAGGTGCTCTCGCCGTTGGTGGTGTCCGAGAAGACGAGCTGGAGGGCGCGGCCGGCCTTGAAGGCGGCCAGGTTGTAGTCGACGCCGTCCTTGCTGAAGGTGATCTCGCCCGGGATGACCATGTCGCGGGTGGCACCGTCGTCCTTGAGGTGCTCGAAGCCGACCGTCTTGCCGCCCTCGATCGACGAGAACGTCGCGGTGATGATCCAGTCCCGGT
Organism: Leifsonia shinshuensis; assembly: GCF_014217625.1. Lineage (NCBI taxonomy): Bacteria > Bacillati > Actinomycetota > Actinomycetes > Micrococcales > Microbacteriaceae > Leifsonia > Leifsonia shinshuensis. The sequence continues at coordinate 725,484 of NZ_CP043641.1, read as the reverse complement.
TGAACGGGAAGGCGTCGATGGAGCCGAACTTCTGGATGTCCTCCGACTGGGCGTCCCAGACACGGAGGGCGTACTCGCCCTGCTCGCTCGCGATGACGAAGCCGGTGACGGTGTCGCTGAAGCGGATGGCGCCCGGGTTGGGGTCGTCCTTGCCGCGCACGATCGCGGAGCCGTCGACCAGCACCTCGTCCACGAAGATGTTGTCCGTCGCCGAGGCGGTGACCTTCAGCCCGGACTGACCCGCCGGAAGCGGCGACCACAGGCCGGGCACGCCCCAGACCGGCTGCTCGGAGTCCGGCTCGCCGGTGATCCACTGCGTGTTCACGAGCGCCAGGTTGCCCTGCGGGGCCGTCACAGCCTGCTCGCGGCGGGCGTGGTACCGGGCGAGGACGGCGTCGGGATCGGCGGGGGCAGCGGTGTCGGTCATGGTCTCCATCCTCTGTCAGGTCGGTGGGTGCAACCAAGCGCGACACTCCCCCATTCCCGCCGCGCGCACGTGCGCACGGGCCGGATCACTTTGCCTCGCCGTAGCTGTCCACCACCGCGGCCGTCACCGGGAAGTCGACGGGGAAGCCGCCGAAGAGCAGCCGCCCTGCGGCCTCGGCCGACGCGCGCACCTCGGCGGCGACGGCATCTGCGATGTCGGCCGGGGCGTGCACGATGACCTCGTCGTGCAGGAAGTACACCAGGTGCGGCCCCGCGGTGAACTCCGCGGCTGCCGGGGTCAGGCGCGCGAGCCGGTTGCGCAGCTCCGCCATCCAGCAGAGCGCCCACTCCGCTGCGCTCGCCTGCACGACGAAGTTGCGCGTGAAGCGGCCCCAGTCGCGCGCCTGGCTGCGGGCGCGGCGCTCCTCCGCAGGCGTCGACTCCGCTCCGGAGGCCGCCGACTGGGTGGCCTGCCAGCTGCCGCCGGGCCGCGGTGAGCTGCGGCCGAGGCGGGAGGTGACGATGTCGCCGCGCTCCCCCGTTCGCGCCGCGTCCTCGACGAGCCGGACCGCCCGCGGAAAGGCGCGCGCGAGCCGCGGCATCAAGCGGCCGCTGTCGCCCGTCGTCGCGCCGTACATGGCGCCGAGCATGGCCACCTTGGCCTGCGCGCGCTCCTCCACCGCGCCGCTCGCCACGATGCCCGCATACAGGTCGCGGCCGCGGCCGGCCTCCGCCATCGCGGTGTCGCCGGCGAGGCCGGTGAGGATGCGCGGCTCGAGTTGCGCGGCGTCGGCCACCACGAGCTTCCAGCCCGGATCGGCCACGACCGCTCCGCGGACCTCCTTGGGCAGCTGGAGGGCGCCGCCGCCCCGCGTGGCCCAGCGTCCGGTCACGACGCCGCCGGGGATGTAGTCGGGCCGGAAGCGTCCGTCGCGCACCCAGGCGTCCAGCCAGCTCCAGCCGTTGGCGGAGTGCAGCCGGGCGAGCTTCTTGTAGCGGAGCACAGCCGGGATCGCGGGATGGTCGAGCTCGCGCAGCTCCCATGACCGCGTCGAGGTGACCATGAGGCCCGCGCGCTGCAAGGCCTTCAGGAGCTCGGGCGGGCTGTCCGGGTTGAGGTCGGGCGCTTCGAGGGCTGCGCGGATCTCGACCGCCAGGTTCTCCAGCGCCTCCGGCCGCCCGTAGCTCGGGCGTGGGCCGAGCGCGGCGCGCAGCAGCTCGTCGTGCCGGTCGACGCTGTACGGGAGGCCGGCGTGCTGCATCTCCGCGGCGATCAGCGCGCCGGCGGACTCGGCGGCGAGCAGGAGCCGGAGGCGGCCGGGCTCTGCGCTTCCGGCCACGGCCTCCTGCTGCGCCGCGAACTCCGCCTCGATGGAGGGCCGGGCCGCCTCGACGGGGTGCTCGAAGTCGAACAGCGTCGCGGTCGCGGGCGCGGGTTCGTCGTCCAGCGCACGCGCGGCGTCCCACGGCCCGGGCGGCGCGGTGGCGAGGCTCGAGGCGGCCGTGAGCGTCGACGCCCGCAGGATGGCGTGACTGAGCCGCAGGTCCACGCAGCGCTCGACGCGGACGCCGTACCGGAGCAGCCGGGGATACCAGGAGCGGGTGTCGTCCCAGACCCAACGCGGACGGGACGCCGCCTCCTCGCTCCGGACGAACTCCGGCAGCTCCGCCTCCGCGAACTCCGTGCGCCCGGCGTCGTCGCCGTCGGGACGGATCGCCACGACCCGCCCGGGGGCGACGCGGTCGAGAAGCAGGTGCACGCCTCAATTCTGCATGCGGCGGACGACACTTCTCGCTATAGTGAGGAAACGTCACTTTAAGCGATGCCGACCCGAAAGGCGAGCGACGATGACAGAGTACCTGCACGACTCCCAGGGAGTGTGGATCGCGTACCGGCCCGACCCGCAGTCGCGCTGGCTGTTCAACTCCGAGGGCGACTGGATCGGCTGGTTCCCCTGGTCGGACGATGTCGCGGTGACCCCCGGCGGCTCCTACCTCGGGACCGTGCACGGCGACCGTCTCTTCATGGACACCGACCATCCGTACCGCGGCAACCCGGGCTACCCCGGAGCGCCGGGCTACCCCGGTCAGGCGCCGTACCCGGGCGCCGGGCCCTACGTCTGCCTTCCGGACGGCTGCGACGACGTGGCGCCCGCGCTGCTCTGGCCGCGCATCGCCTCCTGAACCGTCGACCCCGACCCGTCAGTCCGCGACAGCCGTCAGCCCGCGAGCGCCGCCAGCCGCGACCGCAGCTCCGGCCAGGCCGCCCCGAACCCGGGATGCAGCGGCAGGTCCGCGACCTCGCCGACCGACACCCAGCGCAGCTCGATGCTCTCGACGTCCGCCATGTGCGGCTCGAACGCGCGCACCGCCTGGGCGACCACGGTCGTGTACGACCAGAAGCCGAGGTCGAGCACGCTCTCGAACAGCACCTGCACGGCGTCCGCGGGCACAGCCGCCTCCTCCGCTGCCTCGCGCAGCGCGCCCTCCACGGCGGTCTCGCCCTCGTGCCTGGCGCCGCCCGGGAGGCCCCAGGTGCCGCCGAAATGGCTCCAGTCCGCGCGGTGCTGAAGCAGCACGCCGCGCCGCAGGTCGTGGATGAGCAGCCCCGCGGCGCCGAACCGGCCCCAGAAGCGCTCGCCGTTCGGACCTTCCACCCATGCGTCGCCGGAATTCACGTCTCCACGTTAGCCGCCCGTCGACCGCCGGTGACGCCGCGTGACGGTTCTCGCAGGACGGTCCTACTGTGTGGTCATGACACTCGAACGCTGGCGCCACCTCACCGAGTGGCCACTCACCGCCGCAGCAGCGGTGTTCCTCGTCGCCTACGCCTGGGAGGTCATCGGCGACCTCCACGGCCCGGAGCTCGTCGTCGCGGAGACCGTGATCTGGTTCACCTGGGCCGTCTTCCTGATCGACTACTTCGTCTGCCTCGCCCTCGCCCCGCGGCGATGGCGCTGGTTCTACACCCACCTGTTCGACCTCGCGATCGTGGTGCTACCGATGCTGCGGCCGCTGCGGCTGCTGCGGCTCGTGACGATCCTCGCCATCCTGCAGCGCAGCGCGGGCGCCGCGTTCCGGGGGCGCGTGATCGTCTACGTCGTCGGCGCGGGCGGCCTGCTGGTGTTCACGGCGGCGCTCGCGGCGCTCGACGCCGAGCGCGGGGTGGCGCACGCGCGGATCCAGACCTTCCCTGAGGCCATCTGGTGGGCCTTCGAGACGATCTCCACGGTCGGCTACGGCGACTACGTCCCGGTCACCGAGGTCGGCAAGCTGGTCGCGGTCGGGCTGATGATCGGCGGCATCGCGACGCTCGGCATCGTGACGGCGACGCTGGCCTCCTGGATCGTGGAGCGGGTCGCGCAGACCGAGATCGACATGCGCGCGGCCACCCGCGGCCAGATCCGCGAGCTGTCGAAGCAGGTCGCCGAGCTGAAGACCCTGCTCGAACAGAAGTCGGCCTGATGGCCGTGCGGAGCGCGGCGATCCTGCTGCACCGCCGCGGCGAGGCCGGCAGGGAGGTCTGGATCGCCCACATGGGCGGCCCGTTCTGGGCGCGCAAAGACGAGGGCGCCTGGACGCTGCCGAAGGGCCTGGTCGAAGAGGACGACGTGGACGAGCTCGCCGCGGCCCGGCGCGAGTTCGCCGAGGAGATGGGCACGCCCTCCCCCGACGCCGTCTACCTGCCGCTCGGCGAGTTCCGGGCGTCGAGCAAGACGTTCGTGGTGTTCGCGGCGGAGGCCGACTTCGGTCCGATCGAACTGGCCAGCAACGAGTTCGAGCTGGAGTGGCCGCCGCGGTCCGGCGTGTTCCGCACGTTCCCGGAGGTGGACGACGCCGGGTGGCACCCCGTGGAGCGGGCGCGCACGAAGCTCGCGAAAGGGCAGCGGCCCATTCTGGACGCGCTGCTGCGGCGCCTCGGCGAATCCGGATCCGACTAGCGCGCACGGCACCCCTGCGGACGTATCGTTGGCTGCACGTGCCGGACGGGACGAAGGAGAAGCAGGTGGCGAAGAAGAAGGCGGAGAAGGACGCCGAGAAGGCCCTGATCACCGCGAGGGCCGCTGTCGACGAGGCGCAGCGGCTGGTCAAGAAGCTCGACAAGAAGACCCGCAAGGAGGCCGACGACCTCGCGGCCGCGCTGGAGCAGGCGGCCAAGGACGCCAAGAAGGCCTCGCAGCGCGCCCGCAAGACGGCGGAGGCGGCGGCCAAGGACGCCAAGGAGAAGGCCCAGGCGGCCCGCGAGCGGGCACGCACGGCGGCGTCGGCGCCGGCGGCGAGCACGGGGATCCCGACGTTCCGCGACCTGCGCGACCGCGCGAAGGCGCAGGGCATCCAGGGCTACTCCCGGATGAACAAGGCGCAACTGCTGCACGCGCTGGGCGAGGGCTGAGCGGCGCCCCCCACCACCGGCCGTTCACCCGCCGGTAACCGGCTGCTCCTACGGTTGCCGCCGTGACAGACACCACCGCCGAGCCCGCGATCCTCTCGGCGCTGGACGCCGCGCCCGCTCCCCGGACGCTGATCGACATCCTCCGGGAGTCGGCGGCGGCCAACCCGCAGGGATCTGCCATCGAGGACGCGCGGGGCGCTCTGAGCTACCGCGAGCTGCTGGCGCGCGTGCTGGCGACGGCCGCGCGCCTGCGGGAGGCCGGCGTGCGCCGCGGCGACCGCGTCGGCGTGCGGATGACCTCCGGCAGCAGGGACCTCTACCTCGCGATCCTCGGCGTGCTCGCCGCGGGAGCCGCCTACGTGCCGGTGGACGCCGACGACCCGCAGGAGCGCGCCGACCTCGTCTTCGGCGAGGCGGACGTGCGCGGCGTCATCACGGACGACGGCTACCTCGCCACAGCCTCGGACGACGGCGCTGACGCGGTCGACGTCCCGGCCGGACCGCTCGCGGTCCAAGGCCAGGAGCCGCACCCGAGCACCTCCAACCTCCCGGTGGTCGACCCGCCGACCCCGGAGGACGACGCCTGGATCATCTTCACCTCCGGTTCGACCGGCACCCCGAAGGGCGTCGCGGTGCGGCACTGGTCGGCGGCGGCGTTCGTGGACGCCGAGTCGCGGCTGTTCCTGCAGGAGGAGCCGATCGGGCCGGGCGACCGCGTGCTCGCCGGCCTCTCGGTGGCATTCGACGCCTCCTGCGAGGAGATGTGGCTCGCCTGGGGCCACGGCGCCTGCCTGGTGCCCGCACCGCGCTCGCTGGTGCGCACCGGCATGGACCTGGGGCCGTGGCTGGCCGCGCGCCGCATCACCATCGTCTCCACGGTGCCGACGCTCGCGGCGCTGTGGCCCACCGACGCGCTCGACACCGTCCGGCTGCTGATCTTCGGCGGCGAGTCCTGCCCGCCCGAACTGGTCAACCGGCTCGCCGTGGAGGGGCGCGAAGTCTGGAACACCTACGGCCCGACCGAGGCGACCGTCGTCGCGTGCGCGAGCCTCCTCACGGCGGGAGAGCCCGTGCGGATCGGCCTCCCGCTCGACGGCTGGGACCTCGCGGTCGTCGGCCCGGACGGCTCCCCGGTCGCCAACGGAGAGTCCGGCGAGCTGATCATCGGCGGCGTCGGCCTCGCCCGCTACCTCGATCCGGCGAAGGACGCGGAGAAGTACGCGCCGCTCCCCTCGCTCGGCTGGGCGCGCGCGTACCGCAGCGGCGACCTGGTGCGCTTCGACCCGGCCGGCCTGTTCTACCTCGGCCGAGCGGACGACCAGGTCAAGGTCGGCGGCCGTCGGATCGAGCTCGGCGAGGTGGAGGCCGCCCTCCAGCAGCTGCCCGGCGTGTCCGGGGCCGCCGCCGCTGTGCGCAGGAGCTCGGCCGGCAACGACGTGCTGGTCGGCTACCTCGCCGTCCCCGAGCGCGCCTCCTTCGACCGGCGCGCGGCACTGGAGGAGCTGCGCGCCGAGCTGCCGGCGGCGCTCGTGCCGCTGCTGGCGGTCGTGGACGACCTCCCGGTGCGCACCTCCGGCAAGGTCGACCGCGCCGCGCTGCCCTGGCCGCTGGAGGACGTGGACGAGGACGCCCCCGATCTCGACCCGGTGTCCGAGCTGCTGGCCGCCGACTGGCGCAGCGTGCTCGGACTGCCGGTGAGCGGGCTCGACGACAACTTCTTCGACCTGGGCGGAGGCTCGCTCGCGGCCGCGCAGCTCGTCTCGCTCGTGCGCAGGCGGCACCCCGACATCACCGTGGCCGACATCTACGCCCACCCGCGCTTCGGCTCGCTCGCGGACGCCCTCGCGGAGAGCTCGCCATCGGCCTCCGCCGCCTCCACCCACGTCGTCCCGCCGACCCCGCGGCGGATGCAGGTCCTCCAGACCGTGCTCGGGGTGCCGCTGTTCATTCTGAACGGCATCCGCTGGCTGCTCTACCTGCTGACCGCCGCCGCGATCCTGCGGCCGGCCGGCGGCTTCGGCTCCCTGCCTGACGTGAACCTGGTCTGGCTGATCGCCGGGCTGATCGTGTTCGTCACACCGTGGGGCCGGATGGCCATCGCCGTGGTCGCGGCGCGGCTGCTGCTGCTCGGCGTGAAGGCCGGCGACTATCCGCGCGGCGGCGGCGTGCACCTGCGGCTGTGGCTGGCGGAGCAGGTCGCGCACCAGATCGGCGCGGCCAGCCTCGCGGGCGCGCCCTGGATCAGCTACTACGCGCGGGCGCTCGGCGCGACGATCGACCGCGGCGTCGACCTCCACACGCTGCCGCCGGTGACGGGGATGCTGCGGATCGGCGCCGGCGCCTCCATCGAGCCGGAGGTCGACCTCGCCGGGTACTGGATCGACGGCGACCTGGTGCGCATCGGCGAGATCCGCATCGGCGCCGGCAGCTCGGTGGGCGCCCGCAGCTCGCTGATGCCGGGCGCGAAAATCGGCCGCGACGCGACCGTGGCTCCCGGGTCCGCAGTATTCGGCCGCGTGCCGGCCGGCCAGAACTGGGCGGGCTCCCCCGCCGTACGCGTCGGCAAGGCCCGCGAATGGTGGCCGGGCGAGCGGCCGCTGCGCCGCACCCGGTGGGTCGTCGCGTACGCCGCGTCGTCCCTCGTCGTCTCGCTCGTGCCGGTCGTCGCGCTCGGCGTCGGCGGCCTGATCGTCGCGGCGTTCACGCGCGGCTCCACGACGATCGCCGGGGCGATCCCGGGAGCGGCGGCGGCCCTCGTGCCTGCGACGCTCGCCGCAGGCGTCGTGCTGGCCGGTGTCGTCGTCGTGGTGGTGCGCCTGCTCGGCCTCGGCCTGACGGAGGGCGTCTTCCCGGTGCGGAGCCGGGTCGGCTGGCAGGTCTGGTCGACCGAGCGGCTGCTCGACATGGCTCGCACGCTGCTGTTCCCGCTCTACTCGAGCCTGTTCACGCCGGTCTGGCTGCGGATGCTCGGCGCCAGGGTGGGCCGCGACGTCGAGGCCTCCACCGTGCTCCTGCTCCCGGCCATGACGAAGATCCGCGACGGCGCGTTCCTCGCCGACGACACGCTCGTGGCGTCCTACGAACTGGGCGGCGGCTACGTCCGGGTCGCGGAGGCCGAGATCGGCGCGCGCGCCTTCCTCGGCAACTCCGGGATGGCCGGCGGCGGAAACCGGGTGCCGCGCGACGGCCTCGTCGCCGTGCTGTCGGTCGCGCCGCGCAAGGCGAAGGCGGGCTCCTCGTGGCTCGGCTCGCCTCCCGTGAAGCTGCGGAGGCGCGCGCAGGATGCGGACCTCTCGCGCACCTTCGAGCCGCCTGCCGCACTGCGGGTCGCGCGCACCGCGTGGGAGCTGCTGCGCATCGTCCCCGTGTTCGTGACCTGCGCCATCGGGCTCGCGGTGCTGCTGAGCCTCGCCGCGCTCTCCGAGGGCCTGGGCGCCGGCTGGGCGATCGTCCTGAGCGGTCCGGTCCTGCTGGTCGCCGGCGCGGTCGCCGCGGCGGTCAGCACCGCCGCGAAATGGGCGCTGCTCGGGAGGCTGAAGCCGGGCGAGCATCCGCTCTGGTCCTCGTTCATCTGGCGCAGCGAGGTGTCTGACACCTTCACCGAGATGGTGGCGGCGCCCTGGTTCGCCTGGGCCGCGGCCGGGACGCCCGCGCTGGTCTGGTGGCTGCGCAGCCTCGGCGCGCGCATCGGGCACGGCGTGTGGATCGACAGCTACTGGCTCCCGGAGGCCGACCTGGTCGAGCTGGGCGACGCATCCACCGTCAACCGGGGCTGCGTCGTGCAGACGCACCTGTTCCATGATCGAATCATGAGCATGGACGAGGTGATCATCGAGCGCGGCGGGACACTCGGCCCGCACAGCGTCATCCTGCCCGCGGCCGCGATCGGCTCCAACGCGACCGTCGGGCCTGCGTCGCTGGTCATGCGCGGCGAGACGGTGCCCGACCGCAGCAGGTGGAGCGGGAACCCGATCGGCCCGTGGCGGGATGTCGTGGTACGCGAGTACCGTGCGGTGCGATGACCACGGCCCCCTCCAGTGCTGACGCTGTACCCGCGTCCCACGCTTATCTCCCGCGCTCCGGCACCGACGACTTCTCCGTGCTCTCCTACGACCTGGAGCTGTCCTACAAGGTCGCCACGAACCGCCTCGACGGGACGGCCGTCATCCGCGGCCGGGCGAACGTGCCGCTCCCGGCGGTCTCGCTCGACCTCGTGCACCTGCGCGCCAAGCGGGTGAAGCTCGACGGCGACAAGCGCACCCGGTTCACGCAGTCCCCCACGCACGTGCGGGTGAAGCCCGCGAAGCCGATCCCGGCCGGGGACGAGTTCACGGTCGAGATCGCCTACGACGGCTCCCCCGTCCCGCGGCGCACGCGGTGGGGCACTCTCGGCTGGGAGGAGCTGAGCGACGGCGTCATCGTCGCCTCGCAGCCCTCCGGGGCGCCGACCTGGTTCCCGTGCAACGACCGGCCGTCCGACAAAGCTGCGTACCGCATCACGATCACGACCGAGCAGCCGTACACCGTGCTCGCCACCGGCGAGCTGATCGAGCACAGCGTCAGCGGGGGCCGCGGCACCTGGACGTTCGACCGTCCCGAGCCGACGGCGACCTACCTCGCCGCCGTGCAGATCGGCCGGTACGTGCTGGAACCGCGTCGTACCGGCGGCGTGGAGTGGGTGATCGCCTATCCCCCGGCTCTCGCCCGCCGCGTGCTCGCGGACTTCGCCCCGGTGGGCCGGATGATCGAGTGCTTCCAGGAGCGCTTCGGCCCGTACCCGTTCCCGTCCTACACGATCGTGGTGACCGAGGACGCGCTGGAGATCCCGCTCGAGTCGCAGGGCATGGCCACGTTCGGCTCCTCGCACGTCGACGGCCGCGGCGGCTCCGAGCGCCTGATCGCGCACGAGCTGGCGCACCAGTGGTTCGGCAACAGCGTCGGCGTGGCCGGCTGGTCCGACATCTGGCTGAACGAGGGCTTCGCCTGCTACGCCGAGTGGATCTGGTCGGAGTACTCCGGCGGAGCCTCCGCCAACACGCTCGCGCGCACGCACCACGCCGTCCTCCGCATCAAGCCGAAGGACCTGGTGCTCGCGGACCCCGGCGTCGACAGCATGTTCGACGACCGGGTCTACAAGCGCGGGGCGTGCCTCCTGCACGCGCTGCGGCGCAGGCTCGGCGACGACACGTTCTTCGACCTGGTGCGCGGCTGGTCGGCCGCGCACCGCTTCGGGTCGGCGTCGACGGCGGACTTCGAGACGTTCGCAGCCGGGTTCTCGGACGAGCCGCTGGACGAGTTCTTCGACGCGTGGTTGCGGCAGACGCGGCTGCCGTCGCTCAGCGAGTGAGCCGCTGAGCGACGGCGAAGCCGGGACGGTGAGGGCTAGGGTCGACGGTCCTCGGGGCGGCGCTCCTCGCCGGTGATGCCGTCGATGCGCGGCGCGTCGTGCGCGGGCGCCGCCGCCGGAGCTCCGGTGGCCGGCTCCGCTGTCGTGGGTGCGGCGGCCGGACGCGGCGGCGGGACGTCGTCCCTGCGGGTGTCGTCGACCGACCCGTCGGCGACCACGCGGTTGCCGTGCCGGTCGGTCTCGACGTCCGGGTCGACGTCGTCGGCGCGGGACAGCTTGTCCTGCTGCTCCTCGCGGGCGGCCGCGGCGGCGCGCTCGCGCTCGTCGGCCTCCCGGCGCAGCCGCTCGGCCTCGACCTCCGCCTGCTTGACGTCGGCGGCGGCGCGGGCGGACTTCGCCTCGCGGTCCCGCGCGGCCAGCTCATCCCGGGAGGCGGCCTCCCGCAGCTCGGTCGCCCGCTGCCGGTCGGCCTCCTGCTTGCGCCGCCGCCCCATGGTCGAGACGACGATGACGATCCCGACGACGATGACCACGATGACGACGATCAGCACGATCCATCCGATGGTGTTCATGCCCGGGCACGATACCCGCGGCACGCAGTGCCGGAAGGGCCTTGCGCTCGGGGACGGGAGGTGCAGGGGCCGGAGGCCCGAACGCGCCTAGCCCTCCGCCTCCCCCGCCCGCAGCCCGGCGAGCAGCAGCCCCACCATCCGCTCGGCGCGGCCGGAGGCCGCCCCCTCCGGCCGGACGCCGTGGCACAGGTCCGCGACCGCTCCGAGGAACTCCGCCGCGTCGACCTCCTGGGCGATCTCCCCGGAGCGCCGGGCCGCGGCGAGCAGCCGGGCGAGCGTCGGGGTGAGGTGCGTGGAGAAGTACGCGGCAAGCGGCTCGTAGGCGGGGTCGCCGGAGTGCAGAGCGGCCGCGAGCCCGCGCTTGGCGGCGACGAACTGCGTGTAGCGCATGATCCAGCGGTCGAGGGCCTCCCCCGGCGGGTACGCCTCCTCGAGCGGTGCGGCCGCCGCGACGCAGGCGTTCAGCTCGCGCCGGAACACCGCCGAGATCAGGTCGGAGCGCAGCGGGAAATGCCGGTACAGCGTGCCGACCCCCACGCCGGCCCGCGCGGCGATCGCCCGTGCTGGGACGTCCACCCCGGCCTCCGCGAACAGCGCCGTGGCGGCCTCCACCAGCGCGTCGGCGTTCTGGCGGGCGTCGGCGCGGCGCGCGCGGGTGGCGGGGGTCGCCTCGCTCAGGCTGCTCGTGTCGGCGGGCATGGCGCGTTCCTCTGGGTGTTCGCTCTGGCGGATGGGCGGAGATCGGTGTACCGTCGGACGTATTACCGGAACACTGTTCCGGTTACGGCTCCTTCGATCCGGAATCATGTTCCGATTGTCCGATCCTAATCCCGCCGTCACCGCGGCGCCAGACCCGCCCGCCATCCCGACTCAGGAGACACCTCATGCAGTACCGCACCCTCGGCCGCACCGGCATCAAAGTCACCCCCTACGCGCTCGGCGCGACGATGCTCGGTTCGCTGGGCAACCCCGACCGCGCGGAGGGCGTGCGCATCATCCACCGCGCGCTCGACGCCGGCATCAACTTCGTGGACACCGCCGACCGCTACGGCGACTCCGAGGAGGTCGTCGGCGAGGCGCTCAAGGGCCGCCGCGACGACGTCGTCCTCGCCACCAAGTTCTGGGGCCCGGTGGACGACGACGTCAACCACCGCGGCGCCTCCCGGCGCTGGATCATGCAGGCCGCCGAGCGCTCCCTCCGCCGGCTGCAGACCGACCACATCGACCTGTACCAGCTGCACCGCCCCGACCCGGACACCGACATCGACGAGACCCTGTCGGCGCTCACCGACCTGGTCCGGCAGGGCAAGGTCCGGGCGATCGGAACCTCCTCCATGCGCGGCTCGGAGATCGTCGAGGCGCAGTGGATGTCCGAACGGCGCGGCTTCGAGCGCTTCCGCACCGAGCAGCCGAACTACTCGCTACTGGACCGGGAGATCGAGCGCGAGATCCTGCCCGTCGCGCAGCGCTACGGCATGGGGACGCTCGTCTACAGCCCGCTGGCCGGCGGCACGCTCACCGGCCGCTACCGCGCGGGCGCCGAGAACGACAACTTCCGCTCGACCCGCACCGGGATGCGCCACTTCCGCGACGAGCGCCGGCTCGCCGCCGTGGAGGAGCTGATCGCCCTGTCCGAGGAGGTCGGCGTCCCGCTCACCCACTTGGCGATGGCGTTCGTGATCGCCCACCCGGGCGTTACCTCCGCCATCGCGGGCCCGCGCACGATGGAGCAGCTGGAGGATACCCTCGCCGGCGTGGACGTGTCGCTGTCGGACGAGGTCCTCGACCGCATCGACGCGATCGTGCCGCCCGGCGAGAGCATCGGCGCGATGGACATGGTGTACCGCGGTCCGGAGGTCGGCTCCGCCGCGATGCGGCGCCGGCCGGTAGCCGAGCGGGCGGCGGGCTGACCCCGGTGAGCCCCCGCCTCATCCTGATCAACGGCGCACCCGCGAGCGGCAAGACGACCCTCGCCCGCGCCTGGTGCGCGCGCCATGCGGCCGAGTTGCCGCTGGCGCTCGACATCGACGCGCTGCGCGCGATGCTCGGCGGCTGGCAGGACGACCTCCACGCCGCCGGCCTCGCCGCCCGCGAGCTGGCGGTCGCCGCGATCTCGGTGCACCTCGCGAGCGGCCGGGACGTCATGGTGCCGCAGTACCTCCGCCGCGTGGAGTTCGTCGAGCGCCTGGAGGCGACGGCGGCGAACTGCGGCGCGGTCTTCGTGGAGACGGCGCTGCGGATCGACGCGGCGACGGCGGCGGAGCGGTTCGACAGGCGCGCGGCCTCGCTGGGCGGCGCGGACATCCACTCGACGCTGCCCGCGGAGATGGCCGCGGTGGTCGAGGACTTCGAGCGGTTCCTGCTCACGCGGCCGAGGGTGGTGCGGATACCGAGCGGGGAGGGGCCGTTGGCGGCGCTGGATGCGGCAGTTGCGGCTGCGTCGGGTTGAACCAACAGGAGTTACGCCCCGAATCTCCTGCCGGGAGTCGTTCTGCAGGAGTTCCGACGCGTGTCGCGCTCGAAGCTCCTGTTGGGCCGTGAGTAGGGCGGACGGGACTTGAACCCGTGACCGGCGGATTATGAGTCCGATGCTCTGACCAGCTGAGCTACCGCCCCGTGCGCCTTCCCCTGGTCACTCCGGGGTGGGCACGCCGGGGGCCGCCGCCGTCACCGGGTCGGCCACCGGCTCCCCACGATACAGGCTCTCGAAGGTGCTGATCGTGGTCTGGATGTCGTGCGTCGCCACGATCCGCAGCGACGCGTTCTTGAGGACGTCCAGCTCCTCCTGCGGGAGGGTGAGCACGCTCTCCAGCTTGTCCGCCAGATCCTGCGCGTCGCCCGGGCGGAACAGGTGGCCGTTCTCGCCGTCGTGGACCAGGTGCGGCAGCGCCATCGCGTCGGCCGCGACCACCGGGAGGGCGGAGGCCATGGCCTCCATCGTCGCGATCGACTGCAGCTCGGCGATCGACGGCATCGCGAACACCGTGGCCCGCGTGTACGCCTGGCGCAGCTCCTCGTCGGTCACGTAGCCGAGGAACGTCACCCGGTCGGCGATGCCGAGGGTCTCCGCCAGGGCCTGGAGGTTCTTGAACTGGTCTCCCCCGCCGACGATCTCCAGCTTCGCGTCCAGCGCCTCCGGCAGCAGCTTGACCGCGTTGAGCAGCACGTCGATCTGCTTCTCCCCGGTCACCCGGCCGACGAAGAGGATGTGGTTGCCCGTGCGCGGCGTGAAGTCCGGCGTGTAGTTGTGCGCGTCGATGCCGCAGGAGATCGCGTGCACGTTGCGCAGGCCGGTGGCCGCCTCCAGGAACTCCGCCGCGCGACGGGTCGGCGTGGTGATCGCCTCGGCGCGGTCGAAGCTCTTGCGGGCGTCCCGCCACGCGATCGAGACGAAGGTGTGGTGCAGGAACTTCGGCAGGCGCGTGAACTCGATGATGTTCTCCGGCATCACGTGGTTGGTCGCGATGATCCGGATGCCGCGCTTCTGCGCCTCGTACGCGAGCCCGCGGCCCACGACGATGTGCGACTGGAAGTGCACGACGTCCGGCTTCACCTCGTCCAGCACCCGGCGCGCGTTCGCCTTGCTCATCCACGGCAGCGCGAACCGCAGCCAGTCGTGCGGGTACCAGCGCCAGCTGCGGAGGCGGTGGGCGGTCATCTTCTCGCCCTCGTGCTCCTCGATCCAGGTGCCGTGCTTGCGGCTCGCGGACGGGGCGACGATGTGCATGTCGTGGCCGCGCTCCACCAGGCCGGCGGCGAGGCGCTCGGCGAAGCGGGCGGCGCCGTTCACATCCGGCGGGAAGGTGTCGCAGCCCATGAGGATGGTCATCGGCCTGTGCTCGGCCGGGGCGGGCGGGATGTCGTTCGTTCCGCTCGTATCAGGCACGTGGTGGGTCCCTCACGGTCTTCGGCCGGGGCGGTTCGCCCGGCGACGGTCTGAGCGCGCCGGACGGGTCGGACCGGCGATTCATCGATTCAGTCTAGGCCGGATTCCCGCACGGGGTCGGCAAGCCTGTCGGTGAGTGGCGCTTCGCCGTTGGTCTGCGGGTGGTGCTTGGCGAGCTGGAACACGCCGTAGATCGCCACAGCGCCGGTGATCGCGAAGCCGACCATCGCCCACCACGGCGCCCCCGCCGCCTCGTTGAGGACGACGATGCCGATGGTCACGGCGACGAGCGGGTCGATCACGGTCAGGCCGGCGATGACCAGGTCGGGAGGCCCGGACGAGTACGCGTTCTGGACGAAGTATGCCCCGAGACCGGCGGCGGACAGCAGCGCGACGATGCACAGCACCAGCAGCCAGTCCCACTCCTGGTTGGAGATCCGGTCGATGACCACCTTGGCCAGCGTCGCGACGAAACCGTAGAGGACGCCGGCGCCGACGATGTACATGATCGCCTTGAACCTGTGCCGCAGGAAGATGAACGCCAGCGCGAACAGGATGAGCACGACCGCGAGGATGATCAGGATGACGACGAGCGCCCTGGTCGTCACCGGTTGGTCGCGCGCGAAGATCGCGGCGATGATGACGAACGCGCCGACGCCTCCCACACAGAGGGAGATGGCGACGATGGACTGCCGGTTCAGCTTCACGCCGCTCACGCGCGCGTTGAGGACGCTCGTGATCACGAGCCCGACGACGCCGAGCGGCTGGACCAGGATGATCGGCGAGAGCTTGAGGCTGACCAGCTGGAACACGATCGCGAGGCCGAGCAGCGCCGTCCCGATCACCCACGACGGCCGCGCGAGCAGCAGCCCGAGCTGCTGGAGGTTGAGTCCGGCCTTCGCGTCCTGGGTCTGCGCCTCCACCTTCGCGACGCCGTGGTGCTGCAGCTGGGCGCCGAGTGACAGGAACACCGCGCCCACCAGCGCGACCGGGATGCCCAGGAGCTGGCTGGGCTGGTAAGCCAGCTGCAGTGCGTCCATCAGTTCCGTAGCCACGCCACGACCCTACCCAACATGATCCCGATAGTCTTGCCGAATGGCCGTCCTTCCCATCCGGATCACCGGAGACCCCGTCCTGCACACCCGCGCGGCGGAGGTGACGGACTTCGGCGACGACCTCCGCACGCTCGTGGCGGACATGTTCGAGACGATGGATCAGGCGCCCGGCGTGGGCCTCGCCGGTCCGCAGGTCGGCGTGCCGCTGCGCCTGTTCGTCTACGGCTGGACGGACGACGACGACGTGCTGCACCGCGGCGTCGCGATCAACCCCGTGCTGTGGCTCAGCCCGCTGACGGTGGGCGAGCCGGACGAGGACACCGAGTCTGAGGGCTGCCTGTCGTTCCCGGGCGAGCGGTTCCCGCTCCGGCGCGCCGAGAGCGTGATCCTGGAGGCCGTGGACCTGGAGGGCGAGCCGTTCACGGTCCGCGCCGACGGCTGGCTCGCGCGGATCTTCCAGCACGAGTACGACCACCTGGACGGCGTGCTCTACGTCGACCGGCTGGCGCACCCGTACGGCAAGGCGGCGATGAAGGCGCAGCGAAAGAACTCCTGGGGCGTCCCCGGGCTCAGCTGGCTGCCGGGGCGGGACCACCTGGAGGACTGAGCGGCCGCAGCGCGACCGCCGCGCTCAGCGCAGCGGCACCCCGTGCACGCCGTTGTGGTGCCGCAGCGCGGGGAACACCACCGACAGCGAGAACCCCACGCCCGGCACGGTCTTGGCGTCCAGCACCCCGCCGAACAGCGCGGCGCGCTCGCGCAGCTCGTTGAGGTCGGCGCCCTCCACGAACTCGGTCATCGCCCGCAGGTCCTCCTCGGCGCCGTAGGCGGTCGCCTGGTCGACGCCTGCGCGGTCGAGGCCGCGGCGGCGGGCGGCGGCGCGGATGCCGTCGTCGTCGACCGTGACGTGGAGGCCGTCCGGCGTCCAGGTCATCGCGACGACCGCCGTCGTGCCGGCGCCGCCGTGGTCGAGCGCGTTGCCGAGACTGGTCTGCAGGATCCGGAAGACGACGAGCTCCGCGCCCTGCCGCAGCTCGTAGCGCTCGCCGGTCTCGGTGAAGGTCACCTCCAGTCCCGCCTCGCGCATCACCCGGAACAGGTCGCGCGCCGAGTGGAGGCCGGGGGCCGGCAACACCTCGCGGCTCCCGTCGGCGACCGCGTTCTGGAGCCGGCGGAGGTCGGCCAGCGCGTCGCGGGCCGAGGTCTCGATGGCGGCGGCCGAGCGGGAGGCCGCCTCCGGGTCGGCGCCGGCCGCGTAGCGCATCCCCTCGGCCTGGGAGACCAGCCGCGACACCGCGGCGACCGCGACGTCCCCGAGCTCGCCGATGATCCGGAACCGGCCGGCCTGCTCGGCGAGTTCCAGCTCGCGGTCGATGCGGTCCCACTCGCGCTCCTCGCGCGCGTTCTGCGCGCGGCGCCGGCGGGAGCGTTCGAGGAGCCAGAGCGCCGCGAACACGACGGCGGCCGCCAGTGCGGCGGCCGCGAGGGTGGTGGCGAGCGTGGTCATGCTGGTCCTTCCGGGCCGGTGGAGCGGGCCGGTGCGCGGCCCGGACGATCATATCCGGGCCGCGCACCCGCCAGGCCGCGCCTGCCGGGTGGGACCTACGCGCTGTCGCCGCGGTTGGCGCGCAGCACCTCCAGCCGGGCGCGGTACTCCTTCTCGTCGATGTCGCCGTTGGCGTAGCGCTCGGCGAGCGTCTGCTCGGCGGCACGAGTGCCGGAGTGGGGGCCGTTCGGGCCCCAGCCGTAGCCGCCCCGTGCGGCGGCCGCGCGGCGCCAGCGGCGGCCGAAGACGCCGAAGATGAGGAAGAAGATCCCGATCCAGAAGAGCGGGATCAGGAACCACCACCAGCCGAACCAGGGGCCGCCACCCCAGGCGACGACGGCGCAGGGTGCGGCGGCTGCGAGCGAACTGAACATGGTGCATCCAATCGGTGAGCTGTCCGCGGCTTTCGCGGAACCACCATCAGCCTCGCCGCGCGGGCCGTCGCGCGAATCCGCCACCGGGAGGCAGTTGCCCTACTCCCCCGGGAGCAGCCTCCCCCGGGAGCAGCGCAGCGCTCAGCGCTGACCGGGCTGCACCAGCCCCGTCTCGTACGCCACCACGACCAGGTGCACGCGGTCCCGCGCGGCCAGCTTCGTCATGATCCGCGAGACGTGCGTCTTGGCGGTCAGCGGGCTGAGGAACAGCCGCTCGCCGATCTCCGTGTTCGTCAGGCCGTGGCCGACCAGGGAGAGGACCTCGCGTTCGCGCTCGGTCAGTTCGCGCAGCGCCTCCGTGTCCGGAGCCGGGCGCATCCCGCCCGCGACGCGCTCGATCAGCCGGCGGGTGGCGCCGGGAGACAGCAGGGCGTCGCCCGCGGCCACCACCCGCACGGCGCGCAGCAGCTCCACCGGCTCGGTGTCCTTGACCAGGAAGCCGCTGGCACCGGCCAGGATCGCCTGCGCGACGTAGTCGTCCAGCTCGAAGGTGGTCACCATCACGATCCGCGTGCCCGCGAGGTCCGGGTCGGCCGTGAGCTCCCCGGTCGCCCAGAGGCCGTCGCCGTCCGGCATCCGGATGTCCATGAGCACGACGTCGGGATGCGTCCGCCGGGCGACCTCGACGGCCTCCCGCCCGGTCGCGGCCTCGCCGACCACCTCGAGGTCGTCCTCCGCCTCCAGCAGCGCGCGGAAGCCCGCGCGGACGAGATGCTGGTCGTCCGCCAGCAGCACCCGGATCATGCGTCCTCCGCCTTCCGCAGCGGAATGCGGGCCTCAACGGTCAGTCCACCGCCTGCGGTCTCGCGCGTCTCGAACCGGCCGCCGAGCAGCTCCGCGCGCTCGCGCATCCCGATCATGCCCTTGCCGTCGGTCTCGCTCTGCGGGAGGCCGCGGCCGTCGTCCGCGATCGTGAGCACGAACTCGGCGCCCTCCTCGGCGAGCCGGATCGCGACCGTGCGGGCCTGCGCGTGCCGGCCGATGTTGGTGAGCGACTCCTGGACGATCCGGTAGAGCGCGAGCTGGGAAGCGGCGGACGGCGCGGAGGTCAGCGCGTCGTCGTAGGTCACGTCGAGTCCGGCGCGCCGGTAGGTCTCGACCAGCACGGGGATGCGCGCGAGGTCGGGCTCCGGCGCGCGAGCCGCCGGATAGCCCTCGGCCCGGAGGAAGCCCAGCACGCCGCGCACCTCCTCCAGCGCCTGGCTGCTGACCGACTTGATCGCCTCCAGGCTCTCCCGCGCCTTGTCGGGGCGGCTGTCGAACAGGTGGAGGCCGACCCCGGCCTGCACGCTGATCTGGGACAGCGAGTGCGCGAGCACGTCGTGCAGCTCGCGGGCGATGCGCAGCCGCTCCGCCTCGGCCGCGGACTCGCGGCGGGCGGCGATCTGGCGGGAGACCTCCCGGTAGCGCTCCCTGCGCCCGCGAATGGCCTCCCCGACGCCGACCAGGAGGGTGAGCACGAGGGCGATCGCGAGCGGCCGGATGACGGCCTCCGGGCGCCCCACCAGCAGGTAGGCGCCGAGCGGCCCCACGACGGCGACCCCGGCCACCGTCCACCACGCCCACGCCCGCGCCGACCGCACGACGGCGCCGACGACGGCGAACGCGAGCGGGACGGCAGCCAGCGGAGGCCCCATGGTGATCGCGATGGCCGGCGTGCAGAGCACCGCGATCGCCACCAGCACCGGCCCCGGGTACGCACGCGCGAGGAGCAGTAGGAACGACGCCGCGAACGCGACCAGGACGGCCGCGAGCGTCAGCGGATCGGCCGCGGCGGTGTGCGCGGCGATGAGGACGCCGGGGAACTGCAGGAGGACGGACAGCACCACAGGGAACCAGATGGTCCCGCGCGGCCGCCGCCCCTGCCACCCGCGTCCGTCAGCCCAGCCGGGCCCGCTCGTGCGGGTGTCGGCGGACGGGTTCCAGGGCATCTCCCCATGCTAACCAGCGCGCGGGGCGTGCGCCCTGCCCCGGCAGGAGTCTTCCGGCTACTCCCCCGGGAGTACGCAGCGGAGGATCACGGATTGTGCTCCGCGTCGAAGATCTCCCCGTCGTCCCCGTCGCCTTTCGCGAACAGCGGCCCGAAGGCGGGTCCGCCGAACGTGGTCAGCTCGGCTTCGCGTTCGAGCGATTCGCGCTGTTCGTCGTCGTCGTTCTCGTAGTCCTCGTACGTCGCGTCCGGCTCCTCGGAGTCGCGCTCGTCCCGCTCCCTGTCGTTCATGGCCGCATAGTAGCGAGAGGAGCGGGCGGTGTGGTGTATTCCGTTCGGAGCATGTTAACACCGGGAGAACGCGTACGGAGAACGGCGAAGGCCCGGAGGCTTTCACCTCCGGGCCTTCGCTTGTGTTTCGGCTCCCCGACTTGGACTCGAACCAAGAACCTGCCGGTTAACAGCCGGCTGCTCTGCCAATTGAGCTATCGAGGAATGCTTGATCAGCGAAGCTACTCTAGCAAGACTTCGACCGTCGTGAGAAATCGGCCCCGCATCCCGCGCGCGTCGCCGTCAGTAGCCCGCGACGGGGTCCACGCGGCCGACGAACTCGCCGTCGGCGAGGAAGGCGCGGACGTTCGCGCGCACCCGCTCGGCGAGCAGCGGCGCGACCATCTCGGAGGTGTCGGCCTGGTGCGGCGTGATCAGGCAGGCGTCCTCCGACCACAGCGGGTGGCCGTCCGGCAGCGGCTCGGGGTCGGTGACGTCGATGCCCGCTCCGGCGATCTCGCCGGAGCGGAGGGCACGCAGCAGCGCGTCGGTGTCGACCAGGCCGCCGCGGGCGATGTTCACGAGGTACGCGGTGTCCTTCATCGCCGCGAACTCGGCGTCGCCGAACAGGTGCCGCGTCCCGCCGGTGAGCGCCGCGGCGATGACGACGACGTCGGCGTCCGGGAGGACCTCCGCCAGCCGGTCGGAGCCGACGGTGCGCTCGGCGCCAGGGACGGGCTCCGGCGAGCGGCGCACGATGGTGACGCGGGCGCCGAACGGCGCGAGCAGCATCATCAGCTCCAGCGCGATCCCGCCGGCGCCGACGATCACGACGTTCATCCCGTACAGCGAGCGACCCTCCTCGACGGTCGACCAGGAGGTCGCCCGCACGCGCTTCGGGAGCACTCGCAGCAGCGCCAGGGTCAGTGCGAGCGCGTGCTCGGCGACCGGCTGGGCGTACGCGCCCTTCGCGCTGGTCCAGATCAGCCCGGGCCGGTCCTCCGACGCGATGATGCCGGAGAAGGCGTCGACGCCGGCGAACGGGAGCTGCACCCAGCCAATGCCGGGGTGCGCCTCCAGGATCGGCGGGAAGGCGGCGGCGTCCTTGTTGGAGAGCCAGACGACGCCGCGCGTGCGGTCGGAGAGCGGCTCGACCGTCCCGCCCGCGGCCTCGACAGCGGAGACGAAGGACGGCTCGGCGGCCGGGAGGACGGCGATGGGGCCGGGCTCCGGCCGGTCGGCCGGGTCGAGGGGCGTGCCGCCCGGCGCGAGGACGGCGCGGTGCTGCGGGGTGGGCTCGGTCATGGGTTCCTCCGGTCGGAGACGTTCTGGGATGGTCTGGGGTGGCAGCGGACGCCGCGTCAGATCGTCGCGATCTCGCTGGTCACGCTCTCGCCTGCCACGATCTGCGGTCTGCGCTCGCGCCGGCGCTGCGGCGGCTTGAGCGCGTCCGCCAGCCCGCGCACGAACGGGTGCGACGGGTCGGCCAGCACCTCCTCGATCGGGCCGTACGCGATCGGCCGACCGTTCTGCAGGACGAGCGAGACATCCGTGGCGCGGCGCAGCACCGAGAGGTCGTGGCTCACGATCACGGCGGTGAAGCCCTCGTGCGTCCGGAGCTGGGCGAGGAGATCGATCACCGCGTCGCGCACGGTGGCGTCGATCCCGGCGGTCGGCTCGTCCACGATCAGCACCTGCGGGCCGAGCACGAGCGCCTTCGCGAGCGCCACGCGCTGCCGCTGCCCGGCGCTGAGCTGGTACGGGTACTTGCCGAGCACGCTGAGCGGAAGGTGCACGGTGTCCAGCATGAGCGCGGCCCGCTCCCCCGCCGCCCGGCGGCTGTAGTGCTCGTCCCGCTCGAAGATCGGCAGCGTCACGTTGTCCTGCACGGACAGCGACGGCTCCAGGGAGGCAGCGGCCTCCTGGGGCAGGTAGCCGACGTGGAAGGTCACCTCGGCGACGTCGCGCTTGCGGGCGTGCCGCAGCGAGTGCCCCAGCACGGTCGCGTCGCCGCCGCTGATCCGCGGGCCGGGCTCGCCGGAACGGAGGGGAAGCCCCCGCCCGGCGAGCACCGCGGCCAGCGTGCTCTTGCCCGAACCCGTCTCGCCCAGGACCCCCAGCGACTGTCCGGCCTCCAACTGGAAGCTCACCCCGCGGAGGGCGACGCACGAGGGGCTGACGCCCCTGGCGGGATATTCGACGGACAGGTCACTGACGAGGATGGCGGGTTCGGAGCTCACATGTTCGACCCTAGGCGCTCTCGGCCTGGAGAGCGCGCAGCGCCTCCCGCCGGTCGGCCTGTTCCACCGGGTCGGGCACCGGCAGGGAGGCCAGCAGCCGCTGCGTGTACGCCTCGCGCGGGTTGCCGAGCACCTCGGCGCCCGTGCCCTCCTCGACCAGCTTGCCGCGGTGCATCACGGCGATCCGGTCGGCGAGGAGATCGACGACGGCGAGGTCGTGGCTGATGAACAGCGCGGCGAACCCGAACTCCCGCTGCAGGTCGGCGAACAGCTCCAGCACGCGCGCCTGCACCGACACGTCGAGCGCGGAGGTCGGCTCGTCGGCGATCAGCAGCGTCGGCTCCAGGGCGAGGGCGCGCGCGAGGCTCGCCCGCTGCCGCTGGCCGCCGGAGAGCTCGTGCGGGAACCGGTCGCCGTAGCTGCGCGGCAGCTGCACGGCCTCCAGCAGCTCGTCCACCCGGCCGCGCGCGGCGGAGGGCGAGGACGCCCTGCCGTGCACGACGAGCGGTTCCGCCACGCAGTCCGCGATCGTGAGCAGCGGGTTGAAGCTCGACGCCGGGTCCTGGAACACGAAGCCGATGTCGCTGCGCACCTTGCGGAACTGGCGCTCCTTGACGCCGTTCATCTCGATCCCGAGCACCTTCAGCGAGCCGTCGGTGACCTTGCCGAGACCGGCGATGGCGCGGCCGATGGTGGTCTTGCCGGAGCCGGACTCCCCCACCAGGCCGAGCACCTCGCCCGGCCGGATGTCGAAGCTCACGCCGTCGACCGCCACGAAGCCAGGACGGCCGAGCCGGCCGGGGTACTGGATGCGCAGGTCGCGCGCGGTGACCACAGGGGCCGCCTCCGGACGCTCGGCGCGGGCGATCGCCCGGTCCTGCGTCGCGACGGCGCCCTGGCCGATGCGCGGCACGGAGGCCAGCAGCTTCCGCGTGTACTCGGCCTGGGGCGCGGCGAACAGGGTGCGCGCGTCGGCCTCCTCCACGACCTTGCCCTGGTACATGACCGCGACCCGGTCGGCGAGGTCGGCGACCACGCCCATGTTGTGCGTGATCAGCACGATGGCCGCGCCGAACTCGTCGCGGCAGCGCCGCAGCAGGTCCAGGATCTCGGCCTGCACGGTCACGTCGAGCGCGGTGGTCGGCTCGTCGGCGACGATCAGCCCCGGGTTCAGCACGAGCGCCATCGCGATCACGATGCGCTGCTTCTGGCCGCCGGAGAACTGGTGCGGGTAGTACTTGACCCGCGTCTCGGGCTCCGGGATGCCGACCCGGCGGAGGATGTCGATCGCCTGCTTCTGCGCCTCCTTCTTGGACAGCTTGCTGTGGGCGCGCAGGCCCTCGGCGATCTGCCAGCCCACCTGGTAGACGGGGTTCAGCGCGGTGGACGGCTCCTGGAAGACCATCGCCACGTCGGTGCCGCGCACCTCCCTGAGCTCCTTCTTGCTCAGTGAGATGACGTCGGCCTCGGTGGCGCCGTCTTTGCTGCGCAGCACCACGGCGCCCGAGGCGGTCGCGGTCTCCGGCAGCAGGCCGAGGATGGTCTTGGCGGTGACGGTCTTGCCCGAACCGGACTCCCCCACGATCGCCAGGACCTCTCCGGGCGAGACCCGCAGGGTGACATCGTCGACGGCCTTGACGGCGCCGGCGTCGGTGGCGAACGTCACCGACAGGTTGTCGATGGTGACGACATCGCTCATGGCTTGACCTCGATTCCGTGCTCGTCGAACGACTCTCCGCCCTCCAGGCCGTCGATGCCGCCGGGGCCCGCCTCCAGCGGACCGCCGGGGACGACCGACGTCTCGGCGACCAGACCCGACGCCTCGGCGGCGCGGCGCCGGCCGCGCAGGCGCGGGTCGGCGAGGTCGTTGAGGCTCTCGCCGACGAGGGTGATGCCGAGCACGACGAGCACGATCGCCAGACCCGGGTAGATGGACGTCCACCAGATACCGCTGGTGACGTCGGACAGCGCCTTGTTGAGGTCGTAGCCCCACTCGGCCGCGGCGGTCGGCTCGATGCCGAAGCCGAGGAAGCCGAGCGCCGCGAGCGTCAGGATCGCGTCCGAGGAGTTCAGCGTGAAGATCAGCGGCAGCGTGCGGGTCGAGTTGCGCAGCACGTGGCGGAACATGATCCGCCCGTTGCTGGCGCCGACGACCTTGGCCGACTCGACGTAGGCCTCCGCCTTGATCCGGACGACCTCCGAGCGGATCACCCGGAAGTACTGCGGGATGTACACGACCGTGATGGAGATCGCGGCCGCGAGGATGCCGCCCCACAGGCTGGACTGACCGCCCGAGATGACGATCGCCATCACGATCGCCAGCAGCAGCGACGGGAACGCGTAAATCGCATCCGCGATCACCACGAGCACCCGGTCGACCCAGCCGCCGAAGTAGCCGGAGACCAGTCCGAGGATGACACCGGCGAAGATCGACAGGATGACCGCCACGACGATCACGAGGATCGCGGTCTGCGCACCCCAGATCACGCGGGAGTACACGTCGTAGCCGCCGACGGTGGTGCCCCAGATGTGCGCCGGGCTCGGCGGCTGCTGGGAGCCGAACTGGCCGTGCGCGTCCTTGAGCTGCGCGAAGCCGTACGGCGCGATCACGGGGGCGAAGATCGCCACCAGGATGAACAGTCCGGTGAGCACGAGTCCCGTGATCAGCATCCCTCGCTGCAGCCCGACGGACTGGCGCAGCTGGTGGACGACGGGGAGCCGGCTCCAGATGGTGCGCTTCTGCGAGGCCATCTCAGTACCTCACTCTCGGGTCGATGAGCGCCGCGATGATGTCCACGATGAAGTTCGTGATCGCGACGATGACGGCGAGCAGAACGACCATGCCCTGCACTGCGACGAAGTCGCGCGCCTGGAGATAGTGGGAGAGCTGGAAACCCAGGCCCTTCCACTCGAACGTGGTCTCGGTCAGGATCGCGCCGCCGAGCAGGAGGGCGATCTGGAGGCCCATGACCGTGACGATCGGGATGAGCGCCGGCCGGTACGCGTGCTTGCGCACCAGTCGGCTCTCGCTCACGCCGCGCGAACGCGCCGCGTCCACGTAGTCCGTGGAGAGCGTGCCGATCACATTCGTGCGCACCAGTCGCAGGAAGATGCCCGCCGTCAGCAGACCGAGCGTCACGGCCGGCAGCACGGCGTGCAGCAGCACGTCGCCGACGACGGCCGGGTCACCGGTCATGAACGCGTCGATCAGGTAGATGCCCGTCTTGTTCGGCAGCGTCTGCATCTCGATCTCGGAGCTGGTGGAGGCGCGGCCCGCGACGGGGAGCACGTTCAGCCAGATCGAGAAGACGAGCTTCAGCACCATGCCGACGAAGAACACCGGGGTGGCGTAGCAGAGGATCGCGAAGATGCGCAGCGACGCGTCGCCCCACCTGTCGCGGAAGTAGGCCGCGAGCAGGCCGAGCGGGATGCCGACGATGAACGCGACGATGAGGGCGTAGAACGCCAGCTCGAGGGTCGCCGCGCCGTAGGTGATCAGCACCTGGGTCACGGGCTGGTGGTCGGTGAAAGTCGTGCCGAAGTCGCCGCGGAGGATCTGTCCGAGGTACTCGAAGTACTGCACGATGAGCGGCCGGTCGTAGCCGGCCTCGTGGATGCGCTGCTGGAGCTGCGCGGGAGGGAGCTTGCCGCCGAGCGCCGCCGTGATGGGGTCGCCGGTGGACCGCATCAGGAAGAAGACGACTGTGACGAGGATGAAGATCGTCGGGATGATGAGGAGCGCGCGGATGACGATGTAGCGGCCGAGGCCGCCTCCCGTCTTCCGGCGCGTCCTGGTTCGTTCGGGACCGGGCGCCGTGGGCGCCGCCGGTCCGCTGACCGTCGCTGTCATGGGAGCCAATCGTGGGTGGTTCGTGGGTGGGGGCGGCTCGCGCGATCCGCGAGCCGCCCCCCTTCGGCCGTGAGGTGCGGCCTAGCCCTTCGAGAGAGCTGCGTAGTGGAACTTGAACGACGGGTCGAGCGTCTTGTCGGCGCCGTTGACGTTCTTGCCCACCACGGCGACCTGCGCGCCCTGGAGCAGGGGCAGGGTGGACAGGTCGGCGCCCACCTTGGCCTGGATCTGCTCGATGAGCTGCGTGCGCGCGGCCTTGTCGGTCGTGCCCAGCTGCTGGGTGATCAGGTTCTGGACCTCGGGGTTGTCGTAGTGGTTCGCGAGGAAGTTGTCCTTGCTGAAGAACGGCGACAGGTAGTTGTCCGCGTCCGAGTAGTCCGGGAACCAGCCGAGCTGGTAGGCCGGGTACAGGTCCTTGACGCGGTCCTTGGAGTACTGGACCCACTCGGTCGACTGCAGGTTGACCTTGAACAGGCCGCCGTTCTCGAGCTGCTCCTTGACGAGTGCGTACTCGTCGCCGGAGGACGGGCCGTAGTGGTCCGGGTTGTACTGCAGGTTGAGCGCGACCGGGGTGGTCACGCCGGCGGCCTGCAGCGCAGCCTTCGCCTTGTCGAGGCTCGGACCGCCGTTGCCGTCGCCGTAGAGGTCCTTCAGCACGGTGGTCGCGCCGGTCAGGCCCTGCGGGACGTACGAGTACAGCGGGGTGTAGGTGTCCTTGTAGACCTGCTTCGCGATGGTCGCGCGGTCCACGAGGTCGGCAGCGGCCTGGCGCACGGCGAGGGCCTTCTTGGCGTCGGCCTCCGGCGTGGTCGCACCGTACGGCTGGGTGTTGAAGTTCCAGACGATGTAGCGGATCTCACCACCCGGTCCCTTGACGACCTTGACGTTCTTGTCCGTGCCGAGGCTCTGGATATCGGTCGCCGACAGGCTGCGGTACGCGACGTCGATCGCGCCCTTCTGGATGTCGAGCTTCAGGTTGGACGACTCCGCGTAGTACTTGACGTTGACCTTGTCCGTGGCCGGCTTGCCCAGCAGGCCCTGGTAGTTCGGGTTCGCCTTGTACGCGATCAGGTTGTTGAAGTCATAGCTCGTGATGTCGTACTGACCGGCGAACGCGTGACCCTTGACGATGGTGTTGTCCGGGGTGACCTTGTCGGCCGAGAAGACCTGGTGGTCGACGATCGGGCCGGCGGGGCTGGAGAGCACCTGCGGGAAGGTCTGGTCGTTCGGGACCTTGAGCTTGAAGACCGCGGTCGTCTTGTCCGGCGTGCTGACGCTGTCGAGGTTTCCGAGCAGCGACGCGGGACCGTTCGGGTCGTTGATCTTGAGCTGGCGGTCGAAGGTGAACTTGACGTCCTCGGAGGTCAGCGGGTGACCGTTCGCGAACTTCAGGTTCGGCTTCAGCTTCACGGTGTACTCGGTGGGCGACGTGAACGCGGCGCTCGCGGCGATGTCCGGCTTGACGTCCGGGCTGCCGTACGGCGAGTTCAGCAGGAACGGGTACACCTGGTTCATCACGGCGAACGAGCCGTTGTCGTAGGAGCCGGCCGGGTCGATCGACGTGATCTTGTCGGTCGTGCCGATGGTCAGCGTGCCGCCGCTGCCACCGGAGCTGTTGTTGCTCCCCGAGCAGCCCGCGAGCACCAGCGCCGCGGCCGCGAATGCGGCCGACACGGCGAGCAGGCGCCGTCCGCCGATCTTTACGGATCTCATATCCGATTACCTCTTCCTTGGTGGGGTCACCGATCGGCGGAGCGCACGCGAGTGCCACGTCGCCGAATCGCGTAGCCACAGTCCTAGCATGAATGCCGCGTCGAGTGCGCATCTTGCCGCGGATCGCGCCGTAATCTTTACATCGGCGCAACATTTCCGCGCGCATTTGCGCACACTGCCACGGATTCCGTCGCCGGACTGCGGTGATGATCTATTGTGCCGCGCTATTCGCCGCGCAGCCGCATCCGCTCCCGGTCGATCGACGCCAGGGCGACCTGCAGCGACCTTCGCAGCTCGGCGTTCTGCGGGTCGGTGCGGGCCAGGCGGGAGGTCAGCTCGGCCTTCTCGCGCAGCAGATCGCGGTCGATCAGGCTGTCCAGGATGGACCGGGCGTAACGGCCGACGTCGGCGCCGGTCTGCGGGAGGGCGGCGACCGCGAGTGCGTTCACCGTCGGCGCGTAGGCCTGCGGCACCTCCGCGAGGATGCGGTCCACCCAGCCGGGGTCGGCGATGGACGGCAGCTGGGTGGCGATCGCGTCGCGGACGACCGCGTGCGTGGGGTTGGCGAACGGCACCTGGACCGCGCGGGCGGCCCGCTCGGCGCCCACCTCGGCCGGGTGCTGGAGCAGCACCATGAGGCTCTCCCGCTCGGTGCGCTGGGTGGGGTCGCTGGGGTCGATCTCGCGGATGGGCGCCGGCGCGTCGGGCGTGGGCGGCTGATACTGCTGGGGCGCGCCGTCGCGGCCGCCGCGCTGGTCGTCTCCACCGCTGCGCCGCTCTCCACCACCGCTGCTTCGCTGGGCCGACCGCACCGCGCGCAGGGCGTCCTGCAGGTCGGCCCCGGAGAGGCGGGCGAGCTCGCGCGTGTAGCCGTTCTGCGAAGCGGGGTCGCGGATGGTGGCGACGATGGGCGCCCCGGCGCGGAGGGCGGACGTGCGCCCCTCCACCGTGTCGAGGTCGAAGCGGTCGACCACCTGGCGGATCATGAACTCGAACATCGGCTTGCGGTTGTCGATCATCCGGCGCACCGCGTCGTCGCCGCCCGAGAGCCGGAGGTCGCACGGGTCGAGGCCGTCCGGGCCGACGGCCACGTAGGTCTGGGCGGAGAATCGCTGCTCCTCGCCGAACGCGCGGGCGGCGGCCTTCTGGCCGGCGGCGTCCGGGTCGAAGGTGAAGATCACCGAGCCGGTGCTGCTGTCGTCGCCCATGATCCGGCGGATGACCTTGATGTGGTCGACGCCGAACGCCGTGCCGCAGGTGGCGACGGCCGTCGTGATCCCGGCCAGGTGGCAGGCCATCACGTCGGTGTAGCCCTCCACGACCACCACCTGGTCGTTGCGGGAGATGTCGCGCTTGGCGAGGTCGAGGCCGTAGAGCACCTGCGTCTTCTTGTAGACGGCGGTCTCCGGGGTGTTCAGGTACTTGGGGCCGTTGTCGTCCTCCAGCAGCCGCCGGGCGCCGAAGCCGATGGTCTGCCCGGTCACGTCGCGGATCGGCCAGACCAGCCGGCCGCGGAACCGGTCGTAGACGCCGCGGTCGCGCTGCGACACGAGGCCGGCGGCCAGCAGCTCGTCGGGGGTGTAGCCCTTGCCGCGCAGGTGCTTGGTGAGCTCGTCCCAGCTCTTCGGGGCGAAGCCGACGCCGAAGTGCGTGGCGGCGGCGGCGTCGAAGCCCCGCTCGCCCAGGAACCGCCTGCCGGGGTCGGCGTCGGGCGCCGCGAGGCGGTCGCGGAAGAACTCCTCCGCCGCGTTGTTGGCGGCCAGCAGCCGGGCGCGGTTGCCGCTCGACTCGCTCGGGCCTCCCCCGCCCTCCTCGTAGTGCAGCTGGTAGCCGATCCGGCCGGCCAGGCGCTCGACCGCCTCGGTGAACGAGACGTGGTCGAGCTTCACGAGGAACGCGTAGACGTCGCCGCCCTCACCGCAGCCGAAGCAGTGGTAGCGGCCGACGCCCGGGCGGACGTTGAAGCTCGGGCTCTTCTCGTCGTGGAACGGGCAGAGCCCCTTGAGCGAGCCGACGCCGCCCGGCTTCAGGCTGACGTAGTCGCCGATGATGTCGGCGATGTTGGTGCGGGCCTTGACCTCTTCGATGTCGCTCTGTCGAATCCGGCCTGCCATGCAGTCGATTCTAGTGAGCGCCGCCGACTCCGGCCGACTTCACACGGGCTCAGTCGCGCGGTGGGCGTCTGCGCCGGGTGTTCTGGGCGATCTCGATGATCGCGCAGAAGACCTCGATGGTCACCCGGAGCAGCAGCACGCTCAGGATCGCGGCCACCAACGTCACCAGCACGCCCAGCAGGAACACGAACGCGCCGACCGGGGACCTGGTCGCGATCGCGATGCCGAGGCTGTTGGCGAAGCCCACGACGATCCCGAGGCCGATCAGGACGAGGCCCACGACGTACACCGGGCCGGCGAGCTTGCGCGTCACGTAGCTGGTGAAGGTGAAGTCGAACAGCGACGAGAAGAACCGCGAGTCGTCCAGGCGGTCGGCCAGGTCGTTCATGTTGCGGCCGGGCCGCGGGGCGTGCGGGCCGGCGGCGGGGGCCGGAGGGGCGTCCTCGACGGCCGTGGTCGTGGCGGCGCCGTCGGTCAAGGTGTCCTCGGAGACCGCGCCGACGGGGACCGGCTCGGCCGCGGCCGACGCGGGGAGCGTCTCCGTGCGCACCGGCTCGGCCCCGGCCGTCGTCGCGGCCGCGGCTCCTGCGGGGTTCAGGATCTCCGTCTCCGTGGTCGGAGCGCGGTAGAAGTCGTCCGCCGTGGGGAGGACCGCGGTCGCGGCCTCCGTCTCGAGCGGCTCTGTGACGTCGTCCGGAGCGGCCGCCGCCACGGGAGGCTCCGCGGGGGATGTGGAGGTGTCGGGCGCGGCCGCCGCCTTCGCACGGGAGGCCGCGGTCCGGCGGCGCGGGGTGGCCGGCTTCGCGGGGGCTTCGGCCACGGTGTCCTCCGTGGACGCCTTGCCCAGCATGGCGTCCAGGATCTCCGGCGCCTCGCCGTCGGGCGAGATCGCTGTGGTCTTCGGCGTGCGCTTGCGCGGAGTCGTCGTGCGCTTCGCAGGAGCGGGTGACGCCGCCGGAGCGGTCGTCGGCTCGGCCGCGCCGGACTCCGTGTCCGTAGGCCGGTCCCCGTCCGCCGGGGGCTGTGGGCTGCTCATGCGTCTCCTCCTTCGCCTCCCCCAAGCATTCTGCACACGGGCTGCCGATTCAAGCCCACGCCCGGCGCGCCGGATCAGAGCCTCCTCAGGCGCGGCTCAGTGCCGCCTCAGTGCTGGACGAGCCGCTCGAACCAGCTCAGCGCCGACTGGTCGGTCAGGCTGGCCACCTGGTCGACCACCACGCGCTTGCGCTCGGCGTCGGAGCCGGCGAGCCGCCAGTCCTCCTGGAAGCCCGGATCCAGCTCCTCCGGCCCGCGGGAGAGCAGGACGTCCGCCAGGGCCATCAGGACCTGCCGCTGCTGCGCGTAGATCGGCTGCCGGGAGTTGCGCGACATCACGAACGTCGCCACGATGCCCTTCAGCACCGCGATCTCCGCCCGGATCGCGTCGGGCACGACCACGTCGGCGCCGAAGCGGCGCAGCTCGACGCCTCCCGCCCGGTGCTTCGTCTCGTGCACGGCGGCGTGCGCGAACCGGCCGATCAGCTGGCTGGTGAGGTTCTTCAGGTGCGCCTGAGCGCGCCGGCTGCCGTCCCAGCGGTCGAGCCAGATCTCCAGGCTGTCCAGGCGGTCGAAGGCCGCGATCAGCTCGTCGTGGCTGAACTCGCCGCCCACCCACTCGTACATCGACCGGACCAGGTCGTCGTGGGCCACCCGGCTGCCGAGCGCTGCCACGTCGATGTAGCCGTTCACCACGGCGTCCTCGAAGTCGTGCACGGAGTAGGCGATGTCGTCGGAGAGGTCCATCACCTGGGCCTCGATGCTGCGGGTGCGGTCGGGGGCGCCGGCGCGCATCCACTCGAAGACCGCGTGGTCGTCGGCGTAGAAGCCGAACTTCGCGCGCCCGCTGGGGTCGGCGACCGAGCTGGTCTCCGGCCACGGGTACTTGCAGCTCGCGTCGAGGCTCGCCCGGGTCAGGTTCAAGCCGTAGGGGCGGCCGTCACGGCCGAACACCTTCGGCTCCAGCCGGGTGAGCAGGCGCAGCGTCTGGGCGTTGCCCTCGAAACCGCCGATGTCCTCCGCCCAGGAGTTGAGGGCGCGCTCGCCGTTGTGGCCGAACGGCGGGTGGCCGATGTCGTGCGCGAGGCACGCGGTGTCCACGATGTCGGGGTCGAGGCCGAGGCTCGCGGCGAGCTCGCGGCCGACCTGGGCGACCTCCAGGGAGTGCGTCAGCCGGTTGCGGGCGAAGTCGAGGCCGGCCGTGGGGCTGAGCACCTGCGTCTTCGCCGCGAGCCGGCGCAGCGCGCTGGAGTGCAGCAGCCGTGCCCGGTCGCGCGCGAAGTCGCTGCGGCGGCTGGAGTGCTGCTCGGGGAGCCAGCGCTCCCTGTCCCGCTCGCTGTAGCCGTCGGCCGGGACGCTGTCGAGCGTCGCCGTCGCACTATCCGCCACTGTTGTGCACCTCCGCCTCGGCGACCTGGGCCCGCGCGCTGCCCGCCAGCTCGCGGCTGTCGAGCCAGCCCTCCGGGAGGGCGGGACGCTTGGGCGATCCGGCGCGGCCGCGCTGGCCCTCCGCCGCCTCGCCCGGGTACTCCTGGCTCCAGTCGAGGGTGGCGAGCAGGTCGTCCAGGTGGGCGAGTGTGTCGACCGTCGCGAGGCTCGCGCGCAGGTCGCCGCCGACCGGGTAGCCCTTGAAGTACCAGGCGACGTGCTTGCGGATGTCGCGGCAGCCGCGCTCCTCGCTCTCGAAGAACTCGACCAGCAGCTCAGCGTGCCGGCGGAAGGTCGCCGCCACCTGCCCGAGCGTCGGGTGGGCCTGCGCGAGCGCGGCCTCCTCTGCGGTGATCTCCCCCGCGCGGGCGCGGAACGCTGCGGCCAAGTCGCCGAACAGCCACGGCCGGCCGAGGCAGCCGCGGCCGACCACGACGCCGTCGCAGCCGGTCTCCTCCACCATCCGGATCGCGTCGGCCGCCGACCAGATGTCGCCGTTGCCGAGGACCGGAGTGCCGGTGATCGTCTCCTTGAGCTTCGCGATGGCCGACCAGTCGGCGTGGCCGGAGTAGAACTCGGCGGCCGTGCGGGCGTGCAGCGCGATCGACGCGACGCCGGCGCCCTCCGCGGCCTTGCCGGCCTCCAGATAGGTGAGGTGGTCGCCGTCGATGCCCTTGCGCATCTTGACGGTCAGCGGGATGTCGCCCGCCGCCGCGACCGCGCCCTCCACGATCTCGCGGAAGTGGTTCAGCTTCCACGGCAGCGCCGCGCCGCCGCCCTTGCGGGTGACCTTGGGCACCGGGCAGCCGAAGTTGAGGTCGATGTGGTCGGCGCGGTCCTCCGCGACGAGCATCGTGACGGCTTCGCGGACCGTCTTCGGGTCGACGCCGTAGAGCTGGATGCTGCGCGGCGTCTCCGACTCGTGGTGCGTGATGAGGCGCAGCGACTCGGGGGTGCGCTCGACGAGGGCGCGGGACGTGATCATCTCGCTCACGTAGAGCCCGGCGCCGAACTCGCGGCAGAGCCGCCGGAAGGCGGTGTTCGTGATCCCCGCCATGGGCGCGAGGACGACCGGCACGTCGAGAGCGAGCGGGCCGATGGCCAGCCGGGGGCTCGTCTGGGTGCGGGGAGCTAGGGTTGCGGTAGTAGACATCTGCATCGATTCTCCCAGAAAGCGTGCTGATACATGGCCGAGAGCCCCGAAGCTGTGGAAACCGGCGGCGGACGCCGACGTGTGGAGGAGGATGCGCGGGCCCGCGGCATCCCCGTGCGGATCGTCGAGCGGCCCGCCGCCCGGAGCCTGGAGGAGGCCGCGTCGCTGCTCGGGATCGAGCCGGGCGACATCGTGAAGACCCTCGTGGTGAAGCGCAGCGACGACACGTTCGTGTTCGCGCTGGTGCCGGGAGGCCGCAAGATCTCCTGGCCGAAGCTGCGCGCCGTGCTGCACGTCAACAAGCTGCAACTCCCGGACGCGTCGGTGGCCTTCGCCGCGACCGGCTACGAGCGCGGGACGATCACGCCGTTCGGCAGCACGACCGCCTGGCCCGTCGTCGCGGACACGACCGTCGCCGGCCGCACCGTCTCGATGGGCGCCGGCGAGCACGGTTACTCGCTGTTCGTGGACGCCGACGCGCTGCTGGCGGGCTTCGACGCGACGCTCGCGGACATCACCGACCCGGAGTGACGCGCGTCACGCACCCGGGATGACGCACGAGTCGCCGTCGCAGGCTGCGGCGGCGGGGTCGCCCAGCGGCGTCAGCAGCGGACGCGGAGCGCCGGTCGCGGGAGTCTCGGCGGTCATGCCGTCGCCCCCGCGGCTTCCGGCTCCGCCGCACGCTCGGACCAGACCTGCTCGAGCACCTGCGCGAACGTCGACGCGCCCTGCGCGCCCGAGACGCCGTACTTCCCCTCGATGACGAAGAACGGGACGCCGTTGATGCCGTACTCGGCCGCCGTGCGCTGGTCGTCGCGCACCGCCTTCACGTACTCTCCGGACTCCATCGCGGCCAGCGCCGCGTCGCGGTCGAGTCCGACGGACGCGGCCAGGTCGGCGAGCGAGTCGGCGCGGCCGACGTGGCCGCCCTCGAGGAAGTAGGCCTGGAAGAGGCGCTCCGCCAGTTCCAGCTGCTTGCCCTGCGCCTTGGCGAAGTGCAGCAGCTCGTGGGCCTTCACCGTGTTGGTGTGCTGGAGGGCGTCGAAGTCGTAGTCGAGCCCGACCGAGGCGGCGATGCCGGTCACCCGGTCGAGCATCTGGTGCACCTGCTCGGCGGGGATGCCCTTGTGCCCGGCGAGGAAGTCCACCTCGCTGCCGTCGAAGTCGACCGGAGTGTCCGGCGAGAGCTCGAACGAGTGGTACTCGACCTCCACGGCGCGGCCGTCGCCCGCGTCGGCGAAGGTCTCACTGCCGGATTCGAACTGACGCTTTCCGATGTAGCACCACGGACAGGCGATGTCGGACCAGATGTCGATCTTGATGGGTACGCTCACGACAGAGGGCAACGCTGCAGCGGTGCAGTTATTCCGGGAGGCTACAGCGCCGCGTCCTCCGGCGTGTCCACCGCTCCCCCGAACCGGCGGTTGCGCCGGGCGAACGTGTCGATCGCCTCCCAGAGGTCGGTGCGCGAGAAATCCGGCCACAGTCTGTCCAGGAACACCATCTCCGCGTACGCGCTCTGCCAGAGCAGGAAGTTGCTGGTCCGCTGCTCCCCCGAGCTGCGGACGAACAGGTCCACGTCCGGCATGTCGGGGATGTAGAGGTGGCGCTGGATGGTCTTCTCCCCCACCGCCGACGGCTTCAGCCGCCCGGCCGCGACCTCGGCCGCGATGGACCGCACGGCGTCCGCGATCTCGGTGCGGCCGCCGTAGTTGACGCACATCGTCAGGGTGAGCACGTCGTTGCCCGCCGTCAGCCGCTCGGCGTACTGCAGCTCCTTGATCACCGACGACCACAGCCGCGGCGTTCGGCCGGCCCAGCGCACCCGCACGCCCCACTCGTTGAGCTGGTCGCGTCTGCGGTGCAGCACCTCCCGGTTGAAGCCCATCAGGAAGCGGACCTCGGCGGGCGAGCGCTTCCAGTTCTCGGTCGAGAACGCGTAGACGCTGAGGTGCTTGACGCCGACCTGGATGGCGCCGGCGACGACGTCCAGCAGGGAGGCCTCCCCTGCGCGGTGCCCTTCGATGCGGGTGAGGCCCTGCCGGTTCGCCCAGCGGCCGTTGCCGTCCATCACGATGGCGACGTGCTCGGGCACCGCCTTCGCCGGGAACGCGGGCGGGTAGGCCCCCGTCCAGTCGACGGGGCGGTACGCGACCGCGTCCTTGTGCGTGTAGGGCTTGGGCGTCATCCGCTCGCCTTCTGATCGTGCTGGACGTGCTGCAGGGAGCGCAGGCCGCGCTCCAGATGCCATTGGGTGTACGCGGCGACGAGCCCGTTCGCCTTCGAGCGGGTGGAGTCGTCGGAGGCGTCGGCCGTCTCCCAGTCGCCGGTGAGCAGCGCGCCGAGCAGCGCGATGGTGGCGGCGTCGATCCGCGGGGCGCCCTGCGGCGCGCAGTCGTCGCAGACCACGCCGCCGAGCTGGACCACGACGTGCTCGTGCGGACCGGGAGCGCCGCAGCGGGAGCAGTCCTGGAAGCTCGGCGCCCAGCCCGCCAGCGACAGCGCGCGCAGCAGGTAGGAGTCGAGGGTCAGCTGCGGGCCGTGCTCGTGGCGCGACAGCGAGCGGAGGGCGCCGACCAGCAGGAGGTACTGCTGCAGGGAGGCCTCGGCGTCGGTCAGCCGGTCGGCGGCCTCCACCATCGCGTTGGCGGCGGTGTAGCTGGCGTAGTCGTCCGCGATCAGCGCGCCGTACGCGCCGAGCGTCTCGGCCTGCGTCACGACGTCCAGGGTGCGCCCCTCGTAGAGCTGCACGTCGGCGACCATGAACGGCTCCAGCCGCGACCCGAACTTGGAGGCCGTGCGCCGCACGCCCTTCGCCACCGCGCGGATCTTGCCGTGCTGCCGGCTGAGCATGGTGACGATGCGGTCGGCCTCACCCAGCTTGTGGGTGCGCAGCACGACGGCTTCATCACGGTAGACAGGCACGACTCCAGTATCCCGCGTGATACAAGTGACTGGTGACATCCGCGGCCTTCACGATCCCCCTCTGGGGCGACCTGGTCGCCGTCGGCGTCGGCAGCCTGCAGGGCGCCATGTTCGCCTCCGGGTTCCGCGACCGCAGGCTCGATCTGCTGGGAGTCGCGATCATCGGCGTCGCCACCGGGCTCGGCGGCGGCCTCCTGCGCGACCTGCTGCTGAACGTGACGCCGGTGGCGCTGCAGTCCAACTGGTACCTGCCGGCCACGGTCGTCGCGGCGCTGCTCGGGATGCTGCTGGTGCGGCTGTTCCGGAGGCTCGACCCGATCATCACGTTCCTGGACGCGCTCACGATCGGGCTGTTCGGCGCGATCGGGGCGACGAAGGCGCTGGCGCTGGGGCTGCCGGAGGTGCCCGCCGTGTTCGTGGGCGTGGTGTCGGCGGTCGGCGGGTCGATCCTGCGCGACGTGCTGCTGAACCTCCCCATCGCGCTCATGCACGTGGGGTCGCTCTACGCGGTCGCCGCTGGGGCGGGCACGATCGTGCTGGTCATCCTGGTCGACCTGAAAGTGCCGTTCGCCGTCGCCGTACTGGTCTGCGTGGTCGTGACCCTGGTGATCCGCCTGCTCGCCGTCCGCTTCGGCTGGAGCCTCCCGGAGCAGCGCGAACTCGGCCGCCTCCGGGCGCCCCGCTGGATGGCGTTCGGCTTCGGGAGACGCCCGAGCGACGAGCGCACGATCGAGCGGACCGACACGGGGGCCATTCCGCGGTACCGCATCCAAGACAAGCCCGCAG
The DNA here is from genome assembly GCF_014217625.1 of Leifsonia shinshuensis. Lineage (NCBI taxonomy): Bacteria > Bacillati > Actinomycetota > Actinomycetes > Micrococcales > Microbacteriaceae > Leifsonia > Leifsonia shinshuensis. The sequence goes on along the minus strand of NZ_CP043641.1, from coordinate 688,381 downwards.
ACAACGGAGGAGATCTGCGCGCATGAGCGCCTGAACGAAGATCAACGGAGGAGATCCCGGTCAATTGGACCGGGATCTCCTCCGTTGTCTGCGGGGTCAGGCCCCGACGAGCTCGGCCTTCTCGGCGGCGTGGCCGGCCGACTCGCGGACCGCGCGATTCACGGCCGACACGACCGCCTTGAACGACGCCGTCGTGGTGTCGCCGTCGATGCCGACGCCCCACAGGCGCACGCCGTCGACGTCCAGCTCCACGTAGGCCGCCGCCTGCGCCGACTCGCTCGCCGACAGCGTGTGCTGCGAGTAGTCGTACAGGTGGACGTTGATGCCGCGGGCGTTCAGGATGTCGAAGAACGCGGCGATCGGGCCGTTGCCCTCCCCTGTCGCCTTCGCCACCGTGTCGCCGTCGCGCAGCGCCACCGTGAGGGTGACGTGCTCGCCCGTCTCGTTCGTCGTGCTCGTGCTGCCCAGCTCGAACCGTCCCCACTTGGCGTCGGGGTCGGAGGCGGGCGCCGGCAGGTACTCGTCCTGGAAGATGTCCCAGATCTGCGCGCTCGTGACCTCGCCGCCCTCGGCGTCGGTCTTCGCCTGCACGACGCCGGAGAACTCGATCTGCAGCTTGCGCGGCAGGTCCAGCGCGTGGTCCGTCTTCAGCAGGTAGGCCACACCGCCCTTGCCGGACTGCGAGTTCACCCGGATGACCGCCTCGTAGCTGCGGCCCAGGTCCTTCGGGTCGACCGGCAGGTACGGCACGGCCCAGACCAGCTGGTCGACCGTCGTCCCTTCGGCCTCGGCCCGCGCGGCCATCGCCTCGAAGCCCTTCTTGATCGCGTCCTGGTGGGAGCCGCTGAACGCGGTGAACACCAGGTCGCCGCCCCACGGGCTGCGCTCGCCGACCGGCAGCTGGTTGCAGTGCTCCACGGTGCGCTTGATCTGGTCGATGTCGCTGAAGTCGATCTGCGGGTCGATGCCCTGCGTGAACAGGTTGACGCCCAGCGTGACCAGGTCGACGTTGCCGGTGCGCTCGCCGTTGCCGAACAGGCAGCCCTCGATGCGGTCGGCGCCGGCCATGTAGCCCAGCTCCGCGGCCGCGACGGCGGTGCCGCGGTCGTTGTGCGGGTGCAGCGACAGGATGACGTTCTCGCGGTGGTTCAGGTGGCGCGACATCCACTCGATCGAGTCGGCGTAGACGTTCGGCGTCGCCATCTCGACGGTCGCGGGCAGGTTGATGATGACCTTGCGCTCCGCCGTCGGCTCGAAGACCTCCAACACCTGGTTGCAGATGTCGGCGGCGAACTCCAGCTCGGTGCCGGTGTACGACTCCGGCGAGTACTCGTAGTAGATCTCGGTGCCCGGGACCATCGACTCGAACTGCCGGCACAGGCGCGCGCCGGCCAGGGCGATGTCGACGATGCCCTGCTGGTCGGTGCGGAACACGACCTCGCGCTGCAGGATGCTCGTGGAGTTGTACAGGTGCACGATCGCCTGCTTGGCGCCGACCAGCGACTCGTAGGTGCGCTTGATCAGGTGCTCGCGCGACTGGGTCAGGACCTGGATGGTGACATCGTCGGGGATGGCGCCCTCTTCGATCAGGCTGCGGACGAAGTCGAAGTCGGTCTGGCTGGCCGACGGGAAGCCGACCTCGATCTCCTTGTAGCCCATCCGCACCAGCAGGTCGAACATGATGCGCTTGCGCTCGGGGCTCATCGGGTCGATGAGGGCCTGGTTGCCGTCGCGCAGGTCGACGGCGCACCAGCGCGGCGCGACCGTGATGCGCTGGGACGGCCAGGTGCGATCCGGCAGCTCGACGCGGATCTGCTCGTGGAAGGGCCGGTACTTGTGGATCGGCATGGCGCTCGGCGCCTGAGTGTTCTTCATGGTCTGTCTTCTCCTCGCGGTGTGGTGTGGAGAGCCAACGACGAACTCCGCGACGAGGGAGGCCCGGAACTAGGACTCGTCGCGGCAGCTAAGAAGGAGCAGACCGTACACAGAAACCACGGTACCACGCCCGCCGCGTCAGCCGCGTCCCACCGCCAGCGCCGCGGCCTGCCGCATCGACAGGTCCGGCAGGTAGGCGCGCACGAGACCGACGCCGATCGCCGGCAGGGCGACCGGATCGGGATAGGCCATGATCAGCGGGTGCAGCTCGGGCTGGAACTTCTGCTTGAACTTGAGCAGGGAGCGGAAGCCGTACACCGGCTCCAGCGACGTGCTCAGGTAGCCGAGCACGCGGTCCATGCCGCTCTTGGCGTCGTCCGGCGTGCCTGCGGTGTGCGCGAGCGGCGCGGCGGAGAGGCTCATGAACTCGACGCCCTCCTCCTTCATCCGCGTGGCGGCCTCGGCGATCAGGAACTCCATGACGCCGTTGATGCTGCCGGGGCGACGGCGCATGAAGTCGAGCGTCCAGCCCACCACGTGGCCCTCGCGGTAGCTCGGCAGCCAGGAGGTCACGCCCTCGATGCGGCCGGACTCGTCCACGGCGAGCATCAGTCGCACCGCCGGGTCGCGCAGCTCGTCCAGGCCGCCGAGGGTGAAGCCCATCTCGGGGAGATCCTTCTCCGCGACCCACTGCTCGGAGATGTCCGAGAGCTGCACCGCTGCGCTCAGCGGGAGGGCGCCGAAGCTGGTCCACTCCGAGCGGATGCCCGCGCGCTGGGCGCGGTTGATCGAGCTGCGGACGTCCTGCCACTTCTTGCCGGTGGTCGCCCACTGCTGCGGACGGATGACCGTCTCCTCCGCCACGGTCATGGTCGACCAGCCCATGCCGTCGAAGATCGGCTGGTACTGGGCGTCGACGCTGTAGAACACCGGGATCCAGCCGCTGTCGTCGCAGAACCGCGAGAAGCGCTCGATGATCCCGTCGTGCACCGACTCGTCCGCGCCGAACGGTGCGCCCGTGGTGAGCGCGACCCGGCCGACCACGCGGTAGGCGACGGCGCCGCCGGTCGCGGAGTCGAACCAGTAGCTGTTGCCCGGCCAGGTGGCCATGAACGAGATGGCGTCGCCGCCGCCGCGCTCCAGCAGCGAGCGGACACGGCCGGCGTCGCCGATCGAGCGGCGCCACGCCCCGCGGCCGACCATGAACGGCACGGCGGCGAGGATGACGACCAGCCAGAACACGGTGCCGATGTTGTGGTAGACGACGGTCGCCAGCGGCGTCGTCGGCAGGTACTGGAGCGGCTCGCGCCGCAGGAAGCTCACCGGGATGAAGCGCTCCAGCACATCGTTGAGGAGGTCGGTGATGTCGATCGGACGGGTGAAGCCGGTGTCCTTCTGCAGCCAGCCGACCAGGATGTAGAGCCCGATCAGGCCGAGGCCGGTGAGCAGGACCGTGAGCACGTAGCGCCGCACCGAGCGCGCCGTCGCGAGCACGGTGAAGTGCCGCCGGTAGGCGACCAGCAGGATCGCCATCGTCAGCGGCACGAGCGCCGACAGCGCCAGGATGAAGGTGACCTCCCAGTACCGCGGCGACACGGTCGGCCGCGGGTCGGCGAACGGGAGGATGCCGAAGTACAGCCCGGAGAGCACGGCGAGCAGCGTGTTGACCGACACGGCCATCCAGACCGCGAAGCGGCGCCCACGGAGGAGGCCGTACGCGGCGACGAGCAGCGCGAGCAGCGGCAGCACGGAGATGAGCACGGGCCCGAGGCCGTTGATCCGCTCCAGGGTGAGGTCGTGCACGCAGTCGCGGGTGACCGCGAACGCCTGGCAGCGCTCCAGGACGCTGCCGGTGGCCGGCACGTCGCTGGAGAACAGCAGGCCGATCGGCGACAGCATCCCGTACCGCGACTGGGTCAGGAGGCCGATGACCGGGCCGAGCGCGCTGATCGTCACGGCGGAGGCCAGCAGCACCCTGACCTCGTGATGGGAGCTGCGGCGCCAGCCGAGGATGCTCTCGTGCGGCCGCAGCAGCACGCCGAGCCCGAAGCCGGCGAGGACGGCGAGCAGGCGGTACAGGTCGGACGGATTCCCCGAGTACAGCAGGTACATGATCGCGACGAGCATCGTGATGACGCGGATGCGGCGGCGCCAGAACGCCCCGGCGAACGCGCTGGCGGTCATGATCGTGCCGGCGATGCCGGTGAACACGTCGAGGACGACGAGGTGGTGGACGTTGCGCGACCACATCTCACCCGTCTGCGAGCCGATGAGCTGGATGCCGACTCCGGCGGCGATGCCCACAGCGGAGGTCGCGAAGAACGCGAGCGCCGTGCGCCACGCGCCCATGAGCCGTTCGGAGACGCCGACGAGCAGCACCGTCAGCACGAGGACGACGATCAGCTCGGCGAGGTTGTCGGTGAAGAGCACGGCGGTGACCGCCGACCACCAGTGCCCGTCGATGAGCTGGTCCGGCCCGACGCCGAGCCAGACCCGCAGCGGCCGGTGCGGCCCGTGGATCGGGCCGGTGACCAGAGCGAGCACGAGGATCAGCGCCGTCAGCGCTGCGGTGAAGGGATGCGTCGCGATCAGCCGGCCGAGTCGCCGGACCGCGCCGCCGAATCCGGACGCGCGCGCGGGAGGCTCGGGCGGACGCGCTGGAGGCTCCTGCGTCGCGGTGGCCTCCTGCACCGTCTCCTGGGTCGCGCCGTTCCCCGGCCCGCCGCCGTTCGCCGGCGTGCCTCCCCCCGTGGTCACGGCATCGCTCACGGAGCCAGCCCCATGTGGGCGGCGACCGCGGGGAAGCCGTTCGTCAGCGTGTAGCGCACCGTGTTCCAATCGTGTGCCGTCCCGGGCGAGATCAGAAGGTCGCTGCGGATCCCGGCGGAGACGGCGTCCGAGTGCAGCGTCTTCGCGAAAGCAGTGTACTTGGCGTCGTTCTGACCCACGCCGAAGACCATCAGCGTGTTCGCGTAGGGGGCGTGCGCCTTCATGGTCGGCCCGAGCTGGGCGTCCTCGAAGGCGGTGTGCGAGCCCGCGAAGCCGGTCGCGATCGTGAGCGTCACGTTGCCGAGCGTCGGCCCGAGCTCGCTGGAGGAGGCGAGCGCCGAGCCGAAGAGGTCGGGCCGGCTCGCTGCGAACTGCGCGGCGCAGGTGGCGCCCTGCGAGTAGCCGAAGACGCCCCACGCCGACGGGTCGCTGCTCACCCGCAGGTGCGAGGTGATCCAGGAGCGCACGTCCTTGAGCAGGTAGGTGGCCGAGTCGCCGAAGGCCCGGGAGTCGATGCACATCGGGTTGCGGCCGGGGCCGCCGAGCTGGTCGGGCGCGACCACGATCGGCGCGTAGCCGTTGTGCTTGGCGGCGTAGGCGTCGAGGTACGTCCCGATCCGTCCGGCCGTGAACATGTCGGCCGGCGCGCCGGGCTGACCCGAGAGGGCATAGAGCACGGGGAGCGCTGGCGGGTTCGGGCCGAGCGCGACCGGCGGCAGGTAGACCACGGCCTCGCGGGCCGGGAAGTTCGACAGCGTCCCCGGGATCTTTACCTTGCCGATCTCGCCCTTCACCGGCGGGTCCGCCTGGGTCGTGGAGGCCGACCAGGCTGTGCCCGTGATCACGTCGCCGCGCTCGTGGTGCAGGTCCAGCGCCTTGTACGGCACGACGCCGATCGCGTCATTGAGGTTGCGGTACGCGCCGAAGTCGACGTTCACGCCCGCGAACGCCGCGACCAGGAACACCGGGATGCTGACGCCCGCGATCACCTTGCGCCACCAGCGCGAGCGGAAGAAGTTCGCGATTGCCAGGCTCACGCCCGCGCAGCCGAGGGCCACCCACATCGTCGTCACCGGGGTGAGCCCGACGCCGAACAGGTTGTAGACGTCGTCCGTCAGCCAGACCAGGAACCAGCCGAGCAGGCCTCCTCCGACGGCGGCGATCACCCCCGCGAGCACGCGCTTCCAGGTGGGTCGCACGAGCAGGTACACCGCGAGGATCGCGGCGACGATGTCGATCGCGATGAGGAACGGCGGTTTGTCGATCCTCAGGGTCATGAGCCAGTTCAGGGTGGATCCTCTCGAGGGTGCAGGAGGCGCTCCGGCACGGGATGATGGGCACGGGTCGGTGCGCCAGTGCACCAGTATCGGACACCCAGCCTGCGGATAGCTGAGGCTTGATGAGCGTCCAGGAAACCTGGAGGCTCGCTACTCGACCGCGAGGGCCTCCACCGGCGCCACGCGGGTGGCCCGGCGGGTCGGCGCGACCGAGGCCCCCACGGCCAGGACGGCCGCCGCGAGCACGATCAACCCGATGAAGAGCCACGGCACCGCCGGCGGGACCAGGCCGCCGCCCGGCAGCTGGCCGAGCAGTGTCTGGGCGCCGATCCAGCCGTACAGGGTACCGAGCACCAGCCCGGAGAACACTGCGGCGACGGTCAGCTGGGCGCTCTCGGCCAGGATCATCCGGCGCACCTGCGCGGCGCTCAGCCCGAGCGCCCGGAGCAGCCCGAGCTCGCGCCGCCGCTGCAGCACGCTCAGGGACAGGCTGTTGACCACGCCGACGGCCGCGATCACCGCGGAGAAGCCGACCAGGCCGCTGAACACCAGCATGGTGACCGTGAGCACACTCTCAGCGCCCTGATAGAGCTCCGGGTCCTTCGCGGCGGCGCTGCGGATGAGCGTCAGCCAGGTCTGGGTCGCGACGACGAACATCGTGATGAGCGTCACGCCGATCACCAGGCCGATCGCGGTGCGCGAGCTGCGCTCCGGATTCCGCACGGCGTTGGCCGCCGCGAGGCGTCCGGCCGCGCCCCTGCCGAAGAGGAGGCCGACCGCGCGGAGCACGGCGGGAAGGAACAGCGGTGCAGCGACGATCACCCCCGTGAAGGAGAGCAGCCCGCCGAGCATCGCGATCAGCACGCCGTAGCGGCCGAACTCCACGAGAGCGGAGTTCTCCGACTTCGCGAACGCGCCGAGCCCGAGCAGGAGGCCGAAACCGAGCAGCGCGGCGCCGGGCAGGATGAGCAGCGCGGCGGCCACGATGCGTCCCGTGCTGCGCACGGCGGCCGACGGCCGCTCCTGCGCCGCGCCGAGAGCCTCCACCGGCGCCACCGTCAGCACCCGGCGGCTGCCGATCCACGACGCAGCCCACGTGGTGAGCACGACGACGACGGGCGGCCCGATCAGCGACGGCGTGATGACGGGGTACAGGGTGTCCGGGAGGACGCCCCACCAGATGAACGCGCGCACCGCGATCAGCGCGAGCACCACGGCGATCACGCCGCCGGTGAGCGCGCCGATCACGCCGACGGCGAGCCCCTCGCCCGCCACGGAGCGACGCTGCGCCTTCGAGCTGGAGCCGAGCAGGCGCATGAGCGCGATGGTGCGGGTGCGCCCGGCGATCACGGTCGCGAACGTGTTCGTGGTCACGATGGCGCCGACGAACACCGCGATGACGAAGAAGATGCCGGCGACGAGCGCGAGCGCGAAGCGGGCGGAGCCGTGCTCCCCCATCGGCGACGCCTCGATGTACGCGCCGAGCACGTTGGTGCAGGCCAGCAGCGCCACACCGAAGGCGGAGGACAGGGCGGAGACGAGGGCGCTGGCGCGGTGGTCGCGCGCGTTCGCCCGGAACGCGCGGATCACGCGTGCGCCTCCACGTCCTGCGCCTCCACGTCCTGCGCCTCCATGCCGAGCATGAACGCGGAGATCTCCTCCGCCGTCGAGCGCTCCCGCTCAGCGACCACACGGCCGTCGGCAAGGAAGACGATGCGGTCGGCGTAGCTCGCCGCCACCGGGTCGTGCGTGACCATCGCGATGCTCTGGCCGTAGCTGCGGGAGGCCTCCTGCAGCACACCGAGGACCTCCCGGCCGGTGCGCGAGTCGAGGTTGCCTGTCGGCTCGTCTGCGAACACCAGGTCCGGCCGGGTCGCCAGCGCGCGGACGATCGCGACGCGCTGCTGCTGGCCGCCGGACAGCTCGTGCGGGCGGTGGGTGAGCCGGTCTGTCAGGCCCAGCAGCTCGATCAGGCCGTCGATCCACTCGCGCTGCGGGAGCGTCGGGCGGCGGCCGTCGATCTCGAACGGCAGCAGGATGTTCGCCCGCACGTCGAGCGTCGGGACGAGGTTGAACGCCTGGAAGACGAACCCGACCCGGCGGCGGCGCAGGACGGTCAGCTCCCCGTCGCCCATCCCGGTGATCTCGGTGTCGCCGAGGAACACGCGCCCGCCGGTCACGGAGTCCAGCCCGGCCATCACGTGCATTAGCGTCGACTTGCCGGAACCGCTCGGCCCCATGATGGCGGTGAACCGGCCGGCCGGGATGCCGACGGTCACGTCGTCGAGGGCGATGACCCGGTTGGAGCCGGATCCGTAGGTCTTCGTCGCGCCGTCGACGCGAGCCACCATGGTGTCGGGAGTGTGCATGCCTCCACGCTAGGAAGCCGGCGACGCCACCGGATCGGGCTGAGGATCCACAGGGGATCAGCCCAGAGGATGATCTGCGGGTGAAATCCCTACTCCGCCCGCTCGGCCGCACCCCCGGTCAGCCCGTGTTCGAACGCGTAGACCACCATCTGCACCCGGTCGCGCAGGCCGAGCTTCGCCAGGATGCGGCTGATGTGGGTCTTCACGGTCGCCTCGCTGAGGAACTCCGACCCGGCGATCTCCGAGTTGCTGAGCCCGCGCGAGGCGAGCACGAAGATCTCCCGCTCGCGGCTGGTGAGCGTGGCGAACTCTGGCGGCGTCTGCTTGGCCTGCTGGCTGTCGGAGAAATACTCGAACAGCTCCCGGGTCGCCCCGGCCGCGATCACCGCGCTTCCGGCGTGGACGGTGCGGATGGCGGCGAGCAGGAACTCCGGCTCCGCGTCCTTCAGCACGAAGCCGCTGGCGCCGCTGCGGATCGCGCGCGCCGCGGCCTCGTCCAGGTCGAAGGTGGTGAGCACGATGATGCGGGCCGGCGCCCGGCCCTCCCGCTCGGCCTCCTCCACGATCCGCGCCGTGGCGGCGATGCCGTCCATCACGGGCATCCGGATGTCCATCAGCACCACGTCCGGGCGCTTCTCGCGCACCAGCGCCACCCCTTCGCGCCCGTCGGACGCCTCTCCGGCGAACTCCAGGTCGGGCTGCGAGCCGATCAGCATGCGGATCCCCGCGCGGAACAGCGCCTGGTCGTCGACGAGGGCGACCGTGATCGGGGCGCTCACGCGCGCACTCCCGACACCACCGGCAGGAACGCCGTGACCACGAAGCCGTCGCCGGCCGGCCCCGCCGACAGCGAGCCGCCCGCCAGGGTCGCTCGCTCGCGCATCCCGGGGAGGCCGTGCCCGATGCGCGGGAGGCCGCCGGTGGCCAGGGGTTCCGGTGTCGGTGTCTTCATGCTGTTCCTCACGGTGATGACGATGCCCGGGCCTGAGTCGGCGCCGCCCGCCTGGGCGAGCACGACGGAGACCGGGCGGGTGGTGTCGCCGTGCCGGAGCGCGTTGGTGAGCGCCTCCTGCACGATGCGGTACGCGGCGATCTGCTGCGCTGAGCCGAGCCCGTCGAGCTCGCCGCGGCGCTCCATGGTGACGGGGAGGCCGGCCGCTCGCACCTGTTCGACGGTCTGGTCCACGTCGGCGAGCGACGGCTGCGGCCCCTCCGGCTGGCTCTGCCGCAGCTCGGCCAGCAGCACGCGCACGTCGACCAGCGCGGAGCGCGCCGTCGCGGCGATGGTCTCCAGCGCGGTGTCCACGGCGTCCGGGTCGGCGTGCCGTGCGTAGCGGGCGCCGTCGGCCTGCGCGATGACGACCGCGAGCGAGTGCGCGACGACGTCGTGCATGTCGCGCGCGATGCGGGTGCGCTCCTGCTCGACGACCACGACCTCCTCGGCCCGGTTGCGGTCGAGCTCGGCCTGCACCTGGGCGTGCCGGGACGCACGGGCGTTCCGCCAGGTGCGGACGAGCAGACCGAGCACCCAGGACAGCCCGAGCACGGTCGCGCTCACCACGAACAGGAACGCGAACTGCAGCGCCATCCCGGTGAGCTGCGACGACAGCAGGTCGAAGTAGCCCTGGGCGAGCGCGGAGGTCAGGGTCAGGTAGAGCGAGGCGACGAACGCGCCGACCCCGGCGGAGATCAGGCCGGCGTAGCGGACCACCCGGTCGCCGTAGAGCGCCGTCGCGTAGAGGACCACGAGCACCGCGATGTCGCTGACCAGGATGTTGTGCCCGGTGGTCATCTGCACCACGGCCGCGAGCCACGCGATGGCGAGCGAGACCGCGGGCGACATCCGGCGCAGCGCGACGGCGACCGCGAAGACGATCAGCACGAGGAACGTCGAGCGCCCGGCGTCGGACGGCACGAGGCTCGACGTGAAGTCGGTCACCAGGCAGAAGAACACGTAGGCGACGGCGCCCGCGATGTCGAAGGTCAGCTGCGGCCGGGTCAGCCTCCGCACCAGCTTGGGCCCGTCGCCCTCCTCCCCCGGCGCGCCGAGGCCCGGTGCGCCGCCGCCGGGCGACGCCAGCCAGACCAGCAGCGACGGGACCGGCCCGGACGTCGCGGTCGCCCGCTGCCGCGCGACGAGGAAGCCGAGCAGCCACGCGCTGACGAACACGACGGCCAGCAGCAGGCTCATCATCAGGAGCCCGACGCCCTGGCTCGTGTAGTAGCCGCCGATCACCGGCCCGAACTGCGGGAACTTGAGGTCGCCGCGCACGGTGAAGAGGTAGGCGAGCGCCGGCGCCCAGAGGATGGCCGAGCCGAACCCGAACCAGCGCACGACCTTTCCGCCGTGCGACGCGATCCCGAACAGCGCGATGACGACCGCGACGGCCGAGATCAGCCGGTGCGGCAGCGGCAGCGAACTCCCCTCGCTCAGCTCGGCGATGACCGCCAGCCACGCGATCTCCAGCGCCACCACCGGCAGCACCCGCGAGAGCGCGACGGCTGCGCAGTAGAGCAGCACGGCCAGCGCCCCGGCCAGGTCGAACGGGAGGCCGGTGATCAGCCACACCCCGAACAGCACGACGGCCAGCGCGGGCTCCAGCACCCAGCGGTGCGGCGCGAGCGCACTCAGCACGCGTGTCCGATCTGGCATATCTCTACGGTACGGGGCGGGAGGCCGCGCGCCCGCATCCGGAGCGTGGAATCATCCTGGGGATGTACGACGGCGGTCCAGGCGACCCGCCCCTAGAACCCCAGCCGCCCCAGCTGCTTCGGATCCCGCTGCCAGTCCTTCGCCACCTTCACCCGCAGCGACAGGAACACCTTCCGCCCGAGGAGTTCCTCGATCGGCTTGCGCGCCTCGGCGCCGACGTCGCGGATGCGGGAGCCGCCCTTGCCGATGACGATCGCCTTCTGGCTGTCGCGTTCCACGAACAGGTTGGCGTAGACCTCCACCAGGTCCTTGTCGTCGCGCTCCACGATGTCGTCGATCGTCACCGCGAGCGAATGCGGAAGTTCGTCCTCGACGCCCTCCAGCACGGCCTCCCGAATGTACTCCGCGATGCGGTCCTCGATGCCCTCGTCGGTGATCGCGTCCTCCGGGTACAGCGGGCCGGGCGACTCGGGAAGCAGCTTCATCAGCTCCGCGGCGAGCGTGTCGAGCTGGATGCTGCTGGTCGCGGAGATCGGGATGATCGCCTCCCACTCGCGCAGCGCGGAGACGGCCAGCAGCTGCTCGGCGACCTGCGTCTTGCCCGCGGCGTCGATCTTGGTGACGATCGCGACCTTCTTGGCGTTCGGGTAGTCGTCCAGCTGGTCGTTGATGAAGCGGTCGCCCGGGCCGATCTTCTCGTCGGCTGGCACGCAGAAGCCGATCACGTCCACGTCGCCCAGCGTGGACTGCACCAGGGTGTTCAGGCGCTCGCCCAGGAGGGTGCGCGGCCGGTGGATGCCCGGGGTGTCGACCAGGATGAGCTGGCCGCCGCGCTGGTGGACGATGCCGCGGATGGCGCGGCGGGTGGTCTGCGGCTTGGAGCTGGTGATCGCCACCTTCTCGCCGACGAGCGCGTTGGTCAGCGTCGACTTGCCCACGTTGGGGCGGCCGACGAACGAGACGAATCCGGCGTGGTACTCGCTCATGCGCGGGCCTCCTTGTGCTGGCGGTCGGATTTGGATTGCTTGGCGGGTTTGTGCGGCTTGTCGTGCCGGTCGTGCTTGTCCTGCTTCTCCGGCCGGTCCGGCGCCGCGTCCTCGTGCGGCTCCGGCAGCAGCGCCGTGTCCCGCTCCACGAGCACCGTGCTGACGTGCTTGTGCCGTCCGTCGATCCGGTCGACCGTGAAGCGGAGGCCGTGCACGGCGACGGTGGAGCCCACCTCCGGCAGCCTCCCGAGCGCCTTCGCGACCAGGCCGCCCACGCTGTCGACGTCCTCGTCCTCGATCTCGATGTCGAACAGCTCGCCCAGGTCGTCGATGGGCAGCCGCGTCGCCACCCGCAGCCGGCCTCCGCCGAGCTGCTGCACGAGCTCCACCTCGTGGTCGTACTCGTCGGAGATGTCGCCGATCAGCTCCTCGATGAGGTCCTCCAGCGTGACCAGCCCAGCGATGCCGCCGTACTCGTCCACCACCATCGCCAGGTGGTTGGACTCCAGCTGCATCTGCCGCAGCAGCGCGTCGGCCTTCTGCGACTCCGGCACGAACAGCGCGGGCCGCGCCAGCTCGCCCATCGTGATCGCGTCGGCGCCGAGCGCGCTCTCGTAGCTGAGCTTCGCCACGTCCTTCAGGTAGAGGATGCCGGCCACCTCGTCCGGGTCGCCGTCGATCACCGGCATGCGGGAGACGCCGGTGGAGAAGAACATCCCCATCGCCGTGCCGAGCCCGGCCGAGATGTCGATCGTGATCATGTCGGTGCGCGGCACCATCACCTCGCGGACGACGGTGTCGCTGAACTCGAAGATCGAGTGGATGAGCTCGCGGTCGTCCTCCTCCAGCACGTCGAACTCGGTCGCCTCGTCCACGATGCTGAGCAGCTGCTCCTCGCTCGTCACCGGGGCCGAGCGGGCGCGGGAGGGGGTCACCCGGTTGCCGAGCGCGACCAGGCCGCCCGGGATGGGGCCGAGCACGACCCGGATGCCGTGCACCAGCGGCGCGGTGAGCTGCAGCAGGACGCGCGAGTTGGCGCGGCCGACGCTGCGCGGGCTGGCGCCGACCAGCACGAACGAGACGCCCGTCATGATCGCCGCCGAGAGGATCAGCGAGATCCACCACTCCTCGAAGATCTGCTCGAAGGCAAGCGTCACGAGCACCGCGGCGGTGGTCTCCGCGATGATGCGGCTGAAGTTGATCGCGTTGAAGTACGCGCCGGGGTCCTCCGCGATCGCCGCCAGCGACTTCTTCGCCCGGGAGGTCTCGGCGAGGTCGGCGATGTCGCCGCGCGACTGCACCGCCAGCGCGGAGTCCACGGCCGCCATGAGCCCGCCGAACGCCACCAGGAGGAAGGCGACGACGAAGAACAGGGTTGCGAGCATCCGGCGCCTAGCGCTGTCGGTCGTAGCGGGCGAAGCCCACGAGGATGTCGCGCTGGATGCCGAACATCTCCCGCTCCTCCGCCGGCTCGGCGTGGTCGAAGCCGAGCAGGTGGAGGATGCCGTGCGTGGTCAGCAGCAGCAGCTCCTCCATGAGGGTGTGGCCGGCGGTCTCCGCCTGCACCTGCGCGACCTGCGGGCACAGCACGACGTCGCCGAGCAGCCCGGCCGGAGCCGGCTCCTCCTCGGTGCCCGGGCGCAGCTCGTCCATCGGGAAGCTGAGCACGTCCGTCGGGCCCGGCTCGTCCATCCACTGCACGTGCAGCTGCTCCATCGCCGCCTCGTCCACCAGGACGATCGCGAGCTCGGCGTCGGGGTGCACGTGCATGATGTCGAGCGCGTAGCCAGCGAGGCGCTGCAGGGCGGACTCGTCCACCTCGATGGCGGACTCGTTGTTGATCTCGATGCTCATCGTGTCGGGCCCTGTCGTTTCGGGAGGTGGTCGCGCGGCATGCCGGAGCGGCGTTCGGCGCGGTTCGCGAACTCGCGGGCCTCCTCGCGCTCGTACTGCCGCGCCTGCTGCTTGGCGTCGTACTCGGTGTAGGCGTCGACGATCCGGCCGACGAGGCTGTGCCGCACGACGTCGTCGCTGGTCAGCCGCGAGAAGTGGATGTCGTCGATGTCGTTCAGCACGCGCGTGACCAGCCGCAGGCCGCTGGCGGCGTTCGGGAGGTCGATCTGCGTGATGTCGCCGGTGACGACCATCTTCGAGTTGAAGCCGAGCCGGGTGAGGAACATCTTCATCTGCTCGGGCGTGGTGTTCTGCGCCTCGTCCAGGATGATGAACGAGTCGTTGAGCGTGCGGCCGCGCATGTACGCCAGCGGCGCCACCTCGATCGTGCCGGCGGCGAGCAGCTTGGGCACGAGCTCCGGGTCGAGCATCTCGTTGAGCGCGTCGTACAGCGGGCGCAGGTACGGGTCGATCTTGTCGGTGAGGGTGCCGGGCAGGTAGCCCAGCCGCTCGCCGGCCTCCACCGCGGGACGGGTCAGGATGATGCGGCTGACCTCCTTGCGCTGCAGCGCCTGGACGGCCTTCGCCATCGCGAGGTACGTCTTGCCGGTTCCGGCCGGGCCGATGCCGAACACGATGGTGTTGTGGTCGATGGCGTCGACGTACTGGCTCTGGCCGAGCGTCTTCGGCCGGATGCTCTTGCCGCGCGCGGTGAGGATCGCCTGGCTCAGCACGTCGGACGGGCTGAGGTTCAGGTCGCTGCGCATCATCCGCGCGGAGCTGGCGACCTCGGCCGGGCCGAGGTCCTGGCCGTTGCGGACCATCTGCAGCAGCTCCTCCAGCAGCGCGCGCGCCGCGGCGACCTGCGCCGGGTCGCCGGTGAGGCTGATCTCGTTGCCGCGCACGTGCACGTCGACGAGCGGGTACTGCCGCTCCAGCGTGGTGAGCAGGCGGTCCTGGGGGCCGAGCAGCCGCACCATCTGGATCCCGTCGACGCTCAGGCGCGCCTCAGCCGAACCTCCCGGCGTGGTCTGGCCATCCGGGGTCCGCTGGCCATCCGGGGTCGTCGGGTCACTCGTCGCCAAGGCTTCCTTCCTCGAGCCCGCCGTCGGGCGAGCCCAGTATGTGGGCGTGGACGTGGAACACGGTCTGTCCCGCGCCGGCGCCGGTGTTGAAGATCAGACGGAAGTCGCCGTCCGCGTGCTCGTCCGCGAGCTTCTTGGAGGTGGCCACCAGCTCCGCGAGCAGCGCGGGGTCGCCCGCAGCCAGCTCGACGACGTCGCGGTACTGCTCCGTCTTGGGCACGACCAGCAGGTGCACGGGCGCCTTCGGCGCGATGTCGCGGAACGCGATGATGCGTTCGCTGTCGTACACGACATCGGCCGGGATCTCCCCCGCGATGATGCGCGAGAAGATCGAGCGCTCCCCTGTCTCCATGTGATCCATCCTATTCGTCGGCGCCGTCGCGGCGCAGACTCACCAGCGCCCCAGCGCCGCGTTGAGCACGGCCAGGGCGGCCGGCCCTGCCGTCGACGTGCGCAGCACGGTGTCCCCGAGTCGCACGACCTCCGCCCCCGCCGCCAGGAACGCGTCCAGCTCCTGCGGCGCGATCCCGCCCTCCGGCCCGACCACCAGCGCCAGCGGCCGCCCGTCCGGACGCACCGCCGTCAGCGCGGACGTCGCGCCCGGCTCCAGCACCAGCACCCGGTGCGTCGCCGCTAGCGCGGCCACCTGCTTCGTCGTCGCCAGCTCGCCGACCTCCGGCGTCCACGCCCGGATGGACTGCTTGCTGGCCTCGCGCACGATCGCCGCCCAGCGGTCGCGGCCCTTCGCGACCTTGGCGCCCTCCCAGCGGGAGACCGAGCGGGAGGCCGACCACGGCAGCACCGCGTCCACCCCGAGCTCCGTCGCCGCCTGCACGGCCAGCTCGTCGCGGTCGCCCTTCGCGAGGGCCTGCACGAGCGTGATCGCGGGCTCGGCGCGCGGGACGCGCTCCACGGCCTCCACGTCGATCGTCAGCTCGGCGCTGGTCGCGACCAGGACTTCGCCCGACGCGACGAGGCCGCGGCCGTTGCCGATGAGGACGCTCTCGCCCGGGCGCGTGCGGTTGACGGTGGCGGCGTGCTTGGCCTCGGGGCCAGTGAGGGTGAGCCGGGCGCCCACCTCGACATCGGCGAGGTCCTCACGCAGATAGAGCGAGCTCATCGGTCGCCCGTCAGAGGTTCAGGAACCGGTCGCGGAGCTTCGCGAACAGGCCCTGCTGGAAGCGCGCGAGCGACGGATCCGGGTTGTGGTGCGTCGAGGCGAACTTCTTGATCAGCTCCTTCTCCTTGTGGTCGAGCTTCGTCGGGGTGACCACCTGGATGCCCACCCGGAGGTCGCCGCGGCCGCTGCCGCGCAGGTGGGTGATGCCGCGGTCCTTCACCGAGACGATGTCCGCGCTCTGGATGCCGGGCTTCAGCTCCAGGCGGATGTCGCCGTCCAGCGCCTTCACCGTCGCCGTGGTGCCGAGGATCGCGTCGGCCATCGAGACCTCCAGCGTGCAGAGCAGGTCGTCGCCGTCGCGGCTGAACACGTCGTGGTGCTTGACCTTGATCTCCAGGTACAGGTCGCCGTTCGGGCCGCCGGCCGGACCGGCCTCGCCCGAGCCCGGCATCTGCAGCCGGAGGCCCGTGTCGACGCCCGCGGGGATGTCCACCGGGACGGTGCGGCGCGCGCGGATGCGGCCCTGGCCCTGGCAGGTCACGCAGGGCGTGGCGATGACGGTGCCGTAGCCGCGGCAGCTGCCGCACGGGCTGGAGGTCATCACGTTGCCGAGCAGCGAGCGCACCGAGCGCTGGATGCTGCCGGTGCCGTGGCAGATGTCGCAGGTGACCGGCGCGGTGCCGGGCTGGCAGCAGGAGCCGTTGCAGGTCTCGCAGACCACCGCGGTGTCGACGTCCAGCTCACGGTGCGTGCCGAAGACGACCTCGTCGAGGTCGACCTCCACGCGCAGCAGAGCGTCCTGACCGCGCTCGCGCCGGGAGCGCGGGCCGCGGGTCGCGCCGCCTCCGCCGCCGAAGAACGTCTCGAAGATGTCGCCGAAGCCGGCGAAGTCGCCCGCTCCCCCGCCGCCGAATCCGGTCGGGCCGCCCAGGTCGTACTGCTGCCGCTGCTGCGGGTCGCTCAGCACGTCGTAGGCGTGGGTCACGAGCTTGAAGCGCTCCTGCGCCTCGGAGCTCGGGTTGACGTCCGGGTGCAGCTCGCGCGCGAGCCGGCGGTACGCCTTCTTGATCTCGTCGGGGGTGGCGTTGCGGTCAACGCCGAGTACTTCGTAGTGGTCGGCCACGTAAGGCTGTTCCTTCTTGTTCGTTGCGTTGCGGCGGGAGGTCTGAGTCTGGAGGTCAGTGTCTGGAGGTCAGTCGCCGAGGAGGCGGGAGAGGTAGCGCGCCACGGCCCTGACCGCGGCCATGTTGCCCGAGTAGTCCATCCGGAGCGGCCCGAGCAGGCCGACGCGGGCCAGGTCGGAGCCCGAACTGTAGCCGCTCGACATGACCGAGGTCTCGGTCAGGCCGATGACGGCGTTCTCGCGGCCGATGCTGACGGCCACGCCGTGCTGGTCGAGCGCCATCTCGTCGAAGAGCCGCAGCAGCACCACCTGCTCCTCGATGGCCTCCAGGACCGGCGTGATGGAGCCGGGGAAGTCGGTCTCGGTGCGCGCCAGGTTGGCCGCGCCCGCCATCACCAGCTTGTCCTGGCGGTTGGCGGCGATCTGGTCGAGCAGGGCGCCGGCGACCGGGGCGACGAGCGCGCGGGTGCGATCGGTCAGGTGGCCGGGCAGCTCCCGGAGCCGGACGGCCGCGTCGGCGAGCGAGAGGCCGGCCGCCGCGCCGTTGATGGCGCCGCGGATCTCGGCGATCTCGGCGTCGTCCAGCTCCTCCTGCAGCTCGATCACGCGCTGCTCGACCGCGCCGGAGTCCGTAATGAGCACGCTCAGGAGGCGGCGCGAGCCCAGCGCGACCAGCTCGATGTGCCGGATGCGCGAGCGCGCCACCGACGGGTACTGGACGAGCGCCACCTGGTTGGTGAGCTGCGAGAGCAGCCGGACCGTGCGCGAGAGCACGTCGTCCAGATCGACCGACTGGCCGAGGAACGCCTCGATCGCGGTGCGCTGGGCCGGCGACATGGGCCGGGCTTCCGCGAGGTGGTCGACGAAGAGCCGGTAGCCCTTGTCCGTCGGCACCCGGCCGGAGGACGTGTGCGGGGCCGCGATCAACTCCTCCTCCTCGAGGAGCGCCATGTCGTTGCGGATCGTCGCGGCGGAGACGCCGAAGGCGTGCCGCTCCACGATGCTCTTGGAGCCGACCGGCTCACGCGAGGCGACATAGTCCTGGACGATGACGCGGAGCACTTCCAGACTGCGTTCCGAGACCATGCGAACCGCCTCCTGTCGTCGCTTCGGCACCCGAGGATCGAGCACGGGAAGACATCGAATGAACTGGCACTCGAAGATCCTGAGTGCTAATCATATCGCTTCGGGATCGGAGGACGGTCAACGCCGCGACACGCATCATTTACCGGCGGCACGGCTAGCAGTACCCTGTGCGCACCGGCTCAGGTAAGCCCCCGCAGCCGCCCACGAAAGGGTTCTCCTCATGTCAGACCCGAACCTCCCCCCGGCCGACGGCCAGGGCGAGCAGCCTCCGCAACAGCCTCCCCAGCAGCCGTACGGGCAGCAGCCGTACGCCGCAGCGCCCGGTCAGCCCGCCGGCGCCGTCCCTCCGCAGCAGCCGTATGGCGCGCCCGCCGGTCAGCCCGCCGGCGCCGTCCCCCCGCCGCAGCAGTACGCCGCCGCGCCCGCCGCCCCGCTCGACCCCGCCCAGGACAAGCAGTGGGCGTCGTTCGCGCACCTCGGCGGGATCCTCTGGTTCCTGCCTTCGCTCATCATCTGGCTCGTGTTCAAGGACAGGGGTCAACTGACCAACCAGGAGGCCAAGGAGGCGCTGAACTGGCAGATCACCTGGATCCTGGCCTGGGTCGTCTCCCAGATCCTCGGCGTCATCATCGGGACGTTCACGTTCGGGATCGGCTACCTGCTGTTCAGCCTCCTCATCCCGTGGGCGCTGTACATCGTCAACCTGGTGTTCTCGATCCTCGGTTTCGTGCGCGTGAACAGTGGAGGGACGTACCGGTACCCGCTGAACTTCCGCTTCATCAAGTAGCGCGTCCCGTCGACGCGGGCGGGCGCCGGATTCGGCGAATGGGCACTCGGCTCCTTCTCAGGAACGTCGCCCGCCCCCTAGGCTGGGACCCGCCATTCCCACTCACCGGAGGAGAACGACCATGTCCGCAACGCCCCCGCCCCCGCCGCCCCCGCAGCAGCCGTACGGAGGTCAGCAGCCGCAGCTCAGCCCGGCCGACGAGAAGCTGTGGGCGACGCTCATCCACGTGGGCGGCATCCTGTTCAGCTTCATCCCCGCCCTCGTCGGCTACCTCGTGCTCAAGGACCGCGGCCCGTTCATCCGCTCGCACACCGCGACGGCGCTGAACTTCCAGATCACGCTCGCGATCGCCACCGTCGTCGGCTGGATCCTCAGCATCGTCGGCATCGGCCTCATCATCATCTTCGCGGTCTGGGTGCTGAACATCGTCTTCAGCATCATCGCCGCGATCAAGGCGAACCAGGGCCAGTTCTACACCTACCCGATCGCCATCCGGTTCCTGAGCTGAGGCTCGCGCGCTATTCCTCGGCGAGCAGCCGTCGCACGACGGCGTCCGCCAGCAGCCGCCCTCGCAGGGTCAGCACCACCGACCCGGCGAGGGCGGCTTTCGCGTCCACCAGGCCGTCGGCGATCAGCCCGGCCACCGAGCGGCGGCCCTCGGCGGTCAGCTCCTCGGTGCGCAGGCCTTCGCGGATGCGGGTGAGCAGCAGCACGCGCTCCACCCGCCGGGTCTCGCCGTCCAGCGTCTCCCGGCCGGCCGCAGGCGACTCCCCCGCCAGCACGCGCTGGGCGTACGCGGCGGGATGCTTCACGTTCCACCAGCGCACGCCGCCGACGTGGCTGTGCGCGCCGGGGCCGACGCCCCACCAGTCGTGCCCGAGCCAGTACGCCAGGTTGTGCCGGGAGCGGTGCGCGCCGTCGGTCGCCCAGTTGCTGACCTCGTACCAGCCGTAGCCCGCCGCGCCGAGCCGCGCGTCGGCGAGCTCGTACATGTCGGCTTCGAGGTCGTCGTCCGGCTCCTGCACCGAGCCGGAGTGGATCTGCCGCGCGAGCTTCGTCCCCGGCTCCACGATGAGCGCGTACGCCGACACATGGTCGGGCTCGCACGCCAGCGCAGCGTCGAGCGACCGTTCCCAGTCGGCGAGGGTCTCGCCGGGCGTGCCGTAGATCAGGTCGAGGCTGACCTGGAGGCCGGCCTCCCGCGCCCAGCGGACGACAAGTGGGATGCGCTCCGGATCGTGGGTACGCTCCAGCGTGGCCAGCACGCTCGGTACGGCGGACTGCATCCCGAACGACACCCGGGTGAACCCGGCGTCGGCCAGCCGCCGCAGGTCGTCTGCGTCGACCGAGTCGGGGTTGGCCTCCGTCGTCACCTCCGCGCCGGGGGCGATCCCCCAGGCGTCGCGGACCGCGCCGAGCATGGCGCCGAGGTCGTCGGGCGGCAGCAGCGTGGGCGTGCCGCCGCCGAAGAAGACCGTCGACACCGGCCGGGCCGGGACGCCGCTGCGCTCCAGCGCCTCCCGCGCGAAGCCCACCTCCCTGACCGCGTGGCCCGCATACTCGGACTGGGACACGCCGCGCAGCTCGGTGGCCGTGTAGGTGTTGAAGTCGCAGTAGCCGCAGCGCACCCGGCAGAACGGCACGTGCAGGTAGACGCCGAAGTCGCGCCCGGCGGCCCCGTCGGCCGTGCTCGCGGGGAGGAGCCCGTCGGCGGGCGCCGGGTCCCCGAGCGGGAGGGCGCCGGGCATCAGGCCGCCCGCGCGGGCAGCAGCGAGCGCAGGTACCGCTTGGTGAACCGGTTCTGGGTGACGCGCAGCACGGGCGAGGTCAGCCGGTAGAAGGCGTTGGAGGGCCGGGAGAACGCGCGCAGCACGAACCAGACGGTCCCGTCGTCGCGCATCTCGACCAGGAAGGCCTCCTCGCCGCTCTGAGGGTGCCCCTTGAGCGTGCCGTAGGCGAACCCGCGCCGGTGCGGCTCGTCGACCACGTAGACGACGCGGCAGGGAGCCGAGACCCGGAACGGCCCGAACGGCACCTTGAGCACGGCGGTCATCCCGTTCTGGATGAAGGGCGTGCCGTCGTCGGCGAACACGTCCTCGGCGGTTTTGTGCTCCCGCATGCGCTTCGGCGTGCCGTCCTCGTCGAACTCGATACCCTCGTACTGGACGCCGGTGCCCTCGTTGACGTCGGTCACCCGGATGCCGCTGTTGCGCTGCACGCCCCAGGTCATGAGCGCGGCGACCGCGGACTCGAACCGCTCCTCGCCGCTGCCCAGCCGCACCTTCCGCTCCAGCGGCCGGTACCCCTTCGGCGGATAGTAGAGCAGGTCAGCGGCCTGCGTGCCGCCGATGAACCCGTACGTGACAGGCTGGTCGGTGAAGCTGGTGCGGCGCATGGTGTCTATCCTGCGTCATCCGGGGTGGGAGTGCGAACCGAGGCGGGCCGAGACCTCCGCCGGTGTCAGATCGTATCCCGTGGCCGAGCGGCCGGACCAGTTGATCCCGACCAGCAGCCCGTCGCGCTCCAGACCAGGAAGCCACCGCTCCCTCCATTCAGCGACGGGAATCGCTCGCGGACGGCATCCGCTGTACGCGGGAACGGTATCCAGCACCCGCTGAGCACGCGACTCCCGCGACCAGAACGGCATCGCGCGCCGGCCGTCGGGGTTCGCCGGTGCGGGGATGCCGCCGTCGTCCTCGATGGTCCAGACCTCGGCCTCCAGCTCCACGAAGAACGCGTTCGCGTGGGCCGCGCTGACGCTCATGAACCTACTTCTTGTCCTTCTTCTCCGTATCCCCCGACAGCGCCGCGATGAACGCCTCCTGGGGCACCTCCACGCGGCCGACCATCTTCATGCGCTTCTTGCCCTCTTTCTGCTTCTCGAGGAGCTTGCGCTTGCGGGTGATGTCGCCGCCGTAGCACTTCGCCAGCACGTCCTTGCGCATCGCGCGGATGTTCTCGCGCGCGATGATCCGGGCGCCGATCGCCGCCTGGATGGGGACCTCGAACTGCTGGCGCGGGATCAGCTCGCGCAGCCGGCCGGCCATCATCGTGCCGTACGCGTACGCCTTGTCGCGGTGCACGATCGCGCTGAACGCGTCCACCGTCTCGCCCTGGAGGAGGATGTCCACCTTGACCAGGTCGGCCTCCTGCTCGCCGAACGGCTCGTAGTCCAGCGACGCGTACCCCGCCGTGCGGCTCTTCAGCTGGTCGAAGAAGTCGAAGACGATCTCGCCGAGGGGCATCGTGTAGCGGATCTCGACGCGGTCCTCGCCGAGGTACTCCATCCCGAGCAGCGTGCCGCGGCGGCCCTGGCAGAGCTCCATGATGACGCCGACGTAGTCCTTGGGCGCGAGGATGGCCGCTTTGACGACCGGCTCCTCCACCTTGTCGATCTTGCCGCCGGGGAACTCGCTCGGGTTCGTGACGGTGACGATCTTCTTGTCCTCGGTCGTGACCTCGTAGACCACGCTGGGCGCGGTGGTGATCAGGTCGAGGCCGAACTCGCGCTCCAGACGTTCCGTGACGATCTCAAGGTGCAGGAGGCCGAGGAAGCCGCAGCGGAAGCCGAAGCCGAGCGCGACCGAGGTCTCCGGCTCGTAGACCAGCGCGGCGTCGGACAGCTTCAGCTTGTCGAGCGCCTCGCGGAGCTCCGGGTAGTCGCTGCCGTCGATCGGGTACAGGCCGGAGAACACCATCGGCTTCGGCTCGGTGTAGCCGGCGAGGGCCTCTGTCGCGGGCTTCGCCGCCGAGGTGACGGTGTCACCGACCTTGGACTGGCGGACGTCCTTCACGCCGGTGATCAGGTAGCCCACCTCGCCGACGCCGAGGCCCTTCGACGGGGTCGGCTCGGGGGCGGAGACGCCGATCTCCAGGATCTCGTGGGTCGCCCTGGTCGACATCATCTGGATGCGCTCGCGCGGGCCGAGCTTGCCGTCCACCATCCGCACGTAGGTGACGACGCCGCGGTAGCTGTCGTAGACGGAGTCGAAGATCATGGCGCGCGCCGGGGCGTCCGCGACGCCGACCGGCGCCGGGATCTCCTGCACGACCCGGTCGAGCAGAGCCTCCACGCCCATGCCGGTCTTGCCGGAGACGCGGAGGACGTCCTCCGGGCGGCCGCCGATCAGGCTGGCGAGCTCCTGCGCGTACTTCTCCGGGTCCGCGGCGGGGAGGTCGATCTTGTTGAGCACCGGGATGATCGTGAGATCGTTCTCCAGCGCCAGGTAGAGGTTCGCGAGCGTCTGGGCCTCGATGCCCTGCGCGGCGTCGACCAGCAGGATGGCGCCTTCGCACGCGGCGAGCGACCGGGACACCTCGTAGGTGAAGTCCACGTGCCCGGGCGTGTCGATCATGTTGAGCGCGAAGGTTCCGCCGTCGACGGCCCACGGCATCCGCACGGCCTGGCTCTTGATCGTGATGCCGCGCTCGCGCTCGATGTCCATGCGGTCGAGGTACTGCGCGCGCATGTCCCGGTCGGACACCACCCCGGTGATCTGCAGCATCCGGTCGGCCAGGGTCGACTTGCCGTGGTCGATGTGCGCGATGATGCAGAAGTTGCGGATGGAGGCCGGGTCGGTCGCGGCGGGCTCGAGGGGCTTCAGGGCTCGTGGTGACATTGTGGGGTTATTGTCCCATGAACCCGGGGGCGCTCGGGGCGCGGTAGGTGCGTGGGCGGAGCGCACCAGCGTGGCCGGGGGCCGCGCGGATGGGCGCCCCGACGGGCGGACGGGTGCGCTTGCTCGACGCACCCGTCGCCGCGGGTCAGGCGAAGCGCTCGGAGCGCTCGACCACGTGGCCGGCGCCGTCCTCCCAGCGGTAGACCTCCGCACCGTCGATGAAAACGTGCTCCGCTCGGGAGTTGACGTCCAGCGGGTCGCCCGACCAGACGACGACGTCGCCGTCGAGCCCGGGCTTCAGCGCGCCGACTCGGTCGTCCAGGCCGAGGAACGACGCCGGGTTGACGGTCAGGGCCTCCAGCGCGGTCTCGCGCGGCAGCCCCTCCTTCACCGCGAGGGAGGCCTGGTGCACGAGGAAGTTGATCGGCACGACGGGGTGGTCGGTCGTGATGGCGACGCGGACGCCCGCCGCGGCGATGTGCGCGAGGTTCGCGATGGCGCGGTCACGCAGCTCGACCTTCGACCGCGAAGTGAACATCGGGCCGAAGATGACCGGGATGTCGCGCTCGGCCAGCACGTCGGCGATCTTGTGCGCCTCGGTGCCGTGGTTGACGACCAGCTTGTAGCCGAACTCGTCGGCGAGCCGGATCGCGGTCGCGATGTCGTCGTGGCGGTGGGTGTGCTGGTCCCAGACCAGCTCGCCGGCGAGGACCCGCGCCAGGGTCTCCTTGGTGAGGTCGCGCGCGAACGCCTTGCCGTCGCGCTCGGCCTCCGCGCGGGCGGCGGCGTAGTTCTGGGCGTCGACGAACGCCTCGCGGATGATCATCGCGACGCCGAGTCGCGTGCTCGGGGTCTGGTTCTTGCCGCCGTAGACGCGCTTCGGGTTCTCGCCGAGGGCGGACTTGACGCTGACGGCCTCCCGGATCACCTGCTCGTCGATCGTCCGGCCGCCCCAGGACTTGATCGCGACGGTCTGGCCGCCGATAGGATTGCCGGAGCCCGGCTTGACCACGATCGCGGTCACGCCGCCGGAGAGCGCGTCGCGGAAGCCCTCGTCGTCGATGTTGACGGCGTCGATCGCACGCACGGCCGCCGTGTTCGGCGTGGTCATCTCGTTGGTGTCGTCGCCGGCCGGGCCGTTGGCCTCCTCGTGGATGCCGACGTGCCCGTGCGCCTCGACGAAGCCCGGGAGCACCCACTTGCCGCTCGCGTCGACCACCCGGACGCCGTCCGGGACGACGACCTCCGCCGTCGGGCCGACCGTGGTGATCGTGCCGTCCTCGACGATCACCGTGCCCTTCTCGATCGGGTCCCCGGCGATGGGGACGACGTGGGCGTTGACGATGGCGATGCTGGCACGAGTCATGGGATCGAGCCTACGCTCCGACACGATGCGCTTCCGCGTCGCGGGAATGGGCGCGGGCCGGCTGCGTTGTCCCCTGGCATGACCATTCTCCTGACCGGCGCGACCGGCTACATCGGATCCTCCGTCCTCCCCCGCCTCCTCGAGGAGGGCCACGGCGTCACCGCCCTCGTCCGCGACGAGGCCAAGGCCGAGGCCGTCCGCGCGGCCGGCGCCACCGCGGTGGTGGGCGACGCGGCCGACGCGGAGCTCCTGACGCGGCTGGCGCGCGAGAGCGACGGGGTCATCCACCTGGCGTCCGGTCCGGACGTGGACCCCGTTCTCGTCCCGGCCGTACTGGCGGGGCTCGCCGGGTCCGGGAAGCCGTTCGTGCACACCGGAGGCGTCTGGACCTACGGCTCGAACGCCGACATCACCGAGGACTCCCCCGCTGCGCCGCCCGCCCTGACCGCGTGGCGCGCTGCCGCAGAGGCGCTGGTGCTCGGGGACTCCGGCGTGCGCGGGACGGTCGTCGTCCCGTCGATCGTCTACGGCCACGGGAAGGGCCTGGCCCGCGTGATCGTCGACGCGCCGCGCGGCGAGGGCGACGACGCCGCGCTGGCGCTGATCGGCGACGGGTCGCAGCACTGGGCGACCGTGCACGTGGACGACCTCGCCGCCCTCTACGTGCTCGCGCTCGAGAACGCGACCGCCGGATCCGTCTACATCGGCGCGAGCGGCGCCAACCCGACCGTTCGGGAGCTCGGGGAGCTCGCCGCTGCCGCCGCCGGGGCACCCGGGGTGTCGGCCGAGACGGTCGCGGAGACCGCGGAGCGGCTGGGCGCTGGACTGACCGAGGCGCTGCTCCTGGACCAGCAGGCGCGCGGCACGAAGGCCCGGATCGACCTGGGCTGGGAGCCGAACGGCCCTGCTCTCGCCGACGAGATCACGACCGGCAGCTACGCGCCGGAGTTCGCGCGCTCCTGAGCGGGCGAGGGCGCCGCGGTCTGCCGCGGCGTGCACGTTTTGGCGCAACGGTCGGCCGCTGCTAAAGTTGTTTGTTGGCTTGCGTGTGGGTGTCCCGCACGAACGCCGCAAGGCGCCCTCTCTCGCTGAGCGGCAACATCCGATCACTCATTTCGAACGAAAGTAACCATTCGTGGCAAACATCAAGTCGCAGATCAAGCGCAACAAGACCAACAAGAAGGCGCAGGAGCGCAATAAGGCGGTCAAGAGCCAGCTCAAGACGGCTATCCGCGCCACCCGCGAGGCCGTCGTCGCCGGCGACAAGGAGAAGGCGACCGCGGCGCTGCGCGTCGCCGCCAAGAAGATCGACAAGGCCGCCAGCAAGGGCGTCATCCACAAGAACCAGGCGGCGAACCGCAAGTCGGCCATCGCCAAGCAGGTCGCCGCTCTCTGAGCCGGTGACCGCTCGCGGGACCTGTCCCGCGCCGCGACGAGCCCCCGCCCCGTGCACACGGGAGCGGGGGCTCGCTGCATGTGCGGCGGGTGCGAGCTCGCCAACACTCGAGGGGCACGTAAACGCCCCTAAAAGGCTGCTTTAGGGGCGTTTACGTGCCCCTCGGCGAATGGGGCGGCGCGGGTCAGGCGCGGCCGCGGGCGCTGACGATGCGGATCATGCGCTCCAGCGCGAACACCGGGTCGCGGCCGCCGCCCTTGACGTTCGCGTCGGTCTCGGCGAGCACTTCGATGCAGCGGCCGAGGCCGTCCTCCGTCCAGCCGGAGAGGTCGCGGCGGGCGCGGTCGACCTGCCACGGCGCGAGGCCGAACTGCTGGGCGAGCTGGCCGGAGCCGCCGCGGGAGCCGGAGATCTTGGCCATCGTGCGGATCTTGCTCGCGAACGCCGCGACCATCGGCACCGGGTCGGCGCCGGACGCCAGCGCGTGCCGCATGGTCACCAGCGCCTCGCCGTACCGGCCCGCGATCGCCTGGTCGGCGACCTGGAAGGCGTTGGTCTCGACCCGTCCGCCGTAGTACTTGTCGACCGTCGCCTCGGTGATCTGCTCGGCCGAGTCGGACAGCAGCTGCTGGCACGCGGCGGCGAGCTCGGCCAGGTCGTCCGTGAACGCGGACGTCAGCGCCCGCAGCGCGCCCGGGGCGATCTTGCGCCCGGCGGCCGCGAACTCGGCCTGGGCGAAGTCGTACTTCTCGGTGTCCTTCTTGAGCTCGGAGCAGACGACCTCGACACCTCCGCCGGTCCCGGCGCGGATCGCGTCGAGCAGCTTCTTGCCGCGCACCCCGCCGGCGTGCCGCAGGACGACGACCGTGCCGTCGGCCGGGGCGGCCAGGTAGTCGAGCATATCGGAGAGGAACGGGTCCCCGGTCTTCTCGACCGCGTCCACCCGGATGAGCCGGGGCTCCCCGAACAGGGAGGGGCTCGCGAGGGTGAGCAGCTCCCCCGGCGCGTAGTCCGCCGCCGAGAGGTCGCTGACCTCCAGGCTCGGGTCCTCCTGCTTGAGGCGGTCGCGCAGCAGCCTCGTGGCCCGGTCTGCGAGGAACCCCTCGGTGCCGGACACCAGGACGACCGGCGCCGGGCGGACCTGGTTCCAGGCGAGCTGCGGGATGGCGCTCTTCGCGGGCGCGCCGGACGCCCGACCTCGTGAACCGCCCCTGCTGTTGCTTCGTGTCGCCACGTTCCTCCTCGTCCGTATAAAGGATAGAGGGGACCACCGGCAGCGGCCGCCGCGCCGGGATCGTCGCGCTCCGCCCAGAGGCGCGGACCGTCCGGGCCCGGCGACACCAGCAGCATCCCGGAGCGGTCCGTCCGTGCGGCGGCCGTGCCCGACCGGGCCAGGAGGTCGAGGGCCCGGGCGGTGGGATGCCCGTAACCGTTGTCGTCCCCGACGGATACCAGCCCGAGCCGCGCATGGATGCCCTCGTACAGGGCCGCGCTCTGATCGGCCGACCCGTGATGGGAGACCTTGACGACCTCCACGGCGCCGAGCGCGCCGGTGCGCAGGAGCAGGTCCTGCTCGTGCTCGCCCAGGTCGCCGAGGAAGAGCGCGTCGACACCTGCTCCGTCGGTGCGGAGGACGAGGCTGCCCGCGTTCCCGCTCAGCGCGGTCTCGCCCAGCCCGGGCGGCGGAGGCCAGACCACCCGCCAGCGCAGCCGGCCGAGCGCGCCCGCAGCGCCCGCATGGATCTGCTCGACCGCGATGCCTGCCGCGGCCAGCCGAGTGAGGAGGGCGGTATCGGCGGGACGGTCCGCCTGGCCGACGAACGCGCGGCCGGTGCGGCCCAGCACGGCGTCGGCTCCACCCACGTGGTCGGCGTCGAAGTGGGTGAGGAGCACCCAGTCGAGCCGGGCCACGCCGAGGGTGTCGAGGCAGTCGGCGACCGGCTGCGGTCGTCGGCCGACGTCGATGAGTCCGACGTGCCCGTCGTCGCGCAGCAGGAGGGCGTCGCCCTGGCCGACGTCGCAGGCCGCGTAGACCCAGTCGCCCGGCCGCCCGAGCGCAGCGCCCACGCCGAGTCCGCCGAGGACGCCGGCGTAGACAGTCGTCCCACCGACCAGGGCGATCGCGGCGGTGGATCCGACGGGACGCGGCAGCCGCGAGCGCGCGGCGAGCAGCGCGACCGCCACGAGCACCAGTGCGCACAAGCCCACCCCGACCAGACCGTCCGGCCACGGCAGCGCGGCGCCCGGCAGCCCGGCGGAGAACCGGGCGACCGCCGCGATCCACGCCGACGGCAGCCACGCCAGCCACACCACGACCTCCCCGAGTGCGGGCGCCCACGGCAGCACCAGGCAGGCGAGGCAGCCGAGAACCGTCGCGACCGGGGCGGCGGGCTCCGCGACCAGGTTCGCCGGGACGCCGAACAGCGGGAGGGTCGGCGTCAACAGGATCAGGACCGGTTGGCAGGCGAGCTGGGCCGCCAGCGGCACGGCGAGCGCAAGGGCGACGCCACGCGGCAGCCACCTCCCGAGCGCGAGGGCCAGCGGCCGGGCCAGCACGAGCAGGCCGGTCGTCGCCAGCACCGAGAGGGCGAAGCCGTAGTCGCGGGCGAGCCACGGGTCGTGGACCAGCAGGACGACAACGGCCAGCGCCAGGGCGGGGAGGCCGTCGGCGACGCGGCCGCGGGCGAGCCCGAGGAGGACGACGGAGGCCATGGCCGCCGCGCGGATCACGCTCGCGCCCGGTCCGACCAGCACGACGAACGCGCCGAGTGCTGTGGCGGCCGCGACGATACGCGAGCGGCGGCCCAGGCCCGCGACGCGCGCGAGCAGGAACACGAGGCCCGTCACGAGAGCGCAGTTGGCTCCGGAGACCGCGGTCAGGTGGCTGAGCGCGCTCGCCTTCATCGCCGCGTCGAGGTCGGCGGTCACAGCGGCCTCATCGCCGATCGCGAGGCCGGGGAGGAGGTCGCCGCCGTCGCCGGGCGTGCGAGCGGAGGCCTCCGCGAAGGCGGACCGGACGGGCGCGGGCCAGGCGAGCCACGGCGGCGGAGGCTCGCGGATCGTCAGGGACGTCGTGCCGCGGAGCGTGAAGGTGGTGGCCTCGCCCGGGTCGTTCGGGCGGACGGACGCCGTGAGCGCGATGACGCTGCCGAGAGTGATGGCACGGACGGTGCGCAGGTCGGCGGGGACGATGACGGAGACAGGGACCCCGGCGGCCGAACCCCCGACCGTGGTGCCGCGCAGGCGCCAGTGCTCAGAACCGTCCAGACCGGGGGCGGATCGCTTCGGGGAGCCTTCCACGCGGAGTGCGACCTCCACCTGCTGGTGTTCGCGTGCCGCGGCCTCCAGCGCCGGCGTGGAGCGTGCCGGGGCCGCCGTCGCCACCGACACCGCACCGAGCGCCACGGCCGCCAGCGCGATGGAGACGGCGGACGCCGGCAGGATGGCGCGCGGTCGCGTCGAAGCCCCGCCGTGCCCGCGACGGCGGAGACCACCGCAGCTCCGCAGGGCCGCGACACTCAGCGTCACCACAGCCGCGACGCCCGCGACGGCCGCCAGCGCCGGCATCACCGCGGCAGCACCCACACCCACCCCGCAGCACACCCACAGGGCAGCGGCCGGAATCGCCAGTCGGAGGTCGGGCATCAGACGGTCACCCTGTCCTTGAGGCCGTCGAACAGCTTCTGGCCGATCCCCGTGACCTCGAGGAGGTCCGTGATCGCCGTGAAGGAACCGTTCGCCGTCCGCCAGTCGACGATGCGCTGGGCGAGAGCGGGGCCGATGCGCGGGAGCGCCTCCAGGTCGCCAGCTGTCGCGCGGTTCAGATCGATGAGGGCAGATCCGGCGGATGCGTCGGCAGAGCCAGACGCCGACGCCTCACCCACAAGCGCCTCGCCGACCAGCGGCGCCCGGAGTTGCTCACCGTCGTGCACCCGGCGCGCCAGGTTCAGCCCGGCCGGATCGGCGCCCTCGGCGAAGCCGCCCGCGGCCTCCACCGCGTCCACCACGCGGGAGTCCGGCGGCAGGCGGATCAGCCCGGGCTTGTTCACCGCGCCGGAGACGTGGACGAAGAGCTCAGCCGACGACGACGGTCGACCGGAAGCCGCAGGCGTCACGACCGACGACGACCCCGTCGGCAACGGCACCGCCCGGCCCCCGCTCAGCCCGGACACCAGCGCCGCCACCACGAACGCGGCGACCAGCAGCACGGTCGCCGCGCCGACGCCGACCTTCAGCCGGCGTGACGGCCCGCGCCCTGTCCCCTCGTCCCGATGTCGCATCCCCTCACGCTACGAAGGCCGCAACCCCCGGAAGCCGCGCGACGACGATCGGTGGACAGACGACGGCGGCGGCCCTCCTGTGGAGGACCGCCGCCGTAACGACAGAACGGGATTCAGCCCCGCGTCGCGATGTTCACCAGTCGCGGCGCCCGCACGATCACGTTCACGATCTCGCGGTCGCCGATCGAGCGGACCACGGACTGCGACCCGCGGGCCAGCGCCTCCAGGTCGTCCGACGCGATCTTGGGCGACACCTCGGCGCGGTCGCGCACCTTGCCGTCGACCTGGAAGACGGCGGTCACCGACTCCTCGATCAGCAGCGTCGGGTCGGGCTTGCGCCACTGGACCAGCGCGACCGACGGCTCGTAGCCCAGCGTGGCCCACATGTCCTCGGCCGTGTACGGCGCGAACAGGTTCAGAGCCATCGCGGTGACCTCGGCGGCCTCGCGGACCGCGGCGTCGGCCGGGCCCGCTGCGCCGTCGATCGCCTTGCGGGTGGCGTTCACCAGCTCCATCAGGCGGGCGACGACGACGTTGAACTTGAACGCCTCGATCAGGCCGGGGGCGTCCGCCAGGAAGCGGTGGGTCACGCGGCGCAGCGCCGGGTCACCGGTCTTCCAGACCACGTCGGGCGCGCTCGTGACGTCGTGCGCCACGCGCCAGGCCCGTGCCAGGAACTTCGCGCTCCCGGACGGCGAGACGTCCGCCCAGTCGATGTCGTCCTCCGGCGGACCGGCGAACGCCATGGTCAGGCGCACCGCGTCCACACCGTGCTCGTCCAGCTGCTCGGACAGCTTCACCAGGTTGCCGCGCGACTTGCTCATCGCGGAGCCGTCCATCAGGACCAGGCCCTGGTTCAGCAGCGCCGTGAACGGCTCCGTGAAGCTGATGGAGCCCATGTCGAACAGCACCTTGGTGATGAACCGGGAGTACAGCAGGTGCAGGATGGCGTGCGTCACGCCGCCGACGTACTGGTCGACGGGCGCCCACTTCTCGGCCTCCTTCGGGTCGAACGCCTGGGTCGGGTCGTTCGGGTTCAGGAAGCGCAGGAAGTACCAGGAGCTGTCCACGAAGGTGTCCATCGTGTCCGTGTCGCGCTGGGCGGGCCCGCCGCAGTTCGGGCAGGCCACGTTGACCCAGTCGGTCGCTCCGCCCAGCGGGCTGGTGCCCTTCGGCTGCAGGTCCAGGCCCTCCGCGGGCGGCAGCAGCACCGGCAGCTCCGACTCGGGCACGCGGACCTCGCCGCACTCCTCGCAGTGGATGATCGGGATGGGCGTGCCCCAGTATCGCTGGCGGGAGATCAGCCAGTCGCGCAGGCGGAAGTTCTTCGCCGGCGCGCCCAGTCCCGAACCCTGCAGCGCCTCGGTGACGCGGCGGATCGCGTTCGACTTGCTCAGCCCGTCGAACGGACCTGAGTTGATCAGGCGGCCGTCGCCGGTCAGGGCGACGCCCGTCTCGCCGGGGCTCTCCAGCGGGGCGTCCTCCGGCAGGATCGGCTCGCCCGTCTCCGGGTCGGTGTGGATGATCGGGATGGCGCCGGTCACAGGCTGCGTCGTGTCGACCACGACCCGCACCGGCAGGTCGAAGGCACGCGCGAAGTCCAGGTCGCGCTGGTCGTGCGCGGGCACGGCCATGATCGCGCCGTGGCCGTAGTCGCTCAGCACGTAGTCGGCGGCCCAGATCGGGATGCGCTCCCCGGTCAGCGGGTTGACCGCGTGCCGCTCCAGGAAGACGCCGGTCTTCTCGCGGTCGGTGCTCAGGCGGTCCATCTCGGTGGTGCCGCGGACGGCCTCCAGATACTGGTCGAACCGCTCGCGGACCTCCGGGCGCACGTCGGCGACCAGCTCGGCGGCCAGGTCGGAGTCGGGCGCGACCACCATGAAGGTGACGCCGTACAGGGTGTCGGGGCGGGTCGTGTAGACCGTCACCGGCTCCTCGCGGCCCTCGATCGCGAACTGGACGTCGGCGCCGGTGGAGCGGCCGATCCAGTTGCGCTGCATCGACAGCACCTTGGACGGCCAGGCGCCCTCCAGCTGGTTCAGGTCGTCCAGCAGGCGGTCCGCGTAGTCGGTGATGCGGAAGTACCACTGGGTCAGCTTCTTCTTGGTGACCAGGTTGTCGCAGCGCTCGCAGCGGCCGTTCACGACCTGCTCGTTCGCCAGCACGGTCTGGTCGAAGGGGCACCAGTTGACCTGGGAGGCCTTGCGGTAGGCCAGGCCCTTCTCGTGCAGCTTCAGGAACAGCCACTGGTTCCAGCGGTAGTAGCCGGGGTCGCTGGTCTGCAGCACGCGGTCCCAGTCGAAGCTGGGCGCGTAGCGGCGCATGCTGGCCTTCTGTTGGGCGATGTTGTCGTTCGTCCAGCCGGCCGGGTCCAGCCCGCGCTTGATCGCGGCGTTCTCGGCGGGCAG
Source organism: Leifsonia shinshuensis (assembly GCF_014217625.1). NCBI lineage: Bacteria > Bacillati > Actinomycetota > Actinomycetes > Micrococcales > Microbacteriaceae > Leifsonia > Leifsonia shinshuensis. The sequence continues at coordinate 655,289 of NZ_CP043641.1, read as the reverse complement.
GCCGAAGGAGTCCCAGCCGATCGGGTGCAGCACGTTGAAGCCCTGCTGCCGCCAGTACCGGGCGATGACGTCGCCCAGCGCGTACGCCTCGGCGTGACCCATGTGCAGGTCGCCGGAGGGGTACGGGAACATGTCGAGCACGTACTTGCGCGGGCGCTTGTCGTCGGGGTCGGCCGTGGAGAACGGCTTCAGCTCGTCCCAGACCGGGAGCCAGGTGTTCTGGATCTCGGCGAAGTCGTAGTGCGCACCGGCCTCGCGGACCGGTGCGGGTGCTGCATCGTGCTCGTGTGCCACTGGACTCTCTCTCGGATGTCGCCGCGGCCGGAAGGGCGTCGCGACGAGAAGGCATCGGGCGCGCAGCCCGAGCTTCCAGGGTACTAAACGTTGGAGGTGTCGGATCCGTTCCCCGGAGGGCGCAGGCCCGCGGCGCGGAACAGGGCCGCAGCCTTGACATCGACCTCGTCGAGCTCCTCGGCGGGGACGGAGAGCGCGGTGATCCCGCCGCCGGCGCCGATGGTGACCACGCCGTCGCGGAACCGGAGGCTGCGGATCACCATGGCGAGGTCGGCGGAGCCGTCCGCGGCGAGGGAGCCGAAGCAGCCGGAGTAGACGCCGCGCGGCCCGGCCTCCAGCCCGGCGAGGATGCGCATGGCGGAGAGCTTCGGCGCGCCGGTCATGGAGCCGGCCGGGAACGCGGCGGCCAGGGCGTCTACCGCGGTCAGGCCCGGCCGCAGCCTCCCCTCGACGGTGCTGACGAGCTGGTGCACCTGCGCATAGCTCTCGACCTCCAGGAGGTGCCGGACGCCGACGCTGCCGACCTCGCACACGCGCCCGAGGTCGTTGCGCATGAGGTCCACGATCATGACGTTCTCGGCCTGCTCCTTCTCGCTGGCCTCCAGTTCGGCGCGCAGGCGGAGGTCTTCGGCCACGGTCGCGCCGCGCGGGCGGGTGCCCTTGATCGGCTTGGTGCGGACGTGACCGTCGGGGGTGACCAGGAGGAACTGCTCGGGCGAGGAGCTGACCAGCGTCTCCCCGGCGATCCGGAGGAAGCCGGCGTGGTGGGCCGGGCTGTCGCGGCGGAGGCGGAGGTGCACGGCGAGGGGGTCGGCGGAGGTGGCGGCGGTCGCGGTGTTGGTGAGGCAGAGCTGGTAGGCGTCGCCGGCGCGGATGGCGTCCTGGCAGGCGGCGATCATGGTGAGGTAGATGTCGCCGGAGTGGCGCCATCTGGGAGCGGGAGTGGCTGTCGGGATCGGATGCGCTTTTGCGAAGCGCGCCGCCGCCCCGCTCGCGCCGGCAAGTGCCGCGACCGCCTCCCCCAGCCATTCGCCCTCCGGCGTGGCGTCCACCACGGTGACCGAGCCGTCCGCGTGGTCGAACACCACCAGCCGGTCGACGTACAGGAACGCCGCGTCCAGCCCGGGCCCCGCACTGTACGGCACCCCGAGCGCCGCGGCGCCGGCCTCGTACCCGAGCCAGCCGATCCAGCCGAGTGGGTAGCCGTCGGTGGCGGCCGGCTCGTCGCGCAGCGCGTCCAGGATGTCGCCCTCGACACTCCGGCCGTCGACGGTCACCGTGCCGTCGGCGACCGACGCGGTCGCGAGGCGCGTACCGGTCCCGATGACGCTGCGGCCGGCCTCCGCGTCCGGGCCGCTGTCCAGCCAGACCGCGTCCCCGGTCGGGAACAGCGCGGCGAAGGCGTCGGCGGGGTCGACGGGAACGTCCAGACGGTGCGTTCGAGACGGCGGGAGCACTGCACCAGTCTGCACCAGGCGCGGCGTACAGCGTGGCGGGCGTTAGCCTGAGCGGATGGACACCTCGGCGACCCTGTACGACTGGGCCGGCGGCGCGCTCGCCGTCCGCGACTCCTGCGAGGTGGTCGAGATCGAGCTGCTGGCGGCGGACTCCTTCCTCGTCGCGGAGGGCCGCGTCCTGGCGCTCGGCCTGCACAGGGAGCGCTTCGCCGAGACGGTCCGCGAGCAGGGCTTCCGGGAGGGGGCGCAGCTCGCGGCCTTCTGGGATGCGGGCGTCGCGCTCCTTCCCGGCGACGGTCGCTGGTTCCCGCGCTTCGAGCTGGTGCGCGCTCGCGACGCCTTGCGCCTGCGGTTCCGGCTGCGCACGGCGCCGCCGCTCGGCTCCGACCTGGTGGTGGCGACGGCGGCGAGCGACCCGCGCCGCGTACCGCACCTGAAGGGCCCCGACATCGACCGGCTGAACGTGCTCCGGCAGCGCGCGCAGCAGGTCGGAGCTCAGGAGGCCGTGCTGCTGGACGACGGACGGGTGTCCGACGGCACCACCACGGCGCTGCTGTGGTGGCGCGGCGACACGCTCTGCGCTCCGCCGTTCGAGCTCGCGCGGGTGGACAGCGTCGCCGCCCGCACGGTGCGTGGGATCGCGGCAGCCCTCGGCGTGCCGGTCGAGGAGGAGGCGGTGCGGCCCTCGGAGCTCGACGGCGTGGCGCTGTGGGCGGTCAACGCGCTGCACGGGATCCGCGACGTGACGGTCTGGGTGGACGGCCCGGCGCTCGGGCACGACCCGGCGCGCACGGCGGCGTGGCGGTCGCGGTTCGGCGCGCTGGCGCGGCCGATCCGCTGACCCGCGGCGCGCGATTCGTCACGAATGTCGCGAATCCGCGCGCCAAACCCCACATTCGGCACGAATCGCCAATGTCGACGCCAGCACGATTCGGCACGAATCGTCGGCAGGGACGCCTCCACGATTCGTCACGAATGTCGCAATTCCGCGCGCCGAAGACCACATTCGGCACGAATGTCGGCGCTGCGCGGAACGCGATTCGGTACGAATGTCGTGAATCGGGGTGCGTAACGCGACATTCGGCGCGAATGTGGGGCTGCGGGTCACGGGATGAGGGTGCCGGCCTCCAGGTGGAGGCGGCGGGTGACCAGCTCGTCGGGCACCGGCGTGTGCGAGATCAGCAGCACCGTCCGGCCGTCGTCCGCGGCCGTCGTGAGGATGTCGCGCACGATCCGATCGGCGACCGCGGTGTCCACGTTCGCCGTCGGCTCGTCCACGACCAGTACAGGGAAGTCCGCGAGCAGCGCCCGGGCGAGCGCGATCCGCTGGGCCTGGCCTCCTGAGACCAGCGCGCCGAGCTCGCCCACCGGGCTGGTGAGGCCGCCGCGCTCGCGCGTCCACTCCCCCAGGCCGACGCGGTCCAGCACCGCCAGCAGCTCGTCGTCGGTTGCGGTCTCGCGCGCGAACAGGAGGTTCTGCCGCAGGTCGGAGTCGAACAGGTACGGCTGCTGCTCGACCAGGCCGACGACGCGGCGGACGTCGTCCTGGCGCACGCCGCTCACGTCGACGCCGTCGATCGCGTAGGTTCCGTCGAGGTCGAGGAACCGGGTCAGCACGTGCGCGAGCGCTGTCTTGCCCGCGCCGGTCGGACCAGTCAGCACCACGCGCTCCCCCGCCCGAAGCGACAGGTCGACGGCATGGAGGACCGGTGCGTCCGAGCCCGGCCAGTGCGCCGAACGGAGGTGGAGGGCGATGTCGGGCGCCGACGGCACGGTCAACGGGAGCGCGGCCGGCACGTCGACCGGCACGCCGTCCGGAACGGTCGCCGGCACGGTGTCCGCGATCCGCTCGGCGCTCGCCCGAACCCGCCGCCAGGCGCCGAACGCCAGCGGGAGGGTGCCGAACACCTCGAACACGGCCAGCGGGAGGAGGGCCACGACCGCGAGCGTCGGGGCGTCCAGCCGTCCGGCCGCCAGGGCGGGGATGCCGGTCGCGAGCGCCAGCACGGTCGCGACGCCCGCAAGGAGCGACACAGCGCCGGCGGTGAGCCCCAGCCCGGCCGCCCGGGTCCGCACGGCCGCGGTCAGCCGTGCGCTCGCCGCCCGCACCCGCTCGCGCGCCTGCGGCAGCGCGTCGAACGCGATCAGCAGGTCGAGGCCGGTCACCAGTTCATGCAGCGCGGAGGCGAGCGCGGCCCGCAGCGGCGCGATCCGGCGCTCGGCGGAGCCGGCCGCCCAGCGGTTGACCAGCGTGCCGACGGCGAAGGCCGCGACCAGTGTCAAAAGCAGCACGACCCCGGCCGCGGGGAGGAACAGGAACGTGGCCACCACGCTCGCGAGCACCACCACACCGCCGGACACCAGTGGCTGCACGACCCGCAGCGCGAAGTCGGGCAGCTCGTCCACGTCGTCGGCGAGGCGCGAGAGCAGTTCGCCGCCGCCGGCCCTGCCGTCGCGCCGGTCGCCGGCCCCGACGCCGTCCGGGCCGAGCGGGACCAGCCGCGCGAACAGGTCCGCACGGATGTCGCCGAGCCGCCGGAACGCGGCGTCGTGCCCGGCCAGCCGCTCCAGGTAGCGGAAGAACGCACGGCCGAGCGCGAACGCGCGAACGCCGACGACGGCCATCGAGATGTAGATGAGCGACGGCTGCTCCGAGGCGCGCGTGATCAGCCACGCGGAGACGCCGAGGAGGGCGACCGCGCTCGCGCCGCTCAGGGCGCCGAGGGCGATGGCGGACCAGAGCCTCCGCGCCGGTGGGAGCGCGAGGCGGAGGATGCGGCGGGTCTGCTCCCGCTCGCTCGGGCCCGGTCCGGTTCGCGCGACGTCAGAGATGGACATCGGACAGCACCTCCAGCGTCAGGACCTCGTCGGCTTCCGCGACGACGGCCTCCCGATGGCTGACGACCAGCACCGCTACGCCTTCGTCCGCGACCGCCCGCAGCGACGTGAGGAGCGCGCGCTCGGTCGAGGCGTCGAGGGCGGAGGTCGGCTCGTCCAGGATCAGCACCGCGCACCCGCGCGAGCGCAGCCGGTAGAGCGCGCGAGCGACGGCCACGCGCTGCGCCTGGCCGCCCGACAACCCCGTCCCGCCTGCACCGATCAGGACGTCCGGGTCGAGCTCCGGTGCCGCCGCCGCTCGCAGCGAAGCGGCCACGAGAACGGCGTCCGGCACGTCATCGCCCAGCGCGACGTTCTCCGCGATCGTCCCCGCCCGGAGCCCCGGCTTCTGACCGGCCCATGCGATGGCCTCCCGGCGGCCCGCGGCGTCGGCCCTGGCGCCGGCCGCGATGGTCCCGGTGTGCGCCGCAAAACCGAGCGCCGCCGCCACGAGGCTGGACTTGCCCGCGCCGCTCGGCGCGCTCAGCACCGCGAGCGTCCCCGGCGGCACCGACGCCGAGAACGGACCGACCGTCTCACGCCCGTCGTAGGCCACGGTCACCTCCGAGAACGCGAGTCCCGCCGAAGCGGACGCCCGCACCGGTTCCGGCACGACGTCCTGCGCCGCGTCCAGCACCTCGAACGCCTTCGACGCCGCCTCCATCCCCTCGGTCGCCGCGTGGTAGGCCGCGCCGACGTTCCGCAGCGGCAGGAACGCCTCCGGCGCCAGCAGCAGCACGAACAGCCCGACCGACAGGTCGAGCGAGCCGCCGAGCAGGCGCAGGCCGATGGCCACCGCGATGAGCGCGACCGACAGGCTGGCGGCGAGCTCCAGCACGAAGCCGGACAGGAACGACATCCGGAGCACCTTCATCGTGCGCGACCGGTACTCCTCGCTCACCTGCCGGATCCGCGCCTCCTGACGGTGCTGTCGGCCGAACAGGGTGAGCGTTGGGAGGCCGGCGACGACGTCGAGGAAGCCGCGCGACAGCGTCGACAGCGCCGCCCACTGCTTCTTCTGCGCCGCCTGCGTCGCCCAGCCGACCAGCACCATGAAGACCGGGATGAGCGGGAGGGTGAGCACGAGGATGATGCCGCTCGTGAGATCCTGCCAGCCGATCACCAGGACCAGCAGCGGCATAGCCACCGCCGTGCCGATCAGCTGCGGGAGGTACCGGGCGAAGTAGCCGTCGAGAGCGTCCATCCCCCGGCCGGCCACCAGCGTCAGGTCGGCGCTGCCGCGCCCGGCGAGCCCCTGCGGGCCGAGGCGCCCATACGCGTCGACCAGCTGCTCCCGCAGCTGCGCGACGACCGTCGCCCCGCCCCGGGCAGACACGGCCTCCGCCAGCCAGAGCAGCACGGCCCGCGCGATCACCACGAGCACCAGCCCCGCGAAGAGCCCGCTCAACTCGGCGAACGGCGCCCCCGCGATCGCGCGGACGACGAGCCGGGTGACCAGCCAGGCGAACGCCACGACAGCCGCGGACTGCAGCACCGTGACGAGCGCGCCGGTCGCGAGGGTGACACGGGTCGCGCCGGCGTAGCGGAGGAGGCGGGGATCGAGCGGGCGCACGTCAGGCGGCCACCGGTTCGGGATCCGCGGGCTCGGCCGGCTCCGCCGGGATGCTCGCCCGGGTGACCCGCTTGCGGAACACCCAGTACGTGAACGCCTGGTACGCCAGGATCAGCGGCAGGAAGATCACCGCGACCCAGGTCATGATCGTCAACGTGGTGTCCGTGCTGGAGGCGTTCGCGATGGTCAGGCTGTTCTGCGGGTTCGGCACCGAGGGCATCACGTTCGGGAAGAGCGCCACGAACAGCGACACCACCGCGAGTGCGATCGTCACGGCCATGAACGCGAACGACCAGCCCTCCGCCCCGCGCAGGTTGAGGATCCACGACACCACGAGCGCGACAGCGGCCAGCGCCGCGAGGATGAGCAGCGCGACCGAGAAGTGCGCGATCACGGTCCAGATCAGGAAGGCCGCGGCCACCACGATCGCGAGGACGCCGGAGCGCACGGCGAGCTTCCGTGCCCGCTCCCGGATCGGACCGTCCGTCTTGAGCGACACGAAGACCACCCCGTGGGTGAAGAACAGCAGCAGCGTGGTCAGCCCGCCGAGCAGCGCGTACCCGTTCAGGAGGTCGAACAGCGTGCCGGTGTAGTTGTGGCCGTGGTCGAGCGCGACGCCCTGCACGATGTTCGCGAAGGCCACACCCCAGAGGAACGCCGGCAGGGCCGAGCCGACGACGATCATCCCGTCGAACCACCGCTTCCACTGCGACTCGGGCCGCTGGTGCCGGTACTCGAACGACACCCCGCGCAGGATCAGCGCCAGCAGGATGAGCAGCAGCGCCAGGTAGAAACCGCTGAACAGCGTCGCGTACCACTCCGGGAACGCCGCGAAGAGCGCGGCGCCGCCGACGATCAGCCAGGTCTCGTTGAGGTCCCAGACCGGGCCGATGGTGTTGATGAGCACCCGCCGGTCGGTCTCGTCCCTGCCGAGGAACGGCAGCGACATCCCGACGCCAAAGTCGAAGCCGTCGAGCACGAAGTAGCCGATGAAGAAGAAGGCGATGATGCCGAACCAGAGGACTGCGAGATCCATGTCGATGCTCCTAGTAGACCGTGGCGACCGGGACGTGGTTGCCCTCGTCGTCGAGGTGTTCCTCGGCGGGGGCCGGTCCCTTCTGGGCCGCGCGTTTGATGAGCTTGAACTCGACCACGGCGAGCGTGCCGTAGATGGCGGTGAAGGCGAGCAGCGAGATCAGGACCTCCAGCCCGGTCGTGCCGGGCGAGACGCCGTCCTGCGTCTTCATCAGGCTGAACACGAGCCAGGGCTGCCTGCCCATCTCGGTGAAGATCCAGCCGACGATCATCGCGGCCAGCGACAGCGGGAACGCCCAGATCGCGACCTTCCACATCCACGCCCACGGTGGCGTGCGGCCCTTGCGGGTGAACCACAGGCCGACGAGGGCGACCAGGACGTGCAGGAGGCCGAGGCCGATCATCCACCGGAACGCCCAGTAGGTCACCCAGATGATCGGGGTGTAGTCGCCGGGTCCGAACTGCTGCTGATACTGGGCGTTGAGGTCGTTGATGCCCTCGACCGTCCCGGTGAGGGTGTGCGTCGAGAGGAACGACAGCAGGTACGGGATGCGGATCGAGAACAGCTCGTGCACGCCGTCCGGTGTGCCGAGCGTGAAGATCGAGAACGACGCGTCGGCGCCGGTCGAGGTCTTGTAGAGCGCCTCGGCCGCGGCCATCTTCATCGGCTGGGTCTGCACCATGGCGAGGCCGAGCTGGTCGCCGCTGAGCACGCTTCCGATCCCGGCGACGACCATCATCCAGAGCCCGAACTTCAGGGCGGGACGCATGGTCTCGAGGTTCTTGGTGCGCGAGAGATGCCAGGCGGCCACTGCGATGATGAGGCCGGCCGAGACCATGAAGCAGCCGAAGATCGTGTGCGGGAACGCGGCCAGCGCGACCTTGTTGGTGAGCACCGCCCAGAGGTCGGTGAGCTCGGCCCGGCCGCGCGCGTGGTTGAGCGTGTAGCCGACCGGGTTCTGCATGAACGCGTTGGCCGCCAGGATGAAGTACGCCGACAGGATCGAGCCGACCGCCGTGATCCAGATGCAGGCGAGATGGACGCCGCGCGGCAGCTTGTCCCAGCCGAAGATCCACAACCCGATGAAGGTGGCCTCCAGGAAGAACGCGAGCAGGCCCTCGAGTGCGAGCGGGGCGCCGAAGATGTCGCCCACGAACCGGGAGTAGTTCGACCAGTTCATGCCGAACTGGAACTCCTGCACGATTCCGGTCACGACGCCCATCGCGAAGTTGATCAGGAAGAGCTTGCCGAAGAAGTGCGTGAGCTGGAGGTAGTGGACCTTGCCGCTGCGGTACCACGCGGTCTGGAAGATCGCGACGACCGTGACCAGGCCGATGGTGAGCGGAACGAACAGGAAGTGGTAAATCGTCGTCAGTCCGAACTGCCAGCGTGCCAGCAGCAGCGGATCGAGGATCTCGTTCACGCAGCCCACCCTTCCGGTCGTTGTTCTACAGCGTGTAGAAGACTACTTCTACAGAGTGTAGAACATTCGCAGCCTTGTCGCGCTACCCTGGATCCGTGGCGAATCTCGGAGAACTCGAACGCGCGGTGATGGACGCCCTCTGGTCGGGCGACGCCCCGATCACCGCCAACGAACTGCGCGACAAGCTAGCCGCCACCCGGGACGGCGGCAAGACCCCGGCGCTCACCACCGTGCTCACCGTGCTCTCCCGCCTGGAGCAGAAGGGGTTCGTCGACCGCGACCGCGACGCGCGCCCGCATGTCTACTTCGCGAGCCTCACCCGCGCCAACCACGTCGCCGACCTGATGCGCGAAGTCCTGGAGACCTCCACCGACCGCACGGAGGCGCTCGCCTACTTCGTCGGCTCGGTCGACGAGTCCGAGGCGGCGATGCTGCGCCGGCTGCTCGACGCACGCAGCTGACCGGGATGCCCGTCGACTCGACCGCCATCCTGCTCGGCGTCCTGGCGGTCGCCCTCGCCTGGCCGGTGCCGCTGCTGCTGGCGCGCGCGAAATGGCCGCCGGCCGCGCCCGGCCTCGCGCTCGCCCTCTGGCAGTCGATCGCGCTCGCCGGTGGCATCTCGATGATCGGCTCGCTGCTGCTCGCCGGACTCCAGCCATTCGGGAACGACCTCGTCAGCCGGATCTCGGGCGCCGCGGCCACGCTCTTCAGCGGACCACTGCCCGCCGGCGTCTCGTTGCTGCACACGTTCTTCCTCAGCGCCGCCGTGCTGCTGACCGCTCACCTGCTGCTGAACCTCGCGCTCACCTCGGTGCGCAGCCGCCGGCAGCGCCACCGGCACATGGAGCTGCTGCGGCTGCTGAGCTCGCCGCTGCCCGACGAGCCGGCCACCCGCATCATCGACCATCCGGCCCCCGCCGCCTACTGTCTCCCCGGCGCGCGCAGCGTGACCGTGCTGTCCGAGGGGATGATCGAGCTGCTCACCCCCGCGCAGCTGGACGCCGTGATCGCCCACGAGCGCGCGCACCTTCGGCAGAAGCATCACCTGCTGCTCGACGCCTTCCGGTCCTGGAAGCGCGCATTGCCGTGGTTCCCCATCGCAACGCGGGCGCAGGACGCCGTCGCGCTGCTGGTCGAGATGTTGGCCGACGACACGGCCCGCCGCACAGCGGGAGACGCCGTGCTGGCCGACGCCATCCGCATCGTGGACTCGACGGGCTCCGCGGGCGCAGCGCTCGGCGCGCCGAAGGACCCGCGCACTCCGGAGCAGCGCCGGTCGGCCCTGGTGGCCCGCGAGGATCGCCTCACCTCCGGTCACCGCACGGTCGGGCCGGGGCTGCGGCTCCTGGTGGTGGTCGCCGCCGCGCTGCTCGTGGTCGTGCCGCCGGTGCTCGTGCTGACCAGCTGACGTCCTGACCGGCTGACGGCCTGCCCGGCTGGCGCCCCGGCTCCCGCTAGCCTGGATCCATGCCGGAGAAGCGGGGATACGCCAAGGGAATCGCCAAACGCGAGGAGATCCTCGCCCGCGCCCTGGAGGTGTTCGCCGCCAAGGGCTACCGCAAGGCGTCGCTGCGCGAGATCGCCGAGTCCGTCGGGCTCAGCCAGGCCGGCCTCCTGCACCACTTCTCCTCGAAGGAGGAGCTGTTCGCCGAAGTGCTCCGCAAGCGCGACGAGGTCGACTCCGCCGGCGGCGAGCTCGGCACGGACTGGTCGGAGGCCTTCGACGGCCTGGTCGGCATCGTGCGGCACAACGCCGAGGTGCCGGGCCTGGTCCAGCTCTACGCGACCATCTCCGCGGAGGCGGCCGACCCCGACCACCCCGGTCACGACTACTTCGTGTCCCGCTACCAGCAGATCGTCGCCGGGCTGGAGGGCTACATCCGGTCGGAGCAGTCGGCGGGCCGGGTGCGCGACGACGCCGACCCGCGCATGCTCGCGCGCCTCGCGGTCTCCGTCGCCGACGGCATGCAGGTGCAGTGGATGCTCGACCCGTCCGCCGACATGGCCGACGCGATCGAGGCGTTCTGGTCGCTGCTCCGGACCACGCCCACGACGTGAACGACGCGCTGACCTGGATCCTGGACATCGTCCAGTCGGTCGACCCGGTCCTCCGCACCCTCCTGGCGGGCGTCGCGATCCTGCTGGAGACCTCCATCCTGATCGGCCTCATCGTGCCGGGCGACACCGTCGTCCTGGTCGCGTCCACCGCGGTGGCGAGCCCGCTCGAGTACGCGGCGCTGGTCGCCGTGGTCATCGTCGGCGCGCTGTGCGGCGAGTCGCTCGGCTTCGCGCTCGGCCGCTGGTTCGGGCCGCGCATCCGCGCGAGCCGGCTCGGACAGCGGCTCGGGACCCGCAACCTCGACCGCGCGGAGCGGTACCTCGCCACTCGCGGCGGCGTCGCCGTGTTCCTCTCGCGCTTCCTGCCCGTCTTGCACTCGCTGATCCCGCTGACGGTGGGAATGAGTCCGATGCGCTACCGCACGTTCATGGCGTGGACGGCGCCGGCCTGCGTGATCTGGGCGTTCGCGTACGTCAGCGTCGGGTCGCTCGCCGCGGGCGGTTACCGCGAGCTCTCGCAGGAGCTGCACTGGGCGGGCTACGTCTTCGTCGCCGTCATCGCGGTGTTCGTCGCCGCGGTCGTGGTGGTCAAGAAGGTCCTGCAGAGACGGGAGTCCGCGCACATGGATGCGGCGGCCCGGTCGCCCGAGCCGCCGCACGCGGAGCAGTGAGGAGGTCGCCCTCCCGTCAAACCGTTATCCCTTGATCGGGTGCTCCTGCAGCCACTTCTTCGCCACGGCGTCCGGCTGGGTCTTGCTGGCGCCCTGGTTCTCGCTGTTCATGGTGATCAGGTCGTCCGTGGTCAGCTCGGCCGAGACCTTGTTGAGCACCGACTTGACCTTGTCGGAGGCCTTCTTGGTGTTGATCAGCGGCACGATGTTCTGCGCGGCGATCAGGTTCTTCGGGTCCTTCAGCACGACGAACCCGTTGTCCTTGATGGCCGGGGTGGTCGTGTAGATGTCGGCCAGCTGCACGTCGCCGTTCTTGAGCGCGGTGACGGTCAGCGGGCCGCCCGAGTCGCTGATCGGCTTGAGCGATGCGGTCACGCCGTAGGTCGACTTGAGGCCGGGGATGCCGTAAGGCCGGGTGGCGAACTCAGGGTTCGCGCCCACGGTCAGCGGTACGGTGACCTTCTTGAGGTCTTCCAGGCTCGTGACGTTGTACTTGTCGGAGAACTCCTTGGTGACGTTGTACGCGTCGGCGTCCTCCGCCTTGGCCTGGTCGAGCACCTCGAAGCCCTTCGGCAGGGCGTCGTTGAGCGCGGCGTAGACATCCGCGCTGGAGGAGGCCGTGCTGGTCTTGTCGTAGAACTGCAGCAGGTTGCCGGAGTACTCGGGGACCAGGTCGATCGAGCCGTCCTGCAGCGCCTTCAGGTAGACGTCGCGCTGGCCGATGCTCGGCTTGTAGCTGACCTTCACGCCGTTGGCCGCGAGGGCCTGGCCGTAGATCTGCATCAGGATCTCGTTCTCGCCGAAGGCGGCGGACCCGACGGTGATGGTGTCGCCCGAGGAGCCGCTGCCACTGCTGCTGGTGTTGAATGCGCCGCCGCCGCCGGACGAGCACGCGCTGAGGGCGATGAGGGCCCCCGCCGCGAGCACACCGGCCGCGATGCGGCCCTTCTTGGATCCGAACATGTGATTCTCTCTCTTCTGTGTGCGTTGGGTCACTGTGGGTCAGGGAATTCGGTTCAGGTCAGGGAACGGGCTGCCGCCCGGGGGCGGTGATGCCGAGCGCACGCCGCGGCTCCGTCGCGGTGTCCGCTCGGACCTTCCCCGCGGTCACGCCGCGCGGGACGACCAGCTTCTGCGTGAGCGCGAACAGCCCGTCGACGACCAGGGCGAGCAGGACGACGATGATCGAGCCGCCCAGCATCTCCGGGTAGTTCTGCACGGCGAGCCCGTCGAACAGGAAGCGCCCGAGCCCGCCGACCGGCAGGATGGCCGCCACCGTCCAGGTAGCGATCACCTGGAGAGCGCCCGAGCGGATGCCGCCGATCACGAGCGGCAGCGACAGCGGAAGCTCCACCTTGGTGAAGATCTGCCACTCGGTCATCCCGACCGCGCGGGCGGCGTCGATCGTGCTGCGGTTCACGGACTCCAGCCCCGAGTACGCGCCCGCGAGCAGCGGCGGGATGGCCAGGATCGTCAGGGCGATCAGCGGAGGGACGATCGAGATGTTCGCCATGATCAGCGCGAGGTAGACGACGAGGCCCAGCGTCGGCAGCGCGCGCAGCGCGCCGGAGACGCCGACCGCGAGGCCGCGCAGCCGCCCGGTGTGCCCGATCGCGAAGCCGATCGGCAGCGCGATCACTCCCGCGAGCAGCAGGGTCATCAGCGTGTACAGGATGTGCTCGCCGGTACGCACGGGGATGCCGCCCGGCCCGGCCCAGTTGGTCGGGTCGAAGAGCCAGCCGAAGGCCGCCACGAAATCGGTCATGCGCCGGTCACCGCCTTCATCGCCGCGGAGCGCTTGAGGCGTCCCGTGCGCTTGTCGAGGCGCGACCAGGGCAGCAGCAGCCGGCCGAGCAGCACCAGCACCAGGTCGAACACCAGCGCCACGACCATGATCAGGATGATGCCGACCGCGACCTCCTCGGGGTAGTACCTGTTGAGGCCGTCGGTGAAGAGCTGTCCGAGGTTCGGCACGCCGAGCAGCGCACCGACGCTCACCAGGCTGACCGTCGACACCGAGACGACGCGCAGGCCGGCCAACAGGACAGGACCCGCGAGCGGGAGCTCGACCGCCCAGAACCGCCGCCACCCGGAGAAGCCGATGGCGGTCGCGGACTGAACGACGTCACCCGGCACCGAGGCGAGCGCGTCGGCGGTCGTGCGCACCATGAGCGCGACGGCGTAGACGCTCAGCGCCACCACCACATTCGCCGGGTCGAGGATCTTGGTGCCGATCAGCGCGGGCATCGCGAAGAACAGCGGCAGCGACGGGATGGCGTACAGGATGCCGCCGAGCGTCAGCAGCACCGGCCGGCTGATACGGTAGCGGTTCGCCAACCAGCCGATCGGGAGCGACAGCAGGAAGCCGACGACGATCGGGATGGCGCTCAACCACACGTGGGAGACCGTGAGATTCCAGACCTGGCCGAAGTTCGACCACAAGAAGCTCACGTCGGGTCCTCACCCTGCGCCGCGGCACCCGCGACCGAGACGGTCGCGGCCTTTGCTTCGTCGGAAGCAGCGGAGTCGTCCGCGCTGAGCACACCGGCGGTGCGCCCCTCGCTGTCGACCAGCACGGAGCCGGTCGGCGTCCGCTCGATGTGGAGGGCGCGCTTGCCCCGGTCTGCGCCCACGAACGACGACACGAAGTCATCGGCCGGGTGCGCCAGGATCTCGGCGGGCGTGCCCTGCTGGGCGACGATGCCGCCCTTGCGGAAGATCACGACCTGATCTCCCAGCCGGAACGCCTCGTCGATGTCGTGCGTCACGAACAGCACCGTCTTGCCGAGCTCGCGCTGCAGGCGAAGCAGCTCGTTCTGGAGGTCGTCGCGCACGATCGGGTCGACCGCGCCGAACGGCTCGTCCATCAGCAGGATGTTGGGGTCGACCGCGAGACCGCGCGCCACGCCCACGCGCTGCTGCTGGCCTCCCGAGAGCTGGCTCGGGTACTTGTCGGCCAGCGAGCGCTCCAGCCCGACCGTGTCCATGAGCTCCAGCGCGCGCTCGTGCGCGGCCTTCCGCTTGACGCCGGTCAGCAGCGGGACGGTGGCGATGTTGTCCACGACCTTGCGGTGCGGCAGCAGCCCCGAATTCTGCATGACGTAGCCGATGCGCCGGCGCAGGAGTACCGGCTTCAGGCTCTGGACGTCCTGGCCGTCGATGGAGACGGTGCCGCTGGTGGGGTCCACCATGCGGTTGACCATCCGCAGGATCGTGGTCTTGCCGCTGCCGGACGAACCGACGAGCACCGTGATCTGGCGGGACGGGATCACCAGCGAGAAGTCGTCGACCGCGACGGTCCCGTCCGGGAACCGTTTGGTCACGGAGCTGAACTCGATCATCGGTCCTCAGCTCTCGGTCGACGGAACGGGGTGGTCTCAGATATCGGGGCCATCGAACCCACCCAAACAGCGTTTTGCACAATGCGCAATGAATTGAGTCGGTTTGTGGCAGGAAACCCAGCCACGCGAAGCCCGGACATCATGAGACAACCCTGTCCCATACCGCCGACATTCCCCGAAGAGCCTCAGCTCTTCGGGTCGTACCGCCGCTCCAGATACTCGCGGGCGACGACGCGCGCCTCGTCGATGTAGCGCGCGTCTCCCATCGGGTCGTCGAGGAAGGCCCGGTTGATCAGGCCGTCCATGATCTCCACGACGATCTCGAGGCGGAACGCCAGGTCCTCGCCCGCGGGGAGGCCGTACTCCTCGGACAGGATCGACGCGAACTGCGACGCGAAGGACGCCGCCTGCTCCGGCTCCTCCTCGCCGGGCAGCCCGGAGCGCTCGGCGTCGGTGAAGCGGATGATCCGGAAGCCCGGCTCGGTGCGGAACATCGCGACGAACGCGTCGATCGCGCACTCCACCGCGTTCCACCAGTGCTCGGGACTCTCGGCGTGGATGGCCGCGACCACGGAGTGCCGGTAACGCAGCAGCGCCCGGTCGCGCAGCGCCTGGAGCAGGACGATGCGGTCGGGGAAGTACCGGTAGACCGTGCCGATGGACGCGCCGGCCCGCTCGGCGACCATGGCGGTCGTCAGGCGGTCGAATCCGATCTCGTCCACAACCTCCGCGGCAGCGTCGAGGAGGGCGTCGATCCGGGCGGCACTGCGCTCCTGGATCGGCTCCGTCCGCACGAGCGGCGCTCCGGCGGTGTTCTGTGCGGCGACCAGGTCGTTGATGGGCACGAGGGCGACTCCTTCTTTCTCTGTTCCACGATACGCGTGCGGGTCCCCAGCCCGGCGACGGTCCGTCCCGTCGCGCTATACCGGATCATATTGTGGAAATCTCACCTTTGCGGGTGAATTTCCTCCGACACACCGAAGAATCCTCACCCCAGATCTGGGGGCTGCGTCTGAGCGAACCTTCACTCCGTGAGAAACTGGTGTCTCTATGACTGTTGACCCAGCCAAGCGCAGCGCGAGCGTCGACCCGATCATGCACCGTGCGGCGCGCATCGAGGACGCCTTCCACGAGTTCCGTGCCCGCCGGGCGCGCAAGCACGGGTTCCTGGCGACCGTCGTCCCGTACACCGGCTACGGCTCTCCGACCTGGGTGCGCATCCTCGGCCGCGTCCTGCTGGCGAAGGAGCCGCGGCCGGGCAGCCGCGCCGAGCGCAAGCACCGCAAGCGCGAGGAGTCCATCCGCGGCTGGCGCTCGTTCATCAGCGTGCCGGTCGGCGACGTCACAGTGACTGTCGAGGTCGACGGCGCGCACCACGAGGTGCGGCCGGACCGCGGCGGCGTGATCGACACCGTCCTCCCCGTCCAGCTCACGCCGGGCTGGCACACCGTGAAGCTGACGACGCCGGAGTCCGCCCGCGTGTTCGAGGCGCCGGTCTACATCGTGGACCCGAAGGCCACCTTCGGAATCATCTCGGACGTGGACGACACGGTCATGGTCACCGCGCTCCCCCGGCCGCTGCTCGCCGCCTGGAACACCTTCGTCCTGGACGAGCACGCGCGCGTACCCACGCCGGGGATGTCGGTGCTGCTGGAACGGCTCGCGGCGGCGCACCCCGGGGCCCCGGTGATCTACCTCTCCACCGGCGCCTGGAACGTCGCGCCGACGCTCACGCGCTTCCTGTCGCGCAACCTGTTCCCCGCGGGTCCCCTCCTCCTGACCGACTGGGGGCCGACGCACGACCGGTTCTTCCGCTCGGGCCGGGAGCACAAGCGCATCAGCCTCGCCCGGCTGGCCGACGAGTTCCCCGGGCTCAAGTGGCTGCTCATCGGCGACGACGGGCAGCACGACGAGTCGCTCTACGGCGAGTTCACGACCGAGCACGCCGGCAACGTCGCAGGCGTGGCGATCCGGCAGCTCTCCAACAGCGAGGCCGTCCTGGCCGGTGGCCGGTCGAAGGCCGAGAAGCACAGCGAGATCTCCGGCGCGCCGTGGATGTACTCCCCCGACGGCGCGGGGCTGAGCGACCAGCTCCAGGAGCACGGGCTGCTCCCCTGAGCCTGTCGCCTGCCGTGGGCCTGTCTCCTCCCGCGGGCCGGCGGCGTCCGAGTGTGTCGGACGCCTGCGCCAGACTGGGTCCATGACGTCTCGCGCCGACCTGCTGCGGCTGCGCCGCCTCGCCCACGCGATCGACGGCGACCGCGAGGTCTCCCCCGCCGACGTCGCGCGCCGCTTGCTCGCCGTGCAGGCGCAGGACTTCGCCGCAGGATCCTGGGCGCTCGGCGTGCGCACGACCGGCGCCACGCGGGCGGATGTGCTGGCCGATCTCGACGCCGGCCGGATCGTGCGGTCCTGGCCGATGCGCGGCACGCTGCACTTCGTCCCACCCGAAGACCTCCGCTGGATGCTCGGCATCACGACCGGGCGGATGATCGCCGGCCTGGCGACGCGGCACAAGCAGCTGGAGCTGGACACGCCCGACTTCGTCCGCGCGCGCGACCTGGTCACCGAAGCGCTCTCCGGCGGCGGCCGGATCGGGCGCGCGGAGCTCATGGACCTGTGGGAGTCCAACGGCATCGCGACGGCGGGCCAGCGCGGCTACCACCTCATCTACTACCTGGCCCAGACCGGGCTGATCTGCTGGGGGCCGACCTTGCGGACGCAGCAGGCGCTGGTGCTGCTGGACGAGTGGGCGCCGCAGTCCCGGCGGCTGGAGCCGGATGAGGCGTGGGGCGAGTTCCTGCTCCGCTACCTTCGCGGCCACGGCCCGGCGACCGTGAAGGACTTCGTCTGGTGGACCAAAGGCACGGTCGCCGGGGCGAAGATCGCCCGGGCGGTCCTCGGCGACGCGCTCACCACGCTGGAGGTCGACGGGATCGAGTACCTGCTGACGGCCGAGCTGGCCGACCGAGCTTCGGGACTCGCGGAGTCGCGACGCGAGAGGGAGGCGGTCCAGCTCCTCCCCGCGTTCGACGAGTATCTGCTCGGGTACCAGCAGCGCGACCTGGTGCTCGACGACGATCACTTCCAGCGGATCGTGCCGGGCGGCAACGGCGTGTTCCAGCCGATCGTGGTGGCGCGCGGGCGCGTGGTCGGGACCTGGCGGCGCGGCCGGGGCGGGAACGGCGTCGACGTCGAGTCCTTCGCGCCGCTCACGGCCGGGCAGGAGCGGGCGGCCGGGCGCGCCGCCGAGGCCTACCGGCGTTACGCCGGCTGAGCCCGGCCCGACCTCCTCCGGCTAGGCTGGAACCGTGCGTTCGAAGTTCCGGGTTCCGACTCTCCCCGCGAACATCCGGGCGACGACCCGCATCCCGTTCCTGCAGGTCGCCAAGACCGCCACAGCGATGATCATCTCCTGGGGCCTCGCCGCGCTGCTCTTCCCCGGCGAGCTCCCGGTGTTCGCGACCATCGCCGCCCTGCTCGTCGTGCAGCCGAGCGTGAACCAGTCCGTCGGGCGCGCGATCGAACGCTCGCTCGGCGTGATCTTCGGCGTCGTCATCGCGTACGTCGTCGGGCTGTTGTTCGGCGCGAACACCTGGATCGTCCTGGTCGCGATCGTCGCGTCGCTCATCATCGCCTGGGCGCTGAAGCTCACGCCGGGCACCGCGAACCAGATCCCGATCAGCGTCATGCTCGTCCTGTCACTCGGCGCGACGAATCCCGAGTACGCTGTCGCCCGCATCGTGGAGACCGTGCTCGGCGCGGCGATCGGCGTCATCGTCAACATCGCGATCGTCCCGCCCGTGCTCACCGGGCCCGCCCGCACCGCCGTGCTGGACCTCGGCCGCGAGATCGCCTCCACCCTGGACCGGCTCGCCGTCGCCCTGACCAGCCGGCCGACGCCGGGTGAGCGGGACGCCCTCCTGATCGAGGCCCGCCTGCTCCGGCCGATGGAGAAGAAGGCGGAGGCCGCCCTCACCTCCGCCGACGAGAGCCTCACCCTCAACCCGCGGCAGTCCAGGCACCGCGTCGTGCTGGAGCACGACCAGCA
This sequence comes from Leifsonia shinshuensis, assembly GCF_014217625.1. Classification (NCBI taxonomy): domain Bacteria; kingdom Bacillati; phylum Actinomycetota; class Actinomycetes; order Micrococcales; family Microbacteriaceae; genus Leifsonia; species Leifsonia shinshuensis. Next base: position 636,508 of record NZ_CP043641.1, on the reverse strand, counting down.
GCTCTTCGCGCGGCTGCGCCCGCTGATCACGCGCTCGCTCGGCATGACGCGCGCGTTCCACGACCACTACGACGACAGCCTCGCCGACGAGCCGACCATCGCCGCCATCGCGGACGAGCTGGAGCGCTCCGCCCACGACCTGCGGCTGCTGTCGCGCGACCCGGACGCCCCGGTCGTCGAGCCGGGCACCGAGACCGCGGGCATCCCGGTGCTCACAGCGCCGCTCGTCATCGGCACGCCGAACCCGCGGCACTGGGTGCTGATCGGTTCGCTGATGGAGGACCTGCGCCGCATCCACGCGGAGATCACCGGAGACGACGACGCCGCCTGAACCGCTCGGTGCGGTCCAGACGGCGTCGGGAAGCTGCCTTACGCGGTGAGCGCCGCGATGGCCTCCGCCAGCGGGAGCGTCGACCGCTCGCCGTTGCGGCGGTCCCACAGCTCGACCTCGCCGTCGGCGGCGCCGCGGCCGGCGACCAGGACCCGCGGGATGCCGATGAGCTCGGCGTCGCCGAACTTCACCCCGGGCGACACCTTGGGGCGGTCGTCCAGCAGCACCTCCAGGCCCGCGGCCTCCAGCTGGGCGGCGGCTTCCTCGGCCACCTCGAACGCGACGGCGTCGCGGCCGGCGGCCACCACGTGCACGTCGAACGGCGAGACCGCCGCGGGCCAGACCAGGCCCTTGTCGTCGTTGTTCTCCTCGGCGATGATCGCCAGGATGCGGGTGACGCCGATGCCGTAGGAGCCCATCGTCACGGTGACGAGCTTGCCGTTCTCGTCCAGCACCTTCAGGCCCAGCGCCTCGGCGTACTTGCGGCCGAGCTGGAAGACGTGGCCGATCTCCATGCCGCGCGCGAGCTCGACGGGGCCGGAGCCGTCCGGTGCGGCGTCGCCGGGCTTGACCTCGGCGACCTCCACCGTGCCGTCCCAGGCGAAGTCGCGGCCGGCGACCAGACCGAAGACGTGCTTGCCGTGGACGTTCGCGCCGGTGATCCAGCCGGAGCCGTCGACCACGCGCGGGTCGACGACGTAGCGGATGCCGGTGGCGGCCTCCTCGCCGAGCACGGGGCCCTCGGCCGACCAGGGGCCGATGTAGCCCTTCACCAGGCCGGGGTGCTTGCGGAAGTCGTCTTCGGTCGCGGCGTCCACCTCGGCGGGCGCGAAGGCGACCTCGGCGCGCTTCAGGTCGACCTCCCGGTCGCCGGGCAGGCCGACGACCACGAGCTCGCGCGTGCCGTCGAGGTGGGTGAGCGCGAGGACGACGTTCTTAAGGGTGTCCGCGGCGGTCCAGAGCCGCCCGTCCGGACGCGGGTGCTTCTCGTTCGCGACGTCGACCAGGGTCTGGATGGTGGGCGTGTTGGGGGTGTCGAGCACCTCCTGCGGCGTCAGCTTCTCGTAGCCGCGGGTGGGCGGGGCGAGCGTGGTGAAGGCCTCCACGTTGGCCGCGTAGCCGCCCGCCGAGCGCACGAAGGTGTCCTCGCCGACCGGGGTGGGGTGCAGGAACTCTTCGCTGCGGGAGCCGCCCATCGCGCCTGCGTCGGCCTGCACGATGACGTACTCGAGCCCGAGACGCGTGAAGATGCGCTCGTAGGCGTCGCGCTGCGCCATGTAGCTGGTGTCCAGGCCCTCGTCGGTGTAGTCGAACGAGTAGGCGTCCTTCATGGTGAACTCGCGGCCGCGCAGCAGGCCGGCACGGGGGCGGGCCTCGTCGCGGTACTTGTCCTGGATCTGGTAGATCGAGAGCGGGAGGTCCTTGTACGAGGAGTACAGGTCCTTCACCAGCAGGGTGAAGACCTCCTCGTGCGTGGGGGCGAGCAGGTAGTCGGCGTCCTTGCGGTCCTTGAGGCGGAAGATGCCGTCGCCGTACTCCTCCCAGCGGCCGGTGGCCTCGTAGGGCTCGCGCGGCAGCAGCGCGGGGAAGTGCACCTCGTGGGCGCCGGCGGCCGTCATCTCCTCGCGGATGATCTGCTCGATGCGCGCCTTGACCCGCAGCCCCAGCGGCAGCCACGCGAAGATGCCCGGCGCCTGGCGGCGGATGTAGCCCGCGCGCACGAGAAGCTTGTGGCTGGTCACCTCCGCGTCGGAGGGGTCTTCACGGAGGGTGCGGAGGAAGTAGTTCGTCAGGCGAGTAGGCACCGTTCCATGTTAGTGGTGCACGGGAGGCCGCCCCCGCCCGTCCGTTCCTCCGGAGAATCGGCCCACGCTGGCGTCGGTCTCCGTACGAACGGACCGAGCGGCGGCGTGTCGGCCCGATCCTCCGGATGAGCCGACGCCGTCGTCAAATCCGGAGAGTTCGGCCGACACGCGGCTGTAATCAGCGTAACTCCGGAGATCGTGGCCGGATCGGCGGTGAACTCCGGAGTTTCTGCGGGAAGCTGTGGTGACGTCTAGTGGCCGACGGTGACCGTGGGCTCGCCGGAGGCGACCTGGGCGTCCTCCATCTCGGCGGCGATGCGGTTCGCCTCCTCGATCAGGGTCGCGACGATCTCGGCCTCCGGCACGGTCTTGATGACCTCGCCCTTGACGAAGATCTGGCCCTTGCCGTTGCCGCTGGCGACGCCGAGGTCGGCCTCGCGGGCCTCCCCGGGGCCGTTGACGACGCAGCCCATGACCGCGACGCGCAGCGGGACGCTCATGCCCTGCAGGCCCTCGGTGACGCTGTCGGCGAGCGTGTAGACGTCGACCTGGGCGCGGCCGCAGCTCGGGCAGGACACGATCTCCAGCTTGCGCTCGCGGAGGTTGAGCGACTGCAGGATCTGCAGGCCCACCTTGACCTCCTCGGCCGGCGGCGCGGACAGCGAGACGCGGATGGTGTCGCCGATGCCCTCCGAGAGCAGGATGCCGAAGGCGGTCGCGGACTTGATCGTGCCCTGGAACGCCGGGCCGGCCTCCGTCACGCCGAGGTGGAGGGGCCAGTCGCCCCGCTCGGCGAGCTGGCGGTAGGCCTTCACCATGACGATCGGGTCGTTGTGCTTGACCGAGATCTTGAAGTCGTGGAAGTCGTGCTCCTCGAAGAGGCTGGCCTCCCAGACGGCGCTCTCGACCAGCGCCTCGGCGGTCGGCTTGCCGTACTTCTGCAGCAGGCTGGGCTCGAGCGAGCCGGCGTTGACGCCGATGCGCAGCGAGACGCCCGCGGCCTTCGCGTAGGCGGCGATCTTGCCGACCTGGTCGTCGAACTTGCGGATATTGCCCGGGTTGACCCGGACCGCCGCGCAGCCGGCGTCGATCGCCGCGTAGACGTAGTTGGGCTGGAAGTGGATGTCGGCGATGACCGGGATCTGGCTCTTCTTGGCGATGATCGGCAGCGCCTCCGCGTCGTCGCGGCTCGGCACGGCGACACGGACGATGTCGCAGCCGGAGGCCGTCAGCTCGGCGATCTGCTGGAGGGTCGCGTTGATGTTCGTCGTCGGCGTCGTACACATCGACTGGACGCTGACCGGGGCGTCGCCGCCGACCAGGACCTTTCCGACACGGATCTGGCGGGACTTGCGACGGGGTGCGAGGGTCTCGGGGACCTTGGGCATCCCCAGATTGATTGCTGCCACCCGACAATCCTACGCGGCCCGGTGGGAAGCTCCTGGGCGTCAGGTGAACGGAGCGTATGCCCGCGTCAGCCGAACAGGTTGACCGGCTTGACGATGTCCGCGTACATCAGCAGCAGGCTCATCCCGCCCAGCACGACGACCACGGCCATCGTGAGCGGCATGAGCTTCGCCATGTCGACCGGACCCGGATCGCGCCGCTTGAACAGCTTGGCGATCGAGCGGCGGAAGCCCTCCCACAGTGCGCCGGCGATGTGACCGCCGTCCAGCGGCAGCAGCGGGATGAGGTTGAAGACGAAGAGCGCGATGTTCAGCGAGGCGATGATGCCGATCATCGAGTAGACCTTGTCGACCACGGGGACGCCGTCGAGTGCGGTCAGCTCCCCCGCCGCGCGTCCGACGCCCACCAGGCTCAGCGGCCCGTTCGGGTCGCGCGGGGCGGAGCCGAAGGCGGCGTTCCAGACGTCGACCATGCGCTGCGGCAGATGGATGACGACGCCGACGACCGCGGAGGTCTGGGCGCCGACCGCGGGGAGGACGGAGGTGATGGGCTGCGGGACGAGTTCCTGCACCGGGCCGATGCCGACGAAGCCGGCCTTCACCGTCTCCGTGCTGCCATCCGCGGCCTTGACCGCCTGTCCGTTCGCGTCGAGCTTGGCGACGGTCGTCGTCTTCGGCGTCATCGTCAACGAAACGTCCTGGCCATCCCGTCGAACGACGACGGTCAGGGGCCGATCAGCGGATGCACGGATGATCGCGGTCGACTGTGCCCAGGAGGTGATCTTCGTGCCGTCGATGCTCACGATAGTGTCGCGCGGCTTGATTCCGGCCGCCGCGGCGGGCGCCTTCGCATCGCTCGCCGTGCAGGACTGCTGGGTGGTTGCCGCCGCGTTGGTCGCGACGCACTGGCTCACGGTCCCGATCGTCAGCGAGTTCTGCGCCGTGCCGAACCCCATCAGCAGCACACCGAACAGCACCACCGCGATCAGCAGGTTCATGAACGGCCCGCCGAACATGATCACGATGCGCTTCCACACCGGGAGGCGGTAGAAGGTGCGGTCCTCCTCGCCCTCGCCGACGGTCTCGGCGCTGGAGGTGCGCGCGTCCTGGACCATGGCCTGCATGAAGCCGGTGGTCGCGTTCCGGCCGCTGCCGCCCTCCTTGCCGGGCGGGAACATCCCGATCATCGAGATGTAGCCGCCGAGCGGGATCGCCTTGACGCCGTACTCGGTCTCGCCGCGCTTGAACGAGAACAGCGTGCGGCCGAACCCGATCATGTACTGGGTGACCTTGACGCCGAACAGCTTGGCCGGCACCAGGTGGCCGATCTCGTGCAGCGCGATCGAGAGCGCGACGCCCACCAGGATGATGACGACGCCGAGGACGAAGAGCAGCACGGAATCCACCTGCCCAGGCTAGTCGCGGACTCTTGGAGCGAGCCGCACGGATGCTATGCGCGTTCGATTGCCGTACGCGTTCGATGCCTACCGGCCGGCGAGGTGCGCGTCGGCGGTCGCGCGCGCCCAGCGCTCGGCCTCCGCCAGCGACTCCAGCGTCAGCTCGCCGGACGGCTCGTGCTCGTCCACGACGCGCTCCACTGTCGCCACGATGTCCAGGTAGCCGATCGCGCCCGCGTGGAACGCCGCCACCGCCTGCTCGTTCGCTGCGTTGAACACGGCGGGGTAGGTGCCGCCCGCCGAGCCGACGCGCTTGGCGAGCGCCACGGCCGGGAACGCCTCGTCGTCCAGCGGCTCGAAGGTCCAGGTGTGCGCCTGCGTCCAATCGAGCGGGACGCCGACGCCCGGGACCCGCCCGGGCCAGCCGAGGCCGAGCGCGATCGGCAGGCGCATGTCGGGCGGGGAGGCCTGGGCGATGGTCGAGCCGTCGACGAACTCCACCATCGAGTGGATGACCGACTGCGGGTGCACGGTCACGTCGATCCGCTCGAACGGGACGTCGAAGAGCAGGTGCGCCTCGATGACCTCCAGCCCCTTGTTGACCAGCGTCGCCGAGTTGGTCGTCACGACCAGGCCCATGTCCCAGGTGGGGTGCGCCAGCGCCTCGGCGGGCGTGACGTCGCGGAGCGAGTCGCGGGAGCGGCCGCGGAAGGGACCTCCCGACGCGGTGAGCACCAGCCTGTGCACCTCGTCCGCCGTGCCGGAGCGCAGGGCCTGGGCGATGGCCGAGTGCTCGGAGTCGACGGGCACGAGCTGCCCCGGAGCCGCCGCCCGCTTGACCAGCGCGCCGCCGACGATCAGCGACTCCTTGTTGGCGAGCGCCAGCAGGGCCCCCGTCTCCAGAGCCGCGAGCGTCGGCCCGAGCCCGACCGAGCCGGTGATGCCGTTGAGCACCACGTCGGCCTCGACCGTCTGCAGGAGCCGCACCGCGTCGTCCGCGCCGAGCGCCGTCTCGCGCACGCCGAACCGCTCCGCCTGCTCGGCGAGGAGGTCCGCGTTGCGGCCGGCGGTCAATCCGACCACGTCGAACCGGTCGGGGTTGGCCGCGATGACGTCCAGCGCCTGCGTGCCGATCGAGCCGGTCGACCCGAGGATGACGACGCGGCGCGCGGGCATCAGCGGCTCGTCTTCAGGATGTCGATCACGAACACCATTGTGTCGGTCGCCTTGATCTCTCCGGAACCCTGCGCGCCGTAGCCGTCGGCCGGCGGGACGATCGCGATGACCTGGGAGCCGACCTTCTGGCCCTCCAGCGCCTTCTGGAAGCCCTTCACGACGCCGGTGGTCTGGAACGTCGCGACCTGGTTACGGCTCCAGCTGGAGTCGAACATCTGGCCGTTCCTCCAGAGCACGCCCTTGTACTGGACGGTCACGGTGTCGCCGGACTGCACGGTCTCGCCGTCGCCCTGCTTGAGCACCGCGATCTTGGTCTCGGTCGGCGGATCGGCCTTCGGGATGGTGATGCTCGGCTCGCCGGTCTTGGCGTCGTCCTTGACGGTCGGGAAGCCGGGGGTCGGGGCGACGGCCTTGCCGTTCGCGCGGGTCGGCGCGATGTCGGCGATGTCGGCGACGAACACGACGGTGTCCTTGTCGGTCAGCTTGAGCTGCGAGATGTCGGCGTTGCCGAACGCGGTCTTGGCCGGGGCGGTCAGCACCACGCGCGAGCCCACCGGGAGACACTCGACGGCGCGCACCAGTCCGGGCACGAACGCCTTGTCGTCCACCGTGATGGACTGGGTCGCCTGACCGTCGAAGCCGGCCGGGGCCGTCAGCGACTTGCCGGTGGTGCCGTTGTAGGCGGCGAGGGCGATGTCGATGCTCGAGCCGGCCTTGACCTCCTTGCCCTTGCCCTTGATGACGACGGTGCGCTCGAGGTCGCTGGTCTTCAGCGGCGCGGGGACGGTCACGTCCGGGGTCTTCAGGAAGCTGCCGGAGACCTTGATCGAGTCGGAGGATGTGCCCGACTTCACGTTCTGACAGGTCGCGGCCGCAGCGGTGCTGGTCGCCGAGGGACTGGGCGACGAGGAGCTGCAGGCGGCGAGGCCGGCGACGACGAGGGCTGCTGTGAGGACGGAGAGGGATCTGCGCACGAGGAGCCAGTCTGCCTCATCCACCTAGGTCCCCGCTGAACGGACGCCTGAACAACGCCCATACGATGGAAGACATGACCCGCGACTTCTCCGTGCCCCAGTCCCGCCACGTCGTCACCGAACTGCCCGGCCCGCGCTCTGTGGAGCTGCAGCAGCGCCGCGTCGCGTCGGTCAGCCGTGGCGCCGGGACGCTGGCGAACATCTACATGGAGTCCGGTTCGGGCGCCATCCTGGTGGACGTCGACGGCAACCGCCTGATCGACCTGGGCTGCGGCATCGGCGTGACCACCATCGGCCACGCGCACCCCGCCGTCGCCGCCGCGGCCGCCGAGCAGGCCGCGAAACTCACGCACACGCTGTTCACCGTGACCCCGTACGAGAACTACGTGCGCGTCGCCGAGAAGCTGGCGGAGATCACGCCAGGCGACTTCGAGAAGCGCAGCATCCTGGTGAACTCCGGCGCGGAGGCCGTCGAGAACGCGGTGAAGATCGCGCGGAAACACACGGGCCGCCGCGCCATCGCGACGCTCGACCACGCCTTCCACGGCCGCACCAACCTGACCATGGCGATGACCTACCGCCCCTGGCCGGAGCGCGCAGGCATGGGGCCGTTCCCCGGTGAGATCTACAGCCTCCCGATCAGCTACCCGTTCCGCGACCCCGAGGGGATGACGGGCGAGGAGGCCGCCGAGCGCACCATCGACTACATCCGGACCCACATCGGCGCGACCGACCTCGCCGCGCTGTTCGTGGAGCCGGTCCAGGGCGACGGCGGCATCATCATCCCCGCTCCCGGCTACTTCCAGCGCCTCTCCGAGTTCTGCACGGAGAACGGCATCGTGTTCGTCGCGGACGAGATCCAGGCCGGCATCGGCCGCACCGGAACGTGGTACTCCATCGAGCACCACGGCGTCGTCCCCGACCTGATCACCTCGGCCAAGGGCATCGCGGGCGGCTTCCCGCTCGCGGCCGTCACCGGCCGCGCCGAGATCATGGACGCGGTTCAGCCCGGCGGCATCGGCGGCACGTTCGGCGGCAACCCGGTCTCCACCGCTGCCGCCCTCGCCGTCTTCGAGGCGTTCGAGCAGGAGGACCTGCTCGCCGAGGCCAAGCGCGTCGAGAAGACGCTGTGGGCGCGGATCGGCGACTGGGCCGAGCGCTTCCCGGTCGTCGGAGAGGTCCGCGGCGTCGGCGCGATGTTCGGCATCGAGCTGGTCGTGCCCGGCACGAAGAAGCCCAACCCGGAGGCGCTGAAGGCCGTGCTCGCGCACGCCACCGCCAACGGCGTCATCCCGCTCGACGCCGGCAGCTGGGACAGCGTCCTGCGCCTCCTGCCGTCGGTCGTGATCAGCGAGGAGCTGATCGACGACGCCGCCACCGTCATCGAAGAGGCGCTCGGCCGCCTCGGCTGACCCGCCCGCCGAGGAGATCGACGCCATGCGCCTCCCCTTGCGACGGCCCCCGCGCCGACGGCTCGCAGGCCGACGGCTCGCCGCCGCGGTCCTCGTGACCGCGGCGGCCCTCGCTGCGCTGCCCGCGGTCGGCGCCGCGCCGGCGGAGGACGCGCGGGCGGCCGCCGGGGCGGCGACCGCAGCGGTCGCGGCGAAGGCCCAGCCGGCGTTCGACCCCGGCGACATCATCAGCGACGACAGCTTCTACAATCCGTACGCGATGACGGCCGATCAGGTGCAGCACTTCCTGGACGCCCGCACCTGCACCCCGAAGGACACCTCGCCGTGCCTCGCGGACTTCCACATGGACGTGCCGCGCACCCCGGCCTCCGCCGAGCGCTGCGCCGCCATCCCTGCGAAGAAGAACGAGCGGGCCAGCAGCATCATCGTGCGCATCGCGCGGGCGTGCACGATCAGCCCGCGCGTGCTCCTCGTGCTGCTGCAGAAGGAGCAGTCGCTGCTCACCACTCCGAGCGCCTCCGGGTATCAGAAGGCGACCGGCTACGCGTGCCCGGACACCGCGGGCTGCGACACCCGCTACTTCGGATTCTTCAACCAGGTCTACCGAGCGGCCTGGCAGTTCCGGGAGTACACCGCGCACCCGTCCGACTGGCGCTACCGCGTCGGCGCGAACAAGATCCAGTACCATCCCGACGCCGCCTGCGGCGCGAGCACGGTCCGGGTGGTGAACCAGGCGACCGCGAACCTCTACAACTACACGCCGTACCAGCCGGATTCGAAGACGGTCGCGCACCCCACCGGCCCAGGCGACGCGTGCTCGGCCTACGGCAACCTCAACTTCTCCCGGCTCTACAACAGCTGGTTCGGCGACCCGCGCACCGTGCGCTACACCGGCTTCCAGCTGCCGTGCCTGATCTACGCGGGAGGCTGGGGCTGCGCGCCGCTCCGGCCGTTCGAGAGCTGAGGGACGCATGCCGGTCGTGGCATACGATCGGGATTACCCTCGTTCTGTGAGTCTGACAGCACCCGACGGCGGGCACGAGGCGGAGACCGAGGTCATTCCGCGCCCGGGACTGACGTACTTCATCGGCCGCCGGATCGTCGCGCCGCTGCTGCGTCTCATCTACCGGCCGCACGTCATCGGCGCCCGCAACGTACCGCGCCACGGCAAGATCATCTTGGCCAGCAACCACCTCTCGTTCATCGACTCGCTCGTCATCCCGATGATCTCCCCGCGCCGCGTGCAGTTCCTGGCCAAGTCGCACTACTTCGAGGGCACCGGGTTCAAGGGCGCCGTCTCGCGCTCGTTCTTCACCGCGATCGGCGCGGTCGGTGTCAAGCGCGGAGCAGGCCAGGCCGCCCAGGAGGCCCTGGAGCAGTCCCGGCGGATCATCGACACGGGCGCGGCGTTCGCCCTCTATCCCGAGGGCACCCGCTCGCTGGACGGCCGCCTCTACAAGGGCCGCACCGGCATCGGCTGGCTGGCGCTGACCACGGGCGCCAAGGTCGTCCCGGTCGGCCTGATCGGCACCAACGAGGTGCAGCCGGTCGGCGCGAAGTTCCCGCGCGTGCGCCGCATCACCATCGCGTTCGGCGAGCCGATCGACGTCGCGCACTACGGGCCGGCGGAGTCCGGCCGCGCCCGCCGCCAGGCGACGGACGAGATCATGGCGGCCATCCACGGCCTCACCGGCCAGGAGCTCGCCGGGACGTACAACGAGTCGCCGCCCGCGAACACTGTCGAGCGGGTCAAGCGCGCACTGCGCCCCGAGCGGATGTAGAGAACCCGCGACATTCGTGACGAATGTCGCGATTCGCGCGCGTATTCGCGCGATTCGTCACGAATCCGCGTGCTCGTCTCTGCGCGCCCGGTAGCTGCGCGCCTTCTGCCGGTTGCCGCAGACCTCCATCGAGCACCACTGCCGGGAGCCGTTGCGCGAGCTGTCGTAGAACGCCCAGCGGCAGTCCTCTCCCCCGCAGAGCTTCACACGGCCGAGCTTGCCCTGGATGCTGAGCACCACCGAGCTGGCCACGGCCGCCTCGCCTGCGGTCCGGGCGCTCAGCCCCACCGACCGCTCGCCGCACGCCGTGGTCAGCGAGACGGAGGGCAGCTCGGCCTCCTCGCCGTCGATCACGTTCCGGAGGGCGTCGCGCACGCGCCGGGTCTCGGCCAGGTCGCCGGGCTCGACCCCATGCTCCCCCGCCCAGGCGGCGAAGCCGGCGGCGTCGCCGAGGGCGTCCGCGCCCTCTTCGACGTCCAGCGTGTTGAGGAACGCCACCAGGTAGTCGGCGCCCAACTCGGGCTCATTCGTACGCATATAACCATTGTAACTCAATAGACGGTTACGGTAACCTATAACCAGTCAAAGCCGTTAGGTGGTTATCATGCATCCGCTGGTCTTCTGGTCCATCTCGCACGACGCCCTCGCCCGCCGCAATGAGGAGGACGCGCTCCGCCGGGCGCAGCGCGACTCCGGCACGGAGCAGCCCGCACCGCTCACCCGGGACGAACGCTGGGTGGCGGCGATCCACCGCTGGGCCGCTGCCGAGCCTCCGCAGGCCGCGCCAGCGCAGCGCACGCAGAAGGACGGCGCGCGCCTCCGCGGCCGCGCCGTCTGAGCCGGGCGCACGTGTCTGGCCCGGGCACGGCCGTCAGGCCAGCGTCAGGATCTCCGGCTCGTGCCCGACCGGGAAGTTCACGCTCGCCGCGATGAAGCACTTCGCCGACGCCGGAGCGTGCAGGGAGGCCGCGAGCTCGGCCTGGGCCGGGTCCGCGATGGTCACCTTCGGCCGGAGCGTCGCCGTCGTGAAGTGGCCGCCGCCGTCGTTCGTCTGCACCATGACCCCGGTCGCCTCATCGGTGTAGCCGACCACGACCACGCCCGCCCTGGCGGCCTCCGCCAGGTAGCTGAGCATGTGGCACTGGCTCAGCGCGGCGAGCAGCAGCTCCTCCGGGTTCCAGCGGTCGGTGTCGCCGAAGAACGCGCGGTCGGCGGAGCCCTCGATGGGGTGCTTGCCCTCCGTGCTCACCGTGTGGTCGCGGCCGTAGGCCTTGTAGCCGTTGGTCCCCTCCCCGCGGTTGCCGGTCCACTGCAGGTCGATCGCATAGCGGTGCTCGAGCTTCATGGTTCGATTCTCGCACCCCGGCTAAACTGGCCAGCATCATGACTGACACCCTGAGCACGCCCACGTTCACCGTGGAGCAAGAACGCCGCATCGTCACCGCCGTCCCCGGCCCGAAGTCTCAGGAGCTGCACCAGCGCCGGCTCGCCGTGGTCCCGACCGGCGTGTCATCGGCCCTGCCCGTCTACATCGCCCGCGCGAACGGCGCCATCCTGGTCGACGTCGACGGCAACCAGTTCGTCGACTTCGGCGCCGGCATCGGCGTGACCACGGTCGGCCACACCGAGACCGCTGTCGTCGCGGCCGCCGCCGAGCAGCTGCAGGACGTCATCCACACGCTCTTCACCATCACGCCCTACGAGGAGTACGTGCGCGTCGCCGAGCTGCTCGCGGCGCACACCCCCGGCGACCACGCCAAGAAGACCGTGCTGGTCAACTCCGGCGCGGAGGCCGTGGAGAACGGCGTGAAGATCGCCCGCAAGCACACCGGCCGCCGCGCCGTCGCCGTGCTCGACCACGCCTACCACGGCCGCACCAACCTCACGATGGCCATGAACTACAAGGCCATGCCGTACGCCACCGGCTTCGGCCCGTTCGCCGGCGACGTCTACCACGCCCCCAACTCCTACCCGTACCGCGACGGCCTCAGCGGCGCCGAGGCGGCAGCTCGCACCATCGCCTACCTCGAGAAGGTCGTCGGCGCGACCGACCTGGCCTGCCTCGTGGCCGAGCCGATCCAGGGCGAGGGCGGCTTCGTCGTCCCGGCCGAGGGCTACCTCACGGCGCTGCAGGAGTGGTGCACGGCCAACGGCGTCGTCTTCATCGCCGACGAGATCCAGAGCGGCATGGCGCGCACCGGCGCCTACTTCGCCAGCGAGCACTTCGGGCTCGTGCCCGACCTCGTGCTGAGCGCCAAGGGCATCGCCGGCGGCCTCCCGCTCGCCGCGGTCACCGGCCGCGCCGAGATCATGGACTCCGCCCAGCCCGGCGGCCTCGGCGGCACCTTCGGCGGCAACCCGGTCGCCGCGGCGGCCGCGATCGCGGTCTTCGAGCAGCTGGAGAAGGGCGACCTCCTCGGCCACGGCGCGCGCATCGAGAAGGCCCTGAAGCCGGCGCTGGAGGAGCTGAAGCAGAAGTACGACATCATCGGGGACGTGCGCGGCATCGGCGCGATGGTCGCGATCGAGCTGGTCCAGCCGGGCACCGGCGAGACCACCAAGGTCCCGAACCCGGAGGCCGTCAACGCGATCATCGCCTTCGCGGCGCAGCGCGGCATCCTTTTCCTGAACGCCGGCACCTTCGGCAACGTGCTCCGCTTCCTCCCGAGCCTCGCCGTGAGCGACGAGCTCATCGCGGACGCCATCTCCGTCCTCGACGACGCGTTCGCCGCGCTGTGACGCCGGAGGTCTTCGGCACCGCCGAGGCGGTCGAGCTCGCGGTCGTCGAGCGCAGCGGTTTCGTGGAGTCCCGCCACGCCGGGTCGGCCGTCGTGCTCGGCCCGGACGGCGACGTCGTCCGCTCGCTCGGCGCGCCGGAGAAGCCGGTGTTCCCGCGCTCGTCGCTGAAGCCGTTCCAGGCCGTCGCGGTCATGGGTGCCGGAGTGACGCTGGAGGGCGCAGGAGCCGTGCTGGCCACCGCGAGCCATGCCGGGACCCCGGCCCACATCTCGGTGGTCCGCGGGCTGCTCGCGCAGGCCCAGCTCACGGAGGACGCCCTGCACTGCCCCGCGGACTGGCCACTCGACAGCGCCGCACGCGAGAACGCGATCCGCGACGGCGCCCAGCGCAGCCCGGTGTTCATGAATTGCTCGGGCAAGCACGCGGCGATGCTCCTGGCCTGCCGGGTCAATCACTGGCCGATCGAGAGCTACCTGAGCCAGCAGCACCCGTTGCAGCAGCACATCCGCGACACGACGGAGCGGCTGACCGGCGAGAAGGTCGTCGCGACCGGCGTGGACGGCTGCGGCGCGCCCGTGCACGCGATGTCGCTGCTGGCGCTCGCACGCGGCATCCAGCGGATCGGCACCGCGTCGGAGGGCTCGCCCTTCGCGCTCTACCGCAACGCCGCGGTGTTGCGCACCGCGGTGCTCGCCAACGGCTGGGCGATCGACGGCCCCGGCCGTGCCAACACCGTGGTGATCGACGAGCTCGGAGTCTTCGCCAAGCTCGGCGCGGAGGGCGTCATGGTGATGGCGGCGCCGGACGGCACGACCGTCACGCTGAAGGTGCTCGACGGCAGCCTGCGCGCGGCCTCCATCGTCGCGCTGTCGCTGCTCGCCGACGCGGGCGCGATCGAGCGCGCCGCGGTGGACGCCGTCGCCCCGAAGCTGGACCTCGCGGTCCTCGGCAACGGCGTCCCCGTCGGCGAGATCCGCGCCTCCTACGCCGCCTGACCTCCGCCGAGGGGCACGTAAACGCCCCTAAAACCGCGTTTTGAGGGCGTTTGGGTGCCCCTCGGCGAAAGGGTTACTGCGTGGCGCGGGCGAGGCGCTTGGCGCGGGCGGCGGCGGTGAGCTGGGTGATCAGCACGACCAGGATCGTCAGGATGAACACCGCCGAGGCGATCACGTTCGCCTGCGCCGGGATGCCGCGCGACGCCGCGATGTAGATGTACATCGGGAACGTCGTCACCGCGCCGGCGTTGAAGTTCGTGATGATGAAGTCGTCGAAGCTCAGCGAGAATGACAGCAGCGCGGCCGACAGGATGCCCGGCAGCAGCAGCGGGAACGTGATCCGCCAGAACACCGCGTTCGGCGACCCGTACAGGTCGCGGCCCGCCTCCTCCAGCGCCGGGTCCAGCGACGCGACGCGCGCCTTCACCGTCACCACCACGAAGCTGATGCAGAACATCACGTGGGCGATGATGATCGTCCCGAAGCCCTTGTTCACGCCCAGGCTCAGGAACTGCGCCGCCAGGCCGGCGCCGAGCACGACCTCCGGGCTCGCCATCGGCAGGAACAGCAGCAGGCTGGTCTGCGACCGGAACCGGAAGCGGTAGCGCATCAGCGCGATCGCGATCATCGTTCCGAGCACGGTGGCGATCACCGTCGAGACGATGCCGATGATGATCGACGCCGCGAACGCGTCGCAGATGCCGGCCGCGTCGCAGACGTTCGTCCAGTTCCGGAGGGTGAACCCGCGCCAGGCGATGTTGTTCTTGATCGCGTCGTTGAACGAGAACACGAACGTGTAGACGATCGGGATGAGCAGGAACGCCAGCGCCAGGAAGGCGTAGACGCCGAGCCCGAGGCCCTGGAACCGGAACCGCCTGCGCGGAGCCGCCTGGGCGGTGGGCCGAGAGATCGTCGTCGTCACAGCAGGTCCTCCGTCCCGCTCCGCCGCACGTAGAAGCCGACGATCACCAGGATGACGGCCATCAGAATGACCGACATCGCGGCCGCCGCCGGATAGTTCTGCAGCACGAGGAAGTTGCTCTCGATGACGTTGCCCATCATCGAGGTGTCGGCGGCGCCGAGGAAGTCCTGCGACGCGTTGATGTAGTCGCCGGCGGCCGGGATGAAGGTCAGCAGCGTCCCGGAGACGATGCCGGGCATCGACAGCGGGATGGTGATCTTGCGGAAGGTCATCCAGTTGCTCGCGTACAGGTCGCGGCCGGCCTCCAGCAGCCGGGTGTCCAGCCGCTCCAGCGTCGAGTACAGCGGCAGCGTCATGAACGGGATGAAGTTGTACGTCAGGCCGAAGATCACCGAGAACGGCGTGCCCGTGATGTGCGCGTCCGGCGGCAGGACGCTGATCGCCTTGAGCGAGCTCGCCACCCAGCCGTCGTCGCTCAGGATCGACTTCCAGGCGAGGGTCCGCAGCAGGAAGCTGATGAAGAACGGCGCGATGACGAGCGTCATCAGCAGGTTCTGCAGCACGGGCTTCGCGCGCATCTTCACGCCGATGAAGTACGCCAGCGGGTAGCTGATCACGAGCGCCGCGGCCGTGGCGATCAGCGCGTAGCCGAACGAGCGCAGGATCTGCGGCCAGTACTCCGAGATCGCGTCGGTGTAGTTCTGCCACTGGAACGCCGCTACGTACTGCCCGATGTCGCCCTCCGGCGCCGGCGCCTGGAACGACGTGATGATGAGCGAGACGAGCGGCGTCAGGAAGAACAGCACCAGGTAGAGCACACCGGGCAGCAGCAGGACCAGCGCGATCCCCGACTTCCGGCGTGCCGCGGGCTCCTGGTCCTGCGTCGCGGGGGCGCCGGTGAAGGCGGCGATGGCCATCTACGCCTCCTCCAGCTCGGACAGCAGCCGCTCCTTCGCCTGCGCCGCCACCGCCTGCGTGTCGGTGTCGTCGGCGAACCGTCCATCCGCTGGCAGGTCGTCGGCCAGCACGAAGGTGTGGGAGGCCTCCCACGACACCCAGACCTCGTCGCCGAAGCCGGCGGCCGGGCCGCTCGCGAGGTTCTGCGCGAACACGATCACCGAGCCGAGGCCCGGCACGTCGACGAGGTACTGCGTGCTCACGCCGCTGAACGACACGTCGATGACCCGGCCGGGGCCGAGCCGGTTGGCGCCGGACGGGATGGTCTGCTCCCCCGCGTGCAGCGTCAGCTTCTCCGGGCGGACGCCGACGGTGACCGTCCCGGTGCTGCGCTGGGCGCGCGCCCGCGGCACCTGGATGCGCCGGCCGCCGACCTCCACGCCGAGGGTGTCGCCCGCGCTGTCGAGCACAGGACCGGCGAACAGGTTGGACTGGCCGAGGAAGTTCGCCACGAAGACCGTCGCCGGCAGCTCGTAGAGCACCTCGGGAGCGCCCATCTGCTCGATGCGCCCCTTGTTCATGACCGCGACGGTGTCGGCCATGGTCATGGCCTCCTCCTGGTCGTGGGTGACGTGCACGAAGGTCAGGCCGACCTCGGTCTGGATGGACTTCAGCTCCAGCTGCATCTGGCGGCGGAGCTTCAGGTCCAGTGCGCCGAGCGGCTCGTCGAGCAGCAGCAGCGCCGGCCGGTTGACGACCGCGCGGGCGAGCGCCACGCGCTGCTGCTGGCCGCCGGACAGCTGCGACGGTCGCCGCGCCGCCAGATGGTCGAGCTCGACCAGCCGCAGGGCCTCGTGCGCCTTGGCGACCGGGTCGCCGATGCGGCGGCGGCGCAGGCCGAACGCCACGTTCTCCAGGATGGTCATGTGCGGGAAGAGCGCGTAGCTCTGGAACACCGTGTTCACCGGCCGCTGGAACGGCTTGGTGGCGGTGACGTCCTTCCCGCCGATGAGGATGCGGCCCTCCGTCGGCTCCTCCAGCCCGGCCACCAGCCGCAGCGTGGTCGTCTTGCCGCAGCCGCTGGGTCCGAGCAGGGCGAAGAACGACCCGGCGGGGATGGTGAGGTCGAGGCTCTCGATGGCGGTGAAGCCGGGGAACCGTTTCGTGATGCCGGCCAGCTGCAGGTCGGCGCCGGACTCGGCGAAGACTCCCTTCGGCATCAGGCCCCCAGGATCACTTTCTGGAACGACGCCTGGTACTTCTGCTCCTCGGCGGGCGTCAGGGTGCGGAAGATCTTCACTTTCGACAGGGTCTCCTCATCCGGGAAGATCAGCTGGTTCTCGGCCAGCTTCGGGTCGATCTTGACCGCGGCCTCCTTGGCGCCCTGCACCGGCGTGATGTAGTTCACCCACGCGGCGACCTCGGCGGCGACCTCCGGCTCGTAGTAGTAGTCGATCAGCTTCTCGGCGTTGGCCTTGCGGGTCGAGCCGATCGGGATGACGAAGTTGTCGCTCCACAGCGTGCCGCCGGCCTCCGGGATGGCGAACTGCCAGTTGTCGCCGGCCTCGGCGTTCAGCTGGGTGATGTCGCCGGACCAGCAGATCGCTGCGAGGGTGTCCCCGGACTTCAGGTCGTTGAGGTACGAGTTGCCCTTGATGTTGCGGATCTGGCCGTCGTTGACCTCCTTGGTCAGGGTGTCGATGGCCTTGTTGTAGTCGTCGTCGCTGAACTTCTGGGAGATGTCGACGCCCTGCTGCAGCAGGAGCAGGCCCATGGTGTCGCGCATCTCGCTGAGGACGCCGACCTTGCCCTTGAGGTCGGGCTTCCAGAGGTCGTCGATGGACTTCAGGCCGTTCGGCAGCTTCGACTTGTTCCAGCAGATGCCCGCGAAGCCGCTCTGCCACGGCAGTGACTTGGTGCGGCCGGGATCGAAATCGACCTGCACCAGGTTCGAGGTCAGGTTCTTCTTGTTCGGGATGGCCGAGGAGTCGAAGCTCTGGACGTAGCCGAGCCGGATCCACCGGGCGATCATCCAGTCCGTGAGGCAGACGGTGTCGGCGCCGATGTCCTTGCCGAGCGCGAGCTGGTCCTTCACCTTGGCGTAGTACGTGTTGTTGTCGTCCACGGCGACGTCGTACTTGACCGACAGCCCGGTCTGCTTCTGGAAGGCCTCCAGCGTCGGGTACTTGCCGTTCTCGTCCTGATCGAGGTACGCCTGCCAGTTGGCCCAGGTCATCGTCTTGTCGGTGGAGGACTGGTCCTTCGCCGGTGTGGGCTTGCCCGACGCGCCTCCGGTCGAGCAGGCGGCCAGCGCGAGCGCTGCGGCGCCGGCCGTCGCGCCGGCCAGCAGACCGCGGCGGGTGAGCTGCGACGCACGCGCGGACTGCACCAACTGGCGGATCATCGGGTCGTTGGGGAGTGGCCTTGAATTCACTGCGGAGCTCCTTCGGGTCTATCTGGTGTTGCCTGGAGGGCGATCCGCCGGAGCACGTCATCGTGTCGCCGCGGTGGGTCGATCCTGGCATAGGACCGGTGCGATTCGCACCCTTCAGAGGGCGAATCGTCCATCTCGAAACATGATCGTCACGAAATCCGTTCCGTTTCGTCCGAAAGACGGGGGAAACCGCACACAGCGTGCGGCGCGCGGATGAGCATCGAGACGAACTGACGAAATCAGCCCTGATTCGAGGCCGAATTTACGGAATCAGCACGATGGTCATCCGATTGCTATCGAAATCCTCCGTGAAGAAAGCTAAGGTGAAGTCGAACCATCACGTCGAAGTGTGAGGAGCTGAGGAGCCCCATGAAGGTCGCGATCCCCCGCGAGATCAAGAACAACGAATTCCGCGTGGCGATTACGCCCGCAGGTGTCCACGACCTGGTCGGAGCCGGCCATGACGTGTACGTCGAGACCGGAGCCGGCGTCGGCTCCTCCATCCCCGACGAGCTCTACGTCGGCGCGGGGGCGACGATCCTCCCCGACGCGGCCGCCACCTGGGCGGCGGGCGACCTGATCCTCAAGGTGAAGGAGCCGATCGCCTCGGAGTACGGCTACTTCCGCGAGGGCCTGGTGCTCTTCACGTACCTGCACCTCGCGGCCGACGAGGCGCTCACCCGCGCGCTCGTGGAAGCCCGCGTCACCGCGATCGCGTACGAGACGGTCCAGCTCCCCAACCGGGCGCTGCCGCTGCTCGCCCCGATGAGCGAGGTCGCCGGCCGGCTCGCGCCGATCGTCGGCGCCAACACCATGCTCAAGCCCAACGGCGGCCCCGGCCTCCTGGTCCCCGGCGTCCCCGGCACCCACCCGGCCGTCGTCACGGTGCTCGGCGGCGGCGTCGCCGGCACGAACGCCACCTCCGTCGCTGTCGGCCTCGGCGCGGAGGTCACGGTGCTCGACACGAACATCGCCCGCCTGCGCGAGCTCGACGCGCTCTACGCGGGTCGCATCAAGACCATCGCGTCGAACAGCTTCGAGATCGACAAGGCCGTCGTGGCCTCCGACCTCGTGATCGGCTCGGTGCTCGTCCCCGGCGCGAAGGCGCCCAAGCTGGTCAGCAACGAGATGGTCTCGCGGATGAAGCCGGGCAGCGTGCTCGTCGACATCGCGGTCGATCAGGGCGGCTGCTTCGCCGACTCGCACCCGACCACGCACGCCGACCCCACCTTCACGGTGCACCAGTCGCTGTTCTACTGCGTGGCGAACATGCCGGGTGCGGTGCCGCACACCTCCACCTACGCGCTCACCAACGCGACGCTGCCCTACGCGCGCGCCATCGCGAACAACGGCTGGCAGGCCGCGCTGCGCGCCGACGCGTCGCTGGCGCTCGGCCTCAACGTGCACGACGGCCGCGTCACCAACGCCGGTGTCGCCGAGGCGCACGGGATCGTGGACGCGCCGCTCGCTGACGCGCTGGTCTGACCTTCACGGCGTGGGCTGGGCGGAGAACCCGCTCAGCTCACGTCGAAGCTCAGCTGGCGTCGAAGCTCAGCTGACGTCGAACCATTGGTCGCCGATGTCGACCCGCGTGCCGCGTTCCACCCGGTAGCGCCGGCCGGCCTCGCACTGCCGTGCCACCCCGCCGAGCGGCCGCGCCACCGTGCCGTTGCCGGAGTAGCGGTCGCAGATCCACAGGTCCTCGCCCTCCAGCCCGAACTCCAGGTGGGTCTTGGAGACGCTCCTGGCCGGGTCGGAGATCGCCACGAGCTGGTCGACGTGCTCCCCCGGCTGCGTGATCGGGCGGCGTCCGACGAGGCCGCTGCCGCGGACCTCCACGGACTCCCCCGTCGAGAAGCTGAGCCGGTAGATCCGTACGCGCGCGACCGGCGGCGCCGGAGGGGCGCTCTCGAGCGGGACGATGTCGATCGCCTCCGTCGGCGGCAGGCCGTCCTCGTCCAGCTCGACCTCGCCGGGGAACCGGCCGGCCACAGCGGGCTTGGAGCGCGCGAGCGGCGGCTTGGCGAGCGGCGGCACGATCGAGGTGTCGGAAGGCCGGGAGTCGGCCATCTCGGGCGGCCGCACGCGTGACGCCGTCACCGAGCTCCCGCAGTTGCCGCAGAACAGCGTCCCTTCCGTGAGCTCCGCTCCGCACACCCGGCACTTCATCGCCTGCTCGTCCCTTCTCCCGTCCTCCCACGGTATCCGAGGGAACGCAGCGAGACCGCCGCGAGCCATCGCTTCCACCGCGTGTCGCGCCGATCGAGCTGGCCGCGGAGGGCGTCGACCGCTTTCCAGACCGAGTCGGCCTCCTCGCGGCTGGGTGCCAGCGGGCTGAAGACGGCCCGGTCGGCGACCTGGGCGAGCGCGGAGGCACGGGTGCCGCCGATGGTGGTGGCGAACTCAAGCCGGGTCGCGGCCGGCGGCGGGTCGTAGCCGTGGTCGACCGCGGCGTCGGCGAACTCGCGCCAGCCGCCGACGATCCGCTCGGCGGCGGTCGGGGCCGACCTCCTCAGCGACCGTCTGCGCCACTTGGCCGCGATGACGGCGAGGAACGGGGCTGCGATCACCGCCAGGACGAGCACGGTCCAGCCGATGACCGTCAGGATCGCCAGCAGCGTCTCCAGCACCGGGTTCGGCGCGGGCGGGTTGGTGCTGTCGACCTGCGCGTTCGGCGGCTCCTCGTTCTGCTGCGGGGTGTCGTCGATCGGGGGCTGCACATTCGTCTGCGGGCGGGAGATCTCCGTCGGCTGCTGCGGCTGCTTCGGCGGGACCGGACGCACCGGCGGCGTCGGGTCGACCGTGACCCAGCCGGTCGTGGTCTGGACCTCGATCCAGGCCGACGCGTCCGAACCGAGGAGTGTGACCGGTCCGCGCGCGTCGGCCGGCGCGACGAACCCCATCACGACGCGGGCCGGGAAACCGAGCTGGCGGGCCATCAGCGCGGCCGTGACGGCGTACTGCTCCTGGTCCCCCAGCATCGGCACGTCGGTCAGGAGCTCGGTGATGCGGTCCGCGCCGTGGCCGGAGCGGCTCGCCGGCTCCTTCGTGCCGACGCCGTGCGAGAGGTAACCGTCGGCCTGGAGCCCCTTCAGCGCGGCGGCGAGCTTCGGCCCTGCGCCGGTGACCCCCGCCGTGTACTTCTGCAGGGTCGACTGCAGCTCGTCGGGGACGACGGTCGGGCGCGGGACCGAATCCGACCCCGGCTCGACCTTGGCGAGCTGCGCCGTGCTCAGCTTCGGCGGGGTGACCGAGTCGGCCAGGTAGGTGTCGCCGTCGTGGAGGGAGGCCATCACGGCTCCCGTGCCCGTCACGTCGTTGTAGAAGTACGCTCCGGACAGGTTCGCGGCGTGCGGGCCGTAGAACTGGATCTGCTCCAGCTGGCCGGAGCCGGGCACCCAGGGCCCGCGGTAGCCGCGCACGGTGACCGTCAGCGACGTCGAGTCGCCTTTCGTGCCGCTCTGGTCGAGCCGATAGGGCAGGCGCACGAACGAGCCGGAGGCGCTGGTGATCGCGTCGCTGCCGACCGAGTAGGTGACGCCGTCGTACGTGTCGAGCGTCGCGATCCGGATGCGGCCGTCGGCGGGCAGGCCGGACACGCTCAGCATCGGCTGGTCGGCCGCCGCCGGCTCGAAGTACGACCGGAAGCCGGTGAGCGGGCTCGGGTAGGCACGCGGGTCGAAGGGCTGCTCGACCGCCGTCCGCACGACCTGGCGGTCGTTCGCCGGCGGCACGAGCGCCGTCGCGCCGATCCCGGCCGCCGCCGCGATGGCCAGCATGACCGCGGCGCCCGCCGCCGTGAGCACGACCGTGGAGCCGCGCTCCCGCCGGGTCTCGACCGTCAGCCCGCTCTGCTCGCGCAGGCTGCGCACCGCGGCCGTCCTCCTGCGCAGCCGCAGCCGGATGTTCCACACGAGCAGGAGCGCGAACAGGGTGAGCACCAGCCAGAGCGGGACGGAGGCCACAGACGGCCCGAACGCGATCCCGGCGATCAGCACGACCACGGGAGGGATGCCGGCGAGCTCCGGAAACCGCGACCGCAGGGCGATGGTCGTCGTCGTCACGGACGCCAGCAGCACCAGGATGAACGCGGGCACGAGCAGCGCCTCGTACGATCCGACCGGCACGGAGATGGTCACCAGCTGCTTCCAGGACAGCCACGTCCCCTGCACCAGGTCGAGGAAGCCCGCACCGGTCGGGAGCAGACCGCCTCCCGCCGCCAGGCTCGGCACGGCGAGCTGCACCCCGGTCGCCAGGTAGACCAGCACGACGACGCCGGCCACGACGATGCTGGGCCAGCGGAAGGTCGCCCCGAGCACGCCGACCGCGCCGCCCAGGACGAGCGTCGCCACCAGCATCGTGACGAAGGCGCCCGACTGGTACACCGGCCAGAACGACCACGCCGCGAGGCCGACCGCGACCAGCGCTAACGCGGTGTCCAGCGCTGCTGACCGCCAGGGCAGCCGGCCGATCATGTGGCAAGCCGTTTCGCCAGGCTGCGCTGGAGGTCCTCCAGGTAGCCGATGGTCAGCACGCTGAGGTCCGCCACCCGCCGCAGCGTCGGCACGGCGCCCTCGTCGCACACGATCGCGACCACGTCGACGCCGAGCGGGAAGTGCGCCGCGGCCGCGCGCAGCTGCGTCGCCGTGACGGTCGAGCCGCAGAGCAGGAAGGCGATCGAGATGCCCGCCGCGTCCTCGCTCGCCACCTGGGCGAGCTCGGGCAGCCGCAGCGCCGACTCCGCGGTCTCCACCCCGGCCAGGTCGTCCAGCAGCCGGCCGCGACCGACCGTGCTCAGCCGCCGCGCGCTGAACAGCACGCGCTTGGCGAAGTCGGGCGTCTCGGCGCTCGCCACGACCGAGACGGTGCGGGAGTCGAGCATCGCGCGCACGCCGAGCGATCCGGTGGCGCTGACGGCCAGCTCGAACTCCTCCTCCGTCGCGTAGTCGGCCTGCGACAGGCTCAGCGCGACCAGGAGGTGGCTACGCCGGGTCTCCTCGAACTGCCGCACCATGTAGCTGCCGGTCTTGGCGGTGGACTTCCAGTGGATGTTGCGCCGCTCGTCCCCCGGCATGTACTCGCGCAGCGCGTGGAAGGCGACGTCGCTCTGGGTCAGGTCGCGGGTCGGCGCGCCCTCGAGGTCGCGCACGAAACCCGTGCTCATGCTCGGGATCGCGATGGTGCGCGGGTGCACGAACAGGTCGAGCGACTCCGCCCAGACCATCTCGCGGCGTAGGAGGCCGAGCGGGTCGGCGCGCACGGTCCGGACCGGGCCGATCGGCACGATGCCGCGGCGGCTGGTCGGCACCACGAAGACGTCGGAGTGCTCCTCGCCGCTCGCGAGCGCCGGAGCCGCGAACTCGGCGAGTCCGGCGCCGACCGGGACCTCCACGCGCACCCCGGGCAGCCGCCGGCGCGCGGGGTTGCGGACCGTGACCTCCCCCGGCGCCCTGTCGCCGACGACCACACGGTTCGTCGGCAGGCTGAGGCCGACGTCGTAGGCGATCCGGCCCACCAGGTAGAGCGAGGCGATCAGCAGCAGCGCGACGGCCATCCAGCCCGCGACGACGGCCTCCGTCCAGCCGAGGACGTACCCGCCGACCAGCGCGAGCACCGTCACCACGAGCATCGACCAGCCGAGCGGCGTGATCACCGCGCCCAGGACGCGCGCGGCGGACGCGATCGCCCGGCCGGCCGCGGAGCCGGTGCGGACCACCGCGACGATGGCGTCGGCGAGCACGCCGTCGCGCTCGCCGACGATGCGGGCGCGTGCGTTGGTGAGCTCGACCTGGGTGCGGGTGACGGTGCTGGTCACACGGCGGCCCGATCGCTGGGCGGCGGCACCTCGATGAGGAGCTGGCCGACGACGCTGGAGGCCGTGACGCCCTCGAACTCGGCCTCCGGGTCGAGCACCAGGCGGTGGGCGAGCACGGGCTCGGCGAGGGCCTTCACGTCGTCGGGGGTCACGTAGTAGCGGCCGGACGCGGCCGCGAGCGTCTTGCTGGCGCGGACGAGCGCGAGCGCGCCGCGCACGCTGACGCCGAGCCGGATCTCGTCGGCCGAGCGGCTGGCGTCCACCAGCCGGGAGACGTAGTCGTTGATGGTCGGGTCGACGTGCACGCCGCGGGCCAGGTCCGCCATCTCGGTGACGGTCTCTGCCGAGATGACCTCGGGGACGACGATCTCGTGCGCCCGCCGTTCGGCGCCCTCCAGGATGCGGAGGGTGGCCTCGTGGTCCGGGTAGCCGATCGACGCCTTCATCAGGAAGCGGTCGAGCTGGGCCTCCGGCAGCCGGTAGGTGCCCGCCTGCTCGATGGGGTTCTGCGTCGCGATGACCATGAACGGCTCGCCCACGGTGTGGCGGACGCCGTCCACGGTGACCTGCTGCTCCTCCATGACCTCCAGCAGCGCCGACTGGGTCTTCGGCGACGCCCGGTTGATCTCGTCCGCCAGCACGATGTTCGCGAACACCGGCCCGCGGTGGAACTCGAACGCCCCGGTCCGCTGGTCGTAGATGTTCACGCCGGTGATGTCGCCGGGCAGCAGGTCGGGAGTGAACTGGACCCGATTGGTGGTGCCGCGCACGCTCTCGGCCATCGCGCGGGCCAGCGAGGTCTTGCCGGTTCCGGGATAGTCCTCCAGCAGCAGGTGCCCCTCGCTCAGCAGCGCGACCAGGGCGAGGCGGATGACATGAGACTTGCCGAGGAGCACGCGGTCGATGTTCTGCACGAGGCGGTCGAACACGCCCGAGAACCAGCCGGCCTGCTCGGGGGTCATCGTCATGCTGGAGCCTCTCTGGATGTTCGCGCTCGGGGTCTGCGCGGTGGGCGGGAGCAGCGCGGCGCCTGCGCGCACGCCGTCCTCAGTATGCCTGGCGTCGCTCATGGCATGCCTGAGGCTGGATACGGGGTGCTGTACGTGTCGCCATTGGCGTAGACCTTCACCATCAGGGTCGGGTTCGCCGCGCCAGGGGGTGCGACGCAGACCGCGGTCGACCCGACGGCCGGCATGTCGATCTCGGGACCGCCGCAGCTGTACGTCACACGGCTGTACCCGGAGCCGGTCGGCCAGCTCGTCCAGCTGAAGGTGCCGGTGGCCGCGTCGAAGCGCTGGCCGCCGATGGCCGTGCTGACGGCGACGCCCAGCTGCTTGGTGAAGTTCTGCTGCGTGCAGAGCTGGCTGCCGTCGGGGTAGGTCTCGCAGATCTGCGTGATGCTCAGTGTGAGCGGCATGCCGTAGTGCGCTCCGGGCGCCCCGGAGACGGTGCCGCTGGTGCCGGTGAGCTGCCCGCTGTCCACCACGGCGCCGCCGCCGAGGAGCTGGTAGCTGATGACCGGGCTGGACCCGCTGCCGGTCTGGTAGTCGACCGTCGCCTGGTAGTCCCAGGTGTCGTTCGAGCTCGGCGTCGGGCCGGTCACGGTCACGCCGCGCACCGTTCCCGGCTGGAGGCGCTGTGTGGCGGAGACGACGGCGCTCGCGGTGCACCCCTGGCCGTTGTAGGCGTAGACGACGAAGTTGTAGGTCTGGTTGGCCTGCAGGCCGCTGAAGGTGGCCTGGCCGCCCTGGGTGTGGATGAAGGAGGACGACTCCGGGTCGACGTGCAGCACCGGGTTGCCGCTTTCCACTCCCGTCACGCTGCAGCCCGGCTGGGCTCCGCCCTGGAAGACGCCGGCGTAGTAATCGGTGATCGCCTTGCCGTTGGGGCCGAAGACGCTCGGCCAGGACAGGGTGGCGCTCGATCCGTCCGCGTTGTTCGGCGCCGCGCTCGGAGCCGTCCCGGTCAGCACAGGGGCGCCGGCGGGCACACCGCTCCCCGAGGTCTGGTTCCAGGTCGTCCTGCCCTGGTAGAACGCATTGCGGCTCGCCACCGTGAACCCGATCGCCGCGCCGTTCGCGATCCCCGGGTCCGTGACGTTCAGGGCGTAGCTGCCGCTGTCCGCCGGTCCGACCTGGACGGCGTTGGTGATGCCGCCCACGGTGACGAGGTACGACGTGATCGGGCTGGCCCCTGGAGCGTCGGCGGGGCGGTTCCAGGTGATCCGGAGCCCGTTGTTCAGCGGGGTGGAGCCGACGTTCGCCGGAGCGTTCGGGATCACGTCCGACCACACCGGCTCGACGTAGTTCGTCGGATCCGACAGCCCGAGCGCATTGCGGGCCTGCACGGCGAGCACGACGGCGTTCTGGGGCCCGTTGCCCGGCGTGGTGATCGCGCACACCGTCGTGGTGCACTGCGTGGTGCCGAGGACCGCCCCGGTCGCCGCGCTCGACATGGTGACCTGGAAGCCGGTGATCGGCGAGTTGTTGAACGCGCCGGGCGTCCAGCTCAGCGTCAGGCTGCGGTCGCCGATGGCCCCGATCTGCACATTGGAGACCGGCGCGGGCCGATCCTGGACCGAGACGGTGACGGTCCCCCAGGTGTAGCGGTCGGGGTCGTTGGTCGCGTCGGCGACCTCGTACTGCAGAGTGGTGTCCTGCGGGGCCGCCGTGGCCGACACCGAGACCTGCAGCACCGCGTTGTCGGAGCTCGGCGTGATGCTCACGCCGTCGGGGAGCGCTCCGCCCAGCCCGCGCACTGCGAGCACGCGCAGCGGCTTGCCAGGGAACGGGTTCGTCGCGGCGTCGTTCGCCAGCACGTCCACCGTCGTCGTCTGCCCGCGCGGCGCGATCACCCGGTCCGGCTGCGGGCTGGCCAGCGGCCGCGTGGATGGCACGACGTTGAGATCGATCCGGCCGGCCTGGCCGGCGTTGACGGCGTCTTTGACGCCGATCGAGATCGAGGGCGTGCTGCCCTTCGCCACGTCGGCGCCCACCGAGATGGTCAGCTTCTGCCCGGAGAGCGAGAGCGAGACCCCGTTGGGTCGCGGGTTCTGGATCGAGTACTGGAGCTCGTTCTGGTCCTTCGCGTACGGGTAGCTGGTCAGCTTGGTGAGGTCGACCGTCTTGGACTGGCCCGGCTCGAAGTCGATCAGCGCACCGGTGAACACCGGGGGCTGGTTCTCGCGCGGCGTCACGTCGATGGGCAGCACGATGGTCGCGACGTTGCCGTTCGGGTCGTTCGCGCTGCTGCCGTCCGTCACCTGGAACGAGATGCTCGCCGGGCCGAAGTACCGGGTGGTCGAGGTGTACTGGAGGGTGTCCGAGTTGACCACCAGGTCGTCGCCGTTGGCGTGCGTCGCCCGCACCGTCGCAGCGTCGGTCAGCTTCACCTTGCGGCCGCCGATCGCCACGATGTAGTCGTTCAGGTGGATCGTCAGCGTCTTCTCGCTGACCACGGTGAGCTTCGGCGCCCCGCGCTTGAGCTGCGGCAGCGCGTCGTCGTAGCCGGGGACCCGCACGAAGCCGTACCCGGCGACGGACTCGTCCTCCGGGTTCGCCACCTTGAACGGGATGATCTGGCTCTTCGCCGCGATCGTGACGTGCAGGCGCTTGCCTTGTGTGACCGTCGCCGTGCCTCCGTAGCCGGACACCACCGAGAGCTTCAGCGTCGACACCGGGCCGTCGGCGAAGAACACGTTGGAGAGCACGTTCACGTCGACCGTGCTCCGGCCGAGGATGTCGGAGAGTCCGAGCACGGTGTCGCTCACCACCGGCCGCGCGGGAGGCGCGTTCTTGTCGACGGTGACCCGCAGGAACGCCTGACTGGTGCCGCCCTGCTCGTTCTGGATCGTGTAGAGGAACCCGTAGGCGCCCTCTTGCTGCGGAGCGGTCACCACCACGATGTCGCCCTGGATCTTCGCCTTGGCCTTGCCGTCCAGCGAGGTGACGGCTGTCACGCTGAGCGGGCTGCCGTCCGGGTCGGAGTCGTTCGCCAGCACCTGGACGTTGAGGGTCCTCCCCGGCCGCGTCGTGACGTCGTCCTCGACCGCGACGGGGTTGCGCGCGCCTCCGACCCGCGGCGCGATGCCGATCCGCACGGTCCCGGTCGCCCGGGCGCCGAGCGCGTCGACGACCGCGTAGGTGAAGGTGTCGGTGCCCGCGGCGTAGGCGCCGGCCTGGAAGTCCATCCAGTCCGGTCCGGAGGCGACGACCGCGCCCTTCTGCGGGTTGGTCTCCTGCCCGATGAACTGCACGGAGTCGCCGTCCGGGTCGATGCCGGAGAGCGGGATGGTGACGCGCACCGTGTCGCCGGCGAGCACGCGGGCGGTCACGGTCTTCGGGACCGGCGGGTTGTTCGTGGCCAGGTCGCGCTCGCGCACGGCGATGTTCACCTCGGCGGTGGCCCACTGCCCGTCGGCGCCGTAGACCCGGTAGGCGGCGACGTAGTTGCCGGGCTTCGACGGCGCCAGGTAGCGCAGGTGGTCGCCGGAGGCGAACAGCAGGCCGGCGCCGGCCGGGAGCGGGGTCGCGAGCGTCGGGTCCAGCGTCAGCTTGTCGCCGTCGGGCTGGATGTCGTTGGCGAGCACCGGGATGTCGACGGTGTCGCTCACGCGCACGGCGACCGAGTCCGGCACCGCGATCGGCGGCTGGTGCACGGTCAGGGGCGGGAGCTGGATCACCGTGACCGTGCCCTCGGCGTCCGCCAGCCCGTTGCTCAGCCGGTAGTGGAAGTCGACGGGGGCGGCGAGCGGCCGGGTCAGCGAGACCCGGAGGGTCCGCTGCTGCAGGATCTGCACCTTGACGCCGGTGGACGCCGCGGGGTCCGTCACCCCGGTGACCAGCAGCACACCCCCGGAGGGGTCGATGTCGGTGGAGAGCACGTCGACGTCCTGCGTGGACTGCTCGCGGATGAACGCGGTGTGCGGCACGGCGATCGGAGTCGTGTTCGCCCCGGGCGGCGCCTTCACCTCGACCCGCACCACGCCGGTCGCCGTGATCACGCCGTCCGTGACCGAGTACTCGATGTTGTGCGTGCCGGCCTGGTCGGAGTCGAACCGGAACGTCCCGCCCTGGTAGTCCGGCGTGATCGTCGCGTCCGCCTTGGAGGGCACCGTGCTCAGCCGCACCACTCCGTTGCCGCCGCGGACGTGGTCGAGCGGGCGCACCGTCGTCTCCTGGCCCTGGTACGCCACGACGGCGAAGGGGTCGGCGATGATCGGCACCTGGCCCGGCGGCTGCACCGTGACGGCGAGCTGGCCGGCGCCCTCCGCGCGGCCGTCGGAGAGCACGAGGGCGACGTCCTTGAGCCCGCCGCCCTGGCCGTGGTCGGAGTAGGCGACCTGGCCCTGCGGCGTGTAGGTCACGGTGTCGGGCGCTGGAACCGAAGCGCCGGCCAGGTAGAACGGGTCGCCGTCGGGGTCGTAGCACTCGCTGAGGGTGGACGTCGTCACCCGGCCGCCGGCCTGGACGACGGCCTTGGCCGGCCGGACGCAGACCGGAGGCGAGTTCTCCTGCGGGGTCCGGACCGTCACCGTCACGTGCGCGGTCGCCGTGCCGCCGCGGCCGTCGGAGATCGTGTAGTCGAACCCGAGCGAACCGCTCGCCGTCTCCGGGAGCGTGATCTGCAGCAGCTGATCGGAGTTCGTCAGCTCGATCGTCCCCTGGCTCGCGGGGATCGCGGTGAACGAGTCGATCGTCAGGACGTCGCCGTTCGGGTCGTAGTCGTTCAGCAGCACAGGGAGCGGGGTCACCCGGCCGGGGCGGGCTCCGAACTGGTCGTCCACCGCGACGGGCGGCTGCTCCTGCTTGGCGTACTGGGGCGTGGTGTCCTGCTTGGACTGGTCCACCAGCTCCTGCGTCGTCTTCTTGGAGACCAGGTCGTCCCAGTTGTCGATGCGGGTGTTCCCGCTCTGCACCGCCCAGGAGACGCCGGATCTGACGTCGTTGAGGACCACCCGGTCGCGATTGACCCGGAAGGCGAGCGCGGCGCCGGACGGCACCTGGCTCAGCGTGCTCCGGGTGCCGGAGGACGGGGTCGAGCAGGTGTGCCAGGCGGCGCCCGAGTTCCAGGCCGTGTACGCGCAGCCGCCCACCACGACAGGGGCGGCGGGCGCTCCGGACACCGTGCCGAGCACGCGCTTGGGCGCTGTGCCGTCGAGCGGGACGCGGATCAGGCCGCTGGAGGTCGCGATCCAGACCGCGCTGCCGTCGGCCGACGGCGCCTGGAGGATCGGATCGGAGTCCTCGCCGAGCGCCGCCGCCAGGTCGATCGCGCGCCCGGACACCCACAGGGTCTTCTCGTCCGGGTCGAACAGCGCCCACTGGCCGCCCGCGGAGGTGAGCTGGATGTGCGCGCCCGCCCCGCGCGTCGGGACCCGCTCGGTGGAGCTGGCCGGCTGCTGCCCGCCGAGGTCGACGCGCACCATGCTGCGCGTGCCCGGCTGGTAGGCGAACAGGACGCCGGAGGGGTCCATCGCGCCGACCGCGCGCCCGCCCAGGTCCATGGTCGGCGCCGACCCCGAGTTGAACTGCTCGAGCTGGGACACCGAGGTCAGCCAGAGCTGGCCGGTGGTCTGCGACAGCATGGCGACGTGGTCCCCCGCCACGGCGACCTGCGGCGACCGCGGCGGCAGCGCCACCGACTTGCCGGCCTGCGCCGTCGCCGGATCGACGACGGCGGCCGTGTTGGCCTCCTTGTCCAGCAGCAACACGTTCTGGCCGTCCTGGACGACGTCGAGCGCCTCGCCCGTGCCGGGGACGATCGAGTTCAGCGAGTCGATCTGCGTGTTCGCCCGGCCGAGCGCCTTCTTGGCGTCGCTGGCCACCCAGACCGCCGCGTCGTTGAGCTGGAGGTGCTGGGCGCTGTAGCCCCCCGACACCACCGCGAGCGTCGCGACGACCGCCGCGACCACGGTCCCGCTCAGGGCGGTGGCCGCGATCGACTTGTGGGCCAGGAGCCAGGCGCGGATCATGGCGAGTCGGTCCTCTGGACGCACTTCTGGCCGCTCGGCGAGCCGGTCTTGCCGTCCCGGTTCACGGTGATGGTGACGCACACCGTCTGGCCCGGCTTGGCGTCGACGCGGAACTCCGTCGCGCGCTGGCTGCTCGGCGGCTGGTCGTCCACCGTCACCTGGTAGCTGTCACTGCTCTCCAAGCCCGGGTCGCTCCAGGTGAAGACGATGGTGCCCTGGCTCACCCGGCCGCTCAGGTCGCGCACGGTCGGGATGTCGCCGGAGGCGTTCGCCCGTACCAGCACGACGGCCGCCGTGACGGCCAGCACCACGACGAGGGCCGCGCAGGCGATCAGCGCGCCGATGAGCGCGCGCGAGATGCGCGCGGGCGGCGCGGGCGGGGAGGTCGGCGCGCTGCCAGCGCCGGACTCCCGGACGATCGTGCGCGTCGGCGCCCGGGTGGATGCCACCGCCGCGGGCGCGGCACGGCGCCTGCGCCTCCGGACCGAGCCGGGGTCGACGGCCATGACGCCCTTGACGCGCGTGCGCTCCTCCGGATCGTCGGCCGTGGCCAGCGCCCAGTCGTCCATCGCGACCTCGATCGGGGTCTGCGGCAGCCCGAGCTCGGCCTCCACCGACTGCAGCTCGCGGATCAGCTCCAGAGCGCTGCGCTGCCGGGCGGACGACTTGCGCGACATCGAGCGCATCAGGATCTGCTCCAGCCGCGGCGGGACGTCCGGGCGGGCGATCGGCTGCGGGCGGCCCTTGGTGATGCGCTGGATCAGCTCGGCCGAGGTGTTCTCCTTGCCCGGCTGCTCGAACGGCGACCGGCCGGCCAGCAGCGAGTAGACCGTCGCGCCGATCGACCAGACCTCGCTGGCGACCGTGCCGCTGGTCTCGTCGAGCAGCACCTCAGGGGCGGACCACGGGATCGAGAGACCGATCGCCTCGGTGACGTCCGCCTCGCTGAGCGTTGCGGCGATGCCGAAGTCGCTGAGGACCGGGTGCCCGTAGGCGGTGGTGAGGATGTTGGACGGCTTGATGTCGCGGTGCAGCACGCCGGCGCGGTGCGCGGTCTCGACCGCGCTCGCGATCCGCACGCCGATGCTCAGCACCTCCGGCACCGGCAGCGGGTCGGAGCGGTAGCGCTGGCCGATCGCCGACGAGCACAGCTCCATCACCAGGTACGGCCGGCCGTCCGAGGAGACGCTCGCCTGATACACCGTGAGGATCGAGGGGTGCGTGCTGAGCTGGGCCATCAGATTGGCCTCGGCCTGGAACATCTGCTTGACCTGGCTGGTGACGACTTCGGCCAGCATGACCTTGACCGCGACCTGCCTGCGCGGCATGTTCTGCTCGTACAGGAACACGTCGGCGAAGCCGCCCGAACCGAGCACCCTGACGTACGAGAAGCCAGGGAGGTTCGGCGGCTGTGAAGGCAAGCGCCGAGCCAAGCAGCTCCTCCCGTCTTCGGCCGTTCGCGTTCGCGGGGGCGAAAGCGTTTGTCAATTGTAGGCAGCCCGCAGAGGGCCTCAGGGGGGTCCGACCCCCACTGGGGACAACTCGATTACCCCCAACTCGGGGGGCACGAAGGGAGGGGGGGCCAGGACCCTCTGTGGCGGAGCCCCCGTCAGTGCCGGCGCGCGGCCCGGCGCGGGAATCCTTCGCGATGCGAACCGCTCTCGGGCGTGGCGAGCACGTCGACGACGACCACGGTCACGTTGTCGCGCCCGCCGTTGCCGAGCGCGGCGTCCATGAGCTGCTGCGCGGCGTCCAGCGGGGAGCTGCCCTCGCCGAGGTAGTAGCGAATGCCGTGCTCGGTGAGCTCCTTGGTGAGCCCGTCCGAGCACACCAGCAGCCGGGAGCCCGCGACGATCGGGAACAGGAAGTAGTCGGGCACCGGGTCCTCGTTGAACCCGACCGCGCGCGTGATCACGTTGCTGTGCGGGTGGACCTCCGCCTCCTCCGGCGTGATCGCCCCGGCGTCCAGCAGCTCCTGCACGATGGAGTGGTCCACCGTGAGCTGCTCCAGCGTGCCGTCGCGGAAGCTGTAGACGCGCGAGTCGCCGATGTTGAACACCAGCCAGTACGGCGCGCCGTCCGCGAGCGTGAGCGCGATGCCGGTCACCGTGGTCCCGGTGCCGAGGTCGGTCTGGCCGACGCCGCGGCCCATGTCGCCGACCGCATCGCGCAGCGCATCGGTGAGCGCCGTCTGCGTGACGAAGTCGACGCGCACCTTCTCCGCCAGGCGGGTCACGACCGCGGTGCTGGCGAAGTCGCCGGCCGTGTGGCCGCCCATGCCGTCGGCGACCGCGAAGATCGGCGAGCGCGCGAGGAGGCTGTCCTCGTTGACGCTGCGGCGGTAGCCGGTGTCCGACAGCGCCGCCCAGGACAGGCTGATGCGCGCGTCTGCGCCGCCCGGCACGACCACGGTGTGGCGCCGGTTGGTGCGCCCGATCTGGGTCACTCGCGTCCTTCTTCTCGACGGTCCGCTTCCGGCAGCGGCCGCGGGGTCCCCGTGGTGCCGCCGGCCGGGACGGCGGTGATCTCGATGATATTACCGTCGCCGATCTCCACAACCGTGCCCGCGAGGACGACGGTGGACTCCCCGGGGCGCAGCCGGTCGGCGCTCCCGCCCGGCCGGTGAACGCGCGTGCCGTTGGTCGAGCGGAGGTCGGTGACCACCACGGCGTCCCCCGATCGCTCGATGCGGACGTGGGTGGACGAGACCTCATGCTCGGGCGACTGCACCGCGACCAGGCGCGGCGTGACGCCCGACTCCACGCGCTGGAGGGCGGGCTTGCGGCCGATCACGATCGGAACGTCGAGCTCCATGATGTCCCCCGGGACGACGCGGACGGCGAAGCGCTGCGGCGGCGCGGCGGGCTCCGGCTCGTCGGCCGGCGGCGGAACGGCCCCGGGAAGCGGCGGCCGGCCGATTCCGGGCGTGTCGCGCAGGTCGGGGCGCTCGGTCGCCGCGCCGGGCTCCTCGATGTCGACGGCGCCGGGCAGTTCGTGGGCGGCCGGGACGGGCTGGACGACGGGCGCGGCCTCCGGGGACTCCGCCAGGCCGGCCGTCGCGGGGGCGTCGGCGTCGTCTGCACGCGAGAACAGGCTGGAGCTGCGGTTGCGCTCCCGGATGATCGTCTCGTCCAGCTCGGTGAGCGGAGGCTCGGCGCCGGGCCGCGCGGAGCCCTCGACCGCGGGAGCCTTCCGGTCGGCGGTGCGCTCGACGCGCTCGATCGGGGAGTTCGACCAGGTCAGCAGCTCACCGTCGACCACGCCGAGACCGATCGGGAGGGAGCCGATGGCCAGCCGCGCCACCGACCCGGTCGGGAGGTCGTCCCCTCCGACGGCGAGACCGGTCACGTTGCGGAACTCCGCCAGCACCCAGGGCTGCACTCCCCCCGAGCCGAATCGCCGCGCGCCGCCGACCGAGAACACGTCGAGCGCGGCGGAGCCGCGCACCACCGCCGTCACGACGATCTCGCCCGCGGCGTTCGGCTCGCTCAGCTCGGCGACCGCGAACGAGCGCACGCTGTCCGGCCCGGCGAGCGGGAACGCGCCGACCACCGACTCGATCGTGGCGAGGTCGGAGTCGGCCAGCCACCACACCGCATCAACGATGCTGTCGGCGGCCGTGCTCTCGACGCAGGCGACGAACCGGCGGCCGGCTATCAGCAGCCAGCGCGACGGGCCCGCGGTCGGGGCGTAGCGGGTGAAGCCGGGAGTCACCGCGGTCCCTCCTGGTCGACGATGGACCGGGGCTGCTCCCCGATGCAGGACGTGACTGGTCGTACCGATGTTAGACCAGGCGGAACGGGGTGCCGGCGCAGCGGACCGCCCCGTCGCCCGCTTCGACGACCGCGCCGACGAGCACGGACGGGTCGGTGGAGACCATCGCCCGGCCGGCGTCGTTGACCAGCACGACGGGGCGGCCCGCTGCGAGCATGGCCGGCAGCAGCTCGCGCTCCAGCCGCTTCACGTAGACGTCGACGCCGACCACACCGATCATCCGGCCGCCGCGCTCGACCGGCGAGGTCACCGTGACGATGTAGTCGCACGCGCACAGGTGGTCGACGTAGGGGCCGGTGATGTGGGTGCGGTGGGTGGACTGCGGGATGCTGTACCACTCCAGCGAGCGGAAGTCGCGCAGATAGTCGGAGTACGACCGGGACGCCAGATCGAGCCGGCTCGGCTCGGAGGTCGAGCCGAACACCGGGTTCTCCTCCAGCGGGCCGAGCCACCACGAGAAGTGGAGGTCGTCGCCGCCGGTGAACTCGGGCGCGGCGATGAAACCTGCGCCGACCAGCAGCGGGTCGTCCTCGCGCAGCAGCGGGATGACCAGCGCGCCGACGGTCGAGTCGAGCG
Source organism: Leifsonia shinshuensis (assembly GCF_014217625.1). Lineage (NCBI taxonomy): Bacteria > Bacillati > Actinomycetota > Actinomycetes > Micrococcales > Microbacteriaceae > Leifsonia > Leifsonia shinshuensis. Next base: position 601,101 of record NZ_CP043641.1, on the reverse strand, counting down.
CGGCAGGAGTCGTGGTGGACGCGCTCCCCGCGCCGTCGTCCCCGAGGATGGCGTGTCGCCAGCCGCCGAGCGAGTCCTGGATGCGGGCGAACAGCGCGCTCACCCGCTCGGCCGCGGCCGCCACGCCGGCGTCCGTCTGCGTCCCGGCGATCTCAGCCATCGATCGTCCCTCCCGTCTCGATCCGCGCCCTCGCGGACAGCAGCCAGCGCGCGACGCCGGCCAGCAGGGCGCTGACCTCCGCGCGCGCGGCGTTCCCGTCGCCGGCGGCGACCGCGTCCGCGATCACCCGTGCGGAGTCCGCCGTTCCGGCGCGGAGTTCCGCGTCGCGCATCCCGAGCCAGAGCAGCGGGCCGAACTCGGCCTGCAGCCGGATCTGCTCGCGCACCAGCCGCGTCGACTGGCTGAGCACGGCGAGCTCCAGCAGGAAGCCGCCTGCGTTGCGCCTGGCAGCGGAAGGCCCGCTGAAGTCGGCGGCGTCCAGCCAGGCCGCGAGCCGCGCGTCGTCGGCGGTGGTCGAGCGCTCGGCGGCGCGATCCGCGCAGCCGGCCGCGATAGCCGTCACGTAGACGGCGAGGTCGCTCAGCTCCACCTGCGAGAAGCCACGCAGCCGGGTCGCGAGCAGCGCCTCGTCGCCGTCGCCCGGGTGCACGACGAAGGAGCCGCCATCGCGGCCGCGCCTGGTCTCGACCAGGCCCGCCTCGCGCAGCATCCCCAGTCCCTCGCGCGCCGTCACCAGCGCGACCCCGAACCGGCGGGCGAGCTCGGCCTCGCTGGGCAACCGCTCCCCGGGTGTCAGCACGCCCAGGACGATCGCGTCGGCGAGGCGCCGGGCGACCTGCTCGGCGCGGCCGGCGTCGGAGAGCTGCGCGAACACGGCGTCCCGCGCCCCTGGCGCCGGCCGGGTCGTTCCGGCAGCATCGCGAGTGGAGGTGGTCACGCCCCCACGATATCCCGGTCCAATCATTCGATATAGGATGAATCACCGACGGACAGCGCGCGCGACCGTCCGAGCGAAGGAGCGACCATGGCCGACGGCATCCTCTCCGGCCTGCGCGTCGCGGACTTCTCCCGGGTCCTCGCCGGCCCGTACGCCACCATGACGCTCGCCGATTTCGGCGCAGACGTCGTCAAGATCGAGAGCCCGGCGGGCGACGACACCCGGTCGTGGCGGCCTCCGGTGGACGACGCGGGAGAGTCCACCTACTTCGGCGCGGTCAACCGCAACAAGCGCTCGGCGGTCTGCGACCTCGCCACCCCGGAGGGCCTGGCGGCCGCACGCGCCCTGGCCGAGACGGCCGACGTCCTGGTCGAGAACTTCCGCCCGGGGGTGATGGAGCGCTTCGGGCTGGACGAGGACAGCCTCCGGCCCGCCAACCCCGGCCTGATCTACTGCTCGATCACCGGGTTCGGGCGGGCGGCAGGCGCGGAGCTTCCGGGCTACGACCTCCTCGTCCAGGCGGTCGGCGGCCTGATGAGCATCACCGGAGCCCCGGAGGGCGAGCCGAGCAAGGTCGGCGTGGCGCTCGTGGACGTGCTCACCGGGCAGAACGCGCTCACCGGGATCCTGCTCGCGCTGCGTGAGCGCGACCGCACCGGGCTCGGCTCCCGCGTGGATGTCGACCTCCTCGGATCGCTGCTCGCCGCCCTCACCAACCAGGCGTCGAGCACGCTCGCCACCGGCCGCTCCCCCGGCCGGCTCGGCAACGCGCACCCGAGCATCGCGCCGTACGAGCTCTTCCGGGCGGCCGACCGGGAGCTCGTGGTCGCGGTGGGGAACGACCGGCAGTTCGCCGCGTTCGCGGCCGCGCTCGGCCTCCCGCAGCTCGCGGCCGACCCCCGCTTCACGACCAACGAGGCGCGCGTGCACCACCGGGCAGAGCTGCGGGCCGTCCTGGAATCCGAGCTCGCCGCCCGCCCTGCCGCGGACTGGCTGTCCGCGTTCGGCGCGGCACGCGTCCCGGCCGGGCTCGTCAACAGCGTCGGTGAGGCGTTCGCGTTCGCAGACTCCCTCGGACTCGACCCGGTGACGACCACGACCGATCCGGCGACCGGACGCGTCTCGCGTCAGCCGGCGACTCCGATCCACCTGAGCACGTCGCCCGCCGCGCACCGCAGCCCGGCTCCGCTGCTCGGCGCCCATGAACCCCAGTGGCTGGACGCCGTCCGCCCGTCCACCGAAAGGACCACCCGATGACCGCACCCGCCGTCGCCCGCCTCGACGAGGCGTTCAGCATCGACCACCTGCTCACCGACGAGGAGCTGCGCTGGCGCGACGCCGCCCGGACCTTCGCGGTCGAGCGCATCGCGCCGGTGATCGAGCAGGACTTCGAGGACAAGCACTTCCGCCGCGAGTTCGTCGCAGAGCTCGGCGCGCTCGGCTTCCTCGGCATGCACCTGAAGGACCCCGGCTGCGCGGGCGCCGGCGCCGTCGCGTACGGGCTGGTCTGCCACGAGCTGGAGGCCGCGGACAGCGGCTGGCGCACTTTCGTCTCGGTGCAGGGCTCGCTCGCCATGAGCGCGATCTCGAAGTTCGGCTCCGACGAGCAGAAGGCCGAGTGGCTGCCGCCGATGGCCCGCGGCGAGCGCATCGGCTGCTTCGCCCTCACCGAGCCGCAGGGCGGCAGCGACCCCGCCGCCATGACGACGACCGCCCGGCGGGACGGCGACGACTGGGTGATCGACGGCGCCAAGCGCTGGATCGGCCTGGCGGCGCTCGCCGATGTGGCGGTGGTCTGGGCGGCGACGGAGGACGGTGTGCGCGGCTTCGTCGTGCCGACCTCGACTCCGGGGTTCTCGGCGACGGCGATCGACGGCAAGCTCTCCATGCGCGCCTCGGTACAGTGCGACGTCGTGCTGGACAGCGTGCGCCTGCCCGCCTCTGCGATGCTGCCGGGCGCACGCGGCCTGTCCGGCCCGTTCTCCTGCCTCAACGAGGCCCGCTACGGGATCGTCTGGGGCGCGATGGGCGCGGCGCGCTCCTGCCTGGAGGTCTCCATCGAGCGCGCGACGACGCGCGAGGTGTTCGGCCGTCCGATCGGCGCGACCCAGCTCATCCAGCAGAAGCTGGCGGACATGCTGGTCGAGTACGAGAAGGGGATGCTGCTCGCCCTCCACCTCGGCCGGCTGAAGGAGGCGGGCCGGCTGACCCCGACGCAGATCAGCGTCGGCAAACTGAACAGCGTGCGCGAGGCGCTGGCGATCGCGCGCGAGGCCCGCACCATCCTGGGCGGTGACGGCATCACCAACGAGTTCCCGGTGATGCGGCACATGGCCAACCTGGAGTCGGTGCGCACCTACGAGGGCACGGACGAGATCCACACGCTCGTGCTCGGGCGCGCGCTCACCGGGCTGGCGGCGTTCTGATGGACGAGGTCACCGCTGCCGCAGCGGCCGCCGCCGGCGCCGCACTCCTCCCGACCTCCCGCGAGGAGCGTGCGGCCTGGCTCGACGCCCTCGCCGCCGCCCTCGAGGACGACCGGGCCGGTCTCGTCGCACTGGCCGCCGAGGAGACCCATCTCTCGCAGGCTCGCCTCGACGGCGAAGTCACCCGCACCGCCGCCCAGCTCCGCTTCTTCGCGGGCGTGGCGCGGGAGGGCGGCTACCTGGAGGCGACGCTCGACTCCCCCGACCCGTCGCTCATCCCGCCGCGCCCCGACCTGCGCCGGATGCTGCGGCCGCTCGGGCCGGTGGCGGTGTACACGTCGTCCAATTTCCCGTTCGCGTTCTCCGTCCTGGGGAATGACACGGCGTCGGCGCTCGCCGCGGGCTGCCCAGTGATCGTGAAGGCGCACCCCGGTCACCCTCAGCTGTCCCGGCGGACCGCGGAGCTGGCGCTGTCGGTGCTGCCCGCGGGCTGGTTCGCGCTGGTCGAGGGGATGACGGCGGGCGTGGCGCTCGTGCAGCACCCCGCCGTCCGCGCGGCCGGGTTCACCGGCTCGGAACGCGGGGGTCGCGCGCTGTTCGATCTCGCGGCCTCCCGGCCCGACCCGATCCCGTTCTACGGCGAGCTGGGCAGCGTCAACCCCGTGGTCGTCACGCGCGCCGCCGCCCGCGAGCGTGCGGCCGGCATCGGCGCCGGACTCGTCGGATCGTTCACGCGCGACGCCGGGCAGTACTGCACCAAGCCCGGACTGGTGTTCGTGCCGGCCGGCGAAGGAGTGGACGACGCCGTGCGGGACGCGCTCGGTTCGGCCCCGGCCTCCCGGCAGCTCACCGACGGGATGAGCGCGGCCTACGCGTCGGCCGTCGAGCTGTTCGGGACCGACGAGGAGGTGACGGTACTGCTCGGCACGTCCGAGCCCGGCACGTCGACTCCGGCTGTCGCCCTCGTGGGCGCCGCGGACTTCCTCGCCGCGCGCGACGCCTTCCTCGAGGAGCACTTCGGCCCGATCACGGTCCTGGTCTCCTACCGCGAGGACGAGCTCCCCGCGCTCCTCGCCACGTTGCGGCCGTCGCTCACCGCGACCATCCACCGCGGCACGGGCGAGGACGTCACCGCCCTCGCCACCTGGCTCGCCCCCATCGCCGGGCGGCTCCTGTTCGACGGCTGGCCGACCGGCGTCGCGATCGGCTGGGCGCAGCACCACGGCGGCTCCTGGCCCGCGACCACGGCGAGCATCCACACGTCTGTCGGCGCGACGGCGATCCGCCGCTGGCTGACGCCGATCGCATACCAGGACGCTCCGCAGGAGGTGCTGCCTCCCGAGTTGCGGGACGGCAACCCGCTCGGCATCCCGCGCCGGGAGTCCTGACACACGGATGCGCCCGCCGTCGGCGCACAGTTCCGACGGCGGGCGCATGTGGGTGCGGGGTCAGTCGACCGGCGCCGCCTCCGCGGAGGCCGACGGCGACGCGAGACCGCTCCGGCGCGCCCTCAGCAGCTCCGCCACCTGGATGGCGTCGCCCGCCGGCGCGTCCGACGCCCGGTCCGGCCGGGCGAGGAACAGGTACAGCAGTCCCGCGCCCGCGACGATCCCGAGGCCGATCAGCACGATCCAGTCGTTGAACCAGTTGCCCGTGCTCGTCGGCCAGGCCAGCAGGACCATCGCGAAGATCCCGTAGGCGAGCGCGAGGATGTTGACGATGAGCCCGCCGCGCCCGAGCGAGAACGGTCCGGCCGGACGCCAGCCCTTCACCCGCTGCCGCAGCGACGCGAGCACCACCGACTGGAACGCGACGTAGATGCCGAGCACCGCGAACGCGGTCACCTGAGTGATCAGCCCGTCCGGCCCGAGGTAGACGATCAGGCTGATCAGCACCGGGATGCTGCACGCCACGATGAGCGCGTTCACCGGCACCTTCGTGCGCGGCGACACCTGCGACAGCCAGCGGTGCGCGGGGATCATCCCGTCGCGCGCGAACGAGAACAGCAGCCGGCTCGCCGCGGCCTGCAGGCTGAGCACGCAGGACAGGAACGCGGTGACCGCGACGACCAGGAAGATCTTCGCGCCGACGTCGCCGAGGGTGGACTGCAGGATCTCCGGGATCGGGTCGACATCCTTGCCCGCGACGATCTTCGCCAGGTCGGGCGCCGCCAGCACGTAGCCGCCGAAGGCGAACAGGGCCGAGACGCCGCCGACCAGGATGGTCATCATCATGGCGAGCGGGATGCGCCGGGCCGGGTTCGCGACCTCCTCTGCGACGTCGCCGCACGCCTCGAAGCCGTAGAAGAGGAACAGGCCGGCCAGCGCCGCCCCGAGGAACGCCACCAGGTACGAGCCGTGGCCCTGCACGCCCATCGTGTCGAAGAACACCGAGAACGGGTGCTTGCGCTGGAAGATCAGCAGGTAGAGGCCCACCGCGATCACACCGATGAGCTCCGCCGACAGCCCGATGCGGGCGACCGTCGCCAGCGTCTTCGTGCCGGTGAAGTTGAGCCCGAGCGCAACCACGAGCAGCAGCACCGTCAGTCCGAAGGTGACCTCCTTGGTGGCGGGGAGGCCGAACAGGCTGGCGAGGAAGCCGCTGCCGTACGACGCCACCGCGGTGATGGTCACGATCATCGCCCAGATGTAGACCCAGGCCGCCATCCACGCGTAGCGCCGGCCCCAGAGCCGCCGCGCCCACGGGTAGATGCCGCCGTGGATGGGGTACTGCGAGACCACCTCCCCGAAGACGAGCGAGACCAGGAACTGGCCGGCGCCGACGATGACGATCCACCAGATGGAGGGCGGGCCTCCCGTCGCCATCGCGACGGCGAACAGCGAGTACACGCCCACCAGCGGCGAGAGGTACGTGAAGCCGAGAGCGAAGTTGGCCCACAGGGTCATGGACCGGTTGAAGGAGTCCTCGTACCCGAGGACGGCGAGGTGCTCGCCGTCCTCCAGATGGGCAGAGGACGAGGGTTCTGCGGACATCGAATGCCTTCCGGGTCAGCCGCACACGACGATGTGTGTGGGAGGCAGCGTAGCGGAGCCGCAGGCCGAATACCTATAGGAGCGGATGTTTAAGCCGGGGCGGCGTGTCGCGTAGTGTTGCCGCGATGACCTCCGAGCGACCGGCACCGAGACCAGCACCGGGACCGGCACCGCGACTCAGCGCCGCGCTCGTCGCCGTCGCCCTGGTCGTCGCCGTGGTCGGCAGCCTCGGCGCCCCGCTGATCACCTCCGTGGCGACCACCCTGCACGTGCCGCTCGCGGCGGCGCAGTGGACCCTCACCGTGACGCTCTTCGCCGGCGCGATCGCCGGGCCGGTGCTCGGGAGGCTCGGCGCGGGTCCGCGCCGCCGGGCCACGCTGCTCGCGTCGCTCGCGGTCGTGGTGCTAGGCGGACTGCTCACCGCCCTGCCGCTGCCGGCCGGCGCGCCCGTCGCGTTCGCGGTGCTGGTCGTCGGCCGCGGCCTCCAGGGGCTCGGCCTCGGCGCGGTGGCGCTGCTGATGAGCGTCGCCCGCACCGAGCTGACGGAGGCGCGCTCGGCGAGCACGATCGCGGCGCTGTCGGTCGCCTCCACCGTCGGCATCGGCGTCGGCTATCCGCTCGTCGGGCTGATCGACCAGCTCACCGGGCTCCGCGCGGCCTACGCGTTCGGGCTGGTCCTCTCCGCCGCCGCACTGGTGGTCGCCTGGCGCAGCATCCCGCGCGACACGCCGGGAGCGACCCCGCGGCTGGATGCCGCCGGGGCCGTGCTGCTCGGGCTCGGGACGCTCGGCGTCCTCCTCGTGGTCGCCGAGCCGGCCGTCTGGTCGCCGCCGATCCTGGGCGCGGGCATCCTGGCGCTCTCGGTCGCCGTGCTCGCCGCCTGGGCGGTCGTCGAGCTGCGGGTTCCGGCGCCGCTCGCCGACCTCCGGCTGCTCGGCAGGCCCGCGGTGCTGCGCGCGAACGCGGCCATGCTGGTCTCGGGCGTCGGGATGTACCTGATCTTCAGCCTGCTGACCCGCTTCCTGCAGACTCCGGCCGGCGCCGGCTACGGTTTCGCGCTGCCGGGCGTCGCGGCGGGCGCGGCGCTCATCCCGTTCTCGGCGCTGGGGTTCGTCGCGGGACGGGTCGCGCCGCGGATGGTCCCGCGCACGGGCGCCCGCGGCGTCTTCGCGCTGTCCGCCGCCGCCGTCGCCCTGGCGGCGGTGCTGCTCGCGCTCGGCGCCGCCTCCCTCCTCCTGGTGCTGCTCGCCATGACCGTCCTCGGCTTCGGCGTCGGCGGCGTGTCCGCGGTCATGCCTCGGCTCGTGCTGGAGGGCGTGCCGGCTCCCGAGACCGCGAGCGTGCTCTCCATCAACCAGATCGTGCGCAGCGTCGGCTTCAGCATCGGCAGCGCGCTCGCCGGGCTCCTGCTCGCGGCGGCGACGCCCGCCGGGGCGCTCGTGCCCCCGGCGGGCGGCTACACCGTCGCGGCGCTGTGGGTGCTGCCGCTGCTCACGGTCGGCACCCTCATCGTCGCTGTGAGGCGCTAGCTCACTCCCCGATGTACGACATGACGTGCTTGACGCGCGTGTAGTCCTCGAAGCCGTACATCGACAGGTCCTTGCCGTAGCCGGAGTGCTTGAAGCCGCCGTGCGGCATCTCGGCCACGATCGGGATGTGCGTGTTGATCCACACGCAGCCGAAGTCGAGGCCCTTGGCGAACCGCATCGCCCGGCCGTGGTCCTTCGTCCACACCGACGACGCCAGCCCGTAGCGCACGCCGTTCGCCCAGCGCAGCGCCTCCGCCTCGTCGGTGAACTTCTGCACGGTCTGGACCGGGCCGAAGATCTCGTTCTGCACCGCGTCGTCGTCCTGGCGCAGCCCCGAGACGATCGTGGCCTCCCAGAAGTAGCCGCGGTCGCCCTGGCGGCGGCCGCCGAGTTCGACGTTCGCGTGGTCGGGCAGCCGGTCGACGAAGCCGCTCACCTGGGCCAGCTGATTGGCGTTGTTGAGCGGGCCGTAGAGGATGCCGTCCTCGCGCGGCGCGCCGGTGCGGGCGTTCTCCCGCGCGTACTGTGCCAGCGCGGCGACGAACTCGTCGTGGACGCCCTCCTGCACCAGCAGACGCGTGGCTGCGGTGCAGTCCTGGCCGGCGTTGAAGTAGCCGGCCGCGACGATCCCCTCGACCGCCTTCTGGATGTCGGCGTCGTCGAACACGATCACCGGCGCCTTGCCGCCGAGCTCGAGGTGCACGCGCTTGAGGTCGTAGGAAGCCGCGCGGGCGACCTCCATACCCGCACGCACCGAGCCGGTGATCGACACCAGCTGCGGGGTCGGGTGGTCGATCATCGCGGCGCCCGTGCTGCGGTCGCCGAGCACGACGTTGAGCACGCCGGCCGGCAGGAACTCGCTCGCGACCTCCGCCAGCAGCAGGGTGGACAGCGGTGTGGTGTCGGACGGCTTCAGCACCGTGGTGTTGCCGGCGGCGAGGGCGGGAGCGAACTTCCAGACCGCCATGTTGAGCGGGTAGTTCCACGGTGTCACCTGGCCGACGACGCCGATCGGCTCGCGGCGGATCATCGAGGTGTGGTCGGGCATGTACTCGCCCGCCGAGCGGCCCTCCAGGTTGCGGGCGGCTCCCGCGAAGAAGCGGATCTGGTCGACGGACAGCAGGATCTCGTCCTCCACCAGCGTGCCGCGCGGCTTGCCGGTGTCCTGCGACTCGGCGTCGGCGAACTCCTCGGCGCGCTCCTCCATCGCGTCGGCGATCCGGAACAGCGCGAGCTGCCGCTCGCCGGGCGTGGTGTTCCCCCACACCTCGAAGGCGGCCTCCGCGGCCCGATAGGCGTCGGCGACGTCCTCGGCGGTGGAGACGGGCGCAGTGGCGTAGACATCCTCGGTCGCCGGATCGATCAGGGCGATGCTGTCGCTCCCGCGCGCGTCGGTGCGCGCTCCGGCGACGAAGTTCTGCAGTTCGGGTGTGGTTGTGGTGCTCAGCGGTGAACTCATGGCGGGGAGTCTACTGATTTCGTCAGTGAATCGGGCAGGAATGTGCGGATTCGCTTGCTAGACCGCCTCGCCACTGACAGAATCGCTCCATGAGTACCCCTCGGGCAACGAACGGCACGAAGGCTGCGATCATCGACGACGTCTCCAAGGCGATCATCGAGCAGTTGCAGGTGGACGGCCGCAAGTCCTATGCGGAGATCGGCAAGGCCGTCGGTCTCAGCGAGGCGGCCGTGCGCCAGCGCGTGCAGAAGCTGACCGAGTCGGGCGTGATGCAGATCGTGGCCGTGACCGATCCCATGCAGCTGGGCTTCTACCGCCAGGCCATGATCGGGGTGCGCGTCACCGGCGACACGCTGGTGATCGCGGACAAGCTCGCCGCCATGCCGGCCGTGGACTACGTGGTCCTCACGGCGGGCACGTACGACATCCTCGCGGAGGTCGTGTGCGAGAACGACCTCGACCTCATCACGATGCTCAACTCCGAGATCCGGACGCTCGAGGGAGTCCTCTCCACCGAGACGTTCGTGTACCTCAAACTCCACAAACAGTTCTACAACTGGGGAACGCGATAACCATGACGACAACCGTTGAAACGTTCGGCGAGCCCATCACACCCGATGAGGCAGACCTGCAGGCGAAGGCACGCGACCACCTCTGGATGCACTTCGCGCGCCAGTCGGTGATGGAGGAGGGCCACGGCGTCCCCATCATCACACGCGGCGAGGGGCACCACATCTGGGACGACCACGGCAAGCGCTACATCGACGGCCTCTCCGGCCTGTTCGTCGTGAACGCGGGCCACGGCCGCAAGCGCCTCGCCGAGGTCGCCGCGAAGCAGGCCGAGCAGCTCGCCTTCTTCCCGATCTGGTCCTACGCCCACCCGAACGCGATCGAGCTCGCGGACCGCCTCGCTCACTACGCGCCGGGCGACCTCAACCGGGTGTTCTTCTCCACCGGCGGCGGCGAGGCCGTCGAGACCGCCTTCAAGCTGGCCAAGTACTACTGGAAGCTGCAGGGCCGCCCGACCAAGCACAAGGTGCTCTCCCGCGCGGTCGCCTACCACGGCACCCCGCAGGGCGCGCTGGCCATCACCGGCATCCCGGCCATGAAGGAGATGTTCGAGCCGCTGACCCCCGGCGGGTTCCGCGTCCCGAACACCAACTTCTACCGCGCAGGCGAGATGGGCGCTCCGACCGACAACATCGAGGACTTCGGTGTCTGGGCCGCGAACCGCATCGAGGAGATGATCAACTTCGAGGGTCCGGAGACCGTCGCCGCGATCTTCCTGGAGCCGGTGCAGAACTCCGGCGGCTGCTTCCCGCCGCCCCCCGGCTACTTCCAGCGGGTGCGCGAGATCTGCGACAAGTACGACGTGCTGATGGTCAGCGACGAGGTCATCTGCGCCTTCGGCCGCATCGGCCACATGTTCGCCTGCGACCAGTACGGCTACGTGCCCGACATGATCACCTGCGCGAAGGGCATGACCTCCGGCTACTCCCCCATCGGCGCGACGATCATCAGCGACCGGATCTACGAGCTCTTCAAGCACGGCAACACGTCGTTCTACCACGGCTACACCTTCGGCGGTCACCCGGTGTCCTCCGCGGTGGCGCTGGAGAACCTGGACATCTTCGAGGAGGAGCGCCTCAACGAGCGGGTCCGCGAGAACTCGCCGCTGTTCCGCGCCGAGCTGGAGAAGCTGCTCGACCTCCCGATCGTCGGCGACGTCCGCGGCGACGGCTACTTCTTCGGCATCGAGCTGGTGAAGGACAAGGCCACCAAGGAGACCTTCAACGACGACGAGTCGGAGCGCCTGCTGCGGGGCTTCCTCTCCAAGGCGCTGTTCGACGCCGGCCTGTACTGCCGCGCCGACGACCGTGGCGACCCCGTCGTCCAGCTCGCGCCGCCGCTCACCATCGGCCCGGACGAGTTCGTCGAGATCCGGCAGATCCTGGAGTCGGTGCTCACCGAGGCGAGCAACCACCTGTAAACCGCACCACCGCCGGCACGAGTCCGCGCACCGCACCATACAGGCGGGGCGCGGGCTCGTTCCATATCCGGCGTGCTTTCGAAGGAGTGACGTGGACTACCGCAGTGTCGGCTTCTGGTTCGACTCGATCGCCGAGGCCGAGGACGGCTTCCGCCCGCGCCCCGCGCTGGCCGACGACGCCACCGTGGACGTGGCGATCGTCGGCGCCGGCCTGACCGGGCTCTGGACCGCCTACTACCTGCAGGAGCTCGACCCCGGGCTGCGGATCCTGCTGCTGGAGCGGGAGGTCGCCGGGTTCGGTGCGTCCGGCCGCAACGGCGGCTGGTGCTCTGCGCTGTTCCCGTGGTCGGCCTCGGCCCTCGCCGCCCGGTACGGCCGGGACGCCGCCGTCGCGCAGCGGCAGGCGATGGTCGACACTGTGGACGAGGTCGGGCGGGTCGCCTCCGTCGAGGACATCGACTGCGACTACGTCCGCGGCGGGACCGTGACGTTCGCCCGCGACCGGGTGCAGCTGGAGGCCGCCCGCGCGGAGTTCGCCGAGTCGGAGGAGTTCGGCGTCGACCGCGTCTCCCTCGCCGGGACCGAGACCGTGCGCGAACGCTACGGGGTGCCGGACGCCATCGCCGCGACCGTCACCCCGGCCTGCGCGCGCGTCCATCCCGCCAAGCTCGTGCGCGGGCTGGCCCGAGCCGTCGAGCGCCGCGGGGCGACCATCGCGGAGGGCACGGAGGTCGTCGGCTGGACGGACGGCGTCGTGCGGGTGCGGGTGGACGGCGCCGAGCGCACCGTCACGGCCGGGACCGTGGTCAACGCCACCGAAGGCTACGGGTCGCAGCTGCCGCAGGTCGGCCGGAGCATCCTCCCGCTGTATTCGCTGATGATCGCGACCGAGCCGCTGTCCGACGCCGTGTGGGAGGAGATCGGCATCGAGCACGGCCAGACCTTCGCCGACTTCCGGCACCTGATCGTCTACGGCCAGCGCACCGCGGACAACCGGATCGCGTTCGGCGGCCGTGGAGCGCGCTACCACCTCGGGAGCGCCATCCACACCTCTTACGATCGCTCGCCGCGCGTGCGCGACCACCTCGTCCGGACGCTGGGCGAGCTGTTCCCCGCCGTCGCCGGTGTGCGCATCACCCACCACTGGGGCGGCCCGCTGGGCGTCCCGCGCGACTGGCACGCCGCCGTCGGCATCGACCGCGACGCCAGGGAGGCCTGGGCCGGCGGCTACGTCGGCGACGGGCTCAGCACCACGAACCTCGCCGGCCGCACGCTCGCCGACCTGATCGCGGACCGGCGCACCGGGCTCACCGCCCTCCCCTGGGTCGGCCACCGCTCTCCGCGCTGGGAGCCCGAGCCGCTGCGCTTCCTCGGCGCGAACGCCGGCCTCGTCGCGATGGAGGGCGCCGATCTGGAGGAGCGAGCCACCGGCCGCCGCTCCCTCATCGCCCGCGCAATGGCTCCCCTCACCGGCCACTGAGCACCGAAGGGCACGTAAACGCCCCTAAACCGCGGTTTTAGGGGCGTTTACGTGCCCCTCGGCGGAACGTCAGTCCTCGAAACGCAGGTGCCGCACGCTGCGGCCGTTGCGGCGCACCAGCCGGAGCGCCTCCACGCCGATCCGGATGTGCCGCTCCACGAACTGCGCAGTCACGCCGCGGTCGCTCTCGGCGGTCTTGACGCCCTCCGGGATCATCGGCTGGTCCGACACCAGCAGCAGCGCGCCGGCCGGAATGTGGTTGGCGAACCCGGCCGCGAAGATCGTCGCGGTCTCCATGTCCACCGCCATGCACCTGGTCTGCCGCAGGTACGTCTTGAAGGTGTCGTCGTGCTCCCACACCCGCCGGTTCGTCGTGTAGACCGTGCCGGTCCAGTAGTCATGCCCGAAGTCGCGGATGGTCGTGGAGACACCGCGCTGGAGCTGGAACGCGGGCAGCGCAGGGACCTCCGGCGGCAGGTAGTCGTTCGACGTGCCCTCGCCGCGGATCGCCGCGATCGGCAGCACCAGGTCGCCGAGCTGGTTCTTCTTCTTGACCCCTCCGCACTTGCCGAGGAAGAGCGCCGCCTTCGGGCTCACCGCGCTCAGCAGGTCCATGATCGTCGCCGCGTTCGGGCTGCCCATCCCGAAGTTGATCATCGTGATCCCGTCGGCGGTCGCGTTCGGCATCGAGCGGTCGGTGCCGCGCACCTCGCCGCCGTACCACTCCGCGAACCGGTAGACGTAGTCGCCGAAGTTGGTGAGCAGGATGTGCTCCCCGAACTCCTCCAGCGGCGTCCCGGTGTAACGGGGCAGCCAGTCCCGAACGATCTCCTGCTTCTCCTTCATCGCTCCCCCGTTCCCGCCGCAGCGGCTCAGCCGACCGTCGTTCCGAGCAGCGCGCCGATGGCGAACGTCGCCGCCAGCGCCAGCGCGCCGCCGATGACCACGCGCAGCATCGCCTTGCCTCGGGAGGCGCCGCCGATCCACGCCGCGACGTACCCGGTGGCCGCCAGCGCGATCAGCACGATCACGAAGGTCAGCGGGATGCGGATGCCCGGCGGCGTCAGGATGGTCAGCAGCGGCAGGATGCCGCCGATCGTGAACGAGATGGCCGACGCGATCGCGGCGTGCCACGGGCTGACGACGTCGTCCTGGTCGATGCCGAGCTCGGCGGAGAGGTGCGCCGCCAACGCGTCGTGCTCGGTCAGCTCGATCGCCACCTGCCGCGCGGTCTCCGGCTTCAGCCCCTTCGCCTCGTAGAGGCCGGTCAGCTCGGCCAGCTCCTCCTCGGGCATCTCGGCCAGCTCGCGCCGCTCCTTCGCGATGAGCGCGTGCTCGCTGTCGCGCTGGCTACTCACCGACACGTACTCGCCGAGCGCCATCGAGATCGCGCCGCCGACCAGCGCGGCGAGGCCGGCCGTCAGGATGGCGGGGACGGCGGGAGTCGCCCCCGCGACGCCGACCACGACCGCCGCGACCGAAACGATGCCGTCGTTGGCGCCGAGCACGCCGGCCCTCAGCCAGTTCAGCCGCTGCGCGATGCCTTCGCGATGCGGTTCGTCGGGGTGTCGTCCGTTCACGGTCTCCGCGGTCATAGCGTCAGCCTAGGAAGGCGGCGGCCAGGTTTCCAGCAAGCGCAGCCGAACCTAACCCGTGGCGGGCGCGGTTCCCTCGGCCGCCGCCGCTCGCCTGGCCTCCCGCAGCCGCCGCTGCACCCGGTACTCGTGCACGGTCAGCACCACGATCAGCACGTCGAACGCGGTCAGCGCCAGCAGCCCCCAGGAGAAGTGCCTGGCCAGCTCCCAGCCCTGCCAGCCGATGAAGACGGCGAGGAAGCCGATCATCCACGGGTACGCCCAGAGCTGCTCCTTCAGCACCGCCCAGACCAGCACGACCTTCACCACGCCGTGCAGCAGCAGGTAGACCGCGCCGAACAGCGTCGCCGAGCCCGTGAGGGTGTGGCCGAAGTGCACGATCCAGTTGGAGACCGGGTCGTTCGGGTCCTCGCCCAGCTCGTGCTGTGTGAGGAAGACCACGACTGCGTTCATCCGCTGCGGCGTCAGGAAGAGCAGCAGGACGCCGCCGATCAGCTCGAGCACCCCGTCCGCGCCCTTCAGCACCAGGGTGACGCGGAAGAGGACCTCCAGGAACCGTTCCCGGCGGTCGATGGTGCCGTGTTCGGCGTCCCGCTCCGTGCTCATCACCCCATGCAACCACCGCACCGGATCGCCACCGTGGCGAAGCGAGCGAGTTGTATGAGAGTAGACTCAGAAATCTTATGTTCGAGAAAGGCAACCGCGTGACTCCCGTGCTCTCCTCCCTCCTGGACGACGTCCTCCGCCGCAACGCCGGCGAGCCCGAATTCCATCAGGCGGCACGCGAAGTGCTCGGCTCGCTGGGCCCCGTCATCGAGGCGAACCCGCACTACGCGCAGGCGGCCGTGCTGGAGCGGATGACCGAGCCGGAGCGCCAGCTCATCTTCCGGGTGCCGTGGACCGACGACGAGGGGAACATCCGGGTCAACCGCGGCTTCCGGGTGGAGTTCAACTCGGCGCTCGGCCCGTACAAGGGCGGCCTGCGCTTCCACCCGAGCGTCACGCTCGGCACCGTGAAGTTCCTCGGCTTCGAGCAGATCTTCAAGAACGCGCTCACCGGCCTCCCGATCGGCGGAGGCAAGGGTGGCAGCGACTTCGACCCGAAGGGCCGCTCCGACGCCGAGGTGATGCGGTTCTGCCAGTCGTTCATGACCGAGCTCTACCGGCACCTCGGCGAGTACACGGACGTCCCCGCGGGCGACATCGGCGTCGGCGGCCGAGAGATCGGCTACCTGTTCGGCCAGTACAAGCGCATCACGAACCGCTACGAGTCGGGTGTGCTGACCGGCAAGGGTGTCGGCTGGGGCGGCTCGCTGGTGCGCACGGAGGCGACCGGGTACGGCGCCGTCGTGTTCACGCAGCGGATGCTGGCCACTCGCGGGCGCTCGTTCGACGGCGCGCGCGTGCTCGTCTCCGGCTCCGGCAACGTCGCGCTCTACGCGATCCAGAAGGTGCACCAGCTCGGCGGCACGGTCGTGGCGTGCTCGGACTCCTCCGGTGTCGTCTACGACCGCGACGGCGTCGACATCGAGCTGCTGCGCCGGCTCAAGGAGGTGGAGCGCGCCCGCCTGACCGAGTACGCCGCCCGCCGGCCGTCCGCGGAGTACCGCGCGAACGGCGACATCTGGGCGCTCGCGGCGGAGACGCCGATCGACGTGGCGATCCCCTGCGCCACGCAGAACGAGCTCGACGCGACCGCGGCCAGCACCCTCGCGGGCAACGGCGTCGCCGCCGTGGTCGAGGGCGCGAACATGCCGTGCACGCCGGACGCGGTCCACGTGCTGCGCGCCGCGGACGTCCTGTTCGCCCCCGGCAAAGCGGCGAACGCGGGCGGCGTGGCCACCTCGGCGCTGGAGATGCAGCAGAACGCGTCGCGGGACGCCTGGACGTTCGAGTACGCGGAGCAGCGGCTGGACGACATCATGACCTCCATCCACGACAGCTGCGCCGAGACCGCCGAGCAGTACGGGGCTCCGGGTGACTACGTCCTCGGGGCGAACGTCGCGGGCTTCGTGCGGGTCGCGGACGCGATGCTGGCGCTCGGGGTGATCTAGCCGCTACCGGCCGATCCGCTTCCGCAGCCACTCGATGCGGGCTTGGAGTTGCGACACGCTCGCCTGCGCCACAGCGGGCCCTCCGCACACGCGGCGGAGCTCGGCGTGGATGAGGCCGTGCGGCTCCCCCGAGTTCTTCGAGTAGAGGCCCACCAGGCTGTTGAGGAGCTGCCGCTGCTCCTTGAGCGTGCGGTGCAGCGGCGCGGGCGGGTGCCCGTCGGCGGCGGCTGGTCGGGCGGAGTGCCGCCGCGCCTGGCGCTGCTGGCGCTGCATCAGGAGGTCGTGCACCTGCTCGGGCTCCAGGATGCCCGGGAGGCCGATGAAGTCGAGCTCCTCGTCCGTGCCCGGCACCGCGAAGCCGCCGAACTCGCGCCCGTCGTAGACGACGCGGTCGAAGTTGGCCTCCGACCCGAGCGCCTCGAACGCGAACAGCTCGGTCAGCGCCTCCGACGCCCTGCCCTCTTTGTTCGCCTCCGCGACCAGGGCGTCCTCCGGGTTCCAGAGGTCGCCCTCGCCGCCCTCCTCCGACGGCCGGTCGAGCGCGTGGTCGCGCTCCAGCTCCAGCGCGCTCGCGAGCGCCATCAGGGTCGGCACGTTCGGCAGGAACACCGACGCCGTCTCGCCGCGGCGGCGCGCGCGCACGAAGCGACCGATCGCCTGCGCGAAGAACAGCGGAGTGGAGGCGCTGGTCGCGTACACGCCGACCGCCAGCCGCGGCACGTCGACGCCCTCCGACACCATCCGGACGGCGACCATCCAGCGCGAGTCGCCCGCGGAGAAGTCCGCGATCCGATCGCTGGCCTCCTTCTCGTCCGAGAGCACCACGGTGACCGGCTCCCCGCTGATCTGCTGCAGCAGGTCGGCGTAGGCGCGCGCCGCGTAGTGGTCGGTCGCGATCACGAGGCCGCCGGCGTCCGGGATGGAGTTGCGCACTTCGGTGAGCCGGCGGTCGGCGGCGCTCAGCACGGCCGGGATCCATTCGCCGCGCGGGTCGAGGGCGGTGCGCCAGGCCTGCGACGTGATGTCCTTGGTGTTGCCCTCGCCGAGCCGGGCCTCCATCTCATCGCCGGTCTTGGTGCGCCAGCGCATGTGCCCGGCGTAGACCATGAAGATCACCGGGCGGACGACGCCGTCGCTGAGGGCACGGCCGTAGCCGTAGTTGTAGTCGGTGACCGACGTGCGGATGCCCTGCCGGTCGGGAAGGTAGGAGACGAACGGGATCGGCGCGGTGTCCGACCGGAACGGCGTCCCGGTCAGCGACAGCCGCCGGGTGGCGCGCTCGAACGCGTCCCGGATGCCGTCGCCCCAGCTGAGCGCGTCGCCGCCGTGGTGCACCTCGTCCAGGATGACGAGCGTGCGGTACGACTCGGTGATGTCCTTGTGGAGGCTCGGCCGCATCGCCACCTGCGCGTAGGTGACCGCCGCGCCTTTGTAGTGCCGCGCGTACCGGCCGTCCGCGTTGCGGAAGTCGGGGTCGAGGTGGAGGCCGACCCTGGCCGCGGCCTCTGCCCATTGCCGCTTGAGGTGCTCGGTCGGCGCGACGACCGTGACGCGCTCGATCACGCGCCGGGACAGCAGCTCGGTCGCGAGCCGCAGCGCGAACGTGGTCTTGCCGGCGCCGGGCGTCGCGGCCGCGAGGAAGTCGCGCGGTTCGTTGACGAAGTAGGCGTCGAGCGCCTCCGCCTGCCAGGCGCGGAGCTTGCCGGCGGTGCCCCAGGCGGCCCGCTCGGGGAACGACGGCGAGAGGTGCTCGGCGGCGAAACTGCCCGCCCGGGAGCCTGCGGAGAGCTCGTCCGCGGTGTCGTCTTCTGCGACGTCCGCGGGTACGCCGGCGCCCCTCCCGGGCTCATCGGGCAAGGCTGCTGCGTTCGTCTCCACTTGGATCGAATCTACCGGAGCCGCCTGACAATCGTGGGTGGGCCCCGGCGGGATGCAGAATGGTGGGATGGTCGAAGCTCAGCATCCGTGGTCCCGCTACGTCGCGCTCGGCGACTCGTTCACCGAGGGCATCGGCGACCCGGAGCCGCTCAGCCCGGGCGGCCACCGCGGCTGGGCCGACCGCGTGGCGGAGGTGCTGAGCAGCAAGACGGACGACTTCGCCTACGCGAACCTGGCCGTCCGCGGCAAGCTGATCAAGCAGATCCTGGACGAGCAGGTGGAGCCGGCTGTCGCCCTCCGCCCCGACCTCATCACGATCTCCGCCGGCGGCAACGACGTCATCCGCCCCGGCACCGACCCCGACCTGATCGCCGCCCTGCTGGACGAGGCCGTC
The DNA here is from genome assembly GCF_014217625.1 of Leifsonia shinshuensis. Lineage (NCBI taxonomy): Bacteria > Bacillati > Actinomycetota > Actinomycetes > Micrococcales > Microbacteriaceae > Leifsonia > Leifsonia shinshuensis. The sequence continues at coordinate 582,365 of NZ_CP043641.1, read as the reverse complement.
GGCCGCTTGAGCGCCGACGGCGCCACCGTGGTGGTCTTCACGGGCGTGGACGTGGGCTTCTCCCCCGTCTTCCGCGGCATCCGCGGCAAGGTCGCGATCTACAACGAGAACGTCCGCGCGGTCGCGGCCAAGTACGACGCGATCGTGGCCGACCAGTGGTCGCTGACCGAGATCCAGGACGTCCGGATGTGGGCCCCGGACCGCCTCCACCTGGCGCCCCTCGGTCACCACACCGTCGCCCGGATGGTGCTGTCGGCCCTCAACGTCGACAACGACCTCCAGCCGCTCTCGCCCGAGCCCCTGCCGGTGCGCACCTGGCGCCAGGCCCGCGCGGAGGACCTCTCCTGGGCGCGGGAGTACCTGGTGCCGTGGGTGCTGCGCCGGATCCGCCACCAGTCGTCGGGGGACCATGTGCTGCCGAAGCGGCCGCAGGCGGGGCCGTTCTTGATCGAGGTGGATGGGGAGGAGTGACGTCGTCCGGCGATCACGAGCCGCCGGAGTCGACCGCCTCAGACTGAGGGGAGTCCGCCTCTGCCTGGGGCGTGAGGCTGACGCCGTTCTCGGCCAGGAGCGCGACCAGGGCCGGATAGATGTGACGGCCGTATTCGCGGGTGATGTGGGTGGTGTCCACCTTCACGGGGATGCTCGCGACGAATGCCGGGCATCGATCCGAGACGCAGAAGAGCGGCCGGCTGTCGATGTGAACACCATCCAAGGAAGCGACCACCTTCGCATCGGCCGAGCCGAACGCCTTCCAGCGCGCCGGGACGGTCGAGACGCAGTCGGCCGGAGATGTTCGTGGTGAATAGCACTCCCGCACGTCCTTGTCCGCCGGGGGCGCCGCGAGGGTCAGGATCTTTCCCACCGCGGGAGCGACCTGCTCCAGTGTCCGGGTGAGGCCGGCCTGATACTCCGACGCGGTGATCACTTTGCCTGTGTCGACGTTCTTGTAGTCATTGGGGGCATTCGTGACGAAGAGCAGGTCGGGCTTCAGTTCGTTGATGTTGGCGATCTCGAGCTGCTTGCGATCGGGACACGCATTCTGGAGTCCTGGATCCGCACTGCTGGTCCGGATGTCGACGAAGGGGCAGCTGTACATTCCCAGGGCGGTGAACCTGAGCTGACCGCCCGACGAGTCGACCAGGGCCCGGAACATCTCCACGTAGGCGACCGAGGTGGAACCCCCACGATCGCCATCGAGATCGGCGCGCCCGGCTCGCCCCAGGTGCACGTGTCCATGCCCGGGTATTTCGAACCGGCGCAGGCGCTGGTCGTCGGATCGCCTTTGTACTCGGCGATGATGCTGTCCATGCTCGGATCGAGTTCCGGCCAGCTCTTCTCGCCGAGCGCTGTCTTGATATCGGCAGAGAGCGAGTCGAGGGCGGAGCGATCCATCGCCCCCTCGAGCACGTTCCCCGCGGCGGGAGGCGCCGTCTTCTCCGCCGCGACCTCGGGATTCTTGCCCCGCTGATCGACCGTGAACGCGAGCACCAGGATCGCGGCGGTGACGGTCGCCACCGCTCCGAGGGCAACGGCCTTCACCCTCGAGCCCTGAGCCCTGCGTCGCTTCTTCTTCGGCTCCAGCCACCTCGACTTCCGCACCGCCTCCTCGACATACCGGTACGACAGCTCGGACAGGAGGATCGCGACCGCGATCGACACGACGGCCGGGATCGGCGTCTTGTCCCCCGGCAGCCCGCGGAACGCCTCCGTGATGAGGATCAGCGCCGGGAAGTGCCACAGGTACAGCGAGTACGAGATGTCGCCGACGTGCGAGAGCACCGGGTTGGCGAGCGGATTCAGCCACCCGCGTGCGGGCTGCCACGGGAACGCGATGAACATCGCGGTGCTGAGGACCGCGACCAGCGCCCACGGCGCCGGGAAGCCCTCGCCCGGCGGGGTGATCACGGCCGCCGTGATCATGCCCGCCAGCGAGGCCAGCATGATCGCAGGCCGCCACACCGCCGGGAGCCGGCCGAACAACGGCATGCAGAACGCGATCGTGGAGCCGACCGCGAGCTCCCACAACCGGGCCGGAGTGATGAAGTACGCGGTGCCGCTGTCCGCGATGGTGAGCTGCAGCGAGACGAAGAACAGGCCGACGGTGATCACCAGCGACAGGAGTGCCGCGGTGACACGCGGACCCCGGAGGCCGGCCACCAGCAGCCCCAGCACCAGGACCGCGACCGGCCACACCAGGTAGTACTGCTCCTCCAGGCTCAGCGACCAGTAGTGCTGCAGCGGCGACGTCTGCGCCCCCTGCGCGAAGTAGTCCGTCGACACCGCGGCGAAGCGCCAGTTCGACACGAAGAACAACGCCGCGAGGCCGTCCCACACCGTCGACAGGAACCGCCCCGACCCGAACAGCGCGAACCCGCCCGCGAGCGTCACGAAGATCACCGTCGCAGACGCCGGGATCAGCCGGCGGATGCGCCGCCGGTAGAACGCCAGGAACCGGATCGTGCCCGCGCGCTCGTACTCCCGGTAGAGCAACGAGGTCATCAGGAACCCCGAGATCACGAAGAAGATGTCCACCCCGACGAAACCACCGGCCGGCCACTCGAACGCGTGGTTCAGCACCACCAGCCCGACCGCCAGCGCACGCAGCCCCTGCAGATCGAGGCGCTTCGCCGTCGGCAGGGCCGCGGAGCGGGGCTTCGAGGAGGACGCCGAGGAAGCGGTCGAAGCGGAGCGACGGCCACGGGCTTCGGCGCGCGTGAGGGGCTGGGTGTCAGACGTCATGTGATGTGGGGCCTCAGCGGGATGTGGGTGAACCACAACACGCTAAGCGGACGTCTGGCCCCGCCCCGCCGCCGCGAACCCGGCCGCCAGGCGACGCGCCGGATCGGGGACACGCACCTCACCCCGACGCTCACCCGTCGCCCCGCCAAACGCAGGACGACGGCGACGCGTTACGTCCCCAGTCCCCCGGGATGCGCCAGCCGCCAGCCGAAGCCCGGGTCCGGCACGTCCTTCGCCAACGCCAGGTCCACCGTCTTCGCCGACCCGTTGATCGTGAACGTCACGCGCCCGACGAGATCGCCCTTGAACCCGGACTGGATCGGGCGGGTGGTCAGGTCGACCGTGACCGGGGTGTCCGACCAGACGACGAAGCTCTGGCCGGTCGTCGCAACGAGGTTGGAAGCCGCGCCCCACGGCGTCGTGTACGAGCCGAAGACCTGGCCGGTCGTCGCGGCGGACACCTCGTGGAAGCCGGACTGCATACTGGTGAGCAGCCCGCTCACTCCCGCCCACAGGGTGTCGTGGTCGGCGGCGCCCAGCACGACGCCGAGCACGCGCACTTTCTCCTTGCCGACCGGCACCTCGGCCGAGAAGAGGAGGCAGAATCCCGCCTCGTCGGTGTTGCCGGTCTTGATGCCGTCCACGCCGTCCACGCCGAGCAGCGAGTTGGTGTTGTCCTGTGCGCCGGCGCCGGGCAGTGTCGCCGACTTCTGCGAAACGATCGCGGAGAGCGCGGGCGAGGCCAGCACGAGCTTGCCGATCCCGATCAGGTCCTTCGTGGTGCTCACGTTCCCCGGGTCGAGGCCGTCCGGGGTGACCACCTTCGTGCCGCTGAAGCCCTTCGACGCGAGCCAGCCGTTGGCCGCCTTGATGTAGGCGGAGGTGGAGCCGTACGCCCAGTTCGCCAGCGAGATGGCGTAGTTGTTGGCCGACGGCAGCAGCATCGCGGTGAGCGCCTGCTTCTCCGTCATCGACGTGCCCGCCTGCACCGGGGCCCACGAGCCGCCCGCGGCGATGACCTGGTTCCAGATGTCGACGTCCTTCTGCGTGAAGGAGATGCTGGGGCCGTCCGCGTTCGCGTCGAGCGGCTTGGCCTGGAGGACGACGAGCGCCGTGATCGTCTTCGTCATGCTCGCGATGGGCATGCTCGCGTCGCTGCCGTGGTACTCGGTCGCCCCGGGATAGTCCGGCGCGGTGATCGCGGCGGACCCGTAGCCCGGCCAGTTGAGCTGCGCGGCGGCCTGGGTGAGCGACTTCTCGTGCTGGGTGACGGCGGCGGTGGCCGGGACCGGCGTGATGATCGACCCGAACACGTAGAGCAGCGCGACCAGGAGCACGCCCCCGACGCCGAAGACGACGATGCGCCGGCGGCGGTACACCTGCTTGCGGTTCAGACGGCGCGGCGGATCGGCGAGGACTTGCTGAGGCACCTTCGGATTCTAGGGGGACGCACTGAGGCATCCGCTGAGAACGCGCCAGCGCGACCCCAGACGATCACCCCCGCGCCTCCACCCGCATCGCCCACAGCACCACCGCGCTCGCGGACGCCACGTTCAGCGAGTCCACCCCGTGCAGCATCGGGATGGTCACCACCGTGTCCGCCGCCGCCAGCGCCCGCCTGCTGAGCCCGTCGCCCTCCGACCCGAACACCAGCGCCGCACGCTCCGGCGCCCGGGCGGCGTACGCGTCCAGCCCGACCGCGTCGTCCGCGAGCGCCAGGGCCGCGATCTCGAAGCCCGCCTCGTGCAGCAGCGGCGCGGCCTCGTCCCACTCCGGGATGCGCGTCCACGGCACCTGGAGGACGGTGCCCATGCTCACCCGCACGCTGCGCCGGTAGAGCGGGTCGGCGCAGCGCGGGCTGACCAGCACGGCATCGGCTCCGAGGCCGGCGACGCTGCGGAAGATCGCCCCGACATTCGTGTGGTCGACGATGTCCTCCAGCACCACCACCCGGCGAGCGCCCTCGAGCAGCACACGCGGGTCCGGCAGGACCGGCCGGTGCATCGCCGCGAGCGCGCCGCGGTGCAGGTGGTACCCGGTGAGCTGCTCCAGCAGCGCCGGCTCGCCCACGTAGACCGGGACATCCGGGTACGCGTCCAGCAGCGGGGCCACGTCGTCCAGCCACTGCTCCTGCAGCAGCACCGACCGCGGGCGGTGGCCCGCCGCGAGTGCGCGCGTGATGACCTTGGTCGACTCCGCGATGTAGAGGCCGCCCTCCGGCTCGCTCACCCGCCGCAGCGCGACGTCGGTGAGACGGGAGTAGTCGGCGAGGCCGTCGGCGGTCAGGTCGGTCACGCGTTGGATCTGCACCCGTCCAGATTGCCAGTAGCCGGAAACAAACTCGAAAAGCGGCCGGTTTAGACTTCCGGAAGGACCGACCGGGAGGTGCCTGTGACCACGCTGGAGACCGAGCTCTCACCCGAGCTCTCGCGCGGCATCGACGAGGTCGAGGGGCTGCTCGCCGGGCGCACCTTCGCGGTGCTCACCGGCGCCGGCGTGTCGACCGACTCCGGCATCCCGGACTATCGCGGCGAGGGCGCTCCGAAGCGCACGCCGATGACCTTCCAGCAGTTCCTGTCCGACGACCGCTACCGCAGGCGCTATTGGGCGGGCAGCCACCTCGGCTACCGCCGGTTCGCCGCGGCCCACCCGAACGACGGCCACCGGGCGCTCGCCGCACTGGAGGCCGCGGGCGCGGCGAACGGCGTCATCACCCAGAACGTGGACGGCCTCCACAAGCAGGCCGGCAGCCGCCGCGTGGTGGACCTGCACGGCGCGATGGACCGCGTCCTCTGCCTGGTCTGCGGGCAGATCTTCGCGCGCGAGGCGATCACCGCGCGCATCGACGAGGCGAACCCGTGGCTGGAGACCGAGGGCGCCGTGGAGATCGCGCCGGACGGCGACGCGATCGTGACCGACGTCGACGCCTTCGTCGTGCCGGACTGCACCGTCTGCGGCGGCCATCTGAAGCCCGACGTGGTGTTCTTCGGCGAGTTCATCCCTGCCGAGAAGTACCGGGAGGCCAGCTCGCTGGTGCGCGCGGCCGACGCGCTCGTCATCGCCGGCTCGTCGCTCGTGGTCAACTCCGGCATCCGGCTCCTGGAGGAGGCGCGTCGCAAGCGCCTCCCGATCGTCATCGTCAACCGGGGGGAGACCAAGGGCGACGCGCGGGCCACCGTTAAGCTGGACGGCGGGACCACGGAGACGCTGGTCGAGCTCGCACGACGGCTCGCCTGACCCGCCGCGCGTCCTCGACGAAAGGACGCGCGTGACCTTCATCTCCCTCGTTCGGCACGGCCAGACCGACTGGAACCTGGCCAAGCGCATCCAGGGCTCCAGCGACATCCCGCTCAACAGCACGGGGCGCGCGCAGGCCGACGCGACGGGCCGGGCGCTGGCGGGAGGCCGCTTCGACGCCGTGTTCGCGAGCCCGCTCAGCCGGGCGCTCGACACCGCGCGGATCATCGCCGGGCACCTGGGGCTCGGCGAGCCGGGGAGGCTGCCGGCGGTCGCCGAGCGGCAGTACGGCGAGGCGGAGGGGCTGACCGGCGCCGAGATCCTGGAGCGCTGGCCGGAGGGCACCCCCGTCCCCGGGCGCGAGACCCGCGAGGAGGTTGTGGAGCGCGCCCTGCCGGCGCTGCTGGAGCTCGGCGACGCCCACCCCGGCCGGAACCTCATCGTGGTCAGCCACGGCGGCGTCATCGGCTCCCTGGTCCGGCACGTCACCGACCACGCGCTCCCGGGACCGGGCGAGGTCATCCCGAACGGCTCGGTGCACCGGTTCCGCTACGACGACGGCCGGCTGACCCTCGACCGGTTCAACCTCGGTCCGGAGGACCGCGACCTCTACACGGCGTCGGTGCTCTGAACCCGGCGGCGGCCGCGCCGGGCCGCCCGGGTCGCGGTCGCGGTCAGCACGGTCAGCAGGTGGTCGGCCGACGCCGACCAGGTGAAGCGCCCGGCCTCCTGCCGCGACGCGGCCGACCGCTGCGCCCACACGCCGTCCTGCTCCAGGTGCCGCACCCGCGCGGCGAGCACGTCGGCGTCGTCGGCCGGGAAGTAAAGCGCCGCCTCGCCGCCGATCTCGCGGAAGATCGGGATGTCGCTGACGACCACCGGCGTCCCGAGCGTCATCGACTCCACCAGCGGGATGCCGAAGCCCTCGTCGCGCGACGCCGTCACGAGGGCGGTCGCGCGCGCCAGCGTCTCGGCGTAGTCCTCGTCCGTCGCGCCGTCGTGGAAGACGAGCCGGGCACCGGGCGCCAGCGCCGCGAGCCGGTCGCGTTCTGCCGGGCTGACCCGGCTCATCAGGTGGAGCTGGTAGTCGGGGAGCTGCGCGGCCGCCCGCACCAGGGTGTCCACGTTCTTGTACGGCATGAACGAGCCCATGTAGACCAGGATCTTGGCCTCCGGCGCTGTGCGCGTCAGGCGCTGCTCCGGGAGGACCGGCATGTCCGCGGCGTTCGGCACGACGTAGACCGGGCGCGTGGTGAGGTGATGCTCGGCGATGAGCTCCTTGGTCGTCTCGGAGACCGTCACCACCGCATCCGACCGGTTCAGCAGCATCCGCTGCGGCCACCAGGCCAGGTGGTAGAGCCGCCAGAGCACCCGCACGAATCCCGGGAGGTCGCGCGGCGGCGTCGGGTGCCGGTAGTAGATCAGGTCGTGCACGGTGAGGATCAGGCGGTAGCGCCGGCCGAAGGTCCCCATCGTCTGCATCGGCGTGAACACGACGTCGGGCTTCAGCTTGTTGACCCGGCGGGCGACCAGCGGCTCCAGCGCGGAGGTCGGGGACGGCGCGAGCTCCCAGGGCAGGTCGGGCAGCAGCTCCAGCTGGCGGTGGTCGCTGATCAGCATGGTGACGGCGTGCCGCTGGGCGAGCGCGCCGACGAGACCCGCGGTGAAGCGGCTGATGCCGTCGTGCCGGCCGATGCGGGTGTAGCGGCAGTCGAAGACGATCCTCACGCGCGGCCTCCCTCGCCGGGGCGCTCCGCCAGGAACTCCTCGATCGCCCGCGCGGCCTCCACCGGCTTCTCGTAGTGGATGAGGTGCCCGACGTCGGCGATCTCCACCAGCCGCGCGTCCGGGAACAGCCCGCGCAGCCTCCGCTCGGCCGCGATGGGCGTGATGTCGTCGTTCACGGCGGCGACCAGGAGGGTCGGCTCCGGGACGCGCGCCGCGTACTCGCTGACGTCGTGCGCGACCGAGGCTCGGAACGCCTGCAGCACCACGCGCCGGTCGCTGAACGCCGAGAAATAGCTGTCGTGCTGGCCGTGGATCCACGCGCGCAGCGAGCGGTCGCGGGTCTTGGCCATCGCGATGCTCATGACGCGCACGATGATCCGGTTGCGCAGCAGGGCGAAGCCCAGGCGCTCCGGCAGCGCGGCCGCGAGCCAGTAGTAGAAGATCGCGAGCCGGGTGAGGACGCCGCGCGGACCGGCGAGCGCCGGCTGGCCGATCGGGTTCACGAGCACGACAGCATCGGGACGCTCCCCCGCATCCTCGACCAGCGTCGCGGAGACCACGATCGAGCCGAACGAGTGCCCGAGCAGGACGACCCGCCCGCGCAGGCCGAGGCCGGCGACGAACGCGCGCAGCCACGCCGAGTAGCCGGGGATGTCGTGGTCCCGCTCCGTCAGCGGGGTCGACTCGCCGAACCCCGGCAGGTCGGGCGAGATCAGCCGGAGCCCGCCGCCGAGTTGCGCGACCACCGGCTCGAGGCCGTGGTGGTCCCCGCGGAAGCCGTGCACGAGCACCAGAGTCGTGTCCGCGTCCGCGTCGCCGTAGTCCCAGTAGCGCGTCAGGCCGCCCAGCAGCGGGAGCTCGGCGCGGCGGACCGGGACCCGGCCCAGGGCCTCCGCGTACGGAGAGGCGGCGGCCCGGTACGGGGAGGCGGCGTACCGTGTCGAGGAGGTCATCGTCGTCCAGTCTAGGCCGGGTCGCTCCGGGAACCGGGTGAATGCCGGGTCGGGACTGGACAGCCCACCGCCCGCAGGTCCTAGACTTCTCTGGATGTAATCGCTTGCATGACCCCACCGTGCACGACACCCGAGCATGCTGCCCCGACGGCGTGGCCGCTCGAGAAGGAGAACCGTGAGTTTCACCGCGCCCATCACGCTGCCCGGGCTCACCCTCGATCCGCAGTGGTACCGCCGCGCCGTGTTCTACGAGGTGATGGTCCGCTCCTTCGTGGACAGCAACGGCGACGGCTCCGGCGACATCGCGGGCCTGACCTCCAAGCTCGACTACCTGCAGTGGCTGGGGATCGACGCGCTCTGGCTGCCGCCGTTCTTCCAGTCCCCGCTGCGCGACGGCGGCTACGACGTGTCCGACTTCAAGGCGATCCTGCCGGAGTTCGGCACGATCGAGGAGTTCCGCGACCTGGTCACCAAGGCGCACGAGCGCAACATGCGCATCATCATCGACCTCCCGATGAACCACACCTCTGACCAGCACGAGTGGTTCCAGCAGTCGCGCAGCGAGCCGGAGGGGCCGTTCGGCGACTTCTACGTCTGGAACGACACCGACGACAAGTGGCCCGACATCCGGATCATCTTCGTGGACACTGAGGACTCCAACTGGGCGTTCGACGAGGCGCGCAGGCAGTTCTACTTCCACCGGTTCTTCTCGCACCAGCCCGACCTCAACTTCGAGAACCCGGCCGTGCACGACGCGATGTTCGACGTCGTCCGGTTCTGGCTCGACCTGGGCGTCGACGGCTTCCGGCTCGACGCCATCCCCTACCTCTACGAGTCGGACGAGGGCAACGGCGAGGGCGAGCCGCCCACGCACGAGTTCATCAAGAAGCTCCGGGTGATGGTCGACCGCGAGTACCCGGGCCGCATGATGATCGCCGAGGCGAACCAGTGGCCGCGCGAGGTGGCGGCGTTCTTCGGCTCGGAGGATGAGCCGGAGTGCCACATGGCGTTCGACTTCCCGGTGATGCCGCGCATCTTCTACGCCCTCCGCAGCCAGCAGGCCTCCGAGCTGATCCGGGTGCTGTCCGAGACCACCGACGTCCCGGAGGGCTCGGCGTGGGGCGTGTTCCTGCGCAACCACGACGAGCTCACCCTCGAGATGGTCAGCGAGGAGTACCGCCAGGCGATGTACGGCTGGTACGCCTACGACCCGCGGATGCGCGCCAACATCGGCATCCGTCGCCGACTCGCCCCGCTGCTCGACAACTCGCGCGCCGAGCTGGAGCTCGCCCACGCGCTGCTGTTCTCGCTGGAGGGCAGCCCGTTCCTCTACTACGGCGACGAGATCGGGATGGGCGACAACATCTGGCTGCCCGACCGCGACAGCTCGCGCACGCCGATGCAGTGGACGCCGGACCGCAACGCCGGCTTCTCGACGGCCGACCCGGGCAAGCTCTTCCTGCCCGTCGTGCAGTCGCTCGTCTACCACTACAACCAGGTGAACGTGGAGGCGCAGCTCGCCCAGTCGCGCTCGCTGCTGCACTGGATCCGCAACGTCATCCACATCCGCAAGGCGCACCCGGTGTTCGGGCTCGGCGACATGCGCGTGCTCCCGACGGACCACGAGTCGGTGCTCGCGTTCGTCCGCAGCTACGCGGGCAGCGGCACGCACTTCGGAGACCAGCCGGAGGACGTGCTGTGCGTGTTCTCGTTCGCGCACAACCCGGTCTCGGTGACGCTGGAGGCGCCCGAGTTCGCCGGGAGCGCGCTGTACGACCTGTTCGGCGGCGCCGAGTTCCCGACCGTGGCGGAGGACGGCCGCTTCACCCTCACGCTCGGCACCCAGAACTTCTACTGGCTGCACATCGAGCCGCGCCGGGCGTAGTCGGCTCCGCCGAAGGGCACGTAAACGCCCTTATGGCGCGGTTTTGGGGGCGTTTACGTGCCCCTCGGCGTGTGTATCCGGCGACTGACGGAGGTCGTTCCTACGCTGGCTGCATGAGCAACTGGCATCACGAACTCGGCGTCTTCGATCTGGAGACCACGGGCGTGGATGTCGAATCGGCGCGGATCGTCACCGCCCACGTCGGGCTGCTCGGCGAGAACGGCGAGGTGCGGCACGGCCGGTACTGGCTGCTCGACCCCGAGGTGGAGATCCCCGCCGAGGCCACCGCCGTCCACGGCATCACGACCGAGCTCGCCCGCGAGAAAGGCATGGACGCCGGGGCCGGCGTCGACGCGATCGTCGACCAGCTCCGTCGCCTGTTCGACCGCGGCATCCCCGTGGTCGCCTACAACGCGCCGTACGACTTCACGCTGCTCGACCGGGAGGCGCGCCGCCACGGCGTCGAGCCGCTGCACTCCCCCGGCCCGATCATCGACCCGCTCGTGATCGACCGCGCGGTGGACCGCTACCGCCCCGGCAAGCGCACGCTCACGGTCACCGCGACGCACTACGGCGTCGAGCTGATCGCCGCACACGACGCCGGCGCGGACGCCATTGCCGCGGGCCGGCTGGCGCAGGCGCTCGCCCAGCGTCACGCCGAAGAGCTCGCCATGGGCGCCCTGGAGCTGCACACCAAGCAGGTGGACTGGTGCCGCGAACAGGCGGCCGACTTCCAGGAGTACATGCGTCGCGCCCGGGACCCGGAGTTCACGGCGTCCGGCGCCTGGCCGGTGCACGCCTGGCCCGCCTGACGGCGCCCGCGCCCCACGGGTTGGGGGCTGCTGCGGCGGCGCGGAGGACGCTAGTGTTCCACACATGAGTGACTCCGACCTGAACCCGCAGCCCCTCCCGCCGCAGCAGCCACAGCAACCGCAGTACGGCGCCTACCAGCCGCCGGCGCAGCCCGGCTACAACACGATGTCGATCGTGGCGTTCATCCTGGCGTTCTTCGTGAGCGTCGTGGGAATCATCCTCGGCTTCGTCGCCCTCTCCCAGATCAAGCGCACCGGGGAGCAGGGCCGCGGCCTCGCCCTCGCCGCCGTCATCATCGGCTTCGTCGAGGTGGCCATCGGCATCCTCGTCTTCATCCTGGTCATCGTCGGTTTCGCCATCGCTGCCTCGCACGGCTACCGGACCTACTGAGCGACCGAGCGCACGCAGAAGGCCCCCGTCGGAAGACGGGGGCCTTCTGCGTGCGGCTTACTTGCCGAAGTTCTTGTAGCGCGTGTTGAACTTCTCGACACGGCCGGCCGAGTCGAGGATGCGCTGCTTGCCCGTGTAGAACGGGTGCGACTCCGAGGAGATCTCGACGTCGATGACCGGGTAGGTGTTGCCGTCCTCCCACTCGATGGTCTTGTCGCTGCTCACGGTGGAGCGGGTCAGGAAGGTCGCACCCGAGGCCAGGTCGCGGAAAACCACTGGGGCGTAGTCGGGGTGGATGCCAGTCTTCATGAGGACTTCCTTGTTGCGTAGTGTTCGGTCGGTCGTGTCCGCGCGCGAAAGCGCGTTGACGGGAAGCTTTTCGGTTCGCACCTGCCAGATCGATGGATCGTGCGGGGAACCAGCTATCGAGTTTAGCAGATACCTCAGTCGCTCGTTGCCTGACGCGCCCGGGCGGTGAAGCGGCCCTCGGTCTCGGTGAGCTCCACGTCGACGCCGAAGGTCTCGCTGAGCGACTCGCTCGTGAGCACCTCGCCGATCGGGCCCTGCGCGGTGACGCGGCCGTCCTTCAGCAGGAGCGCGCGGTTGAAGCCGAGCGGGATCTCCTCCACGTGGTGCGTGACCATGACGATCGCCGGGGACTTCGGGTCGCTGGCGTAGCCGCCGAGGAGCTGCACCAGCTCCTCGCGGCCGCCGAGGTCGAGGCTCGCGGCCGGCTCGTCCAGCAGCAGGATCTCCGGGTCGGTCATCACGGAGCGGGCGATCTGCACGCGCTTCTGCTCGCCGTCGCTCAGGCTGCCGAAGGTGCGCTCGGCGAGGTGGTCGAGGTGCCACTCGGAGAGCACGCGGCGGGCGCGGCGCTCGTCGATGTCCTCGTACAGCTCGTTCCAGCGGCCGGTCACGGCGTACGCCGCGGTCATCACCACGTCGAGCACACGCTCGGTGCGCGGGATGCGCCGGGCCAGCGCGGTCGAGGCGAAGCCGAGCAGCGGGCGCAGCTCGGACAGGTCGCTCTGGCCGACGGTCTCGCCGAGCACCACGGCCTCCCCCGAGGACGGGTGGATCGCCGCGGCGGCGATCTGCAGCATCGTGGTCTTGCCTGCGCCGTTCGGGCCGAGGATGACCCAGCGCTCGTCCGGCTCCACCGTCCAGTCCACGTTCTGGAGGACGGGGTTGCCGTCCCGGACTACGGACACATCGTGAAGTCGGAGAACACTGCCTGCCATGCGCTCTAGCCTACCGGCGTCAGGCGGAGGTCACGGACCGGTAGATGGCGCGGGTCTGCTCCGCGATCGCCGTCCAGCTGAACTCGGCCTCGGCGCGTGCGCGTCCCGCGGCGCCCATCCGGGCCGCGCGCTCCGGGTCGGAGGCGACCTCGGTCAGCGCCGCCGCCAGGTCGCGGACGAACGTCTCCGGGTCGGTCGGCGTCCCCGTGCCGTCCTGGAGCTGCTGGATCGGCACCAGCCGGCCGGTCACGCCGTCGACGATGACCTCCGGGATCCCGCCGGTCGCGGTCCCGACGACCGGGAGCCCGCAGGCCATGGCCTCCAGGTTCACGATCCCGAGCGGCTCGTAGATCGACGGGCAGACGAAGACGGTGGAGGCCGTCAGCGCCGCACGCAGCTCGTCGTTCGGCAGCAGCCGGTCGATCCAGACGACGCCGTCGCGCTCGGCCTGCAGCCCCTCGACCAGCCCGGTGACCTCGGCGAGGATCTCCGGCGTGTCCGGCGCACCGGCGCACAGGATGACCTGCACCTCCGGCGGCAGCAGCCGGGCGGCGCGCAGCAGGTACGGGAGGCCCTTCTGCCGGGTGATCCGCCCGACGAAGATGATGGCGGGGCGGTCGGGGTCGATGCCGAGCGCACGCGCCGTGTCCGCGTCGTGCAGCGGGGTCCAGCGCTCCAGGTCGATGCCGTTGTAGACGACGGTGACCTTCTGCGGGTCCAGAGCCGGGTACGAGGCGAGGATGTCGCGGCGCATGCCGTCGCTCACGGCGATGACCATGTCGGCCGCTTCGAACGCCGTCTTCTCGATCCAGCTGGAGACGCGGTAGCCGCCGCCGAGCTGCTCGGCCTTCCACGGCCGCAGCGGCTCCAGGCTGTGCGCGGTGACGACGTGCGGGACGCCGTGCAGGAGCTTGGCCAGGTGGCCGCCGGCGTTGGCGTACCAGGTGTGCGAGTGGACGACGTCCGCTCCCCCGCAGTCCTGCGCCATCTGGAGGTCGACCCCGAGCGTGGTGATCGATCCGTTGGCCGCCGCGAGCTCCGCGGGGACGCGGTACGCGAAGGTGTCCGCCTCGTCCCTCGGCTCGCCGAAGCAGCGGACCAGCACCTCCGTGTCGGTCCTCAGCGCGCGCACCAGCTCGGTCACGTGCACCCCCGCGCCGCCGTAGATGTCCGGCGGGTACTCCTTGGTCAGAAGATCAACGCGCATGACGAGAACGCTAGTACAGCCCTCCGGTTGCCTCTACTGTGGTGCCTATGGCAGCAGGCAAGAAGATCTTCGGCATCGTGCTCGCGGGCGGCGAAGGGAAGCGGCTGATGCCGTTGACCGCCGACCGCGCCAAGCCCGCGGTGCCGTTCGGCGGACAATACCGGCTCATCGACTTCGCGCTGTCCAACCTGATCAACTCCCAGCTGCGCCAGATCGTCGTGCTCACGCAGTACAAGTCGCACAGCCTCGACCGGCACGTCTCGCAGACTTGGCGGCTCGACGGGATGCTGAACTCCTACATCGCGTCCGTGCCGGCCCAGCAGCGGCTCGGCAAGCGCTGGTTCAGCGGATCGGCCGACGCCATCTTGCAGAGCCTCAACCTGCTGCGCGACGAGCGGCCGGACATCGTGGTCGTGGTCGGCGCCGACCACGTCTACCGCATGGACTTCAACCAGATGCTGCAAGCGCACATCGACTCGGGCGCGCCCGCGACGGTCGCCGCGATCCGCCAGCCGATCGCGCTGGCCGACCAGTTCGGCGTCATCGAGGTGGACGGCGACCGGCCCGACCGGATCGCCGCGTTCCGCGAGAAGCCGACGGACCCGGTGGGCCTGCCGGACTCGCCGAACGAGGTGCTGGCCTCGATGGGCAACTACGTCTTCGACGCAGACGCGCTCATCGACGCGGTCATCCGCGACGGCGACCGTCCCGACTCGAACCACGACATGGGCGGGGACATCATCCCGGACTTCGTCACGCGCGGCGAGGCCGCCGTGTACGACTTCAACAACAACGACGTGCCGGGCTCCACCGACCGCGACCGCTACTACTGGCGCGACGTGGGGACGATCGACTCGTTCTTCGAAGCGCACACGGACCTCATCTCGGCTCTGCCGGTCTTCAACCTGTACAACCGGGAGTGGCCGATCTTCAGCCAGGTGCTCAACTCACCTCCGGCCAAGATCGTCCGCGACGGCCGCGGGGCGCTCGGCACCACGATCGACTCGATCGTCTCGCTCGGCTCCGTCATCTCCGGGGCGCACCTGGAGCGCAGCGTCCTCGGCCCGTGGGCCACCGTCGCCTCCGGCGCGAAGGTCGTGGACTCCGTCGTGTTCGAGCGCGCGCTGATCGAGCCGAACGCCTTCGTCGGCCGGGCGATCCTCGACAAGGACGTGGTCGTCGCGGAGGGCGCGCGCATCGGCGTGGACCCGGACCGCGACCGCGCACGCGGCTTCACCGTCACCGAGTCCGGGATCACCGTCGTCGGCAAGGGAGTGCACGTCGTCCCATGACGCCAGGACATCAACACGGCGGCATCCGCCCCTCCGAGCGGGCCGCCCGCTTCCTCGTCGTCCTCGACGCCGACTCCACCCTGATCCATGACGAAGTCATCGAGCTGCTCGCCGAGGAGGCCGGCTCGCGCAGCGAGGTCGCCGAGATCACCGAGCGGGCCATGCGCGGAGAGCTCGACTTCGAGGAGAGCCTGCGCGAGCGCGTCCGCACGCTCGAAGGCCTCCCGGTCTCGGTGTTCGAGCGCGTCGGGGAGCGCATCCGCGTCACCGACGGCGTCCCGGAGCTCGTCGCCGGCGTGCAGGCCGCGGGCGGCGAGGTCGGCGTGGTCTCCGGCGGCTTCCACGAGCTGCTCGACCCGCTCGGCGAACGGCTCGGCCTCGACCACTGGCGCGCCAACCGGCTCGCCGTGGCCGACGGCGTGCTGACCGGCGAGGTCGACGGCCCCGTCATCGACGCGGCGGCGAAGGCGCAGGCCCTGCTGTTCTGGGCCGCGGAGGCCGGCGTGCACCTGCGTCAGACCGTCGCGATCGGCGACGGTGCGAACGACCTGCGGATGATGGCGGAGGCCGGGCTCGCCGTGGCGTTCAACGCCAAGCCGCGCGTCCGCGAGGAGGCCGACCTGGTCATCGACCGGCAGGACCTCGCGCAGGTGCTCCCGCTGCTCGGCCTGCGGGGCTGACCGCTCGGGACTGACGGGCTCGGGGCTAGTGCCCCATCCCGAGGCCGCCGTCGACCGGGATGACCGCGCCGGACACATACCCCGCGTCGTCGCCCGCGACCCACGCGACCACGCGCGCGACCTCGTTCGGCGACGCGAAGCGGCCGGCCGGGATGTTGCGCTTGTACTCGGCCTGCTGCGCCTCCGGGAGGGCGGCGGTCATGTCCGTCTCGATGAAGCCGGGGGCCACGACGTTGGCCGTGATCCCGCGGGCGCCGAGCTCGCGCGTGATGGAGCGCGCCATGCCGACCAGGCCAGACTTGCTGGCCGCGTAGTTCACCTGTCCTGCGGAACCGTACAGGCCCACGACGCTGGAGATGAGCACGATGCGGCCCCAGCGCGCCTTCAGCATCCCCTTGGACGCACGCTTGACGACACGGAACGCGCCGCCGAGGTTGGTCTCCACGACCGAGTCGAACTCCTCGTCGCTCATGCGCATGAGGAGGGTGTCCTTGGTGATCCCCGCGTTGGCCACGACGACCTCGACCGGGCCGAGCTCGGCCTCCACCTGAGTGAAAGCGGCGTCGACGGAGGCGGCGTCGGTGACGTCCGCGCGCACCGTGAGCGCGCCGGCCGGGCCTTCGCCCGAGCGGGCCGTCACCGCCACGCGGTGCCCCTGAGCGAGGAACTCCTCGGCGATCGCGTAGCCGATCCCCCGGTTCCCTCCGGTGACGAGCACAGTGCGCGGCGTGGTCATGCAGACGATCCTCTCGTTCGTTTCGGCCCGGAGCGGGCCGGTACCAGTTTATGGACGTAGTCTGGAGTCAACGCACATGAAGCAGCCACCACGCCCGTCCATCACCAATCTCCCGCTCTCGCCGGACGAGGAGCGCAAGCGGCGGATGATCAAGTACTCCGTCGCCATGGGGGTCCGTATCGTCTGCCTCATCGTCGCGCTCATCGTGGGCTGGCCGTGGGGTGCGATCCCGCTGATCGGCGCGGTGTTCCTGCCGTACTTCGCGGTGGTGATCGCGAACGTCGGGGCCGAGCCGCATGAAGCGGAAGCACAGCGTCCGGGCAATATCCTTCCGATGGCGCCTCCACCGGGAGAACGTCGTCAGGACACCGGAGAGAAGCCCGAGGACGCGGGGCGGCAGGAGGAGGACTCGTGATCGGACTGGGCGAGCCAGAGCCGCTCACCTGCTCCCGCGCCGGCTGCCGCGAGACCGCGTCCTGGCGGATCGAGTGGCGCAACCCCCGCATCCACACCGCCGACCGCGTGAAGGTGTGGCTGGCCTGCGGCGAGCACGTGGACTACCTGCGCGAGTTCCTCGCGGCGCGGGAGTTCCCGGTCGCTGTCGTGCCGATCGAGAACGAGAGGACCAGAGCGTGAGCGCCGAGGACGTGAGCGCCGCGCAGTTGAGCGCCGAGGAGCCGAGGGCCGAGGAGTCGACGCCCGGGCAGAAGTCCGTCGGCTGGAGCTTCGCCTTCTCCCGTCGCTGGTTCGGCTACCTCGCGTTCGCGATCGTCTTCGCCATCGCGTGCGGGTTCCTCTCCAACTGGCAGCTCGCCCGTAGCAAGGAGGCCGCGGCCGCGAACGCGCTCATCTCCGAGAACTTCTACTCGCACCCGGTCCCGCTCGACCAGGAGCTCCCCTCGCTCACCGCGTACTCCGCCTCGCAGGAGTGGACGCGCGTGACCGTGACGGGCACCTACGAGAAGGACAAGGAGATCCTGGCGCGCAACCGCCCGTTCAACGGCAGCCCGGGATTCGAGGTGCTCACCCCGCTGCGCACCGCCGACGGCTCGCTGTTCATCGTCGACCGCGGCTGGGTACCCACCGGCAACAACACCGACGCGCCCGACCACGTGCCGGCCGCGCCCTCCGGCACCGTCACCGTCATCGCGCGGCTGAAGGCCAGCGAGCCTGCCATCCAGGGCCGCACCGGGTTCGGGATGCAGGTCGGCACCATCCAACTGTCCGTCGTCAAGCAGAAGCTCGGCGGCGCCGACGTCTACACGGGCGCGTACGGTCTGCTCGCCTCGCAGAAGCCGAGCCCGGCGAGCGCGCCGACGCCGACGGTCACCGACCCGCCGACGCAGGACGAGGGTCTGCACTGGTCGTACATGATCCAGTGGATCATCTTCGCCCTGATCGGCTTCTTCGGTCTGGGCTACGCCCTGCGCACCGAGTACCGCAAGCGCAACGAGCACGATCCAGCCGAGCAGGCCCGCGCCGCCGAGCGCGCCCGCCGCCGGGCCCTTCGGCGCACCGACGCCGACGTCGAGGACGAGCTCCTGGATGCGCACTAGGCACGACATTCGTGCCGAATCGCGACTCTGAGCGCGTCAGAGTCGCGATTCGTGACGAATGTCGCGGCTACGCCAGCGAGATCAGGTCGAGGTAGTCGCGGTTCCAGTGGTCCTCGACGCCGTCCGGGAGGATCAGGACGCGCTCGGGGTTCAGGGCCTCCACGGCGCCCTCGTCGTGGCTGACCAGCACGACCGCGCCCTCGTAGTGCGCGAGCGCGTCGAGGATCTCCTCGCGGCTGGCGGGGTCGAGGTTGTTGGTCGGCTCGTCCAGCAGCAGCACGTTCGCGCCGGAGACCACGATCATCGCCAGCGCGAGCCGGGTCTTCTCGCCGCCGGAGAGCACCCCGGCGGGCTTGTGGGCGTCGTCGCCCGTGAACAGGAACGAGCCGAGCACCTTGCGGGCCTCGGTCTCGGTGAGCGACGGCGACGACGACACCATGTTCTGCAGGACGGAGCGCTCGACGTCGATCGTCTCGTGCTCCTGCGCGTAGTAGCCGATCCGGAGGCCGTGGCCGGGCTCCACCATTCCGGTGTCCGGCTGGTCGACGCCCGCGAGCATCCGCAGCAGGGTGGTCTTGCCCGCGCCGTTCAGGCCGAGCACGACGACCTTCGAGCCGCGGTCGATGGCGAGGTCGACGGCCGTGAAGATCTCGAGCGAACCGTAGCTCTTGGACAGGTCGGAGGCCGCCAGCGGCGTGCGCCCGCACGCGGCCGGGGTCGGGAAGCGCAGCTTGGCGACGCGGTCGACCTGGCGCACGTCCTCCAGGCCCGCGAGCAGCTTCTCTGCGCGCGCGACCATCTGGTGCGCGGCCGCGGCCTTGGTCGCCTTGGCGCCGAACTTGGCCGCCTGGAGCTGGAGGGCGGACGCCTTCTTCTCGGCGTTGACGCGCTCCTTCTTGCGGCGCTCCTCGTCGGCGGCGCGCTGGCGCTGGTAGTTCTTCCAGCCCATGTTGTAGATGTCGATGACCTGGCGGTTGGCGTCCAGGTAGAAGACCCGATTGACGGTCTCTCCGACCAGCTCCACGTCGTGCGAGATGACGATGAACCCGCCGGAGTAGTTCTTCAGGAAGTCCCGCAGCCAGACGATCGAGTCGGCGTCGAGGTGGTTCGTCGGCTCGTCCAGGATCATTGTCCTGGCGTCGGAGAACAGGATGCGCGCCAGCTCGATGCGGCGGCGCTGGCCACCGGAGAGGGTCTTCAGCGGCTGGTCGAGGATGCGGTCCGGCAGGTTGAGGTTTGAGGCGATGGAGGCCGCCTCCGCCTCGGCCGCGTAGCCGCCGTGCATGTGGAACTGCTCCTCGAGCCGGCCGTACTTCTTCATGGCGGCGGCGGACACCGCGGCGTCGTCGCTGGCCATGTCGTGCGTGGCCTGCTGCATCCCGAGGACGATCGAGCCGAGGCCGCGGGCGTCCAGGATGCGCGTGCGCGCGAGGTCGTCCAGGTTGCCGGAGCGCGGGTCCTGCGGGAGGTAGCCCAGCTCGCCGGAGCGGTCGACCTTTCCGGCCGTCGGCAGCAGGTCGCCGGCGAGCACCTTGGTGAGGGTGGTCTTGCCGGCGCCGTTGCGGCCGACGAGCCCGATCTTGTCGCCGTCGGCCACGCGGAAGCTGACGTCCTCCATCAGCAGGCGGGCGCCGACGCGCAGTTCGAGGTCGTGCACGGCGAGCACAGTGGTGTTCCTTACGTTGTTCGGGTGGTCAGACGGAAGTCCCGGCACTCTCGTGCCGGGACTTCTTCGTCGAAACGTGTCAGATGGCGAAGCCGAGGGCGCGCATCATGTCGCGCCCGTCGTCGGTGATCCGCTCAGGGCCCCACGGCGGCATCCACACCCAGTTGATGCGGAAGGCCTCCACGATGCCGTCGAGGCTCTCGGCGGTCTGCTCCTCGAGCACGTCGGTGAGCGGGCAGCCGGCGCTCGTGAGGGTCATCGAGATGATGAGTGCGT
The DNA here is from genome assembly GCF_014217625.1 of Leifsonia shinshuensis. Lineage (NCBI taxonomy): Bacteria > Bacillati > Actinomycetota > Actinomycetes > Micrococcales > Microbacteriaceae > Leifsonia > Leifsonia shinshuensis. The sequence continues at coordinate 561,960 of NZ_CP043641.1, read as the reverse complement.
TGTTCTCGTCGTCCCAGGCCAGGTCGTAGATGAGGCCCAGGTCGACGACATTGATCCCGAGCTCGGGGTCCATGACGTTCTTAAGCGCCTCTTCGACCTGGTCGAAGAGCGCCGGGCTCAGCGTGGCGGGCATGATCGGATTCTACTCCGGGCCGCGGCTCAGGCCTCGGCCAGCTCGCCCGCGGCGGCCGACGCGGACTCGGGGGCGTCGACGAAGCGGTCGTAGCCCTCCTCCTCCAAGCGCTCGGCCAGCTCCGGGCCGCCCTGCTCGGCGACCTTGCCCGCGACGAACACGTGCACGAAGTCCGGCTTGATGTAGCGGAGGATGCGCGTGTAGTGCGTGATGAGCAGGATGCCGAGCCCGGTGTTCGCCTTAGCCCGGTTGACGCCCTCCGAGACGACCTTGAGCGCGTCCACGTCGAGGCCGGAGTCGGTCTCGTCCAGCACCGCGAACTTCGGCTTCAGGAGCTCGAGCTGCAGGATCTCGTTGCGCTTCTTCTCGCCGCCCGAGAAGCCCTCGTTGACGTTGCGCTCGGCGAACGAGGAGTCCATGCGGAGCTGCCCCATCGTCTCGCGGACGTCCTTCACCCAGGTGCGGATGGCGGGCGCCTGGCCGTCGATGGCGGTCTTGGCGGTGCGGAGGAAGTTGGTGTTGGTCACACCGGGGATCTCGACCGGGTACTGCATCGCGAGGAACAGGCCGGCGCGGGCGCGCTCGTCGACGGTCATCGCGAGGACGTCCTCGCCGTCGAGCGTGATGGTGCCCTGGGTGACGGTGTACTTCGGGTGGCCGGCGATCGTGTAGGCGAGGGTGGACTTGCCGGAGCCGTTGGGGCCCATGATGGCGTGGATCTCACCCTCGTTGATGGTCAGGTCGACACCGTTGAGGATGGGCTTGGTGCCCTGGTCCGTCTCGACGGTGACGTGCAGGTCGCGGATCTCGAGGACTGACATGTGCTTACTGAATCTCTTTCGTGACGGTCGGGTCGATGTAGACGTCTCCGTCGATGACCTCGACCTGGAAGACGGGGACCGGCTCGTAGGCCGGGAGGTTGAGCGGCTTGCCGGTGATCAGCGAGAACTGGGAGCCGTGCGCCCAGCACTCCAGCGTCTCACCTTCGATGAAGCCCTCGGCGAGGGAGATCTCGCCGTGCGTGCAGGTGTCGCCGATGGCGTGGATGTCGCCGGCCGAGTCCTTGACGATCGCGATAGGGACACCGTCGACGACCACACGGGTCGCCTGGTTCTCGACCAGCTCGGCCGCCGAAGCGACACGAGAGCCCGCCATCAGCTCGCCGCCGTGACGGACACCGCGAGTTCGGCCTCGATCGCCGACTGCAGGCGCTCCTGGAGCGCGGGCGAGCCGATCTGCTGGACGATCTCGAACAGGAAGCCGCGGACCACCAGGCGGCGGGCCTCGTCCTCCGGGATGCCACGCGACTGCAGGTAGAAGAGCTGCTCGTCGTCGAAGCGTCCCGTGGCGCTGGCGTGGCCGGCGCCGACGATGTCGCCGGTCTCGATCTCCAGGTTCGGCACCGAGTCGGCGCGGGCGCCGTCGGTGAGCACGAGGTTGCGGTTCTGCTCGTAGGTGTCGGTGCCGACGGCCTTCGGGCCGATCAGCACGTCGCCGATCCAGACCGTGCGCGCGCCCTCGCCCTGCAGCGCGCCCTTGTAGGTGACGCGGCTGCGGGTCTCCGGGCCGTCGTGGTGGACGTAGACCTGCTGCTCGAGGTGCTGCGAGGCGTCGGCGAAGTAGGCGCCGAGCAGTTCGGCGTCGGCCCGCGCGCCGGCGAGGTGCGCCGACGGGTTGAGCCGCACGACGCCGCCGCCGAGCGTGACGGCGACGTGCTTGATGCGCGCGCCCTCGGCCAGCTCGGCGAAGTGCGCCGCGACGTGCAGCGCGTCGTCGTCCCACTCCTGCACCGAGACGACCGTGAGGTTCGCGTCCGCGCCGAGCAGGAACTCGACGTTCTCGGCCAGGTGCGCGGCTCCGCTGTTCTGCAGGATGAGCGTGGCGTGGGCGCCGGGAGCGACCTCCACGACGGTGTGCGCAGCGCGGGCGGACCCGCCGAGCGCCGCGCGCGTGAGCGTGGCCTCCTTGACGTCGTCGCCCGAGACGGACACGAGCAGCGCCTGCTCGAAGTTCGTCCAGGCGTTCGCCGAGGCGCGGTCCTCCGGGATGCCGGCGGCGCCGATGCGGGCGTCGTCACGGGCGATCCACTCGGCCGTCACGCCCGGCGCCGGCGTCAGGTCGAAGACGTACGGCGCGCCGTCCAGCTCGCCCGAGATGAGCTCGGTGAGCCGGGCGACCGGGGTGTGCTTCCACATGACCTCGCGGCCGGTCACGTCGGGGAAGTCGGAGACCTGCGTGGAGGTGAACCGCTCGGAGCGGGTCTGCACCGGGACGGGCGCACGCATGTGCGTAGGGGCCGGCGCGGGCGAGTCCTGGGTCTGCGTCGGTGTGCTGGGGGTCGTCATATCAGCCGACAGAGCCTTCCATGCCCATCTCGATGAGCTTGTTGAGTTCGAGTGCGTATTCCATCGGGAGCTCGCGAGCGATCGGCTCGATGAAGCCGCGGACGATCATCGCCATGGCCTCGTCCTCCGGGAGCCCCCGGGACATCAGATAGAACAGCTGCTCCTCGCTCACGCGGGAGACCGTGGCCTCGTGGCCGAGCTGCACGTCGTCCACCCGGATGTCGATCGCCGGGTAGGTGTCCGACCGGGAGATGGTGTCGACCAGCAGGGCGTCGCAGCGCACGGTGTTCGCGGCGTGGTGCGCGTTGGCGTCCACCCGGACCTCGCCGCGGTAGCCGGCGCGGCCGCCGCCGCGGGCGATCGACTTGGAGACGATCGAGGACTGCGTGTACGGCGCCATGTGGATCATCTTCGCGCCGGCGTCCTGGTGCTGGCCGGGGCCCGCGAAGGCGACGGAGAGCGTCTCGCCCTTGGCGTGCTCGCCCATCAGGTAGATCGACGGGTACTTCATCGTCACCTTGGAGCCGATGTTGCCGTCGATCCACTCCATCGTCGCGCCCTCGGCGGCCGTGGCGCGCTTGGTGACGAGGTTGTAGACGTTGTTCGACCAGTTCTGGATCGTCGTGTAGCGCACGCGGGCGTTCTTCTTCACGATGATCTCGACGACCGCGGAGTGCAGCGAGTCGGACTTGTAGATCGGGGCGGTGCAGCCCTCGATGTAGTGCACGTAGCTGTCCTCGTCTGCGATGATCAGCGTCCGCTCGAATTGGCCCATGTTCTCCGTGTTGATGCGGAAGTAGGCCTGGAGCGGGATCTCGACGTGGACGCCCTTGGGCACGTACACGAACGAGCCGCCGGACCAGACGGCCGTGTTGAGCGCCGCGAACTTGTTGTCGCCGGCGGGGATGACCGTGCCGAAGTACTCCTCGAAGAACTCCGGGTGCTCCTTCAGAGCGGTGTCGGTGTCGAGGAAGATGACGCCCTGCTGCTCGAGGTCCTCGCGGATCTGGTGGTAGACCACCTCTGACTCGTACTGCGCGGCGACGCCGGCGACGAGGCGCTGGCGCTCGGCCTCGGGGATGCCGAGCTTCTCGTAGGTGTTGCGGATGTCCTCGGGCAGGTCCTCCCAGCTCTGGGCCTGCTTCTCCGTGGAGCGGACGAAGTACTTGATGTTGTCGAAGTCGATCTCGGAGAGATCGGCGCCCCAGGTGGGCATCGGCTTGCGCTCGAACAGCTGGAGGGCCTTCAGGCGGCGCTGCAGCATCCACTCGGGCTCGTTCTTGAGGTGGGAGATGTCGCTCACCACCTCGGGTCCGAGCCCACGACGCGCGGATGCTCCCGCCGCGTCGGAGTCGGCCCAGCCGAACTCGTACTGCCCGAGGCTCGCGAGTTCTGGCCGGTCGATCAGGATGTCTGACATATCTACCTCGTTTCCTTCCACTCTCAACCGGATATGAGTCCGGCTCATTCCCCTCGCGGCGTGCTGCTGCCCACGCTCGGAGCGTCCTGATTGTGCGGGTGGCTCGGCTGCGATGAACAGTGGTCTGAACATACGCAGTGCTTTACCTAGACTGATCGAGGACATGGGCGACAGTGCCCCGGCCGCGAGCGAGGAAACGCTCACGGACACGCGCACGGTCGCGCGTTTCTCGAACCCACCAATTCTACAGGTGCGAAGCGGTAATAGTAGAGGCGCGCCTGCACGTTGGCCGAGTATCGATCAGATCTGAGGAACCCAGGAACATATGAAGCGCATCATCGCGTGGCTGCCCGACCGTGTCGACGCGCGGCTGAAGGTCATCGCCTGGGTCTACCTCGTCGGCCAGATCGTGCTCGTCGGCACCGGCGGCCTCGTGCGGCTCACCGGCTCGGGGCTCGGCTGCCCGACCTGGCCGAAGTGCACGGCCGGCTCGCTGGTGAACACGCCGGAGATGGGCATCCACGGCATCATCGAGTTCGGCAACCGCCTCCTCAGCGCCGGGCTCGGCGTGGTGGCCGTCATCGCGTTCGTCGCCATCCTGAGACTTCGCAAAGAGCGTAAAGACCTGTTCTGGCTGACCCTGCTCGCCGGCCTCGCCATCCCGGCCCAGGCCGTCATCGGCGGCCTCTCGGTGCTCAGCGACCTGAACCCGTACGTGGTCGGCCTCCACTTCGTCGTCTCGATCGCGCTCGTCGCACTGTGCACCGCCTTCCTGGTGCGGGTCTACGCCGTGCCGGGGCCGCGCGTGCGCGCTGTGCCCGCCTGGTTCGCGGGCGTAGCGCACCTCACCAGCTTCTTCGTGGCGCTGACCATCCTGTTCGGCATCCTCACGACGGGCTCGGGCCCGCACGCCGGCGACGCCAACGCTCCGCGCAACGGCCTGAACCCCGAGATCCTGGAGCACGTGCACGCCATCCCGGCCTACGTGACCTTCGCGCTCACGCTTGTGCTCGTCGTGGGCGCCTGGCGGATCACGGCGACCTCCGTGCACCGCTTCACGCTGCTGCTGCTCGCGGTGGAGCTCGTCCAGATCGCGGTCGGCCTCATCCAGTCGAACACCGGCCTGCCCGGCATCCTGGTCGGCATCCACATGACGCTGGCGTCCACGCTCGCGTCGGTGATGACCGCGGTCATCCTGTCGCTGAAGGCCCCAGCGCCGCGCGACGCGGTCGCCGCCGGCTCAGCGGCGGACGTCGTCGCGGCGTAGCACCCCGGTCAGCGCCTCGCGCTGCTCGCCGCGGAAGTCCACCGCGTGCGGCTGCGCCCCCGCGAAGTCGAACCCGACCGCGTCCGCCAGCCGCCTGCTCGCCTCGTTTCCCGGCAGATACTCCCAGCGCAGCCGGTCGAGGTCGAAGCCGTCGGGCGACAGCACGTAGTCGCGGACGGCCGTCAAAGCCTCCGTCATCACTCCTCTGCGGCGCGCGGACGGCGTCAGCCAGCAGCCGAGCGAGGCCGAGCCCGCCGCCTCGTCGCGGCGCACCTCGACGGCGCCCACGAGCGGCAGGGTCGCGCCCTCCCGGATCGCCCACACCGTGAACCGGCCGCTCGCCAGTCCGTGCGGGCAATAGGCGCGCACGAAGAACTCGGCGCTCTCCCGCGTGTACGGGTCGGGCAGCGGGACCCAGCGCAGCGTCTCGGGGTCGCTGCAGGCCTCCAGGACGGCGGGGATGTCGCTCTCTCGCGGCGCGTCGAGGACGAGCCGGGCCGTCCTCAGCACCTGCACGCTCCGCACGCTACCAGCGCCGCCCACATTCGGCACGAATGTCGCGAATGACGCGGGCATTCACGACATTCGGCACGAATCGCCGCGCGCACATTCGGCACGAATGTCGCGAAAGGCGCGGGCATTCACGACATTCGGCACGAATCGCCGCGTCAGAACCAGAGCAGGGGGTCGATCGCGACGGCGAGGAAGATCAGCGTCAGGTAGGCGATGGAGCCGTGGAACACCCGCATCGGCGAGACGTGCTCGTGCCGGATGGCGAGGTTGTAGAGGCGGTGCGACTCGTAGAGGAACCAGCCGCCCGCGCCCAGCGAGACCACCGTGTAGACCAGGCCCATGTGACCGACCGGGATGAGCAGCAGCGAGCACGCCACCATCGCCCACGCGTACAGGATGACCTGCAGGCCGACCACCGTGCGGCCGCGGACGACCGCGAGCATCGGGACGCCGGCCTCCTTGTAGTCCTCGCGGTACTTCATCGACAGCGGCCAGTAGTGCGGCGGCGTCCAGAGGAAGATGATGCCGAACAGGATAACCGGCGGCCAGGCGAGCGAACCGGTGACGGCGGCCCAGCCGATCAGCACGGGCATGCAGCCGGCGACGCCGCCCCAGACGATGTTCTGGGCGGTGCGGCGCTTGAGGATGAGCGTGTAGAAGACGACGTAGAGCAGGATCGCGCCGACGGACAGCGCGGCGGCCAGCCAGTTCGTGAAGAAGCCGAGCACCAGGACCGAGGCGATGCCGAGCGCCCAGGCGAAGACGAGCGCCTCGCGGTCGCTCAGCTCGCCGGTGACCAGCGGTCGGTTCTTGGTGCGGCGCATCACGCGGTCGATGTCGCGGTCGATGTAGCAGTTGAACGCGCCGGCGGAACCCGCCGACATGTAGCCGCCGACCACCGTCGCGAGCACGAGCCAGAGGTTCGGGATGCCGTGGGCGGCGAGGATCATCGTGGGGACGGTCGTGACCAGCAGCAGCTCGACCACGCGCGGCTTGGTGAGGGCGAGGTACGCCTTCGCCTTGCGTGCGACGCCGATGCGGCCCGCCGGTTCGACACGGCTCTCTACAGCGACGTCCATTGCTCCTCGGTATTACTGGAATCGTGCGGCCGCGGGACGCCGGTCTCACGAGGTGTCCCGGCGACTGTGCGGATTGTTACAGACCGCGACCAGTCTACGACACCGGTGCAGTTCCGCAGGCTTCCGCGCCCCGCCGCCCCGTGGTAGCGCATGCACCTGCGGGAACACCCCTTGTTTCGTGCGTGTTACCTATACTTGGAGGTGCTCGCCAGCCGGTGCCCCTTCCCACGGACCTCGAATTGTAGGACTGTGACGGAAAGCGCCACCGGCGCCGATGACGTCCACGGCGCGCACTACCTCAACCGGTGCGGGTTACACGACGACCCTCACCACATCTACGAAGGGTCAGTTTTCACGTGGCAGCTCTGCAGTGGGATCCCATTGACAACAAGGCGGTAGACACGGTCCGCGTCCTCGCGGCCGACGCGGTGGAGAAGGTGGGCAACGGTCATCCGGGCACCGCGATGAGCCTGGCCCCCGCCGCGTACCTGCTGTTCCAGAAGGTGATGCGCCGCGACCCGCACGACGAGCACTGGCTCGGCCGCGACCGCTTCATCCTGTCCGCAGGCCACAGCTCGCTCACCCAGTACATCCAGCTCTACCTCGGCGGCTACGGCCTCGAGCTCGACGACCTCAAGGCGCTGCGCACCTGGGACTCGCTCACCCCGGGCCACCCCGAGTACCGCCACACCAAGGGCGTCGAGATCACCACCGGCCCGCTCGGCCAGGGCATCTCCTCCTCGGTCGGCTTCGCCTACGCGCAGCGCTTCGAGCGCGGCCTGTTCGACCCGGACGCCGCTCCCGGCACCAGCCCGTTCGACCACCACGTCTACGTGATCGCGAGCGACGGCGACCTGGAGGAGGGCATCAGCTCGGAGGCCTCCAGCCTCGCCGGCCACCAGCAGCTCGGCAACCTGATCGCCATCTACGACGCCAACCAGATCTCGATCGAGGACGACACCAACATCGCCTTCACCGAGGACGTCAAGGCCCGCTACGAGGCCTACCACTGGCACGTCCAGGTGGTCGACTGGAAGAAGACCGGCGTCTACGAGGAAGACGTGCAGGAGCTGCACCAGGCCATCGTCAACGCCCAGGAGGTCACCGACAAGCCGTCGTTGATCGTCCTGAAGACCATCATCGGCTGGCCGGCGCCGAAGAAGCAGAACACCGGCAAGATCCACGGCTCGGCCCTCGGCGCCGACGAGCTGCGCGCCGTCAAGGAGGTGCTCGGCTTCGACCCCGACCAGACCTTCGAGGTCGCCGAGGACGTCATCGAGCACACCCGCAAGGCCGTCGAGCGCGGCGCCCAGGAGCACGCCGAGTGGCAGAAGGGCTTCGACGCCTGGGCCGCCGCGAACCCGGAGCGCAAGGAGCTCCTGGACCGCCTGCTCGCCGGCGACGTGCCTGCGGGCTTCGAGGAGGCCCTCCCGGTCTTCGAGGCGGGCAAGGATGTCTCGACCCGCGCCGCCAGCGGCAAGGTGATCAACGCCATCGCGGGCGTCATGCCCGAGCTGTGGGGCGGCTCGGCCGACCTCGCCGAGTCGAACAACACCACGATCGAGGGCGCCGCGTCCTTCGTTCCCACCGAGCACTCGACCCACGAGTGGACCGGCAACCCGTACGGCCGCGTGCTGCACTTCGGCATCCGCGAGCACGCGATGGCCGCGATCCTCAACGGCATCGTGCTGCACGGCCCGACCCGCCCGTTCGGCGGCACGTTCCTGATCTTCAGCGACTACCAGCGCCCTGCGATCCGCCTGGCCGCGCTGATGCAGGTGCCGTCGATCTTCGTCTGGACGCACGACTCCGTCGCCCTCGGCGAGGACGGCCCGACGCACCAGCCGATCGAGCAGCTGTCGACCCTCCGCGCCATCCCGCACCTCGACGTCGTCCGCCCGGGCGACGCCAACGAGGTCGCCTACGCGTGGAAGACCATGCTGGAGCGCCGCGGTGGTCCGGCCGGCATCGCCCTGACCCGCCAGAACATCCCGGTGTTCGAGCGCGGCGACGGCGAGGCCACGGGCGACACGCTCGCGTCCGCCGCGAACGTCGCCAAGGGCGCGTACATCCTGGCCGAGGCTCCGGGCGGCACCCCCGATGTGCTGTTCATCGCCACCGGCTCCGAGGTCCAGATCGCTCTCGAGGCCCGCGAGGTGCTTCGTGGCGAGGGGATCAACGCCCGCGTCGTCTCGGCCCCCTGCCTGGAGTGGTTCCACGAGCAGGACGCCGCCTACCAGGAGAAGGTCCTCCCGGCCGAGCTCAAGGCCCGCGTCTCGATCGAGGCCGGCCTGGCGCTCGCCTGGGACAAGATCGTCGGCGACCACGGCCGCAGCGTCTCGATCGAGCACTTCGGCGCCTCGGCCGACTACAAGACGCTGTTCCGCGAGTTCGGCATGACCACCGAGCACGCCGTCGCCGCAGCCAAGGAATCGCTCGCGTCGCTCTGAGCGCGCAGCACAAGGAAGAGAAGAAGAAGACCACGATGACCGACACCACTTCCGCCACCACCTCCCCCACCGCCGCGCTGTCCGCCGCCGGCGTCAGCATCTGGCTGGACGACCTGTCCCGTGAGCGCATCGCCACGGGCGGCCTCCAGAAGCTGATCGCCGAGCGCAACGTCGTCGGCGTGACCACGAACCCGACGATCTTCGCCGCCGCGCTCTCCAAGGGCGAGGCGTACGACGCCCAGGTGAAGGAGCTCGCCGCCGCCGGCACGAGCGTCGAGGACGCGATCTTCGAGATCACGACCGACGACGTCGCCGACGCCAGCGACATCTTCCACGAGGTGTTCGAGGCCAGCAACGGCGTCGACGGCCGCGTCTCCATCGAGGTGGAGCCCGGCCTCGCGCACGACGCGCACGGCACCATCGAGCAGGCCAAGAAGCTCGCCGCGAAGGTCGACAAGCCCAATGTGCTGATCAAGATCCCCGCGACGGTCGAGGGCCTGGAGGCCATCACCGAGACCATCGCGGCCGGCATCAGCGTCAACGTCACGCTGATCTTCAGCCTCGAGCGCTACCGCCAGGTGATCGACGCCTACCTGACCGGCCTCGAGAAGGCGAAGGCCGCTGGCATCGACCTCGCCGGCATCCAGTCGGTCGCGTCGTTCTTCGTGTCCCGCGTGGACACCGAGGTCGACAAGCGACTGACCGCGATCGGCACCGACGAGGCCCTCGCGCTCAAGAGCAAGGCCGGCATCGCCAACGCCCGCCTCGCCTACGAGCTGTACGAGCAGGAGTTCGCCACCGACCGCGCCAAGGCCCTCGTGGCCGCCGGTGCGAACGAGCAGCGCCCGCTCTGGGCCTCCACCGGCGTGAAGGACCCGAGCCTGCCCGACACCCTCTACGTCACCGAGCTGGTCGCGCCGAACACGGTCAACACCATGCCGGAGAAGACGCTGGAGGCGACCTTCGACCACGGCGAGATCGCCGGAGACACCGTCACCGGCAACTACGCCGACGCGAAGGGCGTCCTGGACGCACTGGCCGGCCTCGGCGTCGACTACGACGACGTGACCGCCACCCTGGAGCGCGAGGGCGTCGACAAGTTCAACGTCTCCTGGGCCGAGCTCGTCGAGACCGTCACCAACGCGCTGGAGGCGGCCAAGTGACCTTCCGCATCCACGTCACCGGCGCGGCGGCCCAGGCCGTCGCGTCGGTCGTGCCGCAGCTCGTCGCCGACCGGGTCGCCTCCGGCATCACCGCCCAGGACCCGGCGCTCTGGGGCCCGGCCGCCGAGCCGGAGGCGTCCAAGCGCCTCGGCTGGACCGAGGCCGTCGCGATCTCCCGCCCGCTGGTCGCCGAGATCGTCGCGCTGCGCGAGCAGCTGCACGCCAAGGGCGTCAACCACATCGTGCTCGGCGGCATGGGCGGCTCCTCGCTCGCTCCCGAGGTCATCACGCGCACCGCGGAGGCCGAGCTCACGGTCCTCGACTCGACCGACCCCGGTCAGGTGCTGTCGGCCCTGCGCGACCGCCTGCAGGCGACCGCCGTCGTCATCTCCTCCAAGTCGGGCTCGACCCTGGAGACCGACAGCCAGAAGCGCGTCTACGAGAAGTGGTTCCGCGACGCCGGCATCGACCCGACCGAGCGCATCGTCGTCGTCACCGACCCGGGCTCACCGCTCGACCAGTCGGCGCGCGAGGCGGGCTACCGCGTGTTCAACGCCGACCCCAACGTGGGCGGCCGCTACTCGGCGCTCACCGCGTTCGGGCTGGTCCCGTCCGGTCTCGCCGGCGTGGACATCTCCGAGCTGCTGGATGAGGCGGAGGCGACGCTCATCGAGCTCGCCGTCGACAACACCGCGAACCCGGGCCTCGTGCTCGGCGCGGCGATCGCCGGCACCAACCCGCTGAAGGACAAGGTGGGCATCGTCGCGGACGGCACCCACATCGTCGGGTTCGCCGACTGGGCCGAGCAGCTGATCGCGGAGTCCACCGGCAAGGAGGGCACCGGCCTGCTCCCGGTCGTGCTCGACACGCTCGCCCCCGAGCTCACCTCGAAGCCCGCCGACCTGCAGGTCGTGCGGCTCGTCGCCAACGCGGAGGCGCACCACCTGTTCCCCTCCGACCGGCACGAGGGCGAGATCCTCGTCTCCGGCAGCCTGGGCGCCCAGCTCATCGTCTGGGAGTACGCCACCGCGGTCGCCGGCCGACTGCTCGGGATCAACCCGTTCGACCAGCCCGACGTGGAGGCCGCCAAGGTCGCCGCCCGCGCGCTGCTCGAGAACCGTCCGGAGCCCGTCGCGCCCGCGTTCACCGCGGGCGGTGTCGAGGTGCGCACCACCGGCTCGTTCCTCGGCGGCGCGTCGACGCTCGACGCCGCGGTGGACGCCCTCCTCGCGCAGCTCGGCCCGGACGGCTACGTCTCGGTGCAGGCCTACGTCGACCGGCTGGCGCTGCCGCAGCTCGCGGGCATCCGCGACCTGCTCGCCGCCAAGGCCGGCCGTCCCGTCACCTTCGGCTGGGGCCCGCGCTTCCTGCACTCGACCGGGCAGTTCCACAAGGGCGGCCCCGCCGTCGGCGTGTTCCTGCAGATCACCGCGGCGGCGCCGGAGGACCTGGAGATCCCGGACCGCCCGTTCACCTTCGGCCAGCTCATCCAGGCGCAGGCCGCGGGCGACGCGAGCGTGCTCGGCGAGCACGGCCGCCCGGTGCTGACCCTGACCCTCTCGAACCCCGAGGCCGACGTCGTCTCGCTGTTCGAGGCCGTCAACTAGAGGAGCCAGATGTCACCGGTGGAGATCACCCCGGAGTTCAATCCCCTGCGGTTGCCCTCCGACCGTCGCCTCAACCGCATCGCGGGGCCGAGCAGCCTCATCATCTTCGGCGTGACGGGCGACCTGTCGCGCAAGAAGCTGATGCCGGCCGTCTACGACCTGGCGAACCGCGGCCTCCTGCCGCCCGGCTTCTCGCTCGTCGGGTTCGCCCGGCGCGACTGGGAGGACCAGGACTTCGAGAAGGTCGTCTACGACGCGGTCAAGCAGTACGCTCGCACCCCGTTCGACGACGACGTGTGGAAGCAGCTCGCCCAGGGCATCCGCTTCGTCTCGGGCGAGTTCGACGACGCCGAGGCCTTCCAGCGGCTCAAGGAGACCGTCGAGAAGCTGGACATCGAGCGCGGCACGATGGGCAACCACGCGTTCTACCTGTCCATCCCGCCGAAGGCCTTCCCGCTCGTCACCGAGCAGCTCAAGAAGTCGGGGCTGGCCGACCAGTCCGGCACCGGATGGCGGCGCGTCGTCATCGAGAAGCCGTTCGGCAGCGACCTGAAGACCGCGCGCGAACTCAACCACGTCGTGGAGTCGGTGTTCCCGCCGGACTCGGTCTTCCGGATCGACCACTACCTCGGCAAGGAGACGGTCCAGAACATCCTGGCGCTGCGCTTCGCCAACGAGCTGTACGAGCCGATCTGGAACGCCAACTACGTCGACCACGTGCAGATCACGATGGCCGAGGACATCGGCGTGGGCGGCCGGGCCGGCTACTACGACGGCATCGGCGCAGCGCGCGACGTCATCCAGAACCACCTCCTGCAGCTCCTCGCCCTCACGGCGATGGAGGAGCCCATCTCGTTCGACGCCGCGGACCTGCGCGCCGAGAAGGAGAAGGTGCTCGCGGCCGTCCGGCTCCCCGCCGACCTCGCGAAGTCGACCGCCCGCGGTCAGTACTCCAGCGGCTGGCAGGGCGGCGAGAAGGTCGTCGGCTTCCTGGAGGAGGACGGCATGAACCCCGACTCCACCACCGAGACGTACGCCGCGATCAAGCTGGACATCGGCACGCGCCGCTGGGCCGGCGTCCCGTTCTACCTGCGGGCAGGCAAACGCCTGGGCCGTCGCGTCACCGAGATCGCTGTCGTGTTCAAGCGCGCGCCGCAGCAGCTCTTCGCGGAGTCGCAGACCAGCGCGCTCGGCCAGAACGCGCTCGTCATCCGGGTGCAGCCCGACGAGGGCGTGACCATCCGGTTCGGCTCGAAGGTGCCGGGCGCCGGTATGCAGGTGCGCGACGTGAGCATGGACTTCGGCTACGGCCACGCCTTCACCGAGGCGAGCCCCGAGGCCTACGAACGGCTCATCCTCGACGTCCTGCTGGGCGACCCGCCGCTGTTCCCTCGGCACGAGGAGGTCGAGCTGTCCTGGAAGATCCTCGACCCGATCGAGGAGTTCTGGGCCACGCAGGGCCAGCCCGAGCAGTACCGCCCCGGAACCTGGGGCCCGACTTCCGCCGACGAGCTCCTCGCCCGCGACGGCCGCGTCTGGAGGCGTCCATGATCGTCGATCTGCCCGACACCACGACGAGCAACATCTCGAAGGCGCTCGTCAAGATCCGCGAGGAGGGCGGCGCCGTCGCCCTCGGCCGCGTGCTGACCCTGATCATCGCCACCCACCTCGGTCAGGAGGAGGAGGCCATCGAGGCCGCAAACGACGCCTCCCGCGAGCACCCGATGCGCGTCATCGTGGTCTCGACCGAGGAGGAGCGCAGCCACACGGACTCCGGGCGTCTCGACGCTCAGATCCGCGTCGGCGGCGACGCGGGCGCGAGCGAGGTCATCGTCCTCCGCGCCTACGGCGAGACGGCGAGCGACGAGGAGGGCCTGGTCACCGGCCTCCTGCTCCCCGACGCTCCCGTCGTGGTCTGGTGGCCGGGGATCGCGCCCGCGAAGGCGTCGCACTCCCCGCTCGGCCGCATCGCCACGATCCGCATCACGGACGCGTCGGCGCAGCCGAACCCGCAGGAGGCGCTGTTCCACCTGGCCGACACGTACGCCCCGGGCGACACCGACTTCGCCTGGACCCGGCTCACCCTGTGGCGCGCACAGCTCGCCGCGGTGCTCGACCAGCCGCCGTACGAGCCGATCACCGCGGTGGAGGTCGCCGGCGCGGCCGACTCGCCCTCCACCCTGTTGCTCGCAGCCTGGCTGCGCCTGCAGCTGCAGGTGCCGGTGCAGTACGACCTCGCGTCGCGCGCGGTCGGCTCCGGCGGCATCCACGGCGTCAAGATGGAGCGCGCGTCCGGCACGATCGAGCTGGAGCGCGAGGTGCCGAACGTGGCCCGGCTCTCCCAGCCCGGCCAGCCGACGCACGATCTGTCGCTGCCGCGCCGCAGCCTCCGGGACTGCCTCGCCGAGGAACTGCGTAGGCTGGACCCCGACGACCTGTACGGCGAGGTCATCACGAAGGGTCTCGGGATGCTCGAGACCTCCGACGAAGGAGCGGGCACGACAGCATGACGAACGAACGGCGGGTGCTCGTCCACCCCGACAAGGAAGCACTCGCCGCGTCGGTGGCCGCGCGCTTCCTCACCAAGACGATCGACATCCTCGACGACCTGGGCGCGGCGAACGTCGCGCTGACGGGCGGCACGATGGGCATCGCGGTGCTGGAGGCCGTCAACGGCTCCCCCGCGCGCGACACCATCGACTGGTCGAAGGTGCACTTCTGGTGGGGTGACGAGCGGTTCGTCGAGAAGGCCAGCGAGGAGCGCAACGAGCGCCAGGCGCGCGAGGCGCTCCTCGACCACCTCCCGGTGCCGCCGGAGAACATCCACCCGTTCCCGGCGTCGGACGACATCCCCGACATCGAGGAGGCCGCCCGCGTCTACGCAGCGGAGCTGGAGGCGTTCGCGCCGGAGGGCCAGGCCTACCCGAAGTTCGACATCACGTTCCTCGGCGTCGGCCCGGACGGCCACATCGCATCGCTGTTCCCCGACCGCGCCGGCATCCGCGAGACGGAGGCGACGGTGATCGTGGAGCGCGAGTCGCCGAAGCCGCCGCCGCAGCGGCTCAGCCTCACCCGGCCGGTGCTGAACGCGTCGGACCGGATCTGGCTGGTGCTCTCCGGCAGCGACAAAGCCAGCGCGCTCGGTCTCGCCCTCGCGGGCGCGAGCTACACGGAGGTGCCGGTCGCCGGCGCCAAGGGCCGCAAGCGCACGGTGTTCTTCGTGGACAAGGACGCGGCGGTCGACGTGCCGGAGAACCTGATCGCTCCGAGCTACTGAGCTCAGAACGCACGAAGAAGCCCCGCCGGTCTCGTGACCGGCGGGGCTTCTTCGTGTAGGGACTAGTTCGTGGTGGGCTTGCCGCGACGGGCGCGGAGCTGGTTGAGGGCGTCGTCGAGCAGCTGCTCCGCCTCCTCCTCCGAGCGGCGCTCCTTCACGTAGGCCAGGTGCGTCTTGTACGGCTCGGTCTTGGCGACCGACGGCGGGTTCTCCTTGTCACGCCCGGCCGGGAGGCCGGTGGACGGCGAGTCGATCACATCGGGGATCTCCTCGTCGGGCAGGTTCGCCGCGAAGTAACGGACGGTCTCGTTGCCGAGGGCGTCCCAGTACGAGACGGCCACGCGCTCGGCGTGGAAACCCCGGTCCTGCTCCCCCATCGGGCCCGCGCCGACGCGCGAGCCACGGATTGCGCTTCCTCCGGATGCCATGCTTCTCCTCTGGTGAAGGCGCGCCGGCTAGGCGCTGAATTTGGTGATGAGCCCGAGGACGACGATGCAGGTGATCCAGATGAGCCCGAGAATGACGGTGATCCTGTTGAGGTTGCGCTCCGCGACGCCCGAGGCTCCCAGGTTGGAGGTGACGCCGCCGCCGAACATGTCGGAGAGGCCGCCGCCGCGTCCCTTGTGCAACAGGATGAGGAGGGTCAGCAGGAGGCTGGTGATCCCCAGCAAGACCTGGAGGATGACCGTGAGAATCTGCACGCTTGACCTTTCGATGCGTCCGGGCCGATGCCCGGCAAAACCAACGACCAGTATAACCGCCGGACGGCGCGAAGGCTCACCGCCGAAACGGTGAGCCTTCGCGGTCCGTCAGAGTCCGACGTGCTTCTGGTAGCGGATGATGGCCGAGAACTCGGCCACGTCCAGGCTCGCGCCGCCGACGAGCGCGCCGTCGACGTTCGGCTCGCGCATGAAGCCGGCGATGTTGCCCGACTTCACCGAGCCGCCGTAGAGGATGCGCGTCTTGGCCGCGACGTCCTCGCCGAGCAGCTCGACGATGACCGCGCGGAGCGCCGCAGCGACCTGCTCGGCCTGCTCCGGCGTCGCCGCCTGCCCGGACCCGATGGCCCAGACCGGCTCGTACGCCACGACGAAGTCGGCCGCCGAGTCGACGGACGCCAGGGCGGCACGTAGCTGGGCGACCGGGACGGCGCTCGCGCCGTGGGTCTCCAGGTCCTCCGCGGTCTCACCGACGCAGATGATCGGGGCGATGTTGTTCTTGATCGCCTGCGCGACCTTCGCCGCGACCTGCTCGTCGCTCTCGTTGTGCAGCGTGCGCCGCTCCGAGTGGCCGATGATCACGTAGCGCGACTCCAGCGCCGCCAGGAACGACGCCGCGATCTCGCCGGTGTACGCGCCCGAGTCGTGCTCGGAGACGTCCTGGCCGCCGAAGGCGATCGGCAGCTTGTCGGCCGCAACGAGCGTCTGCACGCTGCGCAGGTCGGTGAACGGCGGGAAGACGGCGACCTCGACGGCCGAGTAGTCGTGCCCCGCGTCCTTCAGCGTCCATGCCAGCTTCTGCACCACCGCGATCGCCTGCAGGTGGTCGAGGTTCATCTTCCAGTTGCCCGCGATCAGCGGGACGCGCCGCACGGAACCGTTCACTGCTGCCATCCCAGGACCTCCAGACCCGGCAGGTGCTTGCCCTCGAGGAATTCGAGGCTCGCGCCGCCACCGGTAGAAATGTGACCGAACTGATCGTCGGAGAAGCCGAGCGCGCGCACGGCGGCCGCGGAGTCTCCCCCGCCGACGACGCCGAGGCCGTCGACCTCGGTGAGCGCCTGCGCGATCGCCTTGGTGCCCGCCGCGAACGGCGCCAGCTCGAACACGCCCATCGGGCCGTTCCAGAACACCGTGCGGGCGACGCGGATGTACTCCGAGAACAGCTCGCCGGTCTCCGGGCCGATGTCGAGGCCGAGCCCCGAGGCGCCCCAGTCCGTGTCCTCGATGGCGTCGATCGGGCGCACGACGTGCTCCGCGTCCGCGCCGAACTTCGAGGCGACGACCACATCGCGCGGGAGCACGATCTGGACGCCGAGCTCCTCGGCCTTCGCCAGGTAGCCCTTCACCGTGTCGATCTGGTCGGCCTCCAGCAGACTGGAGCCCACTTTGTGGCCGAGCGCGGCGAGGAAGGTGAACAGCATGCCGCCGCCGATGAGCAGCGAGTCGACCCGCGGGAGCAGGTGGCCGATCACGCCGAGCTTGTCGGACACCTTGGAGCCGCCGAGCACGACCGCATACGGCCGCTCGGGGTTCTCGGTGAGCCGGTCGAGCACGTCGAGCTCTGCCGCGATGAGCGTGCCCGCTGCGCTCGGGAGCGCCTTCGCGAGCTCGTACACGCTGGCCTGCTTGCGGTGGACCACGCCGAAGCCGTCCGAGACGAAGGCGTCGCCGAACGCGGCGAGCTTGGCCGCGAACGCCGTGCGCTCGGCTTCGTCCTTGGCGGTCTCCCCCGGGTTGAACCGGAGGTTCTCCAGCAGGGCGACGTCGCCGTCCTTCAGGCCGGCGACAGCGGCCTCGGCGCCCGCGCCGACGGTGTCCTGCGCGAAGGTCACCGGCTTGCCCAGCAGTTCCGAGAGCCGCTGTGCCACTGGGGCCAGGCTGTACTTCGAGTCGGGCGCGCCGTCGGGGCGGCCCAGATGGGAGATCACGACCACCTTGGCGCCCTGATTGATCAGGGCGTTCAGGGTGGGAATCGACGCTCGCACGCGACCGTCGTCCGTGATCTTCCCGTCCTGCAGAGGAACGTTCAGATCACAGCGGACGACGACGCGTTTTCCCGCGAGCGAACCGAGTGAGTCGAGAGTGCGGAGCGTCACGTCGGTTCCCGGCCCTTAGAGACGCTCGGCGACGTACTCGGTCAGGTCGACCAGACGGTTGGAGTAGCCCCACTCGTTGTCGTACCAGCTCGAGAGCTTGACCTGGTCGCCGATGATGCGCACCAGCCCGGCGTCGAAGATCGACGAGTGCGGGTCGGAGACGATGTCGGAGGAGACGATCTCGTCCTCGGTGTACTTGAGGATGCCCTTGAGCGGACCCTCGGCGGCCTTCTTGTACGCGGCCTTGACCTCGTCGATGGTGACGGGGCGCGAGGCGGTGACGGTCAGGTCGGTGATCGAGCCGGTGGGGACGGGCACGCGCAGCGCGAAGCCGTCGAGCTTGCCCTTCAGCTCCGGGAGGACCAGGCCGATCGCCTTAGCGGCGCCGGTCGAGGTCGGCACGATGTTGATCGCGGCGGCGCGGGCGCGGCGGAGGTCGCTGTGCGGGCCGTCCTGCAGGTTCTGGTCGGCGGTGTAGGCGTGGACCGTGGTCATCAGACCGCGCTCGATGCCGAACTCGTCGTTGAAGACCTTGGCCAGCGGCGCGAGGCAGTTGGTGGTGCACGACGCGTTGGAGATGATGTTGTGGTTCTCCGGGTCGTACAGGTGCTCGTTCACGCCGATGACGAACGTGGCGTCCTCGTCGGTGGCCGGAGCGGAGATGATGACCTTCTTGGCGCCCGCCTCGATGTGCTTCTTGGCGTCGGCGGCCTTGGTGAAGCGGCCGGTCGACTCGATGACGATGTCGACGCCCAGCTCGCCCCAGGGGAGGTTGGCCGGGTCGCGCTCCTCGAGCACCTTGATCGGCTTGCCGTTGACGACGATGCTGTCGCCCTCCAGCTCCACCGTCGCGTCCAGGCGGCCCGTGATCGAGTCGTACTTGAGCAGGTGGGCGAGCGTCTTGTTGTCGGTGAGGTCGTTCACCGCGACGATCTCGAGGTCGCTGCCCTTGGCGAGGGCCGCGCGCAGGTAGTTGCGACCAATGCGACCGAACCCGTTGATTCCGATCTTTACGGACACAGATGTCTCCCGTTGCTTGGATGGGGCGCCGGACGGCGCCATGTGGGTGTTTTCAGCGGACGGCGGCGTCCCGGGAGGGCTCCCTCCCGGGACGCCCACCCGCTATGACAGTAGCAGCAGACCCGCGGTCTTCTCGCGTGCCTTCACGAAGCGGTCGTCCACGTCCGCCCAGTTCGTGATGTTCCAGAACGCCTTGACGTAATCCGCCTTCACATTCACGTAATCGAGGTAGAAGGCGTGCTCCCACATGTCGAGCATGAGCAGCGGGATGGTGGCCGCCGCGAGGTTGCCCTGGTGGTCGTAGAGCTGCTCGATGATGAGCTTCTGGCCCAGCGAGTCCCACGCCAGGATCGACCAGCCGGAGCCCTGGATGCCGAGCGCCGACGCCGTGAAGTGGGCGCGGAACTTGTCGAACGAGCCGAAGAACTCGTCGATCGCCGCGGCGAGCTCGCCGGTCGGCTTGTCGCCGCCCTCCGGGGACAGGTTGTTCCAGAAGACGGTGTGGTTGACGTGGCCGGCGAGGTTGAACGCCAGGTCCTTCTGCAGCTTGTTGACGTACGTCAGGTCGTCGGCGTCGCGCGCCTCCGCCAGCTTCGCGATGGCGGTGTTGGCGCCGTCCACGTAGGTCTTGTGGTGCTTGTCGTGGTGCAGCTCCATGATCCGGCCGCTGATGTTCGGCTCCAGGGCCGCGTAGTCGTACGGAAGGTCAGGCAGCGTGTAGTCAGCCATTACTCATCTCCACAGTTGTTCTTCTTCGATTCCCGATTTCGGGCGACTTCTTCAGTCTACTGAGGGCAACTCCCCCGGCCTCCGGACCCTTCCCGGACGCGCGCCCATCCGGAAACTACACCTCATCCAGGTCGGCGGGGAGGTTGGCGTCGGTGCCGGGGATGTCCAGCTCGGAGGCCTTCTTGTCGGCCATAGCCAGAAGCCGGCGGATGCGGCCGGCGACGGCGTCCTTGGTCATGGGCGGGTCGGCGTGGTGGCCGAGCTCGTCCAGGCTGGCGTCACGGTGGGCCAGGCGCAGGTCGCCGGCGTAGCGCAGGTGCTCCGGCACGTCGGGGCCGAGGATCTCCAGCGCGCGCTCGACGCGGGCGCAGGCGGCGACGGCGGCCTGGGCGGAGCGCCGCAGGTTGGCGTCGTCGAAGTTCACCAGGCGGTTCGCTGTCGCGCGCACCTCGCGGCGCTGGCGGAGCTCCTCCCAGTTGGCGACGGTCTCGGCCGCGCCCATCTGCACCAGCATCGCGCTGATCGCCTCGCCGTCGCGGATGACGACGCGGTGCACGCCGCGCACCTCGCGGGCCTTGGCGGACACACCCAGGCGACCGGCGGCGCCGACGAGGGCCATGGCGGCCTCGTTGCCCGGGCAGGTGACCTCCAGAGCCGCGGAACGGCCCGGGTCGGTCAGCGAGCCGTGCGCGAGGAACGCGCCGCGCCAGACGGCGGCGAGCTCTTCGCGGGAGCCCGTGGTGAGCCGGTTCGGGAGGCCGCGGATCGGGCGCCGGCGGGCGTCGAGCAGCCCGGTCTGGCGCGCGAGCGTCTCGCCGCCCTCCAGCACGCGGACCAGGTACTGGCTGCTGCGGCGGACGCCGGAGGCCGAGATCACCGACACGTCGCTGCGGACGCCGTACAGCTCGGCCAGGTCCTTCCGGACCCGGCGCGCGAGCTCGGGCGTGTCGAGCTCGCTCTCCACCGCGATCCGGCCTCCGATCAGGTGGAGGCCGCCGGAGAACCGCAGGATGGTCGCGAGCTCCGCGGCGCGGACGGTCGTCTTGCTGACTTCGACCTTCGTGAGCTCGTCTTTGACGTCGGCGGTGAGAGCCAATCGGATTCCTAACTGTGAAAGACGGCGCGGGTCACGCCGTGAAGTGGGCGGCCGGCATCATTCACGGCCCAGGTCGCGGTGCTTGGTGTTGACCGCGACGCCGGGGAAGCCCCTCAACCGGGCCGCGAGCTCTTCGGCTATCGCGACGGACCGGTGCTTCCCTCCCGTGCAGCCTATCGCGATCATCGCGTGCCGCTTGTTCTCCCGCTGGTAGCCGGCGAAGATCGGGCGCATCGCGGCGACGTAGCCGGCGATGAACTCCTCGGCGCCGTCCTGCTGGAGCACGTACTCGCGGACGATCTCGTCGAGCCCGGTGTGCGGGCGCAGCTCGGGGTTCCAGAACGGGTTGGGCAGGAACCGCGCGTCGGCGACGAGGTCGGCGTCCGGCGGGAGGCCGTACTTGAACCCGAAGCTCATGACGGTCACCTGCACGCCGGCGGTGTCCTCCGCTGCGAAGGTCTCGGTGATGTTGGTGGCGAGCTGGTGGATGTTCAGGTCCGTGGTGTCGACGATGATGTCGCTCGCCTCGCGGATCTCGCGCAGCCGCGCGCGCTCCGCGTCGATGCCGTCGAGGATGGTGCCGTTGCCCTGCAGCGGGTGCGGCCGGCGCACCTGCTCGAAGCGGCGGACGAGCACGGCGTCGGAGGCCTCCAGGAACAGCACGCGCACCTTCGTGCCCTCGCGCAGGCTCTGGATCATCGTCTGCAGGTCTTCGAAGAAGTTGCGGCCGCGCACGTCCACCACGGCGGCGATGCGCGGCAGCCCGGACTCGGCCCTGTTGGCCAGCTCGATCAGCGGCCGGAGCATCTGCGGCGGCAGGTTGTCGACCACGTACCAGTCGAGGTCTTCGAGGGCGTTGGCGACGGTGGACCGGCCCGCCCCCGACATCCCGGTGACGATCAGCACCTCCTGCTGCTCGCCGTTCGTGTCGATGTCGGTCGCCACGTGCTCTCCTTCTCTGGCCGCGTGCGACCAGCCTACCGACTGACCCGCCGGGGCGAGACGGTTTCCGGTCCGGTGCGCGTCTGCGCGGACCCCTCTTCAGGGGTTGCGTTCGCTCAGCCGGCGGCGAGGCGCTCGTGGACGGCGGCCGCGATCGCCGGCCCGACCCCGCGCACTTCGGCGATCTGCTCCGGCGTCGCCTGGCGCAGCTGCGCGACAGAGCCGAAGTGCTTCAGCAGCTCCTTCACGCGCGCCGGCCCGAGGCCGGGGATCTCCCCGAGCACGCTCGAGATGTCCCGCTTGCGCCGCGCCCGCTGGTAGGTGATCGCGAAGCGGTGCGCTTCGTCGCGGATGCGCTGCACCAGGAACAGCGCGTCGCTGTTGCGCGGCAGGATGACCGGGAAGTCGGAGTCGGGCAGCCAGAGCTCCTCGAGGCGCTTGGCGATGCCCGCGAGCTGGATGCCGGTGACGCCGGACTCGTCCAGCGCCCTCTGCGCGGCGGCGACCTGCGGCTGGCCGCCGTCGACGATGAGCAGGTTCGGCGGGTACGAGAACTTGCGGCGGCGGCGCTCCGCGGCCTCCGCGATCTCGGCGTCGACGTCGATCTCGGGGTCGTCGCCGTCCCGGCCCTGGTCGTCGGGGTCCGGCGCCTCCACCGCCTCGTCCTGCTCGCCGGCCCCGTCGTCCTTCAGGTACGCCAGGCGGCGCGAGATGACCTGGTAGATCGACTCGGTGTCGTCGGTGGACTCCGGGATGCTGAAGCGGCGGTACTGGTCCTTGCGGGGCAAGCCGTCCTCGAACACGACCATCGAGGCGACGATGTTGGTGCCGCTGAGGTGCGAGACGTCGAAGCACTCCATCCGGAGCGGCGCGTCGGCCATGCCGAGGGCGTCCTGGATGTCGTTCAGGGCCTTCGAGCGCGCGACGAAGTCGGAGCTGCGCCTGGTCTTGTAGAGGATGAGCGCGTTCTTCGCGTTCATCTCCGCGGTCTGGGCGAGTGCGGCCTTGTCGCCGCGCTGGGCGACGCGCAGCTCGACCCGGCCGGTGGACTTCGGGCCGCGGCGGACGGGTCCGGCCTCGTCGGCCTCCACCCGCCGTGCCATCAGCCACTGCTCCAGCTCGGTGGCGTCCTCCGGCAGCTCGGGCACGATGATCTCGCGCGGCGGCGCGTCCGCGCCCTCGTAGGCGTTCTGCAGCACCGTCTCGACCAGCTCGCCGAGCGAGATGTCGAGCTCCTTGTCGACCACCCAGGAGCGCACACCGCGGATGCGGCCGCCGCGGACGATGAACTGCTGCACCGCGGCCGCGAGCTCGTCCTGGGCGATGCCGAAGGCGTCGAGGTCCACGTTGTCCTGCAGGACCACGGCGCTCTTGCCCATCGCCGCCTCGAGCGCGCCGATGGCGTCGCGGTGCCGCGCGGCCGCCTCGTAGTCGAGGGTGCTCGCCGCCTGCTTCATCTTCTCGGTGAGGTCGCGGATGTACTTCGTGTCGTTGCCGGCCATGAAGGAGACGAAGTCCTCGGCGAGCTCCCGGTGGTCCTCGGGGCTGATCCGGCCGACGCAGGGCGCCGCGCACTTGCCGATGTCGCCGAGCAGGCACGGCCGTCCGGTGAGCTCGGCGCGGCGGTACACGCCGTCCGAGCAGCTGCGCACCGGGAAGGCCTTGAGCATGAGGTCGACCGTGTCGCGGATCGCCCAGACCTTCGTGTACGGGCCGAAGTAGCGCGCGTCCTTGAGGTTGCGGTTGCGGGTGACCATGACGCGCGGGATGCGCTCCCCCAGCGTCACCGCGAGGTACGGGTACGACTTGTCGTCCCGGAACTGCACGTTGAACGGCGGGTTGAACTCCTTGATCCAGGTGTACTCGAGCTGCAGCGCCTCGAACTCGCTGGCGACGACCGTCCACTCGACGCTCGCCGCCGTGGTCACCATGCGGCGGGTGCGCTCGTGGAGGCTCCGCAGCGGCTGGAAGTAGTTGCTCAGCCGCGCGCGGAGGTTCTTCGCCTTGCCGACGTACAGCACCCGCCGGTTCTTGTCGCGGAACCGGTAGACGCCGGGCTGCGTCGGGATCTCGCCGGCCTTGGGGCGGTAGCCGACCGTGTCCGTACTCTGCACAGCGTGATCCTACGCGGCGCCGCGGACACGCTCGCTGCCGAGCGCGCCCTCCCCCTGGAGGATCTCCTTGAGGAAGTAGCCCGTGTGGCTCCCCGGCGTCTCGGCGACCTGCTCCGGTGTGCCGGTCGCGATGACCTGCCCGCCGCCCGCGCCGCCCTCCGGACCCATGTCGATGATCCAGTCGGCGGACTTGATGACGTCGAGGTTGTGCTCGATGACGATGACCGTGTTGCCCTTGTCGAGCAGGCCGTTGAGCACCAGCAGGAGCTTGCGGACGTCCTCGAAGTGCAGACCGGTGGTCGGCTCGTCGAGCACGTAGACGCTGCGGCCGTTCGACCGGCGCTGCAGCTCGGTCGCGAGCTTGACGCGCTGCGCCTCGCCGCCGGACAGGGTCGTCGCGCTCTGGCCGAGCCGGACGTAGCCGAGGCCGACGTCCACGAGCGTCTGCAGGTAGCGGTGGATCGCCCCGATCGGCCGGAAGAACTCCGCCGCCTCGCTGATCGGCATGTCGAGCACCTCGGCGATGTTCTTGCCCTTGTAGTGCACGGTCAGGGTGTCGCGGTTGTACCGCGCTCCCCCGCAGACCTCGCACGCGACGTAGACGTCGGGCAGGAAGTTCATCTCGATCTTGATCGTGCCGTCGCCCGAGCACGCCTCGCAGCGGCCGCCCTTGACGTTGAAGCTGAACCGGCCGGGCAGGTAGCCGCGGGCCTTGGCCTCCGGCGTCTCGGCGAACAGGTTGCGGATGCGGTCGAAGACGCCCGTGTAGGTCGCCGGGTTGGAGCGCGGCGTGCGCCCGATCGGCGCCTGGTCGACGTGCACCACCTTGTCCAGGTTCTCCAGGCCCGTCACCGTCCGGTGCTTGCCCGGCAGCTTGCGGGCGCCGTTGAGCTTGTTGGCCAGCACCCGGTAGAGGATGTCGTTGACCAGCGACGACTTGCCGGAGCCGGAGACTCCGGTGACCGCCACGAACGTGCCGAGCGGGAAGTCGACCGACACCTTCTTGAGGTTGTTGGCCTCCGCGTCGACCACCCGGATCACGCGCTTCTTGTCGACCTTGCGGCGCTTCTCCGGGATGACGATCTCGCGCCGCCCGGCCAGATAGTCGCCGGTCAGCGACTCGGTGTTGGCCAGCAGCTCGTCGTACGACCCGGAGTGCACCACATGGCCGCCGTTGACGCCGGCGCCCGGGCCGATGTCCACGATCCAGTCGGCGGTGCGGATGGTGTCCTCGTCGTGCTCGACCACGATCAGCGTGTTGCCGAGGTCGCGCAGCGCGACGAGCGTGTCGATGAGACGCCGGTTGTCGCGCTGGTGCAGGCCGATGCTCGGCTCGTCCAGCACGTACAGCACGCCGGTGAGGCCCGACCCGATCTGGGTCGCCAGCCGGATGCGCTGCGCCTCGCCGCCGGACAGCGTCGCAGCGGCACGGGCGAGGTCGAGGTAGCTGAGGCCGACCTGGATGAGGAAGTCGAGGCGGATCTTGATCTCGCGCAGCACCTGCGCGCCGATCTTCTGCTCGCGCTCGGTCAGGTGCAGCTTCTCCATGAACGCGCGGGCGTCGGACAGGCTCAGCAGCGACGCGTCCGCGATGGACGCGCCGTGGATGAGCACCGAGAGCACCTCGGGCTTCAGCCGCTTGCCCTGGCAGACCGGGCACGGCACCTCGCGGAGGTACTCGGCCCAGCGGGCGCGCTGGGTGTCTGTCTCGGCCTGCATGTACTGGCGCTCGATGTAGGGCACGACGCCCTCGAAGCCGGACGTGTAGGACATCTCACGGCCGTAGCGGTTCTTCCACCGCACCTTGACCTCGAAGTTGTCGCCGCGGAGGACGGCCTCCCTGACGTTCTGGGGCAGCTTCTTCCACGGCGTCTTCAGCGAGAAGCCGAGGTCGCGCGCGAGGCCGTCGAGCAGCTTCTCGTAGTAGTTGAAGAGGCCCTTGCCCTGCGTGGTCCATGGGACGATGACGCCGTCGGCGATGCTCAGCTCATCGTCGCCGAGCAGCAGGTCCTCGTCCACCGACATGCGGGTGCCGAGGCCGGAGCACTCCGGGCAGGCGCCGAACGGCGCGTTGAACGAGAAGGTGCGCGGCTCGATCTCGGTGAGCTGGATCGGGTGGCCGTTGGGGCAGGACAGCTTCTCGCTGAACGACTGCCACGCCTCAGGGCCCTCGCGGTCGACGAAGTTGACCTGCACCAGGCCGTCGGTGAGCCGCAGCGCGGTCTCCAGCGAGTCGGTGAGGCGGCCCAGGATGTCGGGGCCGGCGACCAGGCGGTCGACCACGACGGAGATGTCGTGCTTGTACTGCTTCTTGAGCGTCGGCGGCTCGCTGAGCTGGATCTGTTCGCCGTCCACGAGCGCGCGCGAGTATCCGCTCGCGGCGAGCTCCTTGAACAGGTCGACGAACTCGCCCTTCTTCTGCGAGATGACCGGGCTGACGACCATGTAGCGCGTGCCGGTCTCGAGCTCCATGAGCTGGTCGGCGATCTGCTGCACCGTCTGGCGCTGGATCTTCTCACCGCAGACCGGGCAGTGCGGGACGCCGATGCGCGCCCAGAGCAGTCGCATGTAGTCGTAGATCTCGGTGATCGTGCCGACCGTCGACCGCGGGTTGCGGTTGGTGGACTTCTGGTCGATCGACACCGCAGGGCTGAGGCCTTCGATGAAGTCGACGTCGGGCCGGTCGACCTGCCCGAGGAACTGCCGCGCGTAGGCCGACAGCGACTCGACGTACCGGCGCTGCCCCTCCGCGAAGATCGTGTCGAACGCGAGCGACGACTTGCCCGAGCCGGACAGGCCGGTGAAGACGACCAGCGAGTCGCGCGGGATCTCGAGGTCGACGTTGTGGAGGTTGTGCACCCGCGCGCCGCGGACGCTGAGGTGCGAACCGACGACCTTGCCCGGATTGCCTGCCGAACTCCTGCTACTCAGAGTGCTCACTCGTTCCATTCTCCGCTATTCGCCGTCGCCCCACCCGTGTGTTCGCCCTCCGCGCACCGGCACGGCGCCCGTCGGAGACCCCCGTCGGCGAGTTCGAAGCTTTGTTCGATTCTAGCAACCCGGACAGGGGATGTGCGACCACGCGCGAGCGTACGCCCGACCACCGACATTCGTGACCGGCGCTGTCCTCACGCGCGCGGGCGGGCGAGCAGCAGCGCCGCCAGCAGGACCACGAGCCCCACGATCGCGGCGCCCGACAGCATCGCGAGCCACGGCGCCGCGGACGGCCGCGCGACCAGCAGCAGGACGATCGCGACCGCCTGGACCGGCACCTGGATCACGACCACCCGCCGCAGCGACGGCAGCAGCACCGCGGGCTGCAGCCGCGCGCCCGCGGGGAGGACGAGCGTCCACGCCGCGAGCACGTGCAGCACGTGCACCGCGGCGATCACGGCGAGCACGCGCAGGGTCAGCGTCCCCGGCTCGAGAAGGGTGGAGAACGCGAGCACGCCGATCAGCACCCACGCGACCCGCCAGCGCGGGACGGCCACGGCGACCGCGGTGAGGAGGACGGCCAGGGCGGGCCACGGGCCGCTGGGGGCGGTGGTGACGGCGAGCGGGACGGCCACGACGGCGAAGGCGACGCGGAGCGACCAGGCGGGGACGGTGCGGCCGAGGTCGGGGGCGGGTGGGGCGGGGTGTTCAGGCGTGGATGCCACACGGCGTGCGCGGTCGGTGCCCGCGGCGGCGTCGCGGTCTGCCGGAGCGCTCATGGCCGCCTCCCCGGCGTCGCCAGCCGCCGCAGCACCGCGTCCCGCTCCGGCGACGCCCATACCAGCAGCTCCGCGCCGGCCGCCCGCAGCCGATCGAGCCGCAGCCCGCGCTCCAGGTCCACCACGCGCAGGGCGAGGCGCTCGCGGGCAGGCAGCTCGTCCACGCTGCGCGGGGGCAGGACATCCACCACGATCACCCGGTGCCCGGCCGCCCGCCAGGTGAGCGCGAGGCGCATGGCCTGGTCGTCCAGGAACGTCGACATCACGAAGACGACAGCGCCCTGCGCCAGCCGCGGCGCCCGGGCACGCTCGGTCGCCGAGCCGTGCGCGGTCGTCAGCTCGACGGCCCGCAGGACGCGGTGCAGGTGCCGCGACCCGGCGCGCGGCGGCAGGGCGCGGCGGGCGTCGGACAGGTCGTCGAAACCGACCCGGTCGGACGCGGCGGCGTACGCGCCGGCCAGCGAGACCGCGGCCTCCCGCGCCAGGTCGAGCGACGTCGCCCCCGGCCGCGGGTACGGCGCCGCCCAGCCAGCGACGGCCCCTGGCACGTCGTCGCGCGCGTCGACGACGAGCTGCACCGCGGCGTCGGAGGTCGCGGTGGTCCGGCGCACGTAGAGCTCGCCGGGGCGCTGGGCGAGGCGGGCGGTCGCCTTCCAGTCGATGCGGCGGAGCCGGTCGCCGGGACGGAAGCGGTCGATGTCGCGGAACTCGCCGCCGTCGCCCGGCCGGGCGGACACGTGGCCGCCGGTCAGGCCGAGCAGCCGCGCGGGCAGCGGGAGGCTGCGGAGCCGCTGCGACGCCGGCCGCACCACGCGCTCCGCGACGGCGGGGAGGCCGGGGTCGCCGGTCCACGCGGCGTCGGGCCCGATCCCCCGCGCCGCGAGCGCCAGGATGCGCTGCGGGCCGGAGTGCGAGACCGCGACGTGGAAGCGCAGCCGGCCGGCCTCCCGGGGCGTCACCACGGCGTCCTCGGGCTCCCGGTCGGCGCGGTGGATCCGCAGGTGCACACCGTCCACCCGCCCCTCCGCCTCGGCCACGGCGTCGACGCGCACGCGGCCGTCCGGGTCGTCGCCGCCGATGGTCGCGCGGGTGCGGGAGGCCGCGGACTCCGGCCGCGACGACCAGCCGAGCACCGCCGCCAGCAGGAGCGGCGCCGCGACGAGGACGAGCTCCACCCGGGACAGCACGAACGCGGCGACCAGGCACACGACCGCGACGATCGCGGCCGCGGTCACCCCCGGGCTCAGCGCCCACCCCGAACCACCCGCCGGCGCCTCCGTCCGCTCGCGCGGGCCGGGCATGCGCGCGCGGGACCAGAGCGACATCAGCCGGCCACCGTCCGCTCCCGCGACCACGACCGCATCAGCCGGCCGTCTCCCGCTCGCGCGTCCCCACCGCCGGCGGTCCCGCGACCGAGGACACGACCTCCAGAACCACCTGCGACGCGCTCACGCCGCTGGTCCACGCCTGCACGGTGAGCGTCAGCCGGTGCGCGAGGACCGGGACGGCGACGCGCTTGACGTCGTCGGGGATGACGTAGTCGCGGCCCGCGAGCACCGCCAGCGCACGGGCCACCAGCAGGAGGCCCTGCGACCCGCGCGGCGAGGCGCCGACCTCCACGGAGCGGTGGCGTCGGGTGGCGGCGGCGAGGCGGACGCAGTAAGCGGCGATGTCGGGGTCGACGTCCACCCGCTCGACCCCCGCCTGCATCGCCAGCAGCGTGCGGGCGTCGATGACCGGGTCGACCGTCGCGACCTCGTGCCGGCGCGCGACGCGGGCGAGCAGGACCTCCGTCTCGCCGTCCGCGTCCGGGTAGCCGACGCCGAGCCGCACCATGAACCGGTCGAGCTGCGCCTCCGGGAGGGCGTACGTGCCCTCCGACTCGATGGGGTTCGCCGTCGCGACCACGTGGAAGGGCCGCGGCAGCGCGAAACTGCGTCCCTCGACGGACACCTGCCCCTCCGCCATGGCCTCCAGGAGCGCGGACTGGGTCTTCGGCGAGGTCCGGTTGATCTCGTCGGCGAGGAACAGCCCGGTGAACACCGGCCCGGGACGGAACTCGAACTCGGCCGTCGACGGAACGTAGACGAACGAGCCGGTGATGTCGGAGGGCAGCAGGTCGGGCGTGCACTGCAGCCGCCGGAAGTCGAGGCCGACGGCGCTGGCGATGCTGCGGGCGGCGAGAGTCTTGCCGAGCCCCGGGACGTCCTCGAACAGCACGTGCCCGCCGGCGAGCACGGTGGCGAGCGCGATGTGCAGGGGCTCGCGCATCCCGACGACGACGGACCCGACCCGGTTCAGCACCTCGGCGCCGAGACGCGCGACCTCGGCGACCGCGAGCGGCTCGGGGTCGGCGCCGACCGTGGCGGGGAGGTTCGCGGGGGTGACTGCTGAGGTGGAGGTGTCCGGGGTCATGCGGGTCCTGTCGTGGTTGCGATGGCGGTGTCGGCGTGGTCGGGGTGGGGGCGGTCAGGCGCGTCGGGCGCCGCCAGCGCCTCCAGCCGGGCGAGCGAGGCCGCGAACTCCTTCGGGCGCGGGGCCGCAGCGCTGCCCTTGCGGAGCATCGCCGCGGTCTCCTCCCCCAGCAGCCCGGCGACCACCGGAGCGGCGGCCGGGTCGTCGAGCGTCACACCGTGCCGGTCGAGCACGTCGGCGGCGAGGCGGCGCAGCCGGCGGACGGCCTCCGGCGACACCCGTCCACCGCGGGCGCCGAGCGACCAGCCGAGTTGCACGACGTCCCGGCGCGCGCCGGGCCGCGGCTGCGGTGACGGGACCGGCCAGGCGACCTCGGCCTGATCGCCCAGCAGTGACAGCACGGCGCCGAGGGCGAACACGACGAACCCGAGCCCAACGGCGTGCGGCGCGTCCATGCCGAAGAACCAGGCCGCGACGCCGATCACGGCGGCGGCGAGCACGCAGCCGACGGCGCGGCGGATCATCCGGGCGCGGGTCATCGGGGCATGCTTTCCGCCGCCGCTGTGCCCCACGACGCACGGAGCGCTTCGATCGCGGTGCGCGCCTCGGCCACGTCCGCGGCCGTCACCGGCGCCTCACTGAAGCGTGCGCGCAGGTACAGCTCGAGCAGGCCCTGCGCGGCGGCCCGGTCGGACGCCACCCGGGCGAGCACGCGCCGCACGAACTCCCCCGGCGTCTCGGCGGGCAGCCGGTGGACGCCGCTGTCGGCCGCGCCCTCCTCCAGCCCGAGCCAGGCGCGCTCGATCGCGTCGCGGGGTTCGCGATCCTCGCCGAGCAGGTCGAGGGCCCGGTCGAGGCCCCGACGGACCCGCTCGGGCCGCGGCTGCTCGGGAGGGTCGGGCGCGACGGCGCCCTCGGTCGAGCCCGCGACGTCGCCGCGGACGCCGGGGAACTCGGGGCGCAGCCTCCGCCGCAGATAGCGCCACAGGAGGGCGAGCAGCAGCACGATCACCAGGATCACGACGGCGTACGTCACCCAGGTCAGGTCGATGCGGGTCTCGTGGGCGATGTCCTGCGGGGCGGGCGTGCCGGTGACCTGCTGCTCGCCCGGATGCGGCTGGAGGTCGGCGGACGGCAGAGAGAACCGGACTCCGGTGAAGACGGGAGCGCCCTGGAAGGCGAGCGCCGCGGCCGAGAGCGCGAGTAAGGCCCCGGCGGCGGCGACCATCCCCCACCGCTGCCGCGTACGCGCCGCCTTCGAGCCCACTCTGCCACCGTAGCGCTGTGCTGGGGGAAGTGCGTGGAAGTGCGTGGTGATGAGGTGCTGTGCGCGCGACTGTCGGCTCTCGCAGCCGCGCGACTCAGCCCAGATGCCCCGCCTTCTCCATCTGCCGCAGGTCCCGCTTCAGATCGGACAGCTCGTCGCGCAGCCGGGCCGCCAGTTCGAACTTCAGCTCGCCGGCCGCCGCGAGCATCTGCTCGTTGAGATCGGCGATCAGCGACTCCAGCTCGGCCGCGCCCTGGGCGGCGATGCCGCCGTTGCGGAGGTTCGGCGTCGGGCTCTTGCGGCGCTGCTCGCGGCCGGCGAGCATGCGGGCCGTGTCGGCCTCCTCGCGGGCGAGCACGTCCGTGATGTCGGCGATGCGCTTGCGGAGCGGCTGGGGGTCGATGCCGTTGGCACGGTTGTACTCGATCTGCAGCTCGCGGCGGCGGTCGGTCTCCTCGATGGCGTTCTTCATCGAGTCCGTCAGCACGTCCGCGTACATGTGCACCTCGCCGGAGACGTTGCGGGCGGCGCGGCCGATGGTCTGGATGAGGGATGTCGACGAGCGGAGGAAGCCCTCCTTGTCGGCGTCGAGGATCGCGACCAGCGACACCTCCGGCAGGTCCAGGCCCTCGCGGAGCAGATTGATGCCGACGAGCACGTCGTACACACCGGCGCGCAGCTCGGTCAGCAGCTCCACGCGGCGCAGGGTGTCGACGTCCGAGTGCAGGTAGCGGACCTTCACGCCCGCCTCCGCGAGGAAGTCTGTCAGCTCCTCCGCCATCTTCTTGGTCAGCGTGGTGACGAGGATGCGCTCATCGCGCTCGACGCGGACGCGGATCTCCTCGAGCAGGTCGTCGATCTGGCCCTTGGTCGGCTTGACCACGATCTGCGGGTCGACCAGGCCGGTCGGGCGGATGATCTGCTCGACCACGCCGTCCGCGACGCCCATCTCGTACTGGCCGGGCGTCGCTGACAGGTACACCGTCTGGCCGACGCGGTCCTTGAACTCGTTCCAGCGCAGCGGCCGGTTGTCGAGCGCGCTGGGCAGGCGGAAGCCGTGCTCCACCAGCGTGCGCTTGCGGGACGCGTCGCCCTCGTACATGGCGCCGATCTGCGGCACGGTCACGTGCGACTCGTCGATGACCACGAGGAAGTCGTCCGGGAAGTAGTCGAGCAGGCAGTTCGGCGCCTCACCCGGCAGACGGCCGTCGATGTGCCGCGAGTAGTTCTCGATGCCGGAGCAGAAGCCGATCTGCTCCATCATCTCCAGGTCGAACTGGGTGCGCATCCGCAGCCGCTGCGCCTCCAGCAGCTTGCCCTCGCGTTCCAGCTCCTGCAGCCGCTCGCGCAGCTCCTCCTGGATGGTGCCGATCGCGCGCTGCATGGTCGCCGGGCTCGCGGCGTAGTGCGTCGCCGGGAAGACGGACACTGCGTCCATCTTCTGCAGCACCTCGCCGGTGAGCGGGTGCAGCGAGTACAGCGCCTCGATCTCGTCGCCGAACAGCTCGACGCGGACCGCGTGCTCCTCGTACATGGGGATGATCTCGATCGTGTCGCCGCGGACCCGGAACTTGCCACGGGAGAAGTCGACGTCGTTGCGCTCGTACTGCATGGCGACGAATCGGCGGATGAGGGCGTCGCGGCCGACGTTCTGGCCGACCTGGAGCGCGACCATCGCCTCCAGGTACTCCTCCGCAGCGCCGAGGCCGTAGATGCAGGAGACGGTGGAGACCACGACCACGTCGCGCCGGCTCAGCAGCGAGTTGGTGGTGGAGTGCCGCAGCCGCTCGACCTCGGCGTTGACCGAGGAGTCCTTCTCGATGAAGGTGTCCGTCTGCGGGACGTAGGCCTCGGGCTGGTAGTAGTCGTAGTACGAGACGAAGTACTCGACGGCGTTGTTGGGCAGCAGCTCGCGGAACTCGTTGGCCAGCTGGGCGGCGAGGGTCTTGTTGTGGGCGAGGACGAGCGTCGGGCGCTGCACCTGCTCGACCAGCCAGGCCGTGGTCGCGGACTTGCCCGTGCCGGTCGCGCCGAGGAGGACAACATCCGTCTCACCAGCGTTGATGCGGCCTGCGAGTTCGGCGATGGCCTTGGGCTGGTCGCCGCTGGGCGCGTATTCGCTGACGACCTCGAACGGGCGGACGAGTCGCGTGGCTTGCATGAGTCCAGTCTAGGAAGGACCACCGACATCGCGGCCCGCTCTCGCTCAGAGCGGAACGCGGCCTCCGCGTCCGCTCAGGACCGCAGGCTCTCCCAGAGCTCGTCCACCTGCTCGCGCGTGCGGTCGAGCGTGCCGTCGGTGTCGATCACGACATCCGCCACCGCGAGCCGTTCCTCGTCGGAGGCCTGCGAGCCGATCCGGCGCTCGGCCTCCGCCCGGTCCATCCCGCGCAGCCGCACCAGCCGGTCGATCCGCGTCGCGGCGTCGGCGTGCGCGACGACGACGAGGTCGAACGGGTACTCGTTAGCCGACTCGACCAGCAGCGGGACGTCGTAGACGACGATCGCCGCGGGATCGGCAGCAGCCGCCGCCTCGAACCGGGCGGTCGACGCGGCGAGCACGGCCGGGTGGGTGATCCCGTTCAGCTTCTGGAGGGCGTCCGCGTCGCCGAACACGATCGCGCCCAGCGCCGGCCGGTCGAGGCTGCCGTCGGCGGCGATCACGCCGGAGCCGAACGTCTCGGCGATCTCGGCCAGCGCCGGCGTGCCGGGCTCGACCACCTCCCGGGCGATGCGGTCGGCGTCCACGACCACGGCGCCGAGCTCGGCGAGACGGGAGGCGATGGTCGATTTGCCGGAGGCGATGCCGCCGGTCAGTCCGATGAGCTGCACGGGGTCCAGCCTATTGCGAACGGTGCGGCCTCCCGCGACCCGCGGGGGACGTTAACGCCGGAACGGCCGGCCCCCGAGGGGACCGGCCGTTCGCGGATGAGACGTGTCTCAGTTGTTGGAGCTGAGCTTCTCGCGCAGAGCGGCGAGCGACTCGTCGTCGGCCAGGGTGCCGCCGGAGCCGGTCTCGCTCGAGTAGGACGAGGAACCGCTGTCGGCGGCCGCCTCCTCGATGCCCTTCGCGACCTGGCGCTTGTGCGCCTCCCAACGAGCCTGGGCAGCGGCGTACTGCTGCTCCCACTCGTCCCGCTGGGTCTCGAAGCCTTCCTTCCACTCGTTGGTCTCCGGGTCGAAGCCCTCGGGGTACTTGTAGTTCCCCTGCTCGTCGTACTCGGTGACCATGCCGTAGAGGGCCGGGTCGAACTCGGTGCCTTCGGGGTCCACGCCCTCGTTCGCCTGCTTGAGCGACAGCGAGATGCGGCGGCGCTCCAGGTCGATGTCGATGACCTTGACGAAGACCTCTTCGCCGACCGACACGACCTGCTCCGCGAGCTCGACGTGCTTGCCGGAGAGCTCGGAGATGTGCACCAGGCCCTCGATGCCGTCCGCGACGCGGACGAAGGCACCGAACGGAACCAGCTTCGTGACCTTGCCCGGCGCGACCTGACCGATCGCGTGGGTGCGGGCGAAGACCTGCCACGGGTCCTCCTGGGTCGCCTTGAGCGACAGCGAGACGCGCTCGCGGTCCAGGTCGACCTCGAGGATCTCGACGGTGACCTCCTGGCCGACCTCGACGACCTCGGAGGCGTGCTCGATGTGCTTCCACGAGAGCTCGGAGACGTGCACGAGGCCGTCCACGCCGCCCAGGTCGACGAACGCGCCGAAGTTGACGATCGAGGACACGACGCCCTTGCGGACCTGGCCCTTGTGCAGGTTGTTGAGGAACGTGGTGCGGGACTCCGACTGGGTCTGCTCCAGCAGCGCGCGGCGCGACAGGACCACGTTGTTGCGGTTCTTGTCGAGCTCGAGGATCTTCGCCTCGATCTCCTGGCCCAGGTACGGGGTCAGGTCGCGGACGCGGCGCAGCTCGATGAGCGACGCCGGCAGGAAGCCGCGGAGGCCGATGTCGACGATCAGACCGCCCTTGACGACCTCGATGACCGTACCGGTCACGACGCCGTCGGCTTCCTTGATCTTCTCCACGTCGCCCCACGCGCGCTCGTACTGCGCACGCTTCTTGGACAGGATGAGGCGACCTTCCTTGTCCTCCTTCTGGAGAACGAGCGCCTCGACGGTGTCGCCGACCTCGACGACCTCGCTGGGGTCGACGTCGTGCTTGATGGAAAGCTCGCGCGAGGGGATGACACCCTCGGTCTTGTAGCCGACGTCGAGGAGGACCTCGTCGCGGTCGATCTTGACGACGGTGCCCTCGATGAGGTCTCCGTCGTTGAAGAACTTCAGCGTCTTTTCGACCGCGGCAAGAAAGTCTTCAGCAGAACCGATGTCGTTGACTGCGACCTGCTTCGGTGCCTTGTCGGTCGTTGCGGTTGTCATGTAGTGGATGCTCCGTTATGGACATAAATCAGGCCGAGCGCGAACCTTGTTGGGTGTCTTCCGCGAACGGCAGGCGGATGTGGATGTCACACAAGTGACGGTCTAGTCTACCGACTGGTCTGCGGAAGGGGCAACTCGCGCGCGGCGACGATGTCGCGGAGGGCGGGCTCCAGGTCCGGGAAGGCGAACGCGTAGCCCGCGGAGAGCAGCCGCTCCGGCACCACCCAGCGGCTCTTCAGCACCAGTTCGGTCTCCGTGCGGATGACGGCGGTGCCGACCTCCAGCATCCACCGGAACGCCGGGAGGCCGGCCGGGACGCGGAGCACGCGGCGCAGGATCGCCATCAGCGTGCGGTTGTCCGACGGGTTGGGCGCGGCGATGTTGACCGGGCCGTCCAGCTCGGGATGGGCGCGCAGGAACTCGATCGACCCGAGCACGTCCGCGATGTGCACCCAACTGAACCGCTGCCGGCCGCCGCGGGCGCGGAACTCGTGGAAGGTGCCGGCGTTGCGGCGCGCGGTCGTCGCGAACCAGCGGCCGTCGAGCTGCGGGCCGCCGAGGCCGAAGCGCGTCAGGCGGATGAGCGGGATGAGTGCGGAGCCGTCGCCGAGCACGATCGCCATGCGCAGCGCGACGCGTCGCGTGCCGGGCAGCTCGCCCGCGAAGAACTCGGCCTCCCAGGCGCGCGCCACGTTCACCGAGAAGCCGGTGCCGAGCTCGCCGGTGGACTCCGTCATCGGCCGGTCTTCGGCGTGCCGGTAGATGGTCGCGGTGGAGGCGTTGAACCAGACCGGCGGCGGCGCGTCGGAGGCGGCGACGGCCTCCCGCAGCGCCCGCGTGGTCTCCAGCCGGGAGCGGAAGATCTCGGCGCGGTTCGCATCGCCGTACCGGCAGTTCACGCTCTTGCCCGCGAGGTTGATCAGGACGTCCGCGCCGGTGACGACCCGGCGCAGCGCCTCGGCGTCGCCCCAGCGGGCGTCGGCGCCGTCGCGCCCGACCAGCAGGACCGTCGCGCCCTGGGCGCGGTAGTGCTCCGCCAGGTAGCGTCCGATGAAACCGGACGCGCCGGCGATGACGATGCGCTCGCTCACTCACTCCCCCGTTGTGGCGTTGTCACCGCCGGAACCGCGGCGCCCGACCTGGTATCGGAACGTCCCCGCGTACTGGTACACCCTACCGATGAGCGGGACGCGGACCACGATGGAGACCGCCTGCGCGTCGCGCTCGTCGTCGTACCGCTCGGTGAGGGCGACCACCGGGGCGACCGCGCGTGGGATCGCGACCCGCACCCCGCCGATCCGGAGTGCGACCCGGCGGGAGGTCAGCCGGAGGCCGCCGTCGATCACGCGGGCGGAGAACGAGGCCTCGGCGAGGACCGGCGAGCCCAGCCGGTCCACGATCATCCAGCCGTCCACCCCGATCTCGTCGCGCATCTCGAGCACGCGTCCCCGGAGCTCGAACCGCCGCACCGCGCGCACCGCCGGGCCGCCGTCGGCCGACACCGCCGGCAGGTTCTCGACCGCGAACGGGACCGCACGCTCCCAGACCGGGAACATCACGTGCGCCCGGGCGAATACCGCCAGCGCCGGCCACAGCCAGCGCCGGGGCGTGCCGACGGTGTCGAACACGCCCCGGCCGCTGCCGGTCGACCCGGGCGGGATGGCGTCGAAGTAGGCGCGCAGCCGCGGATGAAGCTCCTCGAACGCCGGGCCGAGCACGGCCCGGAACGGTGAGGTCATCGCGACTGCGCGCTCTG
The DNA here is from genome assembly GCF_014217625.1 of Leifsonia shinshuensis. Taxonomy (NCBI): domain Bacteria; kingdom Bacillati; phylum Actinomycetota; class Actinomycetes; order Micrococcales; family Microbacteriaceae; genus Leifsonia; species Leifsonia shinshuensis. Next base: position 524,453 of record NZ_CP043641.1, on the reverse strand, counting down.
CGTCGATGGTCGGACCGGGACGCTCAGTCCAGCAGCGCTGACTTCAGCGTGTCCAGGCCGACGCCGCCGATGTCGAGCGCCTTCTTGTGGAACGCCTTGATGTCGAACGCGGCCCCCTCGCGGCGCGCGTACTCGTCGCGGAGCTGCTCCCAGATCCGCTGGCCGATCTTGTACGACGGCGCCTGGCCGGGCCAGCCGAGGTAGCGGTTCACCTCGAACCGGACGAAGCCCTCGTTCATGTTGACGTTGTCGGCGAGGAAGCCGAAGGCGTACTCGCCGGTCCACGGCCCGGAGCCGTCCGGGAGCTGCTTCTCCAGGTGCACCCCGATGTCGAGGACCACGCGCGCCGCGCGCATCCGCTGACCGTCGAGCATCCCGAGCCGGTCGGCCGGATCGTCCAGGTAGCCGAGCTGCTCCATCAGGCGCTCCGCGTAGAGCGCCCAGCCCTCGGCGTGGCCCGAGGTGCCGGCGATGCGGCGCCAGGAGTTCAGCTGCGCCTTGTTGTAGGTGGCCTGCGCGATCTGGAGGTGGTGGCCGGGGACGCCCTCGTGGTAGACGGTCGTCAGCTCGCGCCAGGTGTCGAACTCGGTGACGCCCTCCGGGACGCTCCACCACATCCGGCCGGCGCGCGCGAAGTCGTCGCTCGGGCCCGTGTAGTAGATGCCGCCCTCCTGCGTGGGGGCGATCATGCACTCCAGCCGGCGGATCTCGGCGGGGATGTCGAAGTGCGTCTTGCCGAGCTCCTCGATCGCGCGGTCGCTGGTCTCCTGCATCCAGCGCTGCAGAGCGGCGGTGCCGTGCAGCTTGCGGGAGGCGTCGCCGTCCAGGAACGCGATGGCCTCGTGGACGGTCGCGCCCGGCTTGATCTCGTTCGCGATCGACTCCTGCTCGGCGACCATGCGCGCGAGCTCCTCGATGCCCCACTCGTACGTCTCGTCCAGGTCGACGGTCGCGCCGAGGAAGTCGCGGGAGGCCAGCGCGTACAGCTCGCGACCGACCGCGTCCTTCTCCGGCGCGTGAGCGGCCAGCTCGTCCTGCAGGAACGCGGCGAGCGTGGCGTAGGCCGCGGCCGACTCCTTGGCGCCCTCGGCCAGGTCGGCCTTCAGCGACGCAGGCAGCTCGCCGTCGAGCGGGCGGGCCGAGCCGGTGAAGTCGAAGAAGAAGCCGGTGCCGGCGACCTGCTTGTTGGCCTGCGCGAGCACCTCGCGCACCTGGCGGATGGCCGGGACGTTGCCGTTCGCGATGCCGCTGCGCAGCGTCTCGATGTAGCCGTCCATCGCGGCGGGGAGGTTGTGCAGCCGCTTCGCGACGTTGGCCCAGTCCTCCTCGGTGTCGGTGGGGACGAGGTCGAAGATGTCGCGCAGCTCCTGGGCCGGCGAGGCGATCACGTTGAGGTCGCGCTGGTTGAAGCCCGCCTCGTGCTTCTCGATGGTGAGCTCGAGCTCGCGGGACAGGTCCATCTTGGTGACCCGGTCGATGTCGTCCACCGGCTCGGCGGCCTGGATCTTGGCCAGCGCCTCCCGCACCTTGCCGACCGCCTGCTCGGCGCCGGCCGGCGAGTAGTCCGAGTACTCGCCCTCGCGGCCGGGGCGGCCGAGCCAGACGTGGTACTCGGGGTGGAGCTCCAACTGGGTGTCGACCCACTCCTCAGCGATCGTGTCGATCGGAGTCGGTTCGCGCTTCTCTGCGTTCGTCATGACCCGAGCCTATCGAGGCGGTGGAGCCGCCGGTCAAGGGCTGTCGGACCTCAGCGCGTCGAACCCGATCAGTGCGCGGCGGCCTCCCAGTTCGGCCCGCGGCCGATCTGCACGTCGAGCGGCACGCGGAGGTCGGCGGCGCCGGCCATCCGGGTGCGGACGACCGACTCTAGGGCGTCCCACTCGCCGGGCGCGACCTCGAAGATGAGCTCGTCGTGCACCTGCAGGAGCATCCGCGAGTTCAGCTGCTGGTCGATCAGGTCGCCCGCGATGCCGAGCATGGCGATCTTCATGATGTCGGCGGCCGAGCCCTGGATGGGCGCGTTGAGCGCCTGCCGCTCGGCGTTCTCGCGCAGCACCCGGTTGGTGGAGGTCAGGTCGGCGAACGGGCGGCGGCGGCCGAAGATCGTCTCGGTGTAGCCGTCGACCCGGGCGATCTCCACGACGCTGCGCAGGTAGTCGCGCACCGCGCCGAAGCGCTCGAAGTAGCCGGCCATCAGGTCGCGCGCCTCCTTCGTCTCGATGCGGAGCTGCTTGGACAGGCCGAACGGGCTGAGGCCGTAGGCGAGGCCGTACGACATCGCCTTGACCTTCGTGCGCATGAGCGGGGTGACGTCCTCCGGAGCGACGCCGAAGACGCGCGCGCCGACGAAGCGGTGCAGGTCCTCCCCCGCGTTGAACGCCTCGATCAGTCCCGGGTCCTCGGAGAGGTGCGCCATGATGCGCATCTCGATCTGCGAGTAGTCGGCGGTCAGCAGCGTCTCGTACTCGGGCGCGCTGCGGAACGCCGAGCGGATCTCGCGGCCCTCCTCGGTGCGGATCGGGATGTTCTGGAGGTTGGGGTCGTTGGACGAGATCCGGCCCGTGCTGGTGCCGGTCTGGTCGTACGTGGTGTGGATGCGGTCGTCCACGGTGATCGAGCGCTCCAGCGTCTCCACGATCTGCTTCAGCTTGGTCGCGTCGCGGTGCTGCAGCAGCAGGTCGAGGAACGGGTGCGGGTTGCTCTCCTGGAGGTCGGCCAGCGACTGGGCGTCGGTGGAGTAGCCGGTCTTGGTGGAGCGGGTCTTCGGCATCCCGAGCTCCTCGAACAGCACCTGCTGGAGCTGCTTGGGCGAGCCGAGGTTGAGCTCGTGGCCGACCTCCGCGTAGGCGCGGGCGGCGTAGTCGTTGGCCTTGTCGGTGAGCTGGCCGCGCAGGCGGCGCAGCACCTCGGTGTCGATCGAGACGCCGTCGAGCTCCATCTCGGCGAGCACTGCGACCAGCGGCAGCTCGATGTCGTCGAGCACCGCACGGGTGCCGGCGTCGAGGGCGATCATCTGGCCCTCGGCGACGCGGCGGATGTACCAGGCCTCGGTTGCCGGGCTGACCGCGTCGTTCAGCGGCACGAGCTGGTTGGGGTCGGAGACCGGCAGGGTCTCGCCCAGCACCTCGTAGACCTGCTCGGCCAGCGACTGCGGGGCGGCGCCCGGCCGGACCAGCCAGGAGGCGATGCGGGTGTCGAACGCGAGGCCGTCGACCACGAAGCCGGCGCGGCTCAGCGCCTTGAACTGCGGTTTGGCGTGGAAGAAGTACTTGGGCGCGCTGCTCGCGAGCCACTCCTCCAGCGCGGTGTAGTCGGGACGGCCGGCGGCCCACGGGACGTAGACCGTGTCATCGGCGGCGGCCAGGCCGAAGCCGGTGATGCCGGCGGGGCCGGTCTCCAGCTGGACGGCGACCGCCGTGCCGTCGGCGGAGGCCTTCTGCAGCCAGTTGGCGAGCTCCTCGTCCACGAGCGTGCGGACCAGCGGGGCGCTGACCGCGCCGGCGTCGCCTTCGGAGGGCGCGGTGCCGCCCGCGCCGGCGAGGGTGCCGTCTTCAGAGGCGGCCTTCATCAGCCGGTCGAGCAGGGTCTTGAACTGGAGGCGGGCGAAGATGTCGCGCACCGCGTTCTCGTTGAGCGGCTTGCGCTCCAGGTCGGCGGGCGCGACCTCCAGCTCGACGTCGTCCAGCAGCCTGTTGAGCCGGCGGTTGCGGAGGGCGTTCTCCTGCTGGTCGCGCAGGTTCTGCCCGACGACGCCCTTGATCTCGTCGGCGTGGGCGACGATGTTCTCGACGGTGCCGTACTGCTGCACCCACTTGACCGCGGTCTTCTCGCCGACCTTGTCGATGCCGATCAGGTTGTCGCTGGTCTCGCCGACGAGCGCCGCGATCTCCGGGTACTGGTGGGGCTCGACGCCGTAGCGCTCGCGCACGGCGGCGGGGTCGTAGACCTTGAGCTCGGAGACGCCGCGCACGTTCGGGTAGAGCAGCGTGACGTCGTCGTTGACGAGCTGGATGGTGTCGCGGTCGCCGGAGACGAGGAGGACGCGGTAGCCCTGCTCCCTGCCCTGGCGGGCGAGGGTGGCGAGGATGTCGTCGGCCTCGAAGTCCTCCTTGGCGATGGTGGTGATGTTCATCGCGTGCAGGGCCTCCTGCAGCAGCGGGATCTGCCCCACGAACTCGGAGGGGGTCTCGTTGCGGGTGCCCTTGTACTCCGGGTACTCGCGGGTGCGGAACGAGTAGCGGGAGATGTCGAAGGCGACCGCGAGGTGGGTCGGGCGCTGCTGCTGGAGCAGGTTGATCAGCATCGCGATGAAGCCGTGGATGCCGTTGGTGTGCTGACCCTCGCGGTTCACGAAACTGTCGACGGGGAGGGCGTAGAAGGCCCGGAATGCCAGCGAATGGCCGTCGATGATCAGAAGGGTAGGCTTTTCGGAGTCTGACACCAGGCAAGCCTACAAGGGGCCGGTGACAGTGCAGGACGACGGCCGACGAGGGCCCGACCGACAGCGGAGAGGCAGCAGATGACCGAGGACGCGCTCGCGTACGTGAAGCAGCGGGGGCTCGGCGCCCTCGCCGACAAGATGGGCATCGAGATCGTGGAGTTCACGATCGAGCGGGCCGTGGCGCGCATGCCGGTGCTCGGCAACACGCAGCCCGCGGACCTCCTCCACGGCGGCGCCTACGTGGTGCTCGGCGAGTCCCTCGGCTCGATGTCCGCGAACCTCTACGCCGGCGAGGGCCGCCTCGCGGTCGGCATCGAGATCAACGCGTCGCACACGCGGGCCGCGACCGAGGGCTACGTGACCGGCGTGTGCACGCCCATCCACCTCGGCCGCACGCTGACGACGCACGAGATCGCCGTCACCGACGATCGCGGGCGCCGCTGCTCGACCATCCGGATCACGAACCTGATCAAGGAGCTGTAGCACCCACCGGTCGCGATTCGGCACGAATGTCGCGAAAGCGGCGCGGTTTCACGCGATTCGGCACGAATCGCAGCATCGACTCCCCGCGGGATTCGTGACGAATGTCGCGAATGCGGAGCGGTTTCACGCGATTCGTGACGAATGTCGAGACGCACTCGCGCCGATTCGGCACGAATCGCGGGACGGGCGCGCCTTACTTCTTGGGCGCGAGCTGCTCGATGATCGCCTGAGCGACGTCGTGCATGGTGAGGCGGCGGTCCATGGACGCCTTCTGGATCCAGCGGAACGCGTCCGGCTCGCTGAGGCCCATCTTCTCGTTGAGGAGGCCCTTGGCGCGGTCGACCAGCTTGCGGGTCTCGAAGCGCTGCACCATGTCGGAGACCTCGGCCTCCAGCGCGATGATCTGCTGGTAGCGGGCCAGGGCGATCTCGATCGCCGGCAGGAGGTCGTTCGGGGTGAACGGCTTGACCACGTAGGCGAGGGCGCCGGCCTCGGTCGCGCGCTCCACGAGCTCCTTCTGGCTGAACGCGGTCAGCAGCACGACGGGCGCGATGTGGTTCTTGGAGAGGCGCTCGGCCGCCGAGATGCCGTCGAGCTGTGGCATCTTGACGTCCATGACGACCAGGTCGGGGCGCAGCTCGGTGGCCAGCGCGACCGCGGTCTCGCCGTCTCCGGCCTCGCCGACGACCTCGAAACCGTTGTCGCGCAGGGTCTCGACGATGTCGAGCCGGATGAGCGACTCGTCCTCCGCGACGACGACTCGGCGGGGTGCGGTGGGGGTGGTCTCCTGGTCAGTCACGGATAAAAGCCTACGGTATTGTTCAGGTGTTGTTGTGCGCCGCTGTGGCGGAATGGCAGACGCGGAGCACTCAAAATGCTTTGTCCGGAAGGGCGTGTGGGTTCGAGTCCCACCAGCGGCACAACCGAATCCTGCCCGGCTCAGCCCATCCGGCGCAGCCGAAGGGCCAACACCGGGCAGAGCGCGACGGCGTCCTCGGCGGCGTCGAGCTGGTCGCTGCGCACCGGGATGTCGGAGCGGGCGGAGGCCGGCTGGCCGACGGCGAACGGGTAGCCCCACTCGTCCCGCGCGATCGTGCCTTCCAGCAGCTCGGCGCACAGCCCGCGGCCGTCGCACCGGGTCCAGTCGACGTGGAGGGCGTGCCGGGCGGTCATCGTGCGCTCCGGAGGCAGCGGCCCTCGGCGTGCGCGTGGACATCGCGCCCGAACACCCGCAGGGCGCTGCGGACCAGCCGCGCGGCGCCGTCGGGATGGTGGCAGGAGCCGCGCCCGTCGACCGCCTCCGCGAGCCGGGCGAGCTCGGCCGCCGCCTGCGGAGCGAGCCGGCCGGCGGCCAGCTCGGCGAACCGGTCCGCCATCGCGGACAGCCCGAACAGGCACGGCCCGCACTGCCGGGCGGACGCCGCCGCCAGCTCCTGGACGATCGCCGCCGTCGTCGCCAGCCCGCAGCGCTGGGAGCCGAGCACGTGGACCACTCCCGCGCCCGCGGACTCCCCCGGCGCCACGCCGGTCTCGGTCGGCGCGATCCAGCGCCCGTGGTACCCGCCGAGCAGCACGCCCGCGGCGAGCCTGGCCTCCCCGCCGGCCTGCGCGACGATGTCGGCCACGGACAGGTCGGTCGGCACCTCGAGCACGCCCTCCGCGGCGACGTCGCCGGTCACCGTGACGAGGCGGGTCCCGGGCTGCGCCGGGTCGCCGACGCTGCGGAACCAGTCGCCGCCGTAGCGGTCGACCAGCGCGAGCTGCGCCAGCGTCTCCACGTTGTGCAGCAGGGTCGGCCTCCCGTCGAGCCCGGACTCCGACAACCGGCGCACCCGGTCGAGCGGCAGCGCGCGGCCGGTCTGGAGGACGTTGACCACGGCGCTCGCCTCCCCCGCGACGAATCCGTCCGCCGCCTCGACCAGCTCGACGCGGCCGGCGTCCGAGCGCTCGGCGACGGCGGCCGCGACCGGGACGAGAACCGTTTCGTGGACATACAGGACGGTTCGCGCCGCACCCAGGGCCTCTGACGCGGTCAGGAGGCCGTCGAGGACGAGGTGCGGCGCGTTCGCGAGCAGCACCGCGTCCTTCCAGCTCCACGGCTCCCCCTCCGAGCCGTTGCCGATGATGACCGGCGCTCGTCGCCCGGTCGTCGCGGCGAGCTTCCGGAACGCGGAGAACGCTGCGCCGCCGCGGCCGGTGAGGCCCGACCGCTCCAGCTCGCGTTCGAGGTCGGCGCGGCGGAGGCCGCGGCGCGGTCCGAACGCCGAGAGGTGCGCGAGCGCGTCGGCCGAACGCCCGGCCGCCAGCAGCCGCGGCGGGGCGCCGGCGGGATCGGAGACCGGCAGGACGTTGTCGGCGGTCATGGTCATGACAGTCCCCTTCTGCTCGGCTCGGCGTCCGTGCGTCGCGCGGCCGACGTCTCCAGGAACCCGGCGGACACCCGCCAGAGCACGGCCGCGAGCACGAACAGCACGCTCGCGCCGGAGAGCAGCAGCATCCAGCCGGACGTGCCGTCCGTGCCGTCGCCGATGGTGTGGGCGAGGGCGATCGGCCACAGCGCGTAGCTCAGCCAGTGCACCGCCTTGAAGACGCGCAAGCCGAGCCGCCGGCGCAGCAGCGCGGTGATCGTCACCGCGATCAGGAGGTCGACGGCGACCGTGCCGAGGCCGAGCCAGAACGGAAGGTGCGCGCCGAGGAACGGGACGAGGATGTCGGTGAGGGTGAGCTTCGCGTAGGAGTCGAGCAGCAGCGTCCCGATGTGCAGGACCAGGAAGACGACCGCGAGCAGCGAGACGTTGCGGTGCAGGAGGGTGACCGAGAAGCGCGGCATCCCGGGCAGCGGACGGCCCGAGCGGGTCACGATGCCGAGCCAGAGCGACACGGTGAGCAGCAGGAGGGCGACGACGCCGGAGGCCCGGCCGACGGCCCACAGCACCTCATCCATCGGCTCGCCCCGTCCCGCTCGGGAGGTCGGCCGGCCAGCGCCCGGTCGTGACGATCGAGCCGTCCCTCGCCACCAGCCGCGCGTCCGCGCCGAGGCCGCGCAGCCAGCCGGGCGCCGCCAGCCCGCGCACGATCGACGCCGTGCTCAGCGCGTTGGCGCGGGCGCAGGTGCCCGCCGCAACGGTGACCGACCGCCAGACATCGTCGGCCGGCAGCCCGAAGCGCGGGTCGAGGATGTGGTGCCTGGCCTGGCCGTCGCTGCGCCAGCGCCGCTTCTGCGTGCTCGACGTGGCGACGCCCGCGCCGTTCGGGATCGCGATCTGCTGGGCGGGGTCGCCCGGGAGGTCCTGCACGAGCACCTCCCAGAGCCGGCCGGTCGTCCCCGCCGTGGCGATGTCGCCACCCAGGGAGACCAGGGCGTCCGCACCGGTCTCTGCCGCGATGCGCCGGGCGATCCGGTCGGCGGCGTGCGCCTTCGCGGTCGCGCCGAGGTCGAGCCGGAGGTCGTCGGGCAGAGTCAGGGTGCGGCCGTCGAGCGACACGCGCTGCCACCCGGGCCGGCGCGGCCGCGTGACGGTGATGGTGACGCCGTCCAGGGGCAGCGCGGCGAAGTCCCGGTCGTAGCCGAGGCGGTCCAGGTCGCCGCCGAGCGTCGGGTCGACGTCGCCTGCGGTGTCCGCGGCCGCGGCGAGCGCGACAGCGACGAACTCGGCCAGCAGCGGGCTGAGCTCCACCCCGCCTGCCGGACGCTCCCCCGCGTTGAGCCGGGAGAGCTCGCTGCCCGGCTCGAACCGGCTGGTGGCCGCGGTGACGGCGGCGAGGGCGGCGTCCGCGATCCTCCGCGCCTGCGTCAGGGCGCCGGCGTCGGACACCACGAGGCGAGCGTCGACGCCCCAGATGGCGAAGTCGTCGTGGACGAGGTCAGGAGCCGCTGGACTGGCCACTGACACCACCGCCCTGGCTCTGCTGGATGCCGCTGCCGGAGTCGGAGCTGCTGCCGCTGCTGGACGAGCCCGAGCTGCTGGACGAGCCGGAGTCGCTGGACGACCCGGAGTCGCTGGACGACCCGGAGCCCGAGCTGCTGCTCGTGCCCGACGTCCCTGTGGTCCCGGTCGTGCTCGCGGTCGAGGTGCCCGCGAACAGGAAGCCCGAGAGGATCCCCGTCACCGCGAGGCTCGAGATGCCGATCGCGGTGGTGATCCCGACGGCCGTGCGCCGCCCCGTCGATCGAATGTCCATGTCAGGCCCTCCATCCCGCCCCTCGCGAGGCCTGATACCAGCCTGCGCGCGGTTTCTTTCCGCATCCTTATTCGGAGTGGGAACGGGATATCGGGTCCCTATGAATCGGCTAAGGACGCACGCCCACCACGGCTTGCGCGAAGCGCCGGACGCGCTCGCCGAGCCCGGCGATCTGCTCCTCGACCACGCGCTCGGAGTCGAAGCCGACGAACATCGGCGGCGGCGTGCGGCGGACGTTCTCGGTGCACTCGAACGACGCGCAGACCAGCGCGCCGACCGTGTCGCCCTTGCGCCCGGCCTCCCCTGCCCTGCGCGCCGACCAGAAGTAGACGTCGCGGGTGACGTGGACGTCCTGGCACCAGCCGCACATGGTGGGCGCGTGCGAGCGCATGGAGGCCTCCGAGGCCCGGAGGACGATGCCGACCGGCCCGCTGACGGTCGGCACGACGACGTAGCCGCGCTGCGGCAGCCGGGGGTCTCGCCAGCCGAGGTACTCCCGGCGCGCCCAGTCCACTTCGTGCATCCCGGGCGGCAGCGGCAGGTCGGCGGCGTCGGCGCGCGAGCAGTTCACGAACGAGTCGCGAAGCTCCTGCGGGGTCAGGGTGTCCATGTCCACCTCCTGCGTCCCATGCTCGCACAGGTGGCTCGGGGAGGACCCCAGCGCGCCGTCGTTGACCTTGACCCCGGGGGCACGGCTTAGCCTCCCGGCATGAGCACTCTCGCCAGCGTCACCGACGCCTCCTTCGCCTCCGACGTCCTCGCCGCGCCCGGCACCACCCTCGTGGAGTTCTGGGCGCCCTGGTGCGGGCCGTGCCGCGCGCTCACGCCGATCCTGGAGCGGATCGCGGACGAGCACGATCTGCGCGTGCTGCGGATCAACGCGGACGAGAACCCGCAGGCGTCCGCCGAGTACCGCGCGCTGTCGCTGCCGGTGACGAAGGTCTTCCAGAACGGTGAAGTCGTCAAGACGATCATCGGTGCGAAGCCGAAGCCCGCGCTGGAGTTCGAGCTGGCGCCGTATCTGAGCTGAGTCCCGCGCTCAGGTCAGGTGGTCGAACGCCCCGCTCACCCAGCCGATGTACCGCTCGGCCGACCGCCGCACGGCCTCCCGGGCGTCCACCGGGATGACGTTGCCCAGGTTGCCGTACATCCGCTCGAACGGCCGGTCGCAGACCAGGTCCGCGACCCGGCGCACCACGGCGGCGGACAGCGGGATGTCGTTGGGGAAGCTCCGCTGGAACGTCACCCACTTCTGCGACGGCCCCGGGAAGATCGTGTCGCCGCTGAGGACGACGCCGTGGTCCCAGTGCACCACCGCGCTGCCCGGGAAGTGCCCGCCGACCGTGCGCAGCAGCACACCGGGCAGCACCTCCTCCTCGCCGCTCCACTCCTGCAGCGCAGGGTCCTCGCGCTGCACCCAGTGCCGGTCGGCCGCGTGGACCAGCACCGGCACGCCGCCGAGCATCCGCGACCAGGAGGTCTGCGCGCCGTACATGTGCGGGTGGCTGGTGGCGATGAAGGCGGCGCCGCCGAGGTCCTGCACCGCGGTCGCGGCGGCCTCGTCGACGTAGCCGGTGGGGTCCCAGAGCAGGTTGCCGTCCGGGGTGCACAGCAGCAGCGCGCGCTGGCCGATGCCCACCTTCGGCTCGCTGCTCAGCCCGTAGAGGCCGGGCTCCAGCTCCGTCACCGTCACGTGCTCGCCCTCGCGCTGCAGGCGCTGCAGCGTGGTCCAGCGCTGGCCCGTCGGCGGGACGTACTGGCGCTCGTCCTCGCAGATCGGGCAGGAGGCCGGCGGCTCCTCCCCCGCGTCCGTCACGATCGGGGTCGTCTCCACGGCGCACGTCGCGCACAACCAGTCGGCCATGCCGGTCAGGCTACCCGGCGCGGTGGCCGCCCGTCAGGGTCTGGCCGTGCGGCCTCCTGAGCAATACCCTGTGCGCCATGGCGAATCAACCGGTGATCTTCATCCACGGCCTCTGGCTCCACGCGAGCAGCTGGCAGCCCTGGATCGACCTCTTCACGGCGGAGGGCTACGCCCCCGTCGCACCCCTGTGGCCCGGCGAGAAGGACACCGTGGCCGACACCCGCGCGAATCCGGACGATGTGGCGAACTTCGGCATCGACGACGTCACGGAGCACTTCGCGAAGATCATCGAGGCGATGGACGTGCCCCCGGTCATCATCGGGCACTCGTTCGGCGGTCTCGTCACCGAGAAGCTGATCGGCGAGGGCTACGGCAACGCGGGCGTCGCGATCGACCCGGCGCAGATCAAGGGAGTGCTGCCGCTGCCGTTCCGCCAGCTGAAGTCGTCGTTCCCGGTGCTCGACAACCCGGCCAACATCCACAAGCCGATCGCGCTCACCGAGGACCAGTTCAAGTTCGGCTTCGCGAACCAGCTCACCGACGAGGAGGCCAAGGAGCTGTTCGACCGCTGGACCGTGCCGTCCACCGTCCGCCCGATCTTCCAGGCGGCGGGGGCGAACTTCAGCGTCCACTCGCAGGCGGCCGTCGACACCAAGAACGAGGACCGCGGCCCGCTGCTGCTGATCGCCGGCGGCGAGGACAACACCGTTCCGGAGGTCACGACGGACGCCACGCTCAAGCTGTACCGCGACTCCAACGCGGTGACCGAGCTGATCACCTTCCGCGACCGCGGCCACTCGCTCGTCATCGACCACGGCTGGCGCGACGTCGCCACCGAGATCCTGGTCTGGCTCGGGCAGCAGGGACTGCAGGACTAGCCGGCGCGGAATACCGCGCGGGCCGCACGGCTTGCCCTCACTGTGAAACGCATCGGCTTCCTCAGCTTCGGCCACTACCAGGCCGTCCCCGGCTCCGTCGTGCGGACGGCCGCCGACGCCCTCCTGCAGACGGTGGAGCTCGCGGTCGCCGCGGAGGAGGTGGGGGCCGACGGCGCGTTCGTCCGGGTGCACCACTTCGCGCCGCAGCTGGCCTCCCCGTTCCCGCTGCTCGCCGCGATCGGCGCGCGCACCTCGCGCATCGAGATCGGCACCGGCGTCATCGACATGCGGTACGAGAACCCGCTGTACATGGCGGAGTCAGCGGCTGCGGCCGACCTGATCAGCGGCGAGCGCCTCCAGCTCGGCGTCAGCCGCGGATCACCGGAGACGGCGCTCGCCGGCTACGAGTCGTTCGGCTACGTTCCGGGCGAGGGCGAGTCGGACGCGGACATGGCCCGCCGGCACACCGCGATCTTCCGAGCGGCGATCGCCGGCGAGGCCATGGCGAACGCCGACCCGCGGATGACCGGCACCAGCGGCGGCCTGTCCGTCCAGCCGCTGTCGCCGACCCTTCCCGACCGGATCTGGTGGGGCGCCGGCACGCGCGCGACGGCGGAGTGGACGGCCGAGCAGGGCATGAACCTGATGTCCTCCACCCTGCTCACCGAGGACACCGGCGAGGCGTTCGACAAGCTCCAGGCCGAGCAGATCCAGCGCTTCCGCGATACGTGGGCCGAGATGGGCTGGGAGCGCGAACCGCGGGTGAGCGTCAGCCGCAGCGTCATCCCGATCGTGGACGATGAGTCCCGCCGCTACTTCGGCGCCCGGGCGCAGGTGGAGGGCCGCGACCAGGTCGGCCACCTGGACGGCGGGATCGCCCGCTTCGGCCGCTCCTACATCGGCGAGCCGGAGAAGCTGGTCGCCGAACTGGCGCAGGACGAGGCGGTGCGGATGGCGGACACGGTCCTCGTGACCGTGCCGAACCAGCTCGGCGTGGACTTCAACGCGCGGCTGCTGGAGGCAGTGGTCGGAGTGGGGCGCGAGTTGGGGTGGCGCGACTGACACGCGACGCTGGGCCCCGTGTACCCCGAACGCGGCTCTGGTCGATATCCCTGGATATGGGAGGATCGCTGTGCGGTACACCCGAATTCCGCAGCACAGGCCGTGACGGAACCGTCCGGTCCCATGGAAGGGGTGTGCTTTGCGAACTCGACGATCGGGTGCAGGATTCATCGCGGCCGGGCTGGTGCTCGCCCTCGGCGCGGTCGGGCTCGGCGCGGCCGGGCTGGTCTCAACTCCGGCGAACGCTGTGACGCTCACGAACGCCTCCACGCCGTCCGCCATCACCGGCATGTGGGCGTGGGGCAACCCGATCGACCCGTCCGTCGACCCGCGCGGCGACGGCCAGCCGGCGTTCGAGCCGAAGGCCCTGGCTTCCTTCGCGTCGGCGCACAAGCTGCGCACCGTCTACCTGTCCGTGCCGTGGGCGGCCGACCAGGGGCCGTTCGGCGCGTGGCTCCGCTCCGCGGTCACCGCGCTGCACCGCGCCGGCGTGACCACGGTCGGCGCGCTCGGCGGCGACCCGGCGTGGGCGCAGCAGCCGGACCTCGCCGCCACCTGGACCACCGCCGCTCTGAAGGCGGCGCCGTTCGACGCCGTGCAGTTCGACGTCGAGCCGTGGGTGAACGCCACCGACGACCAGCTCCCCGGCATCGTGGACCAGCTCGCCACGATGTACGACACCGCGGCGCGCGCCGCCGGCTCCGTGCCGGTCGGGGCCGACCTGCCCTGGTGGCTGGAGGCCAAGCCGACGCCCGACGGCAGCAGCACCCTGTTCCGGACCCTGCTCCCGCACGTGAAGTCGGTCGCCATCGTCGCGTTCTCCGACCACGCCGCCGGCGACGACGGGATCATCGCGCTGGCCAAGCCGGCGGCGACCGCCGCGGCCGCCGCGCGGGTGCCGTTCAGCGTCGGCGTCGAGACGGACTCGCCGGAGGTGGCCGGCGGCCCGGCCGCGACGTTCGGCGACGACTCGGCGACGGCCCTTGAAGCGCAGACGGCCCTGGTGCGGTCGGCGTTCGGCGGCCTCCAGGGCTACACGGGCGTCACCGTCGAGCACCTGCTCGCCTGGCAGGCGCTGATCGCACGCGGCTGAGCAGCAGTCAGCCGGCGTCGGCCGCCGCGTACAGCGCGGCGATGTCGATCTTCCCCATGGTGAGCATGGCCGCGTTCGCGCGACCGGCGCGCTCGCGGTCGGGATCCTGCTGCAGCTCCAGCAGGGCGCGCGGCACGATCTGCCAGCTCAGCCCCCAGCGGTCCTTCAGCCAGCCGCACGGACCCGGCTCGCCGCCGTCCGCGGTGAGGCCGTCCCAGAGCCGGTCGACCTCCTCCTGGTCGTCGCAGACCACCATGATGGATGCCGCCTCCGTGAAGGAGTACAGCGGGCCGCCGTCCAGCGCGACGTACTCGATCCCGCCCAGCTCGAAGGTCACCAGCACGATGCTGTCTCCTTCGCCGAGCCGGTCGACGCTGAGGATGCGGGAGTCCGGGACGAGCGAGACGTAGTGGCTGGTCGCCGCTTCGGCCTGGCCGTCGTACCAGAGGAACGTTCTGACCTTCTGCATGGCGGTCATGCTACGCGTGGGCGGTAGCGTAGCGGGATGGGCTACTCCAGTTTCATCGCGATCGGCGACAGCTTCACGGAGGGGGTCGGCGACGACCTCCCGGACGGCCGGCAGCGCGGCTGGGCCGACTTCGTCGCGCTCGGGCTGGCGCTCGCGTCGCCGTCGCCGGTGTACTACGCGAACCTGGCGATCCGCGGCCGGAAGCTCACCCCCATCCTCACCGAGCAACTGGACCCGGCCATCGCGCAGCACCCGCAGCTGGTGAGCCTCAACGGCGGCGGCAACGACATCATGCGCCCGCGCGTCACCATCGCCTCGGTGGCGACGCAGCTCATCGACGCCGCGGACCGGGTGGCGGCCTCCGGCAGCACGATGCTGCTGCTGAGCGGCGCCAACCCGAGCCGCCACCTGCCGATGGGCGGGCTGCTGCGCAAGCGCGGCGACGAGCTGGCGGTCGCGGTGCGCGCCCTGCTGCCCCGCGACGGCGTGCTGTTCGTCGACAACTGGGCGGACGAGTCCCTGGAGGACATCCGCTACTGGTCCCCCGACCGCCTCCACCTGAACGCGCTCGGCCACGCCCGCGTCGCCAGCAACGTGCTCACCGCGCTCGACGTGCCGGTGCCGGCCGAGTGGGGCGTCGACGAGGTGGAGGCCGCGCCCGCCGGCGAGCAGTCGCGACGCACGGCGGACTACTACCGCCGGTACGTGCTGCCCTGGATCGGCCGGCGGCTCACGGGGCGGTCGTCCGGCGACGGGCGGGTGGCGAAGATCGCGGAGCTGACCGTCGTCGACCCCGCCTCCGCCCACCCCCTCTGACCGCCGAGGGCACGTAAACGCCCCTAAAGGCGCGTTTTCGAGGCGTTTACGTGCCCTTCGCGTCAGTCGTTGTCGCCGCCGGTGGTGTCGATGCGCGTGCTTCGCGTGCCGCCGCCCCAGCGCCACTCGGCGACGGCGGGGATGTCCTCGCCGTGGTCGCGCGTGTACTGCCGCGCGTGCAGGCGCGCGTCCACCATCTCCTGACGGAACGCCGCCTCCCGCGCCGCCAGCCCCGGCACGCGGTCGAGCACGTCGATGACCAGGTGGTAGCGGTCGAGGTCGTTGAGCATGACCATGTCGAACGGCGTCGTCGTCGTGCCCTCCTCCTTGTAGCCGCGCACGTGGAGGTTGTCGTGGCCGGCCCGGCGGTAGGTGAGCCGGTGGATCAGCCAGGGGTAGCCGTGGTAGGCGAAGATGACCGGCTTGTCCGTGGTGAACAGCGCGTCGTACTCGCGGTCGTTCAGCCCGTGCGGGTGCTCGCCCTCGCTCTGCAGCCGCATCAGGTCGACCACGTTCACGACCCGCACCGCCAGGTCGGGCAGCCGGCGGCGGAGGATGTCGGCCGCGGCCAGCACCTCCAGCGTCGGGATGTCGCCGGCGCAGCCCAGCACGACGTCGGGCTCCTCGCCCTCCCGCTCGGTGCCGGCCCAGTCGAACACGCCGATGCCGCGCGTGCAGTGCGCGATCGCGTCGCGCATGCTCAGCCAGTTCGGCGACGGCTGCTTGCCCGCCACCACCACGTTCACGTAGTCGACCGAGCGGAGGCAGTGGTCGTACGTCGACAGCAGCGTGTTGGCGTCGAACGGCAGGTAGACCCGCACGACGTCGGCCTTCTTGTTGACGACGTGGTCGATGAACCCCGGGTCCTGGTGGGAGGCGCCGTTGTGGTCCTGCCGCCAGACGTGCGAGCTGAGCAGGTAGTTCAGCGACGCGATCGGGCTGCGCCACGGGATGGCGCGCGAGCTCTTCAACCACTTGGCGTGCTGGTTGAACATCGAGTC
The DNA here is from genome assembly GCF_014217625.1 of Leifsonia shinshuensis. NCBI lineage: Bacteria > Bacillati > Actinomycetota > Actinomycetes > Micrococcales > Microbacteriaceae > Leifsonia > Leifsonia shinshuensis. The sequence goes on along the minus strand of NZ_CP043641.1, from coordinate 508,164 downwards.
GACGATGTGGATGAACGCCTCGTACGAGGTCAGCACGCCGTGGCGTCCGGTCAGCAGGTAGCCCTCCAGCCAGCCCTGGCACTGGTGCTCGCTCAGCACCTCCATCACCCGGCCGCTCGGCGCGAGGTGGTTGTCGGAGTCGATCGGCCAGTACTCGGCGTTCCACTGCTTGCCGGTGACCTCGAAGACGTCCTGCAGCCGGTTGGAGGCCGTCTCGTCCGGGCCGAACAGCCGGAAGTCGTCCGGGTTCTGCGCCATCACGTCGCGCAGCCAGCCGCCGAGCACGCGCGTGGCCTCGGCCACGGTCTCCCCCGGAGCCGGCACGTCGACGGCGTAGTCGCGGAAGTCGGGCAGCCGCAGGTCCTGGCGCAGGAGGCCGCCGTTCGCGACCGGGTTGGCGCTCATCCGCCGGTCGCCCTCCGGCGCGTGCGAGGCGATGAGCGGGATGGGTGCGCCGGCGTCGTCGAACAGCTCCTCCGGCCGGTAGGACAGCAGCCAGTCCTCCAGCAGCCGCGTGTGCGCCTCGGTGTCGCGGGCGTCGGCGAGCGGAACCTGATGCGAGCGCCAGTTGTTCTCGGCGGGGTGGCCGTCGATCTCCTTCGGGCAGGTCCAGCCCTTGGGCGTGCGGAGGATGAGCATCGGCCACGCGGGACGGTCGATCAGGTCGCCGGACTCCGCGGCCGCCTTGATCTCGGCGATCCGGTCGAGGATGTCGTCCAGCGTCGCCGCCATCCGCTGGTGCACTTCGCGCGGGTCCTCGCCGTCGAAGCCGCCGGAGACCAGGTAGGGCGTGTAGCCGTAGCCGCGCATCAGCTCCAGCAGCTCGGCCTCCGGGATGCGTGCGAGCACCGTCGGGTTGGCGATCTTGTAGCCGTTGAGGTGCAGGATCGGCAGGACGACGCCGTCCGCCTTCGGGTTCAGGAACTTGTTCGAGTGCCACGCCGTCGCGAGCGGCCCGGTCTCGGCCTCGCCGTCGCCCACCACGGCCGCGACGAGCAGCTTCGGGTTGTCGAAGGCGGCACCGTACGCGTGCGACAGCGAATAGCCGAGCTCGCCGCCCTCGTGGATGCTGCCCGGGGTCTCGGGAGCGGCGTGCGACGGGATGCCGCCGGGGAACGAGAACTGCCGGAACAGCTTCCGCAGACCGTCCTCCGTCCGGTCGATGCCGCTGTAGATCTCGCTGTACGTGCCGTCGAGGTACGCCCCGGCGACGACGCCGGGACCGCCGTGCCCGGGGCCGGCCACGAAGATGGTGTCGAGGTCGCGCTGCCGGATCGCGCGGTTGAGGTGCGCGTAGATGAAGTTCAGGCCGGGAGTGGTCCCCCAGTGCCCGAGCAGGCGCGGCTTGATGTCGTCGCGCGAGAGCGGGCGACGCAGCAGCGGGTTGTCGAGGAGGTAGATCTGACCGACGGACAGGTAGTTGGCCGCACGCCACCAGGCGTCGAGCTGGTCGAGTTCTTGGTCGGAGAGGGTGGCTTCGTTCGACGTCTCGCTCACGCGGGAATCCTACGAGCGGTCCGCTCCGAACAACAGGGGTGGAAACCTCGACGATTGCGACACCGGCCGGACCCGTGGTGGTGCGGCACACGGGGCGCACCGGACGGACAGCGACGATCCTCCTGCACGGGGCGGCCGGCTCGTGGACGACCTGGCTGCCGGCGATCGAGGCGGCAGGCGGCGCCGACGCGCTGGACGACCTGGTCGTGCCCGACCTCCCGGGCTGGGGCGACTCGCCCGCCGACGTGAGCACTCTCGACGCGGCGTCTCTCGCGCGGGCGGTGGCGGCGACGGCGCGCGGGCTCGGCTACGAGCGCTGGCGCGTCGTCGGCCACTCGATGGGCGGCTTCGTCGCCCTGGAGCTCGCCGCCCAGGAGCCAGCGGCGACCGAGTCCCTGCTGCTCGTCTCGGCCACCACCCTCGGCGGTCGCGGCGACCGCCTGGGACGGTTCGGCCTGCTGCGCGCCTTCCCGGGGCTCGCGCTGCTGCTGGCCGGGATGCGGGCGCTCGCGGCCTCCGGCCCCGCCGCGGCCCCCTTCGTCCGCGCGCTCGAGAGGTCCGGACTCCTCGGCGCGCTGCTGGCTCCGCTTTTCGCGCTGCCGCAGCCGCTCACCGTGCACGAGCTCGCCCGCGACCTCCGGCCCGCCGCGTTCGTGCGCGCCGTCGCATGCGCCTTGCGTTATCCGGCGGCCGAGCGCTGGGCGCGTGTCCGCTGCCCCGTCCTGGCCGTGCATGGCGACCACGACGTGTTCGTGGGCGCCGACGACGACGCGAGGCTGGCGGCGATCATCCCGCGCTTCTCGGCGCTGACGCTGTCGCGGACCGGGCACTTCGGACACGTGGAGCGCCCGCGCTTCCTCGCCGGTGTCCTCGGTCCGCGCTAGGTTCGTGGCATGACGGACGAAGTGGTCACGGAATCGGTCGACGCGTCGACCTGGGACGAGCTGCAGACGGTCTTCGGCACCAAGGGCGACCCGTCCTCGTGCTGGTGCCAGTGGTTCAAGCTGAGCCGCTCCGACTGGGATGCCGCGACCCGCGAGGACACGAAGGCGCTGCTGCACGAGCAGGTGCAGGAGGGCTCCCCCGGCGTGATCGCGCGCATCGACGGCGAGCCGGTCGGCTGGGCGGCGGTCGAGCCGTTCTCCGCCTACCCCGCGCTCGGCCGGTCGCCGATCACCCGGCGCCGGGAGGGCGACCCCGAGGACGTCTGGGCGGTCACCTGCTTCGTGGTCCGGATCGAGTACCGCAAGCGCGGCGTCGCCCGCGCCCTGCTGGCCGGAGCCCTTCAGCACGCGCGCGAGCGCGGCGCGACCATTGTCGAGGGCTACCCGGTCGACCCGGAGGTCCGCCCGTCGCTGAGCGCCGCCGAGCGCTACCACGGCACGGTTTCGCTGTTCCGCGACGGCGGCTTCGAGGAAGTCCGCCGGCCGAGCGCCACCCGCGCGATCATGCGGAGGACGCTGAACTAAGCTCGGACGGTGAGTTCGCAGCGCAACCGGGTCGTCGTCGGGGCAGGCACCCAGGTCGCCACCGAGGTCAGCATCAACTTCGGCTCCTCGGTCGCCGGGCTGCTCATCCCCATCGTCGGCTCTCTCGTGGTGGTCGCCGTGCGCCAGGTGGTCACCGCCGTCTGCATCCTGCCGTTCTACCGGCCGAAGCGCGCCGAGCTGACCTGGACGCGGCTCTGGCCGGCCCTCGCCCTCGGCGTCGTGCTGGCCGCGATGAACCTCAGCTTCTACGAGGCCGTCGGCCGGCTCGGGCTCGGGATCGCCGCGACCATCGAGTTCCTCGGCCCGTTCGCGCTCGCGCTGGCCGGCTCCCGCCGGCTGCTCGACGCCGGCTGCGCGGTCGCGGCGGCGGGCGGCGTGGTGCTGCTGACCGCGACGGAGGGCGCCGTCGACCCTATCGGCGTCGTGCTCGCGCTGACCGCCGCCGCCTCCTGGGCGGCCTACATCCTGCTGACCCGGCGGGTGGCGACCCGGCTGCCCGGGCTGGAAGGGCTCAGCGTGGCGAGCGTTGTGGCGACCGTGCTCACCGTGCCGCTCGCGCTCGTCGTGGTCGACTACAGCCGGATCGACTGGCGCGTCGCCGGGCTGCTGCTGACCGCCGGGATCCTGTCCTCGGCCGTGCCGTACAGCCTGGACACCTTCATCCTGCGCCGGATCACCCCGCGGCTCTACGCCGTCATCACCGCGTTCGGGCCGGTCATCGCCACGATCTTCGGGGTCATCGTGCTCGGTGAACGCTTCGCGTTCGTGCAGCTCGTCGGCATCGTGATCGTGTGCCTGGCGGCCGGGGTCACGATCGCGACGCAACGCGACCATCCGCGCTCCGACCTGGAGTCCACGGCCGAGACCATCCCCTAGCCGGCCGAAATCAGGACAGCACGTCCTTGGTCAGGAACCGGCCGATCGCGAGCGCCCCGAAGACGGCGACGTACCCGGCCTGCAGCCACAGGTTGGACAGGAACGAGTCCCACACCAGCGGCGCGCGCAGGAAGTCGGCGAAGCCGAGCCAGTAGTGGCTGAACAGCCACGGGTGCAGCGCGTCGAGCTGCGGGAGCTGGTCGAGCACCTGCGACACCACAGCCAGCACGGCGGTCGCCGCCATCGCCCCGACCGGGACGTCGGTCAGCGTCGACAGGAACAGCCCGATCGCGCACATCCCGAGCAGCGACACCACGATGTACAGCCCGATCAGCAGCAGCCGGACCGCGGCGTCGCCGAGCGGGACCACGGCTCCCGAGAGCAGCGTCACCGGCCCGATCGGGAACAGCAGCGCGCCGATCAGCGCGCCAGCGAGCGCGACCACCAGCGCCGCGGCCACGCAGAACACCGCGCAGCCCGCGAACTTCACCGCGAGCAGCCGCAGCCGGCCGGCGGGAGCGATCACGAGGTAGCGCAGGGTCCCGTGGCTGGCCTCGCCCGCGATGGTGTCGCCGGCGACGACCCCGATGGTCAGCGGCAGGAACAGCGGGACGCACACCACGAGGGCGGTGAACGCGACGAACAGCCCGTTGCTCGTGATCTGGTCGAGGAACGCCGGCCCCCGGCCGCGGCCGGTCAGCCGCACGGCCACGGCGATGAGGATGGGAACGGCCGCCAGCGCGCCGAGCATCGCCCAGGTGCGCCACCGCCGGAACATCACCGACAGCTCGGAGCCCAGCAGCGCCCAGCCCGCCGCGGGACGTGCGCGCCGTGCGCCGACCGACGCGACCGGGCGGTCGGCCGTAGTCGCTGCGACCTCCCCGACCGGGACCGCCTCACTGCTCGACATCGAAGCCCTCCCCCGTCAGCTCCACGAAACGCTCCTCCAGGCTGGAGGACCGGACGGCGAACCCGCGCAGCCGGACGCCCGCGCCGACCAGGCGCGCGGCGATGTCCTCCACGGCGGGCGAGCCCTCGATGAGCGCGGCCTCCACCCCGTCGCCGCCGGTCTCCGGCGCGAGCCCGAACCGGGCGAGCACGTCCGCCGCGGTCGCCCGGTCCGGCGTCGTCACGCTCACGCGCGGCCCGGAGGCGCTGCGCAGCTCGTCCAGCGAGCCCTGGGCGACCAGCCGGCCGGTGCGCATGATCGCGGCGTGCGTGCAGATCTGCTCGATCTCGGCGAGCAGGTGGCTGGAGACGAACACCGTCGTGCCCTCGTCGGCGAGCGAGCGGACCAGGTTGCGCACCTCGCGCGTGCCCTGCGGGTCGAGCCCGTTGGTGGGCTCGTCGAGCACCAGGAGGTCGCGGTCGGTGAGCAGGGCGCCGGCGATACCGAGCCGCTGCTTCATGCCGAGCGAGTAGGTGCGCACGTGCTTGCCTGCCGCGTGCGTGAGGCCGACGCGCTCGAGGGCCGCCGCCACGCGCGCCGAGCGGGTCGCGCCCGACGCGTACCTGTCGGCGGTGTCGCGGCGGACCAGGTTCGCGGTGCCGGACAGGTACGGCGCGAACGCCGGCCCCTCGACCAGCGCGCCGACACGCGGCAGCACGGTCGCGCCGCGGTCGGGCATGGACTCCCCGAGCAGGTCGATCGACCCGGCGGACGGCGAGATCAGCCCCAGCAGCATCCGGATGGTCGTGGTCTTGCCCGAGCCGTTCGGCCCGAGGAACCCGAACACGGAGCCGCGCGGCACCGACAGGCTGAGCCCGTCCACGACGGCGCGCCCGCGGAAGCGCTTGGTCAGGCCGCTCGTCGCGATGGCGGCGGCGGTCGCCGCGCGGTCGCCCACGGAGGCGGCGCTCACCGGCGGTCGCTCACTGAGCGGCGGCCTGCAGGGCGGAGACGGGGACGGCTCCCGCCAGCACCCGACCGTCCGCGGTCACCAGCACCGACACCAGCGTGGTCGACAGCGCGCGGCCTCCGCCGGCCGGCTGGGTCAGCTGCGCGAGCAGCGGGTCGGCCAGCGCCTGCGCAGGGACCGTGCCCGCCGGGAGGCTCACGATGGTCGCCCAGCCGGTGCCCGTCACGGTCGGCTTGGGCCGATCGGCGCTGCCCGAGTGCTCACCACTGGTCTTCGGCGTCTGCTCGGTGACCTTCGCGCCCTTCGGCGGGGTGAACGAGAAGACGCTCGCGTCCGGAGCGCCCGGCGTGAAGTCGCTGAACCCGGCCTGGAACGCCGGCGAGGAGGCGCCGCGCGCCATCACCTGCACCTGAAGGGGGAGGCCGGTCTGCCCATCCACGGCGATGGACACCGAACCCACCAGGGTGGCGTCGGTGCGCGGCGTCAGCACCAGGTCGTACGCGTCGCGGTTGGCGACCTTCGTGTTCGCGCCGAGGGTGACCTTCGTGGCCGGGTCGACGGCGGCGAGGAACTTCTGGGCGAGCGCCTGCGGCGTGGTCGCGGTGGCGTCGGGCGTCGGCGTGGCGGTCGCGCTCTTCTCGTGCGCGGGGACGGTCGCGTGGGTGACCGACTGGTCGCTGGACTGGTAGAGCCAGACGTCCGATCCGTTGCGGATCGCGTCGCGCTCGGCGAGCTGGTCGAGCAGCTGCACACGAACCTTGGTCGGGCCGTCCACGTAGACCTTGGCCGTGTGGTCGCCCATCAGCAGCGAGAGCGTGCTCGCGATGGAGCTGTCCGCGCTGGAGGACCCGCCTCCCATCTTCGGGATGCTCGGCAGCCCCAGGTCGGAGGTCTGCTCGACGGTGCCGGAGAACGCCTTGGTGTCGCTCGACGCGACCAGCCGGAGGACGTCCTCCGGCGACTTCACGGGCAGGTCCGCCGCCCCCGCGGCGAGCGGGATGGCGATCGCGCCCGCGGCGATGGCGGCGGGGACGACGATGGCCGGGAGCCAGCGGATCAGGCGGTGCTTCATAGTCCCGAGGATACGCTCGGCGACCCGCCGCCGACCCTTCCGATTCGGTGGGAGAACCGGAAATCATCCCCAGGTATGACAGGCGCGTATGACCCGGGGATGACACGCGGAAGGCCCCGCCGCAGCGGGGCCTTCCTCATCCGCCCTAGAGGACGTCGCCGACCTTGTGGACGCGGATGTCGTTGGTGGTTCCGGGGATCCCGGGAGGGGAGCCGGAGATGATGATGACCTTGTCGCCGTTCTCGGCGCGGCCCGTCGACTTCAGCGCCTCGTCCACCTGCGCGACCATCTGGTCGGTGTGGGTGACGCGGTCCACGACGAACGACTCGACGCCCCAGAACAGGGACATCCGGCGGCGCACCGACTCCTCCGGCGTGAACGCCAGGATCGGGATCTTGTTGCGCAGGCGGGCCATCCGGCGGGCCGACTCGCCCGACTCGGTGAACACGCAGAGGTACTTGGCCTCCACGAAGTCCGCGACCTCGGTGGCGGCCAGCGTGATCGCGCCGGACTGCGTGCGCGGACGGGTGCCGAGCGGCTGGATGCGGTCGAGACCGTGCTCCTCTGTCGAGGTGACGATGCGCGCCATGGTGGCCACGGTGATCGCCGGATACTCGCCGACGCTCGTCTCGCCCGAGAGCATGACCGCGTCGGCGCCGTCGAGGACGGCGTTGGCGACGTCGGAGGTCTCGGCGCGGGTCGGGACCGGGCTGGAGATCATCGACTCGAGCATCTGGGTGGCCACGATGACCGGCTTGGCGGCGCGGCGGGCCAGCTCGACCGCGCGCTTCTGCACGATCGGGACAGCCTCCAGCGGCAGCTCGACGCCGAGGTCGCCGCGGGCGACCATGATGGCGTCGAACGCCTCGATGATCTCCTCGAGCGCCTCGACGGCCTGCGGCTTCTCGATCTTGGCGACGACGGGGACCTTGCGGCCCTCCTCCGCCATGATCTCGTGCACGCGCTCGATGTCGGCGGCGTTGCGCACGAACGACAGCGCGATGATGTCGGCGCCGAGCTTGAGGCCCCAGCGCAGGTCCGCCTCGTCCTTCTCGGAGAGCGCTGGCACGTTGACCGCGACGCCCGGGAGGTTGATGCCCTTGTTGTTGGAGACCGGACCGGCGACGACGACCTCGGTCGTCACGACGTTGCCCTCGACCTCGACGACGCGCACGCGCACCTTGCCGTCGTCGATCAGCAGGAAGTCGCCCGGCTTGACGTCGTTGGGCAGGCCCTTGAACGTGGTCGAGGAGATCTCCCTGGTGCCGATGATGTCGTCGGTGGTGATCTTGAAGATGTCGCCCTGCGCGAGATCGTAGGGGCCGGCCTCGAACTTGCCGAGACGGATCTTCGGACCCTGGAGGTCGACGAGGACCGCGACCGGCTTCCCCGCGTCGTCGGCGGCCTTGCGCACGTTGGCGTAGACCCCCTCGTGCACGTCGTAGCTGCCGTGGCTCAGATTCATCCGAGCGACGTCGACGCCCGCATCGATGATCGCGCGGATGTTGTCGTAGCTGGAGGTCGCCGGACCGAGGGTCGCGACGATTTTCGCCCTTCTCATGGGTTTTTCAGTGCTCCGTGATTCTCGCACCCCTGACGGCGCGTTCTCGTGGTGGAGGGGATCAGACGAGGATGCCCCGGTCGGTGGGTCGAACCGGGGACGGCAACTCCGTCTCCCCTTCAAGATACCGGTCCACGGCGGCTGCCGCTGCCCGGCCCTCTGCGATGGCCCAGACGATGAGCGACTGGCCGCGGCCCGCGTCGCCGGCGACGAACACGCCGGCCTCGCTGGTCTGGTAGTCGCCATCGCGCGCCACGTTGCCCCGGCCGTCGAACGGGAGGCCGAGCTGCGCGCCCAGGTCCTCCTGCTCCGGACCGGTGAAGCCGAGCGCCAGGAGGACGAGGTCCGCGGGGATCTCGCGCTCCGTCCCGGCCTTCGGCACGCGGCGGCCGTCGAGGTACTCGGTCTCCGCGACGCGGAGGGCCTTCACCTCGCCGAACTCGTTCGCGAGGAACTCGACGGTGGACGCGAGATACTCGCGCGCGCCGCCCTCCTCGTGTGCGCTCTGGACCTCGAACAGCGTCGGCGTCATCGGCCACGGCTGGTGCACGGGGCGCTCCGCCGGCGGCTGCTTGCCGATCGCGAGGTTGGTGACGCTGGCGGCGCCCTGGCGGTGCGCGGTTCCGATGCAGTCGGCGCCGGTGTCGCCGCCGCCGAGCACGATGACGTGCTTGCCGTCCGCCGTGATCTGGTCGGCGATCTGGTCGCCGGCTCCCGCCTTGTTCTGCTGGACCAGGTACTCCATCGCGAAGTGCACGCCCGCGAGATCGCGGCCCGGAATCGGGAGGTCACGCGGGACCATCGCGCCGGTGGCGACGACGACCGCGTCGTAGCGCGCCCGCAGGTCGTCCCAGGCGATGTCCACGCCGATGTTCACCCCGGCCCGGAAGCGGGTGCCCTCGGCCATCATCTGGTTCAGCCGCGCCTCGAGGTGCTTCTTCTCCATCTTGAAGTCCGGGATGCCGTAGCGCAGCAGGCCGCCGATGCGGTCGTCGCGCTCGTACACGGCGACCGTGTGGCCGGCACGGGTGAGCTGCTGCGCGGCGGCGAGGCCGGCGGGGCCGGAGCCGACGACGGCGACCGTCTTGCCGGTGAGGCGCTCCGGCGGGTGCGGCTGCACCCAGCCGTTCTGCCAGGCCTGGTCGATGATCGACACCTCGACCTGCTTGATCGTGACGGCCGGCTGGTTGATGCCGAGCACGCACGACGACTCGCAGGGCGCCGGGCAGAGCCGGCCGGTGAACTCCGGGAAGTTGTTGGTCGCGTGCAGGCGCTCGATGGCCTGCCGGCCCTCCCCGCGCCACATCAGGTCGTTCCACTCCGGGATGAGGTTGCCGAGCGGGCAGCCCTGGTGGCAGAACGGGATGCCGCAGTCCATGCAGCGTCCGGCCTGCCGGCGCAGCTGCGCCGGGTCGCCCGCCTCGTAGACCTCTTTCCAGTCCATGAGCCGCACGGACACGGGCCGGCGCTTGGGAAGCTCCCGCTCGGTCGTCTTCAGAAAACCCTTCGGGTCAGCCACCGGTCACCTCCAAGATCCGATTCCACACAATGTCGCCGTCGGGGTCGAGCCCTTCGTCGACGGCCTCCTGACGCATCTGCAGCACGGCCGCGTAGTCGCGCGGCAGTACCTTGACGAACGTCGCCATCGTGGCGTCGACGTCCGCGAGCATCCGCTCGGCGAGGGCCGAGCCGGTCTCCGCGCGGTGCTTCTCCAGCAGGTCGCGCACGATCTCGATGTCGGCGCTGCCGAGCGGCAGCAGCTCCAGCTCGCCGGTCGCCAGCGCGTCGCGGTTCACCCGCTCGCGCTTGAGGTCGTACACGTACGCCGTGCCGCCGGACATGCCGGCGCCCAGGTTGCGGCCGGTGCCGCCCAGGATGACCGCGAGGCCTCCCGTCATGTACTCCAGCGCGTGGTCGCCAACGCCCTCCACGACCGCGGTCGCGCCCGAGTTGCGGACCAGGAAACGCTCGCCCACGATGCCGCGGATGAACATGCTGCCCTGCGTCGCGCCGTAGCCGATCACGTTGCCCGCGATCACGTTGCGCTCGGCAGGGAAGACGGTCCCCCGCGGCGGGCGCACGACGATCTGGCCGCCGGAGAGGCCCTTGCCGACGTAGTCGTTGGAGTCGCCCTCCAGCCGCAGCGTGATGCCAGCGGGCAGGAACGCGCCGAGCGACTGGCCGGCGGACCCCGTCAGGGTGATGTCGATCGTGCCGGTCGGCAGGCCGTTCTCGCCGTGGCGGGCCGTGACCTCGTGACCGAGCATGGTGCCGACGGCGCGCTCGGTGTTGCGGATCGGCAGCGACAGCGCGAGCGACGCGCCCTCCGTGCCGGGGTGCGCCGAGGCGAGCACGTCCTGCGCGGCCTGGATGAGCTGGTTGTCGAAGTGCTCGTCCAGCTCGTGGTCCTGGGCACGGCCGTTCTTGCGCGGCGCGGACTCCGGGAACTCCGGCCCGCGCAGGATCGGCGTGAGGTCCATCCCCGACGCCTTCCAGTGCTCGATCGCGCGGTCGGCGTCCAGCAGCTCGGCGTGGCCGATGGCCTCGTCGAGGCTGCGGAAGCCGAGCTCGGCGAGGTACTCGCGCACCTCCTGGGCGATGAACTCGAAGAAGTTGACCACGAACTCCGGCTTGCCCGAGAACCGCGAGCGGAGCTCCGGGTTCTGGGTGGCGACGCCGACCGGGCAGGTGTCGAGGTGGCAGACGCGCATCATGACGCAGCCGGAGACCACCAGCGGGGCGGTCGCGAAGCCGAACTCCTCGGCGCCGAGCAGCGCGCCGACGATGACGTCGCGGCCGGTCTTCAGCTGGCCGTCCACCTGCACGACCACGCGCTCGCGCATGCCGTTGAGCATGAGGGTCTGCTGCGTCTCGGCCAGGCCGAGCTCCCACGGCGTGCCTGCGTGCTTGAGGGAGTTGACCGGGGACGCACCCGTGCCGCCGTCGTGGCCGGAGACCAGGATGACGTCGGCCAGCGCCTTCGCCGTCCCGGCCGCGACCGCGCCGATGCCGGACTCGCTGACCAGCTTGACGTGCACGCGGGCCTGCGGGTTGGCGCGCTTCAGGTCGAAGATGAGCTGCTTGAGGTCCTCGATCGAGTAGATGTCGTGGTGCGGGGGCGGCGAGATGAGGCCGACGCCCGCGGTGGCGTGCCGGGTGCGCGCGACCCAGGGGTAGACCTTGGTCGGCGGCAGCTGGCCGCCCTCGCCGGGCTTGGCGCCCTGAGCGAGCTTGATCTGGATGTCGTCCGCGTGGGTCAGGTACATCGAGGTGACGCCGAAGCGGCCGGAGGCGACCTGCTTGATCGCGCTGCGCCGCTCCGGGTCGAGCAGACGGTCGAGGTCCTCGCCGCCCTCGCCCGTGTTCGACTTGCCGCCGAGGCGGTTCATCGCGATGGCGAGCGTCTCGTGCGCCTCCTTGGAGATCGAGCCGTAGCTCATCGCCCCGGTGGAGAAGCGCTTGACGATGGACTCGACCGGCTCGACCTCGTCGATCGGGATGGCCGGGCGCACGCCGGACCGCAGCGCGAACATCCCGCGGAGGGTCATCAGCGACTCGGACTGGTCGTCCACGAGCTTCGTGTACTCGCGGAAGACGTCGTACCGGCGCGTGCGCGTGGAGTGCTGCAGGCGGAACACCGTCTCCGGGTTGAAGAGGTGCGGTGCGCCGTCGCGGCGCCACTGGTACTCGCCGCCGGTCTGCAGCCGCTCGTGCGCGAGGATCGCGCCCTCCGGCGGGTAGGCGGCGATGTGGCGCGCCATGTTCTCCGCCGCGATGACGTCGATGCCGACGCCGCCGAGCTTGCTCGTTGTGCCCGTGAAGTACTGGTCGACGAACTCCTGGCTGAGGCCGACGGCCTCGAACGCCTGGGCGCCCGCGTACGAGGACACCGTCGAGATGCCCATCTTGGACATGATCTTCAGCACGCCCTTGCCGAGCGCCTTGATCACGTTCTTGACCGCCTTTTCGGGCGTGACGTTGGTGATCATCCCGCTGCGGACGAGCTCCTCGCAGGTCTCCATCGCCAGGTACGGGTTGATCGCCGAGGCGCCGTAGCCGATCAGCAGCGCGACATGGTGCACCTCGCGGACATCGCCGGCCTCCACGATCAGGCCGCACTTCATGCGGTTCTCGGCGCGGATCAGGTGGTGGTGCACGGCCGCGAGCATGAGCAGCGACGGGATGGGCGCGAGGTCCTTGGTCGAGTCGCGGTCGCTCAGCACGATGAACTGCGCTCCGGCTTCGATGGCTTCGTCCACCTCGTCGCACATCTCGGCGAGCCGCGCCTGCATGGCGTCGGGGCCGGCGTCCGAGCGGTACAGGCCGCGCAGGGTCGTGGTGAGCCGGCTGCCCGGGCGCGGGTCGATGTGCTGGATCTTGGCCAGCTCGTCGTTGTCGATCACCGGGAAGTCGAGGACGACCTGCCGAGCGTGCTCCGGGCCCGCGGTCAGCAGGTTGCGCTCCGGGCCGAGGCCGAGCGCCAGGGAGGTCACGACCTCCTCGCGGATGGAGTCCAGCGGCGGGTTGGTGACCTGCGCGAACTGCTGCGTGAAGTAGTCGAACAGCAGCCGGGGGCGCTCGGAGAGCACTGCGACCGGGGTGTCGGAGCCCATCGCGCCGAGCGGCTCGGCGCCCGTCGTCGCCATGGGCTTCAGCAGGACGCGCACCTCCTCCTCGGTGTAGCCGAAGGTGCGCTGGCGGCGCGTGACGGAGGCCGGAGTGTGCACGATGTGCTCGCGCTCCGGAAGGTCCTTGAGGTTGATCCGGCCGTCGGCGAGCCAGTCGCCGTAGGGCGCGCCCGCGGCGAGCTCGGACTTGATCTCGTCGTCCTCGATCAGGCGGCCGGCGACGGTGTCCACCAGGAACATCCGGCCCGGGCGCAGCCGGCCCTTGCGCACGACGCGGCTCGGCTCGATGTCGAGCACGCCGATCTCGGAGGCGAGCACCACCAGGCCGTCGTTGGTGACGACGTAGCGGCCGGGGCGCAGGCCGTTGCGGTCGAGCGTCGCTCCGACGAGCGAGCCGTCGGTGAACACGATCGCGGCCGGGCCGTCCCACGGCTCCATGAGCATCGAGTGGTACTCGTAGAAGTCGCGGCGGACAGGGTCGATCTCGGTCTGGTTCTCCCAGGCCTCCGGCACCATCATCATGACCGCGTGCGGCAGCGACCGGCCGGTGAGCGAGATGAGCTCCACGACCTCGTCGAAGGAGGCCGAGTCGGAGGCGCCGGGGGTGACGATCGGCAGCACAGGCGAGAGGTCGCCCAGCAGCTCGCTCTCCAGCTGCGACTGGCGGGCGCGCATCCAGTTGCGGTTGCCCGAGACCGTGTTGATCTCGCCGTTGTGCGCGATCATCCGGAACGGCTGCGCGAGCGGCCAGGACGGGAACGTGTTCGTGGAGTACCGCGAGTGCACGAGCGCCAGCTTGGAGGCGAAGCGCTGGTCGGAGAGGTCCGGGTAGAACGGCTCCAGCTGGAGGGTCGTGACCATGCCCTTGTAGACCAGGGTGCGGCTGGACAGCGACGAGAAGTACAGGTCGAGCTCGCGCTCGGCGCGCTTGCGCAGGAAGAACGTCAGCCGGTCGAGCGCGATCCCGGAGACCGGCTCGCCGCGCTCGTCGACGCGGGTGCTCGCGACGAAGAGCTGCTCGATGACCGGCATGGCGTCGCGGGCCAGGGTGCCCAGCTCGTCCGGGCGGACCGGGACCGGACGCCAGCCGAGCACGGTGAGGTCGTGATCGGCGGCGATGGCCTCCACCGCGGCCTTCACGCTCTCGCGCGCGTCGGCCTCCGTCGGCAGGAAGGCGTTGCCGACCGCGTAACGGCCGGCGCTCGGCAGCTCCAGGCCGGACACGGCGCGCAGGAACGCGTCGGGGACCTGCGTGATGATGCCCGCGCCGTCGCCGGTGCCGGCGTCGGAGCCGACCGCGCCGCGGTGCTCCAGGTGGCGCAGCGCCTCGAGCGCCGCGTCGATGATGTCGTGACCGGCTGTCCCGCGGAGCGTCGCGACCATGGCGAGGCCGCACGCGTCCTTCTCGGCGGCGGGGTCGTAGAGACCCTGCTTGCCGGGAACCGTGCTGAACCGGGAGTGGGGAGGCGTAACCGCCATAATTCGACCGTCCTCACAGTGTCGTGGATGTGGGGATGTGGAGTGCGGGGACGCCTTCGGCCCGATGCTGGGAGGTTCCGCCGCAACTGCGCCGGGCTTGTGTGCGGCCCGGGGGTCGGTGCGGTCAGGTAGTGCTTACGGGATCAGCCTCTACGGGGTGGGTTGTTCTGAGCCGGCGGAGGTCATCCGCGCGACGGGCTTGTGGCCTTGGCTCCGGCGGACGCGGTGGGCTCCCCGTCGCCATCGACGAAGTCCTCGTCATCCGAGTCCGTGTCGTCAGAGTCTACCTCAGCATCGGGGCGAACCCATTCACGGCCCGGGCGGTACACGCTCGGCTCGAGTCCGGTGTGCCGGCGCGACTGCACGATGAAGATCACGACGCCCAGCACGACGGCCAGGAACGCGGCCCAGACGTTGCTCGGGATGCCGAGGAAGGAGAACTCGCTCGGGTCGATGCGGATCGACTCCAGGTAGGAGCGGCCCAGGCCGTACCAGATCAGGTAGACGGCGAGCGTCTTGCCCCACTGCAGGCGGAACTTGCGCTCCAGGAAGAGGATGACGATCACGCCGATGACGTTCCAGATGATCTCGTAGAGGAACAGCGGCTGGAACAGCGTGTTGTCCGGCAGGCCGACCGGGATGGCCTTGTTGCCTGCGTCGATCTGCAGGCCCCACGGCAGATTGGTCGGGAGGCCGAACAGCTCCTGGTTGAAGTAATTGCCGAGCCGGCCGATCGCCTGGGCGAGCAGCAGGGCCGGGGCGAGGGCGTCGGCGACGCTCCAGAACCGCAGGCCGCTGATGCGGCAGGCGATCCAGATGCCGACGGCGCCGCCGATCAGCGAACCGAAGATGGCGTTGCCGCCCTCCCAGATCGCGAACACGTTGAAGAGGTTCGCTCCGGGGTAGAAGTAGTCGGACGGGTGCGTGAACACGTGGTAGAGCCGCGCCCCGATGATGCCGAGCACGACCGCCCAGAGCAGGATGTCGAGGATGACGCCCGGCTCGGCCCCGCGCTTGGTGAGGCGGCGGGAGGTCCAGAGGGCGGCGACCACGATGCCGATCAGGATCATGATCGCGTAGGTCTGGATGCGCCAGTGCAGCCCGAAGATGTCGATCGGGATCTGCTGCCACTCGGGTCCAGGGCTCGGGATGCTGGCGACCCAGCTGCTCATCGTCGCGACCACGCGATGACTACCTTTCGTATCCGATGGAGTCCGGCGCCGAGCGGCGCACGGCCTCCAGTCTAAGTGTTGGTCGGGGGTGCCGCCGACGCGGAGGGGTTACGCGCTCGCGCTCTGCCGCACCGTGCCGCGGGCGAGTTCGGCCGCCACGCGTCCGGCCTCCGCGACTCCCCCGTCGGCCAGGGCCTTCACGAGGGCGGAGCCCACGATCGCGCCGTCGGCGTACTCCAGCACCTCGGCGACCTGCGCCGCGCTGGAGATGCCGAGGCCGACGCACGTGCTGGTGGCGCCCGCGTCGCGCAGCCGGCCGACGAGCGTGCGCGCCGCCGCGTCGACGTCGCTGCGCGCGCCGGTGATGCCCATCGTGGAGACGGCGTAGACGAAGCCGCGGCTGTGCTCGACGGTCGAGCGCAGGCGGGCGTCCGTGGACGAGGGCGCGGCGAGGAACACGCGGTCGAGTCCGGCGCGCTCCGAGGCCGCCAGCCAGGCAGCTCCCTCGTCGGGGATCAGGTCGGGCGTGATCAGTCCGGCGCCGCCCGCGGCGACCAGGTCGTCCGCGAACCGGTCGACGCCGTACTGCAGCACCGGGTTCCAGTAGGTCATCACCAGGACCGGCACGTCCACGCGCTGCGTGATCTCGCGCACGGCCGTGAAGCCGTCCCGCAGGCGGAACCCGTTGGAGAGCGCCTGCTGGGTCGCCGCCTGGATGACCGCGCCGTCCATGACCGGGTCGGAGTACGGCAGGCCGAGCTCGATGACGTCGACGCCGTTCTCGGCCAGCGCCACGGCGGCGTCGACGCTCGTCTGGAGGTCGGGGAAGCCGGCCGGGAGGTAGCCGATCAGGGCGCCCGCGGACTCCGCGTTGCGGCGGGCGATGGTGTCTGCCACACGGCTCACGACTGCACGGCTCCTTCGTCGATCAGGCCGAAGTAGCGTCCGGCGGTCTCCATGTCCTTGTCGCCGCGGCCGCTGAGGTTCACCAGGACGATGCCGTCCGGGCCGAGCTCCTTGCCGAGCTCCAGGGCGCCGGCGAGGGCGTGCGCCGACTCGATGGCCGGGATGATGCCCTCGGTGCGGCTGAGCAGGCGCAGCGCCTCCATCGCGTCCGCGTCGCTCACCGGGCGGTACTCGGCGCGGCCGATCGAGGCGAGCCAGGCGTGCTCCGGGCCGACGCCCGGGTAGTCGAGGCCCGCGGAGATCGAATGCGACTCGATGGTCTGGCCATCCTCGTCTTGCAGCAGCATGCTGCGCGCGCCGTGCAGGACGCCGGGGCGGCCCTTCGTGATGGTCGCGGCGTGCCGCGGGGTCTCCGCGCCCTCGCCGCCGGCCTCGAAGCCGACCAGGCGGACGTCCTCGTCGTCCAGGAACGCGTGGAAGATGCCCATGGCGTTCGATCCGCCGCCGACGCAGGCCGCGACGGCGTCGGGCAGGCGGCCGGTCAGCGCGAGCACCTGCTCGCGGGCCTCCTCGCCGATGATCTTCTGGAGGTCGCGCACCATCTCCGGGAACGGGTGCGGGCCGGCCACCGTGCCGAAGATGTAGTTGGTGTCCTCGACGTTGGTCACCCAGTCGCGCATGGCGTCGTTGATCGCGTCCTTGAGGGTGCGCGAGCCGGTCTTGACGGCCACGACCTCCGCGCCGAGCAGCCGCATGCGCGCCACGTTCAGCGCCTGGCGCTCGGTGTCGACCTCGCCCATGTAGATGGTGCACTTCATGCCGAACAGCGCGGCCGCGGTGGCCGTGGCGACGCCATGCTGGCCGGCGCCGGTCTCGGCGATGACGCGCGTCTTGCCGATTCGCTTGGTGAGGATGGCCTGGCCGAGCACGTTGTTGATCTTGTGCGAGCCGGTGTGGTTGAGGTCCTCGCGCTTGAGGATGACGCGGGCTCCCCCGGCGTGTGCGGCGAAGCGCGGCACCTCGGTGACGATGCTCGGCCGACCGGTGTAGCTGCGGTGCAGCTCGTCCAGCTCGGCGTGGAACGCGGGGTCGGCCTTCGCCGCCTCCCACGCCGCGGTGAGTTCGTCGAGGGCGGCGACGAGGGATTCGGGGACGAACCGCCCGCCGAAGTCGCCGAAGTAGGGACCGTGCTCAGAACGAAGGGACATCAGGCTCCAAGGAACTGGCCGAGCGTGGCGATCGGGTCGCTCGTGACGAGCGCCTCGCCGACGAGCACGACATCCGCGCCCGCCGCCCGGTAATGCGCGACGTCGGCGGCCGACTTCACGGCCGACTCCGCCACGCGGATGACGCCGGACGGGTACCGGTCGGCCAGGCGGCCGAACAGGTCGGGGTCCAGCTCGAACGTCGAGAGGTTGCGCGCGTTGACGCCCACCAGCTTCGCGCCGGTGTCGAACGCACGGCTCAGCTCGTCCTCGGTGTGCGCCTCCACGAGCGCGGTCATCCCGAGGTCGGCGATGAGATCGTGGAGCTCCACGAGCCGCTGCTGATCGAGCGCGGCGACGATGAGCAGCACGAGGTCGGCCCCGGCGGCACGCGCCTCGAGCACCTGGTAGGGCTCGGCGACGAACTCCTTGCGGAGCACCGGGAGGGACACGGAGGCGCGGACCGCTTCGAGGTCGGCGAGCGACCCCTTGAACCGGCGCTCCTCGGTGAGGACGCTGATCGCGCTCGCTCCGCCGGTCTCGTAGAGGACGGCGAGGGCGGCGGGGTCGGGGATCTCGGCGAGGTGACCGCGCGACGGGCTCGCGCGCTTGACCTCTGCGATGATCTTCACCCGCTCGGCGGGCGCGAGCGCCGCGAGCGCGTCGACGGCAGGCTCACGCGCGGCGGCATCGGCCTCCACGACCGCGTACGGTCGCTCGGCGCGTCGCCGCTCCGCATCCTCCAGCGCGCCGGCGACGAGGTCGGCGAGCACGGGTTAGTGGCC
Organism: Leifsonia shinshuensis; assembly: GCF_014217625.1. Taxonomy (NCBI): domain Bacteria; kingdom Bacillati; phylum Actinomycetota; class Actinomycetes; order Micrococcales; family Microbacteriaceae; genus Leifsonia; species Leifsonia shinshuensis. The sequence goes on along the minus strand of NZ_CP043641.1, from coordinate 489,634 downwards.
CTTCGGGGTGTACTTGGAGCCGCCCACTCCGTAGCCCGCGCGCTTCATGATCCAGCCGACGATCAGTCCGACGATCGCGAGACCGGCGGAGAGCCACACCACGATCGGAGCGTCGTAGAAGAACGCGATGGCGCCGATGGTGAAGGCGATCAGCATGATGATCACGGCCGTCCACGCCGCCGGCGAATGACCGTGGCCTGGCTCGACTGACTCGGTGCTCATGGGACTCCTGCACGTCGGGTGCGCATACCCGCGGACGAGGCCTGCGGGAAGGTGCGCACGGATTGGTGGATCTGAACCAGTCTAGTGGCTCAGCGGGTCGGGTCGTCGCCGCGGCTCAGCTCGTCCCAGCTGTCGATCGCGGAGTCGCGGTCGAGGGACGTGGGCTCTTCCGGCGCGTCGGATTCGGCGGCTTCGCGCGCCTCGCGCTCGTCGCCCTCCCCCGCGGTCTCCGCGGACGCGTCGCCGTCCAGCTCCGCGAGCGTCTCCTCGGCCGAGCGGCCGTCCTCCCCCGCGAACCGGGCCTGGTACTTGCGCGACGGGCCGGGCCAGGCGCGCAGGAAGACGATGGCGAGCGCGCCGGACACCGCGACCAGCACGCCGCCGACGACGGCGAGCCACGGCCAGAACTCGGTGGTCGTGCTCTGGACGAGCTTGCGCAGCGAGGCCTCGCCCGCGACACCCGTGGCCGAGGTGATCGCCGCGCTCGCGGCCTGCAGCGGGTCGCCGAGCACGGCGAGGGCCGAGTAGACGATCGAGAAGCCGAGCAGGATGCCGAGCAGCGCCAGCACGATCCGGAACGCCGGTCCCGCGATCGCGAGGGCCGCCGTCAGCGCGAGCCCGGCGAGCGAGAGCGCCGTCAACGCGGGCGCGGCGGCCGAGCCGGCGACCGTCACCGTGCCGGCGTGGTTCGCCACGTCGCGCACCTGGATGGTGAACCAGGTCTGCGTCGCCGACAGCAGGCCGAGGCCGCTCCCCACAACGAGCGCGAGGAGCGTCAGGTACTTGACGCGGCGGTTCTCAGTCCGCACCGTGCACCCGTCTCATCCCGTTGGCCACCGCGACAGCGCGCAGCGGCGCCGCCGCCTTGTTCTGCGACTCCTGGAACTCCAGGCGCGGCACGGAGTCGGCCACCAGGCCGCCGCCGGCCTGCACGCGCGCGACGCCGCCCAGGATGGTCGCCGTGCGGATCGCGATGGCGAGGTCGGCGTCGCCGGCGAAGTCGAAGTAGCCGATCACTCCCCCGTACACGCCGCGCTGCGCGGGCTCCAGCTCGTCGATGATCCGCAGCGCCATCGGCTTGGGCGCGCCGGACAGCGTGCCGGCCGGGAAGGTCGCCCGGAACACGTCGATCGCGCCCGAGTCCGGCAGCAGGTCGCCCTCGACCGACGAGACGATGTGCATGATGTGGCTGAACCGCTCAACGCGCATGAACTCGGTCACCTCGACGCTGCCGGCCTCGCAGACCTTCAGGAGGTCGTTGCGGGCCAGGTCGACGAGCATCAGGTGCTCTGCCCGCTCCTTGTCGTCGGCGAGCAGGGAGGCCTCCAGATCGAGGTCCTCCTCCGGCGTCGCGCCGCGCGGCCGGGAGCCGGCGATCGGGTGCGTGAAGGCGCGGCCCTCCTGCACCTTGACCAGCGCCTCCGGCGAGGAGCCGACGATCTGGTACGGCTCGCCGTCCGGCCGCTCCAGCGACAGCAGGTACATGTACGGGCTCGGGTTGAGCGCGCGCAGGACGCGGTAGACGTCGAGCGCGGAAGCCGTGCACTCCAGCTCGAAGCGCTGCGAGATGACGACCTGGAAGATGTCGCCGGCGACGATGCGCTCCTTGGCGGTCTCGACCGAGGCGAGGAAGTCCTCCTCGCGGGTGCGGGACGCCGGGTGCGCGGGCGTGCCGAGGTCGACCTCCGCCAGCCACGCCTCGGACGGCTGCGCGAGTTGCTCCTGCATGCGGTCGAGGCGCTGCTGCGCGTCGTTCCAGAGGGCGTCGGCGTCCTGCTCGCCGTCTGCGAGGGCGTTGGCGATGAGCTTGACAGTGCCGGAGCGGTGGTCGATCACCACGAGGTCGGCGACGAACGCCATCGCCTGGCCCGGCACGTCGACGTCCGCTGGCGGGCGCTGCGGCAGGCGCTCCAGCTGGCGCACGGCCTCCCAGCCGATGAAGCCGACCAGACCGCCGGTCAGCGGAGGGAGCCCGGGGATGCGCGGCGTGCTCCAGCGCTCGTGCAGCGCGGCGAGGGCGTCGAGCGGCCCGGCCGGCACGTCGGCGCCGAGGGCGCGCTCAGCGGAGAGGCCGTAGTCGAGCCAGCGCACGTCGTCGCCGTCCTGAGTCAGCGCGCCGAACGACGCGGCGCCCACGAAGGAGAAGCGCGACCAGATGCCGCCCTGCTCGGCGGACTCCAGCAGGAAGGTGCCCGGGCGGCCGGCCGCGAGCTTGCGGTAGATGCCGACCGGGGTCTCGCCGTCGGCGAAGAGCTCGCGGACCACCGGCACCACGCGGTGCTCGGCGGCCAGTGCGGCGAACTCGCTGCGGCTCGTCGTGCCGGTGGCGCCGGTCGTCCCGTTCGCGGCCGCGGTCACAGGTCGGACCCCATCTCCTGGACGAGTTCGTCGGTCTCCGCCCCGCCGACGACGGGAGAGAGCACATCGGCCTCGAAGCACGTGCGCGTGCCGGTGTGGCAGGCGGCCCCGACCTGGTCCACGGTGACGAGCAGGGTGTCGCCGTCGCAGTCGAGCGCGGCGTCCTTCACATACTGCACGTGGCCGGACGTGTCGCCCTTGCGCCAGTACTCCTGCCGGGAGCGCGACCAGAACGTCACGCGGCCCTCGGTGAGCGTGCGACGCACGGCTTCGGCGTCCATCCAGCCCATCATCAGCACCTCGCGGGAGTCCCACTGCTGGATGACGGCGGGCACCAGCCCCGCGTCGGTGAAGCGGATCCGGCCGATCACCTCGTCCATCCCGGTCATGAGCGCACCTCCAAGCCTGCCCGCAGCAGTTCGTCCTTCACGTCGCCGATGGTCAGCTCGCCCGAGTGGAACACGCTCGCGGCGAGCACGGCGTCGGCCCCGGCCTCGATGGCGGGGACGAAGTCGCCGACCGCGCCCGCGCCGCCGGAGGCGATGACCGGCACACTGCTGATCGCCCGCATCTCGCGGATGAGCTCCAGGTCGAAGCCCTCCTTGGTGCCGTCGGCGTCGATCGAGTTGACCAGTAGCTCACCTGCGCCGAGGCCGATGGCGCGCTTCGCCCAGTCGAGGGCGTCGATCCCGGTCTCGGTGCGGCCGCCGTGCGTCGTCACCACGAAGCCGGAGGTCGTCGCCGCGGAGCGCTTGACGTCGAGCGAGAGCACGAGCACCTGGGCGCCGAAACGCTGGGCGATCTCGGCCACCAGCTCCGGACGCGCGATCGCGGCCGAGTTGACGCCGACCTTGTCGGCGCCGCTGCCCAGCAGCTTCGCGACATCTTCGGTGCTGCGGACGCCGCCGCCGACCGTGAGCGGGATGAAGACCTGCTCGGCCGTCGCCCGGACGACGTCGTAGGTGGTCGCCCGGTCGTCCACCGTGGCCGTGACGTCGAGGAAGGTCAGCTCGTCCGCGCCCTGCTCGAAGTATTGCCGGGCGAGCTCGACGGGGTCGCCCTGGTCGCGCAGGTTCTGGAAGTTGACGCCCTTGACGACGCGTCCGGCGGCCACGTCGAGACAGGGGATGACCCGGACCGCGACGCTCATCAGATCCGCGCCGCGTGGATCGAGGTGACCAGGATGGCCCGCGCCCCGAGCTCGTAGAGGTCGTCCATGACGTGGTTGGTGCTGTCGCGCTTGATCATCACGCGCACCGCGACCCAGTCGGGCTCGCCGAGCGGCGACACCGTGGGCGACTCCACGCCCGGCGTGAGGGCGACGGCCTGCTCCAGCAGTGCGACCGGGAGGTTGTAGTCGACCAGCACGTACTGGCGGGCGACCATGACGCCCTGCAGCCGGCGGAGCAGGGTGTCGACCCCGGCCGCGGGCGACGGCGAGGACACCAGCACGGCCTCGGACTCCAGGATGACGGGGCCGAAGATCTCCAGACCCTGCTTGCGGAGCGTCGAGCCGGTCTCGACCACGTCGGCGACCGCGTCCGCGACGCCGAGCCGCACCGCGGACTCCACGGCGCCGTCCAGCTTGATGAGCGAGGCGTCCACCCCGTTCTCGGCGAGGAAGCCGCCGACCAGGCCCGGGTAGCTCGTGGCGACGCGCTTGCCCTCCAGGTCGGAGAGGTCGCTGTAGGCGCCGGCCGGGCCGGCGAACCGGAAGGTGGAGGCGGCGAAGTCGAGCGCCGCGATCTCGGCGGCGGGCGACTCCGAGTCGATCAGGAGGTCGCGGCCGGTGATGCCGACATCGAGGGCGCCCGAGCCGACGTAGGTGGCGATGTCGCGCGGACGGAGGTAGAAGAACTCCACCCCGTTGCGCGGGTCCGAGACGATGAGCTCCTTCGGGTCGCGGCGGCCGTTGTAGCCGGCTTCGTGGAGCATCTGCGCCGCGGTCTCGGAGAGGGAGCCCTTGTTGGGGACGGCGATCTTCAGCATGTGTTGTGACTTTCGTGACGTGAGTGGATGCGGCTGGGTTCCGTCGTCACAGATGTCGGTACACGTCGGCCGGCGTGAGGCCCTTGGCGAGCAGGAGCACCTGGAGGTGGTAGAGGAGCTGCGAGATCTCCTCGGCCGTCGCCTCGTCGGACTCGTACTCGGCGGCCATCCAGACCTCGGCGGCCTCCTCCACGATCTTCTTTCCGATGGCGTGCACGCCCGCGTCCAGCTCGCGAACCGTCCCGGAGCCCTCCGGGCGGGTCTCGGCCTTCTCGCTGAGCTCGGCGAAGAGGTCGTCGAAGGTTTTCACCGTTACAGCGTACCGGTCGCGGAGCGCGGGTCGCTCCGCGTGACCTGACCGGTCACGCGACGACGCCGGGTGATGTGCTAATGTCGGCGGGTCTCATCTGACATACCATCTCGACGAGGAGATCCGCTTGGCATCGACCACCTCCCCGCGGCCCGCCGGCCGCGCCGCGTTCTGGCCCCTGCTCCTGTGCTGGGTGATCGTCGCGCTCGACGGCTTCGACCTGGTCGTGCTCGGCACGGTCATCCCCACCCTGCTGAGCACGAACGACCTCGGCTTCGACGCCCCGGCGGCCACCGCGGTCGCCACAGCGGGACTGATCGGGGTCGGCGTCGGCGCGCTCACCGTCGGCCCGCTCGCCGACCGCTACGGGAGGAGGCTGTGCCTGCTGCTCTGCGTGACGGTGTTCTCGCTCCTCACCCTCGCGATCGTGATCGCGCCGAACGTGTTCGTGTTCGGGCTGCTCCGCGTGCTCGCCGGCCTGGCGCTGGGCGCCTGCCTGCCGGTCGCCATCGCGTACGTCACCGACCTGATGCCCAGCGAGCGCGCGGGCAGGGCCACGACCCTGACGATGACCGGGTACCACGCCGGCGCCGTCCTCACCGCGCTCATCGCCATCGCCGTCATCACCGACTGGCGGACGCTGTTCGCGATCGGCGGCATCGCCGGCCTGGCGACCGTGCCGCTGATCCGGCTCGCCCTGCCCGAGGCGCGCCGGGAGCGCACGGCCGCGCCGCGCCCCACCGTGCGCCGCCTGGTCGAGCGGCGCTACGTCACGATCAGCATCGGCGTCTGGGTGGCGTCCTTCATGGGACTGCTGCTGGTCTACGGGCTCAACACCTGGCTTCCGCAGCTCATGCGCGATGCGGGCTACGGGTCCACCGACTCGCTCGGGCTGCTGCTCACCCTGAACGCGGGCGCCGTGACCGGCCTCGTCCTCGCGGGGATCGTGGCCGACCGGGCCGGGACCAAGCGGGTGGCGATGGCGTGGTTCGCGCTGGCGGCCGTGCTGCTGGCGATCCTCAGCATCCGGATGGACGAGGTGACGCTGCTGTACGCGGCGGTCTTCGTCACGGGCGTCTTCGTCTTCTCGGCGCAGGTGCTCGTCTACGCGTTCATCACGCAGCTCTATCCGCCGGAGATCCGCGGCACCGCACTCGGCTTCGCGGCGGGCATCGGCCGGCTCGGCGCGATCCTCGGCCCGGCGGTGACGGGGACGCTCGTCACGCTCGGCCTGGCCTACCCCGGCGGGTTCTACGTGTTCGCCGCGACGGCGCTGCTCGCGGTCGCCGCGCTCTCGATCGTTCCCACGCGGATTGCCGCGACGGCCACGAAGGCGGCGCCGGCACGGGGCTGACGTCGCGCGGCCGCGCTCAGTGGGCGTGCGCCGAGACGGCGGCGCGCAGGCCCGCGATCCGCTCGGCGGGCTCGCCGCGGAAGACGCTGGAGCCGGCCACGAAGGTGTCGGCGCCGTTCTCCGCCGCGGTGACGATGGTCTCCTCGGTGATGCCGCCGTCGACCTGGAGCCACACGTCGAGGCGGCGCGCCGCCACGGCCTCCCGCAGCGACCGCAGCTTGGGCATGGTCTCCACCATGAAGGACTGGCCGCCGAAGCCGGGCTCGACCGTCATCACGAGCACCTGGTCGAACTCCGGCAGGAGGTCGAGGTAGCCCTCGGCGGACGTGCCCGGCTTGAGGGCGACGCCCGCGCGGGCTCCGAGAGCGCGCAGCCGGCGCGCGAGCGCCACCGGGTCGGCGGCAGCCTCGGCGTGAAACGTCACCGAGTATGCGCCGAGCTCGGCGTAGCCGGGCGCCCAGCGGTCGGGGTCGTCGATCATCAGGTGCACGTCGAGCGGGATGGGGCTGACGTCCTGGATGCGGCCCACCATCTGCGGGCCGAACGTCAGGTTCGGGACGAAGTGGTTGTCCATGACGTCCACGTGCACCAGGTCGGCCGTGGCGATGGTGCCGAGGTCCCGCTCCAGGTTCACGAAGTCCGCCGCCAGGATGCTCGGGTTGATGCGCGTAGCCATGGCTCCAGCCTATGGGGCGGGCGCGCTCAGGCGGGCTTCTCCAGCACCGCGATGAACATCGCGTCGGTGAGGTGGCGGTGCGGCCACAGCTGGACGAGGTCCGGGTCGCCGGCGAGGTCCAGCCGCTCCTCGGCCACGGACTGCACGATGTCCGCGGTGCGCACGGTCCGCAGCGCGCCGCGGTGCCGGTCGAGGGCGTCGGCCACGATCGCCCGGGTCTCTGCGACGTGCGGCGAGCAGGTGATGTAGGCCAGGAGACCGCCCGGCTTCAGCGCCGCCACCGCGGAGTCCAGCAACTGCGTCTGCAGCGCGGTCAGCTCGGCCACGTCGCGCGGGGTCTTGCGCCAGCGCGCCTCCGGGCGGCGTCGCAGCGCACCGAGGCCCGTGCAGGGCGCGTCGAGCAGGATGCGGTCGAACGCCTCCGGCTCCTCCGCGCCGATCCCGACGCCGTCGCGCTCCCAGACCGGGACGTCCAGCGGCACGGCCGCGAGCGCCCGGCGCACCAGCTCGGCGCGGGCGGGCACCACCTCGTTGGCGACCAGGGTCGCGCCGCCCGCCAGCGCCTCCGCCGCGAGCAGCGCCGCCTTTCCGCCGGGACCGGCGCACAGGTCGAGCCAGCGCTCCCCCGGCTCGACGGGCCGGGCGCGCGTCAGCGCGAGGGCCGCGAGCTGCGAACCCTCGTCCTGCACGCGGAGGCGGCCCTCCGCCTCGGTCACGAGCCCCTGCGGGTCGCCCCCGCCTGCCGTGAAGCCGACGGGCGAGAACCGGTCGGGGCGCGCGGCCCCCGGCGGCTCGGCGAGCCCGGGCAGGGCGACCAGGTTGACGCGCGGGGCGGTGTTGTCGGCCTCCAGCAGGGCTTCCAGCTCCGCTCCACGGCCTTCGGACTCCAGCGAGCGGTGGAAGGCTCGCACGATCCAGGCGGGATGCGACGTCAGGGCGGCGTAGCGCTCGTCCTCGTTCTTCGCGTCACCGACCACACGCTCGCGCCACTCCTCGGGCGTCGAGCGGCCGATCTCGCGGAGCACGCCGTTCACGAACCCGGTGCCGGAGCGGCTGCCGACCTGCCGGGCGAGCGCGACCGACTCGTTGACGGCCGCGTGCGACGCCACGCGGGTGGACAGCAGCTGGTGCGCGCCGAGCCGGAGCACGTCGAGCAGCGGAGGGTCGATCTTGTCGACCGTGCGTCCGGCCGCCCGGGCGATGACGCGGTCGTAGTAGCCCTGCATCCGCAGCGTGCCGTAGGTCAGCTCGGTCGCGAGCGCGGCGTCGGCCGGCGACAGGCCGGCCCGGGCGATGCGGCCGGGGAGCAGGAGGTTGGCGTAGGCGTCCGACTCGCGGACCGCGGAGATCACGTCGAGGGCGACCTTGCGGGACGGCTGGACCCGGGTGCGCTCGGCGCTGCTGCGCCCGCGGTCGTTGCGCTTGTGGTCGTTGCGGCTGTGGTCGTTCATGAGAGCACCGCCTCTCCGCCGGCGCCGCGCCACCAGTCGGCGGCGTCCATCGCGCGCTTGCCCGCGGGCTGCACCGTGAGCAGTTCGAGCGGGGTCGTGCCGGTGCCGACCTCGATGCGACCCTCGTTCGCGGCGACCACACCGGCCGGGAGGGACAGCCCGGTGGCCGGGCGCGCGGTGTGGACCTTGAACCGCTCGCCGTCGAGCAGCGCCCAGGCGCCGGGTTCCGGAGTCACGCCGCGCAGCCGCGCGTAGACCTCCTCCACGGGCTGGGTGAGGTCCAGATGGGCGTCGTCGATGGTCAGCTTGGGCGCGAGCACCGGGTCACCGGACTGCGGCACGGACTCCGCGGAGCCGTCGGCGAGGGCGGCGACGGTGTCCACGAGCAGCAGGGAGCCGTCGTAGGACAGCGTGTCGAGCAGCTCTCCCGCCGTCGCGTCGGCCGGGATCGGGATGCGCAGCTCGGAGAACACGTCGCCCGCGTCGAGCCCCGGCACGAGCTGGAACACCATTGCCCCGGTCTCGGTGTCGCCGGCCATGACGGCGCGCTGGACGGGCGCAGCGCCGCGCCAGCGCGGCAGCAGCGAGAAGTGCAGGTTGACCCAGCCGAGGCGCGGGGTCGAGAGCAGCGGCTCGCGTACGAGGCCGCCGTAGGCGACGATCACGCCGAGGTCGGCCTCCAGGCGGGCGACCTGGTCGGTCACGTCGTCGTCCAGCCGGTTGGCCTTGATGACCGGGAGATCGAGCTCGCCCGCGGCGTCGGCGACCGGCGACGGCGTCAGGATCCGCTTGCGGCCGAGCGGCGCGTCCTCGCGGGTGATGACGGCGGCGATGTCGAACCGCTCGGCGAGGGCGTTCAGGGAGGGGACGGCGACGGCGGGGGTGCCGGCGAAGACGAGTCGCATGTCAAGGTTCTTTCGGTTCAGTCCAGCCCCCGAGTCTACCCGCGCCCCGCACGCGTTCAGCGGTGCTCAGAGGATCTCGGGGTCGTCGAAGCGGACGCGGAGCGTCGGCGCGGGACGGTAGCCGGGGCGGCCCCCGGGGGCACGGCGGCGCTGGGTGGCGTTGCGCACGACCCTCGCGCGCACGGCCGCGGCCACCTCCGCGCCCTTCGCGTACTCGAACCGCAGAATGGCGCGGACCGACTTCTCGTCCACCTCCGCGGGACCGAGCACGTCGATCAGCAGGCCGGGGTCGACGGCCTTCAGCACCCCGTCGACCGCCTCGGCTGCCCCGGTCACGGAGGCCAGCCGTACGGCGGGCGGGAAGCGGAGCTGGCGGCGGTCGGTCAGCTCCTCACGCGCGAAGTCGACCAGGCGGCCGGTCGCGAAGTCGCGCGCGAGGTCGCCGGAGACGCCGACGAGCACGGTCGGGGCGCCGGCGGCGGCCAGCACCGCGGCGCTGGTCCACCAGCGCAGGCAGTCCTCGGCGACGTGCAGGGTCTCCCTGGACAGCATCCGCTCGCCGTCGAGCAGCAGCACCGCCTGGTAGCCGCCCTCGGCGATCGGCTCGGCGCCGCGGGTGGCGACGACGAGCGCGGGGGCGGCGCCGACGCGGAGCACCGGGTGGTCGCCGTCCGCGAGGATGACGCGGGTGCCGGGGAAGGCGCGGCCCAGCTCCTCGGCGGTGCGGCCAGAGCCCGGCGTCACCGTCCGGAGCTTGGTGTGCTCGCAGCGCTCGCAGTGCCAGTCGGTCGCGAGGGCGCCGCACCAGCCACACGACGGGGTCGCTCCGGCCCTGCGCTGCCCGAGCGGGCCGGCACAGCGGGCGCAGCGCGCCGCCTGACCGCAGTGCGCGCACGACAGCACCGGGACGTAGCCGGGCCGGGCGACCTGGACGAGCACCGGCCCGCGCGGCCTCCCGCTCTCGCCGCTCAGCGCCTCCCGGGCGGCCCGCCAGGCGGACGACGGGATGCGCGCGGCGCGGGCGGCCGGCTCGTCGGCGCTCTGGTTCGCGGTGAGCACGACCTTGGCGGTGTGCGCGCGCTCTGGGCCGAGGTCGCGCAGCCAGCCCAGGTCGACCAGCCGCTGCGCCTCGACGCTGCGCACCAGCCCGCTCAGCACGAGCGCGCCTCCGTCCAGCTCCTGCCGTACGAGCGCGGCGTCGCGGGTGTGGACGTACGGGCTCAGCGGCTCGGCGAACAGCGGGTCGCTGTCCTCCCACACCACGACCAGCCCGAGCCGGGCGGCCGGGGCGTAGACCACCGAGCGGTTGCCGATGACGATGCGCGGCCCGGAGAGCGAGGCGAGGAAACCCTTGTAGCGATCGGGGTTCGACTGCGAGGCGTCGGCGCGGACGACGGCGGAGGCCGGGGCGATCGCCGCCAGCGCGGCCGCCAGCTGCTCCAGGTCGCGGTGGTCGGGGACGGCGACGATGGCGGTGCGTCCCGCACGCCAGGTGGCCGTCGCGAGCGCGGCGAGCGTGATGGCCCACTCCCCGACCCACGTGCCGTCCGGGAGCCGGCTGAGCCGCGGGATCGGGCGCAGAGCGATGCGCTCCCCCGCCGCGACCGCGGCCTCCAGGACGCCGGCGGCGTAGCCACGCACCGGGAACGCCGCGGGCGCCGCTTCGGCGGGCCCCTCAGCGGCGGGTGCGTCCGCATCCTGCGCCGCCAGCCACGCCTTCTCCACCCGAACCATGCGCGGCGGCACCGCGAGCCGGAGGATATCGCTGGCTGTCCCGGCACTGCGGTCCGCGAGCCGGCGCGCCAGCCGCCAGACCGGCTCGGTGAGCACCGGCACCGGAGACACCACGGCCTCCAGCGGGCTCAGGGTTCCGGAGAACGCGTCGTCGGGCTCCGCGAGCTCCACCAGGTAGCCGTCGGCCACGCGACCTGCGGAGCGCAGCGGCACGCGCACCCGCACCCCGGGGACCGCCTGCGCGGCGAGCTCCTCCGGGACGCTGTAGTCGAAGAGGTGGTCGAGCTGGGGCAGCGGGGAGTCGAGGACCACACGGGCGACCGTGGCGGCCGCCGTCACCGTTACAGCCCCGCGGCGGAGCGCAGGTCGTCGACGCGGTCCAGCCGCTCCCAGGTGAAGTCGGGGAGTTCGCGGCCGAAGTGGCCGTAGGTCGCCGTCTGCGCGTAGATCGGCCGCAGGAGGTCGAGGTCGCGCACGATCGCGGCCGGGCGCAGGTCGAACACCTCGCGGATGGCGTGGATGATGCGCTCGTCGGACACCGTGCCGGTGCCGAACGACTCGACGTAGAGCCCGACCGGTGCGGCCTTGCCGATCGCGTACGCGATCTGCACCTCGAGCCGGTCGGCGAGCCCCGCCGCGACGGCGTTCTTCGCGACCCAGCGCATCGCGTACGCGGCCGAGCGGTCGACCTTCGACGGGTCCTTGCCGGAGAACGCGCCGCCGCCGTGGCGGCTCGCGCCGCCGTAGGTGTCGACGATGATCTTGCGCCCGGTGAGCCCGGCGTCGCCCTTCGGGCCGCCGATCTCGAACCGGCCGGTCGGGTTGATCAGCGTGCGGATGTGCTTGGTCTCCAGCCCCGCTGCGTGCATGACCGGGGCGATGACCTCCTCGACCACCTCGGCCTGGAGCTGTTCGCTGGAGATGTGCGGAGCGTGCTGGGTCGAGAGCACGACCGTCTCCACCGAACGCGGCGTGTGGCCCTCGTAGCCGATGGTGACCTGGGTCTTGCCGTCCGGGCGGAGGTAGTCGAGCGTGCCGTCCTTGCGCACGGTGGCCAGGCGCTCGGCGAGGCGGTGCGCCAGCCAGATCGGCAGCGGCATGTACTGCGGCGTCTCGGTGGTGGCGAAGCCGAACATGATGCCCTGGTCTCCCGCGCCCTGGCGGTCGAGGTCGTCGGTGCTCTGCTCGGTGCGCGACTCGAACGCGTTGTCGACGCCCTGGGCGATGTCGGGCGACTGCGCGCCGATCGAGACGGACACACCGCACTGCGTGCCGTCGAAGCTCACGTCGGACGAGTCGTAGCCGATCTCCACGATCTTCTCGCGCACCAGCGCCGGGATCTCGACGTAGCCCTTCGTCGTCACCTCGCCTGCGACGTGGACGAGCCCGGTGGTGACCAGCGTCTCCACGGCGACGCGGCTGTGCGGGTCCACCGCGAGCAGCGCGTCCAGGATGCTGTCGGAGATCTGGTCGCAGATCTTGTCGGGGTGGCCCTCTGTGACCGACTCAGACGTGAAGAGGCGCAGATCTGCCATTGGTTCTCCCTGATCGTTGATCGCGGTGCGGAGTGGGGCCGGCGGATGCCATGGCCCTGGTCGACGACTAGACGACGACGTCCAAGATACGGTCGGCCACCGACAGCTTGCTCCCCGAGGCCTCCATCACTATATCGCCGCCCCTGCGCAGGACTACGACCTCGTTGCTCTCCGTTGCGAAGCCCTGCTCCCAGCCGACCTGGTTGAGGACGAGGAAGTCGCTGCCCTTCGCGGCGAGCTTGCTGCGGCCCAGCTCGATGAGGGTCGAGGGGTCCGGCTCGGTCTCCGCGGCGAAGCCGACGACGACCTGGCCGTCGCGCTTGGCGGCGGAGAGCCCGGCGAGGATGTCCGGGTTGGCGATCAGCTCGAGCGTCAGGCTCTGGCCGGCCTCGGACTTCTTGATCTTGGAGTCGCGCATGACGGCGGGCCGGTAGTCGGCGACAGCGGCGGTCATGACGACCAGGTCGGCCGAGCGCGCGGCCTCGGTGACGGCCTCCTGCAGCTCCAGCGCGGTCTGCACCTCGACGAGCTCGACGCCCTCGGGCGGGTCGACCTCCAGGTGCGCGGCGATGAGGACCACCTCGGCTCCCCTGGCCTGCGCCGCCGCGGCGACGGCGACGCCCTGCCGGCCGCTCGACCGGTTGCCGAGGAAGCGCACAGGGTCCAGCGGCTCCCGGGTGCCGCCTGCGGTCACGACGACGCGCTTGCCGGCGAGGTCGACGCCCCCGCGCGGCCGGCGGGAGGCCTCGTTGGCCCGGCGGCGCTCGGAGAGCACCACGACGTCGGCGACCGGCTCGGGGACGGCCGAGACGGCCAGGCGCGGCGAGAGCCCGGCGGCGCGCAGGGCGGCGCGCACGATCGTGTCTGGCTCCTCCATGCGTCCGGGGCCGGAGTCGGCGCCGGTGAGCTGTCCGGAGGCCGGGCCCACGACGGTGACGCCGCGGCTGCGGAGCGTGGCGACGTTGGCGACCGTGGCGGGGTTGCGCCACATCTCGGTGTGCATCGCCGGGGCGACGACGAGCGGGGCCGTGGAGGCGAGGACGGTGTTGCCGAGCAGGTCGTCGGCGATGCCGGCGGCGAGCTTGGCCAGGGTGTTCGCCGTCGCGGGGGCGATGACGATGAGGTCGGCGGACTGGCCGATCGCGACGTGCCGCACCTCGGCGACGCCCTCGTAGAGGTCGGTCGCGACCGGGTTGCGGCTGATCGCCTCCAGCGTCGGGCGCCCCACGAACCGCAGCGCGGCCTCCGTCGCCACGACGTGCACGGAGTGCCCTTCGAGCACCAGTGCGCGGATGACGCCGACGGCTTTGTACGCGGCGATGCCGCCGGTCACTCCGACGACGACGGTCAATCGTGGGCTCACGGCGGCATCTCCTCCAGCCAGCGGGACACGGTCCCGGCTGCGGTCGTTCTGTTGCGCTCGGTCGGCGGCTCTCTGTCTGCCGGACGGTCCGGAGGTTACTCCGCGGCCAGCGGCTTGATGACGAGCTTGTCCTCGTTGATCTCGTGCAGCGCGACCGAGAGGGGCTTGTCGTCGACGGAGGAGTCGACCAGCGGGCCGACGTTGTCGAACAGGCTGCCCTCGTGCAGGTCGGCGTAGTAGTCGTTGATCTGGCGGGCGCGCTTGGAGGCGAAGATGACCAGCGCGTACTTGGACTCGACGCGGGCCAGGAGGTCGTCGATGGGCGGGTCGATGATGCCGTTGTTGGTGGTTGCCATTGCGGTAACCCTCTCTGTTGTGCTTCCGGGCCTCGCGGTGTCGAGACGCGGAGAGACTGGGAATGGCGCCGGTATCGACGCTACGAATCCGGCCTACGGGCGCGACGGCGCCGCGCGGACCTTCATCAAGTCTACGACCTCCCGGGCGGCCTCAGCGACCGTGTGGTTGACCACACGGTAGTCGAACTCGTCCTGGGCGGCCAGTTCCACCTTGGCGGTCTCGAGCCTGCGCTGCTGCTCTGCGGCCTCCTCGGTGCCGCGCCCGATCAGGCGGCGGACCAGCTCGTCCCAGGTCGGCGGCAGCAGGAAGATCAGCCGGGCCTCCGGCATCGACTCGCGCACCTGGCGGGCGCCCTGGAGGTCGATCTCCAGCAGGACGCTCCTGCCCTCCTCCAGCGCCGCCTCGATCGGCCCGCGGGGCGTGCCGTAGCGGTAGGCGTTGTGCACGGTGGCGTGCTCCAGGAGCTCGCCGTGCTCGATCATCCGGTCGAACTCGGCGTCGTCGACGAAGTAGTAGTTGACCCCGTGGACCTCGCCGGGCCGCGGCGCGCGCGTGGTCGCGGAGACCGACAGCAGCACCTCCGGGTAGTTCTCCCGGATGTAGGTCGAGACCGTCCCCTTGCCGACCGCGGTCGGGCCGGCGAGCACCACGAGCTGCTGGCGGCGGCGGCCCGCGCGGTTCTCGCGTTCGATCAGGTACTCGCGCAGCTTCAGCCGCTGGTGGCGTCCGAGGCCGCCGAGGCGCTTGGCCGGTGAGATCCCCAGCCGCTGCAGGGCCTCGTGCATCTTCGTCGTGCCGATCGCGGGGACGGACAGCAGGAACTCTGTGACGCGCAGCCGGCCCTCGACGCCGTCGGGGTTCGCGGTCGCGTGGTCGAGCACGACCAGCGGCGAGACCTCGCGGGCGGCGATCGCGTTCTTGACGGCGGCGCGGGCGCGGCGGGCGGCGACGGCCGCGGCGGACGCGGCGGTGCGGTCGACCTCCGGCGGCGCCGGGCGGCGGGAGGCGGTGGTCTCGGTGCCGGGCTCAGCCATGGCTGGCGCGCACCTCCTCCGCGCGGCGGGCGATGGCGTCGGCCAGCCCGTCCGGGCCGGCGGTCAGCAGCCCCCGGGACTCGCTGACGATCACGCCGGGCGCGAACGACCCGAAGATCCGCCGGACGTCGGAGACCTGCGCGCCCTGGTGGCCGAAGCCCGGTGCCAGCACCGGCACGGCCGGCGCGACCTGGGTCGCGGTGTCGATCCCGTACTCCCCCAGCGCGACGGTGGCGCCGAGCACCAGTCCGACCGTGCCGAAGGGATGCGGGGGCTGCTCCTGGTTGAACGAGTGCACGTCTTCGATGATCGCACGGGCGACCGTCAGGCCGGCACGGGGCCCGTCCGCGACGACCGCCTGCTGGATGACCGCGGCCTCCGGGTTGGAGGTCGCGGCGAGCACGAACAGGCCCTTGCCGGTCGCCTCCGCGAGGCGCATCGGCTCGGCGATGGACCCGACGCCCTGGAAGGCCGCGATCGTCATCGCGTCGGCCTCCAGCGGCGAGCCCGGGGTCAGCCACGCCTCGGCGTACGCCGCGACGCTCGTGCCGATGTCGCCGCGCTTGGCGTCGGCGATCACCAGCAGGCCGGCGTCGCGCGCGGCGCGGATGACGTCCTCCAGCGCGGCGTAGCCCGCTGACCCGTAGCGCTCGAAGAACGCCACCTGCGGTTTCACGATCCCGGCCCGGCCCGCGGCGGCCTCCACCACGCGCAGGCCGAACGCGCGCACGCCGGCGGCCGAGGCGTCCAGGCCCCAGTCCGCCAGCAGGTGCGCGTGCGGGTCGACGCCGACGCACAGCCGGCCGTGCGCTCCGAACGCGGCGGCCAGGCGGTCGCCGAACGACACCGTGGTCGGCCCCGTCACGCCCGCGCGGCCCTCTGCCGGGCGTACTCCTGCAGCGACGTCACCTCGAAGCCCTCGCGCACCGCGTCGAGCGACGCGACGGCGGCGCTCAGCTCGGCGATCGTGGTGAACAGCGGCTTGTCGCCGGCCACCGCCGCGGCGCGGATCTCGTAGCCGTCCGCGCGGGCGGAGCGGCCGCTCGGCGTGTTGATGACGACGTCCACCTCGTTGCGCGTGATGAGCCCGACGACCGAGTCCTCCTCCGGCGCCTCGCTGAACTTGCGAACGATGCGCGCGGCGATGCCGTTGCGGTTGAGCACCTCCGCCGTGCCCTCGGTGGCGACGATGTCATAGCCGAGCTGCTTGAGCCGCAGCACCGGGAGGACGATCGCGCGCTTGTCGCGGTCGGAGACCGAGACGAACACGGTGCCCTCCAGCGGCATGCCGCCGTAGGCCGCGGCCTGGCTCTTCGCGAACGCGGTCGGGAAGTCGCGATCGATGCCCATGACCTCGCCGGTCGAGCGCATCTCCGGGCCGAGCACCGAGTCGACGATCTTGCCCTCGCGGGTGCGGAATCGCTTGAACGGCAGCACGGCCTCCTTGACGGCGACCGGCGAGTCCATCGGGATGATCGAGCCGTCGGTCACCGGCAGCAGGCCCTCCTCGATCAGGCCGGTGACGGTGTCGCCGACCATGATCCGCGACGCGGCCTTGGCGAGCGGGATGCCGAGCGCCTTGGACACGAACGGGACGGTGCGCGACGCGCGCGGGTTGGCCTCCAGCACGTAGAGCACACCGGCGCCGATCGCGAACTGCACGTTCAGCAGGCCGCGGACGCCGATGCCCTCGGCGATCTTCAGCGTCGCCTCGCGCACGCGGTCGATCTCGCGGCGACCGAGCGTGATCGGCGGCAGGGTGCAGCTGGAGTCGCCGGAGTGGATGCCGGCCTCCTCGATGTGCTCCATGACGCCGCCGATGTACAGCCGCTCGCCGTCGTACAGCGCGTCGACATCGATCTCGATCGCGTCGTCCAGGAACCGGTCGACCAGCAGCGGGTGCGCCGGTCCGACGATGCCCTGGCCGGCGACGCGCTCGAAGTAGTCCGCGAGCGACGCGGTGTCGTAGACGATCTCCATGCCGCGGCCGCCGAGCACGAAGCTGGGGCGGACGAGCACCGGGTAGCCGATCTGCTCCGCGGCGTGCGCGGCGCTCGGGAAGTCGATCGCGGTGCCGTTGCGCGGGGCGAGCAGCCCGGCGTTCTCGAGGATCCCGGCGAACAGGCCGCGCTCCTCCGCCAGGTCGATGGCCTCCGGGGTCGTGCCGAGGATCGGGACGCCGGCGGCCTCCAGGCCCTTGGCGAGGCCGAGGGCGGTCTGGCCGCCGAGCTGCACGACGACGCCGACCAGCTCGCCGGACTGCGACTCGGCGTGGATGACCTCCAGCACGTCCTCCAGCGTCAGCGGCTCGAAGTATAGGCGGTCGGAGGTGTCGTAGTCGGTCGAGACCGTCTCCGGGTTGCAGTTGATCATGATCGTCTCGAACCCGGCGTCGTGCAGCGCGAACGAGGCGTGAACGCAGGAGTAGTCGAACTCGACGCCCTGGCCGATGCGGTTCGGGCCCGAGCCGAGGATGACGACCTTGCGGGTGTCGCTGGCGGCGACCTCCGTCTCCTCGTCGTAGCTCGAGTAGTGGTACGGCGTGAGCGCGGGGAACTCGCCCGCGCAGGTGTCGACCGTCTTGTAGACCGGGCGCACGCCGAGGATGTGCCGCACCTCGCGGACATCGGCCTCGCCGAAGCCGCGCAGCTCGCCGATCTGGGCGTCGGAGAAGCCGTGGTCCTTGGCGTAGCGGAGGGTGTCGGTGTCGAGCGTCTCGGCGTCGCGCAGCTGCTCGGCGACCTCGTTGATCAGGACGATCTGGTCGATGAACCAGGGGTCGATCTTGGTGGCCTCGAACACCTGCTCGGGCGTCGCGCCCAGGCGCAGGGCCTGCTGCACGTCCACGATCCGGCCGTCGGTCGGCGTCGCGATCGACTCCAGCAGCTCCTCCACCGTGCGGGACTCGGCGCCCCAGTGGAAGGACGACCCGCGCTTCTCCAGCGAGCGGAGCGCCTTCTGCAGCGCGCTCGTGAAGCTGCGGCCGATCGCCATCGCCTCGCCCACCGACTTCATGGTGGTGGTCAGCGTCGGGTCGGCGGCCGGGAACTTCTCGAACGCGAACCGCGGCACCTTGACGACGACGTAGTCGAGCGTCGGCTCGAAGCTCGCCGGGGTCACCCGGGTGATGTCGTTGGGGATCTCGTCCAACCGGTAGCCGATGGCGAGCTTCGCGGCGATCTTCGCGATCGGGAAGCCGGTGGCCTTCGACGCCAGCGCCGACGAGCGCGACACGCGCGGGTTCATCTCGATGACGATGATCCGGCCGTTCTCCGGGTTCACCGCGAACTGGATGTTGCAGCCGCCGGTGTCGACGCCCACCGCGCGGATGATGTCGATGCCGATGTCGCGCAGCTTCTGGTACTCGCGGTCGGTCAGGGTCAGCGCGGGCGCGACGGTGATCGAGTCGCCGGTGTGCACGCCGACCGGGTCGACGTTCTCGATGGAGCAGACGACCACCGTGTTGTCGGAGGTGTCGCGCATCAGCTCGAGCTCGTACTCCTTCCAGCCGAGGATGGACTCCTCCAGGAGCACCTCGCTGGTCGGGCTCTGGTGGATGCCGTCGCCGGCGATCCGGCGCAGGTCCTCGGGCGTGTAGGCGAAGCCGGAGCCGAGCCCGCCCATCGTGAAGGACGGTCGGACGACGAGCGGATAGCCCAGGTCCTCGGCGAACTCCAGCGCCTCCTCGACGGTGTGCGCGATGTGCGAGCGCGCGACCTCGGCGCCCGCCTCGACCACGAGCTCCTTGAAGATCTGGCGGTCCTCGCCCTTCTGGATGGCCTCGAACTTGGCGCCGATCAGCTCGACGCCGTACTTCTCCAGGATGCCGTGCTCGTGCAGCTGCATGGCCGCGTTGAGCGCGGTCTGGCCGCCGAGGGTCGGCAGGATCGCATCCGGCTTCTCCTTGGCGATGATGGTCTCGATGACCTCCCAGGTGATCGGCTCGACGTAGGTCGCGTCGGCGAAGTCGGGGTCGGTCATGATGGTGGCCGGGTTCGAGTTCACCAGGATGACGCGAACGCCCTCCTGCTTGAGCACGCGGCAGGCCTGGGTGCCGGAGTAGTCGAACTCGCAGGCCTGGCCGATGACGATCGGGCCGGACCCGATGACCAGGACGGAGTGGATGTCGTCGCGTTTGGGCATCAGTCGGTGCCTTCCTGGGTCTGGTCGTCCTGCGAACCGGACTCACGCTTGTGAATCATCTCCAGGAACCGGTCGAAGAGGTAGTTGGCGTCGTGCGGGCCGGCGGCCGCCTCCGGGTGGTACTGCACGCTGAACGCGTCGAGGTCGAGGCAGTTCAGGCCCTCCACGACGTTGTCGTTGAGGCTGAAGTGGCTGACCTCCACCGTGCCGAACCCGGCCGGCGAGTCGAAGGTCGCGTCGATCGGCGCTTTGACCGCGAAGCCGTGGTTCTGGGCGGTGATCTCCACCCGGCCGGTGCGCTTGTCGAGCACCGGCTGGTTGATCCCGCGGTGGCCGAACGGCAGCTTGTAGGTGGTGAGGCCGAGCGCGCGGCCGAGGAGCTGGTTGCCGAAGCAGATGCCGAAGTACGGCAGCCCGGCGCGCAGCGTCTCCTGGAGGAGCGCGACGTGCTTGTCGGAGGCCTGGGGGTCGCCCGGGCCGTTCGAGAAGAACAGCGCGGACGGGTTCAGGCTGAGCACGTGCTCGGCGGTGACCTGCTGCGGGAGGACGTGCACGTCGAGCCCGCGTGCGGCGAGGTTGTCGAGCGTGGACTTCTTGACGCCCAGGTCGAGGACCGCGACGGAGCCGACGCGCTCGCCGACCGCCGGCACCGTGTACGGCTCGACGGTGGAGACCTCGGCCGACAGGTTGCGGCCCGACATCTTCGCGCCGGAGAGCACGAGCTCCAGCTGCTCGGAGTCGCTGAGCCCGAAGTCGTCGCCGGAGAAGATCCCGGCGCGCATCGCACCCGCCGAGCGGATGTGGCGGGTGACGGCGCGGGTGTCGATGCCGCTGATGCCGACGACGCCCTGCTCGACGAGGTCGTCGTCGAGGCTGCGCTGCGCGCGGAAGTTGGACACGACGCGGCTGGGCTCGCGGACGACGAAGCCGTCCACCCAGATCCGGCGGGACTCCATGTCCTCGTCGTTCGTGCCGGTGTTGCCGATGTGCGGCGCCGTCATCAGGACGATCTGGCCCGCGTAGGACGGGTCGGTCAGGGTCTCCTGGTAGCCGGTCATGCCGGTGGCGAAGACCGCCTCGCCGAGCGTCCGCCCGCGGGCGCCGTAGGCCCGGCCCACGTAGCGCTTCCCGTCTTCGAGGACGAGCACGGCAGGTTCTGCTGCGGCCACGTCACACCTCGCTTTCATTCGTACTGAGGGGCGTCGAACCGCCCGGGAGGATGTCTTCCACGGCCGCGGTCAGGAGGCCGCGCCCGGCCGGGTCCACGACCCGGAAGTAGCTGTCGGCGGCCGCGCCGCCGCTGGTGGTCCAGCCGAGCCGGAGCAGGCCGTCCCGCTCCACGACCCGGTCGATCGTGACCGTCGCCGCGCCGACGCCGGTGAGCGCCGCCGCCGGGATGAACACCGGCTGCTCCCCCGTCACGCGGAGCCGGACCCCGTCGGAGGCGACGTCGACCGTGCCCTTGCCGCGGTAGGACAGCCCCGGCAGCGCCAGGCGCTCCAGGGACTCGCCCGCCTTGGTCGTGGCGACGTAGAGCACGTCGGAGGAGGCGGTCGCCGCCGCGGCGGTCGCCGGCTCCGGGTAGCCGCCGCCGGCCGGGGCGTCACGCCGCATCCGCCGGCGCCAGCCGACCAGCGCGAGCGCGAGGACGACGATGACGACGAGGAGGATGCCGATGGTCGGCAGGAGCTTATCCACGAGCCACCTCCAGCTGCTCGACGACCGCGCCGTCGAGGACGGTCGCGTAGCCGCGGTGGAAGGTCGCCACCACCCGGCCCGGCAGCGTCATCGACAGGTAGGGCGAGTTGACGCCCTTGCCCGCGAGGTCGCCGGTCGAGAACGCGCGCGAGGCGGTCGGGTCGTAGAGGAACAGCTCCGCGGGCGCGCCCGCCTCCAGCGGGAGGCCGTGGCCGTCCAGCCGGCCGATCCGGGCCGGGGCCGCCGAGAGAACGCGCGCGATATCGCTCCAGTCGAGGAGGCCGTTGTCGACCACCGATGCCTGCACGACCGAGAGGGCGGACTCCAGCCCGACCATCCCGAACGCGGCGGCGTCCCACTCGCAGTCCTTGGACTCCACCGGGTGCGGCGCGTGGTCGGTCGCGACGATGTCGATCGTCCCGTCCGCGAGGCCGGCGCGCAGCGCCTCCACGTCCTCCGCACGTCGCAGCGGCGGGTTCACCTTGTAGCGCGCGTCGTAGCCGGACGCGAGGTCTTCGGTCAGCAGCAGGTGGTGCGGCGTGACCTCGGCCGTGACGTCGACGCCGCGCGCCTTCGCCCAGCGGATGACGTCGACCGAGCCGGCGGTCGAGACGTGGCAGACGTGCAGCCGTGAGCCGACGTGCTCGGCGAGGAGCACGTCGCGGGCGATGATCGACTCCTCGGCGACGGCCGGCCAGCCGGTCAGGCCCAGCTCGCCGGACAGCGCGCCCTCGTTCATCTGGGCGCCCTCGGTGAGCCGGGGCTCCTGCGCGTGCTGCGCGATCACGCCGCCGAACGCCTTGACGTACTCCAGCGCGCGGCGCATCAGCAGCGGGTCGGAGACGCACTTGCCGTCGTCGGAGAAGACCCGCACCTTCGCGCGGGAGTCGGCCATCGCACCGAGCTCGGCCAGGCGCTCCCCCGCCAGGCCCACGGTCACGGCGCCGATCGGCTGCACGGTGGCGTAGCCCGCGGCCTCGCCGAGGCGGAGGACCTGCTCCACGACACCGGCGGTGTCGGCCACCGGGGAGGTGTTCGCCATCGGGAAGACCGCGGTGAAGCCTCCCGCCGCCGCAGCCCGCGTGCCGGTCAGGACGGTCTCGCTCTGCTCGTAGCCGGGCTCGCGCAGGTGGGTGTGCAGGTCGACCAGGCCCGGGAGGGCGATCAGGCCGTCCGCGTCGACCACGGTCGCGCCGGCGTCGCTCGCGTCGGCACCGGTGGCGGCGATCCGTCCGTCGGCCAGGAGGAGGTCGGTGCGGCTTCCGTCGGCCAGGGCGGCGCCGCGGATCAGGAACCTCTGCGTCGGGCTCTCACTCATCGCACACCACCATCGCTCGTCTCGCTCGTCTGGCTCATCTGGCTCATCTGGCTCGTCTGGGTATTCATCCGGTCGCCCGACAGCAGCAGGTACAGGGCGGCCATTCGCACGGACACGCCGTTGGCGACCTGCTCCCGCACCGTCGACCGCGGGGAGTCGGCGGCGGCCGCCGAGATCTCCAGGCCGCGGTTCATCGGTCCCGGATGCATCACAATGCTATCCGCCCCGAGCCGCCCCAGCCGTTCGTCGTCCAGGCCCCAGCGCCGCGCGTACTCGCGCTCGGACGGGAAGTAGGCGGCGTGCATCCGCTCGCCCTGGATGCGCAGCATCATCACGACGTCCGGGTCGGCGTCGATCGCCGCGTCCAGGTCGTAGCCGATCGACGCGGGCCAGCTCGAGACATCCACCGGCAGCAGCGTGGGCGGCGCGACCAGGCTCACGTGCGCGCCCAGCGTCTGCAGCAGCCACACGTTGGAGCGGGCGACCCGGGAGTGCAGGATGTCGCCGACGATCGTGACGCTCACGCCATCGAGGTCGCGGCCGCGCGAGCCGCGGCCGTGCAGCCGTCGCCGCATCGTGAAGGCGTCGAGCAGCGCCTGGGTCGGGTGCTCGTGGGTGCCGTCGCCGGCGTTGAGCACGCCCGCGTCGATCCAGCCGCTGGTCGCGAGCGTCTGCGGGGCGCCGGAGGCGCTGTGCCGCACGACGACCGCGTCCGCGCCCATCGCCGCGAGCGTCTGCGCGGTGTCCTTCAGGCTCTCGCCCTTGGAGACGCTGGAGCCCTTGGCCGAGAAGTTGATCACGTCCGCCGAGAGCCGCTTCGCCGCAGCCTCGAACGAGATGCGGGTGCGGGTGGAGTCCTCGAAGAACAGGTTGACCACCGTCTTGCCGCGCAGGGTCGGGAGCTTCTTGACCTCCCGGTCCTGCACGTCGGCCATGTCCTCTGCCACGTCGAGCAGGGTGATCGCGTCGTCGCGCGACAGGGTCTTGGTGCTGAGCAGGTGCCTCATGCGCGCGCTCCTTCCGTGGGGGCGGCCGGGGCGTCGATGGTGACCGACTCCTCGCCGTCGACCTCGTCCAGCCGCACGAAGATCCGCTCGGAGGCCGCCGACGGCAGGTTCTTGCCGACGAAGTCCGCCCGGATCGGCAGCTCGCGGTGCCCGCGGTCGACCAGCACGGCGAGCCGCACGGCGCGCGGCCGCCCGAGGTCGCTGAGCGCGTCGAGCGCCGCGCGGATGGTGCGGCCCGAGAAGAGCACGTCGTCCACCAGCACGACGGTGCGCCCGTCGATCGATCCGGGCAGCGAGGTGGGCTGCGGCGCCCGGGTGGGGTGCCGCGAGAGGTCGTCGCGGTACATCGTCACGTCGAGCGAGCCGACGATGTCGTCGGGCGACGCGACCGAGTCCGGCTCGATCCGCTGGATGTTCTCGGCGATCCGCCGGGCGAGCACGACACCGCGTGTCGGGATGCCCAGGATCACCAGGTCGTTCGTTCCCCGGTTGGACTCCAGGATCTCGTGCGAGATCCGAGTCAACGCCCGGGCGATGTCAGCCTGTTGCAGCACGGTGCGCGCTGTCATGCCGACCTCCTTCCCCGCCTCACAGGACGGCTGTTAAAGGATGCCAATTGGGTCGAGCCTAGCAGGCCCGAGCGCTCTCACCCGGCGAGGAAGCTCGCGAACTCCTTCTCGTCGCTGATCGAGCCGGTGTACTGCTTGCCGTCCACGAGCACGGTGGGCGTGCCCTGGATGTTGTCGAGCACCTTCTTGCCGTCGACCGTGATCGGGCCGCTCTGCGAGTGCGCCGTGTTCGCCTGCGCCCACGCCTGGTACGGCCCGCTGCGGTCGATGCAGCCGGAGATGTCGGTGATGCCGTGGTCGGTCGCGAGCTTGGCGAGCTGCTTGTCGGTCAGGCCGCTGGAGTTCTCCTCGGGCTGGTCGGCGAACAGCGCCTGGTAGTAGTCCAGGGTGCGCTCCGGGTCGTGCACCGCGACGCAGACGAGAGCCGCCGACGCGCGGGTGGAGTAGCCGGTCCCGTTCGACGCGCGGTCCAGGAAGGTCAGCGGGTGCAGCCGGAGGGTGATCGAGCCGTCCGTGACCGCGTTCGCCAGCGTCGCGCCGTTCGACTTCTCGAACGCCCCGCAGACCGGGCACATCGGGTCGAACCAGAGGTCGACCTTCTTCGCGCCGGAGCCCGCCGAGACGTAGCCGCCGTCGAAGTTCGCCGCGCCGTCGGTGCCGGTCGCCGGCTTCGCGGTCGCGACGGGGACGTTCGAGTTTCCGCCGAGCAGCGAGCAGGAGGCGACGCCGGCGGTCACCGCGACCGCGAGCACCGCCGCGGCGACGATCCGGCGCAGCCGGCGCTGCGCGCTCATGCGCGCTGCGGGCGGTTCTGCGCGATCTTCGCCAGCAGCCCGTTCACGAAGCCGGCGGAGTCGTCCGTCGACAGCACGGTCGCGGCTTCCACGGCCTCCGAGATGGCGACGCCGTCGGGCACCTCGTCGTTGAACAGCAGCTCCCAGACGCCGATGCGCAGGATGGCGCGGTCGACGGCGGGCATGCGCGCCAGTGTCCAGCCCTGCGCGTACGTCTCGATCTGCTCGTCGATCTCGTCCTGGTGGTCGATCACGCCGTCCACGATCTCGCGGGCGTAGAGCCAGGAGGCCTCACGCGTCGGCTCGTTGGCCGCTCGCTCCGCCTCCACGGCCAGCGCCTGCGGCAGGGTCAGCTGCCGCAGGTCGGCGCTGAACAGCACGTCGAGCGCGCGCTTGCGCGCTTTGGTCCTGGCGCTCACTAGTCGTTGACGCGGCCGAGGTAGTCGCCGGTGCGGGTGTCGACCTTGACCCGGGTGCCGGTCTCCAGGAACAGCGGGACCTGGATCTGGTAGCCGGTCTCCACAGTCGCGGGCTTGGTGCCGCCGGTGGAGCGGTCGCCCTGCAGGCCCGGCTCGGTGTAGGTGATCTCCAGGACGACGGAGGCCGGCAGCTCCACGTAGAGCGGCGAGCCCTCGTGCAGCGCGACGGTCACGTTCTGGTTCTCGAGCATGAAGTTGGCGGAGTCGCCGACGATCGGGCCCGGGATGGTGATCTGGTCGTAGTCGCTGGTGTCCATGAAGACGAAGTCGGCGCCGTCCTGGTACAGGTACTGGTAGTCGCGGCGGTCGACGTTGGTGATCTCGATCTTCGCGCCGGCGTTGTAGGTGCGGTCGACGGTCTTGCCGGTCGTGACGTTCTTCAGCTTGGTGCGGACGAACGCTCCACCCTTGCCCGGCTTGACGTGCTGGAACTCGATGACGCTCCAGAGCTGTCCGTCGATGTTGAGGACGATGCCGTTCTTGATGTCAGCGGTCGATGCCATGCCAGAGTTCCATTCGCTTTGCGGAAGATTCGGGTGGGATCGGCGCCCCGCGCCGTCCACGACGGGCTCGGCGTACGGAGCCCCAGAAGATTCTAGACGTCAGCGGGCGTTTCGGCGAATGAACGCCAGAGCCAGCCGGTACGACTCGAACCCGAAGCCGGCGATCACGCCCGTGGAGACGCCGCTGATGACGCTGGTGTGCCGGAACTCCTCGCGGGCGTGCGGGTTGGACAGGTGCACCTCGACGACCGTGCCGCCGGACTTCGTCACCAGCGAAACCGCGTCGCGCAGCGCGTACGAGTAGTGCGTCCAGGCGCCGGCGTTGAGGATGACCGGAGCGCCGGAGTCGGCGGCTTCGTGCAGCCAGCGCAGCAGCTCGCCCTCGACGTCCGTCTGACGCAGGTCGATGTCCAGCTCGGGGGCGTCGGCGACCAGCTGGGCGCGGAGGTCGTCCAGCGTTCCCGCGCCGTACACGTCGGGCTCGCGGGTGCCGAGCCTGCCGAGGTTGGGACCATTCAGGACCAGGACGGAAGTCATGCCGCTCACCCTACCTGCGCCTCTCCCTCGGCGAGCGGACGGACGCGCACCGCCGACCAGACGTCGTCCACGGCTACGTTGCTGATCGGCCGCCAGCCGAACGCGCCGGCCTCCCGGATGAAGGTGTCCCTGTTGAAGTCCGCCCTGCCGCCCTTCGGGTACAGGAACCAGACCGCCCGGGCGCCGGTCAGCGCAGGCAGCTCGTCGCCGAAGTGTGCCATCAGCTCATCCCGGGTGCGCACGAAGGTGACCGAGACAGCGGCGTCCGCCGGCGCGACCTCGGTCACGCCGTCTGGGAGCCCGCCGATCACGGCGCGCTCGTCGGCGCCGGCGCCCACGACGCTCAGCGTGTCGCCTTCCTTGAGGAGCAACTTCTGCACGATGGTCTTGGCCATCAGGACCCCACCTCCTGGTACGCCGCGAACAGCAGGCTCTGGTCGGGACCGGCGAGCACGGTGGGCCGCCCGATGTCATCCAGCACGATGAATCGCAGCAGGCTGCCGCGGGCCTTCTTGTCGCGCTGCATGCTCGCCAGCAGGGTCTGCCAGCGGCCGAGCGGGTACCTGGTCGGCAGCGTCAGCGACTCCAGGATGCGGCGGTGCCGGTCGACGGCCTCGTCGCTCAGGCGGCCGCTCAGCCGGCCGAGCTCTGCGGCGTAGACCATCCCGACGGAGACCGCGGCGCCGTGCCGCCACTGGTAGCGCTCGGCGTGCTCGATCGCGTGGCCGAGGGTGTGGCCGTAGTTCAGGATCTCGCGGAGGCCCTGCTCGGTGAAGTCCTCGCCGACCACCCGCGCCTTGATCCCGATCGACAGCTCGACCAGGCGCCGGAACTCCGGCGACTCGGGATCGGTGGCGACGTCGACGTCCCGCTCGATGATGTCCAGGATCTCCGGCTCGGCGATGAAGCCGTACTTGACGACTTCCGCGAAGCCGGCCAGCAGTTCGTTGCGGCCGAGGGAGGTCAGCGTGTCGAGGTCGCAGACGACGGCGGCCGGGGCGTAGAAGGCGCCGACCAGGTTCTTGCCCTCCGCGGTGTTGATGCCGGTCTTGCCGCCGACCGCGGCGTCCACCATCCCGAGCAGCGTCGTGGGGACCTGCACCAGCCGGACGCCGCGCAGCCACGTCGCCGCGACGAAGCCGGCGAGGTCGGTGACGGCGCCGCCGCCGAATCCGATCACGGCGTCCGAACGCGTGAAGTCGGACTGGCCCATGATGCCCCAGAGGAAGGAGGCGACCTCGACGCGCTTGGCGGCCTCCGCGTCCGGGACCTCGGCGAGCAGGACTTCGTACTGCCCGGTCAGCGACTCGCGCAGCGCGGCGGCTGCGGCCCCGAGCGTCGGCGGGTGCACCACGAGCACCTTGTTCACCCCGCTGCCCAGGTGCTGGGCGAGGTCGAAGCGGAGGCCGCGCCCGATGACGACCGGGTACTGGTCCGTCCCGGCGACGAGGATCTCGGTGGGCTGGTCGGTCATAGGTCGTGGTCTCCTTCTTCCACCCAACGTGCGATCTCCTCCACGATGGTCTCGATCGGCCGGGTCGACGTGTCCGCGGTGTAGTCCGCGAGCGACTGGTACAGCGGGGTGCGCGCCGCGACGAGCCGCTTCCACGACTCGAGGTCGGTGACCAGCGGGCGCTTGCGGTTGGTGATCCGGGCGGCGATCGCCTCCGGCCGGACGGTCAGCAGGACGACGCGGGTCGACGCGAGGTCTGCCTGCGTGTCGGGGTCGAGCACCGCTCCCCCGCCGACGGACACGATGCCCGGCTGGGCCACGGCCTCCGCGACGGCGGCGCGCTCCAGCGCCCGGAAGTACGGCTCGCCGTGCTCGGCGAAGATCTCGGCGATGGCGCCGTGCCGGGCGACCACGACCGCGTCGGTGTCCACGAACGGGAGGCCGAGCCGCTTGGCCAGGCGCTTGCCCAGCCGCGTCTTGCCCGCCGCCGGCGGACCGATCAGGACGATCGTCACGGTGCTCAGGCGTAGGGCGCGCTGACGCGCTCCGTCGCCAGGTTCTGCGGGATGGCGTCGAGGTAGCCGCGGAGGTTGCGCGCCGTCTCGGTGACCGAGTCGCCGCCGAACTTCTCCAGCACCGCGTTCGCGAGCACGAGCGCGACCATGGCTTCCGCGACCACGCCGGCCGCGGGGACCGCACAGACGTCGGAGCGCTGGTGGTGCGCAGGAGCGGCCTCGCTCGTGGCGATGTCGATCGTGCGCAGCGCGTGCGGGACGGTGGCGATGGGCTTCATGCCGGCGCGGACGCGCAGCACGCTGCCGGTGCTCATGCCGCCCTCGGTGCCGCCGGCCTTGTCGCTGGTGCGCTGGATCTCGCCGTCCTCGGCCACGAGTTCGTCGTGCGCCTGCGAACCGCGGCGGGTGGTCGTGAGGAAGCCGTCGCCGACCTCCACGCCCTTGATCGCCTGGATGCCCATCAGCGCGGCGGCGAGCTGCGCGTCGAGGCGGCGGTCCCAGTGCACGTGCGAGCCGAGCCCCGGCGGCAGGCCGTAGGCGAGCACCTCCACGACGCCGCCGAGGGTGTCGCCCTCCTTGTGGGCGTCGTCCACCTCGGCGACCATCCGCTCGGAGGTGGCCGGGTGGAAGCAGCGCAGCGGGTCGGCGTCGAGCGCGGCGACGTCGGCGGGCGTGGGCAGCGGCGCGTCCTCGGGGACGCGGACCGGGCCGATCGACAGCGTGTGGCTGACCAGCGTGATGCCGAGCTCGGCGAGGAACGAGCGGGCGACGGCGCCGAGCGCGACGCGGGCGGCGGTCTCCCGGGCGCTGGCGCGCTCCAGGACCGGACGGGCCTCGTCGAAGCCGTACTTCTGCATGCCGACCAGGTCGGCGTGGCCAGGGCGCGGACGCGTCAGCGCGGCGCCGCGGCCGCTCTCCAGCTTCTCCGGCTCGACCGGCTCCGGGCTCATGACGTCGACCCACTTCGGCCACTCGGTGTTGCCGATGCGCAGCGCGATGGGGCTGCCGAGGCTCAGGCCGTGGCGGACGCCGCCGGAGACCTCCAGCGCGTCCTGCTCGAACTTCATCCGCGCGCCGCGGCCATAGCCCAGCTTGCGGCGGGCGAGATCGGCGCGGACGGCGTCCAGCGAGACGGGGACCCCGGCGGGGAGCCCCTCCAGGACGGCGATGAGTTCGGGGCCGTGGGATTCCCCGGCCGTGAGCCAACGAAGCATGCTTCGATTCTGGCACAGCGGCAGGGGGCGGCCTTGCGCCGTTACGGCCGAGGACGGCCCGGCCTACTCGGCTTCGCCCTCCACCGAGCCGTCGCCCACCGGCGCGCCCTCCGCGTCGATGCCGACCGCGGCGAGCATGGCCTCCAGCACGCCCTCCTCGTCCGGCAGCGGCTGCAGCACGTCGCCGGAGACGAAGATCCGCACCTGCAGGAGCGCCTGCTGCGCGAGCATCGCGAGCCCGGAGACGACGCGTCCGCCGACGGCCTGCCAGGCCTTCGCGAGCACGCTCGGCCACGGGTCGTACGCCACGTCGAGCAGCACGGCCTGGCGTCGCGTCGAGTCGGTGTAGATCGCCTCGGTGGAGGCGCCGCCCGGCAGCGTGCTGATCACGAGCTGGGGCACGTCCAGCGAGCGGTCGGCCTGCGCGAACGACCGGATCCGGATCATCAGCCCGAGCTGATGGGCCAGCGGCTCCAGCCAGACGCTCTTCTGCAGGTCGCGCACGTGCACGTCGACGCGCTCGGCGCCGAGCTCGGCCGCGGCGACCAGGGCGGAGGCGGCGGTCGCTCCCCCGCCGAGGATGTGCACGTAACGTGCCTCCTCCAGTCCGGCGGCGGACAGCGCACGGACGATGCCCGCGACGTCGGTGTTGAAGCCGCTGATGTCGTCGCCGTCGAGCAGCACGGTGTTGGCCACGCCGGTCTGCTCCGCGACCCGGTCGGTCTCGGTCAGCAGCGGGATGACGGACTGCTTGAGCGGCATCGTCAGCGACAGGCCCCGCCACTCCTCGCCCAGGCCGTCGAGGAAGGCGGACAGCCCGGCCCCGCTGACGTCGAGCTGATCGTACGACCAGTCCAGGCCCAGTGCTTCGTAGGCGGCGCGGTGTAGGGCGGGCGACTTGGAGTGGCCGATCGGCGAGCCGAGGACGGCCAGGCGGCGCGAGGCGGCGGCGGCCGGGACGGCGTCGACGACGACCGCGTCGACCTCCTCGACCTCGATCACGCCGTCCTCGTCCACGGTCTCGATGATCTCCTCGACCTCGACGACCTCGACGAAGACCTCGTCCGCGGCTTCGGGCTCGGGCCGATCCGCGGCGTCGTCCGCAGCCTCGTCCTCGTCTGCAGCCTCGTCCTCGTCCTCAGCCTCAGCCTCGTTCTCGTCCTCAGACTCGGCCTCGTCCTCCAGCGGCTCCTCCTCGTCGGCGGCCGCCTCGGCCTCCGCGATCGCCGCCTCCTCGGCCTCGGCCTCGCGCTCGGCCTCGACCAGTTCGGCGATCAGCTCCTCCGCCGACGCCTCCGACACGCCGTTCTCGACGGCCGGGTCGATGGCGTCCTCCGCCTTCCGCGGTTTCGCCGCGCGCGACTTCGCGGCGGGCCGGGGCTTCGGTGCGTCACTCATAGCCGGGGTTGTCCTTCATCCATTGCTGCCACTTCGCGACCGCCGCCTCGTGCTCCGCCTGCGTCGTCGAGAAGATCGTCTCGCCGGTCTTCAGGTTCCAGGTCACGAAGTACATCCACGGTCCGTCCGCAGGGTGCGTCACCGCGTTCAGCGCGAGGTCGCCCGGGTTGGAGATCGGCCCGACCGGGAGGCCGGCGTGCGCGTACGTGTTGTACGGGTTCGAGGCGTCCGCCCGCTCGGCGTCGGTCGTCGCGACCCGGTCGGTGTGACCGGTTCCATAGGCGACGGTCGCGTCGGACTGGAGGTCCCAGCCCTGCGCGAGCCGGTTGAGGAACACGCGCGCGACCTTCGGGTAGTCGTCCTTCAGGCCGGCCTCGCGCTGCACGATCGAGGCGAGGATCACGTCGTTCCAGCGGTCGGCCGCGGGAACCCCCGCCTGGTCGAGTGCCTGGAAGGACCGGTCCACCATCGTCTTGAGGGCGTCGTGCGCCGAGATGCCGGGCGCGAACGTGTACGTCGCAGGGAAGAGGAAGCCCTCGAGGGTCTTCGCCTGCGGAGGGAGCCCGAAGTCGGCCGGGTTCGCCGCGGCCTGCTGCAACTGGGCCAGCGGGATCTTCGTGGCGTCCGCGACGGTCTGCAGAGCGTCCTTCTCGGCGGTCCCCTCGGGGATCACCGCCGTGTTCTGCATCCGGCTGGCCGGGTCCTGCAGCGCCGTCAGGGCGGCCTTCGCGCTCATCTGCTTGGCGAGCTTGAAGACGCCGGGCTGCCAGACGATCTGCGGCTGCTGGCGCAGCACCAGCGAATAGAAGGCGTCGTAGCTCTTGGTCACGCCCGCCTTCTGGAGGTTCGTCGCGATCGAGCTGCCGTCGTCGCCCGACTTGATCGTGAAGGTCACCGAGCCCGTGCCGTTGCCGGTGTAGTCGTTGTTCTGCGGCACGACCTTCGCCACCAGCGCCGCGACCTGCGGCTGGAACGCCATGAAGCCGCCGGCCGCGAGCCCGCCGAGGACCAGGATGACGACCAGGGTGATCACGAGCCGCTTCAGCAAGCGCCGCTTGCGCTTGGGCTGCTCGTGCGACACGTAGTTCTGCTGGCGCCACGCGAGCGGCGAGTCGCCGTTCCCGCCGCCGGAACCGCCGGCGCCGTCCTCGGCGAGCGGCGCGAAGATCGCGTGCGCGGGGTCCTCGAACCGGCTGTGCTCGCGCGCCGTGCCGTGCCCGGCCTCGTGCCGTACGGCCGCGCCCACGGGCTCCGGCTCCGGGCGGCCGGCGGCGTCGACGGGCACGGGTCCGGTCACGACGGAGTCGAAGTCCAGCCCGGCCAGCGTCTGCCGGTTGGCCGGGGTCTCGGCGGGAGGAGGAGTCCACGGACCCGGGGTCTGCGGGTGGCGTGCGTCGGCCTCGCGGGTGGTCCGGTCGCCGGACGGCTGCGGAGCGTCCTGCGGTGCCGCCGCCTGGGGCGCCGCCTGCTGGGGCGCCGCCTCCTGATCCCGAGCCTGGGCGGCCTCCTGCGCCTCCCTGGCCTGGCGCGCTTCGCGCCTGGTCATCGGCTGCTGCCGGTTCACGGCCGGGAAGACGGGGGGCTCCGGCTTCTCCTGCGGGTTCTGCGACAAACTAGGGTCCAATGCTCGGTTCGACGGGTTGGCCCGGCGGACGGCCTGAAGCGCGCTCCGCGTCGAGGGCGTGCTGCAAAATTATCGTGGCGGCCACCTGATCCACCACCGGACGCGCGCTTTTCGAGTTCTTGCCCGACGCCCGGAGCGCAGAATGGGCCGACACGGTCGAGAGCCGTTCGTCCACCATCCGCACCGGGACGTCCACCTCGGCGTCGAGCGCTTCCGCGAAGGCGACGGCGTCCGCCGTCGACGCGGTGTGCGCGCCCGAGAGCGCCAGAGGCAACCCGACGATAATCTCGAAAACTCCGAGTTCGGTCACAATCTCCGCGATCCTGCGACGATCCGCAGCATCCTCGGAGCGTGCGACCGTCTCCACCGGAGTCGCCAGCATCCCGTGGAGGTCGGACCGGCTCACGCCGATCCGCACCTTCCCGACGTCGATGCCGAGTCGCACTCCACTGCGCACGCGCTACCCGATCGCCGAGACCACCGCGGACAGCGCGGCCGGGATCGCCTCGGCGTCCGTGCCGCCGCCCTGGGCGAGGTCGGCCTTGCCGCCGCCGCCGCCACCGAGCACGCCTGAGGCCGTCTTGGCGAGCGCGCCCGCGTTGACGCCGGCGTCGCGCGCGGCCTGGTTGGTCGCGACGATCACGACGGGCTTGCCCGCCGCACGCGCCGCGAGCGCGACGGTGGCCGCGTCCGAGCCGAGCCGCTCGCGCACGGTCGTCACCAGCAGGCGCAGGTCGTCGGCGGAGTTCAGCGTTCCGGCGTCCTCGGCCACCACGGTGACCGCGCCACGACGGGTGGCGGACTCCAGCAGCGCCGGCACCTTATCGAGCACCGCGCGGGCCTCGAAGGCCTGGATGCGCTTCTCGGCCGCCTTCAGGTTCGCCATCAGGTCCGCGATCTTCTCGGGGAGCTGCTCGCGCGGCGTCTTGAGGGCGCCGGAGAGCTGCGAGACGATCGTGCGCTCGACGGCGAGGTCCTGGAAGGCTTCCAAGCCGACCAGCGACTCCACGCGGCGATTGGTCGAGCCGACCGACGATTCGCTGACCAGGTTGATCATGCCGATCTCCGCGCTGGTCGACACGTGCGTGCCGGCGCAGAGCTCGCGCGACCACGGGCCGCCGATGTCGACCACGCGCACGACGTCGCCGTACTTCTCGCCGAACAGCGCCATCGCGCCGAGCGCCTTGGCCTCCGCCAGCGGCAGCTCGCGGGTGGTCACCTGCAGGTTGTCGCGGATCGCGTTGTTGGAGATCTCCTCGATCTCGCTGCGGGTCTCCGGCGACAGCGCCTGGTTCCAGGAGAAGTCGAGGCGCAGGTAGCCGGCCTTGTTGAACGAGCCGGACTGGTGCGCGTTGGGGCCGAGCACCTGGCGCAACGCCGCGTGGATGATGTGCGTGCCGGAGTGCGCCTGCGTGGCGCCGCGCCGGTACTGCGCGTCGACCAGGCTGGTCGCGGGCGCACCCACGCCGACCTCGCCGCTGCGCACCAGCACCTTGTGGCTGATCAGCCCCTTGACCGGCTTCTGGACGTCGAGGACGTCGAGCTCGTAGCCCGGGCCGACGATCGTGCCGGCGTCCGCGCTCTGACCGCCGGACTCCGCGTAGAGCGCGGTCGCGCCGAGGATGACCTCCGCGACCTGGCCCTCGCGGGCAACGTTCACGGATTGGCCGTCCACGATCAGGCCGAGCACGCTCGACTCCGTCTCGAGGTCGGTGTAGCCGGTGAACACCGTCTCGCCCTGCGCGCGGAACGCGCTGTAGACCGACAGGTCGGCGAGAGCCGTCTTCTTCGCCTTGGCGTCCGCCTTCGCGCGGGCGCGCTGGTCCGCCATCAGGGTGTCGAACGCGGCGCGGTCGACGCTGAGGCCGGCCTCCTCCGCCATCTCCAGGGTCAGGTCGATCGGGAAGCCGTAGGTGTCGTGCAGCAGGAACGCCGTGTCGCCGGCGAGCTCGTCCTTGCCTGCGCCCTTGGTGTTCGCCACGGCGGTGTCGAGGATGCTCGTGCCGGAGGCCAGGGTGCGCAGGAAGGTCTCCTCCTCCGCGTAGGCGAGCTGCGACGTGCGCGCGAACTCGGCCTCTACCTCCGGGTAGGCCGCCTTCATCGCGTCGCGCGAGGCCGGGAACAGCTCGGGGAACGTCGCGGTCTCGACGCCCAGCAGGCGCATCGCGCGCACCGTGCGGCGCAGCAGGCGGCGCAGCACGTAGCCGCGGCCCTCGTTGGACGGCGTCACACCGTCGGTCATCAGCATGAGCGCGCTGCGGACGTGGTCGGCGACCACGCGCAGGCGGACGTCGTCCTCGTGCGCCTCGTTGCCGTACGGCTTGCCGGCCAGCACGGCCGCGCGGTCGAGCACCGGGCGGACCTGGTCGATCTCGTACATGTTGTCGACGCCCTGCTTGATGAACGCGACGCGCTCCAGGCCGAGCCCCGTGTCGATGTTCTTCTTCGGCAGGTCGCCCAGGATCTCGAAGTCCTTCTTACCCGTGCCCTCGCCGCGCAGGTACTGCATGAACACGAGGTTCCAGATCTCGACGTAGCGGTCGTCGTCGGTCGCCGGGCCTCCGTCGATTCCGTACGCCGGGCCGCGGTCGAAGAAGATCTCCGAGCAGGGGCCGGCCGGGCCGGGCTGGCCGGTCGACCAGTAGTTGGTGTCCTTGCCGAGGCCCTGGATGCGCTCGGCGGGGAGGCCGGCGACCCGGGTCCAGATCTCCCGGGCCTCGTCGTCCTCCTCGTACACCGTGACCCAGAGGTCCTCCGGGTCGAAGCCGAGGCCGCCCTCGTCCTCGGGCAGCGTCAGGAGGTCCCAGGCGAACGTGATCGCCTGCTCCTTGAAGTAGTCGCCGAACGAGAAGTTGCCGCACATCTGGAAGAACGTGCCGTGCCGCGGGGTCTTGCCGACCTCCTCGATGTCCAGCGTGCGGATGCACTTCTGGACGCTCGTCGCGCGCGGGAACGGTGCCGGGACGACGCCGGTCAGGTACGGGACGAAGGGCACCATCCCGGCCACCGTGAACAGCAGCGACGGGTCGTCGCTGACGAGCGAGGCGGACGGGACGACGGTGTGGCCGCGCGTGGCGAAGAAGTCGAGCCAGCGGCGGTGGATTTCAGCAGTCTGCATGGTTTCCGGTCGATCGAGAGGTGGAGCGGGGAGACGAGAGTCGTCGAAAACGCGGGAGGTCAGTCGCCGTCGATGGCCGAGCGGAGCTCCGCCTCGCGCTGACGGTAGCCGTCGGAGACGGCCTCGCCGAAGTCGCGCGCCTTCTTGTCGAGCGAACCGAAGAACTCGCGACCCTTGGGGGTCTCGTTGACCTTGTGGGCGACGACGAAGCCGAGGGCCACGCCGATCAGGAGCCACAGGAAACTCTTCATTGCCGGATCTTCCCTCCCTGGATGCGCGCTACGCGCAGCTGCGCGCGTTCAGCGCACTCGCGCAAGTCTAGTCCGCCTCGCGGCGCGAACGCCGGGAGGTCCCCGGCACCCGGAGCGCAGCCCGGACCGCGGCGCTGAAGCCCGCGAGCTTGATGAGTGGACCGCCGACGGTGGCGGCGAACAGGGCCACGAGCGCCGAGACGTTCCCGGTCACGTCGGCGACGTTCCTGGTGATGGTGTCGACGCGGGCGAGCTGCTTGTTCGTCTCCTGGATGGTGGTCGCCGTCTCCTCCAGGATCGGCGTGATGCCGTCGCTGGCTTCCTTGATGGCGTCGCGCGTGGAGTCGAGGACGCGGCCGAGCTTCAGCAGCGGGACCGCGATGAATCCGACCAGGACCGCGAACACGGCCGCAGCGATCAGACCGGCGATGTCGCCTCCGGACATGTCGGCTCCCTCCATTCCGTGACGGGCATACGACCCCCAGCGTACGGGAAGACGGCGTCCGGGTGGACCCCCGCGAACGCGAGAACGGGGCCGCGGCCGAAGCCGCGACCCCGTTCCACGGGAGTCTCGCTCGCCTTAGCGGGCGGCGTAGTACTCGACGACGAGCTGGACGTCGCAGGTGACGGGCACCTCGGCGCGCTTCGGGCGGCGCACGAGGCGGGCCTGGAGCTTGTCGATCTCGACATCGAGGTAGGCCGGGACCTTGGGCAGGACGTCGACGTGACCGCCGGCGGCCGCGACCTGGAAGGGCTCGGTCCCCTCGGAGCGGGCCTTGACGTGGATGAGCTGACCCGGCTTCACGCGGAAGGAGGGGCGGTCCACGATCTTGCCGTCGACGAGGATGTGGCGGTGCACCACGAACTGGCGGGCCTGCGAGATGGTGCGGGCGAAGCCGGCGCGCAGGACGAGGGCGTCCAGACGCATCTCGAGCAGCTCGACCAGGTTCTCACCGGTCAGGCCCTGCGAACGGCGGGCCTCCTCGAACGCGATGCGGATCTGCTTCTCGAGGATGCCGTACTGGGCGCGCAGACGCTGCTTCTCGCGCAGACGCACGGCGTAGTCGGAGTCCTGCTTGCGCTTGGTGCGGCCGTGCTCACCCGGAGCGTACGGGCGCTTCTCCATGTAGCGGGCCGCCTTCGGGGTCAGGGCGATGCCCAGGGCGCGCGACTCGCGGGTCTTGCTGCGGGAACGTGAAGACACGATTTCCTTTCGGTTTTCTCTCTACGAATGTTGGTCGCAACGCGCACAGGGGCGCGCTGCGCAGGGTCTTTCACCTGCAAGAGAGAGGGATTGACGCCAGGGACGCCCGGCTACAGGGCCTGTCCCGTCGAGAGCGTGAACCGGGCAGCCGCACCCCGAACACGCTTCTAGGCCAGACGATTCTAACAGATCGGCGTCAGCGTCCGCGCACGATGCGGCGCAGCTTCGCCAGCCGCGCGGCGACGTCGCGCTCGTTGCCGTGCTCGGTCGGCGCGTAGTAGGTCGTGTCGGCCAGCTCGTCCGGGAGGTACTGCTGCTGGAGCACGCCGAGCGCGTCGTCGTGCGGGTACTTGTACCCCTTGCCGTGGCCGAGCCGCTTGGCCCCGGGATAGTGGGCGTCGCGGAGGTGCTTGGGCACCCTCCCGATCTTGCCCGCGCGAACGTCGGCGATCGCGGCGTCGAGCGCCATGTACGCCGCGTTCGACTTCGGGGCCGTTGCGAGGTGGACGACCGCCTGCGCCAGCGGGATGCGCCCCTCGGGCATCCCGATGTACTGGACAGCGTCGGCGGCGGCGATCGCGACAACGAGGGCCTGCGGGTCGGCCATCCCGATGTCCTCGGACGCCGAGACGATGATTCTGCGGGCGATGAACCGCGGGTCCTCCCCCGCCTCGATCATCCGCGCCAGGTAATGCAGTGCGGCGTCGACGTCCGAGCCGCGGACCGACTTGATGAAGGCGCTGATGACGTCGTAGTGCTCGTCGCCGTTGCGGTCGTACCGCAGCAGCGCGCGGTCGACCGCCTGCGCGACCAGCTCGGCGGTGATGACCGGCTTCTTCTTGGAGGTCGCCGGCGTCGCGGACGCGGCCGTGACGGACGCGGCCTCCAGCGCCGTGAGCGCGCGGCGGGCGTCGCCGGAGGCCAGCCGGATGAGCGCGGCGCGGGCCTCGTCCTCCAGCGTGTACTGGCCGGCCAGCCCGCGGTCGTCGGCCACGGCGCGGTCGATGACGACGCCGAGGTCCTCGTCGCTCAGCGTCTCCAGCGTGAGCAGGAGCGAGCGCGAGAGCAGCGGCGAGATGACCGAGAACGACGGGTTCTCGGTGGTCGCGGCGACCAGGATGACCCAGCCGTTCTCGACTCCGGGAAGCAGGGCGTCCTGCTGCGCCTTGGTGAACCGGTGGATCTCGTCCAGGAAGAGCACGGTCGAGACGCCGTAGAGGTCGCGGGTCGAAAGGGCCTCGTCCATCACCAGGCGGACGTCCTTCACGCCGGCGGTGACGGCGGACAGCTCCACGAACCGCCGCCCGGAGGAGTGCGCGATGGCCTGCGCCAGCGTGGTCTTGCCGGTGCCGGGCGGACCCCAGAGGATCACCGACACGGAACCGCTCTGCCCGTCCTTGTCGGAGGCCAGGGCGACGAGCGGCGAACCCGGACGCAGCAGGTGCCGCTGCCCCGCCACCTCGTCCAGCGACTTCGGCCGCATGCGCACGGCGAGAGGCGTCGCTCCCGTCCGGAGCCCAGGTTGCACGTCGACCACCCGACAAGAGTAGTCGCCGCCACCGACATCGCGGTCGGCGCCCGCGGCGTCCGCGCACGGCGCGTGGGTTTGGGCGCTCATAGGCACGCCGGATAGGGTTCGTGCAGCATCCATCCCGCCGCGCGGCCTCCGCCGGCGCGACGGCATCCATCCCCCGCTCGACGGCGCCCCCGGAGGACAGACGTGGCACCCAGCAAGCAGAACGACCGCGACGCGCGACAGGCACGCGAGCGCCTCCGTGCCTATCAGGCGCGGCAGACGGTGCACGAGGAGAAGGTCAAGCGCCGCAAGCGGGACAACTGGATCGCCGGGATCGCCGTGCTCGTGATCGTCCTGCTCGCGATCGGCACGCAGCTCCTCTTCTTCGCGAAGCCGTCCGCCACGAGCGCGTCCGCCTCGCCCTCGCCCTCGCCCTCCTCGTCGGCCGCCGCGGGCGTGCCGTCGAA
Organism: Leifsonia shinshuensis; assembly: GCF_014217625.1. NCBI lineage: Bacteria > Bacillati > Actinomycetota > Actinomycetes > Micrococcales > Microbacteriaceae > Leifsonia > Leifsonia shinshuensis. Next base: position 450,538 of record NZ_CP043641.1, on the reverse strand, counting down.
GAGCATCGCCGAGGGCCGCACCTGGACCGGCGACCTCACGATCAACGGCATCAAGCTCGGCGTCTCGCTGGACGGCAAGGCGGCCCCGCAGGCGGTCTCCTCGACCATCTCGCTGACGCAGAAGAAGTTCTACGACGGCCTCACCTGCCACCGCCTCACCAACGGCGGCTTCTACGTGCTGCAGTGCGGCGACCCGAACGGCGACGGCAGCGGAGGCCCCGGCTACTCCTACGGCCCGATCGAGAACGCGCCGAAGGACGACAAGTACCCGGCCGGGACCATCGCCATGGCGCGTCAGAGCGGCAACGCGAACAGCCAGGGCAGCCAATTCTTCATCGTCTACAAGGACACCACCATCGGATCCGACGCCGCCGGCGGCTACACCGTCATCGGGAAGATCACCAGCGGGCTCGACACGCTCAACAGCGAGGTCACCAGCAAGGGCGTCCAGGGCGGCAGCACCGACGGCAAGCCCGCGGTCACGACGAAGATCGACAGCTTCACGCTGCAGTGATCCCGGCGTGTGCAATAGGCTGATTCCCAACGTGGCACCGCAAGCAAGGTGAGGCTCTTGGCTACTTCTGAACAGCACCCCTGGGGTCGCGTCGACGAGACCGGCACCGTGTACGTCCGTGAGGGCGATGGCGAGCGCGCCGTCGGCGAGTACCCGGACGGCACTCCGGAGGAGGCGATCGCCTACTTCGAGCGCAAGTACACCGACCTCGCCGGCCAGGTCGGCCTCCTGGAGCAGCGCGCCCGTCGCGGCGCTCCCGCGGCCGACGTCGCGAAGTCCGTCGCGAGCCTGCGCGGCTCGGTGGAGGGCGCGAACGCCGTGGGCGACCTCGCGTCGCTGCTGACGCGGCTCGACGCGCTCGGCGGCACCGTCGAGGAGCTGACCGAGCAGCAGAGCGCAGAGGCCAAGGCCGCGCTGGAGCAGGCTGTCGCCGACCGCACTGCGATCGTGGAGCAGGCGGAGGCCCTTGCGGCCCAGGACCCGGCCCGCACGCAGTGGAAGCAGACCACCGCGGAGCTGGACGCCCTCTTCGCGAGCTGGCAGGCCCATCAGCACGACGGCCCGCGCTTGCCCAAGAACGAGGCGAACGAGCTGTGGAAGCGGTTCCGTGCCGCGCGCTCGACCATCGAGCACAACCGCAAGGCGTTCTTCGCCGAGCTGGACAACCAGCACCGCGACGTGCGCGCCCGCAAGAACGCGCTCATCGAGCAGGCAGAGCGCCTGGTCCCGCTGGGCGCCGACGGGGTCCCGGAGTACCGGCGCCTGCTCGACCAGTGGAAGCTGGCCGGCCGCGCGGGCAAGAAGAACGACGACGCGCTGTGGGCGCGGTTCAAGGCCGCCGGCGACGCGATCTACTCCGCCAAGGCCGAGGTCGACGCGCGCGACAACGTCGAGTACGAGGAGAACCTCACGCTCAAGCTCGCGCTTCTGGAGGAGGCGGAGCCGCTTCTGAAGGAGAAGGACCGCGAGACCGCCCGCGCCACGCTGCTCTCGATCCAGGAGCGCTGGGACGCCATCGGACGCGTCCCGCGCGACCAGGTGCGCCCCATCGAGGACCGCCTGCGCAAGGTCGAGGCTTCCGTGCGCCGGCTGGACGAGGAGCACTGGGAGCGCAACGACCCCGAGAAGAAGGCGCGCTCGGAAGGTCTGGCCAGCCAGCTCAACGCGGCGATCGCCAAGCTGGAGCAGGAGCTCGAGGAGGCGAAGGCCAGCGGCGACTCCGCCAAGGTGAAGGCCGCCCAGGAGGCTCTCGACGCCCGCAAGGTGTGGCTCGACGCACTCGGCTGAGTCTCCGCGCTCCTGCTGCGGAGTCGTCCTCCACAGCCCACGCGATCGGATGAGTACTCCACGGATCCGCTGACGGCGGTCCACGACGGCCTCGCCCAGCAGAGGCTGGATGCATGACAACAGCATCCGCTCTCTTGATCGACCGTGACATCCTCCCGCTCGCCGAGCTCTTCTCGCTCGTGCTGGACGGCCAGCTCTACCGCGTTGGCGACGCCTTCGCCGCCACGGACACCCCCGACACGCCGTCGCTGCGCGCGCACGCATTCGCGGCGCTGCGGCCGGGAAGCACCGTGGCCGACCGCGGAACGGCGGCATGGATCCACGGCACGCGTTCGGCTCCGCCGGTCAGGCCGCAGGTCTGCGTCGATCGCAGCCATCGCGGGCGCGTGTCGTCCGACTTCGACGCACGCCAGCACGCACTGCCCGACGGCGAGGTGGTCGTGCTGAGCGGCGTCCGGGTGACGGCGCCGCTGCGCACGGCGGCCGACCTGATGCTGACACTCCCCCGGTTCGGGCTGCCGGAGGCACTGGAGGTGCGTCACCTGCTCGAACTCGGGCGCGCCTCCCCCGAACGGCTCGGCGCCCATCTCGCCCGGACGCGCCGGCACGGGTCCACCAGGGCTCTCACGCGGATGTCCGTGGTGGAGCGCACCGAGCTCCCCACCCCGGTCAGCCCGCGCTGACCCGATACACGTCGTACACGCCGTCGATCCGGCGCACCGCGTTGAGCACGCGGTCGAGGTGGGTGGTGTCGCCCATCTCGAACACGAAGCGGCTCAGCGCCAGGCGGTTGCTCGACGTCGTGACCGTCGCAGAGAGGATGTTGACATGGTGCTCAGACAGCACGCGCGTGACGTCGGAGAGCAGCCCGGAGCGGTCCAGGGCCTCCACCTGGATCTGCACCAGGAAGACGCTCTTGGAGCTCGGCGCCCACTCCACATCGATCATGCGGTCGGGCTCCTGCAGCAGCGACTGCACGTTGTGGCAGTTCGCCTGGTGCACGGAGACGCCCTGACCACGCGTCACGAAGCCGACGATCGGGTCGCCCGGCACGGGCGTGCAGCACTTCGCCAGCTTCACCAGGATGTCGGGCGCGCCGCGCACCAGCACCCCGGAGTCGCTGTTGCGCAGCTGCTTCGGCCGGCCCTTGACCGGGATGTCCAGCTCGCCGTCGGACTCGACCTCGCTCTGCAGGGACGCGACGATCTTCTCGATCACCGACTGCGTCGAGATGTGGCCTTCGCCGACGGACGCGTACAGCGACGACACGTCGGGGTGCTTGAGCGACGACGCGACCTCCACCAGGGCGTCCTGCGTCATCAGCTTCTGCAGCGGCAGGTTCTGCTTGCGCATCGCCCGGGCGATGGCGTCCTTGCCCTGCTCGATGGCCTCGTCGCGGCGCTCCTTGGTGAACCACTGCCGGATCTTGTTGCGGGCCCGCGGGCTCTTGACGAAGTTCAGCCAGTCCTGGCTCGGGCCGGAGTCCGGGTTCTTGGAGGTGAAGATCTCGACCACGTCGCCCGTCGAGAGCGTGCTCTCCAGCGGCACCAGCCGGCCGTTCACCTTGGCGCCCATCGTGCGGTGGCCGACCTCGGTGTGCACGGCGTAGGCGAAGTCGACCGGAGTCGCGCCGGCCGGCAGTCCGATCACGCGGCCCTTCGGCGTGAAGACGTAGACCTCCTTCGCGCCGATCTCGAACCGCAGCGAGTCCAGGAACTCCGACGGATCCGCCGTCTCGGCCTGCCAGTCGGAGATGTGCGCGAGCCAGGCCAGGTCGGTGTCCACCTTGCCCGGGCCGCCCGTGCTCTTGCCGGTGGTCTGCTCCTTGTACTTCCAGTGCGCCGCGACACCGAACTCGGCGCGCTGGTGCATCTCCTCGGTGCGGATCTGGATCTCCACCGGGCGGCCCTGCGGGCCGATGACGGTCGTGTGCAGCGACTGGTACAGGTTGAACTTCGGGGTGGCGATGTAGTCCTTGAACCGCCCAGGCATCGGCGTCCAGCGCGCGTGGATGGAGCCGAGCACGGCGTAGCAATCGCGCACTGTGTTGACGAGCACCCTGATGCCGACCAGGTCGTAGATGTCGTCGAACTCCCGGCCGCGCACGACCATCTTCTGGTAGATCGAGTAGTACTGCTTCGGGCGGCCGACCACCTTGCCGCGGATCTTCGCGGTCTTGAGGTCGTCGTTGATGGCGTCGATCACCTGCTGCACGAGCCGCTCGCGCTCCGGCGTGCGCTGCTTCACCAGGCTCTCGATCTCCGCGTAGAGCTTGGGATACAGCACGGCGAACGAGAGGTCTTCGAGCTCCCACTTGATCGTCTGGATGCCGAGCCGGTGTGCCAGCGGCGCGTAGATCTCCAGTGTCTCCGTCGCCTTGCGCGTGGCGTTGGCGGCGGGGACGAAGCCCCAGGTGCGCGCATTGTGCAGGCGGTCGGCCAGCTTGATGATCAGCACGCGGATGTCCTTGGACATCGCGACGATCATCTTGCGGACGGTCTCGGCCTGGGCGCTGTCGCCGTACTTGACCTTGTCGAGCTTGGTGACGCCGTCGACCAGCATCGCGATCTCGTCGCCGAACTGGTCGCGCAGCTCGTCGAGCGTGTAGGAGGTGTCCTCCACCGTGTCGTGCAACAGCGCGGCGGCGATGGTCTTGGCGCCGATCCCGAGGTCCGCGATGATCTGCGCGACCGCGACCGGGTGCGTGATGTACGGCTCGCCGGACCGGCGCTTCTGGCCGTCGTGGGCGCGCTCCGCCACGGCGTAGGCGCGCTCGATCAGCGAGAGGTCGGCCTTCGGGTGGTGCATGCGCACCGTGCGGATCAGCGTATCGACGGCGCCGGCGGGCTGGGCGCGGGAGAAGATCCGCGGGACGAGACGGCGCAGAGAGGCGGACTGCGGTGTCGTCGTGTCAACCATCTGCTCGCCTCCTGTCGTCCATTATCGCCGCTGTTCGCGCCCTCCCGGTCACGGGGGCGGCGCGACCGGCGCTCAGGCGGACGCTCCCGGGGGTCGACCGGGCTCCGAAGGACCACCGGGCTCCGCGTGCGGACCCGGCTGACCGACGGTCTCGGACGCCGGGGCGCCCTGGGCGATCGGACCGCCGGAGGCCTGCCAGGCGAGCATCCCGCCCGCGACGTTCGCGGCCGGATAGTCGGCCTGCAGGAGGGCGTCGGTCACCATCCGGGACCGGCCGCCGACGGCGCAGATCACGAGGATCTGCTCGTCCTCCGGCAGCTCGTGCTGGCGCAGGCCCAGCTCCCCCATCGGGATGTGGTGGGCGGCCGGCGCGTGGCCGGACTCCCACTCGTGCTCCTCGCGGACGTCGAGCAGCCAGGCCGCGCCGGCGTCCACGAGCTCACGCGCACGCGCGGCAGTCACCTCGTCCTCCGACAGGTAGCGACCGCTCATGCGCCGACGCTACTCCGCCGGGACCGGCTCGGTCGCCGCGACCTGGGCCTTGGGACGGATCGAGCGGACCTTCTGGTCGTGCTTCTTGATCGCGGCCTCACCCTCGCGGAACTGCGAGTACATCGGCGCGGCCAGGAAGATCGTCGAGTAGGTGCCGACGATGATGCCGATCAGCAACGCGAGCGAGATGTCGCGCAGCGTCGCGGCGCCGAAGGCGTACGCACCGATGAAGAGGATCGACGCGACCGGCAGCACCGCGACCACGGCCGTGTTGATCGACCGGACGAGGGTCTGGTTCACCGCCAGGTTCACCGCCTCCGGGAACGTGCGCCGGGTGAGCTCCAGCTCCTCTCGGGTGTTCTCGCGGATCTTGTCGAACACCACGACCGTGTCGTACAGCGAGTAGCCGAGGATCGTCAGGAAGCCGATCATCGTCGCGGGCGACACCTCGAAGCCGACGAGGGCGTAGATCCCCGCGGTGATGATGAGGTCGTGGAAGAGCGAGATGATCGCGGACGCCGACATCTTCCACGTTCGGAAGTACAGCGCCATCGCGATGAACGCCAGCAGCAGGAACACCACGAGGCCCTGGATCGATTGCTGCGTCACGTCGGCGCCCCAGGAGGGGCCGATGAACGTGGACGAGACCTCGGACGACGGCACGCCGTAGGCCGTGGCCAGCGCGTCGGCGACGGCCTTGGTCTGGGTGTCGGAGAGCTGGTCGGTCTGCACCTGGATGGCGTTGTTGCCGACGACGCTGACGTGGGAGACCGCGTTGGGCACCACGCTCGCGACGGCGTTCTGCGCCTTGGTCGTGTCGGTGCTGTTCACCTGGCTGATCTGGAACTGCGATCCGCCGCGGAACTCGATCGAGAAGTTGAACCCGCCCTTGACGATCGGGATCAGGATCGAGAGCGCGACCATCACGATCGCGATGGTGTACCAGATCTTGCGCTTGCCGACGAAGTCGAACGAGCGCGCGCCGGTGTAGAGGTCGTTTCCGAACTTGGTGAGGCGGCTGGCCATCAGTTGTCCTTCCCCTCGGTCGAGCGATCCGACGACGAGGAGGTCGAGGCGGAGGCGAGCTCCGCCGCCTTGCGCTCGGCGATCGTCTGGCGGCGCGCCGCCTCTCCGCTGCTGCGGGCGTTCTTGCCCGCGCCCACCAGCTCGGGCTGCGGGGCACGGAAGCGTGCCGCGCCGCGGTACACCGCGCCAAGCGCGTCCGGGTCGAGCCCGGAGAGCGGGTGGCCGCTGCTGAAGAAGCGGGTCTTGGCCAGAAGCTGGAGCGTCGGGTGAGTGAACAGCAGCACCACGATCACGTCGATGATGGTCGTGAGCCCCAGGGTGAACGCGAAGCCGCGCACGTTGGCCGCGGCCAGCACGTAGAGCACCACGGCAGCCAGGAGGTTGGTCGCCTTCGATGCGTAGATCGTCCGGCGCGCACGGCCCCAGCCGGCCTCCACCGCGGATTCGAGGCTGCGCCCGTCGCGCAGCTCGTCTCGTATTCGCTCGAAGTAGACGATGAACGAGTCCGCTGTGAAGCCGATCGCGACGATCAGACCGGCCACGCCCGCGAGCGACAGACGGTAGTCGTAGTGCCACGACATCAGCGAGATGGTCAGCCAGGTCAGCGCGCCGGCGACGACGAGCGAGAACATCGTGACGAGGCCGAGCAGGCGGTACTGGAAGAACGTGTAGATCGCGACCAGGATCAGACCGATCAGGCCGGCGATGAGACCGCTGATCAGCTGCGAGGTTCCGAGCGTTGCCGAGATGTCGTCCTGGCTCTGCACCTTGAAGCTGAACGGCAGCGCGCCGAACTTGAGCTGGTCGGCGAGGGTCTTGGCGCTCTGCTCGGTGAAGTTGCCCGAGATCTGCGGCTTGCCGTCGGTGATCACCGCGTTGGTGGTCGGCGCCGAGATGACCCGGCCGTCGAGGACGATCGCGAACTGGTTCTGCGCGCCCTGGAGGGCGTTCAGGCGGGTCGTGACCGCGGCGAACTGCTTGGTTCCGGTGGCGTCGAAGACGATGTTGACCGCCCACTGGCCGGTCGTGACGCCCTGCGAGCTCTGCATCAGGCCGGCGCTCGCGTCGGAGATGTTCTGGCCCTTCACCTCGACGGGGCCGAGCAGGTACTTCACCGTGTTGTTGTCGTCACAGGTGATCAGCGGCTTGTCCGTCGGAGCCGAGCTGAGGTCCTTGTTCTTGTTCTCGGCGCACGAGAACGCGTCGTACTGCGCCTGCAGCTCCGGCGTCACCCAGGCCAGATCGCTGCCGTTCGTCGGCGACGTCGACGGCGTGGACTGGAGGCCGGGCGCCGGGCTCGGCGCGGGGGTCGACTTGCCGTCGGCGCCCACGACCTCATTCGTCGGGCCGCCGGTGAGCAGCACCGGACGGAAGTCCAGTCGCGCGCTCGCCTTGACGCGGTCGAGGGTCTGCTGGTCGGGCTTGCCCGGCAGCGACACCACGATGTTCCGCGAGCCCTCGGTGGAGATCTGCGCCTCGGACACTCCGGACGCGTCGATGCGCTGCCGGATGATCGAGACCGCCTGGTCGAGCTGCTGCTGCTGCACCGACTGACCGTTCTCGACCTGCGGGGCGAGGATGATCTGGGTGCCGCCCTCGAGGTCGAGGGCGAGCTTGGGCAGCCACGTCGCATTGCTGAACAGCACGCCGGCCGTGAGGGTCCCCAGGAGGACCACCACGAGCACGCCGAGCCATGTCAACGAACGCCAGGCTTTTTTGACCGGAGTCGACTTTGCCACCTAGGAACTCAGCTTTCTACGAGCGATCCGCGCACCCTCTCGGCGCGCGGAGCACAGGGATGCTATCAGTCGTCGCTCTTCGCGCCGGGCTTCTTCGGCGCGTCGTCGATCCGCTCGCCGAATTCCGGAGCGGACGAGTCCGCCGTGATGGCGTGGTCCTCGTTGAGCTCCGGGCCCGCGACCTCGGTGTCGTCGGTCTCGGTGGTCTTCGGCTCCACGACGCGGGCGAGCACCTGGCGGTGCACCTTCACCTCGTGGCCCGGGCTGGTCTCGATGACGGCGGTGTTGTCGTCCTCGTTGACGGAAACCAGGGTGCCGTACAGGCCGAAGTTGGTCATCACCTCGGCGCCGGGCACCATCTTCGAACGCGTCTCGTCCTGCTCCTTACGCCGCTTGCGGCTGTTGCGGAACATGAAGAAGACGAGGGCCGCCAGAATGACGACCATCACAATGGTCAACGGATCCATGAAGTAAGCCGAACCTTCCGGTGAAGTCAAGGGGGTATGGCGCGAATGGCCAGCTTGAATTATAGGTCATCCATCAGGGACGGTTGCTGTGAGTGGCCTTGTCGTTCACCCCCAGGTCGAGGGCTGGACAGCCCGAAGTGCCGCCAGGCCGCCGGTGTGGCGACACGACCGCGCGGCGTCCGGGACAGCAGCCCGATGCGGACCAGGAACGGCTCGACCACCGATTCGATGGTCTCCGCCTCCTCTCCGACCGACACCGCGAGGGTGTTGAGGCCGACCGGACCGCCCTCGAAGCGCTCCAGGATGGCGTGCAGCACGGCGCGGTCGAGGCGGTCGAGGCCGAGCGGGTCGACGTCGTAGAGCTCCAGCGCGGCCTGGACGGCATCCACGTCGGCGCGGCCGCCGTGCACCAGGGCGTAGTCGCGCACCCGGCGCAGCAGCCGGTTGGCGATGCGCGGGGTGCCCCGGCAGCGGCCGGCGATCTCCGCCAGGGCCTCGCGGTCGATCTCGAAGTCGAGCATCGTCGCGGCGCGGGTGAGCACCTGCGTCAGCTCGACCTCGTCGTAGAACTCCAGGTGGGCGGTGAAGCCGAAGCGGTCGCGGAGCGGATTCGGCAGCAGGCCGGAGCGCGTGGTGGCCCCGACGAGCGTGAACGGCGCGAGGTCGAGCGGGATGGACGTGGCGCCCGCGCCCTTGCCGACCATGATGTCGATGCGGAAGTCCTCCATCGCGAGGTAGAGCATCTCCTCCGCCGAGCGCGCCATGCGGTGGATCTCGTCGATGAACAGCACCTCCCCCGGCGTCAGCGACGACAGCAGCGCGGCGAGGTCGCCGGCGTGCTGGATGGCGGGGCCGCTGGAGAGTCGCAGCGGCCGCTCGCTCTCGTGCGCGACGATCATCGCGAGCGTGGTCTTGCCGAGCCCGGGAGGACCGGCGAGGAGGATGTGGTCGGCCGTCCGCTCCTGCATCTTCGCGGCCGTCAGCAGCAGCTGGAGCTGGCCGCGGACCTTCGCCTGCCCGACGAACTCGGACAGCGTGCGCGGCCGCAACGCGCCCTCGAACGCGAGCTCCGACTCCGACTCGAGCTCCGGCGCGGTGAGGTCGTCGCTCATCGGGCGGCCCCGCTCGCCGCGCCGGCCCCGGCCGGGCCGAGGCGCGCGAGGGACAGCCGGAGCAGGGCCTGGACGGAGTCACGCGCGCTCTCGTCGGTCTCGGCGACGACGTCGGACACGGCCTCCGCCGCGATCTTCTCCGGCCAGCCGAGGCCGACCAGGGCGACGATCACGCTGTCGGGGACGCTGGAGCGCGCGCCCGTGGCCTTCACCGCGCGTGCGGGGGCCCGCCGGGCGGCGGCGAGCTTGCCGGTGAGCGAGACGACGATGAGCTTGGCGGTCTTCGGGCCGATGCCGGACACCTTGCGGAACGGCGCGTCGTCGTCGGCTGCGACCGCGTCGGCGACCTGATCGGGGCTGAGCACGGACAGCACGCCGATCGCGGACTTCGGGCCGACCCCGGACACGCCGTTGAGCAGTTCGAAGACCTGGAGCTGGTCGAGGTCGGCGAAGCCGAAGAGCTGGAGGGCGTCCTCCCGGACGATGAGGGACGTGAACACGAACGCCTCGTCGCCGACGCGCAGCGAGAGCACGTGGTCGGGGGTGAGCGTCACGGCGAAGCCGACGCCGCCCACCTCGATCACGGCGGTGCCGCCGCTCGCAGAGAGGACGGTGCCGCGGAGGGAGGAGATCACCTGGCCAGCCTACGGGGAACGGCCGACGTCCGGGCGGAGCGCTCGGCGGCGAGCCACGCGGCCTGCGCCGGGGTCTGGCCGGTGGCCGGCGAACCCGCTCCCGCGGCTCCCCCGTCGGCCGCCGGCGCGCCGCGCCAGGCGTGGCAGATCGCGATCGCGAGGGCGTCCGCGGCGTCCGCCGGCTTCGGCGCCTCGGCGAGGCCGAGGATTCGAGCGACCATCGCCTGGACCTGCTTCTTGTCCGCCGAGCCGTATCCGGTGATCGCGGCCTTCACCTCGCTCGGCGTGTGCAGGGCGACGCGGAGGCCGCGGCGGGCGGCCGCGTGCAGGGCGACCCCACTCACCTGGGCGACGCCCATCACGGTGCGGAGGTTGTGCTGCGCGAAGACGCGCTCGATCGCCACGACGTCCGGGCGGTGGGCGTCGAGCAGCTCGTCGATACCGGTGCCGACCGCCAACAGCCGCTGCTCGAGCGGCATGTCGGCGGGCGTGCGGATGACGGTGACCTCCACGAGGGCGGCCTTGCGGTCGGGACGGACGTCCACGACGCCCACGCCGCACCGCGTCAGACCCGGGTCGATGCCGAGCACCCGGATCGTCATCTCGGCGCCTTACTCGTCGTCTTCGAGCTGCGCCTGCACCTCGGGCGTGAGGTCGAGGTTCGTGTAGACGTTCTGCACGTCGTCCGAGTCCTCCAGGGCGTCGATCAGGCGGAAGACCTTGCGCGCCAGCTCGGCGTCGGCCTCCACGTTGACCGTGGCGACGAACTCGGCGTCGGCGGAGTCGTAGTCGATGCCGGCGTCCTGCAGCGCGGTGCGCGCGGCGACCAGATCGGTGGCCTCGGTCAGCACCTCGAAGCTCTCGCCGCGGTCGGTGACCTCCTCGGCGCCCGCGTCGAGGACGGCGGTGAGGACGGTGTCCTCATCCACGCCGTCGGCGTGCGGGACGACGATGACGCCCTTGCGGTGGAAGTTGTAGGCGACGCTGCCCGGGTCGGCCATGGTGCCGCCGTTGCGCGTCATCGCGGTGCGGACCTCGGCGGCTGCGCGGTTCTTGTTGTCGGTGAGGCACTCGATCATGAGGGCGACGCCGCCCGGGCCGTAGCCCTCGTACATGATCGTCGTGTACTCGATCGACTCGCCGGTGAGGCCGGCGCCGCGCTTGATGGCGCGGTCGATGTTGTCGTTGGGGACCGAGGTCTTCTTGGCCTTCTGGACCGCGTCGACCAGCGTCGGGTTGCCGGACAGGTCGGCGCCGCCGGTCTTCGCCGCGACCTCGATGTTCTTGATGAGCTTGGCGAACGACTTGGCGCGGCGGGCGTCGATGACGGCCTTCTTGTGCTTGGTCGTTGCCCACTTGGAATGCCCGGACACTGGTGCTCCCTCGAGTTGCGGTTGAACCTGTCCATAATAATGCCTCGGCCCCACGCCTCCCGAAGGCGCGGCCCTCCCGAAGGCGCGGCCGGCCCGAAGGCGCGGCGCTCCGCGCGAGCTCTACGCCCCCGCCAGCGCCCGGTGTACGGACGCGACGGCGCTCGCGCCCTCCCCGACCGCCGCGGCGATGCGCTTCATCGAGCCGTGCCGCACGTCGCCCGCGGCGAAGACGCCGACCACGCTGGTCTCGAACGGGAGCGGCCCGCGCTCGGCGCCCACGGCCGGCGGGAGGTCGACATCCGTCAGCAGGAAGCCGCTGCCGTCCACGGCCGCCCCGCTCAGCCACGACGCCCGCGGCTCGGCGCCCACGAAGCAGAACAGCGCAGCGGCGGGGACGCGCTCGTCGGCCCCGGTGGCGGAGGAGGTCAGGGTGACGGCCTCCAGCTGGTCGCCGCCGTGCAGCGCCGTCACGTCGGACGACGTGTGCACCGTGATCCGCTCGTGCGACCGGACCCGGTCGACCAGGTAGGTGGACATCTTGGCCGCGATGTCCCCGCCGCGGACGACCAGCGCGACCTCGCTGCCGAGCTCGGCGAGGTAGAGCGCGGCCTGGCCCGCGGAGTTCGCGCCGCCCACGACGACCGCGGGGCGGCGGTCGACCGTCCTGGCCTCCAGCTCGGTCGTCGCGAAGAAGATGCTGCCGCCCTCGAAGTCCGCCCAGCGCTCCAGCGGGAGGCGGCGGTAGCGCGCTCCGGTCGCGACGACGATGGCCCGGGCGCGGATGGCGTCGCCCTCCGCCAGCGTCAGTTCGTGGCCTCCCTCGCGCGGCGACAGCGCCGTCACCTCCGCGGGCGCCGACAGCCGCACGCCGAACTTCAGCGCCTGCACCAGGCCGAGCTCGGTGATCTCGGCGCCGGAGACGCCGGACGGGAAGCCGAGGTAGTTCTCGATCCGGGAGCTCGCCGCCGCCTGGCCGCCGGGCGCGAGGGCGTCGAGCACGAGGGTGCGCAGCCCCTCCGAGGCGCCGTAGATGCCCGCGGCGAGCCCGGCGGGCCCGGCGCCGACGACGACCAGGTCGAACTCGTCGCCGTCCCGGTACCGGTACGCCAGCCCGACCGCCTCCGCGAGCGCGAGCGGGGTCGCGGCGCCGATCACCGCGCCGCGGGAGACGACGAGCGGGAGGGCGAGGCCGGCGTGCTCGGAGGACTCCAGCGCCTGCCGGCCGGCCTCGGTCGAGACGTCCGTCCAGCGGTGCGGCAGCTCCATCCGGGCGGCGTAGCGGCGCAGGGCCATCGCGGCCGCCGAGCCCTCGGTGCCGAAGATCTGGGTCGTGCGGTCGGCGGCGGCCATGAGCAGGCGGCGCCGCGCGCGGAAGGCGGCGAGCAGCGTCTCCGACAGCTCGCCGTCGTTCGACATGAGCTGCTTGAACACCGCGTTCGGGATGCGGCGCACTCGGCTCGGCTCGACGATGCGGGCGGTGAGCAGCGACGCCTGGCCGGTCAGCATGCTCAGCTCGCCGAGGAACTCGCCGGCCTGCCACTGGGCGACGACGCGCGCCGGCGAGGTCCCGGTGGCCTCCCGGACGATGTCGACCCGGCCGGACTCCATGACGAAGAAGTCGAGCTCCTCGTCGCCGGCGCGGAACAGCGAGTCCCCCACGGCGAACTCCTCCGGCTCGCCGAGCGCCATCAGGCGGGCGAGCGCGTCCTGCTCCAGGACGGGGTTGGCCGCGGTGCCGACCGGGACCCGGAACGGCGGCCGCTCGGCGGGAGGCGTCGGCACGCCGCGATCATAAGTGACCGCGGCGCGCCAGCACCATCCTCAGACCGCGGCGTCCACCCGAGCGGCCGCGCGGGCCCGCACCTTGTCCAAGAAGTACGCGTGGAACCGCGTGTCCCCGGTGATCTCGGGGTGGAACGACGTGCCGAGGAGGTCGCCCTGCTCGACGGCGACGACGCGGCCGTCCGGCACGCGCGCCAGCACGGTCGCCTTCTCCCCCACGCTCTCCACGATCGGCGCGCGGATGAACACCGCGTGCACCGGCTCGTCGCCGAGCTGCGGGATGTCCAGGTCGGTCTCGAACGAGTCCACCTGCGAGCCGAAGGCGTTGCGGCGCACGGCGACGTCCAGGCCGCCGAGGCTCTGCTGGCCGGCGATCCCGTCCACGATCGCGTCCGCGAGCATGATCAGCCCCGCGCAGGTGCCGTAGACCGGCAACCCGGCGGCGATGGCCGCCTTCAGCGGCTCTGCGACGCCGAACGCGCGCGACAGCTTGTCCATGACGCTGGACTCGCCGCCCGGGATGACGAGGCCGTCGATGCGCTCCAGCTCCTCCGCCCGGCGGACGGGGACGGCGTCGGCGCCGAGGCCCCGCAGGACCGCGAGGTGCTCGCGGAAGTCTCCCTGCAGGGCCAGGACGCCGACGCGGAGGCCGGCGATGTCCGCGTTACCAGCCACGCTCGGCGAGGCGGTGCGGCGCGGCGAGGTCGGAGACGTTGATGCCGACCATGGCCTCGCCGAGGCCCCGCGAGACCTCCGCGATGACCTGCGGGTCGTCGTAGAACGTGGTCGCCTTGACGATCGCGGCCGCGCGCTGCTCAGGGTTGCCCGACTTGAAGATGCCGGAGCCGACGAACACGCCGTCGGCGCCGAGCTGCATCATCATCGCCGCGTCGGCCGGGGTGGCCACGCCGCCCGCGGTGAAGAGCACGACCGGGAGCTTGCCGGTCTCGGCGATCTCGGCGACCAGCTCGTACGGCGCCTGGAGGTCCTTGGCGGCGACGTAGAGCTCGTCGCGGGTCATCGACTTCAGCGCGTTGATCTCCGAGGTGATCTTGCGGATGTGCTTGGTCGCCTCCGAGACGTCGCCGGTGCCGGCCTCGCCCTTGGAGCGGATCATGGCAGCGCCCTCGTTGATACGGCGCAGGGCCTCACCGAGGTTGGTCGCGCCGCAGACGAACGGGACGGTGAACTGCCACTTGTCGATGTGGTTGACGTAGTCGGCGGGCGAGAGCACTTCGGACTCGTCGATGTAGTCGACGTCCAGCGCCTGCAGCACCTGGGCCTCGACGAAGTGGCCGATGCGGGCCTTCGCCATGACCGGGATGGAGACCTCCGCGATGATGGCCTCGATCAGGTCGGGGTCGCTCATCCGGGCGACGCCGCCCTGCGCGCGGATGTCGGCGGGGACGCGCTCCAGCGCCATGACGGCGACGGCGCCGGCGTCCTCGGCGATGCGGGCCTGCTCCGGCGTGACGACGTCCATGATGACGCCGCCCTTCAGCATCTCGGCCAGGCCGCGCTTGACCCGGCTCGACCCCGTGGCGGTGCCCTGTTCTGTGACTGTCATGATCGCCCTCTCGTGCGGTACAAAAACTGTTTTGGCCTATGCCGAACGATAGCATCCTCCTGAGGGCTGGTTAGACTCGACGCCGGGGAGTGGAATTGGACGAACAGGTCATCACGGGCACGACCGCCGCGGAGATCGCGGCGAGCGTGCGCGCACTGCACGAGCGCGGGGCGCTGCGGCGCGGCGACGCCCTCCCTCCGGTGCGCGAACTGGCCGCCCAGCTGCGGGTGAACCGCAACACCGCCGTCGCCGCCTACCGGCTGCTCGCCCAGGCGGGCGTCGTCGTCGCACGCGGCCGCGCCGGAACGGTCATCGCCGGCGTGGAGGCCGTCGCCCAGGAGGGCTATGCGGCCGACAGCGTGCTCCGCGACATCGGGACGGGCAACCCCGACCCCGGCCGCATCCCCGACCTCTCCTCGGCGCTCGCGCGCGCGACCGGACGGCCGGTGCTGTACGGCGAGCCAGTGATCGACCCGGCCCTGGAGGCGCGTGCACTGGCGTGGATGCGCGAGGACCTGCCCGATCGCGGCCTCCGCATCACCGTCACCAACGGCGCCGTCGACGCCGTCGAGCGCCTGCTCGCCCAGGCCCTGCTGCGCGACGACGCGGTCGCGCTGGAGGACCCGTGCTTCCTGGCCAGCATCCACACGGTCCGCCACGGCGGCTACCGCGCGGTGCCCGTGCCGGTCGACGCCGAGGGGATGACTGTCGACGGCCTCCGCGCCGCGCTCGACGCCGGGGTGCGCGCGATCATCTGCACGCCGCGGGCGCAGAACCCGACCGGTGCCACCCTGTCCCCCGCCCGGGCCGCCGCTCTGCGCGCTCTGCTCGCCGACCACCCCTACGTGCTCGTCATCGAGGACGACCACTTCTCGATGCTGTCGCAGCGCCCGTACGAGACGCTGATCGGCCCGGGCCACCGCCGCTTCGCGCTGGTCCGCTCGGTGTCGAAGTTCCTCGGCCCGGACATGTGCCTCGCGATCGCCGCGACCGACGAGGAGACCGCGGACCGCCTGGCCTTCCGGCTGAGTCCGGGCACGACCTGGGTGAGCCACATCCTGCAACGGCTGGTGCTCGCACAGCTCACCGACGACACGGTGCTCGGGGAGGTCACGGAGGCCGGACGGCACTACGCCGAGCGGAACGCTGCCTTCGCGGCGCGGCTGACCGAGCGCGGGCTGCCGACCGAAGCCGGCGACGGGCTCAACCTGTGGGTGGCGCTGCCGGTCGAGGCCAGGATCGTCGCCGAGCGGCTGATGCGGCGCGGCTGGCTGGCGCGCACCGGGGACGAGTTCCTGCTGGGCGGACATCCCGCGCCCTCCCACCACCTGCGGCTCACGGTGCACGACCTCGGCGAGGAGGAGGCGGAGCGGCTGGTGGACGAGCTGGTGGAAGCGGCCGAACGGTCGGCGCCGCGCTCCTGATCTGACAGGATCGAAGGATGAAGATCCTCTCCATCCAGTCCGCTGTCGCCTACGGACACGTGGGCAACTCCGCCGCCGTGTTCCCGCTCCAGCGCATCGGGGTGGAGGTGCTGCCCGTCTACACCGTGAACTTCTCCAACCACACCGGGTACGGCGCGTGGCGCGGGCCGCTCATCGCTCCAAACGACGTGCGGGAGGTCATCACCGGCATCGAGGAGCGCGGCGCGCTCGGGAAGATCGACGCCGTCCTGTCCGGCTATCAGGGCAGCGAAGGGATCGGCGACGTGATCGTGGACGCCGTCGCGCGCGTCAAGGCCGCCAACCCGAACGCCGTGTACGCCTGCGACCCGGTCATGGGCAACGCGAAGTCCGGCTGCTTCGTCGCGCCGGCCATCCCGGAGCTGCTGCGCGACCGGGTCGTGCCGGTCGCCGACATCATCACGCCCAACCAGTTCGAGCTCGGGTACCTCACCGGGACCGAGCCGGGCGACCTGGAGTCGACGCTCGCCTCGGTCGACGCGGCGCGCGCGATGGGTCCGCGCACCGTCCTCGTGACGAGCGTCGAGCGGCCGGACCAGCCGGAGGACTCCATCGAGATGCTGGCGGTGGACGACGCGGGCGCGTGGATCGTGCAGACGCCGCGGCTGCCGCTGAAGGCGAACGGATCGGGCGACGTCACGGCGGCGCTGTTCACGGCGCACTACGTCGCCTCCGGAGACGCGGCCTCGGCGCTGAGCAAGACCGTCTCGAGCGTGTACGACCTGCTCGCGAACACGCTCGCGTCGGGCGAGCGCGAGCTCCAGCTGGTGGAGTCGCAGGAGTCCTACGCGCACCCGCGCGAGCAGTTCACCGTCACGCAGGTGCGCTGACCCGCGCCCATTCGTGCCGAATGTCGACTTTCGCCGCGCGAAAGTCGACATTCGGCACGAATCGCGCGCGCCCTAGGCTTTCGGCCAGGCGTCCGCGAGCGCCTCGCGCACCTCGCCGAGGAGCTGCGGCAGCGCTTTGGTCTTGGCGATGATCGGGAAGAAGTTCGCGTCCTGCGCCCAGCGCGGCACGATGTGCTGGTGCAGGTGCGCCGCGATCCCGGCGCCCGCGACCACCCCCTGATTCATCCCGATGTTGAAGCCGTCGTTGCGGGAGACCTCGCGGATGACGCGCATCGCCGTCTGGGTGATGCTGCCGATCTCCGCGACCTCCTCCGGCGTCGCCTCGTCGTAGTTGGCGATGTGGCGGTACGGGCAGACCAGCAGGTGGCCGCTGTTGTACGGGAACAGGTTCAGCAGCGCGAACGCGTGCTCGCCGCGCGCGACGATCAGGGCGTCCTCGTCGCTCAAGGTCGGCGCGACGCAGAACGGGCAGTCGTCCTTGCCGGGCTGCTGGCCGTGCTGGATGTAGACCATGCGGTGCGGGGTCCACAGCCGCTGGAACTCGTCCGGCACGCCGGCGAGGTGCGACGGGTCGTCCATCCGGATCCGCTCCGGATGGACGCCCCCGCCGACACCGTCGTGCTCGGCGTAGTCGTCGAGGCTCAGTCGAGCCATGCCGTCTCGACCAGCTCGTGGCTCTCGATGCTCGCGACGATCCGCTCGATCGCCTCGTCCACGGTCACGCCGTTGCGCTGCGTGCCGTCGCGGAACCGGAAGCTGACCGTGCCGGCCGTCGCGTCCTCCTCGCCCACGATGAGCTGGAAGGGCACCTTGGCCTTGGTGTGCGTGCGGATCTTCTTCTGCATGCGGTCGTCGGAGTGGTCGACCTCCGCGCGCACGCCGCGGGCCTTCAGCCGGGAGATCACGTCGTCCAGGAACGGCGCGTAGTTGTCGGCGACCGGGATGCCGACCACCTGCACCGGCGACAGCCAGACCGGGAAGGCGCCTGCGTAGTGCTCCAGCAGGATCGCGAAGAACCGCTCGATCGAGCCGAGCAGCGCGCGGTGGATCATCGCCGGCTGCTTGCGCGTGCCGTCGGCCGCGTTGTACTCCAGCTCGAACAGCTCCGGCTGGTTGAAGTCCAGCTGGACCGTCGAGAGCTGCCAGGTGCGGCCGATGGCGTCGCGCGCCTGCACCGAGATCTTCGGGCCGTAGAAGGCCGCCCCGGCCGGGTCGTCCACCAGCTCGAGGCCGGACTCGATCGCCACCTCGCGGAGGGTCTCCGTCGCGGTCTCCCAGCTCTCGTCGCTGCCGACGTACTTCTCCGGGTCCTTGGTGGAGAGCTCCAGGTAGAAGTTCGTGAGGCCGTAGCCGCGCAGGGTCTCCAGCACGAAGTCGAGCTGGCGCGCGACCTCGTCCTTGATCTGCTCCTCGGTCACATAGATGTGCGCGTCGTCCTGCGTGAGGCCGCGCACGCGGGTGAGGCCGGAGAGCGTGCCCGACTTCTCGTAGCGGTACACGGTGCCGAACTCCGCCAGCCGCAGCGGCAGCTCGCGGTAGCTGCGCCCGCGGGCCCGGAAGATCAGGTTGTGCATCGGGCAGTTCATGGGCTTCAGGTAGTAGTCCTGCCCCTGCCGGGTGATGTTGCCCTCGGCGTCGCGCTCCTCGTCCAGGTGCATGGGCGGGAACATGCCGTCCTTGTACCAGTTGAGGTGCTGGCTGGTCTCGAAGAGGTGCGCCTTGGTGATGTGCGGCGTGTTCACGACCTCGTAGCCGTTCGCGATCAGCCGATCGCGCATGTAGTCCTCGATCTCCTTGCGGATGATCCCGCCCTTGGGGTGGAACACCGCCAGGCCGGAGCCGATCTCCTCCGGGAAGCTGAACAGATCGAGCTCCGCGCCGAGCTTGCGGTGGTCGCGCTTGGCGGCCTCCTCCATGCGGGTCTGGTACGCGCGCAGCTCGTCCTTGCTGGGCCACGCGGTGCCGTAGATGCGCTGCAGCTGCGGGTTCTTCTCCGAGCCGCGCCAGTAGGCGGCCGCGACGCGGGTGAGCGCCCAGCCGTTGCCGAGCATGCGGGTGCTCGGGACGTGCGGGCCGCGGCAGAGGTCCTTCCAGACCGTCTCGCCGGTCTTCGGGTCGACGTTGTCGTAGATGGTCAGCTCGCCGGAGCCGACTTCCACGGACTCGTCGCCGCCGGACTCGCCGCCGGACCCCTTGAGGCCGATCAGCTCGAGCTTGTACGGCTCGTTCGCCAGCTCGGCCCGCGCCTCGTCGTCGGTCACGACCCGGCGCATGAATCGCTGGCCCGCGCGCACGATGCGCGCCATCTCCTTGTCGAGGGCCTTCAGGTCCTCGGGGGTGAACGGCTCGGCGACGTCGAAGTCGTAGTAGAAGCCGTCGGTGATGGGCGGGCCGATGCCGAGCTTGGCCTCCGGGTTGATCGCCTGCACCGCCTGCGCGAGGACGTGGGCCGTGGAGTGGCGGAGGATGCCGAGACCGTCGGGCGAGTCGATGGTGACCGGCTCGACGGTGTCGGTGGTCGTGACGGTCGTCGCGAGATCCTTCAGCTCACCGTTGACGCGCATCGCGACAACGGAACGGTCGGTGAAGAGCTCGAAGCCGTCGGCCACCTGTCCACTCCTAGAGTCGTATTCCAATGGGATGCGTCAACTCTAGTCGGCGCGAGTGCCCCCTCCCGTCCGGGAGGGGGCACTCGGCACTGCGATGGGTGCGCTACTTCGTGATCGCCGCGAAGAAGGAGGCGCCGTTCGGCGTCCCGACTCCGGTGGCGGTGTCGTAGCCCTTGGTGCTGTGGAGCGTCTGGTTCGGCGTCTCCTCGGTCCGCAGGCTGTAGCTGAGACCGCCGGCGGCGCTCTCGCTGTCGTTGTAGTTCACCCGCAGGACGCTCGGGAGCGCCGAGCCGAACGTGTCGGCCTGGTCGACGTCGTAGTACGCCGAGCCTCCCGCCGCGTAGGCCCCGTAGATGCGCGGGTTCAGGAACCCGAGCGGGGAGCCGGCGACCTGGTTGGCGACGGCCGCGATGCCCGCGGTCAGCGGCGCGGCGACGGAGGTGCCGCCGATGCGGTACTCGTCGTAGTACGTGCCGTCGCTGAACGCCTGGGTCTGCCCGACGAGCAGGCCCGTGTTCGGGTCGGCCAGGGCGCTGATGTCGGGCACCAGCCTCCCGGAGGCCGAGCCGACCGCCGCGGCCTGGTACGACGGCTGCGCGAAGACCGTGCTCACGCCTCCGCCGCCACCGCCGTTGAAGCCGCCGGGCAGAGCCGAGGCGAACGTGCCGTCCAGCTCGTACGGGGCACTCGACATGTGGTCGGTCGCAGTGGGCTTCACCGCGTCGAGCCCGGTCTCCCAGCCCACCTCGAACGACCGCTTCCACCCGCTCTTGTTGAGCGCGGAGGTCGGGTCGTCGACCGAGGCGTAGCTGAGGCCGGCCGGCGCTGCGGCGGTGGGCACGACGGAGGCCGACGTGCCGCCCACCGCCGTCACGAACGGGCTGTCCGCGTAGAAGTCGACCGCGGGCGAGCCCAGGGTCCCGACCTCGTCGCCGCCGTCACCGCTGGAGACGAACACGCCGATGCCGGTCGCCGCCGCCTGGATGAAGGTGTTGTTGAGGCTGTTGATGTAGCCCTGCGGGACCGCCTCGCCGACGAAGCCGTAGCTGATCGAGAGGATGCTCGCCAGGTGCTTGTCGACGATGTGGTTCACCGACGCGTCGAAGTCCTGGCGCGCGTTCGAGGAGCCGACGTAGAGCAGGCTGGCGTCCGGCGCCGTGGTGTGGATGGCCTCCGCGTCGAGGGTCTCCTCGCCGTAGAAGTCGCCGGGCGTCTGCTTCGGGGTGTCGGGGTGCTTGTACACGCCCGGCGCCACCAGCTGCGTGATCTTCGGCGCAGGGAGGCCGTGCAGGCTGCTGTACTTCGTCACGTCCTGCACCAGCGTCGGGCTCGCGGTCGCGCCGACGAAGGCGACCGTCTGGCCGGCTCCGGTCGCGGCGACGGAGTCGAGGCCGTAGAGGCCACGCACCTGGGCCGGCGTGTACCCGCACGGGGCGATCGGCTTGCTGCTGGTGCCGTACGCCGGAGCGTTGGGCATCGCGACCGTCTTCTCGCCGTACCAGAGCGAGCACGGCTCGCCGGCGCGGAAGCCCGCGGAGGGTGCGCCGTGGACCTGGTTCGGGCCGTTGCCGTTCGTGCTCCCGTTCCCGTTCGTGCTGGTCGGGGCGATGAGGTCGGCGCCCTGGTCGAGGCCCGCCACGCTCTCGACGATCCCGTTGAGGGAGGCCGGGATGGTGACCGCGGACTCCGGAGCGCGCAGCGTGGTGCCGTAGGCGTCGTACTCCCCGAGTGTGACGCCGAACGCGGACTGCGCCTGGGCGACGGTGCCCTCGGCGGAGACGTAGCGGTTGTTCGACGGGGTGTCCACGATCGAGAAGCCGGCGTTGCGCAGGAACTGCTGCACCGCGACCACGCTGGACTGCGCGGGGGCGAACTGCTGCCTGAACTGCTGCGGCGTCAGGTAGTGCCGGTAGCTCGCCGAGCCGGGCGTCGACACGGCGAGCGCCGTCGCAGCCGCCTGAGCCTGGTTCTGCCACGGCAGGTACACCCGCAGGTCGACCGTGTCGGTCGCGGGGGCCGCCGAGCGGAGCGCTTTCGCGTTCGCCCACGCCGGCTGGCTGCCGGGCAGGGCGTTCCTGCCGGGGGCCGCGACGGCGGGCGACGCCGCCACCGCGGCAAAGAGAAGGGCCGCGCCGGTGGTGACGGCTGCGGCCCTGAGGGTTCTGGTTGTCGTGCGCATGGATGTCCTTTCACCAATGCGATGGATGCGCTGGTCGGCGCACGGCCATCCAACCCCTGTGTGTGGGGGTAGACCAAGCAGGGTTTTGTGAGAGTTCGTTCAGGCTTGGATACGCTGGAGCGTATGACCGCAATCGAGTTGGCTGGCCCGACCGAGCACACGACACCGGAACAGGGTGAGCACAGTTGGATGTCCCGCGGCAGCGATCCGCGGCTAGGGACGCGATGACAACCGTGGCCGACGTCATCGGCGTCGATGGCACGTACCGGGACCCGCTCTGGCGAGTGACGGTCGAGCTGAGTGACCTCGAGAGGCGGCTGCTCGGCTCGTGGTGGGTCAGAAGGCTCGCGTATGTCATGCACGCCGGCGCGTCAGGACTCGTGACGACGCAAGGCTATTCGCGTCTGGAGCACTCGCTCGGCCTTCTCGCCCTCGTCGCCCACTTCCGCCCGGAGGACGCC
The DNA here is from genome assembly GCF_014217625.1 of Leifsonia shinshuensis. Lineage (NCBI taxonomy): Bacteria > Bacillati > Actinomycetota > Actinomycetes > Micrococcales > Microbacteriaceae > Leifsonia > Leifsonia shinshuensis. Next base: position 428,062 of record NZ_CP043641.1, on the reverse strand, counting down.
GAGGGGCGTATCGCGGCCCTTCTGCACGATGTGGGCCACCTCCCGTTCAGCCACACCTTCGAGGGGGTCGCGGGGCTCGACCATCACGTGCTCGGGATCGACCGCGTTCGGGACCTGGCATCGATCCTTCGGGAACACGGTCTTGATCCCGACGACGTCATGCAAGCGGGCCGCACCCTTGACGGACGCACGGGCGAGTTGAGCCTGGATCATCTCGATTCCTTCCTCCGCAGCGGTCAGGCGCACGGACGGACGCAGGAGCTTCCAGCTCATACGTTGGAGCGAATAGATCTTCACGACGGAGCCGTCGCCACCGATCGAGACACCGCCGCCTATCTTGCGGATCTCATCGTGGACGAGGCCGGATGGCAGTCGTCGCCTGTCAATGTCGTCGCGACCGGGGTGCTGCGGTATCTCGCATCGACGCTGCTGCTGAACATGGAGGATCACGAACGTTCGGCAGCAGCGACGATGGTGGACCGAGAGTTCTGGAGCCTGCTGCTCAGCCACCCGGAGACGCGGGCGATAGCAGCCGACTTCCAGAAGCACCCCGAGCTCTGGCGGGTCACCGATGAACCCGGCACGCGAAAAGGAACGATCGTGCATGAGATTCGCCGACGATACCTCGACGTGCCGATCGTCGACGGTCGGCCCTCACTTTGCCGGAGCTGACGCTCGCGGCGCTCCCCGCGCTTCCAGCACGTTTTGCGATCGAACGGTGCCATTAGCCGTACTCGGTCATTTCATCGACGTGGGTACAGCGCGTGCGCCGTCGTCCGGGAGTCCCCCATCCCCGCCCGCACGCGACCGGCCGAGCAGCACGACCCCCGGCGCCGCCAACCCCACACCGAGCGGCAGCAGCAGGAGGAACGTCAGCAGCCCTCCCGCACCCGACACCAGCAGCAGGAGGGTGCCCGTGCCCAACACGATCGGCATCCACACCGGCAGGCGCCGCGCGAGGATCAGCCCGATCGCGATCAGCACCAGGCCGATCGGGAAGAGGTAGAACAGCTGCCACTGCCAGGTCGCCGCCGGCGCGTCGCCGGCGATCCGGATGACCTGGGTGGCGAGGTCGGGGTGCGCGGGCAGCAGCGAGCCCAGCACCATCCCGAACATCGCGTTGCCTGCGCCGGCGCCGATCGCCCCGATCGTGGCGAGCGCCGCGCCGATCGTCACCAGCGCTCCCCCGCGGGCCGGCGCGAACCGCATCATCCCGACGAACGACAGCGGGAGCAGCAGCACGCCGAACGCGATCATGATCGTGGACAGCACGTACAGCGTGGGCTTGCCGCTGATGTCGCGGAGGAGCGCGGGCACGGGCTCGTCGGCCGGGACCGTGAGGAGGTGGCCGAGCAGGAGGATCGCCGGGGCGAGGATCATCGTCGTCCCGAGGAGGATGCGGCGGGCGGAGGCGACGCCGGGCTCGCGGGTGCCTCCTGGCGTTCGCGGCTTGCGGATGTCTCCGGTCTTGCGGGTGTCGGTCATGGCTGGTCCCTCTCGGTCGAGGTCGCGCCGGGTGCGCGACGGTGCCGATCCTGTCGCCGGGGCGCCGGCCGCCCCACCGTCCGCGGTCGCTTCGTGGCCCGTCGCGGGGTGGGCGCCCGTCGAGCGCCGCCGCGGTGGGCGTCTGCGACCCGGGTGGGAGGCCGTCCCCGACCTCCGGGGGATCCGGCGGTCGCCGGCGGCGGCCTACACTGTTGCCGTGTTCGCCTCGGGGGAGGTCGAGGTCGCTGAGGAGTTCGAGTTCGCTGTGGAGGTCGAGGTCGCTGTGGAAGTCGCAGTGGGGGACGCACGGCAGGCGACGGGGCCGGTGCAGGCGCCAGGGCCGCGCGGCCCTGCCGGACGGACGGTCGTGCTGGACGGCCTGCTGGCTGCCGTGCTCGCCGCGGGGTCGGTGGCCGAGGTGCTGACCCGGCCGGACAACGTCTACGAGTCGACCGCGAGCCTCCCCGTCCAGGTGACCGCTGTGGTCCTGGCCGCGGCTCCCAACGCCGTGCGGCGCGTCCGCCCCTTCACGGCGCTGCTCGCGGTCGTCGGAATCATGGTCGGCTGCCGCGTCCTCCTCGACACCCCGGTCGTGCTCTGGAGCCTCGCCGTCATCCTGGTCGCTGTCTACAGCGCCGCCCGGCATGCGCGCGACCCGCTGCAGTGGTGGAGCGTCGCGCCGCCGCTCGCGCTGATCGGCGTCTACTCGCTCGTCATCCCCGGCTTCGTGAACGTCAACGACCTGGAGGTGGACCTCACCGTCATCCTCGCGGCCTGGGGCGTCGGCCTGGTGCTGCGGTCGTGGGCGCGCACCCGGCACGCGCTGCGGGAGAGCCTGGCGGAGGTGGAGGCCGCCGAGTCCGCCCGGACGGCGAGCGCCCTCCAGGCCGAGCGCGATCGCATCGCGCGCGAACTGCATGACGTGGTGGCGCACTGCGTGACGGTGATGGTGGTGCAGTCCGGGTCGGCGCGGCTGTCGCTGCACGAGGACCCGGCGGCGAGCGAGGCCGCGCTGCGGGCGGTGGAGGCGACGGGGCGGGAGGCGCTGGCCGAGATGCGGCGCATGGTCGGCCTGCTGAGCGACCAGGAGCCCGAAGCCCTGGACCCCCAGCCCTCGCTGGCCCACGCGGCGCGGCTCGTCGCCCGGTTCGCCGAGGCCGGGATGCCGGTGACGTTCCGAGCCGATGGCGCGCCGCGGCCGCTGCCGCCTGGCGTGGACGTGTCCGCGTACCGCATCCTGCAGGAGAGCCTGACGAACGCGGCGGCCCACGCGGCGACGGCGCCGGTGGCCGCGGTCGTGCGGTACCGGCCGGACGCGGTCGAGGTGGAGGTGACGAACGGCCGGGGCGTGCCGTCGGGCCGCGGCAGCGGGCGGCATGGGCTCGTCGGGATGCGCGAGCGGGCGCGGCTGTTCGGCGGGACGCTGGAGGCGGGGCCGACGCCGGACGGCGGGTTCCGGGTGTCCGCGCGGTTGCCGGCCGCGGACGACGGGGGCGGGCGATGAGCGCTCCGGATGATGCGCCGGCCGGGGAGGTCGCCGGTGAGGGTGCGCGTCCCATCCGCGTCCTCATCGTCGACGACCAGGGCCTGGTGCGCGGCGGCCTCCACTCCATCCTGCAGACGCAGCCCGACATCGCCGTCGTCGGCGAGGCGGCGGACGGCGACCAGGCCATCGAGCAGGTCCGCGCGCACGACCCCGACGTCGTGCTGATGGACCTCCGGATGCCCGTCCTCGACGGCATCGAGGCCACCCGCCGGATCGTCGCCTCCAGCCGCGCGCAGGTCGTCGCGCTGACCACGTTCGAGACCGACGAGTACGTCTACGGCGCGCTGCGCGCGGGAGCGGCGGGCTTCCTGCTGAAGGATTCCCCCGCCGAAAGCCTCGCCGACGCGGTCCGGACGGTCCACCGCGGCCAGGCGCTGCTGTCCCCGGCGATCACGCGCCGCCTGATGGACGCCTACGCCGCCGCGCCCTCCCCCGCCCTGGTGAGCGAGCTCGACGTGCTCACGCCGCGCGAGCGCGAAGTCCTGATCGCGATCGCCCAGGGCAAGTCGAACGCCGAGACGGCCCGCGCGCTGTACGTCGGCGAGGCGACCGTGAAGTCGCACGTGACCGGCATCCTGGCGAAGCTGGGGCTGCGCGACCGGGTGCAGGCGGTGGTGTTCGCGTACGAGGCGGGGCTGGTGCGGCCGGGCGGGTGACGCCGGCGCCCGCCCGGCCAGGGGCGGACGGCGAGGGGAGGTTACGGTGGAGCGCATGACCACGATCGAGATCGACATCCCGACCGCCCTCTCCGACACCGACCTGGACGCGCTCGGCAGGCTGCTGCCCCAGCTCTCGCGCTCGTCCACGTTCGACGCGGAGCGGATCCTGGCGATGCTGGACCACCCCGGCGCCGACCTGCTCGTCGCCCGTGTTGACGGGGAGGTGGCCGGGATGGCGACGCTGGCGTCGTTCCCGCTCGCGACCGGCTGGCGCGGCCACGTCGACGACGTGGTGGTCGACGACGCGCACCGCGGCCAGGGCGTCGCCCGGCGGCTGCTGGAGGCGATCATCGAGCTGGCCGAGACGCGAGGCCTCCGGACGCTCGACCTGACGTCGCGCCCGAGCCGGACGGCGGCGATCGCGCTGTACGAGTCGGTGGGGTTCGTCCGCCGGGAGTCGACGCTGATGCGGTACGCGGGCGTGCGGGAGTAGCGCAGGAGCACGGGCGGACCGCCTGCCTGCGGTCAGAGGCCGCCGTGACGTGACGCTTCGAGGACGCGGTCGGCCGCCTCCCGCGCGCTCACCGAGGTGTCGAATCGACGCTCGGTCACGAAGTCCAGCGGCTGCCAGCCGTGATACCAGTCGCTCATCTCGTCCGCGGTGAAAGCGTCCGCCTTCGTCCGCGTCCCGTGCCGCCGGAGGGTCTCCTCCAGAGGGAGGTCCCACCCGAAGAAGTGCGAACCCGACGCCATGCCGGCGAGGCGTTCGAGGGCCCGCTGGTAGCGTCCGGCGTTGAGGATGCCCTCGACCACGACCACGAGCCCGCGGGCGAGACCCCACCCGGCGATCGTCTCGATCAGGTCGATGTCGCCCGCGCCCGCGGAGTCGGTGTCGCCCAGGAGCTCCCGCCGTACCGTGTCCTGCGGGACGACGAGGCACTCGCCTGGGCCGAAGCCGGCCTGCACCAGGCGCGCCACGGTGGACTTGCCGGAGCCGGAGTTGCCGCGGAGCACCACGAGGACGCCGGACGCGCCCGTCCTCATGCCCGCGCCTCCCGGCCGGCCGCGACCGCTCGGAGTACCCGACGCGCCGCCACCTCCGCATCGAGGGTGCTCGTGTCGACCACCTCCCCGTCCGGACCCGCGGAGTCGAGGATCGCCGTCAGCTCGGCGGCGCGGGCCAGATGCCAGGCAAGTCCGTCCGCGTCGTCACCGTGACGGGCCCGCAATCTGCCCTCGATGACCGCGGCGTCCGCCGTCAGCCGCACGAAGGTCGCGGAACCGCCGACCGCCCGCCGGAACCGCTCCGCGTCCGCCCGCGACTCGATGACCCCGGCGATGACGACCAGCTCCGCGCCGGCCGCGGCGTAGTTCGCCGTCAGGGCGGCGACGTTCGCGAGCTGCAACTCCAGGCTGAACGGGTCGCCGGCCGGAGCAGGGCGGAAACGGCGGACCTCGTCGAGGTCGATGACGGCGTGCGGGCGCGTTTCGAGGTCGCTCAGCGCCCCGGCGACGGAGGTCTTGCCGACGCCGACCGTGCCGTTCAGGAACACTGCGTGCATCCCGTGATTCTCGCAGGCCCGGCGCGCTCGCGGGTGGGGTCGGGTCGGGACGGCGACGGCGCCGGCGACACGACAATCGGCTCGGGGCGCCGGGTCACTCGTTCAGCGACATCGACGCCGGATCGACGAGGACGTTCAGCCCGAGCCGCGTCGCACCCGATGGCGTCGGACTGGTCGAGCCGACCACCCGCGCGCTCCCGGCGCCCGCGCTGGAGACCGCGAACGGGATGCCATCGGCGCAGCTCTGCGCCCACTGCTTCGACGGGTCGGCGGGGAGGATCAGCAGGCACACCTGGCCGCGCGTGGACCGGGACAGGTAGTACGAGATCCCGCCGGCCTCCCCCGCCAGCCGTGACGAGCCGCGGACGATGAACGCCTCGTCGAAGCCGGGGACGTCCGTCGGGATCAGGTCCGCGTGCTGCTGGGGCTGGGCGAACGCCGGAATCTCCGAGGCGGCGCCCGAGAGGGTCGGCGACACGCTTCCCGTGAGAGCGCCCACGCCGATCGTCCCGAGGATGCCGAGCACGACGCCAAGCACCAGGCCGACGACGAGCGCCGGCCAGCGGCGCGAGCCCTGGCCGCGTCGGTCCGATCCGTTCGCAGCCGTCGTCGGACGGTCCAGGTCGACGCTCATGATCCTCCCCCAGGTCGGCACGCCGGTGTGGGTCAAGTATCCACGCATTCGACCGCGAACGGGGGGATTCGCGCGCTGCCGCCCGGTGGGCCACTACGATCGCACCGGGAGGGGCGATGCCACGGAGGTCGATGGCGCAACGGCTGCAGGCCGGGTTCGACGCGCAGCCGCTCACCGCGCACACGCCGACTCCGCCGGCGCCGCCGGTCACCCCACGGCGGGCCCGCCGGGCGAAGATCGAACTCATGGGTGCCTTCGTCGCGTTCGCGGTCGCGCTGTTCGCGCTCGTCGACCTCACCGTCGACGGCGTCTGGTGGAACGTCGAGTCCCACGCCGTTTGCACGATCGACTCGGCGTCGTCCCACCCCGTCTACTCGAAGTCCGGCTTCCTCGGCACGGACTGGGACCTGCGCACGAGCTGCGGCCGCCTGCAGGTGACCCGCGACGGCGAGCGCTTCCCCGACTCCGCTGCGCAACACCTCGCCCGATCCCTCCAGGTCGGCTCCCGCTATCGGCTCGCCCTCCGCGGTTGGGACGGCTGGCCTCAGGGTCCCCGGGCGATCGTCGCGGCGACGCGGGAGTAGGCGTGGGGACCGGCGCGGAACCGGGCGGGAGGCCATCGTCGTGACCACGCACGGATCGGGCAGCACCCCTTGGGTGGAGGATGGGCGCATGAAGCTGACGCTCGACCTGCACGACATCTACAACCGGGGCGGCGACATCGATCGCGCCCTGCGCGCGGTCATCGCGGACGCGGTCGCGAAGAAGGCGCCGCTGGTGGAGATCATCCCGGGAAAGGGCTCCGGCGCGTTGAAGAAGCGGGTGCTGCGCTTCCTCGACCAGCCGGAGATCAAGTCCCAGTACCACCGGGTCGAGAAGGACTCGAAGAACTTCGGGCGGGTGTTTGTGCACTTCCGGTGGAAGTGACGCCGGGCAGGCAGCGCCTACGGGTTGCGCCCGGTTCGCGCATTCACGCTCGCCGGATCCACCCCATCGCCCGGCATTCGCTGAATCGCTCCGCCATCAGGCAGCCGCCGCGTGGTGTCCTCGGTCTGCCGACCGGGCGGCGGCACGTACTCACGCTCGCGCTTGAACCAGGCGGAGATCCGCTCACGGATGCTGCTCATGCGGCCGAGCATACGCCGGGCGCGCCGGGGCGGCGCGAAGCACGCGCTTCGCGTGCCGTGCGCTGCGACGATGGTGGTCATGACCCGATCTCCGCGACCGCGGTGCGATCGTGACGGGGATCGACGCGAGCGCCGGGATGCTGGAGCAGGCACGTGCCCGGCTCGGAGGCGGCGCGGACCTGCGGATCGCAGACGTCGCCGAGGCGGCCGCCTGATCGTCTCGGAGGAGCACCCGTCTGCGATCTTCTTCTCCGACCGGCCGTCCGGCGGAGACCGGGAATACATCGGAATCCACGAGCGCACGGAAGAGTGGTCCCTGGGCGGCCGGACCGCCGAACTCACGTTCTGGGACCGGATCGCGCACCCCCGATCCACATCGCGCGCTCCCGGCGCGAGATCCTAGGCATAGTCGCGGCGGCCGACCTACGATATGCCTGTCGTAGACGCGACCGGAGGTGCGCCCGCCGCCTTCGCTCGCGCGCGGAATCGAGGTGACCGAACATGGTCCTGGAACTGGTCGAGCGGTTCGACGTGGGCGAGTGGCGTTACAGCCTCTACGAGGGCGAGCGCTGGCTGCTCTTCCGTGAGCACGGCGCGTCGGCCGAGTGCGTCGGCTCGATCATCAGGTCCGGTCTCGGGTACATCGTCAACTCGTGGGCGAAGCCGCATCCGATGGTCATCGTGCTCACGCTCGACGAAGCCGTCGAGCGGCTGGTCATGATCGACGCGCCACGGACGGTCGTCGACGAGAAGACGCCTCCGCCCCTCCTGACGGAGGTGGAGGCAGCCGAGGCGACCCGGACCCGCGCCTGAGGCGGGGCGGGCATCGCGATCGGCGGGACCCACGTCGCACCCCTCGGGGGATGTGCGGCGTGGGTCTCCCCGTTCACGCCGTCGACGGCTGCCGCTGCAGCACCCGCGTCGCGTGGCCCGCCCGCCGCGGGTCGGACTCCAAAGCCTCGAAGCCGCTGTCGATCAGTACGAGCCGCGCCCGGGCGACCGTCTTGCGCGGTTCATCGACGAGCCGGGCGAGTTGTTCGTGGGTCAGCCGCGAGCGGCCCTCGGCGTCGACGTTGTCCAGTTCGACGCGCGCCACGTTCAGCACCGCGTCGCGATCGACGTCGTGGCGCCGCATCATGGCCTCGCCGCCGTGGCCGTCCAGGTAGCGCTCGACCTGCCCCATCCATGCTTCGCAGGTCGTGAACGAAGGCTCACGCATCGGTTGACTCCAGCCTCTGCCCACCGGGGGGCAGGTGTCGCGAACTGTACGCCTGTACTGAGCGCGATCGGGTGCTGGCTGGAACAGGAGGCGCCGAGGACTCCGACGCCGAATGCGAGCTTAACCGATGCCGGGCGGACTTCGGCGTCACCCGGCGGGCGCGTTCGCGTGGATCGCCGGCCGCAGGGTCGCGTCGAGGTGGCGCTGGCCGCTGATGGACAGGGGGCTACTGGGCGAGGTCGCCGTTCAGAACGTCGGGCAGGGAATCGGAACCGGAGATCACGGCCGTCGACACCGGCGAATCGGCAGCACCGAGTACCCGGGCTCTCGTGTGCGAACGCGAAACGATCATTCGGATGTTGTCGGGGAGGAATCCGTGCTCGAGTGCCCACAGAATCGCGTGCGAGCGGTTGCCGACGCCGATGCGCCGATAACAGGTTCGGATGTAGGACTTGATCGAATTGATCGACAAGCCGGTGCGCTCTGCGATCTCGGTGTTGCTCAAGCCTTGGGTGATGAGTGCGAGCATTTCCGATTCGCGAGGGGTCAGCCCTTCCTCGCGGCCGGGCCAGTCGCCGACGGCGGCTGCCTGTGAACCCGAAGGAACCGGGTGGATGAGATTCTCGCCGCGGTGCACTTCATGCAGAGCCGTGACCAGCTCCTGTGCCGTCACGCCCTTGGAGATGTATCCGCCCGCGCCATTCGACAGAGCAGTGGAGACGAGGCGCTCGTTCATGTCCCACGAGTACACGACGACTTTGCCGATCCTCGGGTTGGCCGCGAGTGCCTTCACTTCATCGCGGTCACCCGACGTCGCCGCGAAGGTGTCGTAGAGAGCGATGTCCACGTGCTCGACGACGGGCGCTTGCGCATCCAACTCTGCGACCTCGAGGGCGTGTCGATAGCCGTGAAGCATCGCCGCAAGTCCTTTGACGACCACCTCGTAGTCATTGACGAGGGCGATCCGGATGGGGGTCATGCGTTGATCATAGGGCGCGAGCTACACCCGTGGGGGTGTATTTCCACCCCCATCAGGAATCGTAGGATGTTGGCTTTGAGCAGGAGGCGTCCGCGTGACGTTCGTCAGACGAAGGGCCAGGATTGGGTTCACTTTTATACGGAGCGAACGGTTTGCGGATCGACGTGGATGACGTCCTTCTGCAGGCTCTCGAAGTCGTCAGTTTCACCAAGATGCGCCGGCGCGAGCCCTTCCTTCTGTCCTGGCGAGACAGCACGGACGAGACTTCGGGACGCCGCACAGTCGTCGTCGGCCCAACCGTGGAGCTTCAGTTCACGTACCTCAGTGCGCGTGTCCTCGAGGTCCGGCGCGATCTCATCGAGACCCTCACTCAAGCCGCGAACTCGAACTTCGGAATTCGACTCGATGCGGCTGCGCGCGCCGTTCAGGTCGCCCCTGCTGAAATCGCCTCTGCGGATATCGCCCCTGGGCCACGCTGAGGTGGCGCCGTCGCGCGAGACCTCATGAAACCAAGAAACCCCCGGCATGCCGGGGGTTTCTTTCTGTGGGCGATACTGGGATCGAACCAGTGACCTCTTCCGTGTCAGGGAAGCGCGCTACCGCTGCGCCAATCGCCCAGAGCCTGAGTGCTCAGGATCGAGGTGGATACGGGATTCGAACCCGTGTATACGGCTTTGCAGGCCGCTGCCTCGCCTCTCGGCCAATCCACCGAAGCCACAACACGGAAGAACCGTACCGTATTCGAGAGGCCTGGAATCCGGAGATACCAGGCCGACTCGAGCGGATGACGAGACTCGAACTCGCGACCCTCACCTTGGCAAGGTGATGCGCTACCAACTGCGCTACATCCGCATTTCGCGCCCCGGTCTCCCGCGGCACTTGAATGACTTTAGCCGATCCCCGGGCCGATGACAAAACCGGACCCGCCGGCCGGGTGTGTCGCGCAGCGCGACGCCCGGCGCAACGCCCGGCGCGCGGGGCCGATGTGCAATCCGGGGCCGGCGTCGGCTAGTATCGAGACTCGCAGCCGGAATGCCGGCCGCGAACGCACGGGCGACGAGCCCATGGGCGATTGGCGCAGTTGGTAGCGCGCTTCCTTCACACGGAAGAGGTCATCAGTTCGAGTCTGGTATCGCCCACCACCACGAAAGCCCCCGGTAGACCGGGGGTTTTGTATTTTCTGGCGGCGCCTCGAGTTGTCGGTGACGTGTAGGCCCGCTGTCGTGGCACGACTCGCTCGCGCGTGCGAGCCACGGACATCACCCGCCGTATTTGGAGTCGATGACCAGTGAGGTCCCATTCGCTGTGCAGATCTGCCCTGCCAGCGAGTCGGCCGCCGTGAAGTCTCCCGCCGGCGCATGCAAGATCGCGCCGGGGTGATCCCCGGCCCCCGTCAGCCAGTCAGCGAGGGACGGGATGACCGTGCCCAGCAGGCCCGCGGAGGAGGGCTCCCTTTTCGCGTCGGCGGCCAGAGCTGCAACGTCCGCCTTCGCTGCCGCGGTCTGCTCCACCCATTGCGCATCCGACACGTCCCCGTGATCGTGGCCTTGGTCGGCGTTCCAGTACGCCTCCTGGATCTTGCTGAGGGCGGCGCACTGCTTGGCCGTCACGGGATCGGGTCTGAAGGAGGCAGTGCTGAAGTTCATCGTCGCAGCCAGTCGGGTGCCGTCGGGGACGACGAGATCGATGATGAGTCTCGTGCCCTCGGCGATGGTGTGGATGTCGAAGTCGAATGCTTGTGCACCGCCGCAGGTTCCGTGGCGCCGATCCATGTCAGCGCTCGGTACCACCGAGTACAGACCGTAGGTGCAGCTGAAATCGATGTGCAGTGAGCGAGCGCCCGCGGGGACGAGCAACGTCGGCGAGGTACGACCGGTGTGATAGATCTGCGCGGTCGGCCAAGCAGCGGTCGAGATCGTCGAGCGGGCAGACGGCCTGGGCTGGGTCGCAGTGCATGCAGCAAGCGCCGCGCCGACCAGCACCGCAGTGAGCCCCCATGCGGTCAGTCGCACGCCGAGGGGGGCGGCGCCCCCACGCCGCCCTCGCCACTGCATTTCTCTCACCGGTGAACCTGCTCCCCATAGCTCGTGGCTCGATGTGTTCATCACATACCAAAACCCCGGTAAGCGCAGTGGAAACGATATAGGCCATATCCAGCCTTTGCAACCATTCGACACAGGCTCGCCAAACCATATGGTTTGCGAGGGTCGCATGCAGCGCCAGTCCAACATCCCGTGCACCGCGCGATATCCTTCAGCGGAGCGCTAACGCTCCTGTCCAGGAAGGTTCGGCGAATGGCAGAGCGCGCTCGGCAGGCTCTCGAGACCCGCGAAGCGATACTCGACGCCGCCGCCGCCGAGTTCGCGCGCTACGGATTCAGTGGAGCGAGGCTCGACCGGATCATCACCGCCACGGGGTTCACGAAGGGCGCCGTCTACTTCCACTTCGAGTCCAAGCAGGCGATGGCGGACGCCGTGCTCTCCGGACGCTTCGATGCGTGGCCGGCACTCGTGCAGGATGTGCGAGACCAGGGCGGCCGGGGCCTCTCCGGCATGCGCCTTCTCGCCTGGCGGGTGACGCGAACAATGGCGACCAACATTCGAACACGCGCTGCGATGCGACTCAGCCAAGAGCTCCGGCTCGTCCCCCAGGGCACCAACCCCTACGACGCCTGGGCGGAACGCTTCATCCCGTTTCTCGACGAGGCCGTGGAGGACGGCGACGCACCCGACTCGCTGAACCGCGCGCGCGCTGCGAAGACGATCGTCAACTGCCTCTTCGGAGTCCTCTCCGTCGCGATCGACTCCGGGACGGAACAACTGGTCGACGCCGAGCTCGAAGCGCTCTGGCGGCTTCTCACTCCGGGGCTGCGCACAGGCGGAGCCGGCTGAACGATCGGCGAACCACCAAGGCGGAATCGCAGATCGTGCTGCCATCGTCGGTGTGAGGCCTACTTCTTCCCCTTCTTGTCATCGACGATGCCCCCGATCAGCCCTCCGATCGCGCCGCCGAGCACGCCGCCTGCCGGGCCGCCGAGGAGGGAGCCGATGCCTGCGCCGATTCCCGCCAGACTCGAGCCGTAGCTGACCCGGGCGATGCTGACCGTGGTGGATCCTTCGGGGTTCACGGAGATCTCGAACGAGCCGACGGCGGCGGAGGCGACCACCAGGGCAACGGGACTGGCATTGCCGCCTGCGGCGAGCCGGTCGTAGACCTGGCGCGACTCGAAGTACGCGCGCTGCGGGTCGCCCTTGCCTTCTCCGGCTTCGTACCCGAGCACGTAGAGGTCGAGAAGGGTCTGCACCTCCTCGTCGGTGATCAGGTCGGCAGCCTCCAGCCGCTCGAGGATCGCCTTGTGGTCGCTGACGAAATCGCCCTTGTTGGCTTCCGTGATGCGTCGCGCCTCCGCGCGGGCAGCGTGCATCATCCCCGCGATGTCGGTGCCGAAGTACGTCGAAGTCTCCATCATGCCCTCCCAGAGAAAGTGCTCATCGTGTCGATGGCACCCAGCACATACCCTCCGGCGAGGCTCCGGCAAGACACCCGCCCGTCGTTTGCGGCCCGGAGCCGCCGTCGACCAGGATGGGGATCGTGACCGACGGTGACGTGACAGGCCTCGAACTCGCTCGAACGTATTTCACGGACGTGGTCGACCCGATCCTGTCCACGCGCTTCCCCGGCCTGCCGTTCGCTGCCGGGCGGTTGGGGACGGGCTCCGACGTCCTCGGGCTGGACGATGCGGTGTCCCGCGATCACGACTGGGGACTGCGCCTGAGCCTGTTCGTGCCGGAGAACGCGGTCGGAGACGTCGCCGAGACGATCGAGCGGGCTCTCCCCGATCGCTTCCGCGGGCACCCGACCCGGTTCGCCTTCACCGGGCAGGCGACGGCACGGAATCACGTGGACGTCGGCTCCGTCTCGGCGTTTCTGGAGTCGCGCCTCGGATTCGATCCGCGCCGGGGCGTTGAGATCCGCGACTGGCTCTCGCTGTCCGGCCAGGCCGCACTGGAAGTCGTCGCCGGGCCGGTCTTCGTGGATCGTTCCGGCGACCTCAGCACGGCTCGCCGCGCGCTGGAATGGTACCCGGACGATGTCTGGAGGTACCTGCTCGCCTGCGATTGGGCTCGGGTCGCGCAGGAGCTCCCCCTGATGGGACGAGCCGCCGATGTGGGCGATGAGACCGGCTCGCGGGTGATCGCCGCCCGCGTCGCGCACATCGTCATGCATCTGGCCTTCCTCCTGGAACGCCGCTGGCCGCCGTACGCGAAGTGGCTCGGAACGGTCTTCCGAACGCTGCCGTCCGGAGCGCGGCTCGCCGATCCGGTGGCCGGGATCGTGGGCGGAACAACTCTCGCGGATCGGCAGAACGCCGCCGCCGACGCCCTGGAGACGCTGCTGGATCAGCAGAACGGTCTCGGGCTCACCGACGTGCGTCGCGCCACCGTGCCGTTCTGGGACCGGCCGTACCTGCACCCGGATCCGGAGATCGTCAGGCAGCTCGTGGCGCCGATCGCCGATCCGGAGGTCAGCGCACTGAGACCCGGTCCGGGATCGGTCGAGCAGGTCACGGACAACGTCGACCTGCTTATGGACCCTCACGCGCGCCGGGCGCTGGCCTCCTGGCTCAGTACCCGACCACGCCCGTGAAGTCCGGCGAGCCGTCCGGCCGGGCCGGCAGCGGGGCGCCGTTCACGTAACGCGGCCACTCCAGGCGGTAGCCGCCGCCCGGCGTGGCGACGTTCGGGTAGGCGGATGCCGGAGCGGCAGGGGCGGCAGGAGCCGGCGCGGCCGCAGCAGGCGCGGCCGCAGCAGGCGCGGCCGCAGCAGGCGGAGCAGCCGCGGGCGCCGGAGCAGCGGCAGGCCCCGTGACGACAGGCACATACGCCACCGCCTCCCGCCCCCGGCGCTTGTCCCCCGACTTCGGCCCGAACAGCGTGTACGTCAGCGGGATCAGGATGGTCCCGAGCGCGTCCAGGATCGCGATCGCTCCGATGAGGCGCCAGTAGGCGTCCGTGAACTCCACATGGTCGAACACCAGCGGCGCCGCCAGTCCGAGCGTGAGCGCCCCGACCAGCACCAGGGTGCACAGCGTCACCTTGGACATGATCGGGCCGGTGAAGCGCCGCTGCGTGTTCAGCACCAGGTGGATGTGCAGGAGGCCGAGGCGCACCACGGCGACGAGCGCCAGCCAGCCGAAGACGCCCCAGGAGGACGTCCCGCCGGTGTCGTCGCCGGACTGATCGCCGAACGCCGGCGACCAGAGCTTCACCAGCCCGTCCAGCAGCAGGAACGCCGACAGCGCGACCGAGACCGCCCCGAACCAGGGCGCCCGCCGCGCGGACACGTCGGCGTCGTACCAGGACACCAGCGAGAAGAACACCAGCAGCCCGATCGTGCCGATCAGCCGCCAGCAGGTCTCGTCCCAGTTGCCGATGATCACGGCGTAGACGCCGACGAGCGCCGCGGCGATCAGCGAGCCGATCACGATCCGGGGCAGGAGCTTGCGCACCCAGGCGAAGCGATTCGTCGCGGGCGGCAGGGAGCCGGTCAGGTCCGTCATGACCCGAAGGCTAGCGATGCGGAACAGGCCGCACAATCCGTGCCAGTACGGTGTTCTCCGTCCTCCTAGACCCCCTGGCTCGGATGCGGCAGATCCCCCACCCGGGCCTGCTCGCTCCGCATCGCCGCCGTGAGCTCGTCGCGCACGTCCGCGTACGACGGGTCCCCGTACACGTTGTGCAGCTCCTCGGGGTCGCGCACCAGGTCGTACAGCTCCCACTCCGGCGGGTAGGTGAAGTGCCCCGTTCCCGGAAGCCCGAGGCCGTCGTTGTAGTAGTAGATGAGCTTGTGCGTGCGCGTGCGGTAGCCGTAATGCGCCGGCGCACGGTGCGAGGCGTCGTCGTTCTCCCAGTAGCGGTAGTACATGCCGTGGGCCGGAGGCGGCGCGGACGGCGACGGCGAGGCCACCAGGTCGCCCCAGAAGCTCCTCCCCTGCATCCGCTCCACGGGCTCCACCCCCGCGGCCTGCAGGATGGACTGCGCCCAGTCCACGTTCGTCACGATCCCCTCGTGCACGCCGCCGGCCTCCACCTGCGACGGGAGGCTGAGCAGCAGCGGCATGCGCAGCGACTCCTCGAACATCAGCCGCTTGTCGAACCAGCCGTGGTCGCCGAGGAAGAAGCCCTGGTCGGAGGCGTACATCAGGAGCGTGTCGTCGAACCGCCCGCGCGCGTCGAGCCAGTCGATGACGCGGCCGACGTTCTCGTCCACCGCCCGCACGCAGTCGAGGTAGTCCTCCATGAAGCGCTGGTACTTCCAGATCGCGGCGTCCTCGTAGCCGAGACCGGCCGGCGGCGCGGTCTTGAGGTCCTCCAGCGCGAGGTGCTCGGCGATCCGCATGGTCGCGCGCCGCACCGACGCCGACCGCGTCGCGTAGTCGTCGTCGAACGTGGCCGGGAGCGGCACGGACTCGGCTCGCGGCCGCGACCCCTCCCGCGGCTCCCACGGCCGGTGCGGGGCCTTGTGGTAGATCAGCACGCACCAGGGATCGTCGCCGTCCAGCGTCTCGAGCCACGAGAGCGCCAGGTCGGTGATGATGTCGGTCGCATACCCCTCGACGGTCCGCTCCCCCGCCTCGGACAGGAACAGCGGGTTCCAGTACTCCCCTTGCCCCTCGGAGCCGACCAGCACGTCCCAGAAGTCGAACCCTTCGGGATCGTGGCCCGGCCCGTGGCCCATGTGCCACTTGCCGACGATCGCCGTCCGGTACCCCGCCGCCTTCAGCTGGGACACGAACGTCGGCTGGGAGGCGTCGATCGGCGTCTCCAGCGTCGTCACCCCGTTCACGTGGCTGTACGTGCCGGTGAGGATGCTCGCCCGGCTGGGCGAGCACAGCGAGTTGGTGACGAAGCAGTTCTGGAAGAGCACCCCACGCCGCGCGATCTCGTCGATGCGCGGCGTGGAGTTCACCACCGATCCGTACGCCCCGATCGCGCGGGACGCGTGATCGTCGGTGAGGATCATCACCACGTTCGGCCGGCGCTCGCTCATCGGACCGGGTAACTGCTCTCGTCGAGTCCGCTCATGCTCGGATCGTAACGGACCCCTCCCACGTCGTACATCGACGTCATCCAGTGATAGAAGTTGTCCCCCCGCTCGACCAGCGCCGTGTAGAGCCGGTGCATCATCCGGGCGCGGATCTCCTCGAACTCGGGATGCTCGTAGCGGTTGTGCAGCTCGTCCGGGTCGGCCTCCAGGTCGTACAGCTCGTTGACCGACTCCGGGTTCACGACCAGCTTGTAGCGCCGGTCGCGCAGCATCCGCTGCGGGTACGGGAAGTGGTGGCCGTGGAACTCGCACAGCACGTCCTGCTGCCAGTCGACGTCCTCGCCGCCGACCAGCGGAAGCAGGTTGCGGGAGTCGAGCGCCGGCCGGGTGTCGGCGCCGGCGAGGGCGAGGATGGTCGCCGTCGCGTCCGTGAGCGTCACGAACTCGTCGCTGACCTGCCCGGGCGGCATCCCCGGCACGCGGATGATGCCCGCGGTGCGGTAGATGTCCTCGTACATCGCCGGTCCCTTGTCGTGGAGGCGGTGGGCACCGGTGAACTCGCCGTGGTCGCTGGAGAAGAACACCGCGGTGTCGTCGGACAGCCCGAGTTCGTCCAGCGCGTCGAGCACGCGGCCGAGCTGCCGGTCGATCAGCGTCACGTAGCCCCAGTAGACCGCGATCAGCTTGCGGCTGGTCTCGATCGGGATGGTGTCGAACGTCCAGTGCTTGCTGTAGTTGCGCTGCACGGGCGGCTTGCCGAGGAAGTCCTCCTGCACGGAGGCCGGCAGCTCGATCTGCGACGGGTCGTACATGTCGAAGTACTCGTCCGGCAGCAGGTACGGCAGGTGCGGCCCGAAGTAGTGCAGCCCGAGGAAGAACGGCGTCCCCTCGCTCCGGCGCCCCTCCGCGTAGTCGCGCAGCATCGCGATCGCACGCTCGGCCAGGTAGTACTCGAAGGTGGCCTCCTCCGGCTGGTTCAGCCGGGCGGCGAGCAGGTTGCCCGGGCTGCCGTTCGGAAGCACGCCGCGGATGCGGTCGTGGATCTCGTACGGCGGGTAGCCGTTCTGCGCCAGGTAGGCGAGGTAGTCGGGGCTGTCGACCGGGTTGTGCCAGCCGGGCAGCGTCGGGCCCTCGAAGCCGTAGTCCGCAGCCGTCTTGTTGGTTCCGACGTGCCACTTGCCCACCAGGCCGGTGCGGTAGCCCTCCTCCTGGAGGGCCTGCGCGAAGGTGAACTGACCCTCGCGCAGGTCCTCCAGGTATCCGACGTTCCGCTCGTAGTTGGCGAGCAGGCGGTGCCGGAACGGCGCCTGGCCGGTCAGCAGGCTCGCCCGCGCCGGGGTGCAGATCGCCGTCGGGGTGTACCACCGGTCGAACCGCGTGCCCGTGGCCGCGAGGCGGTCGAGGGCCGGGGTGCTGATCCGGGTGTTGCCGTAGCAGCCGAGTGTGTCGACCCGGTGCTGGTCGGTCAGCAGGAAGAGGATGTTCCGGCGCTGGCCGTCGTGCTGTGGAGCGGTGGAGGTCAATGTCCCGCCTTGGCGTAGAGGTCGGAGGTGTAGTAGTCCTTCGCGCTGCCCGGCTGCTGGAGGGTGCCGACCGTGGTGAAGTACTGACCGAAGGTGTCGAGCCACTTGTCGACGTCGCCGGACTTAGTGGAGGCCTCCAGCGACTTCGACGAGACGAGCTGGTCGAAGCTGGCGTCCGTGGTCACCTGGTCGACGGGGACGTTGGTCATCTGCGAGACGAGGTTGATGGCCTCGGTGCGGTGAGCGAGGCGGTAGTCGTTGGCCTCCTTCAGCACGGCGAGGACCGCCGAGACCATCTTCGGGTTCTGCGTGGGCAGGTTCTCCCGGGCGACGAACGCGGTGACGAAGCGCATGGAGCTCGCGAAGTCGGAGTCCTTGGCCAGCTCGATGATGCCCGGCTGCTGCTTCTTCACGGTGGTGAGCTGCGGGTAGCCGAAGCCGGCCGCGTCGAACTGACCGGCCGAGAGCGCGGAAGTCAGGGTCGAGTAGTCGAGCGGCGTCGCGTCGATGTCGCTCATGCTCATGCCGGCCTTCTGGAGGCCGAGACGGAGGATCATCTCGCCGGAGGTGCCCTTCGGGTAGGCGACCTTCTTGCCCTTGAGGTCCTTGATCGACTTGATGCCCTTGCCCGGCAGCGCGACGATGCGGTCGGCGTTGGTGAACGTGTCGATCGCGACGATCTTGGCCTTGCCGGAGGCGGGCAGCCAGAGGGCGCCCGGGCCGATGTAACCGAAGTCGAGGCTGCCGGAGGCCATGGCCGTGATCTGCAGCGGGCCGTTGGTGAAGACCTGCGGGTTCACGTTGAGGCAGTGGGCGGCCCACATGTTCTTGGCCTTGGCGATGGCCAGGAGGCTGGTGCCGTTGAAGTCGCCGATGTAGCCGAAGTTCACGTTCTGCGTGGTGGAGCAGGAGGTGGCACTGGCGCTGGAGCCCGAGCCGGCGTTGGCCGATCCGGTGCTGCAGGCGGCGAGGGAGAGGACGAGTGCTCCGGCGGCGAGGGCGGCGATGCCCAGGCGTGCGGGGATTGTGCGCATGGCGATGCTGCTTTCTGTGTGTGTGAGGTGGTGCTTCGGGGGTGTGGTGGTGCGGTTCGGGGCGAGGTCAGCGCTGGGCGGCGACGCTCGCGCTCTCGAGTGCCGGCTGGTGGTAGACCGCCCGCCAGACGCGGTTCTTGATCTCCGCGAACTCCGGCGACAGCCGCGTCTCCTCCGTGCGGTTCGCCGGGAGGTCGACGTCGATGATCTCGAAGATGCGGCCGGGCCGGGCGGCCATCACGACCACGCGGGAGGCCAGGTACACGGCCTCCTCCACGTCGTGCGTGACGAAGAGGACGGTGCGCCGCTCCTCCTGCCAGGTGCGCAGCAGCTGGTCCTGGAGGTTGACCCGGGTGAGCGCGTCCAGCGCGCCGAACGGCTCGTCCATCAGCAGCAGCCGCGGGTTGACCGCGTAGGCGCGGGCGAGGGCGGTGCGCTGCTTCATGCCGCCGGACAGCGCCTTGGGGAGCTGGTCGGCGTGCGTGGTGAGCCCGACCAGGTCGATGAAGTACTGGGCGCGCTCGCGTCGCTCCTCCGCCGGCACTCCCGAGACGCGGAGGCCGAACTCGACGTTCTTGCGGACAGTCAGCCAGGGGAACAGCGCGTACTGCTGGAAGATGACGCCGCGCTCCGGGCTCGGTCCGTCGACCGGCTCGCCGTCGACGAGGACGCTGCCGGAGGTCGCGGTCTCCAGGCCGGCCACGATGTTCATCAGGGTGGACTTGCCGCAGCCGGACGGGCCGACCAGGGTGACGAACTCGCCGTCCGCGACGTCGAGGTCGACACCGCCGAGGGCGGTGAACTCGCCGCTGCCGAGCGGGAAGACCTTGCGCAGGTCCTTGACGCTGATCTTGGGGGTCATCGGCGTTCCTGCCACGAGGTCACTCTCCGTTCGACGGCCATCAGCAGGCGGTCCATGAGCAGACCGAGCACGCCGATGAAGATGATGGATACGAAAATCGTCGGCAGGTCGAAGTAGAGCTGCGCCTGCTGCATGCGGAAGCCGAGTCCCTGCTGGGCCGCGATCAGCTCCGAGGCGACGAGGGTCGCCCACGACGAGCCGAGGCCGACGCGCATGCCGACGAAGATGAAGGGCGAGGAGGCCGGGACGATGACGCGGGCGAAGATCGTGCCGTCCTTGGCTCCGAGCACCCGAGCAGCGTTGACCAGCGTGCGGTCGACGCTGACGACGCCCTGGTAGGTCGCGACGATCGCGGCCAGGAACGACGCCAGGAAGATCACGAACACCCGGGCGACCTCGCCCGTGCCGAGCACGACGATCGACAGCGGCAGGATGGCCAGCGGCGGGATCATGCGCACGAACTGGACCCACGGGTGCAGGAGGCCGCGCACCGTGCTGTACCAGCCCATCAGGAAGCCGACCGGGATGGCCAGCAGCGTCCCGAGCAGGAAGCCGACCAGCACGCGGGCGAGGCTCGCCCCGATGTCGGTGAACAGGATGCCGTTCGACGCCAGGTCGATCGTCTTGGCGACGACCGCAGGCGGGCTCGGCAGGATCGTGACGAACGACAGCACCCAGAAGATGCCGATGCCGACGACGATCGAGATCGTCGTCCACGCCCACGTGGGCACGCGCCTGCGCCGGCCGGGGCGCGCGGGCGGTGCGCCGCCCTCCTCCACGGGCAGGCTCTCGGTCGCGAGGGTCGTCATGGTTCTCCTTCTCGGGGGTGGTTCGGGGGTTCCGGGGGTTCGGGTGGTCTAGGCCTGCCGGCGCTCGGCGTCGGCGGGTTCGGGGGCGGGGTCGGGGAGGCCGGCGAGGCTCGCGTAGCCGACCAGCAGGGAGGAGCGGTGGAAGGCCGCGGCGATGGCGCCGAGCGCTCCGGCCTCGTCGCGGAGGGTGGAGACGCGCAGCCGGTCGCCGCCTCCCACGAGCAGGGTCTCGCGGGCGAAGGACTCGCGCGCCGCGTCGAGGAAGCCGGGGAACCGCAGGACGTCGCCCGCGATCACGATGTCGCGCGGGTCGACGACGACCGACGCCGCCGCGAGCGCGCGCCCGGTCGCCTCCCCCGCCGCGCGCACGACCGCGTCGGCCGCGCTCCCGTCCTCATCGCCGTCGCCGGCACGGACGGCCGCGAGGCGCTCCTGGATCGCGGGCACGGACGCGACCGTCTCCAGGCAGCCGGTCTTGCCGCACCAGCACGGGAGGCCGTCGGGCTCGACGGTCACGTGGCCGACCTCCCCGGCCGAGCCGGACGCGCCGGAGACCAGGCGGCCGGAGACCACCAGGCCGCCGCCGACGCCGTCGCCGAGACGGAGGTAGAGGAGGCTGTCCGCGTCGTCGGCGCGACCCCAGACGGCTTCGCCGAGGCCGGCGAGGCGGGTGTTGTTGTCGAGGGTGAGCGGCGCGGAGAACCGCCCGGCGAACCGGCCGCGGATCAGGGCGAGGAGCTCGTCCCTCGGCTGGCCGCGCCAGCGCGGCGGCGTTCGCTGCTCGCCGCGGAAGGCCGTGCTGAGCGGGCCGGGCACGCCGATGCCGATGCCCTCCAGCGCCTGCAGGCCGACCTCCTCGTCGCGGGCCAGGCCCTCGATGAGCGCGAAGGTCGCGTCGATGCGCTCGGACCAGGAGGTGTCCACGTCGTAGGCGCGCTCGCCCGACACGATGATCTCGTTGGAGGCGTTCACGACGGCGACGTGGACACGGCGGTGGCCGAGGTCGACACCGAGGAACTGCCCGGAGGCCGGGTCGAGCGCGAGCTTCGCGGCGGGACGTCCCCGGCCGCGGGCCTCGTCGTGCGTCGCGCGCTCCACCAGCACGCCGCGACGCAGCAGGGCGGCGGTGATGTCGGAGAGGGTGGTGCGCGACAGCCCGACCCGCTTCTCCAGCTCCGCACGGGTCAGCGGACCGTTCTCGCGGAGGGTCGCGAGAATCCGCTCTTCGTGGGTGCGCCGGATCAGCTGCGGCACGTCGTTGGGCTTGTGCACGAACGCAACTGTAAAGACCGTGAATTATTCCGTCAATGCACCGGCATAAATGAATTTTCACAACATCCTTGACAGTCTGTTCCGCCGGGATTCCGGGGCGGAACGACCCGGAGATATCTATTCGGCCGCCCGGTTTCCGGAAGAATTCCGCGGCCCTAGCATCCGGAGAGCGCCGAGCCTCGGCGCTCTCCGGCGCAGAGTCGCGCCACAGAAAGGGGCACCATGAAACGATTCCGGAACCTCCTCCGCCACCGAGGATGGCCCGCCGCGCTCGGCGCTCTCGCCCTCACCGCGCTCGCGCTCGTCGCCGTACCGCAGAGCGCGACCGCCGCCACGTCGCTCCCGTGCGACCTGTACGGCTCCGCCTCCACCCCGTGCGTCGCCGCGTACAGCTCGGTGCGCGCGCTCTATGCCGGGTACAGCGGCAGCCTGTACCAGGTGGCGCGCGCCTCCGACAGCCACACCCTGAACATCGGGGTGCTGAGCGCGGGAGGCTATGCGAACGCCGCGGCGCAGGACACGTTCTGCGCCGGCACCACCTGTACGATCACCGTCGTCTACGACCAGTCGCCCCGGCACAACGACCTCACCATCGAGGGGCCGGGCGCGCAGGGCGGTCAGGACGTCGGCGCCATCGCGGACCTCCTCCCGGTGACGGTGAACGGGCACGAGGCGTACGGCATCCTCATGCAGCCGGGTGTCGGCTACCGGCACACCAGCGGCGCCGGCGTCGCGACCGGCTCGCAGCCGGAGTCGATGTACATGGTCGGCAGCGGCACGAACGTCAACGACAAGTGCTGCTCGGACTTCGGCAACGCCGAGGTCCAGGAGCTCGACACCGGCGCCGGCCACATGGACGCGCTCAACATCTCGGTGCGCAACGCCGCGGGCAGCTACGGCAACGGCCCGTGGATCGCTGCCGACCTGGAGAACGGCCTCTACAAGGGCGCCACGCTCACCGACGACTCCAACCACGGCAACAGCAGCGACTTCGTCACGGCCGTGCTGAAGAACAACGGGACCACGAGCTTCGCGCTCAAGGGCGGGGACTCCCAGTCCGGCGCACTGACCACCTGGTACGACGGACCGTTGCCGGCGGGAGGCTACGCCCCCATGCACCTGGAGGGCTCCATCGTGCTCGGCACCGGCGGTGACGACAGCAACCGCGGCACGGGCTCGTTCTTCGAGGGCGCGATGACCGCGGGCTACGCCCCTGACACGACCGACGCCGCCATCCAGGCGAACATCGTCGCGACGAACTACGCGGGCTACAGCCGCGGCGGCGTGCAGATCGTCGGCAAGGGCGGCCTGTGCGTGGATCCGTCGGGGAACGACACCGGAGGCAACGGCGAGCAGGTGCAGCTGAACACCTGCGATGCCACGTCGCTCGACCAGAGGTGGGTGCTCAACCCGAACGACTCGCTCAGCACGGTCGGCGCCTGCCTCGACATCATGGGCAACAGCACGGTGAAGGGCACGAAGGTCCAGTTGTGGACCTGCAACTCGGCCGGCGGCCAGGTCTGGGTCCCGCAGTCGAACGGGTCGCTGCTCAACCCGCAGTCCGGGCTGTGCCTGGACGACCCGGGCGGGAGCGTGACGCCGGGCACGCAGCTGCAGATCTACACCTGCAACGGTCTGCCGGCGCAGCAGTTCCCGATCCGGTGAGGTGACGGTCTCCGGGGGCGGGTGTCCGTCCCCGGAGGTCCGGCGGCGTCAGGCGGGGAGCGCCCGCAGCGCCGCCACCAGCTGCCCGGTGTCCGGCATCCCGCGCAGCCCGGCCGGAGTGACGTACACGCGGCAGGCCAGCTCCTGGACGGGCTCGGCCACCGGGAAGAGGTCGGCGCCGTCCACGACGATCGTGGGCGACCCGGCGAACGCCGTGCCGACCAGGTCGGCGGAGGTCTCCAGGAAGCGGTACTCCACCGGCGCGTCCATCCCGGCCTCGGCGAGCGCGACCTCCAGCCGTGCTCCGGCCTCCCGCCAGCTCGGGCATTCCTGGATGTGCAGCACCTCGACGCGCATAGCCCAACCTTACGTTCCATGACACGCCCGGATGCGCTCGTGGCCGCGTTGCCGCATCCTGGGGCGATGAGCTTCGCACCGGCCCGGCCCCTGGAGCAGCTCTTCGCGTCCCGGTCGAGCATCAAGTGGCGCCGCTACCCGGCGGACGTCCTGCCGGTCTTCGTCGCCGAGATGGACTTCGACGTCGAGCCGGCCATCCTCGACCGCGTCGCCGGGACCCTCCGCAACTCGGACACCGGCTACCTCGACTCGGCCGGCCCGCTCGCGCCTGCCTTCGCCGACTTCGCCTGGAGCTCGTGGTCGTGGGGCGTCGACCCGGAGTGGGTGCACCTGGCCACCGACGTGACCGTTGGCGTGGTCGAGACGCTGCGGCTCGTGCTGCCGGAGTCCGGCGGCCGCGTGGTGCTCACGCCTCCGGTCTACCCGCCGTTCTTCGAGATGATCGAGGAGGCCGACGCCGTCGCGATCACGGTCCCGCTGCGCGAGGAGGCCGGCTGGACACTCGACCTCGACGGGCTGGAGGCCGCCTTCGCCGCGGGAGCCGACGCGATGCTGCTTTGCAACCCGCAGAACCCGACCGGGCGATGTCACAGCAGGCGCACCCTGGAGGCGCTCGCCCGTCTCGCCGCCCGCTACGGGGTGTTCGTCGTCAGCGACGAGGTGCACGCCCCGCTCGCCCACCCGGGCGTCCGCTTCACGCCGTTCGCGCCCGTCGCCCGGGCCGCCGGCGCCCGCGCCGTCACGGTGACCTCCGCCAGCAAGGCGTGGAACCTCGCCGGTCTCAAGTGCGCGGTCATCGTCGCCGCCGAGCCCGCCACCGCCGGCCTGCTCACCCGGCTGCCGGAGGAGCTGGCCGCCCGCACGAGCATCCTCGGCCTGCACGCCAACGTCGCAGCCCTGTCCTGCCTGCGCTGGCGCGACGGGCTGCTGGAGCAGCTCGTGACGAACCTCCGGCTGCTGGAGTCCGAGCTCGCCGCGCACGCGCCGTCGGTGCGGGTGATCCGGCCCGACGCCGGCTACCTGGCCTGGCTGGACTTCCGGGACACCGGTCTCGGCGACGACCCCGCCCGCGTGCTCATCGACACCGGCCGCGTCGCACTCAACTCCGGCCTCGCGTTCGGCGAGCAGGGCCGCGGCTTCGCCCGCATCAACCTCGCCTGCGACCCGAGCACGGTGGTGGAGGCCGTCCGCCGCATCGCTGCGACCGTCGCCGCCGCAGCGCCGGCGCTCGCCCCCGCCTGACGCGCCCGCGCGATTCGTGCCGAATCGCGCGAAACCGCCGCGCTTTCGCAACATTCGTCACGAATGTGCCCCACGTTCCTTCCACACGATTCGGCGCGAATCGCGCGAATAGCGCGCGCATTCGCGACATTCGTGACGAATGTCGCGGGGGCTACGCTTCGAGGGCCTGCTGCAGGTCCGCGATGATGTCGCGGGGGCTTTCGATGCCGATCGACAGCCGGACGAGGCCCGGCGTGATCCCGGCGTCCAGCCGCTCCTCCTCGGTGAGCTTGGCGTGGATGGTGCTGCCCAGGTGGATCGCGAGCGTGCGCACGTCGCCGATGTGCGTCATCGGGCTGACCAGGCGCAGCGCGTCCAGGAACCGCTGGGCCGCCTCCCTGCCGCCGGCGAGCTCGATCGAGACGATGGAGCCCGCCCCGAGCGGCAGATAGCGCGACGCGAGCGCGTGGTACGGGTCCCCCGCGAGCCCCGGGTAGAACACGCGCGCCACCTCCGGACGCCCGGCCAGGAACTCGGCCACGGCCTGCGCGTTGGCGACGTGCCGGTCCATCCGCACCGACAGCGTCTCGATGCCGTGCAGGAGCAGGAAGGTGCTGAGCGGTGGCACGGTCGGCCCGTACTCCAGCACGATCACCGTCCGCAGGTAGGCGAGGTACGCCCCGGCGCCGAACCGCTCCACGAACGACGCTACGCCCGGCCGCGGCGGCTCGGTGAGCTGCGGGAAACGGTCGGCGTGCGCGGACCAGTCGAACCGGCCGCCGTCGACCACCGCTCCCCCGATGACCGACCCGTGACCGGACAGCCACTTGGAGGTCGAGTGCACGACGATGTCGGCGCCGTCCTCGATCGGCCGCCACAGGTACGGCGTCGGCACGGTGTTGTCGACGATCAGCGGCACCCCGGCCTCGTGCGCGATCCCGGCCAGCCGCGCGATGTCGACCACCTGGTTGAGCGGGTTCGGCAGCGTCTCGGTGTACACGGCCTTCGTGTTCTGGCGGAACCGCGCCGCCCACTCCGCCTCGCTCGCGTCGTCGTCCACGTACTCGAACGCGATCCCCTGCCGCTTCAGGACGCCGCGGAACATCTCCCGGGTCCCCTCGTACAGCGATCGCGTCGCGAGGATGTGGTCGCCCGCCTCGGCGAGCGCGTTGATCGCCGCGGCGATGGCGGCCTGGCCGCTGGAGACCACGATGCCGTCGACGCCGCCCTCCAGGTCCGCGATCCTGCGCCCGGCGACAGAGTTGGTCGGGTTGTCGTTGCGCGAATAGGCGCGGTAGCGGCTGCGGCCGGCGAAGCGGTCCTCGCCGTCCGCGAAGTCGTCGAAGACGTAGCCGGCGGTCTGGTAGATCGGGGTGACCCTGGCGCGGGTCTCGGCGTCGACCACCGCTCCGGCGTGGATCTGCCGGGTCTCGAAGTCGAGCGGGCGCGAACAGTCGTCAGGCATGCGGCCACTGTAGTGACGCGGGCCGGGACGTGTGCACTCCCGGTTCACCGTTCGTCACGCAGCGGTCAGCTCCAGCCGTACAGCTTCCGCAGCGCGTCGCGGACGGTCGCGAACCGGCGCGCGTCGAGCGCGGCGGCCTCCCGGCGCATCCCGGTGCGGTGGACCCGGAACACCCGGTCGAGCCGGACGAAGCTCGGCCTCCCCTGCCCGTCCCAGTCCCCCGCGCCGATCGCGAGGTACTCGGGACGGCCGGGGTGCGCCTGGCTGGTCAGCGCGACCGCGATCAGGCTCCCGGACGGCTCGGCCGCCACCACGAGCACCGGCCGGTCCTTGCCGCGGCCGTCGTTCTCCTCGTACGGGACCCACGTCCAGACGATCTCGCCGGGGTCCGGCTCGCCGTCGGTCTTCGGGTTGTAGGAGGTGCGGAGGCCCTTCAGCCGGCGGGGGTCGACCTGGATCGTCGCGTCGACGCCCGAGCGGCCCGGCTCGACGCCGGCGACGCGTCCGGTGCGGGCCGGCGCGAACCGGGAGAGCTGCCGCTCAGTCTTCCGCGCCGCCGGTCGGAACAGTCGCGCGATCGCGTCGAGGAGTCGGCTCATTCGTGGCACGATAGCGGATCCGCGTGAGCCCCAGCGTGAAGCGCAGCGCGAGCGCGAGCAGCAGCGACACCAGGAAGGAGCCGATCAGCACCGAGAAGCCCGCGATCGCCTGGGCCGTGAACAGGTCGAAGTTGCCACTGTCCACCATCCCGCCGCCCGCGGCGAACAGCCCGAGGTACAGGAGGCCGACCATGCTCGCGACCGTCACGATCACGATGAGCGCCATGGAGGCCCCGAAGCGCGCCCGGGCCGCCAGGTCGACCATCGTCGCGCACGCGAGCGCGGCGATCACGCCGAGCAGCAGCGACCAGCCGACGGTCAGCACCCCCGCGGCTGGCGTGATCGCGACCAGCCCGGAGAAGGCGCCGCACAGCGCGCTCACCGCCGTCGGCCGGCGCAGCAGCACCCGGTCGACGACCATCCAGGCCAGGCAGCCTCCCGCGGAGGCGATGAAGGCGTTGATCGCGATCAGGCCGGTGTAGGAGTCCACCGCGCCCTCCGACCCGACCACCAGCCCGAGCCAACCGACCCAGACCAGCGTCCCGCCGATCGCGATGGCCGGGAAGCTGCGCTGCTCCGGCGGCCGGTGCTCTCCGCGGCCGCACGCCAGGATGACGCCGGCCGCCGCGGCCCCGGCCGCCACCCCGAGGGGCAGTGCTCCCCCGAAGTCGATGACGCCGAGCACCCCGGTCGCCCAGCCGTCGTCCAGAGCGAAGACGGCGTAGCCCGCCGGGTACAGCACAAGCAGCGACCAGAGCACGATGAACACCAGCCAGGCGCGGAGCGTGATCCGCGACGCGACCGCGACACCCACGATCGCGACCGAGACGGACGCCGCCGCGAGGATCGAGCCCGCCTTTGCCAGCGCGTACAGGTCGAGATGGTGCGACGCCGCGCCGAAGCCGGTGGCGAGGTCGGCCGACGGAGCGCCGAGCACGTGCGCCAGCCACGGTGTCCCTGCGAGCATCCCGTAGCCGCCGAGCATCCCGAGCAGGACCGTCGCCGCCGTCCCGGTGAGCGCGAACGTCAGGGCGCGGGAGGTCGTGGAGCGTCCGCCGAGGCCGCCGACGAAGAACGCGAGGCCGAACGGGACCAGCAGCGTGAGCGCTCCGCAGACGAACAGCAGCAGGGTGTCGACCTGCTCGCTCGTCGCGGCCATCCCGCTCCCTTCCGCCTCGATGCAAGGATCACCCTAGCGGCACGCGGAACGGGGCGCCGCCCGCAGGCGGCACCCCGTTCGCGGATGCTCGATGGTGCGAGTCGGTCAGACCGTCTCGAGCGAGTAGCCTTCCTCGCCGTGCACCACGGTGTCGACGCCGGCCAGCTCGTCCTCGTTCTTGATCCGGAAGCCCATCGTCTTCTGGATGACCCAGCCGATCGCGTAGGCCAGGACGAAGGAGTAGATCAGGACGCTGAACGCGCCGACCGCCTGAGCGCCGAGCTGGAGGAGGCTGCCGCCGTACCAGAGGCTGGAGAACGGCTTCGTGGGGTCGCCGTCGATGTGGGTGAAGCCGAAGATGCCGATCCACAGCGTTCCGATGATGCCGCCGATGAGGTGGATGCCGACCACGTCGAGCGAGTCGTCGAAGCCGAGCTTGAACTTGAGGTCGATCGCGACGGCGCAGACCGCGCCGGCGACCAGGCCGAGCAGGATCGCGAAGCCCGGGGTCAGGATGTTACAGGCCGGGGTGATCGCGACCAGACCGGCGACCGCTCCGGACGCCGCGCCGATGGAGGTCGGCTTGCCGTCCTTGATCTTCTCGACGATCAGCCAGCCGATGGTCGCTGCGGCCGGGGCGGCGAGGGTGTTGATCCAGGCGATCGCGGCGACGCCGTCGACCGCGGCCTCCGAACCGGCGTTGAAGCCGAACCAGCCGAACCACAGCAGCGCGGCGCCGAGGAGCGTCAGCGGCACGTTGTGCGGCTTGCTCATGCCCTTCTGGAATCCGACGCGCTTGCCGAGCACCAGGGCGAGGGCGAGGCCCGCCGCACCGGCGTTGATGTGCACCGCGGTGCCGCCGGCGAAGTCGTTGACGTGGAGGACGGAGGCGATCCAGCCCTGCGACAGGTTGAACACCCAGAACGCGACCGGGAAGTAGACGATCGTGACCCAGACGCCGGCGAAGACCATCCACGCGCCGAACTTGGCACGGTCGGCGATCGCGCCGGAGATCAGGGCGACCGTGATGATGGCGAACGTGGCCTGGAAGCCGGCGAACGCGAGGCCGCCGAGGTCGGGCGTCATCCCGTCCTTGCCCATCAGGCTGCTGAGGAACCAGTCCGGCGTGCCGAGCACGTGCGGGATGAGCGGCGTGCCGAACGCGAGACCGTAGCCGTAGACGACCCAGAGCACGCCGACGATGGCCATCGCGCCGAAGCTCATCATCATCATGGACACGACGCTCTTCGCGCGGACCATGCCGCCGTAGAAGAAGGCGACGCCGGGCGTCATCAGCAGGACGAGGGCTGCGGCGACGAGCAGCCACAGGGAGTTCACGGTCCCTGTCGTTGCGTAGTCCGCTGCTGTGTGCAACACCATGCGAGTCTCCACCTCTCTTTGCGACGCCCTGGGGATGGGGTTCGGACTCATCGGAGCCGGATCGGGCGCTTCGGGGTGGAGCCAGTCTGATCGCGGGAGGTTTCGGCTGCGGGATGCGCGTGTTTCGCGGGTGTTACGCATCCCGGCACTGTGTAAACAGTCTGTTTCGCCGGTCTGCGAATCCGCGGCACGGCCGCAGGGAGTGCGCGCTACTCGTCGTGCGGCGGCAGCTCGCCCGCGGTGAGGGCGATCATGCGGGAGACCGAGCGGAGGTACTTCTTGCGGTAGCCGCCGCCCAGCATCTCGTCGTCGAAGACCTCGCTGAGCGCAGTGCCGGTCTGCACGATCGGGATCTCCGCGTCGTACACGCGGTCCACGAACGCGACGAGGCGGAGGGCCGCCATCTGGTCGTGCAGCACGTGCACGTCGGCCAGGCCGATGACATCCACGCCGTCCAGCATCTTGATGTAGCGCGACGGGTGCACCGTGGCGAGGTGGGCGATGAGGCCGTCGAAGGTGTCGCTCGTCGCCGTCTCGCCGCGCGCGGTGAGGGCCGCGAGCACGCGGTCGTACTCCGCCGCGTCGACGCTGACCGCCTGGCCGGAGGTGTCGCGGCGGCGGTAGTCGAGGCCGTCGATGCGCAGGGTCTGGAAGTTGGCGGACAGCGACTGGATCTCGCGCAGGAAGTCGCTGGCGGCGAAGCGGCCCTCGCCGAGCGCGTTCGGCGGCGTGTTGCTCGTGGCTGCGATGCGGGTCCCGGAGGCGACCAGCTCGCCCAGCATGCGCGTCATCATCATGGTGTCGCCCGGGTCGTCCAGCTCGAACTCGTCGATGCAGATCAGGGTCGACCCGCGCAGCAGCTCGACCGCGCCGGCGTAGCCGAGCGCGCCGACCAGGGCGGTGTACTCGATGAACGTGCCGAAGTACTTCGGGCCGGGAGCCTCGTGCCAGAGCGCCGCGAGGAGGTGCGTCTTGCCGACGCCGAACCCGCCGTCCAGGTAGACGCCCGGCTTCATGGCCTCGACCTTGCGGCGGCTGCGGCTGAACAGGCCGGCCGGGCGCTGCGGCTCCCACGACTTGGCGAACAGCTTCAGCGTGGCGACGGCCTCCGACTGCGACGGGTAGTCGTGGTCCGGCCGGTACGACTCGAAGGTGGCGTGCTCGAACTGCGACGGCGGGACCAGGCTCGCCGCGATCTCGGCGCCGGTGATCGCCGGCGAGCGGTCCGCGAGGCGGGGCAGGGCTCCGGTCGTCTCGATCGTCATGTCTGGATGCGCACCTTTGTAGTGTGAAGAAGTGTTGACGGAAGCGTCGTCACCCGCCGCGCGCCGCGTAGCCTGGAGTCCGGCCCGCGATTTCGCAGGCTCCCAGCCTAACCCGGAGGATCAGCAGCATGGCCATCGCCCCCGACCCGTCGACCGACTTCTCCGGCTACGCGCACCCCGAACGCCTGGTGAGCACCGGCTGGCTGGCCGAGCACCTCGGCGAGCCCGGTCTGGCCGTCGTGGAGTCGGACGAGGACGTGCTGCTGTACGACACCGGCCACATCCCCGGCTCGGTCAAGATCGACTGGCACACCGACCTCAACGACCCGGTCGTCCGCGACTACGTCAGCCCGCAAGCGTTCGCGGAACTGCTCGGCGCCAAGGGCATCGCCCGTGACACCACCGTCGTCATCTACGGCGACAAGAACAACTGGTGGGCCGCCTACGCGCTCTGGGTGTTCACGCTGTTCGGCCACGAAGACGTGAGGCTGCTCGACGGCGGCCGGGACAAGTGGATCGCGGAGGGCCGCGAGCTCACCCGCGAGGTGCCGACGCCCGCCGCGGTCGAGTATCCGGTCGTGGAGCGCGACGACCACACCATCCGCGCGTTCAAGGAGGACGTGCTGGCGCACTTGGGCAAGCCTCTGATCGACGTCCGCTCCCCCGAGGAGTACAGCGGCGAGCGCACCGAGATCCCCGGCTATCCCACTGAGGGCGCCCTCCGCGGGGGCCACATCCCGTCCGCCGCCTCGGTGCCGTGGGCGCGCGCCGCCGCGCCCGACGCGACGTTCAAGCGCCGTGCCGACCTGGAGGCGATCTACCTCGGCGACGCGGGCCTGAAGCCCGGGGACGAGGTGGTCGCCTACTGCCGCATCGGCGAGCGCTCCAGCCACACCTGGTTCGTGCTCACGCATCTGCTCGGCTTCGAGAACGTCCGCAACTACGACGGCTCGTGGACGGAGTGGGGCTCGGCGGTGCGCGTGCCGATCGTGACGGGGACGGAGCCGGGCGAGGTCCCGGCACGCTGACCCTGCCGTCGTCCCGCGAAGGTAGCCTTTAAGAATGACCGCCCTCACCGGCACGCTCGCCGAGATCCGCGACGACTTCCAGGCGCTGGAGCAGAACGACCGTCTGCAGCTGCTGCTGGAGTTCTCCGACGAGCTGCCCGACCTCCCGGAGCGCTACCGCGACCACCCCGACCTGCTGGAGCGGGTCGAGGAGTGCCAGGCGCCGGTCTTCATCTTCGTGGAGGTGGACGAGCACGACATCGTCCACCTCTACGCCACGGCCCCGCAGGAGGCCCCCACCACCCGCGGTTTCGCGTCGATCCTGGTCCAGGGCCTCGCGGGGCTCACGGCGGACGAGGTGCTGGCCGTCCCTGACGACTTCCCGAACACGCTCGGCCTGACCCAGGCGGTGTCGCCGCTGCGCATCCGCGGGATGTCGGCGCTGCTGGGGCGGACCAAGCGGCAGGTGCGGGCGAAGGTGGCGGCGTAGCTCAGCGCCGGTAGTCGGCGACGACCCGGCGGCTCTCGCCGTCGAGGGTGATCCGCCCGCCGTACGGCACGACCCACTGCGGCGACGTGTGCCCGAACGGCACGCCCACGCACACCACCGCGTCCGGGTTGTACTCGGCGACCGTCTCGATCACCGCGTCGCGCTGCGCCTCCCGCAGCCGCCGCCGCTCGGCCGCGTCGGGCCGGTGCTCGAACGTGCTCACCGGGGGCCGCGCCGCGAGCACGCCCGCCAGCGGCGCGAGGAGGCCGCGCTCACCCAGGGCGCGCAGGGTGTAGCGCACCCAGTGCGCGGGCGGCGTCAGCTCGCTCGTCTCCAGCAGCAGCACCGCACCCTCCAGCGCCGACGGCGGGAACGGGAAGCGGTCGGCGAGCAGGATCCAGTCCACCACCTCCAGGCAGCCGCCCCAGGTCGTCCCGGTGACGCTGCGCGCGGGCCCGGCCCAGGCGAAGCCGTCGGTCGGCTCGCGCTCCCCGGTCTGGGTGAGGGCACGCGGGTCGCCCCAGTCGGCGCCGAAGTCCTCCGACTCCCCCGGGTCGGTCAGCTCGATCGGGTCTCCGCCGAGCAGCGCGGCCCGCAGCGAGCGCGCGTGGATGTCGTGGACGCGCGGTCCCGGCCCCAAGTTCACCTGCGTGCTGCCGCCGTAGAAGCCGCCGACGCCCGCCGACCATAGCCAGTTGAGCAGGCTGGTGTTGTCGCTGTAGCCGACGAACGGCTTCGGGTCGGCCCGCACCGCCTCCCGGTCGAGGTGCGGGATCAGCCGGATCTGGTCGTCGCCGCCGATGGTCGCCAGCACCGCCCGGATGTCCGGATCGGCGAAGGCCGCATTGATGTCGCGGGCGCGCTCCTCCGGCGTCGCGCCGAGCTGCCGCGTGGTCGGATACTCCACCGGCACCAGTCCGGTCAGCTCCTCCAGTCTCCGCAGGGCCTGCTCGTGCACCGCCGGCCAGCGCGCCGGCGCCGCGAACGACGGCGACAGCACGGCGACCCGGTCCCCAGGCCTCGCCGCTGGCGGCAGCGCCGGACGATGCGCCGCGCTCACGCCCGCTCGTCCAGCCACTCCCGCACGGCCGCCGTCCACTTCGCCTCGTCGTAGTTCCAGAGCTTGGTGTGCAGCGCGACCGTGAACGGCACGAACGTCACGATGTCGCTGCGCGCCGCGGCGAGCGCGCGGGAGGCGGTGTCCGGCACGAAGCCGTCGTCCTGGCTGTGCAGGATGAGCATCGGGAGGCTGAGGTCGGCGGCGCGCGCCACGAAGTCCATGCTGCGCAGGTCGATCGGCGCGCCCTGGCCGGTGATCGGGCCGCTCCAGTTGGAGGCGATCAGCCGCATCGCGCCCTGGGCGATCGCGTCGGGGAGGCGGAGCATGTTCGCCTGGAACTCCAGCGTGTCGATCCAGTCGACCACCGGGGACTCCAGCACCACCCCGCTGACCAGGTCGAGGTTCTGCGACCGCGTGACGGTCTGCAGCACGACCGCGCCGCCCATCGACCAGCCCATCAGCACGATGGAGCGCGCGCCGTGGTCGGCCGCGTACCGGATGGCGGCGTCGATGTCGCGCCACTCGGTGCCGCCCAGGCCGTAGCGGCGGTCGGCGCTCTCCGGGGCGTCGCCGTCGTTGCGGTAGGAGGCCAGGAGGCACGTGTAGCCCGCGCCGTGGAAGGTCGGAACCGCGCGCAGCCCCTCCTGCCGGGTCGCGCCCCAGCCGTGCACCTGGATGACCCAGCGGTCGCCGGACGCCGGCTCGTCCGCCGGGAACACCCACGCCGGCGCCTGCCCCAGGTCCGTCTCGATCTCCACGCTCTGCACGGGCAGCCCGAGCTCCTCCGGCTCCAGGTAGTAGTAGCCGCTGATCCGCGAACGCCCCGGTCCGAGCTCCCCGAAGTGGATGCGCTCCAGCTCCCTGACCACGCTGCCGTCGCTGGTCTCGATCAACCCGCCGAGCTTGGCGTAGCCCGACTCCGAGCCGAACCACAGGCCGAAGCGCCCGGGCATCGCCGCGTCCGGAGTCCGCTCGAGCGTGATCGTGCCGTGCGCCTCGTCCACGCCGCGCACGAACTCGCGCTGCGGCCGCCGGCGGACGGGCGTGATCACGGTGCGCGCCACCCGCGCCATGGCGTAGGCCGCGGTGGCCGCCGCGACCAGCGCGAGTCCCCCGGCTATCGCCGCGCCGACGCCGACCGCCTTTCCCAACGTGCCGTCTCCGCCCGATCCGCTGCTGGTGGTCGCCATGCCCGACAGCGTAGCCGCGCCCGCGGCCCGCCGCCTTCAGGAGTTCGTCAGGCGGCGTGCCTTACTGTCACGAGCCGCCGAACCCTTCTAGTGTTCGTAACGTGTCGACACCTACCTCGACCCCGCACCTGCCCGGGGCCTACGCGACGGCGCTGGATTCCATCCGCGCCGCGAAGGCGCGGCCGGAGCTCGTGATCACGGAGATCCCGGCTCCCGCTCAGCTCGCGCCGTTCTCCATCGCGCTGGCCGCGGACGTCCGCCCCGCGCGGCACGGCGACGACTCGGACCTCGGCACCGGACGCTTCATCCTGCTCTACGACCCCGACGAGCCGGAGGCCTGGGGCGGCCCGTTCCGCATCGTCTGCTTCGCGCAGGCCCCGCTGGAGACCGACATCGGGCTCGACCCGTTCCTCGCCGACGTGGCGTGGTCGTGGCTGGTCGACGCGCTCGACGCGCGCCACGCCAAGTACACCGCCGCCAGCGGCACCGCCACCAAGATCATCTCGACCGGCTTCGGCGAGCTCGCCGCCCAGGGCGACGGCGCCCAGATCGAGCTGCGCGCCTCCTGGAGCCCGCAGGAGACCGACATCGCCGCCCACGTGGAGGGCTGGGGCGAGCTGCTGTGCATGCTGGCCGGCCTGCCGCCCACCGGCGAAGGGGTGAGCCTGCTGAGCGCGAGAAGGACACCGCGTGGCTGACCATATCGTCATCGACAGCCGCGACGCCTACCGCGAGGCCCTGGACCTGATCGTCGCGGGCGAAGGCCCCATCGCCGTCGACGCCGAGCGCGCCAGCGGCTTCCGCTACTCGCAGCGCGCCTACCTCATCCAGATGTTCCGGCGCGGGTCGGGCACCTTCCTGTTCGACCCGCCCGCGATCGGCCGGTTCGACGAGCTCAACGAGGCGATCGCCGGCGATGAGTGGGTGCTGCACGCCGCCACCCAGGACCTCACCTGCCTGCGCGAGGTCGGCCTCGACCCGGTCAGCATCTTCGACACCGAGCTGGCAGCGCGCCTGCTCGGGATGCCGCGCGTCGGGCTCGGGACCGTCGTGGAGGAGCTGCTCGGCATCCACCTCGCGAAGGAGCACAGCGCCGCCGACTGGTCGACGCGCCCGCTGCCCGAGCCGTGGCTGGACTACGCCGCGCTGGACGTCGAGCTGCTGCCCGACCTCCGGGACGCGATCGCCGGGCTGCTCGTGGAGGCCGGCAAGACCGACATCGCCCGGCAGGAGTTCGCCGACGAGCTCACCCGCGAGCTCGTCGTCCCGCGGCACGAGCCGTGGCGGCGCCTCTCCGGCATCCATTCGATCCGCGGCCTGCGCAACCTCGCGGTCGCCCGCGAGCTGTGGCTGAGCCGCGACGCGCTCGCCCAGCAGCTCGACGTCGCGCCCGGCCGGCTGGTCCCCGACGCCTCGCTGACCGCCGCCGCCAAGGCGATGCCCGACTCCAAACGCGCCCTCGCCGCCATGCGCGAGTTCACCGGCCGCGCCAGCCGCACCGAGCTGGACCGCTGGTGGGGCGCCATCGAGGCCGGCCGCAGCACCGACGACCTCCCCGTGCTGCGCGGCACCGGGGAGAGCCTCCCTCCGCCCCGCGCCTGGGCCGACCGCAACCCGGAGGCCGACGCCCGGCTGAAGGCCGCCCGCGCCGCTCTGACCACCCTCGCCGAGGAGCTCTCGCTGCCGTTGGAGAACCTGCTGACGCCCGACACGCTGCGGCGCGTGGCCTGGACGCCGCCCGCCGAGGTCACCCCGTCGACCGTCGCCGACGCCCTCGCGAAGCACGGCGCGCGACGCTGGCAGATTGAGGCAACCTCACAGGCGATCGCCCAGGCCTTTGTGGAAAGCACCCAAACGCCGCGCGACGCGTCCGAAGCCGCTTCGTAGAAAGAATCAAACGATTCCACTCCGGCGTCGGGGCCTCTTTAGGATCGTCAGCGACCTGATTTGGGAGGCACTGTGGCCGATAGAACGGAAGTCGTGTTCGTCGACGGAGTCCGTACTCCGTTTGGACGTGCGGGCGAAAAAGGGCAGTACTGGAACACCCGCGCGGACGACCTCGTCGTCAAGGCCATGATCGGCCTGCTGGAGCGGAATCCGAACGTGCCCAAGGAGCGCATCGACGATGTCGCGATCGCCGCGACGACGCAGCAGGGCGACCAGGGGCTGACCCTGGGCCGCACGGCGGCGCTGCTCGCCGGACTGCCGAAGTCGGTGCCCGGCTTCGCGATCGACCGGATGTGCGCCGGCGCGATGACCAGCGTCACCACGCTCGGCTCCGGCATCGCGT
Organism: Leifsonia shinshuensis; assembly: GCF_014217625.1. Lineage (NCBI taxonomy): Bacteria > Bacillati > Actinomycetota > Actinomycetes > Micrococcales > Microbacteriaceae > Leifsonia > Leifsonia shinshuensis. The sequence continues at coordinate 391,156 of NZ_CP043641.1, read as the reverse complement.
TCGGCAGCTACGACCTGGTGATCGCCGGCGGCGTCGAGCATATGGGACGCCACCCGATGGGCTTCGGGGCCGACCCGAACCCGCGCTTCCTGTCCGAGCGCATGGTCGCCGAGGACGCGCTCAACATGGGCATGACCGCCGAGCGCATCCACGACCGGTTCCCCGCGCTCACCAAGGAGCGCTCCGACCGGTTCGCCCTCGGCAGCCAGCAGAAGACCGCCGCCGCGTACGCCGCGGGCAAGCTGCAGCCGGACCTGGTGTCCGTCGCCATCCGCTCCGAGCAGGGCTGGGGACTGGCCACGCAGGACGAGGGCATGCGCCCGGAGACCACGATGGAGGGCCTCGCCACGCTGAAGACCCCGTTCCGCCCGCACGGCCGGGTGACCGCGGGCAACGCGTCGCCGCTCACCGACGGCGCCACCGCCAGCCTGCTCGCGTCCTCCGACGCGGTGAAGGAGTTCGGCCTGAAGCCGAAGATGCGGATGGTCAGCTTCGCATTCGCCGGCGTCGAGCCGGAGATCATGGGCATCGGCCCGGTGCCGTCCACCGAGAAGGCGCTCCGCAAGGCCGGCCTCACCATCGACGACATCGGCCTGTTCGAGCTGAACGAGGCGTTCGCGATCCAGGTGCTGTCGTTCCTGGACCACTTCGGCATCGACGACGCCGACCCGCGCGTCAACAAGTGGGGCGGCGCGATCGCGATCGGCCACCCGCTCGCCGCAAGCGGCGTGCGCCTGATGATCCAGCTCGCCCGCCAGTTCGAGGAGCACCCGGAGGTCCGCTACGGCCTCACCGCGATGTGCGTCGGCCTCGGCCAGGGCGGCACCGTGATCTGGGAGAACCCCAACTACGACAAGCGCGCCGCGCGGAAGGGCTGAGCCAGACGTGACCGACTACAGCACCATCGACTTCTCCCCGCTCGTCGAGCTCACCTCCGACGAGGTCGTCACCCACTCCCTCGTGAAGGACGTCCGGCTGCCCAGCGGCAAGACGCTCGCGCTGGTCACGCTCGACAACGGCCGCGACCACACCCGCCCGAACACGATGGGCCCCGCCACGCTCCTGGAGCTGGGCCGGACGTTCGACGCCCTGACCGAGCGCGCGGCGCGCGGCGAGATCGACGCGGTCGCCGTCACCGGCAAGCCGTTCATCCTCGCCGCCGGCGCCGACCTCAGCCGCGTCAGCGACATCCCGAGCGTGGAGGTCGCCAAGCTGCTCCCCCAGCTCGGCCACTATGTGCTCGGCAAGCAGGCGACCTTCGGCGTCCCGTCGTTCGTGTTCACGAACGGCCTCGCACTCGGCGGCGGCGTGGAGATCGGCCTCAACGCCGACTACCGCACCATCGACCGCAACGCGGCGGCGTTCGCGCTGCCCGAGGTGTTCCTCGGCCTCATCCCCGGCTGGGGCGGCGCGACCATCCTGCCGAACCTGATCGGCATCGAGAACGCGCTCAAGGTCGTCGTCGAGAACCCGCTCAAGCAGAACCGGATGCTGAAGCCCCAGGAGGTCTTCGAGCTCGGGATCGCGGACGCGATCTTCGACTCGGCCAACTTCCTCGAGGACTCGCTGCTCTGGGCCGACAAGGTCCTGACCGGCGCCGTCGAGGTCAAGCGCCCGAACGTGCCGGGCAAGGTCGAGCGCATGGTCAAGTGGGACGCCGCCATCGGCATCGCCCGCAAGATGCTGGAGAGCCGCATCGGCACCGTCCCGAAGTCGCCGTACAAGGCCCTCGACCTGCTGAAGGCCGCCAAGTCGAACGACCGCGCCGCCGGCTTCGAGCTGGAGGACGACGCGCTCGCCGAGCTCATCTCCGGCGACCAGTTCCAGGCCAGCATCTATGCCTTCAACCTGGTCCAGAAGCGCGCCAAGCGGCCCGCGGGAGCCCCGGACAAGGCGCTGGCGAAGAAGGTCACCAAGATCGGCGTGATCGGCGCCGGCTACATGGCCAGCCAGTTCGCGCTGCTGTTCGTCCGGCGCCTGCGGGTGCCCGTGGTGATCACGGACCTCGACCAGGCCCACGTCGACAAGGGCGTGGCGTACATCCACGACGAGATCGGGAAGCTCCAGGAGAAGGGCCGGATCTCGCCCGACGAGGCGAACCGCCTGCGTGCCCTGGTGACCGGCACGACCGACAAGGCCGACTTCGCCGACTGCGACTGGGTCATCGAGGCCGTCTTCGAGGAACTGACCGTCAAGCAGAACGTCTTCGCGGAGGTCGAGCAGTACCTCTCCGACGAGGCCGTGCTGGCGACCAACACCTCCTCACTCTCGGTGGAGCAGATCGGCGCGAAGCTGAAGCACCCCGAGCGCCTGGTCGGCTTCCACTTCTTCACCCCGGTCGCGGTCATGCCGCTGATCGAGGTCGTGAAGACGCCGCACACGGACGACTCCACGCTCTCCACGGCGATGGTCACGGCGGCGGCGCTGAAGAAGAACGCCGTCATCACCGCCGACACCCCCGGCTTCGTGGTGAACCGGGTGCTGGCGAAGATCCTCGGTGAGGCCATGCACGCGGTGGACGACGGCACGCCGTTCGACACCGTGGACAAGGCGTTCGCGCCGCTCGGCCTGCCGATGGCGCCCTCCGTGCTGCTCGACCTGGTCGGCCTGAAGGTCGGCGCGCATGTGCTCGACACTCACCACGCGGCCTTCCCCGACCGGTTCTACCGCAGCGAGAACCTGCACCGCCTGGCGGAGCACGGCACGCTGCTGGAGAAGGACTCCAAGGGCAAGGTGAAGGGCCTCGACAAGGGCGCGGCCAAGATCCTGGCCGGCGGCAAGAACCCGTGGAGCGAGCAGGAGATCCTGCGACGGCTCGAGGACGGCCTGGCCGACGAGATCCACCGCATGCTCGTGGACGACCACGTGGTCGAGGCTCCGGAGGACATCGACCTCTGCATGATCCTCGGCGCGGGCTTCCCGTTCCAGATGGGCGGCATCACGCCGTACCTCGACCGGGTGGGCGCGTCCGAGCGGGTCTTCGGAGACACCTTCCAGCACCCGCCGGTGCGCGGCGTCCGCACTCCCGAGAAGGCCGTCGTCTGACCGCCGGCTGACCACGACGCACGGCCGGAACCGCCGGGTACGCAGAATCCTCGCGTACCCGGCGGTTCCGCTTTTTCACCCGCGACGGGTCTTGACCGCGGCGAAAGAGCCTCGTTAGCGTTCATATATCTCACTGGTGTGCGAGGTCGGGGGCTGGCGTGACGGATCAGAAGCAAACTGCGCAGACCGGGCTGTCCACGCCGGCGAAGCTCTCGATGCTCACGATGACCGGCATGGTCGTCGGCAGCATGGTCGGCGCCGGGGTCTTCTCGCTCCCCCGCCGATTCGCGCAGGAGACCGGCGTCGCCGGCGCGCTCATCGCGTGGACGATCGCCGGCGTCGGCATGCTCATGCTCGCCTTCGTCTTCCAGCTGCTGGCCAACCGCAAGCCCAAACTCGACGCCGGCGTCTACGCGTACGCCAAGGCCGGCTTCGGCGAGTACCTCGGCTTCTTCTCCGCGTTCGGCTACTGGGCCAGCGCCTCGGTGGGCCTGGTCTTCTACTGGGTCTTCATCATGTCGACGATCGGCGCCGTCGTCCCGGCGTTCGGCGACGGCGACACCATCCTCGCGATCGCGATCTCCTCGGCCGCGCTCTGGGGGTTCTTCTTCCTCATCCGCCGCGGCATCAAAGAGGCCGCGGCGATCAACCGCATTGTCACGGTCGCGAAGATCGTGCCGATCATCGTGTTCATCCTGCTGGCGCTGTTCGTGCTCAAGCCCGACGTGTTCGCCGCCAACTGGGGCGGCGCCGACTACGCGGGCTCGCTGTTCAACCAGGTCCGCAACACCATGCTGGTCACCGTGTTCGTCTTCCTCGGCGTGGAGGGCGCGAGCACCTACTCCCGGCACGCGAAGCGCCGCCAGGACGTGGGCCGCGCCACCATCCTCGGCTTCGTCAGCGTGTTCGCGGTGTTCGCGTCGGTCACGATCGTCTCCTACGGTGTGCTGCCCATGGGCGAGATCGCGAAGCTCCGGCAGCCGTCGATGGCGGGCGTGCTGGAGGCCGCGGTCGGACCGTGGGGCGCCTGGTTCGTCAGCATCGGCCTCATCGTGTCCGTGCTCGGCGCCTACCTCGCCTGGTCGCTGATGGCGGCCGAGGTGCTGTTCGTCGCCGCCAAGGACCACGACATGCCGCGCTTCCTCGGCCGCTCCAACAGCCAGGACGTCCCCACCGCCGCCCTGCTGCTCACCGCCGTGTTCGTGCAGGCGGTCCTGGTCATCATCTACTTCGCCAACGACGCGCTGAACCTGGCGCTCGACCTGACCAGCGCGCTCACGCTCATCCCGTTCTTCCTCGCCGCCCTGTACGCGCTGAAACTCGTGACCACGCGGGAGACCTACGTGCAGGAGCCGCGCGGCTGGGGCCGGGATCTGGTCGTGACGATCCTCGCGACGATCTACACGGCCTTCCTGCTGTTCGCGGCGGGCCTCACCTTCGTGCTGCTCTCGTTCATCGTCTACGCGCCGGCGACCATCCTGTTCGTCATGGTCCGGCGCGAGCAGGGCAGGAAGCTCTTCAGCGGCCGCGAGCTCATCATCCTCGCCGTCTCGGTGCTCGGCGCGATCGCCGGCATCGTCGCCCTCTCGGTCGGCTGGATCACGCTGTGACGGCACCAGAACACTTCGCTCCGGACAACCACCACGCACGACACGTAAGGGGAACACTGTGACCGACATCGACTTCGGCGTCCACTCGGAGGTCGGGCAGCTCCGGCGCGTGCTCGTCGCTTCGCCCGGGCTCGCGCACCACCGGCTCACGCCGACGAACGCCGACGACCTCCTGTTCGACGACGTGATGTGGGTCGAGAACGCCAAGCGCGACCACGCCGCGTTCGTCGCCGACCTCCGCGCCAACGACGTCGAGGTGCTCGAGCTGCACGCCGTGCTCGCCGAGACCGTCGCGCAGCCCGCGGCGCGAGCCTGGCTGCTCGACCGCAAGGTGGTCCCGAACGAGGTCGGCCTCGGGCTGGTGGAGGGCACCAGGGCGTTCCTGGAGTCGCTGCCCGCCGAGAGGCTGGCGGAGTTCCTGATCGGCGGCCTCTCCACCGCGGACCTGCCCGAGGACTACCGCACCGGCTACATCGCGCTGGCGCGCGAGTCGACGGGCGTCCGCGAGTACCTGATGCCGCCGCTGCCGAACACGCTCTACACGCGCGACACCACGTCCTGGATCTACGGCGGCGTCACCCTCAACCCGCTCTACTGGCCGGCCCGCCACGACGAGACCCTGCTCATGAAGGCGATCTACCTGTTCCACCCGGCGTTCGCGGGCGCCCGGGTGTGGTGGGGCGACCCCGAGCAGGACTGGGGTCAGGCGACTCTGGAGGGCGGCGACGTCATGCCGGTCGGCAACGGCGCGGTGCTCATCGGCATGAGCGAGCGCAGCTCGCGGCAGGCGATCACCCAGACCGCCGCGGCACTCTTCGAAGCCGGCGCGGCCGAGCAGGTCATCGTGGCCGGGATGCCCAAGCTCCGCTCGGCCATGCACCTCGACACCGTGTTCACGTTCGCCGACCGCGACCTCGTGACGCTGTACCCGGCGATCATGGACCGCGTGCACACCTTCACGCTCCGCCCGGGCAGCGGCGGCTCCGTCGACGTGACCGACGAGGGCGGCCGCGCGTTCGTGGACGTGGTCGCCGGCGCGCTGAATCTCCCCCGCCTGCGCGTGATCGAGACCGCGGGCGACAACTACGAGACCGAGCGCCAGCAGTGGGACAGCGGCAACAACGCCGTCGCGCTGCGCCCAGGAGTCGTCTACGCCTACGACCGCAACACGGCCACCAACGAGGCCCTCCGCCGGGCGGGTGTCGAGGTCATCCCGATCGTCGGAGCCGAGCTCGGCCGCGGCCGCGGCGGCGGGCACTGCATGACCTGCCCGCTGCTGCGCGACCCGGTCGACTTCTAGCGGCTCCCGCCGCGCCGTCGCCGGTCAGACGTCGGCGGCGCAGCGGAATCCGATGTGGGTGGTCGCGGTGTCGTCCGCCTGCGGCGAGCGCGCCGCGGGGCGGAAGCGCAGGCAGTAGTCCGGCGAGCACAGGTAGGAGCCGCCCTTCAGCACGCGCCGCGGGATGCGCGATCCCGGCTCGGAGCTCGCCGACGCGAGCAGGTTGACGCGCGCCCCGGCGTCCACGGCCTCCTGGCCGGGCACGACGTGGCGGGGTGCGTAGTAGTCGCTCGTCCACTCCCAGGTGTTGCCGATGATGTCGTAGAGGCCGTAGCCGTTCGCCGGATATGAGCCGACCGGCGCCGTGGTCGCACCGAACCGCCCGCGGTTGTCGTACGGGAACCTCCCGAGCCAGGAGTTCGCCTGCGCCTCGCCGCCCGGGTAGGCCTCCTCGCCCCAGGCGAAGCGCGCTCCGTCGACGCCGCCGCGCGCCGCGAACTCGTGCTCGGCCTCCGTCGGGAGCCGCTTGCCCGCCCAGGCCGCGTAGGCGGACGCGTCCTCGAACGCGACCTGCACGACCGGGTGGTCCATCCGGTCCGCGATGCTGGAGTCCAGGCCCTCCGGGTGCCGCCAGTAGGCGCCCGGCTCCCACCGCCACCACTGCCGCCAGTCCCGCAGGTCCACCGGACCGTCGGTCGCGGTGAACACCATCGCACCCGGCACCAGGTCCTCCGGCGCGACGCCCGGATAGTCGGCCGGGTCCATCGGCCGCTCGGCCACCGTCACGTAGCCGGTCGCATCCACGAACCGGGCGAAGTCCGCGTTGGTGACCGCGTAGCGGTCGATGAGGTAGCCGGCCACGGTGCGTTCATGGACGGGCTGCTCGTCGGGATAGAAGTCGTCGCTCCCCATCCGGAAGGTCCCGCCGTCGATGCGCACCATGTCGTCCACACGGCAACGCTACCGCTCGCCGGGCGCCTCGCCGACCAGCACCAGATCGAGGTAGCCGCGCAGCGCCGCGGCCGCGTCCACCCGCTCGGGCGTGTAGAGCCACTGCAATTGGATGCCCTCCCACAGCGCCACAACCGTCGCGGCGGCGAGCGCCGGTTCCACACCGTCGCGGAGCCGGCCATCTGCGGCGAGCGCGGCGAACTCGCGCTCGTAGGACTCCTGCATGCCCGCGTACCGGCGGAGGAAGTACTCGTGGCCCGGATGGTCGGGACCGGTGGCCTCGGCGGCGAGTACGGAGTACAGGGCGATGAGACCGGGGATGCCCTCGTTGCGCCGCGCCTGGGCGACGATGGCATCGGGGAACGGCAGGTCGTCGCCCCGCCGATTCCACTCGTCGCGGCGCGCGAGCACGGCCAGCAACAGGTCCTCCTTGCCGCCGAAGTGGTGCTGGAGGGTGCTCAGCCCGATGCCCGCCGCCGCCGCGATCTCGCGCAGCGAGCTGCCGTGGTAGCCGCGGGTGGCGAACACGCGGTACGCCTCGTCGACGATCTGCTGCCGCCGCTCCGCGGACTTGGCGTACGGTCCCCGCCGTCGCGCTGGATCGCCGGTCCCATCGTCGGTTCCGCCCACACGCGCCTCCAAATAGGCCAGTCCATCAAATTAGGTCAGTCGAACCATTTTCGACTACGGTCGATGCTAACTCTCCCACGCCGTCGTGATCGCCCAAGGAGCATCCGTGCCGTCTCCCGTCCACCTCGCCGACACCGCACCCTCCTCGGGAGCCCTCCGCGCGCCCCGGTCGTGGCTGCACTCCGACGCCCCCGCCCTCTCGTTGAACGGCGATTGGCGGTTCCGGCTCTCCCCCACCGCCGACCTCCCCGACGACCTCGCGCAGCCGGAGCTGGACGACGACGGCTGGGACACCCTCCCCGTCCCCGCGCACTGGGTCCTGCACGGCGACGGCCGCTACGGGCGTCCGATCTACACGAACGTGCAGTACCCGTTCCCCATCGAGCCGCCGTTCGTGCCCGACGAGAATCCCACCGGCGACTACCGGCGCCGGTTCGACCTCCCGGGTGAGTGGCCCGCGGACGCCCGCGTGGTCCTGCGCTTCGACGGCGTCGAGTCGCTCTACCGGGTGTGGCTGAACGGCGTTGAGGTCGGCTCCGCGAGCGGCAGCCGGCTCGCCCACGAGTTCGACGTGACCGAGCACCTGCGCGCCGACGGCAATCTGCTCGCCGTGCGGGTGCACCAGTGGTCCGCCGCGAGCTACCTCGAGGACCAGGACCAGTGGTGGCTGCCCGGCATCTTCCGCGACGTGACCCTCTCGGCGCGTCCGGCCGACGGGATCGAGGACGTCTGGCTGCGCACGGCCTTCGCGGACGGCGCGGGCGCCATCCTCCCGGAGGTCACCGCGACGGAGGACGCCTTCCCGGTCACGCTGCGCCTGCCCGAGCTCGGCGTGGAGGTCGTCTGGACGGCGCCCGCCGACGTGGCTCCCGTCGAGGTCGGCCCGGTCGAGCCCTGGACCGCCGAGACCCCGCGCCTCTACGACGCCACTGTCGCCTCGCGCGGCGAGTCCGTCACCCTGCGCCTCGGCTTCCGCACCGTCGAGATCTGCGGCGACCGCTTCCTCGTGAACGGCCGGCGCGTGGTCTTCCACGGCATGAACCGGCACGAGACGCACCCCGAGCGCGGCCGGGTGTTCGACGAGGAGCACGCCCGCGCCGACCTGATCCGGATGAAGCGGTTCAACGTGAACGCCATCCGCACCAGCCACTATCCGCCGCACCCGCGCCTCCTCGACCTCGCCGACGAGCTGGGGTTCTGGGTGATCCTGGAGTGCGACCTGGAGACGCACGGGTTCGAGAAGGCCGGTTGGCGGGACAACCCCAGCGACGACCCGCGCTGGCGCGACGCGTACCTCGACCGGATCCGGCGCACGGTCGAGCGGGACAAGAACCATCCCGCGATCGTGCTGTGGTCGCTCGGCAACGAGTCAGGGACCGGCGCGAACCTCGCGGCCATGTCCGCCTGGGTGCACGACCGCGACCCCGAGCGTCCCGTGCACTACGAGGGCGATTACACGGGCGAGTACACCGACGTCTACTCGCGCATGTACTCCTCCGTCCCGGAGACCGAGCAGATCGGCACGGACGGCTCGTTCGCGCCGCTGCTCGGCTGCACACCGGCGCAGGGCGCCCGCCAGCGGACCAAGCCGTTCCTGCTGTGCGAGTACGCGCACGCGATGGGCAACGGCCCGGGCGCCCTCGACCAGTACGAGGCGCTGGTGGACGCGCACCCGCGGCTGCACGGCGGGTTCGTCTGGGAGTGGCGCGATCACGGCATCCTCACCCGCACCTCCGACGGCACGCCGTTCTACGCGTACGGCGGCGATTTCGGGGAGGTCGTCCACGACGGCAACTTCGTGATGGACGGCATGGTGCTGTCGGACGACGTCCCGACGCCCGGCCTGCACGAGTTCGCGGCCGTGGCGCAGCCGGTCGCCCTCGCGTTCGACGGCGACGCGCTGGTCGTCACGAACCGGCGGCACAGCGCGAGCACCGCCGACCTCGCCCTGCGCTGGACGGTCGAGCACGACGGGCGCGCGGCGACCTCCGGGACCCTCGACCTCCCCGTGCTGGAGGCCGGCGACTCGACGCGCGTGCCGCTGCCCGCCGTCCCGGTCGCCGACGGCGCCGAGACCTGGCTCACCGTGACGGCCGAGCTCGCCGGCGACACCGCCTGGGCTCCGGCCGGCCACGTCGTGGCGCGGGCGCAGCTCGACCGGTCGGCTGCTCGGCCGCCGCGGCCCGCGGGCCGAATCCTGGACTGGCGGGAGGCCGACGGCACCCTCACGCTCGGCCCCGCGGCCTTCGAGCACGGCCGGCTGGTCTCCCTCGCCGGCCGGGCCGTCGCAGGCCCCCGGCTGGAGCTGTTCCGCGCGCCCACCGACAACGACGAGGGCTCCGGCTACGGCGACCTCGCGCTCAGCGACGCGAGCGCGCTCGGCGTCTCCAGCGCGCAGCTCTGGCGCGAGCAGGGCCTCGACCGGCTCACCCATCGGCTGGTGTCGGTGCAGGAGGCCGAGGACGGCCTCCGCACGCTCACCCGGGTCTCCGCGGCGAACAGCGTGCACTCCGTCACCGTGCAGACCGTCTGGACGCTGACCGACGGCGTCCTCGACCTTCGGGTGGACATCGAGCCGTCCACCGGCTGGCCCAGCGTGTGGCCGCGGATCGGGGTGCGCTTCGACCTCCCCGACCGCGACGGCGTCGTGGCGGGCGCCGAGTGGTTCGGAACCGGCCCGCTGGAGTCGTACCCAGACAGCACGCGCGCCGCGTACGTCGGCCGGTTCCGCGCCACGGTGGCCGAGCTGAACGTCGAGTACGCCCGGCCCCAGGAGACCGGGCACCGCTCGGCCGTGCGCGAGGTCGAGCTGGGCGCGTTCGGCTTCGCCGCCCTCCCGGACGGCCGCGGCCGGCTCCCGGGATTCTCGCTCTCCCGGCACACGCCGCAGCAGGTCGCCGCGGCCGGCCACCCGCACGAGCTGCCGGAGTCGGACACCACCTACCTGTTCGTGGACGCCGCCCAGCACGGTCTCGGCTCGCGCGCGTGCGGGCCGGATGTCTGGCCGGAGTCCGCCCTCCGGCCGGAGGCCCGCACGCTGCGGCTGCGGTTCAGGGTGTGAGGCGGTCCGCTACTTGTTGAGCGGGCTCATGTCCGCGTAGCGGTCGCCGACCGGGGCGGCCACGGCGTCCAGGCGTGCGAGTTGCTCCGGCGTGAGGTCGAGTTCGGCCGCCGCCACGTTCTGCTCCAGGTTCTCGACACGTCGCGTGCCCGGGATGGGGGCGAGGTCGTCGCCGCGCGACAGCAGCCACGCGAGCGCCACCTGACCCGGCTTCGCGCCGGCCTCGCGCGCGACCTCGTCCACCTGCTCGACGATGCGGATGTTCGCCTCCAGGTTGTCGCCCTCGAAGCGCGGGTTGAAGCGGCGGAAGTCGTCCTCGGCGAGCTGGTCGAGCGAGCGGATCGAGCCGGTGAGGAAGCCGCGGCCGAGCGGCGAGTACGGCACGAAGCCGATCCCGAGCTCTCGCACGGTGGGCAGCACCTCGGCCTCCGGGTCGCGCGTCCAGAGCGAGTACTCGGTCTGCACAGCGGTCACCGGGTGCACCGCGTTGGCGCGCACGATGGTCTCCGGCGCGGCCTCCGACAGGCCGTAGTGGCGGATCTTGCCCTCCTCGATGAGCTCCTTGAGCGCGCCGACGGTCTCCTCGATGGGCGTGCCCGGGTCCATCCGGTGCTGGTAGTAGAGGTCGATGCGGTCGGTCTGCAGCCGCTTCAGCGAGCCTTCGACCGAGAGCCGGACGTTCTCGGGCGAGCCGTCGAGGCCGCGCTCGCCCTTCGACCGGTGCAGGATGGTGCCGAACTTGGTGGCAATGACCACCCGATCGCGCCGCCCGCCGGCGAAGGCGCGGGCCAGCAGCTCCTCGTTCGTGTACGGGCCGTAGATCTCCGCGGTGTCGAAGAAGGTGACGCCCAGGTCCATGGCCCGGTGGATGGTCCGGATCGAGCCGGCGTCGTCGTCGCCGGCTCCGGTGTAGAACGCGCTCATGCCCATGCAGCCGAGGCCGAGCCGCGAGACCTCGAGCTTCTCCGTTCCGAGAGTGATCGTCATCAGAGTCATGAAGCCCACGATATCCCCGTGTCCCCGGCGGCTGGTACGGTCGCCGCATGGCCCTCACGAAGTACTACGTCGCTTCCTCCATCGACGGCTTCATCGCCGATGTGCACGACCGCATCGAGTGGCTGATGCAGTTCGGCTTCGAGGAGTTCGACGAGCACTACCAGCAGTTCATCTCCGGCATCGGCGCCCTGGTGATGGGCGCGACGACCTACGAGTTCGTGCTCGGCGAGCAGGGGCCGTGGCCGTACCAGGACATCCCGACGTGGGTGGTCACGCACCGTACGCTGCCGGTCCCGGAGGGCGCGGTCGTCACCTTCTTCTCCGGCGACATCGGCCAGCTCGACGCCGAACTCCGGGATGCGGCCGACGACCGCGACGTGTGGATGGTCGGCGGCGGCGCGCTCGCGGCCCAGTTCGCCGACCGCGGGCTGATCGACGAGCTGCACATCACCTACGTGCCGGTGCTCGTCGGCTCGGGCAAGCCGCTGCTCCCGGTCGCCGAGGCGAGTCGTCCGCTCGTGCTCTCCAGCTCCAAGACGTTCCCCTCCGGCGCCGTCGAGCACGTCTACCGCTTCGCCTGACCGCGCGCCACTACGCCGAAGGGCACCAAAACGCCCCTAAACGGCAGTTTTAGGGGCGTTTACGTGCCCCTCGGTGACGCGGCGCGCTCAGGCGCGGCGCTTTTTGGCGGGGACGTCCTCGGTGGGCTCCTCGGCCGGCAGCGGGCGGGCGATCGGGATGCGGCTGCCCAGCACCTGCGCGACCAGGTCGCGCGCGATCTTCTGCGGCGTGAGCCCCGCCTCGTCCAGGATCTGGCTGCGCGTGGCGTGGTCGATGAACGCGTCCGGCAGGCCGAGCTCGTCCACCGCCGTGTCGATCCCGGCCTCGCGGAGGTCCTGGCGCACACGCGTGCCGATTCCGCCGACCCGGATGCCGTCCTCGATCGTCACCACGATGCGGTGGTCGGCGGCCAGGCTCAGGATGCTGCGCGGCACCGGGACGACCCAGCGCGGGTCCACGACGGTCGCGCCGATCCCCTGCGCCGCCAGCCGGTCGGCGACCTTCAGCCCGAGGTCGGCCATGGGCCCGACGGTCACCAGGAGCACGTCCTTGCTGTCCGACTCGCGCAGCACGTCCACGCCGTCCTCCAGCCGCCGCAGGGCCGGGATGTCGGCCTGCACGTCGCCCTTCGGGAACCGCAGCACGGTGGGCGCGTCGTCGACCGCGACGGCCTCCGCCAGCTCCTCGCGGAACCGGGAGCCGTCGCGGGGAGCCGCGAGCCGGATGTTCGGGACGACCTGCAGGATCGCGAGGTCCCAGATCCCGTGGTGGCTCGGCCCGTCCGGACCGGTGACCCCTGCGCGGTCGAGCACGAACGTGACGCCCGCCTTGTGCAGCGCGACGTCCATCAGCACCTGGTCGAAGGCCCGGTTGATGAAGGTCGCGTAGATCGCGACGACCGGGTGGAGGCCGCCGTAGGCGAGCCCGGCAGCGCTCGTGGCCGCGTGCTGCTCGGCGATGCCGACGTCGTGCACGCGGTCGGGGAACCGCTCGGCGAACCGGTGGAGGCCGGTCGGCCGCAGCATGGCGGCGGTGATGCCGACGATCTTCGGGTTCTTCTCGGCGAGCTTCACGATCTCGCGGGAGAACACATCGGTCCAGCTCTGCCCCGTGGAGCTCTCGAGGGCCTCGCCGGTCTCCGGGTCGATCTGGCCGACCGCGTGGAACTGGTCGGCGGCGTCGCGCAGCGCCGGCTCGTAGCCGCGGCCCTTCTGCGTGATCGCGTGCACGATGACCGGGGCGCCGTAGTTCTTCGCCTGGCGCAGCGCCTCCTCCATCGCCTCGATGTCGTGGCCGTGCACCGGCCCGATGTACTTGATGTCGAGGTTCGAGTACAGCGACTCGTTGTTGGAGAACCGGCTGAGGAAGCCGTGCAGGCCGCCGCGGATGCCGCGGTAGAACGACTGGCCGGGCGCGCCGAGCTTGTCGAAGGCCTTGCGGCTGGTCAGGTAGAGGTTGCGGTAGCCGCGGCGCGTGCGCACCGTGTTGAGGAAGCGCGCCATCCCGCCGATCGTCGGGGCGTAGGAGCGCCCGTTGTCGTTGACGATGATGATCAGCCGGCGGTTGTTGTCGTCGGAGATGTTGTTGAGCGCCTCCCACGTCATCCCGCCGGTCAGGGCGCCGTCGCCGACGACGGCGACCACGTGCCGGTCGTTCTGGCCGGTCATCTCGAAGGCGCGCGAGATGCCGTCCGCCCAGCTCAGCGACGACGACGCGTGCGAGCTCTCGACGATGTCGTGCTCGGACTCGGAGCGCTGCGGGTAGCCGGCGAGGCCGCCCTTCTGGCGCAGCCGGGAGAAGTCCTGGCGGCCGGTGAGCAGCTTGTGCACGTACGACTGGTGCCCGGTGTCGAAGACGATCGCGTCCCGCGGCGAGTCGAACACGCGGTGGATGGCGATCGTCGTCTCGACCACGCCGAGGTTCGGCCCCAGGTGGCCGCCCGTCTTGGCGACGTTGGCGACCAGGAACGCCCGCACTTCGGCAGCGAGCTGGTCGAGCTCCCGTTCCGTGAGCCGGTCGAGATCACGCGGCCCGTGGATGGTTTCGAGGATGCTCATGGATTTCAGTGTAGAACCGTGTGAATCGGAGGAGGCTCGGAACCGACGATCCCGAGCCTCCCCTTGACAACGGTCTGGTTACACCAGGCTCCGCAGGACGTACTGCAGGATGCCGCCGTTGCGGTAGTAGTCGGCCTCACCCGGGGTGTCGATCCGGACGACCGCGTCGAACTCGACGACCTGCTTGCCGGCGGGCGACTGCTCGGTCGGCTCGGCGACGACGTGCACGGTCTTCGGCGTGCGGCCCTCGTTGAGCTCTTCCAGCCCGGTGATCGAGAACGACTCGGTCCCGTCGAGCCCCAGCGAGTCGGCGTTCTCGCCGGCCGGGAACTGCAGCGGGACGACGCCCATGCCGATCAGGTTCGAGCGGTGGATGCGCTCGAAGCTCTCGGTGATCACCGCGCGGACGCCCAGCAGGCTGGTGCCCTTCGCCGCCCAGTCGCGCGACGAGCCGGAGCCGTACTCCTTGCCGCCGAGCACGACCAGCGGGGTGCCCTGCGCCTGGTAGTTCTGCGACGCGTCGTAGATGAACGACTGCGGGCCGTCGGCCTGGGTGAAGTCGCGGGTGTAGCCGCCCTCCACTCCGTCCAGCAGCTGGTTGCGCAGGCGGATGTTCGCGAACGTGCCGCGGATCATCACCTCGTGATTGCCGCGGCGCGAGCCGTAGGAGTTGAAATCCTTGCGGTCGATGCCGTGCTCGTTCAGGTACTGGCCGGCCGGGCTGTCCGCCTTGATGGAGCCGGCGGGCGAGATGTGGTCGGTGGTGACCGAGTCTCCGAGCTTCGCCAGCACGCGGGCGCCCGTGATGTCGGCGACGGGGGTGGTCTCCAGCGTCATGCCCTCGAAGTACGGGGGCTTGCGCACGTAGGTCGACTTCTCGTCCCACTCGAAGACCGAGCCGGTCGGGGTCGCCAGCGACTTCCAGCGCTCGTCGCCCTCGAAGACCGACGCGTACTGGGTCACGAACATGCCCTCGTTGATCGAGGAGTCGATCGTCTGCTGCACCTCGGCGGCGTCCGGCCAGATGTCCTTCAGGAAGACGTCGTTGCCGTCGGCGTCGGTGCCCAGCGGGTCCACCTCGAAGTCGAAGTTCATCGACCCGGCGAGCGCGTAGGCGATGACCAGCGGCGGGCTCGCCAGGTAGTTCATCTTCACGTCGGGGTTGATGCGGCCCTCGAAGTTGCGGTTGCCCGAGAGGACGGCCGTGACGGCGAGGTCGCTGTCGTTGACCGCTGCGGAGATCTCGTCCAGCAGCGGGCCCGAGTTGCCGATGCAGGTCGTGCAGCCGTAACCGACCGTGTAGAAGCCCAGGGCCTCCAGGTCCTTGGTCAGACCGGCCTTCTCGTAGTAGTCGGTGACGACCTTGGAGCCGGGAGCCAGCGTGGTCTTGACCCACGGCTTGGCCTTCAGGCCCTTCGCGGCGGCGTTGCGGGCCAGGAGGCCGGCGGCCAGCATGACCGAGGGGTTGGACGTGTTCGTGCACGAGGTGATCGCCGCGATGGCGACCGCGCCGTGGTCGATGACGAAGTCCGTGCCGTCGCCCAGCTTCACCGGGGTCGGGTTGGAGGCCGTCTTCGGCGCATGGCTGTGGTGCGTGTGCACGTGGTGGCTGTAGGAGTCCTCCGGCTGCAGCTCGCCCGGGTCGGAGGCCGGGAACGACTCCGAGATGGTCAGGTCGACCAGGTCGTGCGAGATCTCGGCGTAGTCGGTGAGGTCCTTCTCGAACTGGGTCTTCGCCGCGCTCAGCTCGATGCGGTCCTGCGGGCGCTTCGGGCCGGCGATGGACGGGACGACCGTCGCGAGGTCGAGCTCCAGGTACTCGGAGAAGACCGGCTCGTTGGCCGGGTCGTGCCACAGGCTCTGCGCCTTCGAGTACTCCTCGACCAGGGCGACCTGCTCCTCGCTGCGGCCGGTGAGGCGCAGGTAGTCGAGGGTCACGTCGTCGATCGGGAACATCGCGGCGGTGGAGCCGAACTCCGGGCTCATGTTGCCGATGGTGGCGCGGTTGGCCAGCGGGACCTCCGCGACGCCGGCGCCGTAGAACTCCACGAACTTGCCGACCACACCGTGCTTGCGCAGCATCTGCGTGATGGTGAGCACGACGTCGGTCGCGGTCACGCCGGTCGGGATGGCGCCGGTGAGCTTGAAGCCGACGACCTTGGGGATGAGCATGGAGACCGGCTGGCCGAGCATGGCCGCCTCCGCCTCGATGCCGCCGACGCCCCAGCCGAGCACGCCGAGGCCGTTGACCATGGTGGTGTGCGAGTCGGTGCCGACGCAGGTGTCCGGGTAGGCGAGCAGTTCGCCGCCGACCTCGCGGGTCATGGTGACGCGGGCCAGGTACTCGATGTTCACCTGGTGGACGATGCCGGTCCCCGGCGGGACGACCTTGAAGTCGTCGAACGCGGTCTGGCCCCAGCGCAGGAACTGGTAGCGCTCGCCGTTGCGCTCGTACTCGATGTCGGTGTTGCGCTCCAGCGCGTTCTCGGTGCCGAACAGGTCGGCGATGACGGAGTGGTCGATGACCATCTCGGCCGGGGCGAGCGGGTTGATCTTGTCCGGGTCGCCGCCGAGCGCCGACACGGCCTCGCGCATGGTGGCGAGGTCGACGATGCAGGGGACGCCGGTGAAGTCCTGCATGATGACGCGGGCCGGGGTGAACTGGATCTCGGTGTCCGGCTCGGCCGCCGGGTCCCAGCCGCCGAGGGCGTTGATGTGGTCGGCGGTGATGTTGGCGCCGTCCTCGGTGCGCAGCAGGTTCTCCAGCAGCACCTTGAGGCTGAACGGGAGCTTCTTGTAGCCGTCGACCGTGTCGATCTTGAAGATCGTGTAGTCCTTCGACCCCACCGTCAGGGTGCTCTTCGCACCGAAAGTGTTTACAGCTGACACTGTGCCTTCTCCTTCGTCGGCAGGCGAGATCCCGCGCGCCGTGTCCATCTTCGTCATGCTTCGACGTCCCGTTCCAGCAAGGTAACCCTAAGTCATCGTCTCGGGAAAGTATCTTGACGTCGAGATAAAATCTAGCACGTTCAGACCCGGTCGAACACCAGGCCGCGCCGCCGGGCGAACCGGTAGAACAGCTCGATGCCGGCCGATCCCACGGCGCCTACCGCGATCCCCCAGAGCAGCGCCGTGTCGAGGGAGAGGTGCATTTCGAAGAAGCTCGCGGTGCCCGGGATGACGCACACCAGCACGAAGGCCGCCGCCACCCCGCCGAGCAGGAACCACCGCCAGGTCGTGAGCGGCCGGGTGAGCACGCACAGGATCCACAGCGACACGCAGAACAGCGCGAGGGTGGTCACGCTGCGCGCCTCGTGCAGCGGGATGGACTTGTGCAGCGGCGCGTATGCCACGACCGCCGTGAGCCCCGCGATGACACCGGTCGGGATCGAGTACCGCAGGATGCGCGAGAGCACGCCCGGCGTGTAGATGCGCTTGTTCGGCGCCAGCGCCAGGAAGAAGGAGGGGATGCCGATGGCGAGCGTGGAGACCAGCGTGAGCTGCCGCGGCAGGAACGGGAACGGCCAGAGCACCACGGCGCTGAACAGCGCGAGCAGGATGCCGTAGACCGTCTTCGCCAGGAAGATGTTGGAGACGCGCTCCACGTTGGCGATGACCCGCCGGCCGGAGGCGAGCACGTCCGGCAGCCGGTCGAACCGGTTGTCGAGCAGCACCAGCCGGGAGACGGCCTTGGTCGCCGCCGTCGCCGTCCCCATCGCGATGCCGAGGTTGGCGTCCTTGATCGCCATCGCGTCGTTGACACCGTCGCCGGTCATCGCGACCGTGCGGCCCTGCTGCTGCAGAAGGCCGACGGCCGTCCGCTTCTGCTCCGGGCTGACCCGGCCGAAGATGCTGGAGCGCTCCAGCGCCGCGGCCAGCTCCTCGTCGGTATGCAGCGTGGACGCGTCGACCGCCTCCCCCTCCATGTTCAGCGCGCGTGCGACGGCCTCCACCGTCACCGGGTTGTCGCCGGACATCACGACCACGCGCACGGCCTGCTCGCCGAAGTAACCGAGCGTCTCCGGCGCCTCCGGTCGCAGGGTCTCGCCGAGCACGACCAGCAGGGCGGGCTCCACCCGCACGTCGCCGAGCGGGACGTGCGTGCCGTGCGGGAGCGGGTCGATCGCCCGCGCGAGGGCGAGCGTCCTGCGCCCGGTCGACGCGATCGCCGTCGCGCGCCGGAGCGCCTCCTCGTGACCGGCGAGCACGCGCTCGGGGGCGCCGAGCACCCAGGCGGTCTCCTCGCCGTCCACACGCATGACCAGCCCGCTGAACTTGGTGGCCGAGCTGAACGGGATGCGCCGCTCGACCCGGAACCGGTCGCTCCGGAACCCGGTCGAGAGGATGCCGGAGGTCGCGTTCCCCGTGTCGTCCGCGCCGAACGCCGCGAGGGCGATCTCCGCCAGCTCGGCCGGGACCTCCCCGATCGGCTCCGTGCCCTCCAGCACCAGCTCGCCGCTGGTGAGCGTCCCCGTCTTGTCGAGGCAGAGCACGTCGACGCGCGCGAGCACCTCCACCGCCGCGAGCTCCTGCACGAGCACCTTGCGCGCGGCGAGCTGGATGGCGGCGACGCCGAAGGCGAGGCTGGTCAGCAGCACCAGCCCCTCAGGGATCATCCCGACGACGGCAGCGACCGCGTCGAGCAGTGCGCGCCGCCAGCGCGTGTCAGTGAAGAGCTCGTTG
The DNA here is from genome assembly GCF_014217625.1 of Leifsonia shinshuensis. NCBI lineage: Bacteria > Bacillati > Actinomycetota > Actinomycetes > Micrococcales > Microbacteriaceae > Leifsonia > Leifsonia shinshuensis. The sequence goes on along the minus strand of NZ_CP043641.1, from coordinate 372,283 downwards.
AACCCGCCGTACGCGAGCACCCGGCCGATGATCGTCACCAGGATGATCGGCCCGAGGATCCAGGACAGGTAGACCAGGATGCGGTTGGTCGCGTCGCGCAGCTCGGAGTGCACGAGCGAGTGCCGGCGGATCTCGCTGGTCAGCTTGCTGGCATAGGAGTCGGCGCCCACGGCCGTGACGATCGCATAGCCGGTGCCGGTGGCGACATGCGAGCCGGAGAGCAACTGAGCGCCCTCGTCCTTGAACACCGGGTCGGACTCCCCCGTCAGCAACGACTCGTCCAGCGAGAGCCCTGTGCTCTCGGCCACGACGGCATCGGCGGGGATCTGGTCGCCAGGGCGCAGCACCAGGAGGTCGTCGAGCACGACGTCCTCCAGCGCGATCGCGACCACCTGCCCGTCGCGCCGGACCCGGCTCTCGGGCGCCGCGAGCAGCGCGGCCCGGTCGAGCACGCGCTTGGCCCGCAGCTCCTGCACGATCCCGATCAGCGCGTTGACGACGACGACCCCGTAGAAGAAGCCGTCGCGCAGGTCGCCGAGCAGCAGCACCGCGATGAAGCAGCCGGTGAGGATGCCGTTGAACAGCGTGAAGATGTTCTCGCGCAGGATGTCGGAGATCGACCGCGACCCCGGCTGGCGCTGGAGGTTGACCCGGCCGTCCGCCCTGCGCTCCGCCACCTGCGCGGCGCTCAGCCCCTCCCTGGTGCGCGCGTCGAGCATCCTCCCCCTCCTGGACTCGTGCGCCTAAACGGCGCTGTCGCCTTGCGGCTTCTTGGCCTGCGACTGCGGCTTCTGCGGGAACTGCCCCTTCACCACGAACCAGGTGATGAGCAGCAGCGGAGCGTAGAGCGGGACGCCCATCAGGAGCTTGGTGAGGGCGAGGGCGCTGGTGGCCGCGTCGGTGTGCGCCAGGTAGAGCGGCACCTGCACGAGCAGCCGCGCGGCGAAGAGCAGGAACCAGAGGAACGTCAGGGCCTGCATCACCCGGAACTTCGACTTCACCGACCGCCAAGCCAGCCCGTCGCCCATCAGGTAGCCCGCCGCCAGGCCGATCAGCGGCCAGCGGATCAGGATGGAGATCAGGAGCGCGGCGGCATAGGCGGCGTTCGTCCAGATCCCGAGGATGAAGTTGTCCTCGCCGCGCCCGGTGATGAGCGCGAAGATCGCCGACAGCCCGACGCCGATCAGCCCTGCGAGCGCCTGCGTGACCGGCGTCTTGCCGACGATCCGGACCACGGTGAAGACGACGGCGACGGCGACCGAGATGCCGATCGAGAGCGGGACGTTCTGTGTGAACGTGAAGACGATGAGGAAGACCAGGCCGGGGAGGATGGTCTCCAGCAGGCCGCGCACGCCGCCGAGGGCGGACAGCAGCGCCATGCCGGTCGGCGTCTCGCCGTCGACCAGCTGGCCCATGCCGGAGTTGCGCGCGGCCTTCGCCAGGCTCTCGCCGAGCGTGGAGGCGACCGGGTCGCGCTCCTGGTCGGCGGCCTGCGCCTGGTCGGCGGCCTGCGCCTCCTCGGCCCGCTCGGGCTCGTGGTGCTGCTCGGTCACGTCTCGACCACCGCTCACAGCGAGCTGTATCCGCTGTCGCCGGCGCTCGGGGCCGACGGCATGCGCAGCGGGATGAGGTCCCGGGGCGGCATCGGGGTGTTGCCGCGCACGACCACGATGCTGCGGAAGAGGTCCTCGACCAGGGCCGCGGCCTCCGGCTTCACGGCCGCGTCGCCGGCGATCACGCCGCGCAGGAACCAGCGCGGGCCGTCGACGCCGACGAAGCGCGCGACGCGGGTCTCGCCCGGGGCGCCCTGCGGAGCGGCGACGGGGATCTCGGCGACCAGCTCCGGGCCGAACACACCGTCGCGCTCGCTCACGCGGCCGCCCTGGCGCTGCACCTGCTCCGCGATCTGGCCGCGGATCTCGTGCCACAGCCCGGTGGAGCGCGGAGCGGCGAACGGCTGCACCTGCAGCGTCGAGTTCGCGTAGTCGAGGCCGACCGCGACGACGCGCTGCGACTCCTCCTCGACCTCCAGGCGGAGGTGGAGGCCCTCGCGCGGCAGGATCTTGACGCCGCCGAGGTCGACGTAGGGACGGACCGGGTTCGCCTCGCTGTCGTCGAGGGGACCTTCCGTCTCCCGATCCTCCGGCGCGGACTTCTCCACGTCCTGAGGCTCGGCCTCGCCGGGGGTGTCGATGCTGTCGGTCAAGCGTGCTCTCCTGCCTGGGTGACGGTGTAGCCGGACGAGCCGAAGCCCGCGGTGCCGCGGTGGCTGTCCGGGAGGGTGTCGACGGGGATGAACCGGGCCTGAGCGACCGGCATGACGATCAGCTGCGCGATCCTGTCGCCGACGGCGATATCGTACGACATCGACCTGTCCGTGTTCAGGACGGTCACCTTGATCTCGCCGCGATAGCCGGCGTCGACCGTGCCGGGGGCGTTGACGATGGTGATGCCGTGGCGCATGGCCAGGCCGCTGCGCGGCACCACGAAGCCGAGGTAGCCCTCCGGCAGCGCGATCGAGACCCCGGTCGGCACGGTGTGCCGCTCCCCCGGGGCCAGCGTGACGGGCTCCGCTGCGCACAGGTCCGCGCCCGCGTCACCGGGGTGGGCGTACACGGGGAGGCGGTCGGCGATGATCGGGACGTCCACGGATTCGGTCACGTGTCGAGGGTAGTGCACGAAGGATGATCGAATAGTCCTATGGACCTCTACCGAGAACGGCTCTGGGCGACCCCCTGGCTCTTCATCTCCACCATCCTCGTCGTGCCCGCCGTCATGCTCGTCTTCGCGCCGATCAACTTCGCCGTCGGCGTCGTGCTGGCGATCGTCTTCTACGCCGCGATCGTGATCGCGCTGCTCGCCTCCGCCCCGGTGATCCGGGTCACAGCGGCCGAGCTCACCGCCGGGCACGCGAAGATCCCGCTGGAGTTCATCGGCGAGCCGCGCTCGTTCACCGGCGAGGAGGCGACGATGGAGCGCGGCCAGCGGCTGGACGCCCGTGCGTGGCTGCTCATCCGCGGCTGGATCAAGCCGGTCGTGAAGGTCCCCGTGCTGGACGTCGACGACCCGGCGCCCTACTGGCTGATCTCAACAAGAAACCCGGACCAGCTGGTCCGGGTTCTCGATGAGGCCCGACGTCCTCTGTAGTCCCTTTCGCAGGGACTGCTCGGCGTCGTAGCGGTGCGGTGCGTCGCTCAGGCGGCGCACTCCATGCAGATCGGTCCGAGCTTGGTCTCGTGGTCGATCTGCGAGCGGTGCTTCACCAGGAAGCAGCTCACGCAGGTGAACTCGTCCGCCTGAGGAGGCAGCACCACGACGTCGAGGTCGAGGTCCGACAGGTCGGCACCGGGGAGCTCGTAGCCGCCCGGGTTGTCGGCGTCTTCGACGTCGACGACACCAGACATCTTGTCCGGAACTCGCTCCTTGAGGGCCTCGATCGACTCGGAGTCGTCCTCGGTCTTCCGCGGTGCGTCGTAATCCGTTGCCATGCCCATCCACTTCTCGTCGTAACGGCCGATTCTCGCAATCGGCGGCCATAGTTTGCATCAATCGCCTGCGAATAGCAAAACCACGCAGGAGCCTCTCAGCGTTTGCTCGGTGTTCAACTTCCGGCACGCCCGCGGTATTCCCCGGAAGTCCCCCATTCCCGTGGCATTCTGGGCCGGAACGAACGCGAGCTCGGAAGGCATCACAATGCAGGATTTGAAGGTCATCGGGGTCGAGAACGGTGCGATCGTCGCCGTCGGCGACGACGGTGAACGCTTCCGCATCGCCGTCGACGACACGCTGCAGTCGAAGATCCGGCAGGTGCGTCAGCAGGCGTCCGCCGAAGTCCCCAAACTGTCTCCGCGGGAGATCCAGGCCCACATCCGCTCCGGGATGTCCGCCGACGACGTCGCCGCCGTCACCGGCGCGCCCCTGGACTACGTCCAGCGCTTCGAGGGCCCGATCGTGGCCGAGCGCGAGCACGTCGTCGCGAGCGCCCTCAGCGTCCCCGTCCGCACCGCCGCCGAGGTCGACCCGCTGGGCGACCCCGACACGTTCGGCTCCGTGATCCGCGACCGCCTCGCCTCCCTCGGCGTCGCCGGGGAGCGCTGGGCGAGCTGGAAGGACGTCGAGACCGGCTGGATCGTGAAGCTCGAGTTCACCGCCGACGAGATCGACCACGACGCCCGCTGGAGCTACGACCTCCGCAAGCACGCCCTCGCCCCGCTCAACTCGGAGGCGACCACGCTGTCGCAGGCCGGCGAGCTGCGCGGCGGCGCGCTGATCCCGCGGTTGCGCGCCGTCCTCCCCAACGAGGGCGAGCCCGACAACTCCCGCTTCGACAGCGGCGCCTTCACCTTCCCGGCCCCGGGAGTCGACCTGCTCGGCCCGGAGGTCACCCAGCCGCTCGAGCCGCTGGAGCCGCACGCTCCCGGCCGCGCCAGCAACTCCATCGCGGTCTCCGCGATCAAGCGCGCGGACGAGACGCCGCGCGACCTGCACCAGACGGCGGACCTCCTGGAGGCCCTGCGCCGCCGCCGCGGCGAGCGCGAGGCGGCCTCCTACGACGAGCCGGCTCCGCGGAACGACCGAGGCGACCGGAGCGGCCGCCACGAGCAGGTCGAGCAGCCGACGCTCCTCGACCCGATCACCCCGTTCCGGGTGGTCGAGGAGACGATCACGGTCATCGAGGAGTTCGGCCCTCCGCCGGCCGCGCCCTCCACCCCGGAGAACAACGCTCCGACGCCTCCCCCGTCGCTGTCCTCCACGCAGGAGCAGACCCCGGTCTCGACCGGGCGCCGCAAGGGGCGTGCCGCGATGCCGAGCTGGGACGAGATCGTCTTCGGCGCCCGCACGGACGACGACCTGGCGTAAGGCCCAGCGCCTACGCTGCCGCTCCGAACCGCAGCAGCGGCACCCGGGTCTCCTCGACCGTGAGCGAGCCGTGCTGGCCGATCATGCTGCGCCCGGTGCGCTGCGGGTCGCGCGAGTCGTAGTAGGCGATGCGCTTGCGAGCCGCCACCAGCACGTCGCCGATCCGCGGAGCGACCTCCGGGGCCACGACCGGCCCGAACCAGCCCGCCGCGATCGCCTCGTCACGGGTCGCGACCCAGGAGCGGCCGCCCTCCACCTCGAGCCAGCGGGCGGCGACGTCGTCGGCGCTCGCGCCCCCCTCTGTATAGAGGTGCAGCAGGCGCGGCTCGCCCGCGATCTCGGCCACGCCCTCCAGGAGTTCGGGCGCGGTGTCGAAGAGCACGTGCCCGCTCTCGGGGATGTCGACGATGCCGTGGTCGGCGGTCACCAGGACGCCCTGGGCAGGGCCGAGGGAGGCCGCCAGGCCGGCGACGAGCGCGTCCAGGGTCTCCAGCTCGGCCGTCCACCGCGGCGACTCCCAGCCGCGCGCGTGGGCGGCCTGGTCGAGCTCGGCCACATACAGATAGGTGAGGGACGGCCCCGGCGTGCGCAGGATCGCCCGCGCCGCGTCGAACCGGTCGGCCATCGTGCGGCCGCCGATGAACTCGGCGCCACGGAGCACCGCGTGCGTGAAGCCGGAGTCCGCGTACGCCGGGACGCCGATGGCGTAGCAGGCGACACCGTCCGCCGCCGCCCGTTGGAAGACCGTCTCGGCGCGCTGCCAGGTGGCCGGGTCCATCCGGTCGTCCCAGCCGTTCAGCTGGTTGGTCAGCCGGCCCGCGTCGTCGCGGACCCGGTAGCCGACGAGGCCGTGCTCCCCCGGTGTCGTCCCGGTCGTCAGCGTCGCCAGTGCGGCGGCCGTCGTGGTCGGGAAGCCGGCGTCGATGGTGGTCGTCTTGGCCAGCCGGGAGGCCAGCGTCCTGGCATGCCCCTCGCGGGCGCGGAGGGCCGCGGCGCCGAGGCCGTCGACCACCACGACCACGACGTGCTCCAAAGCGGGCAGCTCGAGGTCGTTCGGCTCCCCGCGCAGCGCCCCCAGCGAACTCGGCATTACCGTGGCGAGGCTCGCTCGGGTGGTGAACGCGGCCGGTAGCATGGGGGGCATCCGGCCCAGTCTGTCACAGCTGGACGGACGGGAGCCGTCGAACCGGCGCGCCTCCTGCCGCCCCACACACCGAATGCACGAATGACACCAGCAGACGATCAGGCCCCTACGACGGAACGCATCGAAGACGTCGACGTCACGACCGAGATGCAGGGCTCGTTCCTGGAGTACGCATACTCCGTCATCTACTCCCGGGCGCTCCCCGACGCCCGCGACGGCCTGAAGCCGGTGCAGCGGCGCATCCTCTACATGATGACCGAGATGGGCCTGCGCCCGGACCGCGGTCACGTGAAGTCGGCGCGCGTCACCGGCGAGGTGATGGGAAAGCTGCACCCGCACGGCGACAGCGCCATCTACGACGCGCTCGTGCGGATGGCCCAGGACTTCACCCTCCGCGTACCGCTGGTCGACGGCCACGGCAACTTCGGCTCGCTGGACGACGGCCCCGCGGCCGCCCGGTACACGGAGGCGCGCCTCGCCGCCGCCGCGCTGGCCCTCACCGAGGACCTGGACGAGGACGTCGTCGACTTCGTCCCCAACTACGACAACCAGCTCCTGCAGCCTGACGTGCTGCCCGCCGCGTTCCCGAACCTCCTGGTCAACGGCGCCAGCGGCATCGCGGTCGGCATGGCCACGAACATGGCGCCGCACAACCTGGTGGAGGTCGTCGGCGCCGCCCGCCACCTCCTGGCCAACCCGGAGGCCACGCTCGACGAGCTGATGGACTACGTGCCGGGCCCCGACCTCCCGAGCGGCGGCACCATCGCCGGCCTCTCCGGCGTGCGCGACGCGTACGCGACCGGCCGCGGCAGCTTCAAGATGCGCGCCAAGGTGCGCGTCGAGTCCATCACCGCGCGCAAGAGCGGCCTTGTGGTCACCGAGCTGCCCTACGGCGTCGGCCCGGAGCGCGTGATCGAGAAGATCAAGGACGGCGTCAACGCCAAGAAGCTGAACGGCATCTCGGACGTCACCGACCTGTCCGACCGCCAGCACGGCCTCCGACTCGTCATCGGCATCAAGACCGGGTTCAGCCCGGACGCCGTCCTCGAGCAGCTCTACCGGCACACACCGCTGGAGGAGGGCTTCTCGATCAACAACGTCGCCCTCGTCGCCGGTGGCCCGCAGACCCTCGGGCTGCGCGAGCTGCTGCGCGTCTACCTCGACCACCGCGTGAGCGTGGTGACGCGGCGCTCGGAGTTCCGCCTCGCCCGCCGCAAGGAGCGCCTGCACCTCGTCGAGGGCCTGCTCATCGCGATCCTCGACATCGACGAGGTCATCCAGGTCATCCGCACCTCCGACGACACCGACCAGGCGCGCACGCGGCTGCAGCAGGTGTTCGACCTCAGCACGCTGCAGGCCGACTACATCCTGGAGCTGCGGTTGCGCCGGCTCACCAAGTTCTCCCGCATCGAGCTGGAGACCGAGCGCGACCAGCTGGCGGCCGAGATCGCCGAGCTGGAGGAGATCCTCGGCAGCAAGGCGCGGATCGAGGGCCTGGTCTCCGACGAGCTGGAGCAGGTCGCCGTGAAGTTCGGCACCCCGCGCCGCACGCTGCTCACCGAGGCCAAGCCGTCCATCGCCGGCGCCGGCTCGCGCAGCAAGGCGATGACGGTGCAGCTGGAGGTCGCGGACGTCCCGTGCCGGGTGTACCTCTCGACCACCGGCCGCATCCTGCGCGTCGATGCGGGCGTCGGCGAGGGCGAAGGACTCGACCGCATCCAGCCGCCGGCCCGGCGCAGCAAGCACGACGCCATCCTGTCGCGGCTGGACACCACGAGCCGCAGCGAGATCGGCGCGGTCACCGACCGCGGCCGGCTGATCCGGTTCTCGCCGGTCGACCTCCCGGCCGCCCCGCTCAACTCGGTGCAGCTCGGCGCGGGCGTGAAGGTGGGCGACTACCTCGCGCTCGCCGACCGCAAGGAGCGGGTGCTCGCGATCGTCTCGCTGGACTCCCCGCGCGCGATCGCCCTCGGCACCCGCCAGGGCGTGGTCAAGCGGGTCACGCCGGGCGACTGGGCGAACAAGCCGGAGTTCGAGGTCATCACCCTGAAGGCCGGTGACGCCGTCGTCGGAGCTGTGCAGTCGGCCGACGACGCCGAGCTCGTCTTCGTCTCCAGCGACTCCCAGCTGCTGCGGTTCTCCGCCGGCTCGGTGCGTCCGCAGGGCCGCGCGGCCGGCGGCATGGCCGGCATCAACCTGGCCGCCGACGCCCGCGTGGTGTTCTTCGGCGCGGTGGAGGCCGCGGAGCGCGAGGAGGCGGTCGTCGTGACCATCGCGATCAGCGACCAGACCCTCCCCGGAGCCGACCCCGGCAGCGGCAAGGTGAGCGACTTCGCCGAGTTCCCGGCCAAGGGCCGCGCGACCGGCGGCGTCCGCTCGCAGCGCTTCCTCAAGGGCGAGACCGAGCTGGCGCTCGCCTGGGTCGGCGCAGCGCCCGCCCTGGCGGTCGGCTCCGACGGCGCCCAGCGCGTCCTCCCCGAGGGCGGCGCCCGCCGCGACGGCTCCGGCACCCCCCTCGACATGGTCGTCGCCTCCATCGGCTCCCGTCTCGCCTGACGCCAACGGAGGACATCCGCGCCGGCCCACGGCGTGTCGGCAGCCACCGGAGGACATCCACCCCTCCCGGCCCCGCATCTCCTCCGCTACCGACGAACCCAGAGCCATGGTTAACGGAGGAGATCCCGGCCCACCGGGCCGGGATCTCCTCCGTTGACTGTTTCCGGCTGGCGTGTCGCCCCGGATCTCCTCCGATGCCTACGCGTCGATGCGCGCGCGGGAGAGGTCGTCGGCGCCCGCGATGATGAACTCCTTGCGGGGGGCGACGTCGTTGCCCATCAGCAGCTCGAAGACGCGGTTCGCCGCCTCGGCGTCGGAGACGCGCACACGGCGGAGGGTGCGGTGGGCGCGGTCCATCGTGGTCGTGGCCAGCTGGTCGGCGTCCATCTCGCCGAGGCCCTTGTAGCGCTGGATGGGCTCCTGGTACTTGCGGCCGCGCTTCTTGAGGTCGGCGAGCACGGCCTGCAGCTCCGCCTCCGAGTAGGTGTAGATCGTCTCGTTCGGCTTCGAGCCGGGGTTGATCGCGACGACGCGGTGCAGCGGAGGCACGGCCGCGAACACCCGGCCCTCCTCGATCATCGGCCGCATGTAGCGGAAGAACAGCGTGAGCAGCAGCGTGCGGATGTGGGCGCCGTCGACGTCCGCGTCCGACATGATGATGACCTTGCCGTACCGCGCGGAGCCGATCTCGAACGAGCGTCCCGATCCGGCGCCGATGACCTGGATGATCGCCGCGCACTCCGCGTTGGAGAGCATGTCGGAGACCGACGCCTTCTGCACGTTGAGGATCTTGCCGCGGATCGGCAGCAGCGCCTGGTACTCGCTGTCCCGCGCACGTCGCGCGGTGCCGAGCGCCGAGTCGCCCTCCACGATGAACAGCTCGCTGTTCGCCACGTCGCTCGACCGGCAGTCCACCAGCTTCGCCGGCAGCGAGGAGGTCTCCAGCGCGTTCTTGCGGCGCTGCGTCTCCTTGTGGGCGCGGGCCGAGATCCTGCTCTTCATCTCCGCGACGACCTTGTCGAGCACGAGCGCCGCCTGCGTCTTGTCGTCGCGCTTGGTCGACGTGAAGCGCTCGGCGAGGGCCTTCTGGATGACGTTGGCCACGATCGTCCGCACCGCGGGCGTGCCGAGGACTTCCTTGGTCTGGCCCTCGAACTGCGGCTCAGGGAGGCGGACGGTCAGCACGGCGGTGAGCCCCGCCATCACGTCGTCCTTCTCCAGCTTGTCGGTGCCCGCCTTGAGCCGCCGCGCGTTCTGCTCCACCTGCTGGCGCAAGAACTTCAGCAGCCCCTGGTCGAAGCCGGTCTGGTGGCTGCCGCCCTTCGGCGTCGCGATGATGTTCACGAACGAGCGCATCACGGTGTCGTAGCCGGTCCCCCAGCGCAGCGCGATGTCGACCTGGCACTCGCGCTTGAGCTCGGTCGGCACCATTGCGCCGCTGTCGGAGAGCACGGGAACCGTCTCGGTGAAGTGGCCCTCGCCGGTGAGCCGCCAGGTCTCGGTGATCGGGCTGTCCGGCGAGAGGAAGTCCACGAACTCCGAGATGCCGCCGTCGTAGCTGAAGGTGGTGCGCTCGCCCTCCGGGGACCGCTGGTCGTCGATCGTGATCGCGAGGCCAGGGACGAGGAACGCCGTCTGCCTGGCGCGCCCGATCAGGTCGTCCACCGAGAACGCGGCGCCCGCGGTGAACACCTGGCGGTCGGCCCAGTAGCGGATCCGCGTGCCGGTGACGCCCTTTCGGACCTTGCCGGCGACCCGCAGCTCGCTGCCGCTGACGAACGGCGCGAATTTCGCGTCGGGGCTCGGCGCGGCGGCGCCGTCGGAGAACACGCCCGGCTCGCCGCGGTGGAAGGACATCGCCCAGGTCTTGCCGTCGCGGTCGACCTCGACGTCGAGCCGCTCGGACAGCGCGTTGACCACGGACGCGCCGACGCCGTGCAGGCCGCCGGAGGCCGCGTAGGACCCGGTGCCGAACTTGCCGCCGGCGTGCAGCTTGGTGAAGACGACCTCCACCCCGGTCAGCCCGGTCTTGGGCTCGACGTCGACCGGGATGCCGCGCGCCTGGTCGCGCACCTCCACGCTGTCGTCGGCGTGCAGGATGACCTCGATCGCGGTGCCGTGCCCGGCGAGCGCCTCGTCGACCGAGTTGTCGATGATCTCCCACAGGCAGTGCATGAGGCCGCGGGAGTCGGTGGAGCCGATGTACATGCCCGGGCGCTTGCGCACAGCCTCCAGGCCCTCCAGCACCGAGAGGTGCCTCGCCGAATAGTCCGAGCTCGCCACGAGCGCTCCTTGTGTTCCGTGCGGTGTTCCGGGTCGCATGGCGCGCGAGACCGCGTGCCGTGCATCCTCCAGGTTACGTGCTGCCCGGGAGGTTCCCCGACCCGACACCCACGGGCCCCGATGCTTCGCGTTGAGCGAAATAGCAGCGGATACGCGCCTCGTCACAGGGATTACGTGGTTCTATAGACGTACCGAGTTCACCGGTTGCGACGGAAAGGAGCATCACATGTCTACTATCACCTCGGAGAACGGTGCGGTTGACGAGCTCGAGTCGGGGCCGCAACTGACGGCCGCGGACCGCTGCGACAGCTGTGGCGCTCAGGCGTACATCCGCGTCGTCGTCAACAACGGCGAACTCCTCTTCTGCGCCCACCACGGCAAGAAGCACCAGGAGAAGCTCTCGCAGATCGCGCACAGCTGGCACGACGAGACGGCTCGTCTCTTCGAAGAGCAGCGCGCCTAGGTCCTCGCGACCCACGCGAACGGGCTGAACGAGCGATGGCAGCAGCCACCGGCGTGCGCAGGCGCGCATTCGTCGACCTCGACGTCATCCGCTCGAACGCCACCACGGCGGCCACCGCGCCGCTCCCCGACTGCACCGCCGATCTCCGCGCGGACGCGTACGGGCACGGGCTCATCCCCGTCGCCCGGGCGCTGACCGACGCGGAGGTCGGCGGTCTTCTCGTCTCCCGGGTGGAGGACGCCGCGGCCATCGCCGACGAAGGCATCCCCGTGCCGGTGACCGTCGGCTTCCCGGCGGGACGCCACGCCAGCGGCCCCGCGCACCTGCTCGGCCCCGAGCTGCTCGGGCTCACCGACCTCGCGGGAACCGCCCCGGCGCTCCGCCTCACCGGCGAGATCATTGCGGTCAAGCGCGTCGGCGCCGATCGCGGCGTCTCCTACGGCTACACGTACCGCACCGAACGCCCCAGCACGCTCGTGCTGGTCGCGCTCGGCTATGCCGACGGCATCCTGCGCGTCGCCTCCAACAAGGCGCCCGTGCTGGTCGGCGAGACCACCGGCCGCATCACCGGCCGCATCGCCATGGACCAGTTCGTGGTCGACATCGGCGACGCCGGGGCGCAGCCGGGCGACCCGGTGGTGCTGTTCGGCGACCCGGCCCGCGGCGAGCCGTCGACGCTCGACTGGGAGGCCGCGCTCGGCGTGGCCGCGCCGGTCATCACGAGCCGGCTGGGCCGCCGCATCGAGCGCCAGTACGGCCATTGGACGAGAAGGGCCGCGCAGTGACGATCGTGGACGCCATCGCGGAGCCGCTCCCCCGCGCGGTCATCGACCTGGCCGCGCTGCGCCGGAACGTCGCGCACCTCAGCGCGCTGATCGCGCCGGCCGAGACCATGCTCGCGGTCAAGGCCGACGCCTACGGCCACGGCCTGCTGCCGATCGCCGAGGCGGGGCTAGAGGCGGGCGCGACCTCGCTCGCCGTGCTGGAGGTCCCCGCCGGGCTCGTGCTGCGCGCCGCGGGCGTCACCGTCCCGCTACTGGCCTGGCTGCACGGCGAGGACACCGACTGGCGCGCGGCTATCGAGACCGACATCGACCTGGGCATCTCCGCCCTCTGGCAGCTGGAGGCCATCGCGGCCGCGGGCGCCGACCGGCCGGCCGTCGTGCATCTCAAGGTCGACACCGGCCTCAGCCGCAACGGCGCGACCCGCGAGCAGTGGCCGCACCTCATCGACGCCGCGCTGGAGCTCCAGCGGCAGGGCGTCGTGCGCATCCGCGCGGCCTGGTCGCACCTGGCCGACGCCTCCCTCGCGGACGACGAGGCCGCCCTCGCGGAGTTCCGCAGCGCGGTCGCGGAAGCCGAGGAGCGCGGCGCGCGGTTCGAGATCCTGCACCTCGCGGCGAGCTCCGCGGGCATCCGCATGCCGGAGGCGCGCTTCGACCTGGTCCGGTTCGGGATCGCCGCCTACGGCTTCTCGCCGTTCGACGACACGACCGGAGCCGAGCTCGGGCTGGAGGCCGTGATGCGCCTGGAGGCCCCGGTCGTGGAGATCCACGTCGGCGGCACCACGCACGCCCGGCTCGGCATCGGTTACGGCGACGGCGTCCCGGTGCTCGGCATCGCCAAGACCTCGGTCCTCCTCGCCGGCCAGCGCTGCCGCGTGCTCGAGGTCGACGTGGACACCATGCTCGTGGACGCCGGCGCGGCGCGGGTCGCCGTGGGCGACACCGCCGTGCTCTTCGGCTCCGGCCGCGACGGCTCGGTCACCGCCGAGACGTACGCCGACTGGGCCGAGACCATCGCCGACGAGATGATCACGGGCGTCGCCGTGCGCGTCCCCCGGGTCTACGAGAATTAGAGCGCGACGTTGAGGCGTGCGGCGATGGCTCGGCGCGCGTTCGCGGCGTAGCGGTCGACGCGCTCGGTCTGCGGGACCGGAGCCACCTCGCCGCGCAGGGCGGTCTGCAGCATCCGGTCGGCCAGCACGGGGTTCATCGGGAGGACCGGGCCGTGCAGGTGGGTGCCGATCGCGCTCCCGAGCACGACGCCCTCCGTCTTGTCGCCGTTGCCGAAGCCGCTCACGACCTCTCCGAGCGGAGTCGCGCCTACGGCGTCCGGGCTGAGTGTCGTCGTGGCCGAGTGGTTCTCGAAGCCCGCGAGCGTGACGCCGTCGGCCATCCGCACGACGACCTCCGCGACGTGACGACGCGAGCCCAGCACGGCGCGGGTCGGGAAGACCCCGGCGCCGGCGAGCGTCTCGCCGTCCGGCGTTTCGATCTCCTCGCCGAGCAGCTGCCAGCCGCCCGCGATCGCGAGGATCGGGACTCCGGAGTCGCGCCACTGCCGCAGCCGCGGCGCGATCCGCGCCACGTCACCGACGACCGCGCGCTGCGACGACAGCGGGCCGGAGCCGATGTGCACGATGTCGGCGCTGGCGGGCAGTTCGGCGCCCGGCGCGTGCTGGACGATGTCGACGTCCACGCCGCGCCAGCGCGCGCGCTCGGCCAGGGCGAGCACATTGCCTGCGTCGCCGTTGATCCCGAGCTCGCGCGGGTAGAGGTGCAGGATGCGGAGGACGGTCACTTCTCGCCGCCTTCCAGGTCGAGGAAGCCGAGCTGCTTGCGGATCGCCATCATCTGTTCGTAGTTCACGATCATGGTCTTGGTGCCGCGGGACGGCTTCGGGAGGGCGAGGAACGCCTGCAGCGCGGGCCGCAGCTCCGGCATCACCTGGTCGACCTCGATCCCGGCGTAGGCGAACCGCGTCGCGAACTGCCAGGCCTTCGTGCCGGAGACGATGTCGACGTGCTCCAGCTTGGAGAGGTCGATGTCGTAGACCCAGGACGGGTCGGGCGTGCCCTCGTCCACCGCGACGAAGACCTGCTCCGGGCTGTGGCTCAGGTAGTCGAGGTTGAGCTGGAGGCTCGGCGGGTTCTTCATCATGATGATCTCGATGTCCTCGTCGCCGACTTTCAGCGTCTCGCCGCGGCCGTAGACCGTGCGCAGCGAGCTCATCGCCGCGACCACGGCCTCCGACCGGAACCGGTCGCCCAACGCCCGCCGGGCCATCGCGGTCGCGCCGGCGGCGTCCACCGCGTAGTGGAGGCCGCGCGCGGGCAGGCCGATCCGGATGGACTCTCCGCCCATCGTCAGCTGCGCGCTCTGGGTCTCCAGCTTGCTGACGAACACCGCGGGCACCGGGAGGGCGCCGGCGGCGACGCCGGAGAGGTCGGCCACGTTGGCGAGGCCGTTGGGCGAGGACTCGATGATGGCGGGGGCCACGGCGAAGGTCGTCACGTCACGACCCGATGCCGCCAGCTCCGCACCGACCCGGGCCAGGCTGTCGTCGTCGGCGTTCACCACGACGAACTCACTGGAGCGCTCCGCGATCGTGCGCAGCATCCCGATCACGCGGGTGGGCTCGAAGAAGCGGTTGAGCTGGTCGATCTGGACGTTCAGCAGCAGCGATCCGCGCGGCTTCAGCACGGTCGCGAGGTCGACCCCGTACGCCTCGTCCACCTCGATCACGCCGACGTCGCCCCGCACGTAGCCGTCGAGCGGCACGTCCGCGAGCAGCGCGGAGGCGATCCCCTGCGGCAGGTTGCCGCCGGACGGGTTGGTGAAGACGTTCAGCCCGTGCTCGCGCAGGATCGCGGTGAGCATGTTCGTGGTCGTCGACTTGCCGTTGGACCCGGAGACGAACACCACACCGAGCGGGAGGCGGCTGACCGCGCGCTCCAGGAACTTCGGCGCGATCGCGAGCGCGACCCGCCCCGGCACCGCGGAGCCGCCTCCCCGCAGGCGCAGCAGCCAGCGGGCGAGGCGGCCGGCGATGACCGCCAGTCGGTAGCGCACCTTACTCGAGGTAGTCGCGCAGCGACTGCGAGCGGGACGGGTGGCGCAGCTTCGCCATCGTCTTCGACTCGATCTGCCGGATGCGCTCCCGCGTCACGCCGAAGGTGTCGCCGATCTGGTCGAGCGTCTTCGGCATGCCGTCGCCCAGGCCGAAGCGCATGCGGATCACGCCCGCCTCGCGCTCGGACAGGGAGTCGAGGAGGCTCTCCAGCTGCTTCTGCAGCATGGTGAAGCCGACCGCGTCGGCCGGCACGACCGCCTCGGTGTCCTCGATCAGGTCGCCGAACTCGCTGTCGCCGTCCTCACCCAGCGGGGTGTGGAGCGAGATGGGCTCGCGACCGTACTTCTGCACCTCGATGACCTTCTCCGGGGTCATGTCGAGCTCCTTGGAGAGCTCTTCCGGAGTGGGCTCGCGACCGAGGTCCTGCAGCATCTGGCGCTGGACGCGGGCGAGCTTGTTGATGACCTCGACCATGTGCACCGGGATGCGGATGGTACGGGCCTGGTCGGCCATCGCGCGGGTGATCGCCTGACGGATCCACCAGGTGGCGTAGGTCGAGAACTTGAAGCCCTTGGTGTAGTCGAACTTCTCGACGGCGCGGATCAGACCGAGGTTGCCCTCCTGGATCAGGTCCAGGAACTGCATGCCGCGGCCGGTGTAGCGCTTGGCGAGGCTGACCACGAGGCGCAGGTTGGCGCCGAGCAGGTGGCTCTTGGCGCGCTGGCCGTCGCGGGCGACCCAGCGCAGCTCGCGCTCGAGCTCCTTGGGCATGTTCGGGGTGTTCGCGAGCTTGTCCTCCGCGAACAGACCGGCCTCGATGCGCATCGCGAGCTCGACCTCCTCCGCGGCGTTCAGCAGCGGGACCTTGCCGATCTGCTTCAGGTAGTCCTTGACCGGGTCGGCGGTCGCGCCGGTGATCGTCGTGGAGTACACGGGGACGTCGTCGTCCTCGTCCACGGCGCGCAGCACGAGCGCGTCGGTCGGCAGCGGGGCGTCGGCCGCGGCCTGCACGGCAGCGCTCTCGCCCTTCGGGCCGGACCCCTCGGCGTCGTCGGCCTCGGCGTCGTCGCCCTCGGACTCGTCGCCGTCGGTGGCGTCGTCGGTCTCGGCCGCGTCGTCGCCCTCTGCCGCGTCGTCCGCGTCGATCTCGACCTCGGCGTCCTCGTCGAGCTCCTCGTCGTCGTCGCCCTTGGCCTTGGTGGCGGCCTTCTTGGGCGCGGCCTTCTTCGCCGGAGCCTTGGCCGTCGTCTTCTTCGCCGCGGGCTTGCTGGCCGCAGCGGTCTCCTCGGTCTCCTCGACCGCCTCGGCCTCGCGGGCCTTGGTTGCTGCACGGGTTGCCATGTGCCTACCTTCCATACAAGCGTGGGCCAAACATCCCCACGTAAGCGCAGTACTCGGGGCGGGAGGACTCTGGTACGTCCCCCGTTGCGCCCGCCTGAGGTCGCGTGCGGACATTACTAAGACCCATGTCAAGCCTTGGGCTGTCGCGCCGGGCACCATCGAGTGCTCCGACCCCAAGAACATGAACGGGTCCAGGTATCAATTATTGCACGTTCTCGCCAGGCTCCCGACCATCTCGCCTGCGCCAAGCGTCAACCAATGCAACCCACAAGGGGCCCACTTCTATTCCCTCCTCCTCCGCGAGCCGGCGGCGGGTGCGTCGGCGGGCCCGGACGAGGAAGACGACGCCGATGCCCACGATCACGTACTGCACGGCGAACGCCCAGCGGAAGGAGTCGAGCGCGTAGAGTCCGGCGACCGTGTGCGCGGTGTTCTGGGCGTCGAGAGCGACGCCGATCAGGAACATCATCACGAAGCTGGCGAGGAAGCCGCCGACGTTGACGATGCCGTTGGCGGAGCCGAGGCTGTGCAGCGGGTTGGAGGTGCGCGCGAAGTCGAAGCCGATCAGCGAGCCGGGCCCGCCGATCCCGATCGCGACGAGCAGGAGGATGAGCAGCCACAGGGGCGGCGTCCCCGGCCAGAGCAGCACGAGCGCCCAGACCAGCCCCATCATCCCGACGATCGCGAGCACGAGGTTGCTGCGCCGCAGCGGGAAGCGCGCGGTCAGCAGGCCGAGGATCGGGCCGGCGATCAGACCGGCGACGACCGAGACGATGAGGAGGCCGCTGGCCTCCGACGGATCGATGCCGAGCGCGAACACCATGAACGGCAGGCCCCACATCAGGCTGAACACGGTGCCGGAGGACTGCGTCGTGAAGTGCGACCAGAACCCGAGCTGTGTGCCGGGCCGGGCGAGGCTGATCCGGAGCTGGCGCATCGACTCGCCCCAGGTCGCCGGGCGCGGCCCCTCGCTGGAGCCCACCGGCCGGTCGCGGATGGCCGCGACGATGCCGACGAGCGCGACCACCGAGACCGACGCGGCGCTGAGGAACGCGGGCGTCCAGCCGGACTGGTGCAGGAGCAGGGCGAACGGGATGGCGGACAGCACCTGGCCGAGCTGGCCGATGTTGCCGATCCACTGCGAGAGCTGCGGCACGATCCGGCCGCGGAACCAGGAGTTGACCAGCCGCATGAGCGAGGTGAACACGGTCGCGTCGCCCGCCCCGACGAGGATGCGGCCCACGATCGCCAGCGTGATGGTCGGCGCGAACGCGACCGTCACCTGGCCGAGGACCATCAGGGCGGTTCCGGCGATCATCAGCGCGCGCGATCCGACACGGTCGATCAGCACGCCGACGGGCACCTGCATCGCCGCGTAGACGATCAGTTGGACGACCGCCATCGACGAGAGGACGGCGGCGGAGACGTGGAACCGCTCGGTCGCGGCGACGCCGGCGACGCCGATGCTCGTGCGCTGCATGACGGCGACGAGGTAGGCGAAGACTCCGATCCCGAAGATGACCCAGGACCGACGCGAATTCACCCCACGATCCTATGCCCGCCCCGTAGCGGATGCCGCGGCGGGGGCCGCCCCGGGGGCCGGGTCAGCGGTCGGCGCGGGGGTTCTCGTCGTCGCCGCGACGGTCGTCGCCGTGCCGGCGGAACGCCAGGAAGTTCTCCAGCTCGGCCGCGATCTCGTCGGCGCTGGGCAACTCGCCGTCGCGGTCGGTCAGCGGCGAGCGCAGCTGGGTGTCCTCCATGTACGTGTCGTGCCGCTCCTCCAGCGTGCCGACCAGCTTGGCGAGCTCGGCGTTGCCCGCGACCTGCTCGTCGATGTTGGCGACGAACTCGCGGTCCTCCTCGCGCAGCCGGTCGGTCGGGAAGATCAGGCCGGTCGCGGCGCTGATGCTCTCCAGTCCCGCGATCGCGGCCGCGGGGTACTCGGTGTCGGCGAGGTAGTGCGGGATGAGCAGCACGAACCCGGCGATCGGGTACGAGAGCTGCTGCAGCCGGTACTCCAGCAGGTGGAGGGCGTTGCCCGGCACCTGCGTCTGCGGCTTCCAGATCGACATCGCCTCGATCAGGTCGGAACGGTTGCCGCTGACGGTCACGCCGATCGGCCGGGTGTGCGGCACGGGCATCGGGATGGAGTGCACCCACGTGACGCTCTTGACCTGGTAGCGCTCGATCAGCCCGAGCACGGCCTCCGTGAACGCCTCCCAGCGGAAGTCGGGCTCGAACCCGGACAGGAAGAGGAACGGCTGGCGCAGCTCGTCGTAGACCAGGTGCAGCTTCAGCGTCGACGGCTGGTAGTCGGCCAGGTGGTCCTGGTCGAAGTAGATGATCGGCCGCCGGGCGCGGTAGTCGAGCAGGATGTCGGCGTCGAAGGTCGCGACGACCTCGCTGTCGAGCGTGCCGAGCAGGTAGGTGCCGAGCTGGCTGACGCCGGAGCCGGCGTCGGCGAACCCGGTGAGCCCCGCGATCAGAGGGAGGCCCTCCGGCACCACCAGTGCCGGGTTCAGCTCGTACAGGTCCGCGGGGTCTCGCATAGATCAACTCTAGGCCGCGCACCCGACCCGGTCGCGGCGCTCGGGGCCGCTCGCAGCACGCCCACAGCGAACAGACAGCGCTCCGCCGCTGCGCGGGACGGAGCGGCTAGGGTCGAGACATGACGCCTCCCGCCCTCAGCCTCTCGCCCGCCCCCTCCTCTTCCGCCGACGTCCTCGTCCTCGCCGCGCGTTCCGGCGCCGATGGCGTGACCGTGCTGTCGGGGTCCGCTCCGGACGGCCTGGGCGATGAGCTGGCGGCGGTCGGCTTCGGCGGAGGCAAGGACGAACTGGTCCGGCTCCCCGGCGCCGCGGGAGGCCCGGGGCTCGCCGTCGTCGGCCTCCCGGAGCCGGTGGACGAGGACGCGCTGCGCTACGCGGCGGGCACGGCGATCCGCCAGCTCGCCGGCACCGCCTCCGTCGCGCTCGACCTGCCGGCGGAGGACGA
The DNA here is from genome assembly GCF_014217625.1 of Leifsonia shinshuensis. Classification (NCBI taxonomy): domain Bacteria; kingdom Bacillati; phylum Actinomycetota; class Actinomycetes; order Micrococcales; family Microbacteriaceae; genus Leifsonia; species Leifsonia shinshuensis. The sequence goes on along the minus strand of NZ_CP043641.1, from coordinate 352,787 downwards.
CGCCCGGCTCGGCGCGGTGCTCGAAGGAGCGGCGCTCGGCGCGTACGCCTTCACCGACTACCGGTCCGCGAGCCGTGCCGGCGTCAAGACCCCGGTCGCGACCATCGAGGTCGTCGGCGCATCCGACGCGGGCGACACCCTCGTGGCGCGCGCCCTCGCGGTCTCCGGCGCCGCCGCCCTGGTGAAGGACCTGGTCAACACTCCTCCGATCGACCTCTATCCCGCGTCGTTCGCGTCGCGCGTCGAGGAGGCCGTGGAGGGTCTTCCCGTCACCGTCGAGGTGTGGGACGAGCGCCGGCTGGAGTCCGAGGGCTTCGGCGGCATCCTCGGCGTCGGGCAGGGCTCCGTGCGCCCGCCGCGGCTGGTGAAGGTCGACTACGCGCCGGCCGGCGCCGCGAAGCACCTCGCCCTGGTCGGCAAGGGCATCACCTTCGACTCCGGCGGCCTGTCGCTGAAGCCCGCCTCCGGCATGGTCGGGATGAAGTACGACATGACCGGCGCAGCCACGGTGCTCGCCGTCGCCCTCGCCGCCGCGCGCCTCGCCTTGCCGGTGCGCGTGACCGCCTGGCTGTGCCTGGCCGAGAACATGCCGTCGGGCTCCGCCATCCGCCCGAACGACGTGCTGCGCATGCGCGGCGGCCGCACCGTTGAGGTGCTGAACACCGACGCGGAGGGCCGCCTCGTGCTCGCGGACGGCCTGGTCGCCGCCGGCGAGGAGCACCCGGACGCGATCGTCGACGTCGCCACCCTGACCGGCGCGGCGATGGTCGCGCTCGGCACCCGCTACGCCGCGGTCATGGGCTCCGACGACCTGGTCGGCGACGTCCTCGCCGCGGCGAAGGCCTCCGGCGAGCTGCTCTGGCCGATGCCGCTCGCGAGCGAGCTGCGCGCCACCATCAACTCCGACGTCGCCGACATCGCGAACGCCAACCCGGGCGTCACCGCGGGCGGCATGCTGCTGGCCGGCGTGTTCCTCCAGGAGTTCATCGGCCGCACCGGGGACGAGGACGACGCGCCGCGCATCCCGTGGGCGCACCTGGACATCGCGGGCCCCGCGAAGGGGCCGTCCGCGCCCTACGGCTTCACCGGCAAGGGACCGTCCGCCGTCAGCGTACGTGCGCTCATCCGTTTGGCCGAGGACTTTTCCCAGAGGTAGTAGGGTCGTATGGGCAGGAAAATCCTGCCCATGCAACGCCTGCCCCACGTCATCCCCCCGGGGCAGGATCGTGTCACGAATCCTGATGCGCGAGGAGTAGCTGGGTGTCTGAGCAGAACTTTGACATTGTGGTGCTCGGCGGTGGGAGTGGAGGCTACGCAGCAGCGCTGCGTGCGGCCGAGCTCGGTTTCACCGTCGGCATGATCGAGAAGGACAAGGTCGGCGGCACCTGCCTGCACCGCGGCTGTATCCCGACCAAGGCGCTGCTGCACGCGGCCGAGGTCGCGGACTACTCGCGGGAGTCGGCGAAGTACGGCATCATCACCCAGCTGCAGGGCGTCGACATCAACGGCGTCACCGAGTACCGCCAGAGCATCATCGCCAAGAAGTACAAGGGCCTCCAGGGCCTGGTGAAGGCCCGCGGCATCACCGTCATCGAGGGCGAGGGCAAGCTGACCTCCCCGACGACCGTGCAGGTCGGCGACGACACCATCACGGGCAAGAACGTCATCCTCGCCACCGGCTCCTACTCGCGCAGCCTCCCGGGCCTCGAGATCGGCGGCCGCGTCATCACCAGCGAGCAGGCCCTCGAGCTCGACTTCGTCCCCAAGAAGGTCGCGGTCCTCGGCGGCGGCGTCATCGGCGTCGAGTTCGCCAGCGTCTGGAAGTCCTTCGGCGCCGAGGTCACCATCATCGAGGCCCTCCCGCACCTCGTCCCCAACGAGGACGAGACCATCAGCAAGTCGCTGGAGCGCGCCTTCCGCCGCCGCGGCATCGACTACCGCCTCGGCGTCCGGTTCTCCGGCGTCACCCAGAACGAGAACGGCGTCGTCGTCTCGCTGGAGGACGGCAGCACGGTCGACGCCGAGCTGCTGCTCGTCGCGGTCGGCCGCGGCCCGCTCACGGCCGGCATGGGCTACGACGAGGTCGGCGTCACGCTCGACCGCGGCTTCGTCATCACCGACGAGCGCCTCCAGACCAACATCCCCGGCGTCTACGCCGTCGGCGACATCGTCCCCGGCCTGCAGCTCGCGCACCGCGGCTTCCAGCAGGGCATCTTCGTGGCGGAGGAGATCGCGGGCCTGAACCCGATCGTCGTCCCCGACGTCAACATCCCTAAGGTCACCTACTGCGACCCCGAGGTCGCCTCGATCGGCCTCAGCGAGGCCAAGGCGGCGGAGCAGTACGGCGCCGACGCGATCACGAGCTACGACTACAGCCTGGCCGGCAACGGCAAGAGCGAGATCATCGGCACCAGCGGCACCGTCAAGGTCGTCCGCGTCAACGACGGCCCCGTCGTCGGCGTGCACATGATCGGCGCCCGCGTGGGCGAGCTCATCGGCGAGGCGCAGCTCGCGGTGAACTGGGAGGCGTACCCGGAGGACATCGCCCCGTTCGTGCACACGCACCCGACGCAGAACGAGTCCCTGGGCGAGGCCTTCCTGTACCTCGCGGGCAAGCCGCTGCACACCCTCTAACGCGTCGCCGCGCGAGCGGCTGCAATAAGCTACTGAACGATCAGGTTTTGAAGGAGAAAAGCTCATGAGCGAATCCGTCAGCCTCCCGGCACTCGGCGAGAGTGTCACGGAAGGCACGGTCACCCGCTGGCTGAAGAACGTTGGCGACCGTGTCGAGGTGGACGAGCCCTTGCTCGAAGTCTCGACCGACAAGGTCGACACCGAGATCCCCTCGCCCGTCGCGGGCGTCATCGAGGCGATCCTGGTGCATGAGGACGAGACGGTCGAGGTGGGCACTGCGCTCGTGACGATCGGCGACGGCTCCGGTGCGGGCGAGGCTCCGGCCGCCGCGCCGGAGGCGGAGGCCGCGCCGGCTGCTGAGGCTGCGCCGGCCGAGGCTGAGGCCGCTCCGGCTCCGGCCGCCGAGGCTGCGCCGGCTCCGGCTCAGGAGGCTCCGGCCCCTGCCGCCGAGCCCGCTCCTGCCGCGCCCGTTCAGGAGGCTCCCGCCGCCGCTCCCGCTCCCGCTCCCGCCCCCCCTGCGGAGCCGGCCCCGGCCGCGCCCGTTCAGGAGGCTCCGGCCGCCGCTCCGGCACCGGCCGCTGCCCCGGCTCCCGCCGCTGCTCCGGCTCCGGCCGCTGCCCCGGCTCCCGCTGCTGCTCCGGCCGCCGCTCCGGCTCCCGCCGCCGAGGCTCCTGCGACGTCGGGCGCGCACGCCGGCACCTCCGGCTACGTGACCCCGATCGTCCGCAAGCTCGCCAACGAGCACGGCGTCGACCTGGCTAACGTGACCGGCACCGGTGTCGGCGGTCGCATCCGCAAGGAGGACATCCTCGCCGCCGCCGCTCCGGCCGCAGCCGGGGCTCCCGCCGCCGCCGCCCCCGTGGTCGAGGTCTCCCCGCTCCGCGGCACAACGCAGCAGATGTCGCGTCTGCGCAAGGTCGTCGCCGAGCGCGCCGTCGTCTCGATGCAGTCGACCGCTCAGCTCACCACCGTGGTCGAGGTCGACGTCACCAAGGTCGCCGCCCTGCGCGACCGCGTGAAGGCCGACTTCCTGGCCAAGACCGGCACCAAGCTCTCCTTCCTGCCGTTCTTCGCCCTCGCGGCCGCCGAGGCGCTGAAGGCCTACCCGGTCATCAACGCCACGGTCGACGGCGACAGCATCGTCTACCCGGACCACGAGAACATCTCGATCGCGGTCGACACCGAGCGCGGCCTGCTGACCCCGGTCATCCGCAACGCGTCGGACCTCGACATCGCCGGCCTCGCCGGTGAGATCGCGGACCTCGCCCAGCGCACCCGGGACAACCACCTCAAGCCGGACGAGCTCGCCGGAGGCACGTTCACGCTGACCAACACCGGTTCGCGCGGCGCGCTGTTCGACACCCCGCTCGTGTTCCTCCCGCAGGTCGCGATCCTGGGCACGGGCATCGTCACCAAGAAGCCGGTCGTGATCACGGCCGACGGCACGGACTCCATCGCGATCCGCTCCACGGTGTACCTCGCGCTGTCGTACGACCACCGGATCGTGGACGGCGCCGACGCCGCGCGCTTCCTCGTCGCGGTGAAGAACCGCCTCGAGGGCGGCGCCTTCGAGGGCAGCCTCGGCATCTGAACCGCCTGACGTGACGGCCCGGCTCCCTGTGGAGCCGGGCCGTTCCGCGTTTCCGGCCGCTGTGGTTCCGGCGCGGCAGTTCCGGCGATGCAGTTCCGGCGCTGCGCGAGCGACCGTCAGTCCGGGCCTTGCTGCCCGGGAACCAGCACCAGCACCAGCACCGCCGCCAGCAGCGGAGAGCATGCGACCGCCACCACTTTCGGCCGCGTGGCGACCCAATCGCGCACCGCAGCGACCCCACGAGCGACAGGCCCGTCGCCCAGTACGTCGAACACCCGCTCCAGGACGCCCAGGACATCTCGGCCCGCACTCTCTCCGCGTCGTTCAGCGCGTTGCTCGCCGAGCGCAGCCGCGCGGCCGTCCGCCGGGGTCACTGCCTCGTTCGGATCGCCCCGCGCCCGTGCGTCGGCGACGCGGAGAAGATCACGCTCCGCCCACCGCACCGCGGTCGGGTCGGCCGCCCGCAGCAGTCCCGCGACGACATCCTCCCAACTCCGATGCCTCCGGTCGGTGGCCGCTGCGAGGACGATCGCGCCACGCTCCTCGTCTGCCGCGCAGAGCGAGCGGGCGAGCTCCGCGAACGCATCGACGTCCTCCCCCATCGTCTGCTGATCGAGCTCCCGCAGGCGGTCGACCGCCGTCAGCACCGGGCACCCGTCATCGCGGAACCCGACATCCCCCGGACTCAACCCGACTCCGCCACGACCGCCCGCATGCAGGCCGGACACGCCACGTGCGACCGCTGCGAGCACGGTGACCACCTCGCCCGCGGTCAGCCCGTCGGGCCCGGCGAGCACGTCCTCCAGCGACCCGCGCCCGGGATGCTCCCGCAGCCGCACCACGATCTCGCCCCGGCGCGCCCGAGGGGCGTACGGCGGCGGAAACGACCGAGGCAGGTGCGATGACTCCCCCCAGTCAGGCGACTCCCCCCAGTCAGACGACTCCCCCCGGTCAGGCGGCGGCCCGCTCCGGGACCCCGCGCTCCGCACCGTGAGGACCGCCTCCCCTCGCAACACGCCTCCCGTCACCACCAGTGAGGCCTCGTCCTCCCCCTCCGGCTCTCGCCGGCCGAGCACGATCCAGCCTTCAGCCGCCACGATCGCCGCCGCGCATCTGCCCACATCCACCGCTCTCCTCTTCCGTACCATGCCTCCAGTACACGCCGGAGCGACCATCCCCGGAGACCCCACGGGCACATCCGTGGACAACGCGCTCCCACCCCGAACCTGTGCAGGACTTCAGCCCGATCCACGCGGTCCCTACGCCCGTTTGGACATTTTCTGTACTCAGTCCATTTAGGATGCCTCTATGACGATCTTCGATCTCTCCGGGCTCGGCGGGCAGCACATCCCGTACGACGACGGCCTCACCACGCAGCGTGCGACCCACGCCGCCGTGGCTGCGGGACGCACGCCCGACACCGTCCTCCTGCTCGAGCACGCCTCCGTCTTCACCGCGGGCAAGCGCACCTCCCCCGACGAACGCCCCACCGACGGCACTCCCGTGATCGACGTCGATCGCGGCGGCAAGATCACCTGGCACGGACCGGGACAGCTCGTCGGCTATCCGATCCTCCGGCTGGCCGAGCCGATCGATGTCGTCGGCTACGTCCGCTGGCTCGAAGGCGTCCTCATCGACGTGCTCGTGGAGCTCGGCGTGCCGGGTGAGCGCGTGGAGGGCCGCTCCGGCGTCTGGCTGCCCGGCCATGGCACGACGGCGGACGGACGCCCCGCAGACGAGAAGATCGCCGCCATCGGCATCCGCGTCGCCGAGGGCGTCACCATGCACGGCTTCGCCCTGAACTGCTCCAACAGTCTCGACCCCTACGACACGATCGTCGCGTGCGGCATCCGCGACGCCGGCGTGACCACCATCTCCCGCGTCCTCGGTCGCACCGTCACACCGCAGGACGTCGCTCCACTCATCCAGGCCGCGCTCGACCGCGCGTTGGCCGACCCCGCCACCAGTCCGGTCGCGGCTGCACACGCAGCACAGCCGACCGCCCCGACCGCGACGGAGGCCGCCGCATGACCGCCGAATCCCAGACCGCCGAGCCTGAGACCGCCACGCCCCAGACCGCCGGACCCCAGACCGCCGGCCCCCAGACCGCCGAACCCCAGGGCCGCCGCATGCTCCGCCTGGAGGTGCGCAACGCCCAGACCCCGATCGAGCGCAAGCCCGCCTGGATCAAGACCAAGGCCAAGATGGGCCCCGAGTACCGCCAGCTCCAGAACCTCGTGAAGTCCGAGGAGCTGCACACGGTCTGCCAGGAGGCCGGCTGCCCGAACATCTACGAGTGCTGGGAGGACCGCGAGGCGACGTTCCTCATCGGCGGCTCGCAGTGCACCCGCCGCTGCGATTTCTGCCAGATCGACACCGGCAAGCCCGCCGAGTTCGACCGCGACGAGCCGCGCCGCGTCGGCGAGTCCGTGGCGAAGATGGGCCTGCGCTACTCGACCGTGACCGGCGTCGCGCGCGACGACCTCCCTGACGAAGGCTCGTGGCTGTACGCGGAGACCATCCGCGAGATCCACCGGCAGAGCCCGGGCACCGGCGTGGAGATCCTGGTGCCGGACTTCTCCGGCAACCCCGAGTACCTCGGCGAGGTGTTCTCCGCGAAGCCTGAGGTGTTCGCGCACAACGTCGAGACCGTGCCGCGCATCTTCAAGCGCATCCGGCCGGCGTTCCGCTACGAGCGGTCGCTGGACGTGATCACGCAGGGCCGCCGGGCCGGGCTGATCACCAAGTCGAACCTCATCCTCGGGATGGGAGAGGAACGAGCGGAGATCAGCCAGGCCCTCCGCGACCTCCACGACGCCGGCACCGACATCATCACGATCACGCAGTACCTGCGGCCGAGCCCGCGCCACCTCCCGGTCGCCCGCTGGGTGCACCCGGACGAGTTCGTGGAGCTCAAGCAGGAGGCCGAGGAGATCGGCTTCCTCGGCGTGCTGTCCGGCCCGCTGGTGCGCTCGTCGTACCGGGCCGGGAGGCTGTGGGCGCAGTCGATGCAGGCCAAGGGGCGCGAGGTCCCTGCCGAGCTGCAGCACCTCGCCGACGCGTCGGCCGGCTTCGCGCAGGCCGTCTCCTGAGGCCGGTTCCTTCGCCATTGACCACGCCGATCCGGGAGGCCGCGCGACCGTCTGAGCGCGGCCTCCCGATCGGCGCTACGCCTGCCGTGAACAGGTCATCCGGGGGCCGGGCGAGCCGGTATCCTTGTCTCTATGGCACGTAAGGACAAGTCCACCAAGGAGCCCGGTCGGCTGAAGCAGATGTGGCAGGTCTTCCAGATGACCCGCCGCTACGACGACCGCGCGCTGCTCTACATCGTGGGCGGAATCGTGCTGCCGATCCTCGCGGGCATCGCGATGGCGGTGTTCCTGTCGGGCGGCAACGTCTTCACGATGGTCCTCTGGATCGTCGCGGGCGTCCTGGCCGGCGTGCTCCTCGGCCTCATCATCCTCGGCCGCCGCGCCGAGCGCGCCGCCTACTCGCAGATCGAGGGCCAGCCGGGCGCCGTCGGCGCGGTGCTGCGCAGCTCGCTCAAGCGCAGCTGGCGCGGCTCGGAGATGCCGATCGCCGTCAACGGCAAGACGCAGGACGCGGTCTACCGTGCCACCGGCCGCGGCGGCGTCGTGCTCATCAGCGAGGGCCCGAAGACCCGCACGCAGCGCATGGTCGACGAGGAGCGCCGCAAGATCAACCGCGTGCTGCCGAACGTCCCCGTCACCGTCATCTCGGTCGGACCGGACTCCGACTCGGTGGCGCTGCACAAGGTCCCGCGCACCCTGGCCAAGATCAAGCCGACCCTCACCAAGGCCGAGGTCATCGCGATCAGCAACCGCCTGGCGTCGCTCGAGAACTCGATGCCGATCCCGAAGGGCATCGACCCGATGAAGGTGCGGGCGCAGCGGGCGCGCTGACGTCCGGCCTGATCTTCTTCGACTGACTGCCACACACGGCCGGCCGAACGCACGTCGTCAGCCGCGCGTCCTCCGTCAGCTGCTCGCACGTCTCCGGTACACGGCCTGCTCCGCCACGACCACCAGCGCCAGCACGCCGTTCACCGTCCACGCGACGACCGCTGTCGGCAACACCCCCGCGACCGCCCACAGCACCCCCAGCACGACCGCGCCCACCACGACCGTGAGCGACCACCGCATCCCCGTCGCCCGCCGGAACAGCAGCAGCCCGACTAGGTACACGATCGCGGAGCCGCACAGCAGCCCCGCCGTCCAGGGCGTCGGCACGCCCACCGGCCGCTCCAGCACCAGCCCGTCCGCGACGGCGGAGAGCACGATCCCGAGCACCAGCAGCAGTGGGATGTAGGTGTACGCCGTCTGGGCGATCATCCCGCGCTCGGCCGCCCGCTCGATGTACTCGCTGCCGCCGCGCTGGCTGTGCGAGAAGTAGAGCAGCCAGAGCAGCACGGTCCCCGCGAACGCCGCGAGGAACGCCGCCAGGTGGACGACGTCCAGCGGCGCCGTCGAGAAGGCCGCCCCCGTGACAACGATCGACTCCCCCAGCGCGATGATCAGGAACAGGCTCACCCGCTCGGACAGGTGCGCGCCGGAGATGTTCCAACTGGACAGCGGCGACCTCCCGAGGCCCGGTGTGCAGAAGCGCAGCCGCGGGCCGACGTAGTCGACGGCGAGGGCGATCAGCCAGACGACCAGCCGGGCCTGGTCGGGAAGGAATGCGCCCGCCAGCCACAGCGCGCCCGCCATGGCGTGCCACACGATGATGCGCACGAAGTTCACCGCGTGCTCGGGCCGCGACCGGCCGAACGCGAACAGGGTGAAGCCGGCCCGGCCGAGCTGCATGAGCACGAGGCACACGGCGAAGAGTACGGCGCGGTCGCCGAAGGCCTCCGGGATCGCCGACGCCAGCAGGAGGCCGAGCAGCATCAGCACGACGAACAGCGCCCGCACGGCCCCGCGCTCCGGGTCGAGCCAGCTGGACGCCCAGGTCGTGAACATCCACACCCACCACACGACCATCGCCAGCATGACCGTGTGCAGCAGCGTGAGCGCCGACTGCTCGTGCAGGAGCACGTGCGACACCTGGGTGACCGCGAACACGAACACGAGGTCGAAGAACAGTTCGGTGTACGTCACCCGGTGGGCGCCGGCGCCGTCCGACCGGAGCAGGTCACGGGCGAAGCCGAAGGCGCGCATGGCAGGAGTGTAGCGGCGCGCGTGCGCGGAGAGGCGCGGGCGATGTCCGCTACGCGCGGATGAGGACCGTGCCGGCGACCTTGTCGTGGAAGCCGCGCTGGTCGGAGTCCCAGACCAGCGCCGGGATGACGACGCACAGCAGCACCGTGCGCACCAGCGGCCGCCACACGCCCACCCAGCCGCCGGCGAGCGCGACGACGCGCATCCCGAAGATCCGGTGGCCGATGCTGCCGCCGATGGTCGGGATGAAGACCACCTGCATGAGCGCGAAGATGCCGATGTTCGCCCACGAGTCGTAGTGGAAGAACGCCAGCGAGATCAGCGACGCGAGCGCCCAGTCGACCACGATCGCGCCGAGCCGGCGGCCGAGCCTGCCGACCGAGCGCGGGCCCGCCTCCGGGAGGCCGAGCCGCTCGCCCGGGTAACGGCTGGGGGCGAGGTCGCCGAAGCGGGAGGGCGGGGTGTTCTGCGGCACCCCTCGAGTTTACCGGGCACGGCTGATCGCTCGCCGGGCCGTAGCGGTCGCAAGCAGCCCAGGGCGTAACATGCCGGAAACATTTGCGTCACCGGAGGGAAACGGCCTCCCCCTACCGTGTAGCTTGGGCTGCAGGTGCAGTCCGTCACCGCAAGCCATTGGGAGTCCTCCGTATGTTCCGTGATTCTTCCGAGGTGCTCAAGTACATCAAGGACACCGACGTCAAGTTCCTTGATATCCGCTTCACCGATCTGCCCGGTGTTCAGCAGCACTTCAACATCCCCGCAGCGACCGTCGACGAGGAGTTCTTCTCGGTCGGCCAGCTGTTCGACGGTTCCTCGATCCGCGGTTTCGCGTCGATCCACGAGTCGGACATGCAGCTCATCCCGGATGTCTCGACCGCCTACATCGACCCGTTCCGCGTCGAGCGCACGCTGATCATGGTCTTCGACATCTACAACCCCCGCAACGGCGAGATCTACGCGAAGGACCCGCGTCAGGTCGCCAAGAAGGCGGAGAAGTACCTCGCCTCCACCGGCATCGCGGACACCGCGTTCTTCGCCCCGGAGGCCGAGTTCTACATCTTCGACGACGTGCGCTACGAGGTGAAGCAGAACTCCAGCTTCTACTCCGTGGACTCCGAGGAGGGCGCCTGGAACTCCGGCCGCGTCGAAGAGGGCGGCAACCTCGGCAACAAGACCCCGTACAAGGGCGGCTACTTCCCGGTGAGCCCTGTCGACAAGCAGGCCGACCTGCGCGACGACATCTCGCTGAAGCTGATCGACGCCGGCCTCATCCTGGAGCGCGCGCACCACGAGGTGGGCACCGGCGGCCAGGCCGAGATCAACTACCGCTTCGACACGATGGTCGCCGCGGCGGACGACATCCTGAAGTTCAAGTACATCGTCAAGAACACGGCCGAGCAGTGGGGCAAGACCGCCACGTTCATGCCCAAGCCGCTCTTCGGCGACAACGGCTCGGGCATGCACACCCACCAGTCGCTGTGGAACGACGGCAAGCCGCTGTTCTACGACGAGGCCGGCTACGGCGGCCTGTCCGACATCGCCCGCTGGTACATCGGCGGCCTGCTCAAGCACGCCCCGGCGGTGCTCGCCTTCACGAACCCGACGGTGAACTCGTTCCACCGCCTGGTCCCCGGCTTCGAGGCCCCGGTCAACCTGGTCTACTCGGCCGGCAACCGCTCGGCGTCCATCCGCATCCCGATCACGGGCACCAACCCGAAGGCCAAGCGCATCGAGTTCCGCGCGCCGGACGCCTCGGGCAACCCGTACCTCGCGTTCGCCGCCCAGCTGATGGCCGGCCTCGACGGCATCAAGAACCGCATCGAGCCGCACGAGCCGGTCGACAAGGACCTCTACGAGCTCCCGCCGGAGGAGGCCCGCAACATCCCGCAGGTCCCGGCGTCGCTCGGCGAGGCGCTCGACGCGCTCGAGGCCGACCACGACTTCCTCACCGCGGGCGGCGTGTTCACCCCGGAGCTCATCGAGACCTGGATCGAGTACAAGCGCGAGAAGGAGATCAAGCCCCTCGCGCAGCGCCCGCACCCGTTCGAGTACGAGCTGTACTACGGGGTGTAAGCCTCAGCTGGTCGCGTAAGGGCCGCACCCCTCGGGGGTGCGGCCCTTTCCGCGCCTGCTGGCGCCTTCATCCGTCGCCATATCTTCTGTGTATAGTTTCAATCGCGCATTTCACGACCACGATTGCTGCTACCAGGAGGACTTGTGTCGATCGCACCGACGACCCGCGCGCCGCTCGCGAGCGGCGCGAAGGACCTCAGTATCGAGACCCTCCGCGGTCTCGCCTGCGTGCTGCTGGTCCTGTACCACACGGTGGGCGCCGACCGATCGCTCGGCCTGAAGGTCGAAGACGGCACCCTTCTGCGCTGGCTCACCGACTCGATGCTGTTCCTGCGCATGCCGCTCTTCACCTTCCTCTCCGGCATCGTCTACGCCATGCGGCCCGCCTATGCGCACTGGGGCGGGTTCGTGTCGAAGAAGCTCCGCCGGCTCATGGTCCCGATGTTCTTCGTCGGGACCATCTACCTGCTCGTGAAGCTGGCCATGCCCGAGGAGGTGAACCGTCCCTACGTCCTGCCGATCTGGCAGTGGCACATCGTCATCCCGATCGAGCACTACTGGTACCTCGAGGCCACGCTGGTCCTGTTCGCCATGATCGCGGCCATAGACCACTTCCGGCTCGCGGAGTCCCGCAGAGCGGCCGTCGCCTGGATGATCGGCGCCGCCGCGTTCAGCGCGGTCGTGGGTCCGTTCGTGGCGGAGGTCCGGGTCTTCAGCCTGATGGGCATCGTCTACCTGCTCCCGTTCTTCCTCCTCGGCGTGTTCGCCCGCCGCTTCGACTGGCGGGGAGCGCCCGCTGCCGTGCAGGTGGGTGCCGGTCTGGTCGCGGTCGCGCTGATCGGCGTGTCCCAGCTGGGCGTGGCCGGGGCGATTCCGGACATCCAGGAGCGGTACACGCCGCTCGTGATCCTCTTGAGCGGCGCGGCCTGCCTCACCCTGTTCTCGACGCGTTGGACCTGGCGCCCGCTCGCCTTCGTCGGCGCCTACTCCTACGCGATCTTCCTGCTGCACGTATTCGCGTCCGCCGGCTCGCGCATCGTGTTGATGCGGCTGGGCGTCGACGATACGTACATCCTGCTGGTCGTCGGAATGGTCGCGGCCCTCGGCCTGCCGATACTGGTCCAGGAGGTGTGTGGATACTCGCGCGTCCTTCGGCTCCTCATCCTCGGGCAGGCGTGGCGGGGTCCGGTGAAGCGCCTCCGGCGCACTGCGGCTCCGAGCTCGCTGACGTCGTCGGACTAGCCGGCCGGCGCCTTCGGCTTCAGGTGCGTCACAGCCGCCTCGCCACTACGGTTGTCCGTGTGCCCGCACGGGAGCAGGTGGACGAGGAGGATGTCGGATGGCCGACAGGAACTTGAACGAGGTGCTCGAGGAGGTCGGCGGACGGCTCACCGGACCGTCCTGGATGCGGGTCCGCAGCGACGACCGCGCCGAGTGGTTCGGGCATTTCGTCAGCGGCATCGCCCTCGCGGTCGGGCTCCGGCCGATCGAGCATCTGGACTCCGGAGTGCGCATCGACGGCGCCGGCGTGTTCTCGGCCAAGGTCGTCGTCTTCACGGACAAGACCATCGTGTTCGCCGACGCCGCCGGGCGCAGCACCGAACCCTACGACGTCGAGACGGTCGTCGTGGCGCGGCCGCGCGCCGGGCTCGCCCAGCTGACGATCTCGGACGCGAACTCGGCGTTCCGGCGGGACCTGTTCGATCCGTGGCCGGGCGACTTCACGGTCACCGCCGAGTGGTCGTACGGCACGAAGGTGACCTTCCCGCTGAGCCCGATCGAGACGGACGACCACCGGGCGCGGTTCAGCGCGCTCTACGCGGCGCTGATCGACGCGCTCGGCGACTAGCCGTCACCCCACGCCGCTACTTCACGCAGGGCACTCCCCCGGACGGCAGCGGCGCCGTCGGGTCCGTGTAGGTGCCGTTCGGACCGGCCGGCTTCGACGCGGCCGGCGACGGGGAGGGCGCAGGTGCCGTGGACGTGGGCGACCCGGCGGTCGTGGAGCCGCCGGGGGTCGGAGTGGCGGTCGCACTCGCCGGGTTCAGGAGCTGCTGCACGACCGAGTGGATCTGGTCCGGGTCCACGAGGTTGACGTCCTTGCCGTCCTTCACCCCGTAGCCGGTGATCGGCAGCGTCGTGAAGGTGATGTTGCCTCCCGCCAGGTGCTGCGCCTCCGACGCGAAGCTCAGGAGGTCGAAGCCCGAGTCGAGGGCGATGTTCTGCTTCGCCGCCGAGATCAGGGATTCCAGCGTCGCCGGGTTGGCGAAGGTGTCCGCCTTCTTCAGTTTCGTCGCGAGGGAGACGATGAACGCCTGCTGGCGGCGCTCGCGGTCCAGGTCGGTGAAGTTGAGCGACGGGTTGTTCTCGTCGCGGCGCTGCCGGACGAAGCTCACGGCCTGGGAGGCCGACAGCTGCTGGACGCCCGCCTTGAAGTCGGCGCCGGAGTACGGGTCCTGGGTGTCCTCCGCGATGCACACCGTGACCGGCTGGACCGCCTGGGCCACCTGGTAGAACGCGGCTATCGTGACCTCGATGAAGTGGTCGATCCTTACGCCGCCGAGGAAGTCGGACACGGTCTGCAGCTCGGTCTGGCGCGCGAAGGTCCGGGCCTGCTGGTAGGCGTCGCTCTGGGCCACCCCGGCCTTGGTCAGTTCGGTGAGCTTCTGGTCGAGCGCGAGGCCGTAGGCCTCCTTGATCTTGGACGAGGACACGCCGTCCGGGCTGCCGGACAGCGGCGCGTAGTCGTCGCGCGGGATCGAGATGCCCACGGCCTTCTTGCCGCCCGCCGGGATGTGGATGAGCATCAGCACGTTCGCGTTGTAGCCGCCGTCGGCCCCGCTCCCGGCGTGGAGGGCGTTGTAGACGTCGGCCGGCAGGGCATTGCCGTTCTCGTCCAGCCGGCTGTCGAGGCCCATCACGAGGATGTTGCTCTCTGCGACATCCTTCTTCTTCTCGCCGCCCGGGAGCGTGATGTCCGAGCGGTGCAGGCCGTTCGACAGGTCGATGTAGGAGTAGGCCGCGAACGCGCCGACGGCGACGGCCACGGCGGCGACCGCTCCGACGACCGAGAGCACGATCCGCTTCGTCACGGAGGTCCGGCGGCGCTGGGCGTGGGCGACGTTGCGGCGGAGGGGCTCGGCGGCGCCGCTGTCGCCGGCCGGGAAGGCCGGGTCGGGCTGGCGGGGCGGGGTCATGACGGGTCTCCTCGGGGATTCTCCGGCGGCGCCCTGGTGCGCTGCGGGGCGGGGCGTCGCGGATCGGGTGCGCGGGGTGCGCGGCGGGGGTGCACGGGTTCGGGTGCGCTGCGGGCGTCCCGATCGTCCCACCGAAATCGGCCATGGTCAGCGGGCGCCCGATGAACTCCCAGGAACCGTTGGTGATCGACCGGATGAAAACAATCGCAGGTTGCCCGCGCGCTGTTCCCCCGGCACAGACGCACGACTAGATTCGGTCACGCCCGGGCCACCCGGCCCGCGCCCGAATGGAAAGGACCCGAACATGGCCCGCTACCTCCTCCTCTACCGTGCCGACCCCGAGGCGATGGCCTCGATGCCGGAGCCCACCCCCGAGCAGGCCGAGCAGATGAACGCCGCCTGGAACTCCTGGGCCCAGCAGGTCGGCGCCGGCCTGATCGACTTCGGCGCGCCGACGGCCGCCGTCTCCGAGGGCGCCGACCGCAGCGTCGGCGGCTACACGCTCATCGAGGCCGACGGCGCGGACGCCGTGGAAGGCCTCCTCACCGGCCACCCGCACCGCGCGATGGGCGGCACCATCGACGTCTACGAGCTGACGCCGGTCCCCGGGATGTGACGCCGGGCCGTCCGGGCCCGCGTGCTGTGCGGCGTGCGGGGCCGGACGGTCATCGACCGTCAGCCGGCCAATGGCGCTATCTCATCGAACTCGTCGCTGTGCATGGCGAGCGCGAGCTCGATGTCGTGGTGGGCCTGCAGGTTCAGCCAGAACTCGGCAGTCGTACCGAACGCCCGTGCGAAGCGGAGCGCAGTGTCGGGAGTGATTGCCCGCTTTCCGTTCACGATGTCGCCGATGCGCTGCGCGGGGACGTGGACGGCCTTCGCCAACGCGTACTTGGTGAGCCCGAGTGGGGCCATGAACTCCTCGGAGAGGATCTCCCCCGGGGTGATCGGATCGGTCATCGCGCTACCTCCTTGAGTCTCGTGGTCAGTGATAATCGACGATCTCGACATCGGCCGGACCTCCCTCGGTCCAGGTGAAGCAGATTCGGAACTGGTCGTTGATGCGGATGCTGTATCGCCCGACGCGGTCTCCGCGGAGCTTCTCGAGTCGGTTTCCCGGTGGCACCCGGCAGTCTTCGAGCACCGCTGCCGCGTTGAGCATCGCCAGCTTCCTTCGAGCGATCCGGTGGATATCGGGATGGATTCGCCGGGACGGCAGACCGAGCCAGACTGCCTCGGCGTCGCGGTCGACGAACGATTGGAGCATGGTCAATAGTAACGCGTGTCGTTAATATTGCAAGGCGTTATTAACACGCAGCGTTACTACTGCGAGGCACATGGCCCCGCCGTCGGTCTTCACCCCGTCGGCGTCGGCCGCTGGGGCACCCCGTAGAACGCCCGCTCGAACACCGCTCGCGCGCGCCGCGTCACCGCCAAGTAGTCCTCCTCCAGACGGCTCGCCGAGCCCGGCGGGTACTCCAGGAGGCGGGCGACGCCCTCCAGCGCCACCCGGTCGGCCGGGAGGACGTCGGCCGTCTTGTCGGTCCAGAGCGTCATCGCCGAGCGGGCGCGGGAGGCGAACAGCCAGGCCTCGCGGAGCTTGGCCGCGTCGTCCGGGGCGACCAGGTCGTTGTCGACGGCGACCGCGAGGGCGTCCAGGGTCGACGTAGTGCGGAGGGCCGGGATCTCGGCGGCGCGCTGGAGCTGGATCAGCTGGACGAACCACTCGACGTCGCTCAGGGAGCCGCGGCCGAGCTTCAGGTGGCGGGCCGGGTCGGCGCCCTGCGGGAGGCGCTCGTTCTCGACGCGGGCCTTGATGCGCTTGACCTCGCGGACCTCCTGCTCGCTGATCGCGGCCGGGTAGCGGACCTCGTCGGCCACCGCGTCGAAGTCCGTCAGCAGCGCGGAGTCGCCGGCGACGCCGCGGGCGCGCAGCAGCGCCTGGGCCTCCCAGGTGAGCGACCAGCGCTTGTAGTACGCGCGGTAGGCCTCCAGCGAGCGGACCGGCGGGCCGTTCTTGCCCTCGGGGCGGAGGCCGATGTCGAGGTCGAGCGGGAGGCGGTTGTCCTCGGTCAGCCGGTTGAGGTCGGCGACGATCGCCAGGGCCGCCTTGTGCGCGGCGTCCTGTTCGGCAGCGAGCGGGCGGAAGACATACATGACGTCGAGATCCGAGCCGAAGCCGAGCTCGCGGCCGCCGAACCGGCCCATGCCGATGATCGCGAACTCCAGGTCGGCCGCGTCGCCGCGTTCGGCGCGGATCGCGGACAGCACGCCCTCGATCACGTTCTCGTTGACCGCGGTCAGCCCGCGGGCGAGCTCCTCGATCGTGGCGAAGCCGAGGATCGCCGAGAACGCCAGGCGCAGCACCTCCCGGCGGCGGACCGCCCGCAGCGAGGCGGCCGCGGTGGCCGCGGACTGGTGCCGGCCGAGGATGGCCGCCGTTTCCTCGCGCAGCACCTCGGCCGGGCGCGGGCGCAGCTCCTCCTCCGACTCCAGCCAGGCGACGGACTCCGGGATGCGGCCCAGCAGCTCGCCGGCGAAGCGCGAGCCGGAGAGTACCCGGGTCAGCCGCTCGGCGGCGCCGGTGGAGTCGCGCAGCATCTTCAGGTACCAGTGCGTCGTGCCGAGGTCTTCGCTGAGCCGGCGGAAGGTCAGGAGGCCGTAGTCGGGGTCGGCTCCGGCGGCGAACCACTGCAGCAGCACAGGCAGCAGGTGGCGCTGGATGGTCGCGCGCCGCGAGACGCCCGCGGTGAGCGCGGCGATGTGCGCGAGCGCGCCGCGCGGGTCTCGGAAGCCGATCGCGGCGAGACGGGCCTCGGCCTGCTCGCTGGTCAGCCCGGCTCCGCCGCCCGCTCCCCCGGTCAGGCCCGTCGCGTCGGTGGGCATGGCGGCGACCGCGCTGAGCAGCGGCCGGTAGAACAGCCGCTCGTGGAGGCCGCGCACACGGTGCTTGATCTCGTTCCAGCGCACCAGCAGCTGCTCGGCGCTCGGCGCGAGCCCGGTCGCGCGGGCGAGCACGCGCACGTCGCCCTCGTCGCGCGGCATGAGGTGGGTGCGGCTGAGGTGCCGGAGCTGGAGGCGGTGCTCCATCAGGCGCAGGGTGCGGTAGTCCTGCGAGAAGGCGGCGGCCTCCTCGCGGCCGATGTAGCCCTGGGCGGCCAGCGCGGCGAGGGCGGACAGCGTGTCGCGCTGCCGCACCAGCTCGTCGGTCTGGCCGTGGACGAGCTGGAGCAGCTGGACGGTGAACTCGACGTCGCGCAGGCCGCCCGGCCCGAGCTTCAGCTGGTAATGGGTCTCGTCGTCGGGGATGTTGTCGGTGACGCGCTCGCGCATCCGCTGGACGGACTCCACGAAGTTCTCGCGCGACGCGCTGCTCCACACCTTCGGCGCGAGGGCGGCGACGTAGCGCTCGCCCAGCTCCAGGTCGCCCGCGAGCGGACGCGCCTTGAGCAGCGCCTGGAACTCCCAGCCCTTCGCCCAGCGGTCGTAGTACGCGATGTGCGACTCCAGGGTGCGCACGAGCGCGCCGTCCTTGCCCTCCGGCCGCAGGTTGGGGTCGACCTCCCAGAGGCCCGGCTCGATCGCAGCCTCGTGGATGCCGCGCTGCGTCAGCATGGCCAGCCGGGTGGCGATGTCGACGGCACGGCCGGAGCTGAGCCCGGCCTCCTCGTCGCCCTCGGTGACGTAGATGACGTCGACGTCGCTGACGTAGTTGAGTTCGCGCGCGCCGGCCTTGCCCATCCCGATCACGGCGAACCGGGTGGCGCGCACCTCGGCTTCGGGGAACCGGCCGGGTCCCGTTCCGATGGTCTGCCGCCGGGCGACCGCGAGGGAGGCCTCCAGCGCGGCGGCGGCCAGGTCGGAGAGCGCGGCGGCGACCGCGTCCAGCCCGGCGACCGGGTCGTCCTGTTCGAGGTCGAAGCTGGCGAGCTGCACGAGCCGCCGCCGGTAGCGCACGCGGAGGGCGGTCCGCGCGGCGTCGTCCTCCAGGGCGGCGACGCCGTCCACCGCTCCGACCGCGTCGAGCAGGTCGGCCCGCAGCTCGTCGGCGGTCGGCAGCGCGGTGATCGGATAGTCGAGCGCGCTCAGCTCCGCCGGCTGCCGGAGGAAGAACTCCGCGGCGCCCTCGGACGCTCCGATCACCCGGAACACCCGGCGCGCGTCGTTCCGCGACGGCACGTAGCGCGCGGTCTGCACCGGGGCGTGTCGCAGCAGCCGCAGGGCCAGCGCGAGCGCGGTGTCGGGGTCCGCCGCGGCGGACAGCGCCGGCAGCAGGTCGTCGACGTCGAAGCCGGTCAGCTCGACGAGCTCGTCCAGCTCGCCGCGGACTGAGCTCAGCCCCACGAAACCGGCGCGAGCCAGCGTCGTGAGGGAGAGCTGCTCGCGGGTCACGACTCGGTCAGAGGATCTCGAGGTTCGACCGCAGCTCGAACGGGGTGACCTGTGCCCGGTACTCCGCCCACTCGCGGCGCTTGTTCAGCAGCACGTAGTTGAAGACCGACTCACCCAGCGTCTCGGCGACGAGCTCGGAGTCCTCCATCAGCGAGATGGCGTGGTCCAGGCTGGCCGGCAGCTGGCTGTACCCCAGCGCGCGGCGCTCGGCGTCGGACAGCGCCCAGACGTTGTCCTCGGCCTCCGGCGGCAGCTCGTACTGGCCCTCGATGCCCTTGAGGCCGGCGGCCAGCATCAGCGAGAACGACAGATACGGGTTCGCGGCGGAGTCGATGGCGCGGTACTCGACGCGCGAGCTCTGGCCCTTGTTCGGCTTGTAGAGCGGGACGCGCACCAGCGCGGAGCGGTTGTTGTGTCCCCAGCAGACGAAGCTCGGCGCCTCGTCGCCGCCCCAGAGCCGCTTGTAGGAGTTGACGAACTGGTTGGTGACGGCGGTGATCTCCGGCGCGTGCTTGAGCAGGCCGGCGATGAACTGGCGCCCCGTCGTGGAGAGCTGGTACTGGGCGCCCGCCTCGAAGAACGCGTTGGTGTCGCCCTCGAACAGCGACATGTGCGTGTGCATGCCGGAACCCGGGTGGCCGGAGAGCGGCTTCGGCATGAAGGTCGCGTAGACGCCCTGCTCGATCGCCACCTCCTTGATGACCGTGCGGAACGTCATGATGTTGTCGGCCGTGGTCAGCGCGTCGGCGTAGCGGAGGTCGATCTCGTTCTGGCCTGGGCCCGCCTCGTGGTGGCTGAACTCCACCGAGATGCCGAGGTCTTCCAGCATCCGCACCGAGCGGCGGCGGAAGTCGTGCGCTGTGCCGCCTGGCACGTTGTCGAAGTAGCCGGCCGAGTCCACGGGCTCCGGGCCCTCGTCGCCGAAGGTGGAGGACTTGAGCAGGTAGAACTCGATCTCCGGGTGCGTGTAGAAGGTGAAGCCGCGGTCGGCCGCCTTCTCCAGCGTGCGCTTGAGCACGTTGCGCGGGTCGGACACCGACGGCTGGCCGTCGGGCGTGGTGATGTCGCAGAACATCCGGGCGGTCGGGTCGACCTCCCCGCGCCACGGCAGGATCTGGAACGTGGTGGGGTCGGGATGCGCCAGCAGGTCGGACTCGAACGCGCGGGTCAGGCCCTCGATGGCGGAGCCGTCGAAGCCGAGGCCCTCGGTGAACGCGCCCTCCACCTCGGCGGGCGCGATGGCGACGGATTTGAGCGTGCCGACCACGTCGGTGAACCACAGCCTCACGAACTTGACGCCGCGCTCCTCGATGGTGCGAAGAACGAAGTCGCGCTGCTTGTCCATCCTGCCCCTTTCGTCGGCCTCTCCAGACTAGTGGCTCCGCGCGCGGAAACCCGCCGGATGACGGCCGATGCCGCGTCACTAGACTGAGGCGCATGAGCGAGCAGTCCCCTGTGCCCTCCGTCCACCCCGCCACCCCGTCGATGGAGTCGCTGAAGCGGGTGCGGACCCGCCACTTCCAGTCGGCGAAGGAGGCGGGCGAGCCGTTCACCGGGCTGACCAGCTACGACATGCTGACCGCTCAGATCTTCGACGAGGCGGGCATCGACTTCCTGCTGGTCGGCGACTCGGCCGGCAACAACGTCCTCGGCTACGACACCACCCTCCCGGTCACGGTGGACGACCTGATCCCGCTGACCCGCGCGGTCGCGAAGGCGGTCAAGCGCGCGTTCGTCGTCGCGGACATGCCGTTCGGCTCCTACGAGACCGGGCCGCAGGAGGCGCTGCACACCGCCGTGCGCTTCATGAAGGAGACCGGCGCGCACGCGGTCAAGCTGGAGGGCGGCCAGCGCAGCGCCAAGCAGATCCGGCGGATCGTGGACGCCGGCATCCCGGTGATGGCGCACATCGGCTTCACCCCGCAGAGCGAGCACGGCCTCGGTGGCCACCTCGTGCAGGGCCGCGGCGAGGGCGCGGAGCAGGTGCTCGCCGACGCGCACGCGGTCGAGGAGGCCGGGGCCTTCGCCGTCGTGATGGAGATGGTGCCGGCGGACGTGGCCCAGCGAGTCACCCAGGAGCTGCGCATCCCGACCATCGGCGTCGGCGCCGGCCCGCACGTCGACGGCCAGCTGCTGGTCTGGACGGACTGGGCCGGGTTCACGACCGGGCGCATCCCGCGGTTCGTGAAGCAGTACGCGGACCTCAAGGGCGCGCTGTCGGAGGCGGCACGCACGTACAAGTCGGAGGTGCAGGGCGGGGTGTTCCCCGGGCCGGAGCACAGCTTCTAGGCGTTCTCCCCGGAAGCCGACCGGCGGCGCTCGACGCGCCGACGGTCGTCGTCGTGCGCGTCGCGAAGAGCCGCCAGCGCGCGATCGAGCGTCGCAGCACCGGGATTCACGACGCAGACCCAGCCGTAGTCGCCGTAGAGGGGATGCGGGAGGAAGACGTCTGCGGCGTCAGAGCCGCCCATCGCCCCGTCGACCAGCTCGGCTGCCGCCTTCGGCCCGACGTGGATGTTGAGCCGCCAGCGGTCGGGATCGTCCAGCCGCGAACCCGCGTCGTCCGGGTAGTCCTTCGTCACGATGGTCGCGTACGGCTGCCGGTTAATCGGCACGACGCCGTCCGGCGCGTAGTAGAAGTAGTGGTCGCCCCAGGAGATCTCGGGGTACTCACTGCCGGGCTCCGGCGCGAGTTCCAGCACGCCGTCGAAGTCCCTGACCTCGGCGAGCACGCGCTCCATCGTCATGACGGCGACGCTACCGGCCCTCCTCCGCGTCCTCCTCGGCCCACTTGGCGCTGTTCTCGCGGAGCTTCTCGAGCGCGTGCTCGGCCTCCACGCGGGTGTCGAACGGGCCGACGCGGTCCGGGGCGGGCGAGAGGAAACCCTGCTCGACCTGGCCGGTCTTCATGTTGTACCAGTACTTGTCCTCGGCACCCTGCTGGATCCCGTAGTCGTTCTCGCCGGTCATAAGCTTGATCCTATGCCCAAGGATTCCGCCGGTCACCTGGTCCCGGGACGCGTCACCGCGATGCGCTCCGTCCCGTCGCGCATCCCGCGGCCGGAGTACGTCGGCAAGCCCGGCCCCACGCTGTCGGACCGCGGCGACGTCTACTCCCCGGCAGAGGTCGAGCTGATCCGGGAGTCCGGGCGGATCGCCGCGCGGGCGATCGAGCGGGTGGGCCAGGCCGTGCGTCCCGGCATCACCACCGAGGAGCTCGACGCGATCGGCCACGAGTTCCTGATCGAGCACGACGCCTACCCGTCCACGCTCGGCTACCGCGGCTACCCCAAGTCGATCTGCAGCTCGGTCAACGAGGTCGTCTGCCACGGCATCCCGGACGACACCGTGCTCGCGGACGGCGACATCGTCAACATCGACATCACCGCCTATAAGAACGGCTTCCACGGCGACAGCAACCAGACCTTCATCGTCGGAACGGCGTCGCAGGAGGTCACCCTCCTGGTCGAGCGGACGAAGGAGGCGCTGAACCGCGGCATCAAGGCGGTCGCGCCCGGCCGCGAGGTCAACGTGATCGGCCGCGCGATCGAGTCCTACGCCAAGCGCTTCGGCTACGGGGTGGTGCGCGACTTCACCGGGCACGGAGTCGGCGCCACCTTCCACTCCGGGCTGATCATCCCGCACTACGACTCCGCACCCGCATTCGACGACGTGATGGAGGTCGGGATGGTGTTCACCATCGAGCCGATGCTCACGCTCGGGACGAGCGAGTGGGACATGTGGGCCGACGACTGGACCGTCGTCACCCGCGACCGCAGCATCACGGCGCAGTTCGAGCACACGCTCGTCGTCACGGAGCGGGGCGCGGAGATCCTGACGCTGCCGTGACGGCAGCGGGCGTCGGTGCTGCAGGCGCCGTCGCCTGAGCTTGCACCGCCTTCGCCGACGGCAGCACGAACGAGATGCCGACGCCGAGCAGCGTCGCCCCCGACGCGACCCAGAACGCCAGGTCGAACGCGCCGCTCAGGCTCGCGCCGCCCTCCACGGCCGCCTGCAGCAGCACCGCGAACAGCGCGGTGCCGAACGAGCCGCCGAGCTGCTGGGCCGTGCGGGTCAGGATGCTGGAGTGGGCGATCTGCTCCCCCGCCAGTCCCTGGTACGACGCGACCATGAGCGGCATGGTGATGGCGCCCAGGCCGAATCCGCGGATGAAAAGCGCGACGAGCAGCAGCGGATCGGCCGCGGAGGCCGGGCTCAGCGCGAACGGGACCGTCGAGACCGCGACGATCGCGAAGCCGGCCAGCGCGATCCAGCGCGCCCCGACCCGGTCGATCAGCCGCCCGGCGAGCGGACGGCAGGCGAGCGTCCCGAGCCCCTGCGGCACGAGCAGGAGGCCGGCGCCGAGCGCGTCGGTTCCGCGCACCTGCTGGAAGAACAGCGGCAGCAGCAGCATCGCCCCGTAGAGCGCGACGCTGGAGAGGAACAGCAGCGTCGACGCCGACCAGACCGAGCGCACGCGCAGCAGCCGCACGTCCACCAGGGCGGCGCCGCGCTGCCGCAGCGCCCACCAGACGAAGGCCGCGACGAGCGCCGCGCCCGCGACGAGCGGGAGCCAGGCGTCCAGCCGCCCGAACCCGCCGATCAGGACCGAGTCCGACAGGCCGAGCAGCAGGCCGGCGAGCCCGGGCACGAGCAGCAGCACGCCGACGAGGTCGAGCCGGCGCTTCGGGTCGCGCCCGCGGTCGGCAGGCAGCATCCGCCACGCCAGCAGGAGGCCGGCGACCGAGAACGGGATGTTGACCCAGAAGATCCAGCGCCAGTCCCCGAGCGCGAGGATGAGGCCGCCGAGCACCGGGCCGAGCACGGGTCCGGCCATCGCGGGCAGGCCGATGACAGCGGAGACGCGGCCGAGCTGCCTGCCGCCGGCGACCTCCATCACCATCGTGGTCATCACGGGCAGCATGAGGCCGCCGCCGACGCCCTGGAAGACGCGGAAGGCGATGAGCGACTCCGCGTTCCAGGCGAGCCCGGAGAGGATCGACCCGGCCAGGAAGATCGCGAGCGCCGCCATCCAGACCCGCTTGCCGCCGAATCGGGCGAGGCACCAGGCGGAGAGCGGGACCGTCGCGGCGAGCGCCAGCAGGTACCCGGTGGTGACCCACTGGATCTGGGCGACGGTCGTGTGCAGGTCCGTGGCGAGCGTGTGCAGGGCGACGCTCAGGATGGTCGTGTCGAAGACGACGGCCAGGGCTCCGACGACGAGCGCCGTCGCCGTCCGCACGACCGTCCTGTCGAGCTTGTCCGCCATGTCCGCTCCTTTAGATGCGCATGTGTATCTTAAACGCGACGATACGCCGATCCGATAAGATGCGCAAATGGACTCTAAAGCGACAGCCCCGCAGTCCGCCCCGCCGCAGCGCCGCCGCGGCGAAGCGCTGGAGCACGCCCTCCTGGAGGCGGCGTGGGCCGAGCTCGACGCCAACGGCTACGCGAACCTGACGATGGAGGCCGTTGCCGCCCGCGCCGGCACCAGCCGGCCGGTGCTCTCCCGGCGCTGGCCCACCCGCAGCGACCTCGCCCTCGCCGCGATCCGGCACCACTTCGACGCCGACCCGATCGACCTCCCCGACCACGGCAACCTCCGGGACGACCTGCTCGACTACCTGCGTCAGGCGAACGACCGGCGCAGCCAGCTCGTCGGCCCGCTGATGCTGCGGTTCAGCGGGATCGTCTCCGACAGCGACGGCGGCCTCGCGGGCTTGCGCGAACAGCTCATCGGCGGCCGGCCTACGATGCTCGACGCCCTCCTCGACCGGGCCGGCGAGCGCGGAGAGCTCGACCGGTCGTCGCTTCCTCCCATCGTGGCCCAGCTCCCCTTCACCCTGCTTCGGCACGAACTGCTCATGCGGATGGCGCCGGCCGACGACGACACGATCGTAGCGATCGTCGACGACGTCTTCCTGCCCCTCGTCTCGCGCACCGCTGGGTCGGGCACTGCGACTCCGCGGCGCCGCGGGGTAGATTCGAGTCCATGAGCGCGCAGAACCACGCAATCGGAATCGACGTCGGCGGTACGGGCATCAAGGGGGCGCTGGTCGACCTGGACAGCGGTGAGCTGGTCAGCGACCGGATCAAGCTTCCGACGCCGGAGGGCGGCAAGCCGGACGACATCATCGAGACCACCGCGGAGATCGTGAAGCAACTGGCCTCCGAGCAGCCGGATGCGCCGGTCGGCGTGTGCTTCCCCGCCATCGTCAGCCACGGCGTCACCCTGTCGGCGGCCAACGTGTCCAAGAAGTGGATCGGGCTGCACGCCGAGGAGCTGTTCGAGAAGGCGCTGGGCCGCAACATCCACTTCGTGAACGACGCCGACGCCGCCGGCTATGCGGAGACCCGGTTCGGCGCCGCGAAGGGCACGGACGGCCTCATCATCATGACGACGCTCGGCACCGGCATCGGCTCGGCGCTCATCTACGACGGCGTGCTGATCCCGAACGCGGAGCTCGGCCACCTGGAGATCGAGGGTCACGACGCGGAGTCGCGCGCGGCCTACTCGGCGAAGGAGCGCGAAGACCTCTCCTGGGAGAAGTGGGCGAAGCGCCTGCAGAAGTACTACTCGACGCTGGAGTTCCTGTTCACCCCCGACCTGTTCATCGTCGGCGGGGGCGTGTCCAAGAACTACACCGAGTTCCTGCCGCTGCTCGACCTGAAGACGATGATCGTCCCGGCGACGCACCGCAACAACGCGGGCATCCTCGGAGCCGCGGCCCTCGCGGTGCGCAGCGAGCGCCGCAACGCCGGAGCCCGCGGCCGGTCGGCGGAGGTCGGGGTCAGCCCCGACAACTAGGCGCCGGACGGCGGCCCCGTCAGCGATCCGCATGGATCGACCGCCGGCCCGTTAGAAAAGCGTGAGGACCGTCACCCGCGTCCTCATCCGGGTGTGGACTCTCTCTCGCCCCCGGCCACCCGGCCGGGGTGTCCCGATGGATGGAGAGAGTCGTGCTTGACCTCGTCTACCTTCTCGCCGTCGCGGCGCTGGCGTTCGTCGTCGCGCTCGTCGGCCGGGGGGTCGAGAAACTGTGATCGTCGTCACCCTGATCGCCGCGCTGCTCGGCGTCGCGGCGATCGGCTACCTGGTCGTCGCCCTGGTCAAGCCGGAGCGGTTCTGACATGGCGGCCTGGTTGTTCGTCGCCCAGCTGGCGACCCTCGTCCTCCTGCTCGCCATCGTCTACCGCCCGCTCGGCGACTACCTGGCCCGGGTGTTCACGTCCGACACGGACCTCGCGCCCGAGCGCGGCGTCTACCGGCTGATCGGTATCGACCCGCGGTCGGAGCAGTCCTGGCCCGCTTACCTGCGCGGCGTGCTCGCGTTCTCCGTGGTCGGCATCCTCATCGTCTACGGGCTGCAGCGGCTGCAGCAGTTCCTGCCGTACAGCCTCGGCTTCCCGGCCGTCCCCGAGGGGACGTCGTTCAACACCGCCATCTCGTTCGTGACCAACACGAACTGGCAGTCGTACTCCCCCGATGTGACCCTCGGCTATACGGTGCAGTTCGCCGGTCTGGCGGTGCAGAACTTCGTGTCGGCCGCGGTCGGCATCGCGGTCGCCGTCGCGCTGGTCCGCGGGTTCGCTGCACGGCGCAGCGGGGGCACGTTCACCCAGGCGGGGATCGGCAACTTCTGGGTCGACCTCATCCGCGGCGCCGGCCGCGTCCTCCTGCCTCTGGCCCTGGTCTCGGCCGTCGTGCTCATCGCCGGCGGCGTCATCCAGAACGTCGGCGGCTTCGACACGGTGCACACCATCGCGGGGGCGACGCAGACCATCCCGGGCGGGCCGGTGGCCTCCCAGGAGGCGATCAAGCTGCTCGGCACGAACGGCGGCGGCTTCTTCAACGTCAACTCCGCGCACCCGTTCGAGAACCCGACCGCCTGGACGAACCTGGTCGAGATCTTCCTCATGCTGATGATCCCGTTCTCGCTGCCGCGCACGTTCGGCACGATGGTCGGCGACAAGCGCCAGGGCTACGCGATCCTGGCGACGATGGGCTCGCTGTTCCTGATCTCGCTGATCGCCATGACGCTCTTCGAGCTCGGCGGGTCGATGGAGGGCAAGGAGACCGTCTTCGGCGTCCTCGGCTCGACCCTGTTCAACACGACCTCGACGGTTACCTCGACCGGCGCGGTGAACTCGATGCTCGACAGCTACACGCCGCTCGGCGGGATGATGGCGATGATCAACATGATGCTGGGCGAGACCGTGCCCGGCGGCGTGGGATCCGGGCTGTACGGCATCCTCGTGATCGCCGTGATCGCGGTGTTCCTCGCCGGCCTCATGGTCGGCCGGACGCCGGAGTACCTCGGCAAGAAGCTCGGGCCGCGCGAGATCAAGCTCGCGAGCCTCTACATCCTGACCACCCCGGCGCTCGTGCTGCTGGGCACCGGGCTGAGCTTCGCGATCCGGGCGGTCCGCGCCGACATCGAGAAGACGTCGATCCTCAACCCGGGGCTGCACGGCTTCAGCGAGGTGCTCTACGCGTTCACCTCGGCGGCGAACAACAACGGCTCGGCCTTCGCCGGGCTCACGGCGGCCACCCCCTGGCTCAACACGGCGCTCGGCGTCGCGATGTTCCTCGGCCGGTTCGTGCCGATCGTCTTCGTGCTCGCCCTGGCCGGCTCACTGGCCTCCCAGAACAAGGTCCCCGCGACCGCGGGCACCCTCCCCACGCACCGCCCGCAGTTCGTCGGGCTGATGGCCGGCACGATCCTGCTGGTCTCCGCACTCACCTACTTCCCCGTTCTCGCGCTGGGTCCCCTGGCGGAAGGGCTGCACTGACCATGACCACCATCCACTCGACCGCGACCAGAACGGTCGCCACCCCGGCCGGGGCGTTCTCGGCCCGGCAGCTCGTCGCCGCCCTCCCCGGGGCGCTGCGGAAGCTCGACCCGCGCTTCATGTGGCGCAACCCGGTGATGTTCATCGTGGAGGTCGGCGCGGCGCTCACCACCGTGATCGCCGTGGCCCAGCCGTTTGTCGGCGCGGGTGGCTCGGGACCGGCGACGCTCGCCTTCACCTGGAGCATCGCCGTGTGGCTCTGGCTCACCGTGCTGTTCGCCAACCTGGCCGAGTCGGTCGCCGAAGGCCGCGGCAAGGCGCAGGCGGCCACCCTCCGCAAGACCCGCTCCACCACGGTGGCGACGCGGGTGGCCCACTACGACGAGACCGGCGACCCGGAGGCGCTGACCGCCGCGACGGCGCAGGTCGCCTCCAGCGAGCTGAAGCTCGGGGACGTGGTGGTGGTCACGACGGGCGAGCTGATCCCCGGCGACGGGGACGTCATCCGCGGCATCGCCACGGTGGACGAGTCGGCCATCACCGGTGAGTCCGCCCCGGTGGTCCGCGAGTCCGGGGGCGACCGCAGCGCGGTGACGGGCGGAACGCGCGTGCTGTCCGACCGGATCGTGGTGCGGATCACCAGCAAGCCGGGCGAGACCTTCGTCGACCGGATGATCGCGCTCGTCGAGGGCGCCTCCCGGCAGAAGACCCCCAACGAGATCGCCCTCAACATCCTGCTGGCCAGCCTGTCGATCATCTTCGTGATCGTCGTGCTGGTCCTCCAGCCCGTCGCCGGCTACTCGGACGTCTCCCCGACCGTGCCGGTGCTCGTCGCCCTGCTGGTCTGCCTCATCCCGACGACGATCGGCGCGCTCATCTCGGCCATCGGCATCGCCGGCATGGACCGCCTGGTGCAGCACAACGTGCTCGCCATGTCGGGACGCGCGGTGGAGGCGGCGGGCGACGTGACCACGCTGCTGCTCGACAAGACCGGCACCATCACCTACGGCAACCGCCGGGCCAGCGAGTTCACGGCGGTCGGCGGCACCGCGGGCGACCAGTTGGTGCGGGCGGCGGCGGAGTCCTCGCTGAGCGACCCGACGCCGGAGGGCGTCTCGGTGGTGGAGCTGGCGGAGACGCTCGGTTACCAGCGGCCCGAGCAGATCGACGGCGAGATCGTGCCGTTCACGGCGCAGACCCGGATGAGCGGCCTCGACCTCCCCGACGGCTCGCAGGTGCGCAAGGGCGCGGCGAGCGCCGTCGTCGCCTGGGTGCGCGAGACCACCCCGCCCTCGGCCGCCTCCCTGGACGAGCTGGACCGCGAGGTCGAGCGCATCTCCCAGGTCGGCGGCACTCCGCTGGCCGTGGCGACGCGCGACGCGGACGGCACGGCCCGGCTGCTCGGCGTCGTCTACCTCAAGGACATCGTCAAGGAGGGTCTGGCCGACCGGTTCGCCGACCTCCGGAAGATGGGCATCCGCACCGTCATGGTCACCGGCGACAACCCGCTGACCGCCAAGGCGATCGCGGCGGAGGCCGGCGTGGACGACTTCCTCGCCGAGGCGAAGCCGGAGGACAAACTCGCGCTCATCCGCCGGGAGCAGGAGGGCGGCGCTCTGGTCGCGATGACCGGCGACGGCACCAACGACGCCCCCGCGCTCGCCCAGGCCGACGTCGGCGTGGCGATGAACACCGGCACCTCGGCGGCGAAGGAGGCCGGCAACATGGTCGACCTCGACTCCGACCCGACCAAGCTGATCGACATCGTCCGGATCGGCAAGCAGCTCCTGATCACCCGCGGCGCGCTCACCACGTTCTCGATCGCGAACGACGTGGCGAAGTACTTCGCGATCATCCCGGCGATGTTCGTCGGCGCGTTCCCCGGCCTCGCCGTGCTCAACGTGATGGGCCTGCACTCGCCGGCCTCCGCCATCCTCTCCGCGGTGATCTTCAACGCGATCGTGATCGTGCTGCTCATCCCGCTCGCCCTGCGCGGCGTGCGCTACCGGCCGTCGGCGGCGTCCTCGCTGCTCGGCCGCAATCTCCTCATCTACGGGCTCGGCGGGATCATCGCCCCGTTCATCGGCATCAAGCTGATCGACCTCGTCGTCGCCCTGATCCCCGGCTTCTGACCGGCACCGACAGTAAGGAATCGAGAATGAACCGCCTCCGCGGCGCCTGGCGCCAGTACTGGGTCGCCATCCGCGCCATGATCGTGCTCACGGTCGCGCTCGGCGTCGCCTACACGTTCGTCGTGACCGGGATCGGGCAGCTCGCCCTCCCGGCCCAGGCGAACGGGTCGATGATCACGCAGGACGGCAAGACCGTCGGCTCGGCGCTGATCGGGCAGGCCTTCACGGACGCGAAGGGGAACCCTCTGCCGCAGTGGTTCCAGTCCCGTCCGTCGGCGGCGACCTCGAACGGCCCCGCCGGCTACGACGCGGCCGCGTCCTCCGGCAGCAACCTCGCCACCGGGAACCCGGCGCAGGTGAAGGCCGTGCAGGAACGCACCGCCGCCATCGAGAAGCTGGACGGCGTGCCGGCGTCGGCGATCCCGTCGGACGCGGTCACCGCCTCCGGCTCGGGGCTCGACCCGCACATCTCGCCCGCCTACGCACTGCTGCAGGTGAAGCGCGTCGCCGAGGCTCGCGGACTCCCCGAAGCAACGGTGAAGAAGCTGGTCGAGTCTAGGATTCAAGCACGGGACCTCGGCTACCTCGGGGACCCGACCGTGAACGTGCTCCAGCTCAACCTGGCGCTCGCCCAGCTCGGCCGCTGACCGGCCGACACCGAGAGAGGGATCGAGAGGCAATGGCGCGTGGCCACCTCCGGGTCATGCTTGGCGCGGCGCCCGGCGTCGGCAAGACGTACGCGATGCTCGAGGAGGGCAAGCGGCTGAAGTCGCTCGGTAAGGACGTGGTGGTGGCGGTCGTGGAGACCCACGGCCGCTCCGCCACCGCCGCCATGCTGGAGGGGCTGGAGGTCGTGCCGCGCCGCGCGGTCGAGCACCGCGGGGTGGAGCTCACCGAGCTCGACCTGGGCGCGGTGCTCGCCCGCGCTCCGCAGCTCGCGCTGGTCGACGAGCTCGCCCACACCAACGCCCCCGGCCTGGAGAACGCCAAGCGCTGGGAGGACGTGGAGGCGATGCTCGCCGCCGGCATCGACGTGATGTCGACGGTCAACATCCAGCACATCGAGTCGCTGAACGACGTCGTCGAGCAGATCACCGGTGTGCAGCAGCGCGAGACCATCCCCGACGCCGTGCTGCGCCGCGCCGACCAGATCGAGGTGGTCGACCTCGCCCCGCAGGCGCTGCGCGACCGGCTCGCGGAGGGCGTGGTCTACCCGGCCGCGCGCGTGGACGCCGCGCTCTCCAACTACTTCCGGCTCGGCAACCTGACCGCGCTGCGCGAGCTCGCCCTGCTCTGGCTGGCCGACGAGGTCGACAGCGCGCTGCAGCAGTACCGGGCGGAGCACGGCATCGCCGGCAAGTGGGAGGCCCGCGAGCGCGTGGTCGTCGCCCTCACCGGCGGCGCGGAGGGCGAGACGCTGCTGCGGCGCGGCGCCCGGATCGCCGCCCGGTCGGCCGGCGGCGAACTTCTCGCCGTCCATGTGACGAGCCAGGACGGCCTCCGCGAGGCGAACCCCGGTGCGCTCGCCTCGCAGCGTGCGCTGGTGGAGCAGCTCGGCGGCAGCTACCACCAGGTGGTCGGCAGCGACATCCCGCGGGCGCTGGTCGAGTTCGCCCGCGGTGAGAACGCGACGCAGCTCGTGATCGGCGTCTCTCGGCGCAGCCGGCTCGCCGCGCTGCTCACCGGTCCGGGGATCGGCGCGACGGTGATCCGGGAGTCCGGCGACATCGACGTGCACATCGTGTCGCACTCCCGCGCGGGCGGCCGGTTCTCGCTGCCGCGGCCGCGCGGCGGCCTCACGACGAGGCGGAAGGTCTACGGCTTCCTGCTGGCGCTCGTCGGCGGCCCGCTGCTGACGCTGCTGCTGGTGACGATGCGCTCCGGCGAGTCGATGACCGCCGATGTGCTCAGCTACCAGCTGCTGGTCGTGATCGTCGCGCTGGTCGGCGGGATCTGGCCCGCGTTGTTCGCCGCCCTGCTCTCCGGCCTGACGCTGGACTACTTCTTCGTCGCCCCGCTCTACACGATCACGATCGCCGAGCCGCTGCACCTGCTCGCGCTGATCCTTTACATGGTCATCGCCGCGCTGGTCAGCCTGGTGGTGGACCAGGCGGCCCGTCGCACCCGCGCCGCCCAGCGCGCCGCGGCCGAGGCCGAGATGCTGGCGACGGTCGCCGGCGGCGTCATCCGCGGCGAGGATGCCCTGCAGGCGCTGGTGACCCGCACGCGCGAGGCGTTCTCGCTCACCGGGGTGCGCCTCCTGGACGGCGACGAGGTGGTCTCCACCGACGGCGAGCCCGCCGACTCCGCTCACACGCAGCGCATCGCGGTGGGCGACCGCGGCACGCTGGAGCTGTCCGGCCGCGACCTGGAGGCCGCCGACCGGCGCCTGCTCGCCGCGATCGTCGCGCAGCTCGACGCGGCGCTGGAGCACCGCGAGCTGGCCGCGACCGCGAGCGAGCTCGGCCCGCTCGCCGAGGCCGACCGGGTGCGCAGCGCCCTGCTCGCCGCCGTCGGCCACGACCTCCGGCGTCCGCTCGCAGCCGCGACCGCCGCCGTCACGACGCTGCGCCAGCGCGACCTCGCGCTCAGCGACGGCGACCGGGAGGCACTGCTGGAGACCGCGGAGGACAGCCTCGACGGCCTCGCCACCCTGGTCACCAACCTCCTCGACGTCAGCCGCGTCCAGGCCGGCGTGCTCGGGGTCTCGCTCGCGCCGACCGAGCTGGACGATGTGATCCCGCCCGCGCTCGAAGAGCTGGGCTTGGGCCCGGCGAAGGTGGAGCTCGACCTGGCGGAGTCGGTGCCTCCCGTGCTCGCCGACGGCGTGCTGCTGCAGCGCGTGCTGGTGAACCTGCTCGGCAACGCGCTGCGGTTCTCGCCGGACGGGCGCCCTCCCGTCATCGCGGCCAGCGAGTTCGGCGGGACGGTGCAGCTGCGCGTCATCGACCACGGCCCCGGCATCCCCGGCGAGCGCCGCGAGGCCGTCTTCCTGCCGTTCCAGCGGCTGGGCGACACGGACAACGACACCGGGATCGGGCTGGGGCTCGCGCTCTCCAAGGGCTTCGCCGAGGGGATGGGCGGGACGCTGGAGGCCGAGGACACCCCGGGCGGCGGGCTCACCATGGTGGTGTCGCTGCCGGCCGCGACCGCATCGACCCTGAATACGGAGGAGACCCCATGAGGATCCTGATCGCCGACGACGACCAGCAGATCCTGCGCGCCCTGCGCATCCTCCTCACCGCGCGCGGCTACGAGGTGCTCACCGCGCGCACGGGCGCCGAGGCGCTGTCGGAGGCCGTCGAGCACCATCCCGACCTGGTCATGCTCGACCTCGGGATGCCCGAGCTGAACGGCATCGAGGTCATCGAGGGGCTGCGCGGCTGGTCGACGGTGCCCATCCTCGTGGTCTCCGGGCGCACGGGCTCGGCCGACAAGGTGGACGCGCTCGACGCGGGCGCCGACGACTACGTCACCAAGCCCTTCGCCGCCGATGAGCTGCTGGCGCGCATCCGGGCGCTGACCCGGCGGCAGTCCGGGCCGGCCGACGAGCCGGCGGTGCGCTTCGGCGACATCACCGTGGACCTGGCCGCCCACCAGGTGCTCAAGAGCACGCCGGACGGGGAGTCCCCCGTGCGCCTGACGCCGACGGAGTGGGCGATCCTGGAGGTGCTGGTGCGCAACCCGCGGCGGCTGGTCACGCGCCAGGCGCTGCTCACGCAGGTGTGGGGTCCGCAGTACACGAACGACACCGGCTACCTGCGCCTGTACCTGGCGCAGCTCCGCAAGAAGCTGGAGCCGGTGCCGTCGTCGCCCCGCTACCTGCTGACCGAGCCCGGCATGGGCTACCGCTTCATGCCGGACCACGACCCGGAGTGATCGCCGAGGGGCACGTAAACGCCCCTAAAACGCGGTTTTAGGGGCGTTTACGTGCCCCTCGGCGGTGGCTGAGTGGAACGGGTCGGCCGATACGCCGGGTTCTGTCACGGCGCTTGCGCGCCGCGGACGGCCATCTCTCTCGGGACGACGTTGCCGCCGCCCTCTAGCGGTCTACCCGGGGACGAGGCGAGCAGCCTCATGGTCCCCTGTCTGACCTTGCTCCGGGCGAGGTTTACCCAGCCGGCCGGGTCACCCCGGCCGCTGGTGGTCTCTTACACCACCGTTTCACCCTTACCGCGCACTCGCGTGCGAGGCGGTCTGCTCTCTGTTGCACTTTCTCGCGGGTCACCCCGGGTGGGTGTTACCCACCACCCTGCTCTGCGGAGCCCGGACGTTCCTCGGCGGCCCGCTCGCGCGGACCGACGCGACCGTCTGGCCGACCCGTTCCGGGCACAACCCTAGCGCAGCAGGGTCGAAGGCCGCTGCGGGAGCCCGGAGCTCAGAGCCCGGACTCCTCGTTGCGGATCAGGATGGCGCCGCTGTCCGGGCAGAGCACCACGTCGTCGGCGGCCGCCCGGCGGATCTCGGCGAGGTCGGACTCGGTGAGCTTCACGTTCGACCCCATCGACACCCCGCGCAGCAGCAGCGCCGCGCCGACGCCGTACCGCGACCGCTGCCGCTCGTAAAGCGCCACCAGGTCGTCGGGGAGGGCGCCGGCGATGACAGCGCGGTCGCGGGCGAGGGCGTCGCGCTGCGCGCCGACGGCGCCGGCCTCGCCGTCGCGGGAGGCCTCCAGCTCCTGCACCTTTCCCTCAACCTCGCCGCGCTCGGCGTCGATGCCGGACAGCGCTGCCTCCAGCCCCTCCAGGCGCTCCATGACCGTCAGCTCGATCTCCTCGAGGTCGCCCTGACGCCGGGCGAGGGACGTGAGCTCGGCCTCCAGCGCCTGCACGTCCTTCACCGAGGACGTGTGCTGCAGCCGCTCGCTGTCGCGGCGCTTGCGCGCCTCCACCAGCTCGACGTCGGACTCGACGCGCTTCAGCTCGGCGCGGGCGTCCTCCACCTCGCCGGTCGCGGCGATCCAGCGCGCGCGGAGGGCGTCGACCTCGGGCTGCAGGGCGGCGAGCTGAGCGGCCTGCGGGAGGTTGCGGACGGTGTGGTCGAGCTGGCTGAGCCGGGTGTCGGCGGCCTGCAGCCGGAGGAGCTCGTTCTGGTCGGCGGGGCTGGCTTTCATGCTGTGCTCTCTGCTGTCGTCGTGCGGGCTGTCGTCGTGCGGGCTGTCGTCGTGCGGGCTGTCGTCGTGCGGGCTGTCGTCGTGCGGTCCATCATTGCAGGATCGCGAAGTCCCAGGGGTCGGTGCGCAGCTCGCTGACGACGACCTCCACGCCGGGCAGCTCGCGCCGGATGCTCTCGGCCGCGGTGTCGAGCCAGAGCCACTCGCTCGCCCAGTGCGACACGTCGAGCAGGGCGGGGCCGCCGCCGAGCACGGCCTGCTCGCGCGCCTCCGACGCCGGATGGTGGCGCAGGTCGGCGGTGATGTAGACGTCGGCGCCGCGGACCGCGTCGCTGCCGAGCAGCGAGTCGCCCGCACCGCCGCAGACGGCGACGCGGGAGACGGGCTGGTGGTAGTCGCCCGCCGCGCGAACTCCCCCGGCGGTCGGCGGCAGCAGGTCGGCGAGGGCCCGGGCGAGCGCGCCGAGCGTCGTCGGCTCGGCCAGCGAGCCGACCCGGCCGATGCCGGTGACGCCGTCGGGAGCCGGTGCGATCGGGGTGGTGTCCCGGAGGCCGAGGGCGGAGGCGAGGACGGCGCTCGTGCCGTCGGCGACCACGTCGGCGTTGGTGTGCGCGGCGATGAGCGCGCAGTCGTTGCGGATCAGCGTGGCCAGCAGCGAGCCCTTGTAGCGGTCCTCGGCGACGGAGGTCACGCCGCGCAGCAGCAGCGGATGGTGCGCGATGATCAGGTCCGCGTCGATCCCGACGGCCTCGTCGACCGTCGCGGCCACGGCGTCCACGGTGAGCAGGATGCGCTCCACGCCCGCGGTCGGGTCGCCCGACACGAGCCCGGGCGCGTCCCACCCCTCGGCCCCGGCGACCGGCCAGAGCGATTCGACGACCTCGCAGACGGAACGGAGAGTGTGCGGCACGCTCTAGAGCCTACGTGATGGAGCCGGGCCCGGCCCGGTCGCCACCGGAGGACTCCCGCCCCGACACGCCGCCCACCGACAGCCACCGGAGGATCCCCGCAGGATCCCGGCCCAAAACTCCTCCGCTCCCCCAGCCTCGCCCACCGCGGCCAACGGAGGAGATCGGGATGGGCGGAGGCCGCGGGTCCTCCGTTCACTGCGATCCGGGCGCCCGTGACCCGGGATGTCCTCCGTTGCCGACGCGGTCAGGCGGCCGCGCGCTCCTGCCGCCGCACCGCGCGCACGCCCGACACCATCGGAGTCACCAGCCCGATCCCGAGCGCCAGCAGCACGCCGACGTTGCTCGCGCCGATCCCCGCGTGCGGGTCGGCGCCGAGCAGCCGGAACAGGTAGCCCTCCCAGGCCAGCCACGGCAGCGGGGAGCTGACGAAGCCGAGGCCGATCGCGCTGGCGACCACCAGCATCGTGAGGTTCGTCCAGCGCCAGTCCGGGTACACGCCGCCGCCGGTCAGCAGCGAGGCGTGGTGGAAGCGGCGGGTGCGCAGCATCATCTCGCCGGCGAAGATCCCGGCCCAGGCCGCGACCGGCACGGACAGCGCGGTCGGGATGCCGCGGATGACCACGTCCAGGTCGCTCACCGTCAGCGCGAGCACCACGCCCGCGACGGCGATCGCCGCGCCGACGACCACCGTGCTCCAGCGCCGGCCGAGGCGCACGCCGAGCGCGTCGAGGGTGAAGCCTCCCGAGTAGATCGTGAGCACGAGCGCGGAGATCAGGC
This sequence comes from Leifsonia shinshuensis, assembly GCF_014217625.1. Classification (NCBI taxonomy): domain Bacteria; kingdom Bacillati; phylum Actinomycetota; class Actinomycetes; order Micrococcales; family Microbacteriaceae; genus Leifsonia; species Leifsonia shinshuensis. The sequence continues at coordinate 315,997 of NZ_CP043641.1, read as the reverse complement.
TGAGGGCGACCGCCAGCAGCAGGGGAACCGGGAACCACGCCGGGAGGCCGAGCTGCACGAACCCGCCCACCGGGTCGCTGGCCAGCTCGTCGGCCAGGCGCGGGTCGGAGGCCGCGAGCAGGCCGCCGTAGGAGACGAGCACGAACGGAGGGACGCCCGCGCCGAACGTCGCCCACAGCATCCCCGCGGCGCCGGACGAACGGCGGCGCTGGTAGCGGGCGACCTCCGCGCTGCTCATCGCCCAGGCCAGCCCGACGTAGCTGAACACGAGCACCGCGCCGGTCACGACGTGAGTCCAGAGCGCGTCGGGAACCGCGAGCGCACGCGACATGTCCACGTGCCGCCAGGTGGCCGCGATGGTCACGGCGATGAGCACAGCGGACGCGATCGTCAGCACGAGCTGGACCCGCGACACGAGCCCGTAGCCGAAGAAGGCCACCGCGCCGGCGACGCCGATCGTGACGATCAGCGCGATCGCGGTCGGGATCGCGGCGCCGTGCGACCAGCCCTCCGACACGGCCAGCGACCCCGCGGCGGACCCGGACAGCCAGAGCAGCACCGCTCCCCAGAAGAGTTTCGTGACGAGTGCCAGCGCGGTCGGGAGGGCGTTGCCGCGCAGCCCGAACGTGGCGCGCGACACCACCATGGTCGGCTGTCCGCTCCACTTGCCGGCGAGCGTGCCGAGCCCGAGCGGGAGGAACGACAGTGCGACGCCGACCAGCGTCGCGACCAGCAGCTGGCGGAGGCTGAGCCCGAGCAGGAACAGCGTCGCGCCCACCCCGACGCTGATCAGGGAGGACGTCCCGGCGAACCAGAGCCAGAACAGCCGGGACGCGTGCCCCGCCCGCCGGTCGAGCGGCGTGGGCTCCAGGTCCACGGTCTCCGGCACGAACGCGGCGGGCGCGACCGGGCCCGAGCCGTACAGCACGGCGTTGTCCTCGGGCGGGCGCGGGGACGCGACGGGCGTGGGCGCGCTGCGCACGTCGTCCGCGTCGTCGGCCACATCGCCGTCGATGTGGTCGGGGGTCGCGGCGGTCGGCCCGAGATCGTGGGTGACCACCGGGGCCGAGAGCGCCACGGGCAGGGCGCTCGGGAGCAGCGGGACGGGCTGGGAGTCGCTGGGCGCGTACTCCTCCGGCACGAGCCCGAGCGGTTCGACGCGCGGCGCCGCGGTCGCCGGAGCAGGCGGCTCCGGCGCGGAGGGCGACGTGTCGAGCGCGATCGTCGGGAACTTCGGCGGCGACACCTCCGGCTGCGCCGGCGCGGGCGCCACCGGCTGCGGCACGGCCGCCCCCACCCACGCGCTGTACGTCGGCTGCGGCCCGTCGTCCCTGCGCCGGGAGGGGAGGTCGTCGAAGCTGATCAGCTGCGTCGGCGGCCCGACCCAGTCGTCCACTTCTTCTTCCTCTTCCTCCACGGCCTCCTCGGCGACCTCGTCCGCCGGCTCCCCCACCAGCGGGATCGCCGCCGTCGCCCGTGCCTGCAGCACGTTCTGGAGGTGCTGGATCGCCCCGAAGGTGTCGTGGATCCGGAGGTCCGCGTTCACGATCGCCGTGACCTCCGCGTCGCTCAACGCCGCACCGTCCGCCGCGGCGAGCGGCCCCGCCACGATCGGGATCGCCGCCGTCGCCCGGTCGACCTCCGCCTGGAGGGCGTCGGCGAGCTCGTCGTCGCTGTGGCGCGCTGCGCCCGGCTCGACGACGCCGTCCCCCTCCACGCCATCGGCCCGCTCCATATTCGAAGCCTACGACCGGAACGTCCACCGGGTCAGGGGGCATCCTGGCGGTACCATCGTCTCGATGAGCACGCCGATCCCGACTCCGTACGAAGACCTGCTGCGCGACGTCCTCGCGAACGGCAGCCACAAGTCCGACCGCACGGGCACCGGGACGCGCAGCGTGTTCGGCCGCCAGCTCCGGTTCGACCTCGCAGAGGGCTTCCCGCTGATCACGACCAAGCGGGTGCACTTCAAGTCGATCGCGTACGAGCTGCTGTGGTTCCTGCGCGGCGAGTCCAACGTCGGCTGGCTGCGCGACAACGGCGTCACGATCTGGGACGAGTGGGCGGACGAGCGCGGCGAGCTCGGCCCGGTCTACGGCGTGCAGTGGAGGTCGTGGCCGGCGCCCGACGGCACGCACATCGACCAGATCCAGCAGGTGATCGACACCCTCCGCCGCGACCCGGACTCCCGCCGGATCATCGTCTCGGCCTGGAATGTGGCCGACATCCCGGACATGGCGCTCGCCCCCTGCCACGCCTTCTTCCAGTTCTACGTCGCAGACGGCCGGCTGTCCTGCCAGCTCTACCAGCGCAGCGCCGACATGTTCCTCGGCGTCCCGTTCAACATCGCCAGCTACGCGCTGCTCACAATGATGGTCGCCCAGCAGGTGGGCCTCGAACCGGGTGACTTCGTCTGGACCGGCGGCGACTGCCACATCTACGACAACCACGTCGAGCAGGTGACCGAGCAGCTCAGCCGCGACCCGTACCCGGCGCCCACGCTGCGGTTCGCGCGGAAGCCGGAGAGCATCTTCGACTACCGCTACGAGGACTTCGTCGTGGAGGACTACCAGCACCACCCCGCGATCCGCGCGGCCGTGGCCGTATGAGCCTCGCCCTGATCTGGGCGCAGGCCCACGACCGGGTGATCGGCGCGGGCGGCGTCATGCCCTGGCACCTGCCCGAGGATCTCAAGCACTTCCGGGAGCTGACCGACGGCGATCCGGTCGTCATGGGCCGGCGCACCTGGGAGTCGCTGCCCGAGCGGTTCCGACCGCTGCCCGGGCGCACGAACCTCGTCGTCACCCGCAACGCCGGCTTCGACGCTCCCGGCGCCACGGTCGTCCACTCGCTGGAGGCCGCGCTCACCGCCGCCGGCGCCGGAACCGTGTGGGTGATGGGCGGCGCCGAGCTGTACGCGCAGGCCCTCCCGATCGCGGATCGGGTCGAGATCACCGAGATCGACCTCGACGTCGCCGGCGACACGTTCGCGCCCGTCCTCGGCCCGGAGTGGCACGGCGACCCCGGCCCGTGGCTGGAGGCCGCGAACGGGATGCGCTACCGGTTCGTCCGCTACGGGCGCCAGGACGGAGCCGGGCGCTAGGTCAGCCCCGCGACCAGGTTCACCGTCGCGGCCACGATGACGGTGCCGAACACGTACGACAGCAGGGTGTGGCGGAGGATCGCCCTGCGCAGGTACGAGCTGGAGATGTCCGTGTCCGACACCTGGAAGGTCATACCCAGCGTGAACGCGAGGTAGGCGAAGTCGCTGTACTGCGGCGGCTCCTTCTGGTTGAAGTCGACGCCGCCGTCCCTGCGGTAATAGATCCGCGCGTAGCGCAGCGTGTAGAGGGTGTGGACGAGGACCCACGACAGCGCGATGCTCACGATCGCGAGCAGCGCGACGGCGAGCTGCGCGCCGCCCTTCAGGCTGCGCGCCTCGACGAGGACCCAGACGACCGCGAACAGGCTCACCAGCGCGGTGATGGTCAGCACGAGGTCCACCGTCCGGCGACCCGGGTCCTCCAGCGTCGCGTGGCTGCGCGTCTGCTCCCCGTCCATCCGCCAGACCGTCGACCAGATCCACACCACGTACACCAGGCACGCCGCCGCCCAGCCGGTGAGCACCGCGTGGTGCACCAGTTCGAAGAAGGAGGCGACCACCGCGACCACGATGCCGACCGCCAGTGCCACATACAGCTTGACGCGGGTGCGGCCGCGTCCGCGCTTCAGTTCGTCCGTCACACAACGGATGTTCGCACGTCACGCCAGGGCGTCGATGCCAGCGCGCCGGTACGATCTTTTTGTGACCACCGCTCCCGCACCCCTCGCCGACCTCGACACCGAAGCGCTCCGCTCCGCGCACGCCGACTTCGCGCGCGCCTACGACGAGCTGAAGGCCGCCGGCCTCGCGCTCGACATCACGCGCGGCAAGCCGTCCGCCGAGCAGCTCGACCTCTCGAACGACCTCCTGCACCTGCCGGACGGCGCCTACCGCGACGCCGCGGGCACCGACCTCCGCAACTACGGCGGTCCGAACGGCCTCCCCGAGCTGCGCGCGATCTTCGCCGACGCGCTGCGGGTGCCGGTCGCCCAGCTGCTCGCGCTGGGCAACTCCAGCCTCACGGTCATGCACGACACCGTCGCGCAGGCCCTGCTGCACGGTGTCCCCGGCGGCGACCTGCCCTGGGGCCACCAGTCGATCAGCTTCCTCGCGCCGGTACCCGGCTACGACCGCCACTTCACGATCTGCGAGCGCTTCGGCATCCGGATGATCGCGGTGCCGATGAACGACGACGGCCCCGACATCGCGACCATCGAGACGCTGCTGGCGACCGACGACAGCATCAAGGGCATGTGGTGCGTGCCGGTGTACTCCAACCCCACGGGCGCGGTGTACAGCGAGGAGGTCGCGCGGGCGCTGGTGTCGCTGCCCGCCGCCGCCGACTTCCGGCTGTTCTGGGACAACGCCTACGTCGTCCACCACCTGAGCGACGAGCGTCCGGAGCCGATCGACATCCTCGCGCTGGCCGCCGAGGCCGGCAACCCGGACCGGCCGCTGATCTTCGCCTCCACCTCCAAGGTCACGTACCCGGGGGCCGGGGTCGCGTTCGTCGGCGCGTCGGAGGCCAACATCGCGTGGTTCCAGCACAACTCGGCCGCGCAGAGCATCGGCCCGGACAAGATCAACCAGCTCCGCCACGTGCAGCTGCTCCGCGACCAGGAGGGGCTGGCGGCGCACATGGAGAAGCACCGCGCCATCCTGGAGCCGAAGTTCGCCGCGGTCGACGAGGCGTTCCGGGCGCGGCTGGAGCCGTGGGGCGCCGGCGCCTGGAATGCGCCGCTCGGCGGCTACTTCGTCAGCCTGGACGTGCTCGACGGCTGCGCCAAGCGCGCCGTCCAGCTCGCCAAGGAGGCCGGCATCGCGGTGACGCCCGCCGGGGCGACTTTCCCGTACGGCGAGGACCCGCGGGACGCGAACATCCGCATCGCGCCCACCTTCCCGCCGCTCGCGGAGCTCCGCGCGGCGCTCGACGGGCTCTGCACGGCCATCCTGCTCGCCGAGACCGAGGCGCTGCTGGCCGAGCGGAACTGACGTGACGGACTGGGTCGTCCGCCCGAGCGTCGAGGACGACTGGGCCGCGTACCGCGCGATCCGGCTGGAGATGCTCGAGGACACACCCATCGCGTTCCTCGAGACGCTGGCCGGCGCGCGGGCGCACCCCGACGAGCACTGGCGGCGGCGGGCGGCGAACACGTCCTCCAGCGGCAGGCTGTTCGCCGCGGTCGCGCCGGACGGTCGGTGGCTCGGGACGATGGGCGGCTTCCACGCCACCGGCTCCCCCGACCCGCACCTGGTCGGCGTTTACGTCACGCCGTCCCTGCGCGGCCGCGAGCACGGCGTCGCGGACGCGCTGCTGGACTCCGTAATCGCCTGGGCGCGGCTCCGCTCCGGGAGGCTGCTGCTGGAGGTCCACGAGCACAATGCGGCGGCGATCCGGTACTACGAGCGCCGCGGCTTCGCCTTCACCGGCAACACGCAGCCTTACCCGCTCGACCGCACCGCCCGGGAGCTGGAGATGGCGGCCGACCTGTAGGTCGCCAGCGGAGGAGATCGCGCGCCGGCAACGGCGTGTCGGCAGGGAACGGAGGAGATCCCGGCTGGGGCGGCCGGGATGTCCTCCGTTGGCGACGGTCGGGCGCGGCGGGAACGGAGGAGATCCGGGCTCGGGCGGCCGGGATGTCCTCCGTTAGCGGCGGAAGCGGAGGGCGAGCTCGGCGAGGAGGCGGGCGCCGTAGCCGGTCGCGCCCTTGGCGCGCCAGGCGTCGTCGCTGTCGGCGTGCATCGTGCCCGCGATGTCGAGGTGCGCCCACGGGGTCTCGCCGACGAACTCGCGCAGGAACAGTGCGGCCGTCGTCGCTCCCGCGTACGGACCTCCGACGTTGGCGATGTCGGCGATGTCGGAGTCCAGCAGCTTGCGGTAGGCAGTCTCCAGCGGGAGCTGCCAGACCTTCTCGTCGGTGCTGCGGGAGGCCGCCACGATCGCGTCGGCCAGCCCCTGGTCGGTGGCGAACAGCGCAGCCCTGGCCGGTCCGAGCGCCATCAGCGCCCCGCCGGTGAGCGTCGCGATGTCCACCACCGCGTCCGGCTGCTCCTCCGTTGCGAGGACGAGGCCGTCCATCAGCACGAGGCGCCCCTCGGCGTCGGTGTTCTTGACCTCCACCGTCGTGCCTCCGCGCGCGGTGAGCACGTCGCCCAGCTTGTACGCCGAACCGGACGGCATGTTGTCCGTGCACATCAGGAACGCCGTGACCGTCGTCGTGCAGCCGAGGTCCTGGAGGCTGGAGAGCGCGCCGAAGATCGCGGCCGCCCCGCCCATGTCCATCTTCATCAGCAGGTGCATCGGGTCGGACGGCTTGAGGCTGATGCCGCCCGAGTCGTACATGATGCCCTTGCCGACGAGGGCCAGGTGCCCGGTCGACTCGCCGGACGGGGCGTAGCGGAGCCGGATCATCCGCGGCTCCTCGGCGCTGCCGGCGTTGACCCCGAGCAGGCCGCCGCAGCCGAGCTCGACCAGCTGCTGCCGGTCGAAGACCTCGACATCGAGGCCGAAATCGGCGGCGAGCTCCAGGGCGAGCTCGCCGAAGTCGGTCGCGGTCAGGTGACCGGGCGGCGTGTTGGCAAGGTCGCGGGCGATCGCGGCGCCGCGGGCGGTGATCGCACCGGCCGGGAGCCCGTCGGCCACGGCGGAGGACGGCGCCTCGTCGACGAGCACCTCGACCCGGGTGAGCTCGGTGACGGCGGGCGCCGACTTCAGCTCGGAGTAGCGGTAACGGCCCAGCAGCGCGCCCTCGGCGACGACCTGGCCGACCCGTTCCGGCGGCACGGCTCCCGTCGTCGGGAGGCGGAGCCCGATCGCGGCCGACGACGCGGCCGCGCGGGCGAACGTGGCGGCGATGTCGCGGAGGACGTCGGCCGTGAGCTCCCCGGAGTCGCCCGAGCCCACCGCGTAGAGCAGCGACGCGGCCTCGGTCGGCACCAGCAGAGTCTGTCCGGCCTTGCCCTCGAACCCGGCGCGCTCGAGCGCGCCCCGGTCGAGGCCGAGGTCGGGGTCCACGGGGCCGTCGGTGCCGACAGCGATCCCGATCGCGTCGAGCCCTGGTGCGAAGGAGGTCACCGCCTCGAAGCCGACGGCGTGCTCCGGGCGGTACGACGGGACGGGGGTGAACGACGACGGGATGAGCCTGCGCACCGCCGATTCCATCTCAGACCTCCCCGAAGCCGCTCTCGACCAGCTCGACCAGGGCGTCCACGGCGGCCTCCCCCTCGCTGTCCGGCGACGCGATCGAGGCCGTCGCGCCCGCGGTGAGGCCGAGCGACATCACGCCGAGGAGGCTCTTGGCGTCCTTGCCGTTCACGGTCACCTTCGCCGGGAAGGTGTTGGCGAGCTTGACGAACTCGGCTGCGGGACGGGCGTGCAGGCCCTGCGGGTTGCGCACGAGCACCTCGCGCGTGTAGCCGTCGGCGCTGCGGGCGCCTTCCGACCCGGATGGGACGGCGGCGGGCGCGGGCGCGGAAGCCTCCGCGTCCCCCCACGCCGAGCGCGCGCCCTCCACCGCGGCCGCGACACCCGCGAGGTCGGCGCCGGTCTCCGCGGCCACGGCCGCGGCGACGCCGCCTTCCACGAAGGGCCCGTCGACGACGCGCACGCGGGCGCGCTCGTCCTCCGGGAGCATGTCGAGCACGGTCTCCGCGGTCATCAGCGCAGACCCCAGGTCGCTGACGACCACCACGCCGGAGCCCTGGTCGGCCTCCCCCACCGCGGTCATCACCTTGCCGAAGCTGGTGCCGATCCCGTCGTCGTCCGTGCCGCCCGCGGCCAGCAGCGTCACCGACGGCGCCATCTGCCCGGCGAGGGCGACGGCGCCGGCGGCGAGCTGCGAGCTGTGCGAGACGAAGACGAGCCCGACGCGCCCGCTCATCCGGCCGCCTCTGCTGCGGCTCGCAGGATCAGCGCGGTCGACTGCGCGCCCGGGTCGCGGTGACCGGCGGACCGCTCGCCCAGGTAGCTCGCGCGCCCCTTGCGTGCGACGAGAGGGATGGTCGCGTCGGAGCCCTGCTCGGCGGCGTCGGCCGCGGCGGCGAGGATCGCCTCCGGGGCGTCCCCCGCGGCGAGCGCGGCCGAGGCCGCCTCCACCGCGGGGGTCCAGGCGTCGATCATCGTCTTGTCGCCGGACTCCGCCTTGCCGCGGGACACGATCCCGTCGCGCGCCGCCGTGAGCAGCGCGACCAGGGTCTCCCCGTCGATCGGGTCCGTGTCGCCGACCGGCTCGGCCGCCTTGAGGAAGGCCGTGCCGTACAGCGGGCCGGACGCGCCGCCGACCGTGGAGATCAGGGTCATCGCGACGGAGCGCAGCGCCGCGGACGGCGTCGCGTCGGCGGGCAGCTTCCCGAGCGCGTCCACGGACGCGCGGAGGCCGCGATCCATGTTCTCGCCGTGATCGCCGTCGCCGATCTCCCGGTCGAGCGTGTTCAGCTCACCCTTGTGCTCGCCCACGGCGGTCGCCGCGGCCGAGATCCAGGAGGTGACCCAGTTCGTGTCCAGCGCCATCAGCGCATCCTTCCTCGTGTCGTGTCATCCGGTCTGTGGAGCGTACGCCCGAGAACGCCTCAGACGCCCCAGCGGAGCGCGGCCGTGTGCACCGGCGCGTCCCAGAGGGCGGTGAGCTCGTCGTCCAGCTTCAGCACGGAGATGGAGGCGCCCTGCATCTCCAGCGACGTGACGTAGTTCCCGACCAGCGACCGGCCGAGGACGATCCCCTTCTCGTCCAGGATCTCCGCCGCGCGCCGGAACAGGATGTAGAGCTCGGAGAGCGGCGTTCCGCCCATCCCGTTGACGAACAGCAGCACGGTGTCGCCCGAGGAGAACGGCAGATCCGTGAGGATCGCGTCCATCATCCGGTCGACAAGGCGGTCGGCGGGCTCGAGCTTGATCCGCTCGCGGCCCGGCTCGCCGTGGATGCCGACGCCGAACTCGATCTCGTCCTCCGGGAGGACGAAGCCGGGCTCGCCCGCGTGCGGGACGGTGCCGTCGGTGAGGGCGAGGCCGATCGAACGCACGTTGGCGTTGACCTTCTCGGCCACCGCGGTGACGGCGTCGAGGTCGTCGCCGCGGTCGGCCGCGGCTCCGGCGATCTTCTCCACCAGCACGGTGCCGGCGACGCCGCGGCGGCCCGCGGTGTAGAGGGAGTCCTGGACGGCGACGTCGTCGTTGGTGACGACGGCGCGCACCGTGATGCCCTCGGCGCCCACCAGGTCGGCGGCCGTCTCGAAGTTCAGCACGTCCCCCGTGTAGTTCTTGACGATGTGGAGCACGCCCGCCCCGCCGTCGGCGGCTTTGGTGGCCTCCACGATCGGCATCGGCGTCGGCGAGGTGAAGACCTCACCGGGGACCGCGGCGTCGAGCATGCCCTTCCCCACGAAACCGGCGTGCAGCGGCTCATGGCCGCTGCCTCCTCCGCTGACCAGGCCGACTTTGCCGCGCACCGGGCCGTCGGCCCGGGAGACGAAGCGGGGGTCCTGCGACACCGTCACGATGTCCGCGTGAGCCCGTCCGAACCCCGCGAGGGACTCGGTCACGACGTCGGGTACGTCGTTGATGAGCTTCTTCATCGAAAACCCTTCCTTCCACTTGCTGTCAGTGCGTCGCTTCGACCCATTCCTCGAGCTTCGCGGCCGCGGCCCCGGAGTCGATCGCCTGGGCGGCGACCGCCATGTGCGAACGGAACCGATCCAGGATGGACACCTGGACCCTCGACGGGTCGGACGCGAGCTCGTAGGACACGAGCCCGGCCGCCGCGTTGAGCAACACGATGTCGCGCACGGGGCCCTCCTGGCCCGCGAGCACGGCACGCACGACAGCCGCGTTGTACGCGGCGTCCTTCCCGAGCAGGTCATCGATCCTCGCCCGCGGGATGCCCAGATCGCGCGGGTCGATGTCGTGCTCGGTGACGAGGCCCCTGGAGACCTCCCAGACGTGGCTGTGACCGGTGGTCGACAGCTCGTCCAGGCCGTCGTCGCCGCGGAAGACCAGCGCGGTGGCGCCGCGGGTCTGGAACACGCCGACGATCAGCGGGATGCGGTCGAGCGTCGCGACGCCCACCGCCGACGCCTCCGGGCGCGCCGGGTTGCACAGCGGCCCGAGGAAGTTGAAGACGGTCGGCACGCCGAGCTGCGACCGGACGGGACCGGCGTTGGCGAAGCCCGGGTGGAACGCGCTGGCGAACGCGAAGGTGATCCCGGTGCTGCGCAGCACCTCGGCGACGCGCTCCGGCGGCAGGGTCAGGTCGATGCCGAGCGCGGCGAGCACGTCGGAGGATCCGGACGACGAACTGGCCGCCCGGTTGCCGTGCTTGATGACGGGCACGCCGGCGGCCGCGGCGACGATGGAGGCCGTGGTCGAGACATTCACGGTGCCGAACCGGTCGCCGCCGGTGCCGACGATGTCCAGCGCCATCGGGTCCACCGGCAGCGGGACGGCGTGGTCGAGGATGGCGTCGCGGAAGCCGACGATCTCGTCCACGGTCTCGCCTTTGGCGCGAAGTGCGATGAGGAATGCCGCGAGCTGGGCCTCCGTGGCCTCGCCCGACATGACCTGGTCCATGGCCCACGCCGCGTCCGCCACACTCAGGTCCTCGCGGGCGAGGAGGGAGGTGAGCACGGACGACCAGGACTGCATTTCCGTCATACTGCGATCCTATGGGGAGGCGACACGCCACGGGGAGCCGCCCGTTTGTACCAGGTGTTAGCTGGTGCTTATCCGAATCGAGGCGGATTCGTGCCATTCAGGTGAGAAAACCACGGCTTCTTTTCAGCCATAATGGGAATTGTGACGAGCACCTCCATTTCCCCTGCAACGAGTGCGCCGGCGATCAACCGGCCCAATGTCGTGGCCGTCGGCACGATCGTCTGGCTCGGCTCCGAGGTGATGTTCTTCGCGGGTCTGTTCGCGATCTACTTCACGCTCAAGTCGACGTCGCCCGGTCTGTGGGCCGCCGAGACGGCGCACCTCAACGTCCCGTACGCGCTCACGAACACGATCATCCTCGTGCTGAGCTCGGTCACCTGCCAGATGGGCGTGTTCGCCGCGGAGCGGCTGCAGCCGCGCCACTCGGCCGGCGTGCTGAAGTTCTGGAAGTGGGGCATGGTCGAGTGGTTCGCCCTCTCCTACCTCATGGGCGCGGTCTTCGTGTCCGGCCAGGTGCTCGAGTACGCGACGCTCGTCTCCGAGGGGATCTCGCTGCACGCCAACGCCTACGGCTCCGCCTTCTATCTGACGACCGGCTTCCACGCCCTCCATGTCACCGGCGGCCTCATCGCCTTCCTGCTCGTCATCGGCCGCGCCTTCGCGGTCAAGACCTTCGGCCACAAAGAGGCCACGAGCGCCATCGTCGTGTCGTACTACTGGCACTTCGTCGACGTCGTGTGGATCGGACTGTTCGCGGTCATCTACATCATCCGATAGATCAACAGGAGCTGACCCCACCTCATGCGTCCCCGCGTCCCCGGCACCCAGAAGTCCCGCGCAGCAGCGCCCTCGCGTAACGCGAAGGCCGCGCGCAAGACCGGTCGCCGCCACCCGCTCGCCACCGTCGCCCTGCTCGCCATCGGCCTCGGCCTGACCGGCGGAGCCTACGCCGCGTTCACCACCACCACGGCCTCCGCCGACACCCCGCAGGTCCAGACGGCCTCGAAGTCGTCGGTCTCGCAGGGCGAGAAGCTCTTCCAGGCCAACTGCGCCACCTGCCACGGCATGGACGCCCAGGGCACGGTCAACGCGCCGTCCCTGATCGGCGTCGGCGCCGCCGCCGTCGACTTCCAGGTCGGCACCGGCCGCATGCCCATGCAGATGCAGGGCCCGCAGGCCCAGGAGAAGCCGGTCCAGTTCTCGGACGAGGAGGTCGCGGCCCTGGCCGACTACGTCGCCTCCCTCGCTCCCGGGCCGTCCATCCCCGAGCAGAAGTACCTCGATGGCAAGGGCGACGCCGCCAACGGCGCCCAGCTCTTCCGGATCAACTGCGCGATGTGCCACAACGTCGCCGGCGCCGGTGGAGCCCTCACCGAGGGCAAGTACGCCCCGCCGCTCACCGGCGTGAGCGCCAAGCACATCTACGAGGCCATGATCACGGGCCCGCAGAACATGCCGGTCTTCAACGACCTGAACATCACGCCTCAGGGCAAGGCCGACATCATCACGTACCTCAAGTACATCCAGAACAACCCGTCCCCGGGCGGCATCGAGCTCGGCTCGCTCGGCCCGGTGGCCGAGGGACTCTTCCTCTGGATCTTCGGTCTGGGCGCCATCGTCGCGCTGACCGTGTGGATCACGGCGAAGTCCAACTGACCGTTCTGTCGTACTTGTAGAAGCACAGCGTAAGAAGGAGAACAATGGCACAGGACGAGAACGGCGGTCACGAGCTGACGCCAGCCAGTTCGTCGGCCGTCGACGTGCACCGGACCGGCGACCCCGGAACGGCGGTGGTCATCCGCGACGCCGTGGAGAACCCCGGCTTCCCGCCGCACCGGCCCCGGGTGACGGACCTCGACCCCCGCAAGGAGCGGCGTGCCGAGCGCACCGTCTACACGCTCTTCTACCTGTCGATCGCGGGTTCGGTCTGGGCGGTCGCCGCCTACATGGCGTTCCCGATCAATGACAGCGACCCGGGCTCGGTCCGGCTGAACAACCTGTTCATCGGCATCGGCATCACGCTGGCGCTGCTCGCGATCGGCATCGGCGCGGTGCACTGGGGCAAGGCCCTGATGCACGAGAAGGAGGGCGTCGACCTCCGCCACCCGGTGCGCGGCTCCGAGCAGACCACCGAGCGGGCGGCGGAGATCTTCCGCCAGGCCGACGAGGAGTCCGGCTTCAACCGCCGGGTCCTGATCCGCAACAGCCTCATCGGCGCGCTGATCGCCTTCCCGCTCCCCGGCGTCATCCTGTTCCGCGGTCTCGCGCCGCAGGGCGTGGACCCGGCCGAGCTGCTGTCGCAGACCATGTGGGCCAAGGGCATCCGCCTCACCCGCGACCCGTCCGGCACGCCGATCAAGGCGTCGGACGTCACGCTCGGCAGCGCCTTCCACGTCATCCCCGAGGGCCTCAACGACGCCCCCGACATGCTGGAGCAGAAGGCCAAGGCGGCCGTCCTGCTCATGCGCCTCAAGCCCGAGGACCTGCACGTGTCCAAGGGCCGCGAGAACTGGAACTACGACGGCATCGTCGCCTACTCCAAGATCTGCACGCACGTCGGGTGCCCCGTGGCGCTCTACGAGCAGCAGACCCACCACCTGCTGTGCCCGTGCCACCAGTCGCAGTTCGACATCACGCACGAGGCGCAGGTCATCTTCGGACCGGCGAAGCGGCCACTGCCGCAGCTGCCGATCACCGTTGACGCCGACGGTTACCTGGTCGCCCGCAGCGACTTCCACGAGCCCGTCGGCCCGAGTTTCTGGGAGCGTCATTGAGCACCTCGACCGCCGCAGCCCCTGCGGCACCCACCACGGCCAAGAGCGGCGGCTTCACCGCTGCCGCCGCCAACTACATCGAGGACCGCACCAGCATCTCGGGCGCGGTCAAGGAGTTCGGGCGCAAGATCTTCCCGGACCACTGGTCCTTCCTGCTCGGTGAGGTCGCCCTCTACAGCTTCATCGTCATCCTGCTGACCGGAACGTTCCTGACGTTCTTCTTCCAGGCGTCGATGGCAGAGGTCGTCTACAACGGCTCGTACGTCCCGCTCAAGGGCATCCACATGTCCGCGGCGATGGAGTCCACCCTCAACATCTCGTTCGAGGTGCGCGGCGGCCTGCTCGTGCGCCAGATCCACCACTGGGCGGCGCTGCTGTTCGTGGCCGCGATCGGCCTGCACATGCTCCGCATCTTCTTCACGGGCGCGTTCCGCAAGCCGCGCGAGCTCAACTGGGTGATCGGCTTCACGCTGTTCATCCTGGCCATGGCCGAGGGCTTCACCGGCTACTCGCTCCCGGACGACCTGCTCTCGGGCAACGGCCTCCGCATCATCGACGGCCTGATCAAGGGCCTCCCCGTCGTCGGCACCTGGATCTCGTTCCTGCTCTTCGGCGGCGAGTTCCCCGGCACCGCGATCGTCGGGCGCCTCTACACGCTGCACATCCTGCTGCTGCCCGCGCTGGTGGTCGCGTTCATCGCGCTGCACCTCGTGTTCGTGGTCGTCCACAAGCACACGCAGTACGCGGCTCCGGGACGCACCCAGGGCAACGTGGTCGGCTACCCGGTCCTCCCGGTGTACGCGGCGAAGGCCGGCGGCTTCTTCTTCATCGTGTTCGGTGTCATCGCGCTCATGGCGTCGTTCTTCACCATCAACCCGATCTGGAACTACGGCCCGTACGACCCCTCCCCTGTGTCCGCCGGCACCCAGCCGGACTGGTACATCGGCTTCGCGGACGGCGCGCTGCGTCTCGTCCCGCCGGGCTGGGAGTTCGTCTGGCTGAACCGCACCTGGTCGTTCAACATCATCGTCCCGGTCGCCATCCTCGGTCTCTTCATCGTGACCGTGATGATCTACCCCTTCATCGAGGCGTGGGTCACCGGCGACAAACGCGAGCACCACATCCTCGACCGTCCGCGCAACGCGTCCACCCGCACGGCCATCGGCGCCGCGGGCGTGACCTTCTACGCGGTGTTCTGGGCTGCTGCCTCGTCGGACATCATCGCGACGCACTTCAAGCTCACGATGGAGGGCGTCATCCACACCCTCCAGGCGCTGCTCTTCGTCGGCCCCGTCGTGGCGTACTTCCTCACCAAGCGCATCTGCATCGCGCTGCAGAAGAAGGACCGCTCGATCGCGCTGCACGGCTACGAGACCGGCCGCATCGTCAAGCTCCCCGGTGGCGAGTTCATCGAGGTGCACGAGCAGCTGAGCGACTACGAGCGCTGGCGCCTGATCAGCTACGAGGCCTACGAGCCGCTGATGATCCGCCCGAACAAGCGCGGCAAGATCACGGCCGGCACGCGCATGCGCGCGAGCCTCTCCCGCTGGTTCTTCGAGGACCGGCTGGTCCCGCCGACCCGCACGGAGCTCGAGTCGGGCCACGGCCACCACTGATCCGACCGGAAAGCGCCGGTGCAGTTTCTGCACCGGCGCTTTCGCGTACTCCCCCTCCACCGACCGCTTCCGGAGGCCGCGATGACCGACCTGACCCGCCTGGCCTCCTGGCTGCGCTGCCCCGTCTGCGAGCTGCCGCTGGAGCCCGTCGACCGGCTCACCCTCGGCTGCGCCTCCGGGCATCGGCACGACGTGAACAAGCGCGGCTACGTGTCCCTGCTCGGCGGCGGAAGCAAGTTCGTGGGCGACACCGCGGAGATGCTGGACGCGCGCGACGCGGTGCTGGAGGGCGGGGCGTACGCGCCGATCGCGGCGGCAGTGGCCTCCGCCGTCACACCCGCGGAGCGTGTCCTGGACGCCGGCGCCGGCACCGGCCACTACCTGCGCGCCGTGCTCGCGGCCTCCCCCGGCGCCGTCGGACTCGCGATGGACCTCTCCCCGACGGCCGTCGCCCGGGCCGCCCGCTCATCGGCCGACATCGACGGGCTGGTGGCCGACACCTGGCGCCCGCTGCCGGTACGCTCGCACCGCGTGGACGCCGTGCTGGATGTGTTCGCGCCGCGCAATCTCCCCGAGTTCCACCGCGTCCTGCGGCCGGGCGGGACGCTGGCCGTCGTCGTCCCCCGCGCCGACCACCTCGCGTCCCTGCGCGCAGCCGGCGGCATGCTCGACATCCCCACCGACAAGGCGGAGGACGTCATCACGGCCGCGGAGGCGCTGTACGCCCCGCTGGCGCGCGAACAAGTCGTGTACGACCTCGCGCTCGATGACGCCCTTCGACGCGCTCTGGCGGGCATGGGGCCGTCGGCGCGCCATGCGGACGTGGCGCCCGCGGAAGCGGACTCCACGACCGTCTCCGTCGACGTCCTGACATTCACGGCGCGCTGAATCCGTTCTACTGCGGTTTCCAGACGAGCCACTTGCGCGCGACTTCGGACTCGAGGTCGATCTCGAGCCGCTTCGCGATCAGGAGCACCTGAGCGAACACATCGGACAGCTCAGCGCGGAAGTCGTCCTCCCGCTCGGCTGCGTCGCGCCCTTTGTCGCGTGCCCGGCCCGACCGGGCCAGATACGCCTGCGTCAGCTCGCCGACCTCCTCGCCGAGCTTGAGCATGAACCAATCGTCCGTCCGCGCGATGTCGTGTCGCTCCGCATAGAAGGCGGACACCGACTCGACCTCGTCCCCGAGAGCAGCTACATCCATGCATCGATCCTGGCAGCCCACCCACGACGTCCCCGCACGAACGACGAGGGCCGCCTCCCCACGGGAGACGGCCCTCGAACGACGCAGTCGCGGCTCAGCGCGCGAAGTAGCCGCGGTAGTACTCGTAGACCCAGCCGACGATGCAGACGAGGCTGAAGGCCACGCCGATGAAGCAGATCCAGAAGCCGACCGCGAGGCCCAGCATGACCAGCGCCGCGCCGGTCGCGAGGGCAACGGGCCACCAGCTCCACGGGGAGAAGTGGCCGAGCTCGGGGTCGCCGTCGTCGATGTTGGCGTCGAGGCGGTCCTCCGGCAGCTCGCCGTGCTGGGCGGAGTGCGAGCGGCCCACGTAGAACGCGATGAACGCGGCCAGGATGGCGCTCAGCGTCAGCGCCACCGTGCCGACCCACTCGACCTTCATGTGCATCGGGTCGAGCAGGCTCCACAGCGTGTAGACGATCGCCGAGAGGATGAAGAAGACCGACAGGATCCAGAAGAGGATTGCATTGGCTCTCATGGGTTCACTTCACCTTGTTGTTCGAGATGTCGAGCACGGGAGCGTCCGGGGCGTCCTTGCCGCCGCCGACGCCGATCGGGATGCCGGCCTCGGGGTGGTTGAGGTCGAACGCCGGCGACTCGGAGCGGATGCGCGGGATGGATGTGAAGTTGTGCCGCGGCGGCGGGCAGGAGGTCGCCCACTCGAGCGAGCGGCCGTAGCCCCACGGGTCGTTGACCGTGACCTTCGGGGCGTTGCGCGCCGTCAGGTACACGTTCACGAAGAACGGGATCATCGAGACCGCGAGGATGCCGGCGCCGATCGAGGAGACCTGGTTCATCCAGGTGAAGCCGTCCTGCGGCGAGTAGGTCGCGTAGCGGCGGGGCATGCCCACGACGCCCAGCCAGTGCTGGATGAGGAACGTCGTGTGGAAGCCGATGAACAGCAGCCAGAAGTGCCACTTGCCGAGACGGTCGTTGAGCATCTTGCCCGTCCACTTCGGCCACCAGAAGTAGAAGCCGGCGAACATCGCGAAGACGACGGTTCCGAACACGACGTAGTGGAAGTGCGCCACCACGAAGTAGGTGTCGGACACGTGGAAGTCCAGCGGCGGCGACGCGAGGATGACACCGGTCAGACCACCGAACGTGAAGGTGATCAGGAAGCCGATCGACCACAGCATCGGGGACTCGAAGGTCAGCGAGCCGCGCCACATCGTGCCGATCCAGTTGAAGATCTTCACGCCGGTCGGGACCGCGATGAGCATCGTCATCAGCGAGAACCA
This sequence comes from Leifsonia shinshuensis, assembly GCF_014217625.1. Lineage (NCBI taxonomy): Bacteria > Bacillati > Actinomycetota > Actinomycetes > Micrococcales > Microbacteriaceae > Leifsonia > Leifsonia shinshuensis. Next base: position 298,375 of record NZ_CP043641.1, on the reverse strand, counting down.
GGGCAGGAGCACCGATCCGGTCACGTACATGTGGTGCGCCCACACGGTGACGGACAGGGCCGCGATCGAGATCGTCGCGTAGATGAGGGTCTTGTATCCGAAGATCGGCTTACGGCTGAACACCGGGAAGATCTCGGAGACGATGCCGAAGAACGGCAGCGCGATGATGTACACCTCGGGATGGCCGAAGAACCAGAACAGGTGTTGCCAGAGCAGCGCCCCGCCGTTGGCGGCGTCGTAGATGTGCGCGTCGAACACGCGGTCGGCCGCCAGGGCGAACAGCGCGGCCGCCAGCACCGGGAAGGCCATCAGCACGAGGATCGAGGTGACCATCGCGTTCCAGGTGAAGATCGGCATGCGGAACATGGTCATACCCGGCGCGCGCATCGTGATGATGGTCGTGATGAAGTTCACCGCGCCGAGGATGGTGCCGAAGCCCGAGAGGCCGAGGCCGAGGACCCAGAGGTTGCCGCCGATGCCCGGCGAGAAGGTCGTGCTCGACAGCGGCGCGTACGCGAACCAGCCGAACGACGCCGCACCCTGCGGGGTGAGGAAGCCGGCGACCGCGATCAGCGAGCCGAAGGAGTAGAACCAGTACGCCAGCGCGTTCAGACGCGGGAACGCCACGTCCGGGGCGCCGATCTGCAGCGGCATCAGCACGTTCACGAAGCCGGCGAAGAGCGGCGTCGCGAACATCAGCAGCATGATCGTGCCGTGCATCGTGAAGAGCTGGTTGTACTGCTCCTTGGTCTGCACCACCTCGAGACCCGGCTCGAAGAGCTGGGCACGGATGATGAGGGCCATCACGCCGCCGATGAGGAAGTAGATGAACGACGAGATCAGGTACATGTACCCGATCGTCTTGTGGTCCGTCGACGTGATGTAGTTCACGAGGATGTTGCCCTTGCGCTCAACGCCGTTGGCGGTGAGGAGGGTGGGCTTCGGAGCGGGCGCGGTGGTCGCTCCGGGCGCCGGTGCTGTCGTCGTCATGCGTCTGTCCTACTCGTTGCCGGAATCACTCGTTGCCCGTCGGGGCGCCCGTGCCGGGCAGGTTGTTGTTGCGGTCGTACTGAGACCCGAGCTGGCCGTTGAAGCCCTTGTCGCGCAGCGACTGGATGTGGGCGTCGTACTCGCTCTGCGACACGATCTTCACGTTGAAGAGCATCGCCGAGTGGTACTCGCCGCACAGCTCAGCGCACTTGCCGACGAAGGTGCCGGTGCGGCCGGTGGTGGAGAAGTACATGTAGTTGGTCTTGCCCGGGATGACGTCCTTCTTGTAGAGGAAGGCCGGCACCCAGAAGGAGTGGATCACGTCGCGCGAGTCGAGCTGGATCGTGATCTTCTTGTTCTCGGGCAGGTACAGCGTGGGGATCTGGCTCTCCTGGACCGTGCCGGGCGCCGCGTTCGAGTCGTCCGGCTGCGCCTGGATGCCCGGGTCGTACACGTTGTCGGTGACGTAGTTGAAGTCCCACGCCCACTGCTTGGCGTACACCTGGATCTTGAGGTCCGGGTGCGCGTACGGCTGCTCGATGGCGTTCTGGTCGCGCGCCGTGAAGGCGAAGAAGCCGAGGACCAGGATGAGCGGCACGATCGTGTAGAAGATCTCGATCGGCATGTTGTAGCGGAGCTGGACCGGCAGTCCGGTCTGTCCCTTGCGGCGGCGGTACACGACGACCGCCCAGAGGATGAGACCCCAGACGATGATGCCGACGATGAGCAGGACGATCCAGCTGGTCACCCAGAGGCCGCTGATGCGGTCGGTGTGGTTGGTGACGGGCTGCTGGCCCTCGACGAAGCCCGGCAGGAATCCGTGGAGCTGGGCCTGCGTGCAGCCCGCGAGGACGATAGCGAGTGTCGCTGCGATCGGGATTGCAACCCATCGGAAACGGCGATTGTGACGCACCGGTGACCTTTCGAGAGACTCGGGGACAGTTCACATGCAACTGTATGTGGCGTTCTCTACCCTACTCCGACGGACACCCGGTTTCGAACACAAAGGGCCGCCCACAAGGGGCGGCCCTGACGTGTTTTCTGTGCTATGGAAGGCTCAGTGGAACGAGTCTCCACAGGCGCAGGAGCCCGTCGCGTTCGGGTTGTCGATCGTGAATCCCTGCTTCTGGATGGTGTCCTCGAAGTCGATCGTGGCGCCGTCCAGGTAGGGGACGCTCATCTTGTCGACGATGACCTCCACCCCGTCGAAGTCGACGGTCGCGTCCCCGTCGAGCATGCGCTCGTCGAAGTACAGCTGGTAGATCAGCCCCGAGCAGCCGCCGGGCTGGACGGCGACGCGCAGACGCAGGTCGTCGCGGCCTTCCTGCTCGAGCAGGCTCTTGACCTTGCCGGCAGCGGTGTCGGTCAGGCCGACGCCGTGGGCCTTGGTCGCGGTCAGCGCTGTGTCGGTCATGGGACTCCTCACACGTGTTCTACGGATTCGATTGCGAAATCTGCGTCGATTGTACGTCGTGATCCCGCGAGATCGCTCAGTTCCGCCGGATCGCTCAGTCCTGGCGGGCGTCCAGGCGCGCGAGCAGGAGCGCCTCGGCCAGAATCGCCCGCTTGAACACCCCGAGGTGGAGCGACTCGTTCGGGCTGTGGGCGCGGGTGTCCGGGTCCTCGACGCCGGTGACCAGGATCTGCGCCTCCGGGAACTCGCGGACGAGGTCGGCGATGAACGGGATGGACCCGCCGACGCCGGTCTCCACCGCCTCCGCGCCCCAGGCGTCCGTCATGGCGCGCTTGGCCTCCGTGGCCGCCCAGCCGGCGGTGTCGACCAGGAAGGCGTCCCCGGTGTCGACGTCGCTGATCTCGATGTTCGCCCCGAACGGCGCGTGCGCGCGGAGGTGGCGCTCGAGCGCCTCGTACGCCTCCGAGGCCGGCTGACCGGGTGCGACGCGGGCGCTCAGGCGCACGGACACGCTCGGCAGGAGGGTGTTGGAGGCGTCCACGACGCTCGGCGCGTCGATGCCCGTGATCGTGACGGTCGGCTGCGACCACATCCGGGACAGGATCGGCCCGGTGCCGATCGGGGTGACGCCGGGCAGCAGGGCGGCCTCCTCGCGGAACTGCTCCTCGCTCACCGCGGGCGGCTCCGCGGCGTCGTCGTGCGAGCGCATGCCTTCGACGGCGACCGAGCCGTTCTCGTCGTGCAGCGTCGCCAGGAGGGCGACGAGCGCGAGCATGGCGTCCGGCGCCGCGCCACCGTACATCCCGGAGTGCGACGCGTGCTCCAGCGTCGAGACCGTCAGCTTGAAGGTCACGTTGCCGCGCAGCGAGACCGTGAGGGCGGGGGTGTCGACATCGACGTTGTCGGAGTCGGCGACCACGATGACGTCGGCGGCCAGGGCCGACTTGTTCTGCTCCAGGAAGTTCGCGAACGAGCGGGAGCCGAACTCCTCCTCGCCCTCGATGAACACGGCGATGCCGAGGTCGAAGTCGGAGCCGAGTGCCTCCACGAGGGCGCGGACGCTCGCGACGTGAGCCATCACGCCGGCCTTGTCGTCGGCGGCGCCGCGGCCGTACAGCCGGTCGCCGCGCACGGTCGGCTCGAACGGCGGGGTGTCCCAGTTCTCGGCGTCGCCCTGCGGCTGCACGTCGTGGTGCGCGTAGAGCAGCACGGTCGGGCGGCCGTTCTTCGCGGCGCGGGTGGCGAGCACGGCCGGCTGACCCAGGCTCTCCCCTGCACCGGTGGACGGCCCGGAGATGGGCGCCTGCTTGACCTCGACGCTCTCGAACGCTCCGGTCTCGCGCAGCAGCTCCGCCACCGCCTCCGCGCTCTTGCGGACGTTGCCCGGGTCGTACGCGGTCCACGAGACCGAGGGGATGCGCACGAGGCGGGAGAGCTCGGCGATCGTGGACGGGAGGCCGGTCTCGACGGAGGAGCGGATCCGCTCCTCCACCTCCGGGCGGTCCCCGGCTGCGGATCGGCCGGAAGGAGTCTGCTGAGTGTCTGTCATGCGGGTAATCTTAAACGGACCCCAAAACGAAGGCTCAAGCTTTGGCGAAACGACAGAACCCGGCGGCCGAGGCGCAGGCGCCCGCCACCGAGACCCCCGAACAGACCGCTGCCCGGCTGGGCAAGGGCGCACCGACGCCCACCCGCCGCGAGCAGGAGGCCGCGCGCAAGCGGCCGCTGGTGCCGACCGACCGCAAAGAGGCGGCCAAGGCGGCACGCGCCCACCAGGCCGAGGCGCGCGAGAAGGCACGCGTCGGCATGGCAGCGGGCGACGAGCGCTACCTGACGCAGCGCGACCGCGGCCCGCAGCGCCGGTACGTGCGCGACTACGTCGACGCCCGGTTCAGCATCGGCGAGTTCCTCATCCCGGTGATGCTGCTCGTCATCGTGCTCAGCTTCCTGCCGTGGGCGTTCATGCAGGTCTGGGGCCTGGTGGCCCTGTGGGCGTTCTTCCTGATCGCCGTCCTGGACTGCATCGTGCTCGGCTTCGTGGTGACCAGGAAGATCGGCGACAAGTTCGGCAAGACCAAGGTGGAGCGCGGGCTCAAGTGGTACGCCGCCATGCGCGCGCTGCAGCTGCGCGTCATGCGCCTGCCGAAGCCGCAGGTCAAGCGCGGCCAGTACCCCGCCTGACGTGACGATCGTCGCAGCGGCGGACGGCTCCGCCCTCGGTAATCCCGGCCCGTCGGGCTGGTCCTGGTACGTCGACGACGAGCGCTGGTCGGCGGGCGGCTGGCCGCACGGCACGAACAACATGGGCGAGCTCATGGCGGTCATCGACCTCCTGGAGTCGACCGCGCACGTGGACGAGGACCTGCGCATCCTGTGCGACAGCCAGTACGTGATCAACTCGGTCACCAAGTGGATGCCGGGCTGGAAGCGCAAGGGCTGGCGGAAGTCCGACGGCTCCCCCGTGCTCAACCGTGAGCTGCTGGAACGGCTGGACCGGGCCCTGCACGGCCGGACGTACACGTTCGAGTGGGTCAAGGGCCACGCAGGCCACGACCTGAACGAGGCGGCCGACCAGCGCGCACGCGCGGCGGCGACGGCCTATCGGGACGGCGACGCCATTCCGATCGGGCCGGGCTGGCCAGGAGCCGCTGTCCACGAGCCGGCGCCCGCGCTGGCGGTGGCCGAGAAGGCCGCGCCGGCCTCCCCCGCCGCCGAGACGGTCGAGTTCGATCTCTTCGACGACCTGCTGACCGCGTCGGAGTCCGACGAGGACGTCGTGAAGCGCCTGGAGCGCGAACTCGTCGAGCCGGCCGTCCGCTCGGACTCCGCCCGGGTCGCCGCGCTGCTGCACCCCGACTTCGAGGAGATCGGCCGCTCCGGCCGGCTCTGGGGCCGCGACGCGATCCTGGAGGCCCTGGCCGAGGAGGACTCCCCCGCCGCGGAGCTCGCGGTGCTGGGCACCGAGCGGATCGGCGCGGACGCCATCCTGCTCACGGCGCGCACGGTCGACGACCGCGGCGCCAGCCTGCGCAGCTCGCTGTGGCTGCGTGTGGGAGGGCGCTGGCGCCTACGCTTCCACCAGGGCACGCCGGAGGCGTAGCAGCCCGCGGTTGACCTGCCGCGCCCACAGCGGGCCGCGGTAGAGGAACGCGGTGTAGCCCTGCACGAGCGTCGCGCCGGCGTCGAGGCGCTGCTGCACGTCCTCCGCTGTCTCCACGCCGCCGACCGAGATCACGCACAGCTCGGCGGGGACGTGGGCGCGGATCAGGCGCAGCACCTCCAGCGAGCGCGCGGCGAGCGGTGCTCCGGAGAGCCCGCCGGCGCCGGCGGCCTCGACCACGGCAGGGTCGGTCGCGAGGCCGTCGCGGGCGATCGTGGTGTTCGTGGCGATGATCCCGGCGAGGCCCAGCTCGACGGCGAGGCCGGCGATCTTCTCGACCTGCTCGTCGGTGAGGTCGGGCGCGATCTTGACCAGCAGCGGGGTCTCCCCCGCGACCTCCTTGACCGCGGTCAGCAGCGGGGCCAGCAGCTCCAGCTCCTGGAGACCGCGCAGCCCTGGGGTGTTGGGCGAGCTCACGTTGACGACGAGGTAGTCGGCGACCGGCGCGAGCGAGCGGGCGCTGGTCAAGTAGTCCTGGGTGGCGTCCTCGACGGCGACGACCCGGCTCTTTCCGATGTTCACTCCGAGCACCGGACGGCGGCGGGTGCGGCGCACGCGCTGCAGCCGGTTGGCGGCCTCACCGGCGCCGTGGTTGTTGAAGCCCATCCGGTTGATGACGGCGCGGTCCGGGATGAGGCGGAACAGCCGCGGCCGGTCGTTGCCGGGCTGCGGGAGGGCCGTGATGGTGCCCACCTCGACGTGGCCGAAGCCCAGGTCGCCGAGGCCCACGACCGCCTCGCCGTCCTTGTCGAAGCCGGCGGCGACGCCGAACGGGGAGTCGAACCGCAGGCCGAGCGCTTCGACGGCGAGCGACGGGTCCGGCGCGGTGAACCGGCGGACGAGACCGCCGAGGCCGAGCGCGGGAAGGGCCCGGATCACCAGGAAGGCGTAGTGGTGCGCGCGCTCCGGGTCGAGCTTCGACAGGACGAGAGAGAAGAGTGTGCGATACATGCCGGTACGAGAATACCCGCCTCCGGCACCGACGCCCGTCTCAGGCTTCGACGTCGGCGGGCTCGGCGTGGTGCTCCACGCGGAGCTGCTGGATGGCCTCCTCGAAGTCCTCCAGCGAGTCGAACGCCTGGTAGACGCTCGCGAAGCGCAGGTAGGCGACCTCGTCCAGCTCGCGGAGCTCCGGGAGGATGGCGAGGCCGATGTCGTTCGCCTCGATCTGGGAGGCGCCGGTGGAGCGGATGGTCTCCTCCACCTTCTGCGCCAGCACGGCGAGGTCCGAGTCGGTCACCGGCCTTCCCTGGCACGCCTTGCGGACGCCCAGCACGATCTTCTCGCGGCTGAACGGCTCCACGACGCCGCTGCGCTTGATCACGCTGAGGCTCGCGGTCTCGGTCGTGGAGAAGCGGCGGCCGCACTCAGGGCACTGCCGGCGGCGCCGGATCGAGAGCCCGTCGTCGCTCGTACGGGAGTCGATGACGCGGGAGTCCGGGTGGCGGCAGAAGGGGCAGAACATGAGGGAAATCCTACTGCGCGGTGGAGCTTAGGGTGGCGCGGAGCGACACGCGACCCCAGCGCCGAGGGAGCCTGCGACCGAGGTCCATCACGAAAACCGGATCGTGACCGCCTCGCCGTGCGCCGGCAGGTCCTCCGCCGACGACAGCGCCACGATGCGGTCGGCGACCGTCCGCAGCGCGTCGCGGTCGTAGCGGATGACCTGCTGCGGCCGGAGGAACGAGTACGCGCCGAGGCCAGGCGAGAATCGTGCCTGGCCGCCGGTCGGAAGCACGTGGTTGGAGCCGGCGAGGTAGTCGCCGAGGCTGACCGGCGCGCTCGGGCCGACGAAGATCGCGCCGGCGTTCTGGATGAGCGCGAGCAGCCCGTCCGGATCCGCGGTCTGCAGTTCCAGGTGCTCGGGGCCGTAGGCGTTGCTGAAGGCGGCTGCGGCCGCGAGGTCGTCCACGAGCACGACCGCCGACTGCTGACCGCCGAGCGCCGTGCGCACGCGCTCGGCGTGCTTGGTGGCGCCGGCGAGGGACTCCAGCTCGGCCGCGACCCGCTCGGCGAACGCCGGGCTGTCGGTGACCAGCAGCGAGGCGGCGGCTTCGTCGTGCTCGGCCTGGCTGATCAGGTCGGCGGCGACGAACCGGGCGTCGGCGGTGTCGTCGGCGATCACCAGGATCTCGGTGGTGCCGGCCTCCGAGTCGATGCCGGCCTGGCCGCGCACGACGCGCTTGGCGGCGGCTACGTAGATGTTGCCGGGGCCGGTGATGACCTGCACCGGGTCGAGGCCGATGTCCTCCACGCCCCACGCGAGCGCGCCGATGGCTCCCGCACCGCCCATCGCGTAGACCTCGTCGATGCCGAGCAGGCCGGCCGCTCCGAGGATCGTCGGGTGGACGGCGCCGCCGAACGCGCGCTGCGGCGGGCTGGCGAGGGCGACGGAGGCGACGCCCGCGACCTGCGCCGGCACGGCGTTCATCACGACGCTCGACGGGTACACGGCCTTGCCGCCAGGGACGTACAGCCCGGCGCGCTCCACGGGCTGCCAGCGCTGCACGATGGTCGCGCCCGGACCGATCCGCGTCTCGGCGGGCGGCGGGACCTGCGCGGCGGTCGCCTCGCGGACGCGCACGATCGCCTCCTCCAGGGCCGCACGCACGTCGGCGGGCAGCGCGGCGACGGCCGCGGCGATCTCGGACGCCGGAACGCGCACCGAGGCCGGCGCGCCGCCGTCGAACTTCGCGGCCTGCTCGGCGAGAGCGGCCGCTCCCCTGGCCCGGACGTCGTCGATCAGCTCGGTCGCGACATGCACGGCGACCTGGATGTCGACGGCTGGACGGGGCACGAGGCGCTCGAAAGCGGCCCGGGTAGGCTGGACTCCGCGGAGATCGATGGTCTGCATCATGACCGCTCAAGCCTATCCGCACCACCCGCTCCGCTCAGCCCCGTACGCTGCCGCGGAATTCCTCACCCCGAACGGCGCTTGATAACTGCGTATGACTGACGCGACTCCCGACCTCTCCGCCTTCCGGCAGGCGTTCCGCCGGCACGCCGCCGGTGTGGCGATCATCACCGCGCAAACCGCCGACGGCACGCCCGTCGGGTTCACCGCGACCTCGCTCGCCTCGCTGTCGGCCGTCCCGCCGCTCGCGACATTCAACATGGCGCTGTCGGCGTCGAGCTGGCCGGCCATCGCGGAGACCGACCGGATCGTCATCCACATGCTCGGCGTGCGCAACAAGGGCGTGGCGGAGATCCTCTCGGCCGACAACAGGCGCCGGTTCCTGGGCGACCACTGGCGGCGCGGGCCGTACGGCCTCCCGGTGATCAACGACGTCACGGCGTGGATGGTCGGCCGCATCGTCGACCGCTTCCCGGTGCACAACAGCGCGGTCGTGGTCGTCCAGATCGAGGAGGGCGAGCTCGGCGCCCCCGACGAGCCCCTGCTCTACCACGAGCGCCGCTACCACCGCCCCAGCGAACTCGACTGACGCCCGCACCTTCGCGCCGAATGTCGCGTTTGGCGCAGCCAAAGACGACATTCGGCACGAATGTGCGCGGAGCTACACCAGGCAGTTCGGCCCGAGCAGCCCCTTCAGCTCGCCGTAGAGGTCCGGGGAGACTTTCACGGGTTTCGGCACCTCGAACACGCGCGCGACCTGGCCCTTGACGAGCCGGAGGCGCACCTCGCTGTCGCCGGGGTGCCGCGACAGCACCTCCGCGAGCGAGGAGACCGTGTCGGTCGTCGCGCGCTGGTCGGCCATCGTGATCATGAGCGTGCCGATGTCGTCGGCCTGGCCGAGGTCGGGCACCATCAGGCTGAACGCGTGCAGGTTCATCCCGTCGTCGCGCATGCTGACGCGGCCGCGGACGACGACGATCGAGTCGCCCTGCATCATCGGCGAGAACTCGGTGTACGCCTTGCCCATGAACATGACGGTCATCTCGCCGCCGAAGTCCTCGACCTGGATCATGCCGTACTGGTTGCCGGAGGCCTTCGCCACGCGGTGCTGGACGCTCGTCACGAGGCCCGCGATCACCACGGTGTCGCCGTCCTGCACGTTGTCGGAGGCCAGCAGCTCGGCGATCGACGTGCTCGCGAGCTTGGCGAGCTGCAGCTCCAGGCCGGCCAGCGGGTGGTCGGAAACGTAGAGCCCGAGCATCTCGCGCTCGAACGCCAGCTTGTCGCGCTTGACCCACTCGGGGCGCTCCGGGATGTGGTGCTGCGACTGGTTCGGCTCGTCGTCGCCCCACAGGCTGTCGAAGTCGAAGCCGACGTCGCCGTTCGCCTCGCTGCGCTTGATCTTGACCGCGGACTCCACCGCGTCCTCGTGCACCTCCACGAGCGCGCGCCTGGTGTGCCCGAGCGAGTCGAACGCGCCCGCCTTGATCAGGGACTCGACCGTGCGCTTGTTGGCCGCGTGGATCGGGACCTTGCTCAGGAAGTCGTGGAACGACTCGAACCGGCCCTTGGCCTCGCGGGCCGACCGCACGCCGTCCACGACGTTGGCGCCGACGTTGCGCACCGCGCCCATGCCGAAGCGGATGTCCTGGCCGACCGCGGCGAAGTAGAGGTTCGACTCGTTGACATCCGGCGGCAGCACCTTGATGCCCATGCGCCGGCACTCGTTCAGGTAGAGCGCCATCTTGTCCTTGGAGTCGCCGACGCTCGTCAGCAGCGCCGCCATGTACTCGGCCGGGTAGTGCGCCTTGAGGTAGGCCGTCCAGTACGAGATGACGCCGTAGGCCGCCGAGTGCGCTTTGTTGAACGCGTAGTCCGAGAACGGCAGCAGGATCTCCCACAGCTTGCCGACGGCCGCCATCGAGTAGCCGCGGTCGACCATGCCCTGCGAGAAGCCCTCGAACTGCTTGTCCAGCTCGGACTTCTTCTTCTTGCCCATCGCGCGGCGCAGGATGTCGGCCTGTCCGAGCGAGAACCCGGCGACCTTCTGCGCGATGGCCATGACCTGCTCCTGATAGATGATCAGGCCGTAGCTGGTCGAGAGGATGTCCTCCAGCGGCTCCGCCAGCTCCGGGTGGATCGGCGTGATGTCCTGGAGGTTGTTCTTGCGCAGCGCGTAGTTGGTGTGCGAGTTCGCACCCATCGGGCCCGGCCGGTACAGCGCGATGAGCGCCGAGATGTCCTCGAAGTTGTCCGGCTTCATCAGGCGCAGCAGCGAGCGCATCGGGCCGCCGTCGAGCTGGAACACGCCCAGCGTGTCGCCGCGGGACAGCAGCTCGTACGCGCCGCGGTCGTCCAGCTCCAACTCTTCGAGCACCAGGTTCTCGCCGCGGTTGTCGCGGATGTTGTCGAGCGCGTCGTTGATGATCGTCAGGTTGCGCAAGCCCAGGAAGTCCATCTTGATCAGGCCGAGCGACTCGCAGGCCGGATAGTCGAACTGCGTGACGATCTGGCCGTCCTGTTCGCGCTTCATGATCGGGATGACGTCGATCAGCGGGTCGGACGACATGATGACGCCCGCCGCGTGCACGCCCCACTGGCGCTTCAGGTTCTCGAGCCCGAGCGCGGTGTCGAAGACGGTCTTGGCCTCCGGGTCGCTCTCCACGACCGCGCGGATGTCGACGGCCTCCTTGAAGCGCGGGTGCTCCTTGTCGAAGATGCCCGTCAGCGGGATGTCCTTGCCCATCACGGGCGGCGGCATCGCCTTGGTCAGCTTCTCTCCCATCGAGAACGGGAAGCCGAGCACCCGGCCGGAGTCCTTCAGCGCCTGCTTGGCCTTGATGGTTCCGTAGGTGACGATCTGCGCGACGCGCTCCGAGCCGTACTTCTCGGTCACGTACTTGATGACCTCGCCGCGGCGGCGGTCGTCGAAGTCGACGTCGAAGTCGGGCATCGAGACGCGGTCGGGGTTGAGGAAGCGCTCGAAGATCAGGCCGTGCCGCAGCGGGTCGAGGTCGGTGATCCGCATGGCGTAGGCGGCCATCGAGCCGGCGCCGGAGCCGCGGCCCGGGCCGACCCGGATGCCGTTGTTCTTCGACCAGTTGATGAAGTCGGCGACGACGAGGAAGTAGCCGGGGAAGCCCATCTGCGAGATGACGCCGATCTCGTAGTCGGCCTGCTTGCGCACGTCCTCGGTGATGCCGCCCGGGTAGCGCTCGTGGAGGCCCTTCTCGACCTCCTTGACGAACCAGCTCTGCTCGGTCTCGCCGTCGGGCACCGGGAAGCGCGGCATGTAGTTGGCCGCGGTGTCGAACTTCACGTCCACGCGCTCGGCGATCGCGAGCGTGTTGTCGCACGCGTCCGGGTGGTCGCGGAACAGCTGCCGCATCTCCTCCGGCGTCTTGAGGTAGAACTCGTCGGCGTCGAACTTGAACCGGTTGGGGTCGTCGAGCGTCGAGCCGGACTGCACGCACAGCAGCGCCGCGTGGCTCTTGGCGTCGGCCGCGTGCGTGTAGTGGAGGTCGTTGGTCGCCACGAGCGGGAGGCCGAGCTCCTTGGCGAGCCGGATCAGGTCGCTCATGATGCGGCGCTCGATGCCGAGGCCGTGGTCCATGATCTCGGCGAAGAAGTTCTCCGGCCCGAAGATGTCGCGGAACTCCGCCGCGGCCTTCTTGGCCTCCTCGTACTGGCCGAGCCGCAGCCGGGTCTGCACCTCGCCGGACGGGCAGCCGGTGGTCGCGATGATGCCCTTGGAGTAGCGCTGCAGCAGCTCGCGGTCCATGCGCGGCTTGAAGTAGTAGCCCTCGGTGGAGGCGTACGACGACAGCCGGAAGAGGTTGTGCATGCCCTCGGTCGTCGCCGCGAGCATCGTCATGTGCGTGTAGGCGCCGGAGCCCGACACGTCGTCGCCGCCGCCGTCGCCCCAGCGCACGCGGGTCTTGTCGGTGCGGTGGGTGCGCGGGGTCAGGTAGGCCTCTGTGCCGATGATCGGCTTGATGCCCGCGTCCGTCGCCGTGCGCCAGAAGTCGAAGGCGCCGAACATGTTGCCGTGGTCGGTGATGGCGACGGCGGGCATGCCCTGCTCGACGGCCGCCTCGATGAGCGGCTTGACGCGTGCGGCCCCGTCGAGCATCGAGTACTCGCTGTGGACGTGGAGGTGGACGAAGGAGTCGGTCGGCACTATTGCTCCGGGTCGAGGTGAGGGCTTAAGACTACGTCGGACCTACGACGCGCGGAGCACGTCGAGAGCGTGTTGCAGATCCTCCGGGTAGGTCGTGGTGAACGTCACCCACTCCCCCGTCGCCGGGTGGTCGAACGACAGCTGGACGGCGTGCAGCCACTGCCGGGTCAGGCCCAGCCGGGCGGACAGCGCGGGGTCGGCGCCGTACATCGCATCGCCCACGCAGGGGTGCCGCTGGGCCGCCATGTGCACGCGGATCTGGTGCGTCCGCCCGGTCTCCAGGTGGATCTCCAGCAGGCTCGCGGCCGGGAACGCCTCGATGGTCTCGTAGTGCGTCACGGACGGCTTGCCGCCGGCGATCACGGCGAACTTCCAGTCGCTGCGGGGGTGCCGGCCGATCGGCGCGTCGATCGTGCCGGTCAGCGGGTCGGGGTGGCCCTGCACGACCGCGTGGTAGATCTTCTCCACGGTGCGGTCGTGGAAGGCGCGCTTCAGCACCGTGTAGGCGTGCTCGGACTTCGCGACCACCATCAGGCCGCTGGTGCCGGCGTCGAGGCGGTGGACGATCCCCGCGCGCTCGGCGGCGCCGGAGGTCGAGATGCGGAAGCCCGCGGCGGCCAGCGCCCCGAGGACCGTCGGGCCCTCCCAGCCGACCGACGGGTGCGCGGCGACGCCGACCGGCTTGTCGATGACCACGATGTCGTCGTCGTCGTGCACGATCGTCAGCTCGGGAACCGCGATCGGGACGATGCGGGCCTCCTCGCGCGGCTGCCAGGACACCTCGAGCCAGGAGCCGGCGGAGAGCCGGTCCGACTTGTCCGCCTCGCGGCCGTCGATGGTGACGCCGCCGGCCTCGGCGATCTCGGCGGCGAAGCTGCGCGAGAAGCCGAGGAGTTTGGCGAGGCCTGCGTCGACGCGGGAGCCCTCGAGGCCGTCGGGGACGGGGAGGCTGCGCGACTCCATCAGGGCTGCGGGTTCCGGGGCTCGTGTGCTTGCGCGGCGTCGGGCTCGGCCTCGTCGCCTTCGAGCTCGTCGCCGTCCTCATCCTCGTCATCAGCGGGGCGCTGGCCGTCGAGGCCGATCCCGCGCAGCGTGAGGATGAGGAACAGCACCATGCTGGAGACGATGGCGACGTCCGCGAGGTTGAAGATGGCGGGCAGCAGCGGGATCTGCAGGAAGTCGACGACGTGGCCGACGCCGAAGCCCGGCTCGCGGAACAGCCGGTCGGTCAGGTTGCCGAGCAGGCCGCCGAGGAGCAGGCCGAACAGGATGGCCCACGCCGTCGAGCGGATGCGCGGCGCGTACCAGATGACGAAGCCGAGCACGCCGACCCCGACGATGGAGAAGATCCAGGTCGAACCGCTGCCGATCGAGAAGGCCGCGCCCGGGTTCTTGACGAAGTGGAACTGGAGGAGCTGTCCGAGGACCTGGACCTGCTGGCCCTCGTAGAGGTTCGAGACGACCAGGACCTTGGCGATCTGGTCCACGAGGTACACGCAGAGCGCGACCACGGCCAGGATCGCCAAGGCCCTGATGCTGACCTTGGCCCTCGAGGGGCTAGCCTCCAAAGCCCGGGAAGACCGGAGGCTGGGCGCCCTGGTCCTGGCTGCTGCCGTCGGCGGAGCCCGCGGGCACCGGGGTGGGGGCGTTGCCGCCGAACGAGGCGGACTGGCTGTCGAGGTCGCGGAGCTGGCCCTCGATGTAGCCCTTCAGGCCCTGGCGGTAGTCGCGCTCGAAGCCGCGGAGCTCGTCGATGCGGCGCTCGAGGCCCGAACGCTCCTGGTCGAGGGCGCTGATCTGGGCGCGCTGCTTGGACTCGGCCTCTGCGACGATGCGGGCGGCGGTGGCGTGCCCCTCCGCAATGAGCGCGTCGCGCTTCTCCACGCCCTCGCGCACGTGCTCCTCGTGGAGGCGGCGGGCGAGCTGGAGGAGGTTGTTGGTCGCGTTCGGGTCGTTCGCGTCGGCGGCTCCGGCGGCGAAGCCCGCTGCGGCGCCCGCGGCGGCCGGAGCGGCGGCAGCCTGCTGCTGCGCCTGCTGAGCCTGCTGCTGCGCGGCGGCCAGGCGCTGCTTGAGGTCGTCGTTCTCCTGCTGGAGGCGCTGCACCTCGCCGTTGTCGGCGGCCGGGGCCTGAGCCGGAGCGGCGGCCGGGGCGCCGCCGCCGCTGCGCTGCAGCTCGGCGATGCGCGAGTCGGCGGCCACGAGGCGCTGCTTGAGCTCGTCGCTCTCCTGGGTCAGTCTCCGGAGTTCGACGACGACCTCGTCGAGGAAGTCGTCGACCTCGTCCTGGTCGTAGCCCTCACGGAACTTCGTCGGTTGGAACCGCTTGTTGACTACATCTTCCGGAGTCAGCGCCATGGCAAGCCACCTTAGATCTTGAAAAGACGAACATTGAGTGCGTTCAGCCAACGCTAGCAAAGTGCACGGCCGGCGCGCACTCCGCCGCACCCGTGGTGCGTCGGCCTCGACCACATTACAACGCGACCCCAGTCCGCCCCCAACCGACGCTCGGGGGGCGTCAGGTGAAGCTCAGGGTGACGTAGAGCCCGATGATGACGACGAGCATGGTGAGGCTCCAGCCGAAGTCGATCGCGACCGGCCCCATCGACAGCGGCGGGATGATGCGCCGGAAGAAGCGGATCGGCGGGTCGGTGACCACGTACGTGGACTCCGCGAGGACCAGTCCGAAGCCCCGCGGGCGCCACTGCCGCGCGAAGGTCCGCACCAGGTCCAGCACGAAACGGGCCCAGAGCACGAAGAAGTAGATCAGGAGGACGTAGTAGAGCACGTTCGCGATGATCGAGACGACAAGCACACCACCAGTATGAACGACCGCGTATGCACGAAAGCGCACCGCCCTGCCGGGCGGTGCGCTTTCGGAGGAATCGGATCAGGCCTGCGCGAAGAAGGAGGCGTCGACGTCGGCGTCCTGGCCGCCGTGCTCGCCGGAGACGACGACGTGCGACGGGGAGAGCAGGAACACCTTCGGGGTCACCCGCTCGATCTTGCCGTAGAGGCCCTGCGAGAGGCCGCTGGCGAAGTCGATGAGCCGGCGGGCGTCGCCCTCGCTCATCTGCGACAGGTTGATGATCACCGGGATGCCCTCGCGGAAGGACTCGGCGATCGCCTGCGCGTCGCGGTACTGACGGGGGTGGACTGTGAGGATCTCGTTCATTTCCTGTACCGAAACATTCCGTGCGGTGGACGATTTGCGCAGCGGGGTGACCGGAGCGCGGCCGGCCACGGGAGCGACCGGTGCAGGGTGCGGGACGGGCTGGACGGGGGCGGGCGCCGGCGCCTCGCGGCGCGGCTGGTGCTGCACCGGCTGGTGCTGCTCCTGCGCCTCCTCGAACTCCAGCTCCTCGTCGGCGAGGCCGAGGTAGACCATCGTCTTCTTCAGCGGGTTGGCCATGCGCTTCCTCCGTGTAGACCGGTGCGCCGACGCCTCGCACGCACTGAATGAACCTTCTTCCCTTTCGAGATTAACGAAGGCTCGGCCGATTCCCGGTAATGGCCGTGCCGATGCGAAGGTGTGTCGCACCGGCCGCGACGGCCTCCCGGTAGTCCTGGGACATGCCGGCGGAGATGGCGGCCGCGTCCGGAGCGATCCCGCGGACCCGCTCGCTCGCCAGCCGCACGCGCTCGAACGCGCGCGCGGGCTCCTCGTCCAGCGGGGCGACCGCCATGACGCCGAGGAGGTTCAGCCCCGGCGTGGCGAGCACGTGCTCGACCAGCGGCTCCAGGTCCCGGTCCGCGACCCCGCCGCGGGCCGGGTCGTCGGTGAGGTTGAGCTGGACGAACACGTCCACGTCGGGCGCGTCGTCCAGCCGGAGAGCGTCGACCAGCGAGATCCGGTCGAGCGAGTGGATGACGGACGCGTAGCGCCGGACCTGCCGCGCCTTCTTGCTCTGCAGCTGGCCGACGAAGTGCCAGCGCAGGTCGAGGCCGGCGAGCTCCGCCGCCTTCTCCTGCGCCTCCTGGTGCCGGTTCTCCCCCACATCGCGCACGCCGAGGGCCGCGAGCTCGCGGACGAGCGACGCCGGGTGGAACTTGGTCACCACGATCGTCGTCAGCTCGTCCGGCGAACGGCCGGCGGCCCGGGCGGCGTCGGCGACGCCCTCCCGGACCGCGGCGAGCCGCTCGGCGAGCGGGCTACTTGAGGAAGTCGGGGATGTCGAGGTCGTCATTCTCGTCGTCGAACGCCGGGTCCTTCTGGGCGGTCTCGGTGACCGGGGTCTCGCCGGTCGCGTGCCACTCGGTGGCCGGGGCCTCGACCTCGCCCGCCTCGATGGTCGCGGACGAGGCGATCGACGCCTCCTCCGAGCCGGCCTCGACGTAGGTCGAGCGACGGGCGTCCGCGGCCGAGGCCTGGACCGACTTCGGCTCTCCGCCGTCGAACCCGGCCGCGATGACCGTGACGCGCACCTCGTCGCCGAGGGTGTCGTCGATGACCGCTCCGAAGATGATGTTCGCCTCGGGGTGGACGGCCTCCTGCACCAGGCGGGCGGCGTCGTTGATCTCGAAGATGCCGAGGTTCGATCCGCCCTGGATGGAGAGCAGCACGCCGTGGGCGCCGTCGATGGAGGCCTCCAGCAGCGGGGAGGCCACGGCCAGCTCCGCGGCCTTGATGGCCCGATCGGCGCCGCGCGAGGAGCCGATGCCCATGAGCGCGGAGCCCGCGCCCTGCATGACCGACTTCACGTCGGCGAAGTCGAGGTTGATCAGTCCCGGGGTGGTGATCAGGTCGGTGATGCCCTGGACACCGGCGAGGAGCACCTGGTCGGCGGTGGAGAACGCCTCCAGCATGCTGATGCCGCGGTCGCTGATCTCCAGCAGCCGGTCGTTCGGGACGACGATGAGGGTGTCGACCTCTTCCTTGAGCCGCTGCACGCCGGACTCGGCCTGCTGCTGGCGGCGCTTGCCCTCGAACGAGAACGGCTTGGTCACGACACCGATGGTCAGCGCGCCGATCGACTTCGCGATGCGCGCGACGACGGGCGCGCCACCGGTGCCGGTGCCGCCGCCCTCGCCCGCGGTCACGAAGACCATGTCGGCGCCCGCGAGCGCTTCCTCGATCTCCTCCGCGTGGTCCTCGGCTGCACGGCGGCCGACCTCGGGGTCGGCGCCGGCTCCGAGGCCGCGAGTGATCTCACGACCCACATCGAGCTTCACGTCGGCGTCGCTCATGAGCAGCGCCTGGGCGTCCGTGTTGATGGCGATGAACTCGACGCCGCGCAGGCCGAGCTCGATCATGCGGTTGACGGCGTTGACGCCGCCGCCGCCGATGCCGACGACCTTGATCACGGCGAGGTAGTTCTGGTTTGCTGTCACTTCCGGCCTCCACGGGAACCTTCAACCTCAAGTCGAGGCTTAAAGTTATGCTGAGTATGCAATTCTCGATTCGACGGTAGAGGCGCTGAGGCCCCTGCTGCCGCAGTTCGCAGGCGTGTCGGCAAATGCGCCGTCAACCCGGTCATCCTGTCGTCACACTGTGCGGCGACGAGACGTCGAAACGGCTCGCCTTGGGCGCGCCCGTGAGCAGCGCAGCGAGGTCGGCGGACTTGAGCGCCGAGTCCTCCGCACTCCCCCAGACCACGGTCGCTCCGCCCTCGCGGAGGGTGAACGAGACGTCGTCCTTGGTCTTCGCCGAGATGGTGTCGACGCGGCTCAGCACGGAGGCCGGCAGCGACGAGAGCACGGCGGCGGCCGCCGCGAACCCGGAGTCCGCGTTGGCGTCGGCGGCCGCGCCCGTCGCGGCGATGACCGGATAGCCCGCCGGCCGGGTCGAGCTGGAGGAGATGGGCACCTTCGCCGCGTCCACGAGCACGAACGCCGAGCCCTTCTGGATCGCGCCGATCGCCTGGCGCTCGACGATGCGCACCACCAGGGTGTCCGGCGGGTGGCTCTCCAGCGTGTAGCTGCGGATGAGCGGGAAGGCGGCCAGGTCGCTGGAGATCTCCGCCTGGTCGAGCAGCGCGAGCGGCTTGCCGACCTGGTCGCCGAGCTTGGCCGAGATCGCGCCGGCGTCGAGGCGCGAGGCGCCGACCACCTGGATGTGCTTGAGCGCGAGCAGCGGCGACAGCCCGACCAGGACCACGCCGAGCACGAGCGCGACGGCGACGCCAGCGGCCCCGAGCCACGCCATCCGACGCCGGCGAGAGCGCTTGGTGAACCGGCGCACCTCGCCGCGCTCGACGCGCCTGCGCTCGGCGCGGGCGGCGCGGAGGGCCTGGGAGATCTCGCGGTTGCTCGGGACGCGCTCGGTGGCCGGGAGGCGGTCGCGCGTCGTGCGGGCGGGACGGGCCTTGTCCGCCGGGATCGGCTCGGAGGCGCGCACGATCGGGATCGGCTCGGTGATCGTCCCGACCGGCGCGGCGGCGCGAGCCTGCTCCGGGCGCGCAGGAGCCGCGGTCTCCGGCGCGGACGGCGCCGGCGCGCCGGTCTGCCGTGCCGCGGACCGGTCGAACCCCTGGGGACGCTTCACTCGGGCTACTCCCGGACGTGACGGAGCGAGTCGAGCAGCTGCGGGACGATCCGGTAGACGTCGCCGCAGCCGAGCGTGATGACGAAGTCGCCCTCGCGCGCGATCCGCGCGGTGTGGTCGGCGGCCTCCTGCCAGTCGGCGATGAAGGCGACGTGCTCGGGATGCTGGAACCGGTCCGCGACGAGCGCGCCGGTGACCCCGGGCTCCGGGTCCTCGCGCGCACCGTAGACGTCGAGCACGACCGTCTCGTCGGCGTAGGTCTCCAGGGTCTCGGCGAACTCCTGCGCGAACAGGCGGGTGCGGCTGTA
This sequence comes from Leifsonia shinshuensis, assembly GCF_014217625.1. Taxonomy (NCBI): domain Bacteria; kingdom Bacillati; phylum Actinomycetota; class Actinomycetes; order Micrococcales; family Microbacteriaceae; genus Leifsonia; species Leifsonia shinshuensis. The sequence continues at coordinate 278,988 of NZ_CP043641.1, read as the reverse complement.
GAGGTGCGGCTGGTGGACCGCGATGATCCTGCCCTCGCCGACGACGGTGCGCGCGGCCGACAGGGCGGCGGCGACCTCGGTCGGGTGGTGGGCGTAGTCGTCGTAGACGCTGACGCCGCCCACGTTGCCGTGCAGCTCGAAGCGGCGCTCGGTGCCGCCGAACTCGGCGATCGAAGCCAGCGCGGCGGCGGGCTCGAACCCGAGGCCGGTCAGCACGGCGAAGGCGCCGGCCGCGTTGATCGCGTTGTGCCGTCCTGGCACGCGCAGCCGGGCCGAGTACTCGGCGCCCGCGTAGCTGAGGGTGAATGCGACGGGACCGTCGGTGACGATCGAGTGGACGCGGACGTCGGCGTCCTCCGCCTCGCCGAAGGTGACGACGCGCTTGTCCGGCGCGACCTCCACGAGCCGGCGGTGGACGTGCTTCGCGCCCGCGTCGTCGGAGGAGACCACGACGAACTCGTCGGACTCCCGGGCGAAGGTCACGAAGGCGTCCTCGAACGCCTCCAGCGAGCCGTAGTGGTCGAGGTGGTCCGGGTCGACGTTGGTGATCAGCGCGACGGCGGTGTCGTAGAGCAGGAACGAGCCGTCCGACTCGTCGGCCTCCACGACGAACAGCTCGCCGGTCCCGGTCTGCGAGCTCTTGCCCAGGGAGGCGATCACGCCGCCGTTGACGAAGCTCGGGTCCTCGCCGAGGCCGAGCAGGCCGGTGATGATCATGCCGGTCGAGGTGGTCTTGCCGTGCGCGCCGGCGACGGCGACGAGGCGCTTCTTGTTGATCAGCCAGGCCAGCGCCTGCGAGCGGTGCAGCACAGGGAGGCCCTTCGAGAGGGCGAGCTGGTACTCCGGGTTGTCCTGCCAGAGCGCGCCGGTGACCACGAGGGTGTCGGCGTCCCCGACGTTCGCAGCGTCATGGCCGATCGCGATGGTGGCGCCGAGCGCGCGCAGCGCGTCGACGTTGGCCGAGTGCCGCACGTCGGACCCGGTGACCGTGTGTCCGGACTCCAGGAACAGCCGCGCGATGCCGCTCATGCCCGAACCGCCGATGCCGACGAAGTGGAGCCTGCCCAGCTCGTCGGGGATGGTGGCGTTGAGGTCGGGTTTGATCGTCACAGGTGCTGCTTTCGGTCCACGAGTCGAGTTGACAGAGTACAGGCTACGCGGCGAACCTCAGGATCCGGCCAACCCACTCCGGCCCAGCGCGCTTCGGATCAGGGCGACCATCCTCTCCGAGCCGTCGCGCACGCCCGTGCTCGCGGCCCGCCGCGCCATGTCCTCGACCGCGGACCGGTCCGCGAGCAGCGGGAGCAGGCTCGCGTCGACCCACGCGGGCAGGAACTCCGCGTCGTCCACCAGGATGCCGCCGCCGGCCTCCACGACGCCCGCCGCGTTGAATCGCTGCTCGCCGTTGCCGATCGGGAAGGGCACGTAGACGGCGGGGATGCCGAGCGCGGCGAACTCGCACACCGTCGCAGCTCCCGCGCGCGCGACGGCGAAGTCGGTCAGCGCGAAGGCGAGGTCCATCCGGTCGCAGTAGTCCAGCAGCCGGTAGTGCTCGATGCCGGGGTCGGACAGCTCGCCGCGGCCGCCCTGGATGTGCAGCACCTGCCAGCCGGCTTCCGTGAGCTGCGCGGCCCGCTCCGCGATCGTGCCGTTGAGCCGGCGGGCGCCGAGCGAGCCTCCGGTGACCAGGAGGGTCGGGCGGTCGGCGGAGAGGCCGAACTCGGCCAGCGCGGCGGCGCGGGAGGCCTCCCGGTTCAGCTCCTCGATCTCGCGGCGCAGCGGCATGCCGACGAAGCGGGCGTGCCGCAGCGGCGTGCCCTCGAACGCGACGCCGACCCAGCGGGTCGAGCGCGCGCCGAGCCGGTTCGCCAGCCCGGGGCGGGCGTTCGCCTCGTGCAGCGCGTACGGCACGCCGGCGCTGCGCGCGGCAGAGTAGGCGGGGGCGGCCGCGTAGCCGCCGAAGCCGACCACCACATCGATGCCGCGCTCGCGGATCAGGTCGGTGACAGAGCGCACCGCGCGGCGGTACTCGCCGGGGAAGCGCAGCGCCGCGCCGTTCGGGCGCCGTGGGAACGGCAGCTTCGGGATCGTCGCCAGCTCGTAGCCGCGGTCAGGGACCAGGCGCGCCTCCAGGCCCTCCTTCGTCCCGAGCACCAGCACCTCGGCCGACGGGTCGTCGCGGCGCAGCCGGTCGGCGACGGCGAGCAGCGGATTGACGTGGCCGGCGGTCCCACCGCCGGCCAGGAGGTAGCGGCTCACAGGTCGATGCCCTTCGCGCGACGCGAGTCGCGGGCGTTCTGGCGGGCGAAGGACAGCACGATGCCGATAGCGATCATGGAACTGATCATCGCAGTTCCTCCCGCAGAGATCAGTGGGAGCGGTACGCCGAGCACCGGGATGACGCCGAGCACGACGGCGATGTTCACGAACGCCTGGAAGATCAGCCACACCATGATCGCCGCGGTCGTGACGCGCGGGAAGGTGTCGGTGGACGAGTGGATGATCCGCAGGAAGACGATCGCCAGCATGACGAACAGCAGGAGCACCACGACCGCGCCGATCAGCCCGAGCTCCTCGCCGATGATCGCGAAGATGAAGTCGGTGTCGGCGGCGGGCAGCCACGACCACTTCGAGTGCGAGTTGCCGAGGCCGACGCCGAACACGCCGCCGGAGGCGAGCGCGTAGAAGCCGTTGTCGATCTGCCAGTTGACGTCGGGGTTGGCCGCACTGGTGCCGCCGAAGAGCGCGGCGATGCGGCCCATCCGGCTGGCGCTGGACATCGCCACCACGACGGCGACGATCACGACGCCGGTGAGCCCGACGAACAGGTAGCGCAGGCGCACGCCGGCGAAGTAGAGCCCGCCGAGGACGAACGCCGACATGACGATCGTCGTGCCGAGGTCGCCGCCGAGCACGACGACGCCGATCGCGCCGCCCGCGATCGGGAGGATGGGAAGGGCGACGTGCCGCCAGTCGTCGAGGAGGTCCTGCTTGCGCGACAGCACGACGCCGAGCCAGATCACGAGCGCGATCTTGATCGCCTCCGACGGCTGCCCGACGAACCCGCCGACGCGGATCCAGTTGCGGTTGCCGCCGATCTCGACGCCGAGCGGCGTCACCAGCACCAGGAACTGCACGAAGCAGGCGGCGCCCAGGATGAACCAGATCGAGCGCTTCCAGAAAGTCATCGGGATGCGCGACACGATGAACATCAGCGGGAGGCCGATCAGCGTGTACATCCCCTGCGACCAGAACCGCGAGAAGAAGTTGTCGGTGTCGTTGTGCGACTCGACGGCGGACGACGAGAGCACCATGACGAGCCCGAACACGACCATGAAGAGCGTGATGCCGAGCAGCAGGAAGTAGTCGGAGGACTCGCTGTTCATCGCCCGGCCGAGCGAGATCCGGGCGGTCAGGCCGCCCCGGGAGCCGTCGTCCTCTCCGGGGTCGCCGGAAGGGCGGTGATCGTGCGGCTCAGGCCCCCGGCGGACGCGAGGCGGGCTCGTCGTCATCCGCCTCACCTCCAAAGAACTCGTTGACGGCCGCCTGGAAGAGCCGGCCGCGCTCCGCATAGTCGGCGAACTGGTCCATCGACGCCGCCGCCGGAGCCAGCAGGACGGTGTCCCCCTCGCGGGCGAGACCGCCGGCCAGCCGCACCGCCGTCGGCATGACCCCCTCAGTCTCGTCGGCCTCCACCTCCAGCACCGGCAGCCCGGGGGCGTGTCGCTCGAATGCGGCCAGCAGGGCGGCGCGGTCCACGCCGATCAGGACGGCGCCGCGCAGCCGGGCCGCGTGCGACGCGACGAGCTGGTCGATGTCCACGCCCTTCAGGAGGCCGCCGACCACCCACACGACGGACGGGTACGCGCGCAGCGACGCGTCGGCGGCGTGCGGGTTGGTGGCCTTGGAGTCGTCCACCCAGCTCACGCCGGCCTCCACCCGCACCAGCTCGATGCGGTGGGCGTCGAGGCGGAAGGCGGTGAGCACGTCGCGGATGACCTGCGGCTCGACCCCGTAGGAGCGAGCGAGCGCGCTGGCGGCCAGGATGTTGGCGACGACGTGCGGGGCGGCGAGGCCGGCCTCCGCCAGCTCGTCCAGCGTGGTCAGCTCGATCGCGCTGTTGCGGCGGTCCTCCAGGAACGCGCGGTCGCAGAGGATGCCGTCCACGATGCCGAAGTCGCTCGGGCCGGGGATGTCGAGGCCGAAGCCGATGGCGCGGGCGCCCTCGACCACCTCGGCCTCCTCGACCATGCGCAGGGTGTTCTGGTCGGCGCGGTTGTACACGCAGGCGACCTGGGCGTTGTCGTAGACCTTCGCCTTGGCCGCGATGTACGCCTCCATCGAGCCGTGCCAGTCGAGGTGGTCGTCTGCGATGTTCAGGCAGGCCGCGGAGTACGGCGACAGCACGCCGCCGCGGTTCCGGTTGACCCAGTGCAGCTGGTAGCTCGACAGCTCGACCACGAGCACGTCGAAACCCTCGGGATCGCGGATGGCGTCGAGCACCGGCACCCCGATGTTGCCGCACGGAGCGACGCGCGAGCCGCCGGCGAGCAGCATGGTCGCGGTGAGCTGGACGGTCGTGGTCTTGCCGTTGGTGCCGGTGACGCAGATCCAGTCGGCGGGCTCGCCCACCTTGTCGCGCAGTCGCCAGGCCAGCTCGATGTCGCCCCAGACCGGGATGTCGCCCGTGTCCGCCCAGAGCAAGAGGGGGTGGTCCCAGTGGAAGCCGGGCGAGACGACCACGAGCTCGGGGTCGAAGTCCACGAGCCGCGCGGGCGGCGCGCTCAGGTCGGGCTCCTCCAGCAACTCGGCGCCGATGACCTCCAGCAGCATGGCGCGCTCGGCGTCGGCGCGGGAGGCGACGACCAGCACCTGCGCTCCCAGCTCGGCGAGCGTGTCGGCGACCGAGAAGCCGGTGACGCCGAGGCCGAACACGGCGACCCGCAGCCCGGACCAGTCGTGGTGCCAGCTGGTCAGGGCCTCCAGGCGCTCCCGGGATCCGGTCACGTCGCGAGCCACTCGAGGTAGAACGACCCCACGCCGGCCGCGACGAGGAGGCCGCCGATGATCCAGAACCGGACCACGACCGTCACCTCCGCCCAGCCTTTCAGCTCGAAGTGGTGATGGATCGGGCTCATCAGGAAGATGCGCCTGCCGTGCGTGACCTTGAAGTACGCCCGTTGGACGATCACCGAGCCGGCCTCGATCACGAACAGACCGCCGATGAGGACGAGCAGCAGCTCGGTGCGGCTGAGGATCGCGAGCGCGGCGACCGCGCCGCCGAGGGCGAGCGAGCCGGTGTCGCCGAGGAAGATCTGCGCGGGCGAGGTGTTCCACCAGAGGAAGCCGACCACGGCGCCGACGATCGCCGTCGCCACGATCGCGAGGTCGAACGGGTCCCGGACGTCGTAGCACTTGGCGAGGTTCTCGGGATTGAGGTTGGGGCTCGCGCACGACTGGATGGACTGCCAGAACCCGATGATGATGTAGGCGCCGATGGCGAGGATGCTCGCGCCGGACGCCAGCCCGTCGAGGCCGTCCGTGACGTTCACGCCGTTGGAGGTCGCCGCGACGATGAAGTTGATCCAGATCAGGTAGAGGCCGTACCCGACGAGGACGCCGATCACGCCGAACTTGGTGATCGAGCCGAAGTCGATCGGGAGGTCGCGGATGAACGAGACGCTCATCGTCGCCGGCGTGTAGCCGCGCCCGTCCGGGAACCGGACGGCGAGGAAGGCCCACACCGTCGCCACGACGACCTGGCCCGCGACCTTCGCCCAGCCGGTCAGGCCGAGGCTGCGCTCGCGGCGGGTCTTGAGGAAGTCGTCCACGAACCCGACGATGCCGAGCCCGACCATGAGGAACAGCACCAGGAGCGCGGAGACGCTGGTCTCGTCGCCCGTCAGCAGCAGCGCCGTGAAGTAGCCGAACAGCGTGCCGAGGATGACGACGATGCCGCCCATGGTCGCGGTGCCGCGCTTGGCGTGGTGGCTCTGCGGTCCGTCGTCGCGGATGAACTGGCCCCACTGGAGGCGGCGGAACAGCCGGATGAACAGCGGGGTGAGGAACAGCGTGAACGCCATGGCCAGCGCGCCGGAGGTCAGAAGGGCTCTCACGAGAAGAATTCTCCCAGTCGGTCGCCGAGGAAGCGCAGCCCCGCCGAGTTGGAGGACTTGACGAGCACCGTGTCGCCGGAGCGCAGCGCCCCGGAGAGGTGGTCGAACGCCGCGTCCTGGGTCTCGAAGTACAGGGACTCCCCGTCCCACGAGCCCTCGTTGATGGCGGTGATGTGCATGCGCCGGGCCGACGGCCCGACGATGACGAGCTGGTCGATGCCGAGCCGGACGGCGAGCAGGCCGATGCGGTCGTGCTCCTCGCCGGAGAACTCGCCCAGCTCGCTCATCTCGCCGAGGACGGCGATGGTCCGCTCCCCCGGCTCGGCGATCTGCGCGAGCGTCTTGATGGCCGCGGCCATGGAGTCCGGGCTCGCGTTGTACGCGTCGTTGATGACGGTGACGCCGCGGGCGCCGCCCATGACCTCCATCCGCCAGCGCTCGGCGCGCTGCACCGTCTCCAGCGCGGTGACGATCGTGTCGATGTCCACGCCGAGGGTGTGCGCGGCGGCCGCGGCTGCCAGCGCGTTCATGACGTGGAACTCGCCGAGCACGCGGAACTGCACGGGACGCGACTCCCCCGCGCCCTCGCCGCCGTCGGCCGGCGGGAGGTGCAGCACGAAGGAGGTGCCGCGCGCGGTCGAGCGCACGTCGGTGGCCCGCACGGCGGCGCGGTCGTCCAGGCCGAACCAGAGCACGCGGGCCAGGGTCTTGTCGGCCATGGAGGCGACGCGCGGGTCGTCCAGGTTGAGGACGGCCACGTCGGACTCCAGGAGGTCGCTGACCATCTCGGTCTTGGCCGCGAGGGTCTTCTCGATGCCGCCGAACTCGCCGGCGTGCGCGAGGCCCACCTTGAGGACGATGCCGATGTCGGGCCGGGCCATGCGCACCAGGCGGGCGATCTCGCCGATGCCGCTCGCGCCCATCTCGGCGACGAGGTACTGGGTCTCCTCGGTGACCTCCAGCATCGTGACCGGCGCGCCGACCTCGTTGTTGAAGGAGGCGCGCGGGGCGATGGTCGGGCCGAGCTGCTCCAGGATGGCACGCAGCAGGTTCTTGGTGGTCGTCTTGCCGTTGGAGCCGGTGACGCCGACGATCTTCAGGGTGCCGAGCGCCCGGACGCGGGCGATGACCTCGGTGGCGAGGTCGCCGAGCGCGACGACGGTGTCGGCGACGAGCAGCTGCGGCACCGGGAGGTCGAGGGCGTGGTCCACGACCAGGAGCGCCGCGCCGGCCTCGACCGCCTGCGGGGCGAACAGGTGGCCGTCGGTCACCTCGCCGGGCTTGGCGAAGAAGACCGTGCCGGGCACGACCTCCCGCGAGTCGGTGGTGGAGAGCCCGGACACGACGGTGTCCGGCGCGGCATCCGTGCCGTCGAGCAGGAGCGTGCCGCGGGTGGCGTCGGCGATCTCGGCGAGGGTGAGCGCGATCATCACAGCCACCCGGCCTCTCGCAGCGCCAGCCGAGCGTCGTCGCGGGCCGAGTACGGGAGGCGCTGGCCGGCGACCTCCTGGTAGTCCTCGTGGCCCGGGCCGGCGTAGAGCACCACGTCGCCCTCGCCCGCGAGCGAGAGCGCGGTGCGGAACGCGGCGCGCGGGTCGGCGACCTCGTAGAGCTCGGCGCCCGGCACGGCGGCGCGGGCGCCGTCGAGCAGCGCGGCGCGGATCAGGGCAGGGTCCTCCGAGCGCGGGTGGAAGTCGGTGATGACCACAGCGTCGGCGCCGCGCGCGGCGATCGCGCCCATGTCGGCGCGCTTGGTCGTGTCGCGGTCGCCGTCGGCGCCGAAGACCATGACGATCCGGCCGTCGGTGACGCGGCGCAGCGCGCCCAGCAGCGACGAGAAGGCGTCGGGCGTGTGGCCGTAGTCGATGAAGACGACCGGGCCGCGGTCGCCGGAGAGCCGCTCGGTGCGGCCGGGCACGTAGGCGTCGATCCCGCCGTCGCGCTCCAGCGCCGCGCCGATGGCGTCGAGGTCGTAGCCGGACTCCACCAGCATGACGATCGCGAGCGCCGCATTGGCGGCGTTGTACGCGCCGAGCAGCGGCACGCTGGTCTCCAGCCGTCGGCCGTCGGGGCCGGAGAGCTCGAAGACCGTCTCGGCGAGGGTCTCCTCGATCACCGTGAGGGTCCAGTCGGCGTCGACGCCCGGGACGCTCGCGAGCGTGGAGACGGGGATGCGGGACTGCTCGACCAGGGCGCGGCCCCACTCGGAGTCCACGGTCACGACACCGCGGCGTGCGCGGTCGGGCTGGAAGAGCTCCAGCTTGGCCGCGAAGTAGTCGTCCATCGCCGCGTAGTCGTCGAGGTGGTCGTGGCTCAGGTTGGTGAAACCGACCACGTCGAACTCGATGCCGTCGACGCGGTGCCGGCTGAGGGCCTGGGCGGACACCTCGAGCGCGACGGCGCGGACGCCCTCCTCGCGCATCCGGGCGAGCAGCGCGTGCAGCTCGCTGGCCTCGGGGGTGGTCAGCTTGCTCGTGATCGCGTGCTCGCCGATGCGGCGCTCCGCGGTCGAGGACAGGCCGGCGACCACGCCGAGCTGGCCGAGGATCCCGTACAGGAGGTAGACGACGCTGGTCTTGCCGTTCGTGCCGGTGACGCCGAACAGCGTGGCGGAGTTCTCGTCCGTCCGGTAGATCCAGGCCGCGACGGCGCCGAGCGCCGCGCGCGGGTCGGAGGTCACGATGACGGGCACGCCCGCGTCGGCCGCGATGTCCGCGCCGGCGGGGTCGGTCAGGACCGCGACGGCTCCCGCCTCGACGGCGGCGGCGGCGTAGCTCGCGCCGTGCGCGTTCTTCCCCGGCACGCCGACGTACAGGTCGCCCGGCTCGACGGCCGAGCTCGCGAGTGCTGCTCCGGTCACCTCGACGGCGTCGAGGTCTCCCCGCACATCCAGCCCGAACTCCGCGACCAGCTGGGCGAGCGGGCGGGCGACGGGATGCTCGGGGCGCAGGGAGGAGGGCGCCGGTCCTGTCACGGGGCTCACTTTCACTCGGGGATTCTGGTGCGCGAGACGCGTCTCAGGCGGCGTCTCGGCGGGGGTTCAGTAGAAGGGCGGGTAGTCTGCCGGGCTCGTCGTCGAGGGCTTCACCCGGTAGGTCTTCAGCACCTGGCTCATGATCGTGTGGAACAGCGGAGCGGCGGCAGCCGACGAAGTAATGGTAGTCGGGAACCCGAGGTTGACCGAAACGACGTACTGCGGATCGTCCACCGGAGCGACGCCCATGACCGACACGTAGTACGACGGCAGATAGCCGCCCTTGCCGTCCGGCTGCTGGGCGGTTCCGGTCTTCGCCGCGACGTTGTAGCCGGGGATCTGCAGCTGCTTGGAGAGCTCGCCCTTGGTGGTCACCGACTCCATCATGCCGAGCGTCGTGTTCGCCGCGTCGGCCGAGACGACCTTCACCGGTGTGGGCTTCGGGACGTCGGTCACGGTGCCGTCGGCCTGCTTGCAGCCCGCGACCATCGTCAACGGGACGCGGGTGCCGCCGTTGGCGAGAGCCTGGTAGGCGCTGACCATCTGCAGCTGGGTGGCCGAGACGCCCTGGCCGAACATGGTGGCGTACTTGGTCTGGTCGTCCCAGCTCTTCACCGGGTTCAGGAGGCCGGAGGACTGCCCGGGATAGGGCAGCCCGGTGTCGTCGCCGATGCCGAACTTCTTGAGGTAGTCGTAGCGGGTCTGGTCGCTGAGCGCGCGGCCCAGCTGCGACATGCCGGTGTTGGACGACTCCATCAGCACGCCGGTCAGGGTCAGCCGCTCTGGCGCGTGGTATCCCGAGTCGTGCAGGTCGGCGCCGTTGCCCGACTTCCACTCGTAGGGCGCCAGCACCTGGCTGGTCGGCGTCGCTTTGCCCTGATCGAGGAGCATCGAGGCCGTCAGCGCCTTGAAGGTCGAGCCCGGCTCGTAGGGGTCCGTGAACGGAAGCAGCCGCCAGTACGACGGGTCGGTGGCGTCGATGTTGTTCGGGTCGAGCGCCGGCCACTGCGCGATCGCCTTGATCTTGCCGGTCTTGGCCTCCGCCACGGTCACGAAGCCGAACTTCGACCCCGTCGCCGAGACCTGCTGGGCCAGCGTCTGCTCGGCGAACCACTGCAGGTCGCTGTCGACCGTGAGCTCCAGCGTCCCGCCGTCCTTGGCCTTCTGCTGCACGACGGTGCTGCCGGGGATGGCGACCCCGTCCGCGCCGCGCTGGTAGGTCTCCACGCCGTTCTTGCCGGCCAGGCAGCCGTTCTCGCTCTCCTCCAGGCCGCCGTTGCCGCCCTGCGAGACGTAGCCGATCAGGTTGCCGGCGACGGCTCCGTTCGGGTAGCTGCGGGCCTGCGTCTTGTCGAAGGTGAGCCACGGGTAGGGCAGCTTGTCGAGCTTGTCGAACGTGGTCACGTCCATGCCGGACTTGATCAGCACGTACTTGGACTTCGCGTTGGCCTTCAGCGCGTCGTCGAACAGCTTCACCACCGCGTCGCCGCCCTGGCCGGTGATCGCGCCGATCTTGGCCGCGGCCTCCACCATCTTGTCGCGGCCGCCTGCGATCGCGTCCGACGGCGACGCCTGCGCCGTGTAGGTGTAGATCGTGGTCGCCAGCACCTTGCCGCTCGCGTCGACGATGTCGCCGCGGTTGCCGTAGAGCGTGGTGGAGTCCTCCCGGGCGTTGACGGACGCCTTCTGCAGGGCGTCGGCACGGACCACCTGGATGTCCACCAGCTTGCCGCCGAGGATGGCGACGAACGCCGCGACCGCCACGACGGTGAGGGCCGTCCGCCGCCGCAGCATCTTCCTGTTGATCACGCCCCGCGTCCGTCCCGTCGCGTCGTCAGTGCGTCACCGGTGTCGGCAACGCTCCCTGCAACGGTACGGACGGCTTCGCGGGAGTCGTGGACGCCGCACCCGTGCTTGCGGAACTCCCAGCTTGGGCTCCCGCGCCGGCCGCGGGAGTGCCGGTCACGGTCTGCCCCGGCGCCGCCGCGAGCGGCACGCCGTTCAGCTGCGAGTTCGGGACCAGGTTGCCCTGGCCTCCGGTCACGGTTCCGGCCGCCCCGGTGGCCGCGATGGGCGCGCCGAGGACCGCCCCGTCGGAGAGGCGGAGGTAGGCGGGGTTGCTGTTGCTCACCATGCCGAGCGCGTTGGCGTTGGCGGCGAGGTTCTGCGGGGAGGTGAGCCGGTTCAGGTCCTCCGAGGCGGCCTGGTAGCTGCGCTGCAGCTGCGTCTGCTGGGTCTGCAGCGAGCTGAGCTGGTAGGCGCCCTGCGAGACGCCGATGCTGAGCAGGAGCTGCGCCACCACGATCACGAGCAGCGAGGAGACCGCGGTGATCGCGTACACGGTGCGCGGACGCGCCCGACGCTGGCTGCGGGTCGAGACGACCTCGAGGTGGGAGCGGCGCTCGCGGGCCGGCTGCTCCGGCCTGTCGAGCAGCGGGGCCGGCTCGTCCAGCTTGGCCGCGGTCGCCGCCGTCGACGCCGGCGCGTGCCAGCTCATCGTCGGGCGTCGGCGGACACCCGTCCCCATCGTGTTCGTGCTCACGAGTCCCTCCTCACTCGTTCGGCCGCGCGCAGGCGCACTGGGGTCGCCCTCGGGTTCGCGGCCTTCTCCTCGTCGTCGGCGAGCTCCGCGCCGCGGATCAGGAGCTTCAGCTCCGGCCGGTGCTCCGGCAGCTCGACGGGAAGCCCTGCCGGTGCGCTGGAGCGCGACCGGGTCTGCAGCTCGCGCTTGACGATGCGGTCCTCCAGCGACTGGTACGACTCCACGACGATGCGGCCGCCCACCGCGAGGGCGTCGATCGCGGCCGGGATGGCGCGCTCCAGCACGGCCAGCTCCTGGTTCACCTCGATGCGCAGCGCCTGGAAGACGCGCTTGGCGGGGTGGCCCTGCCGCGAGATCGCGGCGGGCGTCGCCTTCTGCAGGATGTCGACCAGCTGGCCGGAGCGGACGATCGGCGCGGTCTGCCGCTCGTCGACGATGCGGCGCGCGTAGCGGGCGGCGAGCTTCTCCTCGCCGTAGTCGCGGAAGATCCGGCGGAGGTCCGCCTCGGAGTAGGTGTTGAGCACGACCTCGGCCGTGAGGTCGCTCGTGCCGTCCATCCGCATGTCGAGCGGCGCGTCCTTGGAGTAGGAGAAGCCGCGCTCGACGCGGTCGAGCTGCAGCGAGGACACGCCCAGGTCGAACAGCACGCCGTCGATCCGGTCGATGCCGAGCCCGTCCAGCGCCTCGCGGATGCCGTCGTACACGGTGTGCACCAGGTGCACGCGGTCGCCGAAGCGGGCGAGCCGGGCGCCGGCGATGGCCAGCGCCTCCGGGTCGCGGTCGAGTCCGACCAGCACCGCGTCCGGGAAGCGTTCGAGCACGCCGGCCGAGTGGCCGCCCATGCCGAGCGTGGCGTCCACGAAGACGGCGCCCGGCTCCTGGAGGGCGGGGCCGAGCAGCTCGATGCAGCGCTCGAGGAGGACGGGGGTGTGGATGTCGTCTGTCATGTCCGCACCCGGGAGGATCGGCTCCTGGATCCGGATCCCCATCCATTCCGACCTGCCACCGGGGAAGTGGTGTCAGGGCGTATGGCTGGGAGTCCGGCGCCAGGCGCTAGAACAGTCCCGGGATCACCTCCTCCTCCGTGTTCGCGAATGCTGCCTCCTGCTCGGCGAGGTAGGTCTCCCACGCCTCTGCGTCCCAGATCTCGGCGCGGCTGCCCGCGCCGATCACGACCAGGTCTCTGTCGAGCCCGGCGTACGACCGCAACGGGGTCGGGATGGTGACCCGGTTCTGCTTGTCCGGGACCTCCGCGCTCGCCCCCGAGAGGAAGACGCGCAGGTAGTCACGGGCCTGCTTGCTGGTCACCGGCGCCTGCCGGATCTTCTCGTGGAGCGATTCGAACTCGCGCTGCGAGAAGACGTAGACGCAGTGCTCCTGACCACGGGTCAGGACGAGCCCGGACGCGAGCTCATCCCGGAATTTGGCCGGCAGGATGATGCGCCCCTTCTCGTCCAGCTTGGGGGCATAGGTGCCGAGGAACATCGGTGCCACCCCCACTCTCCCGGCCACGGTTGCGGTGTGCCTCCACTTTACTCCACTCCCATCCACAAAATCAGCACAATCGGGAATTTTGCCCCGTTTAGGGGTGTTTGTGCCGCGGAATCACGCGGGATAACCCGGTGGAGGGAAATGGAGGGTGAAGGAGCCCCCGGGGAGCGCCGGGCGCACAAAAAAGGGCCGATCCGAAGATCGGCCCTCATGTCGAAGGGAAGAGGGAGCGGAGTGGAGGGGCTACTGCTGCCCGTCCTGCCGCTTGTCCCAGCGGTCGTTCATGCGGTCCATGAAGCCGGGCTGCCCGCGCGTCGGCTTGCCCGACGAGCCGGACGCCGCGGCGTCGGGATCGATCGCCACGCGCTTGCCCGGCGCGATCGCCAGCAGCACGCCGCCGAACATGATCACGAAACCGAGGATCCCGACGATGGGGAGCTGGACGAAGACGCCGGTCACGAGGACCGCCACGCCGATGACGGCGACGAGGATTCCGAGGACGATCGAGCGGTAGGCGGGGCGAGCCCGCTTGCCTCCGACCTTGGCGACGAAGTCCGCGTCGTTCTGGTAGAGACTGCGTTCCATCTCTTCGAGGAGGCGCTGCTCATGTTCTGAAAGCGGCATCCGGATCCCCCTCTTTCTAGCGGGTTCTAGGCGTTGTGTGGCCGATTGTAGCCGCACCACTCTGACTAGGCTATACGTGTGTCCGAAAGCATCCGATTCGTCGACCTCATCCAGTCAAGAATCGATGGATTCTTCGATGCGCGTGCATCCATTCTCGTCTCCATCGCCGATGAACTCTCCCCGATCGCGGCTTTTTCGAGGGATTTTCTCAGCGGCGGGAAGCGCTTCAGGGCGTTGTTCTGCTTCTGGGGCTGGCAGGCGGTCCGGACGGCGGGTGATGAGCCGGGCGAGGACGCGGCCGTGACCGCCGGCGGCCCGCTCGACGCGGTCGTCTCCGTCGCCTCCGCGCTGGAGCTGTTCCACGCCGCCGCGCTCGTGCACGACGACCTCATCGACAACTCCGACACCCGCCGAGGGGCTCCCTCCGCGCACCGCCGCTTCGAGCGGCTGCACGACCAGGAGGGCTGGCAGGGCTCGGGCGCCGCGTTCGGAACGGGAGCGGCGACGCTGCTCGGCGACTACCTGCTCATCCTCAGCGACGAGCTCTTCGACGAAGGCCTCACCCAGACCGTCAGCGCGGCGGCCAGGCGGTCGGCCCGGGCGGAGTTCAACCGGATGCGCCTGGACGTCACGGCCGGGCAGTACCTCGACATCTTCGAGGAGATCGGCTGGGCCGGGCGCCCGGACGCCGACCAGCTCGCCCGAGCCGAGCGGGTCATCGTCTACAAGTCGGCCAAGTACTCGATCGAGTCGCCGCTGCTGATCGGCGCCAGCCTCGCCGGCGCGACGGTCGGCCAGCTCGACGCCCTCCGCCGCTTCGGCCTCCCCCTCGGCATCGCGTACCAGCTGCGCGACGACCTGCTCGGCGTCTTCGGCGACGCGGAGGTCACCGGCAAGCCGAGCGGCGACGATCTGCGCGAGGGCAAGCGGACCGTCCTCATCGCGCTTACCCGGCAGGCCGTCCCGGCCGGAGCGCGGGCGACGCTGGACGAGCTGCTCGGCGACCCGGACCTGACGCCGCAGCAGATCCAGACCCTCCAGATGACGATCAGGGACTCCGGCGCCGTGGAGAAGGTGGAGCGCATGATCGCGGACAACGTCGCGAGCGCGATCGAAGCCCTCGACGAGGCGCCGATCGGGCCGGCGGCGCGCGCCCAGCTCCGCGAGCTCGCGGTGACGGTCACCCGCCGGGCGTCCTGACCGCCTGAGCGGCGCCGGGCTCAGGCCAGCGCTTGGGCGACGCGGCGCACCTCGGCCTTGCGGCCGGCGCGCAGCGCCTCGATGGGAGCCGTGCCGAGGCTCTCCTCGTCGGCGAGCAGCCAGTCCACCGCCTCGTCATCGTCGAAGCCGTTGTCGGCCAGCACGATGAGCGTGCCGTGCAGCTCGCCGAGCGGCTCCCCGTCGCGCAGGAACACGGCGGGGACCTTGAGGACGCCGTCGATGCGCTTCGCCGCGAGATGACGGTCCTCGATGAGGCGGCGGACACGGCTGACGCCGAGTCCCAGCTGCTCCACGAGGTCGGGGATGGTGAGCCACTCGGTGGCCTGGACCTGCTCGTTCACAGAGACAAGCGTGCCACGTCCGGCGGGCGATCACATGATCCAGCGAATGTTACGGTTGTGTTAACTGTTGTCACAGCAGCCACATTGGTTGACTCCTTACTCACAGTGTGTCAGCGTGGACAACGGTTTTGTCACTCATGAGGGGGTCGACCATGTCTCTGAGCGAGAGCACGAACCGGCGGATGCTGGGCACGGTGCCGATCGCGATCGCCGGTTCGATCGCGGTGACGCTCAACCTGCTCACCCCCGCGCAGGCCGCGACCGGCGAGGTGCGCGACCGGGCCCCGGAGAACCGAGACGTCACAGCGAATCGGGATGCGGGCGGAGCACGGAACACCATCCGCAGCGCCGCTGCCCCTGAGGCCTCCGCGACAGCGCCCGCCCAGGTCGAGATCGCGGCCGCACCTACCAGCTACAGAGTCCAGACCGGGGACACCGTCTCGGGCATCGCCGCACGCTTCGGCATGTCCACGGCCGCCGTGCTCGCGCTCAACGGCCTGAGCTGGAAGAGCCTGATCTTCCCCGGTCAGGTGCTCGCGCTGAGCGGCGCGGCCAAGCCGGCGGCGGCGCCGGCGCCAGCTCCGCCCGCGCCCGCACCGGCCCCGGCGGCGGCCCACGCCCCCTCCGGGACGTCGTACACCGTCGCGCGCGGCGACACCGTCAGCGGCATCGCGGCCAAGTTCGGCCTCCGCACGTCCGCCGTCCTCAGCGCCAACGGCCTGAGCGGCGCCAGCATCATCTACCCCGGCCAGAAACTCGCCATCCCCGGCATGACCACAGCGGCGGTGAACACCCCGATCGCGGCGCCCGCCACGGTCGTCACCGCGCCGGCGCCGGCGCCGACCCCGGTCATCCAGCCGGGCCAGGTCGTTCCGCTCACCGACGAGATGCGCGCCAACGCGCAGCTGATCATCCGGATCGGCCATCAGGAGGGCGTCCCCGCCCAGGGCATCGTCATCGCCCTCGCCGCGGCGGCCCAGGAGTCCGGCCTGAAGAACGTCCGCTACGGCGACCGCGACTCCCTGGGCCTGTTCCAGCAGCGCCCGAGCACCGGCTGGGGCACGCCCGACCAGGTGCTCGACCCGACCCGCGCGACGCTCGCCTTCTACGGCGGCGCGAACAACCCCAACAAGGGCCGCACCCGCGGCCTTCTCGACATCCCCGGCTGGACCTCGATGTCCGTCACGCAGGCCGCTCAGGCCGTGCAGATCTCGGCCTTCCCGACCGCCTACGCCAAGTGGGAGACCTCGGCGCGCGCGTGGCTGGCGCAGCTCGGCTGAGGGGCGCGACGCCCCGAAGGTCACAGCCGGATCACAGCCCCGGCGCACACCGGTGTTTTGCAGGTTTCCGGGCCGCCCCGTTCCCTAGACTCGATCCGTGACCACGAGCCAAACCGACCCGATGATCGGACGTCTCATCGACGGCCGCTATCAGGTGCGCTCGCGGATCGCCCGGGGCGGCATGGCGACGGTGTACCTCGCCACCGATCTGCGCCTCGAACGGCGTGTCGCGATCAAGGTCATGCACGGCCACCTGGCCGACGACAACACGTTCAAGAGCCGCTTCGTGCAGGAGGCCCGCTCGGCCGCCCGGCTCGCCCACCCCAACGTGGTCAACGTCTTCGACCAGGGCCAGGACTCCGACATGGCCTACCTGGTCATGGAGTACCTGCCCGGCATCACGCTGCGCGACCTGCTCAAGGACTACGGCAAGCTGACGCCCGAGCAGACCATCGACATCATGGAGGCCGTGCTGAGCGGTCTCGCGGCCGCGCACAAGGCCGGCATCGTGCACCGCGACCTGAAGCCCGAGAACGTCCTCCTGGCCGACGACGGCCGGATCAAGATCGGCGACTTCGGCCTCGCCCGCGCCGCCAGCGCGAACACGGCGACCGGCCAGGCCCTCCTCGGCACGATCGCCTACCTCTCCCCCGAGCTCGTCACCCGCGGCGTGGCCGACGCGCGCAGCGACATCTACGCGCTCGGCATCATGATGTACGAGATGCTGACGGGCACGCAGCCGTTCCACGGCGAGCAGCCGATGCAGATCGCCTACCAGCACGCGAACGATCCCGTCCCCGCTCCCAGCAGCGCCAACCCGGCCGTCCCGCCGGAGCTGGACGAGCTCGTGCTGTGGGCGACCGAGAAGGACCCGGACCGCCGGCCCTCCGACGCCCGCGAGATGCTCGACCGGCTGATCGAGGCCGAGAAGTCGATCCGCGGCGACGCGGTCATGCAGCCCACGATGGTGCTGCCTCCCGCGTTCGACATCGCCGACGGCGACACCCAGATCATCAACCCCGCCATCCGTCAGCAGGTCGCGTCGAGCACGCCGACCGCGACGGACACCCTGACCCGGGCCGCCGGGCGCCGGCGCGGCAAGGGCTGGTGGCTGTTCGCGCTCGTCCTGGTGCTCGCCGCGGTCGCCGGGGGCACGGGCTGGTACTTCGGCTCCGGGCCCGGCTCGTTCGTCACGGTGCCGAACGTCGTCTCCCAGGCGCCCGCCGCGGCCTCCACGACGCTGACGAACCTGGGCTTCAAGACGGTCCAGGCGCAGGAGTACAGCATCACGGTCCCCTCCGGGCAGGTCTCCAGCACCGACCCGAAGGCCGGCGCGTCGGCCAACCGCGGGAGCACGGTAACGATCCGTGTCTCGCAGGGCCCGAAGCCGGTCACCATCCCGGCCCTCGCGGGGCAGAACGTCGACGCGGCGAAGTCCGCCATCACGGGCGCGGGCGCGAAGGTCGGCGACGTCGCACAGCAGTTCGACGCCAAGGTTCCTGCGAACACGGTCATCTCGGCGGCGCGCGCCTCCGACGGCAGCGACCTCTCCGGAGGCGGCGGCTACTTCCAGGCCGCTGCGGTCAACCTCGTCGTCTCCGTCGGCCCCATCCCCGACGTCGCGGGCAAGTCGGTCTCGGCCGCGACGTCTGCGCTCGAGAAGGTCGGCCTGCACGCCACGGCGGGTCCGCAGAGCTACAGCGACACGATCGACAAGGACGACGTCATCTCGGCGCAGCCGCAGAGCCAGCCGGTGCGCCCGGGCGACACCGTCGCGCTGGAGACCTCCCGCGGGCCGCAGCCGGTGCCGGTGCCCGACGTGGTCGGGCAGACCTGGGACAAGGCCAAGGCGGCGCTTCAGGCGGCGGGCTTCCAGCTCAAGTACAGCGCAGCGGCCGACCTCCTGCCCGGCGCGTTCGTCGTCTCGAAGATCTCGCCGGACGCGGGCACCCAGGCCCCCAAGGGCTCGACGGTCACCGTCAACTTCGCCGGCTTCTGAGCGGTACCGCACCTACTCGAAGGGCACGTAAACGCCCCTAAAACGTGGTTTTAGGGGCGTTTACGTGCCCTTCAGCGTTCGCCGGCGCGGGAGATTCAGCCGCGGCTGAGCTCCTCGGAGACCAGGAAGGCCAGCTCCAGCGACTGCATGTGGTTGAGGCGCGGGTCGCACAGCGACTCGTAGCGTGTGGCGAGGGTCTCCTCGTCGATGTGCTCCGAGCCGCCCAGGCACTCGGTGACGTCGTCGCCGGTGAGCTCCACGTGGATGCCGCCCGGGTGCGTCCCCGCGGCGCGGTGCGCCTCGAAGAAGCCCTTGACCTCGTCCACGACGTCGTCGAAGCGGCGCGTCTTGTAGCCGTTCGGCGTGGTCAGCCCGTTGCCGTGCATCGGGTCGGTGACCCAGAGCGGATTGGCGTCCGAGCGCTTGACGGCCTCCAGCAGCGGCGGGAGGGCGTCGCGGATCTTGCCGGCGCCCATCCGGGTGATGAAGGTCAGGCGGCCGGGCTCGCGCTCGGGGTCGAGCGTGTCGATCAGGCGGCGCATGTCGTCGGCCGTCGTGGTCGGGCCGAGCTTGACGCCGATCGGGTTGCGGACGCGCGACAGGAAGTCGACGTGCGCGCCGTCGAGGTCGCGGGTGCGCTCACCGATCCAGACGAAGTGCGCCGACGTGTTGTACGGCGTTCCGGTGCGCGAGTCGATGCGGGTCATCGGCCGCTCGTAGTCCATCAGCAGGGCCTCATGGCTGCTGTAGAACTCCACGCGGGTCAGCTCGTCGAAGTCCGCGCCGGCGGCCTCCATGAACTTGATGGCGCGGTCGATCTCGCGGGCGAGGCCCTCGTAGCGCTGGTTGGCGGGATTCGCGGCGAAGCCCCTGTTCCAGCTGTGCACCTCGCGCAGGTCGGCGAAGCCACCCTGCGTGAAAGCGCGGATGAGGTTCAGCGTGGAGGCGGCCGTGTGGTAGCCCTGGATCAGCCGGCGTGGGTCGGCCGCGCGCGACTCCGGGGTGAAGTCGTACCCGTTGACGATGTCGCCGCGGTAGGCCGGCAGCGTCACGCCGCCGCGGGTCTCGGTGTCGCTGGAGCGGGGCTTGGCGAACTGCCCGGCCATCCGGCCCATCTTGATGACGGGGACGGAGGCGCCGTAGGTCAGCACGACGGCCATCTGCAGCACGGTCTTGACGCGGTTACGGATCTGGTCCGCGGTCGCTCCCGCGAACGTCTCGGCGCAGTCTCCGCCCTGGAGCAGGAACGCCTTGCCCTCCGCCGCGCGGGCGAGCCGGGTGCGGAGCTGGTCCACCTCGCCGGCGAACACCAGCGGCGGCAGGGTCGCGATCTCCGCGGACGCCGCGGCCGCGGCCTCCGGGTCCGGCCACTGCGGCTGCTGCTTGATCGGGAGCGTGCGCCAATAGTCCAGGCCCTCGATCACGGAGTCGTCAGGTTTCACGACGGGATCTGTGGTCTGCAGCACTGTTCTGTTTCCGCTCGGTCGGGTGTATTGGGATACCCGAGCCTATCGCGCCGGACGGGCCTCCGGAGCCGAGGGAGCGGATTGTGACGGGACCGCGACCGGCGGCGGGGAGGCCGGGTCGGCGGCGAGGGCGGCGCGCTTCTCCTTGACCGTGCTGGCGTAGACGTCCACGTACTCCTGGGCGCCGAGCCCGTGCAGCGCGTACATGATCTCGTCGGTGACCGAGCGGAGGATGAAGCGATCGCCCTCCATGCCCTCGAAGCGGGAGAAGTCGAGCGGTTCGCCGATGATGATGCCGATCCGGCCGATGCGCGGCAGCCGCTTGCCGATCGGCATGATCTCCGCAGTGTCGATCATCGCGACGGGGACGACGGGGACGCCGGCCTCCAGGATCATGCGCGCGACGCCGGTGCGGCCGCGGTACAGCTTGCCGTCGGGGCTGCGGGTGCCCTCCGGGTAGATGCCGAGGATCTCGCCGCGCGCCAGGACCGCCAGGCCGGTGTTGAGCGACGCCTCGGAGGCTTTGCCTCCCGAGCGGTCGATGGGGAGCTGGCCGGTGGCGTTCATGAACGCGCGCGTGGCCCAGCCCTTCAGGCCGCGCCGGGTGAAGTAGTCGCTCTTGGCGAGGAAGGAGACGTGGCGGTCGACGACGATCGGCAGGAAGATCGAGTCGATGAACGACAGGTGGTTGCTGGCGAGGATGACGGCGCCGTTCGCCGGGACGTTCTCCAGCCCCACGACCCAGGGACGGAAGACTCCCCGGAGCAGCGGCCCCGCGATCAGGTTCTTCATCAGCCAGTAGAACATCGATCGAAAGCCTAGTGCCCTGCTCCGCTCACCGGGAGAACCGGCTCACGACGCATTCCCGCGGCGGCACGTGTCAGAGCGCTGCGTGCAGGCGCGCCAGGTCGGCCGCGCCGACCACTCCGGCGTCATTGACCAGCTCCGCGATCTTGAACTCCGGCTCCGGGTGGTAGCCGCGCGCCGGCAGGTTCTCGAGGTACGCCTGACGGATCGGCTCCAGCAGCAGCTCCCCCGCCTGGGCGACGCCGCCGCCGAACACGAACAGCTGCGGGTCGAGGATGGCGCCGAGGCTCGCGCAGGCCTGGCCGAGCCAGTCGCCGAGCTGGCGCAGGGCGGCGAGCGCGCCGGGGTCGCCCGCCATGATGAGGCCGGAGATGTCGCTGCCGCTCAGCTCGCCCTTCCGCATCCGGATGTCGGCGAGCGACTGCCCGATGCCGCCCGCGTCGGCGAGCTCGTTCGCCATCCGCTGCAGCGCCCGGCCGGAGCCGTACTGCTCGATGCAGCCGTGCGCGCCGCAGCCGCACGGCAGGCCGCCGGGGACCACGCGCATGTGGCCGATCTCCGCCCCGGCGCCGAAGCCGCCGCGGAACAGCCGGTCGTTGCTGACGATCGCGCCGCCGACGCCGGTGCCGATGGTGAGGATGACCATGTCGCTGACCAGCCGGCCGGCGCCGTAGCGGAACTCCGCCCAGCCCGCCGCGTTGGCGTCGTTCTCGATCAGCACCGGGAGGTCGATGCGCTTCTCGAGCTTCTCCCGGAACGGCTCGTGCCGCCAGTTGATGTTCGGCGCGTAGTACACGGTGGACTGCGCCGCGTCGATGAAGCCCGCGGCGGCGACGCCCGCCCCCGCGATCTCCTCCGGCCCGTCCGACAGCCGCTCGATCATCGCGACGACGGCGTTCTCGATCTCCTCGGGGCGCGTCGCGTCGGTCGGCACCCGGTCCTCGCGGACGATCGCGCCGAGCTCGTCGACGACGGCTCCCGCGATCTTGGTCCCGCCGATGTCGATTCCGATGGCGTGCACAGGCGGGCCCCTTCCGGGTGGGCGTGGGTCGGGTGGAGGTGATGGTCGCGGACCGGGCCGTCTCGGGAGACTCCCTGCCGCACCATCTAGAGTGTAATCAACCACTGCGAGCCGGAGCGATTCGGCCCGATTACCCGCCCGCCCGGTATCGAGGGAGCTACCGTGAACCAGTTCGAAACCCCCGCCGTCGTCCCCGCCGACCCGGAGGCCAACGCGACGGACCTGCTCGTGCAGCGGGTCGCAGCGACTCCGGATGCCGCGCTGTTCAGCATCCCGGACGGAGACGGCTGGCGGGATGTGACCGCCGCGGAGTTCCACCGCCAGGTCGTCGCGCTCGCCAAGGGCCTGGTCGCCGCCGGCATCCAGCCGGGCGACATGATCGGCCTGATGTGCAAGACCCGCTACGAGTGGACGCTGATCGACTTCGCCACCTGGTTCGCCGGGGCCGTGCTCGTGCCGATCTACGAGACGTCGTCGCCCGCGCAGGTGCAGTGGAACATGTCCGACTCCGGCGCGAAGGCCGTCATCCTGGAGACCGCGGAGATGTTCTCCCGGTTCGACGAGGTGCACGCCGACCTCCCCCTCATCCAGGACGTCTGGCAGCTTCACCTGGGCGACCTCGACAAGCTCGTCGCCGCCGGTGTGGACGTGCCGGACGCCGAGATCGAGCGCCGCAGGAACCTGGCCCGCGGCGAGGACATCGGCACCCTGATCTACACCTCCGGCTCGACCGGCCGCCCCAAGGGCTGCGTGCTCACGCACTCCAACTTCGTCGAGCTGTCTCGCAACTCCGCCGAGGCGCTGAAGGAGGTCGTGATGCAGCCGGGCGGCGCCTCCACGCTGCTCTTCATCACGACCGCCCACGTCTTCGCCCGCTTCATCGCCGCGCTGTGCGTCACCGCCGGCGTGAAGGTCGGCCACCAGGCGGACACCAAGCAGCTGCTGCCGGCGCTGGCGAGCTTCAAGCCGACCTTCCTGCTGGCGGTGCCGCGCGTGTTCGAGAAGGTCTACAACTCGGCCGAGCAGAAGGCGGAGGCCGGCGGCCGCGGCAAGATCTTCCGCGCCGCCGCCGAGGTGGCTGTCGAGCACTCGAAGGCCGTCGAGGCCGGCTCGGTGCCGTTCGGGCTCAAGCTGAAGTTCGCCCTCTACGACCGGCTGGTGTTCTCCAAGCTGCGCGCAGCGATGGGCGGCCGCGTGAAGTACGCCGTCTCGGGCTCGGCGCCGCTCGGCGCGCACCTCGGCCACTTCTTCCACAGCCTCGGCATCAAGATCCTGGAGGGCTACGGCCTGACCGAGACCACGGCGCCGGCGACGGTCAACCGTCCCGACATGTTCAAGATCGGCACCGTCGGCCCTGCCCTCCCCGGCGTCGACCTGCGGCTCGCCGCCGACGGCGAAGTCCAGGTCAGGGGCGTCAACGTCTTCAAGGAGTATTGGAAGAACCCGGAGGCCACCGCCGCGGCGTTCGACGACGGCTGGTTCCGCACCGGCGACCTCGGCTCGTTCGATGACGACGGCTACCTGACCATCACGGGCCGCAAGAAGGAGATCATCGTCACCGCGGGCGGCAAGAACGTCTCCCCCGCCGTGCTGGAGGACCCGATCCGAGCGAACCCGCTGGTCGGCCAGGTGATCGTGGTCGGCGACCAGAAGCCTTTCATCGCGGCACTGGTGACCCTCGACACCGAGATGCTGCCGACCTGGCTGGCGAACAACGGCGAGGACAAGGACATGACCCTCGCCGAGGCGTCGGTGAACCCGGCGGTGAACGCCGAGATCCAGCGCGCGATCGACGCGGCCAACCAGGGCGTCTCCCGCGCCGAGAGCATCCGCAAGTTCGTCATCCTCGCCACGGAGCTGACGGAGGCCAGCGGCCACCTCACTCCGAAGCTCAGCATCAAGCGCAACGTGATCCTCGCCGACTTCGCCGACGTGATCGACGGCGTCTACAGCGGCAACCCGAGCACGCAGGGGATCTCGCTGGCGCACTAGCCGCCCCACGATTCGTGCCGAATGTCGCCTTTGGCGCCGCCAAAGGCGACATTCGGCACGAATCGGTTGAGGCGTTGGGCGAACGATTCACGGTCGCCGAACAGATCGTGCGCGGTCACCCGGACGACGCGCCAGCCGTGCGACTCGAGGAGGTCGCGCCGCTCGATGTCCACGTGCCACTGCCGGCGGTCCACGCGGTGCCCGTCGCCTTCGTATTCGAAGGCAAGCCTCCGGTCCGGGATGGAGAGGTCCGGGTGCAGCTCCGGACGCCGGCGCCCCACCTTGACCGGGACGTTGACCTCGAGTCCGCGGTAGCCTCGAGCCTCCAGGAACAGACGCAACAGCGTCTCGGGCCGCGAATCCGTGCCCGGGCGAATCCGGGGCAGCGCCCAAGCGCGTGCACGTGCACCCTTGGTGCGTTGCAGCTCGTCCGCCGCGACGACGAGTTCATCGAGAGCGGCGACAGCCGGTCGCCTGCGCGCGCCGACCAGATAGTCCCCCGCCGCCACGAGATCCTCGCGGGAGAGCATTCCGGAAAGCTGGCACCAGAGGTGCGCCGCCGAACTGACCGGGAGGCCGTCGACGATCCCACCCGCCAGGCTCCCCAGGCTGTGCCCCACCACCCCGCGGCCGCGCGGCGGAGATCGCGGGAACTCCACGGACACGTGGAGCGGCTCGTCGTCCGCAGCGGTCGGCATCGGCACGCCGAGAAGCGCCGCACCGGTCCGATGGCTGAAGTACGCGCCCTCAGCCAGGAGCGGAAGGTACGCATGGCACCGTTCCCGAAGCGATTCCGGCGCCACCGACAGATGGATGCCGTGGAACGGATTGTGAAGGTCTCGGGCGCGCAGGCGAGACGCGCTCACCCCCGCGCGGCGTGCGTCCGATGGGGTGAAGGCGACGCCGGTCAGCGCAGCCGGAAGCGGATGTGGTGTTCGCATGCCCCCATCGTGGCTGCCACGCGCGCCGCGATCCGTCGCACAAGCACATCCGTGGAGAACCCGCGTTCTCCACATCCACCCGCGCCCACGCGATTCGTCACGAATCGCGCCTCACGTTCCCGCGCACATTCGTGCCGAATGTCGCGAATCGCACGGCCAAACGCGACATTCGGCACGAATCGTCAGTTCGCGCCACGGTGCGATTCGGCACGAATGTTGCGAATGGCGCAGCCATACGCGACATTCGGCACGAATCGCGGAAGGGCTACACCTCGTCGCGCCAGGAGTGCTGGGGGTCGTACCCCAGCACCCGGCGCGCCTTGTCGATCGACAGCAGGGTCTCGGTGTTGTCGAGGTCGTCGCGCTTCAGCGGGACGCCCGGGAAGACCTCGGCGACCAGCTCGGCGTTCGGGCGGCTCATCACGGTGTCCGCCGCCGCGATGATGAAGCGGTCGAAGCCGGTCGTGTCCCACTCCAGGGCCTTCTGGATGGCCTGGGCGCCGTCGCGGGCGTCGATGTAGCCCCACAGGTTCCACTTGCGCGCCCGCGCGTCCGCGTCGTACGACGGGAAGGCGGCGTAGTCGGCCGGCTCCATCACGTTGGAGAAGCGCAGCGCAACGATCTTCAGCGACGGGTCCCAGCGGGTCAGCTCGATCGCCATCTGCTCCTCGAGGTGCTTGACCAGCGAGTAGGTCGACTCCGGGCGCGCCGGGTAGTCCTCGTCGACCGGGATGTAGGGCGGCGGCACGTCGAACGGGAGACCGAGCACGGTCTCGCTGGACGCGTAGACGACGTTCTTGATGCCGGCCCGGCGCGCGGCCTGGAAGACGTTGTACGTGACGCGGATGTTGTTGTGGAACGTGGCGACGTCGCTGAGGATGCCCGGCGCCGGGATGGCGGCGAGGTGCACGATCGCGTCGAAGCCGTCGTGCAGGTCGTTCACCCCGAGGATCGCGTCCACCGTCTGGCCGTAGTCGGTCAGGTCGACGCGCACGAAGCCGCTGCCGCGCTCCCCTGTCGCGTCCAGGTTGACGACGGTGTGACCCGCCGCGCGTAGTTCGCGGACGACTGTGCGTCCGAGCTTGCCCGATCCTCCGGTGACTGCGATGTCCATGCACCGAGTCTACGGACTCAGAACCAGTCGCTCTCCCGCACCTGGCGCATCGCCTCGCGGCGGGTGTCCTTGTCGAGGCGGTCGAGGTAGAGCTTGCCGTCCAGGTGGTCGGTCTCGTGCTGCAGCGCCTGCGCCATCACGCCGGTGCCGGAGAGCTCGATCTCGTTGCCGTCCAGGTCGATGCCGCGCACCCGCGCGAACGGGTAGCGCGCCGTCTTGAACCACAAGCCGGGCACCGAGAGGCAGCCCTCGTCGACCAGCTCGGGCTCGCCGGAGACCTCCACGAGCTCTGGATTGATGATGTAGCCGACCTCACCGTCGACGTTGTAGCTGAACGCCCGGAGGCCGACGCCGATCTGCGGGGCAGCGACGCCCGCGCGCCCCGGCGGGATCACGCTGTCGATCAGGTCCTCGACCAGGCCGCGGACGCCCTCGTCGATGTCGCCGACGGGCGCGGACGGGGTCTTCAGGACGGGGTCGCCGAACAGGCGGATCTGACGTTCGGTCACGGGGGTCTCCTAGAGCGCGGGCTGCGCGGGGTGGGACGGGAGCGGGATCAGGCGCGCTCGGCGGGCAGGCCCTCCACCACGAGCGCGGCGAGCGCCCGGGCGGACAGCTTGGTCAGGGGCTTGAGGTCCTTCCAGTTGACCACGGAGCCGGCGGCGAGCTGCGGGTCGTACGGGATGCGGACGATCTCGCGCACGCGCGAGCGGAAGTGCGACTCGATCTCCTCGAGCTTCACCAGGTTGGTCGCGTGGGTCGCGGTGTTGAGGGCGACGACGGCGTTGCGGACCAGGTCCGTGTAGCCGTTCGCCTCCAGCCAGGTCAGCGTCTCGGAGGCCAGCCGCGCCTCGTCCACGCTGCCGCCGGAGACGATCACGATCTCGTCGGCGCGCTGCAGGGTCGCCCGCATGACCGAGTGGACGATGCCGGTGCCGCAGTCGGTCAGCACGATCGAGTAGAACCGGGCTGCGAGGTCCGCGACCACGTTGTAGTCGTTCTCGTCGAAGGCCTCCGACAGCAGCGGGTCGGTGTCCGACGCGAGGATGTCGAGCCGGGTCTCGTCGCGGGACACCAGCGCGGAGAAATCGGTGAAGCCGCCGATGCTCGCCGCCTTGTGCACCACATCGCGCACGGTCGCGCGGGTCTGCTTGGGGACGCGCTCGGACAGCGTGCCGCGGTCGGGGTTGGCGTCGACCGCGATGATGCGGTCCTCGCGCGCGTCGGCCAGCGCCATTCCGAGCAGCGTCGTGATGGTGGTCTTGCCGACGCCGCCCTTGCGGGTGAGCACCGGGACGAACCGGGTGCCGCCCTCGAACTGCTTCTGGATGCGGTGGTCGAGCTCCTTGCGGGCGCGGACCTTGGCGGAGTCGCCGAGGTTCACCGTGCGGAAGGTCGTGTTGTAGACGAAGCGCTGCCACGGACCCTCGGGGCCGGGGCGCGTCTTGCGGTTGACCTCCAGCAGGCGGTCGGCGGTCAGCATCGCCGCGGGCTCGGGCTGCGGCGAGTGCTCGCCGCGCAGCCGGTCGCGACGCGATTGGGCGTACGCGTCGTGCGTGTCGTGGCCGGGCAGCGGCACGACGTCGTCGGCCGGCGCGTCCTTCTGCGTCGGCGTCGGGCCGGTCGCCAGCCGCGAGGCGACGATCGCGACGGAGGTCGTGGTCGGCTCGGTCGGCGACGCGACGAAGCCCGGGTCGACCGGGACGTCGTCGATCGCGACGGCGGCCTCGTCCTCCGGGACCTCCTGGGGCGGCGCGGGAGGCAGGTCGACGGCGATGCTCAGCTTCGTGTCGATCTCGAGCGGGGACGGTGTGAACCTCGTCTCCCCGTCCCGCGGCACGAGGTCGCCGCGCTCCGGCTCCTCCGGCTTGTCTGCCACGCTTGCACTCCTTCTGCCGCACGACGGCGGCACTGCGACAGTTTATCGGGCCGCCCGCCCGCACTGACAGCAAACGCCCTGCGGGGGCCGCCGTCCAGCACACGCGCCGCAGCGCTCCCCGCCGGTGCGGAGAGCGCTGCGGAGGGAGCCGGTCAGGCGGGCGTGATGACGACCAGGAGGTCGCCGGCGTCCACCTGCTGGGTCTTCGGGATGGCGAGGCGCTCGATCGTGCCGGCGATGGGCGCCGTGATCGCGGCCTCCATCTTCATGGCCTCGATCGACGCGACGGCCTGGCCCGCGGAGACGACGTCGCCGGGAACCACCTGCAGGGTCACCACACCCGAGAACGGCGCGGCCACCTGGCCGGGCTTCGCGGAGTCGGCCTTCTCGGCGGCCTTCGTCTCGACCACGATGCCGCGGTCGCGCACGAACACCGGCCGGAGCTGGCCGTTGAGCGTGGTCATGACGGTGCGCATGCCCTTCTCGTCGGCCTCGCCGATGGCCTCCAGCCCGATGTAGAGCCGCACGCCCTTGCTGAACTCGATGACGTGCTCCTCGCCGGACGCCAGTCCGTAGAGGTAGTCCACCGAGTCGACCACCGAGAGGTCGCCGAACAGCTCGCGCATCTGCTCCTGGATGCGGGTCGGGCCGGGGAAGAGCAGCCGGTTGAGCGTCGACCGGCGCTCGGCGCTGGAGCCTTCCAGAGCCTGCGCGTCGGCGGCGGAGAGGTCTTCGACCCCGACCTTGACGGTCTTGCCCGCGAGCACCTTGGTGCGGAACGGCTCCGGCCAGCCGCCCGGGAGCTCGCCCAGCTCGCCGGCCATGAAGCCGACGACCGAGTCCGGGATGTCGTAGTTCTGGGGGTTCTCGGCGAAGTCGTCCGGGTCGGCGCGGACCGCCGCCAGGTGCAGGGCGAGGTCGCCGACGACCTTGGAGGACGGCGTGACCTTGGGGATGCGGCCCAGGATCCGGTTGGCCGCGGCGTACATGTCCTCGACCAGCTCGAAGTCCTCCGCGAGGCCCAGCGCCTTGGCCTGCTGGCGCAGGTTGGAGAGCTGGCCTCCGGGGATCTCGTGCTTGTACACGCGTCCCGTGGGGCCGGGCAGGCCCGACTCGAACGGGCGGTAGACCTGGCGCACGGCCTCCCAGTACGGCTCGAGGTCCTCGACCGCGCTCAGCGAGATGCCGGTGTCGCGCTCGGTGTGGGCCAGGGCAGCGACGAGGGCGGAGGCGCTCGGCTGGCTGGTGGTGCCCGCCATCGGGGCGCTTGCCACGTCGACCGCGTCGGCGCCCGCGCGCGAGGCCGCGAGCAGCGTCGCGAGCTGGCCACCCGGGGTGTCGTGGGTGTGCACGTGGACCGGGAGGTCGAACCGCTCGCGGAACGCGCCAACCAGCTTCTCGGCGGCGGCCGGGCGCAGCAGACCGGCCATGTCCTTGATCGCGAGGATGTGCGCGCCGGACTCCACGATCTGCTCCGCGAGGCGCAGGTAGTAGTCGAGGGTGTAGAGCTCCTCGGCCGGGTCGAGCAGGTCGGCGGTATAGCAGACCGCGACCTCCGCGATGGAGCTGCCGGTGGCGAGCACCGACTCGATGGCGGGGCGCATCTGCGACACGTCGTTGAGGGCGTCGAAGATGCGGAAGATGTCCACACCGGTCGCGGCGGCCTCGCGCACGAACGCGTCGGTCACCTGCGTCGGGTACGGCGTGTAGCCGACCGTGTTGCGGCCGCGCAGCAGCATCTGGATGTTGATGTTCGGCAGCGCCTCGCGCAGGGCGGCGAGCCGCTCCCACGGGTCCTCGCCCAGGAAGCGCAGCGCGACGTCGTAGGTCGCGCCTCCCCAGGCCTCCACCGAGAGCAGCTCGGGGGTGAGCCGGGCGACGTAGGGCGCGACGGCGAGGAGGTCCTTGGTGCGCACGCGCGTCGCGAGCAGCGACTGGTGCGCGTCGCGGAAGGTGGTCTCAGTGACCGCGAGGGCGGTCTGGGCGCGCAGCGCGTCGGCGAAGCCCTTCGGGCCGAGCTCGAGGAGCTTCTGCCGCGAGCCGGCCGGAGCGGGGACGCTCAGGTCGAGGTGCGGGAGCTTCTCCACCGGGTCGGCGACCTCGGGGCGCGGGCCGTTCGGCTGGTTGACGGTCACGTCGGCCAGCCAGTTGAGCACCTTGGTGCCGCGGTCCTTGGACTCCCGGCCCTTGAACAGCTCCGGCCGCTCCTCGATGAAGGAGGTGGAGACGTTTCCGGCGATGAAGTCCGGGTCCTCCATGACCGCCTGCAGGAACGGGATGTTCGTGGCGACGCCGCGGACGCGGAACTCGGCCAGCGCGCGCCGCGCGCGCAGCACAGCGGCCGGGAAGTCGCGGCCGCGCGTGATGAGCTTGGCCAGCATCGAGTCGAAGTGCGGGCTGATCTGGGCGCCCGGGTTGATCGTGCCGCCGTCCAGGCGGATGCCGGCGCCGCCCGGCGAGCGGTAGGTCGTGATCTTGCCGGTGTCGGGGCGGAAGCCGGCGGTCGGGTCCTCGGTGGTGATGCGGCACTGGAGGGCGGCGCCGCGCATCTGCACCGAGTCCTGGCTGAGGCCGAGGTCGGCGAGGGTCTCCCCCGCCGCGATGCGGATCTGCGACTGCACCAGGTCGACGTCGGTGATCTCCTCGGTGACCGTGTGCTCCACCTGGATGCGCGGGTTCATCTCGATGAAGACGTGCTCACCCGCACGGTCGCCCGCGGTGTCGAGGAGGAACTCGACCGTTCCCGCGTTCTCGTAGCCGATCGACTTCGCGAAGGCGATGGCGTCGCGGTAGAGCGACTGGCGGATCTCGTCCGACAGGTTCGGAGCCGGCGCGATCTCGACCACCTTCTGGTGGCGGCGCTGCACCGAGCAGTCGCGCTCGAACAGGTGGATGGTGTCGCCCTGGCCGTCCGCGAGGATCTGCACCTCGATGTGGCGGGGCCGCAGGACGGCCTGCTCCAGGAACATGGTCGGGTCGCCGAACGCGCTGTCGGCTTCGCGCATGGCCTCCTCGAGCGCCGCGCGCAGGTCCTCCTTGCGGGCGACCCGGCGCATGCCGCGGCCGCCGCCGCCGGCGACCGCCTTGGCGAAGATCGGGAAGCCGATGGCGTCGGCGCCGGCCAGCAGCTCCTCGATGTCGCGCGACGGCGGAGTGGACTTGAGGACGGGGACGCCCGCGGCGATCGCGTGCTCCTTCGCCGTCACCTTGTTGCCGGCCATCTCGAGCACTTCGGCGCGCGGGCCGATGAACGCGATGCCCGCGGCTCGGGCGGCCTCGGCGAGCTCCGGGTTCTCGGAGAGGAAGCCGTAGCCCGGGTAGATCGCGTCGGCGCCGGACTCCTGGGCGACCCTGATGATCTCCTGGACATCCAGGTAGGCGCGCACCGGGTGGCCCGGCTCCCCGATCTGGTAGGCCTCGTCCGCCTTCAGCCGGTGCATCGAGTTGCGGTCTTCGTAGGGGAAGACGGCGACCGTGGCGGCGCCCAGTTCGTAGGCGGCGCGGAAGGCCCTGATGGCGATTTCACCGCGGTTGGCAACGAGGATCTTACGGAACATGGGGACCTTTCGAGCAGGGGTCGGCACCACACAGCAAACGGTTAGGTACTCCAAGACTAGTGAAGGTAACGTGGCTGTCGTGCACGTACTCAGCGTTAGTTCCCTCAAGGGCGGTGTCGGAAAGACCACGGTGACACTTGGTCTGGCCTCGGCGGCGTTCGCGAAAGGGCTCCGTACGCTGGTCGTCGACCTCGACCCGCAGTCCGACGTCTCGACCGGCATGGACATCCAGGTCGCCGGTCATCTGAACGTCGCGGACGTGCTCGCGTCCCCCAAGGAGAAGATCGTCCGCGCGGCGATCGCGCCCTCCGGCTGGACGAGGGGACGCCCGGGCAAGGTCGACGTCATGATCGGGAGCCCGTCGGCGATCAACTTCGACGGCCCGCACCCGAGCATCCGCGACATCTGGAAGCTCGAGGAGGCGCTGGCCAACGTCGAGCACGACTACGACCTCGTCCTGATCGACTGCGCCCCGTCGCTCAACGCGCTCACCCGCACCGCCTGGGCGGCCAGCGACCGCGTGGCCGTCGTGACCGAGCCCGGCCTGTTCTCGGTGGCCGCGGCCGACCGCGCGCTGCGCGCGATCGAGGAGATCCGCCGCGGCCTCTCGCCGCGCCTCCAGCCGCTCGGCATCATCGTGAACCGCGCCCGCGTGCAGTCGCTGGAGCACCAGTTCCGCATCAAGGAGCTGCGCGACATGTTCGGCCCGCTGGTGCTCTCGCCCCAGCTGCCCGAGCGCACCTCGCTGCAGCAGGCCCAGGGCGCTGCGAAGCCGCTGCACGTCTGGCCGGGCGAGAGCGCCCAGGAGATGGCGCACAACTTCGACATGCTGCTGGAGCGCGTGCTCCGCACCGCGAAGATCGGCGAGTACGCGGTCGCGGGCAACTAGACCCGAATCCCGCCCCTCCTCTTCCGTAACTCCGGAAAACTATGAGAACGCGCCCGGGTTCTCCGGAGTAACGGACTTCCCGAGGGCGTGTCGCGTCAGACCTCCGGAGTTACCGTCCACGCGACTAAATCCGGAAAGAAGTCGCTACCATCCCGGAAAATGTCCGTTCCCACGGATTTTGGCCCAGAACGACCCAGATCTCCGGAGTTACGGAAGACCGCTCAGGAGGCCTTGGACTTCGCAGCCCGGCGGGCCGCCAGCTCGTCGAGGTCGTCGCCGGCCGTGTCGAGCTCGACGAGGGAGGACTCGACCTCGCGGAGGACCTTGCCGACGGCGATGCCGAAGACGCCCTGGCCGCGGCTGACCAGGTCGATGACCTCGTCGTTGGACGTGCACAGGTAGACGCTCGCGCCGTCGCTCATCAGCGTGGTCTGCGCCAGGTCGTTGACGCCCGCCTCGCGGAGCTGGTTGACCGCGGTGCGGATCTGCTGGAGCGAGATGCCGGTGTCGAGGAGGCGCTTGACCAGCTTGAGCACGAGGATGTCGCGGAAGCCGTACAGGCGCTGCGAGCCGGAGCCGGCCGCACCGCGGACCGTGGGCTCCACGAGCCCGGTGCGGGCCCAGTAGTCGAGCTGGCGGTAGGAGATGCCGGCCGCGCGGGCCGCGACAGCGCCGCGGTAGCCGTTGGCGTCGTCCATCTCGGGCAGGCCGTCGGTGAACAACAGGCCCAGGTCGTACCGGGCGGCGTCGTTGTCACGACTCAGTTCGCTCATGATGACTGCCCCTCGGTTGACGGATCGTGCGCTTCGTGATGAGGCGCTTCAACCACGGTACCCATCCCCCGGTCGCCGGGCAACGACATCCGGAAAACGCCCTCGGCGTGTCGAGCCGGTCAGGGCTGGAGGCGCGTGAGCGCTGTGCGGATGATGCTGCCGCGGACCACGTCGAGCTGCCCGGCGATCTCCCGCGCCAGCTCGGCGGTCTGCGGCCCGGCCGTCACGTCCTTGCGACGCGCGAGCGGCACCAGCGCGGTCTCGATCAGCCCGATCTCGCGCTCGGCCGCGGCGCGGAAACCGCGCAGGTGGCGCGGCCCGATGCCCGTGCGGGACAGCTCGGCGAGGGCGCGGAGCACGGTCAGAGTGTCCTCGCCGTAGACCTCGGCGGGCACGATCAGCGACGCGCTGACGGCCTCCTGCAGCAGTTCGGGGGTCGCGCCCGCCTCGCGGAGCAGTTCATCCCGGTGGAAGCGGCGGCCCGCCGGAAGCATCGACGCCGAGCCCTCGCGGGCTCCGCCGGGCAGCGGCGGGTTCTCCCCCGCGTCGAGGGCGGCGAGGTACTTCTTGATGACTTTCAGCGGGAGGTAGTTGTCCCGCTGCATCGCCAGCACCGTGTGCAGCCGCTCGACGTCCGCCGGCGAGAACTTGCGGTAGCCGGAGGCCGTGCGCGACGGAGTGATGAGCCCGCGCTCCTCGAGGAAGCGCAGCTTGGACGACGACAGGTCCGGGAACTCCGGCGTCAACCGTGCGAGCACCTGGCCGATGGAGAGCAGAGCAGGCGAGGCGGCCTGCGCCCTCGCTGCTTGCCGGGCCACTGGCTAGTTCTTCGCCGCGGCGGCGAGGTCCTGGCGCGAGGCGTAGAACGTGAGCCGGAACTTGCCGATCTGCACTTCGGACGAGTCGCTGAGCAGCGCGCTCTCGATGCGGACGCCGTCGTAGTACGTGCCGTTGAGCGACCCGAGGTCGCGGACCTCGAAGGCCGTGCCGCGGCGCGTGAACTCGGCGTGCCGGCGCGAGACGGTCACATCGTCGAGGAAGATGTCGGCGTTCGGGTGACGGCCGGCGCTCGTCACATCGGCGTCGAGGAGGAACCGCGCGCCGGTGTTGGGACCGCGCCGCACGATGAGCAGCGCCGATCCAGACGGCAGCGCCGCGATCGCCTCCTGCTCCTCTGGGCTGATCTCGCCGTCCATGGGGAACATCTTGGAGATGAACTCCTCGCCGAAGCGCGCGGTCGTGTCCTCGTTCCCCGTCGCGGCGTCGCGCAGGGGGTTCTCGGCGTCGCGGCCGTCGTCATCGGCAGCAGAAGCCCATCCAGGGTAGTTCTCGTCAGGCACCGTCAACCTCCTCGTGGTCAAGCCTATCGGAATGTGGGCCGCTGTCATCGGCCGGGAGGCGGATGACGCGTGCGGTCTCCCGAATGTAGACGATGCCGGCCCACCAGTAGAGGAACGCGCCCCACAGCGCGAAGGCCCAGCCGAGCGGCAGCGAATACGGCGCGAGCGGGTCGAAGGCCTCGCCCAGCATGAGCAGCGGGAGCGCCCAGAACAGGCAGAAAGTGGCGACCTTGCCGAGATGGTGGACCGGCAGCGGGCCGAAGCCGTGGTTGGCGAGGATCACTCCGAGGACCGCGAGCATGACGTCGCGCGCGACGATGACCGCCACCAGCCACCAGGGGATGACCTCCCGCCAGGCGAGGCCGACGAGGGCGGCGAAGATGTAGAGCCGGTCTGCGGCGGGGTCGAGGAGCTGCCCGAGCCGGGAGACCTGGTTCAGCTTCCTGGCCAGCCAGCCGTCCAAGAAGTCGGTGACGCTGGAGACGATGAGGACCAGGAGGGCGAGCGCGTCCTCCCCCGCGATCACGAACGCCAGGAACACCGGCACCAGAGCCAGCCGGAAGAAGCTGAGGACGTTCGGGATCGTCCACACGCGCGAGCTCACCGCGCCGACACCATCCACGATTCCACTCTACTGACCGTGGATGCCCCGTCCAGGCCGCAGCACGACCCTAGGATGTGGGTCGTGGAGCCCTTCTTCGTGTGTCTCTGGATCCTCGCTGGCGTGTGCGCCGCGACCTGGGTGCTGTCGCTGATCACGGGCGAGCACTCCTGGGTCGACCGGATCTGGTCCGTCGTGCCCGTCGTCTACGTCTGGGTGTTCGCGATCGCCGCCGGCCTCCACGACGCCCGGCTCGACCTGATGGCGGCGCTCGTGACGCTGTGGGGCGCCCGGCTGACCTTCAACTTCGCGCGCAAGGGCGGCTATGCGCCGGGCGGCGAGGACTACCGCTGGGAGGTGCTGCGCGGCCGGATGGGCCGGGGCGCCTTCGCGCTGTTCAACCTGTTCTTCATCGTGATCTACCAGAACGTGCTGCTCCTGCTGATCGCGCTCCCGGCCTGGACAGCCTTTCAGCATCCGACGCCGCTGAACGGCTTCGACGTCGCCCTCGCGGTGCTGTTCCTGGTGCTGCTCACCGGCGAGACCGTCGCCGACCAGCAGCAGTGGGACTTCCACCGCTGGAAGAAGGCGGAGGTCGCCACAGGGAAGCAGCCCAGCCCGCGTTTCCTGCAGACCGGGCTGTTCCGCTACTCCCGGCATCCGAACTTCTTCTGCGAGCAGGCCCAGTGGTGGGTGGTGTTCCTGTTCGGCGGCGCGGCCGCCGGATCGCTGCTGCAGTGGACCGTGATCGGGCCGGTGCTGCTCACCGGGCTCTTCATCGGCTCGACGGTCTTCACCGAGAGCATCTCGCGCTCGCGCTACCCCGAGTACGCGGAGTACCAGCGCCGCACGTCGCCGGTCGTTCCGTGGTTCCCTCGGCGCGGCGGGGAGGCCGTCACGGCGCGGTCGTGACGGCGCGCGCCGGGCGCGGGAAGGCCTCCCGCATGTGGTCGGAGTCGAGGTAGTCGGCCACGCCGATCAGGATGAGGCTGAACACGATCTGCTCCGTCACCATCCAGAACGGGTAGAGGCCCGGGATCGCGGCGATCACGAGCGTGACGACCGGGAAGATCTTCGAGAACAGCCGCAGGCGCGAGTAGGCCCAGTAGTAGCCCTTCTGCGCCCGCCAGGCGAAGTAGAACAGCGTGACGGTCATGCCGAGCACGACCACGGAGCGCATCCAGACCGCGAACGGGACGGGGGCACCGTCGAGCGTGAGCACCGAGGCGATGACGACGGCGGTGGTGCCGACGATGAGTTCGGCGACCAGCAGCCAGGCGATGACGACGAACGCACGGCGCGTCCGCGGGTGGTCGCGCCCCTCCTCCGGGACGGTGTAACCGGCGTGGCGTCCGCCCGCGATCCGGTCGAGCCGTCGGAGCAGTGAATCCATGTATTCAACTTAACCCGGCGACGCTGGGAGGCCCTTCACTTTCCCGATGTCACAGCCATCCTTCGATGGATCGAGCGCGTACCGTGGAGTCATGTCCTGCATCCGCTTCAACACCCCCGCCCAGCGTCAGGCCATGCGCGAGCACCGTCCCGCGATGCTCACCGCGGAGGAGGCCGCCGCGCTGCACCCGGCGCCGGAAGTGACCGAGAGCAAGCTGCGGAGGCTGCGGCTGCTGGCGGCGGACCCGAACCCGAAGATCCGGGAGGCCGTGGCCTCCAGCTACAACACGCCGCTCGACCTCTTCGAGACGCTCGCGAAGGACCCGGACGAGGGTGTGCGCGGCTGCGTCGCCAAGAACGAGGCGACGCCGTGCGACATCCTGCGCTCGCTCGCGACCGACAAGTCGGAGACCGTGCGCGGCTGGGTGGCCGTCAACTACTACGTGCCGGCCGATGTGATGGAGGCGCTGGCGGGCGACCGCAGCAAGACGGTGCGCAGCCTCGTGAAGTGGAAGGCGCAGCTCGCCGAGGAGGCGGAGGCGGAGCAGGCCGCGCTCTCGCGATGACCG
The DNA here is from genome assembly GCF_014217625.1 of Leifsonia shinshuensis. Classification (NCBI taxonomy): domain Bacteria; kingdom Bacillati; phylum Actinomycetota; class Actinomycetes; order Micrococcales; family Microbacteriaceae; genus Leifsonia; species Leifsonia shinshuensis. Next base: position 242,059 of record NZ_CP043641.1, on the reverse strand, counting down.
CGACGCCGTCCGGCGCGAACGCGGTGCGCGTGGACGCCTGGGCCTGGGCGGTGCGGCTCTACAAGACGCGCTCGGCAGCCTCCGACGCCTGCAAGGCAGGGCACCTGAAGGTGAACGGCGACCGGGCGAAGCCGTCGCAGCAGGTGAAGGTCGGCGACGAGGTGCGCGCCTACGTCGGCGGCTCCGAGAAGATCTACATCGCCCGCCGGCTGATCGTGAAGCGCGTCGGTGCGGCGATCGCGGCCGAGTGCTTCGAGGACCGCACGCCTCCCCCGCCGCCGAAGGCCGAGACCCCGTCGGACGTCACGCGCGAGCGCGGCGCCGGACGGCCGACCAAACGCGACCGCCGCCTCCTGGACCAGCTGCGGGGCCGCTGATGGCGGTGGCGCGGGTGGGGATCTCCGGGTGGACGTACGCGCCGTGGCGCGGCGTGTTCTACCCGAAGGGCCTGCCGCACCGCGCCGAGCTGGAGTACGCCTCCCAGCGGCTGAGTTCGATCGAGCTGAACGGCAGCTTCTACGCCCTCCAGAAGCCCTCCAGCTATCGCAATTGGGCGGCGGGCACCCCGGACGACTTCGTCTTCGCGGTCAAGGGCGGCCGCTACATCACGCACATCCTGCGTCTGAAGAACGCGCGGGCGGCGGTCGCCAACCTGTTCGCGTCCGGCGTCCTGACGCTCGGCCCCAAGCTCGGCCCGCTGCTCTGGCAGCTGCCGCCGAACCTGCAGTTCGACCCGGAGGCGCTGGACGCCTTCCTCGGGATGCTGCCGGCGACGACGGCGCGGGCACGGGCGCTGGCGGCGGACACGACGCTGGAGGAGGACAGGACGGACTACTCCGGAACGGACGACCGCCCGCTCCGGCATGCGGTGGAGGCCAGGCACGCGAGCTTCGCCGACCCCGCCTTCGCGCGCATCTGCCGCGAGCACGGCGTCGCGGTGGTGCTCGCGGACACGGCGGGACGGTATCCCGTGCTGCGCGAGACCACGGCCGACTTCGTCTACGTCCGCCTGCACGGCGACGAGGAGCTGTACGCGAGCGGGTACACCGACGAGGCGCTCGACCGCTGGGCCGGCGAGCTGCGCGAACGGCTGGCGGCCGGGCTCGACGTCTACGCGTACTTCGACAACGACATGAAGGTGCGCGCGCCGTACGACGCGATGGGGCTGCTGGAGCGGCTGCGCCGGCCTGCGACGGGCTAGCCCGCCAGCACCGACATCACGTTGCCCGCGGGGTCGCGGAACCAGGCGATGTCAGGCCCGCGGTTCGCCGCGCGGCCGCGGGCGACGCCCTTCTCGTCGGTGTGCAGGTCGTCGTCGTCGTAGATCTTGGTGACGACGCCCTTGGCGTTCAGGTCGTCGACGGCGGCGTCGATGTCGTCCACCGCGAGGTTCAGAATGGTGAAGCTCGCCGGGGTGTGGTCGGGCTTCGGGTAGACGAAGACATGGCCGCCGCCCGGGAGGGCGATGTCGAGGTTGCCGCCGGGGCCTTCGGTCACGTCGAGGCCGAGGGCGTCGCGGTAGAAGTCGCGGGCGGCGTCGATGTCGTTCACGCTGAAACCGCTGAAGATGTCGATTGCGTTGACCATGCCGCCCACTCTGCCCCGGAGCGGGCGCGGCGTCTAGACGAAGCGGACGGCCTCCTGCAGCCGCGGCCGCAGCTCGAACGCGCGGTCGACGCTCGCGCGGCCTGCCGCGTCGGCGCCGTCGCGGAGGCTCTTCGGCAGCAGGGACCTGCGCACCACCGTCGCCCCGGCCAGCCGGCCGCGCTGCACGACGTCCAGCGGGACGGCCAGCGCGTCGTCCGGGACCACCACGATCAGGCCGGTGAAGCGCACGCCGGCCTGCCGGCCGAAGCTCTTGGCGGCGTTGTGCAGCTCGTGGAAGGGCTCCTCGTCGCGGTGGATTCCGTCGCCCACCAGCTCACCCTTCGCCAGCTTGACCGGGCCGCCCCAGTCGGCGGAGCGGATGGCGAACAGGCCGGCGGGGCCGAGGACGATGTGGTCGAGCTTGGCGTCGGTCGCCGGGTGCACGGCCACGTCGTTCCAGATCGTGAATCCGATGCCGAGGCCGGAGACGGCGCGGGCGGTCGCCTCCTCGGCGAGCGCCTCCGCCAGCAGCATCCGGATCTCGCGCGGCGCCGAGCGGACCAGTGCGGGGTCGTACGGGTCGCCGGGGTCGGCGCCGCGGCCCATCCACTCGCGCATCAGGGTCAGGAAGCGCTCGCGGGCGCGGCCGCCGGGATGGCCGTAGCTGCGGGCGCGGACGGTCGGCCCGCGGCCGGCGGAGCGGGTGGGGTGGACGGTGGCGCTGAAGCCGCCGCCTCCCGACTCGCCGGAGACGGCGTCCACCACCAGGGACTCTCCGCGGTCGTAGCGCGCCCGGTCCTCGGGGTCGCCGACCTGCTCCCACGCCAGCTGCACGGCCTGGAACGCCTCGGCGGTGCCGCCGGTGTCCGGGTGGGTGAGGCGGGCGAGCCGGCGGTAGGCGCGACGCAGCTCCTCCTGGCTGACGGTCGCGCTGACGCCGAGCACCTCGTAGGCGCTCGGCGCGGCGGGACTGTCACTCATGCTTCCCGAGAGTAGCGGGCGGATCCGTGGATTCGCTCGATTTCGATTGAGGACGGAATGTGACCGGATGCGGTCATAGCCTGGTGTCACACCAACCGGAAGGGCAGGAATCATGACCATCAGCGACTGGCGCATCGAGCTCATCATCGTCCCCGTCACCGACGTCGACCGGGCCAAGGCGTTCTATGTGGACGCGCTCGGCTGGAACGGCGACTTCGACCAGCGCGTCTCGGACACGCTCCGGTTCGTCCAGGTGACGCCTCCCGGCTCCGCCTGCTCGATCGCGTTCGGCGAGGGGCTGACCGACATGGTCCCCGGCACGATGAAGGGGTTGCAGATCGTGATCCCGGACGCCGACGCCGCCCTCGAGCACCTGCGCAGCAATGGCATCGAGGCGCAGGGCGTGGACGAGCAGGCCTGGGGTCGCTTCGTCTTCTTCACCGACCCGGACGGCAACGGCTGGAGCCTGCAGCAGCTCGTGCCGCAGAACGGCTAGCGGGCAGGACTCCTAGCGGGAGCCCAGCGCGTAACCGATCAGCAGCAGCGTGACCACGAAGCCGCACGCGTAGTTGATCCAGAGGAAGCGCCGCCAGCCCCGGTTGGCGGCGCTCGCGCGTTCGTCGGGAACCGACCAGTACGGCGCCGCGGTGAGGATGTACGGGAGGGCGAGCACGGCGGCGAGCGGGCCGGGCCACGCCGTGCCGAGCATCGCGACGCCGGCGGCGGCCCAGGCGAGGATCGCGAGCCTGGTCGTCCGCGCGGCGCCGAGCACGGTCGCGATGGAGGCGATGCCGCCCTCCCGGTCGGGAACGACGTCCTGCACGGCGCCGAACGCGTGACTGCCGACGCCCCACAGGAAGAAGGCGAGCAGCAGCAGCCAGAGCGCCGGGGTGAAGACGGCTCCGGCGAGGACGAGGCCGTAGAGCGCCGGGCTGACGAAGTGGAAGCTCGACGTGGCCGAGTCGAGGAAGGGCACCTCCTTGAACCGCAGGCCCTTCACCGAGTACGCCAGCACCGCGAAGACGCTCGCGGCGAGCACGAGCCAGGACAGCGGCGAGCCGGCCACGACGAGGAAGACCAGGAACGGCACGTTGGTCACGGCCGCGGCGACCAGCGTGCGGCGGTGCATCCCACGGTCGAGGAGAGCTCCCTCCGCGCCGCCCTTGCGCGGGTTGCGCAGGTCGGACTCGTAGTCGAACACGTCGTTCACCCCGTACATCGCGAGGTTGTACGGGACGAGGAAGTAGAGCGTGCCCACGATCAGCACGGCGTCGACCCGGCCGGTGGTCACCAGGTACGCGGCGGCGAACGGGAACGCGGTGTTGATCCAGCTCAGCGGGCGGGACGCGAGGAGCAGCTGGCGTGCGGCGGAGGGCGCGACGGCGGTGGTCATCGGCCGCTCCGTTCGTGGGTGCGGGAGTCAGCGGGCCGTTCGCGCGTGGGTGTCGTGTCGTCCGGTCGCGGACGCAGCAGCAGCCAGAGCCCGGGCAGAAGCAGCAGCCCGGCGACGGGATAGGCGAGGTCCTCGATCGGGACCAGCCAGAGATGGACGCCGGAGATCGCGGCCGAGGCGTAGGTCATCAGACCGGCCGCGATCATCAGGTTGTCGAAGACGGCGGTGAGGACGACCAGGACCACGCCGGTGACGACGGCCGGGACGGTCCAGCGCGCGACGAGCCGGGCACGGTCGGGAGCGCGCACCAGCCCCGCGACGAGGACGGCGGCGGTGAGCGCGAGGAACGCGGCGCTGAGCAGCGGGTAGGTCATCCGCGCCTCCATCCGCGGTCGAGCGCCGCGCGCGTCCCGAACAGCAGGACGAGCGTCAGGTAGCAGAGGAACACCAGGAACACCGGCTCTTCCAGCGGCAGCTGCGGCGCCAGCTCGATCCCGGTCATGTACGGCGACCGGCCGCGCGCGAAGACGCCGAGCGCGATGCCGAGGACATCCCAGGCGAGGAAGAACACCAGGCCGGCGGCCAGCACGAGCCCGGCCCGCCGCGCCGTCCCTCCGCGCCAGAAGACCAGGGCGAAGCGCCGGTCGAGCAGCACGAGCGCGCCGAGGGCGACCAGCAGGCAGGCGAGGTAGGCGAGGTTCACGGGACGCGCTCCCCCGTGCTCGCCGGATGCAGCGGCTCCGGCAGTGGGGCCGCTGTCCCGTCGCCGCGGAGACGCTTGAGGACGAGCTCGGCGCTGATCAGGCACATGGGCAGGCCGATCCCCGGGATGGTCGACGATCCGGCGTAGAGGAGGCCGTCCACGCGCTTGGACGCGTTCCCCGGCCGGAGGAACGCGCTCTGCCGGAGGGTGTGCGCGAGCCCGAGCGCGCCGCCCATCCAGGCGTTGACGCCCTGGGCGAAGTCGTCGGGGCCGACCGTGCGGCGCACGACGATCCGGTCGGCGAGGTCCGGGATGCCCGCCCAGGCACCGACCTGCGCCACCGCCGCGTCGGCCGTCCGCTCCACGAGGCGGTCGCCGGCGCCGTCCACGCCGCCGCGGCCGATCGACACGTCGGCGGCGACCGGGACGAGCACGAACAGGTTCTCGTGCCCGGCGGGCGCGACGTCCGGGTCGGTCGCGCTCGGCATGCAGACGTACAGCGAGGCCGGGTCCGGGATGACCGTGCCCCGGCCGAAGCCGCGCCGCGCGCCGTAGATCCGCGCGAAGCCGGCCTCCCAGTCGGTCGTGAAGAACAGATTGTGGTGGGTGAGCTCGGGGAGGGCGCCGCGGACGCCGAGCATGGCGAGCACCGCGCCGGGGCCGGGGTCGCGGCGGTCCCAGGTGCGCTCGGGCGTGCGCAGGTGCGGCGGCAGCAGGTCGGTCTCGGTGTGGTGGAGGTCGGCGGCCGAGACCACGACGTCCGCCTCGGCGACCTGCGCACGGCCGGCCGCGTCGACGTACTCGACGCCGGTTGCGCGCGAACGCCCGCGGCGACCGTGTCCGGGCTCGGTGCGGATCGCTGTCACCCGCGCGCCGGTCACCAGTTCGGCGCCGGCGGCCTCGGCAAGGGCCGCGATCCGGCCGATCAGCTCGGTGAAGCCGCCGAGCGGATAACGGACCCCGTCGTCGAGGTCGAGGTGGCTCATCAGGTGGTACATGCTGGGCGCGCGGCCGGGCGAGGTGCCGAGGAACACCGCCGGGTAGCCGAGAAGCTGCCGGAGCCGGGTGTCCGTCACGAAGCCGGCGGCGTAGCGGTCCAGCGGCTCGAACAGGAGCCGCGCCAGCCTCCCGGCGCGGCGCAGCACGGCCGGGTCGAGCAGCGGCCCGGGCGTCGCGAAGGTCGCGTAGAGGAAGCGGTCCACGGCAAGGCGGTAGGTCTCCGCCGCGCTCGCCAGGTAGCGGTCGAGCGCGGCCCCCGCGCCCGGCTCCACGCTCTCGAACAGCGCGCGGTTGGCGCGCCCGTCCGCGCGGATGTCCAGCGGCGCGCCGCCCTGCTCCGCGAACAGGCGGTAGCCGGGATCGAGCGTCACGAGGTCGAGCTGTTCGGCGGCGCTCGTGCCCAGCAGCCGGAAGAAGTGCTCGAACACCTCGGGCATCAGGTACCACGACGGCCCGGTGTCGAAGCGGAAGCCGTCCGCCTCCCAGAGTCCGGCCCGGCCGCCGAGCTCGTCCTGCTGTTCGAGGAGGGTGACCCTGCGGCCGTCGTGCGCCAGCAGCGCCGCGGTCGCGAGCCCGGCGATCCCGCCCCCGACGATGACGACGCGATCAGCGCTCAAGCGATCGGCGGGCATTCGGCGCTCCGTCACCGCAGGGATCCCGTCGAGGCCCGGAGCAGGATCGCGAGCTTCGTGGGATTCGGCACGCGCACGCGCCGGACCAGCAGGTCCTGCGCCGGCGTCGCCCGGATGCGGTCGCTCAGCTCGGAGAACAGCCCGTGCGCCGCGGCGATGGCGCGGCGGCAGTTCTCCGGCAGCTCCGGGATGGCGTCGGCCGCGGCCCCCAGGTCGCAGTCGATGTCCACGACAAGAGCCAGCTTCTGCCGCTCGGTGAGGTGCGCGGGGTCGATGCCGGGGAAGTAGCTGCGGCCGAGCTCGGCGTAGTCGACGGCGAGGTCGCGCAGGAAGTTGATCTTCTGAAACGCCGCCCCGAGCCTGCGCGCACCGGCCTCCAGCCGGCGCCGGGTCGGGTCCGGCACGGGCGAGTCGGCGAGGAACACGGCGAGGCACATCAACCCGACGACCTCCGCCGAGCCGTAGACGTAGGCGCTGAGCTCGTCGGCGGAGAAGTCGACCGGATCGAGGTCGCGGCGCATGGAGGCGAAGAACGGCCGGGTCAGCTCGGCACCGAAGCCGGCCGATCGCGCCGAACGGGCGAAGGCGTGCACGACGACGTTGGCACTGTAGCCGGTGCGCAGCGCCTGCTCGGTGTCGGCCTCCAGCGCGCCGAGCACCTCCCGGATCTGCTCGGAGGTCAGCCCGGCCTCCGCGGCGGCTCCGTCCACGATCTCGTCGGCGACGCGGACCAGTGCGTAGACGTCCTCCACCCGGGGACGGACGGAGGGCGACAGCAGCCGCGTCGCCATCCCGAACGAGGTCGAGTACTCGTGGATGATCGTGGCCGCGCTGCGATGGGCGGCCCGGCCGTAGAGGGCGAGGTCGGTGTCGGAGGGAGGAGTGGGGGGCTCCCCGGGGGAGGTCTCCGACGCCGACGGCTCTGTACGCGTCATGCCGTCCTCCCGACGCAGCCGAGGGCGACGCCGGTGAGCGTCGCGGCGAGCGCGGACGGCAGCAGCGGCGAGTCGAGTGCGGCGACGGCGGCGGTGACATGGTCGGCCAGCAGCCGCTCGGCGAAGGCACGGGCGCCGCAGCGTTCCAGGCCCGCGGCCAGCTCTGCTGTGTCGGCGGGGCCGAGGTCGTCCCGGCCGAACAGCGGCTCGATGTCGGGCCATTGCGCCGTGCCTCGCGCGAAAGCGATGAGTGTGGTCTCCTTGCCCTGCTGGAGGTCGCCGACCGCCGTCTTGCCCGTCACGGACTCGTCCCCGTACACCCCGAGCAGGTCGTCTCCGAGCTGGAAGGCGACGCCCACCAGCCGGCCGTAGCGGGTCAGCAGCTCCACGACGTCGTCGCCCGCTCCCGCGAGCAGGGCGCCCGCGGCGAGCGGCCCGGACACGGAGTACTCCGCGGTCTTGTCCGCGGTCATCGTGAGGACGTCGGGCAACCCGCTCGCGGACATCCCGGTGGCCAGGCCCACGTCGGCCAGCTCGCCGGCGGCGGTGACGAAGACGGCCCGGTCGATCAGGTCGAGCAGCCGGGAGCGGTTGGCCTCCGCGACCCTCAGGCGCGCGATCCGCTGTGCGGCGGCGTGCAGCAGCAGGTCGCCGGCGAGGATGGCCGCCGACTCGCCCCAGAGCCGGGCGCGGGGGAACCCGGCTCCCCGGAACAGGGCGTCGGCGCTGAACTCGCCGGCGACGTTCGGACGGCCGCGGCGAACCGTGTCGCCGTCGATCACGTCGTCGTGCAGCAGGAAGGCGGTGTGCAGGAGCTCGAAGGCGAGCGCGGTCTGGACCGCTGCGGCACGGTCTTCGGCGTCGCGGTCCCCGAAGCCGGCCGAGCCGTGGAAGGCGGACAGCACCAGCCGGGGCCGGAGCCGCTTGCCGCCGCGGGCGGACTCCCCCACGGCCTGCCACAGGCGGGTGTACTCCTCCCCGTGGGCCGCGGCGTCGCGTTCGCGTTGCCCGAGGAATGCGGACAACTCGCGCTCCACCGAGCGCAGATCGTCCTCCACTGGATCGGAAGCCGAGACCTCCGCATCGCTGCGCTGCTCCGTGAGTTCCGGGCGAAGCTGGGTCATACCGACCTCCTTTACCTAGCCTGGTTAGCAAATAACTTAGCACGCTTCTTACGATGGGCAATAGGATGTCCGCATGAGTTCGAAGGAGGAGGCCCGGCGGATCTCCGGGTCGTTGATCGACCCGCGGGTGATCGACCCGCGTCAGGAGCTCGTGCGCCACGACGACCTGAGCGAGGACGAGCTCCAGCAGGTCATCGGCGTCCTCGACGCGGTCCGCGGCTGGCGGGAGGCCGAGCAGCGCCTCAGCTTCGAGTCGCGCACCGCTATGCAGCTCAACGAGACCGACATGAAGGCGCTGCGCTACATCATCGCCTCCACGAACGCGCACGTCGCGGTGACCGCCGGGGCGCTCGCCGAGCACCTGCACATCTCGACCGCCTCCGTCACCAAGCTGCTCGACCGCCTGGAGCGCGCCGGGCACATCGTCCGCAAGCCGCACCCGACCGACCGCCGCGCCGTCACCGTCGAGATCACGGCGGAAACCCACCGCCAGGTGCGCCGCACGATGGGGATGCAGCACGCGCGCCGGTTCGAGGTCGCCCGGGCGCTCAGCCCGGAGGAGCGCGAGATCGTCACGCGCTTCCTGCACGACCTGAGCGCGACGACACTGGTCACCGCTCCGCCGGAGTGATCCCTTCCGGGGGCGGTGTGCGCGCCGCCCCCTCGGCCTCCACGACGATCCGCTCGGCCATCCCGGCGAAGATGACGCCGTGGAACGGCAGGATCGCCAGCCAGTAGAGCCGGCCGGCGAGCCCGTGCGGGAAGAACACGGCGCGCTGCCGGTAGCGCGAGCCCGCGCCGTCCGGGCCTGCGCCGGAGGGGGTGACGCCGAGCTCCAGCCAGGCGAGACCCGGCACCCGCATCTCGGCGCGCAGCCGCAGCGCCGACCCGCGTTCGATGTGCTCGACGCGCCACCAGTCGAGCGCGTCCCCGGTCTGCAGCCGGTCGGCGTCGCGGCGGCCGCGGCGCAGGCCCACGCCTCCGGCCAGCTTGTCCAGCCAGCCGCGCAGCGCCCAGGCGAGCGGGAAGGAGTACCAGCCGCGGTCGCCGCCGATCCCCTCGATGACGCGCCAGACCTCCGCGGCCGGCGCCGTGCTGGTCCGCTCGCGCACGTCGGTGTAGACGGTGTGGCCCGACCAGTCCGGGTCGCTCGGCAGCGGATCGCTCGGCGCCCCGGACACCGAGGCGTCCTGCCAGCTCGTCTCCACCGTCCCGGCCCGCAGCCGCGCCAGCGCCAGCCGCACGGACGCGCGGTAGCCGGTGAGGCCGCCCTCCGGCGGGGCGATCACGGCGTCGATGTCGTGCTCGCGCATCACGCAGTCGTACTGCAGCGACTCGATGATCGGCACCGCGAGCGCGCGCGGGATCGGGGTGACCAGGTTCACCCACTGCGACGCCAGCCACGGGGTGAACACCGGCAGCGAGGCGATCGGGCGCTGCCGGAGGCCCGCCTCCAGCGCGTAGCCATTCATCATCTGCCCGTAGCGGAGGATGTCGGGTCCGCCGATGTCGAAGGCGCGGGACACCTCCGGCGGCAGCTCGGCGGCCGCCAGCAGATAGTGCAGCACGTCGCGCACCGCGATCGGCTGGATGCGGTTGCGCACCCAGCGCGGCGCCGGCATGTACGGGAGCACGTCGGTGAGCTGGCGGATCATCTCGAACGACGCCGAGCCCGAGCCGATGACGACGCCGGCCTGCAGCACGACGGTCGGCACCCCGGAGTCGAGGAGGATGCGGCCGACGGCGACGCGGGAGCGCAGGTGCCGCGAGAGCGGGCCGTCCGGGTGCAGCGCGCCGAGATAGACGATCCGGCGCACGCCCGCCTCGGCCGCGGTCTCGGCGACCGTGCGGGCGCCGTCGGCCTCCTCCTCGTCGAAGTCGCCGGTGGCCCGCATGGAGTGCACGAGGTAGTACACGATGTCCACATCGCGCACGGCCTCCGCAACGGACGCGCGGTCGTGCAGGTCGCCCTTCACGACCTCCACCTCCGGCGCCCAGGGCACGTCGGTGAGCTTGAGCGGCGAGCGGACCAGCACCCGCACGCGATAGCCGCGCTCCAGCAGGCGGGGCACCAGGCGGCCGCCGATGTAGCCGGTCGCGCCGGTCACGAGCACGCGTCGAGGTTCCACCGCCCGACCATACCCCCGGCGCGCGGACCCTCCCCGGCACACGGAAACGCCGCCCGGACAATCCCCCGCGCCGAATACGTGCATTTCCTATGCGTCGGGTACGGTTCTCGCATGGGCAAGCTCGTTTACGGAGGAACGACCGAGATCGGTTTCGAGGACAGAGTGCTCGCGCACCTGCAGATCGTCGTCGGACTCAAGCTGCGGCGCAAGGAAGGGTTCTTCTTCTCCTGGCGCGACGAGCAGGGCGTCGGCGACGGCCGCTCCGCGATCTGGATCGACCCGGCCATCCCGCTGCTGTTCCGCTACAGCGGCGGACGCCACCCGTCAATCAACAAGCAGTGGCTGGAGCAGCTCACCCTCTCCTCCAACAGCGCCCAGGGACTCCAGCTCACCGAGGAGATCGGCGCGCTCGGCGCCGACGAGGTGAGCGCCGACACGCCTCCCGGTCGCTGAGCCCGCCGCGGCGGCCCACGCAGCGCCGCCAACTCGCTGAGAGACCCTCGGCGACTCTTGATCGGCTTCCGGCCCCGGCCTACCGTTGGTAGGGATCATGGATGGGAGGCGCACCATGACACCGGAAGCAGAAGACCCGCTCGTCGCCGCCGCACCGGCGGAGGCGCCTGTGGCGGAGACCGCCGACGCCCCCGCGGACGCGGAGGCCGGCGCGGACGAGGCCGCCCCGGGCGATCGCCCTGGCGACATCCCGTTCGACCAGGCGGTGGCGGAACACGAGAACCCCGAGCTCGGCTGAGCCCGGGGTTCCCTGGTCTTGGTCCTGCGCGACGCTCGGCGCAGGCGGTCGATCAGCGCAGGTATTCGAGCAGCTCGGGGCTGCGCAGGCGCTTGAGGCTGCGGGTCTCCAGCTGACGGACGCGCTCGCGGGTGATGCCGTAGACGGCGCCGACCTCGTCGAGGGTCATCGGCTTCTGGCCGTCGAGCCCGAAGCGCATCCGGACCACCTTGGCGTCGCGCGGCGGCAGCTCGCGCAGGCGCTCCTCCAGATCGCGGTGGCGGAACTCGACCTCGACCGACTCCGACGGGCCGGGGGCGTCGCCGTCCTCGATCAGGTCGCCGAGCTCTGCGCCCTCGTTCTCGCCGACCGGCACGGCCAGCGACACGGTCTCGGAGTCGCTCATGCGCAGCTTGTGCACCTCGGCCGGGGTGAGGTTGGCGGCCTCCGCCATCTCCTCCAGCGTGGGGGTGCGGCCGAGCTCTCCGCCGAGGTCGCGGCGGATGCGGTCCAGCTTGTCGATCTTCTCGACGGTGTGCACGGGGATACGGATCAGGCGGGCGGTGTCGGCGATGCCGCGCAGGATGGACTGGCGGATCCACCAGGTGGCGTAGGTGGAGAACTTGTTGCCCGTCCGGTAGTCGAACTTCTCGACCGCGCGCACCAGGCCGAGGTTGCCCTCCTGGATCAGGTCCATCACGGCGAGCCCGCGGCCCGCGTAGCGCTTGGCGATGCTGACGACCAGGCGGAGGTTCGCCTCGATGAAGCGCTCGAAGGCGCGCTTGCCGTCGTCGGCCAGGTACTGCAGTTCGCGCTTCTCCCGCGGGGTCAGCCCGGGGCGGGTCGCCAGGCGGTCGCCGGCGAGCACGCCGATCTCGATCCGCTTGGCCAGGGCGACTTCCTCGTCCGCCGTCAGCAGGCGGGTCCTTCCGATGGAATTGAGGTAGTCGCGAACTGGATCATTGGTCACTTCGAGCGTCGTCATCGTGTCATCCCATTTCGTCGTGCGCAGGTGTTTTCTGCCTCGATTCGTGGGTCCACGGTGTCAGATTGCGCAGACCCCCAACAAGGGGTTGACAAGGGTGGTAGCGCTCGCTAGGCGTGTCGCTTGCTTTCGCGCAAATACTCGGTTGTCAAGGGCCTGTAACGAGAATGGGAGGCTCGTACTGTCCTGGCAATGAGTGCGTATTCATCGGATTCTCAGCGAGGAAGCGGATTGAAGACGATCCGCACCACCATCCCGGCCCGCTTGGACCGCCTCCCCTGGTCGCATTTCCATTGGCTCGTCGTGGTCGGCCTCGGCACGGTGTGGATCCTCGACGGCCTCGAGGTGACCATCGTCGGAGCGATCGCGAGCCGCCTCACGGAGAAGGCTTCCGGGCTCGGGCTGACCACCGCGCAGGTCGGACTCGCCGCCGCGATCTACGTCGCCGGCGCGTGCGTGGGGTCCCTGGTCTTCGGCTACCTCACCGACCGGTTCGGCCGGAAGAAGCTCTTCATCCTCACGCTCGGCCTCTACCTCCTCGCGACCGTGCTCACGGCGTTCTCGGTGACACCGTGGATGTTCTTCGTGTTCCGGTTCTTCACCGGCGCCGGCATCGGCGGCGAGTACGCGGCCATCAACTCGGCGATCGACGAGCTCATCCCCGCCCGCCGCCGCGGTGTCGTCGACCTCGCCATCAACGGCTCGTACTGGCTCGGCACCGCCTTCGGCGCCATCCTCACGGTCTTCCTGCTCAATACGGCGATCTTCCCGGCGAACATCGGCTGGCGCATCGCCTTCGGCCTGGGCGCCGTGCTCGGCCTGGTCATCCTGCTCGTGCGCCGCAACGTTCCGGAGTCGCCGCGCTGGATGTTCATCCACGGCCGCGACGAGGCCGCCGAGAAGGAAGTCGCGGAGATCGAGCGCGACATCGAGAAGGAGAGCGGTTCGCAGCTGGAGGCCGTGCCCGACGACAAGGGCATCGAGATCCACCAGCGCCGTTCGACGGGGTTCGGCGAGATCATCCGGGTCGGCATCCACCAGTACCCGAAGCGCTCGGTCCTCGGCCTGTCGCTGTTCATCGGGCAGGCGTTCCTCTACAACGCCGTGTTCTTCACCTACGCGCTGGTGCTGACCAACCTGCTGAAGGTGCCGGCCGACGTCGCGCCGTGGTCGCTGATCCCGATCGCGATCGGCAACTTCCTCGGCCCGCTGCTGCTGGGCCGGCTGTTCGACTCGGTGGGCCGCCGGTTCATGATCACGCTGTCGTATGTCGGCTCCGGCGTGCTGCTCATCGGCACGGCCCTGCTCTTCTCCGCCGGCGCCCTCGACGCCGTCTGGCTGACGGTCTGCTGGATGGTGGTGTTCTTCTTCGCCTCGGCGGGTGCCAGCGCGGCCTACCTGACGGTGAGCGAGATCTTCCCGATGGAGACCCGCGCGATGGCGATCGCGTTCTTCTACGCGGTCGGCACCGCGGCGGGCGGCATCGTCGGCCCGATCCTGTTCGGCCAGCTGATCGGCGGCGGCGTCCAGGCGGTCGCCTTCGGGTACTACCTCGGCGCCGGGCTGATGATCGCGGCGGGACTGGTGGAGCTGTTCCTCGGCGTGGACGCGGAGCGGAAGTCGCTGGAGGATGTGGCGGCGCCGCTGTCGGCGGGGACGCCTGCGCAGACGGGGTCGCCGTCGCAGTCGCGGTCGGAGTCCGGGAGGTAGGCCTCAGCCCAGGAGCTCCAGCAGCGCCGGCTCGGGAGCCCGGCCACCGCCCGTGTCGATGACGTCGCCCGACCGGTAGCGGTCGAAAACCCGCGGGTCGATGTAGCTGTTCCTGGCGATCGTCGGCGTGTTCCCGAGCGCGTCCGCGGCCTCCGCCACCGCTGCCGTGACCCGCTTCGCCCGCTGGGCCTCCTTGTCCGCCAGGCCCAGTTCGGCGAGCGCCTTCGCCGCGACGATCGTGCCGTGCAGGGTGCGGAAGTCCTTGGCCGTGAACTCGCCTCCGGTCTGGCGCTGGATGTACTCGTTCAGCGACGCCGGGCGGATCGTGTGCCAGGTCCCGTCCTTCCACGACAGCAGCCGGGAACGCTGACCGCGCAGCGCCACGATCTCGGCCAGCAGCTCCGCCAGGTCGGGGTCCTCGATGGTGCTCGACCACTTCTGCGCCGACTTGGCGGGGAACGTCAGCGTCACCTGGTCGCCGTCGATGGCGGCGTGGCGGCAGAGCAGCGTGGTGAGGCCGCGGCTGCCGTTCGCGTGCAGGTACTCCTCGCTGCCGATCCGGAGGCTGCCGAGGTCGATGACGCGGAACGCGGCGGCGAGGATGCGGTCGCGCCCGAAGCCCTCCTGCCGCAGGTCCATCGTGACCTTGCGGCGAGCGCCCGGCAGCGTCTCGGCGAGCTGCGCCGCCCGCTCGAACTTGATCCGGTCCTGATGCAGCCGCCAGGCCTCGTGGTAGAGGTACTGCCGCCGTCCGGCCGCGTCCGTCCCGACCGCCTGGATGTGGCCGCGGGCGTCCGGGGAGATCCAGACGTCCTTCCACGCGGGCGGGATGACGAGCGAGCGGATGCGCTCCAGCTCGCGCTCGTCCACGATGCGGTTGCCCGCTTCGTCCTCGTACACCGGACCCTTCGCGGAGCCGCGGCGCGCATAGCCCGGCCCCGACGGGTCGCTGCGGCGCAGGCGTGTCACGCGGGTTTCTTGGCCTTCGCGGGAGCCTTCTTCGCCTGGGCCTTCTTCTCCGGAGCCTTCTTCGCCGTCGCCGCCGGCTTCTTCTCCGCGGCGTCCTTCGACCCGCCTCCCCTGCTGCGCTCGACGCTGCGCTGCAGCGCCTCCATCAGGTCGATGACCTCGCCGCCGCCCTTCTTGGCCTCCTCCTGCTCCTCGCCGAAGGTCGCCGCGGTGTCGATGCTCTCGCCCTGCTCCAGCTTGGCGTCGATCAGCTTGCGCAGCTCGTCCTGGTACTCGTCGCTGAACTTCTCCGGCTCGAAGTCGCCGGCGAAGCTCTCCATCAGGGCGGAGGACAGCGACAGCTCGCGCTCGGTGATGCGCGGCGCGGTCTCCAGCGACGGGAAGTCGGCCGCGCGGATCTCGTCGTGCCACAGCATGGTCTGCAGCACCAGGACGTTGCCGCGCACCCGCAGCGCGCCCAGCCGGGTCTTCTGGCGCAGCGCGAAGTTGACGATCGCGGTGCGGTCCTCGTCCTCCAGCGTCTTGCGCAGCAGCGCGTAGGCCTTCAGCGACTTCGAGTCCGGCTCCAGGTAGTAGCTGCGGTCGAACATGAGCGGGTCGAGCTGGTCGTTCGGCACGAACTCGACCACGTCGATCTCCCGGCTGCGCTCGGCGGGCAGCGACTCCAGGTCCTCCGGCGTCAGGATGACCGTCCGCTCGCCGTCGTCGTACGCCTTCGCGATGTGCTCGTACGGGATCGTCTTGCCGTCGATCTCGCACACGCGCTTGTACCGGATGCGCCCGCCGTCGGCGTCGTGCACCTGGTGCAGCGCCACGTCGTGGTCCTCGGTCGCGCTGTAGACCTTCACCGGCACATTGACCAGCCCGAAGGTGATGGCTCCCGTCCATATGGCCCTCATGGGACCATCGTGTCCGCGCTCCCGCGGAAAAACAACAGTGGAAGCGGTATCTGCCGCGCACGCGCTCGGGCGGCGTACGGTGTTCGCATGGTTGCGGAGGACACCGAGACGGTCTCGATCGACGGCCACCGGCTGCGGCTGACGAACCTCGACAAGGTCATGTACCCGGAGACCGGGACCACGAAGGCCGACGTGATCGGCTACTACAACGCCATCGCCGACGTGATGATCCCACACACCCGCGACCGCATCGCCACCCGCAAACGCTGGGTGCACGGAGTCGGGACGCCGGAGAAGCCCGGCGAGGTCTTCTTCCAGAAGAACCTGGACCCGGCCTCCACTCCGGGCTGGGTGAAGCAGCGCACGATCACGCACAAGACCAGCGCCAACACCTACCCGCTGGTCAACGACCGGGCGACCCTGGTCTGGCTGGCGCAGATCGCGTCGCTGGAGCTGCACGTGCCGCAGTGGCGGGTGGGCCGCGGCGACACGCGGCACAACCCGGACCGGCTGGTGCTCGACCTCGATCCGGGCGAGGGCGCGACGCTGCAGGACTGCGCGGAGGTCGCCCGGCTGGCCCGCGCCATCCTCGCCGACATGGGGCTCGACCCGCTGCCGGTGACGAGCGGGTCGAAGGGCATCCACCTCTACGCGCCGCTCGACGGCTCGCAGACCAGCGACCAGGTCTCCGCGGTCGCGCACGAGCTGGCCAGGGCGCTGGAGGCCGACCACCCCGACCTCGTCGTCAGCGACATGAAGAAGACGCTGCGCGAAGGCAAGGTGCTGGTCGACTGGAGCCAGAACAACGGCGCGAAGACGACGATCGCGCCGTACTCGCTGCGTGGCCGGTTCCGGCCGACGGTCGCGGCGCCGCGCACGTGGCGGGAGCTGGCCTCGAAGGACCTGCGCCAGCTCGAGTACCCGGAGGTGCTGGAGCGGGTGAAGCGCCGCGGCGACCCGCTGGCGGACCTGTCGGCGGGGCGGGCCGTCGCCGAGGAGAACAGCGCGGCGGACACCGACCGGCTCACGACGTATCGCTCGAAGCGCGACGCCGCCAAGACCCCGGAGCCGGTGCCGTCGGTCAGCCCGGACGCCGCCGAGGGCCGCTCGTTCGTCATCCAGGAGCACCACGCCAGGCGGCTGCACTGGGACTTCCGCCTCCAGCACGACGGCGTGCTGGTCAGCTGGGCGTTGCCGAAGGGGCCGCCGGACGACCCGAAGCAGAACCACCTCGCCGTGCACGTGGAGGACCATCCGCTGGAGTACGGGACGTTCGCGGGCGACATCCCGCACGGCGAGTACGGCGCGGGCCACGTCGACATCTGGGACCACGGCGAGTACGAGCTGGAGAAGTGGCGCGACGACGAGGTGATCGCGACGCTGCACGGGCAGCCGGACGGCGGCCTGGGCGGGGAGCCGCGGAAGTTCGCGCTCATCGCGACGAAGCAGGGCGGGGATGAGAAGAACTGGCTCATCCACCTGATGAAGGACGCGGGGACGGCTGCGGCGAAGAAGCCGGCGCGCTCCGCCTCCGCGAAGCCCGTCACAGAGAAGATCATCACCCCCAAGCGCATCACAGAGAAGCCCGTCTCCCCCATGCTCGCCACGCTCGGCTCGCGCGCTGACATCCACGACGAGTCCGAGTGGGCGTTCGAGATGAAGTGGGACGGCATCCGGGCGGTCTCGGTCGTGCGCGGCGGCGCCCTGCGGCTTACCACCCGCAACGGCAACGACGTCACCGGCACCTATCCCGAGCTCGCCGCGCTCATCGGCCTGGCGGGCGACCACGATCTCGTCCTGGACGGCGAGATCGTCACGCTGACCCCGCAGGGCCGGCCCGACTTCGGCCTGCTGCAGACCCGGATGGGCCTCACCCGTCCGGCGGAGGTGCGCGCCGCGGCGGAGCGGGCGCCCGCGCACTACTTCGTCTTCGACCTCCTCGAACTCGACGGGACCGACCTCCGAAAGAAGACGTACGACGAGCGCCGCGCCGCCCTCCAGGACACCCTGCGCCCGCCGAAGGACGACCCGGTGCAGGTCCCCCCGGCGTTCGCCGGCGACGTCGACCACGCCATCTCCTCGTCCCGGGAGCTGGGCCTGGAGGGCGTCATGGCCAAGCAGCGCGACGGCACGTACGCGACGGGCCGGCGCTCCCGCACCTGGATCAAGATCAAGCACCACCTCACGCAGGAGGTCGTCATCGGCGGCTGGACCCCCGGCAACGGCCGCCGCGCCAACAGCATCGGGGCGCTGCTGCTCGGCATTCCGGACGGCGACGGCCTGCGCTACGTCGGCAAGGTGGGGATTGGCTTCACCGACGCGATGCTGGACGACCTGGCGAAGAAGCTCGCAGCCCACCCGCGGACGACTCCCCCGCTGACGGGCGTCCCGTCGCTCGACGCGCGCGGCGCGCACTGGGTGCGGCCGGAGTACGTCGGCGAGGTCGAGTTCGCCGAGTGGACAGGCACCGACCGACTGCGTCAGCCGTCGTGGCGCGGGCTGCGTCCCGACAAGCGCGTCGACCAGGTCGTCAAGGAGAGCTGACGATGTTCTTCCCGGCGCCCGGGCGGGCGGTAGGATCGTCGTCGTGACCACGCACATCATCGCTGAGCCCCGCACCGAGAACGAGATCGACGACGAGCACGGCGCTCTCGTCCGCAGCCTGAGCGCGACGGTGCCGCCGATGCTCGGCAACCTGCTCGCGACCCTCGTCGTGCTGGTCACCCTCGTGCTCGGCGTCATCAGCCTGGTCGCGACCTGGTCGGGCAATGCGGGTGCGTTCCTGCCGCTCTTCCAGATGACGGTCGCCGGCACCGTCGTGTCGCTCAACGCGCTGTACGCGCGCCGCACCTTCAGCTACGTCATCACGCTGATCGGCGCCGTCCTCTGGCTCTGGGTCTCCGTCACCCCGTTCCTGCCGTTCTGGCAGGTCGTGCTGCAAGCCGTCACGGTCACCATCATGCTGTTCGGCGTCGTGTTCTCGCTGGCGGCGGTCTCGCTCAGCAAGAAGCCCCGCTTCTGAGCGCCGGCCAGGCGCCGGGCACCAAGGAGCCCGACGATACGAGCGCGCCCGGCGGCTCGGGCGCAGCTGCGCACGATGAGCCGCGACTGGCCCACTCCCGGCACTTCGTCGACCTCAGCCCGCTGAAGGAGTCGCCGGCGTTCGCCCGGCTCTGGCTCGGCGGGGCGATCTCCGGCATCGGCGGCCAGATGACGGTCGTGGCCGTCGGCCTCCACATCTACGACCTCACCCACTCGACACTGGCCGTGTCGCTCGTCGCGCTGTTCGCGCTCGTGCCCATGATCGTGTTCGGGCTGTACGGCGGCGTGCTCGCCGACGCCTTCGACCGGCGGACGGTCGCACTCGTCACGGCGGTCGTCGCGTGGGCCTCCACGGCCGGGATCGCGGTGTTCGCCTGGATGCACATCCAGGTGGTCTGGCCGCTGTACGTGCTCACGACGCTCAACGCAGTCGCCACGGTGATGATCGGCGCCACCCGGCAGGCGATCACCCCGCGACTCCTGCCCGCCCGGCTGCTGCCGGCGGCGAGCGCGCTCGGCGGGATCAGCATGGGCGTCATGGTCACCGTCGGCCCCGCGCTCGCCGGCCTCCTGGTCGCGAGCGTCGGCATCCCGTGGACGTACACGGTCGACGTCATCCTGTTCACTGCGGCGTTCCTCGGGATCTTCACACTGCCGAAGATCATCCCGGAGGGCGAGCGGCAGAGCGCCGGGCTGTCCTCGGTGCTGCAGGGGCTGCGGTTCCTGAAGTCGGCGCCGAACCTGTCGATGACCTTCGTGCTCGACATCATCGCGATGACCTTCGGGCAGCCGCGCGCGCTGTTCCCGGCGGTCGGCGCGCTGCTCATCGGCGGCGGTCCGGTGACGGTCGGCATCCTGACCGCGGCCGGCGCCGTCGGGACGCTCGTCTCCAGCGTGTTCTCCGGCCGGCTCGGCGGCGTGCGCCGGCAGGGCCGTGCGGTGGAGCGGGCGATCATCGTCTACGGCGCCGCGATCCTCGGCTTCGGCATCGTGCTCGCAGTCGTCGCGTTCAGCGGGACGGCCGGCGGCGCCGCGTCGATCGCCGACGCGAACCTCCCCGCGCTGATCGCGGCCACCGTGCTGCTCGCGGCCTCGGGCGCGGCGGACAACGTCAGCTCGATCTTCCGGATGACCATCCTGCAGGCGTCGGCGCCCGACGCGATGCGCGGCAGACTGCAGGGCGTCTTCACCGTCGTCGTGACCGGCGGCCCACGGCTCGGGGACCTCTACATCGGCGTGCTCGCGCTCACCGGCGCCCTCTGGTTCCCTCCGCTGCTGGGCGGCCTGCTGATCGTGGTGCTGGTCGCGACGATCGTCCGCGTCCGCCGCGGCTTCCGCGACTACGACGCCCTCGCCCCCACCCCCTGACGCACAACCGTCGAGGGGCACGTAAACGCCCCTAAGAGCGCGTTTTGGGGGCGTTTACGTGCCCCTCGGCGTCAGCGGGTGCGGATGCGGCGGGCGAGGCGCGGGTAGTCGATGACCAGGCCGTCCTCGTCCACGCCGAGGTCGGCGGTGAACCCGCTGCCGACGCTCCGGTAGCGAACGACCGAGCGGCCCGCTCCCGCGTCGAACGGCTCGGCCGCGCTGTACGCCTGGCGGCTGGCGACCACCGCGAGCGACGGGAGGTCGACCCACGCCATGGTGAGCTCGGTCTCCTCCAGCCCCTCCAGCGCACGCAGCCGGAGGATCGGCATGGTGTTCGTCACCGGGCAGAGCGCCAGGTCGCAGTCGAGCGCGCCGCCCAGGCTCCCGGGATCCGCGATACCGGGAGCGGCCATCGGCTCGTCGTGGTAGCGGTCGTCGCCGTGCGTGTACGACTCGGAGGCCCAGCGGCCGTGGGCGTCGCGGGTGAGGACGAGCCAGCGGGTGAAACCGCGGCCGTCGACGGCGACGGACAGCCGGGAGGTCACCCAGTCGGGCCCGGTCTCCAGCGCCCAGCTGGTGACGTAGTCCGTCGTGCGCGACGTGCCGAGCGCGTCCAGCCGGTCGGGCGCGAAGGTGACGACCGCCGCCTCCAGCCGCTCCGGGTCCTCGTCGCCGACCCACTCCACGTGCCGCACCGCTCCGCGCATGGCGTCCTCCGTCGCTCGTGCGAACCGCTGACGCGGCCGCCGAGCAGCACGATACGCCCGCCACCCGCCCCGCGTCAGGCCGCGATCGAGCGTCCGGGCAGCGGCTCGGGCGCCGGCGGGCCGACGTACCGCGACGAGGGCCGCAGGATCTTGCCGTCCGCCGCCTGCTCCAGGATGTGCGCCGTCCAGCCGACCACGCGCGCCGCGGCGAACGTCGGCGTGAACAGCTCGCGCGGGATCCCGCACAGCTCCATCACCACGCCCGCGTAGAACTCGACGTTCGTGTGCAGCCCGCGGCCGGGCTTCAGCTCCTCGAGGAGCTGCTGGACGCGCTCCTCCACCCGCACCGCGAAGTCCACCCGGTCGCCGCCGAAGCCCTGCGCGACCTCCTTCAGCAGCACCGAGCGCGGGTCCTCCGTGCGGTACACCGCGTGGCCGAAGCCCATCACGCGTCCGCCTGCGTGCACGGTCTCGGTGATCCACGTGTCGATGTTCTCGGGCGCGCCGATCGCGTCGAGGGTGTCGAGCGCGCGGCTGGGCGCGCCGCCGTGCAGCGGGCCGGACAGGGCGCCCAGCGCGCCGTCCACCGCCGCCGCGACGTCCGCGCCTGTCGACGCGATGACCCTGGCCGTGAAGGTGGAGGCATTGAAGCCGTGGTCGATCGCAGCCGTCAGGTAGGCGCTGAGCGCGTGCTCGTGGGCGGCGTCCGGAGTGCGTCCGGTGATCAGGCGGAGGTAGCCGGCGACGTGGCCGAGGTCGTCGCGCGGCTCCAGCGGCGTCCGCCCCTCCGCGTAGGCGTGCAGCGACGCCAGCAGCACCGGCGTGACCGCCGCGATGCGGATCGCGTCGCTCAGCCGCTCGTCCCCGTCCTCGTCGTAGACGGGCCGCATCCCGTCGGCCGCGGCGACCGCGGCGAGCGCCATCCGGAGCCCGGCCAGCAGGTCGCCGCCCGCGGTCAGCCGGGCGATCGCGGGCAGCAGCTCGGCCACCGACTCCGGGATGCGTCGCGCCGCGGCGATCCGCTCCCGGAACGCCGCCAGCTCCTGCGCCGACGGCAGCTCGCCGAACAGCAGCAGGTACCAGGCGTCCTCGAAGCTGCGCTCGCGCGCCAGGTCGATGGCCGAGTACTGGCGGTAGTGGTAGAACCCCTCGTGCCCGCGGACGTCGCCGAGCGCCGTGGTGGCGGCGACGACGTTGGTGAGCCCACGCGGGACGTCGATGAGGGTGTCGTTCATGCGGTCCATGCCAGTAGTGTGAACGTGGATTCTACGCACGTCAACGTTGATCGGATCAATATGAGCGACCTCCCGCGGCTCACTGCCGAACAGACCGCCGACCGCCTCGGCGTGAAGCTGGAGACCCTGTACGCGTACGTCGCGCGCGGGCTGCTGACCCGCGAGCGCACCGCGGCCGGGTCCACGTTCGAGCCTTTGGAGGTGGAGGCCTTCGCCTCGGCGCGCCGCCGCCGCACGTCCTCCCGACCGCCGCGCTCGGAGGGCCGCCCGCTGATGGTGATCGAGACGGACTTCGCGCTGATCGACGACGGCGAGTTGTACTACCGCGGCCGCCCGGCCGCCGAGCTAGCCGCGGACCCGTTCGAGGTGGTGGCGCACTGGGCGCTCACCGGAGTGTGGGACGCGTCGGTGCGGTTCGCGGCCGGCCCCGGGCTGGAGGCGGCCCGCCGGGTCGCGGAGGCGCTGCCGGCCGGGGCAGGTGACCGCGATCGCCAGCTGGTGGCGGTGACGGCGCTGGCGGCGGCTGACCCGCTGCGGACCTCGCTCGATCCGGAGGCCGTGGCAGGAGCCGCGGAACGGCTGATCGCGGGGATGGTGGCGGTTCTTCCGGAGAAGTCGGCGCCGGACGACCCCACCCTCGAAGGCCCTACCCTCGCCGCCGCGCTCTGGGCCCGCCTCTCCCCGCACCCCGCCTCCCCCGAGGCCCTGCGCACCCTCGACGCCGCGCTGGTCCTGCTGCTCGACCACGACCTCGCCGTCTCCACGCTCGCCGCCCGCGCGGCCGCGTCCGCGCGCGCGACCCCCTACGCCGTGGTCGTCGCCGGCCTCGGCGCGCTCGACTCACCCCTGCACGGCAACGCCAGCCGCGCCGCGCACCGCATGCTCGCCCGGATCGCCGCGGGCGAGGAGCCCGCCCGGGTCGTCGCGGACGCCGTGGCGGACGGGCGCGGACCCGTCCCGGGCTTCGGCCAGCCGCTCTACCCCGGCGGCGACCCGCGCGGGCGGATCCTGCTCGGCATGCTCGCCGACGTCCCCGGAGCCGAACCGGTGGTGGCCGCCGTCGACGCGCTGGCCGCCCTGCTGCGCGAGCGCACCGGAGCCGCGCCGAACGTCGACCTCGCGCTCGCGGCGCTCTCCCTCGCGGGCGGGATGGCCGACGACGCGGGCGAGGTGATCTTCGCGACCGCGCGCACCGCGGGCTGGATCGTGCACGCGCTCGCGGAGTACCGCGAGCGCCCGCTGCGGCTGCGGCCGGTCGGCCGCTACACCGCGAGGGCGTAGCCGCCGGCCGACGCGGTCAGCGCCCCCTCGGCCCCGGCACCGGACGGACGCACCGGCCGGCCGACCGCCTCACCGCCGCAGCGCCTTCCGCGCCAGCCGGTTGCCCACGAACTGCGCCACCTGCACCAGCACCACGATGGTGAGCACCGCGACCCACGTCACGACCCAGTTGTACCGCTGGTAGCCGTACGAGATCGCGAAGTCCCCGAGCCCGCCGCCGCCCAGGCTGCCCGCGACCGCCGACAGGTCCACGATCGCCACGAACACGAACGTGTAGCCCAGGATGAGCGGGCCGAGCGCCTCCGGGATGAGCAGCGTGGAGATGATCCGCCATGGACTCGATCCCATCGCGCGCGCCGCCTCGATCACGCCGGGGTCGATCGTGACCAGATTCTGCTCCACGATGCGGGAGATCGCGAACGTCGCGGCGATCGTCATCGGAAAGATCGCCGCAGGCGTGCCGAGGAAGGTCCCGAGCACCGCCTGGGTCAGCGGCGCCACCGCGGTCATGAAGATGATGAACGGGATCGGCCGGACGAAGTTGACCAGCACGTTCAGCACCGCAGACAGCACCCGGTTCTCCAGCAGCCCGCCGGGCCGCGTCGTGTAGAGCAGGACGCCGAGCGCGAGGCCGAGGACGCCGCCGAGCACGAGCGTCGCGACAACCATCCAGAGGGTCTGTCCGATGGAGGTCAGGTACACCGGCCAAAGCGTCGACCAGTCGTTCATGCCGCGACCTCCTCGACCTCGGTGACCGTGCGCAGCTCCGCCACCAGCGCGTCCACCGCGTCGGGTTCGCCGAGCAGTTCGAGCGTCAGGCTGCCGAACGACCGGCCCTGCAGCGCCGAGATGCCGCCGTAGACGATCTCGAACCGGACGCCGTGCCGGCCGACCGCGTCGGAGAGCACGGCGCCGAGGCGGCCGTCATCGTGGATGCGCGCCGAGACGATCCTCCCGGCGTGTTTGCCGCGCAGCCGCTCGATGTCGGCCTCGCCCGGCTGGTTGCGCAGCACCGTGCCGACGAAGCGCTGCGACGTCGCGGTCTGCGGGTCGGAGAACACGTCGAACACTGTCCCCAGCTCGATGATCCGGCCGGAGTCGAGCACGGCGACCCGGTCGGCGATCGAGCGGACGACCTCCATCTCGTGCGTGATGACGACGATGGTGACGCCGAGCTCCGCGTTGACCCGCTTGAGCAGTGCCAGCACGTCGGCGGTCGTCTCCGGGTCGAGCGCGCTGGTCGCCTCGTCGGCGAGCAGGATGGCCGGGTTCGTCGCGAGCGCCCGGGCGATGCCGACGCGCTGCTTCTGGCCTCCCGAGAGCTGGTCGGGGTACGCCCAGGCCTTCTCGGTCAGGCCGACGAAGGCGAGCAGTTCGGCGACCCGCTGCTTGCGCTTGTCGGCGGGCCAGCCCGCGACCTTCAGCGGGTACGCGATGTTCGCGAACACCGTGCGTGAGCGGAACAGGTTGAACTGCTGGAAGATCATCCCGATCCCCGCCCGGACGCTCCGGAGGTCGCGCTCACGCAGCGTGGTCAGGTCGCGGCCGTCGACGATCACGGAGCCTGCGGTCGCGTGCTCCAGCGCGTTGATGAGCCGCAGCAGCGTGCTCTTGCCCGCGCCGGAGTAGCCGATGATGCCGAAGATCTCGCCGCGCTCGATGGTCAGGTCGATGTCCGAGACGGCGGAGACCGCGGCGTCGCCCGAGCGGAAGCTCTTGGTGACGCCGCGGAACTCGATGAGGGCGCTCACGCCTACTTCGCCGCCTTGATGGACGTCTCCAGCGAGCGCAGGATCGCGATCAGGTCGGCCTGCGGCTTCTGCACGATCACGGCGGTGTTCTTCGAGTCGGCGAGCACGGCGTCCTGGACGGCCTTCGAGTGGTACAGGTCGGCGATCTTCAGGAAGGTCGCGTTGTCCTTGTCCTTCGCGCGGGCGACGAACGCGTTGATGTACGGCTCGGCAGCGGAGCTCTTCGGGTCGTCCTGGAACAGGGCGGACTTCGGGTCGATCCCGGCCGGGCCGACGAAGGTGTTGTTGATCACCGCGGCGTCTGCCGAGTCGAGCGCGGGCGCGGTCTGGGCCGCATCGACCGGAAGCACCGTGACCTTCGATGCCGCGGCGTCGATGTCGGCCGGCGTGGAGAGCGTGCTCCCGCCGTTCTTCAGCTTCAGGAGCCCGGCCTTCTGTAGCACGAGGAGGGCGCGCGCCTGGTTGGTGGGGTCGTTCGGGATGGCGACCTTCGCCCCGGCCGGCAGCGCGTCCAGCGAGGTGAACTTCTTCGAGTAGAGCGACAGCGGGACGACGTAGGTCGACGCGATCGGGACCAGGTTCTGGCCGGACTCCACGTTGTAGTTCGCCAGGAACTGCAGGTGCTGGAAGAGGTTGAGGTCGAGCTGGCCGTTCGCGAGGGCGGCGTTCGGTTGCGTGTAGTCCTTGAACCCGACGACCTGAATGTCGATGCCCTCCTTGGCCGCCTCGCTCTTCAGGATGGGCCAGTACGGTGCGGACTGCTCGGTGGTCCCGATCTTGACGGCGACGGTCGTGCCCGCCGCGTCGGCGGAGCCGCTGTTGTTCGCGTTGACGACCGCGATCACACCGCCGAAGACGGCGAGGACCGCGACGACGGCGATGCCGACGATCCACGGGGTCTTGGAGCGCTTGGGCTTCTCCGGGAGCGCAGGGACGGTTCCGGGCGGGGTGGCGTCGGGCATGGCTGTGCCTCTCTTGTGAAGGGGTGTGATGTGCCGGCGGACGGTTGGCGGCACATCAAACCTTTCAAGGGAGGATGTGCATCGTCAAACGCTCTACGTAATGTGACGGCGTCCGGCGAACTTAACGTTTGCAATATCTGGTTCAACCACTCTGGTCATATCGAACGTCGCCGGAGACGATCAGTGTGGCGGTTCGCAGTCTCGGGCTCGCTATCACACGTCGGCCTCACGAACTCGAGTGCGAGTCAGCGCCGACACAAAAGTAAGGAACTCTACATGAAGAAGCTCGCGCGATTTGGCGCAGGAGTAGCAGTCACGGCTGCGTTGTTCACGGGAACGGCTGCTCCGGCATTCGCCGACACAGCAGGTCTCTATTCTTCGAAGGCGGCATGTGTAGCAGAGCAGAACAAGACTCAGAAGCTGGGCTACTACATCTCGCGCCCGTGCTACGACAACACCGGCCTATTCGTCGTGTGGGCCGGCCTCCAGCCCATCGGATGGGCATTCGACTACAAGTGGATGGGGATGTAATCGGCCCCAGAGAGGACAACTGATCCTGAATGTGAAGCGCAAACGCTCTGGCAGCGAGCGACAAGAGACCTAAGGATCCGAGTACGACAGATAAGTCGGCCTGCGCGGCGCGCCGGACACCATTTGGGGCGGCGCACCACGCCCTCGCAGGACGGATTCGCCGACCCGCTCGCTTCGCAGGCTGCGCCCAGAACGTGAACCGCAACCACGACGCGGTTACGGTCGGGGACCTGGCCCATCGAGCCTTCCAGGGAAGAAATCGCGAGGCACACACGCCTAGTCCGTCAGATTTCGGATCTTAGGTACGAACACTCTTGTCGGGCGCAGCGGCTGGCGGAAGAATCGGACGTACGTGTGCGCCGGAGGCCATTGGGGGGCTCCCGGCGCACACCGCACGCTGCCCGGTACGGGCGGTTCGCTACGCGGGCTGCGCCGCCGACTGCAAGATGCGCACCATGTTGCCGGACGGGTCGCGAAACGCGCAGTCGCGCGGGCCCCACGGCTGGTCCTTCGGCTCCTGGAGCACTTCGGCGCCGCTGGCGCGCACGCGCTCGAAGACGCCGTCGAGGTCGTCCTCGGTGCGGAAGACGACGTTGGTCAGCACGCCCTTGGCGACGAGCTCCTGGATGGCGTCGCCGTCGGACTGCGAACGGCCCGCGTACGGGTCGGAGAGGACGATCTCGGTGCCGGGCCGGCCGGCGACGCCGAGCGTGATCCAGTGGTGGCCGCCCGACTCGACGTCGTTCAGGACGTCCAGTCCCAGCGCGTCACGATAGAACGCGAGCGACTCCTCGGGGTTCGTGACGGTGATGTGCGAGTACTGAAGCGAAATGGTCATAGGGCCACTCTAGGAACGCGGCGCGGGCCGCGCTTCTCCATTCCTGCTCAGCTCTGCCCGGATGGGTCTTACCCCGGAATGGGCTTCGACCGCACCGGACGGGTGCGCTGCTTCGCGATGCAGTTCGGCATGGCGAGCACGGCGCGGTGCTCGCGGGCGCGGTAGCTGGTCGGCGACTCCCCCACTACCTCGGCGAACTTCGAACTGAACGAGCCGAGGGAGGTACAGCCGACCGCCATGCAGGCCTCCGTCACCGTCATCCCCTCGCGCAGCAGCGCCATCGCGCGCTCGATCCGCCGGGTCATCAGGTAGCTGTAGGGCGTCTCGCCGTAGACCGCGCGGAACCGGCGCGAGAAGTGCGACGGCGACATGAAGGCGGACGCGGCCATCGTCGGGACGTCGAGCGGCTCGGCGTACTCGCGATCGATCTTGTCGCGGGCTCGTCGCAGGATGACGAGCTCCTCCAGTTCCTCCGGGGACACGCCTCCACCGTAGCTCTCAGGCCCGCGCCTCACCAGCGGCTTCCCGCGCAGCCACGGTGGTGGACGGCGCGGGGCGGCCCGAGCCGGCGGGCTCGACCAGCCGGATGAACGCGCTGAGCTCGCCCACGCCGGCCGGGGTCGTCGGCAGGAACTCGGTCAGCTCGGGCGAGTGCACCAGGTACGCCGCCCACTTCGCCCGCGAGATCGCGACGTTCAGCCGGTTCTTCATCAGCAGGAACGACATCCCGCGCGGCACGTCGGCGGCCGACGACGCGGCGAGGCTGACGATCGCGACGGCGGCCTCCTGGCCCTGGAACTTGTCGACCGTCCCGACCCGCACCTGCGGGAAGCCGGCCTCGTCCAGCAGCTCGCGCACCTCGGCCAGCTGCGCGTTGTACGGGGTCACGACGATGACGTCGTCCTGCGCCAGCGGAACGTCCTCAACGTGCGCTGCGGGGTCGGTCCAGGAGCGGCCGATCAGGTCGTCCACGATGCGGACGACCTCCGCGGCTTCCTGCGGCGACGCGGTCGCGTCGCCCACGTGCTCCACCGGTGCCGGGTGGAGGCCGGGCTCGACGCCGCCGAGCTCGCGGTCGCGTGCGCTCGGGTGCGCGTGCAGCCGGCCCTCGTACGACAGCCGGGACACGGCCTCCGCCAGCGCCGGATGCATCCGGCGGCTCTCAGCGAGGAAGTAGCCGAGCTCGGCCGGGAGCACGTCGTGGCCGGCGCTCACCCAGCCGAGCGCGGAGCCGTCGACGGGCTCGGGATGGCTGCCCTGGCTCACCTGCGGGAGCTGCTGCGGGTCGCCGAGCAGCAGCAGGTTCCGCGCGGCCACGCCGACCGCGATGGTCGACGCGAGCGAGAACTGCCCGGCCTCGTCGATCACCAGGAGGTCGAGGCTGCCGCGCGGGATGCGCGCGGGGTTGGCGAAGTCCCACGCCGTTCCGCCGAGCACGTAGCCGCGGCCCTCGCGCTCGGCGGCGAACTCCAGGTGGCCGTTGCGGCGCAGCGGCGTGAACCGCGGCGCTTCGGCCGCGCCGCTCGGCACCTTGCCGACCAGGGCCGGGTCGAGCCCGGTGTCCACGACCCGGTCGAGCAGGTTCTCGACCACGGCGTGCGACTGGGCGACCACCCCGACGCGCCAGCCGTGCGCGGCGACGAGCCGGGCGATGACGTGGGCGCCGAGGTAGGACTTGCCGGTGCCGGGAGGCCCCTGCACCGCCAGGTAGGAGGCGTCCAGGTCGAGCAGGCTCGCGGTGACCGCGGCGATGCGGCCGCTGCCGTCCTCCGGCCCCTCGGGCGCCAGCGCTCCGGATCGCGTGCGCGGCGGCGTGCGCCGGAGCAGGTCGACGGTAGCGTTCAGGGGCCAGCGGTCGTCCCGGCGCGCGGCCAGCAGGTCGGTGCCCCACTCCCGCACCGCCTCGGCGAGCGGGCGCGTGTTCGGCGGCGGCGCCGGGGTGAGCGCCATCGGGAGGTGCGGGTAGGCCGCCACGTCCTCCGGCAGCGTCTCGCGCACCAGCACCGAGCCGTCGTCGGTGACGTCGATGACGGCGGCGCTGCGCACGGTCCGCGCGCCCGGCTGGGCACGCAGCAGCCGGAACGGCCCCGGGTACTCGTAGAGCAGGAACGGCCCCGAGCTCTCGCTCACCCGCACCGCACTGCCAGCGCCCCACTGGCCGGACAGCAGCAGTTCGCGGCGCTCCACCCGCTGACCTTCGTCGAGGTACCAGTCGCGCACCACGCGCACGGACTCCACGACCAGCACGTCGCGGGTGTCGGCCCACTCCTCCACCGGCTGGATGAGCCGGGAGAAGTGGCTCTGCCAGAAACTCTTCTGCTCGCGCCGGTGGAAGTCGATCGCCGCCGCGGCGAGCGCCACGGCCTCCCGGTCGGGCGTGCGGTGCGGATCGAGCGGGTCCCCGGCGAACCCGAGCAGGCCCGCGCGCAGCGGGGACTCCTCCGGGGCCGGCTCCGGCTCCTCCATCGGGGCGGCGCCGATCGGGACGCCCGCTTCGGCGGCGCGGGCGAGCAGCCAGTCCCGGAGGCGGAGCGTCGAGACGCAGTCGTAGCGGTTGTAGTCTCCGAGCGCGTCGAGCAGCGGCTGGGCCTCGTCGAAGCGCCCGAGCGCGATCAGGTCGCGGGCGTTCGCGTACTCGGTGATGGAGTCGGCGCCGTTCGTCACCTCGCTCTCGCGCAGCTCGGACCCCATGTACAGCGGCTCCAGCTTCTTGATGGAGTACGACCGCGAGCCGACCCGGACGGACTTGCGCACCAGCGGGTACAGGTCGACCATCACGTTGTCGCGCAGCAGGCCGTCGACCTCCTCCTCGCCGACGCCGTGCCGGGCGGAGATCGAGAGCAGGTGCGTCTGCTCGTACGCCGCGTAGTGGTAGATGTGCATGCCGGGATGGGCGGCGCGGCGATCGCGGACGAACTCCAGGAAGCGCTCCAGCGCCACCCGCTCCTCGGCGAAGTCGTGCGCCCAGAACGCGGTGAACCGGGCGTCGGTGTCGACCATGCCGAACAGGTAGTCGAGGTTCCAGCGCTCGCCTGCGCCCTCCGTGTAGAGCGGGTCGCCCTCGAAGTCGAAGAAGATGTCGCCCGCGTCGGGCTCCGGAAGGACGGCGAGCACCGGAGCGTTGAAGACCCGCACGGGCGGCGGCGCGCCCTCGACGGCCTCCAGCTGCAGCCTCGCCTGCTCGCGCAGCCCGGCGAGCGTGCCGTCGGGGATGCCCTCGACCGGCCCGGTCGTGGCGGCGAGCGCGTCGATGGTCGTGATGCCCGCCGCCGCCAGGCGCTCGCGCTGCGTGACGCGCATGCCGGCGACCAGGAGGACGTCGCGGGCGGCGACGATCTCCGCGTCGCAGGTGTCGCAGCGGCCGCAGACCGTGAACCGCGGGTCGCCCCACTCCACCGGCCCCGCGTCCGCGACGTGCTCGGCGATGACGTCGAGCAGCCGAGCGCGGCGCTTGCGGTAGACCGGCTCGATGTCGGACAGCCGGTGCTCGCTGACCGAGCCGTCGCCGAGCAGCAGCTCGACCGTCTCGTCGACCTCAACGCCGGTGCGCCGCAGCTGCTCGGCGTACGCCGCGAGCTGCAGCAGCGCGGTGACCCGGGCGCTGCGGGCCAGCTTGGAGTCCTGCACACGGTAGCGACCGTCGGGCAGCCGCACGATGAAGTCCGCGAAACCGACGAACGACCCGTCGAAGAAGGTGGCCTGGAAGACCACTTCGCTCGCGCGCGCGAAGGCGTCGGCAGTGAGGCGCACGGCCTCCGCGAGGCTGTCCGCGGTCAGCGACTCGGGCCGCTCGATCTCCGCGACGCCGTCGCCGAACCGCTCGCGGTAACGCTCCAGGATGTGGTGCTCCTGCTCGTCGCCCAGCCGCGACGAGCGCACGTACATCGGATCTTCGACCTCGTCGGTCTTCTCCAGCCGGCCGAGCTTGACGTCGAGCGTCCGCAGGAAGGCGAACTCGCACTTGGACGCTTCGGTCAGATCGCTGGCGCTGGTGACGATCACACCGTCGAGGAGGAACACACCGCTACGCTATCGGGGGCCGCCGACATCCCGGTCGCGATCCGGCCCGCCGGGCCGCTCAGCCCTTGGCCGCCGCCTTCATCGCGCGCTTGTGCTCACGCACCTTGGTCAGCGACTCCGGGTCGACGATGTCGGCGACGGAGCGGTAGCCCTCCGCGCCGTAGTCTCCGGCGGCCTCCCGCCAGCCCGGCGCCTGCAGGCCCTTCTGCTTGCCGAGCAGCGCCAGGAAGATCTTGGCCTTCTGCTCGCCGAAGCCGGGCAGCGCCTTGAGCCGGCGCAGCACCTCCGCGCCGCTGGGGTCGCCCTGCGTCCAGATCGCGGCCGTGTCCCCGCCCCAGTCGTCGACGATCGCGGCCGACAGCGACTGCAGCCGGCCCGCCATCGACCCGGGGAACCGGTGCACGGACGGGGTCTGCTTCATCACCGCCACCAGCTCGTCGGGGTCGAGGGCGGCGATCCCGGCCGGGTCGAGCGAGCCGAGCCGGTCGCGCAGCTTGGCGGGACCGGTGAAGGCGGTCTCCATCGCGATCTGCTGGTCGAGCATCATCCCGACGAGCAGGGCGAACGAGGACTGGTCGAGGAGGGCGTCGGCTTCGGCGTCGCCGGTGATCGTGATGGCCATGCCCTCATGCTCCCATCCGGCTCAGGCGACGAGCAACAGCACCCCCGCGACCGCGGACAGCAGCGCGAGCAGGAGAGCGATGCCGAGCAGCGTCGCGTGCACGCGCAGGAACGCCGTCGCGCGGCCGTCGGCGTCCCTGGCCCGCTGGTCGGAGCGGACCCGGGCGAAGAACCGCGGCCAGGCGATCACGTTGAAGACGGCGTTGACGAAGAGGACGAGGGCGGCGAAGACGGTCATGGTCCCTCCAGCGTAGGCGGGATCGGGCGGCCGAACCGCTCCGCGATCAACTCCAGCAGCGCGCGGGCGGCGGCTCCCGGGCGCGGATGCGCGATCACGCTGAGCCGCCAGTCGACGCCGGGCGACAACGGACGCACGACGACGCCCTCCGCCCGGTTGACCGTGAGCTCGGGGAGCGCGCCGACGCCGAGCCCTGCGGCCACGAACCGCGGGATCTCGCCGAGGTCGGACACCTCCGTCGCGACCTCCCGGCCGAGACCTGCGGCGGCGAGCGCGCGGTCGAGCACGACCCGGTTGCCGAAGCCCGCGCGGGCGTCCACCCAGCGCTCTCCGGCGAGGTCGGCCAGCGGGACGACCGCGCGGCCCGCGAGCGGATGCCCCTCCGGCAGGACCGCCACGAACGGCACGTCGGCGAGCGGCAGCGCGATCGTGCCGGGCACCGGGTCCGGCAGGCCGTAGAAGGCGACGTCCAGCCGCCCCTGCCGGACGTCGTCCGCCAGCCCGGTCGAGCCGCTCGGGGACGGCCCCAGCCGCAGGTCGACGCCGGGATGCCTGCGGCGGAACTCGCCCATGATCCCCGGGAGGTCGATGGAGGTCAGGTTGGTGAAGATCCCGACCCGCACCACCCCGCGCAGCGGCCCGTCACCCGCGCCGAGGTCGCGCAGCCGCTCGATGGACTGGAGCCCGGCGCGCGCCTCGGTGAGCGCCGCCTCCCCCGCGCTGGTGAGCGTCACTCCGTGCGCGTCGCGCTCGAACAGCCGCACGCCGAGCTCGCGCTCGAGGGCGGCGACCCCGGCCGAGACGGTCGACTGGGCGGCGAAGACCCGGGCCGCCGCGCGGGTGAAGTTCAGCTCCTCGGCGACCGCGACGAAGTACTCCAGCTGGCGGGTGTCCATGACGTCATCCTGTCGATCGCTCTGCTCGATTGCAAGGATCGGTTGCTTTCGTTGGACACGATCGAGCGGCGGGCGGATCATGTCAGCATGTCGATGAAAGCCCCCGCCTCCCACCCGACCTCGCCGGCGCGCCAGGACGCGCGCCCGTGGCGCCTCCGCCACGGCTCCGGCTTCTGGATCGTGGCCGCGGCGTTCCTCGCCGTCATGGCCTTCTCGACCGTCCCGACGCCGCTGTACGCGCTGTACCAGCAGCGCGACGGCTTCCCGACCTGGGTCGTCACGGTCATCTTCGCGGCCTATGCGGTCGGGGTGATCGCGAGCCTGTTCCTGATCGGCCACCTGAGCGACTGGGCGGGCCGGCGCCGGATGGTGCTCGTCGCGATCGCGCTGGAGATCGTGGCGGCGGCGCTGTTCCTGGTCTGGAACGACGTGAGCGGACTGATCGTCGCGCGCTTCATCTCCGGCGTGGGTGTCGGCGCGCTCACGGCGAGCGCGACGGCGCACCTCGGCGAGCTGCGGTCGGTCGCCCGGCCGGCCGAGGGCCCGCGCCTCGCGAGCACGGTCTCCACGGTGGTCAACACGGGAGGCCTGGCGCTCGGCCCGCTGATCGGCGGGGTGTTCGCGCAGTTCCTCCCCGCGCCGCTGCTGCTGCCGTACGCGGTGTTCCTGGTGATCCTCGCGCTGGCGGCACTGGCGGTCACCCTTGTCCCGGAGACCGTGGAACGCGCCGAGGAGCGCCCCGCGTACCGGCCGCAGCGCATCTCGGTGCCCGCGGCCTCCCGCGGCGCGTTCTCGGCCGCGGCCGTCGCCGCGTTCGCCGGCTTCGCGGTCTTCGGCCTGTTCACCTCGCTCGCGCCGAGCGTGCTCGCCGGGACCTTCCACGTCGCGTCGCACCTCGTGGCCGGCGCGGTGCCGTTCTCGGTGTTCGCCGCGTCCGCGCTGTCGCAGATCGTGTTCGCGCCGCTGCGGTCGCGCACAGCGCTGATCGTCGCGGTGGTGCTGGTCGCGATCGGCCTGGCCGGACTGGCCGTCGGAGTGCTGGGCGACTCGCTGCCGGTGTTCCTGATCGCGGGCGTGCTGGCCGGCGCGGGAGTCGGCCTGTCCTTCCGCGCGTCCATCCTCGTCGCCGGGTCGCTCGCCGAGCCCGAGCGCCGCGGCGAGGTGCTGGCCGCGATCTTCCTGGTCGCCTACATCGGGCTGGCGCTGCCGGTGCTGCTGGTGGGCGTGGCGCTCATCCTGTGGCCGCTCGTCCCGGTGCTGGTGGGGTTCGTGGCGATCGTCGGGGTGCTGTCGGTGGTGGCGGGCGTGCGGATGCTGCCGACGGCGAAGTGAGGGGGCTCAGGCTCCTGCGACCAGCTGCACCCGCAGCGAGTCCACCCGCGTGGCGATGGCATCGTCCGCGGCCCAGCGCTGCGCGAGCCTGGACAGGATCGCGTTCAGCTCCTCGGCCGTGAGGCCGGCGGCGAGCGTGAGCCGCACCACCAGTTCGTCGCCCGCGAGCCGGTAGCCCGGGTCGCCGGCCTCCAGCCTCACGTCGAGGACCCCGAGCTCGGAGCCGATCGACGCACGGAACGCCGCGACCACGACCGGGTCCCGGTCGCTCGGCAGCCAGGGCTGCCCCTGCGCGAGCGCCCAGACGGCCGGCCGCCGCAGCACGAACTCCGTCTCCGAGGTCGGGTCGAGCACCAGCAGTTCGGTCTCCTCCGACGCGGCGGCGAGCGCGGCGCGCGGTCCCGCAGCCGGGACCGGACGGGCCGCCGGGTTCCACGCCTGCATCGCCGTCACCGACGAGAACACCGGGAGGACGCGTCGCCCGTCCGGGGCCGCGACGGTCACGATGGAGAGTTCCTGCGTCTTGTCGACCGCGAGCCCGGCGTCGCTCGTGCCCTCCTCCCCCAGCTCGGCGACGAGCGGGATGAGCACGCGCACCGCGCGCACGGCGTCCACCACGGCCTCAGCGCCGACCTCGCCGGCGCGGAACGCGGCGAGCGCACCCAGCAGCTCCGGGGGCGCGGACCCGTCGTCGTCGCCGAACGGGTTGTCGTCGAACTCGCGACCCTCCCACGGCTGGCCAGCGGAGTCGCCGGAGGACGCAGCGGAGTCGCCGGAGGACGCCGTGAACGCGGCGAGCGTCGCCGCGAACCCGGCCAGCCGGCCGGCGCCGGTGGAGGTGGGACCGCTCGACGGCGCGCCCGGTCCGGCGTCCTCGGGGTCGCCCTCCAGCCCGTCCCCTGGCTCAGTCGCCGGCGACATCCAGCGCCTCGGGCAGCGTGAAGGCTCCGGAGTAGAGCGCCTTGCCGACGATCGCGCCCTCTAGTCCGAGCGGCACCAGCTCGCGCAGCGCGGCGATGTCGTCGAGGCTGGAGATGCCGCCGGAGGCGACCACCGGGCGTTCGGTGCGCTCCATCACCTCGCGCAGCAGGTCGAGGTTCGGGCCCTTGAGGGTGCCGTCCTTGGTCACGTCGGTGACGACGTAGCGGGCGCAGCCGGCCTCCTCGAGTCGCGCCAGCACCTCCCACAGATCGCCGCCCTCGCGCGTCCAGCCGCGGGCCGCCAGCGTCGTCCCGCGCACGTCCAGGCCGACCGCGATCGCCTCGCCGTAGCGGCCGATCACGTTCGCCGCCCACTCCGGGTTCTCCAGCGCCGCCGTGCCGAGGTTGACGCGGGTCGCGCCGATCTCCAGGGCGTGCTCCAGCGACGCGTCGTCGCGGATGCCGCCGGAGAGCTCGATGTTGACGCCCTTGGTCTGGCGGATGACCTTCCGCAGCAGGTCGCGGTTGTCGCCGCGGCCGAACGCGGCGTCCAGGTCGACCAGGTGGATCCACTCGGCGCCGGCGTCCACCCATTCGGCGGCGGCGTCGACCGGGTCGCCGTAGCTGGTCTCGCTGCCGGCCTCGCCCTGCGTCAGCCGCACCGCTTTGCCGTCGGCGACGTCGACGGCGGGCAGCAGGACGAGCTTGGGCGTGTTCGTGAATTCGCTCATGTGTTTCCTCTGTCGGGGTGGTTCGGGTCCGCGTGGCGGACGGGGATGGCCGCTAGAGCGAGCCGATCCAGTTGCGCAGCAGCTTCAGGCCCGCCTCGCCGGACTTCTCGGGGTGGAACTGGGTCGCGCTGAGCGGCCCGTTCTCGACGGCGGCGATGAAGCGCGAGCCGTGCTCGGCCCAGGTCACGCGCGGCGCCGCGAACGGCCCGGTGGCCTCCAGGGTCCACTCCTGCGCTGCGTAGGAGTGCACGAAGTAGAAGCGCTCGTCGTGGATGCCGTCGAACAGCACGGAGTCCGCCGGCGCGTCGACCCGGTTCCAGCCCATGTGCGGGACCACCTCGGCGCGGAGCAGGTCGACCGTGCCCGGCCACTCGCCGAGCCCTTCGGTCTCCACCCCGTGCTCGACGCCGCGCTCGAACAGCACCTGCATGCCGACGCAGATGCCGAGCACCGGGCGTCCGCCCGCGAGCCGGCGGTCGATCACCTCGTCGCCGTGCGAGCGGCGCAGCGCCTCGGTGACCGCGGCGAACGCGCCGACCCCGGGGACGAGGAGGCCGTCGGCCTCCTGCGCGCGCCGGCGGTTGCCGGTGAGCTCCACGTTCGCCCCCGCGGCCTCCAACGCCTTGACGGCGGAGTGGACGTTTCCGGTCCCGTAGTCGAAGACGACGACGTCGGGTGCGCTC
This sequence comes from Leifsonia shinshuensis, assembly GCF_014217625.1. Classification (NCBI taxonomy): domain Bacteria; kingdom Bacillati; phylum Actinomycetota; class Actinomycetes; order Micrococcales; family Microbacteriaceae; genus Leifsonia; species Leifsonia shinshuensis. The sequence goes on along the minus strand of NZ_CP043641.1, from coordinate 205,127 downwards.
ACAGTGCGCCCTTGGTCGAGGGGATGCCGGACACCAGCGGGTCGAGCGCCTTCGCCTGGCGGAAGGCGCGCGCGAACGCCTTGAACTCGGCCTCCGCGATGTGGTGCGGGTCGCGCCCGCCGACCACCGTGACGTGCACGGTCAGCCCGGCGTTGAACGCGATCGCCTCGAAGACGTGGCGCACCATCGACCCGGTGAAGTGCCCGCCGATCAGGTGGAACTCGAACCCGGCCGGCTCGCCGCCGTGCACGAGGTAGGGTCGCCCGGAGATGTCGACCACGGCCTGCACGAGCGCCTCGTCCAGCGGGACAAGGGCGTCGCCGTAGCGGGAGATGCCGGACTTGTCGCCGAGCGCCTCGCGGATGGCCTGGCCGAGCACGATGGCGACGTCCTCCACGGTGTGGTGCACGTCGATGTCGGTGTCCCCGGTCGCCCGCACCGTCAGGTCGGTGAGCGAGTGCTTGGCGAACGCGGTCAGCAGGTGGTCGTAGAACGGCACCGACGTGTGGATGTCGGACTTCCCGGTGCCGTCGAGGTCGAGGCTGAGCTCGATGCTCGACTCACTGGTCGCACGCTGGAGCTGGGCGGTCCGATTCGTCATGACTGCGAGCTTACCGACTGCGCGCCGGCCTCCACGGCTCCGGTCGGGCGGCCGAGCGCCCGCAGGGCCTCCAGGAACGCGGTCGTCTCGGTCTCGGTGCCGGCGGTGACCCGGAGGTGGTTCGGGATGCCGACGTCGCGGATGAGGACACCGCGTTCCAGCAGGGCCTCGAACACCGCGTGCGGGTCGTCGACGCCGCCGAAGAGCACGAAGTTGCTGCCGCTGCGGTGCGGTCGGTAGCCGAGCTCGGCAAGCTCGATGACGAGGCGGTCGCGCTGCGCCCGGATCTCGCCGACCATCGCGAGCATCTCGTCGGAGTGGGCGAGAGCGCCGAGCGCCGCGGCCTGGGTGATCGCGGACAGGTGGTACGGCAGGCGCACCAGCCGGAGCGCGTCAACGACGGCCGGATCGGCCGCGAGGTAGCCGACGCGCGCGCCCGCGAACGCGAACGCCTTGCTCATGGTCCGAGAGATGAGCAGCCGCTCCCGCCCGGGGATCAGCGTGAGCGCCGACGGCTCGCCGTCCGGCATGAACTCGGCATAAGCCTCGTCCACGATCACGATGCCGCGCGCCGCGGAGTACACGGCTTCGATCGTCTCGAGCGTCAGCGGCGTTCCGGTCGGGTTGTTCGGCGAGCAGAGGATGACGATGTCCGGATCGTGCTCGCGCACGGCCGCCGCCGCGGTCTCGGGCGACAGCTCGAACTCGGCGTCGCGTCCGGCCGCGATCCAGCTCGTCCCGGTCCCGGAGGCGAGCAGCGGATACATGGAGTACGTGGGAGCGAACCCGAGCAGGCTCCGCCCCGGCCCGCCGAAGGCCTGGAGGATGTGCTGAAGCACCTCGTTGGACCCGTTGGCCGCCCACAGCTGCTCGGCGGCGAGTCCGTGCCCGAGGTACCGCGCGAACGCCTCCCGCAGCTCGGTGAACTCCCGGTCCGGGTAGCGGTTCACCCCGGTGACGGCGACGGCGACCCGCGCGACGATGTCGGCGGCGACGTCCTCCGGAACCGGATGCGTGTTCTCGTTCACGTTCAACGCGACGGGCACGACCTTCTGCGGCGCCCCGTACGGGGTGCGACCGCGCAGGTCGTCACGGATCGGAAGATCGGAGAGGGAGGTCACCCCTCAATGGTAGTCAGCAGCGCTGAGCCCTCCCGCCGTGTGACGCCTCAAGACACACACCCCCCGCCTCGACGCCCCTCGGTCGCCGCCGCCCCAGAAGACCTAGAGAAGGAGACACGACCCCAAATCTTCTGCCGAACCCCCTTCTGCAGGAAATTGCCCGACCTGTCACACCAAATCTCCTTCACCTGAGGTGTCGCGGCCGCGGCGGACGGAGCAACAGGAAATGCTTCGCCGTGTCGCCCCAAAGCTCCTTTTTCGGCGGCCGTAGGTGAGCGAGCTGAGCTGGCGGCGGATCAACCGCCCCCTACTTGTCGTACTGCGCCGGAATCGCCAGCTGCTGCCCCGGCGTCACCACCGCCGACGACAGCCCGTTCAGGCTGACCAGATCGGCGATGACATCCCGCGGGTCCGCATTCGGAGCCAGCCGAGAGGCCACCGACCACAGCGAGTCCCCCGACTGCACGGTCACGTAGTGGAAGGTCGCGTGCGTCTGCTCCCCCGAAGCCGCCGCACCCCCACCGTTGAGCGCGAACACGAACGCCCCGATCACGATCGGCAGAGCCGCGAGCAGCGTCAGGACCACTCGTCCCCGCCGCGTCAGCCGCAGCCGAACGCGCGAAGACATCCCCGCGTCGCCCATCTCAACGTTCGTCATCCCGACGTTGTGAACCACTGCTGTGCTCATCGTGACCTCCAAAGGGCTTCGGTCGAAGCTCTGTTCCGAATATATCTTCGAATGTTCGAGACCGCAATCCTCGGGCCGGCAGAAAATCCCCGATGTTTTTCGAGACACACTCGAACACATGTTTGTCGGGCAGCCGTACTGTGGATACAGTTTCGATTGTCTGGACGCAAGACAACCAGGCACCACCGACATTCGGTTCCTCCGGGTGTCGGCGACGGTCACGAAGGGACGAGCGTGTCGAACGAGAACCAGGCTCCGCGCACGCGGCGCCGCAAGAACCTCAGCGAGAAGCAGCTCGCCATCCTCGACGTGATCCAGAAGTCCGTGAGCCAGCGCGGCTACCCGCCGAGCATGCGCGAGATCGGCGACGCCGTCGGCCTCTCCAGCCTCTCTTCCGTCACCCACCAGCTCAACCAGCTGGAGCTGAGCGGCTACCTGCGCCGCGACCCGAACCGGCCGCGCGCGCTGGAGATCCTCATCGACCTCCCGTCGGCGCCCACCCCCGACTTCGAGAACCAGACCCCGGTCGGCGACGCCGCCATGGTCCCGCTGGTGGGTCGCATCGCCGCCGGCGTGCCGATCACCGCCGAGCAGCAGGTGGAGGAGGTCTTCCCACTCCCGCGCCAGCTCGTCGGCAACGGCGAGCTCTTCATGCTCAAGGTGATCGGCGAGTCGATGATCGACGCCGCCATCTGCGACGGCGACTGGGTGGTCGTCCGCGCGCAGAACACGGCGGAGAACGGCGACATCGTCGCGGCCATGCTGGACGAGGAGGCCACCGTCAAGGTGTTCCGCCAGCGCGACGGCCACACCTGGCTGCTGCCGCGCAACTCGAACTTCGAGCCGATCCTGGGCGACTACTCCACCATCCTCGGCAAGGTCGTAGCCGTCCTCCGCGCCGTCTGACCCGAGACGTGACTAGTTGCGGGATTCGCCACCGCGATTTCCGCGATTAGTCACGTCTCGATTTGGGTTAGGCCCAGCCGAGTTCCTGGAGGCGGGCGTCGTCCAGGCCGAAGTAGTGGCCGATCTCGTGCACGAGGGTCACGCGCACTCGGGCGCGCAGCTCGTCCACGGTCGCGCACGACGCCTCGAGGTTGTTGCGGAACAGCGTGATGCGATCCGGGAGCTCCCCGAAGCCGTAGACCCCGCGTCGCGTCAGCGGATGCCCGGTGTAGAGCCCGTAGAGCCGAGGGCGCGCGCCGGTGGGCTGGTCGGCGACGAGGATGGCCACGTTCTCCAGCGGCCGCACCATGTCGTCCGGCAGCGCGTCGAACACCTCGTCGACCAGAGCGTCGAACTCCTCGTCCGAGATGCGCACCATGCGCTCATCATCCCCGAACCGGCGGAGGCCGCGCTCCCCCGTCCGCGCAGAGCGGAACGGGACAGCACGGCCTCGGCCGGCGGAGCGGTTCAGGCCGTGACGCCCGCCCGCTCCCGCACGTCGCGCGTCGCCGCGATGATGTTGCGCAGCGACGCCACCGTCTCGTCGTAGCCGCGGGTCTTCAGCCCGCAGTCCGGGTTCACCCAGAGCTGACGACCGGGAATCGCGCCGAGCGCCGTCTCCAGCAGCTCGGTCACCTCGGCGACCGACGGCACGCGCGGCGAGTGGATGTCGTAGACGCCAGGGCCGATGCCGTGCTCGAACCCGGAGCGCTGGATGTCGTGGACGACCTCCATCCGGCTGCGCGCGGCTTCGATGCTGGTCACGTCGGCGTCGAGGTTGCGGATCGCGTCGATGACCACGCCGAACTCCGAGTAGCAGAGGTGCGTGTGGATCTGCGTCTTGTCCGCCACCCCGGAGGTCGCGAGCCGGAACGAGCCCACCGACCACTCCAGGTAGCCGGCCTGATCGGCGCGCTTCAGCGGCAGCAGCTCGCGCAGCGCCGGCTCGTCCACCTGCACGACGCGGATGCCCGCCGCCTCCAGGTCCGCGATCTCGTCGCGCAGCGCCAGCGCCACCTGCCGCGCCGTCTCGCCGAGCGGCTGGTCGTCGCGCACGAACGACCAGGCGAGGATCGTGACCGGCCCGGTCAGCATCCCCTTGACCGGCTTCTCGGTCAGCGTCTGGGTGTAGGTCGACCAGTCGACCGTGATCGGCTTCGGCCGCGACACGTCGCCCCAGAGGATCGAGGGGCGCGTGCAGCGCGACCCGTACGACTGCACCCAGCCGTTCTGCGTCACCGCGAAGCCGTCCAGGTTCTCGGCGAAGTACTGCACCATGTCGTTGCGCTCGGGCTCGCCGTGCACGATCACGTCGAGGCCGATCTCCTCCTGGAGGTCGACGACGCGCTTGATCTCCGCCTGCATCCGGCCCAGGTACTCGGCCTCGTCGATGACGCCCTTGGCGAGCTGGGCGCGCGAGCGGCGGATGTCCGCGGTCTGCGGGAACGATCCGATCGTGGTGGTCGGCAGGAACGGCAGGTGCAGTGCCTCGTCCTGCGCCGCCTGCCGCGCGCCGTACTCGCCGCGGCGGAAGTCGGCCCGGGTGAGCCCGGCCTCGCGCGCTCGCACGGCCTCCACGCGCACGCCGGGGGCGGCTGCACGGTCGGCGAGCGCCGCGGTCGCGCCGGTCAGCTCGTCCTGGATGGCCTCGTGGCCGTCCACGATGCCGCGCGCCAGCACGGCGACCTGGCCGACCTTCTGGTCGGCGAACGCGAGCCACGTCTTCAAGCGCGCGTCGAGGTCCGGCTCGTCGTCCACGTCGTGCGGGACGTGCTGAAGCGAGGTGGAGGTCGACACCGCGACGTCGGGGCTCAGCGACAGCAGCTCCGTCAGCTTCCCGAACGCGGCCTCCAGATCGCCGCGCCAGATGTTGTGGCCGTCGATCACGCCGCCGACGAGGGTCTTGCCCGCCAGCCCGGCGGTCGTGGCGGCGTCGAGTCCGGCCGGGACGCCGCCCTTCACCAGGTCGAGGGAAATCGCCTCCACGGGCGAGACGGCGAGCACCGGGAGGGCGTCGTCCAGGCTGCCGTAGGGCGCCGCGACGAAGATCGCAGGCCGTTCGGCGGCTCCCCCCAGCGCGGCGTACGCGGCGCGCGCGGCCTCCAGCACCTCCGTGCGCGGCTCTTCGACGCTCTCGGAGACGAGCGCGGGCTCGTCCAGCTGCACCCACGGCGCGCCCGCGGCGGCGAGACGCGCCAGCAGCTCACGGTAGACCGGCAGCAGGTCGCCGAGCCGCGACAGCGGGCGGAAGCCCTCCGGCGCGTCGTCGCTCGCCTTGCTCAGCAGCAGGAACGTCACCGGGCCGACGATCGCCGGGCGCGTGACGAAGCCGGCTGCGCGGGCCTCCTCGAACTCCCGGACGATGCGGTCGGATGCCAGCCGGAAGGCGGTCTCCGGACCGATCTCCGGCACGAGGTAGTGGTAGTTGGAGTCGAACCACTTGGTCATCTCCAGCGGCGCCTTCTCGCCCTCGCCGCGGGCGATCGTGAAGTAGCCGGCCAGGTCGACCGAGCCGTCGTCGGCGGCCAGCCCGGCGAACCGCGACGGGATGGCGCCGACGGTCACGGCCGCGTCGAGCACCTGGTCGTAGAAGCTGAAGCTCTCCGGGATCGCGGCGTCGTCGCGGCCGAGCCCGAGCGCGGCGAGGCGCTCCCGGGTGGCGGCGCGCAGCTCGGCGGCCGTGGCCTCCAGCTCGTCGGCGGTGGTCTGCCCCGCCCAGAACGCCTCGACGGCCTTCTTGAGCTCGCGGCGCCGGCCGATGCGCGGGTAGCCGATGATGGTGCCCACCGGGAAGGCGGAACGTGTGGTGGTGTCGGTCATGCGGGATCGCCTGCTTTCTGCGAGGTGGCTGCGGTGGTCGTTGCGGTGGTCGCGTTGGTCGGATCCAGCAACCCCACCCTCTCGAGCACCGAGAGGACGGCCGTGTGCTGGTTGAACGTGTAGAGGTGGATGCCGGGGGCGCCGCCGTCGAGCAGCCGCTGCGCCAGGCGCGCTGTCCACTCGATGCCGAGCTCGCGCCTGCCCTCGTCGTCGGGTTCGACCTCCAGCTGGATCGCGAGGTCGCTCGGGAGGTCCTCGCCGCTGAGCTCCAGCATCCGCGCGAGCCGCGCGGGCGAGGTGACCGGCATGATCCCCGGGAGGATCGGGAACGTCACCCCGGCCTCCCTGGCCTTCTGCGCGAACGAAAGGTAGTCCTCGGCGTGGAAGAACAGCTGGGTGATCCCGAGGTTGGCGCCCGCCGCCTGCTTCGCGAGCAGGGCGTCGATGTCCTGCGAGACGGACCGCGACGGGTGGCCGTGCGGGAAGGCGGCGACGGCGATCTGCACGTGCTCGCGGTGGGAGAGCACGGCCTGCGCGTGGAGCCCGGGCACCGGGAGCGCGTCGTACGGGACGCGCTCGGCCTGCACCCGGTGGATGAGCTGCACGAGTTCGGAGGAGCTCTTGATGTCGCCGAGTCCGTCGTCCCCGGGGGCGAGGCCCGCCGGCGGATCGCCGCGCACCGCGAGGAAGCGCCGGATGCCGGCGTCCAGGAACTCGCGGATCAGCCGGTTCGCCTCGGTGTGCGTCGACCCGACGCAGGTGAGGTGCGCCATGGGGCTCACGTCGGTGTGCTCCAGGATGTAGCGCAGCACCTCCAGCGACGACGAGCGCGACGACCCGTTCGCCCCGTAGGTCACCGAGATGAAGTCGGGACCGGCGGCGGCGAGCCGGTCGATCGTCGCGGGCAGCGCGGCGGCGGCTCGTTCGTTGCGCGGCGGGTACAGCTCGAATGAGAACCGCGCGTCGGTACAGTCCATGGTCCCTCGGTGTCGATCAGCGTCACGGGCGCCCTCGCTCCTCGGCGGTGGAGGCCGTCGGAAGGGAGGGGGCGGGCGGGTGCCGGGCTCGGCTGTCGCACCACGTCAGCGGTCGCCCGCTTCGGTTGTGCAGACACAGTAACAACCACGGAGGCCGGGCGGAACCCGCTGCGTCATCTAGTGACACAGTGATTCCGCCCGGCCTCCTGTTCCGGTGCGCGCCTCCGCTAGACGGCGAAGGGCTCGAACACGGACTGGTACTCCGGCATGATCCTCGCCCGCACGCGCGTGCCGTCCTCCACGTACTCGGTGGAGAGCACCCGGCCGCGCTCGTGCAGCGCCGAGACGAGGTCGCCGCGGTCGTACGGGACGACCAGCTCGACTTCGACGGACGGGTCGGGCAGCAGCCGCGCGATCGCCGCGAGCACCTCGTCCACGCCCTCACCGGTGCGGGCCGACGCGAAGATCGCGCCGGGCTCCAGGCCGCGCAGGACGAGCCGGTCGTCGGCCGGGATGAGGTCGGCCTTGTTGAACACCACGATCTCCGGGATGTCCCTGGCGCCGACCTCGCCGATCACGTCGCGGACTGTCGCCAGCTGCGACGCCGGGTCGGGGTGCGACCCGTCGACCACGTGCAGGATGACGTCGGAGTCGGCGACCTCCTCCAGCGTCGAGCGGAACGCCTCCACCAGCTGGTGCGGCAGGTTGCGCACGAAGCCGACCGTGTCGGCCAGCGTGTACAGCCGGCCGTCGGCGGTCACCGAGCGGCGCACGGTCGCGTCCAGCGTCGCGAACAGGGCGTTCTCGACGAGCACGCCCGCCTTGGTCACCCGGTTCAGGAGGCTGGACTTGCCCGCGTTCGTGTACCCGGCGATCGCCACGGAGGGCACCGAGTTGCGGTTGCGGTTCGCCCGCTTCGCCTCGCGCGCCGGCTTGAACCCGGCGATCTGCTTGCGCAGCTTCGCCATCCGCGAGTGGATGCGGCGCCGGTCGAGCTCGATCTTCGTCTCACCGGGTCCGCGCGAGCCCATGCCGGCGCCCGCGCCGCCCACCTGGCCACCGGCCTGGCGGGACATCGACTCGCCCCAGCCGCGCAGGCGCGGAAGCAGGTACTCGAGTTGAGCGAGCTCGACCTGCGCCTTGCCTTCGCGGCTCTTGGCGTGCTGGCTGAAGATGTCGAGGATGACGGCCGTGCGGTCGATCACCTTCACCTTCACCACGTCCTCCAGCGCGCGCCGCTGGCTGGGCGCGAGCTCGGTGTCGGCGATGACGGTGTCCGCGCCGAGCGCGCGCACGATCCCGGCCAGCTCCTCCGCCTTGCCGCGGCCGAGGTACGTGCTGGGGTCGGGATGCGGCCGCCGCTGCAGGAGGCCGTCGAGCACCGCGGCGCCCGCGGTCTCGGCGAGGGCGGCGAGCTCGCGCAACGAGTTCTCCGCGTCCTGCAGCGAGCCCTGCGAGTAGACGCCGATGAGCACGACGTTCTCCAGCCGCAGCTGCCGGTACTCGACCTCTGTGACGTCCTCGAGCTCGGTGGAGAGCCCGGAGACGCGGCGGAGCGCGGCGCGCTCCTCGCGGTCGAACTGCTCGCCGTCGTGGCCGCCGCCGTCGGTGTCGCTGTGCTGGAGCGCCTGGGCTCCTGAGCCGAAGAGCGTCACCGTCGCGCGGTTCTGCTGGGTGGCGAGCACGCGCGCGACGACGTCGTCGACGGTGTGGTCGGTGGTCACTTCTGCGGTCTGTTCTTCGAAATCTGTTCGTTCGGTCATTCACTGTCCCCTGATCCAGGTGGGGTACACCCTAGTCTGTCTGTTCTGCCGTGTTTGTCTGTTGGTCCGCGTCCTGTACGGTCCTCTATATGGCCAGCGGAGATCACTACTTCTCACCCGCTCCCGAGAGCGAATTGAACCTGCGGCCGTTCACCGCACGCCTGGCGGGCCAGACGTACGAACTGGTGACGGCGAACGGGATCTTCAGCCCCGAGCGCATCGACATGGGTACGCGAGTGCTCCTCGACCATGTCCCCTCCGCGCCGCCCGGCGGTCAGTTCCTCGACCTCGGCTGCGGCTGGGGGCCTCTGGCTCTCACACTTGCTCTCGAATCCCCTCATGCGACCGTCTGGGCGGTCGACGTCAACACCCGAGCACTGGACGTGGTGCGCCGGAATGCGCAGAAGCTCGGTCTGACAAATGTTAACCCCGTGACGCCGGATGATGTTCCCGAGTCGCTGGAATTCACCACGATCTGGTCCAATCCGCCCATCCGGGTCGGCAAGAACGAGCTCCACGACATCCTGCAGCGCTGGCTGCCGCGCCTGGAGCCGGGCTCGGACGCGTGGCTGGTCGTGCAGCGGAACCTCGGCAGCGACTCGCTGCAGCGCTGGATCCAGGCGACGATGCCGGAGCTGACCACGACGCGGGCGGCGATCAGCAAGGGGTATCGCGTGCTGCGGGCGCGCAAGCCCGCCGAGGCGTGACCCGGCGATACGCGGCTCAGGCGAGTTCGAGCGTCCCGGTGTAGACCAGCTCGGCCGGGCCGGAGAGCGCGACGTGCTCGCCGTCCTCGGTCGGGAACATCCGCACGCCCACGGTGCCGCCCGGCACCTCCACCCGCCACTGGTCGGGAGCGCCTTCGCCTGCCCAGTGCCGCACGGCCAATGCCGCCGCCGCAGCGCCCGTGCCGCAAGAGAGCGTCTCGCCGCTCCCCCGCTCGTGCACGCGCATCCGGATGCGTCCGATGCCGTCACGCACCAGCGGCTCCTGCGGGACGACGAACTCGACGTTCGCCCCGTCCTCGGGCTCCGGCTCGATGTGCGGGATGTAGGTGAGGTCGGCGGCCTCCAGCTCGGACTCGTCGGCGACCGCGACCACCACGTGCGGGTTGCCCATATCGATGCCGAGACCGGGACGTGCGACCGGCAGCTCCTTGGCGCGCACCAGCGGCTCACCGCCGTCGAGGCCCCACCGGCCGAGGTCGACCTGGAACCCGGTGAGGTTGCGCTGCACGTCGCGGACGCCCGAGCGGGTGCCGATCGGGAGGGTGTCGCCGTCCGCGAGTTGCGCGAGCCCGGACGCCAGCAGGTAGCGCACGTACACGCGGATGCCGTTGCCGCACATCTCCGCGACGGAGCCGTCTGCGTTGTAGTAGTCCATGAACCACTCGGCGCCGTCGTCCTCCGCGAGCGCTTCGGCGCCCTCCGGCAGGTGGGTGGAGCGGACGGCGCGGATCACGCCGTCGGCGCCGATCCCGAAGTGCCGGTCGCAGATCGCGGCAATCTGCTGCGGGGTCAGCGGCTGGCGCCCGTCCGGGTCGGAATAGAGCACGAAGTCGTTGCCGGTCCCCTGACCCTTGGTGAAGTGGAGCGTCGCCATCGCACCAGCCTAGCTGGCGGCGGCTCAGCGAGTGCGGAGCACCCCCATCGCCGTCGCCGCCAGGTCCGGGTCGTCGTAGTCGAGCCAGTGGATGCCGTCGTAACGCTTGAACCAGCTCACCTGCCGGCGCGCGTAGCGCCGGGTGAGCTGCTGCGTGGCGGCGATCGCCTCCGCGCGGGTCAGCTCGCCCTCCACCTCCGCGAGCGCCTGCGCGTAGCCGATCGCGCGGCGGGCGGTCACCCCGTCCTCCAGCCCGAGCGGGATCAGCCGCCGCACCTCGTCGGCGAGCCCGTCGCGCCACATCCGCTCCACCCGCGCGTCCAGGCGCTGGACCAACTCCTCGCGCGGCGCCGCGAGCCCGAGGACGGTCGTCGGCCGCCAGTACTGCGGCTCGTCCGGAAGCGCGCCGCTCACCGGGGACCCGGTCAGCTCGGCCACCTCCAGCGCGCGCACGATCCGCCGGCCGTTGGACGACCCGATCCGCTTCGCGGCCTCCGGGTCGACCGCGACGAGCCGCCGGAACAGCATCCCCGGCCCCTGCGCGGCAAGCTCGGCCTCCAGCCGCGCCCGCAGCTCGGGATCGGTGCCGGGGAACCGGAAGTCGAAGATCACGCTCGACACGTACAGCCCCGACCCGCCCACGAGGATGGGCGTCGCCCCCCGCGCCAGGATCTCCCCGACGACGCGCCGCGCCTCCGGCTGGTAGCGCGCGACGGTGGCCTCCTCGGTCACGTCGAGGACGTCGAACAGGTGATGCGGCACACCCCGCCACTCGGCCGGAGGGAGCTTCGCCGTGCCGATGTCCATCCCCCGGTAGAACTGCATCGCGTCGGCGTTGACGACTTCGGCGGCGCGGCCCTGCGCGCGGAGGGCCTCGGCCAGGGCGAGGGAGAGCTCGGTCTTGCCGGTGCCGGTGGCGCCGACGATGGCGATGATCCCGTCCTCCGGCTTGGCGATGTCAGGCTCGGCGCCTGGCGTGACAGCCGAGGCCGCGTCGCCCGGGTCGGCGTCGGCGCTCAGCGCTGGCCGTCCGACGGGTCGTAGATCGGCATGGTGCCGACGCCCGGGGAGGTCAGCGGGGCGCGCGGGCGGAGCGTCGGCAGGCCGAGCGAGACCGGGCCTGCCGCCTGGGCGGCATCGCCGTGGGACGGCACCGCGCACGACTCGGCCTCCGCGCGGTCCCATGCGTCGCCCGCGCGGGTGCGGCGGATGGCGAGGGGCGCGCCGTCGGCGCTGTCCGCGATCAGGTAGTGCGGGGCCGCCTGCGTGATCCGCACCGTCACGACGTCGCCGGGGCGCGGGACGTCCGAGCCCGCGGGAAGCTCGAAGTGGACCAGGCGGCTGTCGCGGGCGCGGCCGGTCAGGCGGTGCGTGTCGGCGTCCTTGCGGCCTTCGCCGTTGGCGACTAGCAGCTCCACCTCGCGGCCGATCAGGCGCTCGTTCTCCTCCAGGGAGATGCGCTCCTGCAGGGCGATCAGGCGGTCGTAACGGTCCTGGACGACCTCCTTCGGCACCTGGTCGGCCATGCCGGCCGCGGGCGTGCCGGGGCGGATCGAGTACTGGAACGTGAACGCCGACGCGAACCGGGCCTGCTCGACCACGCGCATCGTGTCGAGGAAATCCTCTTCGGTCTCGCCGGGGAAGCCGACGATGATGTCAGTGCTGATCGCCGCGTCCGGGAGCTTCGCGCGCACGCGGTCGAGGATGCCGAGGAACTTCTCCGACCGGTACGAGCGTCGCATCGACTTGAGGATGCGGTCGGAACCCGACTGGAGCGGCATGTGCAGCTGCGGCATGACGTTCGGCGTCTCCGCCATCGCGTCGATCACGTCGTCCGTGAACGCGGCCGGGTGCGGGCTCGTGAAGCGGATGCGCTCCAGGCCCTCGATCTGACCCGCGGCGCGCAACAGCTTGCTGAACGCCTGGCGGTCCCCGAACTCGACGCCGTACGAGTTGACATTCTGGCCGAGGAGGGTGACCTCGATCGCGCCGTCCTCGACCAGCGTGCCGATCTCGGCGAGGATGTCGCCGGGGCGGCGGTCCTTCTCCTTGCCGCGCAGCGACGGGACGATGCAGAACGTGCAGGTGTTGTTGCAGCCGACCGAGATGGAGACCCAGCCCGAGTAGGACGAGTCGCGCTTGGTCGGCAGCGTGGAGGGGAAGGTCTCGAGCGACTCCAGGATCTCGATCTCGGCGGCGTCGTTGTGCCGCGCCCGTTCGAGGAGGCCAGGGAGCGAGCCCATGTTGTGGGTGCCGAAGACGACGTCGACCCACGGCGCCTTCTCGAGGATGACGTTCTTGTCCTTCTGAGCGAGACAGCCGCCGACGGCGATCTGCATCCCGGCGTGCCTGCGCTTGACGCCGGCGAGGTGGCCGAGGTTGCCGTAGAGCTTGTTGTCGGCGTTCTCGCGGACCGCGCAGGTGTTGATCACGACGATGTCCGCCTCGGCGCCGTCCGCCGGAACATAGCCGGCCGCCTCCAGCGAGCCGCTGAGCCGCTCGGAGTCGTGGACGTTCATCTGGCAGCCGAACGTCCGCACCTCGTACGTGCGCGGACGGCCGTCCTCCGCGAGGGCGGCCGGCGACGGCTCGAAGACGCGGGAGCGCTCGACGCTGATCGGATCTGCGGTGCTCGACTCGATGGTGCTCATGATGCGTACGATTCTACGTTCGACCGGGACCGGAATCGAACGGCCGCCCGACCCCCGTTCGCGCCTACTGGAACCGCACTCCGCCGCGCCGCCCGCGGGTCGCGAACGCCGCGTCCATCGCCTGCCGGACGACGGAGGAGTCGTAGCCCTTGCGCGCGAGGAACCCGTGCAGCCGCCGCCGGGCCGTCTCGTCGTCGTAGGACGACAACTGCCCGATCCGCTTGATGGCCAGCTCGGTCGCCCGCTCCAACTCGTCCTCGTCCGCGATGTCGGCCAGCGCCTCCTCGATCAGCTCGGGAGCGATGTGCCGCCGCTTGAGGTCGAGCTCGATCGCCGAGCGTCCGAGGCCCTTGCGGCTGTGCTGGGTGAACGCCAGCGTGGCTGCCAATGAGGCGTCATCGATCACACCCATGGCCTCGAGCCGATCCAGCTCCGGCCCGAACACCTCCGGAGCGATCTCGCGCTTGGTGAGCAACTGCTCCAGCTCCCACCGCGACATCCCCCGCCGCGCGAGCTGCCGGATCGTGACCCCCGACGCCTTCCGCGCCAGCCGCTCGGTCTCCTCGTCCTCGGCGTCAGACGCGTCGGCTCTGTCGGACACGTCAGCTCTGTCGGACGCATTGACTCTGCCGGACACATCGCGAGCATCGGAACGCCGCGCAGGCTCAGCAGCCCACGTGTTGTTCCACCGCTCCGACGCCTCCGCACCGGCGGGAGCCGCGACCTCCTGAGCCCCCGGAAGCTCAGCCACCGGCCGAACCATCCCCGGCTCAACCGTCCGCTCCCGCTTCGCCGCGACCCCACGACGCAACGGCGTCACCGGAGCCACATGCTCGGCCCCCGCACCCCCGGCACCGCCGGAATCCGAAGCCTCAGAAGGAAACCTCACAACCACGAAATCCCCTCCTCATTCTTCTCCCGCTGATATCGGTGCCGTCGCTTCCGCGACTCGACTCACGTCGAGCCCGCCGATCACGCCCCCTTACGAGCCTGCAGCTTCTTTTCCAGCGAGTCCACGTTGTCCGCCTCCGCAGGCGCCGCGGCCGCGTTCGGGTCCGCGATGACACCGAGCTTGATGAGGATCTTGTGCTCGATCTCGGCGGCGATGTCGGCGTTCGCGATGAGGAAGTTGCGCGAGTTCTCCTTGCCCTGGCCGAGCTGGTCGCCCTCGTAGGTGTACCAGGCACCCGACTTCTTGACGATGCCGTGCTCCACACCGAAGTCGAGCAGGCTGCCCTCGCGGGAGATGCCGACGCCGTAGAGGATGTCGAACTCCGCCTGCTTGAAGGGCGGCGCCATCTTGTTCTTGACGACCTTGACGCGGGTGCGGTTGCCGACCGCGTCGGTGCCGTCCTTCAGGGTCTCGATGCGACGGATGTCGAGGCGGACCGAGGCGTAGAACTTGAGCGCCTTACCGCCGGCGGTCGTCTCCGGGCTGCCGAAGAACACGCCGACCTTCTCACGCAGCTGGTTGATGAAGATCATCGTGGTGTTGGTGGAGCTCAGCGCACCGGTCAGCTTGCGGAGCGCCTGCGACATGAGACGGGCCTGGAGGCCGACGTGCGCGTCGCCCATCTCGCCCTCGATCTCGGCCCGCGGCACGAGCGCGGCGACGGAGTCGATGACGATGAGGTCGATGGAGCCGGAGCGGACCAGCATGTCTGCGATCTCGAGCGCCTGCTCACCGGTGTCGGGCTGCGACACGAGGAGGGCGTCGATGTCGACGCCGAGCTTGCGGGCGTACTCCGGGTCGAGCGCGTGCTCGGCGTCGATGAAGGCCGCGATGCCGCCGGCCCGCTGGGCGTTGGCGATGGCATGCAGCGTCAGCGTGGTCTTACCGGAGGACTCCGGACCGTAGATCTCGACGATGCGGCCGCGGGGCAGACCCCCGATGCCGAGGGCGACGTCGAGGGCGATCGACCCGGTGGGGACGACCTCGACGGGGGCGCGCTCGTCGCTGCCCAGTCGCATGACCGAGCCCTTGCCGAACTGACGGTCGATCTGGGCGAGCGCGGTCTCGAGCGCCTTCTCGCGGTCTGCGGGTGATGGCATTGCGGTTCTCCTTCGTGGGCTTCGCTGACGAGTTCGACTGTATGGCCGACCGCCGACACTCCAGGCGTCGACCGATGGATTCGTGGACAACTCGTTTTCGATTGCCGCCTGTGCAGGAGTTTACCCAGTTCCGAACATATCTTCGAGCGATCCCACGCGGCGTGTCGCCCGCGCATTCGTCACGAATGTCGCCTTTGGGCGCGGCTTTCGCGACATTCGGCACGAATGTCCCGAACGGGTCGTGACGCGATTCGTCACGAATGTCGCCTTTGGGCGCGGCTTTCGGGACATTCGTGACGAATGTGCGGTCGGCGGATCAGCGCTTGGGCGCCGGCTTGCCCGCGCCGTACCAGTGCGACTGCGGCACACCCGTCTCGCGGCAGAGCGCGAGCCACACCTCGCGCGCGGGGATGCCGGCGTTCAGCGCGTCCTGCGCCGTCCGCCCGCCGAGTTCACCGAGGACGAGATCGGTCAGCAGCGCCTGCCCGTAGCCCGAGCCGAACTCGTCTACGACCGCACGCTGGAACTCGCTCAACTTCATGGGTTCACCTTAAACGAGCGACGCCCCGCATGCTGCGGGGCGCCCTCGGGAATGTCGTGGATGGTTCAGCGGGCGACGAGGTTCGCGTCCAGAGCGGAGACGAAGTCGTCGGGGATGGTGTCGGGGATGACCGGCTCGAGGCCTTCGAGCACCGCGATGCGGTCGCCGACCTCGCGCATGATGACGGAGACCGGGGTCTCCAGCGCGTCGGCCACCGAGGCGAGGATCTCGCTCGAGGCCTCCTTCTGACCGCGCTCGACCTCGCTGAGGTAGCCGAGGGCGACACTCGCCTTGCTCGCGACCTGGCGCAGGGTGCGGCCCTTCTGCAGGCGGAAGTCCCTGAGCACGTCGCCGATTTCCTGACGTACAAGAATCATTTCGGAGCCTCCTTCTTCTACCCTGCCGACGTATC
The DNA here is from genome assembly GCF_014217625.1 of Leifsonia shinshuensis. Taxonomy (NCBI): domain Bacteria; kingdom Bacillati; phylum Actinomycetota; class Actinomycetes; order Micrococcales; family Microbacteriaceae; genus Leifsonia; species Leifsonia shinshuensis. The sequence goes on along the minus strand of NZ_CP043641.1, from coordinate 188,954 downwards.
GAATGGATGCCAACTGTACCGCATCCATGTCAGTCACGATATCCGCGACGACTGGGCTTTCGTTGTGAATGCAACGAGTTGTAACCGAACGGAAACACCAGCTATTCCCTGGGCTCCGAGCGGGTTCGGAGACGCCCCGCGAAGGGGGGTCAGGGGGCGACGATGCCCAGCTCGACCGCCAGTTCGCGGACCGCCCTGGACACCGTCTGCGCACGGATCGACTGCCGGTCCCCGGCGAGGCGGAGCTCGACGGAGCGCACCCCCGCGGCCGACGCGACGCCGACGTAGACCGTGCCGACGGCACGGCCGCCCTGCGGGTCCGGGCCGGCGACGCCGGTGGTCGAGACTCCGAGGTCGGCGGGACGCCCGGCGACGGCGAGTCGCTCCCGGACGCCGGCGGCGAGCTGGCGCGCCACCTCCGGGTCGACCGGGCCCTCGCGCTCCAGCAGCCCGGCATCCACCCCGAGCAGCGTGTGCTTGAGCTCGGTGGCGTAGACCACGGCCGCGCCGAGCACGACAGCGGAGGCCCCGGGCACCCGGGTCAGCTCGGCCGTGAGGCCTCCCCCGGTCAGCGACTCCGCGACGGCGATCGTCTGACCGCGGTCGATGAGCGTGCGCACCACGCGGAAGGTGAGGTCGGCCGCCGCGACGTCGTCAGGCCCCGGCACGCTTGGCCTTCCGGCCGCGGTAGGCCTGCCAGAGGTAGTCGAAGCCCGTCACGACGGTGAGGATGACGGCGGCGGTCATCAGGATGCCGTTCACCCAGAAGATCCAGTCGCCGAAGATCGTCCAGAGCGGGAAGAGCGCGAACGAGATGGCCACGGACTGCACGATGGTCTTGATCTTGCCGCCGCGGGAGGCAGCGATGACCCCCTGGCGGATGACCACGAACCGGTAGACCGTGATGCCGATCTCGCGCACGAGGATGACGATGGTGACCCACCACGGCAGCTCGTTCAGGATCGACAGCGACACCAGGGCGCCGCCGGTCAGCACCTTGTCGGCGATCGGGTCGAGCAGCTTGCCGAGGTCCGTGACCAGGTTGTTGCGCCGCGCGATCGCGCCGTCCACGCCGTCCGTGGCGATGGCGAGCACGAAGAGCACAGCGGCGGTCCAGCGCAGCGGCCCGTCGTGACCGGCGTCGGCGAGCAACATCCAGACGAACACCGGCGCGAGCAGGATGCGCACCACCGTGATCAGGTTGGGCACGTTCCAGTTGCTCGCGCGGTTCGCGCTGCCGTCCGCCGCGGCAGGCGGAGGCGTGTCGGGCACCGACATCGCGGTCTACTCCCTGCCGGTCAGCTGCCAGGCGTCCTCGTCCGAGTCGCCGTCCACCTCAGGATAGCCCTCGGTCATCTCCGCGACAGGATCGGCTCCGTACCGGTCGCCGTCGTCGTGGGCGTCGGCGCGCGGCTGCCCGGCGGTCACCTGTCCGGCCGCCGGCTGCCCGGCCGCCGGCTGCCCGACAGGAGCCTGCGCGCCGGCGGGACGTGCCGGCGGCTCCTCGCCGCGCAGGCGCGCCAGCACCTGCGGGAGCTGCTCAGCGGTCACGAGCACGTCGCGCGCCTTCGATCCCTCCGACGGGCCGACGATCTCGCGGGACTCCAGGAGGTCCATGAGCCGGCCGGCCTTGGCGAAGCCGACGCGCAGCTTGCGCTGGAGCATCGAGGTGGAGCCGAACTGGGACGACACCACGAGCTCCGCCGCGGCGAGCAGCAGCTCCAGGTCGTCGCCGATGTCGGAGTCGATCTGCTTCTTCTCCGCGCCGGCGGTGACGTCCTGCCGGTACTCCGGCCGGGCCTGCCGGGTGACGTGGTTGACGACCTTCTGGATTTCATCCTCGTTCACCCACGCGCCCTGCACGCGGAGCGCCTTGGAGGCGCCCATCGGCAGGAAGAGCCCGTCGCCCTGGCCGATGAGCTTGTCCGCGCCCGGCTGGTCGAGGATGACGCGGGAGTCGGTGACGCTCGTCACGGCGAACGCCAGCCGGGACGGCACGTTGGCCTTGATCAGACCGGTGACGACGTCCACCGACGGACGCTGCGTCGCGAGCACCAGGTGGATGCCGGAGGCGCGCGCGAGCTGGGTGATGCGCACGATCGAGTCCTCGACGTCGCGCGGGGCGACCATCATCAGGTCGGCGAGCTCGTCCACCACGACCAGCAGGTACGGGTAGGGCTTCAGCTTGCGCTCGCTGCCCTCCGGAAGCACGATCTCGTTGTTGACGACGGCCTTGTTGAAGTCGTCGATGTGGCGGAAGCCGAAGCTCGCCAGGTCGTCGTACCGCATGTCCATCTCTTTGACGACCCACTGGAGGGCCTCCGCGGCCTTCTTGGGGTTGGTGATGATGGGCGTGATGAGGTGCGGGACGCCGCCGTAGATGGTGAGCTCGACGCGCTTCGGGTCGATGAGGACCATGCGGACCTCGGACGGCTTGGCGCGCATCAGCAGGCTGGTGATCATCGAGTTGACGAAGCTCGACTTTCCGGAGCCGGTGGAGCCGGCCACCAGGAGGTGCGGCATCTTCGCGAGGTTCGCGACGACGAAGCCGCCGCCGACGTCTTTGCCGACGCCGATGGTCATCGGGTGGACGCTCTTGGCGGCCGCAGGAGAGCGGAGGATGTCGCCGAGCGAGACGATCTCGCGGTCGCTGTTCGGGATCTCGACGCCGATCGCGGACTTGCCGGGGATCGGCGACAGGATGCGGACCTCGTTGCTGGCGACCGCGTAGGAGAGGTTCTTGCTGAGCGCCGTGACGCGCTCCACCTTGACGCCGGGGCCGAGCTCGATCTCGTACTGGGTGACCGTCGGGCCGCGCGAGTAGCCGGTCACCTTGGCGTCGACGCCGAACTGGTCGAGCACCTCGGTGATCGCGGCGACGATCTCCTCGTTCGCGCTGGAACGGGTCTTCGCGGGCGTGCCGGCCGACAGCATGGTGGCCGAGGGCAGGTTGTACGGCGCGGTCGGCTGCGCGTCGGCCTCGTCGACCGCGCTGGTCTCGTCGAAGTCGTCGGCGCCGGCCTGGAAGCCCGGCAGCACCGCCGGGGCCGTCGGCACGGGTGCGGCCGCGGCGGTCGGCGGCAGCTCGCCCGTGAAGCGCTGCAGCACCGTCTCCGCGTTGGCGAGCTCGCCGAGCACCTCGGTGTTGTAGTGGTCGTGCGCCGGGTCCGGCTCGATCGCGGACGCGAACTCGCCCTTGCCCCGCGTGGGGGCTCCGAAGACCTCGGTGAGGTCGGCCGGCGCCTCGTAGTCCGGGTCCTCCTCGCGCTGGGACTTGTTGCGCCGCCACCACGGCAACGCGGTCTCGCCCTCCGGTTCGTCCAGGCCGTCGAGCTCGACCTGCTCGGTGCGCTGGTTCTTGCGCTCGTCCCTGGCTTCCTGGCGCTCCTCCTCCGTGGGGAGCTGAGCGCCGAACAGGTAGGCGTACAGCTCGCGGATGCGCGCGGGCAGCTTGTTGGGCGGCGTCTTGGTGATGATGAAGAGGCTCAGGACCAGCAGCAGGATGATGACAGCGGCGGCCCCGTAGGGCGTGATGAGCCAGGACAGCGGGGCGGCGATCAGCCAGCCCAGCATGCCACCGGCCTGCGCGAGCGCGGCGACGCCGTCGGTGGGCGACGGGTGGTGGCTGAACAGGTGGCAGAGCCCGGAGATCATCAGCAGCAGGATGCCGAGGCCGATGCCGATGCGCGTGTTGTCGTGGACGGAGCTGGGATGCCGGAACAGCCAGGCCGCGAAGACGACCATGACGACCGGGAGTGCGAAGGCGACCCGGCCGAACAGGAGGCCGAACGTCCAGGAGTCGAGTGTGCGGGCGACCTGGTCGTTGATCAGGAACCACTCGACGACGACACCGGCGATGGCGAGCAGGACGAGGAAGAACGGGAAGCCGTCGCGCCGCTCCTCCTTGCTCAGCTTCTCGGGGCCGAGGGCGCGGAACGCCCCTCCGGTGAGGTGCGCCAGCCCCATCCAGGCGCGCACGAGCGGACTCGGCGCCTCGTCGGCGGCCGGGTACGCGACGGTCTTCTGGTTCTGCGTCTTCGCCGGGGTTTTGGCGGCCGTCTTGCGCGCCGTCGAGCCGCCGCGACCGGACCCCCGGGCGGACGAGGTCGACTTGGTGCTCGTAGCCATAGGTTCAACGCTACTTCGGACCCCCGGCAGGGGGACGGATCCCGCGCTGAAATGGGGAAAATCCGCGGCGGCGCACGGGCTGTGGAGGAGGGGGTCGGGAGGACGTGCTCTGGTAGGACGGGGCGCTCAGCGCACCGCGCGCACCATCGTGTCGGCCGTCGACCGCGACTCCACTGTCACGTAGCCCTCGCTCACGTAGAGGCGCTGGGCGAAGTTCGCGCGCTCGACGCTCAGGCTCAGCCGGGCGGCCCCGGAGACGGCGGCCTGCCTCCCGAGCTCCTGGAGCAGCGCGCGGCCGACGCCCTGCGCGCGCCACTGCGTGTTGACGCCGAGGGTGAGCTCCGGGACGCCGACGGCGACGAACCCGCTGCCGGGCGCGTCGGCCGGGAAGAGCCGGGCCCAGCACGCGCCGACCGCCGCGCCGTGGGCGTCCTCCGCGACGCAGCCGAAGTCACCGGGCCGTTTCCAGCCCGCGACGTACCGCAGAACGGCCGGGTCCTCCAGCACCGCGACGCGCGCGCGGGCGCGGGAGGCGTTCCAGTTCGCAGCCTCCACCAGCATGTCGGAGAGGATGCGCGCGTCCTCCCCGTTCGCCGGGCGGATCCGGAACCCTGTCATGGCTGAACGCTACTCGCCGCGATGTTTCGCGCGGGTTACAGAGCCGGCGACGACCCGGGGTTCAGTACCGGATCGCATCGATCACCTTGACCCGCACCGCCACGAGCGCCGGGAGCAGCCCCGCCAGCGCGCCGACCGCCGTCGCCGCGACCAGCCCGAGCACGGCGGCCTCGACCGGGTACGGCGGCATGTCGGTGATCATCCCGCCGCCGAGCCGCTCCTCGACCCACGGGTTCTTCACGACCAGCACCGACAGCGCGACGCCCGCAGCTCCCGCGACCACCGTCGCCACGACGCTCTCCATCATCACCGCGAAGAACACCCGCGCGCCCGTCGCCCCGAAACTGCGCCGCACCCCGATCTCCCGGATGCGGTGCCGCACCGTGACCATGGCGATGTTGACCAGCCCGAGCGCACCGAGCAGGAGGATGAGGACGGCGATGCCGCCGACGATCAGCTTGAAGTACCACAGCGGGTCTTGATCGAGGTGGGCGAGATAGTCGTTCCGGTTGACGCTGATCGCGCCTGTGCCGAGCGCTCGGTCGAACTCGGACGTGATCGCCGTGACCATCGGCGTCGCGATCTCCGGAGGCACCCACGCTTCGAGCGAGGGCGCGCCGAAGTCGAGCCCCCGACTGGAGGCGAGCCTGTCGAGGCTGGCGTTCAGAACGATCGCCGTCGCGTCGTCCGGCGAGTACGGCGTCTTCATCACGCCGACGACGACCGCTGTGACCTTCGACTCGCCGTTCAGGACGGTGGCGGTGGGGTGCTCGGCGAGAGGCGGCGAGCCGAGTCTGCGCCAGAACGCCTCGTTCACGATGATCGGAGGTGCGAGCAGTTGCTCGTCCGCGGGCTGGAACCAGCGCCCCTGCTCCACGACGGTACGGTGCATCGTGGCGTAGGGCTGGTCGACGGTCTGCGCCATCACGGCCGTCACTCCGTCGCGGAATTGGATCGGCAGCGACACATTTCCGACCTTCGAGGAATAGCGGATGCCGTGGCGTTTCAGAATGGTGTCCCAGGCTGCGTCGAGCCGCTCCTCGCTGGTCGCGCTGGAGTCGTTCGGGAAGACCGCGATGAGCGCCGGACGGCCGCCCGAGCGCTCGTTGCCCTCGCGCATCCCCTGCTCGGCGATGTTGGCGACCCCGACGACCGAGCTGAGCGCGCACACGGCGACCCCCACTCCGATCAGCGACAGCAGCACCCGCGTGCGGTGGATGCGCAGCTCCTGCCAGGCCTCGACGATCGCGCCCCAGAGCGCGGCGAGCGCGTTCATGCGGCCGCCTCCGCGGTCGTGGCGTGCAGACGTCCGGCGTCGAGCCGGTAGCGGACCGCCGAGCGCGCGGCCACGGCAGGGTCGTGCGTGATGACGACGAGGGCCGCGTCGTTCTCGGCGGCGACCTCCTCGAGCAGGTCGATGACGGTGGACCCGGTCTCCACATCGAGCGCGCCGGTCGGCTCGTCCGCCAGGATCAGCCGCGGCCCGCGCACCAGCGCCCGGGCGATGGCGACACGCTGCTGCTCGCCACCGGAGAGAACTTCGGGCAGAGAGCCGAGCCGGTGGCCGAGCCCGACGCGTTCGAGCATCTCGGTGGCGAGGAGCCGGCGCTTCCAGAACCTCCGGCCGGTCGCGTACAGCAGCGGGGTCATGACGTTCTCGAGCGCCGTGCGGCCGGACAGGAGGTTGAACTGCTGGAACACGAAGCCGACGTCGGCGCCGCGGCGCAGGTCGCGCGCTCGCCCGCCGATCCGCTGGACGGGCACGCCCTCGAACTCGAACTCGCCGCTGCTCGGGGAGTCGAGGAGGCCCAGGATGTTGAGCAGCGTCGACTTGCCCGACCCGGAGCGGCCGACGACCGACACCCGCTCCCCCGACTCCACGACGAGATCGATGCCGTGCAGGATCGTGAGCGGAGCGGCGTCCGGCACCTGGACCGTCTTGGTGACATCGCTCAGGCGCAGCAGGCGCGTCACGGCCCGGCTTCCGGGCCGGGGCCTGAGCACATCATCCCGCCGTTGCCCATCGGCACGCAGCCGCCTTCCGGCGTCGTGGCGCCCGGGACGAACTGCAGGACGGAGTCGCCCTCCTTCAGGCCGCCCGTGACTTCGACGGACGTGCCGTCGGTGAGCCCGAGCGCGACCTCGACCTGCGCTGGGTCGCCGCCCTTCCCGTCCGGGACGTAGACGACGCCCTTCTCGGCGGAACCCTTCACCGCGGTGGTCGGCACCGTGAGCACGTTCTCCGCGCGCCCGGCGGAGATCGTGACATCCGCGCTCAGCCCCGCGAACACGGTCACCTCGGCGGGGACCGCGCAGCGCACGGTCGTGGTCGAGCCGCCGCCGCTCCCACCGCCCCCGCCGCCGGTTCCCGGCACGGTGTTCGGAGCGGTGTTCGCGGCGGACGCCGGGGGCGTCGTGATGGTCAGCCCGGTGCAGGTGAACGGCGCCGGGCCGCCCTTGACTGTGACGGTGGCCTCGGTCGGCCGGTGGATCAGGCGGTACTGCTGCTCGGCCGGCAGCGTGGCGGAGACCGAGAAGGTGGGCGGCGCGACCGAGCCGACGGCGTCGCCGATGGAGACGCTCTGGCCGGCGAGCACGGGAAGCTCGCTCACGACACCGGAGATCGGCGCGGTGACCTCCGTGTAGCTGATGGCGGGCTTGCGCTCCGTCATCGTCTGCGTGCCGTCCGGGCCGGTCTCGACGACCGGGTCGCGCGGCGTCTCGACCTTGATGTCGAAGAGCACCGCCCCGACGTCGATGGGCTTGCCGACGGTCGCCTGCACCTTGTTGACGGTGCCCGCAGCCGTCGCGCGCGCCGGCACCGCGTCGTCGGCGACGATCGACCCGGTCACCGTCACGTCGTTGACGATCGTGCCCGTCGTGACGGTGGTGACCGGGTCGGTCAGCTGACCGGTCGGTGTCGCCGGATCCGCGGCGGTGGACTCCCCGCTCGGGAAGAACGCCAGCTTGACCAGCGCGACGGCGATCGCCGCCACCAGGACGATTCGGAGCACCGGGAAGACCCAGCGACGCATGACCCCCACATGCAGCCTTTCATTCGCGTGCGCCGACCCCCGGCGTCACGTGGATTCCATCTTACATACCTGGAGCTGAAACTCCGTTACGCCTCGATGACGAGCGGGACGATCATCGGCCGGCGGCGGTAGCTGGTGTTCACCCAGCGGCCCACCGTGCGGCGAACCACCTGCGAGAGCGCGTGCGAGTCGCGGACGCCGTTGTGGGCCGCATCGGCGAGCGCCGCCGCGATCTTCGGCTTGACGTCGTCGAACACCGCATCGTCCTCCGCGAAGCCGCGGGCGTGGATCTCCGGGCCGGTGACGATGCGGCCGCTGGCGGCCTCCACCACCACGATGATCGAGATGAAGCCCTCCTCGCCGAGGATCCGGCGGTCCTTGAGGTCGGCGTCGGTGATCTCGCCGACGCTGGAGCCGTCGACGTAGACGAAGCCGAGGTCGAGCTGGCCGACGACGCGGGCGACGCCGTCGCGCAGGTCGATGACCGTGCCGTCCTCCGCGAGGATCGTGTTCTCCTCCGGCACACCGGTGTCCATCGCGAGGCGCGCGTTGGCCACCAGGTGGCGGTACTCGCCGTGCACGGGCATCACGTTGCGGGGCTTGAGGATGTTGTAGCAGTAGAGCAGCTCGCCCGCGGCGGCGTGGCCGGAGACGTGCACCTTGGCGTTGCCCTTGTGGACGACGTTGGCGCCGAGCTTGGTCAGGCCGTCGATGACGCGGTAGACCGCGTTCTCGTTGCCCGGGATGAGGCTGGAGGCCAGGATGACCGTGTCGCCGTGGCCGACCTCGATCTGGTGGTCGAGGTTCGCCATGCGCGCGAGCACCGCCATCGGCTCGCCCTGGGAGCCGGTCGACATGTAGACGATCTCGTCGTCCGGGAGGTCGGCGGCCTTCTTGTAGTCGATGAGCACGCCTTCGGGCACCTTGAGGTAGCCGAGCTCGGCGGCGATGGTCATGTTGCGCACCATCGAGCGGCCGAGCAGCGCGACGCGGCGGCCGTTGGCGGCGGCGGCGTCGAGCACCTGCTGGACGCGGTGCACGTGGCTGGAGAAGCTCGCGACGATCACCCGGCGCGGGGCGCGGGCGATCACGGTGTCGAGCACCGGGCCGATGGAACGCTCCAGCGGCGTGAAGCCGGGGACGTCGGCGTTGGTGGAGTCGGCCATGAACAGGTCGACGCCGCGCTCGCCCAGGCGGGCGAAGGCGCGCAGGTCGGTGATCCGGTCGTCGAGCGGGAGCTGGTCCATCTTGAAGTCGCCGGTGTGCAGCACCGTGCCGGCCGGCGTGGTGATGGCGACGGCGAGCGCGTCGGGGATGGAGTGGTTGACCGCGACGAACTCCAGGTCGAACGGGCCGAGCTGCTCGGTGCGGCCCTCCTTGACGGTGAGCGTGTACGGCTGGATGCGGTGCTCCTTGAGCTTCGCCTCCACCAGGGCGAGGGTGAGGCCGGAGCCGATCAGCGGGATATCCGCGCGCAGCTTGAGGAGGTACGGCACGGCGCCGATGTGGTCCTCGTGACCGTGCGTCAGCACCACGCCGAGCACGTCGTCCAGCCGGTCGCGGACCGGGCCGAAGTCGGGAAGGATCAGGTCGACGCCCGGCTGGTCCTGCTCGGGGAACAGGACGCCGCAGTCGACGATCAGCAGCTTGCCTTCGTATTCGAAGACGGTCATGTTGCGGCCGATCTCGCCGAGACCGCCGGTGGGGATAATCCGAAGCGTTCCCGGTTCGAGCGCAGGGGGTTCGGAGACGAGGTTGGGCATCTGCCCTCCAATGTTCAGGTGTGTACGTGCGTCCGGGCGGTGGCCCGGGGTGGAACCGGCCGCAGAGCGGCCCTAGCGTGTGGCGCCGGCGATCTTGGGCAGCGCGCCGCCTGCGGCGGCGTTGCGATCGGGGCGGAAGTTGCGGAAGTCGGCGCCGGGGATGTCGCGGACGAGGTCGAGCTCGTCCTCGATCTGGGCGGCCTCCCACTCTTCCGGGCCGACGAGCGGGAGACGGACCCGCGGGCTGGAGATGCGACCCAGGCCGTGCAGGATGTACTTGGCCGCGACGGTGCCGGGAACGTGCGTCATGACGGCGCGGACCAGCGGCTCCAGCTTCTGGTGCGCGGCGGTCGCGGTGGCCAGGTCGCCGGCGTTGACCGCGTCCACGATCTGCCGGTACGGCGTGGCGGTGATGTTGGCCGTGACCCCGATGAGGCCGGTGGCGCCGATCGCCAGGTGCGGGAGGACGTTGGCGTCGTCGCCCGAGAAGTACATCAGGTCGGTCTGGTTCAGCACCCGGCTGACCTCGCTGAAGTCGCCCTTGGCGTCCTTGATGGCGAGGACGTTGGGGTGCTTGGCGATGCGCAGGATGGTCTCGTACTTGATCGGGATGCCGGTGCGGCCGGGGATGTCGTAGAGGATGACGGGCAGATCGGTGGAGTCGGCGATCATCCGGAAGTGCGTGAGGACGCCGGCCTGGGTCGGCTTGTTGTAGTACGGCGTGACGATCATGACGCCGTCGGCGCCGGCCTTCTCGCTCTGCTTGTAGAGCTGGATGGCGTGCGCCGTCTCGTTCGAGCCGCCGCCGGTGATGATCTTGGCCCGGCCGCCCGCGACGTCTTTGCCGACCTCGACCAGGCGCAGCTTCTCGGCGTCGGTGAGGGTGGAGGTCTCGCCTGTGGTGCCGGTGACGACGATGCCGTCCGCGCCCGCGACGATCACGTCGTCCATGTGCTTCTCCACGCCGGCCCAGTCGACCTCGCCATCGGCGGTGAAGGGCGTGACCAGGGCGACGAGCACCTGGCCGAACGGGTTCGCGGGAGCAGCCATGGTGTCAAGGCTATCGGGTCGGGCCGGGCGACCGCCTCCCCCGCCGGCCGATCTGTGGAGAGCCCGTGACGGCGCGGACCCGTGGAGGACGACGGCGCGTCATGTTCGTTCACACTGCCTTCAGCATCGAGTGGAGCCCGCGTATCGTCGCGCTCACCATGTCCGTACCCGCCGCGCTCCTCGTCCTGCTCGCCCTGGTCGCCGTCGCGACAGCGGCCGGCGTCGTGTGGCGCGCCCGCGCGGGACGGGTGCGCCACGCGCGAGCCGACCGCGTGACCGCGCACGAGGTGGGCGCGGCCGTACTCGGCGCACGAGCCACGCTGGTCCAGTTCTCCACCGCGTTCTGCGCCCAGTGCCCCTCGACCGCTCGCGTCCTGCACGGCGTCGCGGGCGAGCACGACGGCGTCGAGCACCTGGACGTCGACCTGACCGAGCGCCCGGAGCTCGCCCGCCGGTTCGGCGTGCTGCAGACCCCGACCACACTGCTGCTCGACGCCCGCGGCACCGTCCGCGGCCGCATCGCCGGCGCGGCGCGCCCGGGCGATGTCCGCACCGCCCTCGACCGCATCCTGACGGAGTGACCATGACCGAGAAACCAAGCACCGAGAACCCGAGCGCCGCCCGGCCCACCACCACCGGCATCGACCCCCGCTCTCCGCGGTTCGGCGCCGCGATCACCGCAGTCCTGCTGCTGGTCGACCTCTTTCTCGCCCTCACCGGCGCGACCGCGGCCGCCGCGGTGCTGCTGCTCGTGATCGCGGCGCTGTTCGCCTGGGGCGCTTTCGCGGGCGTACGCCGGCATCCCTACGGCCTCCTCTACCGCGTCGCGATCCGTCCGCACCTCGCACCGCCGACCGAGCTGGAGGACCCGGCCCCGCCGACATTCGCGCAGCTCGTCGGCCTGGTCGTCACCGGTCTCGGCCTCCTGCTGTTCGCGCTGGGCGTGCCCGTCGCGCTGCCGATCGCCGCCGCGCTCGCGTTCGTCGCGGCCTTCCTGAACGCCGCGTTCGGGTACTGCCTGGGCTGCCAGATCTACCTGCTGCTCGTGCGGGCCGGCGTCATCCGGAAGCGTGCCAGCACGGCCTGAGGACCAAACCGGGAATCCCCCGTGCGGGGGTCGACGCGTCGGGGGCCGCCAGTAGTCTGGTCGGACCCGCGGGCACTCCGCGGCGCACAACAGGAGGTCTCATGGCAGTCACCAGCGAATCCACCACGGTCTGGACCGGCGATCTGAAGTCCGGCTCGGGGACCGTCTCCCTGGACTCGTCGGGAGCGGCGACGCTCTCCGTGAACTGGAAGGCCCGCTCCGAGGGCGGTGCGGAGACCTCCACGCCGGAGGAGCTGCTGGGCGCGGCGCACTCGGCCTGCTTCTCGATGGCGTTCTCGAACGTGCTCGCGACCTTCGGCACGCCGCCGGAGAGCATCCGCACCACCGCCGCGGTGACCTTCGACCCCGCGCAGGGCATCACCGGCAGCCACCTCCTGGTCGAGGCGACCGTCCCCGGCCTCGGCGAGGAGGACTTCCAGCGCCTCGCCGACGAGGCCAAGCGCACCTGCCCGGTCTCGCGGGCGCTCGTCGGCATCCCGATCACGATCGAAGCCACGCTGGCCTGAGCCGATGCGCGTGCTCGTGGCCGGCGCGTCCGGCATGATCGGCACCGAACTCGTCCGCGCGCTGACGGCGGAGGGCCACGACGCCCTCCGCCTGGTGCGGCGGGAGCCCGCGGCCGCCGACGAACGCGCCTGGGCCCCCTCGGCGCGCAGCATCGACCTGCGGCTGCTGGACGACGCGGACGGGCTGGTGAACCTCTCCGGCGCCTCCCTCAACCGACTTCCCTGGACCGCGGCGCACAAGCGCCGGATCCTCGACTCGCGCCTGGCCGCGACGGGCACGCTCGCGGACGGGATGCGCCAGGCCGCCGACCCGCCCAGCGTCTTCGTCAGCGGCTCGGCGGTCGGCTACTACGGCGACCGGCCGGGGCAGACGCTGACCGAGGACTCCGCCCAGGGCACCGGATTCCTCTCCGACGTGGTGGAGGCCTGGGAGACCGCCGCGCACCTCGTCCCGGCCGGGACCCGCGTGGTCACCGTCCGCACCGGGGTCGTCGTCGGGCCGGGCGGAGCGATGGCGCCGCTGCTGCCGCTCGCCAAGGCGGGGCTGGTCGGCCCGATCGCGGGCGGCCGGCAGCACTGGCCGTGGGTGAGCCTGCGCGACGAGGCGGCCGCGATCGTCCACCTCCTGACCTCCGGCCTGAGCGGACCGGTGAACGTCGTCGGGCCGGAGCCCGCGACCGCCGCCGAGGTGCTGCGCGCGCTGACGACGGCGGTGCACCGGCCGTACGGCCTGCCGCTGCCTGGCGCGATCGTGAACCTGGGGCTCGGCGAGGCCGGGCGGGAGCTGCTGCTCGCGGATCAGCGGGTGCTCCCGCAGCGGCTGCTGGAGGACGGGTTCGTGTTCCAGGATGCGACCGTGCAGGACGCGATGGCGCAGCTGATGGCGCGGGCGGCGTAGCGCGGTTCAGCCCGTAGCGCGCCCGGCGCGCTCCTGCGCCCGGTACAGCCCGATCGCCTGCCGCAGCGCCGCGCGTGCCCGGCGGCGGTCTCCGCTCGCGTCGTAGGCGAGACCGAGGCGGAACCAGGCGCGCCAGCTCTCCGGCGACGCCTCAACCTCCGCCTTGAACTGCGGGAACTCCGCGTCCGCAGCGTCGCGCAGCGGGCGTCCGCTGGCACGGTGCGGGAGGTCGTCCACCGGGAGGGTGCCCTCCGCTGCCATCAGCTTGACGAGCTTCTCGGTGCGGGCGCCGAACAGCAGCTCCCGGATGAGCGCCCAGGCTGCGATCAGACCGATCACGATCAGCGCGACGCTCATCGCGATGCCGACGGCCGAACCCGATTCGAACAGCAGCACCGCGCGCTGGAGGACCAGCACGAGGTACACGACGAGCAGCAGCGCCATGAACAGCGCCGAGAGACGGTTGCGCATCGGGCGGCCTACACCTCGCGGACGGTCGGGCGCGGCGGCTCCCCGTCCGGCTCGGAGATGCCGAGGTCGACCAGCTTGTCGAGGCCGACGACCACGCCGGTGGTCGTCGCGGCGGCGCGCAGCGCGAGCAGGATGCCGGCCTCGTACGCCTCCTGCCCGATCGTGTCGTGGCGGATGGTGAGGGTCTCCCCCGCCCCGCCGAAGATCACCTGCTGCTGGGCGGCGACGCCGCGCATCCGGAGGCTGTGGATCGGGACGCTCGCGACCTGCTGGCCGCGCGCCCGCTGGTCCGTGTGCGGCGCGTCGACCGGCCCGCGCTGCAGCCGGGCGGCGCCGATCAGCTCGGCGGTGCGCACCGCGGTGCCGGAGGGCGAGTCGACCTTGCCCGTGCCGTGCGTCTCCACGATCTCGATCGAGTCGAAGAAGCGCGCGGCGACCGTCGCGAAGGCGGTGCCGAGCGCGGAGCCCAGCGAGAAGTTCGGGATGACGATCGCGCCGGCGCCCTCGTGCTCGGCCACCCGGCGCTCCAGCTCCAGGATGCGGTCGGCCGACCAGCCGGACGTGCCGACCAGCACGTTCAGGCCGTGGTCGACGGCGAAGGCAACGATCCCCTGGCTGACCTGCGGGAGCGTCATGTCCACCAGCACGTCGGCGCCGAGCATCGCGTCGAGCGGGGTGCGGGAGTCGAGGGCGGCCACGAGCTCCAGGTCGTCGGCCGCCTCGATGAGACGGACCGCCACGGATCCGAGCTTGCCGGTCGCCCCGGCCACGGCCACGCGAATAGTCACCCGTCCACCCTACCTGCCGTGCGCGGCCGCCGACCCGGCTCGCACCTGTGCGCAGCCGTCGGACGTCCGCCGCCGACTAGCCTGGGACGATGGTGTCCTTTGCCGATGTCTCCGTCACCGACGCGACCGCCCACCGGATGCTGGCGGACTACTTCGCCGAGCGCGCCGAGACGTTCCCCGCGTCCCAGGGCGCGTACCGCACGACCTTCCCCGACCCGGGCCAGTTCGTGCCGCCCGCCGGCGTCTTCCTGCTGGCCTACGACGACGGGGAGGCCGGCTGCGGCGGCATCCGCGAGCTGACGGTCCCGCTGTCGGAGACCGAGGACGGCGAGCAGGTCGTCCGATACGAGATCAAGCACCTCTGGGTGGCGCCGGAGCACCGCGGCCAGGGCCTCGGCCGCGCCATCCTCGCCGAGCTGGAGCACCGCGCACGCGGCTTCGGGGCGACCGAGGTCGTGCTGGACACCAACGCGAGCCTGGAGGCCGCAGGCGGCCTCTACCGGTCGCACGGCTACGAGAGCGTGCAGCCCTACAACGACAACCCGAACGCGACGGACTGGTTCCGCAAGCGGCTCGGCCCGAACGTCACGTCGGCGTAGCGCGGGAGCCCGGTCAGACCGGCTGCAGCTCCGGCAGCCCGGTGCGCAGCTCGACCGGCAGGTGCCCGAGGTCGTTGTGCACCACCAGCACCGGCGGCTTCGCCGAGCGCACCCGGATGATGGTGAGGCCGCAATTGGCCTGGTTGAGTCCGAGCCAGCGCCAGGCCGGCGCGTCGAACACGTGCCGGACGAACCAGCCGATCACGAAGTTGTGCGTCACCAGCAGATCGTGGCGATCCCCCATCGCCGGCGTCAGGAACTCGTGGACCGCGTCCTCCATCTGGGCGCGGCCGGCGTCGATCTCGGCCTCCGTCACCGGGCCGAAGAACGACTCGAACGCCTTGGGCATATCGGGCGTCGGCCCGGACGGAATGCAGTCGAACAGCAGGCTGGACGGCTCCGGCTGCACCGCCGGCATCCGGGAGGCGATGATCGAGGCGGTCTCCTCGG
The DNA here is from genome assembly GCF_014217625.1 of Leifsonia shinshuensis. Taxonomy (NCBI): domain Bacteria; kingdom Bacillati; phylum Actinomycetota; class Actinomycetes; order Micrococcales; family Microbacteriaceae; genus Leifsonia; species Leifsonia shinshuensis. The sequence continues at coordinate 173,540 of NZ_CP043641.1, read as the reverse complement.
CGCGCACGAGCGGCGAGTGGTACATCCCGGTCAGCGGCAGCCCGCTGAGCCGGTCCGCGATGAGCTGGGCCTGGCGCTTTCCGCGCGGCGAGAGCGGGCCGTCGGGGAGGCCGTGCTCGGCATCCTGCTGCTCGCCGTGCCGCACGAGGTAGAGGTAATGGGGCACCGGTAGACCTTTCGATGTAACGGGAATGGAGAGGGCGGTCAGGCCACCAGGCCTGCGAAGACGTCGTCGTCGACGCCACCCACCGCGGAGATCGAGACCGGCCGGTCGGCCAGGTCCCGTGCGAGTTCTCGGACGTCACCTGCGGTGACGAGGTGCAGGCGCCGGAGGCTCTCGTCGAGGTCGGCGAACTCCCCCAGGCTGATCTCGGCGCGGCCGAGCCGCGACATCCGGGTGTCGGAGTCCTCCAGCGCGAGGGCCGCCCCGCCGGAGAGCTGTCCGACCGCGCGGCGGAGCTCGTCCGCCGACACCCCGCCGTCGGCGAGGCGGTGCAGCTCGGAGAGCATCAGCTCGGCCACCTGCCGCGCCTTCGCGGGCGCGCAGGCGGAGAACAGCCCGAAGACGCCGGCGTCGGAGTAGGAGCCGGAGAACGAGTAGACGGCGTAGGCCAGCCCGCGCTTCTCGCGGACCTCCTGGAACAGCCGGCTCGACATCCCGCCGCCGAGGATGGAGTTGAGCACGCTCATCGTGGTACGGCGTTCGTCTGTCGCGACGATGCCGGGCATGCCGATGATGAGGTTGGCCTGCTCGATCGGCCGGGCGACGGTCACGACGGATGCGCCGCGCTCGACCGGCACGAGTTCGTTCGGACGGCGGTCGACCGGGGCGGCCACCTCGTCCCGGCTCCAGCCCGCGGCGTCGAGCGCGCGCTGGACGCCTGCGACGAGCACGTCGTGGTCGACCGCGCCCGCTGCCGTCACGACCAGGTCGCGCGGCCGGTAGTTGGCGCGGTAGTGGCCCCACACGGCGTCGCGGGTCGCGGCGCGGATGGTGTCGGGACGGCCGCCGATCGGACGCCCGAGAGGGTGGTCGCCGAGCACGGCGGTGAAGAGGCGCTCGTTGGCGACGTCGGCCGGATCGTCCTCGGCCATCGACAGCTCTTCGAGGATCACGCCGCGCTCGTTCTCGAACTCGGTGGGGTCGAGAACGGAGGAGGTGAGCATGTCGCCGATGACCTCCACCGCCATCGGGAGGTCGCGATCCTGCACCTTGGCGTAGTAGCAGGTGTACTCCTTGGCGGTCATGGCGTTGTGCTCGCCGCCGACCGAGTCGAAGGACACCGCGATGTCGAGGGCGGTGCGCGTGCGCGTGCCCTTGAACAGCAGGTGCTCGAGGAAGTGCGTGGAGCCGAGACTGCCGGCCACGTCGGCCAGCTCGTCGCGGGATCCGACCGCCACCCAGTAGCCGAGGGTGGCGCTGCGCGCACCCGGCACCTGCTCCCTGAGGATGCGGACGCCGTTCGGCAGGATCGTGCGGCGGACGAGGGCTTCGCCGGAGGCGGCGAAAGCGAGGTCGGCCAGACCGAGCGGGAGGTCGACTGCGCTGTTCATCCCCTCAACCCTACGCCAGCGCCCGTTCGAAAGCGGAGACTGGGAAATTGAGGACAAACAGACTGGTCTGTCTACCACTATACTGAAGTGACCACCCCGACCGGTCGTCCCCCCTTGGACCGGTCGGGGGGTTCTCAGAGACGAGCGGAGGCCCCGGCCTCCCGGAGAGAGGAGACGACCAGATGGTCGTAAGTGCCCGCGCGACCATCCGGCCGCCCGCACCGTCGAAGATCAAGATCCTCGCGACCGCCGACGAACTCTTCTACCAGGAGGGCATCCACACGGTCGGCGTCGACCGCATCATCGCGGGCGCCCGGGTGACGAAGGCGACGTTCTACAAGCACTTCCGCTCCAAGGACCTCCTGATCATCGCCTACGTCGAGGGCCGGGACCGCCAGGTGCGCGAATGGTTCACCGAGAAGGAGGCCGAGCTCTCCGACCCGACCGAGATCGCCCGCGCCCTCGTGGACTCCATCAACGCCGAGGCGGTCCGCCCCGGCTTTCGCGGCGACCCGTTCATCAACGCCGCCGCGCAGTTCGCCGACGAGAACCACCCCGTGCGCATCGCCGTGACCGCCCACCGGGACTGGTACGCGAAGCACATCGAGGAGCTGTTCCGCCAGATCGGTCACCCGCGTCCCGGCGACGCGGCGGACGACCTCATCCTCGCGCGCGACGGGGCCCTGGCGGGCGGCTACGTGGGCGACCCGATCGCGGCCGGGGCGGCACTGCACCGCGCGCTCGACCGCATCCTCGCCGAGCAGTAGGGCGTAGCCAGCGGAGGACATCGGACGCGACACGCCGTCCGATGGCAGCCAACGGAGGAGTTACGACCCCTGACGGGGTGGAAGTCCTCCGTTGGCTGGCGAATCTCGCCGGGATGGGGTGGAAGTCCTCCGTTGGCGACGTGGCCCGGTTACTCGGAGACGCGGTCGAGGTCGAGCATCTGGGCTCGGGTGAGGCGGATGCCGGCGGCGGCCATCAGTCCGTCGACCTGCTCCGGGCGGCTGGCGCTCGCCACGGGAGCGACGATGGTGCGCTTGGCCAGCAGCCAGGCGATCGCCACGCTCGCCGGGGCGACGCCGTGCTCGGCGGCGATCCGGTCGAGGACGGCCAGGACGCGCATTCCCTTGCGGTTGACGTAGGCGGACGCGCGCACGCTGCGGGCGTCGGCGCTCAGGTCGGACTTGGAGCGGTACTTGCCCGTGAGGAAGCCGTTGGCCAGCGCGTAGTACGGCATCACCGCGAGGCCCTGGGCGGCCGCGACGATGCGCAGCGCGCTCTCGAACTCGGCGCGGTGCATGAGGTTGTACTGGGTCTGGATGGCGACGAACTTCGGCAGGCCGGCCGACGCCAGGATACGTGCCTCGATGAGCCGCTCTGCGCTGAAGTTGGAGGCGCCGAGGTAGCGGACCTTGCCCGTCTCGATGAGCCACTCGGCGGTCGCGAGGCTGTCCTCCAGCGGGACGTCCGGATCGTCGTCGTGGAAGTACAGCAGGTCGATGTGGTCCGTCTGCAGGCGCTCCAGGGAGGCCTCCACGGCGCGCACGATGCTCACCGAGCCGAGGCCGGGGTTCTCGTGGTGGCGGCCGACCTTGGTGGCGACCACCAGCTGGTCGCGGTTTCGGCGCTCGTGCATCCACTTGCCGATGAGGACCTCGCTGCGGCCGCCGACGTAGCTGTCGGCGGTGTCGATGAAGTCGCCGCCGCGCGAAGCGAACCGGTCGAGGATCGCCAGCGAGGTGTCGCCGTCGGCCGTCCAGCCGAACACGCTCGCGCCGAGCGACAGCGGGTGGACCGCGAGGTCGCTCTCGCCGATGCGGCGCGGGGCGATGATCGAGAGCGGGCCGGTGCGCTCCAGACCGGAGTCGATGTCGAGCGGGCCGCCGGTGTCGGTGGACGGCCCGGCGAAGGTCAGCGACGCAGCCGCGACGAGAGGACGCGGCGAGGTGGCAGCCGACTGCGCAGGCGGCACCGAGGTGGACGCGGGCGCCGGGTTCGAGGTGCCTTCAGCGTCCGGAGCGACCGGTGCGGCGGGGGCGCGGAGACCGACGCTCTCGAGCAGGCGCAGGGGAAGCAGCTGTGGCATTCCGTCCCCCTTCCAGTCGTTCGAGCGGGTGTTCACGCTGACGATCGATTCGTGGCTCGAAACGATTCGAGAGTGCTCTGCTCTGGAACGTTAAGGGCAGAGTACGGCATGCCGCCGACACGGCACGACCAAACGGGTGAACGGCGTAAAAATCGTTCATCACAGTTTCATCACAACGTGCTAGTCGCCCTCCGGAGCACCGATCGGGCGTGCGAAAGGACGGGTCCGTCGACCATCTTGCCGTTGTGGCGGAACACTCCCCCGCCCGCCGCGCGAGCCGCCTCCAGCAACTCTACGGCCTCCGCCACCTGGGCCTCGTCGGGCCGGTACGCGGCCCGCACGGTGTCCACCTGCGCGGGGTGGATGCACGCGGTCGCGGCGAACCCGACGGCGACCGCGTCCTCGGCCTCGGCGGCGAGCCCGTCGAGGTCCGCGATGTCGAGGTGGACCGTGTCGATCGCGGGCTTCCCCGCGGCCCCGGCGGCCAGCAGCACCGCGGAGCGCGCGTGCGCCGCCACGTCCCGGTAGCGGCCGTCGGCGTGCCGGCTCGACGTGCCGCCGAGCGAGGCGACCAGGTCCTCCGCTCCCCACATCAGGGCGACGACGTGCTCGGCAGCGGCGAGCTCGGCCGCCGCCATGACCCCCGCCGCGGTCTCGCACAGGGCGATCACGTGGAGGCCGTCGAGCGCCGCGAGGTCGGCCGCCTGCTCGGCCTTCGGCAGCATCACCGCCGGGTAGGGCGTGAGCGCGAGGGCGGCGAGGTCGGCGGCCTGGTCGTCGGTGCCCGCCTGGTTGATCCGCACGATCACGCGGGCCGGGTCGAGGTCGGAGGCGGCGAGCGCCTCGCGCGCGGCCGGCCGGCGCCCGGGGTCGACGGCGTCCTCCAGGTCGAGGATCACGGCGTCCGCCCGCTCCAGCGCCTTCGCGTACCGGTCGGGCCGGTCGGCGGGGCAGAACAGCAGCGCCGGACCCCACGGGAAGGGCGTCATACGTCGCTCGTCCCGAGGTGCGCGTCGCGGCACCACACCATCACCTGGCGGACCGCGGTCGCGACCAGGACGCCGTCCTGGTTGCGGCCGGTGTGCTCCAGCGTCACGATCCCCTGGCCCGGGCGGGAGGCCGACAGCCGCTTGGCCGTCACCGTCGTCTCCGAGTAGAGCGTGTCGCCGTGGTACAGCGGGTGCGGGAAGGACACCTCCGAGAAGCCGAGGTTCGCGACGATCGTGCCCTGCGTCAGCTGGGCGACCGACGCGCCGACGATCGTCGCGAGCGTCCACATCGAGTTCATCAGCCGCTCGCCGAACGGCTGCCGCGCCGACCACGCGGCGTCCAGGTGCAGTGCCTGCGTGTTCATCGTCAGGGTGGTGAAGAGGACGTTGTCGGCCTCCGTCACGGTGCGCCCTGGACGGTGGAGGTAGCGGGTCTCCAGCTCGAACTCCTCGTAGTAGAGGCCGCGCTGCTCGACTTCTTTCATGATGCGGCCTCCAGCTCCACCGCGAGCGGCGCACCCGTCGCAGCCACGACCTCCTCGACCGTCACACCCGGCGCCGTCTCGCGCAGGACGAGCCCGTCCGGCGTCACGTCGATCACGGCGAGGTCGGTGATGATGCGGTCGACGCAGCCGGTACCGGTGAGCGGGAGGGTGCACTCGGCGAGGATCTTGGGCCGGCCCTCCTTGTCGACGTGCTCCATCATCACGATCAGCCGCTTGGCGCCGAAGACGAGGTCCATCGCGCCGCCCATGCCCTTGACCATCTTGCCGGGGATCATCCAGTTGGCCAGGTCGCCGGTGGCCGAGACCTCCATCGCGCCGAGGACCGCGACGTCCACGTGGCCGCCGCGGACCATGCCGAACGACAGCGACGAGTCGAAGTAGGCCGCGCCGCGCTTCACTGTGACGGTCTCCTTGCCCGCGTTGATGAGGTCGGGGTCGACATCGGCGTCGGCCGGGTATGGCCCGACGCCGAGCACGCCGTTCTCGGAGTGCAGGATGACCTCGACGCCCTCCGGGATGTAGTTCGGGATGAGCGTCGGCATGCCGATGCCGAGGTTGACGTACTGGCCGTTCTCCAGCTCCAGCGCCACGCGCGCGGCGAGCTCGGTGCGGGTGAGGCTCATCGGGTGGTCCCTTCCTCGGCGCTCGCAGGCGCTGCGACCGTGCGCCGCTCGATCCGCTTCTCCACGTCCGGCGCGAGCACCACGCGCTGGACGAAGATCCCGGGCAGGTGCACCTCCCCCGGCGAGAGCTCGCCCGGCTCGACCAGCTCCTCCACTTCGGCGATGGTCACGCCGCCCGCCATCGCGGCGAGCGGGTTGAAGTTCATCGCCGCAGCGTGGAAGACCAGGTTGCCGTGCCGGTCGCCCTTCGCCGCGTGCACGAGCGCGAAATCGGGGCGCAGCGAGCGCTCCAGCACGTAGGAGGCGCCGTCGAACTCGCGCACCTCCTTCGGCTCGCTGGCGACGGCGATGGAACCGTCCTCGTTGTACCGGCGCGGCAGGCCGCCGAGGGCGATCTGCGTTCCGACCCCGGCCGGCGTGTAGAACGCTGGGATGCCCGCGCCGCCGGCCCGCAGCTTCTCGGCGAGCGTGCCCTGCGGGGTCAGCTCCACCTCCAGCTCGCCGGAGAGGAACTGCCGCGCGAACTCCTTGTTCTCGCCGACGTAGGAGCTGATCATCTTGCGGATGCGGCGTTCGGCGAGCAGGAGTCCGAGCCCCCAGTCGTCCACGCCGCAGTTGTTGCTGACCACCTCCAGGTCGGTCGTGCCGGCCTCCAGCAGCGCCTGGATGAGCGCGCTCGGGATGCCGCAGAGCCCGAACCCGCCCACCGCCAGGCTCGCGCCGCTCGGGATGTCGGCGACCGCCTCCGCAGCGCTCGCCACCGTCTTGTCGATCACGCCGTGACTCCCCTTCCGATCCTCACCGTCGAGTACGCGAAACGTATCGCGCTCAGGCCTCGAAGCCCAGGGCCCGCGAGATGATCATCAGCTGCACCTCGGTGGTGCCCTCGCCGACCTCCAGGATCTTCGAGTCGCGGTAGTGCCGGGCAACCGGGTTCTCGTTGAGGAAGCCGTAGCCGCCGAAGATCTGCGTCGCGTCGCGGGCGTTGTCCATCGCGGCCTCGCTGCCGACCAGCTTGGCGATGGAGGCCTCCATCTTGAAGGGCTTGCCCGCCATCAGCTTGAACGCGGCGTCGTAGTACGCCAGCCGCGCCGCGTGCACCCGGGCCTGCATCCGCGCGATCTTGAACGCGATGTACTGGTTGGAGCCGATCGAGCGGCCGAACACGTTGCGCTCCTTGGCGTAGCGCATCGCCTCCTCCAGGCAGCCCTGCGCGGCGCCGGTGCAGAGGGCGGCGAAGGCGACGCGGCCCTCGTCGAGGGTGGCGAGGAAGTTGGCGTAGCCGCGGCCTCGCTCGCCGAGGAGGTTGGCCTCGGGGACGTGCACGTCGGTGAGCGTCAGCGGGTGGGTATCGGAGGTGTGCCAGCCGACCTTGTCGTAGACCGGCTCGGCGACGAAACCGGGGGTGCCGGTCGGGACGATGATCGCCGAGAGCTCCTTCTTGACCGAGCCGTCGGCGCGGCGCTCCTCGCCGGTCACGGCGGTGATGGTCACGAGCTTGGTGATCTCGGAGCCGGAGTTGGTGATGAACTGCTTGGTGCCGTTCAGGATCCACTCGCCGTCGCGCAGGATCGCGGTGGTCTTCGTGCCGCCGGCGTCGGAGCCGGCGTCGGCCTCGGTCAGTCCGAACCCGGCGAGCGCTTCGCCGCGCGCCAGCATCGGCAGCCACTCCTGCTTCTGCTCCTCGGTGCCGTTGCGGAAGATCGGCATCGCGCCGAGACCGATGCCGGCCTCCAGTGTCACGCCGATGGACTGGTCCACCCGGCCGAGCTGCTCGACGGCGAGGCACAGCGAGAGGTAGTCCTTGCCCTGGCCGCCGTACTCGACCGGGAACGGGAGGCCGAACAGGCCCATCCGGCCCATCTCGGCGATGATCTCGTACGGGAGGCTGCGCTTCGTGTCGTACTCGTACGCGGCGGGCGCGACGACGGTGTCGGCGAAGTCGCGGACCTGGTCGCGGAGCCGGCGCTGCTCGTCGGTGAGCTCGAAGCCGGCGACGTCGAGGTCGGCCGGGCGTGACATCTGCATGGTCATCGGAGATTCCTGTCTGTTGTGGTGACGGTCCCTGCCGCGGCGTGCTCGCCGTGGGATGTGGCGGCCGATGGTGTCGGCTCGGTGGTGTCCGCCGGGGTGGGCGGGACGTTCTGGGTGGTGGACGCTTCGCCGGATTCGGGCGCGGCGGCCTCGGGAGCATCCACGACAGCGACGAGCTGGTCGAGCTTCACGAGATCGCCCGGCGCGACGGAGACGGTCACGGTGCCGGCGATCGGGGCGACCAGGCGGTGCTCCATCTTCATCGCCTCCACCACGGCGACGGTGTCGCCCGCCTCGACGGATTCGCCGGAGGAGACCGGCACGGCCACGACGGTGCCGGGCATGGGCGAGCGGACCTCGGGGTGCGCGGCCGCCTCTCCGCGCTCGCGGGCGGCGAGCGCCGCGGCCAGCCGCTCGGCGGGCGTCCGCAGCCGGAGGGCGCGGGAGCGACCGCCGTGTGCGAGCCACACGGTGGCGCCGTCGCGGGCCGCGTCGAAGCGGGTGACCACGCCGTCGAGGTCGAGCACAACCGCGTCGGGCTGGCCGGCGGCGCCGGGCTGCACCGCGACGCGGGCGGTGTGCGCGCGCGCCTCGCCCTCCCGACCCGGCACGGTCACCCGATCGCCGAGCACCTGCACGGGCGTGCCGTCCACGTCGTACCGGACCGGACGGGCCGAGCCCAGCCGCCAGCCGCTGGGCGCGCCCCACAGTGCTCCGACGCCGCCCGGGGTCGCGGACTCCCGCTCCCGGTGCGCCAGCAGCGCCGCAGCGACCAGCTCGGCGGTGGAGGCCGGGACCGGCTCCAGCGCGGAGAACCGCCGGTCGATCAGCGTGGTGTCCATGCTGCCCGCGCGGACCTCCTCGTCTGCCAGGAGGTCGCGGAGCCAGGCGATGTTGTTGACGAGGCCCAGCACCGCGGTGCCGGCGAGCGCGCGGTCGAGCCGCGCCAGCGCCCCGGCGCGATCGGGCGCCCAGGCGATCACCTTGGCGAGCATCGGGTCGTAGTCGGTGACGACGCGCGTCCCGGCCGCCAGGCCGCTGTCGACGCGGACGCCCTCCCCCGCCGGCTCGCGCAGCGCGAGCACCGCGCCGTCGCCCGGCAGGAAGTCGCGCTCCGGGTTCTCGGCGTACACGCGCGCTTCGACGGCGTGACCGGTGAGCCGGATGTCGTCCTGCGCGAGGCCAAGGGGCTCCCCCGCCGCGACACGGAGCTGCCACTCCACCAGGTCGACGCCCGTCACCAGCTCGGTCACCGGGTGCTCGACCTGGAGCCGGGTGTTCATCTCCATGAAGAAGAACTCGTCCGGGCGCTCGGCCGACACCAGGAACTCGACGGTCCCGGCCCCGACATAGCCGACGCTCGCCGCGACCCGGCAGGCGGCCTCACCGATCCGGGCGCGGGTCGCCGCGTCCAGCAGCGGCGACGGCGCCTCCTCGACCACCTTCTGGTGGCGGCGCTGGAGCGAGCACTCGCGCTCGCCGAGGTGCACGACGGCGCCGTGCCGGTCCGCGACGATCTGCACCTCGATGTGCCGGGGCGACTCGACCAGCCGCTCCAGGAAGAGCGTGTCGTCGCCGAAGGCGGCTGCCGCGACGCGCCGGGCCGCGCGCAGCGCCTCGGGAAGGTCGGCGGCCGCGTGCACCGCTTGCATGCCCTTGCCGCCGCCGCCCGCCGACGGCTTGACCAGCACGGGATAGCCGATGCGCTCGGCCGCCGCCACGAGCTCGTCGTCGCCCAGGCCGGGCTCCGCGATGCCGGGGATGGTCGGGACGCCCGAGCGGCCGACCTCCTGCTTGGCCGAGATCTTGTCGCCCATGACCTCCAGCGCGTGCACACCGGGGCCGACGAAGACGATGCCCGCGGACTCGCAGGCCTCGGCGAGCGCCGCGTTCTCGGACAGGAACCCGTAGCCGGGGTGCACCGCCGTGGCGCCCGTGCGGCGCGCGGCGTCCACGATGGCGTCGACGGACAGGTAGCTGTCGCGTGCGGGCGCAGGTCCGATGCGGACCGCCGTGTCCGCGAGCCGGACGTGCGGGGCGTCCCGGTCGGCGTCGCTGAACACGGCGACCGAGCGGATGCCGAGGCGGCGCAGCGTGCGGATCACGCGGCAGGCGATCTCGCCGCGGTTCGCCACCAGGACGGATTCGAACGGGATGGAGGAGTAGTCGGTCATCGTCATCACATCCGGAAGAGGCCGAAGGCCGTGTCGGGCAGCGGAGCGCGGGAGCAGACGTCGAGCGCGAGCCCCAGCACCGTGCGGGTGTCGGCCGGGTCGATCACGCCGTCGTCCCACAGCCGGGCGGTCGAGTAATAGGGGTTGCCCTGGTCCTCGTACTGCGCGGCGATCGGCGCGCGGAAGGCCGCCTCGTCCTCGGCGCTCCACTCCTCTCCGCGGGCGTCGAGCTGGTCGCGCTTGACCGTGGCGAGCACGCTGGCCGCCTGCTGGCCGCCCATCACCGAGATGCGGGAGGCCGGCCACATCCAGAGGAACCGCGGCGAGTACGCCCGTCCGCACATCGAGTAGTTGCCCGCGCCGAACGAGCCGCCGATCACGACGGTGAGCTTCGGCACACGGGTGGTGGCCACGGCGGTCACCATCTTCGCGCCGTTCTTCGCGATACCGCCCGCCTCGTAGTCGCGGCCGACCATGAAGCCGGAGATGTTCTGCAGGAACACCAGCGGGATGCCACGCTGGTCGCACAGCTCGATGAAGTGCGCGCCCTTCAGGGCCGACTCGCTGAACAGCACGCCGTTGTTGGCGACGATGCCGATCGGATGTCCGTGGAGGTGAGCGAAGCCGGTGACCAGGGTGGTGCCGTAGTCGGGCTTGAACTCGCTGAACTCCCCCGCGTCGACCAGCCGGGAGATGACCTCGTGCACGTCGTACGGCGCCTGCACGTCGACCGGGACGACGCCGTAGAGCTCCTCCTGGTCGGCGATGGCCGCGCGGGTGGCCAGCACCTCCCAGGCGGGCGTCGCGGGCGGCGGGAGGGTCGCCACGATCTCGCGGACGATCCCGAGCGCGTGCTCGTCGTCCTCCGCCAGGTGGTCCACGACGCCGGAGGTGCGGGCGTGCAGGTCGCCGCCGCCGAGCTCCTCGGCCGTGACGATCTCGCCGATCGCGGCCTTCACCAGCGGAGGCCCGCCCAGGAAGATCGTGCCCTGGTTGCGGACGATGACCGTCTCGTCGCTCATCGCGGGGACGTAGGCGCCGCCCGCGGTGCACGAGCCGAGCACCGCGGCGATCTGCGGGATCTTCGCCGCCGACAGCCGCGACTGGTTGTAGAAGATGCGGCCGAAGTGGTCGCGGTCGGGGAATACCTCGTCCTGCATCGGCAGGAACGCGCCTCCCGAGTCGACCAGGTAGACGCACGGGAGGTGGTTCTCCAGCGCGATCTCCTGCGCCCGGAGGTGCTTCTTGACGGTCATCGGATAGTAGGTGCCGCCCTTGACCGTGGCGTCGTTGCAGACGATCAACACGTGCCGGCCCTCGACGATGCCGATGCCGGCGATGACGCCGGCGGCCGGGCTCTCGTCGCCGTACATCCCGGTCGCGGCCAGCGGAGCGATCTCGAGGAACGGGCTGCCCTCGTCCAGGAGGGCGTCGATGCGGTCGCGCGGCAGCAGCTTGCCGCGGGCGACGTGACGTTCGCGGGCGCGCTCGGGGCCGCCGGCGGCCGCGACGGCCAGGCGCTCGCGGAGGTCGGCGACCAGCGCGCGCTGGGCGGCGTCGTTCCGTGCTGCGTCGTTCCCGGCCGGCGCGTTCGGACCGGTGGTGCTCGGGTCGGGCATCGTGCTCAGGGCAGGCATCGTGCTCCTGTGTCCTCATCGACATGAGTTAGTGGTCACTAACTCGAATTTAGGTTAGTGTTCGTTAACCCGAATGTCCAGCCCAGCACCTGGGAGTCCCATCGAGATGACCGAGACCGTACCGGCGGATCCGCTCGCCCGCCCGACCCAGCGCAGTCAGGCGAAGGCCGACCGGCGCGCAGCGCTGCTGGAGGCCGCAGCGGGCAAGTTCGCCGAGCGCGGCTTCAACGGCGTCTCGATCGAAGACCTCGGCGCCGCCGCCGGCGTCAGCGGCCCGGCCGTCTACCGGCACTTCGCTTCCAAGCAGGCCGTTCTCGCCGCCCTCCTGATCGGCGTCAGTGAGAACCTCCTCGACGGCGGCGACGGTGTCGTGCGGGAGGCCGCCGACCCCGCGGGCGCTCTGCGCGGCCTGATCGCCTTCCACGTGGACTTCGCGCTGACCGAGGCCGACACCATCCGCGTGCAGGACCGCGACCTCGACGCCCTCGCCCCCGAGGACCGCCGGGCGGTGCGCACCCTGCAGCGCCGCTACATCGAGCTGTGGATGCGCGTGCTCGGCGAGCTGCACCCGTCGCTCGCCGACGACGAGCTGCGCGTGCGCGTGCAGGCGACGTTCGGCCTGATCAACTCCACCCCGCACTCCGCGCGGGTCGGCGCGGCGCACACCGCCGACGCCTCGGTGCGCCCGGTGCTGGAGCGGATGGCCTGGGCGGCGCTGACCTCCCGCTGACTTCCGAGCGCGTGATTCCTCTTCGATACGACACCCGCGTGGGTTAGAGTCCGAAGACGCGGGCGCGACGTCCCGGCGGATCCGACGGGAGGGCGACGTGGGCGACGACACTCCCCGGCTGCGGCTGCACCATCGCGTGCTGCGGACCCTCGGAGTCACCCTCGCCGTGCTGCTCGTCCTCGCCCTCCTGGCCGGCGGCCTCGCGGTGTGGACGGTCACCCGGTCGTTCCCGCAGACCTCCGGCTCGCTGACGCTCAGCAGCCTGACCGCGCCGGTGACCGTCCTGCGCGACTCCGCCGGCGTCCCGCAGATCACGGCACGCACCGCCGACGACCTGTTCCGCGCGCAGGGCTACGTGCACGCGCAGGACCGGTTCTGGGAGATGGACTTCCGCCGGCACGTCACCTCCGGCCGGCTCTCCGAGTTGTTCGGGGCCAGCCAGATCCCGACCGACACATTCATCCGCACGCTCGGCTGGCGGCAGGTCGCCGAGCAGGAGGTGAAGCAGCTCGACAAGACCTCGCTGCGCTACTACCAGGACTACGCCGACGGCGTGAACGCCTACCTGGCCGCGCACTCCGGGGCGGAGCTGTCGCTGGAGTACGCGGTCCTCGGCATCCAGAACCCCGGGTACCACCCGGCGAAGTGGACACCCGCCGACTCGGTCGCCTGGCTCAAGGCGATGGCGTGGGACCTGCGCTCCAACCTGGAGGACGAGATCGACCGCGCGCTCCTGTCCACCAAGCTGACGCCCCAGCAGGTCGCCGAGCTGCATCCCGCCTACGACTACAGCGCGCGGCCGACGATCACCTCGCTCGGCGGCGGGTCGCCCACGACGGTGACGCCGGACGCTGCACCGGCCGGGTCGAAGGCCTCCGCCTCCGCCTCCGCGGACGACGCGGACGCGACGGCAGCCCTCGCCGACGTGCCCACCGCGCAGTATCAGAACCGGCTGGAGCAGGTCGCCGCCAGCCTCGACGCCCTCCCCACCCTGATGGGCCCGGCCGGCGACGACATCGGCTCCAACTCCTGGGTCGTCTCCGGCGCCCACACCGCGACCGGCAAGCCACTGCTCGCCAACGACCCGCACCTCGGCGTGGTGATGCCCTCGGTCTGGTACCAGATCGGCCTGCACTGCGCGGTCGTCGACGCCGCCTGCCCGTTCGACGTCGCCGGCTTCAGCTTCTCGGGACTCCCGGGCGTCATCATCGGGCACAACGCGAGGATCGCCTGGGGATTCACCAACCTGGGACCGGATGTCGCCGACCTCTACGTCGAGAAGGTCACCGGCGACACCTACGAGTACGACGGCGCGCAGGTGCCGCTCACGATCCGGCACGAGACGATCAAGGTCGCCGGAGGCCCGGACGTCCGGATCACGGTGCGCTCGACCCGGCACGGCCCGATCATCACCGACCTCAGCGACGGCTACGAGGCGATCGCGAAGGACCAGGCGGGCAAGTTCGGCGTCCCTGCACAGCAGTTCCAGCTCTCCCTGCAGTGGACGGCGCTGACGCCCGGTCCAACGGCGAACGCGATCTTCGCCTTCGACACCGCCCACGACTGGACGAGCTTCCGCGCGGCGGCCGCCTCGTTCCAGGTGCCGTCGCAGAACCTGCTCTACGCCGACGTGGACGGCAACATCGGCTACCAGGCCCCCGGCCTCATCCCGATCCGGGCGAAGGGCGACGGAACGATGCCGGAGCCCGGCTGGACCAGCGAGTACGGCTGGGTCGGCACGATCCCCTACGATCAGCTCCCGAGCATCCTCAACCCGCCGAGCGGGTACATCGTGACGGCCAACAACGCCGCCGTCGGCGCGGACTTCCCCGCGATGATCACGCGGGACTGGGATGCCGGCTACCGGGCCAACCAGATCCAGCTGCGCCTGACGAAGCTCCTCGACGCGGGACACAAGGTGACATCGAAGGACATGTCCGCCATCCAGGCCGACACCTACGACGCCAGTGCGGCCACGCTCGCCCCGTTGATCGTCGCCGTGGGCGAGAAGGCCGACCAGACCACGGGCGCCGCCAAGGGAGCGGCGCTGCTGCGCGGCTGGAACTACCACGACGACGGCGACAGCGCCGCAGCCGCGTACTACGCAGTGTTCTGGAAGGACCTGCTGGCGGACGCGTTCGGCCGCAAGATCCCGGCGGACGCGCAGCCGGCCGGCGGCGACCGCTGGTTCCAGGTCGTCCAGAACCTCGTGAAGCAGCCGGACTCCGCGTGGTGGGCGGACAGCAGGCTCGGCACGCTCGACCGGGACGACATGATCGAGTACGCGGCGAACCAGGCCTGGAAAGAGACCCAGGGCATGCTCGGCGGCGACCCGAAAGGCTGGCGCTGGGACCGCCTGCACACGCTGGAGCTCACCAACGCGTCCTTCGGGTCCTCCGGTGTCGCGCCGATCGAGTGGCTGTTCAACCGCGGGCCGTATCCGCTCGGCGGCGGGTCGAGCGTCGTGGACGCCACCGGCTGGGACGCCTCGGTCGGCTACCAGGTGGACCGCGCTCCGTCGATGCGGATGGTGGTCGACCTCGGCGACTTCGACCGCAGCACCTGGATCAACCTCACGGGCGCGTCAGGCCACGCGTTCGACTCCCACTACGCCGATCAGGCGCGGCTGTGGGCGGTCGGGCAGACCCGGCCGTGGCCGTTCACGGCGAAGGCCGTCCGCGCGGCGGCGGATCAGACGCTCACGCTGAAGCCGTGACGGCGGCGGAGTCGTCCGTTCAGCGCGCGGTCGGCCAGTTGCGCTCGCCGTCGCCGACGTAGAGCTGCTGCGGGCGGCCGATCTTGGTGCTCGGGTCCTGCGTCATCTCGCGCCAGTGGGCGATCCAGCCCGGGAGGCGGCCGATCGCGAACAGGACGGTGAACATCCGGGTCGGGAAGCCCATCGCCTTGTAGATCACGCCGGTGTAGAAGTCGACGTTCGGGTAGAGGCGGCGGTCCACGAAGTACTGGTCCGCGAGCGCGACCTCCTCGAGCTCCTTCGCGATGTCGAGCAGCGGGTCGTGCACGCCGAGGGCGGCCAGCACCTCGTCGGCGGACTGCTTGACGAGCTTGGCGCGCGGGTCGAAGTTCTTGTAGACCCGGTGCCCGAAGCCCATGAGCTTGACGCCGGACTCCTTGTTCTTCACCCGCTCCACGAACTTCTGCACGCTCTCGCCGGAGTCGCGGATGTTCGCGAGCATCTGGAGGACGGCCTCGTTGGCGCCGCCGTGCAGCGGGCCGTAGAGCGCGTTGATGCCGGCCGAGACCGAGGCGAACAGGTTCGCCTGCGTGGAGCCGACGAGGCGGACGGTCGAGGTGGAGGCGTTCTGCTCGTGGTCCTCATGCAGGATGAGCAGGCGCTCGAGCGCCCGCGAGAGCACCGGGTTCACCTCGTACGGCTCGGCCAGCGTGCCGAAGTTGAGCCGCAGGAAGTTGTCCACGAAGCTCAACGAGTTGTCCGGGTAGAGGAACGCCTGGCCGATGCTCTTCTTGTGCGCGTAGGCCGCGATCACGGGGAGCTTGGCGAGGAGGCGGACGGTCGAGAGCTCCACCTGCTCCGGGTCGCTGACGCTGAGCGAGTCCTGGTAGAAGGTCGACAGCGCCGAGACGGCGCTGGAGAGCACCGACATCGGGTGCGCGTCGTGCGGGAGGGCGCTGAAGAAGCGGCGCAGGTCCTCGTGCAGCAGCGTGTGGCGGCGGATCTTCTCGTCGAACTCCGCCAGCTCTGCCGGCGTCGGCAGCTCGCCGTGGATGAGCAGCCAGGCCACCTCGAGGAAGGTCGAGTTCTCCGCGACCTGCTCGATCGGGTAGCCGCGGTACCGCAGGATGCCCGCGTCGCCGTCGATGTAGGTGATCGCCGACCGCGTGGCGGCGGTGTTGACGAAGCCGTAGTCGAGGCTGGTGAGCCCGGTCTGCTTGGTCAGGCTGGAGAGGTCGATGCTCGACGCGCCCTGCGTGCTCGGCAGGATCGGGAACTCCGCGACGCCGCCGGGATAGCGCAGCTCCGCGACGGCGGCCTCCTGGGCGGGACCGCGCTGCTCGGTCTGCGGCTGCGCCGCACCGGTCTGCTCGGTGCCGGCCTGCTCGGTGCCGGCCTGCTCGGTGCCGAGTCCGCTCACAACGCCTCCTGGGGTGGGATTGGGGTGCTTCGCGTGCCGATCGTGTCGACGCCGCAGTGAAGCCGTGCTGGTACAGCCTAGCCAACCCGTGCGGCAACTGTCGCATCGGGCAAAGGCGGGGAAGGTCCTTTAGAGGGTGTCTCCAAAGGCGCGCAAGCGCGAGGCCGCCGCTGCGATCCGCTCGTCCGAAGCCGTCAGCGACAGCCGCACGTGCTCCGGGTAGTGGTCGCCGTAGAAGACGCCGGGACCGGCCAGGATGCCGAGGTCGGCGAGCCGGCCGATGCTCTCCCAGGCGTCGCGTCCCTCGGTCGCCCAGAGGTACAGCCCGGCCTCGCTGCGGTCGACGCGGAAGCCCGCGGCCTCCAGGGCCGGCTTCAGCAGTTCGCGCCGAGCCCGGTAGCGCTCGCGCTGCTCGGCCACGTGTGCGTCGTCGCCGAGCGCGACGACCATCGCGGCCTGCAACGGGGAGGGCAGCATGAGCCCGGCGTGCTTGCGCACGGTGGTGAGCCGGGCGATCAGCGCACGGTCGCCGGCGATGAACGCGGCCCGGTAGCCGGCGAGGTTCGACTGCTTGCTGAGCGAGTAGACCGCGAGGACGCCGCTGCGGTCGTCGCCGACCACGCGCGGGTCGAGCACGCTGGGGGTCGGCGCGGCATCCCACGGCGCGTCCCAGCCGAGCTCGGCGTAGCATTCGTCGCCGGCCACGACGGCCCCCAGCTCCCTGGCGCGGGTCACGGCCGCGCGCAGCTCGTCGACTGTCAGCACCCGGCCGTCGGGGTTGCCGGGGCTGTTCAGCCAGACCAGGCGGGTGTTCTCCGGCCACTCGGCCGGGTCGTCGCTCGCCACGGCCTCCGCGCCGGCGAACGCGGCGCCGATCGCGTAGGTCGGGTAGGCGGCGCGGGGATGCACGACGGCGTCCCCGTCGCCCAGCCCGAGGAAGAACGGCAGGAAGGCGACCAGCTCCTTGGAGCCGATGGTCGGGAGGACATCCTCCGGCGCGAGACCGGGGACGCCGCGCCTGCGGTCGAACCACGCGGCGATCGCCTCGCGGAGCGCGGGCGTGCCGACGGTCTGCGGGTAGGCGTGCGCATCGGTCGCCTCGGCGAGCGCGTCGCGGATCAGCGCGGGCGTCGGGTCGACCGGGGAGCCGATCGAGAGGTCGACGATCCCCGACTCGTCGCCGAACGGCACGGCCGCCCTGGCGCGCGCCGCGTACGGCGCCATCAGGTCCCAGGGGTAGTCGGGCAGCTCTCCGAGCGCCACGTCAGCGCGCCACGTCAGTGCGCCTGCGGAGGCAGGGCGGAGATCAGCGGGTGGTCCTTCGCGATGACGCCCACCTTGGCGGCGCCGCCGGGCGAGCCGATGTCGTCGAAGAACTCCACGTTGGCCTTGTAGTAGTCGGCCCACTCCTCGGGGAGGTCGTCCTCGTAGTAGATCGCCTCCACCGGACACACCGGCTCGCACGCGCCGCAGTCGACGCATTCGTCGGGGTGGATGTACAGCGAGCGCTCGCCCTCGTAGATGCAGTCGACGGGACACTCGTCGATGCAGGCGCGGTCTTTCACATCGACGCACGGGAGGGCGATGACGTAGGTCACTGGGTTCCGGTTCCCTTCGGACGGCGGGAGGCTACTCCCCTAGCTTAGGACGTTCGGCGCGAGGCCGCGGCGCTCAGGCGGAGGCCCGGCGCTCGCGGGCGGCCGTGGCGCCGCGCACGTCCGGCCACGCGACGACGACCGCGGCGATGAGGATCGGCCCGACCAGCCAGATCTGCCCGATCAGGTTGTTCGGGATCAGCACCGAGCCGCCCGGGCTCTGCTGGGTGAAAAGCAGGATGACGACGATCGCCCCGAGCGCCGCGCACAGCGCCGGCCAGCGCGAGCCGCCGAGCAGCCGCAGACCGACCAGGAGGGCCGTGAAGCAGAGCAGCGAGCCGATCAGCCCGAGCGGGACGGTCACGCCCCAGGTGACGGTGATCTGCTGCGCGACCGTCCCGATCCCGCCGACCACCGCTCCGGCGACGACCAGGAGGACGGCGTTGACGATCCGGCTCAGCATGCTCGAATCCTAGCTGGACACATCGGCCGGACGTGTTCTAGAGTCGAGCAGGTAAGGTTAGCCTTACCAACATCCCCCACCTGACGATCCGAAGGTCCTCTGTGCTCGCGAACTACCTGATCGGCCTCCGCGAAGGCCTCGAAATGGCGCTCATCGTCACCATCCTCGTCGCGTACGTGGTCAAGGTCGGGCGCACGGACGTCCTCTCCAAGCTGTGGATCGGCGTCGGCATCGCGCTCGTCGTGCCGCTCGGGATCGGGGCGCTGCTCACCTGGGGCCCCTACGGTCTCAGCTTCGAGGCGCAGGAGATCGTCGGAGGCACGCTGTCGCTCATCGCGGTCGGCTTCGTCACCTGGATGATCTTCTGGATGGGCAAGACCGCCCGCAGCATGAAGTCCACTCTCCAGGGCAAGCTCGACTCCGTGCTCGTCGGGGCGGGCTGGGGCGTCGTGATCCTCGCCATGCTGAGCGTGGGCCGCGAGGGAATCGAGACGGCGCTGTTCGTCTGGGCCACCGTCGCCAGCATCGGCGGCGGCTGGGAGCCGGTCATCGGCGCGGTCCTGGGTCTCGTCACGGCGGCGGTGCTGGGCTTCCTGCTCTACCGCGGCATGGTCAAGATCAACCTCGGATCGTTCTTCACCTGGACGGGCGCGTTCCTCATCCTCGTCGCGGGCGGCGTGCTCGCGTACGGCATCGGCGACCTGCAGGAGGCGGGCGTCATCCCCGGCGCCGGCATCCACGCCTACGACATCAGCGGCATCATCCCGGCGTCGAGCTGGTACGGCACGGCACTCGCCGGCATCCTCAACTTCAACCCGTCGCCCACCTGGTTCCAGGTGATCGCCTGGGTCGGCTACATCGTGGTCGTGGCGTTCTTCTACGTGCGCCAGCACCGCGCGTCGCACGCCCGGCCGGCGCAGACCACCGCGGCCCCGTCCGCCCCGGCCCCGCGGACGCCCGTCCACTCCTGATCCGCGGCCCCGCCGCGCTCCACACAGCATCCACAGAGCAGAAAGCACAGCATCGCCATGCCCCGACTCCGTCACCTCGGCCCGATCGCCGGCTCCCTGGCCGGCGCCGCCGCCGTCGCGCTCGCCCTCACCGGCTGCGTCCCCAACAAGGCCGTCGCCACGGCGGAGGCCATCGAGGTCACGCTGACCGACAGCTCCTGCACGGTGAAGACCGCGACGGCGCCCGCCGGCCCGATCACCTTCCAGGTCACCAACACGGGCGCCGACGTCAACGAGTTCGAGGTGCTCGCGCCGGACAAGCTGCGGATCGCCGGCGAGAAGGAGAACATCGGCCCGGGCACCACGGTCAACTACGTCGTGCAGCTCGCCGAAGGCAGCTACTTCACCGCCTGCAAGAAGGGGATGGTCGGCAACCCGACCTCGCTGGCGGCGTTCACCGTGACCAAGGGCGCCGGCGACACGAAGTCCGCGAGCGAGAGCAAGCAGGTCGCGCAGGCCGTGACCAACTACGTCAGCTACGTCAAGGACCAGACCGGCCAGCTGCTGACCGCCACCAAGACGTTCGCCGCGGCCTACGAGGCCGGCGACGACGCGGCAGCGCGCGCCCAGTACCCCGCCGCGCGGTCGTTCTACGAGCGGATCGAGCCGACCGCCGAGCAGTTCGGCGACATCGACCCGGCGCTCGACCTCCGCGAGGCCGACCTCGAGCAGGGCCAGGACTGGACCGGCTGGCACCGCATCGAGAAGGACCTGTGGGCGCCCGCCGGGTTCACGGCCTCCGACGCCGCCGGCCGCAAGGCCCTCGGCGACCAGCTCGTCGCCGACACCCAGCGGCTCTACGACCTCGTCTACGCGAAGGACTTCACCCTCAGCCTCGACCAGATCTCCAACGGCGCCAGCGGCCTGATGGAGGAGGTCTCGCGCAGCAAGATCACGGGCGAGGAGGAGACCTTCTCGCACACCGACCTGTGGGACTTCAAGGCCAACGTCGAGGGCGCGGAGGTCGCCTACGGCAACGTGCGCGCGGTGCTGCTCCAGAAGGGCGCGACCGGTAAGAGCGCGGCGTCGAAGCTGGACGGCGAGTTCGCGACGATCGACAAGCTCCTCGCGCAGTACAAGGAGGGCGACGGCTACGTGAGCTACACGCAGCTCACGACCGCCCAGGTCAAGGAGCTCTCCGACTCGGTCAACGCGCTGAGCGAGCCGCTCAGCCAGCTCACCTCGATCCTGGTCAAGTAGCGGTGACCGACGACACCACCTCAACAGACCGCCCGACGCCCGAGGAGGGCGGCGGGCGGTCCGGCCTGTCCCGGCGCGGGATGCTGGGCCTCGCGGGCGCGGCGGTCGGCGCCGGCGTCGTGGGCTTCGGAGCAGGAGCGGCCGTGGGCCACGCGGTCACCGCCTCCCCCACCGTCGCGACGTACCCGTTCTACGGCGCGAACCAGGCGGGCATCGTCACGCCCACCCAGGACCGCCTGCACTTCGCCGCGTTCGACGTCGCGCCCGGACTCGACCGGGACGGCCTGATCGAGCTGCTGCGGGACTGGACCGTCGCCGCCGCGCGGATGACCCAGGGCAAACCCGCCGGGAAGTACGGCCCTGCCTCCGGCCCGTCGGACGCTCCCCCGGACGACACCGGCGAGGCGCTCGACCTGCCGCCCGGCGGCCTCACGCTCACCTTCGGCTTCGGTCCGACCCTGTTCAGGACCGTCGACGGCGTCGACCGGTTCGGGATCGCGGGCAAGCGGCCGGCCGCGCTGGTCGACCTCCCGCACTTCCCCGGCGACGCTCTGCTCGACAGCTACACCGGCGGCGACCTGTGCGTGCAGGCGTGCAGCGAGGACCCGCAGGTGGCTGTGCACGCCATCCGCAATCTGTCCCGCATCGCGTTCGGCCGGGCCGCCATCCGGTGGTCGCAGCTCGGCTTCGGGCGCACGTCGTCCACCTCCCGCAGCCAGACCACGGCCCGCAACCTGTTCGGCTTCAAGGACGGCACCGCGAACATCAAGGCCGAGGACTCGTCGGTCGTGAACGACCAGGTCTGGGCGGACGGCGGCGACGGCGCGGCGTGGATGCACGGCGGCTCGTACCTGGTGGCGCGGAAGATCCGCATGGTCATCGAGACCTGGGACCGCCAGCAGCTCGGCGAGCAGGAGCGCATCGTGGGCCGCGACAAGGGCGAGGGCGCGCCGCTGTCCGGCGGCACCGAGTTCACCGAGCCGAACTTCCTCGCGCTCTCCACGGCGGGCGGCACCAAGATCGACCCCGACTCGCACGTGCGCCTCGCGCACCCGACGATGAACGACGGCGCGCAGTTGCTGCGCCGCGGCTACAACTTCGTGGACGGCAACGACGACCTCGGGCGGCTGAACGCGGGACTCTTCTTCATCGCATTCCAGCGCGACCCGCGGAAGCAGTTCATCCCCATCCAGAACCGGCTCGCGAAGAACGACCTGATGAACGAATACCTCAAGCACGTCGGCTCCGCCGTGTTCGCGGTGCCGCCGGGCGCACGCGAAGGCTCCTACGTGGGCGCGCCGCTCTTCGCGTAACCGCCCCGCACATTCGTCACGAATCGCGCGATACGCGACGCCTTCCGCGACATTCGTCACGAATCGCCACGAGCGGCCACGTCCACATTCGTCACGAATCGCGGGAAACGCGACGCGTTTCGCGACATTCGTCACGAATGTGCGTGGGTGCTTAGGGGGTCGCCGTCGGAGCCGGCGTCTGCACCGCAGCGCGCGACACCGAGTAGGTGGCCACCCAGCCGTTGCTGCCCGCGTCGCTGACCACGACCAGGACGCCGTACTGGTCGTTCGCGAACGTGCCGGTGCCTCCGCCGTCCGGTCCCTGCGCGCCGAACTGGCCGTCGAAGCCGGCGTCGGTGAGCTGCTTGGCGATGTCCGTGTACGCCTGCGCGTCCGTGACCTTGACGGTCACGTTCCAGACCTTGCCGTGGCCGCTGCCGACACCCGCGCCGAACACGACGGCGCCCTTGTAGAGCGGCACCGACGTCGGGAAGTCGGACGGCACCTTGTTGCCGCCGAGGTCGACGTTGCCTCCGGTGACGTTCTTGACGACCGTCTGGAAGCTGCACCCGGCGAGCGCGGGCGCGGCCCCCAGCAGGAGGAGGGCCGCGACCGGCAGCGCGAGCAGGCGCGAACGTCTCATGAGTCGATTATGCGCGCCGTGGAGCCGGAGCGACGGCTCAGGCGTCCTGGCGCTTCAGGCGCGCCGCGGCACGGCCGCGGGCGGTCGCGTCGAGCTCGACCTTGCGGATGCGCACGGCCTCCGGGGTGACCTCCACGCACTCGTCCTCGCGGGCGAACTCCAGGCACTCCTCCAGCGTGAGCTGACGGGACGGCGTCATCGACTCGAACGTGTCGGCCGTGGAGGAGCGCATGTTGGTGAGCTTCTTCTCCTTGGTGATGTTCACGTCCATGTCGTCGGCGCGCGAGTTCTCGCCGATGACCATGCCCTCGTAGACCTCCTCGGTGGGGTTCACGAAGAAGGTCATGCGCTCCTGCAGGGCGATGATGGCGAACGGGGTCACCACGCCGGAGCGGTCGGCCACGATCGAGCCGTTGCTGCGCGTGATGATCTGACCGGCCCACTCGTCGTAGCCGTGCGAGATCGCGTTCGCGATGCCGGTGCCGCGGCTGATCGTGAGGAACTCGGTGCGGAAGCCGATGAGGCCGCGCGACGGGACGATGAACTCCATGCGGACCCAGCCGGTGCCGTGGTTCGCCATGTTCTCCATCCGGCCCTTGCGGGCGGCGAGGAGCTGCGTGATCGCGCCGAGGTACTCCTCCGGCACGTCGATCGTGAGGTGCTCGAACGGCTCGTACGTCTTGCCGTCGACCTTCTTGGTGACCACCTGCGGCTTGCCGACGGTCAGCTCGTAGCCTTCGCGGCGCATCTGCTCGACGAGGATGGCGAGGGCGAGCTCACCGCGCCCCTGCACCTCCCAGGCGTCGGGGCGGCCGATGTCGAGCACGCGCAGCGACACGTTTCCGATGAGCTCCCGGTCGAGACGGTCCTTGACCATGCGGGCGGTGAGCTTGTGCCCCTTGACCTTGCCGACCAGCGGGGACGTGTTGGTCCCGATCGTCATGGAGATGGCGGGGTCGTCCACGTGGATCAGCGGGAGCGGGCGGATGTCGTCCGGGTCGGCGAGGGTGTCGCCGATCATGATGTCGGCGAAGCCGGCGACGGCGACGATGTCGCCCGGGCCTGCGCTCTCGGCCGGGTAGCGGTCCAGAGCCTTGGTGATCATCAGCTCGGTGACGCGCACGTTGTGCACATCGCCGTCGTGACGCACCCAGGCGACCGTCTGGCCCTTCTTGAGCGTGCCGTTGAAGATGCGCAGCAGCGCGAGGCGGCCGAGGAACGGCGAGGCGTCGAGGTTGGTGACGTGCGCCTGCAGCGGGGCCTCGGGGTCGTAGGTCGGCGCCGGGATGTGGGTGAGGATGGCGTCGAAGAGCGGCTCGAGGTCGCCGTTGTCGGGCAGCTCGCCGTTCTCGGGACGGTTCAGGCTCGCGGCGCCGTTGCGCCCGGAGGCGTACACCACCGGAACGTCGAGGATCGCGTCGAGGTCGAGGTCGGGGACATCGTCGGCCAGGTCGCTCGCGAGGCCGAGGAGGAGGTCCTGGCTCTCGTGCACGACGGCCTCGATGCGGGCGTCGGGACGGTCGGTCTTGTTGACGAGCAGGATGACCGGGAGCTTGGCCTCCAGCGCCTTGCGCAGGACGAAGCGGGTCTGCGGCAGCGGGCCCTCGGACGCGTCCACGAGCAGGACGACGCCGTCGACCATCGACAGGCCGCGCTCGACCTCGCCGCCGAAGTCGGCGTGACCCGGGGTGTCGATCACGTTGATGGTGATCGGGCCGTTGGCGGCGTGCTTGCCCTTGTAGGAGATCGCCGTGTTCTTGGCGAGGATCGTGATGCCCTTCTCACGCTCCAGCTCGTTGGAGTCCATGGCACGCTCTTCGACGTGCTCGTGGTCGCCGAACGAGTTGGTCTGCCGCAGCATGGCGTCGACCAGCGTGGTCTTGCCGTGGTCGACGTGGGCGACGATCGCGACGTTGCGCAGATCGTCGCGGTGGGCGACGGCGTTCTCGGACATGCGTGAAGGCTCGACTCTCGTCAGAAAGAAAAAGGGGAACGGTCCATTCTATCCCAGTGGCGAGGCACTGCCGTGAATGGGCGGTCAGGCGAGCGGGACGGCCGCTCCCGGGATCGCGTCGAGCAGTGCGCGGGTGTACTCCTCACGCGGCGACGTGAACACCTCCGCCGTCGTGCCGCGCTCCACCAGGACGCCCTTGCGCATCACGCAGACGTCGTCCGCGATCTGCCGCACCACCGCGAGGTCGTGCGTGATGAAGAGGTAGGTCAGTCCCAGCCCCTCCTGCAGCTCGGCCAGGAGGTCGAGCACCTGCGCCTGGACCAGCACGTCGAGCGCGGACACCGCCTCGTCCAGCACCACGATGTCCGGGTTCAGCGCCAGCGCGCGTGCGATGGCGACGCGCTGGCGCTGGCCGCCGGAGAGCTCGTTCGGATAGCGCGCCGCGAACGCCGCGGGCAGCGCGACCCGGTCGAGGAGCTCGGCGACGCGGCCGCGGCGGGACTCCCGGTCGCCGACGCGGTGCACGGCCAGCGGCTCCGCGATGCTGGCGCCGACGCTGCGCAGCGGGTCGAGCGAGGCGTACGGGTCCTGGAACACGGGCTGCAGCCGGCGGCGGAGCGCGAAGAGCTCGCGGCGGCTCAGCGCTGCGGTGTCCCGGCCGTCGACGGCGATGCGACCACCCGTGGGCTCCTCCAGGCGCAGGACCAGCTTCGCGACGGTCGACTTGCCGGAGCCCGACTCGCCCACGAGTGCGGTCGTCGTGCCTTTCGGCACCTCGAAGCTCACGCCGTCCACCGCGGTGACGGTCGACGCCCGGCCGCCGCGAAGGCGGTAGACCTTGGTGAGGCCGCTGACCGCGATCGCCGGGGTCGGCTCGGCAGCGGCGGCGAGCCGGCGGTCGCTCGTCCGCACCGGGGCCGCCCACACGCCCCGGCCGGCCCACATACCCCGGCCGGCTCCGACGCCCGGGGCGGCCTCCACCAGCCGGCGCGTGTACGGATGCGCGGGACTCTGCAGGACCTCGCGGCTCGGGCCGGACTCCACCACCCGCCCGCCGTGCATCACCAGCACGCGGTCGGCGCGCTCGGCCGCGAGGCCGAGGTCGTGGGTGATCAGGAGCACGGTCGTGCCGAGCTCGCGGGTCAGCGCGGCGAGGTGGTCCAGGATGCCGCGCTGCACAGTGACGTCGAGCGCGGAGGTGGGTTCGTCGGCGATCAGCAGCTTCGGGTCGCCGGAGAGGGCGATCCCGATCAGCGCGCGCTGGCGCATCCCGCCTGAGAACTGGTGCGGGTACTGCCGGAGCCGCTTCTCCGCGTCGGCGAGCCCGGCCCGCTCCAGCACTTCGACGGCCTTCGCGCGCACCGCCCGGCGGCCGGAGGCGACACCGTTCGCCCGGATCGCCTCCTCCACCTGGAAGCCCACGCTCCAGACCGGGTTGAGGCTCGCCATCGGATCCTGCGGAACGAAGCCGATCTCGCGGCCGCGGACGGCCTCCAGCTCTCGCCGCCCGAGTGCCGTGAGGTCGACGCCGTCGAGCTCGATCGAACCGCCGAGGACCCGGCCCGTACCGGGCAGGAGCCCGATGATGGCCTGCGCGGTCGTGGACTTGCCCGAGCCCGACTCGCCGACGATCGCGACCGTCTCGCCGCGGTGGATGGTCAGGTCCACGCCGTCGACAGCGGTCGAGACGCCGCCGCGGGCCGGGAAGCCGACGCGGAGGCCGGAGACGACGAGGAGCGGGGTGGCCCCTGCGGCTTCGCGTGGAGCGTTCATCGGCGTGCCCTCGCCTTCGGGTCGAGCGCGCCCCTGACCACCTCGCCGAGCATGATGAAGCTCAGGACGGTGACCGAGAGCGCGACGGACGGGTAGACGAGCGTCTGGGGGGCCGTGCGGATGTCGCCCTGCGCCTGGCTGATGTCGTTGCCCCACGACATCACGTCGCTCGGCAGGCCGACGCCGAGGAACGACAGCGTGGCCTCCGCGACGATGGCCCCCGCGAGCGACAGCGTCGTCACCACGATGACCGGCGCGATCGAGTTGGGCAGCACGTGCCGCAGCAGGATGCGGAACCGCGACAGCCCGATGGCCGTCGCCGCCAGCACGTGGTCGGCGGTCTTCACGCGGAGCACTTCCGCCCGGAGCACGCGCGCGGTCGCCGGCCACGCGAAGACGCCGATCGCGAGCGAGATGACCCAGACGTTCGCGAACTTCGCGAAGACGGACATGATCACGACGGCCGCCAGGACATACGGGATCGAGAAGAAGATGTCGCCGACCCGCGACAGGACGGCGTCGATCCAGCCGCCATAGAACCCCGCCAGCGCGCCGAACACGACACCGAGGGCCGCCATGAGCGCGGTCGAGAGGACGCCGACGGACAGCGAGGTGCCTGCCCCGTGGACGATCCGGGAGTAGACGTCGCAGCCCTGCTTGGTGAACCCGAGCGGGTGGCCCGGCGCCGGGCCGCCGTTGCTGTTCGCGAGCAGGCAGTCGTTGTTCGGCGCGGCCGATGCGAACAGCCCGGGGAGCAGCGCGACGGCGGCGATCACGACGATGAGGACGACCGAGCACCAGAACATCGGCCGGCGGCGCAGGTCGTCCCAGGCGTCCGACCAGAGGGTGGCGCGAGCGTCACGAGGCATAGCGGATCCTCGGGTCGAGCACCGCGTACAGGAGGTCCACGATGAGGTTGACGACGAGGTAGAGCAGGACCATCACCGTCACGAACGAGACCACCGTCGGCCCCTCGCCCCGGATGATCGCCTGGTAGAGCGTGCGGCCGACGCCGGGGACGTTGAAGATGCCCTCCGTCACCGTCGCGCCGACGAGCATCACACCGAAGTCCGTCGCGAGGAAGGTGACCACGGGGATGAGCGAGTTGCGCAGCACGTGGACCGGCACGATCCGGCGTCGCGGCAGCCCCTTGGCCGCTGCGACGCGGACGAAGTCCATCCCGTTCGTGTCGATGACCGACGAGCGCGTCAGCCGGACGACCTGGGCGACGCTGATCGCCGCCATCGCGATCGCCGGGAGCACGAGGTCCTGGAGCGGGGCGCCAGGGCCCGCGGTCGGCCGGGTCCAGCCCAGCCAGATCCCGAACACGTACTGGAGCACGAACGCGATCACGAAGATGGGCACGGAGATCAGCAGCAGGCTCACCACCAGCGCGCTCGCGTCGAAGAGCCGGCCCTTCCTCAGCCCGCTCACGAGCCCCACCCCGATGCCGACCACCATCTCGATCGCGAGCGCGAGCAACGCCAGCCGCAGCGTGACCGGGAACGTGCGGGCCAGGATCTCGCTCACCGGCTCGCCGGAGAACGACGTCCCGAAGTCTCCGCGCAGGACGCCGCCGAGGTAGTTCAGGTACTGGACGAGGAACGGCTGATCCAGCAGGTAGCGGCTCCGCAGCTCGGCCAGCACCGCGGCACTGGGCGTGCGGTCGCCGAACAGCGCGGCGACCGGATCCCCGGGCAGGGCGAACACCAGGAAGTAGATCAGCCGCGTCGTGCCCAGCAGGACGGGGACGGCCTGCAGAACCCGGAAGCCCAGGAAACGGATCATCGGTGTCAGTGCGCGGACTTCTTGATGATCTGCTCGTAGAGCGGGACGGAGTTCCAGCCGAAGCGCACATCCGAGACGGCCTCGCTGTAGCCGCCGGTGACGTTCTGGTACCAGAGCGGGATCGCCGGCAGGTCGCGCAGCAGGAGCTCCTGCGCGGCCCGGAATTCGGCGTCCGCGGCCTCCACGTCCGGCTCCGCGAGACCCTTCGCGAGCAGCGCGTCGAACTCCGGGTTCGCGTACTCGGAATCGTTGGAGAGCGCGCCCGTGCCGTAGACCGGACGGAGGAAGGTCAGCAGCCCCGGGTAGTCGCCCTGCCAGCCGGCGCGGAACGCCGAGTCGATGGTGCGCTCCGTGATCGACGTGCGCAGCTGAGCGAACGTCGGCGACGCCTCGCCCTTCGCGTCGACGCCGAGGGTGTTCTTCAGGTTGTTCGCGACGGCGTCGACCCAGGCCTTGTGTCCGCCGTCGGCGTTGTAGGCGATGGCGAACGTGCCGGTCCACGGCGAGAGCTTGTCGGCGTCGGCCCAGAGCTTCTTGGCCTTCTTCGCGTCGTGGTCGAGCACGCCCGCCCCGGCCAGCTTCCCGGACCATCCCGGGATGACCGGCGATGTGAAGTCCTTGGCGGGGGTCCGGGTGCCGTCGAAGATGACCTTCGTGATCTCGGCCCGATCGATCGCCAGCGAGATGGCCTCGCGACGGAGCCGGCCCTCCTCGCCCGCGAAGTGCGCGATCCGCTCCGGGATGGCGAAGTTCTGGAAGACCGCGGCCGGCTGGTTGACCGCCCGGCCGTCGAGGTCCTTCTCGAACGTCGCGAGCTCGGTGTCGGGGATCGCGTCGAGGACGTCGAGCGTCCCGGATCGCAGGTCGGCGTAGGCGGACTCCAGCGAGGCGTAGAACACGATGCGGAGGCCGCCGTTCTTCGCCGTGCGCGGGCCCGTGTACGCGGGGTTCGCGACGAGGTCGATGCTCTCGTCGTGCTTCCACGCCGTGTCGCCGGCGAGCTTGTACGGGCCGTTCCCGATCGGGTGGGCGCCGAAGGCCGTCATGTCCTCGAAGGCGACGCTCGGCAGCGGGTAGAACGCGGAGAAGCCGAGACGGAGCGGGAAGTCGGACACCGGAGTCTTCAGGTCGACGGTGAACTCGGTGTCGCTGACGACCGTGAGGCCGGAGAGCTCGGTGTCCTCGTCGCCGGAGAAGCCCTCGATGTCTTCGAAGAACGAGTTCAGGAGCTGGGCGTTGGACTTCTTCGCCCCGTGGTTCCAGGCGTCGACGAACGAACGCGAGGTGACCTTCTCGCCGTTGCTGAAGGTGCGGTCCTCGTTGATCGTGATGACGAAGTGCTGGGAGTCGCTCGTCTCGATCGACCGGGCGACGTCGTTGACCGGCCTCCCGTCGGCCTGGTACGCGAGGAGGCCGGAGAAGACCGCGTCGATGATCTTCCCGCCACCGGCCTCGTTGGTGTTGGTCGGGACGAGCGGATTCTGCGGCTCGCTGCCGTTCGTCGTGACGATGGCCGAGGCGTCCGCTTTCGAGGGCGCGTCGGGGCTGCTGCAGCCGGTCAGCACGAGCGCGCCGGCCGCTGCCAGCGCGGCGGCCGAACGGCCGAGAAGTCTGATGGTCACGGTTTCCTCCTGAGCAGTGTCGACATCAGACCATAGAGTTCCACGGTTGGCGTTGCAAGTTCTTCTTGTTAGATTGGAATTCTACATCTAGGGCGTTACTGTGGAGCCATGTGGACGGCACACCTGGGCGGGATCATCCGGATGACCGGGATCGTCGTCGCGCTCGTCCTCGGGTTGAGCGGCTGTGTACTGGGAGGCGAACCGGTGGAACGGAAGACGAACACCCAGGAGAATCTGGCCAACCAGAAGAGAGCCGCCGAGCTCTTCCTCAACCGCCCACGGCCGGGCGTCGAGGAGATTCGGTTCACGCAGGAGGGTAACCGACCCGGACTCGGCGTCTCCTGGTCGGTCAACGCGGTCATCACGATCGAGGGACGCGAGTACCGCGAAATCCTCGGCGTGACGGGCACGGGGGCGCCCGCGGGAGAGCCGCTGCCCGAAACTCCGACCACTGCGTCTCCTACTCCGGTGACAGTGATTTATAGCGATGGTTCCTCTGAGGTAGTCGGATGACCACCGACGAAGAATACGCATGGATTGCGCGTGAGGCCTACGACCTCGACGCGCTGAAGAAGGACCCACCCCTGGTCCGAGGTGACCGTTTCCACACCCGTGAGGATGAGGACAAACGGCAATTCACCGTCCTCCACGCCGCCTCCAACGCCATCACAGGCTTCCAGGCGATGGCGGTCGCCCCCATCGTCGACGGCCGACCCGATCTCTCACACATCGTCATCTCCTACGCCGGGACCAACCCCGAGCACCGAGCGGATCTGCTCGCGGATGCGCAAAGCGTGGTGGGCGGAAGAACCGGGCCGGGCACCCAGGCGTTCGAAGCGTTGATCTACGCCGACGCGATGAAGGTGCGCTACCCCAAGGCGTCCTTCTCGACCACAGGCCACTCCCTGGGCGGGTTCCTTGCGCTCTATGTCGCAGCGGAGAACGACTGGTCCGCGACCACATTCAACGCCCCTGACCCCGGCGCTGTGCTGAGTCCGCGAGCCCTGCGCACGCTGGCGGACCGGAAGGCCGCCGGCGCGATGACCCTGCGGAACTTCGTGGACGTCCTCGACGTGATCGGGAACATCGCCGGCGATCGTACGGGCTCAGCCATCTACATCGACGATGTCCCAGGCAAGGCCAGCGTGCTCGACTATCACGATCTGGAGGGGGTGTTCCGGTTCGCCGAGGACGGTTCCATTCTCGACGTCACAGCCACGGGCCGGACCCTCGAAGAGATCCTTCAGAACGCTGCAAGGACGATGGTCGAACCGGACATCGCGCCCGCGCTCGGCATCGTCCTGGCCGGTGTCGCCAACGCACTGCGCAATCCCGCCGTCGGACGCCTGGCCGGCTTGTCCGTATCGGGAGCAACGGTGACCGTCGAGACGGTAGGGGCTGTCGCTCTCGCGGCGAGCATCGGCGGAATAGCGGTGGAGTTGCAGGCGATCAAGGCCGCGAACAACGCGCTGATCCCCCGCATGACCGCAGGCCTCCACCGCGCCAAGACGGCGGCGGCGAGCCTCTACCCGTGGATCACCGAGGCGGACATCGAGGACTGCATCGCGAGACACCGTCTCGCAGTCCGCGACAACATCGACGCCTCCGCCGTCGCGAGAGTCGACGCGCTCGCAGACGACCACCTCCGGATCGTCACCGAACTCTCCGACGGGATCCTCCGCAGCGTGAAGCACGCTGTGGCGCACGACGCGCAGTGGGCGCTCATCTACAGCCACTGATAGAGAAAGGGACCGCCTCCCCACAGGAAGCGGTCCCTCATCTCACCAGGCGTATAGCCCCAGGTTTACAGCCCCTGCGCCACCGGCGGCTCCGGCTCCTGCGGGAGCCCCTCGTTGACCGGGACGACCTCGTCCGAGCCCGCGGCCAGCAGTTCCAGGCGCAGGGCGCGGCGGGCGCGCTGCTGCTCCGGGTCGGGCAGCGGCACGGCAGCCAGGAGGCGCTGCGTGTAGGCCTCCTTCGGGTAGCGGAGGATCTCGTCGCGCGATCCCACCTCAACCAGGGCGCCGTGGTGCATCACCGCGATGCGGTCGGCGAGGACGTCGATGACGGCCAGGTCGTGGGTGATGAACAGGCACGCGAAGTTCATCTCCTTCTGGAGCTGCTGCATCAGCTCCAGCACGCGTGCCTGGACCGACACGTCGAGCGCGCTCGTCGGCTCGTCGGCGATCAGGACCTGCGGCTTCAGCGACAGCGCACGGGCGATGCCGACGCGCTGCTTCTGGCCGCCCGACAGCTCGTGCGGGAAGCGGCTGCGGTAGGCGCGCGGCAGCTCGACGCTGTCGAGGAGGCGGTCGACCTCCTTCGCCAGGCCGGCGCCCTTCAGGCCCTTCGCCAGGCGCAGCGGCTCGCCGATCGAGTCGGCGATCTGGAGGCGCGGGTTCAGCGACGACGACGGGTCCTGGAAGACGATGCCCACGTTGCGGTGCAGCTTGCGGATCTCGTCGCGGTTCGCCGTGCTGATGTCCTGGTCGGCCACCACGAGCTTGCCCGAGTGGATCGGCAGCAGGCCGATCGCGGCGCGGCCGAGCGTGGTCTTGCCGGAGCCTGACTCGCCCACCAGGCCGACGACCTCGCCCTCGTGGATCTTCAGGTCGATGTCCGTCGCCGCACGGAACGCGGGGACGCGGCCGTGCTTCGGGTACTCGATCGCGACCTTCTCGAAGTCGACGACCACCTTGCGCTTGTCCATCTCCGCCTCCTGGGCGGCCGCGGCGGCGATGCGCTCGTTGACGCGGATGCGCTCGGCGTACTCGGCGTCCGGGTTCTCGGTGCCGGCGGCGAGGGCGGCGGTGGTGTCGATCTCCTCGTCCTCGCGCTGGCCGAGGTGCGGCACCGCGTCGAGCAGGGCGATCGTGTACGGGTGCTGCGGAGCGGCGAAGACCTCCTGGACCGTGCCGGTCTCGACGATGTCGCCCTTGCGCATGACGACGATGTTGTCGGCCAGGTCGGCGACGACGCCCATGTCGTGCGTGATCAGCAGGATTGCGCTGTCCAGGCGGTCGCGGAGGCTGCGGATGAGCTCCAGGATCTCGGCCTGCACGGTCACGTCGAGCGCGGTGGTCGGCTCGTCGGCGATGAGCAGCTTCGGGTCGCAGGAGATCGACTGGGCGATCATCGCGCGCTGGCGCTGGCCGCCGGAGAGCTGGTGCGGGTACGAGTTGAACGCCTTCACGGGGTCCGGCAGCTCGACCATGTCGAGCAGCTCGAGGGCGCGCTCCTTGGCCTCGTGCGGCGACATCCCGAAGTGGATGCGCAGCGTCTCGACGATCTGGAAGCCGACCGTGTAGACCGGGTTCAACGCCGTCATCGGCTCCTGGAAGATCACCGCCACCTGGCGTCCGCGCACGCGGCGCATCTGCGGAGGGGTCAGGCCGGTGAGCTCACGCCCCTCCAGCTTGATCGAGCCTCGGACGCGGGAGTTCTCGGGCAGGAGGTCGAGGATCGCCATCGAGCTCGCACTCTTGCCGGAGCCGGACTCGCCGACGATCGCGAGCACCTCGCCCGCTTTGATCTTGTAGTTCAGCTTCTTGGCCGCGGGCACCCAGACGTTGTCCACGCCGAAGTCGACGGACAGGTCGGTGACCTCGAGCACGGGGGCGCCGACGACGACCCCGGCCCCACCGGTGGTGTTCTCGGTCATGATTCGTGGTTCCTTTCGGGGGCGCGCTCGGGCGCGGTGGAGACGGTGCGGGATGAGAGCATGGACCCATGCCCTACGTCTCCCCCGCCGAGCGCGAGGTTTTCGTGTCCCGGTTCAACCGGGTCCTTGCCGTTCTGATCTGGGCGGCCGCTGCCGCCCTCATCGTCGGCCTTCTGGTGAGCGTGCACGATGTGCGCCTGCTCTACGTCGTGCCGTGCGCGCTGTTCGCGTTCATCGGCTGGGCGCTGCTGTGGCGTCCGCGCCTGGCGGTCGGCGACGAGGGCGTCGAGGTGGTCAACGTCACGCGCACCATCGACATCCCGTGGCAGGCGCTCATCCACGTCGACACCAAGTACGCGCTGACCCTCTACACGCCGGGACGCAAGTTCCCGGTGTGGTCCGCGCCCGCTCCCGGCACGGCGCGCACGCTGCGCGCCACCCGCCAGGAGACCAAGGGCCTCGTCGGCAGGCCGACCGTCGCGGACAGCGTGCGCCGTCCAGGCGACCTGCTGAACACCGAGTCCGGCGCCGCGGCCGAGGTGGTGCGGCGCCGCTGGACCCAGCTGCAGCAGAACGGCACGATCGACAGCGGCCTCGCGGACGAGACGCCCGTGACGGTCCGCTGGCACATCGCGTCGCTGGCCGTGCTGACCGTTCTCGCGGTCGGCACGGTCGCCGCCCTGCTGGTGGCCTGAGGAGGCCACCAGCAGCGCAGCGCGGGCGGATGTCACAGCACGTCCTCCGCGAGGGCCGCGCCCGTGCGGGGTCCGCCGAACCCGTCCTCGCCGGGCTCCGGCTCTTCCTCGCGCATCTTGCGGAGGTTGAACCGGCGGTGCCGCGGGTCGAACGCGTCGCGCAGGCCGTCGCCGACGAAGTTGACCAGCAGGGCGAGCGTCACGATGAACGAGCCGGGCCACCAGAACAGCCACGGACGGGTCTGGAACGCGGACTCGTTCGAGCTGATCAGGAGGCCGAGCGAGACGTCCGGCGGCCGGATCCCGTAGCCGAGGAACGACAAGGCCGTCTCGAGCAGGATGGCCGAGGCCATGATCAGCGTCGAGGCGACGATGACGACGCCGATGGCGTTCGGCAGGACGTGCTTGAAGATGATCCGGGTGTCGGAGGCGCCCGCGACGCGAGCGGCCTCGACGAACTCCCGCTCGCGCAGCGACAGGAATTCGCCGCGCACCAGACGCGCGATGCCCATCCACGAGAAGAAGCCCAGCATCAGGGCGAGGAAGAACGCACCGAGGCCGCCGAAGATGTGGCCGACGACCGAGCCGATGACCAGCGCCGGGATCACGATGAAGACGTCGGTGATGCGCATCAGGATCGCGTCGACCACGCCGCGGAAGTAGCCCGCGATCGCGCCGACGACGACGCCCACCACACTCGCGATGAGGCCTAGCACGATCATGACCAGCACCGAGTTCTGGATGCCGCGCATGGTCAGCGCGAAGTAGTCCTTGCCGATGCGGTCCTGGCCGAACGGGTGCTCGGCGCTCGGGGCGCCCTGGTTCACCTGGTCGTTCAGCTCGACGTAGTTGTACTTCCACCAGCCGTGGATCGGGCCGATGCCGATCGCGGAGATGGAGAACAGCACGATCAGGATGAACAGGATCGCACTGGCGACGGCGACCTTGTTGGACAGGAAGCGCTTCCAGATCAGCTTCCCCTGGCTGACGGGCGGGGAGCTCGGCTCCTGCAGCTCGTCGGCGATCATGGGTTCAGTGGTCGACATCAGCGGACCCTCACTCTCGGGTCGAGTGCGGCATAGGACAGATCCGCGAGGAAGTTGAACAGGATCGCCATGATCGCGATGACGAGGAAGTACGCCATCACCGGGTTCAGGTCACCACGCGACAGTCCGAGGTTGAACAGGGAGCCCATGCCCGGGATCGCGAAGACCTTCTCGGTGATGATCGCGCCACCGAGCAGCGCGCCCACATCGAAGGCGACGAGAGTCGTGATCGGGATGAGCATGTTGCGGAACGCGTGTCGGACGACGACGGTGCGCTCCGGCAGGCCCTTGGCGCGCGCGGTGCGGATGAAGTCCTGGCCGAGCACCTCCAGCATGCCGGCACGCGAGTAGCGCGTGTACGACGCGAACGAGATCAGCAGCAGCGCGACCGTCGGCAGGGCCAGGTGCGTGAAGGTGTCGAGACCCGTCACCCACATGTCGCCGGTCAGACCGGGGGTCGACGAGCCGACCGTCGCGATCGGGCGTCCGTTGGTGTCCTGGAAGTAGGTCGGCCAGGCCTGCATGAAGCGGTCGACGACGATCAGGAAGCCGGAGACGATCGTGACGATCACGGCGACCCGCATGTTCTGGCCGCGGTCGTAGCCGCCGACGAGCCAGCCGATGAGGAGGCTGACGAGGATCGCGACGATCGCCAGGATGGCGATCGTGGCCGGCGTCGAGATGTTGAACAGCCACTGCAGCCCGAAGTAGCAGACCAGCGCGACGGCTCCCGCGATGCTCGCGGAGATCAGCGCGCGGCGGCTCTGCAGGCCGGCGGTCAGCGCGGTCGCGCCGATGACCGTCGCGGCGATCAGGATGATCATCACGACCGGGCCGAGGCCCGGGTGCAGGAACCAGTTGGTGACGCTCATCAGCAGCAGCACACCCGCGGTCGCGACGGCGGAGACGCCGAACGTGATCGCACGCCTGCGCAGGTCGCCGCCTATCAGCGACTGCCAGATGAGTCCGGCCACCAACCCGATCAGCACCGCGACCCACCAGGGGATCGTCGGGTTCGCCAGGAAGTTGTTGAAGCCGATGGCCACGAACTCCTTGAGGAGGACGGCCACGAGGAACGCCGGGAGCGAGTACAGGAAGAAGCTGAGGAACGTGACGACGTTGTCGAGTCCGCTGTACTGCCGCAGGGCGGTGACGATGCCGATGGTGACACCGAGGAGGATCGCGAGGATGAGCGCGACGGTGACCAGCTGAACGGTCGAGGTGAGCGCCTGCGGGAGGATGTCCACCACCCTCGCGTTCGAGATGGTCGAGCCCAGGTCGCACGAGTTCGCGAACGGGATGAGGCACTTGGCGGCGCCTCCCAGCCAGAGCAGCCACCGGAGGGGCGGGACCACGTCGAGCTGGAGCAACTGGATACGCGCGTTGATGAGCTGCGTCTTGTTGGGGGAATTGCTGCTTCGCAGATCCTGGAGCGGGTCGGCGCTGTACGCGACCAGCATGTACATCAGGAACGAAGCGGCGATGATGATGAGCACTGAGACAAGGAGGCGTCTCAGGATGAAACTCGCCATAGGTTCAAAACCTTCACTGACAGGGCGCGCCATTGCGGGTTGGCGGCGAGGAGCTCGCCTGGCGCGATCGGGGGAACGACCGGATCACGGCCGTCGACTTACATGATAACGGGGCGCCGACTCGAAGCCGACGCCCCGTCGCAGCGGAGTGCCCGGGGGTCACCCGGGCACTCTCACTGTCGAGCGTTACTTCGCGGTCGAGGACTTGACAGTCCACTCCCAGAAGTTCCAGAACGGGCCGTTCTGATTGCCCATGTACTTCACACCGTCGACGCGGGCGTTCGCACCGAAGACACCGGGGAGCTGGAAGAGCGGCAGACCGTAGCCCTGCGAGAAGGCGGTCTTGTCGATCTTCATCTCCAGCGAGGTGAGCTTGCTGGTGTCGAGCGTCGTCTGGGTGGCCAGAGCGTCGTCGTTCGCCGCCGAGAAGCGGTTGTAGTTGCCGCCAC
Source organism: Leifsonia shinshuensis (assembly GCF_014217625.1). Lineage (NCBI taxonomy): Bacteria > Bacillati > Actinomycetota > Actinomycetes > Micrococcales > Microbacteriaceae > Leifsonia > Leifsonia shinshuensis. The sequence continues at coordinate 136,366 of NZ_CP043641.1, read as the reverse complement.
CGGTGGTGGTGAACAGCTGCGGGATCTGCGAGGTGCCGGCGCCCGGGCTGATCCAGCCGAAGAGCGACGCGTCGTAGTTACCGCCCGGGAGGAGCTTGCTCCAGTCCGGCGAGCCCGCGTCGACGACCTTGAAGCCGGCCTTGGCGGCCGAGGTCGAGATCGCCTGGAACTCGTCTACACGGTTCGGGTTGTTCGTGTTGTACAGGATGCGGACGGTCGGGGTCGCACCGGCGAGCAGCGCCTTGGCGCCCGCGATGTCCACCTTGTCGTACGCGGACGAACCGTTGTTCTTCACCGAGTCGCCGTACATCGGCTGCTGGTTCGGCAGCCAGATCTGCGAGTTCAGGACCTTGGCCTTCGGGTTCACCGGGGTGACGATCGAGTCGAGGATCTGCTGACGCGGGATCGTCTTCAGGAACGCCTCACGGACCTTCGGGTCGGCGAAGACCTGCGAACCGAAGTTCAGGTCGAGGTGGTCGTACGACGCCTGGTCGCCGGTCAGGACCTTCGCGTTGGTCTGCTTGAGGGCAGTCAGCGTGTCGGCCGAGGCCTGCGGGTTGATGATGTCGACCTCACCGTTCTGGAGAGCGGTGACCTGGGCGTTCGCGTCCGGGATGATGCGGAACACGATCTTGTCCACGGACGGCTTGAGGCCGCCGTCGTAGTACTTGTTCTGCGACATCGTGAGCGACTGGCCCGGGGTCCACGACGACACGACGAACGGGCCGGAGGAGACCAGCAGGTCGGGGTCGGTCGGGAACGCGGTCACGTCGTAACCGGTGTTGACGAACTTGGCCGCCTTCTCCAGCGTCGCGTTCGGGGCGACCGGAGCGTCCGGGTTGCCCTTCGGCAGCGTCTTCAGCAGCTTGGTCAGGTCGGCGGCCGAGGACAGGCCCGCCTTCTTGGCCACGATGTGAGCCGGCTGTGCGATCGGGTTGACGAGCTCCCAGTCCACGTACGGGGTGGCGTACTTGAGCGTGATCGACGTGTTGTTGTCGCCCACGGTCGGGAAGTCGGTCGAGTCGATGCCCGCGGTCGAGCCCGCGATCGAGAAGTACTGGGTACCGCTCGTCACGTTGCCCTGGTCGTCGAACTTCGCCGAGTCGTAGTGACCGGAGGCGATGGCCCACGCGAGGATCATGTCGTCAGCGGTGACGGGCTGTCCATCGGACCACTTGTCGTTCTTGTTCAGGGTGTACTTGACCGTCAGCGGGTTGTCCGAGAGCTTCTCGAACTTTCCGAACTTGTTGTCGTGGACGATCTTGTAGTTGTTGTCGATGTACTGGAAACCAGTACCGTACGACCCGTCCAGGTAGCCGACCTGGCCGTTGGTGTCCAGGTTGCCCTGCGGGGTCTGCGAGTTGAACGAGGTGAAGTCGTTCACGACAGCGACCGTCACGGTGCCGCCCTTGGCCGCGGACGAGGTCCCCGTGCTGCCGGTCGTGGTGCAGGCAGACAGTGCCAGCGCTGCAACGCCGGCGACGGCGACGGCGCTGACCGCGTACCTGACCTTTCTTCCCTTGATGTGCAATGTTCCTCCTGTGCGAAGTGTGCGGCAGCACGGGCATGCGAGAGCCCCGTACCCCGCGGGATAAGAATGACCCTAGGTATCGTTGAGGGTGAATGCAAAATGGGGCTGGAAAACGTTACACAGTGGTAACTCAGTCGGTGGATTATTGCGTCCACGCCAGGAATTCGGGGGTCCAGGAGCGTGAAACGCAAGAAACCGTGCACTTCCGTCGGTCCGCGGGCGAAATTCTCGGACGCGTGTGCTCGCGACGGAGCCCGGCCGGGCCTGGAAGGATGCACATATGAGCACTGAAGCGGTCCGGACGGCCGGAACGACGCCCGTCGCACCCACCTGGACCGGCGAAACCCCCGTCGGGCGGGGCGAGCGGCCCCGGCTGTGGTGGGAGGTCGCGATCGTCCTCGGCCTGTCGCTCGGCCAGTCCGCGATCTACTCGATCGTCACGATCGTCGACCGCTCGACGCAGAGCACCCCGCTGTCGAACCAGACGGCGCAGGTGAACCCGTCGCAGTCCAGCCGGGAGGTCTTCGACTTCCTGTACCAGTTCCTCGACAACGCCTTCCCGCTGTTCGCGGTGGCTCTCGTGATCTTCCTGCTCTGGCAGCCGCGGCGCAGCGGGTTCCGGCGGATCGGCTTCGACCTGAGCCGGCCGGGCCGCGACCTCGGCGGCGGCCTCCTGCTGTTCCTGGTGATCGGCATTCCCGGCATCCTGTTCTACGCCCTCGGCCGGGTGCTCGGGCTGACGGTTCAGGTGCAGGCGTCGCCGCTCGACACGCACTGGTGGACGGTGCCCATCCTCGTCTTCGCGGCGCTGCGGGCGGGCCTCCAGGAGGAGGTGATCGTGGTCGGCTACCTGTTCACCCGGCTGCGCCAGCTGGTCTGGGGCAAGTGGTGGATCATCGTCGCCGCCGCACTCCTGCGCGGCAGCTACCACCTGTACCAGGGCTTCGGCCCGTTCGTGGGCAACGCGATCATGGGCGTCGTGTTCGGCTGGTGCTACACGCGCTGGGGCCGGGTGATGCCGCTCGTGGTCGCGCATGTCGTCATCGACATCGTCTCGTTCGTGGGGTATCCGCTCGCCGTCGCGCTGTGGCCGCACATCTTCGCCTGAGGCGGGATCCGTCGACCTGTCAGTCTCCCGACCGGTCCTGCTCTCGCCGGTGCTCGTGGAAGTCCTCGAGTTCGTGCGCGTGGCGGACCTGCAACGCTCGGTAGTCCTCGTCCAGGCGGGCGACCACCGCGGCAGCCGAGCGGATGTTCTCATCCGCGTCGTTCGAGAGCTGCGCGAACACCGCCCTGAACCGCGGGTCGTCGGCCGCGCCCTGCCGGGCGAGTTCGTGGAAGCCCTCCTCCATCGACCGCATCCGCGACCGGTAGTACGAGACGTACTCGTCGGCCTGTTCGATCCGGCGCAACGCTGTGGCGCTCTCCTCGCGCTGCGTTTCCTCCAGCTCCCCCCGGGTGCGGTGTTCGTGGTGCGTCATACGGCGATGCTGTCCACGGCGCGGGTGTAGTCGTTCTTGGACGCGATGTGTTCGAGCCCGGCCGTCACCTTCTTCTCGACGGCGCCGGAAAGCCCGGCAGCGACGTTCGCGCTGCTGAGCGTGACGTACACGGCGGTGACGGCTCCCTGCATGACCACCCAGTTGGCGCTCTTCACGAGCCCGTACTGGGCGTGAACCGCCGGCGGCAGGGCCGCATCCAGCAGCGTCTTCGCCGCCTGATGGACGGCGCCGTCGATCGCGTGGATGGTCGAGTCCACCGTGCCCGACACGTCCTGCACCGCCTCCTCGATGAGGTCAGCCAGCCATGACATCACGTGCCCCCTACCGACCCGAGCGCATACGCTCGCGCCCAGGCTGTGCCCTGTTCGAACGCGTTCGTGACCGTGTTCATCACGCCGCGCGAGATCTTCCGCACCGTGTCGATGTGGTCGTCCAGCAGGTCGTTCACGGCCGCGACCGCCTCCTCGTCGATGTGCTTCTCCACCTCGAGGCCATGAGCTCGCACGCACTCCTCGATGTCCGCCTCCGTCACCAACGGGTAGAGCTGTAGTGCCGCGATCTTCGCGTTCGTGAGTGCGGTGGTCATCGCGGGAACGAGACCGATGTTCACGTCCTTGATGGCCTGGAGCTCGGTCGCGACACTTCCGACGCTGGACGCAAGCCCCAGGGCCGCCACCGTGTCCACCGCGACGAGGAGACCCGACAACGTCGCTCCCGCAGTGACCGCGCCGACGCCGTTGACGGTCGAGACGATCCCGTCGAGAGCCCGCAGCGCCTGCCCGTGACCCGGATTCGCGACGCCCACCAGGTCCGCGAGCTCCGTCACCGTCAGGCTCTTCCCTCCCAGGCCGAGCATGGCGCCGAACGGATCGAAGTCGAACGCGGCCGCCAGATCGTGATGCGCGATCACGCCCTTCCACAGCTCGTCCTCGACGAAGACGCCGGCGCCGGTGCCGTGCCCCAGGAAGTTCCCGACCAGGTCGAACTGGTTCACGTAGTTCGTCAGCGGGCTCCCACCGCTTGTCCGCTCCGCCTGGACCCACTCCTTCGCCTGCGGGGACAGCACGCCCCATGGGTCAGGACTGTTGAACGTGGTCGAGTGCCAGTGGCTCTCGGCGGCGACGTACAGGGCGAGGTAGCCGCCGAGCGAGTGACCGACCGTCTCTATGCGCGCCTCTGAATGCCCGTCAGCGGCGAGCCGCGCCTGCACCCGCTCCGCGAACTTCTCGGCCTCGGCAACCTGCGTGCCCTCCCCCGTGCGGCGCCCCACCACCGAGACCAGGTCGGCGACGACATCGGCACGGTCGTCGGGGTTCGTGCCCGCGAAGGCGATGTAGACCTGGGAGTGGTCGGGGAGCCCGTCGATGAGGGGGACGACGGCCATGCCTTGGAAGCCGGTGGCCGGGTCGGTGGCGGTGTCGTAGACCTGGAACTGCTGTTTGCTCCTGCCCGGAGCGGCGAACTTGTCACGCTTCTCCGCCGTAAATTCGCGCTGAAGCGGATCGACACCGTAAACCTGGTTCGCGATGGTGGCGTAGTCTTCCGCGGTCGTCACTCGATCACCTCCGACGAGTCATCGCTGAAGATGACCGTCACGGAAGCTCGCGTCGCCCCCGGGTCAACGTCTGGCAAGGGCTCTGACGAAATGAGCTGGGGGCTGAGCGTTGCACGGTAGTCGTTTCCTTCGACTGTGACCACAGCGTCGGCCCGCCAAGATGCTCCGAGTCCCGGTTGACCGCCCTCCTGCACGAATCTGATCTTCTCTACTCCGCCCTGTGATTCGAGGAAGGCAATGGCCGCCTTTCTTTGGTTCGCAAGGTTCGTCGACTTCCCCAAATCACTTCCTCCTAGTGCGCACCCGCTCAAGCCAGCGGCGAGGGCCGCCCAGATACCCACCGCTACGGGCAACAGAGTCAACACTCTCCTCGTCCGGGACTCGCGGGCCTGCGTCCCCCGCTCGGTCCCGCGGCCGACAGCCGAGCCGCTGGCGGCAACCGATGCGTAGTCTTCCGGAGTCATTCGATCACCTCGGACGAGGCATCGCTGTAGATCACGGTCACGGGTGCGTGCGCCGTCCCGGGAGCGGTGTCTGGCAACGGCTTACCGGCCCTCGAGTACCTCGTAATACCCAGAATCTCGTTGTATTCCTCACCGTTGACGGTGACCACCGCATTCACCGCCCACGGCGCCCCGAACCCCGACAGTCCACCCTCCTGGGTGAACCTGATCTGCTCCACGCCACCCTGCGTCTCGAGAAAGGCCACCGCGGCTCTTCTCTGAGTGGCTAGCTGCATGGCAAGACACCTTCCCCTCGGAGACCGGCAAACCGACGCCGGCAGCTGGAGGAAGGCTAACATGCCCCGTCTGCAATCACACCGTATAGAATTTATATTGCAAGCATTTCCACGCACAAACGCAACCGCCGAGCCACGGACAATCCGTGGCTCGGCGGTTCGAGCGGTGTTTCGGGTCTGCTACGCGAACGCCTCCGGCGGCGGGCACGCGCAGAACAGGTTGCGGTCGCCGTAGGCCTGGTCGATGCGGCGCACCGGGGGCCAGTACTTGTTCCGCACCAGCGTCGGCACCGGGTAGACGGCCTGCTCGCGGGTGTAGGCGTGGTCCCATACGGAGGTAGCCACCGACTCGGCGGTGTGCGGCGCGTTCCGCAGCGGGTTGTCGTCCGCCGGCCAGTCCCCCGCCGCTACCGCGTCGGCCTCCGCCTTGATCGCGATCATCGCTGTGACGAAGCGGTCGAGCTCCGCCAGGTCCTCGCTCTCGGTCGGCTCCACCATCAGCGTGCCCGCGACCGGGAAGGACATGGTCGGCGCGTGGAAGCCGAAGTCGATGAGGCGCTTGGCCACATCGTCCACGGTCACGCCGGTGGCCTCGGTGAGCGGCCGGACGTCGAGGATGCACTCGTGCGCGACGAGGCCGTTGTCGCCCGCGTAGAGCACCGGGAAGTGCTCGCGCAGCTTCGCGGCGACATAGTTCGCCGCGAGCACCGCGGCGCCGGTGGCGTCGGCGAGGCCCTGCGCGCCCATCATGCGGACGTACGCCCACGAGATCGGGAGGATGCTCGGGCTGCCGTACGGAGCCGCGGAGACGGGGCCGCCGCCGTGCTCGATGCGACCGTCCGGCCCCTCGGCGCCGACCAGCACGTGCGTCGCGTCCTGCGCGAGCGGATGGCCGGGCAGGAACGGCGCGAGGTGCGCCTTCGCCGCCACCGGGCCCACGCCGGGGCCGCCGCCGCCGTGCGGGATGCAGAAGGTCTTGTGCAGGTTGAGGTGGCTGACGTCGCCGCCGAAGTCGCCGAAGCGGGCGTAACCGAGCAGCGCGTTGAGGTTGGCGCCGTCGACGTAGACCTGGCCGCCGGCGTCGTGCACCGCGGAGGTGATCGCGACGACCTCGTGCTCGTAGACGCCGTGCGTCGACGGGTAGGTGATCATCAGTGCGGCGAGAGTGTCGGCGTTGGCCGCGATCTTCGCCCGCAGGTCGTCCAGGTCGACGTTGCCGAGCTCGTCGGTCGCGACGACGACGACGCTCATGCCGGCGAGCACGGCGGACGCGGCGTTGGTGCCGTGCGCCGACTGCGGGATGAGGCAGACCGTGCGCTGGAGGTCGCCGCGCGAGCGGTGGTAGCCGCGGATCGCCAGGAGACCGGCGAGCTCGCCCTGGCTGCCCGCGTTCGGCTGCAGCGAGACGGTGTCGTAGCCGGTGACGTCGGCGAGCCAGCCCTCGAGCTGGTCGATCAGCTCGAGCGAGCCCACCACGTCGGCCGCCGGGGCGAACGGGTGCAGCGCCGCGAACTCCGGCCAGGTGACGGCCTCCATCTCGGTGGCCGCGTTGAGCTTCATGGTGCACGAGCCGAGCGGGATCATGCCGCGGTCGAGCGCGTAGTCGCGGTCCTGGAGCTGGCGGAGGTAGCGCATCATCGCCGTCTCCGAGTGGTGCGTGGAGAACACCGGGTGGGTGAGGAAGTCCGACGTACGGGTGAGCGCGGCATCGAACGACGGCTCCGAGCCGAAGGAGAGCGCAGGCTCGCCGTCGGTCGTTCCGCCGAGCACCTCGATCAGGTCGGCGAGCGGGAAGACGCCGTCGCGCAGGTCGGCGGCGGTCTCCTCGTCCAGGCTCAGCGAGACCAGGCCGGCGTCGACCGCGTGCAGCAGGAGGCCGCGCTCGTGGGCGCGAGCGACGACCGTCGCGGCGTCGTCCGCCTCGACCACGAGGGTGTCGAAGAACGAGCGGGAGCGGACCTCCACCCCGGAGGCCCGGAGCGCGTCGGCGACGGCGACCGTCGCGAGGTGCACGTGACGGCCGATCGCTCGCAGCCCGGCCGGGCCGTGGTAGACCGCGTACATCGCGGCCATGACGGCGAGCAGCACCTGGGCGGTGCAGATGTTGGAGGTCGCCTTCTCGCGGCGGATGTGCTGCTCGCGGGTCTGCAGCGTGAGCCGGTAGGCGGGCTTGCCGATCGCGTCCTGCGAGACGCCGACCAGGCGGCCGGGGAGCTGGCGCTCCAGGCCCTTGCGGACGGCCATGTAGCCGGCGTGCGGGCCGCCGAAGCCCATCGGGACGCCGAAGCGCTGGCTGGTGCCGACGGCGACATCGGCGCCCAGCTCGCCCGGCGAGGTGAGCTGCGTGAGGGCGAGGAGGTCGGCGGCGGCCACGACGACCGCGCCCGCGGCCTTCGCGGTCGCGATGACGGCGGACGGGTCCCAGACCCGGCCGGAGGCGCCCGGGTACTGCACGAACAGGCCGAAGGCCTCCTGCAACTCGGCGGCGTCGGCGGGCGTGGCGGCGAGGTCGAGAACGACCAGTTCGATGCCGACGGCCTCCGCGCGGTTGCGCAGCAGCGCCAGGGTCTGCGGGAACGTGTCGGCGTCCACGACGAACGTCGAGCCTGCGGCCTTGGAGGCGCGGCGGGCGAGCAGCATCCCCTCGACGACGGCCGTTCCCTCGTCGAGCATCGACGCGTTGGCGGTGTCCAGGCCGGTCAGGTCGGAGACCATGGTCTGGAAGTTGATGAGCGCCTCCAGGCGGCCCTGCGAGATCTCCGGCTGGTACGGCGTATACGCCGTGTACCAGCCCGGGTTCTCCAGCACGTTGCGCTTGATCACCGCGGGGGTGATCGTGCCGTAGTAGCCGAGGCCGATCATGCTGCGGTTCACGGTGTTGCGCGCGGCGAGCGCCCGCAGCTCGCGGAGCGCCGCGCGCTCGCTGATCGGGGCGGGCAGCGCCGAGACGCGCCCTTCCGCGATGCGGATGGAGTCCGGCACGGCGGCGGAGACGAGCGCCTCCACCGAGTCGTAGCCGAGGGCGGACAGCATGGATCGCTGCGCGTCCCCGTCGGTGCCGATGTGACGCGTCTGGAACTGGTCGCTCATGTTCTCGCGGTTGCCTTACTCGCCCGTGAGGGCCTTGTACTCGTCGTAGGAGAGGAGACCGTCGGGGAGGGCGGTGAAGCGCACCTTGATGAGCCAGCCCTCGCCGAACGGGTCGCTGTTGACCAGCTCGGGCGCGTCGACGACGGCCTGGTTGGCCTCGGCCACGGTGCCGTCGACCGGGGCGAAGAGCTCGCCGACCGACTTGGTCGACTCGATCTCGCCCACCACGCGGCCGGAGGCCACATCACTGCCCTCGGCGGGGAGCTCGACGAACACGACGTCGCCCAGCTTCTCTGCCGCGTAGCTCGTGATTCCCACCGTGGCGGTGTCGCCCTCGACGAGGAGCCACTCGTGCTCGGCGGTGTACTTCAGGTCCTGCTCTGCGGCCATGTCAGTGCTTCTTTCTGCTGTAGAAGGGGAGGGCGGTGACGGTGAAGGGGAGGCTGGTGCCGCGCACGTCGACGTGCAGCTCGGTGCCCGGCCGGGCGAACTTCGGAGCGACGTAGGCCATGGCGATGGGGACCCCGATGGTCGGCGAGAGGGCGCCGGAGGTCACGACCCCGACCTCCTCGTCTGCGCCGTCGGCGGCCGGGGCGACGACCGGGTAGCCGGCGCGGGCGGCGCGCTTGCCCTGGCCCATCAGCCCGACGAGGACGCGCGCCTCGGCGTCGGGGCCGTCCTCGCTGGCGGCGCGGCCGACGAAGTCGGTGTCCTTGGCGAGGTTGACGACGCGGCCGAGACCGGCCTGGGCGGGCATGGTGTCGAGGCCCAGCTCGTGGCCGTAGAGCGGCATCCCGGCCTCCAGGCGCAGCGTGTCGCGGCTGGCGAGGCCGGCGGGGACGAGGCCCTGCGCGCTGCCGGCCTCCAGGAGAGCGTCCCAGAGGGCGCGCGCGTTGTCGGGCGCCGTGTAGAGCTCGAAGCCGTCCTCGCCGGTGTAGCCGGTGCGGGCGACCAGCACGGGGTGCGTCTCGAACTCGGCCGGGATGCTCCAGTAGTACTTGAGGTCGGTGACCCGCTGGTCGAAGTCGTCGCCCTCGATGTGGAAGCCGGGGGTCGCCAGCACGACGCTCAGCGCGGCGGGGCCCTGCACGGCGATGAGCGCGATGTCGTCGCTCTCGTCGAAGACCTCGACGTCGAACGGCGCGGTGCGGTCGCGCAGCTCCTCGGCCACGGCCTCCCGGTTGGAGGCGTTCGCGACCACCATGTAGCGGTCGTCGCCTGTGCGGTACACGACGAGGTCGTCCAGGATGCCGCCGGCGCGGGAGAGCAGCATGCTGTACTTCGCCTGGTCGAGGGCGAGCGACGACAGCTTGCCGGCGAGCGCGTAGTCGAGCGCCTGTCCGGCCTCGGGGCCGATCAGGACGATCTCGCCCATGTGCGACAGGTCGAAGAGCCCGGCGGCGGTGCGCACCGCGTGGTGCTCGGCGAGGTCGCTGGAGTAACGCACCGGCATCTGCCAGCCGGCGAAGTCGGTGAACGACGCGCCCGCGGCGGTGTGGGCGTCGTGCAGCGGCGAGGTGCGCTCCGTCGCTGCAGTCGCTGCGTCGTTGGTCTGGCTGTCGTGCGAGCTCATGAGTTCTCCGTTCGCCGGCCGTCGCCGGAGGGATGAACGGTAGCGCGATGCGCGCTCCGTGTGAAGAACTCCCCCTCTGTCATCCGGCCTGAGAGTTTCACCCCGGCCGCTGCTGCGGTCGGGGCTTTCACCGTGGGCGAGGGCGCGTGCGCGTGCTGCGCGCGGCCCTGCTTTTCAGAGTGGCCAGTCCGATGCGGTACGCGTACCTGAGAGATTGTCGGGGAGGATTGCTCCTTCGGTGCCGCCCGCTCGCGCGCGCGACTCTCCCGCATCGGCCTGATTGGCCCGGTATTCAGTTGACTCGGCCAGCATAACGGGTCCGTGCTGCTGGTGCGCGCGCGGCAACCGTTGCCGCCGGTTTGGCGTTCTGGTCACGATGACACTAAGATGATCTCCAACTTAGGGTCACGGTGACCTTTAGTCGGACGGGAGGCCGCGATGGCCGAGCACGAACGCGCGAGTGCGATGCTCGCCGTCTCGACGGTCATCTTCGCGCTGCGCTCCGACGAGCTGACCGGAGGCCGGGCCCAGGTCTGGCTGCCGCTGGTCCGCCGCATCCGCGCCCCGTTCGAAGGGCGCTGGGCGCTCCCCGGCGGTCCCCTGCGCGTCGGCGAGGACCTGGCCTACGCGGCCGCCCGCACCCTCGGTGACACCACCGGCCTCGCCCCGCGCTACCTGGAGCAGCTCTACACGTTCGGCGACGCCGTGCGCTCCCCCGGCGACGAGCGTGTGGTCTCCATCGTCTACTGGGCGCTGGTCGGCAGTGCGGAGGCGGAGGCGGCGACCTCCGGCGAGAACGTCGGCTGGTTCTCGGCCGACGACCTCCCGGAACTGGCGTTCGACCACACGCTGATCGTCGAATACGCCCTCTGGCGGCTGCGCACGAAGATGGAGTACTCCCGGATCGCGCACGCCTTCCTCGGCGAGCGCTTCACCCTCGCCCAGCTGCGCGAGGTGCACGAGGCGGTCCTCGGCCGCCCCCTCGACCCGGCCAACTTCCGGCGGACCATCGAGTCCTCCGGCGCCGTCGTCGCCACCGGCGACTACCTGACCGGCACGCGGCACCGGCCGCCCCGGCTCTACCGCTACAACGACTCGATCGACCTCGCCGACGCGGGGCCGCTCCCCCGGCAGCAGCCGCCCGTCGGCCTGCGCCAGCACCGTCCCACCCCGGAAAGCGAGCAGTCATGACCATCGCATCGGTCGACACCACCATCCAGCTCATCTCGAGCGGCAGCATCGACGGCGCCACCTGCGCCCCCGAGCTCGCCGACGGGCCCTGGCTGTTCGACTCCGCTCCCCCTTCGTACGGTCCCGGCGCCTCGCAGGACGACCCGATCCCCGCGTTCGCGCCGAAGCAGGGCGAGCTGCCGGAGGAGTACCGCACCGCGTCCAAGGACGAGCTCGCGGAGCGCATCCGTGCCGCCAAGGCGACCCTCGGCGACCGGGTCGCGGTGATGGGCCACTTCTACCAGCGCGACGAGGTCGTGCAGTTCGCGGACTTCGTGGGCGACTCGTTCCAGCTCGCCAACTTCGCCAAGGCGCGCCCGGAGGCCGAGACGATCGTGTTCTGCGGCGTGCACTTCATGGCGGAGACCGCGGACATCGTGTCGCGGCCCGAGCAGAACGTCATCCTCCCCAACCTCGCCGCCGGCTGCTCGATGGCCGACATGGCGGACCTCGACTCCGTGCAGGAGTGCTGGGAGGCGCTGGAGGAGCTGTACGGCACCGAGCCGGACGCCGACGGCCGCGTGCCGGTCATCCCGGTCACCTACATGAACTCGTCGGCGGCGCTCAAGGCGTTCTGCGGCGAGCACGGCGGCATCGTGTGCACCTCGTCCAACGCGGCGACCGTCCTCCAGTGGGCGTTCGAGCGCGGGCAGCGCGTGCTGTTCTTCCCGGACCAGCACCTCGGCCGCAACACCGCGAAGGCGATGGGCGTCTCGGTCGAGCGCATGCCGCTCTGGAACCCGCGCAAGCCGCTCGGCGGCAACGACGAGACCTCGCTGGGCGAGGCGCAGGTCATCCTGTGGCACGGCTTCTGCTCGGTGCACAAGCGCTTCACCGTCGGCCAGATCGAGCACGCCCGCGCCGAGTTCCCCGGCGTGCGCGTGATCGTGCACCCCGAGTGCCCGATGGAGGTCGTGGACGCCGCCGACGAGTACGGCTCGACCGACTACATCGTCAAGGCGATCCAGGCGGCGCCGGCCGGCTCCACCTTCGCCATCGGCACCGAGATCAACCTGGTGCAGAGGCTCGCTGCGGAGTACCCGCAGCACACGATCTTCTGCCTCGACTCGGTCGTCTGCCCGTGCTCGACCATGTACCGCATCCACCCCGGCTACCTCGCCTGGGTGCTCGAGGGCCTGGTGCGCGGCGAGGTCGTGAACCAGGTGCGCGTGGCCGACGAGGTCGCCGCGCCCGCCCGGGTGGCGCTGGAGCGCATGCTCGCCGCCCGGCCGGACACGACGATGGCGGCCTGACATGGCCCGCGTCGTCGTCGTCGGGAGCGGGATCGCCGGGCTCGTCGCCGCACTGCGGGCGGCCGAGCGCCACGACGTCACGATCGTGACCAAGGGCGGCATCGCCGACGGCAGTACCCGGTACGCCCAGGGCGGGATCGCCGCGGCGGTGTTCTCCGACGACAGCGTCGCCGACCACGTCGCCGACACGCTGCGCGCCGGCGCCGGGCTGAACGTGCGGGAGGCCGTGGAGGCGCTCTGCGGCGACGGTCCGGCACGGGTGCGCGAGCTGATCGCGCTCGGCGTCGCCTTCGACCGCGACGGTCGCGGACTGGCGCGCGGACTCGAGGCCGCGCACTCCAGCGCCCGCGTGCTGCACGCGGGCGGCGACGCGACGGGCGCCGAGATCGAGCGGGCGCTGGACGCCGCCGTGCGCGCAGCGGGCATCCGCGTCATCACCGGGGCGTTCCTCCGCGACGTGCTCGTGACGGACGGCACGGCCTCCGGGGTCGCGCTGCGGCTGGCCGACGGGACGGACGTGGAGCTCGACGCCGACGCCGTCGTGCTCGCGACCGGCGGCTGGGGTCAGCTCTACGCGCACACGACCAACCCCGAGATCGCGACGGGCGACGGCGTCGCGGCGGCGTACCGCGCGGGCGCGCTGCTCGCCGACCTGGAGTTCACGCAGTTCCACCCGACCGCGCTGCGGCTGCCCGCCGCGGACGGCGGCACCCGCACCTTCCTCGTGTCGGAGGCCGTGCGCGGCGAGGGCGCGGTGCTCCGCAACGCGCGCGGCGAGCGGTTCATGCTCGACGTCCACCCGGACGCGGAGCTCGCTCCGCGCGACGTCGTCGCCCGTGGGATCGCGGTCGAGATGGCCGCGCAGGACCGCCTCCCGGTCGTGCTCGACGCCACGGCGCTCGGCGCGGACTTCCTCACCCGCCGCTTCCCCACCATCGACGCCGCCTGCCGCGCCGCGGGGATCGACTGGTCCCGCGAGCCGGTGCCGGTGACGCCCGCCGCGCACTACGCGATGGGCGGGGTCGCGACCGACGTCCTCGGCCGCACCAGCGTCCCCGGACTGTTCGCCGTCGGCGAGGTCGCCTGCACCGGCGCGCACGGCGCGAACCGGCTGGCCTCCAACTCGCTGCTGGAGGGGCTGGTGTTCGCGCACCGCGCCGCCGAGGCGATCGGCGAGCCGTGGGCGGACGTGCCCGCATGGGTCGCGGGGCCGGGGCTGAGCGCGAGCGCTGCGACCGCCGACGCCGGTGAGGGCGACCGGCCGTTCGACCGCGCTCGCCTCCAGTCGATCCTCTGGACCGGCGCCGGCCTGCACCGCGACCGCGCCGGCCTCGAACGCGCCGCGCGCGAGCTCGCCGCCTTCCGGACCCCGGAGCCCGGCGAGGATGCGAACCTGCTCCAGCTCGGCCGCCTGGTCGTCGCCTCCGCCCTGTCGCGCGAGGAGTCGCGCGGCGCCCACTTCCGTTCCGACTTCCCGCTTCCCGCGCCGGGCACGCCCCGCCACACGGTGCCCGCACCCCTGACCGTTCCTACCGAGGTGACCGTTCCATGCTGACCCGCCAGACCATCCACGACGTCGTCCGAGCCGCTCTCGTCGAGGACGCTCCGTGGGGAGACCTGACCAGCGAGCTGCTCATTCCCGAAACGGCATATGCCGCAGCGCGGCTGTCCGCGCGCGAGCCGGGGACCTTCTCCGGAGGGGCCGTCTTCACCGCCGCGATGACGCTCACCGACCCCGCCATCGAGGTGACCCTCGCCGTGGCGGACGGCGACGCGTTCGGCGCGGGCGACACGCTCGCGACCGTGAGCGGCCCGGCCCGCTCCGTGCTGCAGGGCGAGCGCGTGGCGCTGAACTTCGTGCAGCGGATGTCCGGCATCGCGACCCTCACCGCGTCCTTCGTCGCGGAGGTGGCGCACACCTCGGCGCGGATCGTGGACACCCGCAAGACCACGCCGGGCCTGCGCGCGTTCGAACGTCACGCCGTCCGCAGCGGCGGCGGCCACAACCACCGCTACTCGCTGTCGGACGCCGTCATGGCCAAGGACAACCACCTCGCGATCCTCACGGCGCAGTCCGGGCTGTCGGTCACCGACGCCCTCCGCCGGGTGCGCTCCGAGCTCTCGCACACCACGCACCTGGAGGTCGAGGTCGACCGCATCGACCAGATCGAGCCGGTGCTCGCCGCCGGGGTGGACACGATCATGCTCGACAATTTCACGCTCGACCAGCTGCGCGAGGGCGTGGCCATCGTCGGCGGCCGCGCGATCGTGGAGGCCAGCGGCAACGTCAGCCTCGCCACGGTCCGCGACATCGCGGAGACCGGAGTGGACGTCATCTCGTCGGGCGCGCTCACGCACAGCGTCCGCTCGCTCGACCTCGGCCTGGACGTGGTGCTGGAGAACGCATGACCGGAGCGAAGGCATGACCTCCCTCTACCTCGACGCCGCCGCGACCTCCGCGGTGCGCCGCGAGGTGCTGGAGGCCATGTGGCCGTACCTCACGGGCGACTTCGGCAACCCGTCCAGCCACCACGCGGTCGGCGAGTCGGCGGCGCGCGCCCTGGCCGCGGCACGGGCGACGGTCGCGGAGTGGCTCGGCTGCCGGGCGTCGGAGGTCGTCTTCACCTCGGGAGGCACGGAGGCCGACAACCTCGCCGTGAAGGGGATCGCGCTGGGCGCGCCCCGGGGCCGGCACCTCGTGACGACGCCGATCGAGCACGAGGCGGTGCTGGCCTCCGTCGACTACCTGGTGCGCGTGCACGGCTTCGAGGCGACGTACGTCCCGGTCGGGCGCGACGGCCTGGTCTCCCCCGACGACTTCGCGGCGGCGCTGCGGCCGGACACGACGCTCGCGAGCGTGATGCTCGCCAACAACGAGGTGGGCACCATCCAGCCGGTCGCGGAGCTCGCGGCGCTGGCGCACGATCGAGGTGTGCCCTTCCATACCGATGCGGTGCAGGCCGCGGGCTGGCTCCCGCTCGACGTCCGCGCGCTCGGCGTCGACGCGCTCAGCGTCTCCGGGCACAAGATCGGCGCCCCCAAGGGGATCGGGGCGCTATACGTGCGCGGCCGGCTTCCCTTGGAGCCGGTGCTGCACGGCGGCGGCCAGGAGCGCGGACGCCGTTCGGGGACCGAGAACGTCGCGGGCGCGGTCGCCCTGGCGACGGCGGCGCGCCTGGCGATGCGCGACCGGGAGGCCAACTCCGCCCGCGCGACGGCCGCGCGCGACGCCTTCACGGCCGCGGTGCTGGCGCAGACGCCCGGGGCGGAGCTGACCGGGCACGCGTCGTCGCGGCTGCCGGGTACGGCCTCCTTCGTCTTCCCCGGCACCAACGGCGAGACGGTTCTGCTGGAGCTGGAGCGGCGCGGGATCGTGTCCTCCAGCGGGTCGGCGTGCGCGGCGGGCAACGAGGACGCCTCGCACGTGCTGCTCGCGCTCGGCTACGACGAGGACGTGGCCCGCACGGCGGTGCGGTTCTCCTGGGGACCGGACGTCACGGAGGCCGCCCTCGCCGCCGTAGCGCCCGCCGTCGCGGACGCCGTCCGCGAGGTGCGTGGCCTCGCCTCCTGACATTCGTGCCGAATGTCTCGTTTGGCTCGGCGAAACGCGAGATTCGTCACGAATGCGCTGACCGTTTATTCCGCGTTACGCGGAGAGTGAACGCTCAGGTGAGTTCATCTGTTCGAAACCCACGATGTCGGGGGTCGTGGATAGTGTGGACCGGTGACTGAGAA
Source organism: Leifsonia shinshuensis (assembly GCF_014217625.1). Classification (NCBI taxonomy): domain Bacteria; kingdom Bacillati; phylum Actinomycetota; class Actinomycetes; order Micrococcales; family Microbacteriaceae; genus Leifsonia; species Leifsonia shinshuensis. The sequence continues at coordinate 120,158 of NZ_CP043641.1, read as the reverse complement.
GACCTCACCTGCGCCTCGCGCCGACTCCATCGACACCGAAGCGCCCGATCTCGCCGGGCAGGCCACCGGAGAGACCACGGGGTCCGGCGCGGACGCGCGCGCCGCCCAGCCCCGCATCGCGCCGCGCGATCAGCGCGTCATCTGGCTGCTGCTGGCGGCCACTTTCGTCGTGATCCTCAACGAGACGATCATGAGCGTCGCCATCCCGAAGCTGATGGACGACCTCCACATCGACGCGCTCGCGGCGCAGTGGCTCTCGACCGCGTTCATGCTGACGATGGCGGTCGTCATCCCGATCACCGGCTTCCTGCTGCAGCGGTTCACCACCCGGCAGGTCTTCATCGCCGCGATGTCGCTGTTCTCGCTCGGCACACTCGTCGCCGCCGTGGCGCCGGGCTTCAGCGTCCTCGTCGTCGCCCGGGTGATCCAGGCGTGCGGCACCGCGATCATGCTGCCGCTGCTGATGACCACGCTGATGACGCTGGTGCCGCCGGCGCTGCGCGGCCGCACGATGGGCAACGTCTCCATCGTCATCTCGGTCGCTCCCGCGATCGGCCCGACCATCTCGGGCGTCATCCTGAACTTCCTCGCGTGGCGCTGGATCTTCCTCATCGTGCTGCCGATCGCGCTCGTGATGCTGCTGATCGGGATCAAGTTCGTCGAGAACGTCACCGAGACGCGCAAGAGCCGGGTGGATGTGCTGTCGGTCATCCTGTCGGCGTTCGGCTTCGGCGGACTGGTCTACGGGCTGACGCTGAGCGGCGAGTCCGGCCCGGCCGCGGCCTCCAACGGGCCGATGCTGTGGGGCTCTCTCGCGGTCGGCGTCGTCACGCTGGCGGCGTTCATCACGCGGCAGCTGCTCCTGCAGCGCAGGGATCGGGCGCTGCTCGACCTCCGCACGTTCCGCAGCCCGATCTTCACGGCCGCGATCGTGCTGATGGCGATCACGACGGCGTCGCTGTTCGGCGTGATCATCGTCCTGCCGCTCTACTTGCAGCACGTGCTGCACCTCGACGTGCTGGGCACCGGCCTCCTGCTGTTGCCGGGCGGCCTGGTCATGGGCCTCGCCGCGCCGTTCGTCGGCCGGCTCTACGACCGGATCGGCCCGCGCCCGCTGGTCATCCCGGGCGCCATCCTGGTGAGCCTAGTGATGTGGGGGCTGACGATGGTGACCGAGACCACGCCGGTGTACCTGGTGCTGATCGCTCACATCACGATGAGCCTCGGCCTCGCGCTGATGTTCACGCCGCTCTTCACGGCCGGCCTCGGCGCGGTCCCGCCGCACTTGTACTCGCACGGCAGCGCCATCCTCGGCACCATCCAGCAGGTCGGCGGCGCCGCGGGCACCGCGCTCCTGGTCGCGGTGCTGTCGGCGCAGACCGCGGCCCTCGCGGCGGGCGGAGCGTCCCTGGACGCGGCCACCGCGGGCGGCATCCGTGCAGCGTTCTTCGCGGCGGCGATCATCTCGGTCTTCGGGGTCGTCGGCTCGTTCTTCGTCAGCAAGCCGGCGGACGCGCCGTCGGAGGCGGCCTTCGCGCACTGACGCAAACAAGGGGGATCGCATGGCGCGCGGAGTCGACGCGGACACCGTCGAGGAGTACCTGGACCGGATCGGGGAGCCGTTCGGGCCGGCGCTCACGACGGTGCGCGACCGGATCATGGTGATCATCCCCGATGCCGAGCAGGTGATCAGCTACCGCGTGCCGACCTTCAAGGTCGGCGGACAGAGCGTGGTCGGCCTCTCGGCGACCGCGAAGGACTGCAGCCTCCTGCTGATGTCCCCTCCCGCCGCGGCGGAGTTGGCCGGAACGCTCTCCGAAGGGTCGATCACGGGCGCGACGCTGCACTTCCCGCCGTCGGCGCCGCTCGGCGAGGAGACGCTGCGCGCGGTGCTCGCGGTGCGGCTGCGGGAACTCGGCGTGAGCTGATCGCCGCGCCACCTCCGTACGCTGGCACCCTCGCTTCCACTGGCACCCCCGCCCGCGCGGTGGCACGATGAGTCCCGCGACATTCGAGGAGGAGTCATGGCCATCATCGAGACCGTCGACCCCGGTGAGGCGACCGGGGCCGTTGCGGAGATCTACGCGAAAGACGAGCGCGACCTCGGCTACGTGGCCGAGTACACGCGCGTGATGGCGTCCAATCCGGAGGCGTACCAGGCCTGGGAGCAGCTCATGCGCGCGATCATCGCGCAGCTCGGCGTGCGCCGGTTCGAACTCGTCACCCTCGCGGCCGCCGAGGGCACGCACTCCCAGCACTGCCGGCTCGCGCACGGCCGCAAGACCCTCGCGGTCATGGACGCCGCCGACGTGGAGGCCGTCGCCCGCGACTTCCACGACGCGGGCCTGAGCGAGGCCGAGGTCGCGATGATGGAGTACGCGAAGCGGGTCAGCGAGGACTCATCGTCCATGACCGAGGCCGACTCGCTGCGGCTGCGCGAGCTCGGCTTCACCGACCGCGAGATCGTCGACATCACGCTGGCCGCCGCGGCACGCAACTACTTCAGCCGCGCCATCCAGGCCCTGGCCGTCTCGGTGCAGGTCCCGCCGGGGATCGACGACGGCCTTCGCGACGCGCTGCTGGCGCCGCTGTGAGCGCCGAAGAGGTCCCGCCCGTCGCGAGGGAGATCGTGCAGGACGTCACGCTCGCCAACCCGCGTCCGGTCGGCCGCATCCAGACCCGCCGCATCACCATGCAGCCGGATGTGGAGGGCGGCCTCCACCTCCACAACGGCCCGGTGGTGGGCTCGATCGAGCGCGGCTCCGCGATCTACCAGGTCGAGGGCGGCACGCCGGTCACCCTGGAGACCGGCGACACCTTCTACGAGGAGGAGGGCGCCCGGATCGCCCGGTTCGACGCCGGCCCGGAGGGGGTCGTCTTCCTCGCCCACTTCCCGGTCGGCACCCACGAGGAGCCGACCCTCACGATGCTCTAGGAGGCTCCCATGGTGTACCGCGTCAAGCGCGTCTACGACCCGCCCGCCGTGGAGGACGGCCTCCGCGTGCTGGTCGACCGGCTCTGGCCGCGCGGCCTCACGAAGGAGAAGGCGAAGGTGGACCTCTGGCTCAAGGACGTGGCGCCGTCCACCGAACTGCGCCGCTGGTTCCACCACGAGGCGCCCCTCTTCGACGAGTTCACGGCGCGCTACGACGCCGAGCTCGACGCCAACCCGGCCGTGGCCCAGCTGCGCGAGCTGGGCGACACGCATCCCGTCGTCACGCTGCTGGTCGGCGCGCGCGACCCGGAACTGAATCAAGGGGTGGTGCTCGAGAAGTACCTCGAGCACCACCCCCGGTGACGGCAACCACAGCCGTCGACGCCGGCCACGCCCGGTTCAGACGGCCGGCGCCAGCTCCCGCTCCACCTCGTCCACCAGGAACCAGGTGTAGGCCGGGATGGTCAGGAAGGTCGGGAACTCCTCCGCGAGCGACACCTCGGCCAGCAGCTCGGCCGCGTCGTCGAAGCGGTCGTCGACGCCCGCGCTGCGCGCGTCGGCGCTGAGCCGGATGCACTCCTCGGCCAGGATCCCGGCCACGAGCGACCGGTCGACCGGCGTCCCCTCGGCGGTGACGACGCGGTTCTCGATCCACTGCCGCAGCAGCGAGCGGGAGATCTCCGCGGTCGCGGCGTCCTCCATCAGCCCGTCGATCGCGACGGCGCCGGTGCCGCGCAGCCAGGCCTCGATGTAGCGCAGGGCGACCGAGACGTTCGAGCGCACGCCCGCGTCGGTGACGGTGCCGCCCGCCGACGTGACATCCAGCAGGTCAGCGGCCGTCACGTGCACGTCCTCGCGCAGCCGTCCGACCTGGTTCGGCCGGTCGCCCAGCACCGCGTCGAACTCGGCGAGCGCCGTCGGGATGAGGTCGGGATGGGCGACCCAGGTCCCGTCGAAGCCGTCGCCGGCCTCCCGGCGCTTGTCGTCCGCGACCTGCGCGAGCGCCCGCTCCGTCGCCTCGGCGTCGCGGCGGTTCGGGATGAAGGCGCTCATCCCGCCGATCGCGTGGGCGCCGCGCTTGTGGCACGTCGCGACCAGCAGCTCCGTGTAGGCCCGCATGAACGGGACGGTCATCGTGATGCCGCTGCGGTCGCCGAACGCGAACCGCTTGCCGCGGCCGAGGAACGTCTTGATGATCGAGAAGATGTAGTCCCAGCGGCCGGCGTTGAGGCCGGCGCAGTGGTCGCGCAGCTCGTAGAGGATCTCCTCCATCTCGAACGCGGCCGGGATGGTCTCGATGAGGACGGTGGCGCGCACGGTGCCGACCGGCATCCCGATCCGCTGCTGGGCGAAGACGAAGATGTCGTTCCAGAGCCGCGCCTCCAGGTGCGACTCCAGCTTGGGCAGGTAGAAGTACGGCCCGCGGCCGGACGCCACCAGCTCCTCGGCGTTGTGCCAGAAGTACAGCCCGAAGTCGGTCAGGGAGGCGCTGGCCGGGGAGGTGCGCCCGGCCCGGTCGGCGAACGCGAGGTGCTTCTCCACCAGGTGCCAGCCACGCGGGCGCATCACGATCGTGGGCGTGTGCTCGTGCGGGGTGGTGACCCGGTAGTCCTTGCCCTCGGGGCTCGTGAAGGCGAGCTGTCCGCGGACGGCGTCGTGCAGGGTGCGCTGGCCGCCGACGACGTTCGCCCAGGTGGGGCTGGTGGCGTCCTCCTGGTCGGCCAGCCAGACCCGGGCGCCCGAGTTGAGGGCGTTGATCGCCATCTTCGGGTCGGTCGGGCCGGTGATCTCCACCCGGCGGTCCTCGAGGCCCGGTCCGGCGCCGGCGACGCGCCAGTGCGGGTCCGCCCGGACCGCCTCGGTGGTGGAGAGGAAGCGCGGGTCGCGGCCGTTGCCGGCCTCCTCCCGGCGGAGCTGGCGCTCCAGCAGGAGCTCCTGGCGGCGCGCGGCGAAGGCCTGGTGCAGGTGGTCGACGAAGGCGAGCGCCTCCGGGGTCAGGATGTCGTCGGTCCCGTCGACGCGGGGACCGGTGATCTCGATCATGGTCGTAGTCCTTTCGTGGCGTGTGGCGTGTCCTGTCCGCGCGGCGGATCAGAACTGGTGCTGTTCGGTGGAGCCGACGAGGGCGAGCGTGGCGCTGTCGGGGTTGAGCGCGGTCGCGATGCGGTCGAAGTAGCCGGTGCCGACCTCCCGCTGGTGACGGGTGGCGGTGTAGCCGGAGCTCTCGGAGGCGAATTCGGCCTCCTGGAGGTCCACGTAGGCGCTCATCTGCCGGTCGGCGTAGTCCTTGGCGAGCGTGAACATGGAGTAGTTGAGGGCGTGGAAGCCCGCGAGGGTGATGAACTGGAACGCGTAGCCCATCGCCGCCAGCTCGCGCTGGAACCGGGCGATCGTCTCGTCGTCCAGGTGCTTGCGCCAGTTGAACGACGGCGAGCAGTTGTACGCCAGCTTCTTGCCGGGGAACTGCGCGTGCACGGCCTCGGCGAACCGGCGCGCGAGCTCCAGGTCGGGCTCGGCCGACTCCACCCAGAGCAGGTCGGCGTACGGCGCGTAGGCGAGGCCGCGGGCGATGACCGGCTCGATGCCGCCCGTCACCTCGTAGAAGCCTTCCGCGGTGCGGGTGCCGGTCAGGAACGCACGGTCGCGCTCGTCGTGGTCGCTGGTCAGCAGGGTGGCGGCGAGCGAGTCGGTGCGGGCGATCACGATGGTCGGGACGCCCGCCACATCGGCCGCGAGGCGCGCGGCGTTGAGCGTACGGATGTGCTGCCCGGTCGGGACGAGCACCTTGCCGCCCATGTGGCCGCACTTCTTCTCGCTGGCCAGCTGGTCCTCCCAGTGCACGCCGGCGGCGCCGGCCTGGATCATGCCGTGCATGAGCTCGTAGGCGTTGAGCGGGCCGCCGAAGCCGGCTTCCGCGTCGGCGACGATCGGCGCCATCCAGTCGGACACCGGGCCGTCGGTGCCCTCGACCTGGCCGGCGCGCAGCAGCGCGTTGTTGATCCGGCGGACGACCGCGGGGACCGAGTTCGCCGGATACAGGCTCTGGTCGGGGTAGGTCTGGCCGGACAGGTTGGCGTCGGCCGCGACCTGCCAGCCGGAGAGGTAGATGGCCTCCAGGCCCGCGCGGACCTGCTGGACGGCCTGGTTGCCGGTGAGCGCGCCGAGCGCTGCGACCCACTGCGCGTCCGGTCCCGAGCCCTCGCGCTGGATGAGCTGCCAGAGCTTCTCGGCGCCGCGGCGGGCGAGCGTCTGCTCCTCGCGCACCGGGCCGCGGAGCGCCACGACATCCTCGGCCGTGTAGTCGCGGCGGATGCCGGACCAGCGCGGGTCGGCGTCCCACTCGAGGCGGAGCTCGGCGGCGGTCTGGGCGGTGTCGCCGGGGCGGGCTGCGGTGTTCATCGTGACCTCCATCGGTCGGATCGGATGACACGATCGTGACCCGTCCGCAACAGGTCTGGAGAAGATCGGCCGACAGAAATTCGCCGGTTCTTCTGTTTGCTAGAACTTCGCCGGAGTGTCACCATGGCCTGCATGACCGACACCGCTGTCCGGATCGACGACGAGCCGACGGGCGCCGACGCGCTCACCCTCGGCCGGCGCGTGCGCGCCTTCCGCGTGGAGCGGGCCATGACCCTGGAGGCTCTGGCCGCCGCGATCGACCGGGCGCCGTCGCAGGTGTCCGCGATCGAGAACGGCAACCGCGAGCCGCGGCTCGCCCAGCTCCGCGCGATCGCCGCGGCGCTCGGCGTGACGGTCGACGACCTCCTCGCCCCCGACGCCCCGGACGAGCGCGCGGCCCTGGAGATCGCGGTCGAGCGGGCGCAGCGCGGCCCGGTGTTCGGCGCGCTCGGGATCGATCCCGTGCGCGTCTCCAAATCGGTCCCCGACGCGACGCTGCGGGCGATCCTGGCGCTGCACCAGGAGGTCGCCCGCCTGCACAAGGAGCGGGCAGCGACCCCCGAGGAGGCCCGCCGGGCCAACGCCGAGCTGCGCGCGACGATGCGCGCCCGCGACAACTACTTCGCCGACCTGGAGGCCATCGCCGCCGACCTGCTGGGCGCCGTCGGGCACACCGGCGGCCCGGTCTCGCACCAGACCGTGGCGGACATGGCCGACCGCCTCGGCTTCTCGCTGCACTACGTCGGCGACCTCCCGCACTCGACCCGGTCGGTGACCGACAAGCGCAACGGCCGCATCTACCTGCCGACGGAGCAGTCGGCCTCCCGCGACTCCCGCTCCCCCATCCTGCAGGCGTTCGCCTCCCAGCTCCTCGGCCACGACGAGCCGGGAAATTACGCGGACTTTCTGCGGCAGCGGGTGGAGACCAACTACCTGACCGCGGCGCTGCTGCTGCCGGAGAAGGACGCGGTGGCATTCCTGACGGAGGCCAAGAACTTCCGCCGCATCTCGATGGAGGACCTCCGCGACGCGTTCGCCGTGTCGTACGAGACCGCGTGCCACCGGTTCACCAACCTGGCGACCGCGCGGCTCGGCATCCCGGTGCACTTCATGAAGGTGCACGAGTCGGGCACCATCATCAAGGCCTACGAGAACGACTCGGTGTCGTTCCCGTCCGACGCGCTGGGCGCGATCGAGGGTACCCCGGTCTGCCGGAGCTGGACGGCGCGGACGGTGTTCGACGTCGCGGACCGGTTCAGCCCCTACTACCAGTACACGGACACCCCGCGCGGGACGTTCTGGTGCACCTCCCGCATCGAGAAGGCGAAGGAGGGCGACTACTCGGTGAGTGTGGGCGTCCCGTTCGCGCACGTGAAGTGGTTCCGCGGCCGCGAGACCACGCACCGCGCGGTGTCGCGCTGCCCGGACGAGTCGTGCTGCCGCCGCCCGTCGGGCGCGCTGGCCGACCGCTGGGAGGGGATGGCGTGGCCGGCGGCCCGCACGCCGACCTCCCTGCTGGCCGCGCTCCCCACCGGCACCTTCCCCGGCGTCGACTCCACGGAGGTCTACGACTTCCTCGAGCGCCACGCCCCCGCCTGACCGCCTTCGGCGGAGGCGGGGCCTCAGTCGAGGACGAGTTCTCGGACGGCGACGCCGTACGGGGCGAGCGTCAGCTCGGCGCCGGCGTCCCCGGCGAGCGTCCGCAACTCCCCCGCGACCTCCGGCCGCACCGTGACCGGGGTCGCGTGCTGCGACACGAACACCGCGAAGCGCCGCCCGTCGTCGTGCACCAGCGTGTCCACGAACACCCTCGGGTCGTCCAGCCGCACGTCGCGCTCCACATCCGCCACCGTGGCGAGCGCCTCGTACAGCCGCCAGGTCTCCTCCGGGTTGCTGTGCGCCCGTGCGGACGCGAAGAACTCCAGCGGATAGGTCGACAGCACCGCGCGGCCCGCGCCGTGCTCCTTCACCACGATCGCCGGGCGGCCGTGCGCGTCCACCGCGACGACAGAGCCGGAGGTGGCCCGCACCGGCAGGTACGTGCGCCCGTTCTCATTGCCCGCCGCGGGGAAGGTCAGCACCGTCCCGGCCGGCAGCGACCCGAAGTCCGCGACGAACCGGATCGTCGCCTCCTCGTCGGTCACCTGCTCGGCGAGCCCGTACGAGCTCGCCGGACGGACCCCGAACAGCGCCTCCGTGTTCGTCCACCACGGCCCGCGCTGCACTCCGCTGTCGCCGTGCGCGTACGAGGCGTAGACGGTCGCGCCGTCCTGCGCCAGCTCCTCCAGCTGCAGCCACGAGGTCGCGCAGAGCTGCTTGACGGACGGCATCAGGTACAGGCCGTAGCCGACCGGGAGGCCGCCGTCCTCGCGCTCGCGCACCACGGCGACCGGGATATGCGCCTCGTGCGCCGCCAGGTACGCCTGCTCGCCAGTCGCGACGATGTGGGCGCGCTCGGGCTCCTGGGTGAACGGGTAGTCCGCCTCCAGGTGCGACGGCACGACGATCGCGGCGTCCACCGGCGTGCGGTTCACGTTCGGGAGGTCGATGGCCGCGAGGTCGGCGGCGAACCGGGCGAGCTCGCGCAGCGGCGGCTTGGGCGCGCCGTGCCGGTCGGTGATGCCGAAGTGCATCTCGAACGGGTGGTGCGAGTAGGGCCGCTGGTCGGCGAGGTCGTCGTAGTCGGTGTTGTTCCAGGCGATCCAGCCGGTCGCCCCGGCGAGCAGCGTCGTGTAGAGCAGCTGCCGGTAGTAGGAGGCCGCGCCCTCGTCGGAGACGAAGTCGCTGGTGAGCCCGAACTCCTCCATGATCACCGGGAGGCCGACGCCGGCGAGCTCCGCGATGTACGCCGCCTTCAGGTGCTGGCGGGTCTGGTCGGTCTCCATCCGGTAGACGTGCGGGCCGACGAAGTCGGTGAACGTCGCGAGGTCCCGCACCGAGAACCCGTTGTCGTGGCCGGTCGTCTCGATGCCCCACGCCCCGTCGCCGACCGCCACCGGCTGCGTGCCACCGCCCGCGCGGACCGCGTCCACCAGCAGGGAGGCCCACGCGTCCACGATGGGCCGCGGCGCCTCCCCGCCGTAGATCGGCATCTCGTTGGTCAAGAGCCAGCCGGCCACCGCGGGATGCGCGGCGAACCGGGCGGTGAGCTCGCGCACGTACCAGGCCTGCCGGCCGACGAACCAGACGTCGCTGTAGAGGTCGCGCCCCTCCCGCCACGCCGGATCCCAGTTCTCGCCCGACATGTGCCCGACCAGGAAGGTCGGCACGGTCGTCATCCCGGTCTCGGTGTGCGCGTCCAGGAAGTCGGCGAAGTTCGCCAGGCACTGCTCGTCCAGCGTGTCCGGGGTCGGGTGGAAGTCGGGCCAGTAGAAGAACGACCGCGTCATGTTGAGGCCGTGGTCGGCCAGCACGCGCAGCTCCTGGCGGATGACCGCCGGGTCGTAGCGCTTCCACATGAGCGGGCCGCCGGTGCGCGACCAGAAGTTCGCTCCGAGCCAGACCACAGGCGTTCCGTCGACGGCGAGGAGGGGAGACGGGCGGTCCATGATTCCTTTCGAGGGCAGGGTGTTTCCGGTGCTGTTGCGGGTCACTTGACGGCGCCGGCGGTCAGACCGGCGACGAAGCTCCGCTGCAGGATGAGGAACGCGACCACGATCGGGATCGACACGACGAGCGAGGCCGCCATGATCTGGTTCCAGTAGACGTTCGTCTGCGTCGAGTACAGCTGGAGGCCGACCGCGAGCGTCCGGTTCTCGTCCGTCGTCATCACCGAGGCGAACAGCACCTCGCCCCAGCTCGTCATGAACGAGTAGATCGCGACGGCGATCAGGCCGGGCTTGGCCGCGGGCAGCACGACGTGCCAGAGCGCGCCCATCGGGCCGGAGCCGTCGACCATCGCGGCCTCGTCCAGGTCGCGCGGGATGCCGTCGAAGTAGCCGGCGAGCATCCAGATGGCGAACGGCAGCGCGAACGTCAGGTAGGTGATCACCAGCCCCCAGCGCGTGCCGACGAGCTGGATGCCGACGGCCTGGTTGATGTTCACGAAGATGAGGAACAGCGGCAGCAGGAACAGCACGCCGGGGAACATCTGCGTGGACAGCACCGTCGTGGTGAAGATGCTGCGGCCCTTGAACCGGTACCGCGACACCGCGTAGGCGGCGAACACGGCGATGATCAGGCTCAGGATGGTCGCCGCGCTGGCCACGATGACGCTGTTGATGAAGTACGACGCCAGCGGCACGGTCGTCCACATGTCGATGAACGGCTGGAACGTGATGTTCGTCGGCCACCAGGTGAATGCGCCCTGCACATCCGACAGCGGCTTCACCGACGAGGTGATCATCACATAGAGCGGCACCGCCGTGAACAGCGTCAGGAAGACGACGACGACCCAGCGGAAGACTTTGGACGAGACGGTCTCACGCATTGCGGTTCCTCCGGTTGAGCACGATCAGGTAGATGCCGGACACGATGAGCAGGAAGATCAGCAGCAGCACGCTCATCGCGGCTCCCGAGCCGAAGTTCCAGGTCAGGAACGACGCGTTGTAGATGTGGAACGAGATCAGGTCGCCCGCCGCGGGTTGCGCGTTGCCGAACAAGACGTAGGGCGTGTTGAAGTCGTTGAACGTCCACAGGAACATCACCAGCAGCAGCACGGCGTTGACCGGCCGCAGCATCGGCAGGGTGATCGACCTCCACTGCCGGAACGGCTTCGCGCCGTCCACGGCCGACGCCTCGTAGACCTCGTCCGGGATCGACTGGAGGCCCGCCATCAGCATCAGGAAGGCGAACGGCCAGAGCCGCCAGATCGCGACGATCACGATCGACCAGAAAGCGTTGTCCCCGATCAGCCAGAACGGCTTCTGGCCGGGCAGGCCGAGGTTGTCGAACAGGAAGTGGTTGACCGCTCCGGTGTCCTTCTGGAGCATGAACTTCCACGTGATGATGCCGGCGTAGAGCGGCAGCGCGTAGGGCACGAGGAAGAGGGTGCGGAAGAACCCGCGCCCGCGGAACCGGCCCTGCAGTGCGACGGCCGCGGCCATCCCGAGCGCCCAGGACAGCCCGACCACGAGGATCGTGAAGCCGCAGGTGATGAGGAACGAGGTCAGCAGGCCGGCGCCGATGGACGTGTTGAAGTCCAGCGCGACCTGGTAGTTCTTGAGGCCGACGAACGGCGCCTCGCTCCAGTTGGCGATGAAGAACTTGGTGAGCTGCAGGAAGCTGATCCAGATGCCCGTGAGCATCGGGATGACGTGGATGAGCAGCTCGAAGATGATGGCCGGCGCCAGCAGCACCAGCGGAAGCCACCAGCCTTTGGGGCGCTTGCGGCGGGTCTTGGCCGGGGCCGGCGCCTCGGCGGGGCTGGTCCGGACGGATGTCGTCGTCGACATGGAACTCCTTCGGTGGGGTGCGCCGGCCGGGCGGGGGCGAATCCCGTCCGGCCGGCGCGGTGGGGCTAGAGACCTAGCCGCCGATCGACTGCTTCACCTGGTCCTGAGCGGTGCTCAGCGCCGACTTGATGTCGGAGTCGGAGACGGTGCCTCCGGTGGCGATCTTGGCGAACATGTCGTTCATGGCCTTGCCGACGGTGTTCTCGAACTGGTCCTCGGCCGGCACCAGCGGCAGCGGCTTGGACATCGTGTTGTAGATCTTCGAGAACGTGGCGGCCTCGTCCGCGTTGTCGGTGAAGTTCGGCTTGGCGCCGTTCAGCACCGGCAGCGTGGAGTACGGCTTGCCGAGCGTGGTCTGGGTCGACTCGCTCGTCATGTACTTGACGAACTCGAGGGCCGCGTCCTTGTTCTTGGTGTTCTTGAAGATCGACAGGTTGATGCCGGCGACGTGGCTGGCGATCTGCTTGCCGCCGTCCGGGGCCGGGAACGGCACGACGCCGTACTGGTCGGCCTTCATGCCGTTGGCGTTGATCGACGAGTCCGCGTTGTTCTGGCTGAGGATCATCGCGACCTTGCCGGTGGCGAAGTCGTTCACCGCCTGGACGCCGTTGTCGTACTGGGCGTTGGAGGTGTTGACGACCTTGTCGGTCTGCATCAGGTCGAGGTAACGCTTGACGCCGTCGATGTTCGCCTGGCTGGTGAACGTCGGGTTGCCCTTGCTGTCGAACCAGGAGCCGCCGTTCTGCGCCGAGTTGATGAACGCGAAGTGGGCGTTCTCGGTGTAGCTGCCGGCCGCGAGCGAGAAGCCGTACTGGGTGCCGTTGGTCAGCTTCTTGGCGTCGGTGACCAGCTCCTCCCAGTTGGTGGGCGGCTGCACTCCGGCGTCGGAGAACATCTTCTTGTTGTAGTACAGGCCGTAGGCGAGGCCGTAGAGCGGGACGCTCGTGACCGTCTTGCCCGGGGCGCCTCCGGTCTCCAGGGCGGTCTTCACGAACTTGTCGCTGCCTCCGATCGCCTTCATCTCGCTGTCGCCGAACGGCAGGAACGCGCCGGTCGCCTGCAGGGAGGCGGCCCACGTGTTGCCGATGTTCAGCACGTCGGGCCCCTGCCCGGAGGTGACGGCGGTCTGGATGCGCGTCTGCAGGTCGTTCCAGCCGATCACCTCGAGCTTGACCTTCACCCCGGTCTTCTTGGTGAAGTCGTCGAGCACCGGTGTCAGGACTTGCTTGTCGTTGTCGAGGCTGGTCCCCTGGTTGCTCGCCCAGTACGTGATGGTCGACCCGCTGGCCGACGATGTCGAGCCGCTGCTGCTGCATCCTGCCGCCACGAGCGAGATCGTGGCCGCCAGCGCTGCCGCGGCGATGACGCGTTTCCTCATTGTGACTCCTTCGTCTCTTGATGGGCGTTTCGCCGCTCCCGTCCCCGGGGAGCGCACCTGACGCCACGGCGATACTAACTGAACCGGTTCAGTAACCTCAAGCGTTGACACCCCAAGTTTTGGGGGTATATCGGATACGTTTCCGCCAGCCCTGGTCAGGGTGTGAAACCGGGCGGGGACGCTGGGTGAGGTCGGCGCTCGTCGCGGCGCGGACGCGGGTGAGACCGGCGCTCAGACGCCGGCGCGCACGCTGGTCGAGCGCACCACCAGCTCCGATGCGCGCGCCGTGTGCGTCCGCGTCTGCACGTCCGCGAGCTCGTCCAGCAGCATCCGGGTGGCGCGCCTGCCCTGCTCCTCCGGGAACCGCGCCAGCGCGGTCAGCGGGCGCGAGCCGAGCCGGCAGATCAGCGAGTCGTCCCAGCTGACCAGGGCCACGTCGTCGCGTCCGGCACGGCTGAGGGCGGCCTGCGCCCCGAGCGCGAGGAGGTCGTTGGAGGTGACCAGCGCGGACAGCGACGGGTCGGCCGCGTGCGCGGCCGCGATTCGCTCGCCGGCCTCCATCGAGTAGTCGGACGGTTCGGACGACGCCTGCATCCCGTTCTCGGCGGCGAACCGCGCGATCGCGTCGGCGCGCTCGCGCTCGTGCTCGAACTCCGCCGGCCCCTGGAGGTGCAGGATGCGGCGGTGCCCGAGCGCGTGCAGGTGCTCGACCAGGATGTGCGCGTCTCCCCACGCGTCGTAGACCAGCACGCGGCCGGGCGCGACGCTCTCGTCGTTGCCGTGCAGCACGAACGCCAGCCCGAGCTGGTCGAGGAGGGCAGGCCGCGGGTCGCCGACGGTGATGTCGAAGAGCATGACGCCGTCGACGCGCTGCTCGGCGCTCCAGCGGCGGTAGGCGGCGAGGTCCTGGCCGCCGGAGGCGCCGACCATCCGCAGCAGCAGCGACTGGCCGCTCTCGGCCAGCTCGGCCTCCACGCCGGCCAGCAGGCTCATGTAGTACGGCTCGGTGCCGAGCAGCCCGGGGTCGCGGCGCAGCACGATGCCGATCGCGTCGGACCGCGCCCGGGAGAGCGCGCGGGCGCTGGAGGAGGGATGCCAGCCGAGCTCGTCGGCGAGGTCGAGCACGCGGCGCCGCGTCTCGTCGCTCACCCCGGGCTGGCCGTTCAGCGCATACGACACCGACGCCTTGGACAGGCCCAGCCGGTCGGCGAGGCCGCCGATCGTCACCCGGGTCGCTGACACCACGTCGTGCTCCTCTCGCGCCGGCCGCTCCGCGCTGCCGATCGGGCCAAGAGTACCCCGAACTGAAGCGGTTCAGCCCGCGTGTCGTCTGCGATCGTTCCAGGCGCGCGCCGGACGGTCTGCCCGGAGTCGCGGCGGATTCGCGACGGACATCCGGAGCGGTCCCCGGCAGAATGGGCGGCACCAGGAACCGACCACCGCACCAGGAAGGGCATCCGCGTGACGACGACCGTGTTCGAACGACAGGCACCGCAGGCGGCCGTGGTGAGCCACGCGCTCGCCCCGGCCCGGCAGGCCGTGTTCTGGATCGAGGACGCCCCCGGCGACGCCTACCCGCGGTTCCGCGGCGACATCCAGTGCGACCTCGCCGTCGTCGGCGGCGGCTACACCGGGCTCTGGACCGCGCTGCTCGCCAAGCGCGAGAACCCCGCGGCGCGCGTGGTGCTGCTGGAGGGCCGCCGGATCGGCTGGGCGGCCTCCGGGCGCAACGGCGGTTTCTGCGAGGCGAGCCTCACACACGGCGACGAGAACGGCCGCACGCGCTTCGGTCACGAGTTCGACGAGCTGCAGCGGCTCGGGATGGCGAACCTGGACGAGATCGAGGCGACGATCGCGGAGCTCGGCCTGGACGCCGAGTTCGAGCGGAACGGCGCGATCGACCTCGCGACCGAGCCGCACCAGGTCGAGTGGCTGCGGGAGGCCGACGGCGAGGACGCGAGGTTCCTCGACCGGGAGGCCGTGCAGGCCGAGGTGCACTCCCCCACCTACCTCGGCGGCCTGCTGCGCACCCGCGACTCGGCGCTCGTCCACCCCGCCAAGCTGGCCCGTGCGCTGGCCCGCGCCTGCGAGGCGGCCGGCGTCGAGCTGTTCGAGCACTCCCCGGTGGAGGGAATCGGCGAGGGCACGACGCTCTACACGCCGGAGGGGGTGGTCCGCTCGAAGCGCACCGCCCTCGCCACCAACGTCTTCCCGAGCCTGCTCAAGCGCAACCGCCTCGCGACCGTGCCGGTCTACGACTACGTGCTGATGACCGAGCCGCTGAGCCCGGCGCAGCTCGCCGCGATCGGCTGGTCCGGCAGGCAGGGCCTCGGCGACTCGGCCAACCAGTTCCACTACTACCGGCTCACCCGCGACAACCGGATCCTGTTCGGCGGCTACGACGCGGTGTACCACTACGGCGGCCGGGTGCGCGAGCGGTACGAGGACCGGCCGGCGACCTTCCGCACGCTGGCCGCGCACTTCTTCACGACCTTCCCGCAGCTCGAAGGGCTCACCTTCACGAACCGCTGGGCCGGCGCGATCGACACCTGCAGCCGGTTCTGCGCGTTCTTCGGCACGGCGCGGGGCGGCACCGTCGCCTACGCCACCGGCTACACGGGCCTCGGCGTCGCCGCGACCCACTTCGGCGCCCAGGTGATGCTCGACCTGCTGGCCGGGCGGGAGACCGAGCGGACGAGCCTGGAGATGGTCCGCAGCCGGCCGCTGCCGTTCCCGCCCGAGCCTGCGGCCTCCGTCGGCATCAACCTGACCCGGTGGTCGCTCGACCGCGCCGACCACCGCGAGGGCCGGCGCAACCTGTTCCTCCGAACGCTCGACGCCGTCGGACTGGGGTTCGACTCGTGAGCGGGATGCTGGGCGCGACGGGCGCCGTCCCCGCTCGCGGGCTGCCCCTGGAGCCGTCGCCGGACGATCCGCTGACGGCCCTCGCCGAGCTCGGCACGTTCGCCGGGCTGGAGATCGGCGTCTGGGAGATGGCGCCGGGCGCCGCGACCGACGTGGAGGCCGACGAGGTGTTCGTCGTCATCGCCGGCCGGGCGCGCGTCGACTTCCCCGACACCGGCCGCCGCCTGGAGCTGGGCGTCGGCGACGTGGTGCGGCTGACGGCCGGCGACCGCACCGTGTGGACGGTGACCGATACGCTGCGCAAGGTGTACCTGACCCCGGCCGGCTGACGCGCAAGCGACATTCGTGCCGAATGTAGCGAACGCCGCTCGGTTTCGCGACATTCGTGACGAATCGCGGCCATGCGGCGGCGCATCCCGAGCCCGCATTCGTGTCGAATGTGGCGAATGGCGCGCCGTTTCGCGACATTCGTGCGGAATCGCGTGCCGGGGGTGCACGGCGTCAGCCCCGCACGCGACGCGCCAGCACCGCGGCGTGCAGCGCCCCGATGGTCTCCCCGTCGTCCAGGTCGAGGCCGAGCAGGTCCTCGATGAGGGCGATCCGCTGGTAGAACACCGACCGGGAGAGGTGGCTGGCCGCGGCCGCTCGCGTCCGGTTGCCGGGGTGGCTGAGGTACGCCCGCAGCACCTCGATCAGGTCGCCGTCGTTGGCGAGGTCGTGCTCGATCAGCGGCCGCAGCATCCGCTCGGCGTACTCCTGCAGCCGCGGATCGTCGCCGAACGCCGTGACCAGGCGCAGCAGCGGGCGGCTCTCGGCGCGCTGAACGACGGCGTGCCGTCCGCGGCCGCCGCCCCCGCGGCCGGTCAGCTCGACAGCCTCCTCGACCGACGACAGCAGGCCGGGGATGCCGTGCGCGTCCGAGCCCACCCCGACCACCGCGGCGTCCCCGCCGGCGAGCGCGTCGGCCACCGCGTCCGCGCCGGGGCGGCCGGTCCGCGACGACACCGCGACCACGAGCAGCCCGGGGGCTCCGGGATGCCGCGCGGCGATGGCCTCCGACCCGGCCGCCTTCGCGGCCTCCAGCGCCGTGGCCTCCACCCCGGCCTCCACCCGCCCCGACCGGGTGCGCACCGCGACACCGGCGAGCGCGCGCCCGGCGATCGGGAACCCGGACGCCTCGAACCGCGCGGCCATCCCGCCGTCGCCCGCGAACCGCCGCCCCAGCAGCGCCGTCAGCAGCGCGTCGTGGCTGCGGCGGGTCCACTCCTCCTCGTCGCGGTCGGCCAGCCGGCTGAGCGCGAGCGCGACCGCGGCCTGCTCCAGGACGCTCGACCGGCCGGCGGGATGCGGTTCGCCCGGCAGCGCGACCAGGTGGCCCCAGCGCATCCCGCGCGCCTCCACCGGCGTCAGCGTCCAGCCCGGCTCTCCCGCTCCCCGGTGTGCGGCCCGCGAGCGCTGCTCCCAGCGCTCCAGCTCCGCCTCGCCGTCGCCCACGTTCTCGGCGACGAGCACCTGGTGGCCGGTGTCCTCCAGCACCACAGGGCAGCCGAGCACGCGCGCCGCCTGCGCCACGATGAAGTCGGCCGGGCTGCCGCGGAGGCTGAGCCCGGTGAACAGTTCGCGGATCTCGTCCCTGGCCCGTAGCGCGACGGACTGGTCGTCGATGATCCTGGCGTGCACCGCCTCGGTGATCGCGACGAAGCGCGCCTCGCGGTGCAGGACCACGAACGGCAGCCCCGCCGCCCGGAACTCCGCCACCAGCGGCTCCGGCGCCTGCGGCGTGCGGTCGCCCAGTTCGAGCACGAGGCCGGCGATCTCGGCCTCCGCCAGGTCGCGGCCGAGCGCCCGCAATGCGCGGGCGTCGCGCGGCCAGCCGAGGCCCGTCGCCAGCAGCAGCTCGCCGCCGGAGACCAGCCGCGCCACCTCCGCCGTCTCGGCGACGTGCACCCAGCGCACCAGGATGTCGAGGCCGGCCTCGCCGGCCAGGACCTCCGGAAGCGCGTCGGCCACCGGGTCCATCCGCAGCACCTCGCGCACGGTCGGCAGGATCATCCGCTCTGGTGCCGGACGAACTGTCTCGTCTTGCCCGAACGCCCGACGATCTGGCCTCATCGATCGCTCCTCTGCTCTGTGATCATGGGGATTGCAAGCCTACTTCCCCCGCCGGGCATTCCGTCCGGCGCAGCGACTTCAGGAGGATCCCGTGGCCCTCATCCGCCACTTCGTGAACGGCGAGGAGTCCGGCGACCCGGCCCGCCTCGGCCCCGTCTTCGACCCCGCCACCGGCGTCCGGCAGCACGACGTCGTGCTCGCCAGCGCCGCAGAGACCGAGGCCGCGATCGCTGCGGCGAAGGCCGCCCTCCCGGGCTGGCGCGCCACCAGCCTGACCAAGCGCGCCGACGTGATGTTCCGCCTCCGCCACCTCCTCACCGAGCGCCGCTCCGAGCTCGCCGCTATCGTCACGAGCGAGCACGGCAAGGTGCTCTCCGACGCCGCGGGCGAGATCGCGCGCGGGCTCGAGAACGTCGAGTTCGCCTCCGGACTCATCGACAAGCTCAAGGGCGAGTACAGCGAGCAGGTCTCCACCGGCATCGACGTGCACAGCGTCAAGCAGCCGGTCGGCGTCGTCGCGTGCATCACGCCGTTCAACTTCCCGGTCATGGTGCCGCTCTGGATGGTCGCCAGCGCGATCGCCTGCGGCAACACCGTCGTGCTCAAACCGAGCGAGAAGGACCCGTCGGCGTCCGTCTTCCTGGCGAAGCTGTTCGCCGAGGCCGGCCTGCCGGCCGGCGTGCTCAACGTCGTGCACGGCGACAAGGAGGCGGTCGACACCCTGCTCGACTCCCCCGACGTCGCGGCCGTCTCGTTCGTCGGCTCGACCCCGATCGCCCGCTCCATCTACCAGCGCGCCGCCGCCAACGGCAAGCGCGTCCAGGCGCTCGGCGGGGCCAAGAACCACATGGTCGTCCTGGAGGACGCCGACATCGAGGCCGCGGCCGACGCCGCCGTCTCGGCCGCCTACGGCTCGGCCGGCGAGCGCTGCATGGCGGTCAGCGTGCTGGTCGCGGTGGGCGAGGCGGGCGACCGGCTCGTCCCGGCCATCCAGCGCCGGCTCGGCGCGCTCGCGATCGGCCCGGGCACCGACCCGGCCAGCGAGATGGGCCCGCTCATCACGCGCGAGCACCGCGACAAGGTCGCGTCCTACGTCGCGAAGGCCGCCGCCGAGGGCGCGACGGTCGTCGTGGACGGCACGGCCCAGCAGTTCGACAACGACGGCTTCTTCGTCGGCGTCAGCCTGGTGGACCACGTCGAGCCCGGCACCGCGGTCTACGACGACGAGATCTTCGGCCCGGTCCTCTCGGTCGTCCGGGTCGACACGTTCGAGGAGGCCGTTGCGCTCATCAACGCCAACCCGTACGGCAACGGCGTCGCACTGTTCACCCGCGACGGCGGCGCGGCCCGGCAGTTCGAGTTCGACGTGGAGGTCGGCATGGTCGGCATCAACGTCCCGATCCCGGTGCCGATCGGCGCCTACTCGTTCGGCGGCTGGAAGAACTCGCTGTTCGGTGACTCGCACATCTACGGCCCCGAGTCGTTCCACTTCTACACGCGCAGCAAGGTCGTCACGACGCGCTGGCCCGACCCGGTGCACTCGAAGATCGAGCTCGCGTTCCCCGGCAACTCCTGAAGCCTGAAAGAAGTCACCGCCATGACCGACACCATCGACAGCACTGTCCGTACCGGCTTCACCGACCGACACGGGATCTCGCACACGTTCGGTGACGCCGACGCCGAGACCCAGGTGCGCAGCGACGACCGCAGCCACGTCTTCCACTCCTGGAGCGCGCAGGCGAAGATCGATCCGCTGCCCATCGCCGCGGGCGAGGGCTCGACGTTCTGGGACTACCAGGGCAACGCGTACCTGGACTTCAGCTCGCAGCTGGTCAACCTCAACCTCGGCCACCAGCATCCCGACCTCGTCGCCGCCATCCAGCAGCAGGCCGGCCGGCTCGCGACCGTCCAGCCCTCGATGGCGAACGACGTCCGCGGCGAGTTGGCCCGCCGGATCGCCCGCGTCGCGCCCGGCACGCTGAACCGGGTGTTCTTCACCAACGGCGGCGCCGACGCCAACGAATATGCCGTGCGCATGGCCCGCCGGGTGACCGGCCGCCGCAAGGTCCTGTCGATGTACCGCTCGTACCACGGCGGTACGGCGACGGCGATCTCGCTGACCGGCGACCCCCGGCGCTGGGCGAACGAGCCGAGCGACCCGTCCGTCGCGCACTTCTTCGGCCCGTACCTGTATCGGTCGGCCTTCCACTCCACCACCCCGGAAGAGGAGACGCAGCGCGCGCTCGAGCACCTCGAGAGCGTGATCGTGCTGGAGGGCGCCGCGACAGTCGCAGCGATCATCCTGGAGACGATCGTCGGGACCAACGGCGTGCTCATGCCGCCGCCCGGCTACCTCGCCGGCGTGCGCGCGCTCTGCGACAAGTACGGGATCGTCTACATCGCCGACGAGGTGATGGTCGGCTTCGGCCGCGTCGGCGAGTGGTTCGCGGTCGACGCGTTCGATGTCGTCCCCGACCTGATCACCTTCGCGAAGGGCGTCAACTCCGGCTACGTCCCGCTCGGCGGCGTGGTCATCTCGGACGCGATCGCCTCCTTCTTCGACGAGGTCTCCTTCCAGGGCGGCCTGACCTACTCGGGCCACCCGCTGGCGTGCGCGGCAGGCGTCGCGACGTTCGACGTGTTCGAGCGCGACGGCATCCTGGAGCGGGTGCGCGACCTCGGCGAGCGCGTCGTGGAGCCGGAGATCACCGCCTGGCTCGACCGTCACCCCTCGCTCGGCGAGGTCCGCGGCCGCGGCCTGTTCTGGGCGCTGGAGCTGGTGCGCGACCGCGAGACGCGCGAACCGCTGGTCCCGTTCAACGCCGCCGGCGCGGACGCGGCCCCGATGGGCGAGGTCGCCGCCGCGTGCAAGGCCGCGGGTGTCTGGCCGTTCACCCACTTCAACCGCGTCCACATCGCCCCGCCCCTGGTGATCGAAGAGGATGACCTCCGCCGCGGCCTCGCCGCGATCGACGCCGCCCTCACCGTCGCCGACCGCTACGCGGACCGCGGTTAACGGAGGACACCCACCTCACCACCCCACCCACCAGCAGCCAGCGGAGGAGATCGGCCCACCCCACACCCCGATCTCCTCCGTTAGCAGCGCACTCCCCACCACCACCACATCCCCCAGCCCGCAGCCAACGGAGGACTTCCCCCCTCCGCAAGCCCCGATCTCCTCCGTTGGCTGCGGGCGGGCGGCGTGTCGCGGCCGAAGTCCTCCGTTGTCGACATGGCGTCTGGGGCGGGGCCAGCCCGCGGGATATCGTGACAGCATGAGCGAACCCGGGGACGGCCGCGTCGCGGTCTATATCGACTTCGACAACATCGTCATCTCGCGTTACGACCAGGTCCACGGCCGCGGGTCGTTCATGCGCGACCGGCAGAAGTCGGGCACGCAGCCGAAGCCCGCCTTCGTCGCGAAGCTCGCGGAGGCCCGCGTCGACCTGGGCGCGGTCATCGACTTCGCGTCCTCCTTCGGCACCCTCGTGCTCACCCGCGCGTACGCCGACTGGTCCGCCGCCGTGAACGCCGAGTACCGCGGCCAGCTCGTCGGGCGCGCCGTCGACCTGGTGCAGCTCTTCCCCGCCGCGGCCTACGCGAAGAACGGCGCCGACATCCGCCTCGCCGTCGACGCGGTGGAGGACCTGTTCCGGCTCCCCGAGCTCACGCACGTCGTCATCGTGGCCGGCGACTCCGACTACATCCCGCTGGCCCAGCGGATCAAGCGCCTCGGCCGCTATGTGATCGGCATCGGCGTCGCGGGCTCGACGGCCCGTTCGCTCGCGGCCGCGTGCGACGAGTTCGTCAGCTACGACGACCTCCCGGGCATCGCCCGCGACGAGGCCGCAGAGACGGAAGCCGCCGAGACGGAGGCCGTCGAGACCGAGGCCGCCGAGACCGACGCCGCCGCGGAGACGACCGGCGAGGAGACCGGAGCCGACCCAGCACGCGCGTCCCGCGGGCGGGCGGCCCGCTCGGCCGCGACCTCCGCCGAGGACGCCGTCGCCGAGCAGCCGGCCGAGCCCGCGAAGCGCCCCACCCGCAAGCGGAAGGCCGCCGCCCCCGAGCCGGAGGCCGACGAGGAGGAGGCTGCCGAGGACCCGCAGGTCGTCGCCACGCGCCTCCTCGCCCGGGCGATGCAGCTCGGCCACGAGAAGGACGACACCGAGTGGCTGCACTCCTCCTCGGTGAAGAGCCAGATGAAACGCATGGACCCGTCGTTCAGCGAGAAGGCGCTCGGCTACCGGTCGTTCAGCGACTTCATCAAGTCGCGCAACAACCTGGTCGAGCTCGACGACAGCTCCACCGCCCAGGTGCTCCGCCTCGCCCCCGCCCGGTCGCGCCGCGCCCGGCACAGCGGCAGGGCGTCGGACTCGGTGTCGGCGTCATGAGCACCGGGGACCCCGCCGGTGCGGCCCGCGACCGCAACGCCGACCGCCCCGGCGTCGTCACGGCGGTCGCCGTCCTCTGCTGGCTGGTCGGCACGATCGAGCTGATCCTCAGTGTCCTGCTGATCGTCCTCGCGGCGATCCGCGGAGTCCTCCCCGCCGGCGAGACCGGGAACATCCTGGTGTCCACGATCGGCTACCTGATCGTCGCGATCGCGTACCTCGCGGTCGGGTTCGGCGTGTTCCGCGGCGTGGATCTCGCGCGCGTGATCGTGCTGCTCGCGAGCGTCATCCACCTCGGCGTCGGGCTCTACACGGCGCTCACGACGCAACCGGTCGCCGGCATCCTCTCGATGGGACTCGCGGTCGCGATCGCCCTGCCGCTGTGGGTCGGGCGCGGCGCGACGTGGTTCGGCCGCGGCAAGACGGACGCGACAGTCTGAGCCCGCACCCAGCCTCCGCGCGTTGACTGTCGCCATGGCACGAGTGTGGTTGGCAGAGCAGTGGGGTTCCCCCGACACGTGGACGTTCGCCGAGCGGGAGGTCCCGCGTCCGGGACCGGGCGAGGCGACGATCCGGGTGCGCGCCGCGGGCGTCAACCCGGCCGACTACAAGCATGTCGCCGGCCCGCGTCCCGGCCTCGAACTGCCGGTGCCGATCGGCTACGAGGTGGCCGGCGAGCTGGTGGAGCTCGGGCCGGACACCGAGCTGGCCTCCGGAGGCGGCGAGCCCGGCGACGCGGTGGTCGCGTTCCGGATCCAGGGCGGCTATGCGACCGAGGTCACCGTCCCGGCGTCCGACGTGTTCGCCAAGCCGGCCGCGCTCTCGGACGAGGAGGCGGCCAACCTGATGCTGGCCGGGGCGACGGCCGCGCAGATGCTCGACGTGACGCACGTCGGCGCCGGGGACACCATCCTCGTCCACGGCGCGTCCGGCGCCGTCGGGGTGAGCGTGCTGCAGCAGGCCGCGGAGCTGGGCGCGCACGTCATCGGCACCGCGAGCGAGGGCAGCTTCGCCCGCGTGCGGCGCTTCGGCGGCCATCCCGTCGCCTACGGCCCCGGCCTCGCCGACCGGGTGCGGGAGGCCGCGCAGGGCCCGATCGCCGCCGCCCTCGACACCGTCGGCACGGACGAGGCGGTCGACGTCTCCCTCGAACTGGTGGAGGACCGCGACCGGATCGTGACGATCGTCGCCTCCGGCCGTGCCGGGAAGGACGGCTTCCACTCTATTTTCGGCGCACAGCCGGAGAGCGCCGCCTTCCGCGACGCGGTGCGGCCGCGGCTGCTCGCGCTCGCGGCGGAGGGGCGGCTGCAGGTCCCGATCGCACGCACGTATCCGCTCGCCGAGGCTCCGGAGGCGCTACGCTTCCTGGCCGAGGGGCACCCCGGAGGGAAGATCGCGCTGCTGCCGTGACACACAGCGGGCGTTAGTGGTGGAACGCCACCCGATCCGGCCCCGGCATCGGCGCCTTCAGCTGGTCGAGCTCCTGCACGCTGGTCCGGATCGCGTCGACCAGCCCGCCCGCGAGGTCGCGGCTGAGCCCATTGCGCACCACGGCGCGCTGCACCGTCACATCGGTGAGCGCCTCCGGCATCGGGTAGGCGGGTACGAGCCAGCCGCGCGTCCGCAGCCGCATCGACAGGTCGTAGAGCGTCCACGGCGCGTCGTGGTCGGCCCGCAGCTGCCACGCCGCGACCGGGATGTCGCTGCCGTCCGTCCAGATGTCGAAGCGGTCGAGCGCCCGCACCTCGTCCGCCAGGTAGCGGGCGACGTCCCGGGAGGCCGCCTGCACGCGCGTGTAGCCGTCGAACCCGAGGCGCAGGAACTGGTAGTACTGCAGCAGCACCTGCGCGCCCGGCCGGGAGAAGTTGATCCCGAACGTCGGCATCTCGCCGCCGAGGTAGCTGACCTTGAAGATCAGCTCCTCCGGCAGCAGGCCGGCGTCACGCCAGACCACCCAGCCGATGCCGGGATAGACGAGCCCGTACTTGTGCCCGGAGGTGTTGATGGAGGCCACCCGCTCCAGCCGGAAGTCCCAGACGATATCGGGTTGGATGAACGGCGCGACCATCGCCCCGGAGGCTCCGTCGACGTGGATCGGGATGTCCAGCCCGGTCCTCGCCTGGATCGCGTCGAGCGCGTCGCTGATCGCCTTCACCGGCTCGTACATCCCGGTGTATGTGACGCCCATGATCGCGACGACACCGATCGTGTTCTCGTCCACGAACGCGTCGAGCCCGACGCCGTCGAGCGTCTTGTGGTCGAGCGAGATCGGCACGAACCGCGGCTCGACCTCGAAGTAGTTGCAGAACTTCTCCCAGCACACCTGCACCGCGGCGCTCATCACGAGGTTCGGCTTCTCGGTGGACAGCCCGGCCGCCCGCCTGCGCTGCTGCCAGCGCCGCTTGAGCGCGAGCCCGCCCAGCATGCAGGCCTCAGAAGACCCGATGGTGGAGGTGCCGATCGACTGCTCGGGCGCCGGCGCGTTCCACAGCCCGGCCAGCATCCGCCAGCACCGCGTCTCGATAGCCGCGGTCTGCGGGTACTCGTCCTTGTCGACGATGTTCTTGTCCACCGCCTCGGAGTACAGCCGCCCGGCCTGATCCTCCATCCAGGTGCCGACGAAGGTGGCGAGGTTCAACCGCGCGTTCCCGTCGAGCATCGCCTCGTCGTGCACCACCTGGAACGCGGTGTCCGGCAGCGACTCTCCCTCCGGCAGTGTGAAGCGCGCGAACTCGGTCGCCTCCCCGGCCCGCGAGAACACGGGATTCAGACCGACGGGCTCCTCGGGGGACTCGTAACCGTGCCTCATGTGGGGAGCCTATGCCCGGGGGCGGGAGCGGCGTAGGGGCGGCGGCTGATAGTTTTCCTGAGGGATATTTCAGGCAGGGAGGGGCCGACGCCGTGTCTCGTCCGACCGCTCACGCGAGGCGCCTCGCGGCCGCCGCTGCGGTGCTCCTCCCCGCCGCCCTCGCGCTCGCCTCCCTCGCTGCCTGGGGCCCCGGCCTCCCGCCCGCGATCGGCACGCACTGGTCCTCCCCCGGCCCCGCCGACCGCACGACCCCGACGGACGAGTTCTTCGCCGGGACGTTCGCCGTCGCCGCGATCGCCGCCGTCATCGGCGCGACCGCCGCGCTCCTCCCCCAGGCGCACCCGCTCGCCCGCCGCCTCATCCTGCTCGCGACCGGGAGCGTCTCCGCCATCGCCGCAGCCCAGTGGCTGGTGTCGACGTGGCTGACGATCCGCGCCGGCGACCCCACGCAAGCCGTCCTCGGCGCGTGGATCCTCGTCCCGTTCGCCGCCTTCGCCTACGGCGTCATCCCCCTGCTGCTGGCCCCGCCGCCCCGCCCGGCGCGCATCTCCCCCTGACGCTCACGGCCGGGCCGCGAGCGTTCCATACCGGTCGCTCATTCGACCTGCAACTGCGTCCGCGCGGGCGACGGGCAGATCAGGAACGCATGACCGTGGTCGCGTTCCGTCCCGTGCTCGTCGATCCGGCGGCCGCACAGCGGGCACGTCGCGGCTTCCGTCCTCGGCGCCTCCTGGCCGTAGGGGCCCAGCGGAGGCGGACCGAGGACCGGGAGCAGCTTGGCGTCCAGCCATTCAGCCGCTCGCTCGGCGCGAGTGCCGAGCCGGCCCTCCACCTTGTCCATGCTTCGATGGTAGGCCGGTTCAGGGCGCGCGAGAGTGCTTCGCAGCGGACGCCGAGCCGCCTCTCAGCGCTCCCGCGCCACCCTAGACCGGGCCTCCGCCCTCCACCGAATCCTCCGGCATGATCACCATGCCGCCAGTGCGCTGGCTGGTCTGCAGCAGCGCCTCCATCCAGCGTTCGTTGAGCGCGGGAGGCCGGGAGCCGTTGAAGACGAACGCCAGCGGGATCTCGCGGCTGATCCAGAGACTCATCCGGCCGCCGCCCTGCTCGACCGGGACCTCCCAGTTCAGCAGGAAGCTCTCGTGGCGGCGCAGCTTGGTGACGAGCGCGATCTTGACGTGCGAGAGGGTCCTGTCGTCGAACTCGTACTCGCGGCCGACGCCGTAGATCAGTTTGCCCATCTCAGCCGGCCTGCTTCTTGCCGCGCGACTCGCGGTAGCTCCCCTCGGGGACTTCCTGCCGGATCTCGGCGCGCAGAGCGTCCTCCAGCATCAGACCGGTGTTGCCGTTGGCCTTCTCGGTGAGGATGGCCAGCCACTCCCGGTTGAGCTCGGGGAACGTCGGGTGGGTGAAGGCGAACTGGAGGCTGATCGACGGGTCGAGCCAGATCGAGCGGAGGGTCGGCTCGGTGCCGCCGGTGCGGTCCGCCCAGATGAGCAGGAAGCCCTCGCGCCGGCGCAGCTTCGAGGCGATCACCGCCTGAAGGTGGGCGAGCACACGGTCGTCGAAGGTGAAGCCGTCGGCTCCGTCGTAGATCAGGGTTCCCATGGATGTCCTTCCCGGCGTGTCCCTCCGGTTCTCACTTTCGCCGTCCGCCCGCGCGCCGTCAAGATGTCCGCCCGGCGCGGCGTACCGTCTGGTCATGGACGCTCTCACGCGAACCATCAAAGCGGCACTTCTGTACGAGGACGGCCGCACCCTGGACAGTGTCGTGGTCGTGCCCCTGATCGGAGGCTGTCCACCGGGCGAGATCCGGGTCGCCACCCTCTTCGCCGGCGCGCTCGCCTACGACGTCTACGAGCTGGACGACGACGAGGAGTTCTCGTCGATGCCGGCGTACCCGTACCGCTCGACCATCCCGCTCACGACGGCCGACCTCGACGCCTGACGGCACGGGCGTCGCGACAACGGTGCGGCGGCGGGGGCGCCCCGCGGTCCGCGAACCGGACACCTTCCGCGCCCCGCGTAGTGTGGACGGGTGACCGACGCTCCGCCCGACAACGCCCGCACGGGCTGGGCGGTGGCCTCCCTCAGCCTCGGCACGCTGCTCAACCCGCTGAACTCCTCGATGATCGCCGTGGCGCTGGTGCCGCTGCAGCGCGACTTCCAGGTGAGCGTGACGACGGTCACCTGGGTGATCACGTCCTTCTACCTGGCCTCGGCCGCCGGCCAGCCGCTGATGGGGAGGTTCGCCGACCGGTTCGGCCCGCGGCGGCTGTTCCTGTTCGGGATGCTCGTGGTCGTGCTGGCCTGCGCCGCCACCCCCTTCTCCGGCTCGTTCGCCGCCGTCTGCGCCGGACGCGTCGCGCTCGCGGTCGGGACAGCGACGGCTTTCCCGTCCGCGATCGCGATGCTGCGGACCGTCTCGGCGCACACGCGCGTCGGCACGCCCCGGCTGCTCGGCCGCATCCAGATCGCGAACACGTCGGGCGCGGCGGTCGGCCCGGTGCTGGGCGGCGCGCTGGTGACGTTCCTCGGCTGGCAGTCGATCTTCTGGATCAACGTGCCGCTCGCCGTGCTCGCCTTCCTGGGCGTCCGGTTCTTCGCGCCGCGGGATGCGCCACGCGAGCGCGTGCCGCTGCGCCGGGTGGTCGCCGAGTCGGACGTGCCCGGCATCCTCCTCTTCATCGCGACGCTGACCGCGCTCCTGGTGTTCCTGCTGGACCTGCGCCCTGCGCCGCTGTGGTGGCTGCTGCCGCTGGTCCCGATCGCCGGTGCGCTGTTCGTCTGGCGGGAGCTGCGCACGGCGCACCCGTTCCTCGACCTCCGGCTGCTGGGCGCGAACCACCGGCTTCTGATGGTCTACCTGTGCTTCGCGGTGTTCAACACGGTGTACTACTCGGCGTTCTTCGGCCTCCCGCAGTACCTCCAGGAGCACGGCGGCTACTCGGCGGGCGTGACCGGGCTGCTGATGTTCCCGCTCGCGGCGGTGACGATCGCGATCACGCCGCTGGCCGCACGCGCGATCGAGGGCGTCGGACTGCGGCCGACGCTGCTCACGGGAGCGGCGGCGCTGATCGTCGGGGCGGTGCTGCTCGGCTTCGCCGCGGCGACGACGGCGCCGTGGGTGGTGCTGCTGATCACGGCGGCGCTCGGCATCCCGTACTGCGTGGTGAGCATCGGGATGAACCAGGCCCTCTACGCCGCCGCCCGCCCCCAGGACGCGGGCGTCGCGGCGGGCATCTTCCAGACCTCCCGCTACGTGGGCGCGATCGTGGCGACGACAGTGCTCGGGCTGCTGTTCAGCGCGGGGACGACGCCGGCGAGCTGGCTGGCGGCGGTCGCGGTGGCGAGTGCGCTGGCCGTGGTACACCTGTGCCTGCTGGTGTTCGTGCGGCGGAGGTCGCAGCCGGGAGGGGCGCCAGGGGGTGCCACGGAGGCCGCGCCCTCCTAGACTCCGGCGCATGAGCGGGCGGGTTCTGAACAGGAGCACGGCATGAGCGGCTGGGTGCCGTCCGGCGAGCTCCTGCCACAGCTGCTCCTGCTGCTGCTCGCGTTCGTGCTGTCGGCCGTCATCGGCGTCGAGCGGGAGCGGCAGTTCAAGAGCGCCGGACTGCGGACGCACATCCTCGTCGGGCTCGGGTCGGCGCTGTTCACGCTGGTGTCGGCCTTCGGCTTCACCGCGTTCGGCCTCCCCGCGACCGACCCGGGACGGATCGCGGCGCAGGTCGTGACCGGCATCGGCTTCGTCGGCGCCGGGGTGATCTTCGTGAACCGCGGCAACGTGGTCGGGCTCACCACCGCGGCCTCGATCTGGATGACCGCCGCCGTCGGCATGGCGTGCGGCGCCGGGCTCCCGCTGCTCGCGATCGCCGGGACGGCCCTCCACCTCCTCGCGCTCGGCTCGCTGCCGACCGCCGAGCGAATGATCCGGCAGCGCGGGGAGAGCCGGCTCGTCGTGCGCGTCGACCCCTCCGGCGCATCGCTCGGGGTCGTGCTCGACCGGCTGACCGGGGACGGGCTGCGCACGCGCGTGGACGACCTCCGCCGTCTCCCGGACCAGGACCTCGAGCTCGCGGTCCACATCCGGGGGTCGCAGAAGGAGGCCGACCGCCTGCTCACCGAGCTCGGCCGGATCGACGGGGTCGTGAGCGTGAAGGCCGGGCCGATGAAGGGTTAGCCTGCCGCCTGCTCGCCCGCCGCCGCCCCCACCCGCACGCAGCAGCCTCCTGCCAGCGGCTCCAGCCACGCCTCGCGTCCGTCGCTCGCCCCGGCGCTCAGCGCGGAAACGAAGACGGTGTTCGCGGAGCAGATCACGTCGGTGTGGCGGCTCGACAGCCGGTGGAACGGGCAATTGGCGAGCACGTAGCCGCCCGCGTCGTCGTCCACGGGGTCGTAGCCGAGCCCGTCGAGCGTCTCGGCCACCGGACGGGACGGATCGCTGCGCGCGGCGCCCTGCTCGGCGGCGACGGCCAGCAGGCACTCCCGGACGGGGAGGCCGGTGCTGTCCGAACGCTCCACCGCACCGGCGAGCAACTCGCCGGCGAGGTCGTAGCGCCGCGGCGGGACGGCGGCGACCAGCTCGTCGTGGGCGAGCGAGTAGAACTTCGCGGGGCGGCCGGAGCCGGGTCCGCGCTTCTCGCCGCGGTGCCGGAACTCGGTGACGAGCACGCCGGCATCCACGAGCTTCTCCAGCTGGAACGCGGCCGTCGCGCGCGTCAGCCCGGCGCGCTCGGCCAGCTCGTCGCGGCCGAGCGGGCCTCCCTCCGCGGTCAGGATGCGGACCAGTTCGCGGCGCGCGGGTTCGGCGAGCGCCGCCACCGCCGCCACGTCGTCGTCGGTCATGCGGTCATCCTAACTCTAAAAATGCGATTCTTGACAAAAGAAATCCCGCGGACGTAGTCTCGGCGCAGGACGAACGCCCGCAGACCCGGGAGGCACGATGACGCTGACCACAGAATCCCACGACGACGAGGCAGTGCTCCACCCGGTCGCCGAACCCCTCCCGGGCCCGTGGCCCGCCACCGTCGACCGGCCGCGAGCGGAGGCCGCGGTCGCCGAGCTCCTGCACGCCCTCGGTCGCGACACCGCCGACCCGCAGCTGGCCGACACCCCCCGCCGCGTCGCCGCGGCCTTCGCTGAGCTGCTGGACTCCCCCGCGCTGCGGCCGACCACGTTCCCCAACGACGAGGGCTACGACGACCTCGTGCTGGTGCGCGACATCCCGTTCACCTCGCTCTGCGCGCACCACCTGCTACCGTTCCGCGGCGTCGCACATGTCGGCTACCTGCCGGGCGGCCGGCTGCTGGGACTCTCCAAGCTGGCGCGCGCCGTCGAGCACTTCTCCCGCGACCTCCAACTGCAGGAGCGGCTGACCGCGCAGATCGCCGACTACCTGGACGACGAGCTGGAGCCGCGCGGCGTCGGCGTCGTCCTGGAGGCCGAGCACCTGTGCATGGCGGTCCGCGGCGTCCGCGCGCCGGGGGCGACGACCCGCACCTCCCGCTTCACCGGCGAGCTCGCCGGGATCGCGCAGCGGCGATTCCTGGAAGGAAGCGCGGACGGCTGGAGCGGCCAGGGCTGGAGCGCCCGGAGGGCCGACGGATGACCGCGACCGGCGACCTCCGCCGGGCAGGGGTGAGCATCTGGCTGGACGACCTGTCGCGCGGCGACCTCGTCTCCGGAAGGCTCGCGGAGCTGATCCGCGACCGCGACGTGACCGGGGTCACGACCAACCCGACCATCTTCGCGAAGGCGGTCGAGGACGACCCGGACGCGTACGCGAGCCGGCTCGCCGAGCTGCGGGCGTCCGGCGCCGCGCCGCGGGAGGCCGCGCTCGCGCTGGTCGCGGCGGACGTGCGCGAGGCCTGCGACGTCCTCCGCCCGGTGTTCGACGCCGCCGGCGGCGCGGACGGGTTCGTGTCGATCGAGGTGACGCCCGACGCTGCGCACGACACGGCGGCGACGCTCGCCGAGGTCCGGGAGCTGCGCGGGCTCGTGGACCGGCCGAACGTTCTGGTCAAGATCCCCTCCACCGACGCGGGCGTGCGCGCGCTGGAGGAGGCGACGGCCGAGGGCGCGTCCATCAACATGACGCTGCTGTTCGGGCTCGAGCGCTACGGCCAGGTGATGGCCGCCTACCGCGCCGGGCTCGCGAGGGCCGCCGCGGGCGGGATCCCCCTGGACGGCATCCACTCGGTCGCGTCGTTCTTCGTCTCGCGGGTGGACGTAGCGGTCGACGAACGGCTGGCCGCGATCGGCGGCCCCGTCGCGGACGGGCTCCGCGGCCTCGCCGCCGTCGCCAACGCGCGCCTGGCCTACGCCGCGTTCGAGGAGTCGCTGATGCTGCCCGAGTGGCAGGCGCTCGCGGCCGCGGGCGCCCACCCGCAGCGCCCGCTCTGGGCCTCCACCGGCGTGAAGGACCCGGCGATGCGGGACACCCGCTACCTCGAGGAACTGGTGGCCCCGGAGGTCGTCGACACCATCCCGGCGAAGACCTTGGAGGCGCTGTACGACCACGGGGCGGTGCGTCCGGACACGGTCCGCGGCGCCTACGCGGAGTCGCGGGCGGTGCTGGACGACCTCGAGCGCGCCGGCGTGCGGCTCGCGGACGTCACCGCCGAGCTCGAACGGGCGGGGATCGACGCCTTCGGCGCGTCCTGGGCGCGGCTCGTCGCGGCGGTCGTGGGCTGAGCCCGGCGCGCGCGTAAGAGTGACGGAGCGCCCTGTGGAAGGTGGCAGGGCGCCCCGTCGGGAGGGCTAGCCCTCCTCGTCGGGTGCAGCGGCCTGCTCGGCCTCCTCGTGCTGCGCCTTCGGGTAGTTCCCACTCCGCTGGTGGGTGCTGCGCACGAGGGGCGGCCTGCCCTCGCGCTCGGAGCCCACGTAGGCTCCGACGACCTCGGTGTCGGGGCCGAGGTGCCCCTCACCTTCGGTGTACTGACCGTGGACGACGCGCTCTTCGGCCGTCTCGGGCTCGGCCTGCGTGTACCGGCCCTCGACCACGTCGCGCTCCCGTGCTTCGACCATGACGATCGCCTCCTTGATTGCGACAGCGCAATTGTCCCGCGTTCCCGGCCCGTGCGGAAGGGGGCCGACAGCACTCGAAGCGTGCTCGCACGTAGCACTCAGGACACCCGGCGGAACACGCCGCGTGACGCCACGAGCACGAGATGGATGCACGAATGTATCCGCACACGGTAAAACTGAGGGGTGGACCAGGAAAAAATCGCCGACGAGGTCGACGCAGCCCTCGAGGCGGCCGACGTGATGATGCGGGTCGCCGCCCGTTCGGTGTCCGAAGTGGAGGACATCGTCACGTCACCGCAGCTCCGGGTGCTCGTGATGGTCGCCACCCGCGGCCCCCAGACCCTCGGAGGCGTGGCCGCCGAACTCGGCGTGCACGCGTCCAACGCCACCCGCACCTGCGAGAAGCTCGTGCGGCTGGGGCTGGTCGCGCGCACGGAGGACCCCGACGACCGCCGCTTCGTCCGCGTGACCCTCACGCCGGAGGGGTCGGCGCTCGTCCAGCGCGTCATCGGCCACCGCCGGGCGGCCCTCGCCGAGGTGCTCGCCGAGATGGAGCCCGGCGAGCGGAACACGGCTGTGGCGTCGTTCCGGGCGTTCGCGACCGCGGCGGGCGACCTCCCGAGCGCCGACGGCCGGTTCACCCTGCTGCTGCCGGGGGCTGCTGCGGGGATGTGACGCGCGGGGAGCCCGCAGAGGCTTCAGCTCAGGCGGGCGGGTCCGCCTGGCAGCGCTGACACGGCCCGTCGCCCTCCCGCATCGCCCCGCACTCGGGGCAGACGGAGGCGAGCCAGCAGGCGGAGTCGCCGCCGGCCTCCTCCAGCTCCCAGGCCACCAGGTCGAAGGTGGAGGCGGGTTCGCGGTCCGCGTCCACCCGGGTCGCGTCCACCCTCTCCGGCACCGCTCCCCCGCGCGCTCCCAGCGGCTCCCCGATCCCGAAGTAGTGCCGGAAGCTGTAGACGATCGGCTGCCACGCCAGCGGGTCGATGTGGTCGCCGTCCGCGACGATCCGGCGGTCGGCGTGCACGCGCACGACCTCCGCCTCGGCGATCGCGTACTCCCCGGTGACGCCGGGCGTGATGCGGCGCACCTCCGCCTCCAGCTGCAGCAGGCACTCCGCCACGCGCGGCGGCGCGACCAGGTCGGAGGCCTGCGGCGTGAGCCCGGCGGCGGCGAACTTGTCGGCGTGGTGCGTGTACCGCCCGGCCTTCGCGGCAGGGATGTCCGCGCGGCCGGTGAGGTCGGCGATGCGCTCCACCGCGGGCCAGAGCGGCGGCGACGGGAAGCTGACGGTCAGCTGCGGACGCTCCTGGAGGTTCGCGAGGGTCTGCCCGTCGCTCTCCAGCCCGAGCGCGAGCATCTGCCCGAGCGCCCAGTACGACGACGCCGGCGCCAGGTTCGGCGTGCCGTCCCCGTTCAGCGAGGAGAGCAGGATGACCGGAGTGCCGGCATAGAGGATGGGTGGGCGCACGACGCGGTGCGTGCGGGCGGGCTCAGCGGGCGCCATCCGCCACCCCCGCGGCGAGCTCGGCGAACACGTCGGCGGCGTCCTCGAACCGGGAGAGCCCGGCGCTCTGCCCCATCCACAGCGACAGCAGCTCGGGCTGCTCGGCGGCCGACGCGGCGCGCCGGAACACGCCGGTGAGGATGTTCTGCAGCGGGAAGCCCGCCGCAGCCCCGCTGCGCTCGATCGCCCGGACGGCGTGGTTCGGGAGGCCGCGCGCGACCCGTCCGCTCATCGCCCGGGTGAGTACGGTGTCGGCGGCGAGCGCTGCACGGATCCGCTGCCGGTGGACCGCGGGGGCCGCGGACTGCGCCGTGGCGAGGAAGGCCGTGCCGACCTGCACACCCGACGCGCCCAGTGCGAACGCCGCGGCGACCCCGCGTCGGTCGGCGATGCCGCCGGCCGCGATGACCGGCACGCTCACCGCGTCGGCCACCTGCGGGATCAGCGAGATCCCGCCGACGAGGCTCCGCTCGGGCTCCAGCAGGAAGGACGGCCGGTGCCCGGCCGCCTCCGCGCCGGACGCGACGATGGCGTCGACGCCGCCGGCCTCCAGCGCGCGGGCCTCCGCACCGGTGGTCGCCGCGCCGATCACGCGGATGCCGCGCGCGTGCGCCTCCTCGACCACGTCGGGCGCCGGCACGCCGAACACGAAGCTCAGGGCGGCGGGGCGCGCGTCGAGCGCGGCCTCCAGCTGCTCCTCGAAGTCGGGGAGAGGCGCGACCGGCCACTCCGGAGGCCGCACGCCGGCCTGCGCGAACAGCTCGGCCATCCCGGCGACGGCGCGGTCGAACTCGGCGCGGTCGAAGTCCGCCGCGTCGCGCTCGCCCGCCTCCCGGTGCGGCAGCCACAGGTTCAGGGCGATGGGACGGGCCGTGGCCTCCCGCAGCTCGGCGGCGACCGAGCGGATGCGCGCGCCGTCGTAGCCGTACAGGCCGTACGAGCCGAGGCCTCCCGCCTCGCTCACCGCCGCGGTCAGCGCGACCGACGACAGCCCGCCGAACGGGCCGAGGACGACGGGCACGTCGACGCCCAGCATGCTCCTCAGACTCATCCGCAGGACTCCCCCTCACGAAATTTGCGACGCCGCACAGAATATGATTGCGCAATCGCAATCACTGGCGTAACACTGATTATATCGGCGCACGATCCCGCTCCGTGAGACAGCGACGCGCCGGGACGCGCGAGCGCGCGCCCGTACCGATTTCCCGTGCGGAGGTGCGGAAATGAGCGATGACACGATCCCCGTCCTGGTACGCGGATGGGGCCTCAAACGACGCGGAGGACTGTGGGGCGAATGCCTCGCCGAGTTCCTCGGGACGTTCGTCCTGATCGCGTTCGGCGACGGAGTGGTGGCCATGGCGGTCGCCGCCCTCCCCGGGTCGGGGCGCACCGAGGGCCCGACGACCTTCTTCCTCGGCACCGGCGACTGGCTGCTCATCACCTGGGGCTGGGCGATGGCCGTCGTGTTCGGCGTCTACGTCGCGGGCGGCGTGAGCGGCGCGCACCTGAACCCGGCGGTGACGCTGGCCTTCGCGGTGCGTCGCGGCTTCGCCTGGGTGAAGGTGCTCCCGTACATGCTGTCGCAGCTGCTCGGCGCGTTCGTCGGCGCGGCGCTCGTGCTCGGGGTCTACGCGGCGGCGATCGGCGCGTTCGACGCGGCGAGCAAGGGACCGAAGACGAACGGCCACACGCTGGCGTCCTTCTCGATCTTCGCGACCTTCCCCGCCCCGTACTACAACGGCAACATGTGGGGCCCGCTGTTCGACCAGGTGGTCGGGACGATGTTCCTGGTGCTGCTCATCGTCGCCGTGATCGACCTCCGCAACACCGCGGTCCAATCGAATCTCGGCCCGCTGATCGTCGGCTTCGCGGTCGCGGCGATCGGCATGTCCTACGGCGCGAACGCGGGCTACGCCATCAACCCGGCCCGTGACCTCGGGCCGCGCCTCCTCGCCTGGATCGCCGGGTGGGGGGACCTCGCTGTGCCGGGCAACGGCGCCTGGTTCAGCGGGTACATGTGGGTGCCGATCCTCGGTCCGCTGATCGGCGGTGTGATCGGCGTGCTCGTCTACGACCTGTTCGTCGGGGACGTGCTGCACGCACGGTTGCTAAAGGGCGGCGGCCCGGGTCGCGTGCCCGACGCCGCCGTCGCGGAGGCCGCCGCGGAGGCCGCGGAGGCGGCAGCCGTGCGCCCGCCGGGGCCCGACACCCCGGAAGTGGACGGCGCCCGCGACGCGGGGATGCGCCGGGAGCGCGACACCCGCTAGCGTTCGAGGCGTGGATGTAGACGTTCCGACCGCCGCCGGGCCCGGCCGGCTGGTGGTCGCGCCCGCGGAGCGCCCGCGCGCCCTCCTCTGGCTCGGCCACGGCGCGGGCGGGGGCATCGGCGCCGCCGACCTGAGCCCGCTGGCGTCCGCGCTGCCCGCGCTCGGGGTGACCGTCGCGCTGTTCGAGCAGCCGTGGCGGGTCGCCGGGAAGAAGGTCGCCTCCCGGCCGCCGGCGCTCGACGCCGCATGGCTGGAGGCCGCGCCGGTCGTCGCGGAGCTGGCGGGCGGCCTCCCCGTCATCGTCGGTGGCCGCAGCGCGGGGGCGCGGGTCGCATGCCGCACGGCGGGAGCGACGGGAGCCGCTGCGGTCGTGTGCCTGGCGTTCCCGCTCCATCCGCCGGGACGGCCCGCGGTCACCCGTCTCGACGAGTTGCTGACTCCGACCGTCCCCGTGCTCGTGCTCCAGGGCGACCGCGACACGTTCGGCGGCGCCGAGCTGTTGCGCACCGAGGTGGCGGCCGCGCCGGGCGACCACGCGAATGTGCGGATCGTGCCCGTCGCGGGCGCCGACCACGGGATGAAGACGCTGAAGGTGTCGGC
The DNA here is from genome assembly GCF_014217625.1 of Leifsonia shinshuensis. NCBI lineage: Bacteria > Bacillati > Actinomycetota > Actinomycetes > Micrococcales > Microbacteriaceae > Leifsonia > Leifsonia shinshuensis. The sequence goes on along the minus strand of NZ_CP043641.1, from coordinate 83,476 downwards.
GCTCACGGCGCGCGACGTGCGCGAGCTGGTGGTGGCCACGACGAGCGCGTTCGTGGACGACGTGCTCAGCCCCAGTGCGCGCTAGCCTCCCCCGTCACTCGCCGAGCAAGGAGCGTGCGCGCGAAGCGTGACGGCTCAGCAGCGACCACTCCACGACCGCCGATGCCGTCTCCAGCCGGTAGATCGTGGTCGGCGAGGCCGCGAGCACCTCGCGCAGCGTGGCCTGCCGCGGCTCGTCGGCGGCGACGCCGAGCACTCGGACGGTGAGGTTCTCCATCCGCACCCGCCCCTCGGCCACGGTGCAGTCGGCGATCCGCCAGTCCGACGACAACCCCTGATGCCGCCCCGAGAGGACACGGAGCCCGGCGAGGAAGGTCCCTTCGGCCGCGCGCCGATCGTGTCCGCGAGCGGTCAGCCGGTTCGCCAGGGCCGCGCCGCCGAACCAGCCGATGGTGTCCGCGAAGAGGCTCCCGAGCATGCTGAGATGCTAGCCCGCCGCACCATCGTCGGCCCCGAAGAACACCCCGAAAAAAGTCGGTATTCAGTGTTGCTATCTACCGGTACTCGGCGTTACTATCTAGTGGTAGTCAACAGCACTGAGTAGTTGGAAGGGGTGTCATGGGCAAGCAGACGACCGAGATGCTCAAGGGCACGCTCGAGGGCATCGTCCTCGCCATCCTGTCGGGCCGGGCCGCGTACGGCTACGAGATCACCTCGTGGTTGCGCGACCAGGGCTTCGAAGACATCGCCGAGGGCACCGTCTACGCCCTGCTCGTCCGGGTGGAGCAGCGGGGCCTCGTGGATGTCGAGAAGGTCCCGTCGGAGAAGGGGCCGCCCCGCAAGGTGTACTCGCTCAACGCAGCGGGACGCGAATACCTGGACGAGTTCTGGAGGACGTGGAGCTTCCTCGCAGAGCGACTGGAACAGCTCCGAGACGGAGGAAACTGAAATGGCAGCCAAGTGGATCGAGCTGGTCACCGGATCGCTCGAGCAGAAGAAGCAGTACCGGCAGATCAAGGGCCGGCTGGACGCCCTCCCCGAGCCGTACAACGGCGTCGCGAAGGCGCTCAACCGCTACCTCATGTACAACGGCGGGATCGTCGACGGCGACACCATCCTCACGATGATGACCGACTTCGTCGAGCTCTGGGAGCGCGCGGCGGCCGACGGCACGCCGGTCCGCGAGATCGTCGGGGACGACCCGGTCGAGTTCGCCGAGGCCTTCGCCGCGGCCTACGTCGGCACCCGCTGGATCGACAAGGAGCGCGCCCGCCTCACCGAGGCGGTCGACGCGGCCGAACGCGAGCAGGAGAAGAAGTCATGAGCCCCACCACCACAGCCGGCCCCGCCATCCATGTGCGCGGCCTCCAGAAGTCCTACAAGGACCTGCACGTGCTGCGCGGCGTCGACTTCGACGTCCAGCCCGGCAGCATCTTCGCCCTCCTCGGCTCCAACGGCGCCGGCAAGACCACGGCGGTGAAGATCCTCTCCACCCTGCTGAAGGCCGACGACGGCACCGCCAGCGTCAACGGTTTCGATGTCGCCCGCAACCCGGACGATGTGCGCGACTCGATCAGCCTGACCGGCCAGTTCGCCGCGGTGGACGAGGTCCTGAGCGGCCGGGAGAACCTCATCCTGGTCGCCCGGCTCCGCCACCTGAAGAACCCGGCCGGGATCGCGGACGAGCTCCTGGCGCGCTTCGCCCTCACCGAGGCGGGAGGCCGCAAGGTCGGCACGTACTCGGGCGGCATGCGCCGCCGGCTCGACATCGCGATGAGCCTGATCGGCGAGCCGCCGGTGGTGTTCCTCGACGAGCCGACCACGGGCCTCGACCCGCAGGCCCGCATCGAGGTGTGGGAGACCGTCAAGCGCCTCGCCGGGCGCGGCACGACCGTGCTGCTCACCACGCAGTACCTGGACGAGGCCGAGCAGCTGGCCGACCGCATCGCGATACTCCACGAGGGCCGCATCATCGCCAACGGCACGCTCGCCGAACTCAAGCAGCTCCTCCCGCCGGCGCAGGTCGAGTACGTGGAGAAGCAGCCCAGCCTGGAGGACGTGTTCCTCGCCATCGTCGGACCGTCGGCCTCCGCCGGCGCCTCCGCTTCGCCTGAGTCCGCGGCCGCCGAAGCGCAGCCGTCGAAGGAGTCCTGATGTCCACCGCGAACTTCGTCGCAGACACCACCGTCCTCACCGGGCGGTCCATGAAGCACATCACGCGCAGCCTGGACACGATCATCACGGTCACCATCGTGCCGATCGCCCTCATGCTGCTGTTCGTGTTCGTCCTCGGCGGGGCCATCAACACCGGCCCCGACTCGGGTTCGTACGTGAACTACCTGCTCCCCGGGATCATGCTGATCACGATCGCGTCGGGCATCTCGTACACCTCGTACCGGCTCTTCATGGACCTCCAGGGCGGCATCTTCGAGCGCTTCCAGTCCATGCCGATCGCCCGGTCGAGCGTGCTCTGGGCGCACGTGCTCACCTCGCTGGTCGCCAACATGATCTCGGTCGTGCTGGTGGTGCTGGTGGCGCTGCTGATCGGCTTCCGCACCGGAGCGAGCGTGCTCGCCTGGCTGGGGGTCGCTGGCATCCTGGTGCTGTTCACGCTGGCGCTGACCTGGGTGGCCGTCATCGCCGGGCTCTCGGCGAAGAGCGTGGACGGCGCGGGAGCCTTCGCCTACCCGCTGATCTTCCTCCCGTTCATCAGCTCGGCGTTCGTCCCCACGAACACGATGCCGGCCCCGGTCGCCTGGTTCGCCGAGCACCAGCCGGTGACTCCGATCGTGGACACCATCCGGGCACTGTTCGCCGAGCAGCCGGTCACCGGGGACATCTGGATCGCCCTCGCCTGGTGCGTCGGCATCCTGGTGGTCGCCTACGGTTTCGCCACCGCGATCTACCGGCGGCGGATCAGCCGGGGGTGAGTCCTCCGCCCTCGCCCTCGGCGGCGCACACGGCCGCCGGCCCGATTCGGGTCGGCGGCCGTGGTGTGCGTGGCGGGGCCTCAGCCCGGCCGGTAGGCTCCGCGGGAGGGTGTCCTCCCGCGACGATTGCGAGCCGCCGATGCAGTACGTGCGCTTCCGCGCGACGACCGTCAACCGCCGCGGCATCCGGCCCGGCGTGTTCGCTCTCGTGAACGGTCTCGCGCGCGACGGCCGGCTCTCCCCCGTCGACCGGCGGTTCTGGCGGTCGGCGAACGACTGGTTCGCCGCGCGCGTGATCGATCCCGCCTCCGTGGATCCGGGCATCTTCATCGCGCACCCGCTCTCTGTGAGCTGGTTCGACGCCGGCGCGGAGGACCTGCTCGACCGCATCCCGGGCTACCTGCGGATCCTCGACCGGCACGGGATCGGGTGGGAGCGACGGGTCACCCGCGACCCGGGCGTTGTGGTGTACTCCGACCCGGACCAGGTGCTCGCGACGCCGCGGGAGTGATCGAGCCAGGCTGATCTGTCCCGCGCTCACTAGGGTGGCGGGATGGAGCACATCGAGGTCCGGCCCGCGCATCCGGACGAATGGGGGCAGGTCGGCGGACTCCGCTGGGACTCGCTCGTGGAGTTCGCCGGCGAGCCCGACGATCCCCGCGAGGAGTTCGCGGCGCGTTTCGCGTCGTGGGCGGCGGCGCACGGCGACCACGAGTGCTTCGTGGCGGTGCGCGGCGCGGAGGTCATCGGCATGACCTGGCTCGCCGTGATCCCCCGGGTGCCGAGCGCCCGCCGGTTCGAGCGCGCCTCCGGGGACGTGCAGTGCGCCTACGTCGTCCCCGGCGACCGTGACGGCGGCGTCGGCGGGAGACTCCTCGACGCGATCCTCGCGCGGGCGGCGACGCTCGAGCTGGAACGGGTGACCGTCCACTCCAGCCCGCGCGCGATCCCGTTCTACCGGCGTCACGGGTTCACCGCGGACGACGACCGGCTGCTCCACGCGGTCATCTCGCGCTGACGAGCACCGCAGCGCCGCTCAGACCTCCCGCCGCATCACCCACCGCACAGACCCGCCCGAGTGCGCGTCCGTCTCGCGCAGCCGCGCGAACCCGTGCTTCTCGAACAGCTCGACCGTGCCGACGTAGCCGCTGATCACGTCCACCCGCTCGCCGCGCGTCTCGACCGGGTAGCCCTCAACGAGCCCCGCGCCTGAAGCCCGCGCGTGCTCCACCGCCCCGTCGAGGAGGTCGTGCATCAGCCCGCGCTTGCGGTAGCCGCCGCGCACCACGAAGCAGACGATCGACCACGGGTCGAGCTCCTCGTCCAGGTGCGGGATGGTGCGGGAGTTCATCAGCCGCCGGTACGTGGACTTGGGCGCGACCGAGCACCAGCCGGCGACCTCCCCGTCTGCGTAGACCAGCACGCCGGGACCCGGCTCGGTGGAGCACTCGTGGTGCATGTAGTCGATGCGCTCGGACATCGGCAGGCGGGCGTCCCGGTACGACATGCACACGCAGCCGCCGGCGCCGGCCTTCCGCGGCACCATGAACGTGGCGAAATCGTCCCAGCGGCCGGTGGCCGGCAGCACCTCGATGGCCATGCCCGGGATGCTACCCGAGGGGTCCGACATCCCTGGCGTGTCCCGGTGCCCCGGCACCTCGAGCGGAGGGAGGATCGTGGGATGCCGAGCGACCTCCTGATGCGCATCCACTCCCCCGAATTCCAGGCCATGTCGGAGCGCGTCCTGCGGGCGACCGAGCTGACCTCCCGGCTCAACGTGCTGCCGTTCGACGACGAGGCGGGCAAGGCTGCGCTGTTCTCGGAGATCATGGGCCGGCCGCTGCCGGAGCGCACGACGATCTACCCGCCGTTCTTCACCGACCACGGCCTCAACCTGGAGCTGTCGGAGCGCGTCTTCATCAACCAGAACTGCACGTTCCTCGACTACGCCGGCATCCGCCTCGCTCCGCGCGTGATGGTCGCGCCGCGGGTCACCTTCATCACGGTCGGCCATCCCGTCGACGTCGAGGAGCGCCGCGTCTGGCTGACGGGCGGCCCGATCGACGTCGCCGAGAACGTGTGGATCGGGGCGGGGGCGACGATCCTCCCCGGCGTCAGCATCGGGCGGGACGCGGTCATCGCCGCGGGCGCGATCGTCGCGGATGACGTCCCGGCGGGTACGCTGGTGGCGGGGCCGAAAGGGACGGTGGTCCGGGAGTTCTGATCTCGCCTCCCCGCGGCCGCCGCGTCGGCGTATGGTGCGGCACCATGGACAGCATCCCTTCTTCGCCGGGCGGCGCGACCCGGCGCCCGCACCGCGCGGAACTGGCCGACTTCGCCGACCGCCTCCGCGGCCAGCTCGGCGGCCTCCCCGGCTTCGGCCGGTACCCCGGCACGATCGCCGCCCTCGACGCCGGCCACGCCGCACGCACCCTGGGCACGGGCGTCGACCTCACCCTGCCGTCGGCCGTCGCGACCGGCGACGTCCTCTTCGCCCCCGACCTGAACCCGGCGTTCTACTACTCGTGGGACGTGCACCCGACCCAGCGTCCGGACTGGTTCCGGATCTCGGTGCGTTTCACGCCGGCCGACTTCGGCATCACCGAGACGCGCTCGTACGACTTCGCCTGGGCGGTGGCGCCGTTCTTCCTCGACCTCGGAGCGGTGCTGACCGTGGAGGCGTCCGCGAACGCGGGAGTCGCGGCGCAGAGCTGGACGCTGGATGCGCCGCAGGCGCGGACGCTGCATGTGGGCGTGGGGCCGGTGGCGGCGGAGGAGACGGTGCATGTGGATCTGGTGCGCGGCAGCGCGAACGGGAGCTGGATCTGGTTGCACACGGTGATCGGGGATCCGCCGCTGACCACGGAACCGTAGGCACGGCTGGAAGGACACACGGCCCGGATCTCCTTCCCAACGGCCTTCGGAAGGACGGGCGCGCCGTGTCGTGCCCGGATCTCCTTCGGGCGCACCCACAGAGGGCTTTCACCTGACGACTGATACGGTCGCACATCGATATGACCGAGAACGACGTGAGCGATGACCGCACCCTGGGCCTCGTCCTGGGCGGCGGCGGCGCGTTCGGCGCTGCCCACGTGGGCGTTCTGCAGGTGCTCGCGGAGCGCGGCATCCGGCCGGGAATCATCACCGGCACGAGTTCCGGCGCCCTGGTCGGCGCAGCATATGCCGCGGGCTTCGAGTCGCCGGAGATCGAGCGCGCCGCGCATCGGTTCCGCTGGAGCGCGATCGCCCGGTGGTCGCTCACCCCGCGCTGGGGACTGCTCGACACGCATGCGGTCCGGCATTCCCTCCACCGCCACCTGGGCTCCGATCCGCTCATCGAGCACCTCCCGCGCCGGTTCGGCGCCGTCGCCACCGACCTGCGAACCCGCCAGGCCGTGACGATCGACGAAGGACCGCTGAGCGTCGCCCTGCGCTCGACGATCGCCGTGCCGGGACTCCTCCCTCCGGTCCGCCGCGACGGGAAGCTGCTGGCCGACGGCGGCATCGTCGACAACGTCCCGGTCCAGGCCGCTCTCGCTCTCGGCGCGACCCGCGTCATCGTGGTGCGCTTGCACGCGAAGTGGGAGAACGTTCGGATGATGCGGATGGTCACGCGCACCGCCGACCTCAAGCGGGACCCCTCCGTCGTGCTCATCCAGCCCGAGATGGGCGGGATGGCGCAGTGGGGGATGTCGGACGTGCCGCGCCTCATCGCCGAGGGGCGCCGAGTGGCGACCGCGGCACTGGATGAAGCCGTGGAGCTGGGTGGGGCCGCGTGGCCCGAGCCCGTCCGCGAAGGGATGCCCGACGCGGCCTGAACCCGGCGATTCCGGCGTGTGGCGCCGGCAGCCGAACGGCGGTCGGATGCCTCACTCGGCGGCCCAGAGCTCCTCCGCCTCGAGGGTCAGATCGATCGTCTGACGCAGGAGACCTCCCATCGATGTCGACCTCAGCAGGGTGTACCGGTCGTACTCGCCCAGCGGGGCGATCGCCGCCAGCTGCCACGCGGCTGCGACGGGATCCTCCGACAGCTCGACACCGGCGTCGGACTCCGGCTCCGCGACGCGCGCGATCACGCGGCGGACGACCGTTTCGGCCTCGGCCCGCAGGGGTATCAGCGCCTCGGACCACTCCAGCTCCGGCAGCATCGAGAGCTCGGCCCGGGGATACGGGTCCTCGTCAAGCCACTGCTCGACCGTGAACCGACGGGTGCCGACGCCGACGATGAGCAGGTCCTCGGCGCCCGCGGAAGCGCTCACGAGACGCGCCATCGTCCCGACCGAGGCGCGCTGGTCGCCACCCCCGGCTTCGGATCCGCGCTCGATGAGGACGACACCGAACTCGAAGCCCGGTTCGTCCTCGTCGAGCAGTCGTCCGACCATCGTGAGATACCGCGACTCGAACACCCGCAGCGGGACGGCCACGCACGGGAACAGCACCGATCCGAGCGGGAACATCGGCGAGGCGGCCATACTCCAGTGAAGCACCGCGGACGTAGAGTGAACAGGTGCCCCGACCGCGCCCCGAGATCCCAGGACCGGGACAGGAGTCCGTGTGGGACTACCCGAGGCCGCCACGCATCGAGCGCGTCACCGCGCCTGTCACGATCCGTCTGGGCGGGCAGCTCATCGTGGAGACCCGAGACGTCGTCCGGGTGCTCGAGACCAGCCACCCGCCGGTCTACTACATCCCGATAGCGGACTTCGCACCCGGCGCGCTGGTCGACGCGGACGGTTCGTCGTTCTGCGAGTTCAAGGGCACTGCGCGATACCTCGACGTGCGCGGCGGAGGCGAGGTGCGGTCCGCATCCGCGTGGAACTACCCGCAGCCGTCACCCGGGTTCGAGCCGCTCCGAGACCGCGTCGCCGTCTACGCGCAGCAGATGGACGAGTGCACGGTCGACGGGGAGGTCGTGACGCCGCAGCCCGGAGGGTTCTACGGCGGGTGGATCACGAGCGGCGTGGTGGGGCCGTTCAAGGGGGTGCCGGGGTCACTGGGGTGGTGAACGGCGGGGAGGGCTAGACGTTGAAGCGGAACTCCACAACATCCCCATCCTGCATCACATACTCCTTCCCCTCCATGCGCGCCTTCCCGCGCGCACGCGCCTCCGCGACGCTGCCGGCGTCGACGAGGTCGTCGAAGGAGATGACTTCGGCCTTGATGAAGCCCTTCTCGAAGTCGGTGTGGATGACGCCGGCCGCCTGGGGGGCCTTCCAGCCCTTGTGGATCGTCCAGGCGCGGGACTCCTTCGGGCCCGCCGTCAGGTAGGTCTGCAGGCCCAGGGTGTCGAAGCCGATGCGGGCGAGCTGGTCGAGGCCGCTCTCCGTCTGGCCGGTGGAGGCCAGGAGTTCCGCGGCGTCGGCGGCGTCGAGGTCGATCAGCTCGGACTCCAGCTTGGCGTCCAGGAAGACCGCCTGCGCGGGGGCGACCAGCGCGGCCAGCTCGGCTCGGCGCGACTCGTTGGTCAGCACGTCCTCGTCCACGTTGAACACGTAGATGAACGGTTTCGCGGTCAGGAGCCCTAGCTCGCGGATCGGCTCCAGGTCGATCGTCGACGCCGACAGCGGCTTGCCGTCGTTCAGGAACGCGATCGCCTCGCGGGCCGTCTCCAGCACCACCGGCTCCAGCTTGCGGCCCTTGACCTCCTTCTCGTAGCGCTGCTCCGCCTTCTCCAGGGTCTGCAGGTCCGCGAGGATGAGCTCGGTGTTGATGGTCTCCATGTCGCCTGCGGCGTCCACCTTGCCGGCCACGTGCACCACGTCCGGGTCCGAGAAGCCGCGGACGACCTGCGCGATCGCGTCGGCCTCGCGGATGTTCGCGAGGAACTTGTTGCCCAGGCCCTCGCCCTCGCTCGCGCCCTTCACGATGCCGGCGATGTCGAGGAACGACACCGGCGCCGGGAGGATGCGCTCGCTGCTGAACAGCTCGGCCAGCTTCTCCAGCCGCGGGTCGGGGAGGTTGACGACGCCGACGTTCGGCTCGATGGTCGCGAACGGGTAGTTCGCCGCGAGGGCGTCGTTCTTGGTCAGCGCGTTGAAAAGGGTCGACTTGCCGACGTTGGGGAGTCCGACGATACCGATAGTGAGAGCCACGGTCGTCCATTCTACGGGCGGGAGCGGCGACCGGCCGCCGACCTCACCCCAGCGTCGCCCGGTAGCACCGTGTGACGTACGGCAGCTCGATCCGCTCCGTCCCTGCCAGCTCCGGATGCTCGGCGTGGAGCCGGCGCAGCGACGCGATCACCGCCGCCTGGGCGTCCGGGTCCTTGGTGATGAAGTAGCTGCGCGAGCGCGCCAGGTCCAGGAGGCCGTCCAGCGTGAGCGCCTGAACCCAGTGCACGTCGTGACGCTCCAGCTCGCCGAACGGCGCGCCCACCGCCGGCTCCCCCTCCTCGCCGAAGTGCGCCTCCCCCGCGCCCATCAGCTCGCCGAGCTCGCGCACCCAGTCCACGCTCTCGTCGCGGTCGTTCCAGACCAGCCCGATCCTGCCGCCCGGCCGGAGCACGCGCGCGACCTCCGGGACGGCGCGCTCCCGGTCCACCCAGTGCCAGGCCTGCGCGGCGACGACGAGTCCGGCGCTGGAGTCGGGGACCGGGATGCTCTCGCCCGCCCCGCTGCGGGCGTCCGCCTCCGGGACGCGGGAGGCCAGCACACCGAGCATCTGCGGCGACGGGTCGACGGCGATCACGTCGAAACCGCTCCCGACCAGGGCCTGCGTCAGCTTTCCGGTGCCTGCACCGAGGTCGATGACCGGGCCGGTCACGCCCTCCGTGAGCCAGGCGACCGCGTCCGCCGGATAGTCCGGCCGCGCCGCGTCGTACACTTCCGCCGCCCGGTCGAACGCCCGCGCGTGCGCCTCCCGCTCCCGTCGCTCCCGCATACCTGCGACCCTACTCCGGGCCGTCCGGGGTATTTTCAGCCCTCGGCGGCGTGGGCGACCGGGCGAGGTCGGTGGGCCGTGCGAGCATTCGGGCGTGCCACTGGACTTCACCGCCATCGACTTCGAGACCGCGAACTCCTCGGCGGCGTCCGCCTGTTCGGTCGGGCTGGTGAAGGTGCGCGACGGTCGCGTGGTCGACCGGGCGAGCTGGTTCATCCGGCCCCCGCTCGGGCACGACCTGTTCCAGGAGTGGAACGTCCGCATCCACGGCATCCAGCCGGAGGACGTCGCCGGCGCCGCGGGCTGGGTCGACCAGCTCGCCGACCTGGTGGAGTTCGCGGAGGACGACCACCTGGTCGCCCACAACGCCGGCTTCGACATGGGCGTCATCCGCGCCGCGTGCGCCGCCACGTTCGTCTCCTGCCCGGAGTACCGCTACCTGTGCAGCCTCCAGGTCGCCCGCCGCACCTACCACCTGGAGTCGTACCGCCTCCCGGTCGCGGCGATGGCGGCCGGCTTCGAGGACTTCCACCACCACGACGCCCTCGCCGACGCGGAGGCCTGCGCGGCCATCGTCGTGCACGCCGCGCGCCGCCACGACGCGGCGACGATCGACGACCTGTCCGCGCTGACCGGCGCGCGCATCGGGCGGATCGGGATCCCGGCCGCGGCGTAGCCCGCTCCGAAGCGCACCTCGCCGCCATCCCGGTGGCGCGGTTTTTCGGAGCGCCCAGCGATCCGGCATAAAAGCACCAAGAATGAAAGCATTGCAACTTCTCGCGTCACGTTCTAATGTCCAGACATAGCAACAAGACGCGAAGGAGCGACCATGACCGCATCCCCTCTCCCGGAGGCCGCCACCACGGCGATCGCCGGCACGGCCTCACCCCACCCCGACGACCCACGCGCCCGCCGCTTCCTCCGCCGGGTCGCCATCCTCGCCACCTTCGGCGGCCTCCTGTTCGGCTACGACACCGGCGTCATCAGCGGCGCCCTGCCGTTCATGCAGTTCGAGGACCGGCCGCTCACCCCGCTCGAAGAGGGCACTGTGGTGTCGTCGCTCCTCTTCGGCGCGGCACTCGGCTCCTTCCTCTGCGGGCGGATCGCCGATCGCCGCGGGCGCCGGGGCCTCATCGGCGCCCTTGCCGTCGTGTTCTTCCTCGCCGCGGTCGTGTGCGCCTTCGCGCCGACCATCGGCGTGATGATCGCCGCGCGCTTCGCGCTCGGCCTCGCGGTCGGCGGCGCCTCCGTCGTGGTCCCGATGTACCTGGCGGAGCTCGCCCCCGCCGCCCGCCGCGGCCGCATCGTCACGACGAACGAGCTGATGATCGTGTCCGGCCAGCTCGCGGCGTTCGTCGTGAACGCCTTGCTCGCCGCCGTCGTCCCCGAGCACGCTGCCGTCTGGCGCTGGATGCTCGTGGTCGCCTCGCTGCCCGCCGTCGTGCTGTTCTTCGGCATGCTCGTCGTCCCGGAGAGCCCGCGCTGGCTCATCCTGCACGGCCGGTTCGCGGAGGGGCTCGCCGTCCTCCGCCGCATCCGCACCGAACACCATGCCGAGCGGGAGGCCGAGGAGATCCGCCGCCACGAGGAGCGCGCCGTGCGCACGCCGCTCCTGACGGAGCTGGCCGTCCCGTGGATCCGCCGCGTGTTCGTCATCGGCCTCCGGATCGCGATGGTGCAGCAGCTCACCGGCGTGAACTCGATCATGTACTACGGCGTCCAGATCCTGCAGAAGTCCGGCTTCGACCAGCAGGGCGCGCTCATCGGCCAGATCGCCAACGGCGTCATCTCGGTGCTCGCCACGTTCGTCGGCATCGCACTGCTCGGCCGGATGGGCCGGCGTCCGCTGCTGATCACCGGCCTGATCGGGACGACGACCTCGCTGCTGCTCGTCGGCGGCGCGTCCGCCCTGCTCGCCGGCACACCTGCCCTGCCGTTCGTGGTGCTGTCGCTGACCGTGACGTTCCTCGCGTTCCAGCAGGGCGCGGTCTCGCCGGTGACCTGGCTGATGCTCGCGGAGATCTTCCCCGCCCGCATCCGCGGCGCCGCGTTCGGGCTCGCCGCGCTCATCCTGTGGCTGACGAACGTCCTGGTCGGGTTCCTGTTCCCTCAGCTGGTGGACGGCATCGGAATCTCGCCGACGTTCTTCCTGTTCGCCGTCGTGGGCGTCGGAGCGGTCGTGTTCGTCGAGCGCTGCCTGCCCGAGACGCGCGGGCGCAGCCTGGAGACGCTGGAGGCCGAGCTGCGGGAGCGGTTCGCCCGCTGATCCGCCACGCGGCACACCGGGGCGGGGCGGGGACGATTTCCCGCCCCGCCCTCCGTCGTTCGCGGCCGTTGTCGGCGGCCCCTGCGACACTGAGGCCATGGACACTCCCGCTCTCCTCCTCGGCCTCCTGCTCGGTCTCCTCATCGGAGCGGCCGGCGCGGGATTCGCCGTCGCGCGACTGCTCCGGAGCCGCGAGGCCGCGGCCCCCGCGGTGGAGGACCCGGCGATCGTCGCCGCCCGGCACGAGCGGGAGCTGCTCGAGGTGCGCGCGCAGGAGGCGGCCGCGCAGGCGGCGCTCCGTACGGAGCTCGCCGCCGCCGACACCCGGGTCGACTCGCTGCAGGAGCAGCTGCTCGGGGCCCGCGAGCAGCTGCAGCGGGTCGAGGAGCGGCACCGCGCGGAGGCGCTCGCGCAGACCGAGCGCGAACGTGCCGAGAGCAAGGTGCTCCAGGCGCTGGCGCCCGTGCGCGAGAGCCTGAGCGACATGCAGCGCAAGGTGATCGAGCTCGAGACCCAGCGCAACCAGCAGCACGGCCAGCTCGCGCAGCAGCTCCGGTCGGCGGCCGAGTCGGAAGAGCGGCTGCGCAGCACCGCCGAGTCGCTGGCGTCGGCGCTGCGCTCCAACAGCACGCGCGGCGTCTGGGGCGAGACCCAGCTCCGCAGCGTCGTGGAGGCCGCCGGCCTGATCGAGCGGGTGGACTTCGACGTGCAGTCCAGCATCCACTCGGAGTCCGGCGCCGGGCGTCCCGACATGATCATCCGGCTCCCCGGCGGCAAGAGCATCGCACTCGACGCCAAGGTGCCGTTCAACGCCTACCTCGAGGCCAGCCAGATCCCCGCGACCGCCACCGGCACCGAAGGCGCGCAGCGCGAGGCCCTGCTGAAGCAGCACGTGAAGGCCGTGCGCGACCACATCACGACGCTGGGCGGCAAGGCGTACTGGACGGGGCTGGAGTCCTCCCCCGAGCTGGTCATCGCGTTCATCCCGAGCGAGTCGCTCGTGTCGTCCGCGATGGAGGCCGACCCGTCGATCATGGAGTTCGCGTTCGGCAAACGGGTGGCCCTGGCCTCCCCGGTGACCCTGTGGTCGGTGCTGAAGACCGTCGCGTTCAGCTGGCAGCAGGACGTCCTGACCCAGGAGGCCAAGCAGCTCTTCGACCTCAGCCGCACCCTCTACAGCCGGCTGGGCACGACCGCGGGCCACATCGAGAAGCTCGGTCGGTCGATCGAGCGCACGGTGAAGGACTACAACGGCTTCGTCGGCTCCTTCGAGCGTCAGGTCTTCCCGGCTGCGCGCAAGCTCGGCGCGCTCGACGAGTCCAAGGTGATCGGCGTCCTGGAGGGCATCGAGGAGGCGCCGAGGGAACTCACGGCGTTCGAGCTCGTAGAGGAGCTGGACGCGCAGGCCGAGGCGCGGCTCCGCGTCGAAGCGCCCGCAGCCGAACACGCCCGCGACATGCACGGCATCGACAAGCTGGCGCTCGAGGAGCGGGCCCGCGCCGCTGACCGCGACGAGGACTCCGGCGCCGCCTGACGCGCCGCCCACCTCCACATTCGTCACGAATGTCGCCATAACGCGACGCAATCACGACATTCGGCACGAATGTCGCAACGGCCCCGCGCCGACATTCGGCGCGAAAGTCGCAACGGCCCCAGGCCAACATTCGGCACGAATGTCGCAATAGCAACGCGCAAACGCCACATTCGTCACGAATGTGCGAAGCGGCAGCGCGGACATTCGGCACGAATGTGCGAAGCGGCAGCGGACATTCGGCACGAATGTGGCGAAAGCAGCGCGCGAACGCGACATTCGGCACGAATGTCGCGTGCGCGTTACAGCTCGTCGGCCGACAGCCACTTCTCCGCGAGGTGGTCTGCCACCACGCGGCGGATGGTGCCCGACTTCGAGCGCAGCACGATCGACTCGGTGCGGATGATCGGGCCCTTGCGGCGCACGCCCTCCACGAGGCCGCCGTCGGTGACACCGGTGGCGACGAAGAAGGTGTTGTCGCCCTTCACCAGGTCGTCGGCGCCGTAGACCTTGTCCATGTCGAGGCCCGCCGCGATCCCCTGGGCGCGCTCCGCGTCGTCCTTCGGCGCCAGCCGGCCCTGCATGAAGCCGCCGATCGCCTTGATCGCGCAGGCGGTCGTGATGCCCTCCGGGCTGCCGCCGATGCCGACGCACAGGTCGATGCGCGACTCGTAGCGTGCCGCGTTGATGCCGCCGGCCACGTCGCCGTCGAGCATGAGGCGCGTCCCGGCACCCGCCGCGCGGATCTCCTCGATGAGGCCCTCGTGACGCGGCCGGTCCAGCACGGCCACCCGGATCTCGCCCACCGGCTTGCCCTTGGCCTTCGCCAGCTCGCGGATGTTGTCGCCGATGGGCTGCGACAGGTCGACGACCCCGCGGCCCTCCGGACCGGTGACGATCTTGTCCATGTAGAAGACGCTGGAGGCGTCCAGCATCGTTCCGCGGTCGGACACCGCGATGACCGACAGCGCGTTCTGGCGGCCGGCGGCGGTCAGCGAGGTGCCGTCGATCGGGTCGACCGCGATGTCGCAGGCCGGTCCGCGGCCGTTGCCGACGTGCTCGCCGTTGAACAGCATCGGGGCGTTGTCCTTCTCGCCCTCGCCGATCACGATCAGACCGTCGAAGTTCACCGTGCCGAGGAACTTGCGCATCGCGTCGACGGCCGCGCCGTCCGCCGCGTTCTTGTCGCCGCGGCCGATCCACGGGGTGGCCCGGATCGCCGCCGCCTCGGTCGCACGCACCAGCTCCATGGCCAGGTTCCGGTCGGGGTGAAGGAAGAGTGACGCGGTGTCGGTGCTGGGCATGATGGGTCCTCCCGGACGAATCGATCGAGCCGCCGGACGACGGCGAAGCCAGTGTATCGAGGGGAGGTCGCCGGTATCGAGGGGAGGACGCCGGGGGCACGGCAGCCGTCTCGGTATGATGAGTCCCGTTCGACACCCCGATTCCCAAGGAGCCGCAATGCCCATCGCCACGCCGGACCAGTACGCAGAGATGCTCGACAAGGCGAAGGCAGGCGGGTTCGCGTATCCCGCGTTCAACGTCTCGTCGTCGCAGACGATCAACTCCGTGCTCCAGGGCCTCACCGAGGCGGGCAGCGACGGCATCATCCAGGTGACCACCGGCGGCGCCGACTACTTCGCCGGCCAGACCGTCAAGGCCCGCGCCACCGGCGCGCTCGCCTTCGCCAAGTTCGCGACCGAGGTCGCCAAGAACTACCCGATCACGGTCGCACTGCACACGGACCACTGCCCGAAGGGCGCCCTCGACGACTTCGTGCTGCCGCTCATCGCCGCCTCCGAGGAGGAGGTCCGCGCCGGCCGCAACCCGATCTTCCAGTCGCACATGTGGGACGGCTCGGCGGTCCCGCTGGACGAGAACCTCGAGATCGCGCAGGAGATGATCAAGCGCACGAAGGCCATCAACGCCATCCTCGAAGTCGAGATCGGCGTCGTCGGCGGCGAGGAGGACGGCGTGCGTCACGAGGGCTCCAACGACGCCCTCTACACGACGCTTGCCGACGTCGAGAAGGCCGTCGAGGCCCTGGGCCTCGGCGAGAACGGCCGCTACATGGCCGCGCTCACCTTCGGAAACGTGCACGGCGTCTACAAGCCGGGCAACGTCAAGCTGCGCCCGGAGCTCCTCAAGGAGATCCAGGACGGCCTCGCGGCGAAGTACGGCACCGGCCCGAAGCCGCTCGACCTCGTCTTCCACGGCGGCTCCGGCTCGACCGACGCCGAGATCGCCGAGGCGGTCCGCAACGGCGTCGTGAAGATGAACATCGACACGGACACCCAGTACGCGTTCACCCGCTCGATCGCGGGCTACATGTTCGACAACTACGACGGCGTCCTCAAGGTCGACGGCGAGGTGGGCAACAAGAAGGCCTACGACCCGCGCGCCTGGGGCAAGGTCGCCGAGACCGCGATGGCCGCCCGCGTCGTGGAGGCCACGCAGCAGCTCGGCAGCGCCGGTCACTCCGGCAAGTAGTCCGCGCACGTAGGCTGGGGGGATGAGCGAGCACGACCCGGAGAAGGCGCCGGACGAACGACCGCGCCCGAAATACGGCGAGCTCGCCCCTCCCGGCTGGGTGTGGAAGCCTCCGCAGGACGCGGACCGGCTGGACACCACGCACCACAGCCCCGCAGCGTCGGAGGTCGAGCAGCCTCCCGCGCCGCCGCAGCAGCCCGGGCTCTGGGGCGGGCAGCACGGCGGCGGGCAGCAGGGCGGCGGGCAGCAGGGTGGCGGGCCGCACAACGGCGACCAGCACGGTTTCGGCCGCCCCGGCGGCCCGCAGGGCCACGACGCCTATGGCCGTCCGTACTCGCAGAGCCCCCAGCTGCGCGCCGACGCTCCACGCTGGAACATCACGACGACCATCGTGCTGCTCGTCGTCGGCTTCTTCGGGATGTCGTACACGATCGGCACCCTGCAGAGCCTCCCCTCGGTGATGCAGCTCATGCACACCTCGCTGAACCTCGGCAAGTACGTCCAGGACCCGTCCGTCGCCCCGCTGATCACCGTGGGGACGATCGCCATGGCGGGCATCTGGGCGGTCTCGCTCGGGCTCTCGATCTGGCTGCTCGTGCAGAAGCGGCTGGCGTTCTACGTCCCGCTCGTCGCCGGGATCGTGGCGTTCGTGACGCTCTTCGTTATCCTGGGCCTGATTTTCTCCACGGACCCGGTGCTGCTCGACTACTACAACGGGATCGCCCCCGCGACCCCGGGCCCGACGACGCCGGCGCCGAGCTCGCCGCCCCCGACGAGCCCGGCGCCGACGCCCGGGACTTCGGCCTGAGCCTCAGGCCGCGCGCGACTCCGCAAGCCCCGCGGCGAGCGGCGTCGTCGGCCGGCCGATCAGCTCGCTGAGCGTCCCGGTCGCGTCCGCGAGCGCTCCGTCGCGGATGTTGCCGTCGAGCGCGACCACGAAGCCCGCGGTCCCCTCGTCCAGTCCGGCCTCGCGCAGCGCGGCCCCGTGCTCGTCCGGCGTCACCGACCGGTAGGCGACCGGGCGGCCCAGCAGCTCGCCGATCGCCGCAGCCAGGTCGTCGAACGTCCACGCGACGTCGCCCGCCAGCTCGTAGACCGCGCCGTCGTGGCCGTCGGTCGTGAGCACGACGGCGGCGGCCTCCGCATAGTCCTTGCGCGAGGCGCTGGCGACCCGTCCGGTCGCCGCGCTGCCGACCAGCTCGCCGGTCGCGGCCGCGATGTCGACCTGACCGGTGTAGTTCTCGGTGTACCAGTTGTTGCGCAGCACGGTCACCGGGAGGCCGGAGGCCGCCAGAAGCCGCTCGGTCTCCGCGTGCTCCGGCGCGAGCACCAGGTCGGTGTCGTCGGCGTGCGGGGCGCTCGTGTAGACCAGGCGGCCGACGCCCGCGCGCACGGCGGCGTCGATGGCGTTGCGGTGCTGCGGGATGCGCTGGCCGACCTCCGACCCGGAGACGAGCAGGAGGGCGTCGGCTCCGGCGAACGCCGCGTCCAGGGTCTCCGGCTTCTCGAAGTCGATCACGGCGGTCTGCACGCCGCGCGCGGCGAGCGGGGCGAGGCGCTCGGCGCTGCGCCCGAGGGCACGGATGTCGGCGGCGGGGACGCCACGGTCGAGGAGGGCGTCCACGGTGAGGCGTCCGAGGTGTCCGGTGGCTCCGGTGACGACGATGGTCATGGGTGTGTTTCCTTTCGGTCGGTCGTGGTTCGCAACCGGCGTCTCACGCGAAAACTTCCCTGTCGGAGGTACCCACTTTTCGGTAAGTTACTGACGTGGACACCAGATTCGAGTCGTTCGAAGCCCTCGGCTTCACCGATGGCGTGCTCCCCTCGGAGTGCCCCTCGCGCATCGTCCTCAACCACGTCACCAGCACGTGGGGCGTGCTCGTGCTGGTCGCGCTCGCCCGCAGCGACCTGCGCTGGGGCGAGCTGCGCCGCACCGTGCAGGGCATCAGCGAGAAGATGCTCGCCCAGACCCTCCGCACCCTGGAGAAGGACGGCTTCGTCCTCCGCACCGCCCAGCCCACCGTGCCCCCGCGCGTCGACTACAGCCTCACCACACGCGGCCGCCAGGTCACGGAGCACCTGCTCCCCCTGATGGGCTGGATCGCGGACAACGCCGACGACATCCTCTCCGGCGCGCCGCCCGCACCTCCCGCTCCGCTCGGCTTCGAGACCGGGCAGAGCTCGGTCAGCGGCGACTACCGCGAGGGCAACGAGGACTCCCTCTACGCCTCGTCCTGGTCGGCGTTCGTCGCGGACGGCGTCGGCGGGCACGCGGCCGGCGAGATCGCGTCGGCCACGGTCTCGATCCGGCTCGCCTCGATGCTGGACGCGACCGAGGGCCGCATCCCCGGCGAGGAGCGGCTGCGCGAGCTGGTGGCGATCGCGAACTCCGACCTCGCCCTGCGCGTCCGCATGGACCCGGCGCTGTCCGGGATGGCGACGACGCTGGTCGGGCTGTTCTCCGACGGCGAGCGCATCGCCGTCGCGCACACCGGCGACTCCCGCGCCTACCGTCTCCGCGACGGCGGCCTCGCCCAGATCACCGAGGACGACTCCCTCGTGCGCGAGCTGCTCGCGCGGGGAGCGATCGGCGAGGGCGACGTCTCCTCGCATCCCCTGCGCTCGGTGGTCACACACGTGCTGGGCGGGGATCCGGAGGACGCGGCCGCGCTGCACGTCGCCACCGAACCGGCGCGCCGCGGCGACCGCTGGCTGCTGACGAGCGACGGGCTGACCGACTACGTGCCGATCCTCGACGTCGCCGAGACGCTGGCGGCGGCGGAGACGCCCCAGGAGGCCGCCGACGCGCTGGTCGCGCTGGCGCTCCTGCACCAGGCGCGCGACAACGTCTCGGTGGTCGTGGCGGACGTGGTGGAGCTGGCGGAGACGCCCGAGTACCGTCCGGCGTTCGGCGGGTCCGCCGCAGCGGACCCGGCGTCGGCGCGGACGTTCTAGCCCGCGGACCGACTGGGCGTCAGCTCCCCGACCGGCCGCCCAGCGCCCGCGCGTCCTGCTTGCCGCTGATGTCCTTGCGGAGCTCCTTCGGCAGCGAGAACATCAGGTCCTCCTCCGCCGTCTTGACCTCCTGCACCTCCGCGTAGCCCGCGCCGGAGAGGTCGGCCAGCACCTCCTGCACCAGCACCTCCGGCACCGAGGCGCCGCTCGTCACACCGACCGTCGCCACGCCCTCCAGCCACTCCTGGCGGATCTCGCTGGCGTAGTCGACGCGGTAGGCGGCCTTCGCGCCGTACTCGAGCGCGACCTCCACGAGGCGCACCGAGTTGGAGGAGTTGGCCGAGCCGACCACGATCACCAGGTCCGCATCCTCTGCGACCTTCTTGATCGCGACCTGGCGGTTCTGCGTCGCGTAGCAGATGTCGTCGCTCGGCGGGTCCTGGAGGTTCGGGAAGCGCTCGCGGAGCCGGCGGACCGTCTCCATCGTCTCGTCCACCGACAGTGTGGTCTGCGACAGCCACACCACCTTGTCCGGGTCCTTCACCTCGATGCGGTCGACATCCTCCGGACCGTTCACGAGCGTCACGTGCTCGGGAGCCTCGCCCGCGGTGCCCTCGACCTCCTCGTGGCCTTCGTGGCCGATCAGCAGGATCTCGAAGTCGTCGCGGGCGAACCGGACGGCCTCGCGGTGCACCTTGGTGACCAGCGGGCAGGTGGCGTCGATGGCGAGGAGTCCGCGGTCGGCCGCGGCGTTCACGACCGCCGGCGAGACGCCGTGCGCCGAGAAGACGACGTGCGCGCCCGTGGGGACCTCGTCCACCTCGTCGACGAAGATCGCGCCCTGCTGCTCCAGCTCGGACACCACGTGCACGTTGTGGACGATCTGCTTGCGCACGTAGACCGGCGCGCCGTAGTGCTCGAGCGCCTTCTCGACCGCCACGACGGCGCGGTCGACGCCTGCGCAGTAGCCGCGCGGGGCCGCCAGCAGCACGCGCTTGTGTCCCTGGACCGGGATATCCTGAAGCCGCCCACGCTCGCCGGCCTCCCGCTTGACGGGGATCCGGGGCATGGGGAGGCTGATGGTCGCATCGCTCACCCCTCGATCGTACGCGGTGGGCGCTGATCAACGGATGGGAGGCCGGGTGGCACAGGTCGCACAAGGGACATCGGGCACGCCGACGATGAATCCAGGACCGCCGACCCTCGACGCCCCGTGGCCGGTCGCGCTGCTCGCCGACCGCATCCGGGGCTGGATCGACCGGCTCGGCACCGCGTGGGTCGAGGGCGAGATCACGCAGTGGGGCGTCTCCGGCGGCAACGTCTACGGCAAGCTGAAGGACCTCCGCGAGGACGCGACGATCAGCTTCAGCATCTGGTCCTCGGTCAAGGCGCGCATCCCCGCCGACCTCAAGCAGGGCGACCGGGTGATCGCCGCGGTGAAGCCCAACTACTGGGTCAAGGGCGGCAGCCTCACCATGCAGGTGAGCGACATGCGGCACGTGGGTCTCGGCGACCTCCTGGAGCGGCTGGAACGGCTGCGCGCCCAGCTGACGGCGGAGGGGCTGTTCGCGGCCGAGCGCAAGAAGCGGCTGCCGTTCCTCCCCCACACGATCGGGCTGGTGACCGGCAAGGACTCCGATGCCGAGAAGGATGTGCTGCGCAACGCGCAGCTGCGCTGGCCGGCGGTGCGGTTCCGCGTCGTGCACGCGGCCGTGCAGGGCGACCGGACCGTCCCGGAGGTCGTGTCCGCCATCCGCACCCTCGACGCCGATCCCGAGGTGGAGGTCATCATCGTGGCCCGCGGCGGCGGCGACTTCCAGAACCTGCTGGGTTTCAGCGACGAGCGCGTGGTGCGCGCCGCCGCGGAGGCCGCGACCCCGATCGTGAGCGCCATCGGCCACGAGGCCGACCGGCCGCTGCTGGACGACGTCGCCGACCTGCGCGCGTCGACGCCGACCGACGCGGCCAAGCGGGTCGTACCGGACGTCGCGGAGGAGCTGGCGCGCGTGCAGCAGGCCCGCACGCGCATCGGCACACGCCTCACGCACATGATCACGCACGAGATCGACCGGATCGGGCACCTCCGCACCCGGCCGGTGCTGGCCTCCTCGACCTGGATCGTGGACTCCCGCTCGCAGGAGCTCACCCGCTACGTCGCCCGCGGCGTGGAGCTGGTGGAGCGCCGGACGGAGCGCGAGGGCACCCGCATCGCCGAGCTGCGCGGTCAGCTCCGCGCGCTCTCCCCGCAGGCGACGCTCGACCGCGGCTACGCGATCGTGCAGAACGACGCCGGGCACGTGGTGACCGCGCCGGCGGAGGCGCCCTCGGGCGCCGCGCTGCGCGTGACGGTGGCGGGAGGGGCGTTCGCCGCGACCGCGGGCGACCCGGTCCCCTCGCCGGCCGCCCAGCGAGACGAATAAGCGGCCGCCCAGCCAGACAAATAGAATGGACACCATGCCCACCCCGGAGATCAGCGCGCTCAGCTACGAGGAGGCGCGGGACGAGCTCGTCCGCGTCGTCACCGAGCTGGAGCAGGGCTCGACGACTCTGGAGGAGTCCATCGCCCTGTGGGAGCGCGGCGAAGAGCTCGCCCGGCACTGCGAGGAGTGGCTGATCGGCGCGAAGGCGCGGCTCGACGCGGCCCGCGCCGGCGCCACGGCGGGCGCGAGCGCTGCCGCAGGGGCGGGCGCACGGAGCGTGTCAGACACCGAATGAGTCCCACGTCCCGCACCAACCGAGGGGCCAAGCCTCCCGCCGTCGTCGCCGAGCTCGGCCGCCCGGAGACGCCGGAGGAGACTGCCGCCCGCAAGGCGCAGAACTCCGCCAACCACCGCAACCGGCAGACGGTCAACAACCTCGTCTACTCGCTGATCGCGACGGTCGCGCTGGTCGCCGTCATCGTGCTGATCGTGCCACGCGGCAACCCGACGTCGTCGGCTCCCCCCGTCGACTACGCCGCGGTCGCCCAGCAGGCGCAGGGCAGCGAGCCCGACCGGCTCGTGGTGCCGAAGCTCCCCTCCGGCTGGACGTCGAACAGCGCCGAGCTGCGCACCAAGACCTCCGACAACGTCGACGCCTGGTACATCGGGCTGCTCACGCCCAAGGGCCAGTACATCGGCATCACGCAGGGCTTCGACGCGAACGACAGCTGGGTCGCCGACCAGGTGAACCGCACCCGCATCGCCGGCACCCGGAACATCGACGGCGTGAAATGGGACGTCTACGACAATCGCGCGGCCGGCTCCGACGCCGGAAACGTGAAGTACGCCCTCGTCACGACCGCGGGCACGAGCACCATCGTGGTGTTCGGCACCGCGGAGGACTCGGAGTTCACGACAGTCGCCTCGTCCCTCACCGACCAGCTCCACTCCCTCGGCTCACCCACCCCAGGAGGAAAGTAATGCCAACGACCCGTCCCGGCCGCGTATGGAACGAACTGCTCGAAGGCAACGAGCGCTTCGTCTCGGGAGCTCCCGAGCACCCCCGTCAGGACGTCGAGCGCCGCGAGACCGTCGCGCAGGGCCAGAACCCGGTCGCCGCGATCTTCGGCTGCGCCGACTCCCGGCTCGCGGCCGAGATCATCTTCGACCTCGGCCTCGGCGACGCCTTCGTGGTCCGCAACGCCGGGCAGGTCGCCTCCGACTCCGCGATCGCCTCGCTGGAGTACGCCGTCGCGGTGCTGAACGTGCCGCTCATCCTCGTGCTCGGCCACGACGCCTGCGGCGCGGTCGCGTCCGCCATCTCCTCCCAGGCCGACGGCGCCGACCCGCTGCCGCCGCACATCGCGCAGCTCATCGCCCCGATCGTCCCCGCGGTGCACCGGGTCGCTGGCACCGCACCGGGCCAGGCCGTCGTGCCCGCCGAGGTCGACGCGTCCGAGGTCGGCCGCCTGCACCTGCGCGACACCGTCGCAGAGCTTCTCGCGCGATCGGAGATCATCAGCGACGCCGTCGCCGCCAATCTCCTTGCCATCGTCGGAGCGAACTACGTGCTCCAGGAAGGTCGGGTCGTCCCCGACGCCGTCGTCGGACTGGCCGAACCGGCCGCCGACCCAACACCCGGGCGCTGACGCGCTCGGGCCCAGAAAGGAAGAACACACCGTGGTGGACACGCAGGCGGGCACCGAGTACCGCATCGAGCACGACACGATGGGCGAGGTGCGGGTCCCCGCAGCCGCCCTGTACGGCGCGCAGACGCAGCGCGCCGTCGAGAACTTCCCGATCTCGGGCTCGGTTCTCGAGCCGGCTCAGATCGCCGCGCTCGCCCGCATCAAGAAGTCGGCGGCGCTCGCGAACGCGCGCCTCGGCGTCCTGGACGCGGACGTGGCCGAGGCCATCGCCGCCGCCGCAGACGACGTGGTCTCCGGCGCGCACAACGGGGACTTCCCGATCGACGTCTACCAGACGGGCTCGGGCACCTCCTCGAACATGAACATGAACGAGGTGCTGGCGACGCTCGCCTCGCGCCGCCTGGGCCGCCCGGTGCACCCGAACGACCAGGTCAACGCGTCGCAGTCGTCCAACGACGTCTTCCCGACGTCGGTGCACATCGCCGTGACCGGCGCGCTCATCGACGACCTGATCCCGGCGCTCGACCATCTCGCGGTCGCGCTGGAGGAGAAGGCGGAGCTCTGGGCGACCGCGGTCAAGTCGGGCCGCACGCACCTCATGGACGCCACCCCGGTCACGCTCGGCCAGGAGTTCGGCGGCTACGCCGCGCAGATCCGCTACGGCATCGAGCGCGTGCAGGCCGCGCTGACCCGCGTCGCGGAGGTCCCGCTCGGCGGCACGGCCGTCGGCACCGGCATCAACACCCCGATCGGCTTCCCGCAGCTCGTGATCGAGCTGCTGACCGCCGAGACGGAGCTGCCGATCACCGAGGCGCGCAACCACTTCGAGGCCCAGGCCAACCGCGACGCCCTGGTGGAGGCCTCCGGCGCGCTCCGCACGATCGCCGTCAGCCTGACCAAGATCTGCAACGACCTGCGCTGGATGGGCTCCGGCCCGAACACCGGCCTCGGCGAGCTGCACATCCCCGACCTGCAGCCGGGCTCCTCGATCATGCCGGGCAAGGTCAACCCGGTCATCCCGGAGGCCGTGCTGATGGTCGCCGCCCGTGTCGTCGGCAACGACGCCACCATCGCGTGGAGCGGTGCGTCCGGCCTGTTCGAGCTGAACGTCGCCATCCCGGTCATGGGCACGGCGCTGCTGGAGTCGATCCGCCTGCTCACCCAGGCCAGCCGGGTGCTCGCGGACAAGACCATAACGGGCCTGGAGGCCAACCTCGACCGCGCCCGCGCGTTCGCGGAGTCGAGCCCGTCGATCGTGACGCCGCTCAACCGGGTGATCGGCTACGAGGCCGCCGCCAAGGTCGCCAAGCACGCCGTCGCCCAGGGCATGACGGTCCGGGAGGCCGTGATCGACCTCGGTTTCGTCGAGCGCGGCGAGATCACCGAGGAGCAGCTGGACTCGGCACTCGACGTGCTGAGCATGACCCACCCGGGCTGAGCCGCAACCGCACGGCAGCCGTTCGATCGAGGCGCCCCTCCCGTACGCCGGGAGGGGCGCCTCGCCGTTCCGGCGAGGTTCACCCCAGCAGTACGAACCCCCAGAACACCCCCAGCAGCACAGGACCGAACGGCAGCTCCGCGCGCAGCCCCCGCCCCACGACTCTCCGCGGGAGCACCACCGACGCCACCACGGCCCCGGCTGCCAGCGAAACGACCGCCCAGCACCCGACGACCGCCACGACCTCTCCCAGCGGCGGCCCCCGCTCCGCCACCACGGCGGCCAGCGCTGCGGCCAGCACGGCCGCGAGCTTCACGTCGCCCATCCCGAGCCCGCCGCCGGACGCCAGCACGACGAACCCGACGAGCGTCCCGACACCGCACACGAGCGCGGCGCCCACCACCAGCCAGCCACCGAAGCCGAGCGCGCTCCACACCGCACCCACGGCCACGAACGCGGCGCCCGGCAGCACCAGCGCGTCCGGCAGCCGCAGCTCGCGCAGATCGTGCTGGACGAGCGCCGCCGTCACGACCGCGAGATAGAGCGCTCCGATCGCGGCCGGCCCGACGCCACCTGCCCCCAGCAGGGCGACGCACAGGCCGGCCGCGACAACGATCCGGATCGTCTTCTCTTCCATGCCGTCACGCTAGGTGCGGTGGCATGGCCTCCTCACGATTCCACAGAAAATACGAGAATCCCGAAATTCTCCCCAGCGGGCGGCGCTTTTTCGCCCACCGGCTCACCTCACGCGAGCTCGTTGCCCTCCAGCATCTCCGTCACGAGCGCCGCGATGGCCGACCGCTCCGAGCGCGTCAGCGTGATGTGCGCGAACAGCGGGTGGCCCTTCAGCGTCTCGATCACCGACGCGACGCCGTCGTGCCGGCCGACCCGCAGGTTGTCGCGCTGCGCCACGTCGTGGGTCAGCACCACGCGCGAGTTCTGCCCGACGCGGCTGAGCACCGTGAGCAGCACGTTCCGCTCCAGCGACTGCGCCTCGTCCACGATCACGAACGCGTCGTGCAGCGAGCGGCCGCGGATGTGCGTGAGCGGCAGCACCTCGAGGATGCCGCGGTCCTGCACCTCGTCCAGCACGTTCTGCGACACCAGCGCGCCGAGCGTGTCGAACACCGCCTGGCCCCAGGGGTTCATCTTCTCGCCCTGGTCGCCGGGGAGGTAGCCGAGCTCCTGGCCGCCCACGGCGTACAGCGGCCGGAACACCATGATCTTCTTGTGCTGCTGACGCTCCAGCACGGCCTCCAGCCCCGCGCACAGCGCGAGCGCCGACTTGCCGGTGCCGGCCCGGCCGCCGAGCGACAGGATGCCGACCTCCGGGTCGAGCAGGAGGTCGATCGCCAGCCGCTGCTCCGCCGAGCGCCCGTGCAGCCCGAACACGTCTCGGTCGCCGCGCACCAGCTTCACCTCGCCGTCGGCGACCACGCGCCCGAGGGCGGAGCCGCGGTCCGAGTGCACGATGAGGCCCGTGTTGACCGGGAGGCCGTCGACGAGCGGCGTGCGCATCCACTCCTCCTCGTACAGCGAGCTCATCTGGTCGCTGCCGAGCGAGATCTCCGCCAGGCCCGTCCAGCCGCTGTCCACGACCTGCTCGTGGCGGTACTCCTCCGCCGCCAGGCCGATCGAGGACGCCTTGACGCGCATCGGGAGGTCCTTGGAGACGACCGTGACCGCGAGCCCGTCGTTCGCGAGGTTCATCGCGACGGCGAGGATGCGCGAGTCGTTGTCGCCGAGCTGCATGCCGCTGGGCAGCACCGACATGTTGGAATGGTTCAGCTCCACCCGGAGCGAGCCGCCGTCCCCGACCGGGATCGGGAAGTCGAGCCGTTCGTGCTGGACGCGCAGGTCGTCCAGGTTGCGCAGCGCCTGCCGCGCGAAGTACCCGATCTCCGGATCGTTCCGCTTGCCCTCCAGCTCGCTCACGACGACGACAGGGATGACGACAGCGTGTTCGGCGAACCGGAAGATCGCCTTGGGGTCGGACAGCAGCACCGATGTGTCGAGCACGTAGGTGCGCTCGCTCTGCCGGACAGTGCTGGATGCCGACTCGAACTGCCGGGTTCCTGATTCAGCCACGACCACTCCCACCCCGCCGCTCCGCTTCCGCTGGAGCCGGCGGATCATTGGCGAGCCGGCCATTGGGTCTCGAAACGAACTTATGTGGCCGTCTCGATCGGGCGCCGTGCCCGATGAGTCGAAAGTACGCCGGACGGCCGACACGGGAGGCTCAGAACGGGGCGTGTCGTGTTTCGTTCAGCCGATCTTCACCCCCAGTTATGGGAGGAGCGGGATCAGGCGGCCGAGGCGTAGGAGGTGAGGGCGGCGCGCAGCATGTCCAGGGTCTCCTCCGTGGTGCCCGCGTGCACGCTGATCCGCGCGCTTGTGCTGCGCACCTTGGCCGTGACACCGTGGTTGAAGAGGGAGGCCGCAAGAACGGTGAGCTGTTCCGGCAGCGGCTCCAGCACGACGATCCCGGCGCGCTCCGCGGCGTTGCGCGAGGAGGCCACCGGCACGGCGAACTCGTCGGCGAGGTCGATGACCTGCTCGGCGATGTCGGAGATGGCGGCGGATATCTCCGCCACGCCGACGGCCGCGACCTCCTCCAGCGCGGCGGCGAGGCGGGCCTCCGCCACCGGGTCGGCGTTCGACGCCGTGAAGGCCGACGCGTCCTTCGCGGGATCGAGCACCTCGTCCCACCGTTCGCCCGCGCCGGTGCCGACCCATCCGCTGAAGACGGGCGTGAGGTGGTCGATCGCCCGCTCGCTGAGCGCGAGGAAGCCCGTCCCCCACCCCGCCCTGGTCCACTTCTGGCCGCCGGAGACGACGACGTCCGCGACCTCGTACGGCACATCCGCGACCCCGAAGCCCTGGATGGCGTCCACGATGAGGAGGCGGTCGCCGATCACCTGGCGGATGCCGTCGATGTCCGCGAGGTAGCCGGAGCGGGAGTCGACCAGGCTGACCATCACCGCGCTCGTGGAGTCGGTCAGCTGCGCCTTGATCTGCGCGGGCGTGACCCGGCCGTGATCGGTCTCCAGCCAGACCGGCGTCACGACGCGCATCGCCTGGGCGGCGCGCACCGCGGCGTACGTCACGCTCGGGAACTCGGCCGCCGACAGCAGCACCTCGCCGCCGGTGAGCCCGAACGCCGCGTGCATCAGCCCGGTGGAGGCGTTCGGCTGGAACGCGATCTGCCCGGACGGGAACCCGGTCAGCGCGGAGATCGCGTCGCGGACCCTGTCGTTCTCGGCGTGCATCCGGTCGACGGTCCCGAAGCGCGCCTTGGCGAGTGCCTCGTACTGTCCCAGCGTCTCGGCGCGCACCGTCGCCGACAGCGGGCCGACCCGGCCGTAGTCCAGGTATCCGGGCTCCTCGCCGAACCCGGCGGCGAACTCCTCGATCGTCGTCATCGTGACCTCCGGGACCATCCTGCCGTCGCGACCGCCGGCGACGCGAATTCTGGTGTGCCCGAGCGTCTTTCGCGGGGAGTGGAGACGGCCGGAGCTCAGGACCCGTAGCGGCGCTGGCGGCGCGAGAAGTCGCGCATCGCCCGCAGGAAGTCGACCTCGCGCAGGTCGGGCCCCAGTGCCTCCACGAAGTAGAACTCGCTGTGCGCGCTCTGCCACAGCATGAAGTCGCTGAGCCGCTGCTCGCCGGAGGTGCGGATGACGAGGTCCGGGTCGGGCTGGCCTCCCGTGTACAGGTGCTCGCCGATGAGATCGGGGGTGAGGAGGTCGGCCAGCGTCTCCAGGCTGCCGCCCTCCGCCGAGTGCGCCGCGACGATGCTGCGCATGGCGTCCGTGATCTCCTTGCGGCCCCCGTAGCCGACCGCGAGGTTGATGTGCAGGCCGGTGTTGCCGGACGTGCGCTTCTCCGCGTCGACCAGTGCGGCGACGAGCGGCTCCGGGAGGCCGGCCGTCGAGCCGACGTGCTTGACCCGCCAGTCGCGGTAGCGGGAGAGGTCGTCCGCGAGCTCGGCGATGATCTCGATCAGGTCGGACAGCTCGGCGCTCGGCCGGTTGGTCAGGTTGTCCGAGGACAGCAGGTAGAGCGTCACCACCTCGATGCCGAGGTCGTCGCACCACTCCAGGAACTCGCGCATCTTCGCCGCGCCCGCCCGGTGGCCGTGTGCGACGGTCGTCATGCCGACCTGGCGCGCCCAGCGCCTGTTGCCGTCGATGATCATCGCGACGTGCCGTGGCAGCGACTCCGGGCCGAGGCCGGCGATGTCCCGCCGCAGCCGCTTCTGGTACAGGCCGTAGAGCAACCCGTTGGCCGTCTCGGAACTGCGTCTGCTCACGCAGCTACGTTAGCGCCCCTCGGCCGCCCGGTTCCCAGCATCCGACCACCCGTCTCCCCTACTCTTGCTCCATGACGCCGCGAAACGCCCCCGACCCCGAGGACGTCGCCGAGCTCCTCGCCGAGCCGGTCTCCGACCTCCCGCCCGCCGACGCGGCGGTGAAGGCGGACGAGTCGCGCGGCCCGCTGCTGCCGAACATCCCGCTGCTGGACGCCTCGCCGGCCCATCCGGCCGAGCTGAAGCCGACGTGGCGCGGCTGGATCCACGCCGGCACCTTCCCGGTCACCATCGCCGCGGGCATCGTGCTGATCTGCCTCGCGCAGGGCGCTCCGGCCAAGTGGGCGTCGGCGGTGTTCATGCTGACCTCGATGCTGCTGTTCGGCAACTCGGCGCTCTACCACCGCTTCAACTGGCGGCCGCGCACGAAGATCGTGCTCAAGCGCATCGACCACGCCAACATCTTCCTGCTGATCGCCGGCACCTACACGCCGCTGGCGGTGCTCGCGCTGCCGCCGTCGAAGGGCATCGTGCTGCTCTGCGTGGTCTGGGGAGGCGCGCTGCTCGGCATCGGCTTCCGGGTGTTCTGGATCACGGCTCCGCGCTGGCTGTACGTGCCGATCTACCTGCTGCTCGGCTGGGCGGCGATGATGTACATCGTCGACCTGGTGAACGCCAACGTGGCGATGATGGTGCTGGTCTGCGTCGGCGGCGTCTTCTACACGATCGGCGCCGTCATCTACGGCATCAAGAAGCCGAACCCGTTCCCCGGGGTGTTCGGCTTCCATGAGATCTTCCACACCTTGACGGTGCTGGCGTTCCTCTGCCACTGGACCGCGACGCTGCTGATCGCGCTGCATCCCGCCTACAACGGCTGACGCCGCCGGCGGAGCCAGGGCTCAGCCCCGCGAGTCGCCGTCCGCGTCGTCCTGGTGCTCCGCCTTCTCGGCGTCCAGCTTCTCCGCGATCTCCGCGCGGTAGCGCACCCGGCGGATGCGGCGCGTCATGTCGAGGACGAGCAGCACCGCCGCGACCGCGATCAGGAAGGTCACGGTGAACCCGACGACGCCGGGCGTGACCGAGTCGTCGCTCGGACCCGAGGTCGGCGACGGCGTCGGGGTCGCGGCCAGCCACACGCCCGCCTTCAGCAGCAGCTCGCCCATCACACGGCCTCCACGGACACAGTGGACAGGTCGTTCTGACGCATGGCGGACTTCGCTTTCGGATCGGGTGGTTCGGGAGGCGCGAAGCGCGATTCACAGCTTCGTCTCCTAGTCTTGTCTCAGCCTACCGTCGCCCCGACGGCGGGCCTGAACGAAGCCCCTGAGAGGCGGACGGCGAGTACATGGCACGCGAGACCGAGGCGCCGTCCGAGACCCTCGAATCCCGCTACGGCCGCACCCCGAAGCGCCGCCGCCGCGACCGGTGGCTGCTGATCGGCGGCGCCGCCGCCGTCCTCGCGGTGGTGACCGCCTGGGTGTTCTGGGCCGGCTGGGACAACAACCAGGCCGACCTGCAGGCCACCGACACCGCCTACGTCATCCCCGACGCGCACCATGTGCGGATCACCTTCACGATCAACGCCCAGCCCGGCACTGGCGTCACCTGCGCCCTGCAGGCGCTCAACGACGACTACGCGATCGTGGGCTGGCGCATCGTGAGCTATCCCGGCACCGATTCCCGGGTGTCCACCCACACCGAGACGATCCGGACCATCCAGCAGAGCAACACGGGTTTGATTAACACCTGCTGGCTGACCTAACATTCTCTGGATACGCCCCGGCCGAGGCCGGGGCGTCTACTTTACCCACCGGCTCCGGCCGGCCATCAGCCGAAGCGGCGAACCGCCGCACAGGCGCGAAGGAGTTCATCATGTCCCAGGAGTCTCAGGTCACCTTTCTGACCCAGGACGCGTACGACCGTCTGTCGGCCGAACTCGAGGAGCTCAGCGTCAACGGCCGTAACGAGATCGCGAAGCGCATCGAGGCGGCCCGCGAGGAGGGCGACCTCAAGGAGAACGGCGGCTACCACGCCGCGAAGGACGAGCAGGGCAAGATCGAGGCGCGCATCGTGCAGCTCACCAACCTGCTGCGCAGCGCCACGGTCGGCGAGGCGCCGGAGAGCCACGGCGTCGTGGAGCCCGGCACCGTCATCACCGCGGTCATCGCGGGCGACGAGAGCGTCTTCCTGATCGGCAACCGCGAGATCGCGGCCGGCACCGAACTCCCCGTCTACAGCGAGCAGAGCCCGCTCGGCGGCGCGATCCTCGGCCTTAAGGTCGGCGACAAGACCGAGTACACCGCCCCGAACGGCCGTCAGATCCCCGTCGAGATCACCAAGGTGGACACCTACACGGGTCAGTGACCCCCGAATACCACGAGAACCGCCGGCCTCGCAGTGCGACTGCGAGCCGGCGGTTTCTTCATTCCTCTTCGAGGACCGGGTCGTAACCCGCCGACCGCAGCACCTGGATGACCTGCTGCCGGTGCTCGGTGCCGCGCGTCTCCACCGACACATCGAGCTCGACCTGGCTGAGCTGGAGGCCGTGGCCGTGCCGCGTGTGCAGCACCTCCACCACGTTCGCGTTGACACCGGCGAGGATCTCGGCGATCCGCGCGAGCTGCCCCGGCCGGTCCGGGAGCATGATCGAGAGCCGCAGGTAGCGGTCGGACGCCGCGAGACCGTGGGCGATGACGCGCTGCATCAGCAGCGGGTCGATGTTGCCGCCGGAGAGGATGGCGACGACCGGGCCCGTTGCGTCGTCCGCCGGGACGAGTCCCGCGAGGATCGCCGCCACGCCGACCGCGCCGGCCGGCTCGACCACGAGCTTCGCCCGCTCCAGCAGCACCAGCAGGGCGCGGGCGATGTCGTCCTCGGTGACCGTGACCACGGCGTCCACCGCGTCCCGGATGATCTCGAAGTTCAATGCGCCGGGCTTGCTGACGGCGATGCCGTCGGCGATGGTCGCGACGAGGCCGATCTCCGTCGGCTCCCCCGCTGCGAGTGAGGCCGGGTAGGCGGCGGCGTTGGCCGCCTGCACGCCGATCACCCGGACCGTGCGTCCCTCGCGGGCCGCGCGCTGCTTGACCGCGCTGGCGACGCCCGAGATGAGGCCGCCGCCGCCGATCGGCACGACGATCGTCTGGACGTCCGGCACCTCGTCGAGGATCTCGAGGCCGAGCGTGCCCTGCCCGGCGATCACGTCGGCGTGGTCGAACGGCGGGATGAGGACGGCACCGGTCTCGGCGGCGAAGTCCGCGGCGGCCCGCAGCGTCTCGTCCACGATGCTGCCGCTGAGGACGACGTCCGCGCCGTACGCCCGCGTCGCCTGGAACTTGGGGATGGCCACGCCGACGGGCATGAAGATCGTGGCGTGGATGCCGAGCTCGCGGGCGGCGAAGGCGACGCCCTGCGCGTGGTTGCCCGCGGAGGCGGCGACGACGCCGCGCGCCCGCTCCTCGGCGTTCAGCTTGGAGAGCCGGTGGTACGCGCCGCGGATCTTGTACGAGCCGGTGCGCTGCAGGTTCTCGCACTTGAGGATGACCGGTGCGCCGAGCACGTCGGTGAGGTAACGGGACGTCTCGAGCGGCGTCGGCTGGGCGACCCGGGCCACGATCGCGCGCGCGGCCTCGATCTCGTCCAGGCCGGGGCCTGCGAACGGGGTGCGCGTCGGATCGGTCGCGGTATCCACTCGCACAGCCTACTCGTGGTCATATACCGCTGAATGTATGCGTCCGCTACGGCCGCTGAGCCCGCCGGGGCCGCGGCACGGTCTCCCAGATCGCGCCCTCCGGCGCCGTCGTGGCCTCCGGGGGCCGCGACCGCCAGGCGCCGGATGAGACGTAGTGCACCATCACGTTGAGGACGGCGACGAATGGGACCGCGAAGAGCGCGCCGGGAATGCCGGCCAGCAGCGATCCCGCCGCGACCGCCAGCACGACCGCGAGCGGGTGCACCTTCACGGCGGTTCCCATGATGAGCGGCTGGAGGACGTGCCCCTCGATCTGCTGCACGAGCAGCACGATGCCCAGCATGATGAGCGCGAACACCCAGCCCTTGAAGACGAGCGCGACGAAGACGGCGAGCGCGCCCGTGATGACCGCGCCGACGATCGGGATGAACGACCCGAGGAAGACCAGCACCGCGATCGGCAGCACCAGCGGCAGACCGAGGAAGAACGCGCCGAGGCCGATCCCGAGCGCGTCGATGGAGGCCACCAGCACCTGCACCTTGGCGAAGTTCCGGAGGGTCAGCCAGCCGGCCTGGCCCGCGCCGTCGACCGCGGCCCGCGCGTTCTTCGGGAAGATCCGCACGATCCAGCCCCAGATGCTGCGGCCGTCGATGAGGATGAACAGCACACTGAACAGCGTGAGCAGCGCGCCCGTGAGCACGTGGCCCAGCGTCGAGCCGACGGAGAGCGCGCCGGAGATGTAGACCTGGCTGTCCTGCTGCGCCGAGGTCCAGATGGACTGGAACGCACTGTCGATCTGGTCCTTGGTGAGTCCGAGCGGCCCGGTCGTCAGCCAGCTCCGGAACTGGTCGAACGCCGCCACGGACTGCGTCTGGAGGTCGTGGCTCTCCCGCGTGACCTGCCAGATGGCGAGATAGAACAGTCCGCCGACGACCACGACCAGGGTGAGCAGCGTGGCGACGATCGCCAGCCAGCGCGGCCAGCGGTGGCGGACGAGGAAGTCCTTGAACGGCACCAGCAGGGCGGCGAGGAGCACCGCGATCAGCACGGGGACCACGATCAGCCGAAGCTGGACGATGAGGAAGACCACGACGGCGATCACAGCGCCGATCACCAGCAGTCGCCACGACCAGGCGCCGGCCAGGCGCACACCGCGTGGCAGCGACGCGTCGACCGGGGCGGCCTCCCCCGCCCTCGACTCGGCACGGCCCTCGATGTCGCGCCGGCGCTTCAGAAACCGCGCCCGGGCCGGAGGGACGGACGGGTTCTGCGCTGCCGGAGCGTCGCTCTCTGCCATGCCCGTCAGTCTAGGGGCGCGGCCCGGCGCTTCCTGAAGGATCGCTCAGGGAATGCCGTGCCGCGCCGAAGGGATGGCCGCTCAGGGTTCGAACACCAGCGGCGGGTGCTCGATGGAGGTGGAGAACCACTGCCAGCCGGGCCCGGAGGACGTCTGCTGGATCGAGGCGTAGGTGATCTGCCCGGGCGGGACGTTGCCGAGGCCGACCGAGACGGAGACGTTGCCGTTCACCGTCCGGACGCCGGCGCCGGTCACGGAGCCGGCTCCCGCGTAGCCTCCGACCGTGAGCGACACCGGGCCGCTCGTGGCGATCAGGAACTCGATGACGTAGCTCGCGACCGCGGTCGCCCCGTACGCTCCGGGGTCGAAGTGGACGGAGACGCCGGGGCCGCCGGACGGGACCTGGCGGTAGCTGAACGACGCGTACGGCGTGCCGGTCGTGTCGGTCTGCATGATGTCCGACGCGATCAGCGTCAGATTGGTGCGGCCTTTGCCGACCGTGTGGGTCGGGCTGATGGTGTCGATGGGGAAGAAGAAGGGCGGCCAGTGCAGGATGTCGCCCGGTCGGATCCGAGTGAGCACGTCGCTCGGCGAGAGGGTCTTCACGAAGGTTGAGGGGTCGATGGCGTCCGAGTACTCGGCGTCCGCCCCCGGGACGATACCAGACATGAGGATTACTCTACTGACGCCGTCCCGCGTGTGCGACCGTGCCGGCAGGGAATCCCGAGGGGCACGTAAACGCCCCTAAAACGCTGTTTTAGGGGCGTTCGGGTGCCCTTCGGCGGAGGTCAGGAAGCGGGCGCGACGGTGACGGGGGTGCCGGAGAGGGTGAGGTGGATGCGGTCGCCGGGGGCGGGGAGGTCGCGCGCGCCGTGCTGGACGGCCAGCTCCGACCCGTCGGCCAGGCGCACCCGCGTGCGCCGCAGCGCGCCCAGGAAGCTGGTCGTCAGCACATCGGCCGGGATGCCGTCCGCGGCCGGCAGCAGATCCTCCGGCCGCACGAACGCCGTCACCGGGCCGTCGGGCGCGGGCGACGCGAGCGGCGCGGTCCCGCCGAGGACGTGCAGCACTCCGCCCACGACCGTGGCGGGCACGCGGTTGGTCAGCCCCACGAACTCCGCGACGAACGCGGTCGCCGGGCGGTGGTACAGCTCCTCCGGCGTCCCGATCTGTTCGATGGCGCCCGCCCGCATCACCGCGACCCGGTCGGCGACGGCGAGCGCCTCCTCCTGGTCGTGCGTCACGAAGAAGGTCGTGATCCCGAGCTCGGTCTGGATGCGGCGGATCTCCTCGCGGAGCTGCACGCGCACCTTCGCGTCGAGCGCGGAGAGGGGCTCGTCCAGCAGGAGCACGCGCGGTTCGGTGACCAGCGCCCGGGCGAGCGCCACGCGCTGCTGCTGGCCGCCGGAGAGCTGGTGGGCGTAGCGCTCGGCGTGGTGGTCGAGCCCGACGAGCTCCAGCGCCTCGGCCGCGCGACGGCGCCGATCGCCGGCGCCGACCTTGCGCATCCGCAGCCCGAACTCGACGTTCTGGCCGGAGGTGAGGTGCGGAAACAGCGAGTACGACTGGAACACCATCCCGAGGTCGCGCCGGTTCGTCGGCTCGTCCGTGACGTCCCGGCCGTCGATCAGCACGCGGCCGGAGTCGACGCGCTCCAGCCCGGCGAGCGCGCGCAGCGCCGTGGTCTTGCCGCAGCCGGACGGCCCGAGCAGGGCGATGAACTCCCCCGGGCTCGCGGCCAGCGAGAACCCGGCGAGGCCGGCGCCGCCGCCGAAGTCGCGCACGACCCCGTCCAGCTCGACGGTGGAGCCGACGCGCGCGCCGGCGACGGTGGATTCGAGGACGGTCATGGGGTGCCTTTCACGGGACGCCGCGTACGGCGGCGGGCGCCGACGACACGGTCGACGACGACGAGGAGGACGAACGCGAACACCAGCGCCAGCAGGGCGAAGATGACCGCGACGAACGGATCGGACTGGGAGACCAGCAGCAGCGAGGTCTGCAGGTTCACCCGGCTGAGCAGGGAGGCGATCGTGAACTCGCCGAGCACGACCGCGATCGAGAGCGCGGAAGCCGCGAGGATGCCGCGGCGCAGGTTCGGCGTCAGCACCCGCCAGAACACGGTCCCCCAGCCGGCGCCGAGCGACCGCGCAGCCTCGCTCAGCGTCACCATGTCGACGGCCTGGACGTTGCTCTGGATAGCGCGGTACGCGTACGGCAGCACGGTGATCCCGTAGGCGAACGCCAGCGTCCACGTCCCGGAGCCGAAGATCGAGGTCACGACCGCGTAGGTCGGCGCCAGCCCTACGACCATCACGATCGCCGGGATCATGATCGGCAGCAGGCAGACGGCTTCCAGCAGTCGGCGCAGCCTCGGGAAGCGCAACTCGACCAGCACGATCGTCGGCAGCAGCACCAGCAGCACGATCGCCACGGTCACGGCAGCGAGCACGAGCGAGTTGCCGAGGCCCTGGTAGACGCGGTCGTAGCGCGTGGTCTCCCCGCCGAAGACGGCGATCCAGCGGTCGAAGCTGTAGACCCCGGGCTTCGCGGTGCGCAGTGTGAACTCCAGCATCGAGAACAGCGGGATGAGGAAGAACGCGCCGAGGACGACCCAGATGACGGTGCGGACGACCGGGCCGGGACCCGGCCGCAGCGTCGTGCGCGCGCTCACCGCTGCCACCGCGCGGTGCGCCGCACGAGCGCCGAGTAGGCGAGCATCACGACGATCATCACCACGAGCATGCCGAGCGCCATCGAGCCGGCCAGGTTCGCCCGGCCGAGCACGGTCTCGGAGACGAGGGCCTGGCGGATCTGCAGCGACACGATGTTGTTGGCCTGGCCGACGAGCGCGGCCGCGGTCGCGTACGACGAGAAGGCGTTGGCGAAGAGCAGCAGCAGGCTGCCGAGGAACGAGGGCAGCAGGATGGGTCCGCCGACGCGGGTCCAGTAGATCCAGCGCGTGCCGCCGAGGGTGGCGGTCGCCTCCAGCCACTGCGGGCGCAGGCCCTCCAGCGCGGGCAGGAAGGTGATGACCATGAGCGGGATCTGGAAGTAGAGGTACGGGAGGATGAGTCCCGGCACCGTGTAGAGCCAGACGCCGTTCGCGTAGATGTTCACGTGGAACTGGTTGCGCAGCAGCACGGTCACCAGGCCTTGCGCGCCGATGGTCGCGATGAACGCGAACGCGAGCATCACGCCGCCGAACTGGGCGAGCACGCTGCTGGCGGAGCCCACGAGCGAACGCGTGACGCCGCCCGGGCGGGAGCTCAGCATGGCGAAGCAAAGCGCGGCGCCTGCGACGGCGCCGACGATGGCGGTGACCGCGGAGAGCCAGAAGGCGCCGAAGAACGAGCCGGTGATGGCCGGCTCGGCGAGGCCCGTGATGTTGGACCAGGTGAAGCGGCCCTCGCCGTCCACGAAGCCGCTGCCGACGGCGACGAGCGTGGGAACGGCGAGGAAGATCACGACATAGAGGGCGAACGGGGTGAGGCCGAGCACGGCGGCGAGTCCGCGTCGCCGGCGGCGCCCCGAGCCCGGTGCGGCCGCCGACGACGGCTGCCGCCGGGGGTCGCGCGAGGCGATCCCGGCGGCAGCGTCGGCCGCGGGTGCGGCGATGGTCTCGGTCATCAGCCGACCGCGTTGGCCCACTTGGCGTTGAGGAGCGTGCCGGCGTCGGTGGCCTGCTTGTCCGTCATCACGGCCGTCTTGTCGAGCTTGCCCGGGAAGTCCTTGGTGTCCAGGGTCCCGGCCTTCTCCATGGCGTCGACGCGCGCCGGGTAGGCGCCGCCCTTCAGCCAGGCGTTCTGGGCGGCGTCACTGTAGAGGTACTCCTCCCAGAGGCGCGCGGCCGCGGGGTGCGGGGCGTCCTTGTTGATGGCCTGGTTGTAGTAGCCGACGTACGCGGTGCCCGGGAGGACGACGTACTTCCAGTTCACGCCGCCCGACTTGATGGTGTCGGAGGTCGTGTAGCCCTTCTGGTTGAACGACCAGTCGAGCAGGACCGGGGTCTCGCCCGAGGCGATGGTGTTCGGCTTGCCGTCGGCGGCGTTCCAGTTGCCCGCGGCCTTCAGCTTGGTGAACCACTCGACGCCCGGGGTCAGGTCGTCCAGCGTGCCGCCGTTCTGCAGGTCGGCGTACGCGACGGCGCCGGCCGCGGCGGCCGCCTGGGTCGGGTTGCCGTTGAGCGCGACGGCGCCCTTGAACTCCGGCTTCAGCAGGTCGGCGAACGACTTCGGCGCGGTCTTGATCTTGTTCGCGTCGTAGCCGACGGACATGACGCCGTAGTAGCCGACCTTCCAGAGGCCGTCCTTGTCCTTCTGCGCGGCCGGGATGTCGTTGAAGCCGGTCGGCTTGTACGGGGCGAAGTACTGCGTGTTCGCCAGCGTCACCGAGGAGCCCATGTCGAAGGTGTCCGGCGCGGTGTCCTGGCCCTTCAGCTTCTTCGCGGCGTCGATCTCCTCCTGGCTGGACGCGCTGTCCTGGCTCGGGTTGATCGTGATGCCGTACTTCTTGGTGAAGCCGTCGAAGATCTCCTGGTAGTTGGCCCAGTCGCCGGGGGTGGCGATGATGTTGAGGCTGCCCTCCTTCTTCGCGGCGGCGACCAGAGCGGCCATGCCGCCGGCGGAGGCCACGTCGGTGGCCGAGGCGGCCGAGGTGCTTGCGGTGGTGCTGCTGGCGTCGGCGCCGCCGGAGCAGGCGGCGAGCGAGAGGGCGACGACGGTCGCCGCCGCGGCGAGTCCGGCGATGCGGGCGCGCGTGTTGATCACGGAATGTCCTCCAGGTCGGGTTGACGGCCGGGATGTGCGACCCGGCTCGTCGCCACGCTAGGGACGCCGGGATACGCGTGGCCCAGCGGAGAGTGACCATCGGGTGAACGACCGATGTCGGACCTTGCCGCTAAGGTCGATCCGTGGTCGAACAGCTCTCCCCCGCCCTCGCGCGCCGTATCGCGCTCGCCGCCCAGGGCTTCGGGCGCCCGCGCCCCGCCATCGTGGGAACGCGGCAGCTCAACGGGCTCATCGACCGGATCAACCTGCTCCAGATCGACTCCGTCAACGTGTTCGAGCGCAGCCACTATCTGCCGGCCTTCGCCCGGCTCGGGGCCTACGACCGCACCCTGCTCGACCGGCTGACGTTCGACGCGCGCGGCCCGCACACCGAGTACTGGGCGCACGAGGCCGCGTTCGTGCGCAAGGAGGACTGGTCGCTGTTCCGGTGGCGCATGCTCCGGTACCAGGAGCGCTACGGCACCGGCAACGCCTGGTTCGCAGCCCACGAGTCCACACTGTCCTGGCTGCGCAGCGAACTCGCCGCCAAAGGGCCGCTGGCCGCGAGCGAGATCGAGCACGACGCCAACCGGCGCTCCGGGCCGTGGTGGGGCTGGTCGGAGGTCAAGCGCGCCCTGGAGCGGATGTTCCTGTTCGGCGAGGTCGCCATCGCCGGCCGCACGCGCTTCCAGCGCCGTTACGGGCTGGTGGAGGACGTCCTCCCGGCGAGCGTGCTCGACCGCGAGGTGAGCGAGGCGGACGCCATCCGCGAGCTGATGCGTCGCTCGGCCGTCGCGCACGGCGTCGGGACGCTCCGCGACTTCGCCGACTACTACCGGCTCAAGGGCCCCGCCGTGGCGGTGGCCATGGAGGAGCTGGCCGACGCGGGCGAGGTCGTCCCCGTGCAGGTGAAGGGCTGGACCGGCGCGGGCGACCGGCCGGTCAAGGCCTGGGTGCACCGCGACGCGCGCAAGCCGCGCGGCATCGACGCGGCCGCGCTGCTGTCCCCGTTCGACCCCGTCGTCTGGTTCCGCGACCGGGCGCTGCGGATGTTCGGCTTCCACTACCGGATCGAGATCTACACGCCCGCCCCGCAGCGCGTGTACGGCTACTACTCGCTGCCCATCCTGCTGGACGACGAGCTCGTCGGCCGCATCGATCTGAAGAGCGACCGGCAGGCGGGCGTGCTGCGCGTGCAGTCCGCGTGGACGGAGGCCGGCGACGGCGGCCGCGTGGCCGAGCGCCTCGTCCCGCTGCTGGGCGAGACGGCGGCCTGGCAGGGCCTGGGCGGCGTGGAGGTCGCCGAGGGAGCCAGAGGCGACCTCGCGCCCATGCTCGCCGCCGAGCTCGCGCTGGCGGCGCCCAGCGGCTTCTGAGGGTTTCTCCCTCGCGGCGCCGCCGGGTGCGGGGGTAAGGTGCGGGGCATGAGTTCACCGCTGGAGTACCTGGACGCCGACGGGGCCGATGAGGCCGACTACGAACAGCCCATGCGCGAGCTCTTCGCCTACCGCGACGGCGAACGCTGGCTCGACGGCATCGTGACCGGAGTGAAACGGGGCGAGGACGGTCGCGCGCACGTGCAGTTCGACAACCGCATCTGGGTGACGACCGACGACGTGCGCGAGTCCAGCCACTACATCGCGGTGCTGCTGAACCCGGACTCGTCCGTCTATGCGGAGGTCATCACCGGCTACCGCGACGGCGCCCCCGCCGACCTCATCCGCGACATCGACGTGGTCGACGGCTCGAACAACGCGGGCACCGAGTGGCGCCCGGTGGACGAGCGCGCCGTCGGCACCCGCGTGCGCTACCGCTACACCGGCACCGCCGAGCTGGAGGCCG
Source organism: Leifsonia shinshuensis (assembly GCF_014217625.1). NCBI lineage: Bacteria > Bacillati > Actinomycetota > Actinomycetes > Micrococcales > Microbacteriaceae > Leifsonia > Leifsonia shinshuensis. The sequence continues at coordinate 43,010 of NZ_CP043641.1, read as the reverse complement.
CCGAGGCCTGACCGCCCCGACATTCGTCACGAATCGCGCAAACCCTCCACGCCCACATTCGTGACGAATCGCGCGAATGGCACCGCGATAGCGCACATTCGGCACGAATCGCGCGAACTCTCCACCTTCGCATTCGTGACGAATCGCGCGAATGGCACCGCGAAAGCGCACATTCGGCACGAATCGCGCAGACCCTCCACCCCCGCATTCGTGACGAATCGCGCGAATGGCACCGCGATAGCGCACATTCGGCACGAATCGCGCGCACCCTCCACACCCGCATTCGTGACGAATCGCGCGAATGGCACCGCGAAAGTGCACATTCGGCACGAATCGCGCGCACCCTCCACACCCGCATTCGTGACGAATCGCGCGAATGGCACCGCGAAAGTGCACATTCGGCACGAATCGCGCAGACCCTCCACACCCGCATTCGTGACGAATCGCGCGAATGACGCCGCGAAAGCGCAGATTCGGCGCGAATGTGGCTAGAAGGTCGAGCCCATCTTCTCGAGGCGGTCGACGCGCTCGGGGATGGGCGGGTGCGTCGAGAACAGCCGGCTCATCAGGCCGGGCTTGAGCGGCTCCGCGATCCACAGGTGCGCCATGCTGCTGTTCTGGCGGCGCATCGGCCGGCCGTAGTCCTGCAGCTTGAGCAGCGCGCTCGCGAGCGCGTCCGGGTGCCGCGTCGTCATCGCCCCGGTGGCGTCGGCGAGGTACTCGCGCTGGCGCGAGACCGCGAGCTGCACGAGCGTCGCCACCAGCGGCGCGATGATCGCGGCGACAAGGCCGAAGACCAGGACGATGGGGTTGCCGCCCCCGCCGCCGTTGTTGTTGCGGTTGTTGCCGCCGAAGAACGCCATCCGCACGAAGATGTCGGCGATCAGGCCGATGGCGACGGTGAGGCCGAAGACGATCATCGAGAGCCGGATGTCGTAGTTGCGCACGTGCCCGAGCTCGTGCGCCATGACGCCCTCCAGCTCGGCGTCGTTCATGATGTCGAGCAGGCCGGTGGTCGCGGCGACCGACGCGTGCTGCGGGTCGCGGCCGGTGGCGAAGGCGTTCGGCGCGGGGTCGTTGATGATGTAGACCGCCGGCATCGGCGTCCCGGTCGTGATCGACAGGTTCTCGACCACATTCCAGAGCCGCGGGTTGTCCGCCTTGGTGATCGGGACCGCGCCCGACATGCTGAGCGCCTGGCTGGAGGCCATGAAGTACTGGAAGACGGCGTAGACGATCGCGCCGATCCCGACCCAGGCCAGGATCGCCCAGCTGTTGTAGATGACCGAGAACAGCCATCCGAGCGCACCGATGAGGATCAGGAACAGCAGGACGATGAAGACGGTGTTGCGCTTGTTCCTGGCGATTGCCCTGTACATCGACGCCCTAGAACTGAACGCGCGGCGGCTCGGCGATCGCCGCCAGGTTGTCGACCTCGAAGAACTCGCGCTCGGTGAAGCCCAGACGACGCGCGAACAGGTTGTTCGGGAAGACCTTGATCTTGGTGTTGAACTCGCGCACGCCGCCGTTGTAGAACCGGCGCGAGGCCTGGATCTTGTCCTCGGTGTCGACCAGGTCGGCCTGCAGGCGCAGGAAGTTCTGGCTCGCCTGGAGCTGCGGGTAGGCCTCGGCCACGGCGAAGATGCTCTTCAGCGCGGTCTGCATGTGCCCCTCGGCCACGGACGCCTCACCCGGCGTCTGCGCCGACAGCGTCTCGGCGCGCGCCTTGGTGACCGACTCGAAGACCCCGCGCTCGTGCGCGGCGTAGCCCTTGACGGTCTCGATGAGGTTCGGGATGAGGTCGGCACGGCGCTTCAGCTGCACCGTGATGTCGCTCCACGCCTCGTCGACCCGCACCTTGAGCGTGACGAGCGAGTTGTACGTGGCCCAGAAGTAGATTCCGATGATCGCGACGAGCACGACGACGATGATGACCGGAATGAGCCATTCCATTGCGGGAACTCCTAAGCGTGAAAGCGCCGATCGACTGCGCTGAACAGCATCCTAACGGGGACGGATGCGCCTCCCACGGGCTTCCCATCACACTCGAAGCAACCGCAATGCGGATGGACAGCGCACCCGGTCCGGGGTGCACAATGACAAGCGTGAGTGAGGTCGCCGAACGCCGCAGGCGGGGCCGGCCGCGCAAGGAGCGCGGCGCGGCCTCCACACGCTCGGCCATCGTGCGCGCCGCGGCGGAGGAGTTCACCGAGCGCGGGTACGAGGCCGCCTCCCTGCGCGCGGTCGCCCGGCGGGCGGGCGTCGACTCGGCGCTGGTGCACCACTACTTCGACGACAAGGCCGACCTGTTCGCCGCGACGCTGGAGGCCCCGCTGCGGCCCGACCGCGTGCTGAGCGTCGTGCTCGGGGCGCCACGGGAGGAGGTCGGCGAGACGCTCGTCCGCTACCTGCTCACCCAGTTGCAGGACGACCGGGCGGCCGCCCGGATGGTGCTGATCCTGCGCACCGTGCTGAGCAGCGGCCCGGGGACCCGGATGCTGCGCGAGTTCCTCACCAGGGAGGTGTTCACCCGGCTGGCCGCGCTCACGCACGCGGAGGACGCCGATCTGCGCGCCGATCTGGCCGCCTCCCAGATCGTCGGCGTGCTGATGACGCGGTACGCCCTCAAGCTCGAGCCGATCGCGAGCGCGTCTCCGGACGAGGTCGCGCGCCGGGTCGGCCCGGTCATCCAGTGGCATCTGTTCGGGGATGTTGACGGAGGGCGCGGTCCGGGCGAATAATTCATCACATGATGAATTCATCGCCGGCCGCCGGCAGCGAGCTCGTCGGAGACGCCGCCGTCGTGATCGAGGGACTGCGCGTGAAGCGCGGCCGGACGACCGTGCTGGACGGGCTCGATCTGCGCATCCCGCGCGGGCAGGTCGTCGGGCTCCTCGGGCCGAGCGGCTGCGGCAAGACGACGCTGATGCGCTCGATCGTCGGCGTGCAGCGCGTGGCCGGCGGCACGGTGGAGGTGCTCGGCGAGCCGGCCGGCTCGTCCCCGCTGCGTCACCGGGTCGGCTATGTGACGCAGGCGGCGAGCGTCTACGACGACCTGACGGTGCGGCAGAACCTGGCGTACTTCCGCAGCGTGCTCGGCGCCGGCAAGGCGGACGTCGACCGCGCCATCGAGGCCACCGACCTCGGCGCGAACGCCGGGCAGCTGGTCTCGACGCTCTCGGGAGGCCAGCGCAGCCGGGTCTCGCTCGCCGCGGCGCTGCTCGGCTCCCCCGACCTCCTGGTGCTGGACGAGCCGACGGTCGGCCTCGACCCGCTGCTGCGCGTCGAGCTCTGGACGCTGTTCCACCGGCTGGCCGACAGCGGCACCAGCCTCCTGATCTCCAGCCACGTCATGGACGAGGCGACCCGCTGCGACCGGCTGCTGCTGATGCGGGAGGGCGCCATCCTCGCCGACACGACCCCGGAGGAGCTGCTGGCGGAGACCGGCGCGGCGGACGCGGAAGGCGCGTTCCTGACGCTGCTGCGGCGGCACCATCCCCGGCACGCGCTGGGCGAAGGGGCGGACGACGCCAATGAAGAGGCCGAGCACCGCCACGATCAGCACGGGGAGGCCGCCCGATGAACCCCACCCGCACCCTCGCGACCGCCGGCCGCGTGCTCACGCAGATCCGGCACGACCCGCGCACGATCGGCCTGCTCGTGGTCGTGCCGAGCCTCCTGATCGGGCTGGTCGCCTGGATCTTCACGGACACCCCGGTGTTCGCGACGATCGGGCCGGCCATCGTCGCGCTGTTCCCGTTCATCGTCATGTTCCTGGTGACCAGCATCACGACGCTGCGCGAGCGCCGCACCGGCACCCTCGAGCGGCTGCTGTCGATGCCGCTCGGCCGCGGCGACTTCATCCTCGGCTACACCCTCGCCTTCGGCCTGCTCGCGATCGTCCAGTCGCTCGTCGCCGTCGGCTACGCCGTCTGGGTGTGCGGCCTGGAGATCAAGGGCGACCCGTGGCTGATGGTCGCGGTCGCCGTCACCGACGCCGTGCTCGGCAGCACGCTGGGCCTGTTCGCCAGCGCGTTCGCGCGCACCGAGTTCCAGGTCGTGCAGTTCATGCCGGTGATCGTGTTCCCGCAGATCCTGCTCGGCGGCATCTTCATCCCGCGCGACCAGCTCCCGGACGGCCTGCGCCAGATCAGCGACTGGCTCCCGCTCTCGCACGCCGTCGACGCCCTGAACGCCGTCTCCACGGACTCCCACGACGCCGCGTACATCGGCGGCCAGCTCCTGATCATCGGCGCGTTCGCCGTCGGCGCCGTCGTCGTCGGCGCCCTCACCCTGCAACGCCGAACGCCCTAGCGCCCGGCGGAGGGCTCAGGCGCCGAGGACGCGGCGGAGGTAGGCGTTCTCGAAGCGGCGGTCCGGGTCGAGGCGGTCGCGCACGGCGAGGAAGTCGTCGAAGCGCGGATACGCCGCCCGCAGCGACCCGGCGTCGCGGTAGTGCAGCTTCCCCCAGTGCGGGCGGCCGTCGTGGGCCTTCATGATCTCCTCGACCGCCGTGAAGTACTCGGTCGGGTCCTCCCGGTAGTAGCGGTGCACCGCGATGTAGCCGGTCTCCCGTCCATGCGCCGTCGACAGCCAGTTCTCGTCGGCCGCGGCCGAGCGGACCTCGATCGGGAAGGAGATGCGCCAGCCCTTCCGCTCGATGAGCGCCTTCACCTCGGCGAGCGCCTCCGGCACGGCCTCCCGCGGCAGCGCGTATTCCATCTCCCGGAACCGCACGGTGCGGTTGGTGACGAAGACGCGCGGCGAGTGGTCGGTGAAGTCGCGGTTGCCGGTGAGCCTCTGGGCGAGCCGGCTGAACGGCGGGATGACGCCCGGAACGATCGTCCCGACCGCGCAGACGCCGCGGTAGACGCCGTTGGCGAGCAGTTCGTCGTCCACCCAGCGGCCGGCCGCCGACAGCGGGGCGCGCTGCTCGGTGAGCGGCAGCCGGGTGTTGGTCTTGGTCAGGCCGGTCTCGGTGTGCGGGAACCAGTAGAACTCGAAGTGGTGCTCCGCCGCCGAGCGCTCCAGATAGCTGTCGAGCACCTGCTGGAGCGGCTCGGGACGCTCCACCGCCTGGAGCAGGTACGCCGGCACGCACTGGATCGTGACGTCGACGATGACGCCGAGCGCGCCGAGCCCGAGACGGGCGGCGGGCAGCAGCTCGGCGTTCTCGTCCTCGCTGATCGTCAGGAGCTCGCCTGTGCCGGTGACGAGGGTGACCGCGACGATCTGCGTCGCCAGGCCGCCGAAGGAGCCGCCGGTGCCGTGCGTGCCCGTGGAGGTCGCGCCTGCGATGGTCTGGCGGTCGATGTCGCCCATGTTCTCCAGCGCGAGCCCGTACGGGCGCAGCAGCCGCGGCAGCTGGTGGAGGCGCGTGCCCGCGGCGAGGCGCACCCGGCCGCGCTCCAGGTCGACGTCGAGGACGCCGCTGACGTCCTCCAGGTCGAGCAGCACGCCCGGCGCCGCCGCGATCCCGGTGAAGCTGTGCCCGGCGCCGACCGCCTTGACGCGCATCCCCTGCTTCGCCGCGGCAGCGACGGCGCGCTGAACGGCCTCCGCGTCGCGCGGGCGCTCGACGCGCTGCGGCCTGATGGACTCGCTGCGGCCCCAGTTGCGCCACGTGCCGTTTCGCCATTGGGCGCCGTTGTTCGCCGTCACAGGAACACCTTCCCCTCGCCGCGGTAGCTCGGGATGGAGCCGGTGACCGTCGCGCGGCCGTCCACGGCGTCGACCAGGTGGAAGTCGTTCACGTGCTCGCTGAGCTCGCCCGACTTCGTGTGCCGCAGCCAGACCCGGTCGCCGACGCGGAGGATGCCCGCCGCCGCTCCGGTGACCGGCGTCTGCACCTCCCCCGCCATCTCGCGCTCGACCATCGACAGGCCCGTCGGCCACTCGATCCTCGGGAGGCGGTCGGGGGCGGGAGGGCCGGAGGCGATCCAGCCGCCGCCGAGCAGCGTCGCCGTGCGCTCGTCCGGCCGGCGCACCACCGACAGCGCGAACGACGCCGCGGGCGCCGGACGGAAGCCGCGGTAGGTGTCGAACAGGTGGCCGCCGAACAGGCCGCTTCCCGCCGCGATCTCGGTCACGGACGGGTCGGAGGCGGTGAACTCCAGCGAGCCGGTGCCTCCGCCGTTCACGAACTCCAGGTCGGCGATCGCGCGCACGGCGGCCACGGCCTCCCCGCGGCGCTCGATCAGCTCCTCGCGCGAATTCTTCTGCATCCAGCGCAGCGTCGCGCCCCACGCCGGGCGGCCGGGCGGGTTGTCGCCCTGGCCGGCGATCTGCGCCTCGTATCCCATCATCCCGACCAGCGCGAAGCCGGGCCGCCGGACGATCGCCTCCGCGACCGCACGCACGGTCTCGACGCTGTGCAGCGGCGACCGGTAGACGCCGATGTGGCCGAGCACCGGCGCGTCCCAGGAGGAGTCGAGCTCCAGGCAGAGCCGGATCGTCGCGCGCTGCGCCGGCGGCACGACCGCGTCGATGAGGTCGAGGTGCGCGACCGAGTCGACCATGAGCGTGACCCGGGAGGCCAGCTCGGGCGAGGCCGCGAGCCGCGCGATCGCGGCCCGGTCGGCGGTCGGGTAGCCGACCACGACGTCCTCGATCGGCGCATGGCCGGCGTCGCCCTCCGCCAGCCACAGCGCCTCCGGCAGCGTGTAGGCGAGCACGCCCGCGTACCCCGGGAGGCCGAGCACGGCGTCCAGCACCGAACGCACGCGCACCGATTTGGAGGCGACGCGGATCGGCTTGCCCGCGGCGCGGCGGAGCATGTCGTGGGTGTTGTGCCGCAGCGCCGGCAGGTGCAGCACGCCGAACGCCGGGTCGAGCCGTGTGGTCGCCGCGCTGAGGGCGGGCCAGAACACGTCCGGCGTGGTCCAGGTGCGCTCGGCCGCGGCCGGCTTCGTGGTCAGGTCGATCGTGGTCATCAGCGCACCGCCTTCACCCGTGCGACCGCGAGGGCTCCCGCGAACGCGAACACTGCCGAGAGCACGAACAGGCCGACGAAGCCGCCCAGCGCCGCGACGATCGCGGCGCCGAACAGCGGCGCCATCGCCTGCGGGACGGCCGTAGCGATGTTCATGATGCCGAGGTCCTTGCCGCGGTTCTCCGGATCGGGCAGCACCTGGGTGGCGAGCGCCTGGTCCACCGAGAGGAAGCAGCCGTAGCCGAGGCCGAGCAGACCCGCCGCGACCATCGCGACCGACAGCTGCGGCACGAACGCCAGCAGCAGCGCGGCGACGCCCTGCAGCGCGGACGACACGAACACGAACGCCTTGCGTCTCCCGAGCCGGTCGGAGAGCCGGCCGAGCGCGAGCGACGCGATGATGACGAACACCATGTAGATGAGGATCAGCACGAGGAGGTCGTCGTCGGCGTGCTTGTCGTGGAGCCCGAACTCCAGGAAGTACAGCAGCAGCGACGTCCCGAACGCATTGCCGAAGTTCACCAGCACGCGGCTGAGCAGCGTCCAGCCGAAGTCGGGATGCTCGCGCGGGCTGATCCACAACCCCTCGATCACGCCGCGGAACGTCATCCGCTCGCGCAGGTGCGGCGGCAGCACGGTGTCCGGGAGGAACAGGAACGGCAGCACGAGCAGCACCAGAAGGACGGCCATCGCCGTGTAGCCGACCAGCGCGCCGACGAACACGTAAGTGACGAGCGAGACGCCGAGGATGATCCCGATGGCCTGGGGCGCGCTGATCCAGCCGGAGACGTAGCCGCGCTGGTCGACCGGCACCTGGTCGGAGATCGTCGCGGTGAGCGCCGCCGTGAGGACGCAGAACCCGGTGAGCGCGAGCGACCAGAACACGCCGATCCCGACCATGGTCGTCTGCAGGCCGAGCAGCACGAGCGAGACCGCGAACAGCGCCGCGCCGCCGGCGATCCACGGCCGGCGGCGGCCGAATCGGCTGGTCGTGCGGTCGGAGAGCGCGCCGGTCAGCGGGTACGCGACGATCGCGCACACGCCGGAGATGCCGGAGATGATGCCGAAGGCGACGACGTTGTCGACCCAGTAGGTGGTGTGCAGCTGCGCCTGAACCTGGTCGGGCAGCAGCTTCTGGATCGGCGCGAGCTGCGCCATCCAGACGCCCAGCCAGGCGACCGCGAAGGCCGCGATCCAGCGGCCGGGGACGCGGCGGGTGGGTTCGGCGAAGACGGCCGGAGTCGAGGTGTGGGTCATCGGGCACCTGCGTTCGGGAGGGGGATGGTGTGGGTGGGGGTGTCGTGCGGAGCGGCGAGCGCGGCGAGCGCGTCCGCGGCGAAGTCCATGGCGCGTTCGGCCGCGGCGTCGTCGCGGGTCACCAGCCAGGCGATCGTGAGCCCGTCGGTGAAGGTCACCAGCAGCCGGGCGACCTCGGCGACCGGGAGGCGCCACGCGCTGCCGGTCAGCTCGGCGGCGTCGCGCGCGGCACGCTCGGCGAGCTCGTAGTAGCGGTCGTACTGGCGGAGGGCGAGCGGTGCGAAGCCAGGCTCGCGGAGCGCCCACTGGGTCAGCTCGAACATCGCCTTCTCGCGGTCCGGGTCGGCACGCACGCCGTCCAGGTAGTGCCGGAGGCCGGAGCGGATCGCCGCGCGCAGCTCCAGCGGGGCCGTCGCCGGGTCGAGGGCGGGCTCCAGGTCGGTCTGCTCCCCCGCCACGACCGTGTTGACCAGTTCGGCCATCAGCTCGTCGCGCGAGTCGAACACGTAGTGGAAGCTGGCCAGCGGCATCCCGGCCTCGGCGACGATGCGCCGGGTCGTGGCCGCGGCCACCCCGTCCCGCGCGATCACCCGCAGGGCGGCCTGCACGAGCGCGGCGCGCCGTGCTGCCGGGGCGATGCGCGTCATCGAAGCTCCTCACGGTGCCGTCGCGCGTCGTCGCGCGAAGTGGGACAGTTGACCCACTTGTCAGTATGCCGTAAATCCGGCCGGGCGGTTTGACAGGAAGCGTGTCCTCCCCCTCAAATGGGGTGGAATGCGGGTATTTGCGTCAGACGTGTCTCCACCAGTCCGGCCCGGGGGGTCGACCGGACTGCGCGTCGCCGTGCGCTCCGGATTCGTGCTCGCCGCACTCGCCTTCGCCGCCGGGTCCATCGCGGGGCTCGCGCCGCCGGCGTCGGCGCAGACCTCGACCTCCACGTCCACCGCAGCAGCGTCCCTCAGCAATCCGTCCCGCACAGCACCGCAGGACTTCACCGGCCCAGCACCCGCCGACACCGGCGCACCCGCCGACACCCCGACCCCGACACCGACCCCGGGGCCGCCGACGCTCGACCCGCTGCCGAGCGGACTGGTCACGAGCTTCCCGCTGACCGTGTCCGGGACCGCCGATCCCGGCGACGTCATCGACGTGTCCGGCGGCTCGTCGACGAACGCGGACACCTCGTGCACCGTGACCGCCGGGTCGGATGGCAGCTTCCGCTGCGCGTTGCGGCGTCTCCCTGATGGGCCGGGCGTGCCGGTCCGCGCCGTCTCCCGCTCCAGCGGGCTCGCCGACAGCGGACGTGTCGACGTGCTCTCGCCGCCGGCCATCGCCTCCGCGGGCGGGGCCTCCGACGGCGGCATCCGCGGGACGGCATACCCGGGCGCCTCGGTGACGGTCACCGCCGAGACGGGCGCCTCCTGCACGTTCCCCGCAGACAGCGGGGGCAACTGGGGATGTGTCATCGCCGGTCTCGGCGACGGCCGGCACACGGTCACCGCCACCCAGGTGGCCCCCTTCTCGTCCACGCGGTCGGCACGGAGCGCTGCGGCGAACGTCGTGATCGACACCGTCGCGCCTCCCGCGCCGACCATCACCTCGCCGTCGCCCGGCACGTCGGTCGCCGCGGGCGGGTCGATCGGATTCGGCGGCGCCGGCGAGCAGGGCGCCACCGTCACCGTCTACGCCAGCACCTCGAAAGGCACGACCGTCGCCTGCACCGGGACGGTCTCCGGGGGCGCCTGGTCGTGCGCGGCCACGCTTCCCTCGGGAGACTACGTCGCGTCGGCACTGCAGCGGGACGCCGCCGGCAACGTGAGCGCGGGAAGCAACCCGGTGGCCGTCACCGTGGAGGCGGCCTCCGGCGCGACCACCCCGCCGAAGACCCCCACCACGCCGGCTCCCGCCCCGGCGCCTGCCGTGCCGCCGGCGACCACGGCCCCGCCGTCCGCCCCCGCCGGCCCGACGCATCCCGGCACGAAGGGCTGGACCTCCACGCCGTTCACGACCGCCTCGGCGCCGGTCGTCTCGGCGGCGTCCGTGCCCGGCTGGCTCCGCTCGGTCGGGCTCGCGATCGCCGCGCTCCTGCTGCTCGTGCTCCCGGCGCGGCTGCTCGTCGTCTCGCTGGCGCGCCCGCGGGAGCAGCGGGCTGCGCGCACCTCGATCTTCGGACGCAACCGGGCGGCCGCCGAGCTCGGCGAGGCGGACGCGCTGCTCGGCGGGCGCGCAGCCGGTGGCCTCACCGCGACCGCCGGAGCGCACGCCGCGGGCGGTGGCGCTGTCGGTGGGCAACCGGTCTGGCTGGCGCCCGTGGTGGGCATCGCCGCGGCGGCGCTCGTGACCCTCTCCACCTCGGTGCAGGACGCCGCGGCGTACGTCCGCCTGCTCCTCGCACTCGCCATCGCGATCGCCGCGGTCAACGCCATCTGGGTCCTCGCGGCCCGCGGCATGACCCGCCACCTCGGGGTCGCCATGGCCCGGACGGTGGTGCGGCCCCGCCTCCTCGTGCTCGTCGCGGCCACCGCGATCGGGTCCCGGCTGTTCGGCCTGGAGCCCGCCCTCCTGTTCGGGCTGGTTCTCGGCGCGGTGCTGCCCGACGGTCTCGGGCGCGCTGAACGCGGCCGGACCTCCGCCGTCCAACTCTCCGCCGTCGCCGCCCTGGGCGTGCTGGCGTGGCTCGCTGTTGGCGTCCTCCCGACGCCGTCCGGCGCGGTGTCGGCGTTCCTGATCGAGCTGGTGAACGCCGTCGCGCTCGTCGCCATCGGCTCGACCTCCATCGCGCTGCTCCCGTTCGGCGGTCTCGCCGGTCGCGCCGTGATGCAGTGGTCGCGACCGCTCTGGCTGGCGATGGCGCTCGTGGTCTACACGGTGCTGTTCGCGCTCCTGCTGCCGGTGGCGTCGCTCGCCCAGACCGGGGCGGGCGCTGTCGTCGTGGTGATCGCGGCGGTCGCGTTCGCGGTGGTGGCGCTGTCGGTGTGGCTGTGGGAGCGGTACGTGGAGCCGGCGCGTTGACGCGGCTGCCACGGCTCATCGCCGCTCAGACCGCCGCTACGTAGAACCAGTCGCCGCCCTCCCGGACGAACCGGGACACCTCGTGGAGGCTGCCGCGCTCGGCGCCTTTGTAGAACGCCGTGAACGCCACCACGCCCTCCCGGTCGAAGGGGCCGCCGCGCTCGGTGGACTCGACGTCCAGCCGGTACCAGCGCAGCCCGTCGTCGAGATCGAGCTCGTCCGGTCGGGTGGACGGGTGCCAGCTGCGGAGCAGGTAGGCGGCGTCGCCGAGGGCGAACGCGCTGAACCGCGACCGCATCAGCCGCTCGGCCGTGGGGGCCGGAGCTCCGGCGTGCAGTGGACCGCAGCAGTTCGCGTAGGTCTCGCCGCTCCCGCAGGGGCATCGTGTGTCGGTCACCCGGCCGAGCCTAGCCGACGTGCCGCGGACAGAAAGGACCCGGCCGGAGCCTTGCGTCGGGGGATCTCGGGCTCCAGCCGGGTCGGAGGACACCTCACCAGAAAGGGTGTCGGCATCTAGTCTGCACGGCCTGGGTGGGTGGACCCTTTGGGCGTCCTGAAGGTGTTCTCAGCGGTCGCGCTCTCACGCACCCTCAGGGTTCTGCGCTCACGCCGGGGGCGCGGCGGCCTCCCCCGCGGCGACGACGCAGAACCGGTTGCCGTCCGGGTCCGCCAGCACCAGATAGTCGGCGCCGGGCTCGTACTCCCACTCGACGTCCGTCGCCCCGAGGCCCCGCAACCGGGCCGCCTCGGCCTCCTGATCGTCGGCGTACAGGTCGAGATGGTGCCGCGGTGACGGGTTCGCCGCACTGCCGACGAGCTTGAGCGCCAGCTGCGGCCCCCTCCCTTCGACCGGGACGAGGATGGCCCAGTCGACATCCGGCTCCCGCGACGGCCGGTAGTTCAGCGCGGACGTCCAGAACCCGACGGCACGCGGCAGGTCGCGCACCCCCCACACGACGGAACCGATCCGGATCATGCACCCACCTTCCGCCCCGGCGATGCTCCCGACAAGAGGCGGGGGGCTCGCACACCGTATATTGTTGGACGCATGGCTGGCGTGCTCATCGGACTCATCTGGACTGTCGTGATCGTCGGCGGCGCGCTCGCGTTAGCCGCGATCGTGCAGATGGTGAAGTCCCCCTACCGCGACCGCTGACCTCGCCGCACCGCGGACGGCTCGCCCCAATAACCCCATCGGCCCCCATAGCCCAATTGGCAGAGGCAGGCGACTTAAAATCGCCCGAGTGTGGGTTCGAGTCCCACTGGGGGCACCTGTGATCCATCGCCGGGCGCACTCGTGACACACACCCTCGCCGCCCCTGCCACCGCCGAGGTGGAGGTGCGCCACAGCCGGTTCCTCGCGCTGGTCGCCCCTGTGGCCGACCGCGAGGAGGCCCTCGCCGTCGTCGCGCGGCTCCGCGCCGAGCATCCTGCGGCCGCGCACGTCTGCTGGGCGCTGCTCGCGGGCGGCCATTCCGGCATGTCCGACGACGGCGAGCCGTCCGGGACGGCGGGCCGTCCGATCCTGGAGGTGCTGCGCCACCACGACCTCGACGGCGTGCTCGGCGCCGTGGTCCGCTACTTCGGCGGCGTCAAGCTCGGCGCCGGCGGACTGGTGCGCGCGTACACGGACGCGATCGCGGCGGCCGTCGCCGGCGCCGAGAAGGTCGAGCGCGTCCGCGAGACCGAGCTGCGGGTGGAGGCCGACTACGCCGACGCCGAGCGGGTGCGGCGGTGGGCGGAGGGCGAGGGCTACGCCGAGCCGGAGGCGGAGTACGGGGAGTCCGTGCTGCTGACGCTCCGGGTGCCCGAGGCGGCGCGGGAGGCGGCGGTCGCCGCGATCGCCGACCTCAGCAACGGGCGCGTGCGCTTCGCGACACCCGAGTGACGCAGAAGGCCCGGCCCCTTTTCACAGGGACCGGGCCTTCACGCGCGGGTGCGGCGACTACTTCGCCGCGACCTCCGCAGGCTCCTTGGCCTTCGGCGCAGCCTTCTTGGGGGCCTCCGCCGGGGCGGCCTCGACGGCCGGCTTCGGGCGGGTAGCGAACTCCTCGAACGCGGCGCGCGGGGCCTGGAGGGCCTCCAGCGACACGATGTCGCGGCCGAGCCAGAAGTTGTTCCACCAGCCCCACAGCACGCGCCACTTGCGCTCCCAGCTCGGCATCGCCAGGCCGTGGTAGCCGCGGTGCGCGAACCAGCCGAGGACGCCCTTGATGGCGATCTTGCCGGACTGCAGCACGCCGATGCCGAGGCCGAGGCCCGCGACCGCGCCGAGGCTCTTGTGGTAGTACTGGCGCGGCAGCTCGCCGCGCAGGTCCGCGATGATGTTCTTCGCGAGCAGCTTGCCCTGGCGGACGGCGTGCTGGGCGTTCGGCACGCAGTAGCCGCCGACGCCGGCGCCGGTCAGGTCGGGGACGGCCGAGACGTCGCCGGCGCCCCAGGCGCCCTCGATGATCTCCTCGTCGGTGCCCACGCGCAGGTCGGCGCGAACGCGCAGACGGCCGCGCTCCTCGATCGGGAGGTCGGTGTGACGGACCACGGTCGGGTTGGCCATGACGCCGGCCGTCCAGACGATGAGGTCGGTCTCGAAGCTCTCGCCCGTGGACAGCTCGATGCGGCCGTCGACGGCGCTGGTGAGCTGCGTCTCCAGGTGGATCTCCGCGCCGCGCTCGGCGAGGTTCTTGATCACCCAGTGGCTGGTCGGGAGGGAGACCTCCGGCATGATCCGGCCCATGGCCTCGATCAGATGGAAGTGCGTGTCCTCGAACGACAGCTCCGGGTACTTCTTGAGCAGCGCGCTCGCGAAGGACCGCAGCTCGGCGAAGATCTCGATGCCCGCGAAGCCGCCGCCGACGACGGTGACGGTCAGGAGGCGGTCGCGCTCGGGGCCGGCCGGGAGGGTCGACGCCTTGTCGAAGTTGGTGAGCATCCGGTCGCGGATGTACACCGCCTCCTCGATCGTCTTGAGGCCGACGGCCTGGTCGGCGACGCCCGGGATCGGGAACGTGCGCGACACGGCGCCGGCGGTGACCACGACGATGTCGTACTCGAACTCGTACGGCTCGCCCGCGGCCGGCGCGATGGTCGCCGTCTTGTTCGCGTGGTCGATGTAGGTGACCTTGCCGCTCACGATGTTCGTGCTCTTGAGGTGACGGCGGTGCGCGACGACCGCGTGACGCGGCTCGATGGAGCCGACGGCCACCTCCGGGAGGAACGGCTGGTACGTCATGTACGGCAGCGGGTCGACCATGGTGACCTCGGCCTCGCCCGAGCGGAGCTGCTTCTCGAGCTTCCACGCGGTGTAGAAACCGGCGTATCCTCCGCCGACGATCAGGATTTTGGGCACAGTAATGCGTCTCCTCAACACGAAAGTATGGGTGTTAACTTACCCCCTGCGGCCCGCTCGCCTGAAATGCTGCAACGCGCCCACCCCGCCGAGGGCGAGGAGTGCGACGAAACCGGAGATCAGAGCGAACGGCAGCCAGAGGGTGGTGAGGACGCTCCATTGCGGCCAGAAGAACGATCCCCATGTTACAGGCCGTTCCGGGCTGAGCTTCGCGGGCGCCGGCGCCGCCTGTGCGTCCGGGGCCTGCGGAACCGCCGTGGAGGGCGTCTCGGCCCGGCGGTGGATGTGGATCCACTGGGTCAGGTCGCCCATCGGGTTCGCGGTGACGTGCGGCACGGTGGCGGTCACCGCCGCCGCCGCGTCGAGCAGCCCGTACCCGTAGACCGGGCTCGGCACGGCCGCAACCCCCGCTGGTTTGCGGGCGGTGCGGATGATGCGGTTGATGACGTCCGGCGCCGTCAGCTCGGGATGCGCGGCCCGCACGAGAGCCACCGCCCCCGCCACCAGCGGCGCCGCCCCGCTGGTGCCCGCCCACTGCACGTAGCCTCCGCCGGGGTTCGCGCCGACCAGCTCCTCGCTCGGCGCGGACACCCCGATGGTGATGCCCTGCGACGACGCGTCGAAGGAGGCCTGCCCGGCCCGGTCGACGCCCGCGACGGTGAGGACGCCCGGGATGGTCGCCGGCGCCCCGACCTCGGTCGTCCCGCTCCCCCGGTTGCCGGCCGCCGCGACCACGACCACGTCGTGCGAGAACGCGTACTGGAAGGCGTCGTCCCAGCTGGGCGGCCAGTCGAGCGTGTTGCGGGTGAGAGAGATGTTGATGACGGAGGCGCCGCTGTCCACGGCCCAGCGCATCGCCTTGGCGATCTGGTCGTCGTTGTCGATGCTCCCCGTCGACTTCCCGAGCGCCACCGACGCGCTGAGGATGCTCGCCTGCGGAGCCGCGCCGAGTACCCCCGAATCCGGGCCGGTGCCGCGCCCGGCGAGCAGGGAGGCCACCCAGGTGCCGTGGTTGGCCGCGTCGCCGTCGCCCAGCGGCTTCTGGCCGTTCGCCGCGCCGACGCCGGACACGTCCGTCCCGCCGGTCACCGCGCCGGCCAGGTCGGGGACCGTCCCGTCGACGCCGGTGTCGATCACCGCGACCTTCACTCCTGCGCCTTTGGTCGTCTGCCAGGCCTGGGCGAAGCCGTACTCGGTGAGCCAGTACTCCAGGTCGCGCACCTGGTCGGCGTGCGCGACGGTCGCGGGCGCGATGCCCACGACGAGGGCGGCGGCGAGCGTCATCGCGCCCGCGGCCAGGGTACGGCCCAGCCGATTCAGCCGGCCTGGATGCGGCACTCGCACACCTCGGGCGACCACCCGCCCCGCGCGAGCGCCAGGTCGCCGATCGGGTTCACGCCGGGGCCGGCGGCGAGCGCGTGCGCGGCGAGCGCGTGCAGGCACTTGACGCGGGTCGGCATCCCGCCCGCGGAGACCCCGGCGAGCTCGGGCACGACGCCGACCGACTCGCGGTCGGCGAGGTACTGCTCGTGCGCGGCCCGGTACTGCGCGCGCATGTCCTCGTCCTCCGCCAGGAGGTCGTTGTACTCGTTCATCACCTGGGTGGCCTCCAGCTGCGACATCGCGGCGGTGGCGGCGGGGTGGGACAGGTAGTAGAAGGTCGGGAACGGCGTGCCGTCGTCCAGCCGCGGGGCCGTGGAGACGACCGTCGGCCGGCCGCACACGCAGCGCGCGGCGATGCCGACGACGTTGCGCGCCGGGCGGCCGAGCTGTTCGCTGACGGCGGCGATGTCCGCGTCGGTGACGGGTTCGAACGGGGGTCTGGTCATGGCGTGCCTTGGCTGTCTACTTGCTCGGTGCGGGGGTCGGGGTCGGGCTGGGCGCCGGCGTGCTGCCGAGCTGCGCCGGGGTCGCGTCGGTCAGCCCTGCGCCCATCAGCGAGCCGAACAGGGAGCCGACCCAGTCGGTGCGGGTCTTCTGGAGCTTGGAGCTCACCGGGGTGGTGTCGCCCTTCGCGGCGGGCGGCCGGTCGTCGATGACGAGGTAGCTGGTCTCCCCCGGCATCACGTAGTACAGCCGGTCCCTGGCCTGGGCGCGGATGTAGCTCGGGTCGTTCCAGCGGGCGCGCTGCTCCTTCAGCGCGTCCACCTGCGCCGAGAGCTCCTGGACGGCCTTCTGCTGGTCTGCGATCTGCTGCCGCTGTGCGAGGAAGCCCTGCAGCGACGGCGCCAGGATGACGACGGCGAGCACGACCGCTCCCATCATCACGAGCGAGAAGGCGGAGAAGTGGAGGCCGCGCAGCCAGCGCCCGGTGGCCGACGGCTGCTCGAAGGAGGCGGCGACGCGCTGCGTGCGCGGCTTCGGCATGGCCCCTCCTGCGGTTCTCGGCGGCGGTCCTCGGCGGACGTGGAGGACCGGCGTCCCCGCTGTCAATCGTAGGCGATGCGCCCTGAGCGGCGGCCGCGCGGGCGGGGTGTCGCCGGGTGAGGCGGCGAGCGCTCAGCGCACGGTCAGCATGACGACGAGCCGGACAGCCCCGACGGCGAGGAGCCCGAGGCCGCCGAGGGTGAAGACGAGCCCGATCGCGCGGGCGTCGCGCGGTCGGAACCGCTCCCGCGCATCCCGGTCGGCGAACAGCGCCGCCGCGCGCTCCGGCCGCCGCAGCAGGTAGGCGCCGAACACGACGAAGAGCGCGGCGAGCAGCAGGAACACCCCGAGCGGGACGAGCTCGGCCGGCAGACCCGCGGCAGTGCGCATGGGGCGATTCTCGCAGACCACCGGGAGAACGATCGAGGGGCACGTTGTCGCCCTCATTCGCTAGGAATAAGGGCGTTTACGTGCCCCTCGACGGGTTGAGCGGGTCCGCTCAGCCCTGGAAGCGCGGGAACGCGCTGCGGCCGGCGTACACCGCCGCGTCGCCCAGCTCCTCCTCGATGCGGAGCAGCTGGTTGTACTTGGCGACGCGCTCGGAGCGGGCCGGGGCGCCGGTCTTGATCTGGCCGGCGTCGGTGGCGACGGCGAGGTCGGCGATCGTGGTGTCCTCGGTCTCGCCGGAGCGGTGCGAGAGCACGGCGGTCATGCCGCTGCGCTGGGCCAGCGACACCGCGTCGAGCGTCTCGGTCAGGGTGCCGATCTGGTTGACCTTGACGAGGATGCTGTTCGCGGCCTTGGCCGTGATGCCCTGTGCGAGACGCTTCGGGTTGGTGACGAACAGGTCGTCGCCGACGAGCTGCAGCTTCGAGCCGATCTCGGCGTTCAGGTGGGCCCAGCCCTCCCAGTCGTCCTCGGCCAGCGGGTCCTCGATCGAGACCAGCGGGTAGTTGGCGGCGAGCTCGGCGTAGTAGGCGCTCATCTGGGCGGCCGTGCGGTCCTGGCCCTCGAAGCGGTAGACGCCGTTCTCGAAGAACTCGGTGGAGGCCACGTCGAGGCCGAGCGCGATCTGCGAGCCGACGGCGTAGCCGGCCTTCTCGATGGCCTCGGAGATGAGGTCGAGCGCGGCGCGGTTGTGCTCCAGCTCCGGGGCGAAGCCGCCCTCGTCGCCGAGGCCGGTGTTGAGGCCCTTCGACTTCAGCAGCGCCTTGAGCGAGTGGTAGGTCTCCACGCCCCAGCGCAGACCCTCGGAGAAGGTCTCGGCGCCGATCGGCAGGATCATGAACTCCTGGATGTCGACGCCGGTGTCGGCGTGCGCGCCGCCGTTGATGATGTTCATCATCGGGACCGGGAGGACGTGCGCGTTCGGGCCGCCGACGTACCGGAACAGCGGGAGGTCGGCCGAGTCGGCCGCGGCCTTGGCGACCGCGAGGCTGACGCCGAGGATGGCGTTGGCGCCCAGGCGCTTCTTGTTGTCGGTGCCGTCGAGCTCGATCATGGCCTCGTCCACCAGGCGCTGGTCGCTGGCCTCGAAGCCCTCGATCGCCGGGCCGATCTCGTCGAGCACTGCGTCGACGGCCTTCTCGACGCCCTTGCCCAGGTAGCGGTCCTTGTCGCCGTCGCGAAGCTCGTAGGCCTCGAAGGCGCCGGTGGACGCACCGGACGGGACGGCGGCACGGCTGACCGTGCCGTCCTCGAGGAGCACCTCGACCTCGACGGTCGGGTTGCCGCGGGAGTCGAGAATCTCGCGGGCGCCTACAGCTTCGATCTGAGCCACAACAGTCTCCTTGGTGGTTTTCGTGGGTGTGAGGTCAGTCTAGTGAGATCGCGTCGGCGACCGAACCGGGCTGGCGCGATGCTTGCGGTGAATGGCGCGGCCTAGCACGGAGCCGCCTGCCCCGCATCGGCGGCCGGGATGACCCGGCCCGTCCGGCGACCGGAGACGAAAGCAACCCGGAGACGGATTCGCTCCGGCGGCCCCTCGACCGAGGATAGAAATGCGATATTTGTACGCATTTCCGTGATCCGACCTCGCTCAAGGAGTCATTCAGTGAAGAATCCCGCCAGCCCGCCCCGCCCGGCCGTCCGCGCTGTGAGCAGGCCCTC
Organism: Leifsonia shinshuensis; assembly: GCF_014217625.1. Taxonomy (NCBI): domain Bacteria; kingdom Bacillati; phylum Actinomycetota; class Actinomycetes; order Micrococcales; family Microbacteriaceae; genus Leifsonia; species Leifsonia shinshuensis. Next base: position 23,988 of record NZ_CP043641.1, on the reverse strand, counting down.
GCGCCGCGCCGTCGCCGCGACCGCCGCCTGGTCCCTGCCGGCCGTCGCCCTCACCGTCGCGTCGCCGGCCTACGCCGCCAGCCAGTCCCCCGTCCTCCACATCGCGGGCCTGCCGCCGACGGTCACGTCCGGCTCCTCGGTGACGGGAGCCGAGGTGGTCGCGCACGGCAACGAGAGGGAGACCATCACGGTGGAACTGTCGGCCGGCTTCGCGTGGGCCGACGGGACCGCGTCGCCCGGCCGCGCCATCGGGATCGGGCCGGGCGTCCACACGATCCCGCCCTTCACCGCGACGACCGGCGTGCCGGGCACGCCGACCGGGGTGCGTGCGGAGAGCGCCGGCGTCCGCGCCTGGGCGCCGATCGAGATCGGCGCGGGGCTCTACGAGCTGACGGTGCTGGGCGCGATCGGCATCATCTGCCGCGGGCCGGACGAGTTCCGCGCGGACCTCGCCGTCATCGTCCCGCGCGGGGTCCGGCCCGCGAGGATGGAGTACCGGTTCTTCGTGACCGCGGCGACCGAGGGGATCAACATGCCCCTGCGCCTGGTGTCCGACGACATCCGCCGCTCCATCGACGAGAACTACGCGATCGTCCACGTCCAGGACCTGGGAGACGGTCTGGAGCGCCTGTATCTGAGCTGCCGCGGCGACGCGCACACCGAGAACGTCGCCTCCGCGATGTACGGCTGGCCGATCCGCGCGACCTGGCCGGACGGGACGCAGTCCGTCGCCGAGTTCCCGGTCCTCCAGCAGCAGACCGGCAGTGACGGACGCCCCGTGGCCATCAACGCCTGGGACCGGACGACGTGGCTCCTGCCCGGCTACGACTCCACGCTCTCGTCGCAGGCGGCCTGGGGGAACGTCGTGACCGCCGACACGACAGGAACGCTCGACGGCAACCACTTCCACGTCGACGCCCTCGCCTCGGGACGGACGGCCGCGGAGGGCAACGACGAGACGGCCGCGCTGTTCTACCAGTTCCGGCACGTCGACGGCACGCCCGCGTCCGTCACTCCGACGCCGCGACACGTCGTCATCCCCAGCCATTCCGCCGCGCTCAGCGTGCAGGGTCTGCTCCTCGGGGCTCCGGAGCAGCTGGGGCGCGCCTTCACCCTCGACAAGCCGGGCTACTGGAGGCTGCTGATCTGGCCGCAGTCGAGCAACTCGAGGGCCGATCTCGACGTCAGCCCGGACGGCGTCGCCTGGGACCCCGCGACCGACCAGGGACACCAGGTCGGGTCGGTGTTCTGGAAGCTGCCGGCGACGGCCGTGCGGGAGGCGGAACCGGCTATGCCAGCGGCTTGAACTCTAGCGCGGCGGCGTCCGCGGTCTCCGGGCCGACGAACGCGAACGACCGGTACCCGGCTGCCGCCGCGCGGTCCAGCACGGCCTTGAGGTTCTTCGCCCGCCGGTCGAGCCGGACGCGGCGGCCGGAGGCCACCAGCTCGGACTTGATCGCCATCAGCCGGTCGAGCGGGACGCTCGGGTCGTGCACCAGCACCACGGTGTCCGCTGCCGAGTCCTCCGGCGTCTCGATAAGGTCGACGACGCGCTCGAACCCGATCGAGAACCCGCAGGCCGGCACGTCGGTGCCGAGGAAGCGCCCGATCATCCCGTCGTAGCGGCCGCCGCCGCCGACCGAGCTGCCGGATCCCGGGTGCGCGATCTCGAAGATCGTTCCGGTGTAGTAGCCCATGCCGCGCACCAGGGTGGGGTCGAACCGCAGCGCGACGCCCTCCGGGAGGGTGTCGAGCGCGTGCGCGAGCGCTTCCAGGTCGGCGATGGTGTCGGTGTCCATGCCCGCGGGGAGGATCTGCGAGATCGCCTCGACGGTCAGCTCGACGCCGCCGTCGGCGAGGTGCGGCTCCAGCCCGGCGAGGATGCCGCCGAGCACGGCCGCGGAGTCCGCGCCGCCCTCGCTCAGCTCGGCGACGACGCCCTCGGCGCCGATCTTGTCGAGCTTGTCGATCGAGATGAGCACCTGCGGCCAGCGCGACTCGGCGAACCCGCAGTACTCGAGCAGGCCGTTCAGGATGCGGCGGTCGTTGATCCGGATGGTGCAGCCGGCCAGGCCCAGGGCCTCCAGCGCTGCGGCGGTCGCGGTGATCAGCTCGACCTCTGCGAGCTGCGAGCCCTCGCCGATGATGTCGATGTCGCACTGCACGAACTGGCGGTAGCGGCCCTTCTGCGGGCGCTCGGCCCGCCAGACCGGCGCGATCTGGATGCTGCGGAAGACGGGAGGCAGCTCGCCGCGGTGGGTGGCGTAGAAGCGGGCCAGCGGCACCGTGAGGTCGAAGCGCAGGCCGAGGTCGCAGAGCGCGAGGGTGTCCCCCGACTCGATCGCGGCCCGCAGGTCGTCGCCGCCGAGGCCGCGCTTGAGCACGCTGAAGGCGAGCTTCTCGTTGTCGCCGCCGAGGCCCGAGTGCAGGCGGGCCACGTCCTCCACCACCGGGGTCTCGATCTCGTCGAAGCCGTGGGAGGCGAAGCTCCGGCGGATCACGCCCAGCGCATGCTCACGGCGGGCCTTCTCGGCGGGGAGGAAGTCGCGCATGCCGCGGGGCGGGGTGATCGGGGAAGCCATGCGACGATTCTTCCAGATGGCGGGGCTTCCGATGGAGGCCTCCCGATGCCGCCCGGGGGGATCGCGGGCGCGACGTGCGGAGAACTAGACTGCTGCCGTTGCCACCCTGATGTCGCGCCGACCCCGCGCGATGCGGTGGTGTCCCAGTGAGGACCTGGCATGAGCCGTAGTCGTCCGACCACGTCGGCTGCGTTGCCAGACACACGACAACGCGTCCGCCCGGGACCGGGATGAATGCGCCGCCGGCCGGCGCCCGTCAGACCCGATCGGCGGTCCGGGTCCCCCCGGCGGGCGCGCTGCCGGCCCCTGCTCACTGCTGACTCAGAGCGTGTGGTGCCTCCCCAGCGGCACCACCAGCGGCGTCCCCGCCACCGGGTCCGGCGCGATGACCGACTCCACCCCGAACACGTCGCGCACGAGCTCAGCGGTCACGACCTCCGCCGGGTCGCCAGCCGCCACGATCTCCCCCGCCCGCATCGCCACCAGGTGGTCGGCGTAGCGCGCCGCGAGGTTGAGGTCGTGCAGCACCATGACGACCGTGGTTCCCCGCGCCGCGTTCAGGTCGAGCAGCAGGTCGAGCACGTCGAGCTGGTGGCTGATGTCGAGGAAGGTCGTCGGCTCGTCCAGCAGCAGGATGCCGGTCTGCTGCGCGAGCGCCATCGCGATCCAGACGCGCTGGCGCTGGCCGCCGGACAGCTCGTCGATCGCGCGGTCGGCCAGCTCGGCGACGCCGGTCGCGGCCATCGCCTCCTGCACGGCGGCGTCGTCCTCGGCGGTCCAGCGCCGGAACCAGCCCTGGTGCGGGTACCGGCCGCGCGAGACGAGGTCGGCGACGGTGATCCCGTCGGGCGCGGTGGGCGTCTGCGGCAGCAGGCCCAGCCGGGTCGCGACCTCCTTGGTCGGCAGCGAGCGGATGTCGGCGCCGTCGAGCAGCACGCTGCCGGAGGCCGGGGCGAGCAGCCGGGACAGCCCGCGCAGCAGGGTGGACTTGCCGCAGGCGTTCGGCCCGACGATCGCGGTGACACGCCCGGGCGGGATGTCGAGGTCGAGGCCGTCGACGACGACCCGGCCCTCGTAGGCGAGGGTGAGGTCGCGCGCGGCGAGCGTGCTGTCGGTCATGCGAGCATCCACTTTCTCAGCCTTCATGGTTCTCAGCCTTCATGGTTCTCAGCCTCCATGGTTCTCAGCCTCCACGGCCGACGCGGTTGGTCCTGGTGAGCTGCCAGAGCAGGTAGGGCGCTCCGACGATCCCGGTCACGACGCCGACCGGGAAGACGACGCCCGGCACGGCGAACTGCGCGACGACGTCGGACAGCACGAGCACGAGCGCTCCGACGAGAGCCGCGGGGACGAGCGCGAGCGAGCCGCGCCCGACCAGCCGGCGCGCGACCGGCGCCGCGAGCAGCGCCACGAACGCGATCGGACCGGCGACGGACACCGCGACTGCCGCGAGCGCCACCCCGACGCCGACGCTCAGGATGCGCGTGCGCTCGGGCCGCACACCGATCCCGGCCGCGAGGTCGTCGCCGAGCCCGAGGGCGGCGAGCGGCCGGCCGACCAGCAGCGCGGCCGGGATGAGTACGACGGCGGAGACCGCGAGCACCACCAGCGACGTCGGGTCGACGCTGTTCAGGCTGCCGGTGATCCACACCAGGGCCTGCTGCACGTCGCTGAGGTCGGCGCGGGTGAGCACATACGAGACAAGTCCCGCGCAGATCGCGGCGAAGCCGATCCCGACCAGGACGAAGCGGTAGCCGCTCACGCCGTTGCGCCAGGCGAGCAGGTAGATCAGCACGGCCGCGACCAGGGTGCCCGCGAGGACGATGCCGGAGAGCGCGAGGCCGCTGATCCCGAACCAGACCAGGGCGATGGCGCCGGTCGCGCTCGCGCTGGTGGTGATGCCGATGATGTCGGGGCTCGCGAGCGGGTTGCGCGCGACCGACTGGAAGAGCGCGCCGGACAGACCGAGGCACGCACCGACCAGCACGGCGGCGAGCAGGCGCGGCAGGCGGAGGTCCAGGATGACGAACGACGTGAGCCGGTCGGCGCGGCCGACGAGGGCGGCGAGCACGTCGGAGGGCGCGACGCCGGCATCCCCGAGCGTCAGGGACACGGCCGACACCAGCGCGACGAGCACGGCGAGCACGATCGACACCCGCAGGGCGCGCGCGTGCCGTCGGCGCCGGTCGACGGCGACGCTCGACACAGCCGGGGAGGCCGCACCCGCGGCGGTCTGCGCGCTCACAGCCCGACCAGCTTCCTGCGCCGCACGAGCGCGATGAACAGCGGCGCCCCGACGAACGCCATGACGATGCCGACCTGCAGCTCCCCGGGAGGGGCGACGACGCGGCCGATCACGTCGCACGCGATCAGCAGGGCGGGCGCGATCACGGCGGAGAAGGCGAGGATGCGGCGGTAGTCCGCGCCGACGACCCAGCGGGCGACGTGCGGGACGACGAGCCCGACGAACGCGATCGGGCCGACGGCGGCCGTCGCCGACCCGCACAGCAGCACGATCGCGACGGCCGACAGCACGCGCGCGAGGCCGACCCGCTGGCCGAGGCCGCGCGCGACGTCGTCGCCCAGCGCGAGGCCGTTGAGCAGCCTCCCGAGAGCCAGGGCCAGGATCGCGCCGACGGCGAGCGTCGGCAGCACCTGCCAGAGCACGCCGAAGCCGCGCCCGGCGAGCGAGCCCACCTGCCAGAACCGCATCTGGTCGAGGGACACCCGGCTGGTGAGCATGACCGCCGTGATGAGCGAGCCGAGCGCGGCCGAGACCGCGGCGCCGGCGAGCGCCAGCTTGACCGGGGTCGCTCCCTCCCGGCCCACCGCGGAGACCGCGTAGACGATCCCGGCGGCGAGCGCCGCGCCCGCGAAGGCGAACCAGACGTAGCCGGAGACCGCCGTGACGCCGAGGAACGCGATCGCCACCACGACGGCCAGCGACGCGCCGAAGTTCACCCCGAGGATCCCGGGGTCGGCGAGCGGATTGCGCGACAGCCCCTGCATCACGGTTCCGGCGAGCCCCAGCGCCAGCCCGGCGGCGAGACCGAGCAGCGTGCGCGGGAGACGGCTGCCGACGACCACGAGGGAGTCCGGGTCGCTCGCCGAGTAGTGCGTCAGCGCGTGCAGGACGTCGGCCGGCGCGATCGTGCGCGCGCCGACCATCAGGCTGAGCACGCACACCGCCAGGAGGACGACGACCGCGATCAGGAACCCCAGCAGGGTGCGCCGGCGCCGCCGGACGTGCGCGGGGAGCTCCCGGGCACGCCCGGCGGGCGCGGAGACGGCACCGGTGGGCATCGGCGGGTTACTTGACCTTCTCGGCCGCGGCGGCCAGCTGCGGCACGTAGCGGTCGAGCATCCACGGGATGCTGAGCACGCTGGGCGCGCTGGTGGCGGCGACGAACGACTCGCCGACGATCGGCGCGAAGCGGCCCTCCTTGACGGTGGGCATCGCGGCGACGAGCGGGTCGGCGGTGAAGGCGTCCACGGAGGACTGCTTGTCGAAGTACATGACCAGGAGGTCGGTGTCGATCTTGGACAGGTTCTCGTAGCTGAGCTGGTAGAAGAAGCTGCCGTCGCCCTTCGAGGAGTCGAGCGCGGCGATGCTCGGCGAGTTCTTCATCCCGAGGTCGTTCAGCAGCTGGACGCGCGGGTCCTCCGCCCGGTAGACGTTGAGCACGCCCGGCTGGTTGGCGGCGGCGTAGAAGAACGTCTTGTTCTTGATCACCGGGTACTTGTCGGAGAGCGCCGAGACGGAGGACTCGGTCTTCTTCACGAGCGCGTCGGCCTGGGAGGTCATCCCGAGCGCCTTGCCGACGATGGCCGTCTGGTCGCGCCAGCTGGTCGCCCACGGCTTGTCCGGGTAGGCGACGACGGGCGCGATCTTGCTGAGCGTGTCGAACTCGGTCTGGGTGAGGCCGGAGTACGGGGCGAGGATGACGTCCGGCTTGGCCTTCACGAACTGCTCGAACGGCACCTCGCCGGAGTCGGCGTCCAGGAGCTGCGGGGTGCTGCCCTTCAGCTTCGTGATCTGGTCGGCGTCCCACGGGAGGATGCCCTTCGCGTCGCCGCCGTACGTGAACTTCGGCATCGCGACCGGGACGATCCCGAGCGCCAGCACGATGTCCTGCGCGCCCCAGCCCCAGGTCGCGACGCGCTTCGGCGCGGAGTCGATGGTGGTCTTACCCAGCGCACTGTCGATCGTCACCGGGAAGCTGCCCTTCGCGGCCGAGGACGAGGATTCGTCGGCCTGTCCGCCGGCGGAACAGCCGGTGAGGAGGAGGGCGGCCGCGGAGGCGACGGCGGCGAACGACAACACGAAACGCGTCCGGCGGCTGCCGGGGCGTGCGGAAACAGGCATGACTCTCCTCGCGAGGGTGCCCGGGGGCACAAAGGTGGGAAGCGTGCCGACATGGCACGTTAGGTAAGCCTAACCTAAACCGTAGCTTCCTGCTCGCGGATCTCCCCCTGCAGCTCGCGCAGCGTCGACCGCAGCGCGCGCTCGGCGTCCAATCCCTGCGCTTTCGCCGACGCGACGATGGCCAGCAGCAGCGGCCCCAGCTCGTCCTCGCTCTCGACCTGCACTCCGCCCGACTCGCTGAGGTCGATCAGCCCGACCTTCTCGGCCCGGCCGAGCAGTTTGTCGGCGAGGGCGAGGGAGGGCATGGCCTGGGGGATGCCGTCCAGCACGCTGGTGCGGCCCGGCTTCTCGGCCTTCTTCAGGTCGTCCCAGAACCCGACCACGTCGTCCGCGGTCTCCGCGGTGCGGTCGCCGCCGAAGACGTGCGGGTGCCGGCCGACCATCTTGCGGGTCATCTGCTCGGCGACGTCCTGGATGTCGAAGTCCTCGCCGGGGGTGTGCGCGGCGATGTCGGCGTGGAACAGCACCTGGTAGAGCACGTCGCCGAGCTCCTCCAGCATCTCGTCGCGGTTGCCCGTCTCGATGGCCTCGATCAGCTCGTAGGTCTCCTCGACGAGGTACTGCACCAGCGACTCGTGCGTCTGGGCGGCGTCCCACGGACAGCCGCCCGGGGCGCGCAAACGCGCCATCACGGCGACGAGCTCGTCGAGTCTGGTGGGCGCCGCGTCGGTCATGGGATGCTCCTCCCGTCGGGGACAGCTTCATCCTCTCACCGCGATCGGTAGACTGGATCCCGGTGTGCCGGGAAGTCTGGTCGGCGAAGTCGTTCCCCCGTATTCGACCCCGTTCCGCGCGTCGGCGCGAGATTGGCCACCGATGAGCATCATCCGCTCCGAGCGCACCGCCGCCGGGCTCCTACTGGGCGCCGCCGCCCTCGGCCTCCTGCTGGCGAACACCGCCGTCGGCCCCGCGCTGCTCGATCTCCAGCATGCGCACCTCGGCGGCGAGCTCGTGGATCTCAGCGTCGGGCACTGGATCAGCGACGGGCTGCTCGCGGTGTTCTTCTTCATCGTGGCGGTCGAGCTGAAGCACGAGCTGGTCGCCGGCGAGCTGAACTCGTTCGCGAAGGCCATCCATCCGGCGATCGCGGCCGCGTGCGGCGTCGCGGTGCCGGCGCTGATCTACCTCGCGGTGACGGCGGGCTCCGGCCTGTCGGACGGCTGGCCGATCCCGACCGCGACCGACATCGCCTTCGCGCTCGGCGTGCTGGCGGTGTTCGGGCGCGGGCTGCCGAACCGGCTGCGGGTGTTCCTGCTGGCGCTGGCGGTGCTGGACGATCTGGTCGCCATCCTGATCATCGCCGTGTTCTTCACGACAGAGCCGAACCTTCTGGAGCTGGGCGCCGCCGCGGTGGCCGTCGTCGCGTTCGGCCTGCTCAGCCGGCTGCTGCGCGGGAGGCTGCGCTGGCCGATCGGGGTGCTGATGGCGCTGCTCGCCGTGCTGACCTGGTGGCTGGTCTACGACTCCGGGGTGCACGCCACGATCGCGGGCGTCGCGCTCGGGCTGGTCATGGCGCGCGCGCCGGGCCGCCGCACCGCGCACGCGCTGGAGCCGTGGTCGAACGGACTGATCCTGCCGCTGTTCGCGTTCTCCGCAGCGCTCGTCGTCATCCCCTCGGTCTCCCCCGCCGAGCTGTCGCCGGCGTTCTGGGGCATCCTCGTCGCTCTCCCGGTCGGCAAGCTCGTCGGGATCACGCTCGGCGGCTGGCTCGGCGCGTTCACCCGCCCGAAGCCCGAGCGCTCTCGCATCTCCGTGCTGAGCCTCGTGACGATCGGGGCGTTGGGCGGCATCGGCTTCACCGTCTCACTGCTGATGAACGAGCTGGCCTTCGCGGGCTCGGCCACCGTGCGGGCGGAAGGAACGCTCGCGGTGCTCCTGGGTTCGGCGGTGTCCATCGTGCTCGCCGGCGTGCTCGTGACAACGCTCGCGCGGCGCAACCGGAGGCTGCACGCGCGACCGATTCGTGTCGAATCGCGCGAAAGCGCTCCCCGTTCCCACGATTCGTGACGAATCGCCCCTGCGGCGATTCGCGAACGACGCCGTCGACATTCGGCACGAATGTCGACAATGGTCGCGCCATTCGCGACATTCGGCACGAATCGCGACGCAGCCCATCGACATTCGGCACGAATCGCGAGAATGGGGCGCGGTTTCGCGACATTCGGCACGAATCGCGACGGGGCGTCAGCGCAGCAGCGCGGGAAGAGAGATCGCGGCCACCAGCAGCAGGAGCGTGACGACGCCGATCGCCATCCCGCCCGGGTGACCGAGGTTGAGCGTCACGCCCACCCCGAACCGCTTCGGCACGAAGAGCGCGGGGTCGGCGGAGTTGACGTAGATCAGGCCGCCCTTCCAGTGCCGGTCGTCGTCGCGCGGGTCTACGGTGTCGCGGGCGGGCGATGCGGCCGCCGACCCTCCGCCGACCGGCACGGCCGCGCGGGCGGCGCGCGTGCCGTGCACGAGCCGCAGGGCGTAGACGCCGATCACCACGAAGATCACTACGAGCAGTGCCACGGTGACGATGCCGATCCCGGCGCTCGGCTGGTTCGACCCGTCGTGCAGCCAGCCGATCACCGACAGCGCGGCGAAGGCGGCGGACACGACGAACGCCATCCAGCCGAGCAGCGACTGGGTCAGCTCGGCCTGCAGCGCGGCGATCCGCTCGGCGACCTCCGGCGCGTCTCCCCCGCCTCGCCGCCACGGGACGGACCGGATCACGAACGCGATCCCCACCATCAGGGCGAGCACCCCGAACGCGATCAGGAGCGGGCCGAACACCGAGAGGACGGTCTTCTCCGCGAAGCGGTTCGGTTGCCCGCTCGAATCCCAGTGCACCGCGATGGAGGCCGGGAGGCTGTCGTACAGCGCGATGCCGACGGCCGCGGCCGCCAGCAGGAGCACGAGTGCGGCGGCGTACCAGCCGAACGCGGGCTGCGGACGGTTGCCGGAGTCCGGCGTCACGCTGCCGGAGATCCGCACCGGCACGTCGTCCAGCCAGCCGCCCGCTCGCTTGGCCGCCTGGATGCTGCGCCGCGCGAGCAGGTAGCCCGCGATGGAGCCGGCGAGCAGGACCAGGGTCGCGACCAGCGCCGGCGCGGCGGGACCCACCGGGATGACGAGCGCGGCCGCGACCAGCGCGACGACGTACGAGACCACGACGATGACGCGGAAACGCCGGATCGCCGCGACCACGACCGGATCGGCCACCCGGCTGCGCGGCACCAGCACACCGAGCGGCAGGGTGCTGCGGCTCATCGCGGGCAGCATCAGGAGGATTGCGGCGGTCAACGTCGTCACCGCGAAGGTGCTGAGCAGGACGGCGATCATGGGGTGGTTCCTTTCTGGTCCCCGGCGGGAGGATGGTCCGCGGCGTCGTGCTGCTCGCGGGCCTGGTCGAACAGCCAGGCGATGGCGGACGTGCGTGCTTCCAGCTCGGACCGCTCGACACCGTGGGCGATGCCTTCGGCGATCAGGACGCTCAGCCGCGCGGACCAGTCCGCGAGGAACCGCTCGTCGGGCGGCCCGCTGGCGGCGTCGCGCGCGATCACCGACCCGGAGCGGCGGCTCGTGCGCACGATGCCCTCGTTCCGGAGCGCGTCGTACGCCTTCACGACCGTGGCGGCATTGATCCCGAACCGCACGGCCAGCTGCCGCACGGAGACGAGCGCGTCGCCCTCCCGCAGCTCGCCGCGCGCGACGGCGTCGATCACCCGATCGTGCAGTTGCTGGTAGAGCGGCCTCTCCGCCGTCGGATCGAGCTCGATGCGCACGCGCAGCCTCCCGTCTGTATCAGTACCTATAGTACAGCCGATACAGCCGACCATCACCTCCTCCCCGACCGCAACTCCGGAGATCCCGCCCGTTCTGGTCGCGATCTCCGTTGGAACGGACATCCGAGCGGCGTGTCGGGCCAGGGCTCCGGAGTTAGCGACACCGTCGTCAACTCCGGAGATCTCTCCTCGTCGGGGACGGAAATGACCGTAACTCCGGAGATTCGGGCCAGAAGGGGATGGATCTCCGGAGTTACGGGCGACGGGTCAGGCGGCGGGTTCGGTGGCCGGCTCGGGAGCTGGGAACAGGGCCCCGAGCAGGGTCGCCACCCACTCGATCAGCGCCGCGTCGTCCGGGGCCTCGCCGTTCACTCGCGGCAGCGGGACGGTCGCGACCTTGGGCGCTGCGTGGTACTTCGACCCCGGGTACATGCGCTGCAGGCGCACTTGCAGGGAGTCCGGAAGCTGCGCGGGCGCCAGGCGCAGGTTCGAGCCCATCGCCACGACCTCCCCCAGCCCGGCCTTCTGCGCCGCCCGGCGCAGGCGCGACACCGCGATCAGGTTCACCACCGGCTGCGGCGGCTCGCCGTAGCGGTCGGCCAGCTCCTCCAGCACCAGGTCGATCTGGCCGTCCTTCGCGGCGGGCGCGCTCGCGGTGGACAGCTTCTGGTAGGCCTCCAGCCGCAGCCGCTCGCTGTCGACGTACTCCTCGGGGATGTGCGCGTCGACCGGCAGTTCCAGGCGCAGCTCGGTCTGGCCTTCGGCGACCTCGCCGCGGAAGGTCGAGACGGCCTCCCCGATCATCCGGAGGTAGAGGTCGAAGCCGACGCCGGCGATGTGGCCGGACTGCTCGCCGCCCAGGAGGTTGCCCGCGCCGCGGATCTCCAGGTCCTTGAGCGCGACCTGCATGCCGCTGCCGAGGTCGTTGTTCGCCGCGATCGTCGACAGCCGGTCGTGCGCGGTCTCACTCAGCGGCTTGTCCTCGTCCCACAGGAAGTACGCGTACGCCCGCTCGCGGCCGCGGCCGACCCGGCCGCGCAGCTGGTGGAGCTGGCTGAGCCCGTACTTGTCCGCGCGATCGATGATGATCGTGTTGGCGTTGGAGATGTCCAGGCCCGTCTCGATGATCGTCGTGGACACCAGCACGTCGAACTTCCGCTCCCAGAAGTCGACCACGACCTGTTCCAGGGTGTGCTCGTTCATCCGGCCGTGCGCGACGGCGATGCGGGCCTCTGGCACCAGCTCCGCCAGCTTGGCCGCGGTCGCGGAGATCGAGCCGACGCGGTTGTGCACGAAGAAGACCTGGCCCTCGCGCAGCAGCTCGCGCCGGATCGCCGCGGCTACCTGCCGCTCGGAGTACGGCCCGACGAAGGTGAGGATCGGGTGCCGGTCCTCCGGCGGCGTGGCGAGGGTCGACATCTCGCGGATGCCGGTGACCGCCATCTCCAGCGTGCGCGGGATCGGCGTGGCGCTCATCGCGAGGATGTCGACGTTGGTCTTCAGCTTCTTCAGCTGGTCCTTGTGCTCGACGCCGAAGCGCTGCTCCTCGTCGATGATCACCAGGCCGAGGTCTTTGAAGGTGACGCCGTCGGCCAGGATGCGGTGCGTGCCGATCACGACGTCCACGGTGCCGTCGGCCAGGCCGCGCAGGGTCTCGCGAGCTTCCTTGTCGGTCTGGAACCGGCTGAGCTGGCGCAGGTGGATGGGGAACCCGGCGAAGCGCTCCTGGAACGTCTCGGCGTGCTGCTTCACCAGCAGGGTGGTCGGCACGAGCATGGCGACCTGCTTGCCGTCCTGCACCGCCTTGAACGCCGCGCGGACCGCGATCTCGGTCTTGCCGAAGCCCACGTCGCCCGAGATGAGCCGGTCCATCGGGATCGGCCGCTCCATGTCGGCCTTCACCTCGTCGATGGTCTGCAGCTGGTCATGCGTCTCCGCGAACGGGAACGCCTCCTCCAGCTCGCGCTGCCACGGCGTGTCCGGCCCGAACGCGTGGCCCTTGCTCGCCATGCGCGCCGAGTACAGCTTCACAAGCTCCACCGCGATGTCGCGCACCGCCCGGCGCGCCCGGCCCTTGGCGGCCGACCAGTCGCTCCCGCCCATCTTGGACAGCTGCGGGGCCTCGCCGCCGACGTAGCGGGTGAGGAGGTCGAGCTGATCGGTCGGGACGAACAGCTTGTCACCCGGGTAGCCGCGCTTGGACGGCGCGTACTCCAGCACCAGGTACTCGCGCTTGGACTTCACCGCGTTGCGGCCGCCGCTGGAGACCTCCCGCTGGGTGAGCTCCACGAACTTGCCGATGCCGTGCGTCTCGTGCACGACGTAGTCGCCCGGCTTCAGCGCGAGCGGGTCGACGACGTTCTTGCGCCGGGTGGCGAGCTTCTTGACCTGCCGCGACTCGTAGCCGACCGAACGGCCGTAGAACTCGCTCTCGCCGATCAGCGCGAGCTTCTCCTCCGGGAACTCGAAGCCGTGCTCGACGTTCGCGCGCAACAGGTAGGCGACGCCGGGCTCCGGGCTCTCCGGGAAGGAGTCCACCGGGCGCGCGGGCAGCTCGGCCTCCGACAGCACCTGCGCTGCGCGCTCGACCAGGCCCGCGCCCTCGGCGACGATGGCGACCTGCCAGCCCTCGCGGAGCCGCTGGGCCACGTGCTCGACGGCGCCGGTGACGTTGCCCGCGAAGCTGGGCACCGCCTCGGCGTTGACGCGGACCTGGAGGTACTCCTCGACCTCGCGCTCCAGCACCGGCTCATCGGCAGGGTCGGACTGGAACCCGGAGAACGTCCACCAGGGATGCTCGGGCGCCGCCTGGCCCGGCTTGCTGAACTTCACCGAGTCCTTCAGCCGCTGCAGCGTGAGGAAATCGCCCGCGGCGAGGTCGATCGGGGCCGCGGCGCCGACGGTGGCGGCGCTCCACGCGGCGGACAGGAACTCGCGGTTCGTCTCCGCGAGGCTCACGGCGCGCGAGGCGACGCGCTCGGGCGACAGCACCGCGATGGCCGCGCCGTCCGGGAGGTAGTGGGTGAGCGGCACGAGCCGGTCCACGAGCGCGGGGGCCAGCGACTCCATGCCCTCCACCGGGATGCCCTCGCCGATCTTGGCGAGCATCGCCGACAGGCTCGGGAACTCGTGCTCCATCTCGCGGGCGCGCTGCCGCACCGGCTCGCTGAGCAGCAGCTCGCGGCTCGGCGGGAGCGTCACCGCGGGGATCGGCTCGGGCAGCGAGCGCTGATCCGCGACCGAGAACGCGCGGATCTGCTCGACCTCGTCGCCGAAGAAGTCGACGCGGTACGGGTGCTCGGCCGTGGGCGGGAAGACGTCGAGGATGCCGCCCCGCACCGCGAACTCGCCGCGGCGGGTGACCATGTCGACGCGCGCGTAGGCGAGGTCCACCAGCTGGAGGGACAGCCCGCCCAGGTCGAAACCGCGGCCTCCCGCGGTCAGCTCGACGGTGCCGTAGTCGGTGAGGTTGTCGGCCAGCGGCTGCAGGGCGGCGCGCACCGAGGCGACGAGCACGAACGGGTGCGAGGCCTCCCCCGCCTCCCGCGCGGCGGCCCAGTCGGCCAGCCGGCGGAGGGCGAGCAGCCGCTTGCCGACGATCTCGGGGCTCGGGCTCAGGCGCTCGTGCGGCAGCGTCTCCCAGGCCGGGAACTCGACGATCTCGGCGTCCGGGAGCACGCACGGCAGCGCGGCGCGCACCGACTCGGACTCGCGGCCGGTCGCCGTGATGACCAGCACCGCCTCCGAAGCGCCCGCGGCGGCGCGCTTGCCGACCAGGCCGGCGAGCAGCGGCACGCGGAGGCCGTCCGTGAGCGAGAAATCGGCGTCACGACCCGCATAGGCCAGAGCGTCGGCGAACGTGGAGGCGCGCTGAAGCGCCGCGATCAAGCCCTGCAGTATCACTCGCCAAAGTCTACGCGGGGCTTCCGACAGCCCGGCCCGGAACGGGGACGAGCTCGCCGCTGTCGCCGAGGATCGCCCAGTGCGCCGGTTCGGTAGTCGCCGCGGCGGCCGTCGCGCCGGGATGCTGCCACGCGCTCAGGTGGAGACCGCCGTGCGACGGGCGCAGCGTGCCGGGAGCCGCCAGCACGTCCAGCTCGGCGACGCCGTCGAGGTGCGCGGCCCCTGCCTTCACGCAGGCCTCCTTCGCGGTCCACGCCAGGCGGAAGGCCCGCGCGGGATCCGGGGCCGACGACACGAGGGCGGCCTCCCCCGGCGTCAGCGCCTCGGCGAGGATCACCCCGCGCTCCGCCTCGACATCCACGCCGAGCCGCGCCCGTGACACTCCGGCGGCCACCCAGCCGTGCGCGTGCGACCAGCTCACATGCAGGCCGCCGACCGGCAGCGGGAGGCCGTGCTCGCCTCCGCAGACCTCGCAGCGCTGCCGCAGGTCGGCCGGTGCGACTCCGAGAAGGTGCGCGGCCAGCAGGCGGGCCGCCGTGAAGTCGTCCCGGTCCGCCGGCGACCGCAGAGCGCCCAGCCGGGACTCCGCAGCGCTCCCGAGCGGAGCGCCCGGCAGAACGGCGAGCACGTGCCGTGTCGGGGCGACGACGACGGTGCTCAGCTCCATCCGCCCAGGCTAGCCGTCAGATCCAGCCTTCGAGGGCGTCCATGAACCCGTCGTGGTCGTCGCGGTTGATGACGTGGCCGCTGCCCTTCACGATGCGCACGTCGAAGCCGGTGTCGCGCAGCCGCTCGGCGATGTGCGGCTTCACCAGGTAGGAGTTGTCGGCCAGCATCACCAGCGACGGCACCGCCATGTGCTCGGGCGCGCGCATCACGCTCGGCGCGAGCACGGCCGGGATGGCCGCGCGGTCGAACGACTTGAACGTCTCGACCTCGATCGCGACATCGGCGGGGTCCCAGCGCGGATTCCGCTTGGCGATGGCCGCGGCGGACTGGCGGGCGAGCGTCTTCAGGAAGGCGGGCGCCAGCATCCGCTGGAACCAGTTGGCGGCCGGGCAGGAGAAGGCGGGGTCGACGTAGACCGCGCGCTCCGGGTGCAGCCGGTCGACCGCGAGGCTCACGGTGAGACCGCCGAGCGAGTGGCCCATCACGAGCTCCGGCGCGTACGGGACGGTGTCCACGATGTCCTCCGCCATCAGCTCGGCGGTGTACTCCTCGGTCCGTGGACTGTGGCCGTGGCCGCGCAGGTCGACGGCGACCACGTGGTAGCCGCGCTCCGCGAGCACGGGGCCGACGCGGCGCCAGTTGCGCGAGTCCGACATGACGCCGTGGACGAGGACCGCGTGCCGGTCTCCTGCGCCCCACTCGCGCGTGTACAACTTCATGGTCTGCGACGGTACCGTGTCGCCCTGGGGCGACGCCCCACGTCAGCTACGCTCTGGCTGAACGTCCGGCGTGAGTCGCCGGGGAGGGGGACAGATGAGCTTTCAGCCGCAGCCGGTCTACGGACCACCCGGATACTACGCCGCACCGCCGGTCGGCCCCCGGCCGCGCACCCTCGGCGCGGTCTCGATGGGGATCGCCCTCGGCGTCTTCGTGCTGTCGCTGGTCGCCTCGGCGTTCATCGGCGCGACCACGGGACCGCTCTCGCACCGCACGGGAACGTCGTTCACCGCCGACACCGCGCACCTCACCTCGGCGCAGACCGCCGCGTTCGCGACCATCGGGATCCTGACCGCCGCGCAGATCCTCCTGGGCACCCTGTTCGGCATCCTCGCGCTGGTGCTGGGGATCATCGCGGCCGTGACCAAGCGCGGGCGTGCGTTCGGCGTCGTCGGGATCGCGGTCGCGGCGGCGGCGCCGGTCCTGTCCTTCGCCGTGTACCTGATCACGCTGACCGCGACCATCCCGCACGCCTGACCTCCGCCGAGGCGATCGGCGGGTGCTCAGCGCTCTGTGTGGAAGCGGTTCTGGGCGGCGGTGAGGCCGTCGGCCGCGATCTGCTCGACCGCGTCGGCCGCGTCGGAGACCAGGATCGGGAGGTTCTTGCGCTCTTCCGCGCTGAAGCCGGCGAGCACGTGGTCCGCCGCGGCGCGCGATCCGGGAGGCCGGCCGACGCCGACCCGCACCCGGGTGAAGTCGCCGGTGCCGGTCGCGGCGATGACGTCTCGGACGCCGTTGTGCCCGCCGTGGCCTCCGCCGAACTTCAGCTTGAGGGTGTCGAACGGGATGTCCAGCTCGTCCTGCACCACGATCAGGTGCGACGGGTCGAGCGAGTAGAAGCGCAGCAGCTGCGACACCGGGCCGCCGGACACGTTCATGAAGGTGTTCGGCTTGGCCAGGACGAACCGCGGGCCGCCGGGGGCGAGACGCCCCTCGGCGACCGTGGCGTTCGTCTTGTGGGTCTTGAAGGTGAGACGGCCGCGCGAGGCGAGCTCGTCCAGCACCATCTGCCCCACGTTGTGACGCGTGGCCGCGTAGCCGGGCCCGGGGTTACCGAGCCCGACCACGAGCCAGGGGCCCTCTGAAGAGAGAGGACTGGCCATCGGAGGTGATTACTCCGCGGACTCTTCGGCGGCGGCCTCCTCGGCGGCCTCCTCGCCGGCCTCGGCCTCTGCGGCCTCTTCCTCCTCGTCCTCGGCGCGCGCGGCGGCCGGGACGACGACGTTGAGGATGAGCAGGTCCTCGTCCTCGGCGAGCACGGCGCCCGTCGGGAGGGCGAAGTCCTTGGCGTGGTACTGGGTGCCCTCCTCGGCGTCGGTGACGTCGATGACGATGCGCTCCGGGATGTGGGTGGCCTCGACCTCGAGCTTGAGGGTCGGGATGTCGAGCACCGCGATGGTGCCGGAGAACGGCTCGCCCTCGACGTGGACGGGGACCTCGACGACGACCTTCTCGCCACGGCGGACGATGAGGAGGTCGAGGTGCTCGATGATCTGGAGCACCGGGTCCTTCTGGACGTCCTTCACCAGGGTGAGCTGGCTCTTCCCGTCGATGTCGAGGTCGAGCACCGCGTTGGCCTTGCGGAGGAGCAGGCCGACCTGGTGCGCCGGGACGGTGATGTGCACGGGCTCGGTGCCGTGGCCGTAGATGACGGCGGGGATCTTGCCGGCGGCGCGGATCTTGCGGGCAGCGCCCTTGCCGAAGCTGTCGCGGACTTCCGCGACGACCTTGTTGGACTCGTCAGCCATGATGTCTCCTTGCCGGCTGCGCCGGCTGTCGGGCGAGCCGGAGGGCTCGCAGTATCGGGGTGTTCGACTCGAGCGCATCGAAGTGCGCGAGGAAAGACTGCGTAGCCTGCTCCACCGCGTCGATAACGGATGCGTGCGCATCCCTCGCCGAAGTTCAGTGCCCCAGTCTACCCGACAGCCGAGCGCACGTCGTCCACGATCGCCGTGACGAGGTCGGCGGGCGCCTCCGAGACGTCGAGGCGCACGCCCTCCTCGTCCGGTTCGAGCGACTCCAGCGTCGCCAGCTGCGAGTCGAGCAGGGAAGCCGGCATGAAGTGGCCGGGCCGGATCATCCGCTCGGCGAGAAGGGCACGGTCCCCGTCGAGCTCGGCGAAGTACGTGCCGGGCGCCTCCGAGCGGATCAGGTCGCGGTACGTGCGCTTCAGCGCAGAGCACGCGACGACCATCCCGGCCGGCCCGGCGTCCGCGAGCGTGCGCCCGACCGCGCGCAGCCACGGCTCGCGGTCGTCGTCGGTGAGCGGGATGCCCTGGCTCATCTTGGCCACGTTGGCGGCCGGGTGGAGGTCGTCGCCGTCCACGAAGCCCGCGCCGAGCGCGTCCGCGACCTGCTTGCCGACCGTCGACTTGCCCGACCCGGACACGCCCATCACCACGACCCTGACTGCCATGTCTCTCCTCTGCCGCCCCGCGTCCATTCTCCTGCGCGGACGATCACCAGTCGTGCATGGAGCCGTCGAGCAGACGGTTCACGGGCAGGTACGCCGCCTCGTACGGGAAGGATTGCGCCACGATGTCGTCGTAGTCGACGCCGATTCCGGGCGCCTCGCCGGGCTTCAGCATGCCCTCCTCGAACGTGTAGGTCGTCCGGAACACCTCGTGGGTCGCGGGGCTGTGCTTCATGTACTCCTGGATGCCGAAGTTCGGGATGGCGATTCCGAGGTGGATCGCCGCCGCGAGGCCGACCGGGGACACGTCGGTGGGGCCGTGCACGCCGGACTTGATCTGATAAACAGCGGCGTAGTCGAAGATCCGGCGCAGTCCGGTGATCCCGCCGGCGTGGGTGACTGGGGAGCGCACGTAGTCGATCAGCTGCTCCTCGAACAGCTCCCGGTAGTCCCAGATCGTGTTGAACACCTCCCCGATCGCCAGCGGCGTCGTGGTGTGCTCACGCACCCGGCGCAGCACGGCCTGGTTCTCGGCCGGGGTGACGTCCTCCAGCCAGAACAGGTCGTACGGCTCCAGCGACTTGCCCAGCTTCGCCGCCTGAATCGGGGTGAGCCGGTGGTGGGCGTCGTGCAGCAGCGGCAGCTCCGGACCGAACTCGTTCCGCACCGCCTCGAACACGGTCGGCGCGTGCCGGAGGTACGCGCGGGTGTCCCAGCTCTCCTCCACCGGCACCGCGCTGCGCCGGGCGGGCTCGTAGTCGTAGCGGGCGTCGGAGCCGGTGCCGGCTCCCGCCGCGGCGTTCTTGCTCGACGCGACGCCGTACACCGACGGCAGGCCCGGGATGCCGGTCTGCACGCGCACCGCGCGGTAGCCCTCCTCCAGGTGCTCGTTGATCGAGTCGAACAGCTCGGGCAGCTCGGCGCCCGACGCGTGGCCGTAGACCAGGAGGCCGTCGCGGCTGCGACCGCCGAGCAGCTGGTAGAGCGGGAGGCCGGCGACCTTGGCCTTGATGTCCCACAGCGCCGTGTCCACGGCCGCGATGGAGGCCATCGTCACCGGACCGCGCCGCCAGTACGCCCCGCGGTACAGGTACTGCCAGGTGTCCTCGATCGCGTGCGCGTCCCGGCCGATCAGCAACGGGACCACATGCTCGCTCAGGTACGCGGCGACCGCGAGCTCGCGCCCGTTCAGCGTCGCGTCGCCGAGACCGGTGTAGCCGTCCTCTGTCGTGATCCGGAGGGTGACGAAGTTGCGGCCGGGGCTTGCGACCAGGACCTCTGCTGCGGTGATTCTCATACGTGTGCTCCTTGGTGCGTGGCTGGATCGCCCGCGGCGATGCGCTCGGCGAGCGGTTCGGTCAGGTCGGTGAGGTCGGGGGCGAGCGCGGCCAGCACGGCGGCGGCGCGGTCGTGCGGGGTGCGCGCGTCGCGCAGGGCGGCGACCAGCTCGTCGGCGCCCGCGTCGCGGACGTCCGGCCCGCCGAGGTGCCGGCTCCAGGCCGCGAGCACGCCGAGCTGGGCGGCGCCGGGCTCACGCCCGGACGCGAGCCGGGCGCGCAGCGGGTCCACGATGCGCGGGCCGAGCTTCTGCGAGCCGTCCGAGGCGATCTGCGCGAGGCGGTGCTCGATGCGCGCGTTGCCGAACCGCGAGCGCAAGGCGTCGAGCGCGTCGTCCACGGTGGCGTCGTCGAAGGGCAGCTCGGTGCGCTGCTCGTTCCAGAGCCGCTCCAGCTCGGCCGACAGCGCGGGGTCCGCGACCGCGTCGGCGACGGTGCGGTGGCCGGCCGCGAGGCCGTGGTACGCGAGCAGCGAGTGCCCGGCGTTCAGCAGCCAGAGCTTGCGGCGCTCGTACGGGGCGATGTCGTCCACGAACTGCGCGCCGGCGGCCTCCCACGCCGGACGGCCCGCGGGGAAGTCCCCGGCGAGCACCCACTCCGCGAACGGCTCGGTGACCACCGGCGCGGCGTCCTCCAGACCGGTGAGCCGGAGGGCGGTCTCGCGATCGGCGTCGGTGGTGGCGGGCGTGATGCGGTCGACCATCGAGGAGACGAAGGAGACCTCGGCGCGGATCCAGGCGTCCAGCTCGGAGCCCGGGTCGGCCAGGGCGAGCACGGCGTCGCGGATCACGGCGCCGTTGTCCGGGAGGTTGTCGCACGAGACGACGGCGATGCCGCCGGCGCCGCCCTCGAACCGCGCCCGCAGGCCGTCGAGCACGCGCGGCGGGGCCGTCGACCCCGGGCGGTAGCCGGCCTCCGTCACGGTGAGCGTCAGCACTCCCACCTGCGGGTCGGCGAGCACGCGCCGCCAGGCCTCGGCGTCGGCGCCGTCGTGGACACTGCTGAGCGCCTCCACGACGGTCGCGGCGTCGCCGTCGGGGCCGCGCTCGATGAGGGTGTAGACCGCGTCCTGCGCGGCGAGCACGCGCGCGGCGTCGGGGCTGCGGCCGGTGAAGGACGCGATCCCCCAGCCGTCGCCGCCCATTCCCTCGGCCTCCGTCGCATCGTTGGCCCGCTGCGTGTACCAGGCCTGGTGCGCGCGGTGGAAGGCGCCCAGCCCCAGGTGCGCCACCCGCACGGGGTGGCGCACCTGACGGGCCGAGCCGATGGAGCCGTGGGTCATGCGGGCACCGCGTCGCGCGTGCGCGCCTCCACGTCCCGGAGGTAGGCCAGGTTCCCGCGGGTGCGCTCCTCGAGCGGCACCGCGGTGGAGAAGTCCTCGCAGGTCACCCACCCGTCATAGCCGAACTCGTGCAGCGCGCGGAAGTAGGCGTCCACGTCTCCCACGCCCTCGCGCAGCGGCGCCCAGTCGTGCCGCCAGCGCACGGTGCCGTCGGCCTCCGGCTCGCCTGGCAGCCAGGCGACGTTCTTGACGTGCACGTGCGCGAGGTACGGGCCGAGCAGCTGGAGGGCGGAGAGCGTGCGCTCCTGGCCCTCGATCAGCAGGTTGCCGAGGTCGTGGATGACGCCGACCGCCTCCGGGTCGAGCCCGTCGAGCAGCCGGAGCGCTGCGGAGGCCGACGGCGTGATGGTCTCGTGGTGCAGCTCCACCAGGGCCTTCACGCCGAGCGACGCGGCGACCGAGGCCGCGCGCTCCATGTCGGCGCGCGCGGCGGCGAACAGCTCGCGGTAGTCGCCGAGGTCGGAGCGCGGCATCGTGACGCGCACCTGGCGCGCGCCGAGCTCGGCGGTCGCGGCGAGCATCCGGTCGACATTCGCGTGGTCGCCGCAGCCGGCGTAGCCGCCGATGCCGGAGAACTCCAGCCCGGCCTCCCGGGTCAGCCGGGCGATCTCGGGCAGCGACTCCTCCAGTCCGGTCAGCGGCCAGGTCGAGCGGTTGCCGGCCCAGAAGCCCGGCTCGTCGGCCGGCTGCTGGTCGACCACGCGCCACTCGATGCCGTCCCAGCCCTGGGCGGCGACGGTGCGGGCGGCCTCCTCGGGCGTCCAGTCCGGGGTGGAGGCTGTGAAGACGGAGAACTTCATGCGTTCACCCCCGTCGAGACGGTGACGTCGTCGAGCGAGCCGTCGAGGACGTCGTCCAGGCGCACCGGCCGGCCGAGGGTGGCCGACAGGTAGACGCCGCGGACGACCGCGAGCGACAGGAACGCGTCGGCGACGGTCACCCCGGGGGCGCGGCGCTCGCGGATGGCGTCCACGATGTCCTCGTACTGGCGGAAGTGCCCGATCACGAACTGCTCGGGTCCGCGGTCGCCGCCGCGCAGGTCGCTCGCCGGGACCAGGTCGGCGGCGCGGTTGCCCTCGGCGTCGGCCGTGCCGAAGTACTCCAGCTGGTCGTCGTCGATGATCGCGGAGCCGCGGTCGCCGTGCACCTGCAGGCGCACCGACAGGCCGGGGTAGGCGGCGGTCGTCGCGTGCAGCACGGCGAGGGCGCCCGACTCGAAGCGGATGGTCGCCACGGCGATGTCCTCGACCTCCACGCGCTCGTGGGCGAGGAGGGCGGTGCGGGCGTCGATCTCGACCGGCTGCCCGAGGAACCAGACCAGCAGGTCGACGGTGTGGACGCCCTGGTTCATCACCGCTCCGCCGCCGTCGAGCTCCCAAGTGCCGCGCCACTGACCGGAGTCGTAGTACTCCTGGCTGCGCCACCAGGCGACGGAGGCGAGCCCGCTGGTCAGACGGCCGAACGCGCCGGAGTGCGCGGCCCGCGCGACGACCTGCGAGGCAGGGTCGAAGCGGTGCTGGCTGATCACCGAGACGACCAGCCCGTTCTGCTCGGCGCGGCGGGACAGCTCGAGGATCTCGCGGGCCCGCGGAAGCGACACGTCGAGCGGCTTCTCGATGACGACGTGCTTGCCGACCGCGAGCGCCTCCTCGGCGAGCATGACATGGAGCCCGCTCGGCGTGCAGATGACGACCACATCCACCTCGGCTTCGGCGAGCGCGGCGGTCAGCGAGCCGAACTCGGGGATCCGGTCGGCGCCGAAGTCGGCGACGAGCTGGTCGGCGAGCTTCGTCGCGGCCTCCGGGATGGCGTCGACGAGCGCCGACAGCGCGAGGCCCGGATGCCGGAGGATCGCGCGGGCGTGGTTGAGGCCGATGATGCCGCAGCCGACGATGGCCACGTTGAGTGTGGGTGTGCTCATGCGAGGGTGACTCCGATCTGGTCGGTGAGGCGGCGGAGGGCGCGGCCGGCGACGCCGAACGCCGCCGGCCCCGAGAAGCCGCCGAGGGCGTTGAAGTCGGTGAGGTGGGGCTCCAGGGAGGCGAAGCCGGTGTAGCCGTCGTCGCGCAGCGCGGTGAGGGTCTCCAGCAGCTGGCCGTCGCCCTCCCCCGCCGGCGTGACCTCGGAGGTCGCGGCCTTGGCGTCCTTCACCTGCAGGTACTCCAGGTGCGGGCGCAGCATCGCGTAACCGTCCGAATAGGGGCCCGGCACGCCGACCTGGACGAAGTTGGCGCTGTCCCAGGCGAGCTTCAGCGCCGGGGAGCCGACCGACTCCACGATGTCGAGGCAGCGCTCGGGGGTGTCGCCGTAGATGTCCTTCTCGTTCTCGTGCAGCAGCACCACCCCGGCGGCCTCTGCCGCCTCGGCGAGGGCGCGCATCCGCACCAGCACATCGTCGCGGATGTCCTCCACCGGCACGCCCTCCGCACGGTAGAAGGAGAACAGCCGGATGTAGCGGGCGTCCAGGCGCTTCGCCGCGGCGATCGCGCGTCCCAGCCGCTCCACCTCGTGCTCGACGGGCAGGGAGACGTCGACCTTGCCGATCGGCGACGCGATCGCCGAGACGCGCATCCCGCGCTCGGCGAGGATTCCCGCGAGCCGGTCGAGCTGCTCGTCGTCGAGGTCGACGATGTTGACGCCCCACGCGCTGCGCACCTCGATGTGGTTGGCGCCCAGCGCCTGCAGGACCGCGACCTGCACGGCCGGGTCGGGGTCGATCTCGTCGCCGAACCCGGACAGGGCCCAGGTGGTTCCGGTCGAATCAGTCAC